>NZ_CP181044.1:0-2400000 GCF_047795635.1 Halomonas sp. HK25 | reverse complement strand
AGCGCTCTCGTGGCGCCTGCTGCGTCGCCTTGATCGCGCCTGGCCAATCCCAGATTGAGCCAGGCGACGGCCAGCCCGGGCTGGGCATCCACGGCTCGTTCGAAGGCCGCGATGGCAGCAGAGGCGTCACCCGTGGCATGCCGGGCGTTGCCCAGGCCGAAAAACACCAGGCCGTTATCCGTGAAGCGCTCGGCCAGGGCCTCCCAGGCCGGCAGGGCGGTCTCGGCTCCCTGGAGTCTCTCGAAGGCGCTGATCGCCTCCATGGCGCGGTGGGGCCTCACCCCCGCCGGCAGTTCCCCCGGGGGCAGTGCCACGAAGGCCCAGCGCTCGCTGCGTGCCCAGGTGGCATCGAAGCGCCGGAACGACTCGACCCGCCGCGGCTCCTCGCCGCTGTGCAGGATCAGCTCGTTGCGCTCGAGGTCGAAGCCGATGGCCACCGCGTAGTGCCACATGGGCCAGGCGGGCAGCGAGAGGTTCTGCATCACCACCACCGGATGGCCGGCGTCCAGCTCGAGGAGCAGGGCCTCCAGACGGCCGTCGATCACGAAGGGAATCCGGCCGTGGCGGCGCACGGTGGCCAGCATCTCCGGCTGCACGCTGCCGTCGCGGCCGGGCAGGAAGACCTGGGGGATCAGGGTGTCTACCTCGACGTCGACCCCGGCGTCGTTGAGTACCATGGCCAGTGATGCCGGGCCGCACTGATAGTCGCGCTGGGCGTGGAACGGCACGTCGTCGAGCAGCAGCTGACGGGTCAGGGCCTGCTCGGTGCTGTCGGCCAGGCGCGGGGTGCCGGCACAGCCGGCCAGCGTGAGCATCAGCAGCACCAACGCGAGAACGCCCGCGGGGCGGGCGTTCCGTTTCGTTGCTGCCGCCTGCTGCCGTGCGAGGCAGTCGATCATGGCGGCCCCCTCAGCGGGTAAAGGGGAAGACGTTGGTCAGGCCGAGGATATCGGTGACCAGCAGGATCACGAAGACGGCGAACAGGACACCGACCGCGCTGGCACCGGCCGGAAGCTGCTCGAGCTGCTCGGCCATCTGAGCGGCCTCGGCGTCCGAGAGCGCCGCCACGCGGGCCTCCACCTCGGCCAGGTCGACGCCCTGGGCAACCAGCTGGTCGCGGACGTCATCGCGGGCGAGGATCTCGTGGATCCGCTCCCGGTCTGCCTGGCCATGTTCCGCATTCAGGGCGGCCTGGGTAGTGATCAGGTCGCTGCCGGCGGGTGCCGGGGCTGCGGCGACCGGGAGGCTGCCCAGCACCAGGGCGGCGATCAGCAGCGGGCTGAGGTAACGGCAGATCTTCTTCATCATGTCGATGTTCCTTCTTCTTGGATTGGGCTTCCGGCTCCTTGATGATCCACGCGTCGCGTCCTGGCGAACAAATGTGGCGTCACGATGATACCCGACCAGTATAGGACGAAATGGGCTGCGATTTCATGCCCTTGGCGATCAACGGTGAGAGTTTCAAGCGATGCGATAGGAGGAAGGCAGTTCGGCGAGCAGGCCGCGGCCGCCGGCGAGCGTCAGGGCCAGGTCGTGGAGGCCGTCCTGCACCGGCAGGGGGGAGGCGCCCTTGATGGCCAGGTCGAGGCGCTGAGCGAACAGCAGCAGCTTGTGCAGCCGCTTGACCGGCAGGCGACCGATGGCCTGCTGATAGGCGGGGCGGCGCTTCTCGAAGATCGCGGGTTTCTGGGCCTTGCAGGCGTGCTCGAAGCTCTGGCCCTGGTCCAGATGCTGGTGCAGCGATAGCAGGGTGCGCAGCTCTCGGGTCAGGGCCCAGAGCACGATCGGCGCCTCCACCCCCTCGCCGCGCAGGCCGGCCATGATCCGCGACACCCGCGCCCGCTCGCCCTTGAGGCAGGCATCGACCAGCGTGAAGACGTCGAAGCGGGCGCTGTCTTCTACGCCGCCCGCCACCTCCCTGGGGGAGACGCGGGCGTTGGGCGGTAGTATCAGGGCGAGCTTCTGCAGCTCCTGGTCGGCGGCCAGCAGATTGCCCTCGGTGCGCTCGCCGAGCAGGCGGGCGGCGTCCAGGTCGAGGGTCAGGCCGTGACGCTGGGCGCGGTCACGCAGCCAGAAGCCAAGCCGCGAGGCGCCCACCGGCCACACCGGCACGAAGAGCCCGACCTTGTCGAGGGCCTGGAACCAGGCGCTCTTCTGCTGGCGGAAGTCGAGCTTGCCCATGGCCAGCAGCAGCACATTGTCGCTGCCCCTGAGCTGGTCGGCGTAGGCCTTCAGTGCCTTGCCGCCCTCCTGGCCCAGGTTGTTGCCGGCCAGACGCAGCTCGATCAGCTTGGCGCTGGCGAACAGCGACAGGCTGGCCGAGGCCTCATGCAGGCGCCCCCAGGCGAAATTGCCCTCCACGTGGAGGATGTCGCGCTCCTCGATGCCCTTGGCGCGGGCCGCGGCACGCACGGCGTCGCAGGCTTCGATATGCTGCATCGGCTCCTCGCCGGAGACGATCACCACCGGGGGCAGCTTTTTGGCCAGCGCAGCGGCCAGCTTGTCGGGGAAGACTTTCACGTTGGCGCCTTTACCGAGGTCGGTTCATTCTGGTGGTCTTGCTTGCTGGCCATGGAGGTATGTTCATTCTGGTGGTTATCCAGCTACCACCGAGGCTTTTGCTATTGGTGGGAGCCACGCTCTGCGGGGCGAATAGGCTGAGGCCACAGCACTGGCCCGCAACACCGCTGGGCGGCTCCGCCGCCATTCGCCGGGCGGAGCCCAGCTCCCACAAGGTGCCAGGCGACCTGCGCTAGAGCGACAGGCTGCGCAGGCGATCGAGCAGCTGGCGCACGGCGGCCTCGCGCAGCTGCTGGCGAGCCTCCTCGCGCAGGTCGTCCTGGATCAGCAGGTTGGCGTCGCTCACCGTATAGCGGGTGGAGACCTCGAGCTGCTGTTGGTCGAGCAGGTAGGCGCCGTCGCCGCGACGCTGCACCGAGAAGGGGGCGATAAGCGTCATCTCCTCTTCCCGGGGGCCTGAGTCGAGCACGCTGAGATTGCGCCGCCGGGTGTCGGGCTGGCCCAGGTTGAGCACCCGCTCGGCGCCGTCATGCACACGGGTGCCGGCGGCCTCGAGCCGCTCCCGGGCGAGCCGCGAGAGCTCGCTGTCGGGGCCGGCCAGCGCCAGTTCATCGATCACCGCGCCGGGCTCGTCGAAGCCGCGTAGGCGGAAGCCGCAGCCGGCCAGCGCGAGGCCGGCGGTGCCGGCCAGGCCCAGGGTGAGAAAGGTGCGTCGCTGCATGGGTCACTCCCTTTGGGGTTATTCTATGAATCTAGGGGTTCAACCCACCACGATATTGACCAGCTTGCCGGGTACCACGATCACCTTGCGCACGGCCTTGCCCTCGGTGTGGCGCTGCACGTTCTCGGCGGCGAAGGCCTCGGCCTCGACGGCCACCTTGTCGGCGTCGGCGGCTACCTCGATGCGGGCGCGCAGCTTGCCGTTGACCTGCACCACCAGTTCGATGGTGTCCCGGGCCAGCGCCGAGTCGTCCACCGTCGGCCAGGTGGCATCGATGACCGGCTCGGCGTGGCCAAGCTGGGCCCACAGGGCGTGACAGGCATGGGGCACGATGGGGGCGAGCAGCAGCACGCAGGCTTCCACCGCCTCGCGGGCCACGGCCAGGTCCTGGGCCGCGGTAGCGTCGTCGCCCTGCTGGAAGCGGCCGATGGCGTTGGTCAGCTCCATCACCGCGGCGATGGCGGTGTTGAAGGTGGTGCGTCGGCCGATGTCGTCGCTGGCCTTGGCGATGGTCTCGTGGGTCTTGCGGCGCAGTTCGCGCTGGGGCTCATTCAAGGTCTCTGTCAGGGCGCCGACGTCGAGGCTGCCGGGCTCGCCGCCCGCCAGGCGCTCGGCCTCGAGGTGGTCAGTGACCAGGCGCCACAGGCGCTTGAGGAAACGGCTGGCCCCCTCGACGCCGGAGTCGGACCACTCCAGGGACTGCTCCGGCGGGGCGGCGAACATCATGAACAGGCGCACGGTATCGGCGCCGAAGCGGTCGATCATCGACTGGGGGTCGACGCCGTTGTTCTTCGACTTGGACATCTTCTCGATGCCGCCCATCACCACCGGTGCGCCGTCCTCGATCAGCACGGCACTGAGCGGGCGACCCTTGTCGTCGCGCTTGACCTCGACGTCGGCAGGGTTGAACCACTGCTTGGCGCCGTTCGCGGTTTCCCGGTAGTAGGTCTCGGCGATCACCATGCCCTGGGTGAGCAGGCGCTGGAAGGGCTCGTCGACGTTGACCAGGCCCAGGTCACGCATCAGCTTGGTGAAGAAACGTGCGTAGAGCAGGTGCAGGATGGCGTGCTCGATGCCACCGATGTAGAGATCCACCGGCAGCCAGTAGTCGGCGCGCTCGTCGAGCATCGCCTCCTGGTTGTCGGCGCAGCAGAAGCGCGCGAAGTACCAGGAGGACTCCATGAAGGTGTCGAAGGTGTCGGTCTCGCGCACCCAGCCGTCGCCCAGGTCGCTGAACTCAGGCATCTTCTTGAGCGGTGAGCCGGAGGCGTCGACGGTGACCTCCATGGGCAGGGCCACCGGCAGCTCCTCGTCGGAAAGTGCCACCGTCTGGCCCTCGGGGCCGTACTTGACCGGGATAGGCGCGCCCCAGTAGCGCTGGCGGGCCACGCCCCAGTCGCGCAGGCGATAGTGGGTCTTGACCTCGCCGCGGCCGAGCTCCTTGAGCCGGGCGGCGATGGCCTCGAAGGCGGCGTCGAAGTCGAGGCCGTCGAACTCGCCGGAGTGGATCAGGGTGCCATAGTCGTCATGGGCGCCTGCGGAGAGGTCCGGCGCCTGGCCGGACGCGTCCGCGATCACCGGCTCGATGGGCAGGTCGTATCGGGTCGCGAACTCCCAGTCGCGCTGGTCGTGGCCGGGCACCGCCATCACCGCGCCGGTACCGAACTCCATCAGTACGAAGTTGGCCACATAGACCGGCACCTCGCGGCCGGTGAGGGGGTGCACCGCCACATGGCCGGTGGGCATGCCCTTCTTCTCGCGGGTGGCGAGCTCGGCCTCGGAGGTGCCGCCCCGGGCGCACTCATCGCAGAAGGCGGCCAGCGTCGCATTGTCCGCGGCGGCCGCCTTGGCCAGCGGGTGGCCGGCGGCCACCGCCATATAGGTGACGCCCATCAGGGTGTCGGGGCGGGTGGTGTAGACCGAGAGCGGGTCACAGGCGGCCCCGTCGGCGCCCTTGATATCGAACGAAAGCTCCACGCCACGGGACTTGCCGATCCAGTTGCGCTGCATGGTCTTGACCTGCTCCGGCCACTCGATGGTGTCCAGGTCGGCGAGGAGCTCCTCGGCGTAGTCGGTGATGCGCAGGAACCACAGCGGGATCTCCTTGCGCTCCACCAGGGCGCCGGAGCGCCAGCCGCGGCCGTCGATCACCTGCTCGTTGGCCAGCACGGTCTGATCCACCGGGTCCCAGTTCACCGTGGACATCTTCTTGTAGACCAGCCCCTTCTCCACCAGCTTGGCGAAGAACCACTGCTCCCAGCGGTAGTAGCTCACATCGCAGGTGGCGAACTCGCGGCTCCAGTCGTAGGCGAAGCCCAGTGCCTTGAGCTGCACTCGCATGTAGTCGATGTTGTCATGGGTCCACTTGGCCGGCGGCACCCGGTTCTGGATGGCGGCGTTCTCGGCCGGCATGCCGAAGGCGTCCCAGCCCATGGGCTGCAGCACGTTCTTGCCCTGCATGCGCTGGTAGCGAGAGACCACATCGCCGATGGTGTAGTTGCGCACATGCCCCATGTGCAGCTTGCCGCTGGGATAAGGGAACATCGACAGGCAGTAGAACTTCTCGCGGCTGGCGTCCTCCACCGCCTTGAAGCACTGGTTCTTGTCCCAGAACTGCTGGGCGTCGCGTTCGATCTCTTGGGGCTTGTACTGTGCGTCCATCGCTGTCTGTGGATACCTTGCAAGTCGGCGCGTCGGCCGGTAGCGGCGCGCGGTCGTGGCTTGTCCGGCGTCATGTCCTGGGGCCAGGATGGCGACAAGACGTTGAACTGCCGGCGGGAAGTCGTCTAAATGGTAGGCAAGGATACCCCAGCACGGCACGGCCCGGCTATGCCCGGCCGGGCCTGCCCACCGCAGGAAAAGGAGCAGATCATGAGCGAATCGCCGCAACCCCAACGGGACCACCGACTGCGCGAAGGCTACGAGCGCATGCTCGAGCGCCTGCGCGAGGGGGCCCAGGAGCTGACCTGGGAGAATCTGCAGCAGGAACTCGATGACGCCGTGGAGTTCGAGGCCGAGTTCGAGGAGTTCACCAAGGACGAGCTGTCGCTGCTGCGCGCCTGGGTGGAGCGCGACCTCAAGGACATGCGCCGCTACCTGAGCGCCGGCGGCGAGGGGGTGGCGGCCTGGCTCGGCATCGACCTTTCCGCGCTGTCGCGCAAGGTCAGCGAGTCGCTGCTCTCCATCGCCGACCGCAGCGTGGTCGAGCGTGAGCGCTTCGAGGAGGACCTGGAGGCCGCCCAGGCGGACTACTGTGAGGGTGAAATGGCGGTTCCCGGCCGCATGGCCTGCGTGCACTGCGAGGCCGAGGTGGACCTGCCCGAGCTGACCCGTATCGAACCCTGCCACCAGTGCGGTCACCGCTACTTCAAGCGGGTGTCGAAGTAACAGCCCCGCGCCTCTGGCGCCGAGGGTCATCCGATCAGCCGGCCAGGGTCAGCCAGAGGTATTTGAGGTCTTGCCGGAATGTCCATCGCTGCACATAGGCGACGTTGATTCGAACCTTGTCGGGCCAGATGACCTTGTGGTTATAGGCAATGGGGTCCTGCTGACTGGCCAGGAGGTCTTCCTCCTTGCGGTACTTCAGGGTGGCAGGACCCGTGATCCCGGGCCTGACGAGCAGCAGCAGTCGCTGCTCCCCCTCGAGAGTATCGGCGAATCCCGGCACGTCCGGGCGAGGGCCGACCAGGCTCATGTCGCCAATCAGCACGTTCCAGAGCTGCGGAAGCTCGTCGACCTTCGTCTTGCGCAGCAGTTGGCCTAACCGGGTGATCCGTGGATCATCCGTACGCGTCACGGTCGTGGCAATGTCCGGCATATCTCGCATGGTTCTGATCTTGATCAGCGTGAAGGCTTTGCCGCCTATGCCGATGCGTTGCTGGGTGAAGAGGCCGTTGCGTCGCGTGTCGATGGTGGCCGCGATCCAGGCGAGCAGGATAAGCCACCACACCAGGCTCAGGCCGGTGGCCGAGGCCAGGAGATCGAATGCCCGCTTGGTAAAACGCGCACGAGGATTGGACAGGCTCATCTGCCTTTTCCCTCGAGATGGCGCCCAAGTGGCCAGGCATGCTGTCGTTGCTGGAGAGTGTCGCCCTTCATGACGATGGATCCAGCCTTGGGTGGTGCTCGTCAGGAAAGGATCGCCGTATCCTTTCCTGTTCCAGTAGTACAGCCAACTTCCTGAACAGCGATCCCTTGGCCTGTTGGATCGGTTGCCTGAAGGGATAGAGCCCATGAACCAGGGGTGAGAGGAGAGGGAAGTACACCACATGAAGCCTGGCGTAGGCCTTGCGGAAATTGAATCGCTCCATCAGGAAGTCATGCATGCCAGTATCATGGCTGATGCTTCGGGCGCCATTCGAGACATATTTGACCTTGCGCTCATTGAGGTAGTGGCAGTTCATCAGGTGGATCAGTGCATAGGAGGCATATTGCTTGAGTGACGCCGGTGTAAACCACAGGGAGAGAGAGAAACAAGCGTCGTCTACGACCAGGTTTTCTCCAAAGGCCACCAGTTCTCCCTTTTCCCTGTCACGCACTTCCCAGAACTCTGTTTCGGGGGGCAACTGTCGGATGGCAGCGACAAAGTCTGCCTGGGACATGATGGGTTCGAAGGTGTCGTAGCGTTCGTAGGCCTTCGTGTAGACGGCGTACCCTTCCGCCAGCAGGGTATCGCGGGTCGATCGTTCGATGCGGAACTGCCTCATACCGCGACGAACCTTGCTGCGAGTTTTGCTGCTCAAGGACTCGAGGCGTTCCTCCTCCGACTTGATGATGTGCCACCACTCCGTCGGGGTATCGCAGTCAAAATCCGATTCCCAGCGAATCAGGGGCGCGCGGTGCAGTGCCAGCAGCGCCAGCGCCCCTGACCGTGTTAGCCCGGCTTCTCGGTGCGGCATGGAGAGGGGAATCAGGGTGCTTTGATGCTTGCGCCACATGAAGTCGCCTTGGCAAATACGCTGGTAACCGATCATAGCCATGGCCTTGTAGATGCTGGATGGAGTCAAGAGGAACATTCGGTAGCCCTGCGACACACAGGGTTACATATTGTCTGGCTGGCCTCCTCCTTAAATTCTTCATCTCGCGGGGATGGCAGTTTCCGATGCCGGGCGGGGCGATTCCGACGGTTCCAGGGCCATCGAGCCGCGCCTCATGCATCCGAACTTCATAGCCAGGCGTCGAGGATTACGATGGCCACGACCACCAGCGCCGTCATCACCCCCGCATAGCCCAGGTTGTGGCGCATCATCTGCGCGCCGCTGACCCCGTAGCGGCCCTGCAGGGACAGGTTGATGCCGGAGAGCGGGCCGACGCTGGTGCCTACGGCCCAGGAGGCCAGCGCCACGAAGGCGAACAGGGTCTGGCGGCTGCCCGACAGCTCCAGCATCGAGGCCAGCACCGAGACGCCGATGATCGGATGCAGCCCGACCACGGCGCTGGCGACGATGGCCAGGAAGCTGGTGATCGCCTGGGGCGTGCCGAAGTGGGCAAAGAGTGTCCACTGGCTGCCGGAGACGGCGCCGATCAAGGCCGAGAGCCCTTGGGTCAGCAGGCCCGCGCAGAGGAACAGCGAGATCTCGCCGCGCATGGCCGGCAAGCGCTCCAGCGTATGGCTGCGCACCCGTCGCAGGGTCCAGTGCGGCCCCCGGGGCAAGTTGCTCACCAGCGCTACTGCCGGCAGCAGGAAGGTGATGATGCTGACGATGGAGAGCCCCGGGGTCAGGCCGTAGTGGAAGAGCAGCACCAGAAAGGCCATGCCCACCGGCATCAGCAGGCTCTTCGGCGATAGCGAATAGCCGGCCACCTGGGCGAGGTCGAAGCGCCGCGACAGGTCCAGCAGCGAGAGGGTGCCGGCCAGCATCGCCAGCGGCAGGCCGAGGGCCAGGATCGTCGCGAAGCGCATCTCCGGTGCCAGGGTCATCACCACGCCCATGGAGGCGAAGAAGGGCGACCAGAGCGCCGCACTGGAGAGCCCGCGGTTGAGGGAGAGCAGTTGCGGCAGGCTCAGCTCGCCGTGGCGCCGGAGGCGATCCCCCACCATGAACACCGTGGAGAGGTTGAGGATGGCGCCAAGCAGGTGCACGCCCAGCCAGGTCCCGGCGGTGCCGCGCCGGCCGGTGATGGCGCTGCCGGGCGGGGCAGCGTGGCCCCGATGGGTGCCGATCAGGCCGATGAAGCTCACCCCCACCAGCATGGCCACCACATAGCTGTTGCCGTCCAGCAGCCGGTGCCAGGCGATCTCGGCGCCGTAGCCCAGGGCCGCGACCAGCGCCAGGGCAAGGCCCAGCCCCGCCAGCGTGCCGGCCTGGCGACGATTGCCACGCTTGAGGTCTGGCCACAGCAGTACCACGGCCAGCCAGAAGGCGTAGCTCACCGCCGGCAGGGCAATCGGCAGGCCGGTCAGGCGCAGCACCTGCAGGGCGAGCCCGATGAGGATCAGGCCGCCGGCGCAGGCATGACGGAGCGAAACGGGTGGGGCGGGAGACACGGCGGGGCGGTTCCTTGATCGAGCGAGGTGGCAGTCTAGAGGTTGACGCTGGTGGCCGTCCTGGCGGCCGGCTCACGAGCCTCCTCGAGCAGCTCGAGCATGGCCCGGGCGGCGTTGGAGAGGGTGCGGCTGCGGTGCACCAGATAGCCCAGCGGGCGATGGATCGGCGGGTGGTCGATGGTCAGCTCGTGGAGGTCGCCGGCGACCAGGCGCTCCGGCAGCAGGCTCCAGCCCAGCCCGATCGAGGTCATCATCTTCAGGGTCTCCAGGTAGTTGGTGGACAGCGCCACCGGCAGGCGCAGGCCGGCGGCGGCGAAGCGCGCCTCGATCAGGCCCCGGGTGAAGGTGAGCGGGCCGGGCAGCACGGCGTCATGTTCGCACAGCTCATGCAGGACCAGCCGCCCCCGGGCGGCCAGCGGGTGATCCGGGGCGCAGACGAAGCCGAGGCGATCGACCCACACCGGGACCACCTCGAGCTGCGGGTCGGGGTGGGGCGCCAGGGTCACCACGGCGATCTCGAGAGTGCCGTCGAGCACCCCCTGGTAGGCCTCCTCGGAATCCAGGAAGTGCAGGTCCAGGCGCACTTCGGGATGGGCCCGAGTATAGGCCTTGAGCAGTGGTGGCAGGCGGTGCAGGCCGATATGGTGGCTGGTGGCCAGCGTCAGGCTGCCGGCCACGCTGCCTTCGAGGTTGCCCAGCGCCCGGCGGCTATCGTCCATCATCACGAGGATCTGCCGCGCCCGGGGCAGCAGCACGCGGCCCGCCTCGGTCAGGCTGATGCCTCGACCGATACGATCGAACAGACGCGCGTCGATCTGGGTCTCAAGGACAGCGATGCGCTTGCTCACCGCCGGCTGGGTCAGATGCAGCTGCTCCGCGGCGCGTGAGAAGCTGCCGCTCTCGGCCACGGCCAGGAAGGCCTGCAGGCTCTGGGTATCCATGGCGCCTCCGTGACTGGCGTTAGATAAGCTTACGCTTGAAAAGACTGGTGGGAGATCGGCTCCGCCGAGCGAGTGGCGCCGCAGGCGCCCTAGCGGAGTTGCTTGTGTTAGCTCATACCGCTCAGGAGCCCTTCGGTCTCCGTTCGCCGGGCGGAGCCCAGCTCCCACAAAAAACCAGCTCCTGCCAAATTCCAGCCATCTCAACGAGCAATGCGGATCAGCTGACATTCCATTCCTTTTGGGAATGCAATCCATAAATAACATGAATTGATTTTATGGACGAGTCGCCGGACACTGCACGTATAACGAATGCGCTATCAAGGGCCGAAGGCCCGGGAGAAAACGATATGGCAGGCCAGACACTCTACGACAAGCTGTGGTCGCAGCACCTCGTCACGGAGCGCGACGACGGCACCGCGCTGATCTATATCGACCGCCAGCTGCTCCACGAGGTGACCTCGCCCCAGGCCTTCGAGGGCCTGCGCCTGGCCAATCGCAAGCCGTGGCGCCTCGACGCCAACCTGGCCACGCCCGACCATAACGTGCCGACCACGGTGAAGGAGCGTGCCGAGGGCAACGCCGGCATCAAGGACCCGGTGTCGCTGATCCAGGTGCAGACCCTCGATGACAACTGCGTCGAGTTCGGCATCGAAGAGTTCAAGATCAACGACCCGCGCCAGGGTATCGTCCATGTGGTGGGGCCGGAGCAGGGCGCCACCCTGCCCGGCATGACCGTGGTCTGTGGCGACTCCCATACCGCCACCCACGGCGCCTTCGGGGCACTCGCCCACGGGATCGGCACCTCCGAGGTGGAGCACGTGCTGGCCACCCAGTGCCTGCTGGCCCAGAAGATGAAGAACATGCAGGTGCGCGTCGAGGGCGAGATCGGCATGGGCGTCACCGCCAAGGACGTGGTGCTGGCGATCATCGGCCGGATCGGCACCGCCGGCGGCACCGGCTACGCCATCGAATTTGCCGGCAGCGCCATCCAGAGCCTCTCCATGGAAGGCCGCATGACGGTGTGCAACATGGCCATCGAGGCCGGTGCCCGGGTCGGCCTGATCGCCGTGGACGACACCACCATCGAGTACCTCGCCGAGCGCCCCTTCGCGCCGACGGGTGAGCAGTGGCAAGCCGCCGTGGCCGACTGGCGCGGCCTGGTCTCCGACGCCGACGCCGATTTCGACAATGTCGTGGTGCTGGATGCCGCCGAGATCGAGCCCCAGGTCAGCTGGGGCACCAGCCCCGAGATGGTCACCGGGATCTCCGGCGAGGTACCCGACCCGGCCGAGCAGGACGACGACACCCTGCGCAGCGGCTATACCCGGGCGCTCGAGTACATGGGCCTCGCCCCGAAGCAGAAGATCACCGATATCCGGCTCGACAAGGTCTTTATCGGCTCCTGCACCAACTCACGCATCGAGGACCTGCGCGAGGCGGCCAAGGTCGCCCGCGGCAAGAAGGTGGCGGGTTCCATCAAGCTGGCCATGGTAGTACCGGGCTCCGGCCTGGTGAAGCGCCAGGCCGAAGCCGAGGGCCTCGACCGGATCTTCACCGAGGCGGGCTTCGAGTGGCGCGAGCCGGGCTGCTCCATGTGCCTGGCCATGAACGCCGACAAGCTCGGCGCCGGCGAGCACTGCGCTTCCACCTCGAACCGCAACTTCGAGGGCCGCCAGGGCTACGGCGGTCGCACCCACCTGGTGAGCCCGGCGATGGCCGCCGCCGCCGCCATCGCCGGCCACTTTGTCGATGTCCGCACCCTTGAGGAGGCCTGAGCCATGAACAAGTTCGAACGCACCGAAGGCCTCGTCGCCCCCCTCGACCGGGCCAACGTCGACACCGACCTGATCATTCCCAAGCAGTTTCTGAAGTCGATCAAGCGCACCGGCTTCGGCGTCAATCTGTTCGACGAGCTGCGCTATCTGGACGAAGGCTACCCGGGGCAGGACTGCTCCCAGCGGCCGCTGAATCCGGACTTCGTGCTCAACCAGCCTCGCTACCAGGGGGCCAGCGTGCTGCTGGCGCGGCGCAACTTCGGCTGCGGCAGCTCCCGCGAGCATGCCCCCTGGGCGCTGGAAGACTTCGGCTTCCGGGTGGTGATCGCCCCGAGCTTCGCCGACATCTTCTACAACAACGCCTTCAAGAACGGCCTGCTGCTGGTGACCCTGCCCGAGGAGGTGGTCGATCGCCTGTTCAAGGAGGCCGAGGCCAGCGAGGGCTACGCCCTGGACGTGGACCTGGAGAACCAGCGGGTGGTCACCCCCTCCGGCGAGATCCTCGAGTTCGAGGTGGATGGCTTCCGCAAGCACTGCCTGCTCGAGGGCCTCGACGATATCGGCATCACCCTGCAGGACGAGGACGCCATCCGCACCTTCGAGGCCAAGCACCGCGCTGCGCGCCCCTGGCTGTTCCGCGAAGCGTAAGCCCCGGACTGCGTCCGGGAGCTTGAAGCTGGAAGAGCGCCGCTTCGCGGCTGGAAGGCCCGGGCTGCGCCCGGAGCTGGAAGAACGCCCGCTTCGCGGGCTTAAGCTGGAAGCTTGAAGAAAACCCTTGACACTGGGTTGAGTGGCAACAAGCTGCCTTCCAGCTTCCAGCTTCCAGCTTCCAGCTTCCAGCTTCCAGCTTCCAGCTTCCAGCTTCCAGCTTCCAGCTTCCAGCTTCCAGCTTCCAGCTTCCAGCTTCCAGCTTCCAGCTTCCAGCTTCCAGCTTCCAGCTGAACTTCAACAAGGATTGGTGAAAGATGACTCAGAAGATTCTGGTACTGCCGGGTGACGGCATCGGCCCCGAGATCACCGCCCAGGCGAGCCGTATCCTGGCCGCCTGCCAGGCCCGCGGCCTGGACGTCGAGGTGGAAGAGGGCCTGGTCGGCGGCAGCGCCTATGACGCCCATTGCGAGCCGCTGCCCGCCGAGACCCTGGAGAAGGCCAAGGCCGCCCGCGCCATCCTGCTGGGTGCCGTGGGTGGCCCCAAGTGGGACACGCTCGAGGACCTCGCCAAGCGTCCCGAGAAGGGCCTGCTCGGCCTGCGCAAGAACCTGGGCCTGTTCGGCAACCTGCGCCCGGCCATCACCTACCCGCAGCTCGCCGACGCCTCCAGCCTCAAGCCCGAGCTGGTGGCCGGTCTCGATATCATGATCGTGCGCGAGCTCACCGGCGGCATCTACTTCGGCCAGCCCCGTGGCATCGAGGAGCGCAACGGCGAGCGCGTCGGTTTCAACACCTACATCTACTCCGAGAGCGAGATCGAGCGCATCGGCCGCGTCGCCTTCGAGATGGCGAGCAAGCGTGGCAAGAAGCTCTGCTCCGTGGACAAGGCCAACGTGCTCGAGGTCACCATCCTGTGGCGCGAGGTGATGGAGCGCCTGGCGCCGGAGTACCCGGACGTCGAGCTCTCCCACATGTACGTCGACAACGCCGCCATGCAGCTGGTGCGCGCGCCCAAGCAGTTCGACGTCATGGTCACCGGCAACATGTTCGGCGACATCCTCTCCGATGCCGCCGCCATGCTCACCGGCTCCATCGGCATGCTGCCCTCGGCCTCGCTCAACGAGAGCGGGCAGGGCATGTACGAGCCCTGCCACGGCAGCGCCCCGGACATCGCCGGCCAGGGGATCGCCAACCCGCTCGCCACCATCCTCTCGGTGGCCATGATGCTGCGCTACTCCCTGGACGAGCCGGTGCTCGCCCAACGCATCGAGGACGCCGTGGGCCAGGTGCTGGATGACGGCCTGAGAACCGCGGATATCGCCTCCGAGGGCACTCGCACCGTCTCCACCGTGGAGATGGGTGACGCCGTGCTGGCGGCCTTCGAGGCACTGTAGCCAGCAGCGCCGGCTTGGGTCATGCTGTTGGCTGAGGATTCCTCGGAGACGGCAGGCGCAGCATGAAGATCCTTTGGCGTTTCATCACGTTACCCTGGGCCAGAAAGCGGCTGTATCTGGAGGCCGCTTTCTGGCTTCTGCTTTCCTGGGGGTTGGTCCGGGGGGTGCCCTTCCGCCTCTGGTCCTCCTGGCTGGGTGAGCAGCGGCCGGCCGACGCCGAGCCCATGGCGGAGGAGGGCGAAGATCCCCGCGTCGCGCCCATCTGTCGCTGCATCGAGTCCATCAATGCCCGGCTGGGAGGACGCCTGACCTGCCTCATGCTCGCCATGGCGGCCCACTGGATGCTGCGCCGCAGGCATATCGCCAGCAGCCTGGTGCTGGGCACCCTGGCCGAGCGGGCGCCCGATCAGAGCCTGAAGCTCAAGGCACATGCCTGGATTCGTCACGGATCCGGCGTCGTGCTGGGCGGCACGACCGGGGAAGAGTATTCACCGATCTCCTGTTTCGTCCATGCGGGTTCCATGGCGCGAGGCCAATCCCGGTGAGTGCGATTGTTGGCAGTGTGCACTTCGACGGGGCGCCGGTTGACCCGCAGGCGTTCCTGGTAGCGCTCTCCGCGCTGGATCACTATGGCAATCACGGGCGGTCCTCGACGGTGCTGGAAGGCTGTGCCTTCGGCCATCAGCGGCTGGATATTACCCCTGCCGCCGCCTTCGAGAGCCAGCCTCTTGAGGAAGACGGGCTCGTTCTGGTCGCCGATGCGGTCCTCGACAACCGTGAGGCGCTGTGTGACCAGTTGGACATCGAGCGGCGCTGGCGCGGCTCGATGCCGGACAGCCGGCTGATCCTGCTGGCCTATCGCCGCTGGGGGGGCGACTGTGTCAGGCGGCTGGTCGGTGACTTTGCCTTTGCGCTGTGGGATGCCCGCGACCGCTCATTGCTCTGCGCTCGGGACCATATCGGCGCCCGCCCGCTCTACTGTCTCAGGCAGGGCGACCGCTTCTGCTTCGCCACCGACCTACGTGCCTTCAGGGCCTGGCCTGGCCTCTCCCTGGCGATCGACGAGTCAAGCGTGGCCGCCTTCCTGCTCTCCCCCGGGGATTGCCATGACATCAGCTTCTTTCGTGACGTCTATCCGCTGGCCCCCGGCTGCGTGCTGCGCGTCGACCGGCAGGGGCAGACCCTTGACACTCACTGGTCTCCCGAGGAGGCCGCCCAGGTGCGTTACGCGCGGCGCGAGGACTACGTCGAGCACTTTCGCGAGCTGCTGATGCAGGCGGTGGGCGATCGCCTGGACGTGACAGCCGGGGTGGGCTCACACCTCAGCGGTGGCCTCGACTCGAGTGGCGTGACGGTGCTGGCCAGCCGGCTGATGCGGGAGCAGGGCCGCCGCCTCGACGGCTGTTACACCTGGTCACCGCCCGTGTCGTCCCGGTACCCCCGGCCGGACGCCGGGCGACGCGACGAGCGTGAGGTCATTGCGCGAATCTGTCGGCAGGAGGCGCTGACGTGCCACTACGGCACCACCACCGGGGCCGACTTCCTGGCGTATCTGGAGCGGGACATGGCGGTGGATGGCACCGTCGATGTCTTCGAGGAGCTTGGCGTGATGCGTGTGGCCGCGGAGCGCGGCACGCGGGTCATGCTGTCGGGGTGGGGAGGCGACGAGTCGGCCACCTTCGGTATCCGTGGCTACCCGGGTTACCTGCTGACTCGCGGGCGGTGGGGGAAGCTGCTGACGCTCACCCGGGAAGCGGCGGGAGGCCTCAAGCGGCCGCGCAAGATGGCACGCTTCCTCTGGCAGCAGGGCGTCGTGCCCTGCCTCCCCGATGGCCTCTTCGACCGCTATTCCCCCTATTCCGATTCAGGTCCGCTGTCGCCGCTGTATGGCCAGGCGTTGATCGCGCGCTTTCCGGAAGCCGCGACCCGGCGCGGGCCGGCCTGGCGCCTGTATCCCGACCCCCGGCGCATGCAGTGCCTGCTGATGCACCATGGGCACCTAGGCAGCCGCATGTCGACCTGGGCGCACTGGTCTGCCGAGCATGGCTTGGTCTATCGCTACCCCCTTACTGACCGTCGCCTGCTGGACTTTACCCTGGGGCTCCCCCCGGAGCTTCTCTGGGAGCAGGGGCAGCCTCGGCGGCTTTATCGCGATGCCATCGGCCATCACCTGCCGCCGGGCCTGGGCAAGAATGATAACGCCAACGAGAGAAAGCGCATGGCGATTCGTGAGGAGTGCTGGAGGCTCCTGGCATCGGCCGCCGAGCGGCAGGCGTTTCAGTTGCCTTGCGAGTGGCTGGACATGGCGGCGTTTCAAGATCGCCTGGTTCAGGCGCCCGATGAGGGCATGAGTGACGAGCAACTCTCCGGTTTCATTTCGCTGTGTTCGGCGGTTCAGGCCTGGCACCTGTGGTGGCGATACAGGTCATCTGCTGATGACCAGGTTTCACATGCTTTCTTACTATGACTTAAGCGTTAGTCGAAAGGCGTTGACCGGTTGCCGCGAACTTACGATAGTTTACACAGCCTGGCGCTTTCTGTTGAAAGGTTGCGTCCGGCTGTTCAAGTAGTCGTGTGGCCGGTGGGATGGTCAGACGGGTGCAGGCTAAGGGCAACGATGGAGTGGCGATATGAAGCAGACATCGGAAGTGACGCAAGACACCACCGGAAAAAGCGAGTGGGTGACACCGGAGCTCTCACGCATGAGCGTCGATCAGACCCTGTCCGGGGGGCGTAATATCCCGGCAGAAATGATGTCGGGGCAATCCCAGGTTCCGGGTGGTGGTGGTTCCTGATACGGAATTTCGACTCATTGACAGGGATGTCATCTTTACCACGCCCCGTGAGTCCATCATCAGGTGCCATGATATGCAAGCTCTGTTGGATTTGAAAAGCCAAGTGCAGCGATCCCCGTCGCCCCTTGCCTCCCGGGTGGGGGATGATCTCGTTCTCTTCAGTGTCAGCAGGGGAATGTACTATGGGGTACCGGTCGTCGGAAGGCGAATCTGGGACCTGATGGAAGACCAGATCACTGTTTCGGCGATCTGCGATCAGCTGATGCGAGAGTTTTCGGTAGAGCGTGATGCCTGCGAAAATGAAGTGCTCGATTTCATCGGCCAGTTGGAAGCCGAAGAACTGGTGGTGAAGCTGTAGGCTGTAGAAAGTTGGTGGTGAATGGAGACTAGGTGGTCAAGCGTGTAGAGAGTTGGTGGTGTAGCTTGTGGTTTGTGAGTAGTGGTTTGTGAGTAGTGGTTTGTGAGTAGTGGTTTGTGAGTAGTGGTTTGTGAGTAGTGGTTTATGAGTAGAGGTTTGTGAGTAGAGAGTTGGCCTTGGCTTGGAGCCGGGAGCTGGGCGTTGAGCCCGGCTCCCGGCTTTTTATTGCGGTCCATGTTTCCCATGTTTCGGTCCATCCCGGCATCTCTGTCCTGTGTCGTCCTATGCCTCGGCGTCTCGGTAATGGAATGCCTGCTTGCTGAATAGCTTGTAGTAGATGCCTCGCTTGCGGATCAGCTCCTCATGCGTGCCGCTTTCACAAATCCTGCCGCGATCCATCACATAGATATAGTCGGCCATCCTGACCGTCGACAGTCGGTGGCTTATCATCAGGGCACCGCGATGATTGATTCGCTCCCGAAAGTTCTCGAACATCTCGAATTCGGCCTCGGGGTCCAGCGAGCTGGTGGGCTCGTCGAGTATGATGAACGCCGACTTCCTCAGGAAGGCGCGTGCCAGAGCGAGCTTCTGCCACTGCCCGATGCTGATCTCCTGCCCCTCGTCAAACATCCGGGTGAGGGGGGTGTCATAGCCGCGCGATAGCCGGCTGATGAAATCATCAGCGCCGGCGTTGATGGCTGCCGTCATGAGCGATGGTTGCTCACCGGACGAGTGGATGTCTCCGAAGTGAATATTCTCCTTCACGCTGGTCGCGTACTGGGAGTAGTCCTGGAAGATGACGCTGAACAGCTTCCGGTACTGTTCCGGACCGTACTGCCGGATATCAACGCCATCGAGGGTGATGCGGCCCTGGGCGGGGTCGTAGAGTCGGCATAGCAGCTTGATCAGCGTGGTCTTGCCCGACCCGTTGACGCCTACCAGTGCCACGACCTGGCCGGGACGGATGCTCAAGTCGATGTCGCTCAGGGTCGGCTCAGTCGATCCGGGGTACTGGAAGCCCACCTTTTCGAAGCGGATTCCTTCGTGAAGGGTCTCTGGCACCGCCGCCGGGTGGCTCGGCTCACTGATCTCGGGGCGGATATCCAGGAACTCGAACAGCAGCCCCATGTAGAGGTGGTCTTCATAGAGCTTGGAGAGTTGCTGGACCAGTTCCTGTCCCATGGTCTGGGCGCGCTGGAAGATCAGCATGAACAGCACCAGGTCACCGACACTGCTGCGTCCCTCCGCGGTCTGCCAGGCCAGGTAGGCCAGGCTGGCGAAAAAGGCGACGGCCGCGGCACCGCCTACGGCGACTTCGAGGCGGGTGCGCCGCTGGGTGATCTGCAGGCGCTCCCGGCGAATTTGCCCCCGCAGCTTGGTGTATTGCGCCCGCAGGTGGTCCCCCAGCTGATAGATGCGCAGTTCCTTGGCGTGCAGGTTGGAAGTCATCAGCCAATCGAGGTAGCTGGCCCTGCGTTCCATCTGCGTCCGGCGGCGCTGCCAGTCATAGAGATGGCGCGTGAAGTGCAGGCGTACCAGGAGCCCCGGCAGGATGGCCACCAACAGGACGGGAAGCAGCAGCCAGTCGATCGAGGCCAGCAAGACTACGACCGCCGCCAGCATGAGGCTGTTTCTGGACAGCATCATCAGGTTGCCAATCACCTGGGCGGGGCGCTGGTTGCCTGACTCCCGCGCCCGCTCCAGCGTGTCGAAATAGCGTGGGCTCTCATAGAAGGCCAGGTCGGCACTGATGGCGCACTCATGGACCTTGCCGTCGATGTAGTCAGCCACCAGCAGGGCTTGCGCCTCCTTGGCCAGGTTCGACAGGGCGCGGGTCACCATGAACGCAAGAGTGGCTCCCCCCGTGAGGGCAACGTATTGCAGAACCTGTGCCATGCCCTGGGCCGCGGTGGCTTCATCGCCCAGCAGGGTCGTGACCATATCGACCAGCTGCTTGAGCAGATAGAGCGCCGCCAGGCCGAAACCGACCTCGAGTACCATGAGGAAGGTGGTGAGCAGGGCGCACTTGCTGCTGCTGGCCCAGAGCAGCGGCAGTACCCGGCGAAGGGTGCCGAGCGGTTCCAGGAGGGCTCGTGGGGAAGGCATCATCGTGCGGGCCACCGAATGCGGCTGCGTTTGAGCAGGGCGCGGTAGGGGCGAATGGCGTAGTAGAGCCACTGCCAGCGGGATGGCAAGGGCAGGAACTGGTAATCGATATAACCCGGCCGGAAGGGACTGACCCATTCTCTGAGCCGGCTCTCCAATCGATAGGCCGGGGTCGTCTGCCAGGCGAAGCCGAACTCTCGGGCGGGGCGCTGGCGGCGCAGGGCCAGTTCGGCCTCGAGCCCGCCCTGCAGCGTCATGAAGCAGGCCTCGAGCATCTCGCGGCTGCGCGGGCTGAGATGTGATGACTCTTCGGGCTCGGGGGCGGCGAGTGCCCGATAGATTTCCAGGCAGGCGTTGAACGTGGACACCAGGCCTCGGCGCTCGGCGCAGGCGTAGGCCGCCGCCGCATCGAAGTCAGGATGGCGCTGGATGGCATCCAGGTCGACCAGCCAGTGAAGGTGGGACCAGTAGTGGCGCGTGTGATGCAGGCAGATGTAGACAAACAGCTCGCTGGTCGGCATGGAGTAGAGCAGGACATCGCCGACCCGGTGGGCAACCCGGCTGTCGAGGAGTGCGTCGGTTTGGTAGATCCCGGCGCCTCGGTCGAACTCATGATGGACCTCGAGGCAGACGCCCGAGGGGGAGGCAAGGGTCACCACGTCCTTGGCGCGGAGGACAAAGGCGAGGCTCTGCCTGTCGGGGGTCAGGGGCTCCGGGTCGAGGGGGCGATAGCCGTGCTGCAGGGCGAATTCCAGCAGCTCGACACAGCGGTGGCGGGGCACCAGCAGGTCGATGTCCCGGCAGGAGCGCATGGCCGGCTCATCATAGTAGCGGGCCGCCAGGGCCGGCCCCTTGAAGAAGAAGTGGGGAATAGCCAGGGGTTCGAGTATCTCGCCAACCAGGCGCTGCTGTTCGCCGGCGACGAGCAGGTTATGCTGAACGAGGCTCAGGGCCCGCTGACGCATATGCGCCGCATCGGCCGGCGAGAGTGTCGGTGGCGACAGCTCGTGCAGGTGGTGATACACCAATGGCAGCACCAGCTGCCTCTCCGCACGGCGTGCCACCTCGGGCCATGCCTGGATGCTGGCGCACAGGGCCAGGGCCGCCTCTCGCTGAGCCTCGGAGAGCTCCAGCCTGGCGAGTAATATCAGCAATCGAAGAATGGCATCGGGTGGATGGAGGTCAGCTGGCATGTCCCGCTCCATCCTGGATGTGCTGGATCAGGGGCGTCAGGCTCTCCTCGACCTTTTCCAGTGACCATGGCCGCCGGTAGCGATAGACCCGGATTCGCCGCGCCAGATCCGTGCCATATTCCATCAGCCTGGCAGGACCATTGAAGCGTTGCCCCCACTCCGGCAGGTAGAGAGCCGACATGACGATCCTGAAGGCCTCGACCCCTTCGACTAACTCGATGGAGGCCTTCTCATCGGCGGGAACTCGCTCCAGCATCACGAGCGCTCGCAGGGGTTCCGAGGTGTGCGTGAAGCCCTGATGTCGGTTCAGATGAAATTTCTCCGTGCGTGTCAGGTCCCGGACCAGCCCCTGGCGATCGATGCCCAGGCGTTCCAGGGCGTCCTTCCACAGCTTGAGGCGTCGGGGGCCCGGATAGAGGGTGGCGTTCGCCTCCTCGGGCTTGATCACCCCGACATCGTCGCTGACCATCTTCCAGCCATGGCGATAATGCAGCCAGGCGGCCAGCGTTGACTTGCCTGCCCCGGAGTCTCCTGTGAAGCCCCAGACGCCAGCCGGGGTCTGTACCGCGCTGATATGCAGGGGCAGCCAGTGTCTCTGGTGGAGCAGTGCGCCCAGGGCGCTTCCCAGCAGGTAGACGCGCAGATCCCCCTCGTCAACCCTTGAGCCGCAGGCGGGTATCAGTCGGCGGTCGATGCGGATACCGTTGCCCTGCTCGACGCGATAGCGCGCGATGTGGTCCAGGAGAAACTGGCAGCGGTTGCTGCTGCACTGAAGCCATGGCGAGATGACCTGGGCCGCTTCCAGTTGGTCTTCCAGTTCGCCGACCTGAATCAGAATGTCGGGATCGGTATCAGGCGGCAGTGTATCGAGCTCTGGAAGCGCCAGCTGTGACCCGATCCTGAGTCCATAGGTGGTGTAGTATCGGTAGGGAATGGCAGCAGAAGGGCGTAGGCGCCTGTCCGGCGTGGATTGTTCAGGCGCGATGTCCTGTGCGGGGAGAATTCTGATGCCTGGCATGACCGGTCTGTGCCTCAGCTTCGTCTTTGTGTAAATACACTGTAAACGCTGGGCCCGCCATACCAAGTATGAAAACTGTCAGTCCCGGTGTAGGGACTCCGTAGTCCGGCGGCCAGCTGCCCGAGCCAGGAGGCTCGTGTATAATGTTCCCTACACTTGCTTATTGGAGGACTTCACATGTTGAAAGTCGGTTTCGTTGGTTGGCGCGGCATGGTGGGCTCGGTACTGATGCAGCGCATGGTGGAAGAGGGGGACTTCAACGGCATCGAGCCGGTCTTCTTCACCACCTCCCAGGTCGGCCAGGCCGGCCCCGACGTCGGCGTGGATGTGCCTCCGCTCAAGGATGCCTTCGACCTCGACGCGCTCAAGGCGCTGGACGTCGTCATCACCTGCCAGGGCGGCGACTACACCAAGGCGGTCTACGGCGACCTGCGCAGCGGCGGCTGGAAGGGCTACTGGATCGATGCCGCCAGCACCCTGCGCATGGAGGACGAGGCCACCATCATCCTGGATCCGGTCAACCGGAGCGTCATCGACGCCCAGCTGGCGAAGGGCGCCAAGACCTTCGTCGGCGGCAACTGCACCGTCAGCCTGATGCTGATGGGCCTGGGCGGCCTGTTCGAGGCAGACATGATCGAGTGGATGACCTCCATGACCTATCAGGCGGCCTCCGGCTCCGGTGCCAAGCACATGCGTGAGCTGCTCAACCAGATGGGCGGCCTGCGCGATAGCGTGGCCGATGAGCTCGCCGACCCGGCCAGCGCCATCCTCGACATCGACCGCAAGGTCACCGCGGCGATGCGCTCGGGTGAGTTCCCCACCGAGAACTTCGGAGCACCGCTGGCCGGCAGCCTGCTGCCGTGGATCGACGTCAAGCGCGATAACGGCCAGAGCAAAGAGGAGTGGAAGGGCAGCGTCGAGACCAACAAGATCCTCGGCCTGCAGGACAACCCGATTCCCATCGATGGGCTCTGCGTGCGCATCGGCGCCATGCGCTCCCACAGCCAGGCCTTCACCATCAAGCTCAAGAAGGACGTACCCCTCGACGAGATCGAGGATCGCCTGGCCAGGCACAACGACTGGGTCAAGGTGGTGCCCAACGACAAGGAGGCCACCATCCGCGACCTGACGCCGGCCGCCGCCACCGGCACCCTCACCGTCCCGGTGGGTCGCCTGCGCAAGCTGGCCATGGGCGGCGAGTACCTCTCCGCCTTCAGCGTCGGCGACCAGCTGCTGTGGGGCGCCGCCGAGCCGCTCAAGCGCATGCTCAAGATCCTGCGCGAGCAGTAAGCGCCGTACGGTTCGGCTACGGCTGTGCCGGCCGGGTTGATCAGGGCGGGGCGCCTCCTGCGGGAGGCGCCCCCTTACGTTGCGCGCAACACCGACTCGCCGGGCGCGAAGGAGGGCAGGTGTCATGAACACGGCTACCAGGGTGAAGAGGGATCCGTCGATGCTCACCTCAAGGATGGGAGATGAGCTGGTGCTCTTCAGCGCCAGGCAGGGCATCTACTATGGGGCCCAGGAGGTGGGTGCCCGCATCTGGGAACTGATTCAGGATGAGGTCAGCGTTGCCAGTGTCTGTGACCAGGTTGTGATGGAGTACTCCATCGACCCTGAAACCTGTGAGCGTGACGTGCTCGAATTTCTGCAACATCTCGAGGCGGAGGGGTTGGTCAGGGTGTGCTGAAGCCGCTGTTTCGAGCCCTTCGCGTCCCCCGTCGCGTTATTGGTGGGACTGGAGGGCCGCCCGAGCGGACCTTCATCGCACTCAGGGCGTGGGGCGAGTCACTGGGAGAGGCTCCTTGGTACAACCCGCTTGTAGAGCCGCCGCCAGGGGCGCGTCAGGTAATACAGCCACTGCCAGCGGGGCGGAAGGGGATAGGCTGCATAGTCGTTGTAGCTGGGCATGAAGCTCTTCTTGAGTCGCCACAGGCGACAGGACATCTGATAGGTGGGCGTTGTCTGCCAGCTGAAGGCGAAATCCGGGGCCGGGCGCTTTCTGCGGTACTCCGTTTCGACCTCGTTGCCGCCGAGAAGGGTGGCAAGGCAGGCCTCATGGAGGGCCTTGCCGTGTGGACTCAATGGGCAGTCGTCGCCCTCGGTGCCCGGCACGCCCAGCCGCTGGTAGAGTTCCAGGCTCGCCTCGAGGGTAGTGGAGAGGCCCCGTGCTTGCGCACAGGCGCGGATGGCCTCCAGGTTGAAGTCGGGGTGGCGCTGAATGGCATCCAGATCGACTAACCAGTGCAGGTTCGACCAGCAGTGGCGGGTATTGTGTAGGCAGAGATAGACAAACAGCTCCTCTGTGGGCATGACCCAGAGGGTAGTCTCGCCCACGGTTAGTGCCTCTCGCTCCCCGATAAGCTCGTCCGTATCGTAGATGTCGGCCTTCCTGTCTAGTTGGCTGTGAAATTCGATCTCGACCTCGCCGGGCGTGATGAGATTGATGACAGGCAGCTTACGAGCCGCAAACTCCAGCGCTTCCCTCTGGGCACTCAGCGCTTCGGGCTCGCTGGGGCGGTATCCCAGCCGGAGGGCGGTCTCGAGCAGCTCGGCAAGCCGCTCGCGCGGGACCAGGACATCGATGTCGCCGCAGTAGCGTAGGCCGGGGTCAGGGTAGTAGCGGCAGGCAAGGGAAGGTCCCTTGAAGCATAGGTAGGGAATGGCCAGGGGAGTCAGTACGTCCTGAATCAGCCTTTTCTGTTCCGCCAGGGTCTTCAGGTTGTACGCCACGATGGTCAGGCTTGCCTGGTGCATGCGTGCCATATCGTCGGCGGAGATCGAACTGGGAGCCAGCTGGCTCAGGTGTTGATAGACCAGCGGCAGCACATAGGTATTGCGCGCAAGGCGAGTGACTTCCCCCCAGTCCGTGATTCGCTGGCAGAGTGAGAGGACCTCCTGGCGCTGCGCCTCCGATAACTCGAGCCTGGCGAGAAGAAACAACAGCCGCAGCGGCAGCGGCAGAGCAGCGGAGGTGTGGCTCATGATCCACTCCTGGAGGTCTACATGGCGGAGTTGCAATCGGGTCCTTCGGCACTGGTGGCGGCGCTCCCTCTCGTGACCTGACTTGGCGCCGACGTTCTCTCGAATCTTGTTGTCTGCGATGTAACTACAATGTAAGGGCAACGGCTGGGCCACCAAGCATGAAATTGCTGGTGATGGGGAGTGGGCCGGACTGATACTCACGGGCGCCCCGTTTCCGATGCGTGACACCTCGATTCGCCAGACCCGGATCAATGGCTTACGTTGAAGGCACGAGGACTGGCATGACCCCGTCCAGGCGCGTCGAGACGGCGAATATGGTACATAGGTACCACAACGCCACTACGACATGGCATCGGTGCCGCGGGATTGACGCGCGGTCCAGCCGACGGATGCAAGGGACCTCCATGAAACGCAAGCTGACACTCGCCATGCTGCTTTCGCTTTCCGCCGCGAGCCCTCTGGCGCTGGCTCTGGGGCTGGGGGAGGCGGACGTTCGTTCGACGCTCAACGCCCCACTGCGTGCCACGCTACCGCTGACCGACGCAGGGGGGATCCAGGCCGGGCTGCTCAACGTCTCGGTGGCCGATGAGCGCGCCTTCGCCGCGGCTGGCCTGCCGCGGACTCCGCTGGCGGTCAGCGTGCGTTTGGCGGTTGAGCAGCGCCAGGGTCGCCTGGTGGTGGAGCTCACCACCGAACGGCCGGTGCGCGAGCCCTGGGTGGACCTGTTGCTGCGCTTCGACTGGCCGGGCGGCCAGCAGTTGCGCGAGGTCACCCTGCTGCTCGACCCCCCGGACTACGACCAGATGCCCGCCCTGGTGGCGGGCAGTCGCCGCCCCGCGCCCGCTCCGGTCAGCGTCTCGGCGCCGCCCCGTGATGCTGCGCCGGCGCAGGTCACGGCGCCTCGTCCCTCCGCGGCACCCGCCGGCAGCGGCGATCCGTCCTGGGTGCGCAGTGGCGACACCCTGTGGGCCGTGGCCGGGCGCCTGCGCCCGGACAGCGGCATCAGCATGAACCAGATGATGGTGGCCCTGGTGGAGGCCAATCCCGAGACCTTCCCCTCCGGTAATATCAATGCCATGCGCGCCGGCTTCAGCCTGGTGGTGCCGAGCCGGGAGGCGATTGCTGCTCGCGCCGCGGCAGATTCCGATCGCATCGTCGCGGAGATGAACCGGGCCTGGGCCAACCGCGGCGGCGGTGCGCCGGCACGGGTGGCGCTGGGCAGCCCGGCGGCCAGCCAGCCCGCGGCGGGCCTGACTGAAGCGGGCCTGACTGAAGCGGGCCTGACTGAAGCGGCACCGGTCGAAGCGGCGGTTGCCTCGCCGCCGGAGGCTCCCCCGTCTCCGGCCGATGAGCCGACGGCCGAAGCGCCTGAAGCGCCTGAGCCGGTCGCCGTCGCCGAGTCCGAGGGGGCCCCCGAGACGCCGCGGCTCACCCTGCTCACCGATGCCCAGCTGGCGGCCGAGGGCGCCCCTGCCAGCGAAGGCCTTGAAGACAACCCTGCCAGCGAAGGCCTGGGTGAGGATGCCAGCGCTGGCGCCGCCGAGGACGGCGAGACCTCGGGCTCTGCCCAGGTCATGGTCGACCCCGACCTGCTGGCCGCGCTCTACGGCGACGGCGAGCTGACCAGCGACGACCGCCTGCTGCGCCTCGAGGCCCGCTGGCTCGAGAATCAGCAGACGCTGCAGACGGTGCGGGAGGAGCGTGATCAGCTGCAGGATGAGCTCTCGGAGATGCGTGACGAGATGGCGGTGCTGCGCGAGCAGTTCGCTGCGCTCGCCGCCGGTGGTGCCGGTGCGGATGGGCCGGGCGCCGGCGGTATCGCGTCCCCCGGGGGCCTGGCGGAGGAGCGCCCCTGGTGGGGTGCCGTCTATCAGGGCGATATCGATCGCAACCTGATGCTGGGGGGCGCCGGCCTGGCGGCGCTGTTGGCGCTGTGGCTCGCGGTGCGCCGCCGTCGCCGTCAGGAAGACGCCGAGCCTGTCGGCGTCGGGCCGGTGCGCGTCACCGTGCCGGGCGCCCGGGCGCCCGGTCAACCCGAGGCCGCAAGCCCCGCCGCCGCGCCGGCCGTGTCGCCCGCACCCTCGGTACAGGGCTCGCTCCCGCAGGCCGAAGCGATCAGCGAGGCCGATATCTTCATGGCCTATGGCCGCTACGATCAGGCCCGCGAGTTGCTCGAAGCGAACCTGGCCCGAGAGCCGGAGCGTGACGACCTGCGTCTCAAGCTGCTCAATGTGCACCTGGAGCAGGGTAGCCGCGAGGAGGTGGAGCGCGAGGCCACCCGGCTGCGCGAGGGTGGTAACCCCGCCGTGCGAGAGGAGGTGGAGCGCCTGCTCAGCCGTCACGGCCTGACGCCGGCTACCGATGGTACCGATGGTACCGATGGTACCGCTGGTGTCGCCGGTGCCGCCGGTGTCGCTGGTGCCACCGGTATTTCCGCTTCCGCTGCGGATCGCGCGGTGTTCAACCAGCCGGCCGAGCTCCCGCCACGGGTCTTCGACGAGACCGCCGACGCAGCGTCTGGCTCGCCGGCGCATGACGCGGAAGACAAAACGGCAGATGACACGGCTCCAGATGACACGGCTCCAGATGACACGGCTCCAGATGACACGGCTCCGGTCGACGCGCCTCCCGCTGCCAGCCCCTCTCGCGAGGTCCTGGATACGAACGCCTATCGTCGCCCGGAACCCGGGGGTCCCCCCTCGCCGCCCGCAGTCGAGCCGCCGCCCGCCGAGCCTGAGCCGGTCGAGGTGGCTACCCGGCGCCTGGAGGATGGCCGCGAGATCATCGACTACCGCCCGCCGGCTCTGAGCCCCTCGCCGGCGCCCAGGGAAGAGACCCCCATGCAGCCCAGCATCGATTTCACCTCCGATAATGATCGCCCGGAGGCGGTTGATGATGATGCCGACGACGCGCTGCCCCCGCAGTGGGAGGTGGAGGAGGTTTCCTTCCCGCCCCTCGAAGCGGATAATGGTGGTTTTTCTTCCAGCGCCGCCCCGGAGCGTCTGGCCGAGGCCCATCGCCGGGTCGAGGCCGGCGAGGGCGGTCGGGCCCGCGAGCTGCTCAACGAGCTGAGCCGCAGCGACGACCCGGCCATCCGCGACGAGGCGGCGGCGCTGCTCAGACGACTGGATGCCTGATCGCCGCATGACCCTCTTTACACTCCTGGATGATCGCACCCCCCTGGCCGGACGCCTGGCCATGGGGGTCGAGTATGACGGCAGCGCCTACTGTGGCTGGCAGTTCCTCAAGCATTCGCCCTCGGTGCAGGGCGCGGTGGAGGACGCCCTGGCCAGGGTGGCCGGCCAGCCGATTCGCGTCCATGCCAGCGGCCGCACCGATTCCAAGGTGCATGCCACCCGCCAGATCATCCACTTCGACCCGCCCGTGCCGCGATCCCAGAAGGCCTGGGTATTCGGCGTGAATGCCAACCTGCCGCGGGACGTCGCCGTGCGCTGGGTCAAGGAGGTCCCCGAGACCTTCCACTCCCGCTTCAAGGCCCTGGCCCGCCGCTATCGCTACATCCTGCTCAATCAGCCCAGCCGCCCGGTGCTGGAGCGCGCCAACGTGACCTGGTGCCGCGACCCGCTGGACGCCGATGCCATGCACCGCGCCGCCCAGGCCCTGGTGGGGGAGCACGATTTTTCCAGCTTCCGTGCCGCCGGCTGCCAGTCGAAGACCCCCTGGCGCCACCTGCACTTCATCGAGGTGCACCGTCACGGCCCGCTGGTGGTGGTGGACGTGCAGGGCAACGCCTTTCTGCACCACATGATCCGCAATATCGTCGGCGCCCTGGTCAGGGTGGGCCGCGGCGAGCGCGGCGACGATTACCTGACCGACCTGATGGCGCTGAAGGATCGCACCCTGGGCGACGTCACCGCGCCCGCTTGCGGCCTGCACTTCGTCGATTCCCTCTACGACGACAGCTGGGGCCTGCCCCGGGAGCCGCTGGGTCCCAACCTGCTGGCCTTTCTCGGCGAGTGGACCGGCGAGCGATCACTACCCGACTGTCCCATGGTCGAGTTCCGCCGGGGCCGACCGGTGGCCGAGGGTCAAGGCTGAGCCCAGCCACGCCTGCCGGAGCGGCCTTCTTCCCGTCTCCCAACGCGTGCCCTGAGCGCTTCTGCTACCCTCGAGCTCAGGAGCGTTGACCTTCCGGGGGGCCGGCCTGGAGTGAGCGGCATCTGCGGTATCATTCATCTTGATGGGGCCCAGGTCGAGCGCTCGGCGCTCGAGCAGATGGTCAGGTCTGTGGTCTATCGCGGGCCCCACGGGATCCATTACCACCTCGAGGGGGCGGTGGGTATGGCCTGCCTCTCCCTCGATACCACGCCGGATGGCACGGGCAGGTGCGAACCCGTCGTTGATGCAGGGCGGCAGATGGTGTTTGCCGCCGATGCACGCCTCGATAACCGCGGAGACCTGGTCGAGGCTGGCGCTGACCCGCGCACCGATTCCGAGGTCATGCTGGCGGCCCTGCGCAGCCATGCTGACCTGGCCGCGGGGCGGCTCCTGGGAGACTTTGCCTGTGCTCTCTGGGATGGCCGGCGTCGGGAGCTTCGGCTGACTCGTGATGCCATGGGAATGCGTTCTCTCTACTACCGCGTCGAACCGGGCCGCGTGCTGTTTGCCACCGAGCTCAAGCAGATCCTGGTAGCCGGGGGGGTGCCGCGCCGCTTGAATGAGCAGGCAGTGGCCTGGCACCTTGCGGGTATGCAGGTGCCGGCAGGCTGCGTCTTCTACGAGGGGATCAGCGAAGTCCGGCCGGCCGAGGAAGTCACCATCGATGCTGCCGGCCAGATGCGCCAGCGTATCTTTTGGCGTCCCGACCCTTCCAGGCGTCTTCGCTATCGTGCAGAAGGCGACTATGCCGACCAGATGCGCGAACTGCTGATCGATTCCGTGCGCTGCAGGCTGCGCGCCCGCTCGCCGGTGGCCATCAGCCTCAGCGGAGGCATGGATTCGGGCAGCGTCGCCTCGATTGCCGGCTGGCTTCGCGAGGAGGGAGAATCGCTGCCTGCCCTGCAGGCCTACAGCTGGGCTTTCACCGACTTTCCGGAGTGCGACGAGCGCGAGAATATCTACCGCATCGCCGATCGTTACGGGATACCCGTCCAGGAGATCGCCGCCGAATCCACCTATCCCCTGGCCGATTACCCGAACCATGGCCCCCATGAGGATGACCCCTTTGTCGGCATGTACCAGCCATTCATTGATGCGGTGCTTGCGGCAGCGCTGGCCGACAGGGCGTCGGTCATCTTCTACGGCAACCGCGGCGACATGATGTGCGGCGGCGGGGTGGATGATGTGCCGGGTCTGGTACGCCACGGCCTCTTCAGGGAGGCGCGTCGGGAGCTGGGAAGTCTGTCCCGTGTCCATGGGGTGTCCAGATGGAGTGCTCTCCAGCGCTATCTTGTCGCGCCAGCCTTGAGCGGCGTGCTGCCGACTTGGGTGAGGGTCGGCCAGCACCGCTTCGCGTCGGACTTGAGACGACGCCTCGCCGGCAGGGGTGACGCCACGGAGGGGGGCGCCAGGGTCGGGCCGGCCGAGCGCGCCGAACCCCACGTATCGGGTGACCTGCTGCGGCGAGCGGGACTGCCGCTGCATGATCCGATTGAGCTCGAAGCGGCGGCCTGGTCGAACCATGCGGCGCGTGAGCGTTATCGGTGTGTTTACTCTCCGCTGGTGATGCGGGTGATGATGTATGCCGAACGACTCAGCGCAGGCGTCGGGCTGGGCTTTGCCGACCCGTGGAGCGACAGGCGCCTCGCGGAGTTTGTGCTTGCCTGTCCCCAGCATCTGATTTCGCGGCTTACCGAAGCCAAGCGGCTACCGAGACGCGCCATGCACTCCATCATGCCGGCGGAGGCGATCCGGGCGGCGCGCAAGGTGTCACCGGAGCCGCTCTACCGCCATGCGGTGTGCGAGAAGGCCTACGGCACCGTGCTCTCCCTCATGAGCGGTAGCCGCTGTGCCCAGCTCGGATACGTGGATGAGAGGCGCTTTCGTGACCGGTTCGAGCGGCTTGCCAGGGGAGAGGCACCGATGTTCGACCTCTGGTCGACGCTCTCCCTGGAGCTATGGCTGCGACGTTACTGGGACTGACCGCCGGCCATCCTGTCCTTCCCTGTCCCGACTCGTCGGGTGTTTTCATCCTGGCCTGAGGGCGATCCATGATGAATAAGTACCAGCGAAGAACCATCCTGAGCATTCATTGATCCTTGCGGGGCGCCAGCCTAATCTTTCAGGGTGGTACGGATTTCAAGGCAATGTTGGCCTTCATCTCGAGAGTTGAAATCGAAACCATAAATCGAGAGCCGAGAGCCGAGAGCCGAGAGCCGAGAGCCAAAAGCCAAAAGCCAAAAGCCAAAAGAGGAAAGGCGGAAATGGATAACCAGTCGAAGAAGACGGCGGCTGTTCGTCGCCCGTATCGTGCGCCGCAACTGAAGCGGTGGGGCACCGTTGGTGAGATTACGCTGGTAGGTCGGACCAACCCTGGCCAGGATGTATTCCCCGGTGCAGCCCCCCACCCGCCAGGCAGTATCGTGCGCTGACTCTGAATGTGGAAGCTGAGACCGGCGGCCGCGCATCCCGATACAAGTGAGTGCTCACCTGTTCCCGGCTTGCGCGCGTCCTCCCGGGAAAAGGATGCAGCGGGCACAGTGAGAGCGCTTCAGTGAGGGCGCTTCAGCTGATCGATGATCACACAGAGATCGAGCAGCTTCTTTCTTTTACAGGTCAAGCCGACGTCGGGCCGGCCCTCGTTGCCTTGGCCGAGGGGATCGTCGCCAACCCCCTCTGGCACCGCCTGGGGCAGGTTAGGCTGGTAGCGCGGGCCCAACCCTTTCCCTTGCTGGCGGCAATCGGCAGTTTTTCGGCGGATGACGCGCGGCAACTTCAGGGGCTTGCGCTCCACCTGGAGCGAACGCTGAGAAGGTTTCGCTATGTCGATTATCCCGCTGCCGAGGAGGCGGCGTGTCGGCTGGCTGACCTTCTGGTCGATCGCTTCGGCCGGGAGCAGCTTTCGCGTTTTCGATTCGCTGCCATCCCGCGAGGCGGCCTCATCGTGCTCGGTATGCTGGCCTACGTCCTGGGCATCAGGCGTGATCAGATCGTCAGTCACGACTTCATGGCAGGCGGCTCCTCCGATGAGACGCTGGTGGTGGTGGATGACTGCGCTCTCTCGGGCGTTCGCTTCCAGCAGTATCTGGCCGATACCAGGGTAGGGCGGGTCATCTTCTGTCCCCTGTATGCGGTACCGGCGCTCTGCGGAGCGATCGAGCAGGCGGAGCCCCGCGTGGTTGCCTGCCTCCACGCTGAGGCGCTGGTCGACATCGCCCCGGAGCTCTATGGCGAGGCCTATCCCGCGTGGCGAGAGGAACGTCGTAAGCTGATGGGGGAGAGCGGCTACTGGGTTGGCTTCGCCGAGCATCTCGGCTTTGCCTGGAGTACCCCAGATGCAAACTTCTGGAACCCCTCGACCGAGCGGTTCGAATCCGGCTGGAACCTGCTCCCCCCCGGCTTGTGCCTCCAGCGACGTGTGGCGGCGCAAGTCCCGACATCGGGCGGCTCGGCTGATGAGGGGCACTCCCCCATCCGACTGCTTGCCGAGGGGCCGGGCCCCTGGAAGCCCGCCGAGCGAGTGCTCTGGGACGAGGTGGCGTCTGGCGTTGTCGTTGCACGGCTGACGGCAGGCGCTCCTCAGGCCCCTGCCTGTTTTGGCCTGGAGGGTGTTGCCGCCGAAATATGGCGCAGCCTGCTGGAGCAGGGGAGTCTTGAGGGCGCCGCCGTGGCGATCCTTGAGCGCTACGACATAGACGCGTCACACCTGCGTGACGACCTTGCCGCCTTTACTGCAGAGCTCAAGGGTCATGGACTCCTCGACTAACGCTAGCGGCTGCGGTGATGCCAGCGTGAGCCTGCGCCATGAGGGGACCGCGGCACCTGCCGTCCTCAAGCGATATGTCCTGTTCGGCTTCTGCCTGGAATCCAGCCATGACTTTCGCACACCCATGACCGACGCTGAGCCCGGCTGCATCCCCGACCTTTGTTTTCACCTCGTGCGAGTGGAGGCGTGTCGTTCACTCGAGGCCGCTCCCTGCCTGGTTCAGAGCCGGGAGAAGAACCGTGAAGGCGAGAGCGCCGTCCAGTGCTATGCGCAACCTTACGGTGTTCTGATGCGCTTTCCGGGGGTTGCGGATTTTCTGCTCTCTCCGAGAGAGATTCGCTGCGAGCTCACCGACCCCTCCCTGCACTACCTGGTCGAGATCTGCCTGCTGGGCCACGTCATGGCCTATTACCTCGAGCTTTCTGGTCGTGTCGCCCTCCATGCCGGCGCGGTGGTCGGCAGCGAGAGGGCCGTGTTACTCGCCGGGGACTGCGCCGGTGGAAAGAGCACCCTGGTGGCCTCCCTGGTGGAGGCGGGGTGGCCACTGTTGGCAGATGATATCTCGGCGCTCGAGGTGCATGGGGACACCCCCCTGTGCCGCCACGGGTTCCCGCAGATGAAACTGACGCCCGAGCAGGTGAGGCGCTTTGTGGGCGAGGTGGGCGACCTTCCCAGAGTGCACCCGGCCTTCGAGAAGCTGAGCGTGCCGGCGGCAAGCGTCGGGAGTGTGGTTTCTACTGCCCTGCCCGTGGCGGCCATCTTTCTGCTCGAACGGCGCGCCGCACAGGGCGCCGTGAGCATCGAGCCGATTTCGCCGGGGGAGGCCCTGATCCAGCTGGTCCGGCACTCCTTCCTGGCGCAGTTACTCGCTGACCATGCCGAGTGTCGGCTCCTCGGGCAGGGCGGCCACGGTGGCACGCTGCAGGCCAGTCGCTTCCACCTGCTGTCCCGGATCGCCGGGACCGTCCCTGTCCGGCGCCTGTGTTATCCTAGCGGCTATCAATACCTGCCGGCCCTGCACCGTGCACTCGAGGATGACCTGCCCAGCCGGTAGCCGGCTACCGGCTGGGCAGGTCATCCTCGATGCCGACGGATTCCGGCGGGATGGCCCCTTACCACTTGGGTAACCGATGACTGAGTCCCGCCTGCCGCCAGCGCCTGCCCTTCCTATCCGTACCCGCGTCAAGCTCTGCGGCCTGACCCGCCCCGAGGACGTCGATGCCGCCGTGGCGGCCGGCGCCGACGCCCTGGGTTTCGTGCTCTGGCCCGGCAGCCAGCGCGCCGTGGACGAGGCGCGCCTGGCCGAGCTGACCGCTCGCGTGCCGGCCTTCGTCACCCGGGTGGGGCTCTTCGTCGACCAGGAACCGGCGTTCATCGAGCGCTGCGCCGCCTATCTGGACCTGCTGCAGTTCCACGGTGACGAATCGCCGGCCTTCTGCGAGGGCGTCGGGCGCCCCTGGATCAAGGCGCTGCGCATGCGCGACGGCCTCGACCTGCATGCCGCCGCCGAGGCCTATCACGGGGCGCGGGCGCTGCTGCTCGACGCCTATCGCCCCGGCGTGCCGGGCGGCACCGGCGAGACCTTCGACTGGTCCCGAATCCCCGCAGGGCTGGCAAAACCTGTTATCCTCGCCGGAGGCCTGGACGCCGACAACGTGGCCGAGGCCATCGCCACCGTGGCGCCCTTTGCGGTGGATGTCTCGGGTGGCGTGGAGGCCTCGCCCGGCGTCAAGGATGCCCGGCGCATCGCGGCCTTTCTCGCGGCCGTGGGGCGAGAGGACGCGACGCGCCTGCCGCGCCGCTGATCGGCTCCCCCGGTCAGGGCCTGGCGCCTGTCATCGCGGGCCATCACCGTTTTCCATCCCTTAGCCTTCTGGCGATCTAGTGAGGTGTCTTTCGTGAGCAAGTTCAGTGACCTGACCCGACTGCCGGACGCCCGCGGCCACTTTGGCCCCTACGGCGGCCGGTTCGTCTCGGAGACCCTGAGCTTCGCCCTGGACGAGTTGGAGAAGACCTACCTGAGTCTTCGCGACGACCCGGCCTTCCAGGCGGAATTCGACTATGACCTGGCCCACTACGTGGGTCGTCCTTCGCCGCTCTATCATGCCGAGCGATGGTCGAAGCAGTTGGGTGGGGCACAGATCTGGCTCAAGCGCGAAGACCTCAACCACACCGGCGCTCACAAGGTGAACAACACCATCGGCCAGGCACTGCTGGCCAAGAAGAGCGGCAAGCCGCGGGTGATCGCCGAGACCGGCGCCGGGCAGCACGGCGTGGCCACCGCCACCGTGGCCGCGCGCCTGGGCCTGAAGTGCGACGTCTACATGGGCGCGGCGGACGTGCAACGCCAGAAGCTCAACGTCTACCGCATGCGCCTGCTGGGGGCCAACGTCATCTCGGTGGAGTCCGGCACCCGCACCCTCAAGGACGCCATGAACGAGGCGCTGCGCGACTGGGTCACCAACGTCGACGACACCTTCTACATCATCGGCACCGTGGCAGGGCCGCATCCCTACCCGATGCTGGTGCGCGACTTCAATTCCGTGGTGGGCCGCGAGGCGCGCCAGCAGTCCTTCGAGGAGTTCGGCAAGCTGCCCGATGCGCTGATCGCCTGCGTGGGCGGCGGCTCCAACGCCATGGGGCTCTTCTACCCCTTCGTCGAGGATGACGAGGTGGTCATGTACGGCGTCGAGGCCGGCGGCGATGGCGTCGAGACCGGCCGCCACGCCGCACCGCTCTCCTCCGGCGCGCCGCGCGGCGTGCTCCACGGCAACCGCACCTACCTGATGTCCGACGAGGGCGGCCAGGTCTCCGATACCCACTCCATCTCCGCCGGCCTGGACTACCCGGGCGTGGGGCCCGAGCACGCCCTCTGGAAGGACGTGGGCCGGGTCAACTACGTGGCCGCCAACGACGATGCCGTGCTCGAGGCCTTCCGGGAGCTGACCCTCGTCGAGGGCATCATGCCCGCGCTGGAGACCGCCCACGCCCTGGCCTACGCCAAGGTGCTGGCGCCGAGCATGAGTACCGACCAGAACATCATCGTCAACCTCTCCGGGCGGGGCGACAAGGACATCCTCACCGTCGCCAAGCTCGACGGCATCGAGATCTAAGGGGCCATGATGAACCGTATCGACCAACGCTTCGCCGACCTCAAGGCCCAGGGCCGCCGCGCGCTGATCCCCTTCATCACCGCCGGCGACCCGGCGCCCCAGCACACCGTGGGCTTCATGCATGCCATGGTGGAGGCGGGCGCCGACGTGATCGAGCTGGGCGTGCCCTTCTCCGACCCCATGGCCGATGGCCCGGTGATCCAGAAGGCCTGCGAGCGGGCGCTGCAGCACGGCGTGCGCCTCGTCCATCTGTTCGAGATGGTGCAGGAGTTCCGGCAGACCGACACCACCACGCCAGTGGTGCTGATGGGCTATCTCAACCCCATGGAGCGCATCGGCCTGGCCGCCTTCGCCGAGCAGGCCGCCGCGGCCGGCGTCGACGGCGTGCTGACCGTGGACATGCCCCCGGAGGAGGCCGTGGAACTCGGCCCGCTGCTCAAGTCCCACGGGCTGGCCTCGATCTTCCTGGTCGCCCCTACCACTTCCAGCGCCCGGGCCGCTACAATATGTGCCCATGGCGAAGGCTATCTTTACTACGTTTCGCTCAAGGGCGTGACCGGCTCCGCCATCCTGGACGCCGACGATGTGGCCGCCCACCTGGCACCGCTGCGCGAACAGACCGACCTGCCGCTGTGCGTGGGCTTCGGCATTCGCGACGGCGCCTCAGCCGCCGAGGTGGGCAAGGTGGCCGATGGCGTCATCGTCGGCTCGGCGCTGGTCAGCCGCATCGCCGAGAACGCCGATCGCCCCGAGGTGATCGCCGGCGAGCTCAAGGCGGTGCTCGGCGAGATGCGCCAGGCCCTGGATGCCATGAGCGCGAGTTGAGCGAGGCCTTCGCCTCAGGATTCGACCCACGCGCCCGGCAAGCGTCGGGCGCCGACCACATGACGGAACCCTTTCTGACATGAGCTGGCTAGACAAGATCGTGCCCTCCATGGGGCGTATCCAGCGCAAGGATCGCCGGGCCAGCGTGCCCGACGGCCTGTGGCGCAAGTGCCCCAAGTGCGAGGCGGTGCTCTACCTGCCCGAACTCGACAAGCATCACAACGTCTGCCCCAAGTGTGACCATCACCTGCGGCTCACCGCGCGCAAGCGTCTCGACTGGTTCCTCGACAGGGAGGGCCGCGAGGAGCTGGCCGCCGAGGTCGAGCCCGTCGATCGCCTCAAGTTCCGCGACTCCAAGAAGTACAAGGACCGCTTGACCGCGGCCCAGAAGGAGACCGGCGAAAAGGACGCCCTGATCGCCATGCGCGGCTACCTCGACGGCCTGCCGGTGGTCGTGGTGGCCTTCGAGTTCAGCTTCATGGGCGGCTCCATGGGCGCGGTGGTCGGCGAGAAGTTCGTGCGCGCCGCCACCCTGGCCCACGACGAGGGCATTCCGCTGATCTGCTTCTCCGCCTCCGGCGGGGCGCGCATGCAGGAAGCGCTCTTCTCGCTGATGCAGATGGCCAAGACCTCCGCCGCCCTGGAGAAGCTCAAGCAGGCCGGCGTGCCCTACATCTCGGTGCTCACCGACCCGGTGTTCGGCGGCGTCTCGGCGTCGCTGGCCATGCTGGGCGATCTCAACGTGGCCGAGCCCAATGCGTTGATCGGCTTCGCCGGCCCCAGGGTCATCGAGCAGACCGTGCGGGAGAAGCTGCCCGACGGCTTCCAGCGCAGCGAGTTCCTGCTCGAGCATGGCGTGGTCGACATGATCGTGCGGCGCAGCGAGATGCGTGACCGCCTGGGGGCGGTGCTGCGCAAGCTCACCCATCAGCCCGCCCTGGGGCTCCCCGAGCTGCCCGTCGACGAGCCCGACCTGGTGGACGCCGCGGAGCAGGCCCTGGCCGAGGAGGGCGTCGAGGTGCCCGCCGAGGCCCAGGCGCCCGACGCCGACGAGGCGACGCCCGACCCCGGCGACGACGCCCGGGACGATGGCCGTCGCTGAACCGATGGCCGTCGCTGAACCAATGAGTAGCGCAGCGCTGCCCACCACCCTTGACGCCTGGCTGGTCCGGCTGGAAGCCGCCCATCCCGTCGGCATCGACCTCGGCCTCGAACGCGTGGCCGAGGTCGCCCGTCGCATGGGGCTGCTGGACGGCCCCATCGCCGGCCGGGTCATCACCGTGGCCGGCACCAACGGCAAGGGCTCCACCGTGGCCATGCTCGAGGCGCTGGCCCGGGCGCATGGACTCACCACCGCCACCTACACCTCCCCGCACCTGATCCGCTACAACGAGCGGCTGCGTCTGAACGGCGAGGAGGCCGACGACGCCACCCTGATGGCGGGCTTCGCCGCCGTCGAGGCGGCGCGCCTGGACGGCGACCCCGTGAGCCTGACCTACTTCGAGGTGGGCACCCTGGGGGCGCTGTGGGCCATGGCCCGGCGTCCGGCGGAACTCGCCATCCTCGAGGTGGGCCTCGGCGGGCGGCTGGATGCGGTCAACGTCATCGACCCGGACGTGGCGGTGGTCACCACCGTGGCCCAGGACCACGCCGCCTTCCTCGGCACCGATCTCGACCAGATCGGCCGCGAGAAGGCCGGCATCCTGCGCCCCGGGCGCCCCGCGGTGCTGGGCAGCACATCGCTGCCCGCCAGCGTTCGGCAGGTCGCCTTTGAGCTCGGCGCCCCGGTCTATGCCCTGGGCGAGGCCTTTAGGTGGGACGACAGCCTCCCCGACCCCGGCCTGCCGCTGGACAACGCCGCCACGGCGCTCCAGGCCCTGGCCCTGGCCGGCGTGACGCTCGAGGCCAAGGCCTGTCGCCGGGCGCTGGCCACTGTCCGGCTGCCCGGTCGCATGCAGTGGCTGGGCCAGTGGTGCCTGGACGTGGGCCACAACCCCCATGCCGCCGCCTACCTGGCCGAGCGCCTGACGGCCAAGCCGTGCCAGGGGCGCACCTGGGCGCTGCTGGCCATGCTCGGCGACAAGGACGCCGAGGGCGTGATCGCCTCCCTGGCGCCGGTGGTGGACGGCTGGGTCACCGCGAGCCTCGCCGGCGAGCGGGCGCGCAGCGCCGATGACCTGGCCGGCCGCCTGGCGGGGCAGGGGGCCGCCGTGCTCCACTGCGCCGCCTCGCCCAGCGCGGGCGCCGCCTGGCTGGCCGAGCGCCTGGCGCCGGAGGATCGCGTGCTGGTATGCGGCTCCTTCTTCACCGTGGGAGAGGTGCTCGAGTGGTTGGCGCAGGGCCCCGGGGCGGGTCAGACTGATCAGGACACAAGCGGCAGCGAGGTAGCCCGATGAAATACGGATGGCGTGAGCGAATCAGCGGCGCGGTGATCGTGGTCGCCCTGGCAGTGATCTTCATACCGCTGCTGTTGAGCGAGCCGGCGCCGCGCAGCGAACGGCCCCAGCCGGCGCTGACCATCGAGCAGCCCGTGGAGGTGCCGCGAACCGAGGTACCGGAGCCACAGCCACCGTCCAGCCTCGGAGAGATCGGCGGGCCCATGGCGTCGTCCCAGCCCGATGAGGCTCCCGTCGAGGCGGCCCCCGTCGAGGAGGTCAGTGAGGTCGCCGAGGAGGCCGCCGAGCAGCTGGCCCGGGCCGAGTCGCCCGCCGAACAGGCCCCGTCGCCCGCAGCCGAACCGGCGCCCGATCCCATCGCCGAGCTGGCCCGAGCCGCCGACCAGCGCCTGGCCGAGAGCGCCAGCGCCAGCCAGCCCGCCTCCGCGCCGGCACCCGCCGCCGCCGGCGGTGAATGGGCGGTGCAGGTGGGCAGCTTCGGCGAGCCGGCCAACGCCGAGCGATTGCTCAACCAGCTGCGCGAGCAGGGCTTCCCCGCCTACAGCCGGCCCCGCGACAACAACCTGACCACGGTCTATGCGGGCCCCTATGACTCCTCCGAGGCCGGCGAGCGTGCCATGAACGAGCTCAAGTCCCAGGCCAACCTGCAGGGACTGCTGGTGCGGGCAAGGAATTGAGCATGGCACTGACCTGGCTGGACTGGATCTTAATCGGTCTGCTGACCGTCACGGCGATCACCGGCTTCATGCGCGGGCTGGTTCGCGAGGCCCTGGGCCTCGCCGCCTGGGTCATCGCCCTGATGGCCGCCCGGGTGCTGGCCCAGCCGGTGGCCGACCTGCTCGCCGGGGTGATCGACAACCCCGACGGGCGCCTGGTCCTGGCCTTCGTGCTGGTGATCTTCGGCGTGGTACTGCTGTGCGGCATCATCATCCGCCTGGTCCACTCCGCGGTGGAGTGGGTCGGCATGGGCCTGTTCAACCGGATCATGGGGGCCGCCTTCGGCGCCGCCAAGGGGGCGGCGATCCTGGTGCTGGCCACCATCGTCATCGGCCTGACGCCGCTGGCCCAGCTCGAGGCCTGGCGCGACGCCCAGCTGCGGCCCCACTTCGAGCAGCTGCGCGACTGGGCGGTCAGCCAGTTCGAGGCCTGGGAAGGGCGGATGCCCGAGACCCCCGGTTCCCTGAGCGAGATCTCCTTTCCCGGGCGCGACGACGCGGCCGGCAATGATGCGACACCCCCCTGACAGATGAATCCCGGGTGGCCCGCTCAGCCGGTGCCGCCCCGACTCTTCACAGCAAGATCCAGGCAAGCGAGGTAAGGTGGAATGTGCGGTATCGTGGGCCTTCTGGCCAAGCAGGCGGTGAACCAGGGCATCTATGACGCCCTGACGGTGCTTCAGCATCGCGGACAGGACGCCGCCGGCATGATGACCTGGCATGAGGGCCGCTTCCTGCTGCGCAAGAGCAACGGGCTGGTGCGTGACGTCTTCCACACTCGCCACATGACGCGCCTCAAGGGCAACCTGGGCATCGGCCACGTGCGCTATCCCACCGCTGGCTCCTCCAGCGAGGCGGAGTCCCAGCCGTTCTACGTCAACTCCCCCTACGGCATCTCACTCGCCCACAACGGCAACCTGACCAACTCCGAGCAGCTCAAGCAGGAGCTGTTCACCTCGGACCTGCGCCATATCAACACCAGCTCCGACTCCGAGGTGCTGCTCAACGTCTTCGCCCACGAGCTGGGCAAGCAGGGGCTGCACCTGGCCCCCGGCGACATCTTCGACGCCGTGCGCCGGGTACACCGTCGCTGCAAGGGCGGCTACGTGGCGGTGGCGATCATCAACGGCGTGGGCCTGGTGGCCTTCCGTGATCCCAACGGCATCCGGCCGGTGGTCTTCGGCACCCGCGACGAGGGGCACGGCCAGGAGGTGATGATCGCCTCCGAGTCGGTGGCGCTGGATGTCGGCGGCTTTGAGCTGCACCGCGACCTGGACCCGGGCGAGGCGATCTTCGTCGACATGGATGGCCAGATCCATACCCAGCAGTGCGCCGATGCCCCCCGGCTGACCTCCTGCATCTTCGAGCACGTCTACCTGGCACGCCCCGACTCCATCCTCGACGGCGCCTACGTCTACGGCACTCGCATGGAGATGGGCCGCAAGCTCGGCGACCGCATCCAGAGCGAGTGGCCGGAGCACGACATCGACGTGGTGATCCCGATCCCCGACACCTCGCGCACCTCGGCGCTGGAGCTCGCCCAGCATCTGGGGGTGACCTACCGCGAGGGCTTCATGAAGAACCGCTACATCGGGCGGACCTTCATCATGCCCGGCCAGACCCAGCGCAAGAAGTCGGTGCGCCAGAAGCTCAATGCCATCGGCGTGGAGTTCAAGGGCAAGAACGTGCTGCTCGTGGACGACTCCATCGTGCGCGGCACCACCTGCAAGCAGATCATCCAGATGGCCCGTGAGGCCGGCGCCCGCAAGGTCTACTTCGCCTCCGCCGCGCCGCCGGTGCGCTACCCCAACGTCTACGGGATCGACATGCCGGCGGCCAGCGAGCTGATCGCCCACGGCCGCAGCGAGGCCGAGGTGGGGGAGCTGATCGGCGCCGACCGCATCTTCTACCAGGACCTCGAGGACCTGAAGACCGCCTGTCGCGAGGTCAACCCCAACCTCGACGCCTTCGACTGCTCGGTGTTCGACGGCAACTATGTCACCGGCGACATCGACGACGCCTACCTCTCGGCCCTGGAGGCCTCGCGCAGCGATGGCGCCATGCAGCAGCAGAGCGCCGGCGATCACGCCCTGGTCGGCGTGCACAACCAGGACGACATCGATGACTGAGGCCCCCATGGATCCGCACTCATCCCCCGAGCCCGACTGGGCGCTTGAGACCCTGGCGATTCGCGCCGGTCATGACCGCACCCATGAGCAGGAGCACGCCGAGCCGATCTTCCCGACCTCGAGCTTCGTCTACGGGAGTGCGGCCGAGGCCGCCCGCAAGTTCTCCGGCGAGGAGCCGGGCAACGTCTACTCGCGCTTCACCAACCCCACGGTACGCACCTTCGAACGCCGCCTGGCGGCCATGGAAGGCGGTGAGCGCTGCGTGGCCACCAGCTCCGGCATGGCGGCCATCCTCGCCACCGCCCTGGCGCTGCTGTCGGCCGGCGACGAGATCGTCGCCTCCCGCTCGCTGTTCGGCTCCACCGTCAGCCTGTTCGACAAGTACCTGGGCAAGCTGGGCATCACCACCCGCTACGTGGAGCTCTCCGACCTCGCCGCCTGGGAGGCGGCGATGACGCCGGCCACCAGGCTGCTGTTCGCCGAGACCCCGTCGAACCCGCTCTCCGAGGTGGTGGATATCGAAGCCCTGGCCGAGATTGCCCATCGCCATGAGGCGTGGCTGGCCATCGACAACTGCTTCCTGACCCCGGCACTGCAGAAGCCCCTGGCCCTGGGCGCGGATCTCGTGATCCACTCCGCCACCAAGTACCTGGACGGCCAGGGCAGGGCGATCGGCGGGGCCGTGGTGGGCCGCGACAAGGAACTCGAGGAGCTGTTCGGCGTGGTGCGCACCTGCGGCCCCTGCCTGAGCCCCTTCAACGCCTGGATCTTCACCAAGGGGCTCGAGACCCTCAACCTGCGCATGAAGGCCCACTGCGAGAATGCCCAGGCCCTGGCCGAATGGCTCGAGGCCCATCCCGCGGTGGCGCGGGTCCACTACAGCGGGCTTGCCAGCCACCCCCAGCACGAACTGGCCAAGCGCCAGCAGCAGGGCTTCGGCGCGGTACTGGGTTTCGAAGTGAAGGGCTTCGAGGTGAAGGGCTCGGCGGGGAAGGGGGAGCGCGAGGCCGCCTGGTCGGTGATCGATGCCACTCGGCTGCTCTCCATCACCGGCAACCTGGGCGATGTCAAGAGCACCATCACCCACCCGGCCACCACCACCCACGGCCGCCTCTCCGATGACCAGAGGGCCATCGCCGGCATCACGGACGGCTTGATTCGCGTGGCGGTGGGCCTGGAGGCCATCGAGGATATCCGCGCCGACCTGGCGAGAGGCCTCGACGCCCTGGTGTGAACGCCGGGCATATAAGCACTGGAGCACCGCCCATGGTGCTCCCGTCGCTATGAACCCTCGTGGCTAACCCAGTCTTCCAGGCGCAGTCCCGGCACTCGGCGGAATTCGCGAAGGTTGTTGGTCACCAGCACCAGTCCCCGCGACCGCGCGTGGCCTGCAATCATCTGGTCGTAAGGGCCGATGGGCTGTCCGATACTAGCCAGCTCGGCCCTCAACTGCCCGCTGTGGGCAGCCGCTTCATTGTCGTAGCTCAGCACCTCAAGCCGCGCCGCAAACCCCTCGATCACTTCGAGGTTCCTTTCTGGTGCGGCAGATTTCTCTGCGCCATAGACCAACTCCATCAGCGTAACGGTACTGATGCAGAGTTGGGCATGGTGCCGCTGAAAGGCTTCCCGCACCTGTTGTGGGCGATTCTTGATGGTGAAGATACAGATGTTGGTGTCCAGCATGTACTTCAGCATCAGAATGACTCTCGCGTCTGATCATCCGGCTGCTCTCGGTCGCTCATGAAGTCGGGCGTTACCCCCTCGCCCTCGAACCAGCTGTCCCAGGATTCTCCCGCGGGAGTGATGATTCGCGTTCTGCCAATAGCGATCACGTCGACACGCTTGACGTCGTCAGGCAGGGCGACGGCCTTGGGAAGGCGCACTGCCTGACTTCGATTGCTCTTGAAAACGGAGGCTTGTTCCATCGCTCGTCTCCTGTTTGTATATCCCTTGAGTGTATACCAAGATGGGTAGCAGCGGCATGTCTGGCCAAGGCGAGCCATCCCCTTCACCGTCCCCTTGAACTCTCGCGGATCGGGGCCATCTCATCAGGGCATGCATTCACACTGGCGCCCGAGGAGGGCAACAATGAAGATCCTGATGGTACTGACTTCCCACGACCGCATGGGCGACACCGGCCACGCCACCGGCTTCTGGCTCGAGGAGTTCGCTGCCCCCTACTACGTCTTCAAGGATGCCGGCGCCGAGATCACCCTCGCCTCGCCGAAGGGCGGCCAGCCCCCGGTGGATCCGAACTCCCAGGCCGAGGAGGCGCTCACCGACGAGACGCGCCGCTTCGAGGCGGATGACGCGGCCAAGGCGCAGCTGGCCGACACCCTGCCGCTCGCCGAGGTCCAGGTTGGCGACGTCGATGCGCTCTTCTTCCCGGGCGGCCACGGCCCGCTCTGGGATCTGACCGAGAATGCCGACGCCAAGCGGCTGATCGAGGGCTTCCTGGCCGCCAAGCGCCCGGTGGGCGCGGTCTGCCATGCGCCCACGGTGCTGCTGCAGGCCCGCACCGCCGATGGCCAGCCGCTGGTCAAGGGCCGGCGCGTGACCGGCTTCGCCAACAGCGAGGAGGACGCCGTGGGGCTCACCGCCGTGGTGCCGCTCCTGCTCGAGGATGCCCTCAAGGCACAGGGCGGAGACTACCAGCGCAGTGCCGACGACTTCGCGCCCTTTCAGCTGCGTGATGGCCTGCTGATCACCGGCCAGAACCCGGCGTCCAGCGCACCCACGGCGCAGCTGCTGCTGGAGGCGCTAGCCAGCTAACGGTTTTTCCGAAAGGTTGGTTCGGCTTTTTTCAGCGGATACTGATGATGCGCTGCGGTAAGCTATTGCGACTTTCGACCAAGCGCGAGGAACCCACCCCATGTGGCGCAATACCCGTACCGGCTGGGGCATCGTCAGCATTGTTCTGCACTGGCTCAGCGCCCTGACCATCGTGGGTCTCTTCGCGCTGGGCTGGTGGATGACCGACCTGGGGTATTTCGATACCTGGTACAACCTGGCGCCCTGGTGGCACCGCTCCATCGGCATGCTGCTGTTGTTCGCCACGCTGCTGAGGCTCGGCTGGCGTGTCATGAACCCCTCGCCGGCGGCGCACGGCAGCCGCATTGAGCGCCTGGCAGCCCATGTCGGCCACACGCTGATCTACGTGCTGCTGCTGGTCGTGCTGGTCAGCGGCTATCTGATCTCCACGGCGCGTGGACGCGGCATCAGCGTCTTCGACTGGTTCGAGGTCCCGGCGCTGATCAGCCGCCTGCCCAACCAGGAGAGCATCGCCGGCGAGATTCACTGGTACGCTGCCGTCGCATTGATGGTGCTGGCCGGTGGCCATGCGCTGGCCGCCCTCAAGCATCATTTCCTGGATCGTCAGGACACCCTGACTCGCATGCTCAACCCGGGGCGCTCCCGTCGCCCCTGAGCGTGACACCACCGACTCGCCCTGCGAGCTTGTTCGACATCGGTTTGTCGTTAATCCCGTACGGAAACTGGAAAGGAGAACGTTATGTTCAAGACAAGTATGTTCAAGAAGACCGCAATCGCCGCCGCCCTCGGTACCGCTGCCCTGGTGGGCGTCAGCCAGGCACAGGCCGCCGACTACGTGGTGGACACCGACGGCCAGCACGCCTTCGTCCAGTTCAAGATCAACCACCTGGGTTACTCCTACATCCTCGGCAACTTCGAGTCCTTCGAGGGTCAGTTCCACTACGACCCGGAGAACCTCGAGGCCGCCAGCATCGAGATGGAGGTCGACGTCACCAGCCTGAACACCAACCACGCCGAGCGTGACCGCCACTTCCTCTCCGACGACTTCCTCAGCGCCGGCGACTACCCGACCGCCACCTTCGTCACTACCGGCTTCGAGCCGAGCAGCGACACCGAGGGCACCCTGACCGGCGAGCTGACCCTCAAGGGCGAGACCCAGGAGATCGAGATGCCGGTGACCCTGATGGGTGAGGGCGAAGACCCCTGGGGCGCTTACCGTGCCGGCTTCGAGGGCAGCGCCATGCTGACCCTGGGTGACTTCGGCATCGACATGAGCGACTTCCCGGAGGTCATGCACGAGCTCGAGCTCTACGTCACCCTCGAGGGCGTGCGCCAGTAACCCCTCGTCAAGCAGCAGCGACCCCCCGGGCAGTGCCCGGGGGGTTTGCGTTTCTATGCCAGGTTGATGGCTCGCGGTGGCGGGGCAGTGCCCTGCGCTCAGCGAGTCTCGTTGAGCACCGCGTCGGGGAAGTGACGACGCAGCATGCGGTTCTGGAACTCGTCGACGAACCGGCTGTTGATGATGATGATGAAGCGCTCGAAGGGGACGTTGCTGTCCCGCTGGCTGATGCCGTCGACGCTATGGAAGAGGCGGTCGTCGCGCAGATGCAGGATGTCGCCCGGGTCCAGGGAGACGTCGGTCAGCGGCCGGGTACCGGCCTTGTCGGCATAGAGATGGTTCTCGGCGCCGGCGACGTTCTCTCGGTTCATCACCAGGATGCTCAGCGCCTTGCAGCCGTCGGCGTGAATCCCCTGGCCCTGCAGCGGGTCCACCTGGCCCTCGCCGCGCACACCGGTGATCTGCATCAGGATCGGCTCGCGCGGGGCGATTCCCCACAGCCGAGCCCAGGCACTCACGAAGGCCCTGACGTCGGGCCGTGACAGGAACTCGTCGCTCAGCGGCTCGTAGTAGCGCAGCCGGTCGGCCATGCTCTGTGCATCGTTGAAGGCGCCGCCCTGCGCCATGGGGCACTCCCCCATCACCTGCATGCCGCCCTGGTCGTCGAGGCACAGCCAGGACATGCGTTTCCAGCGACGGCTGACGTAGGGGTCTCTCGGCAGGTCCGCCAGGAAGGTCTGCCAGGCGTCCAGGTCGATTCGCTGGCGGATGTCGGTCAGGCTCCAGTCGCGTTGCTCCAGCTCGCGGTGGACATCGGGCGTCCAGTACTCGGTCAACGGGTTGACGGGCATGGAGGTCCGGTCGTAGCCATGCTTGAGGGTATCGAGTTTCATGGGTCTTTCTCCTTGGGATGGGCGGAATTGCCCGGGGGTTGCCGGCCGGGTGGCCGCTCAACGACGTAACACTGCAAACTTGTGCAACTAAATAATGCGTTCTTGTTTCATTATTTTGCGGTTAAGTTGCAAGTTTAGGTGGTGAATTCGCATGAGGCGTCTAGTCGCCCAGAGGAGGGGGGTCGTAGGAGATAAACGACAAAGCCGTGTAGGATGAAGGGCAAAAGACTCCTCGAGAGGCGCACTCAGCGCCCGTGACGACCCCCAACGGCGAGAGACAGAATGAGTGTCCGAGACTCCCGCTTACTGCGCTGGCTGAGGCAGCAGTGCCAGCAGCTGCTCGATCGACTGCCCGCCGGCAGCGCGGCGGGCGGCGAAGCCGAGCGCGTGCGCCGGCAGTATCTGGAAAGCGAGCAGCGCTTCCGCGCCCTGCTGGAGAGCCTGCCGAAGGTGGCCGTTCAGGGTTACGATCGGAATCGCCGGGTGATCTACTGGAACGACGCCAGCACGCGCCTGTATGGCTATACGCCGGGCGAGGCTCAGGGCTGCCTGCTGGAGGACCTGATCATCCCGGCGCCGATGCGCGAGGGGGTCATCCAGGCCCATCGCGACTGGATGGAGCAGGGGAGGGAGATTCCCGCCGAGGAGATAGAACTGCGGCACAGCAGCGGGGAGCTGGTGCCGGTCTTTTCCCATCATGTGATGCTCAATGAGCACACCGCCGACCCGCTGATGTTCTGCGTGGATGTCGACCTTTCCGACCAGAAACGAGCGCACAGGGAGCTGGACTTCGCGACCCGCTTCGATCGCCTGACCCATCTGCTGAACCGGCACAGCTTCGAGGAGCAGCTGGACCTGGCGCTGGCGGAGTGCCGTCGCCAGGCCGGCTCCCTGGTGCTGGTCTATCTCGATATCGACCACTTCGTGGAGATCAACGATGCGCTGGGGTACGAACAGGGGGACTTGCTGCTGGTGGAGCTGGCCAACCGGTTGAATCGGGACCGTCGCGCCACCGATATCGTGTCCCGCGCTTCCGGCGACGAGTTCGTCATCGCCTTCCCGGGCATCCATGATCCCGACGACATCCCACGCCTGGTGCGCAAGGTGGAGGAGGTCATGCGGGCACCTTTCCTCCTCCTGGAGCGCCGCTGCACGCTGAGCGCCTGCCTCGGTATTGCCATCTTCCCCGGCAACGGTGAGACGGCCGGCGAGTTGATTCGCAACGCCGATGTCGCCAAGAACCGAGCCAAGCTTGCCGGGCAGGGGCAGGTGGTCTATTTCAATCAGCAGCTCCACGACGAGGTGCTCCACCAGCATCGCCTGTCCGATCGCCTGGAGCGGGCGCTGGAGGCGGGAGAGCTCGTGCTGCACTACCAGCCCCAGGTGTCGGCCATCGGCGGCCAGGTAGAGAACCTCGAGGCCCTGCTGCGCTGGATCCCGGCCGAGGGGCCGCCGGTCTCGCCGGCCGAGTTCATCCCGCTGGCCGAGCGGTCGGACCTGATCCACCGCATCGGCGACTGGGTGCTGGAAGAAGCGTGTCGCCAGCGCGCCCGTTGGCGGGATGCCGGCCTGGGACTGGAGCGCATCGACATCAACTTCTCCGGCCGCCAGATCAAGCGACCGGGCGTGTTCGAGCACTTCGAGGCCTGTGTGGAACGCCACGGCCTGGGGCCAAGGGACATCGGTATCGAGCTCACCGAAAACGTCCTGATCGAGGCCGACGACGGCATCCTGGCGGGGCTGCGCCGCCTCCACCATCGCGGCTTTCGCATCGCCATCGACGACTTCGGCACCGGGTACTCGTCGCTGAGCTACCTCAAGCTTTTTCCCGTGACGGCCTTGAAGATCGACCGCACCTTCGTGCGTGATGCCCCGAACCGGCCCGAGGACCGTGCGATCATGGAAGCCACGGTGTTCATCGGTCACCGACTGGGGCTCGAGGTGGTGGCCGAGGGCGTGGAGAATCGCGAGCAGCTCGAGCTGGTCCGCGAGATGCGCTGCGACCTGGTCCAGGGCTTCTACTTCTTCCGCCCCATGGCGGCGGCGGAAATCGAGCGCCTGCTGGCCGGTATGGTGCCGGGCAGCGCCGAGCTCTCGAGCTGAGCGTCACCCCGCTGCTGCGTCCCCCTTTTGCACACAACTTTCCGTAGACTATGGCGCCCCCTTTCGGCTCAGGATCTCCAGTGACGCAACCCCGTTCCTCCGACGCCCTCGGCGTTACCCTGTGGCGCCAGACCTGGCCCATGGCCATCGGCGTGCTGGCGCTGCTCGGCTTCCAGCTGGTGGACAGCGCCTTTATCGCCCGCCTGGGCACCGCGCCGCTGGCCGCCCAATCGTTCACCTTTCCGCTCTCCTTTCTGATCATCGGCATCCAGGTGGGGCTCGGCATCGCCATCGCCGCGCTGATCTCCCGGGCCCTGGGGGCCGGGCAGGAGGCCCGGGCCCGGCGGCTGGGCAGCCTGGTGCTGCTGATCGGCACCGGGACTATCGCGGCGCTGGCGCTGCTGCTGTGGGCGATCCAGGCGCCGGTGTTTGCCAGCCTGGGGGCCGATGCGACCACCCGCGAACTGATCCGCGGCTACTGGGCGCCGCAGCTGCTGGCGTCCTGGCTGGGGGCGGCGCTCTACTTCGGCTACAGCCTGTGCCGCGCCCACGGCAATACCCGGCTGCCGGGCACCCTGATGGTGATCACCAGCCTGGTCAACCTGGTGCTGGACCCGCTGCTGATCTTCGGCATCGGCCCCTGGGAGGGGCTAGGCCTGCCGGGAGCGGCCTGGGCCACCGTGGCCGCCTTCGGGGTGGGCCTGGTGGTGCTGGGCAAGAGCCTCGGCCGCACCGACTGGCTGTGCCGCGAGGGGCTGGGCCAGGAGGTGCGCGACTCGGCGCGTCCCTTCGCCGGCATCGCCGGGCCGGCCATGGTCAGCCAGCTGATGCCGCCGCTGGCCGCCATGCTGGCGATCACGGCGGTGGCGGGGCTCGGCGAGGCCGCGGTGGCGGCCTGGGGCCTGGCCAGCCGCCTGGAGACCCTCTCGCTGATGGTGGTACTGGCCATGACCATGTCGCTGCCGCCCTGGCTGGGGCGCTGCTACGGTGCCGGCGACTGGGCCCAGATCCACCGGCTGCTGCGTCTCGCCCTCAGGGTGATCGTGGTGTGGCAGCTGGGGCTCGGCCTGGTCATGGCGCTGGGGGCCCCCTGGGTGGCGCTGGCGCTCTCCGGCAACCCCGAGGTGCGCGACGACCTGGCGATGCTGATCCGCTTCCTGCTGCCCAGCTACGCGGCGCTGGGCGTCTGCATGGTCGTGGTCTCGGCCGGCAACGCCCTGGGCTGGCCGCTGCGCGCCATGCTGATGTCCGCCGCGCGGCTGTTTATCTTCTACCTGCCCTGCCTGTGGCTGGGCGCCACTCTGGGCGGCCTGCCGGGACTCGCCACGGGGGCCGCGGTGGGCAACCTGCTGGCCGGGCTGGCCGCCTGGCGGGTGCTGCGCCGCATCCTGGCAAGCCCAAGGCGCAATGCCGCAGGCGCCGCTCAGGCGTGATGCAGCTCGCGCCCGCCGTCGGAGAAGGTGGGCGGGGTGTTGGCGCTGACGATCACGCACTCCTGCTCGCCCGGGTTGCGGAAGCGGTGGGGCAGGCGTGAATCGAAGTAGTAGGCGTCGCCGGCCCCGAGCACGGCGACCTCGCCGCTCACCGTGATCTCGATCTCGCCGGCCACCACCACGCCGCCTTCCTCCCCGTCGTGCTCGAGCATCTCCTCCCCGGTATCCGCCCCGGGGGGGTAGCGCTCGTGGATGATCGACATGCTGCGCTCCGCCTGGCGCGCCGCCACCAGCCGGAAGGAGAGCCGCCCATCGCCGATCTCGGTGAGCTCCTCGGCACGGTAGAAGGCCCGCGGCACGCTCGGCTCGTCGCCGGCGAAGAAGGTGCTGATCGACACCGGCAGGGCATCGAGGATCTTCTTCAGCGAGCTCACCGAGGGGCTGACGCTGTTCTGTTCGATCAGCGAGATGGTGCTGTTGGTCACGCCGGCGCGGCGGGCCAGCTCTCGCTGGGAGAGGCCGCGGGCGAGGCGCAGCTGGCGCAGTCGGCCGCCGACGTTGAACCCGGCGGTCGCGGTGGAATTGGTCAAAAGGTGGCTCCTGTCAAGAAAACGACTGTCAAGAAAACTGCACACAGGATATCGGCTCCCGCGGCTGCGGGTAAGGCCACTTTGACCCGTGTCACGACAAGGACTTGCGCGGCGGCGCAGCGTAGCACCCCACGGCCGGCTCAGGCATCATGGGGACAGACCACAGGAGGGGCCAAGATGACGCAACACGAACTCACCGGCCTGATCCTGGCCGGCGGCCAGGGCCGCCGCATGGGCGGCGTGGACAAGGGGCTGGTGGCCTTTCATGGCCGCCCCCTGGTGGCCCATGTGCGCGAGCGCCTGGCCGGGCGGGTCGCCGAGGTGCTGATCAATGCCAACCGCAGTCAGGCGCACTACGCCCCCCTGGCCGATCGCGTCATCCTGGACGCCGAGGGCGGCTACCAGGGGCCGCTGATGGGCATCTACAGCGGCCTGCGCGCCGCCGCCACGCCCTGGCTGGTGGTGGTGCCCTGTGACACCCCCGCGCTGCCCGAGGACCTGGTGGCGCGCCTGGTGGCCGGCCTGGGCGATGCCGATATCGCCGTGGCCTGCGACGGCGAGCGCCTGCACCCGGTGGTGGCGCTGATCCGCACCGCCCTGGCCGATGACCTCGCCGCGGCGCTGGCGGACGGCGAGCGCAAGATCGACCGCTGGTATGCTCGCCATGTCTGGTGCCGGGTCGACTTCTCCGACTGCCCGGCGGCCTTCGCCAATCTCAATACCGAGGACGACAGGCAGCGCCTGGAAGCGGCGCTGAGCCCGATGCATGAGCCCCGACCCATGAGCGCGTCCCGTGACCCCCGTCTTAGAGATAACGTCGGCCAGGCAGCGCTGACGCTGGAGGCCTCGCTGCCGCTGCTGGGCATCGCGGCGTGGAGCGGTACCGGCAAGACCACCCTGCTGGAGGCGCTGCTGCCGCGCTTGGCCGAGCGCGGCCTGCGCGTGGCGGTGATCAAGCACGCCCATCACACCTTCGACGTCGACCAGCCCGGCAAGGACAGCCATCGGCTGCGCCAGGCCGGCGCCGCCCCCATGCTGGTGGCCTCCCGTGAGCGGCTGGCGATGATGATGGAGACCCCCGGCCAGCAGGAGCCCGACCTGGCCGCGCTGGTGGCGCTGGTGGCCAGCCAGAAGCCCGACCTGGTGCTGGTGGAGGGCTTCAAGGCCTGGCCGCTGCCCAAGCTCGAGCTGCACCGCCCGGCCCTGGGCAAGCCGCTGCGGGTGGCCGAGGACCCCTGGGTGAGGGCGGTGGCCTGTGACGAGCCCCTGGCGCTGCCGCCCGGCGTCGAGGCGCTGGACCTCAACGACCTCACCGCGCTGGCCGACTGGATCGCCGCCTGGCCGGCGCGCTGGCCAGGCGAGCGCGCCCCGCGCCCGACCGCCGAGCGGGTGCCCGCGCCATGACCCTCTCCTGCTTCGAACTGGGCGAGCGCATGCTGGCCGTGGAGGAGGCCCGGGCGGCGGTGCTCGCGCTGGTCGCGGGCCCGCTGCCCGCCGAGATCGTGCCCCTGGCCCTGGCCCACGGCCGGGTGCTGGCCGAGGACGCCGTCTCGCCCATCGATGTGCCCCAGTGCACCAATGCCGCCATGGATGGCATCGCCGTGGCCTGGCCCGACGAGGGCGGGGAAGCGAGCGGGGAAAAAAGCCCGGCATCGGCGCGCTTGCGCCGGGTCGTCGAGATCCACGCCGGCCAGGCGCCCACGGGCCCGCTGGCCCCCGGCGAGTGTGCCGGGATCACCACCGGCGCGCCCCTGCCCCCCGGCGCCGATACCGTGATCATGCGCGAGCAGCTGGCGGACGAGGAGGGCGCCGACGGCGCCCGCTGGACCATCGTCGATCAGCCCGAGCGGGTCAGACGCGGCCAGAATGTGCGTCGGGCCGGCGAGGACATCGCCCGCGGCGCCCTGGCACTGGCCGCCGGCACCCGGCTCGGCGCTGCGGAGCTGGGCCTGCTGGCCTCGCTGGGCCGCGCCGAGGTGGCGGTCCAGCGCCGCCCGCGGGTGGCGCTCTTCTCCACCGGCGACGAGGTCACCGCGCCGGGCCAGCCGCTACCCGAGGCGGGCATCCATGATGCCAATCGCTACAGCCTGATGGCGCTGGCCGCCGAGCACGGCGGCGAGGTCCTCGACCTGGGCATCCTGCCCGATACCCGCGACGCCATCGCCGCCGCCCTGGGCCGGGCCGCCGCCGAGGCGGACCTGGTGATCACCAGCGGCGGTGTCTCGGTGGGCGACGCCGACCACACCCGAGCGGCCCTGGCGGCGCAGGGCGAACTGGGCTTCTGGAAGATCGCCATTCGCCCCGGCCGCCCGCTGGCCTGCGGGCGTCTGGGCCCCCGCGGCGTGCCCTTCCTGGGCCTGCCCGGCAACCCGGTGGCGGCCATGGTCACCTTCCTGCAGTTCGCCGCCCCGCTGCTGGCCCGGCTGCAGGGCAGGGCGGTAGTGGCGCCGCCGCGGCTGGTCGCCGTGGCCGAGCACGCGTTGAAGAGCCGCGTCGGGCGCGTCGACTATCTGCGCGGTGTCTACCGCAGCGATGCCGACGGGCGGCTGCGGGTCGCCGGCACCGGCGCCCAGGGCTCCGGCATCCTCTCCTCCATGGTCCAGGCCAACTGCCTGATCGAGATCGCCGACGAGCGGGCGGCCGTGGCCGCCGGCGAGGCGGTGACCATCCAACCCCTGTTCCGTTATCCGTGAGGCACTGACCATGTCACTGACCCATCTCAACGCCCGCGGCGAAGCCCATATGGTGGACGTCGCCGACAAGCCGGAGAGCCGCCGGGAGGCCAGCGCCTCCGGGCGCATCACCATGCGGCCCGAGACCCTGGCGCTGCTCGCTGAGGGCGGCCTGCCCAAGGGCGACGTGCTGGCCACCGCGCGCATCGCCGGCATCCAGGCCGCCAAGCGCACCCACGAGCTGATCCCGCTCTGCCATGCCCTGGCGCTGTCGAAGGTGGCCATCGACTTTACCCTCAACGAGGCCGAGCGCTGCGTGGAGGTCACCGCCACCTGCCGGCTCAACGGCCGCACCGGCGTGGAAATGGAGGCCCTCACCGCCGTCTCGGTGGCCTGCCTGACCCTCTACGACATGTGCAAGGCGGTGGACAAGGGCATGGTGATCGACGCCATTCGCCTGGAGGCCAAGACCGGCGGAAAGAGCGGCGACTATTACCGCGCAGAGCATGTTGGAGAGCCCGTCGAACAGCCCCTCGGCGAGGCCGTGGTCAGCGCCGCCGAGGGCCCCATCGTCACCGGCCAGGGGCACGGCGGCCAGGTAGCCGTGGGTAGCCGCTGCGATATCGCCTCGCCCTGCATCCGCGTCAAGTGCCTGGCGGAGCTGCGCGAACGGCTCGGCGTCGGCGATATTTCCGTGCCGCTCTCCGACCTGGGGCGGACCGATGTCGCCGGCCTCAAGGCGGCCTTGAAGGCCCTGGATCCCCGCTTCGCGGGCCTCGACGAGGGGCGCGTGCTGTGCGCGGTGAACCAGGTCATGGCGGGCGACAGCACCCCGATCACCGATGACGACGAGGTGGCCTTCTTCCCCCCCGTCACCGGAGGCTGAGCCGATGATTGACCAGCCGAAGCGTCACGCGCCTGGGCGTCATGACGCCTGCGTTCGCGTTCAGGAGGCCCCCTTCGATGCGGGCGACGAGCAGCGCGCGCTGCTGGCCGGGCGCACCGATATCGGTGCGGTGGTCTGCTTCACCGGCCTGGTGCGCGACTTCAACGAACGCCCGGAGGTCACCGCCCTGACCCTGGAGCACTATCCCGGCATGACCGAGTCGGCGCTGGCGGCCATCGTCGATGAGGCCCAGGGCCGTTGGGCCCTGGACGGCGTGCGTGTGATCCACCGCATTGGACGCCTGGCCCCCGGAGACCCTATCGTGTTGGTAGCGGTGGCCAGCGCCCATCGACGGGAAGCCTTCGAGGCCTGCGACTTCATCATGGACTACCTCAAGACCCGTGCCCCCTTCTGGAAGAAGGAGCACGCCAGCGAAGGCGACTACTGGGTCTCGGAGCGCCACTCCGACCATGAGGATGCGAGCCGCTGGAAGGCCTGATTCGCGCCACAAGCACGAGGGACGACAATGACAACACTGCCCCAGGCACTGATTGACGACTTCGGCAGGCGAGTGCGCTATGTGCGCATCTCGGTGACCGACCGCTGCGATTTTCGCTGTGTCTACTGCATGAGCGAGGAGATGACCTTCCTGCCTCGCGCCCAGGTGCTGACCCTGGAGGAGCTCGCCCTGGTGGCCCGCGCCTTCGTCGAATTGGGGGTGGAGAAGGTGCGCCTCACCGGCGGCGAGCCCCTCGTTCGGCGCGATATCGACCAGCTGGTGGAGCAGATCGGCAGCTTGCCGGGGCTCAAGGACTTCGCCATGACCACCAACGGGGCGACCCTGCCGAAAGTTGCCCGGCGGCTGCGCGAGGCGGGCCTGACGCGGCTCAACATCAGCCTGGACTCCCTCGACCCCGAGCGCTTTCGCCAGCTGACCCGCACCGGTGATCTCGCCCGCGTCATCGACGGCATTCGTGCCGCCCGCGAGGCCGGCTTCGAGCGCACCAAGCTCAACGCGGTGATCCTCAAGGGGCGCAACGACGACGAGGTGATCGACCTGGTCGAGTTCGCCCGCCGCGAAGGGCTCGATATCAGCTTTATCGAGGAGATGCCCCTGGGGGATGTCTCCGACCATCGTCGCGACGAGACCTACTGCTCCAGCGACGAGGTCCAGGCGCTGATCGAGACTCGCTACCCGCTGACCCCCACCACCGAGAGCACCCTCGGCCCCTCGCGCTATTTTCGCATGGCCGACAGCGAGATCCGGGTGGGTTTCATCTCCCCCCACAGCCACAACTTCTGCGCCACCTGCAACCGGGTTCGCGTCACCGTGGAGGGGCGTCTGCTGCTCTGCCTCGGCAACGAACACTCGGTGGATCTGCGCCGCGTGCTGCGCGCCCACCCGGGTAACATCGACGCCCTCAAGCGGGCCATCGTCGCGGCCATGCCCCTCAAGCCCGAACGCCACCACTTCACCACCGACGGCGACGTCCAGGTGGTGCGCTTCATGAACATGACCGGCGGCTGAGCGCTTCTTTCCCTGCACTTTTGCCGTGCGCTCACCGACCGAGGCGGGGGTTAATTACCCGCTTTTCTTTTGGAAAGTTGAGCGGCTTTTCTTGCCAATCCGCCCATGATGCATATACTTTTCCCTTGCGCAGACGTTTTACCTATCTCGTTTATTTCGGTTCAGGAGGGGACCCATGTCCAGCGAATCCTTGGAGCGTATCGCTCGCAACAAGAATGTCGCTCGCGCCGCCGCACGTCAGCTCAGCATGGAGCAGTTGCACAAGCTCTCCGAGGTGATCGACGAGGTGATCGAGCAGAAGAAGGATGAAGAGCGTCAGCGCCAGGATGAGGAGCTGCAGAAGGAGCGCAAGCGCTCCGAGATTCTCGAGGCCATCAGCGAGGCGGGTCTCTCGGTCGATGACCTGGTGCTCGAACCGCCGCGTCGCAAGCGCGGCCGCCCGCCGAAGAATGGCACCAAGGCCTGAATCATTCCCTTGGCACCGAGGCCTGTTCCTTCTGGTAGTAGCTCAGCTGTGCCCAGAGAAGGTCGATGGTTCATCTGACCACCGAGGCTGGACCCTACTGGTGGGAGCTCAGCTTTGCGGGGCGAATGGAGGCCGCAGGTCTCCCGGGAGGAACCACTAACACCGCCAGGCGCCTTCGGCGCCATTCGCCGGGCGGAGCCCATCTCCCACCTGTAAATTTAAGCCTTGGTGGTAACAGGTTGCCTTTGAGGCCTGTTCCTACTGGTGGGAGCCACGCTTGCGGGGCGAATGGAGGCCGCAGGCCTCCCGGAAGCTGCCACCAAACCAAAAAAAAGCCGCTTATCGAGCGGCTTTTCTTATTGAACACTTGTCCTGGCTCTCACTGTCCTGGCTCTCACTGTCCCGGCTCTCATCCCATCTCGCTGGTGGAGGGAGCCTCCACGGCCAGGATCTGCAGGTGGATCTCCGGCAGACGCCGCAGGTGGTCGGCGAACCAGCCCACCAGCCGCGGCTGCAGCGCCAGGCGCAGCTCGGCCAGGGTATCCCCCGCGAGCGACTCCAGCGCCTCGTCCAGCCAGTCGGTGAAGGCCTCCTCGTCGATCGGGCTGGCCTGGCTCGCGTCCAGCATCAGCCGTCCGATTCGCGTCCAGCCGCCCTCGCCGGTGGCGGTGACCGACAGCGCCAGGTAGAGGCTGCCGTGGCGCGGGCCCTGGCTCTCGCCGGCCAGCCCGGGCAGCGGCGCCACCGCGTTCTGGCTGACGATGCAGGGCGGCTGCGGGTGGCGGGCCACCCGCGTCAGCCCATCGGCGTCCAGGCGGATCAGGTCGCCGTTGAGGGGCGCCAGCGGCGCCTGGATGCCCAGCGACTCCGCCAACTCGCGGTGGGCCTTCTGATGGCGCGGCTCACCGTGCACCGGCAGCAGGTGGCGCGGCGTCACCCAGCCATAGAAGGTGCGCAGCTCCTCCCGGGCGGGGTGGCCGGAGGCGTGCAGCTCCGGGTGGCTGAACTCGTCGAGCAGCGTCACGCTCAGCCGCTTGAGGCCGTTCTTGAGCCGCTCGATCATCAGCTCGTTGCCGGGAATCGCCTTGGCCGAGAAGATCGCGCTGTCCCCCGCGCCCAGCTCCATGGCGTGGTGGCGGCCGCGGGCCAGTCGGTTCAGCGCCGCCCGGGGCTCGCCCTGGCTGCCGGTGGCAATCACCAGTACCTCGCTGGGGGGCAGGTAGCCCAGGTCCGAGGTGGGCACCAGGGGCGGGAAGTCGTCCAGATAGCCCAGGCCGCGGGCCACCGCCACCATGCGCTCCATGGAGCGGCCCATCAGGCTCACCCGGCGGCCATTGCGCTGGGCGGCGCGGCCGATGGCCAGCACCCGCGCCAGGTTGCTGGCGAAGCAGGAGACGATCACGCGCCCCTCGCAGCGGGCGATGGTGTGTTCCAGCGCCTGGGCCACCTCGCCCTCGCTGCGCGAGTGCCCCGGCATCGGGGCGTTGGTGGAGTCGCCCACCACCAGGTCCACCGGGGCGATGGCGCGGAAGGTGGCCGCCGACATGGGCTTGCCGATCAGCGGCTCGGGGTCCAGCTTCCAGTCACCGGTGTGCAGCACGCGGTGCTCGCCGGCGGCCAGCAGCAGCGCGCAGCTCTCGGGGATAGAGTGGGTCACCGGCAGGAAGCGCAGGGTGAAGGGGCCGGTCTCCAGCGCCTCGCCGGGCTCGATGACCCGGATGGCGTCGGTGGCCAGGCCGCGCTCGATGAACTTGGCGCGCAGCAGGCCGGCCGCCAGCGGGGTGGCCCAGATGGGGCAGCCCCACTTCGGCCACAACCAGGCCGCGGCGCCGAGATGGTCCTCGTGGCCGTGGGTGATGATCAGCGCCCGGGGGCGGATGCCCAGGGTGGTCAGGGTGTCCAGGTTGGGCACCTGCAGCGGGCTGTCGGGGAGGTCCTGGCGGATCATCATCCCGCAGTCCACCGCGATCCAGTCGTCGGTGTTGCTCTCTCCAAAACCCCTCTCTCCAAAACCATAGAGGCTCAGGTTCATGCCGATCTCACCGCAGCCACCCAGCGGCAGGAAATGCAGGGGAGGGCGGCGGCGGGGGCGAATCTGAACTCTGGGCTGTGGCATCGGGGGCGCTAGGCTCGGAAAGTGTTCTTTCACTATACGGGAAGGCCCTGGGCAGCCACAACGACGGGCAGGGACAGGGGGATCGCCATTATTCGGGGCTGATCCGGTGACGGGTCATCGCAGGGCAGGGCTGAAGCAGTCGCGAGAGGGCGCCGGGAAACATGCCGCGGCGTCAGGTGCGCCGGGGATGGCTCTCCGAGGGGGTCCTATGCCAGGGATGGCATCGGTAGCGTACAGGGATGTATTCACAGCGCCCCCGAGGGGAGCCGTACCCGGATCAGCACCGAACTAAGTAGCTTGATGCCGGAATCTGCTGTTTTCGCTACACTGTCGCACCCTGATTCCAGCCCTAGCCCCTAAGCCAAGCCCCCAACGCCAAACCAGAGGCACGCCATGTCACACTACTATCGCCTGGTGGTCTCCTGCCCCGATTGCGTGGGCATTGTCTCCCGGGTCTCCGGATTCATCGCCGGCCACGGTGGCTCCATCACCGAGGCCAGCCAGCACTCCGACCTGGAGACCGGCCGCTTCTTCATGCGCTACGAGATCCTGGCCGACTCCATCGGCATGCCCCCCGAGACGCTGCGCGAGGCCTTCGCGCCCATCGCCGAGGAGCTCGACATGACCTGGTCGCTGACCGACACCCGCAACCGCCCCCGGGTGGTGCTGATGGTCTCGAAGGAGTCCCACTGCCTGGTGGACCTGCTCTACCGCTGGACCGCCGGCGAGCTTGACTGCGATATCGCCGCGGTGATCTCCAACCACGAGGCCATGCGCGGCCTGGTCGAGTGGCACGGCATTGCCTACCACCACGTGCCGGTGCGCCCCGACCACAGGCAGGCCGCCTTCGACGAGGTCGTCCGCCTGGTGGATGAGGTCCACGCCGACTGCCTGGTGCTGGCGCGCTACATGCAGATTCTGCCGCCGTCGATCTGCGAACGCTACGCCGGACAAGTGATCAATATTCACCACAGCTTCCTGCCCTCGTTCGCCGGGGCCAAACCCTACCACCAGGCCTTTGATCGCGGCGTGAAGCTGATCGGTGCCACCTGCCACTACGTCACCGAAGAGCTCGACGCCGGCCCCATCATCGAGCAGGACATCCACCGCGTCAGCCACTGCCACACCCCCGGCGACCTGGTGCGCTTCGGCCGCGACGTCGAGAAGGCGGTGCTGGCCCGCGGGCTGCGCTGGCACCTGGAGGATCGCGTGCTGATCCACGGCAACAAGACGGTGGTCTTCGCCTGACCGGGCGAGCCACGAGTCGACGAGAGGCGCTTCATGTCATTTTCCCAAGCGGTGCTCGCCCCCTGGCTGCTGGTGCTCTGCGGCCTGGTGTCGCTGGCGCTCTACGCCCTGGCGCTGGCCCAGCGGCCCTGGCGGGCGCTGCTCGATGACACCGCGCTGCAGCACCGCTGGCTCGCCGCCACCGTGGCGGTGCTGCTGATGTGGCAGCTGCGCGCCCAGGTGGTGGACTGGCTCTCCCTGCACCTGATGTTCACCGCGCTGCTCACCCTGGTCTTCAAGGCCCCGCTGGCGCTCGCCTCGATCCTGATCGTCAACCTCGTGGCGGTGGCCACCGGCCGGGTGGACTGGCCGCTGCTCGGCGTCAACCTGCTGGTCACCGGCATCATCCCCGCGCTGGTCACGGTGCTGATCTGGCGGCTGGTGGACCGCCGCCTGCCGGATAACCTGATGGTCTTCCTGTTCGTCTGCGGCTTCTTCGGCGCCGCGCTCGCCACCTTAGCCGCGGGGCTCGCGGCGGTGGGGCTGATGGCGCTCGGCGCCAGCGACGCCCACGCCCTCTACCAGGCCATGGAATACGCCCGCTTCCTGCCGCTGCTGATGCCCTCGGAGGCCTTCATCACCGGCATGCTCATGGCCATCCTGCTCGTCTACCACCCCGGCTGGGTCGCCACCTTCAACCACCACCGCTATATCGATACCAAGTAGGTCGCAGCCATAGTTCAGCGGTTTAGTTGAGGCCTGGGGGTGCTGGTGGGAGATCGGCTCTCCCCGGTAGCAGTCAGGGCCTTGAATGCCCTCACTCCCGAAATAGATCGGAATGGCTTCCAGTGCGGGCTAATTGAAGCTCGTCACCAACGATTCGGTATAGCAACAGCCAGTTCGGTTCGAGGTGAGCATCGCGAAAGCCCTTCCAGTCTCCTCTGAGAGGATGATCCTGATAGGGCTCCGGCAATGGGGCCTGCTCGAGCAGCAGGATGAGTAGTGCCTTCAGCTTTCCCATGTCCTTGCCGCGTTTCTGCAGGCGCTTCACGTCACGTTTGAATTGACTGGAGCGGACAGGGGTAAGCATCAGATCTTCAGGTCCTGAAACAGCTCATCGGCATCGTCGAAACGTTTGCCTTTCCCTGATTCCAGCTGATCCATGGCCTCGAGGGTCGAGGTTTTCGGCACCTGAACTTCAAACGGGAGCCGCTTTTCCTCCGCTATGCGCATCATCAGTAGACGAATAGCGTCGGATACCGACAGCCCCATTTCTTCCAAAGCAGCCGAGGCCCGTTTCTTCGTTTCGCTATCGATGCGGGCGCGAACCACTGTATCGGCACTCATATGATCCAGCTCCTGAGTTGGTAGCCACATTGTGGCTACATGGTGGTTTGTCAGCATTTCTTCTGTCAAGTTCCACCGCCTCACCCGATCGGTAGCGAGAGCTGTCGCCGTTCGGCCTCCGGCAGCAGCCGGGCGCCGACGCCGAGCAGGCGCACCGCGGTGTTACTGGCGGCCGTTGTGGCCTCAGCCTTTTCGCCGAGACGTCGGACCGCCCGCAGAGCGTGGCTCCCACCAGAAGGAACAGCCTCGGTGGTAACTGGATGGTCTCCAAGATTGGAGATCACTGGTGGGAGATCGGCTCCACCCGGCGAATGGCCATACCGCTAAGGCTGGAGGCTACTGGTGGGAGCTGGGCTCCGCCCGGCGAATGGCCATACCGCTAAGGCTGGAGGCTACTGGTGGGAGCTGGGCTCCGCTCGGCGAATGGCCATACCGCTAAGGCTGGAGGCTACTGGTGGGAGCTGGGCTCCGCCCGGCGAATGGCGCCGCAGGCGCCCAGCGGTGTTTCCGGCCGATGTGTAGGCGGCTACAACCACGCAGCATTCCAGTAGGGATAGTCGAGGACATTGTCCGCGAGCCCGGCTCTCAGCGGGTTGGCAACGATATAGCGCGCTACTGCTCGCAGATCCTCCTCTCGTCGCAGGCCATGATCGTGGAACCCACGCTGCCAGGGCTTCACCCCCAGCGCCAGTGACACCCGCGCCTTGTAGATCCGCACCGCTTCGGAGAGCCTGCCCTCGACCTGCAGCAGCCAGTGAACGTGGTCGGGCATTACGACAAAAGCCAGGGTGTCGCCGTGCGTGAGAACAGAGTCGGTGTAGAAACTTCGGCACGCGTGCCTGGCATTCGTGAACTCGCCAAACCATGGCTTGCGGGACGCTGTCACGATGGTAACCAGGTAGCAGTGGCCGGCGAGGGAGATGCGACCGCGCCGCAAGCAGTGGGTGTGATAGCGCTCCATGTGTCAGTCCCTGGCCTTCTCACTTCCTGAAGGTTAGGTCAGCGGGCATGGCCGGGCTGTAAGCGGATTGCCAGAGGCTTTGTCAGACTTTTCCTTACCAGGCCTATCAATGCTCAGGATGCTTGTAGGCGCTGGACTGTGCCCGGCAGCCAATGTTGTGGTCTCCGCCTTCGCCCCGCAGAGCGTGGCTCCCACCAGAAGCAACAGCGCCAGTGGCAGCTGGATACCCACCAGAAGGAGCAGCCTCGGTGGTAACTGGATAACCTCCCAGGCTCGGGGCTACTGGTGGGAGCTGGGCTCCGCCCGGCGAATGGCGCCGCAGGCGCCCAGCGGTGTCACGGTTGACCGTTGTGGCCTCAGTCCTTTCGCCGAGACGTCGGACCGCCCGCAGAGCGTGGCTCCCACCAGAAGGATCCGTCCACCGCCTCACCCGATCGGTAGCGCCAGCTGGCGCCGTTCGGCCTCCGGCAGCAGCCGGGCGCCGACGCCGAGCAGGCGCACCGGGCGGCGGCGGCGTTCCCAGGCCTGTTCCAGCAGGCGGGCGAAGCTGTCGGGGGAGGGGGCGAGGCCGCGGCTCTCCAGGGTGGTCAGGCTGAAGTCGTCGAAGCGCACCTTCACCACCAGGCCGGCCAGGGGCGGCTGGCCGTGGCGGGCCAGGCGCTCTTCCAGGCGCTCGCAGAGCGGGGCCAGGGCCTCGCGGCAACTGGCCAGGTCCGGCAGGTCCCGGCCGAAGGTGGTCTCCACGCTGACCGACTTGCGCTCGCGCTCCAGGCGCACCGGGCGCTCATCGATGCCCCGGGCCAGCTCGAACAGCCGCTGGCCGAACTTGCCGAAGGCCTCCAGCAGCCGCTCCAGTGGCACCTCGCGAAGCGCCGCGCAGGTGGTGATGCCCATGGCGTCCAGGCGCGCCCCGGTGGCGGGGCCCACCCCGTGAAGCTTCTTCACCGGCAGCGCCTGCAGGAAGGTCTCCATGCGCTCGGGCGTGATCACCGTCAGGCCGTCGGGCTTCTCCCAGTCGCTGGCGATCTTGGCCAGGAACTTGTTGGGCGCCACCCCCACGGAGAGGGTGATGCCGGTGCGCGCCAGGCACTCCTCCTTCAGCCAGCGGGCCATCCAGGTGGCGCTGCCGGAAAAGCGCTCCACCTCGCTGACGTCGAGGAAGGCTTCGTCCAGGGAGAGGGGTTCCACCAGGGGGGTGAGCTCATGGAAGATCGCCTGGATCTGCTGCGAGACCTCGCGGTACTTGTCGAAGCTGCCGGGCAGCAGGATGAGCTGAGGGCAGAGGCGCAGCGCCCGGGCCGTGGGCATCGCCGAATGGATGCCGAAGGCCCGGGCGGGGTAGTTGCAGGTGGCGATCACCCCGCGCCCCTCGGGACTGCCGCCGATGGCCAGCGGCACCTCGGCAAGCGCCGGGTTGTCGCGCATCTCCACCGCCGCAAAGAAGCAGTCGCAGTCGGCGTGGAGGATCTTTCGCATCGTCGAGCGGGGCCTATTCCAGGGCTTAGCCCAGCGCTTGGCCGCTGCCGCCGCGGATCACGCCTACGCCGATGCCCTCGATCTCCAGCGCCTGATGGCGCAGGTCCACCTCGATGGGGGCGAACTCCGGATTCTCGGCGCTCAGGGTGACCACGTGGCCGCTGCGCTGGAAGCGCTTCACCGTCACCTCGTCCTCCAGGCGCGCCACCACGATCTGGCCGTCGCGCACCCGTTCGGTGCGGTGCACGGCGAGCAGGTCGCCCTCCAGGATGCCGACATCCTTCATGGAGAGGCCGCGCACCCTGAGCAGGTAGTCGGCCCGGGGGGTGAAGTACTCCGGGGGCAGCGGGCAGTAGCGGTCGATATGCTCGGCGGCGAGTATCGGGCTGCCCGCGGCCACCTCGCCGATGATCGGCAGCCCCTGGTGCAGGGCCTCGCCCTCGGCGGGGGCCTCCTGCTCCTGGGCGGGCAAGCGGATGCCGCGGGAGGTGCCGGCGATCATGCGGATGGCGCCCTTCTTCTCGAGGGCGCGCAGGTGCTCCTCGGCGGCGTTGGGCGAGCGGAAGCCCAGGGCGCGGGCGATCTCGGCCCGGGTGGGCGGATAGCCAAGGTCCTGGAGGGTCTTGACGATGAAGTCATAGACGTTCTGCTGGCGCTGGGTAAGCGGGCGTGTCATGCGACCTCCGAAGCGGAAAGCGGCGACTGGTTACGTTAGTGAACAAGTATACAGCATGTTGTTCCATCCAGTAATGGAGAGTGTGGTGGCTCCATGGGTCAGCCGGGCGCCGCCCCGCGAATGGCGCCGTTTAAAACACTCAGGCTTTCAGGGGATTGAGCCAGAGGCTACCACTGGCTTACAATTCAGCGACGTTTTAAACAACTGTTCATGACCGGGACTCTTATCGGGACTTTCCAGATGGCCCAGACCGACACCGTTACCCGCATCCTCGACACGGCCGAGGTGCTGTTCGCCGAGCGCGGCTTCGCCGAGACCTCGTTGCGCACCATCACCAGCAAGGCCAGGGTCAACCTGGCCGCGGTGAACTACCACTTCGGCTCCAAGAAGTCGCTGATCCAGGCGGTGTTCGCCCGCTACCTCGACCCCTTCACCGAGCGCTTCCATCGCGCCCTGGACGAGCTCCAGGCCCACTACGGCGAGGAGGTCATCCCCCTCGAGGAATTGCTCGAGACCATGGCCCGCAGCGTGCTGGAGGTGCCCGCCGAGCGCAACAGCCTCAAGGTCTTCATGCGCCTGCTGGGGCTCGCCTATAGCCAGGCACAGGGTCATCTGCGCCGCTATATTCAGGAGGAGTACGGCAGCGTCTTCACCCGATTCACCGAGCTGGTGCGCCAGGCCACCCCCGAACTGCCCGATGCCGAACGCTTCTGGCGCCTGCACTTCATGCTCGGCACTGTGATCTTCACGCTTTCCGGCCTTGACGCCCTGCGCGATATCGCCGAGAAGGATTATGGAGAGCATGTCACGGTGCGCGACCTGATCCGGCGCCTGCGCCCGGTGGTGGTCTCGGCCATGCAGGCCCCGCTGCCGGCCCCGGTTCCGCAGGCCGCGGAGGCCTGAGCGGCTGTCACCGGCGCTCGCTTTGCCCTAGAATCTTGCCCCTTTCACGCCAGTCTGCGACGAATCTCTGTTTGCAAAAAACCAAGGAATCGCCCATGCCCCCGTCCCTCGGTCCGGTGATGCTTGATCTGGAAGGTACCACTCTCACCGCGGAGGAGCGCCGCCTGCTGGCGCGGCCCGAGGTGGGCGGGGTGATCCTCTTCGCCCGCAACACTGAATCGGCGGATCAGGTGCGCGAACTGAGCCTGGCGATACGCGCCGTGCGCCCGGAGCTGCTGCTGGCCATCGACCAGGAGGGCGGCCGGGTGCAGCGCCTGCGCCAGGGCGTCACCCGGCTGCCGGCCATGGCGCGGTTGGCGACGGGCTTCGCCGGCCAGCCCGAGGTCACCCGGCGGCTCTGCCAGGACGCCGGCTGGCTGCTGGGCATGGAGATGGCCGCCTGCGGCCTCGACCTCAGCTTCGCCCCGGTGCTCGACGTCGACGACGGCACCTCCACGGTGATCGGCGACCGCAGCCTCTCCGATGACCCCGAGATCGTCGCCGCCCTGGCCGGCGCCTTCGTCGACGGCCTGCACGAGGCCGGCATGGTCGCCGTGGGCAAGCACTTCCCCGGCCACGGCGGCGTGGCGGCGGACTCCCACCATGAGCTGCCGGTGGACCCGCGCCCGCTGGAGGCCCTGCGCCGGCGCGACCTGGTGCCCTTCACCCGCCTGGCCGGCCGCCTTGACGGCATCATGCCCGCCCATGTCATCTACTCCGCCTTCGACCCGCGCCCCGCCGGCTTCTCGCCCGCCTGGCTCGGCCTGCTGCGCCAGAGCCTCGGTTTCAAGGGCGTAATCTTCTCCGACGACCTGAGCATGGCCGGCGCCGCTTCCGCCGGCAGCCCCACCGAGCGCGCCCTGGCGGCCCTCAACGCCGGCTGCGACATGCTGCTGGTCTGCAATGACCGCGCCGCCGCCCTGGAAGTGCTCGATGCCTGCCGTAAACGCCCCGGCGCCAGGCGCCTTGCCCGGCTGCGCTACGCCCGTGCCCGCCCGCAGCTCGCCAGCCTCGCCGCGCTCTCGCGCTGGCGCCGCGTCCATGCCCACCTCGAGGCCCTGGCCTGATTCCCGACGGGATGCCCGTTCCACCCTTCGACCGCGAGCCCCTGCAATGCCCAAACTCGATGCCGATCTACACCCGTCCCTCGCCGACATGCGCGAGGTGATGGACAACGCCGATTGCCTGATCACCCAGGAGGCCGTGGAGCGCGCCCTGGATCGCATGGCCGACGAGATCACCCACGACCTCGGCGAGAAGCTGCCGGTCTTCTACTGCGTGATGAACGGCGGCCTGATCACCACCGGCCACCTGCTGCCGCGCCTCGGCTTCCCGCTGGAGGTGGACTACCTGCACGCCACCCGCTATCGCGGCGGCACCCGCGGCGGCGAGCTGTTCTGGCGCGTCTCCCCGGAGGTGCCCATGGCCGGCCGCCACGTGGTGATCGTCGATGATATCCTCGATGAAGGCGCCACCCTGGCCGCCATCCTCGCCTACTGCCGCGAGGCCGGCGCCGCCAGCATCTCCACCGCGGTGCTGGTCGACAAGCAGCACGACCGCAAGGCGATTCCCGACCTCAAGGCCGACTACTGCAGCCTGGAAGTCGCCGACCGCTACGTCTTCGGCTTCGGCATGGACTACAAGGGCTACTGGCGCAATGCCCCCGGCATCTACGCCCCCCGAGGTATGTAGAAAGGGGAGGTAGGGCGCTGGAAAGGCAGGGCACAGAGGCTTCGTGTTACTGGTGGGAGATAGGCTCCGCCGGGCGAATGGCTATGTTGCCAAGGCTTGTGACCACTGGTGGGAGCTGGGCTCCGCCCGGCGAATGGCGGCGAAGCCGCCCCGTGGTGTCACTGTCGACCGCTGTGGCCTCTGCCTTTTCGCCCCGCAAAGCGTGGCTCCCACCAGAAGGAACTGCCTCAGTGGTGGCTGGGTACTCTGGTAGGAGATCGGCTCCGCCCGGCGAATGGCTATGTTGCCAAGGCTTGTGACCACTGGTGGGAGCTGGGCTTTGCCCGGCGAATGGCGGCGAAGCCGCCCCGTGGTGTCACTGTCGACCGCTGTGGCCTCTGCCTTTTCGCCCCGCAAAGCGTGGCTCCCACCAGAAGGAACTGCCTCAGTGGTAGATTCTGATCGCCAGGGCAGAGCATGGCTCCCACCAGTAGCAACAGCCTCGGTGGTAGCTGGGTACTCTGGTAGGAGATCGGCTCCGCCGGGCGAATGGCTGTGTTGCCAAGGCTTGTGACCACTGGTAGGAGATCGGCTCCGCCGGGCGAATGGCGGCGCAGCCGCCCCGTGGTGTCACTGTCGACCGCTGTGGCCTCTGCCTTTTCGCCCCGCAAAGCGTGGCTCCCACCAGAAGGAACTGCCTCAGTGGTAGATTCTGATCGCCAGGGCAGAGCATGGCTCCCACCAGTAGCAACAGCCTCGGTGGTAGCTGGGTACTCTGGTAGGAGATCGGCTCCGCCGGGCGAATGGCTGTGTTGCCAAGGCTTGTGACCACTGGTAGGAGATCGGCTCCGCCGGGCGAATGGCGGCGCAGCCGCCCCGTGGTGTCACTGTCGACCGCTGTGGCCTCTGCCTTTTCGCCCCGCAAAGCGTGGCTCCCACCAGAAGGAACTGCCTCAGTGGTAGATTCTGATCGCCAGGGCAGAGCATGGCTCCCACCAGTAGCAACAGCCTCGGTGGTAGCTGGGTACTCTGGTAGGAGATCGGCTCCGCCCGGCGAATGGCTGTGTTGCCAAGGCTTGTGACCACTGGTGGGAGCTGGGCTTTGCCCGGCGAATGGCGGCGAAGCCGCCCTGTGGTGTCACTGTCGACCGCTGTGGCCTCTGCCTTTTCGCCCCGCAAAGCGTGGCTCCCACCAGAAGGAACTGCCTCAGTGGTAGATGCTGATCGCCAGGGCAAAGCGTGGCTCCCACCAGTAGCAACAGCCTCGGTGGTAGCTGGGTACTCTGGTAGGAGATCGGCTCCGCCCGGCGAATGGCTGTGTTGCCAAGGCTTGTGACCACTGGTGGGAGATCGGCTCCGCCGGGCGAATGGCTGTGTTGCCAAGGCTTGTGACCACTGGTGGGAGCTGGGCTTTGCCCGGCGAATGGCTGTGTTGCCAAGGCTTGTGACCACTGGTGGGAGCTGGGCTCCGCCGGGCGAATGGCTATGTTGCCAAGGCTTGTGACCACTGGTGGGAGCTGGGCTCCGCCCGGCGAATGGCGGCGAAGCCGCCCGGCGGTGTTGCCCACCTGCGTTGAGGTCTGAACCTTCGCCCCGCAGAGCGTGGCTCCCACCAGTAGCAACAGCCTCGGTGGTAGCTGGGTACTCTGGTAGGTGATCGGCTCCGCCGGGCGAATGGCTGTGTTGCCAAGGCTTGTGACCACTGGTGGGAGCTGGGCTCCGCCCGGCGAATGGCGGCGAAGCCGCCCCGTGGTGTCACTGTCGACCGCTGTGGCCTCTGCCTTTTCGCCCCGCAGAGCGTGGCTCCCACCAGTAGCAACAGCCTCGGTGGTAGCTGGGTACTCTGGTAGGAGATCGGCTCCGCCGGGCGAATGGCTGTGTTGCCAAGGCTTGTGACCACTGGTAGGAGATCGGCTCCGCCGGGCGAATGGCGGCGCAGCCGCCCCGTGGTGTCACTGTCGACCGCTGTGGCCTCTGCCTTTTCGCCCCGCAAAGCGTGGCTCCCACCAGAAGGAACTGCCTCAGTGGTAGATGCTGATCGCCAGGGCAAAGCGTGGCTCCCACCAGTAGCAACAGCCTCGGTGGTAGCTGGGTACTCTGGTAGGAGATCGGCTCCGCCCGGCGAATGGCTGTGTTGCCAAGGCTTGTGACCACTGGTGGGAGCTGGGCTCCGCCCGGCGAATGGCGGCGAAGCCGCCCCGTGGTGTCACTGTCGACCGCTGTGGCCTCTGCCTTTTCGCCCCGCAAAGCGTGGCTCCCACCAGAAGGAACTGCCTCAGTGGTAGATTCTGATCGCCAGGGCAAAGCGTGGCTCCCACCAGTAGCAACAGCCTCGGTGGTAGCTGGGTACTCTGGTAGGAGATCGGCTCCGCCCGGCGAATGGCTGTGTTGCCAAGGCTTGTGACCACTGGTGGGAGATCGGCTCCGCCGGGCGAATGGCGGCGCAGCCGCCCCGTGGTGTCACTGTCGACCGCTGTGGCCTCTGCCTTTTCGCCCGCAAAGCGTGGCTCCCACCAGAAGGAACTGCCTCAGTGGTAGATGCTGATCGCCAGGGAAAAGCGTGGCTCCCACCAGTCGCAACAGCGCTGCTGCCAGGAGCCCGGCTCCAGGCGATACCTACAGCAGAAAGAACCGCCCATACGCCGCCATCAGTGGCTCCCCGGCGAGCAGCGCCACCCAGCCGGCCAGCGCCAGGTAGGGCCCGAAGGGCATCGGCGCGCCGCGCAGCCGCGGCATCGCCAGCTGCACCAGGATGCCGATGATGGCGCCGATCCCCGCCGAGAGAATCAGCAGCAGCGGCAGGGTTTGCCAGCCCATCCAGGCGCCGAGCGCGGCTAGCAGCTTGAAGTCGCCGTAGCCCATGCCCTCCTTGCCGGTGATCAGCTTGAACGCCCAGTAGAAGCTCCACAGCACCAGATACCCCGCCATGGCACCGATCACCGCGCTCGGTAGCAGCAGCGGCTGGAACAACAGCTGGTAGAGCAGCCCCGCCCACAGCAGCGGCAGGGTGAGCAGGTCCGGCAAGAGCTGGGTGCGCAGGTCGATCACCGCCATGGCCAGCAGCGCCAGGCAGGCCCCCACCACGAAGAGCCCCTGCCAGCTCGGCCCGAACAGCGCCACCACGGCGAGCGTCAGCGCGCCACCGGCCAGCTCCACCAGCGGGTACTGGGGGCTGATGCCTGTTCCACAGCTGGCGCAGCGCCCGCGGCGCTTGAGCCAGCCGACCACCGGCAGGTTGTCGTGCCAGGCGATGGGCGTCTCGCAGCTCGGGCACATCGAGCGCGGCGTGGCCAGGTTGAAGCGGGGCTGCGCCTCGTCGGGCAGCTCCAGGGCCTCACGGGCCTCGGCCCGCCAGCCCAGCATCAGCATCACCGGCAGGCGCACGATCACCACGTTGAGAAAGCTGCCCAGGGACAGGCCGATAAAGGCGGCCAGCGGCCAGAGCAGGGGAGGGGGGAGGTCAAGCAAAGCGAAATCCTTGTTGTCAAAAAGCTATCGCGCTCGTCGATTTCAGCCCATGTTGGAGCCCGATTTATCGGCGATTGATGTAGCAGCACCATGTATCGGCGATCGGCGCTAGATCACACTACCCAACTCGAAGATCGGCAGGTACATGGAGATGACCAGGCCACCCACCAGCACCCCGAGCACCACGATGATGAAGGGCTCCAGCAGCGAGGTGAGGGTGTCGACCATGTTGTCGACCTCCTCCTCGTAGTAGTCCGCCACTCGGTTGAGCATGGCGTCGAGCGAGCCCGACTCCTCGCCGATGCCCACCATCTGCACCGCCAGCGCCGGGAACTGCTCGGTCATGCGCATGGCGAAGTTGAGCTGCTGGCCGGTGGCCACGTCCTCGCGGACCTGCGCCACCGCGCGCTCGTAGACCTTGTTGCCGGTGGCGCCGGCGGCGGTGTCCAGCGCCTCCACCAGCGGCACGCCGGCGCCGAAGGTGGTGGCCAGGGTTCGCGAGTAGCGCGCCACGGACGATTTATCCAGGATCTCGCCCAGCACCGGCACCTTGAGGGCGAAGGCGTGCATGCGGTAGGCGAAGCTCTCGGACTTCTTCATGCCGGTGCGGATGAAGTAGATGAAGGCCACCACGCCGCCGACGAACCACCACCAGTAGGCCTGGGCGAACTCGGACATGGCGATGGTCATGCGGGTCATGGCCGGCAGCTCCGCGCCGAAGCCCTGGAACAGGCTCTCGAACTGGGGCACCACCTTGATCAGCAGCAGGGCGGTGACGCCGATGCCCACCGCGATCACCGCCGCGGGGTACCACAGCGCCTTCTTCACGCGCCCCTTGAGCAGCTCGATCTTCTCCTTGTAGGTGGCCACCCGGTCGAGCATCTTGTCCAGCGAGCCGGACTGCTCGCCGGCCTCCACCAGGTTGGCGAACAGCCGATCGAAGTGCTGGGGGTGGCGCTTCAAGGCATCGGAGAACGAGGAGCCGGCGGCCACGTCGTTCATCAGCTCCTGGACCAGGGCGCTCATGGCGGGCTTCTTGAGGCTCTCCGCCACCACCTGGAAGGCCTGCAGCACCGGCACGCCGGCGCGGATCATGGTCGCCATCTGGCGGGCGAACAGCATGATGTCGCGGGGCTTGATCTTGCCCATGCCGCCGCCCAGGCCGCTCTTGCGGCGCACGTTCTTGATGATGATGTTCTGGCCGTTGAGGATCCGCTCCACCTCGCCCTTCTGGGCGGCGATGATCTCGCCCCCTACCTTGCGCCCCCCCGGGCCCTTGCCGGTCCAGTTCCAGCGGTAGAGCTTGATCTCCTTCGGTACCCGTCTAGTCCGTGTCGCCATGATCTCGATCCCTCGTTCGCTGGGTTAGTCGTTGCCTCAGTCCTTCGTTACCCGATTGATCTCGGCCAGGCTGGTCATCCCCTGCATGGCCTTCATCAGGCCGCTGCGGCGCAGGTCCGGGTGGCCTTCCTGGCGGGCCAGGTCGTGGAACTCCATGGAGTTGCCGTTCTTCATGATCATCTGGCTCATGGCGTGGCTGATCGGCACCACCTCGTAGATGCCCACCCGGCCCTTGAAGCCCTTGGTGCAGTGCTTGCAGCCCACCGGCTCGAAGAAGGTGGCCTGGCTGATCTCCTCCTCGGAGAAGCCCTGGGCGGCCAGCACCTCGTGGGGGAGATCCGCCGGCTGCTTGCAGTGCTTGCACAGCTTGCGAGCCAGGCGCTGGGCGATGATCAGGCTCACCGAACTGGCGATATTGAAGGGCGCCAGGCCCATGTTGGCCAGGCGGGTCAGGGTCTCGGCGGCGGAGTTGGTGTGCACCGTGGAGAGCACCAGGTGGCCGGTCTGGGAGGCCTTCACCGCGATCTCGGCGGTCTCCAGGTCGCGGATCTCGCCGACCATCACCACGTCCGGGTCCTGGCGCAGGAAGGCGCGCAGGGCACTGGCGAAGTCCAGGCCGATCTTGGGCAGCACGTTGACCTGGTTGACCCCGGGCACCTTGATCTCCACCGGGTCCTCGGCGGTGCAGATGTTGCGCTCCACCTCGTTGAGCAGGTTGATGCCGGTGTAGAGGGTCACCGTCTTGCCGCTGCCGGTGGGGCCGGTGACGAGTATCATGCCCTGGGGCTGGTCGAGCACCGTCTCGTACATCTCCCGCTGCCTGGCCGTGAAGCCGAGCTGCTCGATGCCCAGCTGCGCCGAGGCGGGGTCGAGGATCCGCAGCACCAGTTTCTCGCCGAACACCGTGGGCAGCGAGTTGACGCGAAAGTCGATGGAGCGGGTCTTGGAGAGCCTGAGCTTGATGGCGCCATCCTGGGGCAGGCGCCGCTCGGAGATATCCAGGCGCGACATCACCTTGAGGCGCGCGGCGATGCGCGTGCGCATGGCGAAGGGCGGGTGGGCCACGTCGTGGAGCATGCCGTCGATGCGAAAGCGCACCCGGTAGCTGGTCTCGTAGGGCTCGAAGTGGATGTCCGAGGCGCCGCGGTGGATGGCATCGAGCAGGATCTTGTTGACGAACTTGATGATCGGCGCGTCTTCGCTGGCGGCGTTGGCGGCCGCCTGCACATCCACCTCGCCGCTGGCCTCCTCGTCGCCGGCGTAGCCCAGCTCGCCGATGGCGTCGTCCACCCCCTTGAGCTCGTCGAGCATGCTCTTCTCGGTGGAGGCCAGATAGCTCTCCAGCACCGGGCCGAGCTGGTCCACCGGGGCCAGCACCCCCTCCGGGGTCAGGCCGGTGGCGAACTGCAGCTCATCGAGCAGCGCCAGGGTGGAGGGGTAGGGCACCGCCACGGTGAGCCGGTGGCCGCGCTTGACCAGCGGCAGCACCTTGAGCTTGCGCAGGATCTTCTCGGGGAAGGCATCGGCCCGGGGCAGCGTCTCCGGGCGGATGGCGTCCAGGTCCAGCATCGGCAGGCCATACTCCCAGGCCGCCGACAGCGTGGCCTGGCGGGCCGAGACCAGCCCGGTGTCGATGACGTGCTCCATCAGCGACACCTCGCCCTCCCGGGCCTCCTGCTCGGCGCGCACCGCGGCGGCGTGGTTGATGCGCCCATCCACCACCAGGCGCCGCGCCAGGCCGCGCAGCCCCGCCGCGCCGTCGGCGCCCTCCAGCGCGGCATGGTGCGGTGAGTTCAGGGGGGGCGCGCTCGGCGGGGTGCGGTAGTCGTTCATGGGCGCTCGCTGCAGTCGGGCGAATAGTGTGAAACGTCATGAGGGCACGGTGACGCCGCGCACATGCAGCATTCTAGCCCGCCCCCGCCTCGCTCGCCCACCACCGTACCACGCGCCTTCAACCTTTCGAGGGATGAAATTCATTCCCGGCCTGAGAGGGAATTGCCTCATCCGGCGTAATTTGTCCTTGCAAGGTGTCGGAACGTAATTTAATGTAAGTTCTAAGGGACGGTACCGGGCAGGGAACGTCTCGGAAGGAAGGAAGGGGTGGGGTGGCCGCATTGGGTGGCCTCTCACCAACGTAAACACGCACGGGCGGCAAGAAGAAGGCAACGGCCAGACGCGCCACGGCGAAACGAGTGAGGGGCAGGAACATGAAGACACAGGGTATGAAGACAAACGTAAAGCATGGTCAGGGCGGTTTTACGCTGATCGAGCTGATGATCGTTATTGCAATTATTGGTGTGTTGGCGGCAATTGCTTTACCAAGATATCTTGACTATACAAATAGGGCTAAAACATCAGAAGTTGTACTCGCAGCCAGCGCAGCAAGAACTTGTGTATCTGAGATCAATCAGTCAGATCCAGACAATGGTGATTATACCACATGTAGCAGTACTGACACGACGCAGTATGTTGGTGGTGTTGCAGTTGATGGAGTTGGTGAAATTACTGCTTCAGGAAATGGTGATGTTGGTGAAGCTGAAGTCGTATTGACGCCAACAGCTGGCACTGACGGGGTCTTTGAGTCATGGGCTTGTACCGGGACACCTGTTGCATGGATGCCGGGTAGCTGTCGAGGAACCGCTGTGGCCGATGGAGGCTAATCGGGGACAGACCCTCATTTCCCACTTAGCCTGAAGTGAAGCACCACCCAGCGGTCGGCAGAGATGCCGGCCGCTGGCTTTTTTGCGCTCCTGCTTGCCCCTCGCCCCTTGCCCCTTGCGCTGATGAAGTCCGCTACGCTATGAGGAAGCAGGGGTTTCCCAAGGAGCGGCTATGCCAACCGTCCTGCGCCGTGATGGCTACCGGTTCTATTTCTATAGCCACGAACCCGACGAGCCTCCCCACGTGCATGTCGACCATGGAGGTGCAACTGCCAAGCTCCGGCTGCATGATGCACTTATTCTTGAATTCGGGCGCGTAATATTGGGTTCTCCGCCAAGGAACTCGGCCGGATACAACGTATGGTTCGAGAGCACGAGCAACAATTGCGGGAGGCTTGGCATGCATTCTTTGGTATCTGACAACGATCTTCGAGTGATGAGCGTGCAGATCGATGAGGATCGGCTCACTGTCGAATTGATGGATGGACGAGCGATCTCAGTCCCCCTGGCCTGGTACCCGAGACTCAGCTCAGCGGCTCCGGCGCAGCGCAACAATTGGGAGCTCGCGGGTGGTGGCTATGGTATCTACTGGCCCGACCTGGATGAGGACCTGAGTACCGAAGGCCTGCTGAAGGGGGCAAGGGCGCCTCATCCTTCGGAGTAATCGGGGGCAGACCCCCATTGCCTCGCCCTCATGCAAAGCCCAGGAAGACGGCTAGCGCCCTGTTGACGGCGACCATGGCGCTGTCATCGAGGTGACCGAAGGCCTCACCAACTCCCTCTCGCTTCACCGTCATGGGCTTGTCCACCATGATCTGGGAGTGCCGCTGCAAGCCATTCTCGGGGGTGGGTTCAACATCGAGGCGGATCAACGGTGCCCCGACCAAGGTGCTGGAGAGCAGCAGCACTGTCATACTGCCTGTTCCTGCAAACTGGTCTGACTGGACGATGAGGGCTGGCCGAGGCTTACCGAAGTCACCCGACAGGGCAATGGTCACGAGATCCCCACGCCTCATTCGTCACGCTCGTCATCATCCAGCTCAAGATCCAGCAGCGCCGCGTCCATTAAGTCCTGCAGATCGCGATCGCCGGCATCGGCAGCCGCCACGATGGCGCACTGGCGACGAGCCTCTTCGGCAAAGCCGGGCTGTCGTGTGTCCGGCACCCAGATCTGGATAGGGCGCAGACCAGCCGCTCGCAGGGCGGCGCGGTGCCTCTGCACCCGCCTATTTACGTTGTTGGTTGCCGCCATGGTGATTCCTCCGACTGGTTGCATGTAACAGACTAGTTTATGTCTTCGTTACATGCAACGGGCTGATCGGCTAATCGGATAGACCCCCATTTCCCTCAATTTCCTCAACGCCGCCACAGTGCCAGGATTACGGGCGCCGAGCGCAATCGGGAAGAGGGGGAGCGTTGAGGATGGTCCCAAATTGGGATATTCTTGTGCTGCAAGGAGGCGCCATGAGAATAGTCGCGATCAGCAGCCTAAGGGCTTCTGGAACCAGCATCCCGATGCCAAGGGCCCCCTGGAGGCATGGGTTGATGAGGTCAAGCATGCGCAGTGGCAGTCGTCGCATGACATCAAGGCCAGATACCCAAGAGCCAGCTTATTGGGTAACAAGCGTGACGTGTTTGACATCAAGGGCAATGACTTTCGGCTCATCGTGAGCGTTGCTTACCGTTATGGTGCCGTCTATATCAAGTTCATCGGTACTCATGCAGAGTACGACAAGGTAGACGCCGAAACAGTGGAAATGGAGTGATCCTATGAATATTCGCCCGATTCACACTGAAGCCGACTACAAGGCGGCGCTTCAAGAGGTATCTGCCTACTTCGACAATGAGCCTGAGCCGGGCACCGAGGACGGCGACCGTTTCGATATCTTGCTGACCCTGATCGAGCACTACGAAGCGCAGCAATTTCCGGTGGATTTGCCGGACCCGATCGAGGCCATCAAGTTCCGCATGGATCAGGAGGGCCTGACGGCCAAGGATCTGGAGCCGGCCATCGGCAAGCGCAATCGTGTCTACGAGATCCTCAACGGCAAGCGCAGCCTCACTCTGGCCATGATATGGAAACTCCACGCCATGTTCGGAATTCCCGCCGAAAGCCTGATCAGGCCGCCTCGGTAATCGGGGACAGACCCCCATTTCCCTAGGTGGCTGGTTTATGCGGGCGTACGGTGAGCTCAACACCCAGCGCACGCATCACCGCCAGCATCGTCTTGAGGGTGGGGTTGCCCTGCTCGCTGAATGAGCGGTAGAGCTGCTCTCGAGAAAGTCCTGTTTCGTTGGCGAGAGCTGTCATGCCCTTGGCGCGCGCCACCACGCCCATTGCCTTGGCGATATACCCCGAGTCCCCTGTTTCCAGTGCGTCAGCCAGGAAGACGGCAATGGCCTCTTCACTTTCCAGCGCCGCCGCCGGGTCATAGTCATAAACCTTGTTACTCATGTCGCCTCCCATTCCGATGCCAGGCGCTGCGCGGTTGCGATGTCGCTTTGCTGGGTACTTTTATCGTCGCCACATAGAAGGATGATGATCTCGCTGCCACGCTGCTTGAAGTAAATTCGATATCCAGGGCCGTGGTGGATGCGCAGTTCACTGATGCCGTGTCCGATCGGTTTAACATCACCCGGCAAGCCGTTGGCCAGGCGAAAAACACGCGCAGCGATCATTGCCTTGGCGCGCTGATCGCGCAACTTGTGCTCCCACTTCCGGAAAGTGTCTGTCTGCTTGATATCGAGCATGGCTAGATTGTTGTCTAAAAACTACAGTTGTGCAAGCGGATCATCAGAATTGCGCGAGATACCCGGAACTTTTAGTGCCGGGAGGGATAGCGCGTCGTCCGCAGGACGACCCTGATCTCGCTGCCTCCTTCTCAGGCTTGCTATCTTACAGAATGCGGCATAAGTTGTGAGCCATGACGAGACGCGCCTACAAATACCGCTTCTACCCGACGCCGGAACAGGAACAGCTCCTGGCTCGGACGTTCGGGTGTGTGCGTTTCGTCTACAACGCGGTGCTGCGTTACCGCACCGATGCGTTCTACGAGCGCCGAGACAAGATCGGCTATGTAGCGGCAAACGCTGAGCTGTCGCGGATGAAGAAAACCGATGATCTCGGCTTCCTCAACGAGGTCAGTTCGGTCCCGCTTCAGCAGTGCCTGCGCCATCAGCAGACTGCATTCAAGAATTTCTTCGAGGGTCGAGCCAAATACCCGAGCTTCAAGAGCAAGCGGCACCGTCAGTCGGCCGAGTTCACCCGCTCGGCGTTCAAGTACCGCGATGGCCAGCTGTTCCTGGCCAAGTGCAAGGCACCGTTGGCGATCCGCTGGAGCCGAGAGCTGCCCAGCGAGCCGACCACCGTGACCGTATCCAAGGACGCCGCTGGGCGCTATTTCGTGAGCTGCCTCTGCGAGTTTGAACCCGAGGCGCTGCCTGTCACCCCGAAAATGGTGGGCATCGACCTCGGCCTGAAAGACCTGTTTGTCACCAGCGACGGGCATCGAACCGGCAATCCCCGCCATACGGCGAAGTACGCAGCCAGGCTGGCCAAGGCACAGCGTCGGCTGAGCAAGAAGCAGCGCGGATCGAAGAATCGCGCCAAGGCTCGGCAGAAAGTGGCCCGACTTCACGCCAAGATCTCCGATTGCCGGATGGACCGCTTGCACAAGCTGTCCCGCCAGATCGTCAACGAGAACCAAGTGATCTGCGTCGAATCCCTCAAGGTGAAGAACATGCTGCGCAACCGCTCGCTGGCCAAGTCGATCAGCGACGCCGGCTGGGGTGAGTTCGTCAGGCAACTGGAGTACAAGGCTGCCTGGGCAGGCCGGCAGCTGTCGGCGATTGACCAGTGGTATCCGTCCAGCAAGCGCTGCTCCGACTGTGGGCATGTGATGCCCGAGATGCCGCTGCAGGTTCGCACCTGGACGTGCCCTGAGTGCGCTGCCGAACATGACCGCGACCTCAATGCCGCGATCAACATTAAAGCCGCCGGGCTGGCGGTGTTAGCCCTTGGAGAGAATGTAAGCGGCATGGAGCCCGTCTCCGTGTCCGGTTCTCGGTGAATTGGGAATCCTCGTCCTTCAGGGCGAGGAGCAGTCAAAGACGGGCTACCCTTCCTTGCCCATTTCCTCAGTCGCCATCCGGCGGCGGCTTGGGCTTGCGACCGGACGTGCCACGCACGGTGCGTCGGCCCAGCAGGTCGGCGACCTGCTGCTGGAAGCGTGGCGTGCCGACTACCAGTCCGCTGTGGGTGACCTGGCGGATCTCGTCGACCAGGCCTTCCGCCAGGTGGTGGCGGAACAACTCGCGGTAGCTGTGCCGCCGTTCGGCGGCGCTGGCACCCAGTTCGGCGATGGCCGCATGAGGCGTGACGATGGGGTCGGCCTGCCCCTGGGCGTTGGCGGCATAGCTCGACCAGCGATACTCACCGGGATGCGCCACCATGCCGGCGCGCACCGGATTGAGCTCGATGTAGACGTGGCAGGCCAGCAGGTAGCGGGATTCCCCCACCAGGCACGAACGGAAGCGCCTTCGAAGAGGGTGCCGGTGCGCCGATAGCGGCGGTTGAAGCGTTGCACCTTAATGTCACGAGACTTGAGACGACTGGTGGGAGATCGGCTCCGCCGGGCGAATGGCGCCGCAGGCGCCCAGCTGTGTTGGTTGCGTTAGCGCCGCCGCCCAGGAGCCCTTCGGTCTCCCTTCGCCGGGCGTAGCCCAGCTCCCACAAGTAGGTCGGCGACCCGCTGCTGGAAGCGCGGCGTGCCGAGCACCCGCCCGCTGTGGCTGACCTGGCGGATCCCGTCGACCAGGCCTTTCGCCAGGTGGTGGCGGATTCGATGAAAGCGGGGCCGTCGCTCATTCCGCTCCTCATCCCTGTTCTTGCATGTTGCGTTGCACAATCCACTCTGCTATTGTTGCATTGCAACAGAGCGGGGTCGCCCGTTCTAGTCCAATCAGAACCGGGAGGTTCCCATCATGACCAACGCATTCGCCTTCGACGCCAAGCAGTTTGACACCGCTCAACTCGAGTCGCTGTTCTTCGCCCCGGCCCGTGCCTTCGCCGCCCTGTCTGTCGATTACAGCGAGAAGCTGATCAACGCCCAGCTCGAAGCCACCAAGGCCTATGCCGACACCAGCGTGGCGCAGCTGCGCAGCCTGGTCGAGGTCAAGGACGCCGAAGGCCTGAAGAGCTACATGGAAGGCCAGCAGCAGGTCGCCAAGGAGCTGACCGAGCGCCTGAAGGGCGACGCCGAGAAGGTCGTGGCCCTGCAGCAGGAGTTTGCTCAGGAAAGCCAGAAGCTGACCGAAAGCAGCGTCAAGCAGGTTCAGGACAGCGCCCAGGCAAGTGCCAAGGAAGCCTCCGAGACCGCCAACAAGGCCGTCAAGGAAGCCACTGCCCCCAAGGCTGCCAAGTAAGCTTGGCACCCCCGGCCCCAGGGCCGGGATGTCGGAAGCATCCAGCAGGCCGCCGATCCATGATCGGCGGCCTGCTGGTGTGTGGGCTAATCGGGGGCCCCTCCATTCCCCCCAACTAAACAGCAACCGGCAGAGATGCCGGCCGCTGGCGTTTGTATCCTCCTGCTTGGCCCTTGCCTTGACTCCCAATATGGGAGATGCTATTTTTTTCCCAAAAGGGGAGGACGCAGTGAGGGTCATTGCGAAGCGCACACTGAGAGAGTTCTGGGAGCGGGGCTTCGATGATGCCGAAACACCACTGACCGAGTGGTACAACATGATGTTGAATTCATCATGGCAAACCCCGCAGGAGCTCAAGGCCGACATTCGGACAGCCAGCATACTCAAAGGCGGGCGAGTCGTATTCAATATCGGCGGCAATAAGTACCGAGTCATCGTGGCGATCCGCTACAGTCAGCAGATCGCTTGGGTACGTTTTGTGGGTACCCATGCCCAATATGATCGGGTTAACGCGGAGATGATATGATGAACATTCAACCCATCCGCTCTGATGCGGATCTCTCGCGGGCCTTTGCACGGCTTGAAGAGATTTGGGCAGCAGAAAACGATACCCCTGAAACCGATGAGCTCGAGGTCTTGTCCATTCTCATCGAGAAATATGAGAATGAACACTATCCCATCGGGCCATCCGACCCCATCGAGGCTATCAAGTTTCGCATGGAGCAACAGGGGCTCACCCAGCGCGACCTGGAGCCTTTCATCGGCACCAGCGGTAGAGTTTCCGAGGTGTTGAATGGTAAGCGGAACCTCAGTCTTAACATGATCAAGCGCCTCCACCAGGGGTTGAAGATCCCGTATGAGAGCTTGATCCCGCCTAATGTGGGCTAATCGGGTGGTTAATCGGTGACAGGCCCCCATTTCCCACCTGGCTTGAAGTGAAGCTCCACCCAGCGGTCGGCAGCGATGCCGGCCGCTGGTGTTATCGGCTCTCTTGCGATACATCGATCGCATGTATCGCAAGAGGCTAACACCATGCCTATCAGTCTCCGCCTGGATCCGGAAATCGAGGCGCGCCTGGCCCATCTGTCCCGGGCGACAGGGCGCTCCAAGACGTTTTACTTGCGCAAGTTGGTGGGCGGTTGGAAAGGCCGGGCGTGCCCCGGGCGTGGCCAACCGGGGCACGATCCCCCGGCCTAGCCGAACTCTCTTTCCCGGTGCCTGAACTGCGCGCGTGAACGCTGGCTGCGCTCGATGGCCTCTCTGAGGTCCTTGGTGGGATCTTCCAGGGCATCCTGGGCGCGAAATACAACCCTTCCCGGCGGTGGCGAATGGCCATCGGCTCGCTTGCGGATCATGCTGGTGTCCTCGTGGCTGACCAGCCGAGGACCGACGTTGAGCGGGTTGGGGGAGGCGACGAGCCTGCCTGTCCAGGTCCAGCTGTGTTGGGGCACCTGAGCCACCATCCACCGGCGCCCACGCCAACGGACCATGCCTTCGTCATCCTGTTGCAGGTCCGCTTCGGGCACCACCGCCTCGAACAGCTGGGCATTCAGCACGATGCCGCTATCTCCCATGCGCACACCGCCGCCGAAGCGGTCGTCGCGCAGGGCTCGAAGCAGGGCATCGGGCTTCAGGGTGCTTTCGACCTTCCCCCTGGAACAGAGGTGTAGCACCTGGTGATCGATCTGCTTGATCGCCCAGCAGTGTACCGGGCGTTTACCGAAGAGCCGTCTGAGCAATCTGGTACATCCTCTAGTGCATAGGCATTATCGAGATCATATATTGTCAGGAATTATTACTATTTCGTCAATGGCTAATGCCATGCGCTGGGGGGAAGGGACTAATCGGGGACAGACCCCCATTTCCCACCATCCAGCAGCGATGCCGGCCGCGGGTATTGTTGTCCTCTGCCTTGCCCCTTGCTCTCACATCGCCTAGGGTAGTCACTAAAGGTATTACCTTTTGCTACGGAGGTCGAAATGGCAAGACCCACATCCATCAAGCTCGACGACGACATGAAAGGTCGGATACAGCAACTGGCCGACGCTCGCCAGCGTTCGGCGCACTGGCTCATGTGTGAGGCCATTGGGCAGTATGTGGAGCGAGAGGAAAGACGCGAGGCCTTCAGACAGAACGCGCTAACCGCTTGGGAGGATTACCAAGCGACTGGCTTGCATGTGACCGCTGACGAAGTGGAGCAGTGGCTGGTTCGCTGGGGGAAGGATGATGAGGTGCCGGCCCCGACATGCCACAAGTGATTTTTGCTTCGGCAGCAGTCCGGGATCTAGAGCGACTTCGTGAGTTCCTGAGGCCGAAAACCCCAGCGGCAGCTGAAAGAACCGCGAAGGCGATGATCAATGGCATTCATGAGCTTGGAAATTTTCCGCATATTGGCCGCCCGATCGATGATCTACCCGAGCAATACCGGGACTGGCTGATTGATTTTGGTGATAGCGGTTACGCAGTACGATACCGCCTCGATGGGGATGCCGTAGTGGTACTGGCCGTCCGTCATCAGAGAGAAGCTGGCTTTGGTTAATCGCAGATTGGCGTGATGGACTCAGCGCTGCACCTTGATGTCGCGAGGCTTGAGACGACTGGTGGGAGATCGGCTCCGCCGAGCGAATGGCGCCGCAGGCGCCCAGCTGTGTTGGTGGCGTTAGCGCCGCCGCCCAGGAGCCCTTCGGTCTCCCTTCGCCGGGCGTAGCCCAGCTCCCACAAGTAGGTCGGCGACCCGCTGCTGGAAGCGCGGCGTGCCGAGCACCCGCCCGCTGTGGGGGATCTGGCGGATCTCGCTGGAGTCGGGCGTCGTCGTCAGCGTGGTCTCTCTTTCTCCGGTGATGTTGCACTGCACAATTCGCTCTGCTATTGTTGCACTGCAACAGAGCGGGGTCGCCCGTTCTAGTCCAATCAGAACCGGGAGGTTCCCATCATGACCAACGCATTCGCCTTCGACGCCAAGCAGTTTGACACCGCTCAACTCGAGTCGCTGTTCTTCGCCCCGGCCCGTGCCTTCGCCGCCCTGTCCGTCGATTACAGCGAGAAGCTGATCAACGCCCAGCTCGAAGCCACCAAGGCCTATGCCGACACCAGCGTGGCGCAGCTGCGCAGCCTGGTAGAGGTCAAGGACGCCGAAGGCCTGAAGAGCTATATGGAAGGCCAGCAGCAGGTCGCCAAGGAGCTGACCGAGCGCCTGAAGGGCGACGCCGAGAAGGTCGTGGCCCTACAGCAGGAGTTTGCTCAGGAAAGCCAGAAGCTGACCGAAAGCAGCGTCAAGCAGGCTCAGGACAGCGCCCAGGCAAGTGCCAAGGAAGCCTCCGAGACCGCCAACAAGGCCGTCAAGGAAGCCACTGCCCCCAAGGCTGCCAAGTAAGCTTGGCACCCCCGGCCTTCGGGCCGGACGCCGAACTATCCAGCAGGCCGCCGATCCATGATCGGCGGCCTGCTGGTGTGTGGCTCCGTCCAGCAGCCGCTGAATCAGTGCGAACAGTGCGGTGAGGCACCGGGTTCACTCAACGGACTCTCCTGGGACGGGGGCTGTCTGGCCCGGCGAGCCGTGGCGCCCTGATCGGTCATGAGTAGGGTCATACATTGCACCGAGACGTCGTACCGCCCGCGGAGCCTGACGCCCACCAAGGCATTGGCCTCGCGCGGGCAAGGTGATGGCCTCGATCGAACGGCAACGATCGTCCATCCTGTACCCCGTGAGGCCGGGCTTCTCGGATGGGGGGTATCGGCCTGTCGGCAGGGGCCGAAACAGCGCTGACCGTGGCAGAGCCCCGGGTTGGCGTGTGGCTTTTCACCGCAATGGGGTTGCTATGAAACACTTCGACAAGACCCGGCATGTGGGACGCCGAAGCCTTTCCCTGCTGGCTTGGCTCGGCCGCTACGAGTTTGCGACACTGCTGTCCATCTTGATACTTTCCGGCGGGATCTGGGGGGTTGTCGAGCTGGCCGATGAGGTCTTCGAGGGTGACGCCCAGAGCATCGATGAGACCCTGCTGCTCTCCCTGCGCAACCCTGCCGATCGCTCCGACCCGCTCGGCCCGGGCTGGGTCGAGGAGCTGGGGCGGGACTTTACCGCGCTCGGCGGTGTCGGCGTGCTGGTGCTGGTCTCGCTGAGCGCCCTGGGCTACCTGCTTCTCGCCCGACGCTATCGCGCGGCGCTCTTTGCCGCCTTCGCGGTGCCCGGCGGCGTACTGCTCAGCACGTTGATGAAGGTTGGTTTCGATCGCCCTCGGCCCGATCTTGTATCTCACGAGTCCATCGCCTACACCGCAAGCTTTCCCAGCGGCCACGCGATGATGTCTGCCGTGACCTACCTCACCCTCGCCGTTCTGCTTATTCGCGTACAGCCCGAGCTGAGGTTGAAGGCCTACATCCTGGTGGTGGCGATACTGCTCACATTGCTGGTGGGGATAAGCCGTGTCTACCTCGGGGTCCATTGGCCTACGGACGTCCTGGCCGGCTGGACGGCCGGGGCAGCCTGGGCGGCGCTGTGCTGGCTCGCGATGCGCTGGATGCAGCAACGAGGGCAGGTGGAGACTGAGGCGAGTTGGGCGGGCACCGAATAGCGTGCCCGCCAGTCTCACCCTGTCGGCACGCCATACGCTTTGCCGCTACGGCGACCCTCGCCGCTTCGCCGATGGGTGGCGATGTCTTCAGTGATGTCTCCGGTGATGTTGCACTGCACAACCCACTCTGCTATTGTTGCATTGCAACAGAGCGGGATCGCCCGTTCTAGTCCAATCAGAACCGGGAGGTTCCCATCATGACCAACGCATTCGCCTTCGACGCCAAGCAGTTTGACACCGCCCAGATCGAGGCGCTGTTCTTCGCCCCGGCCCGTGCCTTCGCCGCCCTGTCCGTCGATTACAGCGAGAAGCTGATCAACGCCCAGCTCGAAGCCACCAAGGCCTATGCCGACGCCAGCGTGGCGCAGCTGCGCAGCCTGGTAGAGGTCAAGGACGCCGAAGGCCTGAAGAGCTATATGGAAGGCCAGCAGCAGGTCGCCAAGGAGCTGACCGAGCGCCTGAAGGGTGACGCCGAGAAGGTCGTGGCCCTGCAGCAGGAGTTTGCTCAGGAAAGCCAGAAGCTGACCGAAAGCAGCGTCAAGCAGGTTCAGGACAGCGCCCAGGCAAGTGCCAAAGAGGCCTCCGAGACCGCCACCAAGGCCGTCAAGGAAGCCACTGCCCCCAAGGCTGCCAAGTAAGCTTGGCACCCCCGGCCTCAGGGCCGGGATGTCGGAAGTATCCAGCAGGCCGCCGATCCATGATCGGCGGCCTGCTGGTGTGTGGGCTGGTGGCCATTTGATCATGGGCCATGAACGTCTCGGTGAGTCATTGAAGGCAGTGCCGAGGCTGATGCAGATCAAAATCCATTCATGTTGTTATGAAAAATATGGCCTTTAATATCATATTGTGATCTGAGAGACTCTCTCGCTCATTCCTCGCTCCTCATGGAAGATGAAAACTTATATAAGCAAGATGCGCGGCGAGTCCGTGAAACGTGAGATGCCAGACGTACGAGATGCGCTCTGGTCGTGGCTGGGGGCCTTCGCGGGCATGGGGGCGATCTGCTGGCTTAGCACCCACTGGCTCTCCCAGCACCTGCTGATTGTCGCCTCATTCGGGGCGACCTCCGTGTTGCTCTATGCGGCGCCGGAGAGCCCTTTCGCCCAGCCGCGCAACGTGCTGATGGGCAGTCTGGTCTCCGCGGCGGTGGGCGTTGCCTGCTACCGGCTGCTGGGCAGTACCGCGCTGTCGGTGACGCTCGCTGTCTCCCTTTCCATCCTGCTGATGCAGCTGACCCATAGCGTGCATCCGCCCGGCGCCGCCGCCGCCCTGGTGGCGGTGATCGGCGGCCCCGAGATAACCGGCCTGGGTTGGTGGTACCCGGTGATGCCGATTGGTATCGGCGGCGCGGTCATGGTGTTGGTCGCCATGCTGGTGAACAACCTGGCGCGTCATCGTCGCTACCCGCACCACTGGTAGGGCTAATCGGGGACATCCTGCGGCTGCGCGAGATCCGCGACAGCCTGGCGCCGGAATCCAAGAAACGTGAGCGCGCTCCATCACAGGGCGGGCTGTCATCACAAAAGCGCCGCGGCATCTGCCGCGGCGCTGTGGTTTGGGTGTCTCACCGGGTTCAAGCCTGACGGTCGATCCGGCGTCGGCGCGGGGCAGACCGGCTATCGTCCACCGGCCGGTTGCGGAGGGTGAGGAAGCGCTCGGTGTTGCGGGTGCGCTGTCGAATCTGGCGCCTGGTGCTGGGCAGCAGCTGGTCCCAGAGGGTCGGAACGCGCTCGGTCGTCATCATGGAGCCTCCTGGACGGTTCATTTTACGGAAAGTATTGTCAGGCAATCTACCTTCGACCAAGGTCGTAGGCAAGTCTTTTTGGAAAAGCCTTTTGAAAATTCCGTGAGTGCCTCAAGCCTTGGTAACACGGCCATGCGTGGAGAGGCCGAACCGCTCCCGGCGCGTGGCTCCCATCAGAAGCAACAGCCTCGGTGGTCACTGGATGACCTCCAGGGTTTGAGCCCACTGGTGGGAGCTGGACTATGCCCGGCGAATGGTAGCGAAGGCGCTATAGTGGAATGACTACTTATCGGCAGGGAGGCCGTTCGGCATGTCACACTTTCCCCGAATTCTTCACCACGGCGGCGCCAGCGGGGTGACCGGCAGCTGCCACCGGCTGCAGTTCGCCGAGGACCGCGCGCTGTTGATCGACTGCGGGCTCTTCCAGGGCCAGGACGCCGACACCGTGGACAGCTTCGCGCAGCTCCAGGTGCGCTTCCCGGTGGAGGATGTGCTGGCGCTGGTGGTGACCCACGTGCATATCGACCATATCGGCCGGCTGCCCTATCTGCTGGCGGCGGGGTGGCGGGGGCCGATCCTCTGCTCGGTGCCCTCCCGGCGGCTGCTGCCGCTGGTGATCGAGGACGCCCTTAAGATCGGCTTCACCCGCGACCGGTCGCTGATCGAGCGCTTCCTGACAGAGGTGGAGGGGCGGCTGGTGGCGCTGGACTACGGCGACTGGCACACCCTGCTGGACGACGAGCGCCACCGGGTGCGGGTGGGGCTCAAGCGCGCCGGGCATATCCTCGGTTCCGCCTACGTGGAGGTCGACAGCCTGGACAAGGCCAGCGGGGAGGCGCAGCGCACGCTGTTCTCCGGCGACCTGGGGGCGCCCCATGCGCCGCTGCTGCCGGCGCCGAAGTCGCCCTGGCGCTGCGACACCCTGGTGCTGGAGAGCACCTACGGCGACCGCGAACACGAGGATCGCCGGCAGCGCCGCGGCCGGCTCAAGGCGGCCATCGACCGGGCCCTGGCCAATGGCGGTAGCGTGGTGATTCCCGCCTTCAGCATCGGCCGCACCCAGGAGCTGCTCTACGAACTGGAGATGCTGATTCACCAGGCGGACAGCCCGCGGTGGCGGGACCTGGAGATCATCGTCGATTCGCCCCTGGCGGCGCGCTTCACCGAGGTCTACCGTGAGCTCAAGCCGTGGTGGGATGCCGAGGCCCACCGCCGCCTGCGGGCGGGGCGCCACCCGCTCAGCTTCGAGAATCTTTATACCGTTAGCTCGCATGAGGAGCACGAACGCACCCTGGCCTACCTGGCCGAGAGCGGCCGGCCGGCGGTGGTCATTGCCGCCAGCGGCATGGTCAGCGGGGGGCGGGTGGTCAACTACCTCAAGCGCATGCTGAGTGACCCGCGCCACTGCGTGCTGTTCATCGGCTACCAGGGCAGCGGCACCCCGGGGCGCGATATCCAGCGCTATGGCCCTCGCGGCGGCTGGGTGGCGCTGGACGGCGAGCGTCTCGACATCCGCGCCCGGGTGGAGACGGTCTCCGGCTACTCCGCCCACGCGGACCGCCGCGACCTGCTCAACTTCGTGCGCCGCATGCGCCATCCGCCGCGGCATATCCGTCTGGTCCACGGCGAGGCCGAGGCGCAGCGGGCGCTACGCGAGACGCTGCTGGCCTGGGCGCAGGAAGCGGGATACCCGCTTGAGGTCTCGCTGGGGTGTGAATGGGACTCGGGGGTCACTGAATGACCTCTGGGGCTTGATGTCACGGGAGTGGCGTCGGCTCCGCCCGCGGTTCGACGCTTCGACGAATGGCGCCGTAGGCGCCCCCGGCGGTGTTGCCGAAGAAGCCCGGGGCTGGCCCAGTTGGCGTGGCGCGCCATATGCGGCATCGTGAAAGTTGGAAAACAGGGAGAATCCAATGGTCGAGGCGCTGACGGTTTCCGAGGTCTACCGGGCCTGCCCGGAGGAGGGCTTCGCCTTCGAGGTGACCAGCGAGCTGGCGTCGCTGGACCTGCTGAGCGGCCATGATCGGGCGCGGGAGGCGCTGGACTTCGGCACGGCGATCCGCAGCGACGGCTTCAACCTCTTCGTGCTCGGCCAGCCGGGCCACGGCATGCACGGCCTGGTGGGGTGCTACCTGGAGGAGCGCTCCCGGGACGAGCCGCCGCCGCCGGACTGGGGCTACCTCTATAACTTCGAGGACCCCTCGGTGCCGCTCTACCTGCAGCTGCCGCCGGGCCTGGGCCGCCAGCTGCGGCGCGACATCGAGGCGCTGGCGGATGAGCTGCGCGGGGCGATCCCGGGGGTGTTCGAGAGCGAGGAGTACCAGAACCGTCTGCAGGAGCTGAAGCAGGCGATGGGCGAGCGCCAGCGTGACGCCATCGAGGCGGTGCGCCGGGAGGCCCGCGAGCAGGGCATCCTGCTGCTCTCCACCCCCAACGGCTTCACCTTCGCGCCGGCGGCCGACGACGACAAGATGATGCCGCCGGAGGACTACGAGCAGCTGCCCAAGGAAGAGCGCGAGCGCATCGAGCACACGGTCGAGATCCTGCAGCGCAAGCTGACCCAGGCGATCCGCCGCATGCCCAAGCTGGCCAAGGCGCTGCGCGACCAGGTCAACGGCCTCAACGAGGAGGTGCTGCAGACGGCCATCGGCGCGCCCCTGACCGAGCTGGAGGAGCGCTACGCCGACGAGGCGGGGGTGATCGCCCACCTGACGGCGATCCGCGAGGCGATCCTGGCCCACGTCGACTCCTTTATCTCCGACGAGCCCGAGATTCCCCCGGAGGCGGTGTTCAGCCGCTTCTTCCTGAACCTGCTGGTGGACAACGCCGACACCGAGGGCGCGCCGGTCATCTACCTGGACCTGCCCGGCCACCAGCATCTGGTGGGGCGCATCGAGCACCACGTGCACAATGGCACCCTGCTCACCGACTTCTCGCTGATCCGCGCCGGGGCCCTGCACCGCGCCAACGGCGGTTACCTGGTGCTGGATGTGCGCGGCGTGCTCACCCAGCCCGGCGCCTGGGAGACCCTCAAGCGCATCCTGCGCGCCGGGGAGATCCGCACCGAATCCCTGGAGCAGGCCTACGGGTTGATCAGCACGGTGACCCTGGAACCCCAGCCGATCCCGCTGGACGTGAAGATCGTGCTGCTCGGCGAGCGGCTGCTCTACTACCTGCTGTGCGAGCACGACCCGGAGTTCCTGGAGCTGTTCAAGGTACAGGTGGACCTGGAGGACGAGCTGCCGCGCAGCGAGGCCAACCTGTCGCTCTACGCCCACATGGTGGCGACCCTGGCCCGGGAGTCGGCGCTGCGCCCGCTGGATCGCAGCGGGGTGGCGGCGACCATCGAACGCGCCAGCCGCCTGGCCGACGACCAGCAGCGCCTGACCGCCCGCCACCGCGACCTCAGCGACCTGCTCCAGGAGGCCGACCACTGGGCGGCCCTGGAGGATGCCACCGTGATCACCCGCGCCCATGTGGAGAAGGCGGTGGCCCAGCAGGTCTACCGCGCCGGGCGCATCCGCGAGCGCAGCCACGAGCAGATCATCCGCGGCACGGTGATGATCGCCACCGTTGGGCGCGTGGTGGGGCAGGTGAACGGGCTCTCGGTGCTCGCCCTGGGCGACTTCGCCTTCGGCCAGCCGAGCCGCATCACCGCCACGGCGCGGCCCGGCGCCGGCCAGGTGGTGGACATCGAACGCGAGGCGCGCCTGGGCGGGCGCATCCACACCAAGGCGGTGATGATCCTGTCGCGCTTCCTGGCCGGCCGCTACGCCCCGGACCAGCCGCTGTCGCTCTCCGCCAGCCTGGCCTTCGAGCAGTCCTACGGCGGCGTCGAGGGCGACAGCGCCTCGGTGGCGGAGGTGTGCGCGCTGGTCTCGGCCATCGGCCGGGTGGCGCTGGACCAGGGCTTCGCGGTGACCGGCTCCATCAACCAGCACGGCGAGGTGCAGGCGGTGGGCGGGGTCAACGAGAAGATCGAGGGCTACTTCGATGTGTGTCGTGCCCGCGGCGAGCTCAGCGGCCAGGCGGTGATCCTGCCGGCCAGCAACGTGGAGCACCTGATGCTCAAGGCGGAGGTGCGCGAGGCCATGGCCGCGGGCCAGTTCCGGATCTTCGCCGTGCGCCACGTTGACGAGGCGCTGGCGCTGCTCGCCGGCGAGGCGCCGGGCGAGGCCGACGAGCGCGGCCAGTTCCCCGCGCAGAGCGTGAACGGCCGGGTGCAGGCGCGCCTGGCGGCCTTCCGCGAAACGATCAAGGCCGCCCGCGGGGGCGATGAAATGAGCGATAACAAGGACGGCGACAAGCATAAAAAGGAGGGCGGCGACGATGAGTGAGCGCAGCGAGGCGATGCGCGTGCTGGCGCTGCTGGATGACTCTCGCCAGAGCCAGGCGGCCCTGCTCGCGGCGGTGGCCCTGGCCGATCAGGTCAGCGCCGAGCTGGTGGCGCTGTTCATCGAGGATCTCGACCTGCTGCGCTGCGCGGCCTTTCCGTTTTCCTATGAGGTGGGCGCCAGCACCGGCCTCACCCGGCCGCTGCAGAGCGCCGAGCTGGAGGCGAGCCTGGCCCGCCAGGTGCAGCGCATCACCCGCTCGCTGGATGAGGCGGTGGCCGGGCGCTCGCTGCGCCACCGCCTGCAGGTGAGCCGCGGCCAGGTGGTCAGCGAGGCCCTGGCCGTGGCCGCCCCCGGCGACGTGCTGGTACTGGGCAAGGCGGGGCTCTCGTCGCGCTGGGGCTGGAGCTCGCGGCTCGGCTCCACCAGCCGCCGGCTGGTGCTGGAGGCCCCCTGCACGGTGATCATCTGGGACGAGCGCCACCTGCCGGCCCCCGGCCCGCTGCGCACCCTGCGCGGCGAGGCGCCGACCCTGCCCTGGGGCGAGAGCCTGGCCGAGGCCTCGCGCAACCACCCACTGTTTCGCGGCCGCGAGGAGCTCGCCCCCATGGCCGCCCCCGAACTCGAACGCTTTCTCGCCCGCGCCCGCAGCGGCGCCCTGGTGATCCGCCGCCAGACCCTCACCCGGCTCTTCGACGAAGACCCGGAGGTCCTGGCGCGCATCCCCGTGCCGGTGGTGGTGGTGCCTTAGCGTTGCGGAAGCGTTGGACGAAAGATCTCGATCTCCAGGCCGTCGATATGCCGATAGTGGCAATTATTGGCGGTGAGCAGTGGCACCCCGAGCTCCATGGCGGTTGCCGCAATCAGCGCATCGGCCAGTTGCATGCTATGGCTGAGCGCATAGCTCTCGACCAGGAAGGTGGCACGAGCCGAGATACCTTCTTCCAGGTGCACCAGCTCGGCTTCCCAGTAGCGAATCGCCTGGCGAAGCTGGTGCTGCTCCTGCTTGTTGCGCAGCCCTTGCACCAACTCCATGTAGCTGACGGCGGAGAGCGAGAAGCCGGGCATGCCATCCAACCTGTCGGCCGCGGCGGCATTTCCTCTCAGGTTCCAGATCAGCACGTCGGTATCGACCAGCATCAGTCATTGGCTCCGAAGGTGCGGGGTGCACGAAGGCGACGGACGTGCGATTCAACGTCCATCTCATCCTCCATTTCATCCCGGTCGGCCCAGAGACCAAAGGCAGGGTTACGCGCAGGTCGCTCTTGATCAGGGTCGGCCGCTAACCCCACCAGTCTTGCGCAGGGCTTGCCGCGGTGGGTGATCTCCACGGTTTCACCGCGCTGGGTGGCCGCCAGCAGTGCCCTGGCCTGCAGGCGGAGATCTTTTACGGTGGCGTGCATGGTGGTGTCCTCTTGTTGCCGAGACGATTGTTGCCGAGACGTCAGTTCCCCGTTCCTCGCAGAGCTAGGGTTACACTTTCAAGTGTAACCTAGCGCAAGCGAATCCGCTTGCCGGCCCGGATGGGATCCTCAAGCCATGGAGGTCATCCCGCTACCACCGAGGCTGTTGCTACTGGTGGTTATCCAGCTACCACCGAGGCTGTTGCTACTGGTGGTTATCCAGCTACCACCGAGGCTGTTGCGACTGGTGGGAGCGCAGCTCCGCTGCGCGAATGGAGACCGAAGGGCTCCTGGGCGGTATGCGCTAACGCTGGCAACACCACAGTGGCGGCTTCGCCGCCATTCGCCGGGCGGAGCCCAGCTCCCACCAGTGGGCTCAAGCCTTGGTGGTCATCCAGCTACCACTCAGGCTGTTGGTACTGGTGGGAGCCACGCTTTGCGGGGCGAAGGTTGTAGCCTCGGCACAGGCCAGCAACTCAGCCGAGGCGGCTTCGCCGCCATTCGCCGAGCGGAGCCCCTCTCCCACTAGTAGTTCCAAGCCTTGGAGGCCATGAGCCAGCACCGAGGCTGTTGCTATTGGTGGTTATCCAGCTCCCACCAGTGGGCTCAAGCCTTGGAGGCCATGAGCCAGCACCAAGGCCGTTGCTACTGGTGGGAGCCACGCTTTGCGGGGCGAAGGTTGTAGCCTCGGCACAGGCTTGGAACACCGCTGGGCGGCTTCGCCGCCATTCGCCGGGCGGAGCCCCTCTCCCACCAGTAGTTCCAAGCCTTGGAGGCCATGAGCCAGCACCGAGGCTGTTGCTATTGGTGGTTATCCAGCTCCCACCAGTGGGCTCAAGCCTTGGTGGCCATCCAGCTACCACTCAGGCTGTTGGTACTGGTGGGAGCCACGCTCTGCGGGGCGAAGGTTGTAGCCTCGGCACAGGCCAGCAACACCGTTGGGCGGCTTCGCCGCCATTCGCCGGGCGGAGCCCAGCTCCCACCAGTGGGCTCAAGCCTTGGAGGCCATGAGCCAGCACCAAGGCCGTTGCTACTGGTGGGAGCCACGCTTTGCGGGGCGAAGGTTGTAGCCTCGGCACAGGCCAGCAACTCAGCCGAGGCGGCTTCGCCGCCATTCGCCGAGCGGAGCCCCTCTCCCACCAGTAGTTCCAAGCCTTGGAGGCCATGAGCCAGCACCGAGGCTGTTGCTATTGGTGGTTATCCAGCTCCCACCAGTGGGCTCAAGCCTTGGGGGTTATCCAGCTACCGCCAAGGCCGTTGCTACTGGTGGGAGCCACGCTTTGCGGGGCGAAGGTTGTAGCCTCGGCACAGGCCAGCAACTCAGCCGAGGCGGCTTCGCCGCCATTCGCCGGGCGGAGCCCATCTCCCACCAGTAGTTCCAAGCCTTGGAGGCCATGAGCCAGCACCGAGGCTGTTGCTATTGGTGGTTATCCAGCTCCCACCAGTGGGCTCAAGCCTTGGAGGCCATGAGCCAGCACCAAGGCCGTTGCTACTGGTGGGAGCCACGCTTTGCGGGGCGAAGGTTGTAGCCTCGGCACAGGCCAGCAACTCAGCCGAGGCGGCTTCGCCGCCATTCGCCGAGCGGAGCCCCTCTCCCACCAGTAGTTCCAAGCCTTGGAGGCCATGAGCCAGCACCGAGGCTGTTGCTATTGGTGGTTATCCAGCTCCCACCAGTGGGCTCAAGCCTTGGTGGTTATCCAGCTACCGCCAAGGCCGTTGCTACTGGTGGGAGCCACGCTTTGCGGGGCGAAAGGGTCCAAGCCTCGGCACATGCCAGCAACACCACAGGGGCGGCTTCGCCGCCATTCGCCGGGCGGAGCCCAGCTCCCACCAGTAGTCTGAAACCTTGGCAACAGAGCCCAGCTCCCACCAGTAGTCTGAAACCTTGGCAACAGAGCCCATCTCCCACCGGTTACCTGCAAGCCTTGGCAAAAAAGCCCAGCTCCTGGCGGTAACTTTCACCTCCCCACCGAAAACGGGCACAATCCGCTGCCTGTTCCTCGTAGAGAGTGCGCATGTCTTCATCTTCTGCCTCCCCTTCGGCTTCCCGTCGCCCCATGCGCCGCGAGCTGCTCGAGGGGCCGATCGCGGCGACCCTGCTGCGCAAGACCCTGCCGGTGATCGGCGGGATGATCGCCATGATGAGCTTCAACCTGGTGGATACCTGGTTCATCGCCCGGCTCGGCACCGAGCCGCTGGCGGCGGTTTCCTTCACCTTTCCGGTGGTGTTCACTGTGATCAGCCTGGCCATCGGCATGGGCATCGGTACCTCGGCGGTGGTGGCCAGGCGGCTGGGGCAGGGCGACGTCGAAGCGGTGCGGCGCCGCGCCACCGACGCCGCCCTGCTGGCCCTGGCGGTGGGCCTGGCCATGACCCTGCTCGGCCTGGCCACCCTGGAGCCGCTGTTCCGCCTGCTCGGCGCCGACGCCACCCTGATGCCGCACATCCGCGACTACATGGGCATCTGGTACCTGGGCGCGGCGGCGGTGGTGGTGCCGCGGGTGCTCAACAGCGTGCTGCGCGCCCACGGCAATACCGTCACCCAGGGGGTGATGATGGCGCTGGCGGCCGGCATCAATGTGCTGCTCGACTGGTGGCTGATCTTCGGCGTGGGCCCCTTCCCGGTCATGGGGGTCTCCGGGGCGGCGCTGGCTACCGTGCTGAGCTGGGGCCTGATGGCGGTGGCGCTGGTCTTCCAGCGCGAGCTGCGCGGCTTGATTGACCTCGCCGGGCTGAGCGTCAAGGGACTGCTCGAGTCCTGGCGCGAGCTCGGGCGCATCGCCGGCCCGGCGGCGTTGACCAGCGTCTTCACGCCCATCGCCCTGGGCATCTTGACCCGCATCGTCGCCGACTACGGCCACGACGCGGTGGCCGGCTTCGGTGTCGGCACCCGCATCGACGCCATCGCCCAGATCGCCGTGCTGGGGTTCTCCATGACTCTCTCGCCGCTGGTTAGCCAGAACGCCGGGGCCGGCCAGTTCGACCGTGTGCGCCGGGCGATACTGGGCTGCTTCGCCTTCGTGCTGATCTGGCAGCTGCTGGTGTGGGCGCTGCTGCAGGGCCTCGCCCCCTGGCTGGTGGCCGGCTACGCCGAGCGCGAGGCGGTGGGGGAGGTGCTGCGCGCCTTCCTGTGGCTGGTGCCGCTGGGGCTGGGCGCCCAGGGCGTGGTGATCCTGGCGGTCTCCTCCTGCAACGCCCTGCACCGCCCGGCCTGGGCCATGCGCCTCTCGGTGGTGCGCCTGTTTGCGTTGACCGTGCCGCTGGCCTGGCTCGGCGGGCAGCTCGCCGGCACCACCGGCGTGTTCGTGGGGATGCTGGCCGCCAACCTGGCGATGGGGCTGATCGCCTGCTGGCAGACCCGCCGCTTGCTGGCCGATGTCTCGGCCCCCGGCCTGGCGAGGGTGTCAACCGCCACCAAGGACTAGCTGGGGGCGGCTGTTTCAAGTGTTCGTTTCGCGTTACTATCACGCACTACTATCAACGTTACATTCAACGAGGGAAGGCCATGGGGGGCAGGCTTTGAGGGCACGACCTTGAGAGAAAGAGCATGAGCGCCATCGCTTCGCCCTGCGTGGGGCTCTGTTCCACCACCCTGGGGGATCGCACCTGCCGTGGCTGTCAGCGCAGCGATGCAGAGATCCGCGACTGGTTCGGCCTGTCGGGTGAGGAGCGCGCCGCGCGTATCCGGGAACTCGACGCCCTGCGCGAGGCCGTGGCCGGGCGCTACCTGCGCCTGGTGGACGCCGCCGCGCTGGAGGCCCAGCTCAAGCGCCATCGCATCCGCTTCCGGCCCGCTCAGCCGGGGCTGTCCCGGGCGGTGGAGCTGTTGCGGGTCGGCCGCGAGCGCATTCAGGAGCTCGCCCGCTACGGCCTGGTGCCAGTAGGGCAGGGCGAGGGCCTCGCCGCCGCCGAGCTCCACGCACGCCTGGCCGCCGAGCTGAATGACGCCGCCGAGGCTCGCCGCCGCCCCGCTATACACGACATACACGACCCCGCGCCCAATCGTTCTGCCGAGAGCCCTTCATGTCCGTGACCTTGCCCGAGCCCGTCAGCGCCAGCGCCGACGACCTGCTGTCCGCCGAGCTGCTCGACTTCCTGAGCTGCCGCACCCCGGATGCCTGGGTGGCCTGGGCGCTGGATAACCCCGAGCTGCTGCTGATCGACCACGCCCAGTGCGAGAAGAAGGCCGCCTCCACGGCGATGAGCCTGCTCTATCGCTACGTGGATCAGCCGCTGCTGCTGACCAAGATGAGCCAGCTGGCCCGCGAGGAGCTGCTGCACTTCGAGCAGGTGGTGACGCTGATGGCGGCACGCGGCATTTCCTACCGGCCTATCAGCGCCTCGCGCTACGCCGAGGGGCTGCGCCGCCACGTACGCCCCGAGGAACCGCACCGGTTGGTGGACATTCTGATCGTCGGCGCCTTTATCGAGGCGCGCAGCTGCGAGCGCTTCGCCCGGCTGATCCCCCACCTGGACCCCGAGCTTGCCAAGTTCTATCGCACTCTGGTTAAGTCGGAAGGGCGCCACTACGAGGACTACCTGATGCTGGCCCGCCACCTGGCCGCATCGCCCATCGAGTCCCGAATCGCCTTCTTCGCCGATCGCGAAGTCGAGCTGGTGCAGACGCCCGATACGGCGTTCCGTTTTCACAGTGGCGTGCCGGCGTAAGACCGGCCCCATGTTACGCAGGACCGACACCATGCGAGATGCACCCGACGTCACCGATACCCCACAAACGGATCGGCTGGCCCTCTGCGGCCACTTCTCGCTTACCCTCGGCGAGGATGTGCTGACGCAGTTCAGCTACGACAAGGTCAAGGCGCTGCTGGTCTACCTGCTGCTGCACAGCCAGCCGGTGAGCCGCGCCACCCTGGCGGAGCTGCTGTGGCCCGATCAGGGCCTCTCCTCCGGGCGCACCAACCTGCGCCATGCGCTGCACTGCCTGCGCCAGTCGCTGGGCGAGCACGCCGACGAGGTGCTCGCCGTCTCGCGTCAGACCATCGCCTTCCGCCTGCCGGCGCGCTGGCAGTTCGACCTTCATGAGGTACAGCGCCTGCTGGAGGGCGAGCGCGACCTGCCGACCCTGGCCGCGCTGCTCGAGCACTACCAGGGCGATCTCGCCGAGGAGCTGCAGCTCACCAACTGCGGCGACTTCCAGCGCTGGCTGGTGCAGGTGCGCAACGACTGGCGCCAGCGGGTGATCCGCTTCGCCGAGGCGGTGCTGGAGCAGCACGACAGCGTGCCCGACCGTCTGCTGGTGGATCTGGTCAGCCGCTTCTCGGGCTACGGCCCCTTCCACGAGAGGCTGGTGCGCCAGCTGGCCGAGCAGGGCCAGCTGGCCGCCGCCCACGAACAGTACAACGCCTACCTGCAGCTGCTGGCGCTCTCCGGCCAGCAGCCCGAGCCCGCCTTCCTGCAGCTGGCCCGCTACTGGTCCGACTCCCACGCCGACGCCGCCGCGGCGGGTGGCATGGGCTTCGCCCGTACCCTGTCGCCGGACAGCGCGCCGCTGCGCGAAGAGGAGATCGAGCAGCGCCAGCTCTCGGTCATGGCCATTCGCCTGCGCCTCAAGGGCGATCTTTCCAGCCGCCCGGCCAGCCGCGCCTGCCTGATGCTGCAATATGAACTGCTGCGCTGGCTGGAGGAGCAGTGCCACCACCTGGGCGGCTTCTGGCTGCCCGGTGCCACCGGCGGCCTGGGCCTGGCCTGCTTCGGTACCCACGGTCCCGCCCATCAGCTCGCCGAGCTGGTGGCGCTCTACGAACACTGCCGCCGCATGCTGCCCGAGGAGAGCCGCCGCCACTGGAGCGGCGAGGGCGACCCGCCCAAGGTGGAGCTCGCCGCCGGCCTCAACAGCGGCCGGGTGGTCTACCTGCCGGAGCGCGGCCTGGTCGACCCGCTGGGCCAGGTCACCCAGGGCTCGCTCGAGCTGATGGCCGCCGCCGAGGGCAGCGAGCTGGTGATCTCCCAGGAGGCCAGCCAGCACATGCCGCCGGCGCTCGACCTGCAGCCGCGGCTCAGCTCGCGGCTGGTGGCCAGCGACGGCCGGGTGCGCCTGCGCGCGCTGGTCCTCGGCGCCAACGAGGGCGGCCGCGAGGCGCTGCCGCCCAGCCTGGTGGGGCGCGAGACCCAGCTGCGCACCCTGCGCGACGCCCTGGCCCGGGCCGGCATCGGCCTGCGCCAGAGCGTGCTGGTGCGCGGCCCCTCCGGTATGGGCAAGTCGGCGCTGATGGTCGGCTTTCGCCAGCTCGAACAGAGCCGCGATGCCGCCATCTGCTGGCAACCCACCACCCGGCTCTCGGTGCAGGAGCCCTACGGCGTGGCCCGCCAGCTGCTGCGCTGGCGCCTGAATGGCCCGCTCACCCCCGAGGCCCTGGCCGGCCTGCGCGAGACCCTGGCGCTGCCCGACCTCGACGAGCCCCGCCAGCAGCTGCTGGAAGAGGCGCTGGGCGCCCGCGAGCCCCACGAGGTGGCCGTGCTCACCCAGAGCGGCGAAGCCGTGGAACTGGTGGTGGGGCTGCTGCAGCGCCTGATCACGGCGTTTGCCGCCGAGCGCACCCTGGTGGTGATGATCGACGACCTGCAGTGGCTCGACGAGCCCAGCTTCAAGCTGCTGGCCGGCCTGCAGGCGCGCCTGCCGATCAACTGTGGCTTCATGCTGGTGGCCAGCCACCACGGTCGCGAGGCGCTGCCGGCGCGGCTGCACTGGGACCAGCAGATCACCCTGGGCCGGCTCGATGCCTTGCAGTCGTCGCGGCTGCTCTCGCAGCTGGCACGGCGCTACCGCATTCACCTGAGCCCGCGGCTGCGCGGCCAGATCATCGAGCGCTGCGACGGCGTGCCCCTCTACCTGCAGGAGATCTGCCGCCGGGTGGACATGGACCGCCGCGAGGGGCGCAGCGTGCACCTGGACGAGCTGCCCCACGGCCTGCTCGGCCTGCTGGCCAGCCGCATCGACCAGCTCGATGCCGACCGCGAGGTGGCCCACGCCGCCGCGGTGCTCGGCCGGCGCTTCCGCTTCGACTTCCTGGCCGAGTGCAGCGGCTGGGAGAAGCTGCGCCTGAGTCAGGCCCTGGAGCAGATGCGCCGCCTGGAGATCATCGAGCCGGTGGAGGGCGATGAGGACGGCCGCGAGTACCAGTTCACCCACCAGCTGCTGCAGGAGGCCGCCTACCTTTCCTGCCCGCGGGACGTGCGCACGGCGATCCACCGCCAGGTGGTCGAGCTGATCGAGGAGCGCTTCCCGATGTGGATCAGCCGCCACCCGGGCGACTTCGCCACCCACCTGCGGCGCAGCGGCCACTACGCCCGCGGCGCCCGCTACTACGAGCTGGCCGCCCGCGAGGCGCTTAAGGTGAGCGCCAACCGCACCGCGCTGAAGATGGCCGATCTCGGCCTGGTCAGCCTGCGTCAGGTGGAAGATCAGACCGAACGCGAGATCAGCCTGCTCACCGTGCGCGGCCAGGCCGCCTTCGCCCTGGAGGGCCACGGCTCGCCCACCGCCCACGAGAGCTTTGTGCGCGCCCGGGAACTGCTCAGGCAGGTCACGCAGCTGGACGGAGAGGAGGGCGAGCCCGCCGACCTGGAGCAGGCCTTTCTGGTCAAGTGGGGCCTGTGGGTGGGCTGCAGCCAACGCCACGCCCACGCCGACGCCTTCCATCTCGCATCAAAGCTGGCCGGCCTGGCCGAGCGCATGGAGGACCCGCGCTACCGCCGCCTGGCCGAGTACGCCCGCGCGAGCTGCGAATACTGGGCCGGGCGCATCCAGCGTGCTAACGACCACCTGGAGGAGATCAACCCACTTGAATCGCCGATGATGATCGAGTGGCTGCCCTTCTCGGATCATCCTCAGGTGGCCGCCGCCTGTTTCCAGGGCTGGGCGCTCTGCCTGCGCGGCGACTACCGCCGTGCCGAGACCCAGGTGGAATCCGCTATCCGCCTGGCCGAGAAGATCGGCCACCCCGGCAGCCTGGCCATGGCGCTGATGTATGCCGCCTCCCTCTACCGCCAGCTCGGTCACGTGCACCTGGCCGCCACCCGCGCCGAGCGCGCCTATGAGCTCACTGGCACCCAGGACCTGCACCTGTGGCAGATGGCCGCCCGCGGGGTGCTCGGCTGGCAGCGCGCCATAGCCGGCGACCGGGAGGGCCTGACCCAGGTGGAGCAGGCCCAGGAGGAGCTCGCCGAGCTCACCGGCCGCGACCCCTACAGCCGCCCCTCGCTGTGGTTTGTGGACGCCTGCATCGCGCTCGGCGAATTCGGCCGTGCCGAGGACTACCTGGACCAGGCGCTGATGCTCGCCAGGGAGAAGACCACCCTGTTCGTGCCCGAACTCGCCGTGCACCTGGCCCGGGTGCGCCACCGTCTCGGCCACCCGCGGGAGGAGGTCGTCGCCCTGATCGAGATCGCCCAGCAGCAGGCGCGTGAAGACGGCAACCTGCACCAGCAGATCAACGGCCTGGAACTGTGGCTCACCCTGATCGACCCCGCCGACGACAAGGCCCGCCAGGAATTCCGCCGCCTGCTCGCCGAGGTCAGCCACTCCGACGCCCCGATCATCGCCCGCTGGCGCAGCCTGCTCGACCGCACCCATCCACACCCCGCCAACGCCGATGCCTGATGGGTAATCAAGCTGCCACTGAGGCTTGAAGCTACTGGTGGGAGCCACGCTCCGCGGGGCGAATGGAGGCAACCACCAAGGCTGGATACCACTGGTGGGAGCTACGCTCCGCGGGGCGAATGGAGGCAACCACCAAGGCTGGATACCACTGGTGGGAGCTGGGCTCCGCCCGGCGAATGGAGGCCGAAGGCCTCCCCAGCAACCCAGCCACACCTATCACTCCCATAGTCAAAATTTGTAAGAGAGGTAGAGCCCTCAACAGCCCTGAAGTAGAATGGCCGACCTTACGATACATACAAGACACCGCAGGGAAGCTGGCTCACGACCAGCAGGAGACTAGGCAAGGGATGACTGCCTCCCACAGCTCAGTACCAGTAACTACTGATGCGCTCCTGACGCACGCCAGCTTCCTGCACCGAATCGATCAAGGGCATGGGAAAGCGCCCGGGACAATCCCCGGGCGGTAGCGTGCCTGTGAATCATCAACGTATACGGACATTGCCTCATTCATGACAAACAACGACTCTCGCCCGCCAGCTGATGCTCTCCGCAGCTCTGCCAGTGACGAAATCTCTCTGGTCGATCTGGCCAAGATCCTGATCAACCGCTGGAAGCTAATGGCAGTTACCTTCGCAGTGGTGGTGCTTGTCGCCTTGGCCTATGCACTGCTTACGCCCAAGACCTACGATTATGTCTCTCTCTACCGAGTAGCATTGAAGGCTGATCAGGACGCTCTGGAAAGCCCAGCCGCGGCTATAGCCAAAGCCAATAATCTGTATCTGGGATCAGTTACACGTAACCTGCTGGAAGGGGAGGGGCTAAGGTCGCTGCCGTTTGAAACGGGTCTTAGTAACCCGAACGACACATTTCTTATTCGTCTTGCTTCCCAGGCAGCCGAAAGCGATGTGGCGCTGGTGCAGGCACTCCATGAACAAACATTGGTTCAAATAGCGCAAGGGCAGCAGGCTCTTCTCGAAGAGCGAAAGGCAACCCTGGAACGCCAGCTGAACAGTGCGAGGCGGTCTCTTGAGTTGGCCCAAGAGTCTACCAGCCCCTTTGCAGCTGACCTTGTCAGCAGTTACTCAGAAAAAGTAGCCAATCTGGAAGATCGAATTGCACAGCTCCAGCCTGGCCAGAAAATCCAGGTGGCTGTGCAAAGTCTAGAACCTTCAGGGACTAGTCGTAAGCTGATCATGGCGCTAGCCATTGTTTTCGGCGGTATGTTGGCTGTAATTGTGGCCTTCTTTGTTCAGTTTGCATTTGCAGTTAAAAGCAGTTTGCAAAAAGGGTAGTTGGTAATATGCTATGCGATACTAGCTGTCATGGCGCTGATCAATGAAAAGGCCCAGATCACAAAGCGGCAGATTGCAAGCCGGCAGAGCATTGTTCAGTTTCCCGATAATATCCGTCTGAATGTAAGCCGACGAGGGTGTTGAACCCAGACAAGTTGGGCGCGTTCAGCCTGCAAGTTATAAGCGCAGTAGGGATGGGGTAATTACCTGCTTATTGTTTCTGGGCTTGTTGGTTTGGGTTCGGGTTTAATTTTAATGCCACCTATCAACTCTTGGTCGTGATAGGTGTGTAGCTATTGAGATTCTTTGGGTTTGAGTGAGTGATTGGCTTGCTAGATAAAAGGCAATATGGAAACTTTGATTAAAGATCCCTGTTTTGAATAATTTGCCTTTGGTTAGATTGGTGAATTTGGGCCTGCGTGGGCTGACACTTCTGGCAAAATTCTCACTGCTCTTTGTGCTGGCCTATTTTCTTGATCCCATGGATGTGGCGCTTTACGGGTTGGTGGTCGCAACCATTGCCTACTCTCTGTTTGGGTTGGGGTTTGATTTCTATTCTTATAGCACGCGAGAGCTTCTGGGGAGTTCGTCCGATCAATGGGCTAGGCTGCTAAGAGATCAGAGCGTCTTTTTTGGGCTGGTTTATGCGCTCGTTTTGCCTCTGCTGCTTCTGATATTTGTTTTTGAGTTGCTGCCTTGGGCGGTGGCGCCTTGGTTTTTTCTGCTTGTGATATTAGAGCATCTTGCCCAAGAATTGAACCGCTTGCTGGTAGCAATGTCGCGGCAGTTGCTCGCGGGTGTGGTGCTTTTTATGCGCTCCGGGATATGGGCGTTTGTTGTTGCATTTATGTTCTGGCAGTCGGAAGGCGTTAGGGGAATTGAGCTGGTTTTTTATGCGTGGGCCGCTGGTGCTTCCTTGGCATGCCTTTTGGGTTTCTCAGCCCTATACTCACTCGACCGGCGATGCTTAAAAAGCACCATCGATTGGCAGTGGATCAAGAAGGGTGTCAAGGTGGCGTTGCCGTTGCTGATTGCCACCTTGGCTATTCGTGCCGTCTTTACCGTTGATCGCTACTGGGTGGAGAGTGTTTCAGGATCAGAGATTCTAGCAGCATATGTACTGTTTGCGGGTGTTGCCAATACAGTTGTCGCGTTTTTAGATGCGGGAGTGTTTGTTTTTCTCTACCCGAAGATTGTCAGTGCGTATAAGGAAAACGATGCTGTAGCATTCAGGGGTGGTATGCTGGATTTGCTAAAGCAAACAATTGTCGTGGCGCTGTTGCTTTGCGTTTCCGCTGCTGTTCTCATTCACCCGATTCTTTCCCTGTTGCAAAAAGAAGTTTATTCGCAGAATGTTGAGCTTCTGTATTTTTTGCTTGCTGGAATTTTTCTGTTCTCGATAAGTATGGTACCGCACTACGGTATGTATGCTATGTCCAAGGATAGGCACATTGTGGCGGGCCATGTATTGACACTTTTCGTGTTCTTGGTGGCTGCGGCAGCGCTGGGAATGGTTTCTCCTCTATATGCGGTTCCGCTTGCACTTTGCATTTCTTTTGCATTCATGGCTGTCTATAAAACAGTTGCATATCTGCATCTGAAGTCAAGGCTGATCTGGGGGGGGAAGCAGGGAATATAAATTCAAAATTCACTCGCGTTATATATGAAAAAACCATTACGCTAAGTTAAAGATTTCGACAGCTATCAGGCAGGAAATTGTTTATGTTTAATGATGCGTCCATCTTGGTTACCGGTGGTACCGGTTCCTTCGGCCACACCTTCATCCCCATGCTGCTGGAGCGCTACAATCCCAAGCGCGTGATCATCTTTTCCCGCGATGAGATGAAACAGTGGGAGATGGCCAAGAAGTTCGAGGGAGACCCCCGCGTGCGCTTCTTTATCGGAGACGTGCGCGACCGCGAGCGGGTCTACCGGGCGCTGGATGGGGTGGACTTTGTGGTCCACGCTGCGGCGACCAAGATCGTGCCTACCGCCGAGTACAACCCCTTCGAGTGCGTCAAGACCAATGTCATCGGCGCCATGAACCTGATCGATGCCTGCATCGACAAGGGCGTCAAGAAGGTGGTGGCGCTGTCCACCGACAAGGCCAGCAGCCCGATCAACCTGTACGGTGCCACCAAGCTGACCTCCGACAAGCTGTTCGTGGCCGGCAACTCTTACGCCGGCGGCCATGACACTCGTTTCGCGGTGGTACGCTACGGGAACGTCATGGGCTCACGCGGTTCGGTGATCCCGTTCTTCACGTCGATCCGCGACAAGGGCGTGCTGCCAATCACCGATGCGCGCATGACCCGCTTCATGATCAGCCTGGAGCAGGGCGTGGAGCTGGTGTGGCACGCCTTCGAGGACATGGAAGGCGGCGAGATCTATGTCAAGAAGATCCCCTCCATGAAGGTCACGGACCTGGCGAGCGTGGTGGCGCCTGGAGCGAAACAGGAAGAGGTCGGCATTCGCCCCGGCGAGAAGCTGCATGAGCAGATGATCGGCGCGGAAGACGCCTACTACACCTACGAGTACCCCGAGCACTACAAGATCCTGCCGGCCATCAACAGCTGGGACCAGGACGCCAACCGCATCAAGGATGGCAAGAAGGTACCGGAAGGCTTTGTCTACGCCAGCGACAACAACGCCGAGTGGATGAGTGAAGCCGAACTTCAGGCGTGGATCGACACCAACTGGGACAAGATCGGAGCCATCTGATGATTCCCTACGGACGCCAGGATATCCGGCAGGCCGATATCGACGCCGTGCTGGAAGTGCTGCAGTCGGACTATCTGACCCAGGGCCCGATGGTGCCGCGCTTCGAGCAGGCGGTCGCGGCCAAGGTGGGCGCTCGCCATGCACTGGCGGTCAACAGCGCCACCTCGGCGCTGCACATCGCCTGTCTGGCCCTGGGCTTGGGGGAGGGTGACTGGTTGTGGACCTCGCCCATCACCTTCGTGGCCTCAGCCAACTGCGGCTTGTATTGCGGCGCCCAGGTCGATTTCGTGGATATCGACCCGCGCACCTATAACCTTTGCCCTACGGCCCTGGCGGCCAAACTGGAACAGGCCGAGCGGGAGGGGCGTCTGCCCAAGGTGGTGGTGGCGGTGCACCTGTGCGGCCAGCCCTGCGACATGCAGGCGATCCATGCCCTCGGCCAGCGCTACGGCTTCCGGATCATCGAGGACGCCTCCCACGCCATCGGCGGCCAGTATCAAGGCGATTACATCGGCAACGGCCGCTACAGCGATATCATCGTGTTCAGCTTTCACCCGGTGAAGATCATCACCACCGCCGAAGGCGGCATGGCGCTGACCAACGACGACGCCCTGGCCAGCCGCATGGACCTGCTGCGCAGCCACGGCGTGACCCGCGACCCGGCGCTGATGACCCATGAGGCCGATGGCCCCTGGTACTACCAGCAGGTTGAGCTTGGCTTCAACTACCGGATGACCGAGTTACAGGCCGCCCTGGGCGTCGCGCAGCTCGAGCGCCTGGATGCTTACGTGACCAAGCGCAATGCCCTGGCGGCCCGGTACGATGACGTGCTGGCCACCTTGCCGGTGACCATCCCCTGGCAGCACCCGGACAGCGTTTCCGGGCGACACCTCTACGTCATTCGCGTCATGCTTGATCAGGTCAACGTGACGCACCGCGCGGTGTTCGAGCGCCTGCGCGAGCAAGGGATCGGCGTGAACCTGCATTACATCCCGGTTCATACCCAGCCCTACTACCGGCAGTTCGGCTTCCGGGATGGTGACTTTCCCGAGGCCGAACGCTATTACGCCGAGGCGATCAGCCTGCCGCTCTATCCCACCATGACCCCGGCGCAGCAGGACGCAGTCATCGCTGCCCTGACGCAGGCATTGGGGCACGCATGAGTCAGGCCATTGAGAGTAAGGGCATTGCCGTGATCCCCGCCCGCGGCGGTAGCAAGCGGATTCCGCGCAAGAACATCCGCGAGTTTGCCGGCAAGCCCATGATCGCCTGGTCGATCGAAGCGGCGCTGGCCAGCGGCTGCTTTGCGCGAGTGATCGTCTCCACCGACGATGACGAGATCGCCGCCGTCGCCGAGGCGCAGGGTGCCGAGGTACCGTTTCATCGCCCGGCCGCGCTCGCTGACGACCATACCGGCACCATCCCGGTGATCGCCCAAGCCATCGACTGGCTGCGCGAGCAGGGCGAAGCCCCGGAAGCGGTCTGCTGCCTCTATGCCACGGCCCCCTTCGTGCAGGCCGAGGACTTGCGGGCCGGGTATCGGGCCCTGCAGAGCGGTGACGACATCGACTACGCCTTCTCGGTGACCAGCTACGCCTTCCCCATTCAGCGCGCGCTGCGGCTGACGCCTCAGGGGCGCGTGGCCATGTTCCAGCCGCAACACTTTCAGACCCGATCCCAGGACCTTGAAGACGCCTGGCACGACGCCGGCCAGTTCTACTGGGGGAGGGCGGCGGCCTGGTGCGCCGGCACGCCGATCTTCAGCGAGCGCGCCGTGCCGGTCACGCTCCCGCGTCACCGCGTCCAGGATATCGACACCCCCGAGGACTGGCAGCGGGCCGAATGGTTGTTCAAGGCCTGGCAGGCCCAGCAGCAGGGCGGATTGGCATGAGCGTATCGCCCACACCGTCCCGCCTTCAGGGGCAGGTAATCACCTTTCGAGTCGACGCCTCGCTGGAGATCGGCAGCGGCCACGTCATGCGCTGCCTGACCCTCGCCGATGCCCTGCAGGCACAAGGGGCCGAGTGTTACTTCCTCTGCAGGGAGCATCCGGGGCACCTGTGTGATGCGATAGAGGCGCGTGGCCTTACCGTCCACCGCCTGCCGCTGCGAGATCACGCACCTGAACTCGAATCCGATCCCGAACCTCGGCTCGCTCACGCCCACTGGCTGGGTGCCAGTGGCGAGCAGGACGCCGCGGCCTGCCGCGCTGTACTGGCCCGCCTGGCGCCCGCTTGGCTAGTGGTGGACCACTATGCCCTGGATAGCCGCTGGGAAACGGTTGTCGTGGACGGCATTACCGCCCCGACGCCGCATCTGCTGGTGATCGATGACCTGGCGGATCGCCAGCACGCCGCCGATCTGCTGCTGGACCAGAACCTGGGCAGGCAGGCAGATGACTACTGCGGCCGGGTGCCCGGCCACTGCCAGGTGCTGGCCGGCCCCCGCTATGCGTTGCTGCGCCCGGAGTTCGTGCAGTGGCGGGAGGCTAGCCTGGCGCGACGTGCCCGCCAGCCTCGACTCAAGCGGCTGCTGATCAGCCTGGGCGGCGTCGACAAGGACAATGCCACCGGCCAGGTGCTTGACGCCCTGAAGGCCTGCGATCTGCCCGAGGATCTCGAGATCAGCGTGGTGATGGGCGCCGCCGCCCCCTGGCGGGACGACGTCTCCGCCAAGGCCGAGGACATGCCCAGGCCCACCGAGGTCGTCGTCAACGTCAACGATATGGCAAGACGCATGGCCGAGGCGGACCTGGCCATCGGTGCCGCTGGCAGTACCTCCTGGGAGCGCTGCTGCCTGGGCCTGCCCACCCTGATGGTGGTCCTGGCAGACAATCAACGCGAGATTGCCACCGAGTTGGCGCGAAGAGGCGCCTCTGCCACGCTGGACCTCTCGGATCTGGCGCCGTCCCTGGCATCACATCTCGCGGTGTTGAGCACCGCCACATCACTGAAGGCCATGAGCGAGCGCACCGCCCGCCTGGTCGACGGCCAGGGAGTGTCTCGCCTCCTGAGAGAGATGCATGATGTCAGCGAGGCCGCCATCCTATGATGTCGCCTGACAAACGCCTCCGGCCCATGGTGAGCGAAGACCTCCCCCACGTATTGGCCTGGCGCAATCACCCCGACGTGCGCCGCCACATGTATACCCAGCGGCTGATCACCCTGGACGAACACCGCGACTGGTTCACGCGTGCTAGCCAGGACCCTCAGCGCCACCTGCTGATCTATGAGCAGGACATGATTCCTCTGGGATTCGTCAACCTCACTGTGGTAGACGAACAGGCCGGGCGTGCCGAATGGGGCTTCTATCTCGCCCCGGACGCGCCCCGCGGCAGCGGTCAGGGATTGGGCCAGTGCACCCTGGCGTATGCCTTCGTGACCCTCGGGCTTCACAAGCTCTGCGGTGAGGTGCTGGCCGAGAATCACCGATCCCTGCGCTTTCATGAGCGCCTCGGCTTTCGCCGCGAAGCCACGCTGCGCCATCATTTCCATGACGGTACCGCCTACCACGACGTGATCGGCTTCGGCCTGTTGGTCGATGAATGGCGCGCCTCACAAGGAGCCAACTCCGTATGACACCGCCCTGGATCGAGATTGCCGGCCGCCGCATCGGCGACGGTCACTCCCCCTATATCATTGCCGAGCTCTCCGCCAATCATAACGGCAAGCTGGAAACGGCCATGCGCATCATTGAAGAGGCCGCCAAGGCCGGCGCCGATGCCGTCAAGCTACAGACCTACCGCCCCGACACCATCACCCTGGATTGCGACAGCGACGACTTCAAGATCAAGGGCGGATTGTGGGACGGGCGCACCCTCTACGAACTCTACGAAGAGGCCCATATGCCCTGGGAGTGGCACCGGCCGCTCTTCGACCACGCCCGCAAGCTCGGTATCACCATCTTCAGCTCCCCCTTCGACACCACCGCCGTGGACCTGCTCGAAGAACTGGGGGCCCCGGCCTACAAGATCGCCTCCTTCGAAGCGGTCGATCTGCCGCTGATCGAGTACGTGGCCCGGACCGGCAAGCCGATGATCATCTCCACCGGCATGGCCGACGCCGAGGAGATCCAGGAAGCCATTGACGCCGCCCGCGGCGCCGGCTGTGAACAACTCGCGATCCTGCACTGCGTCAGCGGCTACCCCGCCCCGGCGGAAGACTACAACCTGCGCACCATCCCCGACATGATCGAGCGCTTCGGCCTGGTGACCGGGCTCTCTGATCACACCATCGACAACACCACCGCCATCACCAGCGTCGCGCTGGGTGCCAGCCTGATCGAGAAACATTTCACCCTGGACCGCAACGGTGGTGGCCCCGACGACAGCTTCTCCCTGGAACCGGCGGAGCTCACCGCCCTTTGTCGCGATGCCAAGACCGCCTGGCAAGCGCTGGGTAAGGTCGACTACGGCCGTAAGTCCAGCGAGCAGGGCAATGTGCAGTTCCGGCGCTCGCTGTACTTCGTCAAGGACTTGAAGGCGGGGGAGGTGATTACCGAGGATGCGGTGAGGAGCGTAAGGCCGGGGTATGGGCTGGCACCAAAATATCTAAGAAATCTTATAGGGAAGAGAGTGATAAATGATGTTTTAAATAACACTGCCGTTCCAGGCGAAATTATAAAAGATAATCAGTAATATGAAAAATCACGGCATGGAAGTCCCACAAGAGAGCTTTCGAGACATTTTCGAATATGTGGCTAAGCGAGATGCCAAAGAGAAGGGGTTTCGTGATTCGATTATGGCCATGTACAAGAGAAATGCTACATGGTCTAATGTGATACTCAGAGCTATTGTCAATTCTTTGGCACTCTTTATAAGGCCTCGAAAAAATTCAATTAAATATTTTTTCTGGGGCACTAAATTTGAGGAGCTTATTCTCACTCTCCCACAGCACGAGATATGTGTCGTAGGTGGACCAAGGCAGGTTATCTTTTGCCTTAAGAACAAGCTCTATTTTATTCCAGAAGCAAGGTTGTGGGCGCCGCTGTACGAAGGGATGAGATCCGGAAGGATGGTGGGTATCGATACTCGCCTTTCTTGCATTATCACATCACTTGGATCAAAGATTAAAAAATGCTCCCATAAAGATGCAGTCTTTATTGTAGATAATGATTCATTGCCTGCTCAGCGACTAGCAATAATTTCTGCGCGTAAGGCAGGCGTTACGAAAAGTATTTGCATTCAGCATGGTATATTCCAGAGCAAATCGCCTGGTGACATATTCGATGGATGGTTTTCAGACCGGTTCTTCGTGATCAATCAGAATCAAAAGCAGCTACTTATAGACAAAGGGATGGATGCAGGAAAGATAGAGGTAATGGGTTTTCACTCTTCGCCATATAAGCCAGCAAGACCACTTTCACCTCCCGGATCTCGTAAGGTTTGTCTGATTGGTCAGCCATGGGGAAAGTACGGGAAAGGTAGAGAAGAAAAGTATCTGAAAATTTTAGATAAAGTCACAAATATTCTGCATGGAAAAGGGTATCAGGTTTGTTTTAAACCTCATCCCTGGGAGCGGGGCAGTGATTACTTAAAAAATTTTTCGAATGTTGTTGATATTTCGATGTCGGATGCACTCGAAAACTACGATGCTTTTATATCAATCACTTCAACTGCATTGGTAGAAGCTGCAGTTTCAGGGCGAATTGCTGTTCAATTGGTCGATCCTGAGTTTGATGCGGACAGGCTTTCCTCCGAATTTAGTGAAGTTGTCTCGCTAGACGTTGATGCTGAGGAGTTTGAGAACGCTCTTGAAAAATCAATGGAAACAGATCGAACATATGCATTAAGTCGCCCCTTGCCGCTTCATCGCCGTTTTTATATGGCAGTTGATGAGGGGTAAGCAATGGGCAGGATATACGAAAAACAGACTATCATATCCATATTTGCGCTTGTTTCTGTGGTGTTTTATTATTTTGCCATTTTTTACCATGGCGCTGGGCTAAATTTGCTAGCACTGTTTTACTTGATAGTAGTTATCCTTGTTCTTCCGTCCACAATCGCCCAGGTTTGGATATTCTTTCTCTATTTTTTCGGCTTGGTGTTTGCTGTTGTCTCAAATGGAATGATAGAATTTTTATCCTCATATTTGAGTGAGGTGGGAGAGCATGCTGAGATAACCGGAGCTGCAGCCAGGAATGCTTTGCTAATAGCAATATTTATGTGCGGTGTTTTGTTGTTCTTCAACGCTCATGGGCTGCTGTTTAAAAGAACCTCAAGAAGATTGGCTGTTGTTGACGGGTTGACCATTAAAGTTATGGTGTTTCTTGGGTTTCTGCTTGTTATATATATGTCGTATATTGTCATCAGATATGGTAGCCCGCTTACAATGGGCATGGATCGCTTTTCTTACAGAAAAAATGTTGCCCCCTCGGGCTATGGTTACGTTAGTTCATTAGTATATGTTATAGGTTTTGCGATATCCTATGCACGTGAAACAGGTCGGTTGCGAGCTAAATTTTCCTTAGGTTGGCTTGTGTTTGCCATGGTGTTACTTGTTCTTGGAGGAGAAAAATTCTCTGGGTTGTTGATTTTGTTGTTCTTCTATTGTCTCCCTTATTTTGTTGTTTCTGAAAAAAGCTTATCATCACGCCATTTCGTGTTTGGCGCGATATTTATTTTATTTGCAGCTATGCTGGTATTGCTAAACTATTATAGCATCTATGGTTCTAGGTTTCTTGAGATGTTTGAGACGCGCCTTGCGCTTCAGGGGCAGATGCTTTTTTCTCTTGATCAAGTAGCCTCGGTGGCCTCTCCTAGTAAAGAAGACATCATTGCGAGTTTTTTTGGATTTGGCAATGCAACTGAATCGGGAATGAGTTATCTAATGTATCTGGTGGCACCTCAAGAGGTGGTTGATCGCTTCCTTGAAGGAGGTGCTACTTTTACAGCACCTTATCCCGCAAATATAAGCTACTTCTTTGGATTTTATTCAGCTCCAATAGTGGTTTTTATTTTGGGGGGAGGAGTGGGGGCGCTCGGTGGTGGGCTTTATAAAGCGTTGCGTGATCAAAATTTCCTGTTTGCAATCTTGCTGCTAAAGATGTTTTTTTATGTGTATATTTCTGTGGTGATGGGCGAGGTTAATATGCTTGTCGATTGGAAAATGGCAGTTTATCTTGGTGCTGTGCTATTTTTTCTAATGATTCAGGGGGTGGGGAGTTGGGAAAATGAAAGAGAGTATCGCTGTGCTGCTGGCAGCATATAACGGTTCAAGATATATCGAAGAGCAAATCTCATCGATTCTCTCTTCTGTTGTGAGTATCCCCGTGTCTATTGAGATTGGTTTAGATCCGAGTGATGATGGTACCGAGAGAATACTGGTAAATATCGCGGGCGAGTCGGTTCGTGTTAATTGCAACCAGAAGCCGTCTGGTGGGGCATGCCAAAACTTTTCACGTCTGGTTGACCATGCACTGACCTTGGATGATAAATACTACGCTTTTTCTGATCAAGATGATCTATGGGATGAGTGCAAGCTAGCCGAAGGATTATCCAAGCTTCGTGATATGGAGAATCAGTATGGTCAAGAAATTCCTCTTCTTGTATTTTCCGACTCGAGGTTGGTGGATGAGAATTTAAACACTTTCGCTCCATCCTTCATGGCTGCCGAAGGACTAAATCCCAGCAATATATATGAATTTAGTAAGTTGACCATACAGAATGTAGGTCAAGGCTGTACCTTCTTGTTTAATAAAGCGTTACTGGAGCTCGCAAGCCCCATACCTGAAAATGCTCGGATGCATGATCATTGGATCATGATGGTCGCATGTGCTTTTGGGAAAATAGCTTATTTAGATAAACCATTGCTTTCATACAGACAGCATTCTAGCAATGTGCTAGGAGCTTCGGACTACAGTGTTTTTGGAGCGATTGATCGCTTTATCAATCAGGCTGGTAGTATAAGTCATAGTCTTAAAAAGAGTCAATGCCAGGCAGGAAGTTTTGCTTTTCAATATAAGAGCCGACTCCCTGCTGAGCGATATGAGTTTTTGGTTGAGTTTTCAAAAGTTTCTGAAAAAAAATTTTTTTCTAGGAAGATGTTTTGCCTTAAGCATCGGTTGAAGATGAGTGGAAAGTTAAGGACGGTAGGCTTGTATGTATGTATATAATGCTACTTGATGTCTGGTGATGTTTTCTTGTAATAAGGGCTTTCTGAAGCTTCTTGAGTTACGTAAATCCTTTCCATTAAGGCGGAAACCCATTTGCAAATTTTAGGTTTTGGCTGTCATGTCCTTGTGGTTTAATTTGTTGTGTGTAACGATTTTCCTTTGCGGGGATAGGGTTTTGCTAACTGTATCGAGAGCATATGTCTAGTAATTTCGAAGATGGTCAGGGGTTAACGGTCGCCTGTATTATTCCTACCTATAATGGTCGAGATGATTTGAAGCGCCTATTAGATTCAATTGACCAACAATCTGTACCTTTGGACCTGTTCATTGTTGACTCCAGTTCAACTGATGGAACAGGAGGCCTCGCCCGGTCCCGAGTGAAAAATGTAATAACTATACCTGGTAGTGAGTTTAACCATGGTGGTACACGACAGATGATGGTTGAGCTGAACCCGGGGTATGATGTGTATGTTTTTCTTACTCAAGATGCTTATCTTGAGGATGTCCATGCAATTGAAAACTTGGTTGCCCCTTTTTCCGATGAATGTGTGGGAGCCGTATGTGGCAGACAACTTCCCCATATTGATGCCAATCCTTTAGCTGAACATGCTAGACAGTTTAACTATCCTGCGGAGTCAAAAGTGAAGTCGCTCGCGGATGCTCCCATGTTGGGCATAAAGACACCCTTTATATCCAACTCCTTCTCCGCTTATCGCCGAGAAGCTTTGCTGCGAGTGGGCGGTTTTCCGAAGCATGTCATCCTTTCGGAGGATATGTATGTTGCTGCTAGAATGCTTCTGACTGGCTGGAAAGTAGCATACGCTGGTAACGCTCAATGCAGGCATTCGCATAACTATACCCTGAAGGAAGAGTTTCTCCGCTATTTCGACCAAGGTGTTTTCCATGTGCGTGAAGCTTGGATTCGCCAACACTTCGGGGGGGCGGGTGGAGAAGGGTTTCGGTATGTAAAGTCAGAGTTAAACTACCTCGGATTATCACGATTTTATATGTGGCCTTCTGCCATCGTAAGGAATGCTTCTAAGCTTTTAGCCTACAAGTTGGGTCAGCAAGAGTATAGGCTGTCAATCAACTTGAAGAAAAATTTGAGTATGCATAAACGTTATTGGGATAGCGACTTCTCGGAGAGGAAATAATGCGTATATTGGTTACGGGTGGGGCGGGTTTCATCGGTTCTGCCGTTATTCGACACCTCATCGAAAATACTAGCCATGAGGTCGCCAATCTCGATAAATTGACGTATGCAGGCAATTTGGAATCCCTGGCATCGATGGTTGATTTTCCACGCTATCACTTCTATCAGGTGGATATTTGTAATGCGGCAGAACTGGGCCGTGTCTTTTCCGAGTTCAAACCTACCCATGTTATGCATCTGGCAGCGGAAAGCCATGTTGACCGCTCCATCGATGGGCCGGCGGCCTTTATCGAGACCAATATTGTCGGCACCTATACCCTGCTGGAGGAGGCACGCCGCTATTGGAACGACTTGGAGGGCGAGGAGAAGGAACGGTTTCGCTTTCACCACGTCTCGACCGATGAGGTGTATGGCGATCTGGAGGGAACGGAAGACCTCTTCACCGAAACCACATCCTATGCACCAAGTTCGCCTTATTCCGCCTCCAAGGCCAGTTCTGATCATCTCGTGCGTGCCTGGCAGCGAACATATGGTTTTCCTACACTGATCACTAACTGCTCTAATAACTACGGGCCTTATCACTTCCCGGAAAAATTGATACCACATATAATTCTAAACGCCTTGGCCGGCAAGCCCCTGCCGGTCTATGGCGATGGCTCTCAGATTCGGGATTGGCTCTATGTGGAAGACCATGCTCGTGCGCTGGTCAAAGTGGTCGCCGAGGGCAAGGTAGGGGTGACCTACAATATTGGCGGCCATAACGAAAAGAAAAATATTGAAGTAGTGAAGACGCTCTGTGCCTTGCTTGAGGAACTGGCTGCTGACAAAAAGCCTGCCGGGGTTGCCCGCTTTGAAGAGCTGATCACCTTTGTCGCGGATCGCCCCGGCCACGATGTGCGCTATGCCATCGATGCCGGAAAGATCGAGAGAGAGCTTGGCTGGAAGCCTGAGGAAACCTTTGAGAGCGGCGTTCGCAAGACGGTGCTTTGGTATCTTGAGAACCGCGAATGGTGGGAGCGCGTGCTTAGCGGAGAGTATCAACTGGGACGACTGGGAGAGCAAGCATGAAAGGTATTATTCTGGCTGGTGGTTCGGGAACTCGGCTGCACCCCATCACCCGTGGCGTGTCAAAACAGCTATTGCCTATCTACGACAAGCCGATGATCTACTATCCGCTTTCGGTGCTAATGCTGGCTGGCATCCGCGAGATTCTGGTCATCTCCACGCCAGAGGACCTACCCAATTTCCGCAAACTGCTAGGCGATGGCGCTGATTTCGGTCTGTCGCTGAGCTATGCCGACCAGCCCTCCCCGGACGGCCTGGCTCAGGCGTTTATTATCGGCGAGGAGTTCATCGGTGATGATTCTGTGTGCCTGGTGTTGGGCGACAACATATTTCATGGTCAGCACTTCTCCGAGCAGCTTAAGCGTGCGGTGGGCAGGGAAAGCGGTGCGACAGTTTTTGGTTATTGGGTGACGGACCCCGAACGCTTCGGTGTAGTGGAGTTCGACCAGAACGGAACGGCAGTTTCCATTGAAGAGAAGCCCAAGCATCCCAAGTCCTCCTATGCAGTCACGGGGTTGTACTTCTACGATAATGATGTGGTCGAGATTGCTAAGGCGGTTACACCTTCCGAGCGCGGCGAACTGGAGATCACCAGCGTGAACAATGCCTACCTGAAGCGTGGCGACCTGCGAGTAGAGCGTCTGGGGCGGGGCTTTGCCTGGCTTGACACCGGCACCCATGACAGCCTACTTGAAGCCTCCCAGTACGTGCAGACTATCGAGCACCGGCAGGGCTTGAAAGTCGCCTGCCTTGAGGAGATCGCGTGGCGCCAAGGCTGGCTTTCGGAGGCGAAGCTTACACAGCAGGCCAAGGCGTTGAGCAAGACGGGCTACGGGCAGTATCTGCTGCGTCTGCTGGGTACGGAGGTGGGTGAGTGAACGTTATACAAACCGCGCTTCCAGGCGTATTGATCATCGAACCCAAGGTGTTTGGTGACCATCGTGGCTTCTTTCTGGAAACCTTTCAGCTCGAACGATACCGCGAAGCGGGTATCGACCTGCCTTTTGTACAGGATAATCACTCACGGTCGGAGCGAGGTGTGCTACGCGGGCTGCATTTTCAGAAGACGCGACCCCAAGGCAAGCTAGTCAGCTGTAGCCGTGGGGCAGTGTATGACGTTGCTGTCGATATCAACCCAGACTCACCCACCTGTGGCCAGTATGTGGGCGTTGAACTGAGCGATGACAACCACCGCCAGTTGTGGATTCCGCCGGGCTATGCGCATGGTTTTTGTGTGCTCAGCGAAGTGGCAGATTTTCAGTATAAATGTACTGACTTCTACCATGCCAAGGATGAAGCCGGCTTGATCTGGAATGACCCGGATATTGGTATTGTATGGCCGGTTAGCGAGCCTAAGCTGTCGGAAAAGGATCAGGCCAACCCAAGCCTGGACGAGTTGCTGGCAAAGGGGTGCTGATATGCGAGTATTGATAACCGGAGCCAACGGCCAGGTAGGTCACGAACTGGTGCGCCTGGCACCTGAAGGGATGGAGGTAATTGGCCTGAGCTCTGCAGAGCTTGATATTACCCGCGGCGCTGACGTTCAGGCCAAAGTCGAGCAGTACCATCCAGGCATTGTCATCAATGCGGCGGCCTATACCGCCGTGGACAGGGCCGAACAGGAACCCGAGCGAGCCTATGCCGTCAATGACAAGGGTGTAAGGCACCTTGCCCAAGCGGCTGCAAGTGCCGGCGTACCGCTCTTGCATATTTCGACCGACTATGTGTTCGACGGTAACGCCAGCACCGCTTACCTGGAAGAGGATACACCATGTCCGACGGGCGTGTATGGAGCTAGCAAACTTGCCGGCGAGCAGGCGCTGGCAGAGGCACTGCCCAGGAACATCATCTTGCGGACGAGCTGGGTGTTCGGTAGCCATGGCAATAACTTTGTGAAGACGATGTTGCGCCTCGGTCGTGAGCGTGAAGAACTCTCGGTTGTGGCGGATCAGTATGGTTGTCCCACGAGCGCCGCCAGCATCGCTCGCGCGCTATGGGCGCTAGCGGTCCTTTATCGTGATCAGGGCGAACTCGAGTGGGGGGTGTATCACTTTGCAGGCACTCCGCACTGTACATGGTACGACTTCGCCGAGGCGGTCTTTGAGGTTGCCTTTGAACGGGGGTATATCCATCAGAAACCATTTCTCAATGCGATTGGAACAGTGGACTATCCCACCCCAGCGAATCGTCCCGCTTGGTCAGTTTTGGATTCTAGCCTCTTGAATCATACGTTCAGTATGGCTCCGCTTGACTGGCGGGAGGAACTGCGGAATGTACTGGATGAGTTGGGTACACAGGAAACGCCCTGATTGCCTGCCGCCATATCAAGCCCACTATGGAATCGACTATGTCGAGAAATACCAAAGGACTGACTGAGCGATACCCGGCGCAGTTGATCGTACCGATCATCGATTTACTTTCCGTTGTGGCGGGAAGCCTGCTGGCGTATTGGCTGCGTTTCGAAAGTTTTCACCTTCATGAACGTTTTGTTCTCGCTATTGCGATAATCTCACTGTTTGTCCTGCTGCTGAACAGCCTGCTTGGCGCTTATGTCCGGTGGCGGGTAACGCGTATCTCGACCCTGCTCGCCAGGCTGGTTATGGTTTGGTTGATCGTGGGCATCCTGGCAACGTCCATCATTTACTTTGCGGATGCTGCTGAGCGATACTCCAGGCTTTGGGTGGGGATGTCGCTTGTATTTTCTCTAATGATGGCTGGCGGGGTAAGGGTACTTGCTCAGCTTGTGCTACGCCAAGTGCGGTTGAAGGGCAGGGCAAGACGTTCCGTGTTTCTAGTTGGCCCGGGTAATCATCTCATCAATATTGCCAGGGGCATGCGTGCTTCTCCGGGTGAGGGTTATTCCATTGCGGGAGTTGAGCGGCTAATTGATATTCCCAATGAAGCCTTTTTAGAACGCCTGGTGCGGCGTGTCACGTCATCGGATGCTCGTGAAGTGTGGATCTGCCTACCCTTGGAAATGGGTAGTGTGGTTCGCTCAATTTTCTATGCGTTACGTAATCATACGGCTGAGGTTCGCTTTATACCTGATTTTCGGGACATGCTACTGCTCAATCATCAGATTAGTGAGGTGGCTGGACACTATGCCATTGACCTGAGCGTAACGCCCATGGATGGCATGGCGAGGATAATTAAGCGCACAGAAGATATCGTCGTTGGTGGACTCATCAGTCTCTTGATACTGCCTGTTTGCCTTGCAATAGCCGTCGCCATAAAGTTGACATCTCCTGGGCCAGTGTTGTTCAAGCAGTATCGAACTGGTGCTAACGGAAAGCAGTTCAGGGTTTACAAATTTCGCTCTATGCGCGTACATAATGAAAAAGATAGCCAAGTCACACAGGCCACTAAGGGGGATAGCCGTATCACTCCGATAGGAGCTTTCTTGCGACGGACATCACTCGATGAACTTCCCCAGTTTTTTAATGTATTGCAGGGGCGAATGTCTATCGTTGGGCCACGCCCTCATGCTTTGGCCCACAACGAGTACTACCAAGATATGGTGGAGTCCTACATGAGGCGCCACAAGGTGAAGCCAGGTATTACAGGATGGGCGCAAGTTAATGGATTTCGTGGCGAAACCGACACCTTGGAAAAGATGGAGAAACGGGTTGAGTACGATCTGTGGTACATTGACAATTGGTCTATTTGGCTGGACTTTCGTATTATTTTCTTGACAATCCTCAAGGGTTTTGTTAATAAAAATGCTTATTAGTAGCGACGAAACTAAGGCTGTTTTCTTGTCACATAAGTGGTGGTTAAGTGAATTTTTTTTAGGGCTGGCTAGTCTCCCAACCTAACCAAGAAGTTATTCTATGAAGGATGTGGAATTCGGAGTCAAACGTGTCGTCTCATAATGCAGTATCGGTCTTTCAAGATTGTCGGATGGATTCAATGTTTTCGCCAAGCCGCGCCGTACAATTCAATGCCTTCGCTCTTTTCGCTACCCTTGTCGTACTCATCGCAACTCCTGTTCCCGCTACTCTGTTTGTTGGCCTTATCATGCTCTATTCGGTAGCATACCTGTTTGCTCAACGCAGTACGCTACAACTTGCTATGCTTGACTGGCTAATAGTGTTTTTGTTGTTAAGTTACCTCGTCGGACGGCTAGTGCCCTTTGTGTTGGACGACTACTCATCACGCTATCTCAGTGCGCCTTTGCACGTTGCTGCATCCATACCAATTTATCTCATGCTTCGCCATGCCTGTGCTATGCTTGATCTTCGCCACTATCGCAATGTGTTGGAGTGGGGGGCGTCAGTTGGCGCAATCGGTGCTGGTGCAGTAGCTTCCTATCAAGCCTTGGTAGGTGGCGTGCCGCGTGCCGATGGATTCATGTTTTACCTTAATTTTGCCTACTTGGCTTGCAGCTTGATGCTGATCTGTCTAGCCATGATGCGCGGATCTCAACGTCGCTGGCTGTTGGCTGTGGGGGTGCTAGGTGCCTTTCTAGCCATGCTCTTTTCCGCCACTCGCGGCGTACTGCTAGCGCTACCGATCTTGCTGTTGGCAGTTATGCTGCTCAATGCACAACACCTCGGAAGTAAGCGTCTGGTTGCAGTGGCACTTGCCTTGGTCGTCGCTTCACCGCTTGCCTATTTCACAATCCCAAAAGTCAAGGAGCGCATAGACTTTACCATTACTGAGTTCCGCCACATTCAGCACGGCCAACTCGAAGCTGCTATTTCCACTGGGGGGCGCATACAGCTCTGGACTGCCGCCGTAGAAGCTTACAAGGAAAGGCCTAGCGTGGGACTAACGTATCCAGAGCGCGAGGAGAAAATTGAAGCTTTAGTCGCTGAAGGTAAACTGACTGACTGGATGCTTGGTATCAACCGAGGCCACGCCCATAGCCAATACTTTGAGGTGCTGGCCACTGGTGGCACACTAGGTTTTATTGCGTTAATTTGTTATCTCTTCATGCCGTTTGCAGGATTTCTCTATTGGCACCGAAAGAACCCTGAAAACCCTTTTGCGCAGGCTGGAGCGTTATTTAGCTTAGGTTTTATCATATACTGCCTGACAGAGGTGGCATTGCAAAAAGAGTTAATTGCCGCATGGTACGGATTCATGCAGGTCAACTTCGCTGTCCTGTCCTTAACTTGGAAAACCAAGTCTATGGTGAGTGAACAAAAATAGTCTTCTTGGAAATGCATATAACTAGCTGGTGGATCTTCGGCTGACCTCAAGGCGGGGCATGTTGTCTGCCGAAATCACCTTTCAGGGCGCAAAGCCCCAGATCGATGAGGCCTGGCTGGATGATTTCCGCCCCGAGAACGTAGCCGATCAGTTTCTTCAGGAGCCCGAAGGCCTCTAGCTTCGAATCTCTGTGGATGGAGTCTGGGGTGGAGCGTCTTTGACAACTGCAGTGTTGTGCTGCTGGCGAGTCCATTTCCCTTCTGCTTTGTCGACGTACTGGAAGTGTTCGTTGGTGAAGCTGCCCTGGTGGACAGCGTGGCGGTAGGAAACCGTCGGCACCGCAATCTTGTCGAGCACCTTGTTGAAGACGCCCGGGCCCGTGGTGTCGAATACACCGGTGACGGTATCGCCGGTAATGTTGTTGATGATTTGGTCGATCAACGCCTTGATGTGTGGGTTGCCCGGCGCGCTGGCGATGAAGTAGTTGCTGAGCTCACCCCGACGGGTGGTCACATACAGTTCCTCTCGCTCCTTGCCGATTACGCTGCCCAGCGGCCAGATCTGGTGGGCATCGATATCCAGATACACGCCCCCGAACCGGTGCAGCACCAGCAGGCGCCAGAGGTCGGCCTGGGCGGCGCCGATCTGAAGTCTCTCGTAATGGGGGAGGACTTCCGGATAGTGCTCGGCGATGAACTCGCGGCGTGCCTCGGTGATCATGAAGCGGTAGTCGAAGCGCGGCGCCATCAGCCGGTTAAACAGGTAGTTGAGATAGACCGGTAGCGTCACCTTGTCGGTGAAGTTGGTCTGCCAGATGATGCGCGGGATGGGGCCGGGCTTGCGGCCCTTAAGCAGCGGCGCGGCGCGCTCAGGCAGGGTGAAGCGCTTGTGGGGCAGCAGCCAGTGGAAGGGGTAGCTCAGCACCTTGGTGATATTGGCCACCAGCTTGATGATACGGCTGGTGGCGACGATCAATGACTTGTTCATATGTCTTTCGTTTCCATGTGAAAACGTCTTTTTTGAGCTACCAACACCGCTGTTCGCCCCGCGGAGCGTGGCTCCCACCAGTAGTGCCCATGGCGGTGGTCAACCTCTGGCACTGGTGCCGCCGCTATTCGTCTAGACGTCGAACCGCCCGCGGAGCGTGGCTTCCACCCGTAGGGCCCATGGCGGTGGCGATCAGCTTGCGTCCGTTTCTACCTCGAACCCCACGATCTGGCGCTTGTCGCTTGAAAACTCCACCCCGATGAGGTGAATGACCTTGCCCTGGCCGCGGTACTTGTCGGCATAGCCCTTGTCCTTGATCTGCTGCAGGGCGCGGCCTTCGGGGAGTTGCTCCACCACCTTGAACTCGAACAGGTAAACATGACCGGCGAAGTCGACGGCCATGTCGACCCTGCCGCGGTGGCTGGCGTCTTCCACCGTGACCCGCACTCCCAGGGCGGCGAAGTGGCTGTAGAAGACGCTGGCATAGTCCTGTGAGAAAGAGTGCCCTTCATATCTTGCGATGGGATTATTGCGGTACCAGTCGTGGGGCAGGCCGGCGAAGAGCGCCTTGAGGTGGGTTTCCAAACCTTCCAGGTCGTGAGCACGCAGGTGAGTGAACAGCGTCTTGCGTTCCCGCGGGGCATTTTCAACGCCCAGTGCCGGCAGAAGGGCCTGGTTCAGGCTGGTCTCAACTTCCTGGTTGGGAAAACCGAGTGTGTAGAGGCGATAGCCAAGTAAAGGTTCCTCCACCTGCTGAACGGTGAGGTAGCCGGTCTGGAACAACAGCGCCTCGGTGGCAATATTGTCGACATCGAAACGGCCCAGCAACTCAGGCTCGGTCTCCCACTGCTCCAGTTGGGGCGTAAAGACGCCACGCTGCTTGAGCAGCTCGACCAGGAACGTCGGAGTGGCGCTCTCGAACCAGTAGGGGCTGAACTTTCGCTCCTGGAACAGCAGCAGCACATCGAAGGGGTTGTAGACGGAAGCGACGGCCTGGCCACCCCAGCGGTAGCCGTTGTACCAGGTGCGGATTTCGTTGCGGTCGAGCTCCTGAAGTTCAGGGGCGAAGACGCTGTCGATGTCCTCGTCGGTATAGCCGCAGATCGATGAATAGGGCTCGCTCAGGGTGATGTCACGCAGGTTATTGAGCCCGGAGAAGAGGCTGACCTTGCTGAACTTGGAGACGCCGGTGAGCAGCACGAAGGCCAGGTGCGGGTCGGCATCCTTGAGCACGCTATAGAGGTTCTTGAGCCCCTCGCGCAGCTCGCGGGCGCGCTCGGGCGCGAGCAGGTTGTCGAGGATCGGCTTGTCGTACTCATCCACCAGGATCACGACGCGCTGGCCGTGTTGCTCGTGGGTGAGGCGGATCAGTTCCGAGAACTCGCTGGAAATCAGCGGAGGTGGTTCGCGCTCGATGCCGAGACGCTCCCGGTGCGCCCTGAGCTGGTGGCGGATATGGGCATCGAGTGCCTCAAGGCTAGAGATGACGCCATCGGCAAAACTCAGGCGGATGACGGGATGATGAACTTGCCAGTCCCACTTGTCTTGGATGTACAGGCCTTCAAACAGGGCTTCGCGGCCTTCGAAGAGGCAGCGCAGGGTGTCCACCAGCAGGCTCTTGCCGAAGCGCCGCGGCCGCGAGAGGAAGTAGTATTTCCCTTCCTCCACCAGGCGATGAATATGCGGAGTCTTGTCAACGTAGTAGTAGCCGCCCTCGATGATGTCGGCGAAGGTCTGAATGCCGATGGGCAGCTTCTTGCGGGTGGCGGGCACGGAACCTCCTGGCGCAGGGAGTAGTGACGCTGCGGCTAGCATAGCACGGTGGCGACCACTCCCTTTCCCCAAGATACCTTCGCCCCGCAGAGCGTGGCTCCCACCAGAAGAAACAGCCTCAGTGCTAAACCACTTCGGCCCAGAGGTCATACTCGTCGGCGTTGGTCACCCTGGCGCACACGATCTGTCCGGGGCTGAGCTCGGTGTCGCTCTCCCGCCCTGAGGTGTCAAGAAAGACCATGCCGTCGATCTCCGGGGCGTCGGCGGCGCTGCGGCCGATGGGGCCCTCGTCGGTGATCTCGTCCACCAGCACCTCGATCTCGCGGCCGACCTTGGCCTGCAGGCGGGCGGCGGAGATCTGCTGCTGGTGGGCCATGAAGCGCTCCCAGCGGTCCTGCTTGACCTCGTCCGGCACCGGCTCCAGGTCCAGGTCGTTGGCGGGGGCGCCGTTAACCGGGGAGTACTGGAAGCAGCCGACGCGGTCGAGCTGGGCCTCGCTGAGCCAGTCGAGCAGATACTGGAAGTCCTCCTCGGTCTCGCCGGGGAAGCCGACGATAAAGGTCGAGCGGATGGTGAGCTCCGGGCAGATCTTCCGCCAGCGCTTGATGCGCTCGAGCGTCCTGTCCTCGAAGGCGGGGCGCTTCATGGCCTTGAGCACCTTGGGGCTGGCGTGCTGGAAGGGAATATCCAGGTAGGGCAGCAGCTTACCCTCGGCCATCAGCGGGATCAGTTCGTCCACGTGGGGGTAGGGGTAGACGTAGTGCAGGCGCACCCAGATGCCGAGCTCGGCCAGCGCCTCGCAAAGCTCGGTCATGCGGGTTTTCACCGGGCGGCCGTTCCAGAAGCCGGTGCGGTACTTGAGGTCGACCCCGTAGGCGCTGGTGTCCTGGGAGATCACCAGCAGCTCCTTGACGCCGGCGCGGGCAAGCCCCTCGGCTTCGCTGAGTACCTCGCCCACCGGACGGCTGACCAGCTTGCCGCGCATGCTGGGGATGATGCAGAAACTGCAACTGTGGTTGCAGCCCTCGGAGATCTTCAGGTAGGCATAGTGGCGCGGGGTGAGCTTGACGCCCTGGGGTGGTACCAGGTCGATGCGCGGGTCATGGTCCCGGCGCGGCGGCACCACGTCGTGCACGGCGTTCACTACCTGCTCGTACTGCTGCGGGCCGGTTACCGCCAGTACGCTGGGGTGGATATCGCGGATGGCGCCTTCCTCCACGCCCATGCAGCCGGTAACGATCACCCGGCCATTTTCGGCGATCGCCTCGCCGATGGCGTCGAGCGATTCCGCCTTGGCGCTGTCGATGAAGCCGCAGGTATTGACCACCACCACGTCGGCGTCGTCGTAGCTGGGCACGATCTCGTAGCCTTCGGTGCGCAGCTGGGTGAGGATGCGTTCGGAATCCACTAGTGCCTTGGGGCAACCCAGCGAGACGAAACCGACCTTGGGTGTGGACATGCAATTGACCTTAGCTTGATGATGCGAGTCAGGATAAACCCGTAATACTACCGGTCTCACCGAGCCCAGGAAACACCATATGGCCACCATTGAACACAGCGCGATCCTCAAGGCCCCGCCGGAGCGGGTCTTCGCCCTGCTGGAGCGGGTCGAGGATTTCGCCGACTACTCCGATCTGATCCATGATATCGAATCGCTGGGCGATAACCGCTACCGCTGGCATGTGCGGGCGGTGGGTCGCGACTGGCACTTCGATGTGGCGATCACCGAGTCGCGCTCACCCGAGATACTGGCCTGGGAGTCGCTGGATGGCGTGGAGAACCAGGGCTGCTATCGGCTGACGCCGGTGAAGGAGGGCACCGAGGTGGCGCTGACGCTGACCTATGTGCTGCGCAACAAGCTGGTGGAGAAGGCCGTGAACAAGGCGGCGAAGCCACTGGTGGGGCGGGTGAGCCGGCAGATCCTCGAACGGGTGGGGGAGAGGCTATAGCTTCTGCCGCCATGATCGGAAAATTCTATTAGGCTGCTATCTACGTATTCCGCTGTGCTGGCTCTATCATGACCGTACCGAGGCCACCGGCCTCAAAGAGGAATCCGCCATGATCAAGGGGCTTCTGTGGTGCTTCGCCATTCTGGGCGTGCAGCTTGGCCTTTTGCGCTATGTCGACCTGCGAGTGGCGGCCATGCCGCGGCTGCAGGATCGTCCGGAAGAGCCCAGCTCCCATCAATTGCCTGCTACCACCGAGGTTGTTGATTCTGGTGGGAGCCACGCTCTGCGGGCGGTCCGACGCTTCGGCGAATAGACGAATGTCGACACCGCTGGGCGGCTTCGCCGCCATTCGCCGGGCGGAGCCCAGCTCCCACTGGTAGCTTGGAGCGGTGGCAACCCAACTATTCGCCGGGATTTTCCACGTTCACGCCAGTGGCTTGGACGGGGGGCTTCTTGCTCTATGCTTGGGGCTCGGGGTTCTTTAACTAAATACATTTTTATTTGTGAGTGGGTTTAGTTAAAATGGCATGCATGACCACTGCATGAGGGCATGCCATGGGGTACATGCCGCTCCAACTGGAGCAGGCCCGGGTGGCTACGAATGCAAGCCAGCTGTTCGAGGCGTTGGAAGCCCACAGGGCTCAGTCTCGGCAGGTAGAGGGCTCGATGCATTGGAAGCACATCGCCGGCCGGGACTATCTCTACCGAGGGTATTCTCACGGCAAGAATCACTCCCTGGGCCCGCGCTCCAGCGAAACCGCAGCCATCAAAGTGGCATTCGATGAGAAAAAGGCGGCTTACAAGGCTCGGGAAGCCGCGCTTAAGACGCAGCTGCAGACCCACGCCGCTTATGTCCGAGCCAATGGTCTCCATCGCTTCCCGGTCACCGCGGCAAGAGTCGTTCGTGCGCTGCAGCGCCAACGGATTCCCTTTCGGGTCATCGGTACCAATGCTCTCTATGCCTACGAGGCCAGGGCAGGGGTGCTGATCGAGCCTGAGCACCTGGCGACGGCCGATGTCGACGTCTTGATGGATGCTCGTCAAGGGGTGCGCATCGCCACGCTGGTCAAGCCCGAGAGCCTTCTCTCTGTTCTCAGGCACAGCGACAGGACCTTCCAGCGTCTCACCGATTCCACTTTCAGTTTCTGTGCGGTGAATGACGCCGGCTATCGCGTGGATTTCATCTCGCAGGGTGCTAGCCCCCCTCTCGAAATGAATGATTTCGAGAGGCTGCTCCAGGCAGATGATCTGACTCCCGTGACGATCGAGTCGCTGAAGTGGCTGATTGCAACGCCGCACTTTGACGCCATCGTTTTCGATGAGCGGGGAATGCCGCTACGTTTGGCAACCGTGGACCCTCGAGCATTCGTGCTGCACAAGTGGTACGTCAGCCAGCGGCCAGATCGAGAGCCAGCCAAGCGCCTGCGCGACGAAGCCCAGGCCCGGTTGGTGGCCAACCTGCTCCATCGCGAACTGCATGACCTATCCATGCCAGGGGCAGTGCTTCGAGCCTTTCCTCATCTCGTGCGCCAGCAGGCAGATGCCGGAATGGATGAGTTTGATGTGTGAGAGTGAGGTAGTCGCTGGTTGCCACTGAGGCTGTTGATTCTGGTGGGAGCCACGCTTTGCGGGGCGAAAGGGTCTCTCGGTAGGTTGGCAACACCGCTGGGCGCCTACGGCGCCATTCGCCGGGCAGAGCCCAGCTCCCACCAGTCGCTTGCAGCGGCAGCAACCCAGCCATTCGCCGGGCAGAGCCCAGCTCCCACCAGTCGCTTGCAGCGGCAGCAACCCAGCCATTCGCCGGGCAGAGCCCAGCTCCCACCAGTCGCTTGCAGCGGCAGCAACCCAGCCATTCGCCGGGCGGAGCCCAGCTCCCATCAGTCGCTTGCAGCGGCAGCAACCCAGCCATTCGCCGGGCGGAGACGAGTCTCCACCAGCAACTGTCAGGCACACCTGTTTCGCGTTACCGGTACCGATACACCCGCAGGCTGGGCAGGAAGGGCTCGTCCTCGAGCTTTTCATCGCTGCGTCGGGCGCGGGTGCGCTGTTCCGGTGGCTGAGGCGGCGGGAGGTTGTGGTCGGGCAGGCGGCCGTCGGCGCTGGGTACGAATAGCGGCAGGGCGACGTTCATGGCGCGGCGGGTGCGGCCGTCATCCAGCGGTTCGCGATAGAAGAGGTTGGCGCGCATCAGCGGGGCCTGGCGCTGTACCTGGGCCAGGGGCTCGCCGCTGGGGATCCCGGCCAGCCGGCGCAGTTGGATGCGCACGTGGGCGGCATCGGTATCGAGCTTGTGCAGTTTCTGCTCGGCTTCCTGCACCGTCAGGCGCTTGATGGAGCGCCCGCTGGAATACCAGGCGAGCCGCACCCGCGCCAGCGATGCCTCTGCCACCGGGATTGCCCGCCAGCACTGCTTGAGGTGCACCCGGGCCAGGCCCTGGCCGCGCAGGTGGTCGTGCAGTTCCGGATGACGGAAGGGCAGCACGGCCTTTGCTTCGGGAATCAACTCGGGTTCACTTTCCTTGATGCGGGCCAGCAGGGCGGCGAAATCGGCCTTGGCGGCGTTGGCCCGGGCGACCGCTTCCATCAGGGCCTCATCGGCGGCCACCAGCCCCACATGGGTGCGGGTGGCCCGCCCGTCCTGGCCATCCTGATACCAGACGTCCAGCAGGGCGTGGCGCAGCCAGGCCTCGGCGCGCTCTACGCTCACCGGCTCCGGCTCGCCGAAGATCCAGCAGGCAGTGGGCCTGTGGTGGTAGGCGGCCGCCACCGCCTCGCCGGCCTCGAGCAGGGCGTCAAAGGCGGCCTCCAGTTCGGCCAGCAGGCGGTATTCGGGGCGGGGCGGGTGGCTCAATGCAGGCTCACTCCTGATCGCGGAAGTCGCGCTCGGCGCGCAGGATCATCTCGTCGATCTCGGTCTCGTCCATGGCGGGCTCGCCGGCGATGCGGTGGGTGCCATCCGCCCAGGCGCCGAGGTCCAGCAGGCGGCAGCGCTCGCTGCAGAAGGGGCGGTAGGCGTTCTTCTCGCTCCACACGACTTTCTTGCGGCATTGGGGGCAGGCAACTTCCAGGGGGCGTTGGGTCTTGCTCATGGGGCTCCTGTGGGTCAGTGTCGTTTATCGGCTTTCAGGTAGACGTCATTTCGCTCTCGTTTGCCGATGGCAATCACGACGACAACCAGTTCATTGTTTCTTACCTCGTAGACGAGGCGGTAACCAGCACTGCGAAGCTTGATCTTGTATCTGTCGCGGCTGCCATGCAGGCGGGCCGCCGGAATCGCGGGTGAAGCCAGTATGGCTGTCAATTTCTTCTTGAACTGAGCGCGAACACTTCCGTCCAGTTTTCGCCACTCTTTCAGCGCCTCCTTGCGGAAACGTAACTCATAGGTCATCCAGACTCACCGCAATTTCAGGTTGCTGGCTGCGCTCATCGGCTATCCGGTTAAGTTCAGCATCCTCGAGTTTCTCAAGCAGCTCTTCATAGGCAGCGGCCGGGATGCAGTAGAAGGCGGGTTCATTCCGGTTGAGCACGGCTACCGGGAAGCCTTCACCTGCAGCGACGGTAGCCATCGGATTCTTCTTGAGTTCGGAGATGCTGGCAGTGGTGTTGGCCAGGATAGTATGGGGCATGTGAATCACTCCTTAGGCTTCAGCTGCCGACACTATAGACCTGTTAAAAATCTTTTAACAGGTCTCCGGGCGATGGCTCGTCAGCTGTCGATACCGGCGATCCAGCTCGCTGACCCGGCGGCGCATCGCCTCTTCGCTCCCGCCATTGTCCAGCACATCGTCGGCGCGGGCCAGGCGTTCGGCGCGGGGCATCTGGGCGGCGACGATGGCGCGGGCCTGGGCCTCGTCGACATCGTCGCGGGCGGCGGTGCGCTCGATCTGCAGTGCCTCGGGCACGTCGATCACGAGCGTCCGGTCGGTCATCTTGCTCTGGCCGGATTCGAACAGCAGCGGCGAGACCAGCAGCACGTAGGGGGCGCCTTCGGCTTCGAGCCGCGCCAGGTGCTCCAACAGCCGCGTCCGGATGCGCGGGTGGGTGACGGACTCCAGCCAGCGGCGCTCGGCGGGGTCGGCGAAGACGATCTCACGCAGGGCGCGGCGGTTCAGAGTGCCGTCGTCGTTGAGCACGGGGCTTTCCTTGGCCCGGGAATAGCGATCGGCGATCTCCTCGAGTGCCGGCTCGCCGGGCTCGACCACCTCCCGGGCCACGTCGTCGGCGTCCACCCAGGGCGCGCCGAGCGCCGCGAAGGCCCTGGCCACCGTGGACTTGCCCGAGGCGATGCCGCCGGTCACGCCTATGATCATCGCTCTTGCCTTCTGCCGATGCTGTGAGTTCATACAGTCAATCCATACAGTCTATGGAGTTTGGCCGTGAAGTTCGAGTGGACCCTACGACTTTAGGCGTAAGTTGAGGGTTAATTCGTGCTCGGTCATGGACTTGCCGGGGGCAAGGTAAGACCATTGGACCGCCAGATGCCCTAGGCTTTGCCCGAAAGTGCCTGCGCTCGGCCATACGGCGTTAAAATCGGCTCAAAGTACTCATTTACAACCCGTAAACTCCGTTTTTTCGCCGATTTTTGCCTTGTCTGACCATCGCTCGTCGACTTTTCAGACAGAGCCTAAGAGGTATCAGATGTTCCCTCACATTCCATCACGTCCAGCTAGGAGAGCCGCATGAGTGCCATTGTCCTTCTGGTCCTGGGTCTTGCCGCGATGGCAGCCGGGTACTTTGTGTACTCGAAGTTCATCGCCGAGAAGATCTACCGACTGGATCCCGACTTCAAGACGCCCGCCCATGAATTCGAGGACGGCGTCGACTTCGTGCCCACCAACCGCTTCGTGCTGTGGGGTCACCACTTCACCTCGGTGGCCGGGGCCGCGCCCATCGTGGGGCCGGCCATCGCCGTGATCTGGGGCTGGTTGCCGGCCTTCCTGTGGGTGGTGTTCGGCACCATCTTCTTCGCCGGGATTCATGACTCCGGCGCCATCTGGGCGAGTGTGCGCAACAAGGCCAAGTCCGTCGGCGCCCTGACCGGCGACGTGGTCGGCAAGCGCGCCCGCAGCATCTTCATGATCGTCATCTTCCTGGTGCTGCTGATGGTCAACGCGGTGTTCGCCGTGGTGATCGCCGGCCTGATGATGAACTTCTCCAGCGCCGTGGTACCGGTGTGGGGCGCCATCCTGGTGGCGCTGGTCATCGGCCAGCTGATCTATCGCCGCATGCTCAGCCTGCCGATGGTCTCCATCATCGGCGTGGTTTGCCTCTACGCCCTGATCGGCATCGGGCCCTCGGTGCCGATCCAGATGCCCGCCGAGGTCGCCGGCCTGTCGGGCAATGCCCTCTGGATCCTGATCCTGTTCGGCTATGCCGCCATCGCTTCCCTGCTGCCGGTGTGGGTGCTGCTCCAGCCCCGCGACTACATCAACGGCCTGCAGCTGTTCATCGGCCTGATCATTCTCTACGGCGCCATCGTGCTGATGAACCCGACCCTGGTGGCCCCGGCGTTCAATACCAATGTGCCGCCCGGCACGCCGTCGCTGCTGCCGCTGCTGTTCGTGACCATCGCCTGTGGCGCCATCTCCGGCTTCCACGGTCTCGTTTCCTCCGGCACCACCTCCAAGCAGCTCAACAAGGAGACCGACGCCCGCTTCGTCGGTTACTTCGGGGCCGTGGGCGAGGGCATGCTGGCGCTGGCCGCGATCCTGGCCGCCACTGCCGGCTTTGCCACCTTTGCCGACTGGGAGGCGATGTACAGCGCCTTCGGTCAGGGTGGCGTGAACGCCTTCGTCGAGGGCGGTGCCTTCATCATCCATAACGGCATCGGCCTGCCGGAAGCCACCGCGGCGACCCTGCTCACTGTCATGGCGGCGCTGTTCGCCGGCACCACCATGGATACCGGCCTGCGCCTGCAGCGCTATATCTTCCAGGAGTGGGGCGAGATCTATAATCAGCAGTGGATGAAGAAGCCGGCCATCGCCACCCTGCTGGCGGTGGGCAGCTGCCTGCTGCTGGCCTTCGGTGCCGGCGGTGCCGACGGTTCCGGTGGCCTGATCATCTGGCCGCTGTTCGGCACCACCAACCAGCTGCTGGCGGGCCTGACCCTGCTGGTGATCACCGTGATGCTGGTGCGCCTGCGTCGTCCGATGTGGTACACCCTGGCGCCGCTGTGCTTCCTGCTGGTGATGACCATCGGTGCCCTGCTGATCCAGCTGCGCACCTTCTATGAGCAGGGCAACATGTTCCTGCTGGTGCTCGACATCGTGGTGCTGGTTGCCGCGATCATGGTGGCCATGGAGTGCGCCTCGGCGCTCAAGCGCTCCCGCGCGGAGATGGCCGCCGAGCAGAGTTGAGACAAGGAGTGACCCATGAACGACGATCATGACACCGGTCATGATCCTCGTCTCGAACGGATTCGGGCCTGGCTTAGCCAGGCCCGTTTCTTCGCGGAGGAGGTCTACTCCTCCCGCTACCGGGGCGCCATCGCCCGCGCCCGTCGAGACGAGGACGACCTCTTCATGCTGTTGGTGTTCTCCGAGATGATGGGGGTGCCCAACCCGGCGGCCTACTACACCCTGGAGCTGCAGCCGCTGCTGCTGGAGCGCTTCCACGACTGGCACCGGCGGATGGGCATGGAGCGCTCGCCGCTGGATCATTTCAAGTGCTGTTAAGGTGACTGAGGCTGGTTCTTTCTGGTGGGAGCCACGCTTTGTGGGCGGTCCGACGTCTCGGTGAATGGAGACGTGAATCTCAGCTGAGGCTGATCACTCATTGTGGGAGCTGGGCTTTGCCCGGCGAATGGAGACCGAAGGGCTCCTGGGCGGTATTAGCTTACCCAAGCAACACCGCCGGGCGCCTGCGGCGCCATTCGCTCGGCAGAGCCGATCTCCCACCAGTAACTTTCAGGGCCGCTGGCTGAGGCCATTCGTCGAAACGTCGAACCGCGGGATAGCCCAGCTCCCACCAGTCGCCCCAAGCATGGCAAGTGGAGTCTCGTATGAAGGAATTACTGAACAAACGCCTGCTGTGGGTGGGCGGCAAGGGCGGGGTCGGCAAGACCACCGTCGCCGCGGCCCTGGCGGTACTGGCGGCCCGGCGGGGCCGGCGGGTGCTGGTGGTTTCCACCGACCCGGCCCACAGCCTCGGCGATGTCTTCGACCGTGAGCTGGGCGACGTGCCGTGTCGGCTGCTGCCCAACCTGGACGCCATGGAGATCGACCCGGATGCCGAGGTGGAGGCCCACCTGGCGCGGGTCACCGAGCAAATGCGCCGCTATGCCGCGCCCGAGATGATGAAGGAGCTCGAGCGCCAGATGCGCCTGACCCGCCAATCGCCGGGCACCCAGGAGGCGGCGCTGCTGGAGCGGCTGTCGCGGCTGATCACCGATGACGAATCCGACTGGGACCTGATCATCTTCGACACCGCGCCCACCGGCCATACCCTGCGCCTGCTGACCTTGCCCGAGGCGATGGCGGCCTGGACCGATGGCCTGCTGGCCCACAACCGCAAGTCGGAGGAGCTGGGCAAGGTACTCTCGCATCTGACGCCCAAGCGCGGCCGCGACGTGGCCACGCCCTTCGATGATCCCCAGGAAGATCCCCTGTCCGACCTGGACGAGAAGACCCGTGATGTGGCGAAGACCCTGATCGATCGCCGGCGGCTCTTCCACCGGGCGCGGCGGCGCATCGAGAATGCCGACGAGACCGGCTTCCTGTTCGTGCTGACGCCGGAGCGGCTGCCGATCCTCGAGACCGCCCGCGCCGTGGCCACCCTGGAGGAGGCCCACGTGCCGGTGGCCGGCACTCTGGTCAACCGGGTGATTCCGGCGGATGCCGACGGGGAGTTCCTGCGCGCCCGCCGCGAGCAGGAGGCGACCTATCTGACCCGTATCGACGAGGTGCTCGGCCACCTGCCGCGCCCGCGGCTGCCCTGGCTGCCCACCGACGTGCAGGGCATCGAAATCCTGGAGCAGCTGGCCGACCGTCTGGAGGGCGAAGGCTTCTAGGTCGCTGCGTCGAGGGGCTGCAGGTGTCGGGTGGGCCAGTGTACGACGGCGGTGTGGCGATGCATGCGCTCGGCGAGCCAGGGGTGGCGCTCCTGGATCACCCGGCTGGCGAAGTCGGCCAGGAAGCGCGACTTGAGCTCGGCCCGGGCGCGGTCGACGCCCACCGCTTGATAGGGGGTGGAGGCGAGCAGCATGAAGCCGTCATCGGCAATGCGCCCGGCGGCCATGTTGGCGTCGATGATATCCGCGGCGGTGCCGATGGGCTCGGCCAGGTCCGGGCCATAGGGGCCGACGATCAGGGCGGTGTTGGGCAGGTGCAGGAAGTCGAAGCCTCGGCCCACGCAGACCACCCATTCGCGGTGCTCGATGTCGAGTTCCCGGGCCACGCCGCGCAGGCTCGCCGCATGGATCAGGTTGCCTTCCAACAGCGGCAACAGGTCGCGGCGGATATCGGCCGGCATGTCCGGGCAGAGGGCGGCGACACGGTGGCCCAGGCCGTCGACGTCGGCCGCATCGATCGCACCGATATCCAGGGTCTCATCCCCCTCGCCGTGCAGGATCAGGGCATCACCGTCGGTCTCGAAGCCGCACACCAGCGGGTAGACGTGCTGGTGGTCACGCCCGAAGAGCTGCTCGGCCTGGGCGCGGATCTGGCGGGCGTGGGCCAGGGCGGCGCCGGCGTCACAGCCGAAGCCGGCGCAGCCCCGCATGCGCTCACCCCGGGAGAAGTGGTAGGTGATCATCAACAGCGCCCCGTGGCCGGCGCGGATGCCCTCGGCCACCGCCTCGGTGACCAGTTCGCCCAGGTAGGGCCAGCCCAGGTCGAAGATGCCGCCCAGGTTGCGAAAGGGGGTGATGATGCCCAGCGGTGTCCGGGTGGCGTGGGGGATATGGATGCGCCCGTCCATGCACTTGAATACCAGCAGCCGGGTGGGGTGCCGGGCCAGGTAGCGCTCCCGGGCCAGGGTGGCCGAGGGGCTGCAGAAACTGGCGGCATGCTGGCGGGAGAGGGCCAGCAGCGCCTCGATGCGCTCGCCGATGGGGCGGTCGTGGAGTTGGATGGGCATGGGGCTGACTATAGCTCAGTCTTCTCCTTGAATTCGCAGAGGTCTTCGATCACGCAGCTGCCGCAGCGCGGCTTGCGTGCCACGCAGGTGTAGCGTCCGTGAAGGATCAGCCAGTGGTGGGCGTCCTGGCGAAACGCCTTCGGCACGTGGCGGATCAGCTTCTTCTCGACCTCGACCACGTCCTTGCCCTTGGCGAGCCCGGTGCGGTTGGCGACCCGGAAGATATGGGTGTCCACGGCGATGGTGGGCTCACCGAAGGCGGTGTTGAGGATGACGTTGGCGGTCTTGCGGCCGACGCCGGGCAGCGCCTCCAGGGCGGCGCGGGTCTGCGGTACCTCGCCGCCGTGCTTGTCGACCAGCAGGTGGCAGGTCTTCATGAGGTTTTCGGCCTTGGTGTTGTAGAGGCCGATGGTCTTGATGTGCGCCTTGAGCTCGTCGATGCCCAGCTCGATGATCGCCTGGGGAGTATTGGCCACCGGGAAGAGCCGCGCGGTGGCCTTGTTGACCCCGACATCGGTGGCCTGGGCGGAGAGCAGCACCGCGGCGAGCAGTTCGAAGGGGGTCTCCCAGTTCAGCTCGGTGGTGGGCTCGGGGTTGTGTTCGCGCAGTCGCGCGAAGATCTCGAAGCGTTTCTGGGCGTTCATGGCATCTTGTCGTTACTTGTCGGGCGCCTTCGGCGCCATTCGCCCCGCAGAGCGTGTCTCCCACCAGAAGGAACAGGCTTCGGTGGCAGTATGATGGCCACTTGGCTGAAAGCTACTGGTGGAGCTGGGCTTTGCCCGGCGAATGGCGCTGCAAGCGCCCAGCGGTGTTGTTTGCCTTATTAGGCCGTGTCTGTCTGCTCCAGCGCCTTCTGGGCCTCGGCGAGCAGTTGCTCGGCCTGGGGGAGTTGGGCCCTGGCGGTGGCCTCGGCCTCGCTGTCGCCGCGGCGCCGGGCGCTCTCCAGGTGCTGGCGCACGCGCTTCACGGCCTGTTCGGCGGCCTTGAGAGCCATCCGGCGCTGACGCGGCTGGCCGGAGCCGGCAGCAGCGCTTGAACCGGCGTCCCCTTCGGTACCCGAGCGGCGATGCTGCTGCATCAGCCGCTTCTGGCGCTCAAGCCGCTTCTCCTTGGCCTGCCGGGCCAGCCGAGCCTGGCGGGCGCGGTGGCGGCGGCGACCGAGGTCTGCGCGGCGCGCCAGGTAGGCGTCACGCTGCGCTTCGCTCTCGGCGGCCTGCCAGGCGGGGTGGGGCAACAAGTCGATGCAATCCACGGGGCAGGGTGCCACGCATAGTTCACAGCCGGTGCACTCATCAATGATGACCGTGTGCATGCGCTTGGCCGCGCCGAGGATGGCGTCCACCGGGCAGGCCTGAATGCACTTGGTGCAGCCGATGCACTCCGCCTCGCGGATCACCGCGGCCAGCGGCAGCTGGGCGAGCTCCGCCAGGGGCTCGACCGGCCGGCCGGTCAGCGCGGCCAGCCGCTCGAGCGTGGCATCGCCGCCCGGGGGGCAGCGGTTGATCGGCTCGCCTCCGGCGATGGCCTCGGCGTAGGGCAGGCAGCCATCGAAGCCGCACTTGCCGCACTGGGTCTGCGGCAGCAGGGCATCGATGGCCTCGATCAAGTCGTGTCGACTCACGGTGACCTCAGGTCACCCGCTGGCCGGGCTCGGCGCCGGCGTCCGGCGAGAGCAGGTAGATGCCCTCGTCGTTGGCCGAGGCCAGCACCATGCCCTCGGAAACGCCGAAGCGCATCTTGCGCGGCGCCAGGTTGGCCACCATCACGGTGAGCCGGCCCTCCAGTGCCTCGGGGGCGTAGGCGGCTCGGATGCCCGAGAACACCGTGCGGCTCTCGCCGCCGAGATCCAGGGTCAGCTTGAGCAGCTTGTCGGCGCCCTCGACGTACTCGGCCTTGGCGATCCGCGCGATACGCAGGTCCACCTTGATGAAGTCGTCGAAGCCGATCTCGTCGGCGATGGGCGTCTCGGCCAGGGGCCCCTTGGGGCTCTCCTTGAGCTTCTGTTCTTCCACCAGATCCTCCTTGGACGCCGCCATCATGGCGTCGATCTTCTCCCGCTCCACGCGGGTCATCAGCGGCTTGAACTTGGCGATCTCGTGATTCAGCAGCACCTCGTGGCGGCTGTGCCAAGCCAGAGAGTCGAGCTTCATGAACTCGCGGGCATCCTCGGCCATGGCCGGCACCACGGGGGCCAGGTAGACCATCAGCTGGCGGAACAGGTTGAGGCCCGCCGAACAGATCTCCAGCACCTCCTGCTCGCGGCCCGCCTGCTTGGCCAGTACCCAGGGCTCGGCGTCGGCGATGTAGGTGTTGGCCTCGTCGGCCAGCTCCATCACCCTGCGCATGGCGCGGCCGAACTCCCGGGTCTCGAACAGCTCGGCGATCTCGTCGCCGGCACTGATGAAGCGAGCCACCATCTCCGGCTCGGCGCAGTGGGCCGAGAGCCGGCCGCCGCCGAGCTTCTTGACGAAGCCGGCGCAGCGGCTGGCGATGTTGACCACCTTGCCGACCAGGTCGCTGTTGACTCGGGCGCTGAAGTCCTCGAGGTTGAGGTCGAGGTCATCCACCCGGGAGGTGAGCTTGGCGGCGAAGTAGTAGCGCAGGTACTCCGGGTTCAGGAAGTCCGCGTAGGTGGCGGCCTTGATGAAGGTGCCTCGTGACTTGGACATCTTGGCGCCATTGACGGTGACGAAGCCGTGGCAGTTCACCGCCGTGGGGGTGCGGAAGTCGGCGCCGTGCAGCATGGCCGGCCAGAACAGGGCATGGAAGTAGACGATATCCTTGCCGATGAAGTGGTAGACCTCGGCCTCGCTGTCCCTGTGCCAGTAGGCGTCAAAGTCGAGGCCCTGCCTGTCGCAGAGGTTCTTGAAGCTGGCCAGGTAGCCGATCGGCGCGTCCAGCCAGACATAGAAGTACTTGCCCGGGGCATCGGGAATCTCGAAGCCGAAGTAGGGGGCGTCGCGGGAGATGTCCCATTCGTTGAAGCCGGCCTCGAACCACTCCATCAGCTTGTTGCGGATCTGCGGCTGGACGTGACCGTCGTTGATCCACCGATGCATGAAGTCGGCGAAATCCGGCAGCTTGAAGAAGTAGTGGGTGGAGCTGCGCACCTCGGGGGTGGCCCCGGAGATGGCCGATACCGGGTCGATCAGCTCGGCCGGCGTATAGGTGGCGCCGCATGCCTCGCAGTTGTCGCCGTACTGGTCGTCGGCACCGCACTTGGGACAGCTGCCCTTGATGAAGCGGTCGGCCAGGAACAGTCCCTTCACCGGATCGTACATCTGCTCGATGTCGCGGGTGGCGATATGACCCTTGTCGCGCAGGCGGGTGTAGATCAACTCGCTGAAGTAGCGGTTCTCGTCGGAGTGAGTCGAGTGGTAGTTGTCGAAGGCCACGCCGAAGGTGGCGAAGTCCGCCTGGTGCTCCCGGCTGACGCGATCGATCAGGGCCTCGGAGGTGATGCCCTCCTGCTCGGCGCGCAGCATGATGGCGGTGCCGTGGGCGTCGTCGGCGCAGACATAGTGGCACTCGTGGCCGCGGCTCTTCTGGAAGCGCACCCAGATGTCGGTCTGGATGTACTCGAGCAGGTGGCCGAGGTGGATGGCGCCGTTGGCGTAGGGCAGGGCGCTGGTAACCAGGATCTGGCGCTTGGCGGTCGTCGACATGTCGGCTCTGGATTCCCGTGAAAATCAGGCCGTCGATTGTAGCGGTCTTGGGGCGCGGCTGCATCCGCGCCGCGTTCGCGCTTGGCGAGTCTCGAGCCGTTCGGTTAAAATAGAGCCATCGAGAGTCGTTCTGCATGGAACGCGGCCGCTCCGATGTCTCATCCTACCGCCGTCACGCCTCTCCTGGAGCCATCCCGACCCAACGAGACTTCACGGAGTAACGCTCATGCGTATGCGTCATGCCCTGCCCCTGATTGCGGCCACTGCCCTGCTGGCCGGCTGTGCCGGCACTGCCATCTCGCCGACCTACACCAGCGTCGACCCCGACCTCATGCGGATTGGCGATGATCGACCGGCCAATCCCGACAAGCGCGTCGAGGAGATGGGTTCCTACTGCCTCGAGATCACCGAGACCTGGAACGACCACGGCACCACTCCGGATGGCCAGAGCCTGTGGGCCAAGGACACCGCCCGCAAGGTCGTGCCCTGCAGCTGAAGGGGAGAAGCCTGAACGAACGAGCGCCCGGTGCCTACCCGCACCGGGCGTTTTTCGTATGGGAAATCGTCCCCCTTCGCCCCGCGGAGCGTGGCTTACACCAGTCGGATCTGCCTCGGTAGGAGCGGGCTGATCTCCTACCAGTGGGCTCAGGAGGAGCCGCCACTGGACTTGGAGTCGGCCATCAGCATGTCGTGATCGCGGGGCGGCTGACACTGGGTGCGTGCGCCAGGGGTGAGGTAGGGACGCAGGATCGGCTCCATGCCCTTGAGCACCTGCACCGGCAGGGCCGAGGTGAAGCGGAAGCGGTCAGCATCGCTGCCGATCACGTAAGCGGTGAGGGTGCCGAAGTGGTCGTCGCCCAGGTAGAAGACATAGGTGGCGGTGCGGTTGCGCGCTTCGGAGTGCACCACCTGGCCCGAACGGGTGACGGTCTGGAAGCGGTTGTTGCCGGTGCCGGTCTTGCCGCCCAGCGTCAGCGGGGTGTCATCTTCCATCAGGAAGCTGCCCTGCAGGCGGCGAGCGGTGCCGCCCTCCACTACCTGGGAGAGGGTCTGGCGCAGCACCGCGGCCACTTCCGGTGCCATCACCTGGCGGGCGCGGCTGTGGTCGGGCAGGAAGCGGGTCTCGTAGGGGCTGCCCTCGGCCAGGTGCAGGTCATCGATGCGCAGGGTCGGCAGGCGCACCCCGTTGTTGAGGATGATGCCCATCAGCTCGGCCAGCGCCGCTGGGCGATCCCCCGAGCTGCCCACCGCGGTGGCCAGGGACGGCACCAGGTGGTCGAAGGGGTAGCCGAGCCGCGCCCAGCGCTGGTGGATATCGAGAAAGGCTTCGACCTCGAGCATGGTGCGGATGCGGGTGTCGCGGGCGCTGCGGTGGCGAGTGCGCAGCAGCCAGCCGTAGACCTCCTGGCGCCCCTCGCGGCTGGCGGCCTCGGCGTCGGCGTAGCTGGCCTCGGGCTGGTCCTGCAGGAAGCCTACCAGCCACAGCTCCAGCGGGTGCACGCCGGCGATATGCCCCTGGTCGGAGAGGGTGAGGGCGCTGGGGTCGCTGCGCTCGAACAGCGCGGAGGGCTGGAAGCCGGCGGCGCTGCCGTTCAGCCGTTCGGCGATGAAGGCGGTGAAGCCGATGGGGTCCGCCTCCGGGTAGAGATAGCGATAGACCGCCGCCAGCCGTCGGGCGCCGGGACGCAGCCCGCCCAGGAAGGCCTCCAGGCGCTGCTCGGGGGGCAGGGCCTGATACTTGCGCCAGAAGCGCTGCAGGAACACCCGGCCCTCGCGGTCGGCGAAGTTCGCCAGATAGTCCAGGCGTCGCGGGTCGGCGTCGTCCTCCAGCAGCTGCCGGCGATTCTCGTTGTGGTGAATGCTGGTGTTCACCAAGTCGCGCATCAGGCGGATGAAGGGCAGGTTGAGGGACTCGCGCATGGCCTCCTCGAGGGTGGGATTGCGGCCGTTGTCCTCGCGGCGGAAGTTGCTGAAGGTGTGGCGCCCGCCGCCGGTGAAGAAGGCCTCGTGGGGGCTGGCCGAGTAGCGGCGCTGCATGGACTGGGCCAGCAGCGCCTCGAGCGAAAGGTCCGGGGTGGCGATCAGGCGTTCGATCACCCAGCGGCTGAGGTGATCCTGGCGGTCTACCGGGAGCTGCCTTAGCGTCTCGGCCGGCAGCCCACGGTGGCGGCCGTGCAGCTCGGCGATCATCTCCAGGTAGGTGGCCAGCACCCGCAGCTTGGCGGTGGAGCCGAGCTCCAGCTTGCTGCCCTCGTTGATATCGAAGGGCTGGCCGCTGTTGTCGGTCTGCACCCGCACCCGGAAGCCCTCCTCGCTGCGCTCGAAGAGGGTAAAGCTGTAGCGCACCTCGGCGGTCATCTCCGGCGCGAGAAGGCGCTCGCCGAGCAGGCCGATCTCGCCGGCGAAATCGGGGTCGGCCAGGCGGTACAGGTAATCGGTGGCGTCGCGCTGCAGGTCGGGGTGCAGGGTGGTACGGGCGGTCAGGTCCAGGCGATCCAGCTCGTGCAGCGAGACGCCGAGCATGCCCCCCAGGCGGGTGCGGGCCACCTGCAGCCCTTTGTCGCGGGGCACCCGATGGGACACCGGCGCGGCCTGAAAGTCACGGAAGACGAGGCGCTGGGCCAGGGCCGCATCGCTCAGCTCGGCGGGCAGCACGCCTTCATTGGCGAGCAGCCGCAGGTGGCTGTCGGTCACGCGCTCCAGCGCCTCGCGGCCGCCCCGGAGGTACCAGGAGGGACGGCGTTGGGCGATCATCAGCGCGAGCACCTGACGCACCGCCAGGCCCCGGCGTTCCAGGGCGTCGGGGCCACTGAAGTCCGGCACCAAAAGACGGTTGGTCTCATCGAGGTCGGCGCCGAACCACACCCACAGGCCGTCGGCCAGGCCGTGCACCTCGCCATGGCCGGGGGCGGCGGCCAGCGGCACGCTGTTGAGGTAGTCCAGAGCGATATCCTGACGGGCGGTGAGGGTCTCGGGGCCGTGGCGGTAGCCGCGCACGCTCGCCGAGGCCATCTGACGCAGCTTCTCCATGGGCGTGTCGGTGCGCCCGCCGGGGGAGTGGCGGTACTTCTCGATCTGGGTGGCCAGGGTGCTGCCGCCGGCCGATTGGTCCGAAACATCCAGGGCGCGGCTGGCCTGGGAGAGGGCGGCCCGGGCGAAACGCGGCCAGTCCACCGCAGGATTGGCGTTGGGGGCGCTGGCGTCGAGAAGCTGGCGGTTCTCGATGAACAGCAGCATCTCCAGCACCAGCGGCGGGACCGCCGCGAAGTGGGGAAAGTGGTGCCCGGGGTGGCGGTAGGCGTAGAGGGTTTCGCCGGTACAGCTCTCCAGGGTCAGGCCGGCGCGGGTCTTCTCGCCGTAGGGCGGGAAGAAGCCGTGGCTGACGTAGTCCATCAGCGCCGGCGAGAAGCGCGCCTGACGCTCCACCAGGAAGTCGCGTTTGACCAGCCGGGCCTGGAAGTCCGGCAGGCGGGTGTAGCCGAGCCGCTCGTCGAAGGGGCCATGGGTGGGGGCGAGCAACCGCTCGCTGCGGCCGGGGGCGATGCTCCAGGTCAGCGTGGCAGCGTAACGGGAGAACTCCTGGGACTGGAAGCGCGAACTGCGTGCCTCGGCCACCAGCAGGGTAGCAAGAGCGCTTGCCACCAGTACGAAGAGCAGCAGCAGCCACAGGCCGAGGCGACGCCGCCTGGGCGGCGGTTCGGCCGAGAGCCAGGCGCCGGGCGGTCGCGGCCAGCCAGTATCGAGCAGCGGCTCGTGGGTCTGCTGGCTGTCCATGCATCACCTCCGTCCTGAACCGGTACAAGTCCGTACCTATTCCCTGAGCGTAGAATGATTCTGGCGTTTGAGTAGCGAAATGTAACTATCGGGAAATGGCGTTTCGATAGACGCCCGGCAGGGACGGGCGTCGGGGGGGAACGTTAATTGAAGTGCCGCAGAAGAGGGGCGGTCAGGAGGGGGAGGTCAGTAGAGCGCCTGCTCCTCGTCTACCACCTCCTTGAGCAGTTCCAGGAAGAGCCGGTCTGCCTCGGAGTGTTCGGCAGGATCCTCGGGGATATGCACGCTGGTGGTGTCCGAAATATCGTTGGCGATGCGCGCCATTACCGTGCTGCCACCGCCTTCGGGCAGGTGGCGGCGGGCGATGTCGAGCGACTGCTCGAGGATCTTCGGGTCCTGCAGCAACTTCTTGATGAAGCCGCGCAGTTCGTTGATGACCCGGGTCTTCTGAATTTGCGATGAGGACATGGCCTTCTCCTTGGGTAACGTTGCCGTGCCGCAGTGGCAAGACAATATCACGTTTATCCGATTCGGAAGAGAGGCTGGCAGGAGAGGGGCTGGCTGACCAGGGAGGCCGCCTTCCGGAGGAGTCGGACCATCTGGGCCAGGCAAGTCAAAGTACGGGCATGTAAGCCCTGGCTTACATCAAGAGGGGAGTATGTCGTCGCCATGCCGAACCGCGCTGAGTGGACAAACGGCATAGCTTGGTTACACTGGGTAACAAATAATACTACTGTCAGCCAAAAGTGCTGATCCCCTCCTTATGGAGCGACTACGATACTGGTAAATCCATGGCTTCAGGGGGTGGAGAGCGGGATAAGGATGCGCCATTCCGGCCAGGAGGAGCCACGCCGGAAATGCGGCCAAGAGCAATAAATCACTTCCTGCCGGGTATCGGCCGAGGGTCAGCACCCGGGGATCATGCAAAAGGGAATCACCATGACACGCGCCACCGAAGTAACCCGTTACCTTCACGACCGGCGCCGTCTCGCCGGAGCCGCCGTTGTCGGGTCCGTCCTGACCCTGCTGCCGTTGGCCGCTGCGGTGGCCCAGAGCCTGCCCCCGGGACTCGCCCGGCCTGGTTCCACCGACATAACCGAAGTGGTGCGCCAGGCACTGACCACCAACCCCGAGGTGCACGCGGCCTGGAATGGCCTGCGCGCCGCCGGTAACGATGTGGGCGTAGCCCGTGGCAACTACCTGCCGAGTATCGATGCCGCCGCCGGCATCGGGCGTGAGTACCGAGAGGGTGATCCCAATACCAGCGGTAGTTATGAAACCAGTTTTGCCGAACTGACCCTGTCGCAGATGATCTGGGACGGCTTCGCTACCCGCAACGAGGTGGAGCGCCTGGATCGCGCCAAGCTGGTGCGCTATTACGAACTGCTCGGGGCCAGCGAGAGCGTGGCCCTGGAGGCGTCCCGCGCCTATCTGGACGTGAACCGCTACCGTGAGCTGGTACGCCTGGCTCAGGACAACTACGCCGATCACCTGCGCGTGTTCAATCAGATCGAGGAGCGGGTGCAGTCCGGTGCCGGGCGCGGCGTCGATCTGGAGCAGATCAGCGGTCGCCTGGCGCTGGCCGAATCCAATCTGATGACCGAGGCCGCCAACCTCCACGACGTGACCGCCCGCTATCAGCGCATCGTCGGCCAGCTGCCCGCCGAGAGCCTGGCGCCGGCGCCGACGCTTGACGACCGTCTGCCACCCAATGTGGCCGAGGCGGTGAACCTGGCCTTCCAGGGCAATCCCGAGTTCCACGCCGCCATCGAGAACATCGAGGCGAGCCGTGCCGAGCAGGCCGGCACCCGCGCCGACTTCCAGCCGCGCCTGGACCTGCGCGGCCGTACCGGCACCTACGACAGCAGCGACGGCAATTTTGACCCCTTCGGTCGCCGTGACCGCCACAGCATCGAGCTGGTGGCTAGCATGAACCTCTATCGCGGCGGTAGCGACCTGGCCTCCTTCCGTGCCGCCAGCGACCGCGTCGAACAGTCGATCAACCAGCGCGAGGCGGTGTGTCACAACATCCGCCAGACCACCCAGATCGCCTACAACGACACCCGCCGCCTGCGCGAGCAGATGCAGTACCTCAACCAGCACCGCCAGTCCATCGACCGGGTGCGCGGCGCCTACCAGCAGCAGTTCGACATCGGCCAGCGCACCCTGCTCGATGTGCTGGACAGCGAGAACGAGTTCTTCGAGGCCAGCCGCGCCTTCGTCAATGCCCAGTACGATGTGTCTCTTGCCGACGCCCGTACCCTGGCCGCCATGGGGCAGCTGATGCCGACCCTGGGCGTGGTGCGTGACGACATGCCGACCCTGGCCGAGATGGGCAGCGACGGCGTGGCGCTCAACCCCGAGGTGGTCTGTCCCGCCGACGGGCCAATGGGCTTCACCCTGCAGGACTTCACCGGTGGCATCAGTGCGCCGGCGCCGGTGCGGGCGCCGGACGTGACTCTCTCCGCCGATGCGCTGTTCGCCATCAACAGCGCCGAACTCTCCGCCGAGGCCCGCGGTGAGCTTGGCCAGCTGGTGCAGCAGATCCGTGGCATGAATAACCTGGAGCGAGTCTTCATCGCCGGCCACGCCGACAGCACCGGCAATGGCGCCATCAACGATCCACTCTCCCAGCGACGCGCCGACAGCGTGGCCGACTACCTGGCCAGCCAGGGCGTGGAGCGCGGCCGGGTCCAGACCCGAGGCTACGGCTCCCGCCAGCCGGTGACGACCAACGACACGGTGGAGGGGCGCCGGCAGAACCGTCGCGTCGAGGTGACCCTGGAGCGGGTGGGCGAGAATCTGGACCTGGGCATCGCGCCGGTCGCTGTGCAGCCCCAGGCACTGGTCGCCGGGCGCGATCCGGTCTCGCGCGCCTGGGCCGAGCCGGTGGCGCCCACGGTCGTCAATCTCTATGCCGAAGTGGACGCCTTCGTCGCGCCATCGCCGGGCCAGTTGGCCGGCCGCTAGGCTGATGCGCCGGCGTTCCCGCCACTCCTTTAGGCTGCAGCCCCGTCGGCACCGTGCCGGCGGGGTTTTCCCACTCATGAGGTGTTCGTGAGCCAGAGAGAATCCCTGGATCCCCCGGAGGCACCGGGCTCCCGCTCGGCGGTACCCGATGAGCTGCTGGAGTGCCTGCAGAGCGTCGCCACCCTGCACGACCGGACCACCACGGCAGAGACCCTGACCGCCGGCCTGCCGCTGGAACAGGGCAGGCTCACCCCCGGAGTCTTCCCTCGGGCAGCGGCGCGGGCGGGCATGACGGCACGCCTGGTCAAGAGCCGCCTGGTGCAGCTCAACCCGGCTCTGTTGCCGGCGGTGCTGCTGCTGGAGCCGGGCCGCGCCTGTGTGCTGGTGGCCCTCGATATCAAGGCGCGCCGCGCCCAGGTGATCTTTCCGGAGCTGGGTGATGCGGTCAGCGAGGTGAGCCTCGACGGCCTGCAGGCCAGCTACGGCGGCCAGGCGATCTACGTGCGGCCGCGCTTTCATTTCGATGCCCGCGGGCCCGAGGTGAACAAGCAGCGTAGCCGCCACTGGTTCTGGGGTGTGATCCGCGAGAACCGAAAGCTCTACCGCGATGTCATCGCCGGGTCGGTGATGATCAACCTGTTTGCGGTGGCGATGCCGCTGTTCGTGCTCAACGTCTACGACCGCGTGGTGCCCAACCACGCCACCGAGACGCTATGGGTGTTGGCGGCGGGCATCATCATCGTGCTCTGCTTCGACCTGGCGCTGCGCTTGATGCGCAACGCCTTCGTCGACCTGGCGGCCAGCCGAGCCGACGTCAAGCTCTCTTCCTCGATCATGGCCCGCGTGCTGGGGCTGCGCATGGAGGCGAAGCCGGCCTCCACCGGCTCCTTTGCCGCCACCCTGCAGTCCTATGAATCGGTGCGTGCCTTCACCGGCTCGGCCACGGTGGTGGCGCTGGTGGACCTGCCCTTCGTGCTGATGTTCGCCGCCATCATCGCGCTGATCGGCCCGCCGCTGGTGATCCCGGTGCTGGTGGGGATCCTGGTGGTGCTGCTCTACGCCCTGGCGGCCCAGGGCAAGCTGCATCAGCTCTCCGAGACCACCTGGCGGGTCAGCGCCCAACGCAACGCGACTCTGGTGGAGTCGGTCTCCCAACTCGAGACGGTCAAGGCCCTGCGCGCCGAAAGCAGCATCCAGGGGACCTGGGAGAAGGCCTCCGCGTTTCTGTCGCGCACCGCGGCCCAGCTGCGCCTGGTCAGTTCCTCGGTCTCCAGCGTCGCGCTGTGGGCCCAGCACTCGGTGGCGGTATGCGTGGTCATCATCGGGGTCTACCTGATCATCGATGGCAACCTGACCCAGGGTGGGCTGATCGCCGCCTACCTGCTCTCCTCACGGGCCATGGCGCCGGTCAGCCAGGCGGCGGCGCTGCTGGCGCAGTATCACCAGTCCTCCACCGCGCTGCAGTCGCTCAATGGGGTGATGGCGCGCCCGGTGGAGCGCCCCGAGGGCAAGGCCTTCGTCAGCCGTCCGGCGATCCGCGGCGAGATCCAGTTCGACAAGGTGACCCTGCGCTACCCGGAGGAGGAGCGCGAGGCCCTGCGCGACGTGACGCTGAAGATCGAGGCCGGTGAGAAGGTGGCGCTGCTGGGCCGGGTGGGCTGCGGCAAGACCACCCTCAACAAGCTGATCCTCGGGCTCTACCAGCCCACCGCCGGCGCGGTGTTGATCGACGGCGTCGACCTGCGCCAGTTCGATCCCATCCAGCTGCGTCGTCAGATCGGCTACGTGCCCCAGGATGTCAGCCTCTTCTTCGGCACCCTGCGCGAGAACATCGTCGCCGGCGGCGGAAGCGAGGGCGTCGATGATGAGGCCATGCTGCGAGCCATCAAGCTCAGCGGCCTGGAGAGCCTGGTCAATGCTCATCCTCAGGGGGTGGACCTGCCGGTGGGCGAACGCGGCCAGGCCCTCTCCGGCGGCCAGCGCCAGGCGGTGGCGATCGCTCGCGCCCTGGTCAACGACCCCCGGATCCTGCTGCTCGATGAGCCGAGCAGCGCCATGGACCATGCCAGCGAGGAGGCCTTCAAGAGCGATCTCAAACAGTTTTCATGGGGCAAGACGATGATCGTGGTGACCCACCGCACCTCGCTGCTTTCACTGGTGGATCGCATCATCGTGATCGACGCCGGCAAGGTGATGGCCGACGGGCCGCGGGACAAGGTGGTAGAGGCCCTGCGCAAGGGCCAGATCGGGAGGGCGCGCTGATGGCCGGCAAGGGCTCAAGCAATGACATGCGCAGCGCTGAACAACGCGGCTTCGAGGCGATCGGGCGCTTCTCCGAGGCGGGGGGCAAGCCGTTTCGCCCCTTCATGGATCGCCTGTTCGCCAAGCGCGTCACCGCGGCGCACCTCAACCGGGACTGGGCCAGCGACGCCGACTGGGCGCGCATGCAGCAGGATCCGATCCGCGCTCGGGCCTTCCTCTATGGGGTGCTGCTCACCGTGGTGGCACTGCTGGTGTGGTCCTATTTCGCCGCCATCGACGAGGTGACGCGCGGCAGCGGCCGAGTGATTCCCTCCAGCCAGCTGCAGCGTGTACAGACCTTCGACGGCGGGGTGGTGCAGGAGATCCTGGTGCGCGAAGGCCAGCTGGTCGAGACCGGCCAGGTCTTGATGCGCATCGACCCGACCCGCTTCGTCTCGAGCTTCCGCGAGAACCGCGCCCAGGCGCTGTCGCTCGAGGCCCGGGGCGAGCGGCTGCGCGCCCTGATCACCGAGTCGCCCTTCGACCCCTCGGAGAATCTGCGTGCCGAGGCCCCGGATATCGTGGCCCAGGAGCGCGAAGTCTACGAGAGCCGCCGTGCGGAGCTGCGCGAACAGGAAAACATCCTGCAGGATCGCATCCGCCAGCGACAGGAGGAGCTGCGAGAGGCGCGCGCGCGTCGGGATACCGCCCAGCGTGAGGCCAACATGACTAGCCAGGAGCTCAACCTGACCCGGCCGTTGCTGCAGTCGGGGGCCGTGTCGGAGGTAGACATCCTGAGGCTGCAACGGGAGGTGTCGCGGGCCACCGGTGAACGCGACCAGGCCGCGGCGTCGGTCTCCCGGCTGGAGTCCGCCGTGGAAGAGGCGCGCAACCAGCTGAGCGAGCTCGGTATCGAGCGGCGCAGTGACTGGCGCAACGACCTTGCCCAGGTCATGGGAGATCTTTCCGCCCTGGACGAATCCAGTGCCGGCCTGCAGGACCGCGTGCGCCTGGCCGAGGTGCGCTCGCCGGTGGATGGTGTGGTGCAGCGGCTCAACATCAACACCATCGGTGGGGTGGCCCAGCAGGGCCAGGAAGTGGTCGAGATCGTGCCCAGCGACGATCAGCTGCTGGTCGAGGCGCGTATCGCCCCGCAGGATATCGCCTTCCTCAGGCCCGGCCAGCCCGCGACCATCAAGCTCACCGCCTACGACTTCGCCATCTATGGTGGGCTTCAGGCCGAGCTCGACCACATCAGTGCCGACACCATCACCGATGATAACGACAACACCTTCTACCTGGTGCGCGTGCGTGCCAAGGACGGTGAGGAGGTCAACCAGCAGCTCGCCGTGATTCCGGGCATGACCGCTCAGGTCGACATCATGACCGGCAAGCGCACCGTCATGCAGTTCATGCTCAAGCCCGTGCTGCGGGCGTGGAGTGACTCAATGGGAGAGCGATGATGGCGACCTACTTCATCAGTCAGGGACGTGACGAGATTCCCCGCTGGCGCGAGGCGTTCAGCGACGCCCGGTTGATCTCGCCGAGGGAGATCAATGCCAGGATGGTGCGCGGCGATTGCGTATGGGTGACGGTCGATACCCAGGGTTGGCCACCCCTGGTGGCCGAACTGCAACGGCGCGGTGCTGCGGTCGGCGTGATGAGCTATTCACCCAGTGCCACCGAGGCCTTCCAGGCCCTGGAGAGCGGTGCACGAGGCTATGTGCATGCGCTCTCGTCGCCTGAACTGCTGCGCCAGGCACAGCTGGTGATCCTGAACCAGGGGATCTGGGTCCCCCCCGACCTGATGGCCCGCGTGGTGGGCGGGACCTTTCGCGCGCTGGGCGGCCTGGACCAGGCCCAGTCGGAGGAGTTTCAGTCGCTGACCGAGCGTGAGCGTACGGTGACTCGTGCCGTGCTGGAGGGGCAGAGCAACAAGGAGGTGGCGCGCTCGCTCGGGATCACCGAGCGCACCGTCAAGGCGCACCTCGGGGCGGTGTTCGCCAAGATCGGCGTCCGCGATCGCATGCAGCTGGTGCTGCGACTGTCGCGGCTTACCACGTCGCTGGTGGACGCCGGGCAGGAGTAAAGCGTCCAGTCAGACGAGCTCGACTCCTTGATTCAGATCAAGCCGATGGGCGACCCGTCCATCGGTCCAATACTCGCCGCCCCCTTCAGCGCCTAACGTGAATGTATCAGTCGGCACTGCGTCGCCTCGCCTTCGCAAGACCAAGATCATCATGCAGGGAGTTTTACCATGACCATCGCAACCGTTATCTCCATTACCGGTCAGGCCTGGGCGCGGGACGCCGATGGCAACCTCCGCGAGCTCCGCATAGGCGACACCCTGCAGGAGGGTGAGACCCTCGTCACCGCCGACGACGCTCTGGTCCAGCTGGACTTCGGTGACGGGCTCGACCCCACCTTGATCGACGGTGGCCAGCAGGTCGCCATGACGCCTGAGCTGGACGCCAGCCAGCCTGCCGAGCCCTCCGAGTTCAGTGCCCTGGATGAAGACCTCGAGGCCCTGCTCGCGGCCATCGACGAAGGCGAGGGCGATCTGCTCGACGCGCTCGATGCGACCGCCGCCGGTGCAGGCCCCGGTGGTGGCGCAGAAGGCGGACACAGCTTCGTGATGCTGGGCCGTATTGCCGAGCAGGTCTCGCCGCAGAGCTTCGACTACGGCATGGGGCAGCTGGCCGCCATCGACTTCCCGGAGGATGTGGCAGCGCTTGAGGTTGAGGTTGAGGGTGATGAGCCTGTTGAGGCGCCCATCGAAGCGCCTGTTGAGGCGCCTGTTGAGGCGCCTGTTGAGGCGCCTGTTGAGGCGCCCATTGAAGCGCCTGTTGAGGCGCCCATTGAAGCGCCTGTTGAAGCGCCTATTGAAGCGCCCATTGATGCTGCTCCCGACGCCGGCGCTTCGGCTGCCGAGCTCTTCGATGCACAGCTCCTGCAGGAAGGCGGGGCCGTCTTTGCCGGCACCCTGGACTTTGACTTTGGTCCGGACGGTGCCGGCAATATCGGCTTCGCCGGCATGGACGGCACCACCGGCCAGGTCGGCACCGAGACGGTGACTTACAGCTGGGACGCCGCCAGCCATACCCTGACCGCCAACGGGCCGCGCGGCGAGCTCTTCAGCCTGGTGGTGGACCCGGCCACCGGCGCCTACACCCTGACGCTGCTCGACAACGTGTTGCATGAAGCGGATGCCGACGAAGCGGGCTTGGAACTGATCTTCACCGTCATTGACGGCAACGGTACGCCAGCCGATGGCACCCTGGCGATCGCCTTCTTCGACGACGCCCCGGTGGCCGTAGCCGATACGGTCGAGGCCCTGGCCAGCGGTGATACCGCGACCGGCAACGTCAAGGCCAACGACCAGCTGGGTGCCGACAGCCGCGCCGAGGATGGCGCCGTGGTCGGCGTCGCCCTGGGCGACAGCGACGGCGAGCCGGTCAGCGGCAGCGTGGGCACCGCGATCGACGGCACCTACGGCACCCTGACGCTGAACGCCGATGGCAGCTTCAGCTACGTGGCCAACGCCAATGTCACCGGCAGCGATGTGTTCACCTACACCCTCGAGGATGGCGACGGCGACCGGGCCACCACCACCCTGACGGTGGGCGTGGTCGACGGCACGGTCGCGCCGATCGACACCAGCGCCACCGTGTACGAGGCCGGCCTGGACGATGGCACCGACGTGGGCGACCAGACCATTACCGCCAGCGGCGACCTCGAGCTGGCCGACGGCTGGCGTGCGCAAGACGCCAGCGGCAGCACCGCCAACGGCACCTTCGAGATCAACGCCGACGGCCGCTACAGCTACACGCTGACCAGTCCGGCGGATCACCGCGAGGGCGAGGTCACCGACGTCATCGAATACACCACGCAAGACGAGTTCGGTAACACCCAGACCAACACCCTGACGGTGACCATCGTCGACGACGCCCCGGTGGCCGTGGCCGACGTGGTCGAGGCCCTGGCCAGCGGTGATACCGCGACCGGCAACGTCAAGGCCAACGACCAGCTGGGTGCCGACAGCCGCGCCGAGGATGGCGCCGTGGTCGGCGTCGCCCTGGGCGACAGCGACGGCGAGCCGGTCAGCGGCAGCGTGGGCACCGCGATCGACGGCACCTACGGCACCCTGACGCTGAACGCCGATGGCAGCTTCAGCTACGTGGCCAACGCCAATGTCACCGGCAGCGATGTGTTCACCTACACCCTCGAGGATGGCGACGGCGACCGGGCCACCACCACCCTGACGGTGGGCGTGGTCGACGGCACGGTCGCGCCGATCGACACCAGCGCCACCGTGTACGAGGCCGGCCTGGACGATGGCACCGACGTGGGCGACCAGACCATCACCGCCAGCGGCGACCTCGAGCTGGCCGACGGCTGGCGTGCGCAAGATGCCAGCGGCAGCACCGCCAACGGCACCTTCGAGATCAACGCCGACGGCCGCTACAGCTACACGCTGGAGAGCCCGGCGGACCACCGCGAGGGCGAGGTCACCGACGTCATCGAATACAGCACGATCGATGAGTTCGGTAACACCCAGACCAACACCCTGACGGTGACCATCGTCGACGACGCCCCGGTGGCCGTGGCCGATACGGTCGAGGCCCTGGCCAGCGGTGATACCGCGACCGGCAACGTCAAGGCCAACGACCAGCTGGGTGCCGACAGCCGCGCCGAGGACGGCGCCGTGGTCGGCGTCGCCCTGGGCGACAGCGACGGCGAGCCGGTCAGCGGCAACGTGGGCACCGCGATCGACGGCACCTACGGCACCCTGACGCTGAACGCCGATGGCAGCTTCAGCTACGTGGCCAACGCCAATGTCACCGGCAGCGATGTGTTCACCTACACCCTCGAGGATGGCGACGGCGACCGGGCCACCACCACCCTGACGGTGGGCGTGGTCGACGGCACGGTCGCGCCGATCGACACCAGCGCCACCGTGTACGAGGCCGGCCTGGACGATGGCACCGACGTGGGCGACCAGACCATCACCGCCAGCGGCGACCTCGAGCTGGCCGACGGCTGGCGTGCGCAAGACGCCAGCGGCAGCACCGCCAACGGCACCTTCGAGATCAACGCCGACGGCCGCTACAGCTATACCCTGACCAGCCCGGCGGATCACCGCGAGGGCGAGGTCACCGACGTCATCGAATACACCACGCAAGACGAGTTCGGTAACACCCAGACCAACACCCTGACGGTGACCATCGTCGACGACGCCCCGGTGGCCGTGGCCGATACGGTCGAGGCCCTGGCCAGCGGTGATACCGCGACCGGCAACGTCAAGGCCAACGACCAGCTGGGTGCCGACAGCCGCGCCGAGGACGGCGCCGTGGTCGGCGTCGCCCTGGGCGACAGCGACGGCGAGCCGGTCAGCGGCAGCGTGGGCACCGCGATCGACGGCACCTACGGCACCCTGACGCTGAACGCCGATGGCAGCTTCAGCTACGTGGCCAACGCCAATGTCACCGGCAGCGATGTGTTCACCTACACCCTCGAGGATGGCGACGGCGACCGGGCCACCACCACCCTGACGGTGGGCGTGGTCGACGGCACGGTCGCGCCGATCGACACCAGCGCCACCGTGTACGAGGCCGGCCTGGACGATGGCACCGACGTGGGCGACCAGACCATCACCGCCAGCGGCGACCTCGAGCTGGCCGACGGCTGGCGTGCGCAAGACGCCAGCGGCAGCACCGCCAACGGCACCTTCGAGATCAACGCCGACGGCCGCTACAGCTACACGCTGGAGAGCCCGGCGGACCACCGCGAGGGCGAGGTCACCGACGTCATCGAATACACCACGATCGATGAGTTCGGTAACACCCAGACCAACACCCTGACGGTGACCATCGTCGACGACGCCCCGGTGGCCGTGGCCGATACGGTCGAGGCCCTGGCCAGCGGTGATACCGCGACCGGCAACGTCAAGGCCAACGACCAGCTGGGTGCCGACAGCCGCGCCGAGGACGGCGCCGTGGTCGGCGTCGCCCTGGGCGACAGCGACGGCGAGCCGGTCAGCGGCAGCGTGGGCACCGCGATCGACGGCACCTACGGCACCCTGACGCTGAACGCCGATGGCAGCTTCAGCTACGTGGCCAACGCCAATGTCACCGGCAGCGATGTGTTCACCTACACCCTCGAGGATGGCGACGGCGACCGGGCCACCACCACCCTGACGGTGGGCGTGGTCGACGGCACGGTCGCGCCGATCGACACCAGCGCCACCGTGTACGAGGCCGGCCTGGACGATGGCACCGACGTGGGCGACCAGACCATCACCGCCAGCGGCGACCTCGAGCTGGCCGACGGCTGGCGTGCGCAAGATGCCAGCGGCAGCACCGCCAACGGCACCTTCGAGATCAACGCCGACGGCCGCTACAGCTACACGCTGGAGAGCCCGGCGGACCACCGCGAGGGCGAGGTCACCGACGTCATCGAATACAGCACGATCGATGAGTTCGGTAACACCCAGACCAACACCCTGACGGTGACCATCGTCGACGACGCCCCGGTGGCCGTGGCCGATACGGTCGAGGCCCTGGCCAGCGGTGATACCGCGACCGGCAACGTCAAGGCCAACGACCAGCTGGGTGCCGACAGCCGCGCCGAGGACGGCGCCGTGGTCGGCGTCGCCCTGGGCGACAGCGACGGCGAGCCGGTCAGCGGCAACGTGGGCACCGCGATCGACGGCACCTACGGCACCCTGACGCTGAACGCCGATGGCAGCTTCAGCTACGTGGCCAACGCCAATGTCACCGGCAGCGATGTGTTCACCTACACCCTCGAGGATGGCGACGGCGACCGGGCCACCACCACCCTGACGGTGGGCGTGGTCGACGGCACGGTCGCGCCGATCGACACCAGCGCCACCGTGTACGAGGCCGGCCTGGACGATGGCACCGACGTGGGCGACCAGACCATCACCGCCAGCGGCGACCTCGAGCTGGCCGACGGCTGGCGTGCGCAAGACGCCAGCGGCAGCACCGCCAACGGCACCTTCGAGATCAACGCCGACGGCCGCTACAGCTATACCCTGACCAGCCCGGCGGATCACCGCGAGGGCGAGGTCACCGACGTCATCGAATACACCACGCAAGACGAGTTCGGTAACACCCAGACCAACACCCTGACGGTGACCATCGTCGACGACGCCCCGGTGGCCGTGGCCGATACGGTCGAGGCCCTGGCCAGCGGTGATACCGCGACCGGCAACGTCAAGGCCAACGACCAGCTGGGTGCCGACAGCCGCGCCGAGGACGGCGCCGTGGTCGGCGTCGCCCTGGGCGACAGCGACGGCGAGCCGGTCAGCGGCAGCGTGGGCACCGCGATCGACGGCACCTACGGCACCCTGACGCTGAACGCCGATGGCAGCTTCAGCTACGTGGCCAACGCCAATGTCACCGGCAGCGATGTGTTCACCTACACCCTCGAGGATGGCGACGGCGACCGGGCCACCACCACCCTGACGGTGGGCGTGGTCGACGGCACGGTCGCGCCGATCGACACCAGCGCCACCGTGTACGAGGCCGGCCTGGACGATGGCACCGACGTGGGCGACCAGACCATCACCGCCAGCGGCGACCTCGAGCTGGCCGACGGCTGGCGTGCGCAAGACGCCAGCGGCAGCACCGCCAACGGCACCTTCGAGATCAACGCCGACGGCCGCTACAGCTATACCCTGACCAGCCCGGCGGATCACCGCGAGGGCGAGGTCACCGACGTCATCGAATACGCCACGCAAGACGAGTTCGGTAACACCCAGACCAACACCCTGACGGTGACCATCGTCGATGATCAGCCGGTGTTTATCAGCCCCGACATCGGGTTCCTGCTGAACCAGGTCGGTGAGTCCATTTCGGGCGTCAGGCTTGATCTGGACGGCAATGTTGATGACAACTATGGCGCTGATCAAGGTGGCACGGTCCGCTTCAGTGCCGCTAATGGAACACCTACTTCGCTTACCTCCGATGGTTCGATCATCTACCTGTATGTCAGCGGGGACGGCCGGACTCTGATTGGCTCGACCCACAATGGTGATGGTGATGCCAGTAGTCCAGAGGTATTGGCAGAGAGGGTCTTCACCATTGAACTGAGCCAGGATGGAGCACTTGATGCGGCTGAGGACACGTATGGTTTCGAGCTGCACCAGCAGATTGACGGCGGTGCCGGCCAGTTTTCCGTCATAGATAGTGTCTACGACTTCAACGGTGGCAATTCTCACTACGCCTATTTCAATGCTGCAGGAGGAACGGAATATGATGTGCTGCTGACGCCTATCGGCGGCCCCTCCATCAACACGTCAGCCAATACTGGCGGTGTGGGCGCTGGGGCGAGCGTCGGCGACGGAGAGGCCATGCGTGTCGACTTCGTCAACAACATCGCCGGTAACCCACCGTCCGGCTCTTCCGGCGGCGGCTACGATCAGGACAACAACGACCACACCTTCGATGGACACAATCTGGTCAATGGGGTAACCGCGCTGATCGGTTCGGCCAGCAATACGACAATTCGGGTCAAGGCCTTCGATGATGCCAATGACAATAATATTGTCGGTGATGGTGAGCAGGACCCGATCAGCAATGTGATGATCGAGTATGGCGGCCAGAGCCTGAACGTGAATGTCACCGCCTGGAGTGATGGAGACCAATACTCCGCTGTCGTGGGTGGCCAGACCTTTACGGTGCAGCTGGTCGGCCAGTCGGTGGAGATTGGCGGTGTTCAATCCAACACCCTGATTGGCGTTTCCACCCCGAGTGGCTTCAACAGCGTGGAGTATCACTATGTCTCAGGTGGATCTTTCAAGATCGGTGGATTCGGTGCCATGGCTCTTGAGCCGGGTGTTGCTGTCGACTTCGGCATCGACCTCGACATCATCGATGGTGATGGCGACAGCCTGACCGTCATGGATGCCATCAAGCTGCAACTGGCTCCGGATACGCATGTTGTTCAAGAGGGGGGTGACGGTGATGACAACCTGACAGTCGCCGATGAAACCGGTGGCCTGCTGCTGGGTGGCGATGGTGATGACACCCTGATCGGCAATGAGGGTAATGACATCATCTACGGCGGCGACGGCGACGACACTATCCAAGGCATCGGAGGTGACAACCTGCTCTATGGCGGTGCCGGCGATGACACCATCACCGGCGGTACCGGCAACGACACCATCATCGGCGGGGCCGGGGACGATGAGCTGACCGGTGGCGGCGGCAACAACGTCTTCGTCTGGCATCTGGGCGACCAGGGGATCGATGGCAGTGCGGCCACCGATACCGTCACCGACTTTACGCTTGACGGTGACGGGGCTGACAAGCTGGTGCTCTCCGACCTGCTGCAGGGCATGGAGTCTGCTGAGGACCTTTCCAGCTACCTGCATGCCACTGAAGATGCAGTCGGCAACACTGTGTTGCATATCAGCTCGATGGGTGAACTGGCCGTCGATGACGGTGCCGTCAGCGGAGCGGACCAGGTCATCATCCTCAAGGACCTCGCCTACAGTGAGGGACTGATTCAACAGCTGCTGGATGACGGCCAACTCGATATCGAGTAACGCCTTTCCACTACCCGGCCAGGCGCCCGGCTCTGCCGGGCGCTTTTTCTTTCGGCTTGCCACCCGTCCATGCTGCGTGAGCGGCTGATCTGGCCTAGCATGGTCGGTATAGCCTGTAGAGAGAGCCTTCATGTACATCAAGCGCGCCAAAGATGGTCGCATCGAGTTGATCAGCCGGGAGGCGACGCCTGACTGCCGGGAGTTCCTGCCGGCCGAGTCCCCCGAGTTGTTGAGCTTCCTGATGGAGGAGCCATCCTCGCCGGGGGCGGCGCACTTCCAGGCCTCGGATCTGGCCTTCGTGCGGGTACTCGAGGACGTGCTCGAGGTGCTGATGGACAAGGGGGTGATCAGCTTCACCGACTTGCCGGAGCCGGCGCAGCAGAAGGTGATGGAGCGCCAGACGCTGCGTCGCCGCCTGAGTGGCCTGAGCCTGGTCGGCGGTGACGATGAGGAGAGCGGGGTGATCTGAGCCCCGCTCGGTAGCGCCCGCCGGGGCGCCTTCGACGCCATTCGCTCGGCGGAGACGATCTCCCACAGGGAGGCCTTCGGCGCCATTCGCTCGGCGGAGCCGATCTCACATAGGGAGGCCTTCGGCCTCCATTCGCCCGGCAGAGCCGATCTCCCACAGGTCAGCCAGCGGGCCTGCTGTGCTGGCGAACGCCAGGACCGGTGACGCCGTCCATGCCCAGTTCATAGAGCAGTTCGGCCTCCTGGAGGCTGTCGACGCCCTCGGCGATGGCGAGGATGCCGATGGAGTGGCAGAGGGTGGCCATGCCGCGCAGGATGGTCTGCTGCTCTGGACTGCGGTCGACTCCCTTGATCAGGGAGGCGTCGATCTTGAGGTAGCTGAGCCCCAGTTCCTGGAGATCCGAGATGCGTCGGAATTCGCGGCCGACGTGCTCCACCCCGAGTTTGCAACCGAAGGGCTGCAGTTCTCGGCAGAGGCTGCGGAAGCTCTCCAGGTCGTGGATGACCATGGCTTCCGGCACCTCCAGCCAGAGCCTGTCGGCGGCCTCGCGCTGGGAATGGAGCAGATTGCGCAGGTCGAGCACGAAGCGGGCGTTGCGCACCGAGGCGGGGGAGAGGTTGATGCCCAGCGGCTTGCCGTGGCGGGCGATCTCCTTGAGGGTCTCGCGGGCCACGGCCATGTCCAGGGCGGTGTCCAGCTCCAGGCGTGAGATCCAGGGCATGAAGACCCCGGCAGGGTGCCACTCGCCCTTGAGGCGCAGCCGTGAGGGGCACTCCAGGTGGAGCAGCTTGCCATCGGCGTCCAGCACCGGGAAGCGGCCCAGGTAGACGCCGGCCTGCAGGGCCTCCTGCAGCGCCTTTCGCCACTCGGCGTGGCTGTTGAACAGCGGCAGTCGCTGTGACCCTTCGGCGATGAGCTGGGCGAGGTCGCCGCGGTTCTCGGCGGTGGCGAGCGCGCCATCCAGGCTGGCCAGCAGGGCCGCGTGCTTATCCTCCTGGGAGTAGGCGATCAGTGAGGAGGGCAGGCCGAGTTTGATGCGCTGTTCCTGCTTGTGCAGGGCATCCAGTCGCTGGGTGAGTTCCTGGCCGATGCCCTGAAGGTCTACCCGGCCCGGCACCAGCAGGGCGAAGTCACCGCCGCCCAGGCGCCCGGCGATACCGCCGCCGCTGACCTTGCCGAGCTGTTCCAACTCCTGGCCTAGCGTCCTGAGCAGGCGGTCGGTGTCGCCATGCCCCAGCCGTTCACTGACCTCGCCGAGTCTGGCCAGGCGCACCAGGGCGAAGGTGCCGCTGGCCCGGGAGCCACTGCTCTCCAGCATGACATTGAGCTGGCTGAGGAAGGACTCGCGGTTGAGCACGCCGGTGACGGCGTCATGCTGCAGGCGCTGCCTGAGCACATCGAGTCGTTCACTCTCGCGGCCGAGCATCTCGCGCACGGCGCCGGAGAGCTGGTTCATGGCCTGGACGACCTCCTTCAGCTCGCGAGTTCGCGGCTCGGGGGAGGTAGTGAAGCGCCAGTCGCCGATGTCGCGGGCCTGGGCCACCACGGCGCTCAGTGGGCGGCGGATGGTGCGCACGACCCACGCCGCCAGGGCCAGGCTGATGACGCCGGCCAGAACGAACCAGCCGAGCAGCTCCAGAGTGCTGCGCCACAGCGAGCGGTAGGCGAAGCTGTGATGCGTGGCCACGGCCAGGGTGCCGTACTGGTTCCAGCCATCCTGAACCACCGCGTGCCCCGGGGGGACCTCGAAGCGGACCAGGTCGACGAACCAGCCTGGGGGCCCCACGACCGTCTCGCCGCTCTCGCGCAGGTCGATCACCTGGCCCGCGGGGTCGCGCAGCTCGATCAGGCGGTAGTGGCCGGTATCGAACTGGGCCGCCATCAGCAGGCCGATGGTCACCGGATCCTTGTCGAGATGACTCATGGTCAGCGCGAGGGCGTTGGCGTTGTCGGCGTTCTTGATCTGCACTTCCTGCTGCATGTAGTGGCGGCTGCTGGTGACGCCGATGAACAGGCTGCCGCCGAAGGCCAGCAACAGCAGTACCACGATGGTCAGCCAGAGCTGCTTGATAAGCGACATGTCGTTGTGCTCCCCACGGGTCTGGGCCCGAATCAGATGAATCCCTGCTCGCGCATGCGATCGATCACGTTGCGCCAGCGCGACAGCCGCGCCAGCGGGTCGGCCCGCGACTCCGAGCCGCCGCCGGCCCAGAGCCCCTGGCTGTTGAAGCTGAACAGCGGGTCGAGGTCGGTGCGCTGGGCGGCCGGCGTGATCGAGGGCACCAGGTTGTCCAGTATCAGCGGCTCCGCCGCCGGCGTCTCGTACCAGCCCAGCACCATATGGGCCTGGGTGATCTGGCTGCGGCCAATGCGCGCCCGCACGTAGATCATGCGCAGTTGGCCGCCGGGCACGCCGAGCTGCTTCAAGGTGATGTACTTGGCGATCGAGTAGTCCTCGCAGTCGCCCTGGCCCTGGCCCATGGTCTCCAGCGGCGTCGCCCAGAAATCCTCGCGCCCCCAGTTGTCGATGTCATCGACCCAGCGCACCCGGCGGTTGAAGAAATCGTTGACCTCACGCAGCTGGCTCTGGAGGGGGGCGCCGCGCTGGCGTTCGAGCAGGGCGAACCACGCCTCCAGTGTGTTCAATCCCTGCTGGCCATAGAGGCGCTGCATGCTCTGGCGCAGCCGCGAGGGGTCGAGGCTGGCGGTGGCCGGTCCCGGGCGAAGCCCCAGCCCGGCCGCCAGCACAAGAGCGCCGAGCCCCGCCAGAAAGCGACGGCGGCCCGGCGACACTGGGCGACGGGGCGGGGAGGGTGACATGGCAGGGCTCGGATAGATCGGCGTTTGCCGAATACTAGGCGCAGGTGATGCCTAATGCGAATGTACCATGGCGGCTAACCCCCTGATGGGATGCAGTCACGCGGTTCATCTCTTGCCGGGGCCCTGCCAGACCCGCAGCCGTCCGATCCAGCCGAGGTCGCGGCAGGCGTCACGCAGCTCGTCGGCGGCCTGATCCAGGCTCTGGCCTTCAGGCAGGGCGTTGACGAAGATCGAGACGTCCACCTGGTTGTCCAGGTAGTGGAGATCCAGGGCGACCCGCGCGTGCCAGATGCCCACGTCGCGCCAGGTCTCGTCGAGCATGCCCTCCACGTCTCCGCGCAGCGGCAGGCCCGGGCGCAGGCTGTGCTCGGTCTCGCCGGCATCGTCCTCCGGGTCGATATGGAAGGTCACGTCGGCCAGCACCGGGAAGTCTTCGCGCAGGCGTCGGGTCACGGCGTTGCCGATCTCGTGGGCCTCGGAGACGGTGACCCGCGGCGGCACCACGATATGCAGGTCCAGCAGCGCCTGGCTGCCCAGGGTGCGGGTGCGCAGGTCGTGGACGCCACGCACGCCGGGGATCCGTTCGGCCAGCGCCTGCATCTCGCGTCGCTCCTGCACGGGCAGTGCGGTATCGATCAGCTCCTGGCTCGATTCCCACAGCAGCCGCCCACCCACCTGGCCGACCATCACGCCCACCACGATGGCGGCCACGGCGTCCATCCAGCCGGCTCCGAACTGGGCCGCGATCAGGCCCACCAGGACCACCACGGTTGAGAGCGCATCGGAGCGGGAGTGCCAGGCGTTGGCCTCCAGCAGTCGTGAGTTGACGCGCTTGGCGACGCGCATGGTGTAGCGAAAGATCCACTCCTTGGCGAGGAGTGCGACCACCGCGATGCCGATGGCCCAGATGCCCGGGGCGGGAATCGGCTCACCGGCGACCAGCCGGATGACGCTGGCCCAGGCGATGCCACCGGCCACGAAGATCAGTACGCTGCCCAGCCACAGGGTGGTCAGGGTCTCGATGCGACCGTGTCCGTAGGGGTGGTTGCTGTCCGGCTCCTGGCGGCCGAAGTGGGTGGCGGCCAGCACGAAGACATCGGTGAGGATGTCCGAGAAGGAGTGGATGCCGTCGGCCACCAGGGCCGCCGAGCCCACCATGAACCCGGCGACCATCTTGGCGACACCGACCACGAAATCGATCGCCGCGCCGATCAGGGTCACCTTGTGAGCCTCGCGGGTCTGGGCGCCGCGGTCGGGTGGCACATGCAGGTGGTGATGGCCGTGGGCGGGTGCCATGGCGTCCTCGCTGTCAAGGGTCGAGAGGGTCAGGGGCCGATGCGGCCAGCCTTGTTGCGCACCGGGTTCGCGTACTGGGCCAGCCACCAGCTGCGCAGCTCGGCGGGCACCTGCTGCAGGCGGGCCTGGAAGCGGGCGCGGTCGGCGTCGCTGATGGCCTTGTGGTCGATCAGTTCCGGGGCGTCGCCCAGCGCCTCCAGGGCCAGGTAGTGGCTGGGGAAGAGGTGGTAGCCGGCGAGCACCTGGCGGTCGATCTCGGCGGCCACCTCCTCGGGGCTTGCGAAGTCGGCGGACAGCGGCGTGCCGACGCAGAGCCGCACGCGTCCCTTGTGGCCAGTGATGCCGGCGACGATGGACTGGATGTCCTCGAACTGTTCCTTCTCGTAGTTGCCGCTGGTGTGCAGGGCGTGGAGTTCGCGGGCCTTCTGCACGTCGCAGGGATCGTATTCATAGCTGATCGAGACCGGCACCAGGCGCAGTTCGGCGATCGCCTCGCCGATGCCCACGCCGCGCTGCTCGGCGCGCCGCGCCATGGTCATCATCTTGATGATCGCCGGGTCGGTGCGGTCGATGCCCTCCTTGGCGCGTCCCTCGCGCTGGGCCATCCAGATCGAGTGGTTGTCCGCGTTGATGGAGTGGCGAATATAGCTCGAAAGCTTCTGGTAGGCGGCCAGCATGGCGCGCTTGCCACGGGCGCTGCGGGGGACGATGAAGCTCTTGTTGAGGCGCATCAGGTCGGTGACGTAGGGCTTCTTGAGCAGGTTGTCGCCGATGGCGATGCGCACCGTGCCGCGGCCGGCCAGGTAGAGCGCATAGTTGACGAAGGCCGGGTCCAGGGAGATGTCGCGGTGGTTGCCGATGAAGAGATAGGCGGTATCGGCATCCAGTGCATCGAGCCCCTCGACCTGGAAGTCGTCGGTGGTGGTGCGGATCATGCGCGCCATATAGCTGGCGATGCGCATCTGGAAGTCGTATACGCTGGTCACCCCGCGTACCTCGCGGCGAATGGCGAGGCTTGCCAGGGTGCTGGAGAGGCGGGGCATGAAACGCGACAGCCGCGGCAGTCGAAAGCGGGTCAGCGCGCTCAGCAGCTCGGGGTCCTGGGCCAGGCGCTCGAGGACGTCGGCCACCTCCTCGTCGCGATAGGGTCGGATCTCGGCCCAGGGATCGGCGGGCGAGGCGTCAGGGTGTCGGTCGGTCATGGGTTCACACTTCACGGGTCGCGGTGCCGGCCTCGCCGCCCAGCCAGGCGATCAGGCGCTCGATGTTCGTGCCCATGGCATCGGCCATCAGCACGAAGTCGGTCTCCAGACGCACCAGGGCATCGTCGCCGTCATCGGAGGCGTTGGCCTCGTCGATCAGAGCGTCGCCGAAGCGCAGCGACTTCAGCGCCAGGTCGTCATGCAGCACGAAGCTTAGCCGTCCCTCGATCTCGAGGGCCAGCTTGCTGGCCTGGCGGCCGCTCTCCAGCAGCTGCTGGATCTCGTCGCTGTCGAGGTCGACCTGGCGGGCGCGCAGCACGCCGTCGTCGCCCTTGGCCTTGAGCTCCACCTGGTCGCCCAGCCCCAGGTCGGCGGGCCGCGAGGCGGGATCAACAAGCCACTGGGTCATGGCACGCATGGGCAGGGTCTGGCTGGCCAGCGGGGTCACCTTGAGGCTGCCCAGGGTCTCGCGGAGCAGGTCGAGCAGCTCCTCGGCACGGGTGCGGGAGCTGGCATTGATGCCGATCAGCTGCCGACGGGTGTCCCACCACAGGTCGATCTTCTGGCTGCGCACGAAGGCCCGTGGCAGCAGCTCCTCGATCACCTGCTCCTTGAGGGCGATCTTCTCCTGGCGACGCAGCTTGCGCCCTTCCCTGGCCTCGACATCGGCGGCGCGCTCTTCCACCTCCTCACGCACCACGGAGGACGGCAGTAGCCGCTCCTGGCGCAGGGCGCTGAGCAGCCGCTGGCCCTGCAGTTCGTGCAGTCGCGCGGTGCCTGCGCGGCCGGCGGGCGCGGTCCAACCCATCCGGCGAGGATCCTGGCTGCCCAGCGGCCGGGCGGCGTGCTCGGCCAGGGCCTCCTCGAGAGTGGCGGCATCCAGCGTCGGCGCATCGTGCAGGCGATAAAGGTGCAAGTGCTTGAACCACATGAAGCATTTCCCGGGGCAAAAAGAGTGGCCATTATCCCTGAAGGGGGGCGGGGGTACCAGCAGGGAGCCGGGATGTGGCGAGGTTGAAACGACTGTTTGAAATTGCCCGCCGGCATTGTCAGAATCGCAGAGGTTTTCATCACGGCTTTATATCTAGGAGCAGCGCCATGGATTCTCGTATCTCGACGACCCGCCTGCGGGTGCGCGGCTATCATCTGGACGGCTACGGCCACGTCAACAACGCCCGCTACCTGGAGTTTCTGGAGGAAGGGCGCTGGGGCTACTTCGACGATCGCCCGGGCCTGTCCGGGCGGCTGGTGGGCGGCGAGGTCGCCTTCGTCGCCGTGAACCTCAACATCGACTATCGCCAGGCGGCGGTGGCGGGTGACGATCTTGAGATCCGCACCCGCCTCTCGGCCGTCGGCGGGCGCAGCGCCAGGATGAACCAGGAGATCCGTCGCGTGCGTGACGACGCCCTGGTCAGCGCGGCGACCCTGACCTTCGTGCTGCTGGACGTGGCCACCAACCAGGCGGTGCCCATCGCGGGCGTGATTCGCGAGCTGCTTGAGCCCCTGGTAATGGAGCAGGAGGTCGCATAGCCAGCTGCCTTTGCTCTGCTCGCGGTGGTATGATGTAGCGCTATCATGGCGCCCACGGCAACGCCGGAGAGGGCGGCCAACCTCTTGCAGTGCAAAGGATTCGAAGACCCATGGGTGACATCGCCAGAGAGATTCTGCCAGTCAATATCGAGGACGAACTGAAGCAGTCGTACCTCGATTACGCGATGAGCGTGATCATCGGCCGGGCGCTGCCGGATGTGCGCGATGGCCTGAAGCCGGTTCACCGGCGCGTGCTGTTCGCCATGCACGAACTCGGCAATGACTGGAACAAGCCTTACAAGAAGTCGGCCCGCGTGGTGGGCGATGTCATCGGTAAGTACCACCCCCACGGTGACAGCGCCGTCTACGACACCATCGTGCGCATGGCCCAGCACTTCTCCATGCGTCACGTGCTGGTGGACGGCCAGGGCAACTTCGGTTCCATCGACGGCGACAGCGCCGCCGCCATGCGTTACACCGAAGTGCGCATGGCGCGCCTGGCCCACGAGTTACTGGCCGACCTCGAGAAGGACACCGTCGACTGGGTCGACAACTACGACGGTACCGAGCGTATCCCCGAGGTGCTGCCCACCAAGGTGCCCAACCTGCTGATCAACGGCTCGTCGGGCATCGCCGTGGGTATGGCCACCAATATCCCGCCCCATAATATGGGCGAGATCATCAGCGCCTGCCTGGCGTTGATCGACGACTATACCCTCAGCGTCGACGACCTGATCGAGCACATTCCGGGACCGGACTTCCCCACCGGGGCCATCATCAACGGCCGCGCCGGCATCCTCGAGGCCTACCGCACCGGCCGCGGGCGCATCTACGTGCGCGCCTGCCACGTCATCGAGCATGACGACAAGAGCGGTCGCGACCATATCATCGTCAACGAACTGCCCTATCAGGTGAACAAGGCGCGGCTGATCGAGAAGATCGCCGAGCTGGTCAAGGACAAGAAGATCGAGGGCATCGCCGAGCTGCGCGACGAGTCCGACAAGGATGGGCTGCGGGTGGTGATCGAAACCAAGCGCGGCGAGTCCGGCGAGGTGGTGGTCAACAATCTGTTCGCCCAGACCCAGCTGCAGACCGTCTTCGGCATCAACATGGTGGCCATCGAGGATGGCCAGCCGAAGATCATGAACATCAAGCAGATCCTCGAGGCCTTCATCCGTCACCGCCGCGAGGTGGTCACCCGGCGGACCCTGTTCGAGCTGAAGAAGGCCCGCGAGCGCGGCCATATTCTCGAGGGTCTCACCGTCGCGATCTCCAACATCGATGAGGTCATCGAGCTGATCAAGGCCTCGCCGAACGCCGCCGAGGCCAGGGAGAAGCTGCTGGCCCGCAGCTGGCCGCCCGGCCAGGTCAGCGGGATGCTCGAGCGCGCCGGGGCCACCTCCTGCAAGCCCGAGGAGCTGGAGGAGGGCTTCGGCCTCGATGACGCGAGAGCGTCCTATCGGCTCTCGCCTGCCCAGGCCCAGGCCATCCTCGAGCTGCGCCTGCACCGCCTGACCGGCCTCGAGACCGAGAAGCTGCTCGACGAGTATCTCTCGATCCTCGAGAAGATCGCCGAGCTGATGGCCATCCTGGCCTCCAGCGAGCGCCTGCTCGAAGTGATCCGCGAGGAGCTGATCGCCGTGCGCGACCAGTTCGGCGACAAGCGGCGTACCGAGATCCAGGCCAGCCACCTCGATCTGTCCATCGAGGACCTGATCGCCGAGGAGGACATGGTGGTCACCGTGTCGCGCTCCGGCTACGCCAAGACACAGCCGCTCTCCGACTACCAGGCCCAGCGCCGCGGCGGGCGCGGCAAGTCCGCCACCGCGATGAAGGATGAGGACATCATCGAGCACCTGCTGGTGGCCTCTACCCACGACACCGTGCTGCTGTTCTCCAACCGCGGCAAGGTTTACTGGCTAAAGGTCTACGAGATGCCGGCGGCCAGCCGCGGTTCCCGGGGCAAGCCGCTGGTCAACATGCTGCCGCTGGAGGAGGGCGAGGCGATCAACGCCATTCTGCCGGTGCGCGACTATGATCCGGAGAGCTACATCTTCTTCGCGACGGCCCGCGGCACCGTCAAGCGCACCAGCCTCGAGCAGTTCTCGCGGCCGCGTAGCGTGGGCCTGATCGCCATCGACCTGGAGGAGGGCGACCGCCTGATCGGCGCCGCCATCACCACGGGCTCCGACCACGCCATGCTGCTGTCGTCCAACGGCAAGGCGATCCGCTTCGAGGAGGGCAACGTTCGCGCCATGGGGCGCACCGCCCGCGGCGTGCGCGGCATGCGCCTGCTGGGCAATGCCGAGGTGATCAGCCTGATCATTCCCCAGAGCCAGCTGATCGATGCAGAAGCCGATGTCGAGAATGAGAACGAGCCCGACGTCGAGCAGGGCGTCGCCGTCGAGAACGGCAACGGCGGCCAGATCTACATCCTCACCGCCAGCGAGAATGGCTACGGCAAGCGCTCCCGTCTCGAGGAGTTCCCGCTGCGCGGCCGTGGCGGCCAGGGCGTGATCGCCATGCAGACCAGCGAGCGCAACGGCTCGCTCGTTGCCGCGATGCAGGTCTACGCCACCGACGAGATGATGCTGATCACCGACCGCGGCACCCTGGTACGCACCCGGGTCGACGAAGTCTCGATCACCTCGCGCAACACCCAGGGCGTGATGCTGATCCGCCTGGGCAACGACGAGAAGCTGGTCAAGACCGTGCGTATCGATGAGCCGGGAGAGGAAACGGGGACAGACCCCCATTTCGATGGGGAAGAGAACGAAGGAGAGCCCGATGGTGAGTAAGGGAAATGGGGGTCTGTCCCCCATTCATCGTTACCACAACTTCTGTGCTGGCCCGGCGGCACTGCCCACCGCGGTGCTGGAGCGGGCCCGCGACGAATTGCTCGACTACCAGGGTCGCGGCCTCTCGGTGATGGAGATGAGCCATCGCTCGGCGGCGTATGTCGCCATCGCCGAGAAGGCCGAGGCCGACCTGCGCGAGCTGCTGGCCATTCCGGCCAACTACCGCGTGCTCTTTACCCAGGGCGGCGCTACACAGCAGTTCGCCGCGGTGCCCTACAACCTGCTCGGCCCCGGCGGGCGCGCCAACTTCGTCAATACCGGTATCTGGAGCAAGAAGGCCATCGCTGAGGCGCGCCATCTGTTCGGCGACGTTCACGTGGCGGCGAGCAGCGAGGCCGGTGGCTACCTGGCGGTGCCGCGCCTCGAGGAGGTCGTGCTCTCCAACGACGCCGCCTACCTGCACTACACGTCCAACGAGACCATCGGTGGGCTGGCCTTCGACTACATTCCCGGCAGTGAAGGAAACGGACCCCTGCGTCCCGATGGTTCCGAGGCGCCGCTGGTCTGCGACATGTCGTCGTCGATCCTCTCCGGTCCGCTGGATGTGTCGAAGTTCGGGGTGATCTACGCCGGCGCCCAGAAAAACATCGGTCCGGCCGGCCTGGTGGTGGTGATCGTGCGTGACGACCTGCTCGACCGCGCCCGCGATGACATGCCCTCGCTGTTCGGTTACCAGGCGCTGAGCGATGCCGGTTCCATGATCAACACCCCGGCCACCTACAGCTGGTACCTGGCCGGCCTGGTCTTCGAGTGGCTCAAGGACGATGTGGGTGGCCTGGCCGCCATGGACGCGATCAACGCCCGCAAGGCCGCCAGGCTCTACGGCGCCATCGATGCCAGCGATTTCTACTCCAACCCCATTGCCGTGCCCAACCGCTCGCGGATGAACGTGCCCTTCGTGCTGAGTGATGACCGCCTGGACAAGCCGTTCCTGGCCGAGGCCGAGGCATCGGGCCTGCTCAACCTTCAGGGCCACCGCAGCGTGGGCGGCATGCGCGCCAGCCTCTACAACGCCGTGCCCGAAGCCGCGGTGGAGGCGCTGGTGGACTTCATGGCCGATTTCGAGAAGAGAAGGGGCTGACAAGCATGAGTGATACCCCCATCGATCTGGAGGCGTTGCGCCACCGTATCGACGATCTGGACGCAGATATCCTGCGGATGATCAACGAGCGCGCCGAATGCGCTCAGCAGGTCGCCCAGGTGAAGAGCGCCGAAGACCCCGATACGGTCTTCTATCGCCCCGAGCGCGAAGCCCAGGTGCTGCGACGCATCATGGCCTTGAACAAGGGTCCGCTGGACAGCGAGGAGGTCGCCCGGCTGTTCCGAGAGATCATGTCCGCCTGCCTGGCCCTGGAGCAGCCGATCAAGGTCGCCTACCTGGGGCCCGAGGGCACCTTCACCCAGCAGGCGGCCCTCAAGCACTTCGGCGAGAGCGCCGTCAGCCTGCCCATGGCGGCCATCGACGAGGTGTTCCGCGAGGTCGAGGCGGGTGCGGTCAACTATGGGGTGGTGCCGGTGGAGAACTCCACCGAGGGCGTGATCAACCACACCCTGGACTCCTTCATGGACTCCAGTATGCGCATCTGCGGTGAGGTGGTACTGCGCATCCATCACCATCTGCTGGTGGGCGAGACCACGCGCCAGGACAAGGTCTCGCGGATCTATTCTCACCCGCAGTCCTTCGCCCAGTGCCGAAAGTGGCTCGATGCCCATTACCCCCACGCGGAGCGGGTACCGGTCTCCTCCAATGCCGAGGCGTCGCGCCTGGTCAAGACCGAGTGGCACAGCGCGGCCATCGCCGGCGACATGGCGGCCAAGCTCTATGGTCTGACTCGCCTGGCCGAGAAGATCGAGGATCGCCCGGACAACTCCACACGTTTCCTGATCATCGGCAACCAGGACGTGCCCATGTCCGGCGAGGACAAGACCTCCATCGTGGTGGCCATGCGCAACCAGCCCGGCGCCCTGCACGACCTGCTGGAGCCCTTCCACCGCCACCAGATCGACATGACGCGCCTGGAGACGCGTCCCTCGCGCAGCGGCGTGTGGAACTATGTCTTCTTCATCGACTTCAAGGGGCACTGCGACGAACCCCGTGTCGCCGCGGTGCTGGAAGAGGTGCGTCTGCGCGCCGCCGAGGTGAAGGTGCTGGGCTCCTACCCGATCGGCGTGCTCTGAGGTATGGCGTCGATGGTGAAACCGCCGGTCAGTGAAGCGCGCATCCTGATCGTCGGCCTGGGCCTGATCGGCGGATCTCTCGCCGCGGCCCTTCGCGCCGCCGGCTTTCGGGGTTCTGTTCTCGCCTGCGACCCGGACCCCGACGAGATCACCCGCGGCATCGAGATGGGGCTGATCGACCGCGGTGCCACCGAGCTTTCCTCGGTCGTCGAGGGCGCGACCCTGATCGTGCTGGCGGTGCCGGTGCTGGCCATGCGCAGCGTCATGGCCGAGCTGGCCGGCTGCCTGTCGCGTGCCGCCCCCGATGTCGTCCTCACCGACGTGGGCAGCACCAAGGCGACCATTCGCGACTGCGCCCGCGAGGCCTTCGGCCATGTGCCGCCACGCCTGGTGCTGGGCCACCCCATCGCCGGCTCCGAGAAGAGCGGTGTGGCGGCGTCCAATCCCGAACTCTATGTGCGCCACAAGGTGATCCTGACCCCCGAGCCCGATACCGACGCCTCGGCACTGGCCCGGGTGCGCGCGCTATGGGAGGCGTGCGGTGCCGAGGTGCTGGTGATGGACGTGGAACGCCATGATCAGGTGCTGGCGCGGACCAGCCACCTGCCGCACCTGCTTGCCTTCTCCCTGGTGGACACCCTGGCGCGCCAGGACGAGCGGATGGAGATCTTCCGCTACGCAGCCGGGGGCTTTCGCGACTTCACCCGCATCGCCGGTAGCGATCCGGTGATGTGGCGCGACATCTTCGTCGCCAACCGCGAGGCGGTGTTGGCCTCGCTGGACGACTTCGAGGCCGGCCTGGCGCGGCTGCGTCAGGCCATCGAGAGCGGTGACGGCGACGCCATGCTCTCGACCTTCGACCGGGCCCGCCACGCGCGCCACTACTTCGAATCCCTGCTCAACAAGACCAGTTATCAGGCGGAATATCAGATGCAACAGCAAGGCAAGCAGCGCTACCGGGTAGCCCCGGGGGGCGCCGTGACCGGCCGCATTCGCGTGCCCGGCGACAAGTCGATCTCCCACCGCTCCATCATGCTCGGGGCCCTGGCCGAGGGCATCACCGAGGTGAAGGGCTTCCTGGAGGGGGAGGACAGCCTGGCTACCCTGCAGGCGTTCCGCGAGATGGGGGTGGCCATCGAGGGGCCCCACCAGGGCCGCGTGACCGTCCACGGCGTCGGCATGCATGGCCTCAAGGCACCGTCGGGGCCGCTCTACGTGGGCAACGCCGGCACCGCCATGCGCCTGTTCGCCGGCCTGCTGGCGGGCCAGGCCTTCGACACCGAGCTCACTGGTGATGCCTCGCTGACCAAGCGCCCCATGGGCCGGGTGGCCGATCCGCTGCGCCTGATGGGGGCCGTGATCGACACCGCGGAGGGCGGCCGGCCGCCGCTGCATCTCCACGGCGGTAAGCCTCTGCAGGGCATCACCTATGACATGCCCATGGCCAGCGCCCAGGTGAAGTCCTGCCTGCTGCTGGCCGGGCTCTATGCCGAGGGCGAAACCCGGGTGCGCGAGCCGGCGCCGACCCGCGATCACACCGAGCGCATGCTCCAGGGCTTCGGCTACGAGGTGCATCGCGAGGGGGATACCTGTTGGCTCCAGGGGGGCGGCAGGCTCAGCGCCGCGCCCATCGACGTGCCCGCCGATATCTCCTCGGCCACCTTCTTCCTTGTGGCGGCGGCGATCACCCCCGGCGCCGACCTGGTACTGGAGCACGTCGGCATCAATCCGACCCGCATCGGGGTGATCACTATCCTCCAGCTGATGGGCGCCGATCTGACGCTCGCCAATGAGCATGAGGTGGGCGGCGAGCCGGTGGCCGACCTGCATATTCGCTATGCGCCGCTCAAGGGCATCGAGATACCCGTCGACCAGGTGCCGCTGGCCATCGACGAGTTCCCGGCGCTGTTTATCGCCGCGGCCAATGCCGAGGGGATCAGTCGACTGCGCGGGGCGGAGGAGCTGCGCGTCAAGGAGTCCGATCGCCTGCAGGCCATGGCCGACGGTCTGGCCGCCATCGGCGTCGCACATGCCCTGGTCGAGGACGGCATCGATATCGTCGGCGGCGGCAACGCCGAAGGCCCCAACTACGGCGGCGGCCGCATCGATAGCCTGGGCGATCACCGCATCGCCATGTCGTTCGCGATCGCCGCCCTGCGCGCCGGTGACGAGATCCTCATCGACGACTGCGCCAACGTGGCCACCTCCTTCCCCGGCTTCATCGACCTGGCCCGCAAGGTGGGCCTGCGTCTCGAGGAGGAAACGGTCGAGGAGGGCGTATGACCATCGCCGATTCACCCATGCCGGTGCTGGCCATCGACGGCCCCGGTGGCGCCGGCAAGGGCACCATCAGCCGCCTGGTCGCCGAGCGCCTGGGCTGGCACCTGCTCGACTCGGGTGCCCTCTACCGTCTCACCGCACTGGCCGCCGGCAAGCACGGCGTGGCGCTGGACGACGAAGCGGGACTCGCCCGGGTGGCCGCCGCACTCGACGTGGTGTTCGTGGCCGAGGCGGAGGCCACTCGCATCCTGCTGGAGGGCGATGACGCCACCGCCACCATCCGTACCGAACAGGTGGGCGATGCCGCCTCCCGGGTCGCGGCGCTGCCGGCGGTGCGCGAGGCGCTGCTGAGCCGCCAGCGCGACTTTCGCCAGCCGCCGGGCCTGGTGGCCGACGGCCGCGATATGGGGACAGTGGTGTTCACCGATGCCCCGCTGAAGATCTTCCTCACGGCCTCGGCCGAGGAGCGGGCGCGACGGCGCCAGCGCCAGTTGCGAGAAGCCGGGGTAGATGCTAGTCTATCGAGTCTTTTGAAGGAGATTCAGGCGCGCGATGCACGCGACATGCAGCGCAGCGTGGCCCCGCTCAAGCCGGCAGACGATGCCATCACGCTTGACACCACGCGCCTGACGATACCGGAAGTGGTGGATCGGCTGACGGAGTTGCTGACCGAGCGTGGTCTGGCATCCGCCACCTGAAACTCCCTTGCGGCGCCCCCGGCAGCATGTGATGACGTGGTTCGGTAGCGATTCCCGATAGCCGAGCCAGGTCGAACCAGCGCCAACATCTCCGGGGGTTTGGTAAATAAGGCCCGCACTCGCTGGTGGTGCGGAGGAAGCGGCATGACCGCACTTAACGTTGATCACGTAGGAACACCATGAGCGAAAGCTTTGCTGATTTGTTTGAACAATCTCTCCAGGACATCAACATGGAGCCGGGCGCCATCGTCGTGGCTACCATTGTCGACATCGAGGGTGACTGGGTCACCGTTAATGCCGGCCTGAAGTCCGAAGGTCAGATCCCCGCGTCGCAGTTCCGCGACGACAATGGCGACCTGTCCATCGCCATCGGCGACGAAGTCCACGTCGCCCTGGAAGCCGTCGAGGACGGTTTCGGCGAGACGCGCCTCTCCCGCGAGAAGGCCAAGCGCGCCGAAGCGTGGAAGATTCTGGAAGCGGCGTTCGAGAAAGACGAAATCGTCAAGGGCGTGATCAACGGCAAGGTCAAGGGCGGTTTCACCGTCGATGTCGACTCCATCCGTGCCTTCCTCCCGGGTTCCCTGGTCGACGTGCGTCCGGTGCGCGACACCACGCACCTCGAGAACAAGGAACTCGACTTCAAGGTCATCAAGCTTGACCCGAAGCGCAACAACGTTGTGGTTTCCCGTCGTGCCGTGCTCGAAGCCGAGAACAGCGCCGAGCGTGAGGCCCTGCTCGCCACCCTGCAGGAAGGCCAGCAGATCCTGGGTATCGTCAAGAACCTGACCGACTACGGCGCCTTCGTCGACCTCGGCGGCGTTGACGGCCTGCTGCACATCACCGACATGGCCTGGAAGCGCATCAAGCATCCGAGCGAGATCGTGGCCGTGGGTGACGAGATCAGCGTCAAGGTGCTGAAGTTCGATCGCGAGCGCAACCGCGTCTCCCTGGGCCTGAAGCAGCTGGGTGAAGATCCCTGGGTCAACATCAAGGATCGTTACCCGGAGAGCACCAAGGTTCGTGCCGTCGTCACCAACCTCACCGACTACGGCTGCTTCGCCGAGCTGGAAGAGGGTGTCGAAGGCCTGGTCCACGTCTCCGAGATGGACTGGACCAACAAGAACATCCATCCGTCCAAGGTTGTCCAGGTGGGCGACGATGTGGACGTCATGGTGCTGGATATCGACGAGGAGCGTCGTCGTATCTCCCTGGGTATCAAGCAGTGCACCACCAACCCGTGGGAAGACTTCAGCGGCCGTTACAACAAGGGTGATCGCGTTTCCGGTACCATCAAGTCGATCACCGACTTCGGTATCTTCATCGGCCTGGAAGGCGGCATCGACGGCCTGGTTCACCTGTCCGACATCTCCTGGACCGATACCGGTGAAGACGCCGTGCGCGCCTTCAAGAAGGGCGACGAGGCCGAGGCCGTGATCCTCTCCATCGATCCGGAGCGTGAGCGCATCTCCCTGGGCGTCAAGCAACTCGATACCGATCCGGTGGCCGAGTACCTGGCCGTCCACGACAAGGGCACCATCGTCACCGGCCGTGTGGTCGAGGTCGATGCCAAGCAGGCCCAGGTCGAGCTGGCCACCGATGTCGTCGCCGTACTGAAGGCGTCCGAGATCAGCGCCGACCGCGTCGAGGATGCCCGTAACGTCCTGAACGAAGGTGATAGCGTCGAAGCCCGCATCATCGGTGTCGATCGCAAGAACCGTCAGATCGCCCTGTCCGTCAAGGCCAAGGATCAGGACGATACTCGCCAGAACCTGAAGAAGCTGCGTGAGGAGTCCCCCGAGAGCGGTGGTCCGATGACTATCGGTGACCTCATCAAGCAGCAGATGGGTCAGGACTGATCGGGAAGCCTCTTCCCGGCGCACCACGAACCGCCGCCCTTTACGGGCGGCGGTTTTTTTCATTCTCAATGTCCTGGATTTCTGACGTCTCGTCCAGAGTTGAAGCCCTGAATAATGCCGTGCGTGCAGCGCTACGCGACTCTACACTGGCTACCTGCCGAGAAGACCGGTGCTTAAACTAGCCGGTGTGACTTGTTGATGTGTCCGTCAGTCTGAATCGTCGGCCTGAATTGTCGGGTCGAGACGTGATCTCTCGCCCTGGGTTCCATGAATCCAGGGTTCGGCAAGTTGCGTGATGCACTCCGTTATTGATCCGTGGTAGTTATACTTGAGTTGCGTTGAGTCCCGTTATCGTCCAGAATATTGCCAGCTATAAGTCTTTTATCAGATAACCCCGTCCCCGTTGCACTAGCCACACCGAGAGAAGGAAGTCAGATAATGTCTCTACTCAACGAATACATGCAGATGGAACAGCAGCTGAAACAGCTCCAGTCCAATATGGAGAAGCTGCAGAACGACAAGCGCCTGCAATCGGAGCTCGAGTTCAAGGAGCGCCTCGAGTCGCTGATGAAGGAGTTCGACAAGAGTGCCGCCGACGTGATCGCGCTGCTCGACCCGAAGCCCGCTGCCGGGGCGCCCAGAGCCGCCTCCGCACCGGCAGGCGCGCGTCGCAAGCGCAAGCTGAAGATTTACAAGAACCCCAATACCGGTGAGGTCGTGGAAACTCGCGGCGGTAACCACAAGACCCTGAAGGCGTGGAAGGACGAGTACAGCAGCGACACCGTGGAGTCCTGGCTGGTGCGCGTCGAAGAGTAAGCCTGCGGGTTCGGCGTGGCCCTTGGCCGGCCTGAGGACGGCGCCCTCCGGGCGCCGTCGTCGTGTGGGTTACCTGCTTTTCCCACACTCCCGATGGCGGTATACTGATAAATAACTCAGCCCTCTGGGGTGTGGCGTGTTAAATGGTCACTGCGCTTCTGCCGCCCCCTCAAACGACCGGTCAAGTATGAAACAGCAGACCCACCGAAAACCAATGGACGAGCGTGAAAAACTGCGCCAGTTCCGTGAGCTCGATGATGCCTTCGCCGAGGCGCTTCGCGAACTCGATGGCCCCGATGTCGCCCCCGACACTTCTGTCGAATCCCCGTTACTCACCGCGACTTCTCCCCAGGAGGACGAGGCGCCTGACCGGGATCACTTCGAGGATCGTCTCCGGGCGCTGATGCAGGAGTATCACCAGCCCGCCGACCAGGTGGCCGGCCTGCTGCAGACGCTCAAGACGCTGGGGCGCATCGCCTGAGGCTGTCCGCTATCCGGTGGCGGTCTCCAGGGCGGCGATACGCTCCAGCGCCTGCTCGCGGCGCTCGCCGCACAGCGCCATATCGAAGCCGAAACGCTTGCAGACTGCCGGCCGGCGCGGGTCGCCGAACAGCCGGCAGAGGTTATCGTCATCGAGCTGGATGCAGCGCACCCCGGCCGGCTTGCCTGCGGGCATGCCGGGAATCGGTGTGCTGATCGAGGGAGCGATGCAGCAGGCCCCACAGCCGGGGCGGCAGGCCTCTTCGTGGCCCCTCTCCCCGGTGTCTGACGTGACGCTCGCCGTCATGGCGAGGCCTGGGCGATGGCGCCCTTGTCGATCCCCTCAAAGGCCTGCACCCGGGTGGCACAGCCCGTCTCGCTGGCGATCTGCTGGGCCAGCCAGTCGGCAATCCACTCAACCGTGGTCGGCGTGGGCAGCACGTGGCAACGCTCCCTTGGCAGGCGCAGGAAAAACTGTCCTTGGTCCGTGCGATAGCGGCTCGTCAGCAGTTCCTTCCAGGCCGGTTCGTCGTCGGTGACGATGTCGGCTTCGTCGACCAGGTAGCGATCCGCCAGCCAGTCGGCCCACTGCCGCTCCAGCGCCGGCACGCGCTTGCCGAGCTGCCAGATGTAAAGCCGTGAACGGTGACCGTGGGCGATGCGCTGGCAGTTGCCGGCGTGGCGGCGTAGTCCGTGGCTGTAGGTGTAGGCCGCCCCCTCGATCTCCTCTTCCCGCAGGCGCAGGCGGATGTCACTGACCCGCGGCGGCGGCCGGCGCATCAGCTCCGCCGCCAGGTGGTCGGCCAGGCGCTCCGCCCGGATCTCCCGCCAGGGCAGCAGGGTCAGTGCCTGGCGCGGCGCACGCAGCTCCATGGCCCAGGGCAGGGTGGTGCGCACGCAGAGCCCCTCGCGGCAGTCATGGAGCTCAAGCCCCGGCGCCCGGGTGGGTACCAGCAGGGTGTGGTCGACCCCGGCGTCCAGGCGCTGCTTGATCCACGGCTTCACCTCGCCGAAGTCGAACAGCATGCCGTCCTCGCCGAGCTCGCCGTCGAGCTCTACATCCACGTGCCAGCTGGCGCCGACCAGGCCGCGGGTCGGGCACCACCAGGAGACATCGAGCTGGGTCAGGCGGTTGACGAATAGCGTCATCAGTCGATCCCCGTGATCTTGTGGGTCTGCAGCGACAGTCGCCACTGCGGGTAGGCCAGGCAGTAGTCCACCGTGGCGGCAACGGTGTTGCCACCGCCTCCGCCGGGTGCGGTGTCCATGGGCTGCAGGAAGTGGTGGTCGAACGCCAGCCGGGCGAACCGCTCGGGCGGGGCGTCCGCCTGGGGGTAGACCAGCTTCAGCTCGTTGCCTTCGGTAATGGCCAGGGTGTTCTCGCCCTTGGGGCTGACGCAGAGCCAGTCGATGCCGGCGGGGGCGGGCAGGGTGCCATTGGTCTCCACGGCGACCTCGAAGCCGTGGGTCTGCATGGCCTGTATCAGCGCCTCGTCGAGCTGCAGCAGCGGCTCGCCCCCGGTGAACACCACATAGGGGGTGGTGGTTCTCCCACCCGGGCCGCCCCGGTCGTCCTGGTCGGGCCATAGCGACGTCAGGTGCGCGGCCAGGGTCGCGGCATCCGCGAAGCGCCCGCCATGCTGGCCGTCGGTGCCGATGAAGTCGGTATCGCAGAAGCGGCAGGCCGCCGCGGCCCGGTCCTGCTCGCGGCCGGACCAGAGGTTGCAGCCGGTAAAGCGACAGAACACGCTGGCGCGACCCGCCTGGCCACCCTCGCCCTGTAGGGTGTAGAAGGCCTCCTTGACGTGATACATCAGGATTCTCCTGCGGGCCGCTGACAATAGCCCAGAGGGTCGACGGCCCCGTTGGCGGCAAAGGCCGCTAGCCGCTCGCGGCAGCTGCCGCAGCGCCCGCAGGCGAGCGCCTCGCCCCGGTAGCAGGTCCAGGTGTCGGCGAAGTCCAGCCCCATGGCCAGGCCATCGGCGAGGATCTGTGCTTTGCTGGCGCGCAGGTAGGGGGCGTGGATCTCTACCGCCTCGAAGTTGGCGATGCCCGCCACGGTGTTCATCGCCTCGACGAATTCGGGGCGGCAGTCCGGGTAGAGCACGTGATCGCCACCGTGGGCGCCATAGTCGACCCGGCCGGCACCGATATTCACCGCCTTGGCGATGGCCAGCGCCAGCAGGATCATATTGCGGTTGGGAACGACCGTCGCCGTGAGGTTGTCCTCGCCGTAGTCGCCCTCGGGCAGCGCGCGGCTGGCATCGGTGAGTGCCGAGTTGTCGATCAGGCCGTGGATGGCGCGGATATCCACCACCTGGTGGGGCACGTTGAGTTCGCGGCAGACGCGCGCGGCCACCTCGAGCTCACGGGCGTGGCGCTGGCCGTAGTCGAAGGAGAGGGCGTGGACGTCGAGGCCCTCGCGCAGGGCGCGATGCAGCACGGTGTAGGAGTCCATGCCGCCGGAGTAGATCACCACGGTGGTGCGGTCGGCCGCCGTGGGGGAAGCAGAAAGGGTCATGGGTCAACTCTGGTCGGAGAATTTGTCGGGCCGTCTCAGCGGCGTTCCGGGGTCCGGTCCGGAAGGGCCGCAGTTTACTGGACAAGATGATGGAACGCTAACGGCCCTATTGCTCCTGCTGAATAGCCTCGGCGTTCGGCCTCTGGCTCTCGTGCTGCTATAATCCTGCCCCCTTCACATCCTGCGCCTCTGTGCGCCATCGTCCTGACAACGGTGACCTCACTATGAAAGCCCCCGAACTGCTCTCCCCCGCGGGAACGTTCAAGAACATGCGCTACGCCTTCGCCTACGGGGCGGATGCGGTCTATGCCGGCCAGCCGCGCTACTCGCTTCGGGTACGCAACAACGACTTCAAGATCGACAACCTGCACAAGGGCATCGCCTATGCCCACGAGCGGGGCAAGCAGTTCTACGTGGCCTCCAACATCGCGCCCCACAACAGCAAGCTGAAGACCTATCTGCGCGACATGGAGCCGGTGATCGAGGCCGGCCCGGATGCGCTGATCATGTCCGATCCGGGCCTGATCATGATGGTCCGCGAGCGCTGGCCCGAGCAGGTCATCCATCTGTCGGTGCAGTCCAATGTGGTCAACTGGGCCGCGGCCCGGTTCTGGCAGCAACAGGGCATCAGCCGCATCATCCTGTCCCGCGAGCTGTCCCTGGCGGAGATCGGCGAGATCCGCGCCGAATGCCCGGATCTGGAGATCGAGACCTTCGTCCACGGTGCCCTGTGTATCGCCTACTCCGGGCGCTGCCTGCTCTCCGGCTACTTCAACCATCGCGATCCCAACCAGGGCACCTGCACCAACGCCTGCCGCTGGAAGTACAATACCGTGGCCGCCGCCCACGACGAGAGCGGTGACCTGGTGCCGGCCAACTCGGCCCGCGCCCATGCCGGCAGCGGGATATGGACCCCCGGCCAGGAAGACGGGCAGTCGCCTGGTCTGATCGCCTCCGGCGGTGGCAGCGCCGACATGACCGAAAGCACCGCCACCGCCGGCGGCATCGAAGGGCAGGACGAGCTCTCGGCGCTGATCGAGGACCGCACCCGCCCCGGCGAGCTGATGCCGGTGTTCGAGGACGAGCACGGCACCTACATCATGAACTCCAAGGACCTGCGTGCCGTGCAGCACGTGCCGCAGCTCACCGAGATGGGCATTACCTCGCTGAAGATCGAGGGGCGCACCAAGTCCCATTATTACGTGGCGCGCACCGCCCAGGTCTACCGCCGCGCCATCGACGACGCCGTGGCCGGCCGGCCCTTCGATATGCGCCTGATGGACGAGCTCGACAACCTGGCCAACCGCGGGTACACGGAGGGCTTCTACCGCCGCCATGTCCACGACGAGTACCAGAACTATGAGCAGGGTAACTCGGTGGGGGTGCACCAGCAGTTCGTCGGCGAGGTGATCGGCTATGACCCGGATCGCGGCGTGCTCGAGGTGGACGTCAAGAATCGCTTCGAGGTGGGCGACGGTATGGAGCTCATGCTGCCCGGCGGCAACCGCCGCTTCGTGCTCGAACATATCGAGAACAAGCGGGGTGAATCCGTGGGCGTGGCGCCGGGTTCCGGCCATGTGGTGCGCATCCCGGTGCCGGGCGAGGCCATCGCATCCGAGCGCATCGAGTTTGCGCTGCTGATGCGTGACTTGAAGCGGTGACCCCTGACCGTCACGCAAGGGCCCGGCAGGGCCAGTCGGGCCGAAGTGGCAGGAACTGCGTCGGCTCTTCGGCGAGCGTCGCGACTGGGTCCGCGAGGATGAGCGTGCCGGCCTGCCGCCGGGCATCCGCATGAACCTGGAGCGCGGCAAGCCGCTGCCTCCCGGCATCGCCAAGCGCTTCGACGAGCGTTCGCTGGGACACCTGCCGCGCTATGATGGCTACGAGTGGCGCCGCGTGGGCCCCGATGCGATCCTGGTCGATGCCGCCAACGAGATCATCTATCAGGTCATCCGCGACGTTCTCTACTGATCGATGTCGATCCACTGACAGCGCGTCGGCCCGGCCCATCGAGAGGTCGGGCCGACGCGTTTGCCACGCTGGCGGATCAGGGCTATGGCGTGGCACCATGTGTGCCTCTGCGCACCGGAAGACGATTGATGTTCAACGATAGTTCACTGCGCCGTCTCTGGCGGGTGGTGGCGGTGGGGGCGCTTCTGCTGATGGCCCTCTACCTGTGGATCTGGCACTCGCCCGACCTGGCCTCCCTGCAGCGCTGGGCCGATGAAGCCTCCCACCATCCCGCGGTGATCATCAGTGTGATCCTGGTGATGGCGGTGACCCTGGCACTCGGCCTGCCCGGCAGCATTGGCCTGTGGCTGATCGCGCCCTTCTATACGCCCCTGGCGGCCACGCCCATGCTGATCCTCGGTAGTGTGGTCGGTGCACTCGGCGCTTACTGGCTCTCCGCCCGGGTGGGGGATCGCTGGACCCCGAAGGGCCTGACTCGCAAGATCATGCGCCGCCTGGAGCGGCGCAGCGACTTCATGACCCAGTGCGCCCTGCGCGTGCTGCCGGGCTTTCCCCACTCGGTGGTCAACTATGCGGCTGGCCTGCTGCGCCTGCCGCTGGGCACCTTCCTGATGGCGGCCATCATCGGCCTGGGGGTGAAGTGGGCGGTCTATGCCAGCGCCATCTATGGCGCGCTGGAAGCGGTGGAGAGCGACGAGGCGCTCAGCGTCAGCGTGGTACTGCCGCTGTTGGCGCTCACCGCGTTATTGCTGCTGGGCGCCTGGGTGCGGCGCCGGGTGGAGGCCAACGGCCAGGCAGCCAACGGCTAGCCTGGCCGGCGGGGTTACGCCTTGCGCAGCGAGGCGTTCAGGTGGTCGACCACCTCGGCCCAGTCGGCGTCCTCTTCTATGGCTTCCCGCAGAAATTCGGCCTGACCCTCGTTCCAGCAGGCGGCATCCGGCAGGGCGATCTCCTCGGGTATGGGGCCGTTGCGTTCGATAAAGCGTTTGATCGCCTCCGGGTCCGAGGCGAGGCCCAGCTGTTCGAAGAGTTCGGTGAAGGGGTGGTCGGGGTGTTCCATGGCGGCTCTCCTTGCGGTGTTGGAATATCCACCACCATAGCGGCTTGCGCCTCGGGTTGCATGACCGGCGTCAACGCTTGTGATGGAACCCTTCAGCGCTCCCCCACCAGCGGGGTGAGGAAGCTCCGCCTGCGCTCATCATCCGCGAGCGGCTGGGCCAGCAGGTGGACAAGCTTGGTCAGTGCCGCCTCCGGGGTCATGGCGTCTGCCGTGAGCACCCCGGCCGCGTGGAGCCCTCGACCGGCCGCATAGTGGCCGATGCCGACGCTGCCATGGGGGCACTGGCTGATCGCCGCCAGCAGCTTGCCCTGACCGCTGGCCTCGGCGAGTACGCCGAGCAGTGCGGGATCCTCCGGGGCGTTGCCCGCTCCCCACACCTCCAGCAGCGCCCCCTTGAGTGCCGGATCCTCGAGCCAGGCTGCGACCTGGCGAGCGGTGATGCCTGGCCACAGCACGATGCGTGCCACGCCGCCATCCGCCAGAGGCGCGTAGTCGGGCAGCTCGAAGCGAGGGGCGCCGCGCTGCTGACGCGCCAGGCTCCGCCCCGGGTAGAGGATGGGATCCATGCCGACCCGCTCGCCGAGCAGCGGGTAGTTGGGGCTGACGAAGGCCGCGGCGTCACGCGTTTGCCACTTGCGTGCCCGCACGCCGCGCAGCAGCCTGCCACCGAAGGCGATGGCCACTTCCTGAAGCGCCGGATTGACCGCGAAACGCAGCGCCAGCTCGACGTTGTCGGCGGCGTCGCTACCCTCGGCTTCCAGCGGCTGCATGGCGCCGGTCACCACCACCGGGCGGTCCAGACCCTGCAGCTGATAGGCCAGGCTCGAGGCCGTCCAGGCCAGGGTATCGGTGCCGTGCAGCACCACGATGCCGGCATGATCCCGATAGCGCTCGGCGATCTCGCCGGCCAGGCGCTGCCACACTCGCGAGGTGGCGGCGCTGGAGTCGATGGGATCGGGGAAGGCCAGCACCTCATGGTCGGGAATCGCCGCACGGCGCTCTGCGGGCAGGGCGCCCAGGGCGCGTGACAGGCGCGCCTCGATGTCGCCGCCGGGGGCGAGGCCGTGCTCGCCGGCCACCATGCCCAGGGTGCCTCCGGTGTAGATCACCAGCGGGGGACTCGGGATGGAAGCAGCGGCGTGGGTACTCATGATCGGGTGACCAGCTGTCCCTCGGCGTCGATCTCCAGGCGGCGGTTACGCCCGGCGAACAGGGCAAAGGTGGCGGCAGAGGCACAGATCGTCAGCAGCACGCTGGTGATGGCTGTCAGGCTCAGGTTGAGCTGCAGCATCACGCCGACCCCCAGCGGCCCCATGGCAGCCAGCGTATAGCCGCCGCCCTGGGCCAGCCCGGAGAGCTTGCCGGCCAGTCGGGAGTTGCCACTGCGCAACACGATCAGCGTCAGCGCCAGGCTGAAGCCGCCGCCCTGGCCGAGCCCGAGCAGCACGATACCGAGCCAGCGCAGGGATTCTGGCCCGATGAGCAGCAGCCAGAACCCCGAGGCGATCATCGCCAGGACGCTGAGCAGTGCCGGCCGCTGATCGCGGCCCATCCGGGCGAGCCAGGGCGCGGCCAGCGCCGCCGGCAGCTGCACCATCACCGAGGCGCCCATCATCCAGCCGGCCTCGCCCTCGCCGTAACCGCGGGCCACCAGCAGGGTCGGCAGCCAACCGAAGACGATATAGGCCAGCGACGACTGCAGCCCCATGAAGAGCATGACCTGCCAGGCCAGCGGCTGGCCGAGCACCGCGCGCATCGAGCCGCCCACGCTGGGCAGCGTCGTTTCATCGCGCCGTGGTGCCAGTGCCAGCCAGGCGACCAGCGCCAGGGCCGCCAGCGCCGACCAGCTGGCCAGGCCCAGATGCCAGCCGCCCAGCCGATCGGCCAGCGGGATGCTGAGCCCGGCGCCGAGGGCGCCGCCCAGGCACAGTGCCATGGTATAGACACCGGTCATCAGGTCGGCGCCGGCGGGCAGCTCGCGCTTGACCAGGGCGGGCAGCAGGGTGCCGGCCACGCCAATGGCGGCACCCACCATCAGGGTGCCGACGAAGAGGGCCGCCACCAGCGGTACGCCGCGCAGCAGCAGCCCGCCGGCAAGCAGCAGCAAACCGGCGGCCAGGGCCCGCTCGGCCCCGAGCCGCTTGGCCAGCCAGGGCGCCATGGGGGCGAACAGCCCCAGGCAGAGCACCGGCAGGGTGGTGAGGGCACCGATGGAGAGCGCCGAGAGGCCGGTATCCTGCTGGATGCGGTTCAGGACCGGGGCAAGGCTGGAGAGGGCGGGGCGCAGATTGAGCCCCACCAGCACCATCAGGCCGATGAAGACCAGCAGGGTGCGTCGTGGGGGGGTGTCGATCGAACGGCTGTCACTGATTGTCACGGCGCCACTCCCTGCCCATCTTCGGCCTGGCCGGCTGGTGACCCTCATCCGTCTTCGCCGCGACCAGGGGGTGGTCCTCGTTGGCATTCTCGGGCCGGAAGACCACCTCGCCGGGGTGTTGCGGTGTGCTCTGCGCCACCCGCTGGCGAATGCCGGAGACATCCTCGGCGCTGATCAGGGCGCCGGAGGCGCTGGTGGGGTCGGGCTGGGCGATCAGCCGGCCCTGGAAGGTCCAGCAGCGCTGTGGCACCTGGGAGAGGCTCCAGTCGCGCCCTCGCCAGCGGGCCTGACCGTCCGGTAGCGGCTCGAGCTGCTCCGCGGGCACCAGGGCCTGGAAGAGCCTGGCGTTGAGCACCACGCCGCCGGTGGCCATCTTCACGGCCCCGGCGAAGTGACCCTCCTCGAGCGCCGCCAGTATCGCCTTGCGGTTGGGTCTTGCCTCGAGGGTGGCGCGGCCGCACAGGTGGAGCAGGTCGGCCTCGACCTGCTTGATCACCCAGATATCGATGGGCGTCTTGCCCAGCAGTCGCTTCAACATGGTTCCGGCTTCAGGGGTCGAAAGGGTGGCTACATTCGCATATTCAAATCAACTATTCCAGCCGCCCTGGCCAGCCGCCTCAGGCCTGCCGGCGACCACCGCCGCCGCCGCCCCCGCGACGCCGGCGAGGCGCCTGGGACTGCTCGTCGCGGCCGCGCTGGCCCTGAGCGTTGCCACGACCCTGACCATTGCCGCGACCCTGGCCGTTGCCGTTACCGCGGCCACCGCCACCGCCGCCGCGGTTGCGACCGTTCTCGATGGGCTCGGGCTTGGCATTGGGGTCGGGCTCGAAGCCGGGCTCGATGCGCTTCTCGAGGTCGCGCTTGATCAGCCGCTCGATGCCCTTGAGCAGGCCGTGCTCATCGACGCAGACCAGCGATACGGCCTGGCCCTCGCTGCCGGCCCGGCCGGTTCGGCCGATGCGGTGCACATAGTCCTCGGCCACGTTGGGCAGCTCGAAGTTGACCACGTGGGGCAGCTCGCTGATGTCCAGGCCGCGGGCGGCGATGTCGGTGGCCACCAGTACCTGCAGGTCGCCGCTCTTGAAGGCGGCCAGCGCCTTGGTGCGCGCCGACTGGCTCTTGTTGCCATGGATCGCCATGGCCGGGATCTCCTGCTTGGAGAGTTGCTCGGCGAGGCGGTTGGCGCCGTGCTTGGTGCGGGTGAAGACCAGCACCTGTTGCCAGTTGTGCTGGCCGATAAGGTGGGCCAGCAGCTCGCGCTTCTTCTCGCGATCCACGCGATAGATCGCCTGGTCGACGAGTTCGGCGGTGGTATTGCGACGCGCCACCTCGATCATTGCCGGGCGGTCCAGCAGCTTGTTGGCCAGCGCCTGGATCTCGTCGGAGAAGGTCGCCGAGAAGAGCAGGTTCTGGCGCTTCGGCGGCAGCACCCGAAGGATCTTCTTGATGTCGTGGATGAAGCCCATGTCGAGCATGCGGTCGGCTTCGTCGAGCACCAGGATCTCCACCTTGGTGAGGTCCACGTGCTTCTGCTGCTGCAGGTCGAGCAGACGGCCCGGGGTGGCGACGAGCACATCGAGCCCGGGGCGGATGGCGTCCACCTGGGGCTGCTGGCCGACGCCACCGAAGATCACGTGGCTCTTGAGGGTCAGGTGGCGGCCGTAGTCGGCCACGCTCTCGCCCACCTGGGCGGCCAGCTCGCGGGTCGGGGTGAGCACCAGGGCGCGCACCTCGCGACGTCCGGGGCGAGGGCCATCGGCCAGGCGCTGGAGCATCGGCAGGGTGAAGCCGGCGGTCTTGCCGGTGCCGGTCTGGGCGCTGGCCAGCAGGTCGCCGCCATCGAGCACGGCAGGAATCGCCTGGCGCTGGATCGGGGTCGGAACGGTGTAGCCCTGTGCCTCAACGGCACGCAGCAGTTCGGCACGCAGGCCGAGGTCGGAAAAGGTCATGCGGTCTCCGCAGAAACGCCACGGCCGTGCCACGCAGTAGCGCGTGGCCAGTCCCGGACCGGGGCGAGAAAAATTCGGGGTCAGAGGAGCGGCAGGAGGGACTAGAAGGTTGCCGCGTGACGGTATTATGCCAGATCGCCGCCGCCGGCGCAGCTACTTACCGTCTGTCTTACCGTCTGTCTTACCGTCTGTCTTACCGTCTGTCTTACCGTCTGTCGTTTTCTCTTCCGCGGCAATGCTGGTGCGAATGCGGGCCAGGGTGGCGGCATTGAGTCCGGCGACATCGTCCAGCGCCTCGGGGCCGAGTTCGCGCAGCTGGTACAGGTCGCTGATGCCATGGGCGAACAGCCGCCGGGCCGTGACCGGGCCGATGCCGTCCAGGGCGGTGAGGGCCCGGGCGTGGCGATCCAGGAAGGCCTCGTGATCGGCCTCGCCGAGGCCATCACAGGCGCCATCCTGATAGAGCTGGCAGGCCAGGCGGTCGACGCCGTGGCGAACATCGTCGAGCTCGGGCAGGGCGACGAAGGCGTGCTGTGCGGCCAGCGCGGCGATCTCGATCAGTGCCTCGTCGGCCACCTGGAGGTCGCGCATGGCGTCCTGGCTGTGGGTGTCGCTGGCCAGGGCGACCAGCAGGGCCCGGCGCGCCCGGTGGGCCAGCTCCTGGAGCTGCAGGGCTATGGCGTGCTGCTCCTCGCGACGGGCGGAGTCGTTCTGAGGTGTGGAGTCGTCGTGCTTGGAGTCGTCGTGCTTGGAGTCGTCGTGCATGGGGGTCGTCCCTGTCGTGACGTGATGCGCTCGGGCGCGCCTGAGATGACCATAGCGCAAGGCGGTCTGGCCTGCCCGGTCGGGCTCACCGCGCGCGGCGCACCGCCTCGGCGAGCGCATCGGCCGCGCCGTCCCAGCCGCGGCCCAGGGCGCGCACCAGCGCCGGATAGCCGTCGTCGTCGAGCTCGGTCTCCACGCGCAGCGGCTCCATGGCCAGCAGTCGCCCCTCGGCGTCGCGCAGCTGCCACTGGCCGCCGATCACGGCCAGGCCGTCGTGGCGGCCCTGGAAGCGGTCGAGCTCCAGGCGCAGGGTGAGGGCACCGGGTTCGCGCGCACCGGCCTCATCCAGCATCACCCGGGTGTCGGGCAGCCGGGCGGCCAGGCGCAGGCGCAGGCCGCGCTCGAGCTGTCGGGCCAGGGCCTCGGCCCACTGGTGGCCGCGGGCCTCCACCAGGGTGATGTCATCCACCTGCATCACCAGGCCGTCCACGTCCAGGTAGTGGGCCAGGCGCGGCGGACGCAGCAGCAGCAGGTGCTCGGCTTCGGCGCCCGCGACGCTACCGACTGCCTCGGGCAGGGTGTAGCGCGCCGGCGCCGGGCTCGAGCTGGCGCAGCCGGCGAGCCCCGCCGTCACCGTCATGGCCGCCAGGGCGGCCAGCATCCATCGCCTCGTCATCGTCTCGTCTCCTTGTCGAAGGCCGTCTTGGGTCGCCTTCTGCCGTCAGTCGCGTCGCGGGGCCCGGGGCATGGGGTCCTCGGTCTCCAGGCTGTCGAAGAGCAGGGCGCGGGGGTTGTCGGACAGGGTGCGCGCCACCGGCTGGATGTCACGCATCAGCCGCTCCAGCCGCTCCACGGCTCCGGTCAGCTCCTGGTAGGCGGCGGAGCCGGGCGACAGCCCCTGCAGGGTGTCACGCAGCTCCGCCAGGGTGGCGTTGAGGTTGGCCGGCACCTCCCGGATGCCCGGGTCGTCGAGCAGCCCCTGCAGGGAGGACGACAGATCGCGGACCTCGCTGAGCATTGCCTCGGAGGCGGCCAGGTTGCGATCGAGGCCGGCCAGCAGCGGTTCGATCTCCAGGTCGTTGAGCTTGGCCAGCAGGTCCGTCACCTGGGCCTCGATCAGCGCGAAGCCGCCCGACACCGTGGGGAAGACGGTCTGCTCGGCGAAGGTCTCCGCCACGTGCTGGCCGGCCAGGTCGCTGTTGAAGTTGAGGTCCACGAACAGCGCCCCGGTGAGCAGGTTGCCACTCTTCAACGAGGCGCGCAGGCCCACGCCGAACAGGCGATCGAAGCGCTCGCGCCACTCGGCGAGATCGACGTCCTGGTTCTCGATCCCGAGTCGCTGGGGCTCGATACGGATCAGTACCGGAATGGAGAAGCCCGCGCGCCCCTCGGGCTGGGGGGCATTGAAGTTCCAGGGCACCGCCGCCACGGTGCCGATGCGGACGCCGCGGAACTCTACCGGAGCGCCGCGGGAGAGGCCGCGAACGGAGTCGTCCACCAGCAGCACGTACTCCAGGTAGCGGTTGAAGGTGCCCTGGCGGGCGCTGTCCTCGTCGGGGTAGAGGTTGAAGGTGACGTCCGGCTCTACCGGGCCGCCCAGGGGGAGGTCCTCGGGCACCCCGAAGGTGACCCCGCCGCCCAGCAGCGCCTCGAAGGACTCCACGTTGACCCGGAAGCCCTCGGAGTCGAGGCGCAGATCGATGCCGCTGGCCGACCAGAAGCGGGTGCTGTCGGTCACCAGGGTGTCGTAGGGTGCCTCGATGAAGATGCGATGCTGCATGCGGCGGGTCTGGGCGTTGAAGGTGGCGTCCTCGACGCGGCCCACGGTATAGCCCTGATAGGTGACCGGGTCGCCGACGCGCAAGGAGTTGCCGAGCTGGCTGATGAGGTTGATGCGCAGGCCGGCCGCACCCGCCGGAGCTATTGGCGGCTGGTCGCTGACCCGAAACTCCCGGGCGGTGATGTCGCTGCCGCCCGGTTCGAGTTGAATGAAGGCCCCGGAGAGCACCGTGCCCAGGCCGCTGATCCCCTCGCGGCCCACTCGCGGCTTGACCACCCAGAAGCGACTGTCCTCCACCAGCATGGCCTCGGTATCAGGGCTCATGCGGGCGGTGATCACCGCCGTGGAGAGATCCTCCGAGAGATTGACCCGCTCGACGCGGCCGACCTGGACGTTGCGGGTCTTGATCAGGGTGCTGCCCGCCTCGATCCCCTCGGCATTGGCCATCACCAGGGTCACCTGGGGACCGCGGCTGCGGTAATTGTCGTAGACCAGCCAGGCCCCGATCAGGATCGCCACGATAGGCACGATCCAGATCGGGGAGAAGCGGGCCTGGGGAGAGGGCTTCGCCCGGTGCAGGTCCTGCTCGGACGCGGCGTCGCCGCGGGGTGCATCGCTCATCCGGGGGTTCCTTGTGAATCCTGGCGAGTGTCTCGTGGGTACTGGCCAGTGCCCTGTGGGTCCTGGAGCGTTCCGCGTGGTTCTCGTCTGGGGGCGGGGCGCGGCAGCGGGGCATCCCAGAGCAGGCGCGGGTCGAAGGTCATGGCTGCCAGCATGGTCATCACCACTACGGCGCCGAAGGCCAGGGCGGCGGGCCCGGGGGTGATCGACATCAGCGAGCCGGCGCGGATCAGCGCCACCAGGATGGCTACCACGAAGATGTCGATCATCGACCAGCGGCCGATGAATTCGGTGAGCCGATACAGCCGGGTGCGGACCGCGGCATTGAGCTCGCTGCTGCGGCTCACCACCAGGCAGAGCCAGGCCAGCGCCACCAGCTTGCCCACCGGCACGATGACGCTGGCGATGAAGATCACCGCGGCCACCGGCCAGGAGCCCATCTGGACCAGTTCCACCACGCCGCCGATGATGGTCGAGGGGCTCGAGTGGCCGAGGCTGGTGGTGGTCATGATCGGGTAGACGTTGGCAGGAATGTACATCACCGCGGCGGCGGCGAGCAGCGCCCAGGTCCGCTGCAGGCTGTGGGGCAGGCGGGCGCGCAGCCGCTCGCCGCAGCGTCGACATCGCCCGTGCCCCCCGGGGTCGAGGCGGTTGACCAGGCCACAGGTGGCACAGCCGGCCAGCCCCTGGGGGGCGGCCGTCTCGCCGGTGCGGGTGCCCTCCGGGGCCCGGGGCTCGCCGGCCAGGGAGAACCACATCCAGTCCGCGTCGATGGATTGGGTGGTGAACAGCAGCAGCAGGGCGAAGACACAGAAGGCCCAGAAGGAGGCGCCCAGTTCGATCTGCGCCATGCCGGCGACCTTGATCAGGCTGACCAGGGCACCAATGATGAAGACATCGGCCATCATCCAGGGGTTGAGCTGGGCCAGGGAGCGGGCGATGGTGCGGCTGGCGGGCAACGGGTCATCGCGCAGCAGGCCAAGCTGCAGCCAGATCACGCCGAGCAGGTAGATCGCCGGCAGCACGATGATGGTGAGGATCACCACACCGGCCACCACCGGCTGATGAAAGCCGATCAGGGTGGTGGCGGTCTGGGAGAGCTCGATGCGGTTGCCCACCCCACCCACGCTGAAGCTGATGAAGGGGAAGGAGAGCGCCATGGCCAGCGCCAGCAGGGCCGATAGTGCCAGCGCCATGCTGCGCTGGGCCGGACGCAGGTGGCGCTTGACCAGAGTGTGCCCGCAGCGTGGGCAGTCGGCCTGCTCGCCGGCGCGAAGGGGGGGGAGGGCGACCACCCAGTCGCACTCCTGGCAGGCGCGCAGGCGACGCCGCGCCCGGGATTCGGGCGGGGTGCGATCGACCCTCGGGGCCTCGGTGGGCAGCGAGGGCATGCGTTCCAGAAGGCGGAAAGGGCGCTGGGCCAAGGGCGACGTCACTCCTGCTGGCGGTACGGTGTCGGGGGCTTCACCCGGGGCGGGTAGCGGCCTACACTCGCCGCCGTACGCGACGGGTCTCGGACAAAAGTGTGACACGTTGGCCCAGCGGGTACCATAGACAAACATGCACCCCTGAATGTACTCGAGGCAGCACGATGATCCTTCCTGCGGTAGCGGTGGTGGCGGGCCTGGTCCTGCTGGTATGGAGCGCCGAGCGCTTCGTGGATGGTGCGGCGGCGACGTCCGCGCGTTTCGGCGTCTCGCCGTTGCTGATCGGCATGCTGGTGATCGGCTTCGGCACCTCCGCGCCTGAGCTGGTGGTGTCGGCGCTGGCGGCGGGGCAGGGCAATCCCGGTCTGGCGCTGGGCAACGCCTATGGTTCCAATATCGCCAACATCGGCCTGATCCTGGGGCTGGTGGCGTTGATCTCGCCCCTGGCGGTGCACTCCGCGGTGGTGCGTCGCGAGATGCCGATCCTGGGCGGGGCGACGCTGCTCTCGGCGCTGCTGATGTGGGGCGGCGTGGTGGGGCGCCTGGAAGGGACGCTGCTGCTGGTGCTGCTGGCGCTCTTCATCGGCACCAGCATCTTCCGAGCCCGTCGCGATGGCGCCGACCCTCTGGGTACCGATACCGAGGAGAGCTTGGCGGAGCACCCCATGTCGATGGCCGCGGGCCTGGCCTGGACGGGCATCGGCCTGGTGCTGCTGGTCATCAGTTCCCGCATTCTGGTGTGGGGGGCGGTGGCCATCGCCCAGGGCTTCGGGGTCAGCGACCTGATCATCGGCCTGACCGTGGTGGCGGTAGGCACCTCGCTACCCGAGCTTGCCTCCTCCATCAGCGCCCTGCGCCGCGGCGAGCATGACCTGGTGCTGGGCAACGTGGTGGGCTCGAACCTCTTCAATACCCTGGGCGTGGTGGGGCTGGCCGCGGTGATTCATCCCATCCAGGTCGGCGCCGAAGTGCTGCTGCGCGACTGGAGCCTGATGGCGGCCATGACCGTGCTGCTGGCGGTGTTCGCCCTGGGCTGGCGCGGCCGGGCGGGTCGCATCAACCGCCTGGAAGGCGCAGTACTGCTGGCGATGTACCTCACTTATACGGCGTGGTTGGTACGCCTGGTGCTGAGCGGAGGCGGTAGCGGATGAGGGGCTGCGACAAGAGGACACACTGACCGGGATCAACTTTCCTCCCGGAAGCGAGTCCTTAATAGTAGGATAACAAGGTTGGCAGAATAAGTTTAGGCCTATCTGTTATGAATGGCGGCCTGTGGCGAGCGCGAATCGATGTCCCGGCTGCTAGGCTGAGTCTGCCATTGGTGTCCAGGTGGAATGCGTCACGGCGGGCCTGAGATGGGCCTGCCGAAGGCACAACACGCATCGTTGCGTGCATCCGCATCCCTTGCGACGTTCCCGAGTCCATCGCCGTCGAGGCTTGCGCCATGGAACTGGATCCCCTCCTGCTGTCACGATTGCAATTCGCCTTCGTGGTCTCCTTTCACGCCATCTTTCCGGTGTTCACCATCGGACTGGCGTCCTATATCGCCCTGCTTCACGGGCTCTTCTATCGCACCGAGAATCCCGTCTGGGATCGCCTGGCCCTGTTCTGGACCCGAGTCTTTGCCGTGGTGTTTGGCATGGGGGTGGTGTCGGGCATCGTGATGTCCTTCCAGTTCGGCACCAACTGGAGCAACTTCTCCTACGCCTCGGCCAACTTCCTGGGGCCCATGCTCAGCTATGAGGTGGTCACGGCCTTCTTCCTGGAAGCGGCCTTCCTCGGCGTGCTGCTCTTCGGCCGCGGCAAGGTGCCCCAGGGGGTCCACCTCCTTGCGGCCTGCATGGTGGCCTTCGGCACCTTCATCTCGTCGTTCTGGATCCTTTCGGCCAACAGCTGGATGCATACCCCTGCTGGGGTGGAACTGGTCGAGGGCAGCTTCCGAGTGCTCTCCTGGGGCGAGGCGATCTTCAACCCCTCCTTCGGCTGGCGCTTCGCCCATATGGTGATGGCCTCCTTCCTGACCGGCGGCTTCGTGGTGGCCGGGGTCAGCGCCTGGTACCTGCTGATTCGGCGCGACGTGGAGGCCAACCGCCGTGCCCTCTCCATGTGCCTGTGGCTACTGCTGGTGCTGACGCCCACCCAGGCGGTGGTGGGCGATTTCCATGGACTGAATACTCTGGAGCATCAGCCCACCAAGGTGGCGGCCATGGAGGGCAACTGGGAGACCCGCGGCAACGTGCCGTTGCTGCTGTTCGCGATTCCCGACCAGGAGGCTCAGACCAACCGTTTCGAACTCGGCATCCCGAGCCTGGCCAGCGTGATTCTCAAGCATGACCCGGCCGGCGTGGTGCCCGGCATCAGCGAGGTGCCCCCGGAGGAGCAGCCGCCGGTGTGGATCGTCTTCTGGGCCTTCCGGGTCATGGTGGGCCTGGGCTTTCTCATGATTGCCGTCTCCATCGCCGGGCTCTGGTTGCGCCGCGGTGGGCGAGTCTATGCGCATCGTGGCTACCTGCAGCTGCTGCGGGTCATGAGCGTGACGCCCTTCATCGCGGTGCTGGCCGGCTGGATCGTGACCGAGGTGGGCCGCGCGCCCTGGCTGGTCTACGGGATGATGAGCCATGCCCAGGGGCTGACGCCGTCGCTGACCGGTGGGATGGCCCTCTTTACGTTGATCGGCTATGTCGCGGTCTACGCCGTGGTGTTCTTCGCCGGGGTCTACTACCTGACCCGAGTGGTGCGCCAGGGCATGCTGCCGGAGGACGCGCGCGACACCGTGGAAGGGGCGGTACACCGCCCCAAGCGGCCGCTCTCCGCAGCGCATGCCACCTTCGACAACGATTCCGCCCCGACCTGGAGGAGATAAGTCATGGAGATGTTCGATCTTTCAGTGATCTGGGCGCTGATCATCGGGTTCGGGGTGATCATGTACGTGGTGATGGACGGCTTCGACCTGGGCCTGGGGATCCTCTATCCCTTCGCCCCGGACGAGGACGCCCGCGATGTGATGATGAACTCGGTGGCCCCGGTATGGGATGGCAACGAGACCTGGCTGGTACTGGGCGGGGCGGGCCTGCTGGGTGCCTTTCCGCTGGTCTACTCGGTGTTCCTGCCGGCGCTCTACATCGGCGTCTTCCTGATGCTGGCGGGGCTGATCTTCCGCGGCGTGGCCTTCGAGTTCCGCTTCAAGTCGCGCAGGAATCGGCGCTGGTGGAACCGCGCCTTCTGCTGGGGCTCGGCGGTGGCGGCCTTCGCCCAGGGGGCCGTGGTGGGTGCCTATATCCAGGGGTTCGCCGTGGAGGACTTCGTCTATGTGGGCGGTGCCCTGGACTGGCTGACCCCCTTCACCATCCTGACCGGTCTGGGGCTGATGACCGGTTATGCGCTGCTCGGCGCCACCTGGCTGATCCTCAAGTCCGAGGGGCATGTTCAGGCATGGGCCTACCGCATCACCCCGGCGCTACTGGCGGCGGTGATGGTGGTGTTTGTGGCCATCAGCCTCTGGACGCCCTTCGTCAACCCGCTGGTCTGGGCGCGCTGGTTCGATCATATCCAGCTGATCTGGGTGCTGCCGGCTCTGGCGCTGGCCTGTGCCGTCTGGCTGTGGAGTGCGGTCCGCCGCCGTCAGGAGGGTCAGCCCTTCGCTGCCACCCTGGGCATGTTCATCTTCACCTACCTGGGTCTGATAGCCAGCAAGTGGCCGGTGATCGTGCCGCCCAACTACACCATCTGGGACGCCGCCTCGGCCCCGGAATCGCAGTTGTTCCTGCTGATTGGTGTGCTGTTCGTGATTCCCATCGTGCTGGCCTACACCGCCTGGACCTACTGGGTCTTCCGCGGCAAGGTCAAGGTGGGCGAAGGCTACCACTGACCCATGGCCACTCCTGAAGCCACCCGCGGCGGACGCGACGTCCGCCGCTGGCTGAATGTGCTCGCCGCTCGAGAGCGGCGCCATCTGGGCCTGGCGGTGGTGGCCGGGGTGGTCGCCACCCTGGCCACTCTGGGGCAGCTGGCCCTGCTGGCACGAGTGATCAGCCAGCTGCTGGTCGATCAGGCGGCCCTGGTGTCGCAGTTGCCGGCCGTCGCCGCCATGGTCGGCCTGCTGCTGGTCCGGGCCCTGGCGCTCTACGGCCAGGAGCAGCTTGGCCAGGCGGCGAGCCTCGGTATCCGCTCGCGGGTGCGCGATGAGCTGCTCGATCACCTGGAAAGGCTCGGGCCGGGTTGGCTGGCTGGCCGCCACTCCGCGGCGCTGGCCAGCCAGCTGGTCGAGCAGGTCGAGGCGCTGGATGGCTACTTCGCTCGCTTTCGCCCTCAGCTTGCGCTTTCGGTGCTGGCCCCTCTGCTGGTGCTGGGGGTGGCGCTATGGCTGGACTGGCTGGCGGCACTCTTCCTGCTGCTGGCCGCGCCGTTGATCCCGCTATTCATGGCGCTGGTGGGGATGGGCGCCGAGCGCCTCAATCGGGAGCAGTTCGAGGCGGTGGCCCAGCTCTCCGGCCACTTCATCGACCGGGTGCGTGCCATCACCACCCTGCAGCTGTTCGGCCGGGCGCAAGGCGCGACCGCCGAGGTCCACGCCGCCGCCGACGACTACCGCCGGCGCAGCATTCGCACCCTGCGCGTTGCCTTCCTCTCCTCGGCGGTGCTGGAGTTCTTCGCCTCGGTGGCCATCGCCGTGGTGGCCATCTACGTGGGCTTCGGGCTGCTCGGCTACATCACCTATGGCCCCTCACCCGAGCTCACGCTGTTCAGCGGCCTGCTGGTACTGCTGTTGGCGCCGGAGTTCTTCCAGCCGCTGCGCACCCTGGCTCAGCACTATCACGACCGAGCCGCCGCCCTGGGGGCCGCCGATGGCCTGCTGGCGATCCTCGAGGCGCGACCCGACCCGGTGCGTGAAGTCGATGCGACTCTTCCTCAGGCGCCCGGTGCCCTGCTGGAGCTCCGGGGCGCCTGCGTCACTCATCCCGGCCGCGGCCGGGTGCTGGGGCCGCTGGATCTGCGCCTGATGCCCGGTGAGGTGGTGGCGCTGACCGGGCCCTCGGGCGTCGGGAAGTCCTCCCTGCTGCAGCTGCTGGCGGGCTTCATCGGCCCGGGGAGCGGAGATCGGCGCATGGCCAACGACACCTCCTTCGCCTGGATGGATCAGCGTCCCCTGCTGGTCCAGGGCAGCCTGGCCGACAACCTGCGCCTGGCCGCCCCGGAGGCGTCGGCCCGGGCCATGAGGGAGGCACTGGGCAAGGCCGGCCTGGGAGAACGAGTCGAGGCGCTGCCCGAGGGGCTGGAGACAGCCATCGGCGAGCGGGGGGTCGGGCTCTCCGGCGGCCAGGCCCAGCGCCTGGCGCTGGCAAGGGTGTTCCTGTCCGAGTCCCCCCTGGTGCTGCTGGATGAGCCCACCGCCAGCCTGGATGCCGAGACCGAGGCCCAGGTGATCCTGGCGCTTCAGGCACTGGCACAGGAGGGCCGTACCCTGGTGATTGCCACCCATCATCCAGCGCTGATCGCTATGGCGAGCCGGCACCTGGCGATCGACGTGGGCAGCGTCACGGAGGTGACCCATGGCTGATCGCCGGTCTGATGCAACGTTGTTGGCGGCACTGCGGCCCTGGTTGGCGCTGCTCACCCGACGACGCGGGCGACTGGTGGCCGGCGCCGGACTGATGGCGATGACCCTGGCCTCCGCCATCGGCCTGCTGGCGCTCTCCGGCTGGTTCATCACCGCCACGGGGCTGACCGGACTGCTGCTGGCGGCGGGGGTGGCCGCCAGCCTGGAGGTCTATGTGCCGGGTGGCGGCATCCGTTTCTTCGCGGTGTCGCGCACCCTGTCGCGCTACCTGGAGCGGCTCTATAACCACGATACGGTGCTGCGCCTGCTGGCCGACCTGCGTGCCCGGCTATTCGGCGTCTTGACGCGCCTCGATGGCCAGGCCCTGTCACGGCGCCGCGCCAGCGACTGGCTCAACCGCCTGACCGCGGATGTCGATACCCTGGACAGCCTCTACCTGCGCCTGCTGGCACCGGCGGCGGTGGGAATGCTGGCGATCCTTGGCCTCTCCGGCTTCCTGGCCCTCTTCGCGCCGCGGGTCGGCCTGGCCGCCGGCGCCTTGCTGCTGGTCGGCTGGCTTTGGCTGACCCTGGGCCAGGCGCGGCTGGGGCTTTCCGCCAGTCGGCGCCAGGTGAATGAACTGGAGGCCCTGCGCGGACGCCTGGTGGAGCAGCTGCAGGGAATGGCGGAGCTGGAGGCCTACGGCAGCCTGGCAAGCCACCGGCGCGAGCTCACGGCCATCGAGGCGCGGCTCTACCGCGGTCAGCGCCGTCTGGGCGTGGGCGTGGCCCTGGGCAATGCCGTGGCCAGCCTGCTGGTGGGGCTCGCCATGCTGCTGGCGCTGTGGTTGGCGAGTCAGGCCTGGGTGGCCGGCCAGCTCTCCGGCCCACTGATGGTGATGATGCCGATCGCCATGCTGGCCATGAGCGAGGCCCTGGCCGGGCTGCCGGCGGCCTTTACCTGGCTGGGTGCCACCTGGGGTGCCGCCGAACGTCTCAATGAACTGGAAGCCCGCGCCGAGAGGCCGTCGCCGGCCGCCGCCGTCGGTGGCATCCCCGAGTTGACAGTTGGCCCGCTGTCCGTCGAGCTCGAGCGGGTGACCCTGCACTACCCCGGCGCCCTGACGCCGGCCCTCGATGACCTCTCCCTGCGCCTGGCCCCTGGCGAGCGGCTGGCGCTTTGCGGCGCCTCCGGGGCCGGCAAGTCCAGCGTGGCGGATCTGCTGCTGCGCCAGCTCACGCCGGATGCAGGTGCGCTGCGGCTGGGGGGAGTGGCCATCGCGGCCTGGCCCGAGGTGGCGCTTCGCCAGCGGGTCGCCGCCTTGACCCAGCGTATCGATCTGCTCGATGACAGCCTGGCCGCCAACCTGCGCCTGGCCGCGCCCGAGGCCGACGAGGACGCACTCTGGCGGGCGCTGGCCTGGGTGGGGCTCGACGGTTGGGTCGAGGGCCTTGCCGAGGGGCTGGCGACCCGGGTGGGCGAGGGCGGTCAGCGTGTCTCGGGGGGGCAGGCACGGCGGCTGGCGATGGCGCGCCTGCACCTGCGCGACCCCGGCCTGGTGATTCTCGACGAGCCCTTCGCGGGCCTGGACGCCGCCACTGCGGCGGCTCTCGCTTCCCGGCTCGACGCCTGGCTCGAGGGCCGCAGCGTGCTCTACCTGGTGCACCAGCTCGAGTGTGGCCCCTTCCAGCCGCCGGGCATCGACCGGTTGCTGACGTTGATGGAGGGCAGGCGGGTGAAAGGAAGTCTGGTGACATCAGGCCAGGTGACGGAGTGATAGCACGTGGAATCAGCGCGTGGAATCCGCGCGTGGAAGCCCAGGCTTTGCGCGGAGCCGCAGTCTATATCAGGATGGAGTCAACGACACAGGATGAGATATACCATGCGCGACTTCCTCACGCGCCTGCCCAAGGCCGAGCTGCACCTGCATATCGAAGGTTCCCTGGAGCCCGAGCTGATGTTCGCTCTCGCCGAGCGCAATGGTGTCGCGCTGCCTTATGCCTCGGTAGAGGAGGCCCGGGCCGCCTATGATTTCACCGACCTGCAGTCATTTCTCGACCTCTACTATCAGGGCATGAGCGTGCTGCGCACCGCCGAGGACTTCCACGACCTGGCCATGGACTACTTCCGTCGCGCTCACGCCGAGGGGGTGGTGCACGTGGAGATGCACTTCGACCCCCAGGCCCACCGGGTGCGCGGTGTCGAGCTGCCCGTGGTGATGGAGGGGCTCTCCCTGGCCAGGCGCCACGCCGAGCGCGAGCTGGGGCTCTCCACGGCGCTGATCATGGCCTTCCTGCGCGACCGGGATGCCGCCGAGGCGATGGTGCTGCTGGAGGAGGCCGCCCCCTACTGGGAGATGCTCGATGCCGTGGGGTTGGACAGCGCGGAGCGCGGCCATCCGCCCTCGAAGTTTGTCGAGGTGTTCGAGCGGGCCGCGCGGCTGGGGATTCCCCGGGTGGCTCATGCCGGGGAGGAAGGGCCGCCGGCGTACATTCGCGAGGCGCTGGATCTGCTCGATGTCTGCCGCATCGACCATGGGGTGCGCTGCCTGGAGGACCCTGCGCTGGTGGCGCGACTGCGCGACGAGGGCATGGTGCTGACCGTCTGCCCCCTCTCCAACGTGCGGCTGAAGGTGGTGGAGCGCCTCGAGGAGCACCCGCTGCCCCGGCTGCTGGATGCCGGCCTGCGGGTTACCCTCAACTCCGACGATCCGGCCTACTTCGGCGGCGGTGTGCTGGACAACTACCTGGCCTGCCAGCGCGCCTTCGGCTGGGGCGAGGCTACCTTCATTCAGCTGGCCGGCACTGCCATCGAGGCAGCCTTCGTCAGTGACCGGCGGCGCCTGGCGCTGCGCCGCCAGCTCGCCGACAGCGTCTGACGCTCCCTCGACCCCTGAAGTGGTCTCCGGCCCCCTCAGCCGCATCGCCCCATAAGGCCTTGCCCAAAAAAACCGCCCCCCGGCCTGGCCGGGGGGCGGTGTTGCTACACGATTTCCTGACGGGCGTTTCGGGTTACGGCAGGGCCGGTATCTCGAGGGCGGGCATCTCGCCGGTCAGGGTGTGCAGGAAGTCGGTGATGTCGGCGATGGTCTGCTCCTCGAAGTCGCGACCCAGCATCTCGCTGCCCATGATGGCAACGGCCTCCTCCAGGGTCTCGGTGGCGCCGTTGTTCATGTAGGGGTAGGTCACGCCGACGTTGCGCAGGGTCGGCGTGCGGAACTTGTACATGTCCGCTTCGTCGCCGGTGACCTCAAAGCGGCCCACGTCGGTGGAGCCCGGCACCTGGATGCGGTGGAAGTTGCTGTCGGTCATTGCCGGGCCGCTGTGGCAGGCGATGCAGCCGTTGTCCACGAAGGCCACCATGCCGTCCTTCTCCTGCTGGTTCAGGGCGTTCTGGTCGCCGCGCAGATAGCGGTCGAAGGGCGAGTTGGGGGTGTTCAGGGTGCGCTGGAAGCTGGCCAGCGCCATGGCCAGGTTGTCGGCGTTGATCGAGTCGGCGTCGTCCGGGTAGGCCGCGGCGAACTTCTCCTGATAGAGATCGAACCCGGTCAGGCGCTCGAGGGCGGTGTCGAGGTCCATGGCCATTTCCACGTCGGCTTCGATGGGTCCGAGAGCCTGGCCTTCCAAATCCGGCTCGCGACCGTCCCAGAACTGGGAACCCAGGAAGCCGGAGTTCAGTACGGTAGGCGTGTTGCGTTCGCCGATCTGGCCGTCGTGGCCGGTAGCGCGCGGGATGCGGTCCGCCCAGCCCAGTGCCGGGTTGTGGCAGGTGGCGCAGCTGATCACGCCACTGGACGAGATGCGCGGCTCGAAGAACATCATCTTGCCGAGTTCGACCTTTTCGGGTGTCAAAGAGTTGTCGGCGGGAATCGGCGGGAAGTGGGGCAGCGGCTCGAAGCGGTCGCGGTAGTCGCCGAGGCCGTCGTCGGCCATGGCCGGTGCGGCGATGGCGACGGCAGAGCCCAGGGCGATGGCCGAGGCCAGCAGGCGGTTCTTGATCATGGTTGTTCCCCTTGTTGCGTTGACATCGGTCGGCGACTTTCATAACGGCCGCTTAACCTTATGCCTGCAAGTTAGCTACAGGGGTTAACGCAAATCAACCCAGTAGAACCGTCGGAAAAGAGAGTGACTTGAGCTGCGTCAAGTTTTGACAACGGTTCGCCCTCGTCGCTGGACGAGATCCCATGCCATCCGTGAAGCTATCGCGACAGGCGCGTGTCGGCACCGACGCTGGGTGATCGAAACCGGCTCGCTCCTTGCCCGCCGTCCGTTGGAGACTGACATCATGCCTCGCTACCGCTATCCTGCCATCCCCGAATCCGAGGTCACCCCCCGCGCGCTGTTCGAGCGGCGTCGCCGCTTTCTCAAGGGCACTCTCAGGGGCGGTGCGGCCCTGGGCGCGGCTGCCCTGGCGCCCGGGCTGCTGTTCTCGCCCGCCGCCCAGGCCTGGCGCGAGGGCCTGGAGGCGCGCCTCGAGGAGTCACTGCCCCGTCATGAGCTGGCCGGCGGCGAGTCGCTGACCGAGTTTCGCGACGCCACCACCTACAACAACTTCTACGAGTTCGGCACCCGCAAGAGCGACCCGGAGGTCTACGCCCACCGACTGGTCACCGACCCCTGGTCGGTGACCATCGAGGGCGAGGTGGAAAAGCCCGGCACTCTTGCCCTGGAGGAGATCCTCGCCGAACAGACGCTGGAAGAGCGCATCTATCGTCTGCGCTGCGTGGAGGGCTGGTCCATGGTGATTCCCTGGATCGGCTTTCCGCTGGCCGAGCTGCTCAAGCGCCATGCGCCCACCTCGCGGGCGAAGTACGTGGTCTTCGAGTCGCTCCTCGACCCCGACAACCTGCGCGGCCAGCGGCGCTCGATCATCGAGTGGCCCTACCGCGAGGCGCTGCGCATCGATGAGGCGATGCACCCGCTGACGCTGATGGCGGTGGGCATGTATGGCGAGGTGATGCCCAACCAGAACGGCGCACCGATTCGCCTGGTGGTGCCCTGGAAGTACGGCTTCAAGAGCATCAAGTCGGTGGTCAGGATCCGCCTGGTCGAGGAGCAGCCCACCACCTCCTGGATCGACCAGAACCCCGAGGAGTACGGCTTCTATGCCAACGTGAATCCCGAGGTGGACCACCCGCGCTGGTCCCAGGCCCGGGAGCGGCGCATCGGCGAGAGCGGGCGTCGCGAGACGCTGATGTTCAACGGCTACGCCGATGAGGTGGCCGAGCTCTATGCCGGCATGGATCTCGACCGACACTTCTGATAGGAGCCTCGATGCTGGATGCGTCACAGCGAATCCTTGCCTTTCGCCTGCTGGTGCTGCTGGCGGGCAGCCTACCCGCGGTGTGGCTGGTCTGGCAGTGGTTCTTCGGTGATCTGGGGGCGGTGCCCGCCGAGGCGGTGGTGCACGTCACCGGCCGCACCGGTCTGACCCTGCTGGTTGCCACCATCGCCTTCAGCCCGGCCTTTCGCTTCACCGGCTGGGTGGGCTTCATGATTGCCCGGCGCCAGATCGGCCTGTGGGCCTTCTTCTGGCTGCTGGCCCATATGCTGGCCTGGATGGGCCTCGACCAGTACTGGGACTGGCCCTGGATCCGTCGCGAGATGGTGGCGCTGCCCTATATCCGCTACGGGGTGGCGGCGCTGCTACTGCTGGTGCCGCTGGCGCTCACTTCCTTCCGGTACACCCAGAAGGCCATGGGCTACACTGCCTGGCACTGGCTCCACCGCCTGGTGTACGTGTCGGCGGCACTGGGTGTGATTCATCTGTGGATCCTGACCCGTGCCGACTACCTCATGGCCATGGCCTTCGCGGTGGCGGTGGCCGCCCTGGCACTGTTCCGGGTCGTGGATGCCTTGCTGGGAGGAAAACGACATGCGTAGTGGCTCGAGTAGCGGGGCGATGAGCGGGTTCGCCGCTTGCCTGCTGATGGCCACGCTGGCCGCGGGCATGGCCCAGGCCAGCGGGGCCACGGAGGACGAGGCGATGATCGACCTGGCCTGGGACAGCGGTTGCTTCAACTGCCACGACCTTGACGACACCCTGCGGGGACCGGCCTGGCGCGACGTGGCCGAGCGCTATCGTGACGATGACGAGGCCCTCGCGCGCCTGGTGGTCACGGTGCGCGAGGGGGGCAGTGGCAACTGGGGTGAGGAGCGGATGACCCCGAACCGCCGCGTCGCCGAAGAGGATATCGAGCGGCTGGTGAGCTGGCTGCTCAGCCTGCCGCCGGCCGAGGACGAGGACGAGGACTGACGCTCAACCCGAGACGACCGGCTGATCGCCACGCCGATGCTGGCGGTGGCCGGCGGCCCAGGTCTCGGCCACACTGCGGTCGTCGCCCAGCATCATCAGCGCGAACAGCGTCTCGTCCAGGGTGCGACAGCGCGCCGTGCGTCTGGCCAGCAGCGGGGTGGCCGCGGGGTCGAGCACCACGAAGTCGGCGTCCATGCCCGGCGCCAGGCGGCCGATGCGCTCATCCAGCGACAGCGCCCGGGCGTTACCCAGGGTCAAGCCATGGAACCCCTGCCAGGCGGTAAGCGGCTGGCCGCGCAGCTGGCCCACCTGGTAGGCGCCCTTGAGCGTGGCGAGGCCTGACAGATCGGTGCCGCCCCCCACATCGCTGGCGTAGGTGACATTCAGGTCCATCTCCCGGGCGGCCTGGCGGTCGAAGAGCCCGCTGCCCAGGAAGAGGTTGGAGCTGGGGCAGAAGGCGAGGTTGGCGCCGCGCTCGGCCAGGCGCCCACGCATCTCCTGGTCGAGATGGATACCGTGGGCGAAGGTGCTTCGCGGCCCGACCAGGCCGGACTGCTCGTAGACTTCGAGATAGTCGTGACTGCCGGGGAAGAGCTGTGCCACCCAGTCCAGCTCGCCGGTGTTCTCGGCCAGGTGGGTCTGCAGCCACAGGCTCGGGTCGCTGCGCAGGATGGCGCCGGTGGCGTCGAGCTGGGCGCGGGTGGAGGTGGGCGCGAAGCGCGGCGTGAGGCTGTAGCCGAGCCGCCCCTTGCCGTGCCAGTCGTTGATGAGCCGTTCGCTGTCGCGGATGCCGCCCAGGGTGTCGTCGGTGAGACCTTCGGGGGCGTGGCGGTCCATCAGCACCTTGCCGGCGAGCATGCACAGGCCGCGGCGCTGGCTCGCCGCGAAGAAGGCGTCCACGGATACCGGATGGCTCGAGCAGAAGACCTGGGCGGTGGTGGTGCCGACCCGCAGCATCTCGTCGAGGAAGGCCTCGGAGAGGGCCTCGGCGTGCTCGCGGCTGGCAAACTGCAGCTCCTCCGGGAAGGTGTAGTCGTTCAGCCAGTCGAGCAGCTGGCGCCCGTAGGAGGCCATGATCTCGAGCTGCACATAGTGCACGTGGCTGTCGATGAAGCCGGGGGTGATCAACTTGCCGCGATGGTCGATCATCTCGATGCCGGAAGGCAGGTCGGCGGCCAGGGTCGCGTAGTCGTCCACGGCGCGGATCCGGCCATTCTCGATCCACAGCACGCCGTCCGGGTAGTGGCGGACGCTGCCGGGGGCGGGGGTATCGCCGTCGCCGGGGTCGGCGTCGAAGCTCAGCAGTTCGGCGCGCAGCACGCGCGAGTCGGTCGTTGTCATTTCGTCGGGGCTCATCGTTCGGATGTCAGTACGGCGCGTAAATCATCCGGCGCCAGGCCGCGCTGGTCGGGTCGCTCGGTGTTGTCGATCAGCGGCAGCAGCTCGGCGAGGGCGGCCAGGGCGATGGCGTAGGGGGTCTTGTCGCTGCCAGAGTTGCCGATGGGGCAGCGAACCCGTTCGAGCGCCGCCTCCGCGTGGCCGGCCTCGCGCAGCCGCGAGCGGAAGCTGGCCCACTTGCTTTTTGATCCGATCAGGCCGAGGGAGGCACACTCTTCATTCCGGCCCAGAAGCGCATCCACCAGGGCGCGATCCTCGGCGTGGTCGTGGGTCAACACCAGAACATGGGCGCCGGCGGGCAGGGCGGCCACGGCGGCGGCCGGGTCGGGCGCGCGGCGGCATGCGAGCCGTGGCTGGCTCGCCGCCCAGTCCGGGAAGACGCCCTCCCGGCTGTCGTGCCAGAGCACTTGCCAGGGCAGCGGGGCGGCCAGGCGTACCAGCTCGGTGCCCACGTGGCCCGCGCCGAAGATCGCCAGGGTGGCCGCGCTGCCCGGGAAGACCTCGATCAGCACATTGACGAAGCCGCCGCAGCACTGGCCGCTGCGGCCGCCCAACGAGAAGGCCTCGAGGCTGATGCCGGTTTCGACCTCTCCCTCAGGGCCCGCCAGGCGCCGTCGTGCCGCCTCGATCACCTGATACTCGAAGGTGCCGCCGCCCAGGGTGTCGAAGACAGCGTCGGCGGTGATCACCATGCGGGCGCCGGGCTCCCGGGGCGTGGAGCCGGCGCTGGTCACCTGGGTGGCCAGGGCGTGGGGCACGCCGTCGCGCTGCAGGCGATGCAGGGCGCCGTGCCAGCTCTCGGGGCGGGGTGCGTTGCCATGGGCCACGGTCACTTCCCCCCGAAGGCCGGCGGCCAGTCGCTGTGGCGCGAGCGCAGCGCCTCGGCGGCGAGCAGCACCCGCTCCGGCGTGGCCGGGGTGTCCAGGCGCGGCGACTCGCGATAGTCGGTGAGGCTCGCCAGGGCATCGCGCAGCGCCGACCACACCGAGATCCCCAGCATCAGGGGCGGCTCACCCACGGCCTTGGAGCGGTAGATGCTGGCCATGGAGTTGGGGTGGCCCTCCATCAGCTCGACGTTGAAGATCGGCGGCAGGTCACCGTAGGTGGGGATCTTGTAGCTGGCCGGACCATCCGAGATCAGCCGCCCGGCCTCGTTCCACTTGAGCTCCTCGCTGGTCAACCAACCCATGCCCTGGATGAAGCCGCCCTCCACCTGGCCGATGTCGATGGCGGGGTTCAGGGAGTCGCCCACGTCATGGAGGATGTCGACCCGCTCCACCCGGTATTCGCCGCTCAGGGTATCGACGCTGACCTCGGCCACGGCGGCCCCGAAGGCGTAGTAGTAGAAGGGGCGTCCCTGGCCGGTGCCGCGGTCGTAGTGGATCAGCGGGGTGGCGTAGAAGCCCTTCTCGGAGAGCGAGACACGGCCCAGGTAGGCCGCCTGCACCAGCTCCCCCCAGGGGATGCGCCGCTCGCTTTCGCCTTCGCCTGCCACCAGCTGGCCGGCCACCAGGCGCATGCCTTCGCGGTCCAGCGCATAGTGTTCGGTAGCGAAGTCGAACAGCCGCGCCTTGAGCGTCAGGCAGGCGTCGCGGGCGGCCATGCCGTTGAGGTCCGCGCCGCTGGAGGCGGCGGTGGGCGAGGTGTTGGGCACCTTGTCGGTGCGGGTGGCGGTGATGCGCACCGCGTCGAGATCCAGCGCCAGCTCCCGGGCCACCACCTGACAGATCTTGGTGTGCAGGCCCTGGCCCATCTCGGTGCCGCCGTGATTGATCTGCACGCTGCCGTCCGTATAGACATGCAGCAGGGCGCCGGCCTGATTGAGGTGCTTGGCGGTAAAGGAAATACCGAACTTCACCGGGGTCAGCGCCAGGCCCTTTTTGATGATGGGGTTCTGCGCGTTGAACTCTCGGATCGTCTGGCGCCGCGCCCAGTAGTCGCTGCTCGCTTCCAGTTGTTCGATCAACTCGTGCAGCAGGCCGATCTGCTCCACGGTCTGGCCGTAATGTGTAACATCCCGGGGGATGATATCGCGTCCCTGGCGATAGAGATTACGCTTGCGTACTGTCAGCGGATCCTCGCCCACCCGGCGGGCGATGTCATCCATGGCCGCCTCGATCACCATCATGCCCTGGGGTCCGCCGAAGCCGCGGAAGGCGGTGTTGGAGGCGGTGTGGGTGCGCGCCCGGTGGCCGGTCACTCGCGCCGCGCCCAGGGAGTAGGCGTTGTCCGAGTGGAACATGGCGCGGTCGACGATGGCATCCGACAGGTCCGGCGAGTAGCCGCAGTCGCCGATCACGGTGATCTCGCCACCCTGGATCACGCCATTCTCGTCCACGCCCAGCCGGTAGCGGTTGTGGAAGGGGTGGCGCTTACCGGTGACGTGCATGTCGTCGCCCCGGGGCAGGCGCAGCTTGGCGGCGCGGCCAGTGCGCCGGGCGATGAGCGCCGCGATGCAGGCCCAGGGCGAGGCCTGGGTCTCCTTGCCGCCGAAGCCGCCGCCCATGCGCCGCACCTCCACGGTCACCGCATGGAAGGGGATGCCCAGCACCTCGGCGACCAGCTTCTGAGTTTCGCTGGGGTGCTGGTTGGAGGTATGCACCACCACGCCCTCGTCCTCGGTGGGCGTGACCAGACAGGCCTGGCCCTCCAGGTAGAAGTGTTCCTGGCCGCCGACGAACTGTTCACCCTCGACCACCAGCGGCGCGGCGGCCAGCGTGGCCTCCCAGTCGCCGCGCTGCTGGACATGGGTCGGGCGCACGAACTCCTTCCGTTTGGCGGCGGCCACCGGGTCGAGGCTGGGCGGCTGCTTGTCGATCTCGGCCACGCCGGCGGCAAGGGCGGCCTTGACCGCTTCCCGGGCGGCGCGGTGGCTCTCGGCGGCCACGGCGAACAGCACCTGGCCGGCGTAGCTGATTTCGTCCTCCACGAAGATCGGGTCACCGGGGAACACCGGGCCGATATCGGTGTGGCCGGGTACGTCATGTACGCCCACCGCGTCGATCACTCCGGGCAGGGCGCGCACCCGGTCCAGGTCGAGGTGGGTCAGTCGGCCGTGGGCGGCCGGCGAGAGAGCGAGCGCTACGTGCAGGCAGTCGGCCGGCGCCTTGAGGTCGTCGATATAGGCGGCGCGGCCGGTCACGTGCTTGACCGCGCTCTCGTGGGCGCGGGCATGGGGAGTCGATGCCTCAGGGCCCAGGGTGTCGCGGGTCTGGGTCTCACGAGCTAAGGGGCCATCGCCCTTGATGCGACGGGCCTGTTCCTGCCGGGCCCTGGCGGAGTCGGCGCTGATATCGGCGGTGACGTCCCGGTCGGGCGTCTGGGCCGGCGTGGCGTCGGGCGTCTGGGCCGGCGTGGCGTCGGGCGTCTGGGCCGGCGTGGCGTCGGGCGCCTTGGCCGGCGCATGTTCGGGCGCCTTGGAAAGCTTAGTGAGCGTACGCATGGAGCATCACCTCCGGGGAGCTTGAGGTTTCAGACTGAGCGATCGCCAGGCGCAGTCGCTCCAGCAGGTTGGCAGCGGAGAGCTCGCGGTAGTGGGCGCTGCCGCGCACATCGCTCAGCGGCTGGAAGTCCTGCTTCAGGGCGGTGCGGGCCGCCTGGAAGCTCGCCACCGTGGGCGGCTGGCCTTCGAGTGCCGCCTCGGCGGCGGCGGCGCGCTTCGGCGTCGCCGCCATGCCGCCGAAGGCCAGGCGCACCTCGCGTATCACGCCCTCCTCGAGTCGCCAGCCGAAGGCGCCGAGCACCGCGGAGATGTCATCCTCACGTCGTTTTGACAGCTTCCAGACTCTCAGGTGTCGCTCTGATGCTGGCTTGGGCAGGAAGATGGCGCGGATCACCTCGCCCTTGTCCTGATTCAGGGCGGTCTGCTTGTAGTCCAGGAAAAAGTCCTCGAGGGCCAGCTCCCGCTCGGCCACTCGCGTTCCTTCTCTACCGGGGCCGGCCAGCCATAGCCGCGAGCCGAGTGCCAGGAGCACTGGGGGGGTGTCGCCGATGGGTGAGGCGTTGGCGATATTGCCGCCCAGGGTGCCGCGGTTGCGCACCTGGGCAGAGCCCAGGCGGTGCAGCAGATGCGCAAACGCCGGGTAGTGTTCGGCGAGCAGCGGCGCCAGGCGAGCGTAGGTGACGGCGCCACCGATCCACCAGCCCTCGCGGCCGTCGTCGAGGGTCGTCTCCTCGATGGCGTTGAGCTCGGTGACCCGGGTGACGTCCACGAGCCTTTCGAAATGGGTCAGGCGCTGGGTCACCTCCAACCACAGGTCGGTGCCGCCGGCGACGATCGGCGCCTCGGGATGGCGCCGGCGTTCCTCGATCAGTTCGCTCAGGCTCTCGGGCTGGACAAAGGCGGTGTCACTCTCCGGATCCTGTTTCGGCGCGGTGGCGTCGACGGCCAGGTCCAGCCATTCCGGGCGCTGGTAGGGAGGAGAAGGGCGCTGGTCGTCCATGCTCAGGGCGGCGTCACGAATCGGCCGGTAGCCGGTGCAGCGGCACAGGTTGCCGCCGAGCGCCGCTTCCAGCCTTTCGGCGGTCAGCGGGGCCGGGGGCGCTGACTGGTGCTGGTGCTGCTCCTCATGAAGGGTGAACAGCGACATCACGATGCCGGGGGTGCAGAAACCGCATTGGCTGGCATGGCAGTCGACCATGGCGGCCTGGGCCGGGTGGAGGGTCTCGCCCTGGGCGAGGCCCTCCACCGTGACAAGCGCCCGGCCCTGGAGCTGATGGGCGGGGACGATGCAGGCGTTGGCGCTGTGGTAGCGCATTTGGCCGTCGGGGCCAGCTTCGCCGATGGCCACGGTGCAGGCGCCGCAGTCACCGGAGGCGCAGCCCTCCTTGGTGCCGGTCAGGCCGAGCGTCTCGCGCAGCAGCTCGAGCACGCTGGTGTCGGGCGACGCCTCGCAGCGGCGGGGGTACCCGTTGAGCAGGAAGTCGATCATCGCCTTGTCTCTATTGTTGGCAGGAGCTGTTGGTGTCTTGTCGAATTGACCATATGGTCAGGTTGCTTGTCAGCATGGTCAACCATGACCAACTTTGCAAGGTCAACGGCAGCGATCTTCGACCCAGGCCGGGACCGAGCCGATTGCATGCACCGCCTCGGTGCGGCACTCTTCATGCAGGATCATCGGCACAGGAACATGGTTCATGGCAGAAGGCTCGAGCACTCCGGATAAGCCCCGCCTCCAGGAGAGAGGTGAGGCGAACGGGGCAACCCGCCAGCGCAACGAGCGAGAGATCCTGGCGGCCGCGGAGAAGGTCTTCGCTACCCATGGCTACCGTGGGGCCAGCGTCCAGGCCATCGCCGAGGCGGCGGGCCTGCCCAAGTCCAACGTGCTCTACTATATGGGTAGCAAGCGCGGGCTCTATGTGCGGCTACTGGAGCGGATGATGGCGCGCTGGAATGCGCTGCTGGACGATCTCTCGGTGGATGACGATCCCGCCGAGGTGCTCGAGGCCTTCATCCGCAGCAAGATGGCACTCTCCCGACGACATCCCGAAGGGTCCAGGCTGTTCGCGGCCGAGATCCTCGGCGGCGCGCCCTTCCTGCAGGAATATTTGCGCGGCGAGCTTCGCGACTGGGTGGGGGAGCGCTCGCAGATCTTTCGCCAGTGGGCCGAGCGCGGCCTGATGGATCCGGTGGATCCCGTGTGGCTGATCTTCCTGATCTGGTCGGCCACCCAGCACTACGCCGACTTCGAGGCCCAGGTGCTGGGTATCACCGACCGAGACGAGCTCAGTGACGCCGACGTGGAGCAGATCACCTCCTTCCTGACCCGGGTGATCCTCAAGGGCTGCGGCCTCAGGCCGCGCGAGGCTTGATGCGGCGGTAGTCGCCCTGGCGGCGAGCCTCCTCCAGATCATAGGCGTTCTGCAGGCGCAGCCAGTAGCCCTCGCTGGTGCCCAGGAAGCGGGAGAGGCGCAGGTCAGTGTCGGCGGTAATGGCGCGCTTGCCGCGGGTAATCTCACCGACGCGGGTGGCGGGTACGCCGATGGCAGTGGCCAAGGCGTTCTTGGTCAGGCCCAGTGGCTCGATAAAGTCCTCGAGCAGGATCTCGCCAGGATGCACGTTGGGCAGTCGATCGACATCATAAGTCATGGCTATCTCCTCAGTGCTAGTCGACGATTTCCACGTCCCAGGCGTTGCCAGCCTCGAAGTGGAAGCAGGACAGGTGTTCAAAATATAACGCCTTGCGTTATATGACGCAAGGCGTTATGTGTGCATCACGCCTCCCGCGGCAGCGCCAGGCTGATCAGCACGGTGGCGGCGAGCAGGGCGCTCGACACCCACAGGGTGGCGGTGAGGCCGCCGGCGAGATAGAGCCAGCCGGAGAGCAGGGTGCCGATCAGCCGCCCCATGGCGTTGGCCATGTAGTAGAAGCCGACGTCCAGCGAGACCCCGTCCGAGCGCGCCATGCGCACGATCAGGAAACTGTGCAGGCTGGAATTCACCGCGAAGATCGCGCCGAACAGCAGCAGCCCGCCCAGCAGCACCAGGTGAGGCTGCCAATCCAGTCCGATGGCGATCAGCGCCGGCAAGGCGGCCAGGGCCGCGGCCCAGGCGATGGCCGCGCCGCGCCCGGCGGTGTGTCCGGTGATCCGAGGGGCGACTGCCTGCACCGCGCCGTAGCCGATCACCCATAGTGCCAGGAAGCCCCCCACTCGCCAGCTGTCCCAGCCGAACTGGGTGGCCAGAAACACCGGCAGGGCCACCACGAACCAGACGTCCCGGGCGCCGAACAGGCACATGCGCGCCGCCGAGAGGATGTTGATGGCGCGGCTCTTGGAGAGCATCTCGCGAAACTTCGGCTTCGCCTTGGCCCGGCCCAGATCGCCGTCGAGGCGTGAAAGCGAAAGCGCCAGCACGCCGGTGAGCATCACCGCCATGGCCAGTATTGCCCCCTGGAAGCCGATCAGCGTCAGCAGCAGGCCACCCAGGAAGAAGCCCACCCCCTTGAGCGCGTTCTTGGAGCCGGTGAGCAGCGCTACCCAGCGGTAGAGCGCCTGATGGCCGGCATCGTCGGCCGGCACCAGGGTCTTGATGGCGCTCTTGGCGCTCATCTTGTTGAGGTCCTTGGCGATGCCCGAGAGCGCCTGGGCGGCCATCACCCAGGGCACGCTGAGCCAGGCCACCGGCACCAGCAGCATCCCAAGCGCCACCACCTGCAGGCCGAGTCCCAGGTTCATGGTGCGGTTGAGCCCCAGCCGGGCGCCCAGCCAGCCGCCCACCAGGTTGGTCACCACGCCGAAGAACTCGTAGAACAGAAACAGCAGCGCCACCTCCAGAGCCGAGTAGCCCAGGCTGTGGAAGTAGAGCACCACCAGCATGCGCAGGGCGCCGTCGGTGAGGGTGAAGGCCCAGTAGTTGCCGGTGACCAGCAGGTACTGGCGGATCTCCCGGGGCAGGGCGGCGATGCGGGCGATCATGCGTCGGCCTTGCCCACCTTGGCGGCCAGCTCCGCGGTGCGGCAGGCGTAACCGTATTCGTTGTCGTACCAGGCGTAGAGCTTCACCTGGGTGCCGGCTACCACCATGGTAGAGAGCGCATCGATGATGGAGCTGCGGGGATCGGTGCGGTAGTCGATGGAGACCAGCGGACGCGCCTCATAGCCCAGGATGCCGGCCAGTTCGCCCTCGGCGGCCTCCCTCATCAGGGCGTTGACCTCTTCTTCCGTGGTCTCGCGGGCCACCTCGAACACCATGTCGGTGAGCGAGGCGTTGGCCAGCGGCACCCGCACGGCGTGGCCGTTCAGCTTGCCGGTGAGCTCCGGGAAGATGGCGGTGATCGCCTTGGCCGAGCCGGTGGTCGTCGGAATCAGGCTCATTCCGCAGGCCCGGGCACGCCTCAAGTCCTTGTGGGGGGCGTCCAGGATGGTCTGAGTGTTGGTGATATCGTGGATGGTGGTCATGGAGCCGTGGCGGATGCCGATCTTCTCGTGGATCACCTTGACCACCGGGGCCAGGCAGTTGGTGGTGCAGCTCGCCGCGGTGACGATGCGGTGCTCGGCGGGGTCGAAGAGGTGGTCGTTGACGCCGACCACCAGATTGAGCACGCCGTCGTCCTTCACCGGGGCGCTGACCACCACGCGCTTGACCCCCTGGTCCAGGTAGGCCTGGAGCTTCTCGGTGGTCTTCATCTTGCCCGAGGCCTCGATCACCACGTCGCAGCCGGACCAGTCGGTGTCCTGGATCTCGCGGTTGGCCGTGAAGCCGATGTGCCGATTGGCCACGACCAGGGCGTCCGCGGTGGCCGTGATATCATCGCCGCCGCCGGTCCACTGGCCATGCACCGAGTCGAACTGCAGCAGATGGGCGAAGGTGGCGGCGTCGCCGCCCGGGTCGTTGATCTGCACGAACGCGAGGTCCGGGTTCGTCCAGCCGGCGCGCAGCGCCAGGCGGCCGATGCGGCCGAAGCCATTGATGCCGATCCTGACCGTCATGGGAAACTCCTGTGGGGATAAAAGAGGACGTCGTGAAGGGGTAGCGAGGATATCTGGAAAATCGTATATGAACAAAAATCGTACATGAATAAGCATGACAGTTCGATGACAACGGGCCTGCCCATCGAGGCGCGCCTCGAGGCCATCCAGGCGGCGCTTGGCTCCCATTCCCGCGCCCTGCTGGTGGCCGAGCCCGGCGCTGGCAAGACCACCCGGGTGCCGCTGGCGCTGCTCGGGGCCCCCTGGGCCCGGGAGGGCCGGCTGCTGCTGCTGGAGCCGCGGCGGGTGGCGGCGCGCCTGGCCGCCGGCTTTATGGCCGAGAGCCTCGGTGAACAGGTAGGAGAGACCGTCGGCTACCGGATGCGGGGCGAGAGCCGGGTGGGCAAGCGCACCCGCCTGGAGGTGGTCACCCAGGGAGTGCTGACCCGCATGCTCCAGGAAGACCCGCTGCTGGAGGGCGTGGCCGGGGTGATCTTCGACGAGTTCCACGAGCGCAGCCTGGAGGCAGATCTCGGCCTGGCGCTGGCCCTGGATGCCCGGTCGGTGCGCGACGACCTGCGCCTGCTGGTGATGTCGGCCACCCTGGACGTGGACGCCCTGCTCGGCGTGCTGGGCGACGACACCCCGGTAATCGATTGCCCGGGTCGCAGCTATCCGGTCGAGACGCGCTACCGCTCCCTCAACGCCCGGGAGGACACCCCGGCCCAGCAGGCCCGCGCGCTGTTCGAGGCGATGCAGGCGCAGGAGGGGGACGCCCTGGTGCTCCTCCCCGGGGTGGCGGAGATTCGCCGCCTGGCCCGGGAGCTTGCCGGCCGGGCGCCGGACCTGGTCGTCATGGAGCTGCACGGGCGTCTTCCCTTGGAGGCCCAGCGCCGGGCGCTGCGCCCGGACCCGGAGGGGCGCCGCCGGGTGGTGCTGGCCACCGCCATTGCCGAGTCCAGCGTTACCGTGGACGGCGTGCGTCTGGTGATGGATGCCGGCCAGGAACGGGTGCCGGTCTTCCAGCCACGCAGCGGCCTGACCCGCCTGGCGACGCGTCGCGTCAATCGCGCCAGCGCCGACCAGCGCCGCGGCCGCGCCGGACGCCAGGGGCCCGGCCTCTGCCTGCGGCTATGGGCCGAGGAGCAGCCGCTGGTTGCCCACGGCGAGCCGGAGATCCGCCAGGCCGACCTCGCCCCGCTGGCCTTCGAGCTGGCGCGCTGGGGCATCACCGACCCGCAGGCGCTGGCCTGGGTGACGCCGCCTCCCGCGGCAGCGCTCTCCGTAGCACGCGAGTTGCTGCGTCGTCTGGGGCTTCTGGATGAGGCTTTTTACCTGACCGAGCTGGGCCGCGGCGCCGCCCGCTGGCCCACTCATCCGCGCCTGGCAGCCATGCTGGAACGCGCGGCCGAGCTGAGTGCCCGGCCCCTGGCCTGCGCCCTGGTGGCGCTGCTGGAAGGGCGAGGCCTGGATGACGAGCGTGACCTGGAGCGGGCGCTGCAGGCGCGGCTCAAGGCGCCCCGGGAGCATCGCCAGTGGCAGCGTGACGCCGACCGGCTGGCGCGTATCGCCGGGGTAAGCCTCAAGGTGGCCAGCCTGGCCCCGCTGGGCGAACTGCTGGCGCTGGCCTATCCGGAGCGAGTGGCCCAACGTACCGCTCATCAGGTCGGCCCCGGGCGCTTTCGCCTGGCCAGCGGGGGACTCGCGACCCTCCCGGAGAGCCATCCCCTGGCCCACGCCGAGCTGCTGGTGGCGGTGGAGCTCGACGGCCAGGCCAGCGGGGCGCGTATCTTCCGGGCCGTGGCGCTGGAGCGTGACCGGTTGGAGGCGCTCTATCCCGAATGCCGGGTGTGGCGGGCGAGCCTCGAGTGGTCCGATGAACAGGGTCGCCTGGTGGGGGAGCGAGTGCGCGGCCTGGGCGCGGTGGTGCTGGAGAGCAAACACCTGGCCACCCTGCCCCCGGAGGCGGTCAGAACGGCCCTGCTCGAGGCCCTGCGTCGGCGTGGCCTGCCGCGGGACGACGCCCTGACCCAGCTGCGGGGCCGGCTGGCGCTGCTGCGCCGGACGCTCGGGGATGAGTGGCCCGACGGGTCCGGGGCGGCGTTGCTCGACTCCCTGGGCGACTGGCTGGGCCCGCACCTGGAGGGCATCACCCGGCTCGATGCCGTGGAACGCCTGCCGCTGGCGCGCCTGCTGCTCGACGGCCTCGACTGGTCGCTGCGCTCCCGGCTCGATGCGCTGGCACCGACGCGTCTGGCGGTGCCCAGCGGCGCCAGCCACCGGGTGGACTACGCGCCCTGCCTCGAGGACAAGCCGCCGGTGCTGGCGGTGAAGCTGCAGGAGTGCTTCGGCTGGCAGGCCTCGCCTCGGGTCGCCGATGGGCGCGAGACGGTGCTGTTGCACCTGCTCTCGCCGGCGCGCCGCCCGCTGCAGGTCACCGCCGACCTGACGAGCTTCTGGGCCAATGGCTATGCGGAGGTGCGCAAGGAGATGCGTGGCCGCTACCCCAAGCACCCCTGGCCCGAAGACCCCAGCACGGCCGAGGCCACCGCCCGCACCAAGCGCAGGTAGCGCAGATAGCGTTTCAAGACGACTCCAGCCCTGTGCGGTTATGGCCGCCATGATTGGCCGCCGGCTGACCCTTGATGCCGCGGGCGCGGAGCACGCGCTTCTCGAATTCCACGATCAGGTAAATGGCCAGGCTGCCGGCCAGGATCACCCCCCAATGACCGAGGCTCAATCCCTCGCTGGCGAAGATCACCTGCATGAAGGGCAGGTAGGTCCAGGCGAGCTGCAGCGCCACGATGGTGCCGATGGAGCCCCATACCGGGCGGCTGCCGAAGAGGCCCGCGATGGAGAGGGTGCTGCGCAGCAGGAAGCGGCTGTTGATCAGGTAGGCGGCGCTGCCCATCACCAGCATGTTGACGGCGCCGGTCCGCGCCAGCTCGATGCTGCCGCCCTGGGCCTGCAGCCAGCTGAACATGCCGAACACGCCCACCAGCAGCAGCAGCGAGACGAACACCACTCGCCACAGCAGGAAGAGATCGAGCAGCGAGGCGCTGGGATCGCGAGGCTGACGGGTCATGATGTCCGGTTCGGCATCCTCGAAGGCCAGCGCCAGGCCGAGGGTGACCGCCACCACCATGTTGACCCATAGGGCCTGCAGTGGGGTCACCGGCAGGGTGGAGCCGGCCAGCACCGCGAGCATGATCGCCAGGCCCTGGCCGCCGTTGGTCGGCAGTATAAAGGTGATCGTCTTGCGGATATTGTCGTAGACCTTGCGGCCCTCGCGAATGGCCCCGACGATGGTGGCGAAGTTGTCGTCGGCCAGCACCATCTCTGCGGCCTCCTTGGCGGCCTCGGTGCCCTGAATGCCCATGGCCACGCCCACGTCGGCGCGCTTCAGCGCCGGCCCATCGTTGACGCCGTCACCGGTCATGGCGCAGATGCCGCCGTGTGACTGCATCGCCTTCACCAGCCGTAGCTTGTGCTCCGGCGCGGCCCGCGCATACACATCCACTTCCAGGATGATCGCCTCGAGCTCCTCGTCGGACATCGCCTCGATCTCGCGACCGGTGATGGCGCGCTCGGTGTGGGCGAAGCCCAGCTGCCGGGAGATGGCCAGTGCCGTCACCGCATGGTCGCCGGTGATCATCACTGGGCGGATACCCGCGGTGAGGCAGTCTTGCACCGCCTCGATCGCCTCATCCCGCGGCGGGTCGAGCAGGCCGACCAGCCCCAGCAGTACCAGCCCCTCTTCGGCGTGTTCGTCGGTCAGCTCATGGACGTCGCGCACCCACTTCTCGGCCAGCGCCAGGACCCGCAGGCCCTGGGAGGAGAGGTCATGGATGCGCTTCTCCCAGAGGTCGACGTCGAGCTCAGCCTCCTCGCCGTCGTCGCGGACCCGGTGGCACATCTCCAGCAGGCGGTCGGGGGCGCCCTTGACCAGCAGCAGCTGTTCACCATCCACCTCGTGGAGGGTGGCCATGTACTTGCGCTCGGACTCGAAGGGAATGGCGTCCTGGCGGTCGTGCTTGCCGCGGAGCTCCTCAGTGGTGAGTCCCGCCTTGGCAGCGGCCACCACCAGGGCGCCCTCGGTGGGGTCGCCGTGGATCTTCCAGCGGTCCTGATCCTCGGCGAGCTCGGCGTCGTTGCACAGCACCCCTACCTTGAGGAAGTGGCGCAGGGCGTGATCGTCATCCAGGTCGAGCGCCACCTTTTCCGGTTCGCCATCGTTCACCCGGTGGAAGCTACCCTGCGGGGCGAACCCGATACCATCGATGCGCACCTCGCCCTGGGGCAGCCAGATCGCCTGGGCGGTCATCTCGTTGCGGGTCAGGGTACCGGTCTTGTCGGAGAAGATGGTGGAGATGGAGCCCAGGGTCTCCACCGCGGGCAGGCGCCGGATGATAGCGTTGTGCTTGGCCATGGTCTGGACGCCCAGCGCCAGGCCGATGGTGACGATGGCCGGCAGGCCCTCGGGTATGGCGGCCACGGCTAGCCCCACGGCGGCCATGAACATCTCGCCGAGGGGCTGGCCGTGCACCAGCGCTCCGAAGGCGCCGGTGAGAGCGGCGGCGGCGAGGATGATGATGGCCAGCACGCGCCCGGCGCGGTCGATCTGGCGCAGCAGCGGGGTCTTGAGCTGCTCGACGTCGCGCAGCATCTCGGAGATACGCCCGATCTCGGTGCGTGCCGCGGTCTCCACCACCAGGCCGCGGGCATTGCCCTGGACCACGATGGTGCTGGCGTAGGCCATGCCGATGCGATCGCCCAGGTCGGCGTCCTCGGCCACCGCGTCGGTCTCCTTGTCCACCGGGGTGGATTCCCCGGTCAGCGAGGCCTCCTCGGTACGAAAACGACGCGCCTCCAGTAGGCGCAAATCGGCCGGGACCCGGTCGCCGCTCTCCACCAGCACGATATCGCCGGGCACCAGGTTCTCGGCGGGAATGGTCTGGCGCTTGCCATCGCGCAGCACCTTGGCCTGGGGCGAGAGCATCTGGCGGATGCTCTCCAGGGCCTGCTCGGCCTTGCCCTCCTGGATGAAGCCGATCAGGGCGACGATCAGCACCACGCCGAAGATGGCCCCCGCATCCAGGGTATGGCCGAGCCCCAGGCTGGCGATGGCGGCCACCACCAGCACCATTATCAGGACGTTGTTGAACTGCTCCAGCAGGCGCTTCCACCAGGGGATAGACGCCGCCCGCTTGAGTTCATTGGGACCATGCTCGGCCAGGCGGCGTTCGGCCTCCTGGTCGTTCAGTCCGTCGGAGGCGCTTTCGAGGCGCTTGAGGGCCTCAGCGCCCTCCATGGCATACCAGCTGGTGGGGTCGTTACGGTTGGGGTCGGTCATCCTCTCCTCCGACGTATGTCATGGCGGGCGCTTGATATACAGAACTACCATACAGCATGCTGCAGTGCAGTGATCCAGGACAAGGGGCGGCGGCAAGTACCTGTCTGCTGGTGGTCATGCAGGCAATCCGGGTGGCGGACGATGCCCCCCCTGGCCGCACCGAAGGTGCGATTCGAGCAGGCCCGCTGGACATCGACCAGGGTGCCGAAAGCGGTCAAGCCAACCCGCGGTCCGATGGGACTTGCCAACATCGCGATTATCGTCAACCTTGAAAGGTAATCCCCAACTAGGTGGTCGATGTTGGTGCCTCAGGATCACGGGTAGTGTGGACGTCTCGGCACAGGGCAGTGCAACGCCGTGTGGTGCCGGATCGTATGCCTCGTGATTGGAGGGCGTACCATGCAGCGTCTCTACTTCTTGAGCCCTAATCTGGACACCACCGTCAATATCGCCCATGAGCTGAGCGACCTCGGTATCGCCAAGCATCAGGTCCATGTCACGGGCCGTGACTGGCAGACGCTGGCGTCTCGCGGCGTCAACAATGCCACGCTGCGCCAGACCTCGGATGTCGTCCATGCCGCCTGGCGTGGCCTCAAGCTCGGCGTGCCCTTGGGGTGCGTGCTGGGCATTGCGGTCTATTTCGGTCTCGGTGCGGAATTCGGCCCCCTGGGCATCGCCGCGCTGATAGCGGGTATGACGGTGTTCGGCGGGCTGTTCGGCATCTGGACCAGCACCATGATTGGCGTGTCGGTGCATGATGTGAAGGTCGACAAGTTCGAGCAGGAGATACACGATGGCGCCTTCCTGATGATGGTCGATGTGCCTAACGATCAGGAAGAGATGGTCTACTCGATCATTCATCGCCATCATCCCGAGGTCGTGATCGACAAGGTCTCCCGCGGCGAACTCAAGCATCACTGCGGTACGGGCGCCTGACTCCGAGTGACCACCGCCGACCGGCAAATCACGCGGTCTGGCGCAGGAGGGTTGGCCGATGGCTATTGCGATTGTGCTGCTGGTGCTGGCGCTGGGCTCGGTTCTCTTCTTTTTCTTGAGTCCCTGGCAGTTGACGCCCCTGGCATCCAACTGGAGTGCGATCGATGACACCATCCAGGTCACCCTCTGGGTGACGGGTACCGTTTTTGTTGCCGTCAATGTCTTCCTTGCCTATGTCATTGTCCGCTATCGCTATCAGCGCCAGCGGCGCGCTCATTACGAGCCCGAGAACAAGTCCCTGGAGGCCTGGCTCACGGGCTTGACCACCCTGGGTATCGCCGGACTCCTGGCGCCCGGCCTGCTGGTCTGGGCCTCCTTCGTCAGGCCGCCGGCGGACGCCCATGAAGTGGAGGTGGTAGGGCAGCAGTGGCACTGGACCTTCCGGTTCCCCGGGGAGGATGGTCGTTTCGGCCCCGTGCACAACCGCCATATAAGCGATTCCAATCCCTTCGGCATAATCGACGACCCCCAAGGCCAGGACGATATCCTGGTGGAAAGTCCCCGACTGCTTCTGCCGCTGGACCGTCCGGTGAAGCTGCTGCTGCGCTCCAAGGACGTCCTGCATAACTTCAAGGTCGCGAACTTCCGAGCCAAGATGGACATGGTGCCCGGGCAGGTCACCTCCTTCTGGTTCACCCCCACCGAAGTGGGGGAGTACGACATCGTCTGTGCACAGCTCTGCGGGATTGCCCATTTCGCCATGCGGGGGCGGGTGGAAGTGGTAGAGGAGGCGGAATTCGAGGCCTGGCTCGCCGAGCAGCCTACCTACGCCGAGCTCGCCGCCAGCGAGCCGGGTGACCCGGCGGCGGGTGAGGCCGGCTACGCCAGCTGTGCCGCCTGCCACGGCCCCGAGGGTCAGGGCAATCCCGCCCTGAATGCCCCCAAGCTTGCCGGGCTGGACGATAGGTACCTGACGCGTCAGCTCGAGCTGTTTCGCTCCGGGGCCCGTGGCACTCACGAGGCGGACACCTATGGCCAGCAGATGCGCCCCTTCGCGGCTCAGCTCACCGATCGCCAGGCGATCGCAGATCTGTTGGCGCATATCGACACCCTGCCGGACAGGCCGGCCGAGGCCAGCCTGTCCGGTGATGCGCGGCGGGGACAGCGCCTGTATCGCACCTGCGGCAGCTGTCATGGGGCCGATGGAGAAGGGATCCGTGCCACCAACGCACCTCGCCTGGCGGGGATGCCGGACTGGTATCTGGCCCGTCAACTCGAACACTTCCGCGAGGGAGTGCGGGGACGACATTCCGATGACCCTTACGGCAACCAGATGGTCGACATGGCTCAGGTGCTGGTCAACGACCAGGCCGTGCAGGACGTGGTGGCCTATATCGCCACCCTGTCGGGATCGTCACGCAATCTGGTGCTCAACCGAGGCGGTGGGGAGGAGTAGACCATGGCGGATCATGGACAGCAAAGCGCATCCCAGACGCCGGTGGGTGAGTTCGATGACCTGGAACTCCACCACCCCAAGACCTTTCTCGGCAAATACGTGTGGAGTCAGGACGCCAAGGTGATCGCCATCCAGTACGGTATCACGGCGATTGCCATCGGCCTGGTGGCCCTGGTGTTGTCGATCCTGATGCGGCTACAGCTCGGCTTCCCGGGGACCTTCTCCCTGATCGATCCCGCCAATTATCTGCAGTACGTGACCATGCACGGGATGATCATGGTGGTCTACTTCCTCACGGCGCTGTTCCTCGGCACCTTCGGCAACTACCTGATCCCGCTGATGTGCGGCGCCCGGGACATGGCGTTTCCCTACCTCAACATGCTGAGTTACTGGTTCTACCTGGTCGCGGTACTGATCCTGGTCGCGAGCTTCTTCGTGCCCGGGGGCGCCACCGGGGCAGGCTGGACCCTTTATCCCCCCCAGTCGATCAGTCCGGGCACACCGGGTATCGATGGGGGTATCCTGCTGATGTTCCTGTCGCTGGGGGTGTTCATCGCGGGTTTCACCATGGGGGGGCTGAACTACATCGTCACGGTGTTGCAGGCACGCACGCGGGGTATGACCCTGATGCGGCTGCCGTTGACCATCTGGGGCATTTTCATGGCCACGGTGATGGCGCTGCTGGCCTTCCCGGCGTTGCTGGTGGCGATATTGATGATGATGTGCGACATGCTGCTCGGTACCAGCTTCTTCATGCCGGAAATGCTGTCCCTGGGGGAGCAGTCGGGCCACGAGGGGGGTAGCCCCTTGCTCTATCAGCACCTGTTCTGGTTCTTCGGCCATCCCGAGGTGTATATCGTGGCACTGCCGGCCTTCGGTATCGTCTCGGATCTCCTCGCCACCCATGCCCGCAAGAACATCTTCGGCTATCGCATGATGGTCTGGGCGATCATCATCATCGGGGTGCTGAGTTTCGTGGTCTGGGCTCACCACATGTTCGTCAGTGGCATGAATCCCTATTTCGGCTTCCTGTTTGCCACCACCACCTTGATCATCGCCGTGCCCACCGCCATCAAGGTGTACAACTGGGTGCTCACCCTGTGGCGGGGCAATATTCACTTGAACGTGCCCATGCTGTTCGCCATCGGCTTCATCTTCACCTTCGTCAACGGCGGGCTGAGCGGACTCTTCCTCGGCAACGTGACGGTGGACGTGCCGCTGGCCGACACTTACTTCGTCGTGGGCCATTTCCATATGGTCATGGCGGTGGCGCCGCTACTGGTGATATTCGGGGCCATCTATCACTGGTATCCGAAGCTGACCGGAAGGATGCTCGATGATGCCCTGGGGAAGTGGCACTTCTGGATCACCTTCCTGGGCACCTATGCGATCTTCTATCCCATGCACTTCCTCGGCCTGGCGGGGGTGCCGCGCCGCTACTACGCCTTCGGCGAAACCGGTTATATCGCAGAATCGGCCCAGACCCTCAATGCCTTCATGAGCGTGGCGGCCATCATCGTTGCCGTCGCGCAGTTGCTGTTCTTCTTCAATCTCTACTGGAGCCTGCGTCACGGTCGCGAGGCGGGACCCAACCCCTGGCGAGCCACCACCCTGGAATGGCAGACCGAGCACACACCGCCGCGTCACGGCAACTTCGGCCCCGAACTGCCGGTGGTATATCGCTGGGCCTATGACTATGGCGTGCCGGGAGCCCGGGATGACTTCCTGCCCCAGAATCTGCCGCCGGAGGACGTAATCCAGGATGCCGGGACGCCGGACGGCCAGGGAGCGCGTCCATGACCATCAGCCTGATCATCCTGGCCGTGATGATGGCCATCTTCGGTGGCTGGCTGTTCAGCCACTCCCTCAATGTGCGCCCCTGGGAGTCGACCCAGACGGCCGAGACGGGTACGTACGGGCACCCGCGACATCTGCCGCCCGCCGCCACGGCTGAACGAGTGGGGCTCGCGGTCTTCCTGGCGGTGGTTATATCGCTGTTCGCCCTCTCTATCAGTGCCTACCTGATGCGCATGGACATGGGGCACGACTGGCGGTCGGTGCCGGTGCCAGGGCTGCTGTGGGCCAACAGCGTCTTCCTGCTGCTGGGCAGCCTTGCCCTGCAATGGGCCTGGTCGTCGGCGCGTCGCGGGCAGCGCGACGCGCTGCGTACCGGGCTGTGGCTGGGGGGGGGCTTTACCATCGCCTTCATGGTCGGCCAGATGCTGGCCTGGCAACAGCTGGAGGCCGCCGGCTACTCCCTGCCGGCGAACCCCGCCAACGCCTTCTTCTTCCTGATGACCGGCTTGCATGCCCTGCATCTGCTGGGTGGCCTGGTGGCCTGGGCCCGCACCTTGTTCAAGGTGCTCGGCGGCGCCGATACCCAGAAGGTGAGGGCAAGCGTGGAGCTGTGCGCCCTCTATTGGCACTTCCTGCTGGTGGTCTGGGCGATTCTCTTCATCCTGTTGCTGATGACCTGAGAGGAGGGACGACCATGGCCCGTTCCGGATCGTCACACGACACCGCGACCACCGGGGTCCGGCAAGACATGGTCGCCGACTGGTCGGCAGAACGGCGGGTCTTCAACGTCCCGTGGGGCAAGGCGATGATGTGGCTCTTCATTCTGAGCGATATCTTCATCTTCGCCTGCTTTCTGGTGGGCTACATGGCGGCCAGGATCTCGACCGTTGAGCCCTGGCCGGATGCCAGCGAAGTCTTCGCCCTGACGGTAGCCGGTCACTCCGTGCCGCTGCTGCTGATCGCCATCATGACCTTCATCCTGATCAGCAGCAGCGGCACCATGGCGTTGGCGGTCAAGTACGGCTACGAGAAGAATCGCCGCATGACCACCCTGATGCTGTTGCTCACGGCGCTTCTCGGTGCCAGCTTCGTGGGCATGCAGGTGTTCGAGTGGGCGGTGCTGATCGGGGAGGGGGTGCGACCCTGGGGGAACCCCTGGGGAGCCGCGCAGTTCGGCGCCGTCTTCTTCCTGATCACCGGTTTTCACGGCACCCATGTGACCATCGGCGTGATCTTCATCGTCATCATGGCGGTCAAGGTGATGCGCGGCTCTCTGGAGCATCAGCGCCCGGGTTTCCTGACAGGCCGCCCAGGCCGTTACGAGATGGTCGAGACGCTGGGCCTCTATTGGCACTTCGTGGATCTCGTCTGGGTCTTCATCTTTGCATTCTTCTATCTCTGGTAGAAAGGAGGCCGGCATGGCCCATGACAACCATCAGCAGCCCGCCCTACGGGTCTATCTGTGGGTCTGGCTGTGGCTCTTCGTTCTCAGCGTGTGCTCGTACCTGGTGGATGTCTCCGGCATGGAGGGCTTGCCCAAATGGTCGCTGATCACCCTGTTCATGCTGCTCAAGGCAGGCCTGATCATGGCGGTGTTCATGCACCTCGTCTGGGAGCGATTGGCCTTGATCTCCGTCATCCTGGTACCTCCCGGGGTATTGCTGTTCCTCATGTTGCTGATGCTGATCGAGGGCCAGCATGTGCTGTCGAGCCGTCTATTGAGCTTCTGGCAGTGAGGCCAGAACGGGACAGCAATTGACCTGCTGTCATCTGCCGAGGCCTGCCCCTGCGGCAGCGGGCGCAAGGCCAAGGCGTGCTGCGGCCGAGGGGCCTGAGCGGCTTCCGGCATCGTCGAGTGGCGGAAGTGGCGACCTTTGGCGAGCCTGCCGTTTCCACTGGGCTATTCTTTCTAGGAGTCGTTAACGGCTCGAAAGCCCCCAGGTGACTCCACCATGCAGTGCCATCGTTGCGGCTGGATCAACCAGGACGGTGACGCATGCTGCGACAGGTGCGGTATTGCATTGACGCATATCACAGGGTCGGTGGAGGCATTCATCGGCCGCAAGGGCGAGCTTGCCGTCATCGACGAGGCATTGAGGCAATGCCGTGCCGGTCAGGGAGGGCTGTTGCTGCTCAGCGGCGAGCCGGGTATCGGCAAGACCCGTACCGCTCAGGAACTCGCCGTGCGTGCCGATCAGCAAGCGCTGATGGTCATTTGGGGGCGCTGCTATGAGGAGCCGGGAGCCCCGCTGTACTGGCCCTGGCTGCAGCTGTTGCGCGGCTCTCTGGAGGATGCCGGCAGCGAAAAGGCCGCCGAGCTGCTGGACGGTGACGCCGCGGTCATCGCCGAACTCTTGCCGGAGCTTCGCCACTGCCTGGCCGACCTGCCGCCTCCACCGCCCCTCTCCGATCCGGCCCAGGCTCGTTTCCGCCTCTTCGATGCCATTTCGCGGTTCTGGCAGCGGACCGCCCAGCATCGCTCGCTGGTGCTGATTTTGGACGATCTGCACTGGGCCGATACCGCCTCGCTCCGTCTGCTGGAGCACCTGGCTCGCGAGGTGGTGGCCAGCTCCCTGCTGCTGGTGGGGAGCTATCGGGACCATGAGCTGGGGCGTCGCCACCCGTTGATCGATACCCTGGGAGAGCTGGCTCGTCTGTCCCACTGTCGACGCTTGCCACTGAGCGGTCTGTCCTGCGGGGAGACCGAGCAGTTGCTGGCGGCGCTCGGTGGGGCGCAGCCGCTGGTCGCCGTCGCGCCCGCCATCCACCGGCACAGCGAGGGCAACCCCCTGTTCATGCGCGAGCTGACTCGGCACCTGTTGCAGGCGGGTATGCCCCTCGATGGTCTCATGCAGCGTATCCCCGCGGGTATACGCGAGGTCATCGGCCATCGCCTCAACCGCCTGTCGGACGACTGCAGTCGGGTCCTCGCCGTGGCGGCAGTGATCGGACGGCGCTTCGAACTGGAGCTGCTGATCGGCCTGTCACTGCCGGAGTCCGAGTTGTTTGACAGTCTGGATGAGGCGCTGGAGGCGCACGTCATCGAGGAACTGCCCCAGTCGGGGTATTTCCAGTTCAGCCACGCCCTGATCCGCGAAACCCTCTACGAGGAACTGCCGGCCACTCGCCGGTTGCGCCTGCACCAGCGTGTCGGCGAGCGGCTGGAAGCGCTGCACCGCCAGGACCTGCAGGCCTACCTGCCCCAGTTGGCCCACCATTTCGCCGAGGCGGGGGCCATCGGCAGCGCCGGGCAGGCCATTGACTATGCCGAACGCGCCGGTGCCCGAGCCGATTCCCTGCTGGCCTACGAGGAGGCGGTGCATTTCTACCGTCTGGCCGCGGAGCTGCAGGAACACTACTTTCCCGAGGGTGGCGAGCGCCGCTGTCGGTTGCTGCTGGCCCAGGCCCATGCCCGCATCCGGGCCGGTGGCAGGGGCGAGGAAACCCGGGAGACCTTCCTGAAGGTCGCCGAGCTGGCGCGTGCCCTGGCAGGCGCCGAGGAGTCAGCGATACGGCTGCTGGCCCGCGCCGCCCTCGGCTACGAGAGCATCGGCTGGCGGATCGGCCATCACGGGGAGCGGGCGGTGGCATTGCTGGAGGAGGCACTGAACGCCCTGACGCCAGCGGAAGAGCGCCTGCGGGCCGAACTGCTGGCCGCCCTGTGCCGGGCCAATATCTACTGCAATCGACCGCAGGCGGCCAAAGAGGCGTTACGGCAGGCGGTCAGGCTGGCGCGCCGGTTGGGGGATCCACGCATCCTGTTCGAGTCACTGAGTGCCATCGTGCCGGGGCGCGCCTGGCCGGAGCAGCTGGAGGAGCGCCTGGCCGCCGCCCGTGAGGCCCTGGAACTGGCGCATCAGGCCGGCCATCCCGAGTGGGCGGTGGGAGAACTGACGGGCTGGTATGTCGGTGACTTGATGGAGAAGGGTGACGTGGTTGCGGCCCATGGCATTCTCGAATTGCACCAGCGTGAAGCCAAGGCCTGGCGCCAGCCCTTCCTGCAGGCGGTCGGCCTGAGTGCCCAGTTCATGATGACCCTCCAGCAGGGCCGCTTCGACGCCGCCGAGCGGCAGGCCCTGGAGAACCGGAACATGGGCCTGCGCTTTTCCCCGGAACATGCCGAGGGCGTCTTCGGGGTGCAGATGTTCAGTCTGCACCGGGAACAGGGGCGACTGGGCGAGCTGCTGCCGTTGCTGCGGCACTTCGTCGCCACCATGCCCAGGGCCGCGACCTGGCGGCCGGCCCTGGCCCTGGTGTACGCCGAGCTGGACATGGCCGAGGAGGCGCGGGTCGAGTTCGACCATCTGGTTGCCGACGATCTGCGCGTCATTCCACGGGATGCCATGTGGCTCACCAGCGTGACCTATCTGGCCGAGGTGTGCGCGCGTCTCGATGCCGCCGAGCAGGCCGCGACCCTATACCATCATCTGTCGCCCTATGCCGGCCGCAATATCGTGTCCGGTGCCCATACGGTCTGTTACGGCTCGGCCGATCGGTTCCTCGGCATGCTGGCGGCCGTCCTCAAGCAGCGGGACCAGGCCGAGCAGCATTTCAGGGCTGCTCTGATCATGGATGAACGTACCGGCGGTCTGCCCTGGCTGGCCCATGACCGCTACGAATTTGCTCGCCTGCTGGTGCAATGCCGGCAGATCGAGCCCGCGCTGCCCTTGCTGGAAGCGGCCCTGGCCACCGCCCGAGAACTCGGTATGAAGGCCCTGGAGCGGCGCTGTCTGGCGCTAAGGCCCGAACTCCTCGTCCGGCCGACGTACCCGGATGGCTTGAGTCGACGTGAGGTGCAGGTGCTCACGCTGCTGGCCGCCGGACACAGCAACCGTCAGGTGGCCGAACGCCTCTTCGTCAGTCCCCATACCGTCGCCAATCATGTCCGTCATATCCTGAGCAAGACCAACACCACCAACCGTACCGAGGCGGCGGCCTATGCCATCCGGCATGGTCTGGTCGAAGAGTAGGTCGGTAAGCCTGTCACTCGAAGCCCGTCACACGAAGGCAGCGGGATTGATCTGGTCGACCTCCACGATCTCGTCTGCCGGTACACCGGCTCGTCTCGCCGCCTCTCGGATGGCCTCGGGGTCCGTGGCTTCGTACAGGCAGTAGGTCTTCTTCTTGTCGGACCTGAGAAAGGAGAATAGCCAGTGGACCCCGATCTCCTCATTGATCTCGGTGACTTCCTTGACCGAGTCGGTAGTGAATTCGAGTTGTTCGGCGAAATTCCGCTCGATAAGAAACAGGGGCATGATCGATCCCTCCTGCGGGGTGATAAAGTGCGCATGGCTTTTTTCACTATAGGCCAGCCGGCGCTCAGGGAACTTGCAACCTTCGCCGAGATCGCCCTGTGGTTGCTGAAGGTGCGTCATGATGCGGTGGGATGGTCAGCCTTGACCACTCGGCAAGAATCGATCTCGTGAAGGAAAATGATCCGTTCTGTCGATGTGCCGAAGAGAGCCGATCCCTAGACTGATGGATACCTCGGTAAGCAAAAGAGGTGTGATTCAGCCTTGGGAGGAATGTGTCATGAAAACTATCACTGTCATCGGCTCCATGTGTCTCGCTCTGCTTGTTGCCTCCGGGGTGGCCGCCGAGCAGTTATTGAAGCCTGTTCATGCCTATCGCCTGGGAGGTGATGATCAGAGTGCGGTGCTTTATTATGTCGCGCGGGGCGGTGGCCATGAGGTCGTCACAACCTGGGTCGATGAACAGGAGGTGCTGATGCGCCATATCGCCTACCTCGAGCCCGGCCAGCGCTACACCCTGTCACTGATCGAACGCGGCCTGCCGGTGCAGTTCGCCGTCCACAATGACGCCGGATTGGTGGTCATGATGGACGGGCGGGAGACGCCGGCCTATGCGCAACGGTGCAGTGGGTCCGAGACGGCCTATCCCACTCCGCTGCAACGCCTGGTTCTCTGCCCGCGCGGCTCTGAAGCGTTGGCGATCGACGAGCCGGTGCCCCGGCTGGCCGCCAGCGGGGCAAGCGGCCTGGTCATCGGCCAATGATCGAGACAAGCGTCGCTTACGAAAAGCGCGGCCTCCCGGAGGCCGCGCTTTTTCTGCCATGGCGTGTCGATAGTCAATGCTGACTATTTCTCGACTGGATATCGGATCGAGAATAGTCAGGACTGGCGATGTGCCCCTTGTCCGCCTCCGCTAGGCTGATATCAACACTTCAGCATCGACTGCATTCACAGGGGAGAAGAGACATGATCAGGTCGCCGACACTTCCGATATTGGCCACTGCCCTGATGGTGGCAGTGTCGTCATTCGCCCTTGCCGACGAGCAGACCCATACGGTCGAAGTCAATGGCGTGACCCTGCATTATATCGATGAGGGGGAAGGCAAGCCCGTGGTGTTCGTGCCCGCCGCCCTCGTCGACCACCGCGTCTGGGAACCTTACCGAGAGGCCATTGCCCGAGAACATCGGTTCATTACCTATACCAAGCGCTACTATGGGACCTATCCCTGGCCGGATGAGGGGGAGCACTTTTCCGACGAGACTCATGTCAGCGATCTGGCTGCCTTGATCCGTGCGCTGGATATCGCCCCGGCTTATCTTGTGACCTGGTCCTTCAGTGGCCGTCTAGGTACGTTGCTGGCGCTGGAATATCCGGAGCTGGTGCATGGCATGGTGCACTATGAACCCTCTATTCCCTCGCTGGTTGCAGAGCTGCCGGAGGAACGCCAGGCCGCCATCGCGGAGGAAGGCAAGAGGTATGGCCCCGCCTTTGACGCCTTGGGGGCTGGCGATGAAGAGCAAGCCACCAAGCTGTTTATCGAAGCCGTCTTCCAGCGTTCGCCGGGAGGCTTCGAGCAGGAACCGGAGTACATGCGTACCATCTGGCTGGATAACGCCCGCACGCTGCCACCCTGGATGAACATGTCGCAACCTCTCATTAGCTGCGACGACCTTGCGAACCTCGAGCAGCCGACGCTGATCCTCAAGGGCGAACACGCTGACCTCTTCTTCGGTTCTGTCGTCGACTTAATGGCGCAGTGCCAGCCGCAGGCCGAGGTACAGGTGATTCCCGGCGTCAACCATGATGGGACCTTCAACGCCATCGAGGACTTTACCGCCGCCATTCTCGACTTCCTGGCCGAGCATTGAAAAGAGGGCCCTGCCATGAGCACCGATGCCGCACTGACTAGCTTCCGGGCCGCCTTGCGCGGCTCACTGCTCCAGGCCGGCGAGCCCGACTACGACCAGGCCCGCCGGCTCTACAATGGCATGATCGACAAGCGCCCGCGGCTGATCATCTGCTGTGCCAACGTCGCCGACGTGATTCGTGCGGTCCACTTCGCCCGCGAGCAGGGGCTGCCCCTGGCGGTGCGTGGCGGTGGCCACAGCGGTGCTGGCCTGGGCAGCTGCGACGATGGCCTGGTCATCGATCTCTCGGCGCTGCGCGGTATCCGCATCGACCCCGCGATGCGCACCGCCAGGGTCGAGGGGGGCTGCACCTGGGGCGACGTGGATCACGCCACCCACGCCTTCGGCCTGGCCACCGTGAGCGGGATCATTTCCACCACCGGGGTGGGGGGGCTTACCCTGGGCGGTGGTCACGGCCATCTGAGCCGCCAGTACGGCTTGACCATCGACAATCTGCTGGAGGCCGACCTGGTGCTGGCCGATGGTCGCTTCGTCACCGTGAATGAGAGCCAGCACCCGGAGCTGTTCTGGGCCATTCGCGGGGGCGGGGGCAACTTCGGCGTGGCGACCTCCTTCCTGTTCCAGCTGCATCCGGTGAGCCAGGTGAATGCCGGGCCGACGCTGTGGGAACTGGACCATGCGGCCTCCGTCTTGCACTGGTACCGGGAGTTCATTCCCAATGCTCCCGAGTCCCTGAACGGCTTCTTCGCCTTTCTCAGCGTACCGCCGGGCCCGCCATTCCCCGAGCATTTGCACAACAAGCAGATGTGCGCCGTGGTGTGGTGCCATACCGGGCCCCAGGAGGAGGCGGCACGACTCCTGGCGGCGGTGCATGAGCCGGCCGAGCCGGCCCTGCACGGCGTCCAGTCGATGCCCTACCCGATGCTGCAGAGCGCCTTCGATGGCCTCTACGAACCCGGGCTGCAGTGGTACTGGCGAGGTGATTTCGTCACCGAGCTCAGCGATGCGGCCATCGAGCGACATCTCGACTTCGCCGAGGTGCCGACGCCGCTATCGACGATGCACCTGTACCCGGTCGATGGTGCCGTTCATCGGGTCGGGCAGCATGACACGGCGTTCAGCCACCGCGAGGCGGGGTGGTCCGAGGTCATCGTCGGCGTCGATCCCGACCCGGCCAACCGGGACACGATCACCCGCTGGACCAGGGCGTACTGGGACGCCTTGCACCCGCACTCCGCCGGTGGCGCCTATGTGAACTTCCTCATGGATGACGAGGGCCAGGAGCGGGTTCGGGCCACCTACCGTGACAACTACGTGCGGCTGGCGCGCATCAAGGCCGAGTATGACCCGGACAACCTGTTCAGGAGCAATCACAACATTGTGCCGACGTCCTCAGCAGGCCTTGCGATTAACCTGGGAGCATAGCTTGTAGCGGCAGCCCGGCTGCACCCGAACCGGCAGGCCGCGAAAGTCGAACTTGGGAGGCTACGCCGATGAAACCCCTTCACATCCTCTGGCAGCGTCTGGTCAGCGAGGGCGAGACCTGTGATCGTTGCCGCGCCACCCAGCGTGAGGTGGAGCAGGCCGTCGAGACGCTCAAGGCGTCCCTGGGGCCGCTGGGGCTGGAGCCGGCCCTCGAGATTCGTGAACTGGACGAGGCAACCTTCCGGGAGGATCCGCTGGCGTCCAATCGCATCTGGATCGCGGGGCGGCCCATGGAGGAGTGGCTGGACGCCGAGGTGGGGCAAAGCCCCTGCTGTTCGGTCTGCGGGGATGCGGCCTGCCGGACCGTCGAGGTTCAGGGCGTGACCTACGAGACCATTCCCGAGTCCCTGCTGCTGCGCGCCGCGCTCATCGCCGCGGCCAGCGGGCTTGGCGACGATTCCCCGGTGACGCCGACTTAACCGGCTCTGGTCGGACTGGTTCCCCACTCGCGGTCTTCGCCCGGGCAGTGCCAGGCAGTGGTGCAGCCGAGCGCGGGCCGCAGGCTGGCCGGCGGGCGGGCCAGCCCTTACACTGCGCGGCAACGTGCCAACTCGGCCCCTCACCACCTCGTCCCGGACGCGTCCCATGGCCCAGACCCTCTCGAAGCGAATCAACAAGTACATCAGCGAGAGCGGTATGTGCTCGCGGCGAGAGGCGGACCGCTATATCGAACAGGGCAATGTGCGAATCGACGGCAGGCGTGCCACTCCCGGTGACCAGGTCTTCCCGGGCAGCGTGGTGAAGGTCAACGGTCAGCTCGTCGAGCCGCTGGCGCTGGAAGAAGAGGACCTGGTGTTCATTGCCCTCAACAAGCCGGTGGGCATCGTCAGCACCACCGAGCCCAGCGAGAAGGCCAATATCGTCGACTTCGTCAAGCACGGCACGCGCATCTTCCCCATCGGCCGGCTGGACAAGGACTCCCAGGGACTGATCTTCCTCACCAACAACGGCGACCTGGTCAACCGTATCCTGCGGGCGAGCAACCAGCACGAGAAGGAGTATCGGGTCACCGTCAACAAGCCGATCACCGATGACTTCATCGCCGGCATGGGCGGCGGCGTGCCGATCCTCGGCGAGGTCACGCGCAAGTGCCGGGTGGTCAAGGAGTCGCGGTTCGTCTTCAACATTACCCTGGTGCAGGGGCTGAACCGTCAGATTCGCCGCATGTGCGAGGTGTTCGGCAATGAGGTGGTGAAGCTGGAGCGGATCCGCATCATGAATGTCACGCTCAAGGGGCTGGCGACGGGGGATTGGCGGGACCTGACGCCCAGCGAGGTGTCGACGATTCTCGCCATGACCGATCACTCCGCCTCCGAGGCCCAGCAGCCCGGGCGTCGAACGGCCCGGCGCAAGGGCGGCAAGACAGGCGCTCCGTCGCGAGGTGCGCCAGGCCGCGGTGAAGGCGGCAGGTCCAGCGCAGGCAAGCCCGGCGCGAGCAAGGCGGGTGGAAAGAAGGCGAGTGAAAAGAAGGCTGGTGCGAAGAAGACAAGCGGAAAGCCCGGGCCCGGGGGTCTGAGCACCAGGAACGCAAGTCCCAAGAAGGCAGGCCCGACGAAACCGGGTGCGAAGAAGCCGGGCACCAAACCGTCCAAGGGCGTGCGCTCCTCGGGGCCTCGCCCGAAGGGCGGGAGCCCGGCCGGCAAGCCCCGGGGCAAGAGGAACTAGGCCACCCGACGACCGACAGCGAGCCGAGCATGATCGATCCCCGTCTCCACAGCCCCGCCGCGGCTCGCAATCGCCAGCCGATCCTCGAGGCACTCGCCCAGGTGCTGCCCGGGCGGGCCCGGGTGCTGGAGGTGGCCAGCGGCAGCGGCGAGCACGCCCTGCACTGCGCCGCTGCCATGCCGGGCTGGATCTGGCAGCCCAGCGATTCCACCCCCGAGGCGCTGGCCTCCATCGCCGCCTGGCGCGAGCAGGCCGAGCTGCCCAACCTGGCCGAGCCGATCCGGCTCGATGCCACCGTCCCCGACAGCTGGACGGCGGGCCCCTTCGAGGCCATCGTTGCCATCAACCTGATCCATATCTCGCCCTGGGCGGTGACCGAGGCGCTGATGGCCCGGGCCGGGGAGCGCCTGGTGCCGGGCGGTGTGCTCTACCTCTACGGCCCCTATCGCCGGGGCGGACAGCCTACCTCGCCCGGCAACGCCGCCTTCGACGCCGATCTCAGGCGCCGCGACCCTCGCTGGGGCGTGCGCGACCTCGACGAGGTGACCGCCGAGGCCGCGCGCCACGGCCTGGCGCTTGCACGCCTCGTGGAGATGCCCGCCAATAACCTCAGCGTGGTGCTGAGCCGCTGCTGAAGTGCCGATCCGACGAGCGCCTCCTATGCTCAGAAGAGCACGGGGGAGGGCCGAACATGAACCGCATCGAGAGCATTCACATCATCACCCGGCGCCTGATCCTGATGACGCTGGTGGCAATAGTGCTGTTTACCACCGTCTTCGGTGTCAGCTTCTTTTTCAATGAGCGCTTCATGATGACCTGGGCCGCCTTCCTGTGCGGCATCGTTGGTGGGTTCGTCAGCCTCCAGCAGCGCCTCCCCAAGGTCACCGACGAGGAACTGGCATTGCTGACCCGTTCCTGGTTCCAGATCCTGCTGGTGCCGATCTTCGGTGGGGTCTTTGCGCTGGTGTTGTACTGCATCTTTCTGTCGGGCATCGTGACCGGCTCGCTGTTTCCCGAGTTCCACTATCCGCCAAGGCCGGACGATGGTCCGGACAGCGGTTACATGATCGAGGTGTTCACCCTGACCTACCCGAACTCGGGACAGGACCTGGCTCGCTTTCTCTTCTGGTCCTTTGTGGCAGGCTTCTCGGAGCGCTTCGTTCCTCAGATCATCACCAAAGTTTCCTCCTCCGCCGCCGAGCGCTGAGCCGTGGCCTGACCTTGCATGGCATGGACCAACCGGCATGCCGTCAGGGATTCAGCCGGCTGGTCCCCCCATCCAAGCTGTCCGCTGTGGGCATGGCGATTCGCCTTCACTCCGGCATCTCGCCGGGCACTCGGTACTGGAGCGGTTCGGCCTGGCGTTCCTCGAAGGTCTTGGTCTCATCCTCGGTGGGCACGCCCCACAGGGTCTCCTGGCTGCCGTCCGGAAAGGTGTAGGTGGTGCAGCCGGCGAGCAGGGCGAGGATCAGACCGGCGGTGGGCAGCAGGACGCGTCGTAATGGAGTCACGGGGCTTTCCTTCATGAGATACCTTCAAGACATAGGGCAGAGGCGGCCAGCCTGCTGGCTGGCCAGTGTCGGGTCAATACGCACCGGGCTCATCCCGACCAGCCCGCCAGGATCGGCACGTAGACCACCAGCAGCAGCACCGCGATCAGCCCCAGCAGGTAGGGCACGATGGCGCGGGTGATGCGTTCCAACGGCAGCTGGGTGACCGAGGAGGCCACGTAGAGGTTGATCGCCACCGGCGGAGTGATCATGCCGATGGCCAGCCCCATCACGATGATGATGCCGAAGTGGATCGGGTCGATGCCGAGCTGGGTCACCAGCGGCAGCAGCACCGGGGTGAGGATGATCAGGGCGCTGGCCGTCTCGATGAACACCCCGGTGAGCAGGATCACCGCCACCACCAGCAGCATGATCACCAGGGGATCGGTGGAGAGCGACAGTACCGCCTGGGCAATGGCGCCGGGCACCTGCCAGCTGGAGAGGGTCCAGCTCAGCACCGCAGAAGTGGCGATCACCAGCATGATCACCGAGGTGGTGATCGCCGAGCGGATCAGGATGCGGTAGACGTCTGCCAGGCCCAGGTCGCGGTAAACGAAAAGCGACACCAGCAGGGCGTAGTTGACCGCTACCACCGCCGCCTCGCTGGGGGTGAAGATGCCCGAGAAGATGCCGCCGAGGATGATCACCGGGGTCATCAGGCCCCAGCTGGCGCTGAGGAAGGTGCGCCAGATGGTAGTGATCGAGAGTGCGGTGCCGCGAGGGTAGTTGCGTCGGTAGGCCTGGACGATGGCGATGGTCCCGAGCCCCAGGCCCATGGCGATACCCGGCACGATGCCGCTCAGGAACAGCTTGGACACCGACTGCTGGGCGATCACCGCGTAGATGATCATCGGTACCGAGGGCGGGATCACCACGCCGATGGTGCCGCTGGCGGCGATCAGGCTGGCCGCCGAGGCCGGGTCGTAGCCCTTCTTGCGCAGCTCCGGCACCAGGCTCGAGCCCACCGCGGCGGTGGTGGCGGCCCCGGAGCCGGAGATGGCGGCGAAGAACATGCCGGCACCCACCGAGACCAGGGAGAGTCCGCCCTTGAGGAAGCCGAACAGGGCGTCGGCGAAATCCACCAGCTTCTCGCTGACCTTGCCCTGGGCCATCAGGTCGCCGGCGAGGATGAACATCGGCACCGCCACCAGGGCAAAGGAGTTGATGCCCTGGAACATCTGCTGGGTGACCACCATCAGCGGTACGCCCTGGGCGTTAAGGGCCAGCAGGGTGCTGGCGCCGATGGCCAGGGCGATGGGCACCCCCAGCAGCATGAAGAGGAAGAACAGCAGGAACAGCACGCCGGTCATGCGGGGGGCTCCTCGGCGGCGTCGCTGCCGCGCTTGTCATCACCGCGGGCGGCGTCCGGCCCCTGGATCAGCAGCTCCAGCAGATCGACCAGGGCGTACCAGGCCATCACCGCGGCGGCGAGCGGGATGACCGCATAGACATAGGTCATGGAGAGGCGCAGCGAAGCCGATTTCTGGAAGCTCTGCACCTGCATGTAGCGATGGCCGATGATGACCAGCGCCACCATGAAGCCCAACGCCACCAGCACGGCGGCGATGCGCGCCAGCTGGCGCAGGCGCAGGGGCAGGGCGTCGACCACGAAGGTCACGGCGATATGGCGACCGCGCTGGAAGGCCAGGGTGGCGCCGAGAAAGGTGATCCATACCAGCAGGAAGCGGGCGACCTCCTCGGTCCAGCCCACCGCCGTGAAGAACACCCGCGAGACGATCTGCAGGGTGATCACGCCGATCAACGCCGCCATGCCCGCGACGACCACGGGTTGCATGACGGCGTCGAGGGCGCGCTCACTCCACTGCAGGGGACGCAGCAGGTAGCGCGCAAGCAGGCTCACTTACTCCAGCGCCTCCCGGATGCGGGGCAGATAGTCGCCGAACTGCTCGCCATACTTCTCGTAGACCGGCGCCACGGCGGCCTGGAAGGCCTCGAGGTCGGCGTCATCGACGATCTGCATGCCCGCCTCGCGCAGCGCGTCCAGCTGCTCGGCCTCCATCTCGGCGTTCACCCGACGCTCGTGCTCGGCGGCTTCCTGGGCGGCCTGCACCAGCACCTCCTGGGCGGCCTCCGGCAGCTGGTTCCAGCTCGGCATGCCCATCACGAAGATCGCCGGCGCGTAGGTGTGCCGCGACAGGGTCATGTAGGTCTGGGTCTCGTTGAGCTTGAACGAGTGGATGACGTTGACCGGGTTCTCCTGACCGTCGATGGTGCCCTGCTGCATGGCGGTCAGCGCCTCGGTCCAGGCCATGGGAATGGCGTTGGCACCGAGTTCGCGGAAGGTATCCACGTAGACCGGATTCTCCATCACGCGAATGCGCAGGCCGTCCATGTCCTCGGGGGTTTCGACCGGGCGCTCGCTGTTGGTCAGGTTGCGAAAGCCCCGCTCGGCATAGGCCAGGCCCTTGAGGTTGACCTCGGCAAGCCTGTCGAGCAGCTCCTGGCCGATGGGTCCGTCGAGCACCTCGTAGGCGGCCTCGGGGCTGGGGAAGAGGAAGGGCAGCTCGAACACCGCCATCTCCTCCACGAAGTTGGCCACCGGCCCGTTGGTGATCACGCCCATGTCCACGGTGCCGATCTGCATGCCCTCGAGCAGGGTGCGCTCGTCGCCCAGGCTGGCGTTGGGATAGAGGTCCACGGAGACCGCCCCCTCGGTGCGCTCGGCGACCAGCTCCTGGAACTTCACGGCGGCGATATGGAAGCCGTCCTGCTCGTTGACCACGTGGGCCAGGCGCAGGGTGACGGGGTCCATGTCGGCGAGGTCGGCGGCGTTGGCGGAGGCCATCATGGCCAGGGAAATGCCCACTGCCAGGGCGCTGCGTGCAAAGCCTTTCATTTTTGGTTTCCTTTGTTGTGTCAGTGTCTTGCGACTCGATGCCCGCTGAGCATGCACCGGCCCGGGTAGGGCGGTCAATCGCCTTGGCGCCGGGTCACAGCGGCCGATACATCACGTGGGCGTCCACCGGCCCCAGGTCGGGATGGCGGAAGGCGCCGGGCACGGCATAGGTCTCGCCGGCGCGGATCACCGACTCGAGCATCGCCCAGACCGCAGGCCAATCGTCGGGCTCATAGGCGCGGACGCTGATCTGCGATGAACCCGTCATGGGGCCTCCTGCTGGGTGCGCAGCCAGGCGATCTCCTCGGCCCAGATGGCCGGCTCGATGGTCTCCAGCACCATGGGAATGCCGTCGGTGCGTGCATCGCGCATCAGGGTAGTGAAGCAGGCCAGGCCGATATTGCCCTGGCCCAGGCTGTGATGGCGGTCGACCCGGCTGCCGAGTTCGCTCTTGGCATCGTTGAGGTGCATGCCCTTGAGGTACTCGATGCCCACTACCGAGGAGAACTCGTCCAGCATGGCGGTGGTGGCCGCGGCCGTGCGCAGGTCATAGCCGGCGGCGAAGGCGTGACAGGTGTCGAGACAGACCCCGACCCGTGACTTGTCCTCCACCTGCTCGATGATCTCGGCCAGGTGCTCATAGCGCCAGCCCAGGTTGCTGCCCTGGCCGGCGGTGTTCTCGATCACCGCGGTGACGTCCTGGGTGTGGGTCAGCGCCTCGTTGATCGACTCGGCGATGCGCGTGAGACACTCGGACTCACTGATCTTCCTGAGATGGCTGCCCGGGTGGAAGTTGAGCCGGTCGATGCCGAGCTGCTCGCAGCGCTGCATCTCGTCCAGGAAGGCGGCGCGCGACTTGGCCAGCCCCTCTGCCTCCGGGTGACCGAGATTGATCAGGTAGCTGTCGTGGGGAAGGACATGACCCGGCCCGAAGCCGTGCTTACGGCAGGCGGATCGAAACGCCTCGATGGTGGCATCATCCAGCGGCTTGGCCTTCCACTGGCGCTGGTTCTTGGTGAACAGGGCGAAGGCGTTGGCGCCGATCGCAACGGCGCGCTGCACTGCCTGATCGACGCCGCCCGCGGCACTGACGTGGGCTCCGAGATATTTCATGGTGAACGGGAAGGCTCCTCGGTTGTCACGGGATTGGCCTGCGATTCTAGCGCAAGATGCCGCCTGGCGGAGCTCACCTCGGCCCTCGGGTCGGGGTGTCATTACCGCCGGCGCCATGCTAGGGTCATTGGATTCCCATGATTTTTCAGGAGATTGCATGTCCTTTGTCAAGCCCCTTACCTTGATTGCCGGCAGCGCCCTAGCCCTGACCTTCGCCCTGACCGCTCCCGCAGTGGCTCAGCAGATGCCTCAGGGTGCGCCCAGCGCCGAGCAGCAGGTGGCCCAGCTGGATGAGATGGTTAATCTGGATGCCGGCCAGGAGCAGGAGATGGTGTCGCTGCTGACCCAGGGGCAGGAGCGGCTGCAGTCGCTGCAGACTGAGGCTCAGGGCGTGCAGATGCAGATTCACGAACAGGTCGGTCCGGATTTCGATGAAGCCTCCATTCGCCGCGACGCAGAGCGCCTCGGCCAGCTCACCGGCGACATGACGGCCGAGAGTGCCCTGATGCAGGCGCGCATCCAGTCCACCCTGACCGCGGAGCAGCGTGACGAGCTCCAACGCCTGGCCCAGGAGCAGGAACAACAGATGCGCCAGATGCAGGAGCAGATGCAACAGCAACAGGCCCCCGCCCAGTAAGCGCTACCACCCCGTCAAAGGGTGGGTAAGGTCTGAATGAAAGGCGGCACCCCCGGGAGCCGCCTTTCATCGTTAGTAGCCTGGGTCAGCGCCTTGGGCGACGCCATAGCCAGTCGCGGCGATTCAATGGCGACGGTCGGTCGATCACCAGGGTGTCACTCGGCCGATAGGGCCGGGGGGAGGGCGGCCGTGGCGGCTGGCGCTGGGCCAGGGCGAGCAGTCGGCGGATGCGCTCGTCGGTGGGCGGATGGGTCTGAAGCAGCCGAAGCCAGCCTGGTGGGCGGCTTCCCTGCAGCAGCGCCGAGAGCCATAGCCCCTGGCGGCGCTCCAGCACCTCCAGCGCCGCGGCCAGGCCCAGCGGGTCCCGGGTCAGGGCGGCGGCTTCCAGGTCGGCGGTGAACTCTCGATTGCGCGACAGGGCCAGCTGCAGCAGGGTGCTGGCCGAGGGCGCCAGGGCCACGGCCAGCAGTTCCAACCAGGGCATGCGGATGTCTCCCGCCACCACCATCGGCAGCATCAGCAGCAGCCCCAACTGCACCAGGAAGGCGCCCCAGATCGTCAGGCGCGTCATGGTCGCCGCCATGGACATGACCCGGGTATCGCCATGGCGCAGATGGCTCACCTCGTGGGCCAGCACCCCGGCCAGCTGGCGCAGGTTCAGGGCGTGCAACAGGCCGTCGGTGATGGCGAGCCCGCCCTCCCGGGCGTCGCCCACGGCGAAGGCGTTCAGGTCCGCCGCCGGCACATAGAAGAGCTGGGGCTCGACGGTGAGCCCGGCGCGGTGGTAGAGGATATCCAGCACCCGGTAGAGCTCAGGCGCCTGGTGGCGGCGCAGCCGGCCCGCGCTGGCGCGTGCCAGGGCCAGCCGCGGCGGGATGCGTCCGCCCAGGTAGAGCGTCAGTGCCACCAGGCCGAAGGCCCATACCACACCGAAGCTGCCCGCCAGCAGATAGCCCGGCACCGCCAGCAGCAGCGCCAGACCGGCCAGGATCAGTAGATGCTGGAGCGCGTTCTTCAGGCGCTGGGTGGTCAAGCGAGTGATCATCGCACCTCCTGAATAGTGCCAGAATTGTGGAAATCATTACCGAGGGTTGAAAGCCGCGTGGAAATGCGTTTAATTAGTGTGGTAACTAACTCGGAGGTTCGACATGTCCATTCCCAGCCAGACTCACGAAGTTCTCGAGCACCTGATCAATCAGGCCCAGGCCCAGCTGGCCGCGCGCGTCGCCATCGAAGCTTATTTCGCCTGACAGTGATATCCCCCGGCCAGGGAAGGCCGACCCCGTTCTATCGCCCCGCGCCACCCTGACCCCTATCCCGATAGCGCCTGATTCACTCTCGTCCAGCCGATGCGGCACTCGCCGGCGTCGACCAATTGAGATGGCCTCGCACCTCCGGCACTATGTTCGCTCGCCGGGAGCGACCCGCCAACGACCAAGGACGCGACATGGCACACCTGCTACGCATCGTGATGATCCACGGCCACCTCGAGGGCGTGGTGGAGCTCAGTGTGGACGGTCACACGAATATCTGCGGCACCAATGCCTCGGGCAAGACGACCCTGCAGCGCCTGGTGCCGGTGTTCTATGGCGAGCTGCCCAATAAGGTGGTGCCGCGCACGCGGCTCAAGTTCGACGCCTTCTACCTGCCGCACCGCAACAGCTACCTGGTCTACGAGTATCGCCGTGAGGAGGGCGATGTCTGCCAGGCGGTGTTGACCCGCAAGAGCGAGGGCGGCGTGGAGTACCGCTTCGTGGGCGCTCCCTATCGCCCCGAGGAGTACCTGGTGGAGAGCGAGGCCGGGGTGACCGCCCTGGACTATGCCCAGTGGGCCAACGGCCTGCGTCGTCAAGGCGTCTCGCTGTCGCCCAAGCTCGGTGCCACCTCCGAATACCGCTCGGTGATCCAGAACGACTTTACCCAGGTGGGCGATTCCCAACCCCGGGCCAACAGCCGCGATGGACTTCGCCTGCGCCAGGTCGCCGCCCGCTTCAGCCTGGTGCGCCCCGGGCAGCGCATCCGCCATATGGAGAAACTGATCTCCGCGGTGCATGCCAAGGAGGGCAAGATGGATACCCTCAAGACCATGCTGGCGGCGATCTTCGAGGAGGACGGCGTCGAACTGCCGGTCACCCGCATCCGCAACACCAAGGCGCGGGAGTGGATCGCCCGCATGCGCCAGTCCATGCGCTTGGCGCCCCTGCAGCGCTCGCTGGCCGCCCTGGAGGGTTTCGACCGCGAGCTCGCCGACCTCGAGGCCTCACTGTGGCAGCTCCGGCCCCAGCTCGAGGCCGACCGCCATCGTGCCGAACGCACCCAGGCCGATCTCGAGGCCCAGCTGGGCCAGCGCCAGCGTGATTTCCAGGCACGCGAGCAGGCCTATCGCGAGGCCCGCGACGCCTTCAATGACCGGGCAAGCGAGCTCGACAGCGAGCTGGACAAGACGCGTGGCGACCTGGACGACCTGCAGCGCCGCTTCGAGGCCTATGAGGAGGCCGATATGCCCGGCCTCGAACAGGACCTCAAGGCGCTGCCCCAGTGGCGTGAGCAGCAGCAACAGCTGCGCGACCACCTTGAGCTCATGGAGCTGGCGTTCCAGGCGAGCAAGGCCCGGCTCGAGGCGCGCCTGGTGGAGTTGGGCGACCTGCTGGAGCAGCGTCGCGACGAGGTCCAGGCGCTGATCGATGCCCTGGGCGAGAAGAAGGAAGGCTGCCTCGAGGCGCAGCGCGAGGCCGAGCAGCGCCTCGAGGTCGACTATCAGTCTCGTCGCCAGTCGCTGGACGACGATTACCGCGCCCGCCTGGAGCAGGGCACCGCCAGGCTCTCCGAGCTCAAGGCGCAGCTTGCCCACACCGCCCAGACGCCGGACGAGGCCCGTGAGGCCGGCCTGGCCCAGGCGCGGGTCGATCAGGCCCGCAGCGAGCAGCAGGCCGCCGCTTCGGCGGTCGACAGCGTGCGCGGTGAGCTCGATGAGCGCCGGCAGGAGCGGGAGGCCGCCGAGCGCGACCTGGAGCTGGCGCGAGCACAGCGCTCCCGGGCCGAGGCCCATCTCGAGACGCTGCGGATTCAGCGCGACCCTGCCCAGGGCAGCCTGCGCCACTTCCTGCGTCATCATCGTCCGGGCTGGGAGCAGCGCCTGGGCAAGGTGATCGCCCCGGCGCTGCTCGAGCGCCGCGACCTGGCCCCCCAGTTCAACGACGACGCCAGCGACGATCTCTTCGGACTGGCGCTGGACCTGGCCGCCATCGCTCTGCCCGACTACGCCCAGGACGAGGCCAGCCTGCTGGCCGAGATCGAGGCCGCCGAGCAGGCATTCAGTGCCGCCCAGGTCGCGGTTCAGGCGGCGGAGAAGGCCCTCAAGGCACGTCATGACGCCGTGCAGGAGGCCACCACGCGCCTCGAGCGTGGGCGCAGCGCGAGTCGCCGCGCCGGCGAGGAGGTGGAGTACGCCCTGCAGGCTCGCCAGCAGTGCCAGGAGCGCCACGCCACCGCCCAGCAGGCCCGTCAGACCGCCTGCCGGGCGGCCCTGGAGGAGCAGCAGGCGACCCAGCAGGCATTGAACGAGGAGCGGGAGCGTGCCCTGGCGGCGCTGGCGGAAACCCACCGCGCCCAGCGCCTCGAGCTGACCGCCGACTACCAGGCCCGGCTCGCCGGCTTCGAGCAGCAGATCCAGCAGCAGCGCCGCCAGCTCGGCGAGCTCAAGGAAGAGAACCGCCGCCAGCGCGAGGAGCTGCAGGCCGCCTTCGACCGCGAACTCGCCGAGCAGGGCGTCGATACCGTGCGCCTCAACGACACCCGCACGCGTCTCGAGTCGCTCGGCAAGCGCATCCGCCAGACCGAGGCGCGCCGTGAGGAGCTGGACGACTACGCCCGCTTCATGCGGGTGGAGTGGGGCGAGCGCAAGCCACGGCTGGTGGAGAAGGAGGCGTCGCTCGCCCATGAACGCCAGGCCGCCGAGCGCGAACGCGAACAGCACAAGGCCGACTTCCGGGCCGCCAGTCAGGCACACCAGGCCGCGGTGCGCGAACTCAAGGCCCGGCGTGACGCCGAGCAGGCGCTGGTCGAGACCCTGGCGCCGCTGCTCGACAAGCTCGCGGACCTGGCGCTGGCGCCGGCCGCCGAGCCCCGCGGCGAGGCCCCGGGCGATGCCGCCGAGCGCATCGAGCGCGCCCGCCAGGCGCTGACCGACCATGCTCGCCAGCTCGACGAGCTGCGCCGCGGCTGCGAGAAGATCGAGGTCGAGCTGGTCAAGGGGGCCAGCGCCGACTTCCAGGACGCCCTGGAATCCGAGCGCTCCAAGCTCGAGGATCCGAGTCCGCGCCGTCTGCTCGGCGTGCTGCGCGACATGCTCCAGTTGCTCGAGGGCCAGCAGCAGCAGCTGCTGCAGGAGGGGCGCAACCTCTCGGATGATCTGGACAAGTTCTTCACCGTGTTCCGCGACCTCAACCGGCGCATCAACGCCCAGAGCCGGCGGCTCTCCGACGAGGTCGCCGACGACCTCAGGCTGGAGGGCATCGGTCGCGCCGAGGTGAAGATCCAGTCCACCATCGACGAGCTGGGCTTCTGGGAGCCGCTCAAGCGCTTCGCCCAACGCTACCGCGAGTGGCGAGAGTCCGGCCAGCCGCTGCCCAGCGACGACTATCTGGACGCCCTGGCCGATGTGGTGGAGCTGTTGCGCAGCGACCAGCAGTACAGCTTCGAGAGCCTGCTGCGCCTGGAACTTCACCTCAACGAGGGCGGCACGGACCTGGTGATCAAGAACGACCGGCAGCTGCTGGAATCCTCCAGTCACGGCATGGCCTACCTGATCCTGTGCAAGTTCCTGCTCGCCTTCACCCGGCTATTGCGCGGCCAGGCCGAGATCGCCATCCACTGGCCCATCGACGAGATCGGCACCCTGGCCTACCACAACGTCGAGAAGCTATTCGACGCCTGTGACAACAACCGCATCCATATCGTCGGCGCCTTTCCCAACCCGGAGTCGGACGTGCTGCTGCTGTTCCAACACCGCTACCTGATCGACCGCGACGAGGCCGCCCCCGACAAGCGCCGCCTGAAGCGCATCGAACCGCGCCTGAGCCGCCTGTCACAGCGTCTGCAGGCCCGCACCGAGGAGGCCCCCTCATGAGCGAACGCTCAACGGTTGAAGATTCGATGGTCGAACGTTCCATGGTTGAGCGTTCCATGGTTGAATTGGGCCCCCTGCTGGAACGCCTGCTGGCCGGCGAGTTCATCTGCGCGGTCAGTGACGAGAGTGCCTTTCGCCGGCTTGAGGACGACGAGACCCGCGAGCGGCTCGATAGCTACCTGCGCCCGCTCAACCGCCGGCTGGCCACCAACGAGGAAGGCAGCGTCTACTTCCTGGCCTGGCGGGCACTCGACGAGGCCGCCCGCGAGCAGCTTTCCCGTCAGCTGGCCGATACCGTCACCAGCCTGCTGCCGATGCTGGAGTGGCTGCAGCTGGTGCAGGAGACCCTGGGCCGCGATGGCCTGGCGTCCCCCGGCGACGTGCTCAAGCCCGCCGACTTCAGCTCCCGCTGCGAGGACAACCAGGGGCTGCGCGAGCGCCTCGAGCGCCTGGCCACCGATGCCTTCTTCGGCTCCCAGAGCGAACAGCTCGACGCCCAGATCAAGCAGGTCTTCAAGCGCCTCAAGGAGCACGGCTATCTGCTCCAGCCCCACGCCGACCGCCAGTACTTCGTGGTCACCGCCAAGATCGACTACCTGATCGACCTGGTTCGCTTCATTCGCGACGAGGAGAACCTGCCCATCGACGACCAGGCACCGGCCAGCCAGGAGAGCCTGCTGTGATGAGCGCTGCCGGCGACCCCCACGCCCTGGAGAGCCGCCTGATCAGCACCGGCGTCGAGCGGCTGGCGCTGCTCGGCAAGCACGCCGAGGCGCTGATGGCCGGTTACGCCCGGGACGAGGTGCCGCTGGCCGGGCTGAGCAAGACGGCACTCAACCGACTGTTGGCCGCGCGCATCCTGTGGCGCCCGGACGAGCAGGGCGGGGTCAAGCTCGCCCCCAAGGTGCGCGAGCTGATCGCCGAAATGCTCGCCGACGAGACCCGCCGCCATGTGAACGCCGATGTGGCCGAGACCCTGGAGCTCACGCGCAGCCTGGTGCAGAGCTACCGCGAGGCCCGCGACGCCGGCGAATACTGGCGCCAGGAGCAGCAGCTGCTGCGCCTGCGCCAGGAGGTGGACGACCTCAACGGTCGCTTCGCCGATGCCATCGACAGCCTGTGGCGGCGGCTCAACAGCGACTTCGGTTTCGTCAGCCGGCTGGGCGACAAGATCCGTGAGAACGAGCGCGCCCAGAAGCAGATCGTGCGCCTGCTCGATGGCCTGGAGCTGATCGACTTCACCGAGCTGATCGAGCTGGTGGGCGGTGACGGCGCCCTGCGCAAGCTCCTGGTCAGCGGCCTGCAGCACCAGCTCACCCGGCATTACACCAGCCTGCGCGAGGTACAGCGGCGGATGATCGAGCTGCTGGCGCGCTTCCGCCAGCAGCAGTCGCGCAGTCGCCTGGTGGCGGGCATGGCCGCCTTCCTGCACGAGCACCCCGGTTTCGTGCCCGGCAACTACGCCCGGCGCAGCGAGGTGCCAGCGCTGGTCAACCGCGCGGCACCCATGCTGGCCGCCGGCGCCGCCGCCCTGGACCACGACACCGATATTCGCATGCTGGCCGAGCTGCTCCACCGCCTGCCCAGGCCCGCGCCGCACTCCGAGCCGGTCACCGCCGCCGGCGCCGCCGCGCCCCAGGCCGACACCCTGGTGGCCGCCCGCCACCAGGCGCTCAAGGAGGACGTGGAGCGCTTTTACCTGTCGGTGGTGGATGGCGGCGTTGAGCCGCTCAGTGCGCTGGAGTACCTGCAGGAAAGCGAGTTCGAGTGGGGCGAGGAGATCTGGCTGTTCCAGGTGATCGCCGAGTACCAGGGCCTGCCGCGGGGCGAACAGCGCGCCTTCCGGCTGCACCAGCAGGAGACCCAGGCCAGCCCCTTCAACCACCTGCGGCTGATCCACGACGTTATCCTGCGGCTGAATGCTTGAAGCAAGGGTCCCGGTGGCAGCAAAGGTTCTTGTGGGAGCGCAGCTCTGCTGCGCGAATGGCGCCGAAGGCGCCTTGTCTGGTTACTGGTCTGGTAATAGGCACTCGGCATCATGAAGGAGGAACCCCCATGCATTTCTCCGCACGCGCCCGCAACCTGCTGCTGGATGCCGCTCAGTCACTGCGCGGCGTCTCCCATGTCGAGAAGCCCCGCAGCAAGGTGGTGGACGAGATCGTCGCCTGGTGTCGGGCGCATGATATCGAGCCCGGCCCGCGGCTGACCCACGGCCGACTGCGCCTCGATCGCGACCTGCTCGCGAGGATCGACGAGACCCTGGCGGCCCTGGGTGAGCCCTCTCTTGAGGTCGATCTCAGGGGCCTGACCACTGCCGAGCAGGCGCGGCTCGGCAACCGCGAACAGAAGAGCGTGCGCGAAAGCCCGCGTGCGAATCGTGTGCTGGCGAACCTCGCCGCGGGCGATCCACACCCCGGCCTGCAAAGCCGCCCCCGCGACGTCCTCGACCTCGATTGGAGCGATATCGCGTTATCCGAGTTCGACGTACTGATCCAGGTCGAGAACCTCGATAGCTTCTACGCCTTCGACCCGGCCATTCCCGCCCTGGCCGGCTGGCCCCGCCCGCTGGTGCTCTACCGCGGCGATCGCCACTACGGCGGCGCCTTCGCCAAAGTGGCCGAGGCCTGGGCCATTCACCGCCGCGCACATCTGTATCTCGGCGACTTCGATGCCGCCGGGCTTCACAACGCCTTGAGCAGCGGTGCGACCCATCTGCTGCTCCCGCCGCTCGTCTTCCTTGCCAGCCAGGCCAGCGGCGAGCAGCTGCCGGCGGATCAATACCTCCTCCAGGCGTCGCTTCGCGACCACGCCTCCCGCCTTCCTGTAGACCACCCGCTGGCCAGCCACCTCAGGCTGTTGCTCAGCGAACAGCGAGGCCTTCTGCAGCAGTGGTTCGGCGATATCGAGGCACTGGAGCCCGTCGCTCTGGCATAAACACGCGGGCATAAACACCATCGCCGCACCCGAGGGTGCGGCGATGGTGATGCTGCTTGAACCAGTGCGTGCGGCGGTGCCGCGCGCGTGGTACTGGCCGGCAGGGCGATCAGGCCATGGCGGCCTGGTAGCGGCTTTCGACGTCGTCCCAGTCGATGACGTTGAAGAACTCGGCCACGTAGTCCGGGCGCTTGTTCTGGAATTTCAGGTAGTAGGCGTGCTCCCACACGTCCAGGCCCAGCACCGGGGTGTTGCCGTTGGAAATCGGGCTGTCCTGGTTCAGGGAGTTCTCCACGACCAGCGTCTTCTCCGGGGTGACACAGAGCCACGCCCAGCCGCTCCCGAAGCGGCCCAGGGCTGCCTTGGTGAAGGCCTCCTTGAAGGCGTCGAAGCCACCCAGCTCCTTGTCGATGGCCTGGGCCACCTGGCCCTTGGGCGCGCCGCCGCCGTCGGGCGACATCATCTGCCAGAACATGCTGTGGTTGGAGTGGCCGCCGCCGTTGTTGATGACCGCCTGGCGCTTGTCGGCCGGCACGCGGTCCAGGTTGGCGAGTAGCTCGTCCACCGGCACGTCTACGAGGTCAGTACCCTCGAGGGCGGCATTGAGGTTATTGACGTAGGTCTGGTGGTGCTTTGAGTGGTGGATCTCCATGGTCAGCGCATCGATGTGCGGTTCCAGGGCATCGTAGGCATAGCTGAGGTTGGGTAGGGTATGCGGCATGGTCGTGCCTCCTTTGGTGGGTCGTCGGGGAATTCATCCTTTAATAACACCCATCAGCATGGCAGAGCCGTCGTAAAACGGCCAATAAGAATCATTATCGGCTTATATAGGGAGAGACAATCAACGAATCCCTCTCCCGGGAGCAGACAGGGTAAACTTTCGGTTTATCGACTATCAGCGGGCCAGACCCCGGCGTTCTGGCCCGCCAGATCGCCGCACGACTCCGGAGCCCTGAATGCCCTTCGACCCGCAATTCGTCCCGCATCTCGAGAGTGTCGCCCTGATCGCCCTGCTGCTCGGCGCGCTGCTGACCTTCTCCCTTCAGCAGCGCCGCGTCACCGCAACCCGCCGCGAGCTCGACGCCACCCGCGCCGAGCTCCACGCCCAGCAGCTGGAGGCCCGGGAGCAGACGGTGGCGCTGCAGGTGGCGGAGGGTGAGGTCGAGACCCAGCGCGAGGCCGTACTGGCCCAGGCGCGTGAGGTCGAGCGCTTCCGCGAGGCGTACTACGCGCTGAAGCAGACCCACGGCGAGCTGACCACCCGGCTGGAGGAGAAGGAGGCGAACTTCGGCCGCCAGCTGCAGTGGATGGAGGAGAGCAAGCAGCAGCTCAAGGTGGAGTTCGAGAACCTGGCCAATGAGTTGCTGGAGCAGAAGGGCAAGGCCTTCTCGTCGCTCTCCGAGCGCAACCTGCTGGGTCTGCTCAAGCCCTTCCAGGAGGAGATGAAGGGGTTTCGCGAGAAGGTCGAGACCCTGCACACCCAGGAAACGGCGCAGCGCGCCAGCCTCACCACCGAGCTCAAGCACCTGCAGCAGCTCAACCGCGATATCACCGACCAGGCGGCGCGGCTCACCGAGGCGCTCAAGGGCCAGAAGAAGGTCCAGGGCAACTGGGGCGAGCTGATGCTGGAGAACGTACTCGACAGCGCCGGCCTGCGTCCGGGCGAGGACTACCAGCGCGAGAGGAGCTTTACCACCGAGGAGGGCAAGCGCCGTCCGGATGCGCTGGTCTACCTGCCCCAGGGCCGCCACCTGGTGATCGATGCCAAGACGTCACTCGCCGCCTATCTGGAGTACGTCAACGCCGAGGACGAGCTGACCCGGAAGCAGTCGCTGGCGTCCCACGCCCAGGCGGTGGGCGCGCGCATCGAGGAACTCGCCGACAAGCACTACTACGACCTGCCGGGGCTCAACTCACCGGAGGTGGTGATCATGTTCATCCCGGTGGAGTCGGCCTATATCGAGGCCCTGCGCCACGACAGCACCCTCTACCAGCGCGCCATCGAGCGCAATGTGCTGGTGGCCACGCCCACCACGCTGCTCACCAGCCTGAACATCGTCAGCCAGCTGTGGCGCTTCGAGAACCAGAGCCGCCACAGCGCCGAGCTGGCGCGCAAGGCCGAGCGCTTCTATCACAAGCTGGCCACCTTCCTGGAGAGCATGCAGGACGTGGGCAAGAAGCTCGACGGCGCCCGCGAGAGCTACGACAGGGCGCTGGGGCAGCTGGTCAACGGCAAGGGCAACCTGATCAAGCAGGCCAGCGAGTTCCAGGAGCTGGGCGTGGCGGTCAAGAAGGAGCTGCCTGCCGAGCTGGTCGAGCGTGCCAGGCTGGAGGTGGGCACGTCGGCAGCTGAAGGGGTATCTTCTGCCGATACCCCTGCCTCGCGTTGATGGACATCGATCCAGTCGCAGCCGCGCCACTCAGGCCGTTGGGCTGATCATCCCCATCGCGCTGTGCCGTCGTTGTTCCTCGGTCGAGTTGGCAGCGCTATGCTTTTCTGGTGAGCTGCTGGTGCTGCCCGGCAGGGCAGTTGTGATGGCTATATGGACAGGGAGTTGAGATGGCCTTTCGTTTTCAGCGCCGTATTCGTCTGGCGCCCGGCGTGCGCCTCAACCTCAGCAAGCGCGGGCTGGGGCTCTCGGTGGGCCCGCGTGGTGCCAGCCTCAGCATGGGGCCAAGCGGAGTGCACGGCCATGCGGGGGTTCCCGGCACCGGGCTTGCCTATCGCAGCAAGCTCACCGGTAGCGGTGCATCAGGCACGTCTGGCGCGGGAGCGACGGCCTCAAGCCAGGCGGCGGCGTTGGACGCGTTGCTGGCCGAGGGCGGCAGCCTGCCGGTGCAGCTGGAGGTGGAGCAGGGCGGCCAGATCAGCTACTTCCACGCCGATGGGTCGCACATGTCCAGCGCCGAGGCCCGGGTGCTGCGCCGCTATGCCGAGGAGTCCCTGCGTGAACAGCTTCGTGCCCACTGCGAGCGGCTCAACGCCGATCTCGACCGCCTGGGGCGGCTGCACGAGGAGACGCCGCCGCCCGAGTCGGCGAGCTATGTCACGCGGGACTTCGCCGAGCCACCTCCGCCTCCGTTTCAGCCACAGCCTTCCGGCCTGCGGCATGCGCTGTGGTCGCCCGCCAGGCGCCGCCTCGAGGAGGCAAATCGCCAGCGGCGCGCCGAGTTCGACGAACGCTACCGGGCCTGGGAGTGGCGCAAGGCGGAGCACGATGCGGTGGAATTTTCCCGCCACCTTCGCGAAAGCGAGGGGGTCTGGGTCGACCCGGAGGCCATGGAGCAGACCCTGCGCGAGCGCCTGGACGAGATCGACTGGCCCCGCGAGACGCTGATCGACTTCGACCTGGGTAGCGACGTGCGCACCATCGCTGTGGATATTGAGCTGCCGTGCGAGGAGGAGATGCCGGACCGCTACTGGGGGATGCCGCCCAAGCAGCTCAGGCTCACCCCGCGCAAGCTCAGCGCTACCCGCCAGCGTGAACTCTATCGCGACCATGTCCACGGCATCGCCTTTCGCGTGCTGGGCGCAGTGTTCGCTCGTTTGCCCGGGGTGGTGGAGGCCCGTGTCTCCGGTTACCGCCAGATCCCCGATCCCGCCACCGGCGGCCAGCGCGACCAGTACCTCTACAGCGTCAAGGTCAGCCGTGAGCAGTGGGGGAGGATCCACTTCGACCGGCTCGACCAGCTGGATCCGGTGGCCGCCATGGAGGCCTTCACTCTACGCCGCGACATGACCAGGACCGGAATCTTCCGTGATATCGAGCCCCTGAAGCTGGTGTAGGTGTGCCAGGTCAAGGCGGCGAGCGCAGGCGTCGGGTATGCTGATCTCACGCTGATACCCAGCGCCCGCGCCGCGACGGAACCGGCGCGGACACTGCTTGCCCGGAGGCTGCCCAGATGAACATCCTGCACCGCATTGACCGCCCGTATGAATCCGGCTGCATCGAGGTGTACGGTGACGAGCCCTATGAGTGGCGCATCCTGGATCACGCCGGCCATATCGTGCGTGACAGCGCCGGCTATGGCAGCGACGCTGGCGCCTATGCCTCTGCGGAAGTCGCCCTGCGCGATGCCATCTCCTTCGATGCCGATGACAGCGTGGTGCCGATCTTCTTCCGCCACGGCGCCGATGCCGAGCTCGAGAATGCCGCCCAGGCCCATCGCACCGCCGATACCCTGCGCGCCATGGCCCTGGCCCTGAAGAGTGCTACCAACCAGGCGCAGTTGGATAGCCGCCACGCCACCGACGATGAGGCGCAGGACTACCTGGATGCGCGCATCGCCATGGCGGAGCGCATTGTCCAGGAACTCGAGGAGAGCGCCGGGCGCCTGCACGCGGCCACCCAAGCCACGGCGGAGTGATCCGGCAAGGTCAGGCGCAAGTGATCGATTCCACCAGGAAGTCGATCATCGCTCGCACCTTGGCGGGCGGGCGCCGGTCGGCGGGAAAGAGGACATGCAAGCCGCCCAGGTCCAGCGTGGGCTGGTCGAGCTCCAGCGCGACCAGCTCGCCACGCGCCAGGGCATTGCCCACGATGAAGTTGGGCTGATAGATCACGCCCTGACCACCCAGCGCCGCCGCCAGCAGCGCGTCGCCGTTGTTGGCCTTGAGGTTGCCCTTCACGGGCACCTGAATCTCCCCCTCGCGACCGAAGGACCAGGTGCCGCGCCCCTGCAGGGGCGAGAGCGTATAGCTCAGGCAGTTGTGACGAGAGAGGTCGCCCACCTGCTGCGGGGTGCCGTGACGCGCCAGATAGGCCGGCGCCGCACATACCCGCATCGGACAATCCCCCAGGCGCCTGGCCTTCAGCGAACTGTCGGCGAGATGCCCGATACGGATCGCCAGGTCCCACCCCTCCTGAATCAGGTCCTGCTGGGCATCGCTCAGGCCCAGCTCGACCTCCACCAGCGGATAGCGTCGGCTGAACGCCGGCAGCAGCGGGGAGACGAAGCGCACCCCGAAGGAGAGCGGCACGTTCATGCGTAGCCGCCCGACCGCCTCCAGCCGCTGGGCCGTCACCTCCGCCTCGGCCTCATCCAGCTCCTGAAGGATTCGCCGGCAGGCCTCGAGGTAATCGGTGCCGGCATCCGTCAATCGCAGCCGCCGCGTCGTGCGGTGCAGCAGCTTGACACCCAGCCTTGCCTCCAGGGCATCCATGTGCCGGGTGGCCATGGCCGGCGACATCTCCAGGGCTCGACCCGCCGCAGAGAGGCTGCCGCGACTGGCCGCCTCGATGAAGACCCGCATGCCCGTGAAACGGTCCAGCATCGATCTCCTGCTCCTGTCGATTTCTCACTGATAGTTGGAAGTGTTGGAAATGATATCAGGTTCTTATATCAAAGCGATGAAGCTATAGTAAGACTCACTCGCCTCTATCGGCCCCGGTCGCCTTATCAGCCCACCCATGCCAAGGAGCCTGCTCATGACACACGCCAGCCAACTCTCCACGGAATCCCCTCGTCAGCCGGTGGTGTTCATCCCCCACGGCGCCGGTCCCTGCTTCTTCATGGAGTGGAATCCGCCCGGCACCTGGGATGGCATGGCAGGCTTCCTTCAGGGCTTGGCCGCTACCTTGCCCGAGAGGCCCCGCGCGATCCTGATGGTCTCTGCCCACTGGCGGACCCCCGGCTTCAGCGTCACCGCCGCTGAGCACCCCGAGCTGATCTACGACTATTTCGGCTTCCCGGACCACACCTACGAGCTGAGCTACCCGGCGCCGGGCGCCCCGGCGCTGGCCGAGCGGGTCGTGGGGCTGCTGTCCCGGGCGGGCCTGGCCAGCAGCCAGGATGCCGGGCGGGGCTTCGACCATGGCATGTTCATTCCGCTGAAGCTGATGTTCCCCGAGGCGGATATTCCGGTCGTGCAGCTATCGTTGCGCCATGACCTGGACCCCGCGGCGCACCTGGCTGCCGGCGCGGCCCTGGCGGGCTTGCGCGACGAAGGCGTGTTGATCGTCGGCAGCGGCATGAGCTTCCACAACATGCGCGGCTATGGCGACGCGGCCTTCACCGCGCCGTCGGAGGCCTTCGATACCTGGCTGACCCAGGCCGTGGAGGCCGCCCCGGAGCAGCGCGCCAGTGCCCTTGATCAATGGGCTCAGGCCCCCCATGCGCATCACTGCCATCCCCCCGGTGAAGAAGAACACCTGATGCCGTTGATGGTGGTCGCCGGCGCGGCCGGCCAGGACGTCGGCCGCAGGGTCTACTCGCAACAGGTCCTCAAGACTCAGCTGTCGGCATTCCGCTTCGGCTGATTGCAACACCCCACCTTTTTCTCTCTATCATCTGGCAGGAGCCACCCCCATGCAGATCGACCTTTCCCACAAGCAGGCCCTGGTAACCGGTTCCACCGCGGGCATCGGCCTGGCGATCGCCACCGGGCTGGCGCAGGCCGGCGCAGGCCGGCGCCAAGGTCACGATCGTGGGCCGGGACCAGGCGCGGGTCGACAGTGCGATCGCCAGCATCAACCAGGCCAGCGGCCGCGATGATGCCAGCGGCGTGGTGGCCGACCCGGGCACCGCCGAAGGCTGCCAGGCGGTGATCGCCGCCCGCCCCGAGGTCGATATCCTGGTCAACAACCTGGGCATCTACGGGGGGCGTCCCTTCTTCGAGATCGACGACGCCGCCTGGGAAGAGATCTTCCAGGTCAATGTCATGAGTGGTGTGCGGTTGGCTCGCCACTATGCCCAGGGCATGCAGGCCCGCGGCTGGGGGCGCATCCAGTTCATCTCCAGCGAGTCGGCGCTCAATATTCCCGCCGACATGGTGCACTACGGCGTCAGCAAGGCGGCCCTGCAGGGCGTATCGCGGGGCCTGGCCAAGGTAATGGCCGGCAGCGGCGTGACGGTGAACACCATCCTGCCGGGCCCGACCCGCACCGAAGGCGCCCAGGCGATGATGGCGGACCTGGCGGCCGAACGCGGCGTCTCGGCCGAGCAGATGGAGGCCCTGTTCCTCAACGAGAACCGACCTTCGACCCTGCTCAAGCGCTTTGCCACGCCCGAGGAGGTCGCCAATCTCTGCGTCTATGCCGCCTCGCCCCAGGCCAGCGCCACCACCGGCGCGGCGTTGCGCGTGGAGGGAGGCATCGTCGAGAGCATTGCCTGATCAACGACTCGGCTGCCGCTGATGCAAACGGTTGATCCAAGATGGCTCTGGCCGCCGCTTCGTTCGTTGGGGCGAGGAGGCAGGTCAGAAGTGACAGCGCCCCGAGCCTCATGGCCGGGGCGCTGCCTGTGTCTGAGCGATGAGGTGCTCATGGCTCACGCGTCTCCAACTCGGGAGTCTCCTGAAGACCCGGTGTGGATCGGCTTGCTACCTGTTTGGCACCTGGTGGGTACCTGAAATCTGCGCAACGAAAAACCGCCGCTGGGTTGTGACCCTAAGCGGCGGTTTTTCTGGGTGTTTTTGGTCGGAGCGACAGGATTCGAACCTGCGACCTTTGCAACCCCATTGCAACGCGCTACCAAGCTGCGCCACGCTCCGACTCTGTTTTCGGCTTTTCGGCCGTTTGGCCTGTCCCCCGAGAACGAGGCGTATACTAGCGCGTTCGCAGGCAAATGGAAAGCCCCTTTTGCACTTCCGTTTCAATCGCTTGGCGCGCGGGCCGCTGGGGTGCGCGCAGGTCATGCTCTATCATGGAAAGCTGGTGAGCGGCGTTGCTCGCTCAATCCAAGGAATTCAATCCAAGGAATCGGTCAGGAGCGGACATGTACGGACAGGCGCAGCGCGGGCTGCTGAAGGGAATGAACCCTCGCGTCACTGTGGTGACCATCCTGGTGGTGGCAGTGGCGTTGATCTACGGCGCCTTCTTCACCGAGCGTCTGGCCACGGGGCTGGCCGCCGCCCGAGGGGTGCTCGATCCCTTCCTCGAGTGGTACTACGTGCTGCTGGTGGCCTTCCTGTTGCTGTTCATGGTGTGGCTGGGCACCGGGCGCTACAAGAACGTGCGCCTGGGCGGCGACTTCGAGCAGCCGGAGTTTACCTTCTTCTCCTGGGTGTCGATGCTGTTTGCCGCGGGCACCGGGGTGGGCATCCTGTTCTGGGCGGTGGCCCAGCCGATCCTGCAGTTTCAGCACAACCCCTTCATCGTCGAGGGCATGACGCCGGATGCCGCTCGGGTGGCCATGCGACTGACTTACTTTCACTGGGGGCTCAACGGCTGGGCGATCTTCTCCTTCGTGGCGCTGGTACTGGCCTATTTCAGCTATCGCTGGAAGTTACCGCTGACCATCCGTTCCTGTCTGCAGCCGCTGTTCGGCAAGCGGGTGGAAGGGGGGCTGGGAGATGCGGTGGATGTACTGGCCGTGTTCGGCACGGTGTTCGGTATCGCCACCACCCTGGGGCTGGGCGTGCAGCAGATGAATGCCGGCCTGGGCGCGCTGTTCGGGGTCGAGAGTTCGGTATGGCTGCAGCTCACCGTTATCACGGTGATCATGAGCATCGCCACCTTCTCGGTGGTGTCCGGGGTCAAGAAGGGGGTGCGGCTGCTCTCCGAAGCGAACTTCTGGTTGAGCATCGCGGTGGTGGTGTTCCTGCTGCTGTTCGGGCCGACCCAGTACCTGATCGCCATCACCGTGGAGTCCGCCGGGGACTACCTCCAGAACCTGCTGGGCATGACTTTCCACACAAATGCCACCCGGGATGACGGCTGGCAGGCGGAGTGGACGGTGTTCTTCTGGGGGTGGTGGCTGGCCTGGTCGCCCTTCGTGGGCATGTTCATCGCTCGAGTCTCCCGCGGTCGCACTTTCCGCGAGTTCGTGATGGGGGTGCTGCTGGTACCCACACTGATCACCGTGGTGTGGATCGGGCTGTTCGGCGGCACCGCCCTCTATCACGAGTTGTTCGGGGTGGGCGGCATCGTGGCGGCGGTGGATCGGGACGTGGCCACGGCGCTGTTTGCCACCATCGAGGCGATGGGGCTTGGGGTGGCCGGGAAGGTCGTGTCGCTGGCGCTGGTGGTGCTGATCGCCACCTATCTGATCACCTCGGCCAATGCGGGCACCCTGGTGATCAACACCATTCTCTCCGGGGGTGATCCGGAGCCGCCGACCCTTCATCGCATCCTGTGGGGGGCGGTGCTGGGTCTGCTGACCGCGGTGCTGCTGATGGCCGGTGGCCTGGAGACCCTGCAGGCGGCGGTGATCATGGCGGCGTTGCCGTTTTCGGTGGTGATCATGCTGATGATCGCCGGGCTGCTCAAGGCACTGCACCGCGAGCGCTATGCGGCGCGGACCGGTGAGCGTGCCGAGGCCCCGCGCGAGCCCTGGGCGGACCTGGCCGATGCCGGCGCCGCGCCGGTGCCGGTGTCCGATGACGAGGCCCACAAGCCACACTGAACTACCCTCAGTGAACGACCAGCAAAGAATGAGAACGACCGGGGGCGCCAAGGGCTGCCTCCCTTGGACAGGAGCAAGGGCGCAATGCCACTGATCATGGGGATGAGCGTGCTGCTGATCTGCCAGTTCCTCGGCGAATTGCTGGCACGCGGTTTGATGCTGCCTGTGCCGGGGCCGGTGTTCGGCATGGTGATTCTGCTGGCGGGGCTGATGGTGCGTGGCAAGGTGCCGGACAGCCTGCGCATGACCGGCGAGGGCCTGCTGCGCTACCTGACGCTGCTGTTCGTGCCGGCGGGGGTGGGGCTGATGGTCCACTTCCGGCTGATTGGCCAGGATCTTTGGCCGATCCTTGTCACCCTGGTGCTCTCCACGGCGGTGACGCTGGGCGTCACCGCCTGGCTGCTGGATCGGATGAACCGGCGACGGAGCCGCTCTTGAACGTCGCCGACCTGGATCAACTGTGGGTCTACCTCTCGGGCAGTCCGCTGCTCTCGCTGCTGGCGACCCTGCTGGCATTTACCCTGGCGGTGCGTGTCCACCGGGCGCTGGGCGGCACGCCACTGCTGCATCCGGTGACGCTCTCCATCGCCATGTTGATCGGGCTGCTTCTGCTGGTGGACATGGACTATCCCACCTACTTCGCGGGCGCCCAGTTCATCCACTTCCTGCTGGGGCCGGCCACCGTGGCGTTGGCCATCCCGCTGTATGATCATCGCGAACGGGTGCGCCGTCTGCTGGTGCCGCTGTTGATCGCCTGCATGACGGGAATCGTGACCGCGGTGGCCTCAACCCTGGGGCTGGCGATGGCGCTGGGTGCGCGACCGGAGACCGTGCTCTCCCTGGCGCCGCGCTCGGTGACCTCGCCGATTGCCATGGGGATCGCCGAGCAGATCGGCGGGATTCCGTCGCTTGCCGCGGGCCTGGTACTGCTGACCGGCTCCATCGGCTGTGCGCTGTCACCCTGGGTGTTCCGACTGTTGAAGGTGCAGGATCCGGCGGTTCAAGGCTTCACCCTGGGCCTGGCCGCCCACGGGTTCGGTACCGCCCAGGCCTTCGCTCGCATCGGGGCGGTTGCCGGGGCCTTCTCGGGACTGGCCATGGGGCTGACCGGCCTGCTCACCGCCTTCCTGCTGCCGTTGCTGACCCGGCTGTTCGGCCTCGGGGCGTGATCGAAAAAAAGCGGCGCCATCTGGCGCCGCTTCGAGTGGAAGGGGAGGTCGCGGGCTTGTCAGATCTCTTCCCAGAGCCGCTTGCGGAAGTCATGGCTGAGCTGGGTGGCCTGTTCCATGCGTTTATGCTGGGCATCGGTCATCTGCTTGACAAGGTTCTGGTAGCAGGCATGGACCTCGTCGGACGTGGCGGGTTTCTCGTGGTTGAAGCACTGGGTCATCTGCTGGCCGGTCTCGGCGACTGTCTTGAGAAACTGTGCCTCGAACTCCATGGCCTCTGCCAGGCTCTCCATCCAGGCCGCCTGCATCTTCGCCATGGGGTTGGCGCCCTTCATCCACTGCTCCTGCCACCAGGCCAGCATGGGGTTGGCATTCATCATGCCCGGATCTATGCCGAAGGGATTGGTCTTCATGATCGCCTCCTGAACGGGCCCCGTGGGGCGCGTTGCGGGGAATTGGGAGTTAGCCGTTAGAGTATAGGTGAGGTGGCCTGAGTCGTGCCGCAGGAGTCCTTCTTTCATGACGCCCGTCACGGAACTTGCTACCCGGACAAGCAGACAAGGAGTTGGCCATGTGGGGTGTGATCAAGTCGGTGCTGGCGGCATTCTTCGGTGTTCAGAAGGAACAGCGGCGCCGTGAGGACTTCGAGCAGGGCAGGCCAATGGCCTTCATCGTGGTGGGCGTGGTGATGGGGCTGCTGTTCGTGGTCGGGGTGGCGGCGCTGGCCATCGCGGTCGCGCGCTGAGGGTGGCCGCGTTGAATCTGGCGTTTGTAAGCCCGGTAACTGTGGCGGTTTGTCACCAGGCAGGGTCCTCTATACTGCATCGCAGACACAGCTAATGTTGCGTTAACCGCGATGACAACAATAATGAGGAGGCGCCGATGCGCACGCTGTTCGTGTGGATGGTGGGCTGTCTGATCGGGCTGGCAGCAGTGCCTGCAGCTGTTGCCAGCGGTTGGAACATGCCGGTAGGTGTCACCGACCTGAGCCGCGAGATCTACTCCCTGCACATGATCATCTTCTGGATCTGCGTGATCATCGGCGTGGTCGTGTTCGGGGTGATGTTCTACTCCCTGTTCAAGTTCCGTCGCTCTCGCGGCGCTCAGGCGGCCAACTTCCATGAGCACACTACGGTGGAGGTGCTCTGGACCACTATTCCCCTGGTGATCCTGATCGGCATGGCGGTGCCGGCCACCGCGACCCTCAAGAAGATGTACGATGCCTCCGATGCGGAGCTGGACGTGATGATCATCGGCCAACAGTGGCGCTGGCGCTACGAGTACCTTGGCGAAGACGTGGCCTTCAACTCCAGCATGAGCACGCCCCGCGCCCAGATTCGCGGCGATGACCCTCGCGACGAGCACTACCTGCTCGAGGTAGACAATCCCCTGGTGCTGCCGGTCAACCGCAAGGTGCGCTTCCTGATGACCTCCGACGACGTCATCCACTCCTGGTGGGTGCCGGACTTCGCTGTCAAGCAGGACACCATTCCCGGCTTCGTCAACGAGAACTGGGTGCGCATCAACGAGCCTGGCATCTATCGCGGCCAGTGCGCCGAACTCTGCGGCATGGATCACGGTTTCATGCCCATTGTGGTGCATGCCATGGAGGAGGAGGAGTTCGATAGCTGGCTCGCCGAGCGCCGCGACGAGGCGGAGCAGGAGGCCATGGGCGTCGATCGCGAGTGGGCCCTGGAAGAACTGATGGAGCGGGGCGAGACGGTCTACGCCAGCATCTGTTCGTCCTGCCACCAGGCCGAAGGGCAGGGCGCGCCGCCGGCTTTCCCGGCCCTGGCCGGCAATCAGCGGCTGATCGACGATCCGGATTGGCACCTGGATACCATCGTCAACGGCGTCTCCGGTACGGCGATGCCGGCCTTCCGCAGCACCTTGAACCCGGTCGAGATCGCCGCCGTGACTACCTGGACGCGCAACGCCTGGGGCAACGATACCGGCGACGCCGTTCAGCCCGCCGCGGTGGTCGAGAAGCTGGCGAATCAATAACAACAGCACAATGAGAGATCAGGGAGATTCACGATGGCGCCCAAGCTGCCTCCGCATCACCCCGTCGAGCAGAGCACCTCGGCCACCGCCGGTGGCCAGGCAGCCGCCCATCCCGCGCCGCCGCGTGGCATCCTGCGCTGGCTGCTGACCACCAACCACAAGGAGATCGGCAGCCTCTACCTGATCTTCTCGCTGACCATGTTCTTCATCGGCGGGATCTTCGCCCTGGTGGTGCGTGCCGAGCTGTTCCAGCCGGGTCTGCAACTGGTCAATCCGGAATTCTTCAACCAGATGACCACCATGCATGGCCTGATCATGGTCTTCGCGGCGGTCATGCCGGCCTTCACGGGGCTGGCCAACTGGATGATCCCGCTTCAGATCGGCGCGCCGGACATGGCGCTGCCGCGGCTCAATAACTTCAGCTTCTGGCTGCTGCCGGTGTCCTTCCTGTTGCTGCTCTCCACTCTGCTGATGCCGGGAGGTGGGCCCAACTTTGGCTGGACCTTCTACGCGCCGCTCTCCACCACCTACGCGCCGCCCTCCACCACCTTCTTCATCCTCTCACTGCATATCGCCGGCATCAGCTCGATCCTCGGCGCGATCAACATCATCGCCACCATCATCAACATGCGCGCGCCGGGTATGCGGCTGATGGACATGCCGCTGTTCGTGTGGACCTGGCTGATCACCGCCTTCCTGCTGATCGCAGTGATGCCGGTGCTGGCGGGGGTGATCACCATGATGCTAATGGACATCAACTTCGGGACCCACTTCTTCAATGCCGCCGGCGGCGGCGACCCGGTGCTGTTCCAGCATCTGTTCTGGTTCTTCGGGCACCCCGAGGTCTACATCATGATCCTGCCGGCTTTCGGCATCGTCTCGGCGATCATCCCGACCTTCGCCCGCAAGCGGTTGTTCGGCTACGCCTCCATGGTCTACGCTACCGCGTCTATCGCCATCCTCTCCTTCCTGGTGTGGGCGCACCACATGTTCGTGGTGGGGCTGCCGCTGGCCGCCGAGCTGTTCTTCATGTACACCACCATGATCATCGCGGTGCCCACCGGGGTGAAGGTGTTCAACTGGATTACCACCCTGTTTCGCGGTTCCATCACCTTCGAACCGCCGATGCTGTTCGCGCTGGCCTTCGTGGTGCTGTTCACCATCGGCGGCTTCTCCGGCCTGATGCTGGCCATCGCCCCGGCGGACTTCCAGTACCACGACACCTACTTCGTGGTGGCGCATTTCCACTATGTGCTGGTGCCGGGGGCGGTGTTCGCGATCATGGCCGGGGTCTACTACTGGCTGCCCAAGTGGACCGGCCACTACCCCAATGTCCGGCTGGCCAATTGGCATTTCTGGCTGTCGGTGATCGGGGTCAACCTGACCTTTTTCCCCATGCACTTCGCGGGCCTGGCGGGCATGCCGCGTCGCATTCCCGACTACGCGCTGCAGTTCGCCGATTTCAACCTGGTGTCGAGCCTGGGAGCCTTCATGTTCGGGGCCTCGCAGCTAGTCTTCGTGGCGGTGGTGATCCTCTGTGTGCGCGGCGGCGAGAAGGCACCAGCCAAGGCCTGGGAAGGTGCCGAGGATCTCGAGTGGAGCGTGCCGAGCCCGGCGCCGCTGCATACCTTCGAGACGCCGCCGACCTTCCAGCGCCACGAGCACTGAGCAGCCGCCGGCCCCGCGCCACAGGAGGTGATCCATGACAGAGTCCGAACGCCGCTCACCCCAGCCCAATCCGGGCGTGCGCCGCACGGTGGTGCGCTCCGTGGTGACCCTGGTGGGCATGTTCGTCTTCGCCTTCGCCCTGGTGCCGCTGTACGACGTTTTCTGCCGCGTCACCGGGATCAACGGCAAGGTGGATACCACCGCCCAGGCCATTGTGCATGAGGCGGTGGACGATTCGCGCTACATCACGGTGCAGTTCATTACCCGCAACGGCTCCGGGCTACCCTGGAACCTCGAGGTGGAGAGTCGCCAGATACGCGTCCACCCGGGGCAGACCACCGAGGTGAACTTCGCCTTCCAGAACGCCAGCGCCGAAGGCACCTGGGGGCGCGCGGTGCCGAGCGTGTCACCCTCCAATGCGACGCGCCACCTGCGCAAGGTGAGCTGCTTCTGCTTCGAGGAGCAGCACCTGGAGGCGGGCGAGCGCCTTGAGCTGCCGTTGGTGTTCCAGTTGTCCCGGGATCTGCCGCCCGAGGTCAATACCGTGACCCTGGTCTACACCCTGTATCCGGTCACCCGCGACGAGGCGCCGCTTCAGGCCCGGGCGACAGCCGACAAAGGAGATGAGGCATGAGCGGTGGCAGCTACTACGTTCCGGCAACCAGCAAGTGGCCGATCCTCGGCTCGCTGGCCCTGGGCCTGATGATGATCGGCACCGGCATGGTGCTGGTATACGACCGCGGGACCCTGATCATGACGGTGGGGCTGATCGCAGTGCTCGCGGTGATGGCGCTGTGGTTTCGCGACGTGGTGAGGGAGTCTCGACAAGGCCTCTATGACGCCCAGATGGACCGCTCCTTTCGCCAGGGCATGGGCTGGTTCATCTTCTCCGAGGTGATGTTCTTCGGGGCCTTCTTCGGCGCGCTGTTCTACATCCGCACCTTCGCCCTGCCATGGCTCGACGGCGAGGGGGCCAAGGGGGTGGCGGCGCTGCTGTGGCCGGAATTCACCGCTAGCTGGCCGCTGCTGGAGCCGCCCGGTGACGTGGTCGGCCCCCGCGAGACCTTCAGCCCCTGGCAGCTGCCGCTGGTCAACACCCTGATCCTGGTGGCCTCGAGTATCACCCTCACGGTGGCCCACGAGGGGCTCAAGGAGGGGCATCGCGACACCACCCGCAACTGGCTGTTCGCGACCCTGCTGCTGGCCATCAGTTTCATCACCATCCAGGGTGTCGAGTACTACGAGGCCTATGTCCACTACGGCATCACCCTGGAGGCGGGGATCTACGGGGCGACGTTCTTCCTGCTCACCGGTTTCCATGGGGCCCACGTGATCATCGGCGCCACCATCCTGGCGGTGATGCTGGTGCGCGTGCTGCGCGGCCACTTCTCGAGCGACAACCACTTCGGTTTCGAGGCCGCCTGCTGGTATTGGCACTTCGTGGACGTGGTGTGGATCGGCCTGTTCCTGTTCGTCTATGTCTTCTAGCGCCCGCCTCCCGGCACGCCGCCTGCTGGGACGGCGCTCAGCCGGCGAGGCCGCCGGCATAGAAACCATAGAAGAGCAGGGCCAACAGGGTGGCGGCCATCGCGACGCGCACCTTGAGTGATACCAGCAACCGGCGCGAGGCGGCGCCGTCGCGGAGCAGGAAGCCGGCACCGGCGGCAAGGCTCGCCAGCATGGCCAGGAATACCAGCGCGATCAGGACCTTGAGCAGCATGGAACACTCCTTGGATGATTCATCCTCTCAGCATGCCCGTCGCGGGCCATGGCGGCAACGCCTGTGGTGGGTGCTGTGGGCGCCGCTGGTGCTGCTCGGCCTGGGGCTCGGGCTGTGGCAGTGGGAGCGGGCCACCGAGAAACGCGACTACCTGGCGGCCCTCGAGGCGGCGCCACACCTGGAGGCGCCGCGCCAGCTGCCGCCGGATGGCAGCCACCTGACCCTGAGCGGCGAGTACCTGCCGGAGCAGACCCTGTTTCTCGACAACCGCGTGGTCAATGGCCGTCACGGCGTGGCGCCGCTGACCCCGCTGCGGACCGACGACGGCCGTCTATGGCTGGTGCAGCGGGGCTTCCTGGACAGCGGTGCCAGCCGCGAGACGCCCGAAGTGGCAACGCCCGAAGGCCGCGTGACCCTGGAAGGTCGCTGGCAGGTGGCGGGCAAGGGAACGCCGCTGTTCGGCCCCAACCGCGAAGGGCAGCGCCTGCAGCGGATCCAGCTCGACGCCTGGGAGGTGCCCTTCGCCCATGACGGCTGGCTGCATCTCGAGCAGGGCCCGGGCCTCCTGGCGCCCTGGTGGACGCCCAGCGTGATGCCCCCGAGCCGGCATCTGGGCTATGCGGTGCAGTGGTGGGGGCTGGCGCTGGCCGCCCTGGTAGTGATGGTGATCGGTGGCCGGCGCCTGGGGCGTGATCGGCGATCGACCGGTTCAGAATCGTAACGTACAGACAAGCAGGAGAGCTTGTGATGAATCAGACCTCCCGAGCACGCGCTTCCCGCCTCAAGGTCCTGGCGGTGCTGTCGCTCTTCGCGCTGCCGGTGCTGGTGGCCTGGGCCATGGTGACCTGGCGGGTCGGCATTCCCGAGCAGCGTACCGCCCATGGTGACCTGGCGCCGGATCTCCCGGCGCTCGCGGCCTGGCCCCTGGATGGCGAGCACGCCCCCGGGCTTTCCGGTGACTGGGTGCTGGCCTTCGACTGCGGCGATCAGTGTGCGGCGCTGGCAGACCAATGGTGGCGCCTGCACCGCGCCCTGGGCCGTGAGGCGCCGCGGGTCAGTCGCCTTCGGGTCGGCGGGGAGGCAGAGGCGCTGCCCGGCGAGGCGGTGGCGCAGTGGAGTGAGGCGCCGACGTGGCATGCCCCCGACCATCTCTGGGTGCTGGACCCGCGCGGAGTGCCGGTTCTCGCCTACGGGCCCGAGGTGTCGCCCCGCGACGTGCTCGATGATGTGAACCGCCTGCTGCGCATGAATCCCGAGGTGTTGCGTCGGGACGAGCCCGGGCTGGCGGGACGATAGGGACAACAGGGATGATGGTAATGACCAATGGGGAGTCTCGGCATCGACTGCGGTGGCTCATGGCCCTGAGCCTGCTGGGAGTGGCATTCACCGTGGGGGTGATTCTGGTGGGGGTGTTCACGCGGCTGGTGGATGCCGGCCTGGGCTGTCCGGACTGGCCGGGCTGCTATGGGCGCCTGGTGGTGCCGGATGAAACCCGCGCCATGGCGCATACGCCGGAGGCGCCGCTCGAGGCCTTCCAGGCCTGGGTCGAGATGGTGCACCGCTATGTGGCGTCGGCCCTGGGGCTACTGGTGATCGCCCTCGTTGTGGTGGGGGCGCCGCTGCGCCGTCGGCCCGACTATCCCTGGGCGGTTAGCCTCGCGCTGCTGGCGGTGATCCTGGTGCAGGGTGCTTTCGGAGCCTTCACCGTGACCCTCAAGCTGTGGCCCCAGGTGGTGACTCTCCACTTGCTCGGCGGGCTGTCGGTGATGCTGCTGTTCCTGTGGCTGCATCTGAGGCTGCGCCGCTTCGCCGGCGGTCGGCTGACGTTCGGCGGCGTGGCGCCGGCGCGGCGTCCGCTGACGATGCTGTGGGGGCTCGCCGCGCTGCTGCTGATGGCGCAGATCGCGCTGGGGGGCTGGGTCTCCAGCAACTATGCGGGCATCGCTTGCCAGGGTTTTCCGACGTGCAACGGCCAGTGGTGGCCGGCCATGGACTGGAGCGAGGGCTTTCACCTGACCCAGAGCGTGGGGCCCAATTACCTGCATGGGCAGCTGCACGCCGATGCACGCACGGCGATCCAGGTGGGGCATCGCCTGGGTGCCCTGGCGCTGGGGCTGGCGCTGCTGGTCCTGGCCATGCGCCACTGGCACGAGGTTCGACTAAGGCCCTGGCTGGGTGCCCTGATGGGGCTCTTCGTCGTGCAGGGGGGGCTTGGCATCGCCAATGTGCTGCTCTGGCTGCCGCTGTGGCTGGCCCTGCTGCATACTGCCGGGGCAGTGGCCCTGGTCATCGCCATGGCCATGGCGATCTGGATGTGGCGTGAATCCGAGGCGGTGTCGGCATTACAACAATCGACCGAAAAGGAGTGGGTCCATGTCTGAGGCCATGACGACGCAAGTTCGCACGGCGGCGACCGTGCCCCTGGAGTCGGCCCGCTGGGGCTGGCGTGACCTGCTGACCCTGTGCAAGCCGCGGGTCGTGGTGGTGATGCTGGTGTGCGCTCTGGTCGGCATGGCGCTGGCGCGTCCGGTGCTGCCGTCCCTTGCCGTGGTGTTCTTCGGGCTGGCAGGCATCGGGCTGGCCGCCGGGGGAGCCGCGGCCTTCAACCACGTGGTCGATCGCCGCCTGGATGCCATGATGCTGCGTACCTCGCGCCGCCCGCTGGCGGCCCGCCGCATGCCGAGCTCGGTGGCGCTGGCCTGGGCCACGCTGCTCTCGGTGGCGGGCATCGGCCTGCTGGCCTGGCAGGTCAATGCGCTCACCGCCTGGCTGACCCTGGGCTCGCTGATCGGCTACGCGCTGGTCTATACCGCCTTTCTCAAGCACGCCACGCCCCAGAACATCGTGATCGGCGGGGTGGCCGGGGCGGCCCCGCCGCTGCTGGGGTGGACGGCGGTGACCGGCCAGGTTGGACCCGAGCCGCTGCTGCTGATGCTGATCATCTTCGCCTGGACGCCGCCGCACTTCTGGGCGCTGGCGCTGCACAAGCGCGAGGAGTATGCCCGGGCCGGGGTGCCGATGCTGCCGGTGACCCACGGCGAGGCCTTCACCCGCCTGCAGGTGTGGCTGTATGGCTGGCTCACCGTGGCGGTGACCCTGATGCCCTTCGCCATCGGCATGAGCGGGGCCGTCTACCTGGTGGGCATGGTGGTGCTCAATGCGCGCTTCATGTTCTGGAACTGGAAGGTGTGGCGTGGTCAGGATCCCAAGGCCCCCCTGGCCGCCTTCTGGTTCTCGATTCGCTATATCCTCGGGGTTTTCGGCGTGCTGCTGCTGGACCACTACGCCATGGCCTGGTCGCTGTGGGGGTGAACCGTCCCATCAACGACGACGCCCGGCCAAGGCCGGGCGTCGTCGTGTCGGGGGCTGCGGTCGTCTACCAGAAGGTCACCACCAGGAAGTAGGCCATCAGGGTCACTACGACGGTGCTGATCAGGTTGAGTGCGAAGCCGGCGCGGATCATCGACTGGATCTTCATGTGCCCCGTGGCGAAGACGATGGCATTGGGCGGCGTGGCCACCGGCATCATGAAGGCGCAGCTGGCGGCGATGGCGGCCGGCACGGTGACCAGCAGCGGCGAGATGTCCAGCGACAGGGCCAGGGCGCCCAGCAGCGGCAGGAAGGCCGCGGCGGTCGCGGTATTGGAGGTCACTTCGGTGAGGAAGATGATCACCAGCACCACCACGGCGATCATGGCCAGCAGCGGGAAGGTGCCGAAGATGGCCAGCTGCTCGGCGATCCAGTTGGCAAGCCCGGTGCGGGTGATGGTGCCCGCCAGCGCCAGGCCGCCGCCGAACAGCAGCAGGATGCCCCAGGGTAGCTTCTGGGCCTCTTCCCAGATCATCAGCCGCTCGCCATCGCCGCGGCCGCTGGGTACCAGGAACAGCACCACGCCGGCGGCGATGGCGATGCCGGTGTCGGAGAGCCAGGGCAGGCCGAGGTCATTGAGCAGGGGGCGCACCACCCAGGCCACCGCCGCCAGTGAGAAGATGATCGCCACACGTGTTTCTGCCGGACTCATCGGGCCAAGCTTGGCCAGCTCGTTGCCCACCATGCCGGTACTGTCCTCGCCGGCCTCGATGCGGAAGCCCCCACGGGTCAGCCACCACCAGGCGGCGGCCATCATGACGATGCTGATGGGAAGGCCGATGACCATCCACTGGGCGAAGCCGATGTCGATGCCGCGATCCTCGGCCAGGTAGCCGGCCAGCAGGGCGTTGGGCGGGGTACCGATCAGGGTCGCGACGCCGCCGATGCTGGCGGAATAGGCGATGGCCAGCAGCAGGGCCGTGGCGTAGCGCTTGACCTCCTCGGGGTCGCTGTCGCCGAGCAGGCTGATCACCGACATGCCGATGGGCAGCATCATGATGGCGGTGGCGGTGTTGGAGACCCACATGCTCAAAAAGCCGGTGGCGATCATGAAGCCGCCGATCTGCCGACGGGGCTGATGGCCCACCAGCTTGAGCACATGCAGCGCCAGACGGCGATGGAGGTTCCAGCGCTGCATCGAGATGCCGAGCAGGAAGCCGCCCAGGAAGAGGTAGATGATCGGGTTGGCGTAGCTACCGGTAGCCTCACCCAGGGTGCCAAGCCCGAGCGCGGGAACCAGCACCATGGGCAGTAGCGAGGTAACCGGAATGGGCACCGCCTCGGTGGACCACCAGGTGGCCATCAGCAGGGCCAGCCCCACGCAGGCCCAGGCGGCCTCACTCATGCCGGCGGGTGGCGGCAGGATCAGGGTAGCGAACAGCAGGGCGGGGCCCAGCCACAGGCCGAAGCGACCGGGGCCGGCGGGGCCCTGAGTCTTCTCGGGAACATCGGGGCTTGTCTGCATGCATCTCTCCGTCAGCAAGAAGGGCACCCAGCGGGTGCGGAAAGTGGCGGGATTCTACTTAAGTTGGAGGGGATCGTCTGACGTCTTTTGTTCGCCTTTGGTCTAATGTTCATTGTGGTCGCCCGGCAAAGGCCGTCATTCTTGATCTTGGTCATCCAAGGCCTTGATGCCAATTGTCTCCACCGTGATTTTCCTAACAGCTCCGGGAGCCTCGCCATGACGCCGTACGATATTCCCCCAGATATCGAGGATCTGGTCGCCCTCTGCGAACAGGGGGCGCGCCATCCTGGCGGTCCGTGAGGCGGGATTTCGTGTCGATTCGAAGGACGATGCCTCGCCCGTGACGGCCGCCGACCTGGCCGCCAACGAGATCCTGGTAGCTGGCCTTGTGGCTTGTTCAACGCTGCCGATCCTCTCCGAAGAGGGTCGCGAGGTTCCCTGGGTGGAGCGCCGGGAGTGGCGGCGATTCTGGCTGATCGACCCGCTGGACGGCACCCGAGAGTTCGTCGACGGCTTCGATGACTTTACCGTCAATGTAGCGCTGATCGAGGAGGGCAGGCCGGTGCTTGGCGTGGTACATGCCCCGGCATCCGGTGTCAGCTGGGCCGGCGTCGCCGGGGAGGGTGCCTGGCGCTGTCAGCAGGGCGAGAGTCTGGTCAATGGTCACTTCATCGCCTGTGCTGCGTTGGCGTGGCGGGATCGCCTGGCCGCCGTGTCGCGACAGGCAGTTTGGGGTGAGCGAAAACCCCGGGTAGAATGAACTTCTACCACAGTTGTACGGCCACATTCTTGCCGCCAACTTTACACCCTAACTGTGAGCCCCCCTATGACGACAACCACTGTCCTGATACTGATCGGCATTGGCCTGGTGATCATCGCCGGCCTCGCCGCCTACGCCTACACGCTCCGCAAGGAGGTGCTCCGCCGGCAGGCCTTCCGTGAGGAGGAGGAGCGTCGCGCGCGCGACAACTGCCTCGAAAATCTGGAGATGGTGGCCTCGTCCCTTCTTCAGGAGCAGGTGGATGTCACCGAGGGATCCTGGCGCTGCAAGGTGCTGCTGGAGATCCTCGATCCGCGCTTGATGGAGCGCGAGGCCTTCCGCCCCTTCGGTGAGGTTCATGATCGCACCCGCCACCTCCATACCCACGAGGCACGCCGGGCGCTGACGCCCAAGGAGCGTTTCAAGGAGGATCGCGAACGACTCGCCGTGGAGGAGGAGTTGCGTGAGGCGGTGCTCGGTGCGGCCGGCGCGGTCCTGGAATTCAGGCGCAATTGGCCGGGAAGCCTGCACTGACCCGCAGGATAGCACTCGGACATTGTCGAACACTGTGCGTATACTGTGTTGTTCTGCTAAGTTCATAACATGGCGATTGAAAGATAGGGCAAGCTACTGCAAGCTTGGGCCGTGCTGATCCTTGCCGTGGCCTCTTACGGTGCATGGCAGGTATGACACGGTCGCGGCGGAGCTGACTCCGCGGCGTTCAATCGTCGGGATCATCTGGGAAGGTGTTGCATCCGCTGCCTGTCCTGGAATCAAGTAAGAAAAAAGAGAAGGAGTTTTACAATGAAGAAGTCCACGACTGGCTTGCTGCTCGGTTCTGCTCTGGTGGTCGGCCTGGCAGGCTGTGCTACCCCCAACACCAGCCCCTCGTCCGACCGTCCATGGTACCAGCAGCCGGTAACCTGCGGCATCGCCGGCAGCTTGATCGGCGGCAGCATCGGCTACGCCACCAGCGGCAGCTCCGATGAAGAGGAAGGTGCTGCCACCGGTGCCGTTGCCGGTGCCGCCATCGGCGCCCTGCTGTGTGCCGACCGCACTCCGGCCCCGGTGGCCGAGCCCGAGCCGATGCCCGCGCCGGAGCCCGAACCCGTGCCCGAATTCGAGCCGGTGACCCTCTCCAGTGAGGTCAACTTCGCGTTTGACTCCGATGAGCTGCGTCCCCAGGCCGAGATGACGCTGGATGAAGTGGCCCGTCGTCTGCGCGAGCACACCGACGTGCGCATCCGCATCGAAGGTCACACTGACTCCAGGGGCTCTGCCCAGTACAACCAGGGTCTCTCCGAGCGTCGTGCCAACTCCGTACGCAGCTACCTGGCCAGCCAGGGCGTTGCCGGTGACCGCATGATGGCCGTGGGCTACGGTGAGGAGCGTCCGGTCGCCAGCAACGAGACCGACCAGGGCCGTGCCCTGAACCGTCGTGTCGAGATCGACCGTCAGTAATCGACTGTCGTGAGCCGGGCGAGTCATCGCCCGACCAGCAGGGGCGCCTTCGGGCGTCCCTGTTGCGTTATGGCCCCGGTGTGCTCAGCCTCTCGCGTGCTCAGGTGTCGTTGCGCCTGGCCGTGCTCCGCCGCCCGGTGGCGCGCCGAGCCTCGACTCTGGTATGGTACCCCCCGCTTTTCCATCCCTGTTCACCGCGACACGTGGTCTCTCGTATGGGCCACCACTGCGCACAAGGACCCTTCATGCCCATCGTGACCCTGCCTGACGGCAGTCAGAGAACCTTCGACGAACCGCTTACCGTGATGCAGCTGGCCGAGGAGATCGGCCCCGGGCTTGCCAAGGCCTGCGTGGCCGGCAAGATCGACGGTGTGCCGGTGGATGCCGCCGACCTCATCGAGCGCGACGCCGAGGTGGCCATCCTCACCGCCCGTGACGCCGAGGGTCTCGAGGTGATCCGTCACTCCTGCGCCCACCTGATCGGTCACGCCGTCAAGCAGCTCTATCCCGAGGCCAGGATGGCCATCGGCCCGGTGATCGACGACGGCTTCTACTACGATATCGACTTTGGTCGCTCGGTGACCCCCGAGGACCTCGAGGCGATCGAGAAGCGCATGCAGGCGCTGATCGAGCGGGACTATGACGTGGTTCGCGAGTACGCCGATCGTGACAAGGCGATGCTGGCCTTCCTGCACCGCGACGAGCCCTACAAGCAGGAGATCGTCCGCGAGATCCCGGAAGGCGAGACCATCCGTCTCTATCACCATGAAGAGTACACCGACATGTGCCGGGGCCCCCATGTGCCCAATACCCGGCACCTGAAGGCCTTCAAGCTCACCAAGCTGGCCGGCGCCTACTGGCGGGGCGATGCCACCAAGCCGATGTTGACCCGCATCTACGGCACCGCCTGGCCCGACAAGAAGCAGCTCAAGGCCTACCTCAAGCGCCTCGAGGAAGCCGAGAAGCGCGACCATCGCAAGCTGGCCAGGAAGATGGACCTCTTCCACCTCCAGGAAGAGGCGCCGGGCATGGTGTTCTGGCACCCCAACGGCTGGACCATTTACCAGGCGCTGGAGCAGTACATGCGCCGGGTGCAGATCGAGAACGGCTACCAGGAGATCAAGACCCCCCAGGTGGTGGATCTCTCGCTGTGGAAGAAGTCCGGCCACTGGGGGCACTACAGCGAGCTGATGTTCACCACCGAGTCCGAGAAGCGCGACTACGCGGTGAAACCGATGAACTGCCCCTGCCACGTGCAGGTGTTCAACCAGGGGCTGAAGAGCTACCGGGACCTGCCGCTACGCCTGGCCGAGTTCGGCAGCTGCCACCGCAACGAACCCTCCGGCTCCCTGCACGGCCTGATGCGGGTGCGCGCCTTCACCCAGGACGACGCCCATATCTTCTGCACCGAGAAGCAGATCCAGGCCGAGGCCGAGGATTTTATCGCCCTGACCCTGAAGGTCTACAAGGAGCTGGGCTTCGACGACGTGGAGCTCAAGCTCTCCACCCGCCCCGACGACTTCCTCGGTGAGCCCGAGATGTGGGACCGCGCCGAGGCGGGCCTCGAGGCAGCACTCAACGCGACCGGGCTCGAGTGGGACCTGCAACCGGGCGAGGGGGCCTTCTACGGCCCCAAGATCGAGTTTTCCCTGCGCGATTGCCTCAACCGGGTCTGGCAGTGCGGTACCCTGCAGCTGGACTTCAACCTGCCGGGCCGCCTGGGTGCCCAGTTCGTCGACGAGGACGGTGCTCGCAAGACCCCCGTGATGCTGCACCGCGCGATCCTGGGCTCCTTCGAGCGTTTCCTCGGTATCCTCATCGAACACTATGCCGGGGCCATGCCGTTGTGGCTGGCGCCGCAGCAGGCGGTGATCCTCAATATCACCGATTCACAGCGTGATTACGTGCTGAATCTCGAGCAGCGGCTGCAGAAAATTGGCCTTCGCGTCAAGGCGGACTTGAGGAACGAGAAGATCGGCTTTAAAATCCGCGAGCATACGTTGCAGAAGGTTCCCTATCTCCTCGTGGTGGGGGATAAGGAAGTCGAGGCCGACTCGGTAGCCGTGCGGACACGTACCGGCGAGGATCTAGGCACCATGCGGGTCGATGACCTCATCGAGCGTCTGAACGCCGAACTCGGCTGACGACATCGTCAATCGTCTTAAGGAGACTGAGCGATCAAGCGAAGCAACCCAAGAGGGCGCGTCCAGGATAAGCGCCCCCCGATGAACGAGCGTATTACCGAGGATCAGGTTCGCCTGATCGATGCCGACGGCGAGCAGCTGGGCGTCGTGCCCACCAGTGAAGCACTGGAGCGCGCCGAAGCCTCGGGACTCGACCTCGTACAGATATCCAATGCCGATCCCATCGTCTGCAAGATCATGGATTACGGTAAATTCGTCTTCGAGCAGAAAAAGCAGAAGTCCGCTCAGAAGAAGAAGACGAAGCAGATTCAGGTCAAGGAAGTCAAGTTCCGACCTGGCACCGACGAGGGCGACTATCAGGTCAAGATGAAAAACCTGATCCGTTTCCTCGAAGGGGGCGACAAGGGCAAGGTCACGCTGCGTTTCCGCGGTCGTGAGATGGCGCATCAGGACCTCGGCCGCAAGCTGATGGAACGGATCGCCGCCGATCTCGATGAGATCGGGACCGTGGAGTCCTTCCCGAAGATGGAAGGGCGCCAGATGATCATGATCATCGCCCCCAAGAAGAAGTAAGCGAAAGAGAAAAAGTGATCCGGCGGCCAGTTCAACGGGCAGTGGGTGGCAGCATCCACCGTCGGCCCCGGGTTTTCTGAAAAAACCTCGTAATGGAGTGTTATTCCATGCCGAAGATCAAGAGCAACCGCGGCGCTGCCAAGCGCTTCAAGAAGACGGCCAACGGCTTCAAGCACAAGCAGTCGTTCCGTAGTCACATCCTGACCAAGAAGTCTACCAAGCGTAAGCGTCAGCTGCGTGGTATGAAGCAGATCCATGACGCCGACAAGGCGCTCATTCAGCGGATGCTGCCCAACCTGTAACCCTTGGTAGTCCCTTTTTTCGTCAGGAGTAAGCTATGACTCGTGTCAAACGTGGCGTTGTCGCCCGTCGTCGTCACAAGAAGATTCTCAAGCAGGCCAAGGGTTACTACGGTGCCCGGAGCCGCGTGTTTCGCGTCGCCAAGCAGGCCGTCATCAAGGCCGGCCAGTACGCCTACCGCGACCGCCGCAATCGCAAGCGTCAGTTCCGCGCCCTGTGGATCCAGCGTATCAACGCCGGTGCCCGTCAGCACGGCCTGTCCTACAGCCGCTTCGTGGGTGGCCTGAAGAAGGCCGGCATCGAGATCGACCGCAAGGTCCTCGCGGACCTGGCCGTCAACGAGAAGGCCGCCTTCGCTGCCATCGTCGAGAAGGCCAAGGCTGCCCAGTAAGTGACCGCGTCATCTGCGGTGGTTCGGTTCTGGCCGAGCGGCCGTTGACGTTGCAGGGGAAGAGCAGCCGCTCTTCCCCTTTTTCTTGAAGTCTGACACTCGAATTCGGAGCGCAACGGATGGACCACCTTCCCACTCTGGTCGCCGAGGCCCGCCAGGCGATCCAGGCCGCCGAGACCATTCCGGCCCTGGAAGAACTGCGCGTGCGTTACCTCGGCAAGAAGGGCGAGATCACCGCGCTGCTCAAGGGTCTCGGCAAGCTGTCTGCCGCCGAGCGCCCGGCCGCCGGTGAGCGCATCAACCAGGCCAAGCATGCTCTCGCCGAGGAACTGGAGGGGCGCCGTGCGGCCCTGGAGAAGGCGGCCCTGGAGAAGCGGCTCTCCGCCGAACGCCTCGATGTGACCCTGCCGGGACGCGGCCAGCCCAGCGGAGGCCTGCATCCGGTCACCCGCACCCTGGAACGCATCGAGGGACTGTTCACCCGCATCGGCTATGACGTCGCGGTAGGCCCGGAGATCGAGGACGATTACCACAACTTCGAGGCGCTCAATATCCCGGCGCACCACCCGGCGCGCGGCATGGCCGATACCTTCTACTTCGATGCCACCCGCCTGCTGCGGACCCACACCTCGCCGGTCCAGGTGCGTACCATGAAGGAGGGCAAGCTGCCGATCCGTATCGTCTGCCCGGGGCGGGTCTATCGCAGCGATTCGGACCTGACGCATACCCCCATGTTCCACCAGGTGGAGGGGTTGCTGGTCGACGAGGATGTCAGCTTCGCCGACCTCAAGGGTACCATCGAGGACTTCCTGCACGCCTTCTTCGAGCGTGACGACCTGTCCGTGCGCTTCCGCCCCTCCTACTTCCCCTTCACCGAGCCCTCCGCCGAGGTCGATATCCAGTGCGTGATGTGTAGCGGTCACGGCTGCCGGGTCTGTTCCCACAGCGGCTGGCTGGAGGTGATGGGTTGCGGCATGGTGCACCCCGAGGTGTTCCGCCACTCCGGCATCGACGCCGAGCGCTACACCGGCTTCGCCTTCGGCATGGGGGCCGAGCGACTGGCCATGCTGCGCTACGGCGTGAACGACCTGCGCATGTTCTTCGACAACGACCTGCGCTTCCTGCGCCAGTTTGCCTGACCTCACTCGCACCAGCAGAACACAGGATTTGTCATGAAATTTTCCGAACAGTGGCTGCGCGAATGGGTGTCACCGCAGCTTGCTACCCAGGCCCTGGCCGACCAGATCACCATGGCCGGCCTCGAGGTGGACGCGGTGGCCCCCGTGGCGGCGGCCTTCGAGGGCGTGGTGGTGGCCGAGGTGGTGGAGAAGATCCAGCACCCCGATGCCGACAAGCTCAGCGTCTGCCGGGTCTCAGACGGCTCCGGCGAGCCGGTGCAGGTGGTGTGCGGGGCGCCCAATGTGGCGGTGGGCCAGAAGGTGCCCTTCGCCCGGGTCGGCGCTATGCTGCCCGGCGACGCCAAGACTGATGTTTTCAAGATCCGGAAGGCCAAGCTGCGCGGTCAGGCATCTCACGGCATGATTTGCTCCGCCTCCGAGCTCGGCCTGGAGGAGGAGACCTCGCCGGGGATCCTCGAGTTGCCGGCGAGCGCCCCGGTGGGGGAGGACTTCCGCGCCTGGCTGGGCCTTGACGATCACACCATCGAGGTGGACCTGACCCCCAACCGCGGGGACTGCCTGAGCCTCAAGGGCATGGCCCGCGAGGTGGGCGTGCTCAACCGCCTGCCGGTGGCTGGGCCCGCCATCGCGCCGGTGGCCGCGACCCATGACGAGACCTTCCCGCTGCGCGTCGAGGACGCCGAGCACTGCCCGCGCTATATCGGTCGCCTGATCAAGGGCGTCGACGTGACCGCCGAGACCCCGCTGTGGATGGTGGAGCGCCTGCGCCGCAGCGGCATCCGCTCCATCGACCCGGTGGTGGACATCACCAACTACGTGATGCTCGAGCTCGGTCAGCCGCTGCACGCCTTCGATCGTGCCAACCTCCACGGCGCCGTGATCGTGCGCCTGGCCCGCGAGGGTGAGCGGCTGATGCTGCTCGACGGCCAGGAGGTCACGCTGGCCGATGACTCCCTGGTGATCGCCGACGAGCGAGGCCCGCTGGCCATCGCCGGGGTCATGGGCGGCGAGCACTCCGGGGTGAGTTCCGCGACCCGCGACATCTTCCTCGAGTCGGCCTTCTTCTCGCCGTTGGCGGTGGCCGGCCAGGCCCGCGGCTACGGCCTGCATACCGACGCCTCTCACCGCTTCGAGCGCGGCGTGGACGCAGAACTGGCCCGTGAGGCGGCCGAGCGCGCCACAGCGCTGCTGCTGCAGATCACCGGCGGCGAGCCGGGTCCCCTGGTGGAGGTGGCAAGCCACGAGCACCTGCCCGCCGAGCGCCGAGTTCGCCTGCGCGCGTCGCGTCTCGAGCAGGCTCTGAGCAAGGCGCTGCCCGCCGAGGAGGTCACCGAGATCCTCCAGCGTCTGGGGATGGCGGTGGAGGTCGATGATCAGGGCTGGAGTGCCGTAGCGCCGAGCTGGCGTTTCGACATCGCCATCGAGGAGGACCTGATCGAGGAGGTGGCGCGCATCCACGGCTACAATCGCTTGCCGGTACGTCGCCCCCAGGCCCGTCTCTCGCTGCGCCCCGATCACGAGTCGCGTACCCCGTTGGGCCGCCTGCGTCGCCAGATGGTGGCCCGCGGCTATCAGGAAGCGGTGACCTACAGCTTCGTTGCCCCCGAGCTGCAGAAGGCGCTGCTGCCCGAGGCGGTCTCGCCGGTGCTGGCCAACCCCATCTCCGCCGATCTGTCGGTGATGCGGGCGAGCCTCTTCCCGGGACTGGTGCGGGCACTTGAACATAACCTCAACCGTCAGCAGACCCGTGTGCGGCTGTTCGAGACCGGCCTGATCTTCCGCGGTGAGCTCGATGACCTGCAGCAGCTGCCCATGCTGGGTGCGCTGGTGTGTGGCTCCCGGGAACCCGAGGCCTGGGCGGCAAACCGAGATACGGTCGACTTCTTCGACCTCAAGGGTGATCTGGAGAGCCTGCTGGCCATGGGCGGCGAGCCCGATGCCTGGCGCTTCGAGCCAGCCGAGCATTCGGCGCTGCATCCGGGCCAGTGTGCGCGGATCCTGCACCGCGGTGAGGAGGCCGGCTGGATCGGTACCCTGCACCCGGCGGTGCGCGCCCAGTTGGGGCTGAAGGTGGATGCCGTGCTGTTCGAGGTGCGTCTGGATGCCCTGACCCATGGCCGGGTGCCGGCGTTCACGCCGCTATCGCGGTTCCCGGAAGTACGGCGCGACCTGGCCTTCCTGGTCGATGAGAACCTCCCGGTGCAAGCGCTGCTGGACACCATCCGCGGCCAGGCCGGCGAATGGCTCACCGAGAGCCGCCTGTTCGACGTCTACCAGGGCAAGGGGGTGCCGGAAGGGCGCAAGAGCGTGGCGCTGGGCTTGACCTGGCAGCATCCTTCGCGCACGCTGAATGACGAGGAAATCAATCAGTTGGTCGATGCCATCGTCACCGAGTCCCGTCAGCATCTGGGTGTAGAACTGCGTGGATAAGTTTCGCGGATAAGCTGCGAGGTCAAGTAGCGTAGATGTTCCAGCGAGGCGGGCAGGGAGTCGGCAACGGCCATGAGGCGGACCCCATACGAGGGAGTGAACATGGGTGCACTGACCAAGGCCGAACTGGCCGAGCATCTGCACGCCGAGCTGGGACTCTCCAAGCGCGAGGCAAAGTCAATGGTGGAGGCCTTCTTCGAGGAGATCCGCGCCTGCCTGCGCGAGAACGAGCAGGTCAAGCTGTCCGGATTCGGCAACTTCGACCTGCGAGACAAGCGCGAGCGGCCGGGCCGTAACCCCAAGACCGGTGAGGAGATTCCGATCTCGGCCCGGCGCGTGGTGACCTTTCGACCGGGGCAGAAGCTCAAGAATCAGGTGGAGGGCTACCGCGGCGTGGTTCACTGAAGGCCGCGTCGTCGTCAACTGCAGAACGCCACCCGGATGGGTGGCGTTCTGCGTTTTGGGTCAGGAGCAGGGATCGGGGGGTGGGCTGGCGCCATCGACGTCATACCGAGCCGCCGTTCTCCAGCACCCAGGTGATCACCACCTTGAGCACATAGCCCAGGATGCCGGCGCCCAGCACGACGAAGAGCATGATGGTGCCGAAGCGGCCGGCGTTGGACTTCTTTGCCAGATCCCAGATGATGAAGCCCATGAACAGGATCAGCCCGCCGATCATGATCGGGGTGATCCAGGCCTCGAAGGTCTGCTGCATGTCGCCTCCGTGCAGGGTAAGGGAAAGACCCAGTATTATACTGGGTCTCTCGCCGACCTTGCAGGATAATGAGTGCGACGAAATGCCCCGGCCGTGCGCCGGTGAAGATGCGAGCCGGCAATGAGTCGTGTTAATATCCGAGTAGAATTCTCAGGTAAATCCAGGACATGCCCATGCTCAAGATCTTTGTCGGTACCATGTATGGCGGCGCCCTCGACGTCGCCGAGCAGGTCACGCCGCTGTTCGAGGAGGCTGGCTATTCTGTCGCCATTTACGACAATCCCACCCTGGAGGATCTCACCGGGTCGCCTACCGATCTGGCGCTATTCTGCGTCTCCACCACCGGCAGCGGCGATTTCCCGGGCAACTTCGTACCCTTCGCACGGGCCATCGCCGAGCAGAGCCCCGGGCTTGGCTCGCTGCGCTATGGGCTGATCGCCCTGGGCGACAGCTCCTACGGCGAGACCTTCTGCGGTGCCGGGCGCCAGCTCGACGAGCTGTTGCAGGGTCAGGGCGCCAGCCGCCTGGGTGAGCGGCTGGAGGTCGACGCCATGGAGACCTTCATGGCCGATGATGCCGCTCTGCCCTGGGTAGAGGACTGGATCGAGTCCCAAGCGCTCAAGGTGGCCTGAGATGGGGGCTCAGTCTACCCCCGAGCGGCTCAGTCTCTTGTTGGGCCTGGTGCTGCTGATGCTGTCGACCATCCCCCGCTTTCTGGTGGGTGGCCACGACAACCGCTTCAATCTGATCCTGATTGCCCTGCTGGTGGTGGCCGGCGTGGCCGCCGCCCACTGGCGCTTGCTCGAGGCCGAGGCACGTCTGCGCCTGCCGCGCCTGATGGGGCGTCTGGGTGTCTGCATGGTGGCGGGCCTGGCCGGCATGGGGCTGTACCACGCCCTGTTCACCGACTTCATCGGCTGGGAGCTGCTGATTGCCCACGGCGCCACCCTGGGGTTGCTGCTCCACGCGCTGTCGATCTGGCTGAGAGCACCCGGCGCCTGATGACCCCCCTGACTCCAGCCGATCAGCCCAGCGTATAGCAGGGTTCGTAGTCGCCGGAGAGCTTCATGCGGCCCTGGGCGACGAAGGAGTCGAGGAGCTTGTCGAGACGTGACATCAGCTCCGCCTCGGCCTGCAGACGGAAGGGGCCGCGAGCCTGGATGGCGCGGATCCCCTTCTCCTTGACGTTGCCAGCGACAATGCCCGAGAAGGCGCGGCGCAGGTTGGCGGCCAGCTCATGAACCGGCTGTTCGCGGTGCAGGGCCAGGCTGGCCATGGCCTCGTGGGTGGGTTCGAAGGTCTCCTGGAAGGGCCGGTCGATGGTCAGACGCCAGTTGTAATAGAAGGCGTCCTGACGACTCCGGCGGTATTCGGCGACCGAATCGATGCCCCTGCGCATGGCGCGGGCCACCTCGGTGGGGTCGTCGATGATGATGCGATAGCGCTGCCTCGCCGCCTCGCCCAGGGTGTAGGTGAGGAACTCGTCAATGCGCGTGAAGTAGTCTGCGCTGTTCTCCGGCCCGGTGAAGATCACCGGCAGCTCCATGTCGACGTTGTCCGGATGGAGCAGGATGCCGAGCAGGTAGAGGATCTCCTCGGCCGTGCCTACCCCGCCGGGGAAGACGATGATGCCGTGGCCCAGGCGCACGAAGGCCTCCAGGCGCTTCTCGATGTCCGGCATCACCACCAGTTCGTTGACGATGGGGTTGGGCGCCTCGGCCGCGATGATGCCCGGCTCCGAGACGCCCAGGTAGCGGCCCTCCCGGCGGCGTTGCTTGGCGTGGGCCACGTTGGCGCCCTTCATGGGGCCCTTCATGGCGCCGGGGCCGCAGCCGGTACAGATGTCCATCTCACGCAGGCCCAGGTGATAGCCCACGTCCTTGCTGTACTCGTACTCCTCCCGCGAGATGGAGTGGCCTCCCCAGCACACCACCAGGCTGGGGTCGCGGCCCGGCTTTAGGGTGCCGGCCTTGCGCAGGATATGGAACACCGCATTGGTGGTGCCCTCTGAGGTGGTCAGATCGAAGCGCTGGTGGCCCTGGATCTCGTTGTAGACGTAGACGATATCGCGCAACACCGAGGAGAGGTGCTCGCGAATCCCGCGGATCATCTTGCCGTCGACGAAGGCTTCGGCCGGCGCATTGGTCAGCTTGAGCCGGATGCCGCGGTCCTGGGGGATCACCTCGATGTCGAAGTCGCGGTAGGCCTCCATCAGCGCCACGCTGTCATCGATGGGTGAGCCGCAGTTGAGCACGGCCAGCGAGCAGCGTCTCAGCAGATCATGCAGCCCGGCCTTCGAGGTGTCGTGAAGGCGGCTGACCTCGTGCTGGGAGAGGATCTCGAGGCTTCCTTCCGGGGAGATGATACTGGAGATGGTATCGGGCATTGAGGCGTCCTTGTCGCGTGTGTCGTCCCTGCCGATGCTATCACGGCTACTTGTCGGCCGGTGCTACAATGAATCGCCCATCCGTCATATGGCCCGCCATGTTCAACGCGCTCTACTTTCGCACCTTCATCACCCTGGTCGAGACCGGCAGCTTCACTCGGACGGCGCGGCGTCTGGAGATGACCCAGCCCGGCGTCAGTCAGCATGTACGCAAGCTCGAGCAGTACCTGGAGAAGCCTCTGCTGGAGCGCCACGGCCGGCGCTTCACCCTCACCGAGGCGGGGCGGCGGGCCTACGACTATGCGCTCAAACTGTTCGCCGACCACGAGCAGTTTCGCCACTCCCTGGATGCCGATTCCCTGTTCTCGGGGGAGTGCCGCCTGGCCTCTCCGGGCAGCGTCGGGCTGATGCTCTATCCCTTTCTGCTGGGGCAGCAGCAGATGCACCCCGGCCTGACCGTCAGCTACAGCTTTGCCTTCAACCATGAGATCGTCCAGGACGTGCTGGCCGGCCGCTATGATCTGGGTATCGTCACTGAAACCCTGCGGCAGCCCGACCTGGAGGTGGTGCCCTGGCACCGTGAGCCCCTGTGCCTGGTGGTGCCGGCGGATTTCGCCGGCAGCGGGCTCGCCGAGCTGATGGGAATCGGCTTCATCAACTACTACGATGGCTTGAACCATGCCAATGCGCTGCTGCGCAGCAACTTCCCGAAGGAGTTTCGTTCCCTGAGCCACTTCCGGCGCCAGGGCTTCACCAACGAGGTGGGTATGGTGCTGGATGCGGTGGCCCGGGGGCTCGGGTTCACCGTGGTCTCACGGCTGGTGCTGGAGACCTCTCCCTGGCAGCGCCAGGTCAAGGAACTGGACCTGCCGGTGGCGGTCCACGAGACCCTTCACCTGATCACCCGTGCCGGCAGCGAGATGCCGCGCCGCTATGTGCGCCTGCTCGAGGACTTCCGGGAGCAGCGCCGCCAGGCGCTCTCAGGCTTCGGCGAGGCCCCGGTGGGGCCCTGACGCAACCGTTCGTGCCAACGCAAGCGGCCCCGCCAGAGGGCGGGGCCGCTTGCCTGTCAGGCCGGGCGCTTGTCACTCAGTTGCACCGCTCGATCTATCACGCCGATCCGTCACGCCGATCAATCACGGTACTCGTCGATGCTCGGGCAGGAGCAGATCAACTGGCGGTCACCGAAGACGTTATCGACCCGGTTCACCGCCGGCCAGTACTTGGCCGCCCGGGTCGCCGCGGTGGGGAAGGCGGCCAGCGCGCGGGCGTAGGGGCGTTCCCAGGCCTCGTCCATCAGGTCGGCCTGGGTGTGCGGGGCGTTGACCAGCGGGTTGTCGTCCGCCGCCCAGTCACCGGCCTCGACCCGGCGAATCTCCTCGCGGATCGCGATCATGGCGTCGCAGAAGCGGTCGATCTCGTAGCGCGATTCCGATTCGGTGGGCTCGATCATCAGCGTGCCGGGCACCGGGAAGGACATGGTCGGGGCGTGGAAGCCGTAGTCCATCAGGCGCTTGGCGATGTCCTCCTCGCTGATCCCGGACGCCGCCTTGAGCGGGCGGATATCGATGATGCACTCGTGGGCCACGCTGCCGTTCTCGCCGCGGTAGAGCACCGGGTAGTGCTCGCCGAGCCGGGCGGCGACGTAGTTGGCGTTGAGGATGGCCAGCTCGGTGGCCTCGCGCAGGCCGCGGGCCCCCATCATCTTGATGTAGGCCCAGGAGATCGGCAGGATCGACGCCGAGCCGAAGGCCGCCGCCGAGACCGCGCCGCAGTCGGCGTTGACGCCGGCGATGGGCGTCACCACGTGGTTCGACACGAAGGGCGCCAGGTGCGCCTTGACGCCGATGGGGCCCATGCCCGGGCCGCCGCCGCCGTGGGGGATGCAGAAGGTCTTGTGCAGGTTGAGGTGGGAGACGTCGCCGCCGAAGTCGCCGGGGCGGGCCAGGCCCACCTGGGCGTTCATGTTGGCGCCATCCACGTAGACCTGGCCGCCGTGCTCGTGGACGATCGCGCACACCTCGCGCACGTTGGTCTCGAACACTCCGTGGGTGGAGGGGTAGGTGATCATGATCGCCGAGAGCGCCTCGCGGTGCGCCGCGGCCTTGGCGCGCAGGTCGTCGGTGTCGATGTTGCCCTGGGCGTCGCACTCCACCACCACCACCTTGAGGCCGACCATGGCCGCCGAGGCCGGGTTGGTGCCGTGGGCGGAGCTGGGGATCAGGCAGACGTCGCGGTGGCCCTCGCCGATGGCCGCCTGGTAGCGGCGGATGGCGATCAGCCCGGCGTACTCGCCCTGGGCCCCGGAGTTGGGCTGCATGGAGATATGGTCATAGCCGGTGATCTCCACCAGGAAGGCGGCGAGCTCGTCGATCATCTGCTGATAGCCGGCCACCTGGTCGCGGGGCACGAAGGGGTGGATCTCGGCGAACTCCGGCCAGGTGATGGGGATCATCTCGCTGGTGGCGTTGAGCTTCATGGTGCACGAGCCCAGCGGGATCATCGCATGAGTCAGCGACAGGTCCTTGTTCTCCAGGCGCTTGAGGTAGCGCAGCATCTCGGTCTCGCTGCGGTAGCGGGTGAAGGTCGGGTGGGTCAGGAAGTCGCTCTCGCGCCGGCACGCCGTCGGAATGCCGCTGGCACCCTCGGCCAGGGCGCGCTCGTCCAGGGCGCCGACGGCGAGGCCATGCTCCTCGCCCAGCAGCACGTCGAACAGCACGTCGAGATCACGGGCGGTGGTGGTCTCGTCGAGGCTCACGCCGACGTCGCCGTCGGCGAAGTAGCGCAGGTTGATCTCGCGGGTCAGGGCGCGGCCGTGCAGCTTGCCGGCGTCCACCCCGGTCAGGCGCAGGGTGTCGAACCAGCTGTCGTGGACCAGCCGAACGCCCTTGTCCTGGAGGCCCAGCGCCAGGAGCGTGGTCAGGCGATGGATGCGCCCGGCGATGGTGCGCAGGCCCTCGGCGCCGTGGTAGACGGCATAGAAGCCGGCGAGGTTGGCCAGCAGCGCCTGGGCGGTGCAGATGTTGGAGGTGGCCTTCTCGCGGCGGATATGCTGCTCGCGGGTCTGCATCGCCATGCGCAGCGCCTGGCCGCCACGGCTGTCCTGGGAGACGCCGATGATGCGCCCGGGGATCGACCGCTTGAGCTTGTCGGTGGTGGCGAAGAAGGCCGCGTGGGGCCCGCCGAAGCCCATCGGCACGCCGAAGCGCTGGGTGGTGCCGATGACGATGTCGGCGCCCAGCGCGCCCGGTTCCTTGAGCAGCACCAAGCCCATGAGGTCGGCGGCCACGCAGGTCATGATGCCGCGCTCCCGCGCGGCAATGAGCAGCGGCGCCAGGTCGTGGACCCGGCCGCTCTCGCCGGGGTACTGCAGCAGCGCCCCGAAGGCGTCCACCTCGGCGAGCTGCTCGGCCGGCGCCACCACCAGCTCGAAGCCGAAGTAGGCCGCGCGGGTGCGCACCACGTCCAGGGTCTGGGGCAGCACATCGTCGGCGACGAAGAACACCTCGCTCTTGGCCTTCTTGTTGGCGCGATGGCACAGCGCCATGGCCTCGGCGGCCGCGGTCGCCTCATCCAGCAGCGAGGCGTTGGCCAGCTCCATGCCGGTCAGGTCCATGACCATCTGCTGGAAGTTGAGCAGCCCCTCCAGGCGGCCCTGGGAGATCTCCGGCTGGTAGGGGGTGTAGGCGGTGTACCAGCCCGGGTTCTCCAGCACGTTGCGCTGGATCACCGGCGGCAGGTGGGTGCCGTGATAGCCCTGACCGATATAGCTCTTGAACACGCGGTTCTGGCGCGCCAGGCGCTGGAGGTAGTCGAGCGCCTCGGCCTCGCTCCTGGGCGGGTCCAGGTCGAGCTCGCGGCCCAGGCGGATATCCGCGGGCACGGTGCGCTCGATCAGCGCCGAGAGGCTCTCCACCCCGAGGGTGGCCAGCATGGCCGTCACGTCCGCCTCGCGGGGGCCGTTGTGGCGTTGCAGGAAGTCATCGTGGGCGGCCAGGTCGGCCAGGCGGCGAGTGTCGATCGGCATGGGGGCACCGTAGCGTGGGTCAGGGCCGTCGCGGGGACGACGCGGGAACGGGGATCAAGGCCCCGGCCAGGGCGGCCGGGGCCTACGGGTAATCGCAGCGGGCTCAGACATCGGGCCCAGTCGTCGGGCTGAGTCGTCGGGCTTAGTCGTCGGATTGGGCCACGGCGGCGTAGCCGTCGGCGTCGAGCAGGTCGTCGAGCTGGGCGCTGTCGTCCAGGCGCACCTTCATCACCCAGCCGCCCTCGTAGGGCGCCTCGTTGACGGTCTCGGGGGCGTCCTCGAGGGCCTCGTTGACGGCGATGACCTCGCCGGCCACCGGGGCATAGAGGTCGGAGGCGGCCTTGACCGACTCGATCACCCCGAACTCCTCCTTGAGGGCGAGGGTACGGCCCACCTCGGGCAGCTCCACGAAGACCACGTCGCCCAGCGCTTCCTGGGCGTGGTCGCTGATGCCGATGGTGACGGTGCCGTCACCGTTGTCGAGGACCCATTCGTGGCTGTCGGCGTAGCGCAGGTTGGCGGGAATTGAGCTCATGAGAGTTTCCTATACGAAAAGGTTTTCTGGATTCGCAAATGCTAACGCCATCGGCGGCGTTTGGCGAGCCCCAGCGACGTCTTGGAGCGGGCGCCCGACATCAAGGGTGGCCCGACGAAGGCGATTCGTCCAGCCGCAAGCCCTGGCCGAGAGGGAATTCCCATCACAGCAGTCGACGGACCTGCCGAGAGGGTCGTGGCTCGGCACCAGCGGGGCCGGCGAGGGACGACGGCGAGGGCGAGACTGACTATCCTGCGGGTGTATGCAATGGCTTCAGGGTCTTGCTTGTGTTTCGCATCGGAAACGTGTTTTCACTGTATGGGGCAAACGTTGATGCCCTGCCAATTCGACAGGGTGGTGATGAGGCGGCAAGATCCGCTATGTTAGCCCGGTTCGTTTCGTCGATCCTGTGCATGGTGACCGCCAGTACGGGATGATCGCCTGGTATCGTGGCGATGAGCGGCGGATCACAACAACAATCGCAAAGGGAGATTCATGTGGAAACCTTGAACAGTATCTTTGGTGCCATCAACGGCGTGGTGTGGGGGCCGCTGATGCTCATCCTGCTGCTGGGGGTGGGCCTCTACCTGCAGATCGGCCTCAAACTGATGCCGATCCGCAAGCTTGGCATGGGCTTCAGGCTGATGTGGCAGGGCCGCGATACCAAGCCGGCGCCCGGGGAAAAGAAGAAGGAGGATGACGGCGAGATCTCGCCCTTCAATGCCCTGATGACGGCGCTCTCCGCCACCATCGGGACCGGTAACATCGCCGGCGTGGCTACTGCCATCGCCCTGGGGGGGCCCGGCGCGGTATTCTGGATGTGGATCACGGCGCTGGTGGGCATGGCCACCAAGTTCGCCGAGGCGGTACTGGCGGTGCGCTATCGCGAGACCGACAGCACCGGCTTTCACATCGGTGGTCCGATGTTCTACATCAAGAATGGCCTGGGCAGGAAGTGGCTGTGGTTGGGCGGTGCCTTCGCCTTCTTCGGCGCCGTGGCGGCCTTCGGCATCGGTAACACCGTGCAATCCAACTCGGTGGCCGATGCCCTGGACTCCACCTTCGGCATTCCGCACGGGCTTACCGGCGTGGTGATCATGGTGCTGGCCGGCGCGGTCATCCTCGGTGGCATCAAGCGCATCGCCAAGGTGGCCGGCAAGCTGGTGCCGATCATGGGCATCCTCTATGTGATCGCCGGTCTGATGGTGCTGATCGTCAATGCTGGCCAGGTCGGCGAGGCCTTCAGGCTGATCTTCTACTACGCCTTCAATCCGGTCGCGGCGGCCGGCGGTTTCGCCGGGGCGGCGGTGATGGCGGCGATCCGCTTCGGTGTGGCCCGCGGCATCTTCTCCAACGAGGCGGGCCTGGGCAGCGCGCCCATCGCCCACGCTGCAGCCAGGACCAAGAACCCGGTGCGTCAGGGCCTGATCGCCATGCTCGGGACCTTTATCGATACCATCATCGTCTGCACCATCACCGCCCTGGTGATCCTGACCTCCACGGTGTGGATCGAGGGTGAAGCGGGTGCCTCCTTGACCGCGCTCTCCTTCGATGCGGCGCTGCCGGGCTTCGGCAACCAGATCGTGTCGGTGGCGCTGGCGGTCTTTGCCTTCACCACCATCCTCGGCTGGTCCTTCTACGGCGAGAAGTGCTTCCAGTTCCTGTTCGGTACCCGCTCCATCATGCTCTATCGGGTGCTGTTCGTGCTGGCGATCCCGCTGGGCGCCATGGCCAACCTGGGCTTCATCTGGCTGATGGCCGACACCTTCAACGCCTTGATGGCGATTCCCAACCTGATCGCCCTGGCGCTGCTGTCGCCGGTGGTGTTCAAGCTGACCCGGGACTACTTCGACGGCAAGGATATCCTGCCGGGCGAGGAGTTGGACCACGACAAGGGCTGAGGCTGGCCCGTTGACCGCGGGAGGTGCCCAGGGTGCCTCCCGCCGTTGTTTCCGAGACCCGAACATGAGGGACAGGAGATGAGCGAGCTCAAGCACACCCCGCTGCATGCGCTGCATCGGGAATTGGGCGGGAAGCTGGTGCCCTTCGCCGGCTTCGAGATGCCGGTGCAGTATCCGCTGGGTGTCAAGAAGGAGCACGAGCATACCCGCAGCGCCTGCGGCCTGTTCGATGTGTCCCATATGGGGCAGCTGCTGCTGCGTGGGCCGGCCCCGGGCGAGGCGCTGGAGACCCTGGTGCCGGCGGATATCGTCGGGCTCGAGGAGGGGTGGCAGCGCTATGCGCTGTTCACCAGCGAGGAGGGCGGCATCCTCGACGACCTGATGGTGGTCAACGCCGGCGACCATCTCTATCTGGTGGTCAATGCCGCCTGCAGGGAGCAGGACATTGCTCATCTGCGTCGCGGCCTCTCCGAGGGGCATGAGATCGAGGTGCTCGACCGCGGACTGCTTGCCCTGCAGGGCCCCAGGGCCGCCGATGTCATGGCGCGCCTGTGCCCGGCGGCCTGCGAAATGGTCTTCATGCAGCACGGCCACTTCGAGATCGATGGCATCCCGGTGTGGGTCAGCCGTAGCGGCTATACCGGCGAGGATGGCTTCGAGGTCTCGGTGGCCGCCGAGCAGGCCGAGGCGCTGGCCCGTCGCCTGCTCGAGGAGCCCGAGGTGAAGGCGATCGGTCTGGGGGCGCGGGACTCGCTGCGCCTGGAGGCGGGGCTGTGCCTCTATGGCCACGACATCGATACCGAGACCACCCCGGTGGAGGCGGGCCTGATCTGGGCCATCGGCAAGCCGCGTCGCCGCGGCGGTGAACGCGCCGGCGGCTTCCCCGGGGCGGATGTGATCCTCCATCAGGTAGAGATCAAGAACCACCGGCGCAAGCGGGTCGGACTGCTCGGCGAGGGGCGTGCCCCGGTGCGCGAGGGCGCCGAGCTGTTCGACGCCGACGGCAACCGCATCGGCATCGTCACCTCCGGCGGCTTCGGTCCCAGCATCGGCCAGCCGGTGGCCATGGGCTATGTCGCCCTAGCCCAGGCGGAGATCGGGACCGAGATCTTTGCCGATGTGCGCGGCAAGCGCCTGCCGATGACGGTCACAAGGATGCCCTTCGTGACACCGGGTTACCATCGCGGCTGATCGTCGACGGTGATGGGTGATGGCAAGCGGCCACCTTCGGGTGGCGGCGATGCGTTTGGTGAGCGCGGTTTTTATACCGTTATCTGAGTCTCGGCTGAGTAAATCGAGGACGGTGGCATCCGCTAGCAAGTGCGCTCAGCAATGCACTCGGCGGAACGTCAGGCTGATGCGCAGCCCGGGAATCCGTCGCGGCAGCAGGGCGTGCTGCAACCTGCGCTGCACGCCCGGCCCCATCACCAGCAGGCTGTCGTGGGGCAGCCAGACATTGAAGGGTTGGGTGGGCCCCGCGTCATTCGACGGGGCCACGCCCGGCTTGAAGCGAAAGCGCAGCGGGCGCTCGGCGCCCAGCGATACCGCCGCGATCAGTGGGTCGGGGCCGAGCTCGGGTTCGTCGTCGCTGTGCCAACCCATGCGCTCCTCGCCACCCGCATAGCGGTTGAGCAGCACGCTGTTGAAGTGGCAGGCGGAGCCAGATGCCGCCAGGGCGTCGATCACCCGGTCCCGGAGGTCGGCAACGGCCGGATGCCAGGGCTCGGGAAGGAAATTCCGGCCTGAGTAGCGGTAGCTCGCCTCGGGGTCGCCCATCCATACCTGGCTGCGCGGGATGCGACGTTCTCGACCGTAGAGGCGCAGGCTGGGTCGCTGCCAGGGGAGTTCGGCATCGAGTGTTTCAAACAGCCCCGTGGCGTCGGGCTCCCCCAGCAGGGGAGCGGCAAGCCACAGGGGTGGGTCTGGCAGCAGGATCTCGGTCGGCATCTCTCAAGGATGCCACGGCGGACGTTAGCCGACGAGGGCCAGGCTGCCCCAGGCGAACAGCAGGCCGAGCAGGGCCCCGGCCACCACGTCACTCAGGTAGTGCAGGCCTAGGCCGACCCGGGAGAGGGCGACCAGGCCGACCAGTGGCACCAGCCAGGGCGCCAGCCAAGGCACATGGCTCGCGGTCAGCGCCAGGAACATCACGGCATGCATGGTGTGCCCGCTGGGAAAGCTGTAGCGATCCCGCGCTGGCTCGCGGCAACGCACATTGCCCACGAAGGTGATGAAGGGTCGCTCGCGACACAGGCGTGTCTTCACCAGGCGATAGACGCCGATGGCGGCCAGCGCCGTGAGCAGGTACTGGGTCAGGTACTGCCAGCCGCCGGTTTCGTGAAGCAACGGCTGGGCGAGCGCGAGCGCCACCCAGGCGGGCCAGTCGCCGAGCTTGCTGGCCAGGCGCAGCAGGGCGAGCCAGGGCCGATAGAGTGTGAGGCGGCCAATGCGTTGACAGAGCCGCCACTCCAGCAGGTCGAGGCGGTCAAGCAGGGCGGGGGCGCGAGTTTCCATGGGGTGTCTCCCGGGCATGGATGAGGGCGTCGAGGAAGGTGTCGGCAATCGCCGGCCAGCCGTAGGCCAGCGCACGAAGGCGGGCATTGCGACCCAGGCGGGAGCGTCGCGCCGGCTGCTGGCAGAGTGTGACGGCGGCCTCCCGAAAGCCGTTGGCGTCATCCACCGCCAGCGCCAGGCCGCTGTGGTCGTGATCGATCAGTTCGATGCCGGCGGCATGACGGAAGGCTATGGTGGCCAGGCCGCTGGCCATGGCCTCGAGCAGCACGTTGCCCCAGGTCTCGGAGAGCGAGGGGAACAGGAAGAGGTCGGCGCTGGCGTAGTGGCTGGCCAATGCCTCGGCGGGGATGAACCCGGTGAAGTGGGCATGGGGCAGGGATGCCGCCAGGGCGCGCCGTCCGGGGCCGTCACCGACGATGACGATGCGGGCGTCGGGGCTGGCTTCGTTCAGTGCCACGCAGCTATCGCGCAGCAGTGCCAGGTTCTTCTCCGGGGCCAGGCGTCCCACGTGGAGAATGACCGGGGTGTGTTCGCCGGCGCCCCACTGTTTGCGCAGCTCGGGGTCGCGGTGGGCCGGCGAGAAGCGTTCGCCGTCGATGCCGCGAGCCATGACGCGCACGCCCCTGAAGCCGTCTGTCGTCAGGTCGTCGGCCTGCTGGTGCGTCGGCACCAGGGTGGCCTGGCTGCGGTTGTGGAAGGTGCGCAGCCGGCGTCGCACCGGGCCACTCAGCCAGGGAACGCCGTAGTCATGGCAGTAGTGGTCGAAATTGGTGTGCCACCCGGCAACGCAAGGAATGGCCAGGCGTCCGGCGACGCCCTGGGCCGACCACCCCAGCGGCCCCTGCGTGGCCAGATAGACCACGTCGGGGCGCTGTTCCAGCCAGAACTGCGTGAGGCGTCTCGGGGCGGGCAGGCCCAGGCGCACCTCCCGGTAGCCAGGCAGTGAGACGCCGCGCACCTGCAACTCGGCCTCCATGCCATCGCTGCGCGGGGGGGCAGGGGTGGCCGGGGTGGGACGCACCAGCTGTAATCGATGCCCGCGGGCGACGGCCTCCCGGCTCAGATGGCCCAGGGTGTGAGCGACGCCGTTGATCTCCGGCGCCCAGGTCTCGCTGACCAGACAGATACGCATGTGCATCCCCGCTGCGTGGCGGCCCCCTCATGGGCCCCATCACCCGACGAGAATGGACAAGCGCGATGACACCCCGGCGACCCCGGGGTGACGGTTACATGACGCGTCTCAGCGCAGCACGCGACGGGGGTCGATGGGCTTGCCGCCGTGGCGCAGGTCGAACAGCAGGTCGTAGCGCTCGCTTGCGCTGCTGTAGCCGACCTCGCACACCGGGGTGCCGCGGCTGACGCGGTCGCCGTTGGTGACCCGGGGGGTCTCGCACAGGGCGTAGACACTCTGCAGGTTTTCGGCGTGATGGATGATCACCACCTCGCCAAGCTGACGCATGCTGTCGGCGAAGCGTACCTCGCCATCGGCGACCGCGCGGGCCTGTGCGCCGCGATCGGTGGCCAGCAGCATCGGCTGCAGGGTGCCGCGCCCGTCGGCGCCGAAGGCACGCACGATACGGTAGTCTTCCAGCGGCCAGAGCCAGTTGCGGGCCGAGCGGGGGAGGTCGCCGGGGTCGGGAAGACTGGCGCGCGGGGTGGGCGAGGCGCTAGCCGAACCGCTGCTTGCGCCGGCGGATGTCGAGCGACCGGCGGTGGCCGTGCCGCCTGCGAACGGCACCTGAAGCACCTGGCCGACCCGCAGGGCGGTGGGCTCGACGCCGGGGTTGGCGGCCTGGATGCGCGAAGAGCGAGTGCCGAAACGCCGCGCGATGCTCGAGTAGGTGTCGCCAGGGCGGACCTGGTAGCGGTAGGGGCCCCCGGAAGGGGCGCGCTCTTGCTGGGTCGGCATCAGCAGACGCTGGCCCACGGCGAGTCGCCTCGAATCAGCGTCGGGGTTGAAGCGCTGCAGGCGCTCCAGGGGCACGCCGCCGCGTCGGGCGATCTCGCCCAGGGTGTCGCCGCGCTGAACGACCACCCAGCCGCTGCCCTCGGCAGTGCTGGAGGTGCGCGCACTGGCAGGGGCGTCGGGCCGCGAGGCACAGCCGCCCAGCAGCAGCGCCACCAGCATCAGCGCGAGAGCGAGTCGTCCTTTTCCTGCCACAGGGCGTTGAGCCATGAGTGGAAGCGCTCCTTGAAGTCCGGATCGTCCTGATAGTCTCCCTCGAGCATCCAGTCGGGTATTGGCAGGATGCGTGCCTTCATGACGACGCGCTGCTCCTGCCCGCACAGGAAGCCCCAGAAGGTGGGGTCTGGGTTGTCGTAGCTCAGGGTCACGTCGAGGATCCCCTCCAGGCGATCGCCGAGCAGGCTGAGCACCTGGGCGATGCCGCCGGCCCTGGGGCGCAGCAGCTCGCGGAAGGGCGCCCCCTGGGCCTCGAGCTTGTCCGGCGTGAACCGTGTGCCCTCGAGGAAGTTGAAGATGGCGATGGGGGCCTCCCGGGCACGACGGCACATCCGTTCGGTGGCCTCCTGGTCGCGCCGCGCCAGGTGGGGGTGACGGGCACGCTGCTCCGCGCTCATGCGGCGCATGAAGGGGTACTCCAGGGCCCACCAGGCGAGCCCCACGATGGGGATCCAGATCAGCTGACGCTTGAGGAAGAAGCGCGGCATGGGGATGCGCCGATGCAGAGCGAAGAACAGCACGAAGATATCGGTCCAGCTGCGGTGGTTGGAGATCACCAGCCACCACTGCTCCCGACTGAGCCCCTCGGGAATCTCGAGTTCGAAGCGTGGCTTGAGCCAGCGGCGCATCCACCACAGGTTGACGCCGATCCAGTTGAGGGCCAAGGCGTTGAGCCCCTGCAGCACACGCCGGCGCAGGGCACGCCCGGGAGTCACCAGCTTGACCAGGGTGAGCAGGATCAGGGGCCCCCCCCAGAACAGGGTGTTGAGGGTGAGCAGCAGAAGGCTGACGACGCCCTTGAGGGTCGGCATGCGTCACTCCGTGGGCCAAGGGTCGGGGGAGGTTCGGATGCGGCAATGCTAAAGGATCGCCGGGCGGCTGCCCAGCGTCCTTAGTCGCGCTCCTGGGTGGGATAGCCGAGCGTCTCCACCAGTACCTGGCGCAGGGCGAGGGCGGCGGCGGAGAGTTCGCCGTGGGTGAGCATGCCGACGGCGTGCTCGATAGCCGGGTCATCCAGCGGCAGGCAGCGGGCACCGAGCTCCTCCATCTGCTGTGCGCACAGGGAGGGCACCGCGCTGACCCCGAGGCCGCTGGCCACCATGCGCCCCACGGTGGCCAGCTGGTGGCTCTCGAAGGCCGACGGTAGGCGAATGCCGCGCTCGCCGAGCTGCTGTTCGAGCAGCCGGCGGACCATGGAGGGGCGCTGTAGCGCGATGAAGTCGTGGGTCAGCAGTGTCTCCCAGCTCAGCCTTTCGTGGCGAGCCAGCAGCGAGCGGGGGGGCACCACGGCCACGAAGCGGTCGACGAATAGCGACGTGAAGGCGAGGCTGCCCGCCGCCTCCGGCTCGAAGGCGACCCCCAGTTCCACTTGGCGATCGCGTACCATCTCGATGACCTGCTCGTTGATCACATCGTGAACCGTGACGTTGATCCGCGGATGCCGGCTACGGAAGGCCATCAGCGCCGGGGGCAGCAGATTGCTGGCGAAGGACGGCATGGTGGCGACCGTCAGGCGGCCGAGCTGCAGGGTAAAGCGCTGGCGCAGCAGCTCCTCGGTGTTATCCCAGTCGGCGAGCAGGCGCTTGGCGAGGGGCACCAACGACTCCCCCTCCGGGGTGAGGCGTACGCTGCGGGTGCTGCGGATCAGTAGGCGACCGCCGAGGCCCTCCTCGAGTCCCTTGATCGCCAGGCTGAGTGCCGGCTGGGAAAGGTGGAGTTGTTCGCACGCTTGGGTGAAACTCAGGGTCTGGGCCACGGCGAGAAAGGCGCGGAGCTGCTTGACGGTCATCGCATGCTACCAAGGTCCAATTTATTGGCTGATGTTATCAATCGATAAGAAAAACAAACTTAACAAATATATTGCGGCGAGCAACACTGGAATACGACATCACATCAACCTGCGATATTCATCCCACAACAACACGAGGCGCCACTATGGCCGGATTCGACAAGCGTGTGTACTCCTACGAAGAGGCAATGGACGGCATCGAGAGCGGCATGACCGTGATCGCCGGCGGTTTCGGGCTCTGCGGGATCCCCGAGAACCTGATCGCCGAGATCAAGCGTCGCGGCGTCAAGGACCTGACGGTGTGGTCCAACAACTGCGGCGTCGATGGCTTCGGCCTGGGCGTGTTGCTGGAAGACAAGCAGATCAGCCGGATTCATGCCTCCTACGTCGGTGAGAACGCCCTGTTCGAGCGGCAGATGCTCAACGACGAGATCGAGGTGATTCTCACTCCCCAGGGCACTCTGGCCGAGAAGATGCGTGCCGGCGGCGCCGGTATCCCGGCCTTTTTCACCGCCACTGGCTACGGCACGCCGATCGGTGAGGGCAAGGAAGTGCGCGAGTTCAACGGGCGTCACTACATCCTCGAGGAGTCGGTGGTGGGTGACTTCGCCATCGTCAAGGGCTGGAAGGCCGACCGCTACGGCAACGTCGTCTATCGCGACACCGCCCAGAACTTCAACCCGATGGCGGCTACCGCGGGCAAGATCACCGTGGTGGAGGTCGAAGAGATCGTCGAGCCCGGCGAGCTCACGCCCGACCAGATCCACACCCCGGGCATCTATGTCGACCGCATCATCCAGGGCAGCTTCGAGAAGCGCATCGAGAAGCGCACCGTGCGCGAGGGCTGAGGCCCGTGACGGCCGGCGCTCACCGCCGGCGCATTCAACGATCGCTTCTCCACCGAACACAAGAGGCAACAAGATGGCACTCACTCGCGAACAGATGGCGCAGCGCGTGGCGCGCGAACTCGAAGACGGCTTCTACGTCAACCTGGGCATCGGCATCCCGACCCTGGTGGCCAACTACATCCCCGACGGCATCGACGTCATGCTGCAGTCCGAGAACGGCCTGCTGGGCATGGGGCTCTATCCCACCGAGGCGGAAGTCGACCCGGACATGATCAACGCCGGCAAGGAGACGGTCACCGCCCGTCCTGGGGCGGCGATCTTCTCGTCGGCCGAGTCCTTCGCCATGATCCGCGGTGGCCACGTGGACCTGACCGTGCTGGGCGCCTTCGAGGTCGACCAGAACGGCAACATCGCCTCCTGGATGATCCCCGGAAAGCTGATCAAGGGGATGGGCGGCGCCATGGACCTGGTGGCCGGCGCCGAGAATATCATCTGCACCATGACCCACGCCTCCAAGCACGGCGAATCCAAGCTCCTCGAGTCGTGCAACCTGCCGCTGACCGGCGCGGGCTGCATCAACCGGGTGCTGACCGATCTCGCCTATCTGGAGATCAAGGACGGCGCCTTCCACCTCAAGGAGCGCGCCCCGGGCGTCTCCGTGGAGGAGATCGTCGAAAAGACCGCCGGCAAGCTGGTCGTACCCGACCACGTGCCGGAGATGACCTTCGACTGATCACCCCAGGCGTGAGCCTCGCCGGCCCGGACGTTATGCGTCCGGGCCGGCGTCGTTATGGCGTCGTAGAGAGGGCGGCGTGGACAATGTCGCTCAGGCGATCTCGCAGCGGGTGTGGTGGGGTAGCAGCAGTTCCACGGCGCGGTCCTGGTTGGCGCTCACCGATTTCTGCACCAGCGCCAGTCCACCGCTGTCGATGCGGTGCTCGTCGCCATCGGCGAAGGGTAGGCGCTGTGAACAGGCGGGGTAGAAGCGGTAATCCAGCAGCCCCGATACCGGGAAGATGCCGTGTTGCCGATCGCTGCTACCGGGGAAGCCATTGTCGCTGAGCCGGGCGTCAAAATGCGCCAGGGAATCACCGAGGCGCTGGCAGTCGAAGCCGGCATGGTGCAGGCGTGGACCATTGACGGCGAGCAGGCCAGCCATGGGGTGGGCCGCATGGAGCGCCTGGTAGGTGGTCCAGTCCGGCATGGGCCAAGGCCGGCCGCGGCACAGCAGGTTCTGGCCGCGTTGATCGGCCTTGGGCGCCAGGGCCATCAGCGATCCGAGGCGCTGGCGGGGTTCCCGGGAAAGGGTGCCAAGCTGAAGCTCGGCCAGCACCAGCCACGGGCCGTCGTCGGGCGGCGAGAGCAGCGCCACCAGCAGACCGCGGTCGGCCATGGCGTGGCGATGCGCGGGGCGATAGCCAAGGCGCGCAAGGCTGGGCAGCAGGGCATCCATGCACCAGGGGCCGTGATTAAGCGTCAGCAGTGCCAGATATTCCGCCGGGGCGTCTACCGGCCAGAGCCTCAGGGCGCCCACATCCGGGTGCTGATGGATAAAGTCCAGCCACAGCTGCTGGACGAACTCTTCCCTCTGCATCGATGGCTTCCCTTGTCGTGGATGCTGGCGGGAAGTATAGGCAGAGGGCCCCACAGGCCTTTCAACGCCGGGATGACGCTTTCGCCCAGCCGACCGTATTCGAGGCGAGCAGGGAGGTTTAGCTCGGCGGGTCAGACGCTGCGGGCCGGCTCCAGCAGGCGGTGCTCGCGCACGTACTGCTCGAATTCGGTGTAGCCGCCGATCGGGGTCTCGTCGATGAAGATCTGCGGCACGGTATGCACCGGCTTGCCGATGGTCTTTTCCAGGTCGGCCTTGGTGATGCCTTCCGCCTGAATATCCACGTAGCGTAAGCCCTCGATGGCACCGGTATCCTGTAGCCGGGTAGCCAGTTCGTTGGCGAAGACGCAGAAGGGGCAGCCGGGGCGGCCGAAGATGACAACAAGCATGCAGACTCCTGGTGGGGAGGTGATCGAATGGCGCATTGTGACGGATCGCCGCTGAGTGCGCCAATAGCCGGGATCAAGTCCCGCCATTGGTGCGCCCTATCGACACGTGGATCAGATGGCGGATGGCCCAGCCTATCCAGGCTCACCGGCGTCGGCACGGCGCAGCAGCTCGCCCAGTTCGCGGTGGATACCAGGGCTTGTGACCAGCAGGTTCTCGCCGTAGAGATCCTCGGGGAAGCCTGTGGGGGGTGGGTAGAGATGACCGGTGCGGGCGCCGGCCTCCCGGGCGATCAACCAGCCGGCGGCGAAATCCCAGGGGGAGACACTCTCGTAGTAGGCATCGAGCCGTCCGCAGGCCACGTCACACAGGTCCAGCGCCGCCGAGCCGTTGCGTCGCACGTCCTGGCAGTGGTGGAGGACGGCCGTCAGACGACGCATCAGCGGCGGGCGGCTGTCCCGCCGGTAGGGAAAGCCGGTGCCCACCAGGCAGTGCTCGAGGTTGCCGCTGCGACTGGCCTGGATGGGGCGCTCGTTGCACTGGGCGCCCCGGCCGGCCAGGGCGGTAAAGGTCTCACCGAGGAAGGGCGCATGGACCACGCCGAGGCGAACCTGGCCGGCCACCGCCCAGGCGATGGAGACCGCCACGTGGTGCAGGCCGTGGGCGAAGTTGACGGTGCCATCAATCGGATCCACCACCCACAGCGGGGCATCGTCACTCAGCACGTCGCGCTCCGGGGCCAGTTCCTCGCTGAGTCGCGCCTCGCCGGGGAAGCTGGCCTCGAGCCGCTCGCTGATATGGGTGTCCACGGCGACATCCACGTCGGTGACCAGTTCCTGGCCGTGCTTGTAGCGATGGCCAAAGGTCTGCTGATCCCGGGCCACGCGGATCATCTCGCCGGCCTCCCGGGCGATCTCGACGGCCAGGACCAGGCGTTCGGCTTCGGTCATGAGGGGCTCCATGGGCTCGCTGATGACGGTTCTCCAGCATAGCAGGCCAGGCTGTACCTCGGGGAGGGCGGCGCTATACTGCGGCGGCATTTGCCGAGGACCCCTGCATGCATGCCCTGACTCCCGATCAGTACGCCCGCCTGCGTGAGCTGGCCGAGGCCTGGACCCGTACCCAGCTACGCGACGCCAAGGCCTCTCCGGTCTTCAACCCGCGCCTGGCCGCCGATGCCCTCTGCTTCCAGCAGCACGACGATCCAGAGCTGGGTGAGCAGCTGGTCGGTGCCCTGGTGACGCCGGTGTCGCTGTGGCTGGTGATGGTGCCGGCCGGCGAGCCCGGCGAGATGCCGGCGACAGACGCTCGGCACTGGCTGGCGGTGCCCTCGGGGGACTATCCTCTGGAGACGGCCCGGCTGGATGAGGGGCGGTGGTGCAGGCGGCTGGTGCTGCTCGACGACCTCTCCGATGTCGCCAGCCGCCAGGCGGCCAGTCGGCTCGCCCAGCAGCTGATGGAGCGAGTGATGGCCGCCGGCGAGGAGGGCGAAGGTGGCGCCTGACGCGGCCCGGCCTTATGCTGGTTGCGCTGTATCACTGCGAGCCCGAGTTTCCCTTACAAGGAGTCGTCCATGACAGGATCCGCCACTTTCATCCCCCGCGTCGCGCTGGTGACCGGCACTACCAGCGGCATCGGCGAAGCCGTGGTGCGTCATTTCTGCGAGCTGGGCCACCAGGTGCTGGCCGTGGACTTCAATCCGGTGGGCGCCGAGGTGGCAGAGCGCGCCGGCGCGGCCTTCTTCGAGGCGGACCTCACTGACGGCGAGGCCTGCAAGGCCGCGGTGGCCGAGGCCATTCGCCGCTTCGGTCGTGTGGACATCCTGGTCAACAATGCTGGTATCCAGCACGTCGCGCCCATCGAGGCGTTTCCCGAGGCGAAGTGGCGCCAGATCATCGACCTGATGCTCACCGCGCCCTTTCTGCTCACCCAGGCAGCCTGGCCCTCCATGCGTGAGAATGGCTGGGGCCGGGTGATCAACATCGCCTCGGTGCATGCCCAGGTGGCCTCGCCCGGCAAGTCCGCTTATATCAGTGCCAAGCACGGCATGATCGGTTTGACCAAGACCGCAGCGCTCGAGGGCGGTGCGCAGGGGATTACGGCCAACGCCATTTGTCCGGCCTACGTGAAGACCCCGCTGGTGGACAATCAGATCGCCGATCAGGCGAAATTGCATGGCATGGGGGAGCAGGAAGTGATCGAGCAGATCATGCTCAAGAATGCCGCCGTGAAGCGGCTGATCGAACCGGGCGAGGTGGCCGAGCTCGTCGCCTACCTGGCCTCGGACTCTGCCGGCGCCGTCACCGGGTCGAGCTGGAACATCGACCTGGGCTGGACGGCCCAATGACCGGGCTTCGCCCGGAGCTTTGAGGCGTAAGCCTGAAGCTGGAAGAAAAACCCCTTTACTCTAGGGTTGCTGGTAGCACACTGTTTTCCAGCTTCCAGCTTCCAGCTTCCAGCTTCCAGCTTCCAGCTTCCAGCTTCCAGCTTCCAGCTTCCAGCTTCCAGCTTTCAGCGCCGCACCGGCCGCTTCTGCAGCTTGCGCTGCAGGGTGCGCCGGTGCATCCCCAGTGCCCGGGCCGTGGCAGAGATGTTGCCGTCGTGCTCCTGCAGCACCTTCTGGATGTGCTCCCAGGCCAGCCGATTGATCGAGGGTGGCTGCTCGGCTACCCCCGTTTCCGGATTGCCGACCTCCCTGTCGAAGGCGGCCAGCACCTCGTCGGCGTCTGCCGGCTTGCACATGTAGTTCACCGCACCCAGCTTGATCGCCTCCACGGCGGTGGCGATGCTGGAATAGCCGGTCAGCACCACCACCCGGCACTCCGGTACCACCTCCAGCAGATCCGGCAGCAGCATGAGGCCGGAGTCATGCTCCAGCTTCAGGTCCAGGGTGGCCAGCGTCGGTTGCTGCTGGTGCGCCAGGGCCAGGGCCTGCTCGGCGTCATGGGCCACCAGCACCTCGAAGCCACGACGGCGCATCGCGCGGTCCAGCACGTGGCAGAACATCTCGTCATCGTCGATGATCAGCAGCCGTTCGGCTGTGGTTGGCTCTTGCATGGCATCCTCGTGTTTCCGGGTGATGGCTGGCTCAACTGGCCGGATCACTGCGCGGCAGCACCACTTCGGTCAGGGTGCCTCCCTCGGGGTGATTGTACAGGCTCACGCCGCCGCCGAGGCGGTTGATGGTGGCGTGGGTCAGGAACAGGCCGATGCCCAGTCCCTTGCTCTTGGTGGAAACGAAGGTCTCGCCGAGCTGATCGGCGATGGACAGGGCGACGCCGGGGCCATGGTCGCGGATGTCGACGATCACCTCCTCGGCGTTCCAGTCGAGGCCGATCAGGATATTGTCGGGGTTGGCGTCGGCCGCGTTGTTGAGCAGGTTGGTCAGCGCCTGCTCCAGGGTGGTATCCACCGAGATCCAGGGCCGCCCGCGGCGCTCGGCCACCTCCAGGCGGTGGCTGACGTCGGGACGCAGCACCAGCCAGCGCTGCACCACCGCGGCCAGCCACATTTCAGCATCGCGCACCTGGGGCTCGCCCATGCGCCGCCGGTCGGCGTTCTCGACCAGCTGTCGCAGCCGTGACTTGCAGGTGTCCACCTGCTTGCGCAGGAGTTCGATGTCCTTGACCAGCGCAGGATTGTCTCGGGCGTCGTCGCGCATCTCGGTCAGCAGCACCGCCATGGTGGAGAGTGGGGTGCCCAATTCGTGGGCGGTGCCCGCCGCCTGGGTGGCCACGGCCAGCACCTGTTCGTTGCGCAGGGCGGCTTCCCGGGTGCGTGACAGCGCCTGCTCCCGGCTGCGCAGTGCATGGGCCATCTTGTAGATGAAGAAGGTCACCAGCCCCGCCGACAGGGCGAAATTCAGCCACATGCCAAGCACGTGAAGGCTGACGCCCTGGTCGGCATGGCCCCCGTGGGCCAGCTGTGGCACCGGGTGGTAATGCACCATCAGCAGCGAGTAGGCCAGCAGCGCCGATGTGGCGATGATCCAGGCGTAACGCCAGGGTAGGGTGGCGGCGGCGATGGTCACCGGCACCAGGTAGTAGGTGATGAAGGGGTTACTGGAGCCGCCGGTGAAGTAGAAGAGCAGAGTGAGGCCTGCCACGTCGGCCAGCAGGTGGGCCAGATATTCGGCGTGGGAGACGACGCGATGGCGTCCCAGCCGCCACCAGGTGGCCAGGTTGACCAGCGCCATGGCCAGCACCACCCCGATCACCGCCTTGACCCGCAGCTCGAAGCCGAGCAGTTCCACACCGACGATGACGCCGACCAGGAAGCCGGTCCAGGTGATCCCGCGCACGATGGTCAGGCGCATCAGGTTGCGGCTGGGGGTGGAAAGGGGTAGTGGCTGGGTGGTGGTCATGGCGGCTCCCTGCTGGCAGGTCATCATCATAACCGCTGCGGGACCGCCCTACATTTCGCAGGCCGATCCACGAGGAATACAGCCGGACACGCCCCTTTTGGCCGAGGTCCCCAACCTCTGCCTGTAGCAGTCGCTCCGGCATCTGGATTGGCCATTAGCCAACTTCTTCAAAGGCAATGCTCGCTATCCGACCTGCGAAGAAGCGTGGCAAGCAGTCGGGAGCATCGGCTCATCGACTACCGAACCCGCGGGAAGGCTGCAGGTGGCCGGGACTGCTCAGCGTGCCCGGCACCCCGCATGTCGTCAGGGGAGTGTCCGTACCCCGATGCCGTGAAAGTCGCTCTGCGGGTCGCCCTCCGCGGGCTGAATGATGGACACCACCTCGCGGGTCGCGACATCAATAACCGCGAAGCCTGGGGTTTCCCCTTGGGCCATGTGCGGCATGGAGACCGGCTCCGGGCCGCGAAGGGTCACGAAGGCAAAGCGGGAATCGGGCGAGAAGTCGAGAATATCGGGAGTCTTGCCGGTGTCGGCCAGGGTGTCGATCACCTCGAGCGTGTTGGCGTCGATGACGATGCCGTTCGAGGAGCCGCGGTTGACCATCCAGATTTCCTCACCGTTGGGCAGGTTGCGCACCCCGTGGGCATCAATGCCCTGGCTGCTCATGTCCTGGCGTACGACCTCCAGTGTCTCGACGTCGATGGCGTGCCACACGCCGACCTCCCCGCCGCCCCCATTGACCAGCATATGTCGCCCATCCGGGGTCAGCATGGTACCGCAGTTGGTCTGCAGCTCCTCGGGTCCCCAGGCCTTTTCCAGCGTGAAGCTGGCGTTGTCCACGACCACCAGGCCGCCGTTGGGCAGCGCCGGCCCCAGGGTGACGAAGGTGCGTGAGCCGTCTGCCGTATCGAAGTGGCAGATGGCCGCCACGTCGTTGAAGGCCTCGGCCTTGGCCGCGAAGATCGGGTCCTGGGCGATGTGAAGCACTCGTCCCAGCTCGAATCGCTCGTTTTCCAGGTCCAGTTGGATTTCGACCAACCGGCCGTCCCGCTCGATGTCGGCATTGCCGATGATGTCGGCCACCACGACCTCGTCGCCGGGACGCACCCCGGCCATGTGCGTGCGCGGCCCGGTGGCGATGATCTCGACCACGCTGCGGTCCTCGGTGCGGATCACGGCCACGTCACCGCTGCCCACATTGGCGGTGAAGGCATAGCGCCCATCGGAGGTGAAGTCGATCATGTGCGGTACCCGCACACCGTGATCGCCCAGGCCAATGCGCGAGACCTCCTCCAGCGCCTGGTCGTAGATATGAATGGTGTGGGTGCCCTGATCCAGGGCCCAGATCTCGTACCGATCGTCGCTGTCGGCGAGTGCTAGGCCCGCCGACAACAGCCACCCGGCTCCGCCCAGGGCGGTCATCAGGGGGGGAAGGCATGAGGCTAGCCGGTTGAAGGTGCCCATGGCGGCTCCTTTATCGATTCCTGTCGTTTGTCATCAGGAGTATAGGTAGCACAGATGTAGTCGCTGAAAGAGCCACTGGTTGTAACGCTATGCTCTCAGGCCCTACAACTACCGGGCACGAAGGCTTAGAATGCGCTCAACCCCTTTCATGCACGGTGTCGGCGTGTCCGCACCTCACTGACGGCGATACAGACTTCATGTCGGAATCCTCTCTGGCCCGCGAAGTCGGGCTAAGACGCACCTTCGCAATCATCAGTCACCCCGACGCGGGCAAGACCACCATCACCGAGAAGATGCTTCTGTTCGGAAACGCCATCCAGATGGCCGGTTCCGTCAAGAGCAAGCGCGCCGATCGACACGCCACCTCCGATTGGATGAAGATGGAGCAGGAGCGCGGCATCTCGGTGACCACCTCGGTGATGCAGTTCCCCTATGGCGGGCGCATCGTCAACCTGCTCGATACCCCGGGCCATGAGGACTTCTCCGAGGATACCTACCGGACCCTGACCGCGGTGGATTCGGCGCTGATGGTGATCGACGGCGCCAAGGGCGTCGAGGCCCGGACCGTCAAGCTGATGGAGGTATGTCGCCTGCGCACCACGCCGATCCTCACCTTCGTCAACAAGATGGACCGCGACATCCGAGAGCCCATCGAGGTGATGGACGAGGTCGAGGAGGTGCTCAACATCCAGTGCGCGCCCATGACCTGGCCGATCGGCATGGGTCGCCACTTCAAGGGCGTCTACCACCTCTACAACGACGTCGTTCATCTCTACACCCAGGGCCAGGGCAGTCGCATTCCCGACGACAAGCGCATCGAGGGGCTCGACAACCCCGAAGTGGACGAAGTGCTCGGCGAGGACCTGGCCGAGGAGATGCGCATGGAGGTGGAGTTGGTGCGTGGCGCCTCCCACGCGTTCGATCATGAAGCGTATCTGCGTGGCGACCTGACCCCAGTCTACTTCGGCACCGCCATGGGCAACTTCGGCGTGCGCGAGATGATGGACGGCTTCGTCGAGTATGCGCCACCGCCCCAGCCGCGGAAGACCGATACTCGCAGCGTGGAGGCCGAGGACGGCCGCTTCACCGGCTTCGTCTTCAAGATCCAGGCCAACATGGATCCGAACCACCGGGATCGCATCGCCTTCCTGCGGGTCTGCTCGGGCAAGTACGAGAAGAACATGAAGATGCGTCATGTGCGCATCGGGAAGGATGTGAAAATAGCGGATGCGCTGACCTTTATGGCATCGGATCGCTCCCAGGTGGAGGAGGCCTGGCCCGGGGACATCATCGGCCTGCACAACCACGGCACCATCCAGATCGGTGACACCTTCACCCAGGGCGAGGAGATGCGCTTCACCGGCATCCCGCACTTCGCCCCGGAGCTGTTCAAGCGGGTGCGTCTCAAGGATCCGCTGAAGATGAAGGCGCTGCAGAAGGGCCTGCAGCAGCTCTCCGAGGAGGGTGCCACCCAGGTCTTCATGCCGCTGGACAATAACGATCTGATCCTCGGCGCCGTGGGCACCCTGCAGTTCGACGTGGTCGCCCACCGCCTCCAGGAGGAGTACAAGGTCGAGGCGGTCTACGAGGGGGTCAACGTCAACACCGCCCGCTGGATCTACTCTGACGATGCCAGGAAGCTCGAGGAGTTCAAGCGCAAGGCCAGCGCCAACCTGGCCATCGACGGCGGCGGCTACCTGACCTATATCGCGCCCACTCGGGTCAACCTGCAGATGACCCAGGAGCGCTGGCCGGAGATCCGCTTCCAGCCGACCCGCGAGCACTGAGCTTCCCCTCGATGCTTATCGACGCCCACTGCCATCTGGATTTCCCCGACTTCGACGCCGACCGTGAGGCGGTGTTTGAACGGGCCAGGGCGGTGGGCGTCGTCCATTTCGTGGTGCCGGGCACGACCCGGGCGCGCTGGCCCGGCGTGCTGGCGCTTGGCCAGCGGGACGACGTCAGCGTCTGCCTGGGACTGCATCCCTACTTCATGGATCAGCATCGCGAGGGGGATCTGGAGGCGCTGGAAGAGGCACTGGAGGTGAGTTCCCCTCTGTCGGCGCACCGCATCGTGGCACTCGGCGAGTGCGGCATCGACGCCCGTTTCGCCGAGACCCTGGCGGCACAGTGGTCGCTCTTCGATGCCCAGCTGCGCCTGGCCAAGGCGAAGAAGCTGCCGGTGGTGATCCACTGCGTGCGCGCCAACGACCAAGTCGCCAGGCGCCTGCGCGAGCTGGCGCTGTCGGCCGGCGGGCTGATCCACGCCTTCGCCGGCTCGCCGGAGCAGGCCCAACGCTTTATCGATCTGGGGTTCGTGGTGGGACTGGGGGGCGCCGTGACCCACGAGCGGGCCAAGCGGCTGCGGCGGGCGGTAACCGCGCTGCCCGAGGAGAGCTACGTGCTGGAGACCGACAGCCCCGACATGCCCCCGGCCGGCCGCCGGGGCGAGCGCAACGAGCCGGCGCAGGTGGCAGAGGTGTGCCGGGTCGTCGCCGGGCTGCGCGGGCAGTCAGTCGAGCAGGTGGCGGCCAACAGCACCGCTACCGCGCGCCGGCTGTTCCGGCTGTGATCAGCCCTTGGCCGCCAGGCTCTCGGGGTCCAGGCGTTCGATGGGGTAGGGCAACTTCAGCTGCTTGAGCCTCTGGCCGGCCACGGTCAGCGGACCCAGGTCCTCCTTGGTGCTCAGTACCGCCAGGATCTCCGCCTGATCATAGGCGTCGAGCTCCGCGGCCAGCACCTCACCCACCGCCTTGCCCTCGGCGGTCTCCACCGGGCTGCCCAGGGGGGGCAACTCGCTGCCTTCCAGTTGGGCGCGCACCAGGCGGCGTTTCACCTGGCCGCGGAAGTGGGCGCGGGCTACCACCTCCTGGCCCGTGTAGCAGCCCTTCTTGAAGCTGATGCCCCCCAGCGCCTCCCAGTTGATCATCTGCGGCAGCAGGGCATCGCGATGGGCAGGCGTCAGCCAGGCCAGCCCGGCCTGGATGTCATGCAGGCACCACACCGCATTGCCCACGGGGCTGGCCTGCTCGGCGAGCCGCGGCCACAGCACCGAGGCGACCTCGGCGGTCACGCAGATCAGCAGGCGAGGGCGCGGCCCGGGGTGGGCCAGCAGCTGGGTGTCTGTATCACCGGCCTGGTGCCAGACTGCCGGCGGCACCAGGTCCAGCCTGACCTCCGCCAGGGCCGGGGCGTCGCGGCCGATCAGCCCGATCAGCGCCAGGTCGTCGCGGACCTTCAGCGCCGTCTTGTAGAAGGCGGCGAACTTGCCCAGGTGCTCCGCCAGGGGCTGCACCAGGCCGCGCTGCATCAGCAGCCGGTAGTGACCCTCGGCGACGCGCAGCAGCTGGGCGTTGGCCAGCATGCGCCCCTTGGGGGTGCAGAACACGGTGAGGGGCGCCAGGTCGCCGTCGGCCAGACCCACCTGGGCGCTGGTCTGGCCCTGCAGGAATCTCTCGGCGTCGGGGCCGGTCACGTCGAGCACGCCCAGGTGGACCAGTGGGGTCGCCACGGTGCCATCCAGGGCCTGGCGGGCCGGTGTCGGGGTGTCGAAGGCGATCCGGTCCTCGGCGTCCTGCCGTCCGCCCGGGGCGGTGATCCAGTCGTGCATGGGGGGCTCCTTGTCGTCTGCTGTGTGGCTGGCTCTTCTTATGCGGGTAGCCGTGCGACATTGCAACCGCTGTGGTCGTACCGGCGCCATGCTAGACTCGCCCGCACATTTCCTCAGGGCAGTCTCGGCTCACCGTGGACAGGCCCTCGCAACAACATCGGAAACATCGGAGAGCCGTCCCATGGCGCATCAATCGCTGAGCTTCAAGGGCGTCGAGAACGCCGACCAGATCAACCGTATCACCACCGCATTGATGATGCTCGACGGCGTCGACAGTGCCGAGGTGGGGCGTCACGGTGCCGAGGTCGAGGGGCGCGTCCGGCGCGAGGTGCTGATCCAGGCCGTCGAGGCCCTCAAGCTTCCCATTCAGGTCAAGTGAGCAGGAGGTTCCCATGAAGAAGACCATTGAAGTCATCAGCGAGCGCAACCATATCTTCCGTCAGCGGGTCGAACTGGACGGTTTCGATGACCTCTTCGTTGATGTGCCGGTGGCCTACGGCGGCGAGGGCACCGCCCCCGACCCCCACGACTTCTTCGACCTGTCGCTGGGCGCCTGCAAGGCGATCACCTGTCAGATGTACGCCAAGCGCAAGAAGTGGCCCCTGGAGGGCGTGAGTGTGAAGGTGCATCGCGATGACAGCGAGGAGCGCCACGGCATCTACCGGCTCGATGTGGAGATGACCTTTCACGGCATCGAGGATCCCGAGCAGCGCACGCGGCTGGAGGAGATCAGCCACAAGTGCCCCATCCATCGCCTGATCACCAGTTCCACCGTGGAGGTCAACACGCGGGTCGGCGTTGAGGCCTGACGCCCCCCCACGACACTGAACACGGAGACTCAATGAGCAAGCCCTTTCGCCTCGCCTCGAAGTTTCAGCCCGCCGGCGACCAGCCCACGGCCATCGACAACCTCGTCAAGGGGCTGGGGGCGGGGCTTGCCCACCAGACGCTGCTCGGGGTGACGGGGTCGGGCAAGACCTTCACCATGGCCAACGTGGTCGAGCGCCTGCAGCGACCAACCATCGTCATGGCGCCCAACAAGACCCTGGCGGCTCAGCTCTATGGCGAGTTCAGGTCGTTCTTCCCCGACAACGCCATCGAGTATTTCGTCTCCTACTACGACTACTATCAGCCCGAGGCCTATGTGCCGTCGTCGGATACCTTCATCGAGAAGGATGCCTCCATCAACGACCACATCGAGCAGATGCGCCTCTCCGCCACCAAGGCGCTGCTGGAGCGCCGTGATGCGCTGATCGTGGTCTCGGTGTCGGCGATCTACGGCCTGGGCGACCCGGAACAGTACCTGAAGATGCGCCTGCACTTCTCTCGCGGCGAGCTGATCGACCAGCGCAGCTTCCTGCGCCGCCTGGCGGAACTGCAGTACACCCGCAACGACATGGACTTCAAGCGCGGCACCTATCGGGTGCGCGGCGACGTGATCGATATCTTCCCGGCCGACGCCGAGGACGAGGCGGTACGCGTCGAGCTGTTCGACGACGAGATCGACACCATCAGCCTGTTCGATCCGCTCACCGGCGAGGTGCGGGGCAAGGTGCCGCGCATGACGGTCTACCCCAAGTCCCACTATGTGACGCCCCGAGAGACGATCCTGGGTGCCATCGACGCGATCAAGGCCGAACTGGTGGAGCGCCTCGACTGGCTGCGCAAGCACGACAAGCTGGTGGAAGCCCAGCGTCTTGAGCAGCGCACCCTCTACGACATCGAGATGATGCTGGAGCTGGGCTACTGCAACGGCATCGAGAACTACTCCCGCTATCTCTCCGGGCGCAACCCGGGCGAGCCACCGCCCACCTTCTTCGACTACCTGCCGGCCGATGCCCTACTGTTCATCGATGAGAGCCACGTCAGCGTTCCCCAGGTGGGCGGCATGTACAAGGGCGACCGTTCGCGCAAGGAGACCCTGGTGGAGTATGGCTTCCGGCTGCCCTCGGCCCTGGACAACCGTCCGATGAAATTCGAGGAGTGGGAGGCGATCAGTCCCCAGACGATCTTTGTCTCAGCCACCCCCGGGCCCTACGAGGGGGCCCATGCCGGCCAGGTGGTAGAGCAGGTGGTACGCCCCACCGGACTGCTCGATCCGGAGCTGGAAGTGCGTCCGGCCAGCACCCAGGTGGACGACCTGCTCTCGGAGATCCGCCTGCGCACCGACGTCGGCGAGCGGGTGCTGGTGACGACACTCACCAAGCGCATGGCCGAGGACCTCACCGAGTATCTCGCCGAGCACGATATCCGGGTGCGCTACCTGCACTCGGACATCGATACCGTGGAGCGGGTGGAGATCATCCGCGACCTTCGCCTGGGCAAGTTCGATGTGCTGGTGGGCATCAACCTGCTGCGCGAGGGCCTCGACATCCCCGAGGTCTCGCTGGTGGCGATCCTCGACGCCGACAAGGAGGGCTTCCTGCGCAACGAGCGCTCACTGATCCAGACGATGGGCCGTGCCGCGCGCAATGCCCACGGCAAGGCGATCCTCTACGGGGACCGGATCACCGACTCCATGCGTCGCGCCATGGAGGAGACCGACCGACGACGCGCCAAGCAGATCGCCCATAACGAGGAGCATGGCATCACGCCCACCACCGTGACCCGCTCGGTGGCGGATATCCTGGAGGCCGCCCAGGCCCCCGGCAGGAAGGGCAAGGGGCGCCGCGGCGAGCGCAAGGTGGCGGAACGGGAGGCGATCTACGACCCTGCCGAGCTTTCGCCTGCCGAACTCGTTCGGGAGGCGACCCGTGTGGAAGACGCCATGTTCGAGGCGGCCCAGAACCTGGAGTTCGAGGAGGCCGCGCGGCTGCGTGACCGGCTCCACAAGCTGAAGGAGCGCCAGCTGATGATGGGGACCGTGTAGTGCCCGAAGGTCCCGAGATTCGCCGCGCCGCTGGCCCGCACGATCCTCGAGGTGATGCGGCAGGGCCCTCCCGATACGTGAATTTTATACCGTTATCTTTCTGCCATAAACTACAACGAATCCCTATGACGCCTGAATGTCGACAGGCGCCGGGGTGGGGTATAATGCCCGCCGTTCGAGCCCGCCGTACCGGCCGCGCAGCCGGAGAAGAGCGGGCATGCCGACAACGCCAAGGAGTCCCTTGCTCATGACCGTGATTCGCCAGGACGATCTGATCCAGAGCGTCGCCGATGCGCTGCAGTACATCTCCTACTACCACCCGAAGGACTTCATCGACGCCATGGCCCAGGCCTATGAGCGCGAGGAGAATCCTGCCGCCAAGGACGCCATCGCCCAGATCCTGATCAACTCGCGCATGTGCGCCCTGGGCCACCGTCCGATCTGCCAGGACACCGGCATCGTGACCGTCTTCCTGCACGTGGGCATGAACGTGCGCTGGGAGGCCGAGATGAGCCTGGACGACATGGTCAACGAGGGCGTGCGCCGTGCCTATGCGCTGCCCGACAACGTGCTGCGTGCCTCGGTGCTGGCCGATCCGGACGGCGCCCGCAAGAACACCGGCGACAACACCCCGGCGATCATCCACCACAAGATCGTCCCCGGCGACACCGTCGAGGTCTACGTGGCTGCCAAGGGCGGCGGCAGCGAGGCGAAGTCCAAGTTCGCCATGCTCAATCCCTCCGACAACGTGGTCGACTGGGTGATGGAGCAGCTGCCCAAGATGGGGGCCGGCTGGTGCCCGCCCGGCATGCTGGGCATCGGCATCGGCGGCACCGCCGAGAAGGCCATGGAGATCGCCAAGGAGGCCCTGCTCGATCCCATCGACATTCAGGAGCTGCAGGCCCGCGGTGCCTCCAATCGCGCCGAGGAGCTGCGCCTGGAGCTGTTCGACAAGGTCAACAGGAGCGGCATCGGTGCCCAGGGCCTGGGTGGCCTGACCACGGTGCTCGACATCAAGGTCAGGGATTTCCCGACCCACGCGGCCAACAAGCCGGTAGCGATCATTCCCAACTGCGCCGCCACCCGTCACGCCCACTTCACCCTGGATGGCTCGGGCCCCGCCGCACTGCCGGCGCCGAAACTCGAGGACTGGCCGGAGATCACCCGCGAGGCGGGCGACAACGTCAAGCGCGTCAATCTTGACACCGTGACCCCGGAAGAGGTGCAGACCTGGCAACCCGGCGACACCCTGCTGCTCAACGGCAAGCTGCTCACCGGCCGTGATGCCGCCCACAAGCGCATGGTGGACATGATCGCCAAGGGCGAGCCGCTGCCCGTCGACATGAAGGGGCGCTTCATCTATTACGTGGGGCCGGTGGATCCGGTGGGCGACGAGGTGGTCGGCCCGGCCGGCCCCACGACCGCCACGCGCATGGACAAGTTTACCCGCACCATGCTCGAGGAGACCGGCCTGCTGGGCATGGTCGGCAAGGCCGAGCGCGGCCCGACCGCCATCGAGGCGATCCGCGACAACAAGGCGGTCTACCTGATGGCCGTGGGCGGCTCCGCCTATCTGGTCGCCCAGGCGATCAAGAAGTCCCGCGTGGTGGGCTTCGAGGATCTCGGCATGGAGGCCATCTACGAGTTCGAGGTGGAGGATATGCCGGTGACCGTGGCCGTCGACAGCCAGGGCACCTCGGTCCACCAGACCGGTCCCGCCAAGTGGAAGGAGATCATCGCCGAGCGCGTCTGATCCTCGTCCCGGTACAAGCGAGCGGCCCCGCCATCTGGCGGGGCCGCTCGCCTTTGGGTATGCTGTAGAACGCTGTTTTTTCAGGGAGAGCGCATGACCTCCTGGCTGTTTGGCCTGGCCATCTTCTTCATTCACGTGCTGGGCTTCGTGTCGGCTGTGCTGGCGCTGCTGTCGAGTCGGACGTCCCAGGGTGCCATCGCCTGGATCCTCTCCCTGATCACGCTGCCCTATGTGGCGGTTCCCGCCTACTGGATCTTCGGTCAGCCGCGCTTCTACGGTTACGTCTCCGCCCGCGGCGAGCGCGATACCGTGCTGCGCCGCGTGCTGGCCCGCTATCGCCAGCAGGTTGAACCCTACCTCGCCGATGCCCATGATCCCGATGTGCGCGCCGTGGAACAGTTGGCGATGATGCCGATGACCAGCGGTAACCGCGCCGAGCTGCTGGTCGACGGGGAGGCCACCTTCGACAGCCTCTTCGACGGCATCGAGCGCGCCGAGGAGTATGTGCTGATCCAGTTCTTCATCGTGCGCAACGATGCCCTGGGCATCGAACTCCAGCAGCGCCTGCAGCGCGTGGCCGAGCGGGGCGTGCGGATCTATTTCCTCTATGACGAGGTGGGCAGTCACAAGCTCAACGAAGGCTATCTGCGCGACCTCGCCAGCAGCGGGGTGGAGGTGAGCGCCTTCCGCTCGTCCCGTGGGTTCCGCCATCGCTTCCAGCTCAATTTCCGCAACCACCGCAAGGTGCTGGTGGTCGACGGTCGCGAGGGGTGGGTCGGCGGCTTCAACGTTGGCGTGGAGTACCTCGGGCAGGGGCGTCATGGGCCCTGGCGTGACACCCACCTGAAGCTCACGGGCCCCAGTGCGCTGGGCCTGCAGGAGGCCTTCTGGGAGGACTGGCACTGGGCCACCGGCGAGGTGATCACCCTCTCCTGGACCCCTCAGGTGACCTGCGAGGAGTGCCACAAGGTGGTGATCGTGCCCTCGGGGCCGGCCGACCGCCAGGAGACCGCCAGCCTGCTGGTCCAGCACGCCATTCACAGCGCCCGGTCGCGCTTCTGGGTCACCAGCCCCTATTTCGTGCCTGACCAGGGGGTCCAGGATGCCCTGCGCCTTGCGGCCATGCGCGGCGTCGATGTGCGCATCATGATCCCCGAGCGCCCCGACCACCTGCTGGTGTTCCTCTCCGCCTTCTCTTTCCTCCCCGACATGCTCAGGGCCGGGGTGAAGGTCTACCGCTACCAGCCGGGTTTCCTGCACCAGAAGGTGATGCTGATCGACGATGCCGCCGCTAGCGTCGGCACCGTGAACCTCGACAATCGCTCCTTCCGTCTCAATTTCGAGATCACCGCCTTCCTGCCGGACCGCCACTTCGCGGCCCAGGTACGGCTGATGCTCGAGAAGGACTTCGCCGACTGTCGACGCATCGGTCTCGAGGAGATCATCTCGCGGTCGCTGTGGCGCAAGCTGGTCTCGCGGGCCGCCTACCTGCTGGCCCCCATCCAGTGATACCTTATCGATTCGCGATGGCCGATGCCTCGGCCTGCTTGCCATCCTCGGACAGGAAGTCACGGTGAACCTCGAAAGCAAGTGGCTGGAAGACTTCGTCGCCCTGGCCAATACCCGCAGTTTTTCCGCCTCGGCGAGGCAGCGCCACGTCACCCAGCCCGCTTTCAGCCGGCGCATCCGCGCCCTGGAGCAGGCCATAGGCGTGACCCTGGTGGATCGTTCCACCACCCCGGTCGATCTGACCCCGGAGGGGCAGCTGTTCTTGGTCACCGCGCGCAACCTGGTCGAGCAGCTCAACGAGAGCCTGGGCCACCTGCGTGGCCTGGCCATCGCCAACGAGGCGCTGGATATCGTCGCGGCCCACTCGTTGGCGCTGAGCTTCTTCCCTCCCTGGATCTCCCGCCTTCAGCAGGGCATAGGGGAGCTGCCGACCCGCCTGGTGGCCATGAACGTGGGAGAGGCGATCCATGTGCTGAGGGAAGGGAAGTGCGACCTGATGCTGGCCTACTACGACCCCTACGCCAGCATGCAGCTCGACCCGGAGGTGTTTCCCTCCTTCTCTATCGGCCAGGTGAAGATGCTGCCCGTCAGCCTCCCCGATGAGGAGGGCCAGCCGCGCTTCCCGCTGGAGGGGAGCGAGTCGATTCCCTATCTCGCCTACACCCAGGGCGCCTTCCTGGGGAGCAGCGTGCGCATGCTGCTCAAGAACGATGCCCTTCGCCTGCGGCTGCGCACCGTCTATGAGACCGCCATGGCCGAGGGCCTCAAGGGGATGGTGCTGCAGGGGATTGGGCTGGCCTGGATCCCCGACTTCTGCATCCGCGAGGAGCTCAAGAGCGGCCGCCTGGTGCGCGCCGGCGGCGAAGAGTGGGATGTGCCCCTGGAGATTCGTCTCTACCGCTGTTCCCTGGTGCATAAGCCCGGTGTCGAAAAGCTCTGGCGGCAGATGCAGAAGTTACCGCGAGACTTCCTTCAAGCGTGAACCTTCACCCCCGGCTTCCGCCGAAGTCGGCCGGCAGGCCGAGGAAATCCTGGATGATGAAGAAGTGGTCCTCGAAGAGCGCCTCCGGATCCAGGTCGGCCAGCGCCACCCAGCGGGCGTGATCGCCCCCCTTCACCGGCTTGAGCCGCGGCAGTTGCTGGTCGGGGGTCAGAGCGAAGTAGAAGGCCTCCGCCAGGGTGCGGCCCCGCCAGCTGCGATGGGGCTCGTCGAACAGCCGCTGGCCGCGCAGTGACCCCTTCAGCACCGGCTCCGGCACCTTGAGGCGAATCCGCTCACGCAGCTCCCTGAGACAGGCATCGAGCAGCCGCTCATGGGAGTTGATGAAGCCGCCGGGCAGGGCGAGCAGCCCCTTGCCGGGCGCCGCCGTGCGGCGCACCAGCAGCACATGCCCCGACTGCACCACCACCGCATTCACCGTCACGAAGATGGGGGGATAGGGCGCCTGGGCCCAGGCGATGCGGTACTGATCCAGCAGGCGCTGCTCCTCGCTCAGCTGCCGGTAGTGGTCGCCGGTGCAGAAATAGCGCACGGCGCTGACCACCCCGGGCGGCAGGTCATGGGAGGCCCCGGTGGTCAGGTAGTCGTCGGCCGAGGAGGGGGAGCGGAACAGTCGTTCACGGATCTGGCTGGCTGAGATCCCCTCCACCAGCGGCACGCTCACCGACTCCCACTGGGGAAACAGCGACAGGTAGTAGCTCGACTGACCGCGACTGGCGCCGATCAGACCGATGCGTGGCAGCCGCGCGCTCTGGGGGCTGGCGATATCACGCACCTTGCGCTGCACGTCGCGCACCCAGACATCGTTGTTGTAGAGGGCGTCGAGCAGCGGCACCACGGCCAGACGGGCGTTGTCCTCGTCATCGAAGGCGCTGCGCAGCATGGCGCGCCGCTCGTCGAAGTGCCAGGGGTTGCGCAGCGAACGCGCCTGCCAGGCGGAGCCCACCAGCACGATCACCTGGCGAGCGCGCTTGAGCGCCTCGTGAATCACCGCCAGGTGGCCCAGATGGGGCGGCTGGAAGCGGCCGATGAACACCAGGCAGTCGAAGTCGAAAGCGTCGCGGTCGATGTCCGGGCAGGCGGGCATGGCGGATCCTGGGGGTCGGTGGGGGGGCAAGCGGCGCCCATTATGGTCAGCCCGTGCAGGACTTGGCAATCCGCGGCGAAAAGGCAGTCCAGGTGCCATTCGCGTATGCTGAATGCATCACAGGGATGCGGGGAACGTCATGATCGACCTCAGAAAACTGGCGCCAACCAGCCTCAAGGCCTCACTGCTGTTCTGGTGGAACGTGACCCAGGGGGCGATTCGCCTGTGGCTGGAGCGCAACGCCTTCAGCTACGCCGGGTCGCTGGCCTTCTACACGCTCTTCTCGCTGGCCCCGACGGTGATCATCGCCGTCACGGTGATCGGCCTGGTGCTGGGGGAGGATGCCGCCCAGGGGCAGATCGTTGCCCAACTCCAGGACACCATGGGCCACGAGGCCGCAGCGGCCATCGAACAGGCGGTCGCCCAGTCGCGCATCGAGGAGTCGGGGCTGCTGCCCACCCTGCTGGGCTTCGGCGCGCTGATGGTGGGTGCCACCACGGTGTTTGCCCAGATGCAGTTCTCGCTCAACACCATCTGGGGGGTCACCGCGCGTCCCAGCGCCAACAGCGCCCTGGTCTTCATCAAGAACCGTCTGCTGTCACTTACTGTGGTGCTCTCCATCGGTTTCATCCTGCTCGTATCACTGGTCCTGGGGGTAGCGGTGCGCGCCATGCTCCAGGCCGCCGATAACCTGCTGCCCTTCGTGGGGTTTCTGACCACGGGAGTCGAGTTCCTGGTTTCCCTGGCGCTGATTGCCGTGCTCTTTGCCACCATCTTCAAGGTGCTACCCGACGTGGTGCTGCGCTGGCAGGACGTGCTGGTGGGTGCCATGGTCACGGCGGTGTTGTTTGCGGTGGGGCGCTCGGGCATCGCCATCTACCTCGCCCACACCGCCACCGCCTCCACCTACGGGGCCGCGGGCTCGGTGGTGATGATCCTCTTGTGGGTCTACTACAGCTCGCTGATCCTGCTCTTCGGCGCCGCCTTCACCCGTTGCCACCTGGCCGAGCGGGGCCGGCCACTGGTGCCGCGCAATACAGCGGTGGTGGTCAGGCGAGAGCTGATGGACGGCTAGCAGGACGTCTGCCTATCGGCCGCTGAGCCCTCGGGGGGCTCAGCCGCGGCCGAAGCGCTCCCGGGCCATGGCATCGGCGATGACTGCCGGGCTTCGCTGCTCGCGTGCGGCGCGGGCGAACAGCTCGTCCAGGGTGGCGCCGATCCCCTCGATATGTGCCATCACCGCCGCGCGGTCATAGTCGTCGCGGCGCTGCCAGGCGATCTCGATGACGCCGCCAGCGTTGGCCACATAGTCCGGGGTATAGAGAATGCCGCGGGCCCTCAGCCGTTCGGCCATGGCCGGGGTGGCCAGCTGGTTGTTGGCGGCGCCGCACACCACCTTCGCTCTCAGCCGCTCCACCACGGCCTCATCCAGCACGGCGCCCAGGGCACAGGGGGCGAAGAGGTCCACCTCGGCGTCGAAGATCGCCTCCGGCGCGACCGCCTCGGCGCCGAGCTCCTCGGCAAGGTGGCTGAGCGCCTCCCGGTCGACGTCGGCCAGCACCAGCTGGGCCCCGGCCTGGTGGAGGTGGCGGGCGAGGTGGGCGCCGACATGGCCGACGCCCTGGATCGCCACCCTGAGCCCCTGGATATCGTCGCGCCTCAGGCCGTGACGCACCGCGCTTCTCAGCGCGCAGTACACGCCCCAGGCGGTGAAGGGTGAGGGATCGCCGGATTCTCCGCTGGCCCGGCGCAGGCCGCCCACGTGGTCGGTCGCCTCGGCGATCACCTGCATGTCCGCCTCGCTGGAGCCGGAGTCCTCGGCGGTGATGTAGGCGCCACCCAGCGACTCGACCAGGCGCCCCATGGCGCGCAGCAGGGCAGGCGTCTTCTCGGTACGCGGATCGGCGATGATGACCGCCTTGCCACCGCCCAGGGGGAGGTCCGCCATGGCCGACTTGTAGCTCATGCCGCGTGACAGGCGCAGCACATCGGTGAGGGCATCCTCCTCGCTGGCATAGGGATAGATGCGCAGGCCGCCGAGGGCGGGGCCGCGGGTGGTGTCATGGATGGCGATGATGGCGCGCAGTCCGCTGGCGGCGTCGCTGCCGAAGACGATCTGCTGGTGGTGGTCGAATTCCGTGTGTTCGAAGACCGGCATGGCGTGTCACTCCCTCATGAGGATTGTCGTTGTACTGGCTTGCCCGGGTAGGGCGGGCGCCGCCGACGGTGGCTTGTGGCCGGGGTGGCAAGGCTACTCTGAAGGTTAGAGCATCACCACGGTACGGGGAAGCGGGGCTGGCCGACGTGGCTTGCTGGCTGGTAGAAAGGACTGGACGATCATGATCAACGTAAAGGAGCGAGCCATGGAGAACTGCTGTGTGAAGGCCCTGGTGACCGGCAAGGTACAGGGGGTCTGGTATCGCCGGGCGACCCAGGAACAGGCCCTGCAGCACGGCATCACCGGCCATGCCCGAAACCTGCCCGATGGCCGGGTGGAGGTGCTGCTGTGCGGCGGACCCGACGCTGTGAAAGCGGTCAGCCAGTGGCTCTGGAAGGGGCCGGAAAAGGCCCGGGTGACTCATGTGGAACTCGAAGTGATCGAGACCCACGTGCCCGATGACTTTCGGACCAACTAGTCCGGTGGCTGGTCCATTCGGTCGGGTGGTGGCCTGGCCGCGCCCCGGCCACCGCGGGGTGCCATCAGGCGAGGACGTCGGCGATCCAGTCGCTGACGGCCTCGCCGTCAACGCCGAGGCAGGCGTCCACCGGCGGAGTCCGCGACCAGCGTGACGCGATGAAGGCGCGCCCCTCCGGGGCGAGGATCGTCTGGCCCTCGGCGTCCCCGTCGGTGGTGACCGTCAGGTGGCCACGGGCGGTGGTGAACAGTTCCGGACGCAGCAGCCAGGCCAGGGCGCAGCTGTCGTGAGGGCAGCAGCCGTCGATACCCAGAAATTCCTGATAAAAGTTACGATAGAAGGCGTAGCTGCCGGCGAGCACCCGGCCAAGCTCGCCCTGTCCCGCCTCGATACGCGCCATGTGCTCGGCGGTGAGCACGCAGCGGTGAGTGACATCGAGTCCCACCAGGGTCAGGGGCCAGCCGGCCGTCAGCACACGGCTCGCCGCATGGGGGTCGTTGAACATGTTGGCCTCGGCGACCGGGGTCACGTTGCCCCCCTCGCGGATCGACCCCCCCATGATCACCACCTGCCTGACCCGCTCGGTGAGGGTGGGGTCGAGTTGCAGGGCCGCCGCCAGGTTGCCCAGGGGGCCCACGGCCACCAGGGTGACCTCGCCGGGGCGGGCATTCACTGTGTCGATGATAAACTGCGCCGCGCTTCTGGGGTCCGCCTTGCCCTGTACCTCGGGCAGCGGGATGTCGCCCAGGCCGTTGGCACCGTGGATGTGGGCGGGCGGCGGGTGGCGCGTCTTGACCAGGGGCGCAGCGGCTCCCTGAGCGACCGGGACGTCGTCTCGGCCGGCCAACTGGGCCAGCAGCAGGGCGTTGCGGGTCGCCACCTCCACGTCCACGTTGCCGTAGGTGGTGGTCAAGCCCAGCAGCTCGAGCTCGGGGTGGCGCAGGGCGATGGCGATGGCCTGGGCGTCGTCCACCCCGGGGTCGGTATCGAAGATGATCGGGTGGGGCATGGCGTGGACTCCTTATGGGGCTGGGGACGCGGCCGGATCGGTGAGCAGGCGATCCACCTCCTCGGCATCCGGGATGCTCTCGGCGGCGCCGGGGCGCTGCACGGCCAGGGCCGCGGCGGCGGTGGCTCGCGCCAGGCAGGCCTCGATGCCGAGCCCCGCCTGGCGGGCCGCCATGAGGTAGCCGATAAAGGTGTCGCCGGCCCCGGTGGTGTCCACCGCCTCGACCGGCAGCGCCGGCTGATGGCGCCGCTGGGCGCCATGCTGGTACCAGGCGCCGTTACTCCCCAGGGTCAGCACGACCTCGGCGGCGGGCAGCTGTGCGGCCAGGGCATCGAGCAGCGCCTCGGCGCCGGCGCCCAGCGCCAGGCCAGTGAGTCCGGCCGCCTCGCTGTGATTGACGAACAGCAACCGGCAACGCGACAGCGGCAGACCGAGCACCTCCTCGGCCATGGGGGCGGGGTTGAAGGCGATCTTGAGCCCATGGTCGTCGGCCAGGGGGATCAGTTCGGCCAGCCCGAGACACTCGTTCTGGGTCAACAGCCAGTCGCCGGGGCGGGTGCTGGCCACCAGCGCATTCAGGTCGGTGCGGCGAAAGCCATGGTTGGCGCCGGAGAAGAGGATGATGGCGTTCTCTGCCCGATCATCCACCTGGATGATCGCGTGGCCGCTGGGCTCATCCACCAGATTTACCCGGGAGACGTCGACACCGGCCCGGGCCAGGGTGTCGCGGGCCCAGGCGTCCTGGCGACCCAGCCGTCCCCAGTGGCAGACACGCCCCCCGGCCCTGGCCATGGCCAGCGACTGGTTGGCCCCCTTGCCCCCCAGGCCAACCCGATAGTCATGGCTGGCCAGGGTCTCGCCGGGCCTGACCAGGTGAGGGACACGATAGATGTGGTCGAGATTGATGGAGCCGAAGTTGTGCAGCATGGGCCCGCTCCTCCGTTACCCGGCCTGCCCGTCACGCAGGTTGTCGGCGGTCAGCGCCACGATCTTCTGGCGTGCCTCGGGCGTGATCCAGGCGTTGTGGGGGGTGACGATCAGGTTCAGCGGCTCCGCCAGGGCGTCGATCAGCGGATGGCCGTCCCGGGGCGGCTCCTCCGGTAATACATCGACGCCGAGCCCGCCCAGGCGCCCCTCGCGAAGGGCCTCAAGGGCTGCCAGCTCGTCGATGATGCCGCCCCGGGCGCAGTTGATCAGCAGGACGCCGGGGCTGAGGGTGGCCAGCAGGTCGGCATCGACCAGATGCCGAGTGGCGTCGCTCAGCGGACAGTGCAGGCTGATGATGTCGGCTACGGGGGCGAGCTCGGCCAGGCTCGGGCGGCCGTCGCCGGCCTCGTTGCCCGGGCGGGCGGCGAAGGTCACGCGCATGCCGAAGGCCTCGCCCAGCTGGGCGACTCGGATGCCCAGCACCCCCTGGCCGACGATGACCAGATGCTTGCCCTCCAGCTGCAGGGTGCCGTGGTCCATCCGGCAGAAGAAGGCGCTCTCGCCCCAGCGCCCGGCGGCCACGTCGCGCTGGTAGAGGGGCAGGCGGTTGGCCAGGGCCAGCATCAGCATCAGGGTGTGCTGGGCGACGCTGGCGGTGCCGTAGGCGCTGACGTTCTTCACCGCGATGCCCAGGCGCTCGGCGGCGGCCATGTCGATGTTGTTGGTGCCGGTGGCCAGCACACAGATCAGCTTCAGGTCGGGCAGGGCCTCCAGGGTCGGTGCATCGAGCACCACCTTGTTGAGGATGGCGACCCGGGCGCCAGACAGCCGTTCACGGGCCTCGCCGGTGCTGCTCTGGTCATGTACCGCCAGGGAATCGACCCGTTCGCGGAGGGGGGCAAGGTCAATATCGGGGCCAAGGCTGGCGGCGTCGAGAATCACAGCTTTCATCGGTTTGGCTTCCTTGAGGTGCCTTGGGCGGCGCGCCTTGCCCACAAGGGTGCCGGGCACGCTATAATGTCGGGCTTTGGCAGGCTTGGTTTCGCGGCGGGCCGACCACATCTTCGTTGTCGCCGGGCACGCCCGGCAGCGTCCTGATCGGGATAACGTGATTTTCCGGAGTGATCAAACCATGCCCATCTACGAATACGAGTGCAAGGCCTGCGGCCAGCGCCTGGAAAAGCTGCAGAAGCTCAGCGCCGCGCCGCTGACCGACTGCCCCGCTTGTGCGGCTCCCGAGCTTGTGCGGCTGGTCTCGGCGGCCGGTTTTCGCCTGGCCGGCGGCGGCTGGTACGAGACCGACTTCAAGTCGGGCAGCAAGAAGAACCTGGCCGGTGATTCAGCCGTCTCCGGTGATGGCAAGGCCACGTCGACCCCGACTTCGCCAGACACGGCACCACCCAGGAAGAAGGATGCGGTGGCCTGAGGGCTGTCGACCATCCCGCCACTTCGCTCATTACACGCTATAACACAGGATACGACATGCGCAGCCATTATTGCGGCCAGCTCAACGAAACCCTGGTGGACCAGACGGTCACCCTGTGCGGCTGGGTGCATCGCCGCCGTGACCACGGGGGCGTGATCTTCCTCGACATGCGCGATCGTGACGGCATCGCCCAGGTCGTGGTCGACCCCGATACCGCCGAGGCCTTCGCCACCGCCGACCGCGCCCGCAGCGAGTATGTGCTGCGCATCCAGGGCCGCGTGCGGCTGCGCCCGGAAGGCACCCAGAACCCGGGCATGCCCACCGGCATGATCGAGGTGCTGGCCAAGGAGGTGGAGGTGCTCAACACCGCCGCCACGCCGCCCTTCCAGCTCGACGAACATGGCAAGGTGGGCGAGGAGGTGCGTCTCAAGCACCGCTACATCGACCTGCGCCGTCCCGAGATGATCGAGAAGCTACGCTTGCGCTCGCGGATCTCCCACAGCGTGCGCGCCTTCCTGGAGGGGCAGGGCTTCCTCGACATCGAGACCCCGATCCTGACTCGCGCCACGCCGGAAGGCGCCCGCGACTACCTGGTGCCGAGCCGCACCCATCCGGGCAGCTTCTTCGCGCTGCCGCAATCGCCGCAGCTCTTCAAGCAGCTGCTGATGGTGGCCGGCTTCGACCGCTACTACCAGATCGCCAAGTGCTTTCGCGACGAGGACCTGCGCGCCGACCGCCAGCCGGAGTTCACCCAGATCGACCTCGAGGCCTCCTTCGTCTCCGAGGACGACATCATGGGCATCACCGAGGCAATGATCCGCCAGCTGTTCCAGGAGGTGCTGGCCGTCGAGCTGACCGAGTTCCCGCGCATGACCTGGAGCGAGGCGATGCACCGCTTCGGCTCCGACAAGCCGGACCTACGCATCCCGCTGGAACTCACCGACGTCGACGACCTGATGCAGCAGGTGGACTTCAAGGTCTTCTCGGGCCCGGCAAACGCAGAGGATGGCCGCGTTGCCGCGCTGCGCGTGCCGGGCGGGGCGAAGCTGTCGCGCAAGGAGATCGATGCCTACACCAAGTTCGTCGGCATCTACGGCGCCAAGGGCCTGGCCTGGATCAAGGTCAACGAGCGGGCCAAGGGCATCGAGGGGCTGCAGTCGCCCATCGTCAAGTTCATGGAGAATGTGGTCGAGGCGCTGCTCGACCGTGTCGGCGCCGAGGACGGCGACATCATCTTCTTCGGTGCCGACAAGGCGCGCATCGTCAACGAGGCGATCGGCGCGCTGCGCGTCAGGCTCGGCGAGGATCTCGACCTCTACACCCGCGCCTGGGCGCCGCTGTGGGTGGTGGACTTCCCGATGTTCGAGGCCGACGACGACGACGGTCGCCTGAGCCCGCTGCACCATCCCTTCACCTCGCCGTCGTGCAGCCCCGAGGAGCTCAAGGCCAACCCGGCGAGCGCGCTGTCGCGGGCCTACGACATGGTGCTCAACGGCACCGAGCTGGGCGGTGGTTCCATCCGTATCCACGACCAGGCCATGCAGAGCACCGTGTTCGAGATACTCGGCATCGGCGAGGAGGAGGCCCGCGAGAAGTTCGGCTTCCTGCTCGACGCCCTGCATTACGGCGCACCGCCCCACGGCGGCCTGGCCTTCGGCCTCGACCGCCTGGTGATGCTGATGGCGGGGGCTCGCACCATTCGCGAGGTGATCGCCTTCCCGAAGACCCAGAGCGCCGGCTGCCTGATGACCGATGCCCCGGGCGAGGTGAGCGGCGACCAGCTGCGTGAGCTCAGCATCCGGCTGCGCCAGAAGGCCAAGGCGGAAGCCCAGGAGTGATCGCGCTCCTTCCCTGACGCAGCAAGACACCGGCGCCCCAGGGGGCGCCGGTGTCGTATGATGGCGACTCGCCAGGCCAAGGAGGCCACCATGTCGATATCTCACCAGCTCGCCACAGGCGAGCGACCATGCTGATCCTCGGCATCGATCCGGGTTCGCGGATCACCGGCTATGGCGTGCTCGATGTCTCGACCTCGACGCCGCGCTACGTGGCCAGCGGCTGCATTCGCATCAGTGCCGACGACCTGGCCCAGAAGCTTGCCCAGGTCTACTCGGGCGTCGGCGAACTGATCGCCATCCATCGGCCGGAGGAGTTCGCCATCGAACAGGTGTTCATGGCGAAGAACGCCGACTCGGCCCTCAAGCTCGGTCAGGCCCGTGGCACTGCCATCGTCTGCGCCGCGAACCACGGCCTGCCGGTCAGCGAATACGGCCCCCGCCAGATCAAGCAGGCGGTGACCGGCACCGGGCGCGCCGACAAGGCCCAGGTGCAGCATATGGTGACGGCAGTGCTGGGCCTTTCCGACACGCCTCAGGCCGATGCCGCCGACGCGCTGGCCATCGCCCTGACGCACGCCCATGCTCGCCTTGGCCTGCTGCAGACGGGCAGCTTCGGCGGTCACAGCAGCCGCAGGAAGGGTGGCTCCTGGCGGGATTACCGGCCCTGAGGCTGTCGCCCCGAGGCGACGCCTCCAGGTGGCTCACAGGGTTGTCGAACGCTGTTTCAGCACAGGCTGGCCAGCCATGCGAGCGACCAGTATAGTGGCGGCATCGGCGGCCTCTGCCGCCTTGCCTGACGTGAAGGACACGGATTTCTCAATGATTGGACGCCTGCGCGGCACCCTGCTCGAAAAGCAGCCTCCCTGGCTGGTGGTGGACGTGGCCGGCGTCGGCTACGAGCTCGAGGCCTCCATGACCACCCTGGTGGCCCTGCCGACCACCGGTGAGGCCGTCTCCCTGCACACCCACCTGATCGTTCGCGACGATGCCCACCTGCTCTACGGCTTCGCCCGGGAGCAGGAGCGGGCGCTGTTCCGTGCGCTGATCAAGGTCAACGGCGTCGGCCCAAGGCTGGCCCTGGCGATCCTCTCCGGCATGGATGAGGCGGCCTTCCGGCGTTGCGTGCTCGATGACGACGTCAAGGCGCTGATGCGTCTGCCCGGCGTGGGCAAGAAGACCGCCGAGCGGCTGATCATCGAGATGCGCGACCGTTTTCCCCACTGGGAGCCGGGCGGCGACGCCCTGGCGGGCCTGGTCGGCGGCACCACCCCGACCCCGGCGCGCCACGACCCCCTGGCCGACGCCGAGGCGGCGCTGGTCAGCCTGGGCTACAAGCCCACCGAGGCGGCGAAGATGCTGGCCGGCCTGGAGGGCGAGCAGAGCACCGAGGCGATGATCAAGGCGGCCCTGAGCCGCCGGATGGCGGGGTAGGGCGATGCTGGAGAACGATCGCCTGATCGCCGCCGACGTCCGCGAGGGTGAGGAGCCCATCGACCGTGCCATCCGCCCCAAGCGGCTGGCCGACTACATCGGTCAGCCGCGGGTACGCGAACAGCTCGAGATCTTCATCGGCGCCGCCCGGGCCCGTGACGAGAGCCTCGACCACACCTTGGTGTTCGGCCCTCCGGGGCTCGGCAAGACGACGCTGGCCAACATCATCGCCGCGGAGATGGGCGTGGGGCTCAAGTCCACCTCCGGCCCGGTGCTGGAGCGGGCCGGCGACCTGGCCGCCATGCTCACCAACCTCGAAGCCGGCGATGTGCTGTTCATCGACGAGATCCATCGCCTCTCGCCGGTGGTGGAGGAGATCCTCTATCCCGCCATGGAGGATTTTCAGCTCGACATCATGATCGGGGATGGGCCCGCGGCGCGCTCCATCAAGCTCGACCTGCCGCCCTTTACCCTGGTCGGGGCGACCACCCGGGCGGGGCTGCTCACCTCGCCGCTGCGCGACCGCTTCGGTATCGTCCAGCGCCTGGAGTTCTACGCCATCGGCGAACTCACCGAGATCGTCACCCGCTCGGCGCGGCTGATGGGGGTCGAGACGGACAGCGAGGGCGCCATGGAGGTAGCCCGCCGCTCGCGGGGCACGCCGCGCATCGCCAACCGCCTGCTGCGCCGCGTGCGCGACTACGCCGAGGTGCGTGGCAGCGGTCGCATCGACGCCGAGATCGCCGACCGGGCGCTGGACATGCTGCACGTCGACCATCACGGCCTGGACCACATGGACCGCCGCCTGCTGCTGGCGATGATCGAGAAGTTCGACGGCGGCCCGGTGGGAGTCGACTCTCTGGCCGCCGCCATCGGCGAGGAGCGCGACACCATCGAGGACGTCATCGAGCCCTTCCTGATCCAGCAGGGGCTGATGATGCGTACCGCCCGGGGGCGGGTGGTGACCCGCCAGGCCTGGTTGCACTTCGGCCTGGCGCCCGCCGGGAATGCCGCAGATGCCGCCGGGGAGACCCGCCCGTGAGTGGCTTCCAGTTCCCCGTGCGCGTCTACATCGAGGACACCGATGCCGGTGGCATCGTCTACTACGTCAACTATCTAAAGTACATGGAGCGGGCACGCAGCGAGTGGCTTCGCGCGCTGGGGATCACCCAGCGCGAGTTGTTCGAATCCGGCGTCCAGCTGGTGGTTCACCGGCTGGAGTGCCGCTATGCCAAGCCCGCTCGATTGGACGACGCGCTCGAGGTGAGCGCCGAGATCCGCTCCCATGGCCGCGTCCGGCTGCAGTTTGCCCAGGTCGTGAGCCGTCGCGGGGAACCCTTGTGCGAGGCGCGGGTCGACATCGCCTGCATCGATGCGACGCGCCTCAAGCCTGTCCCCTGGCCGCCGGCCCTGGCCGCTCGGCTGTCACAACCCTCTGCCCAACCGCAAGACTGACGAGGATGCCCGTGAACGACTCCATGTCCATACCCCACCTGATCATGAGCGCCAGTACCGTGGTGCAGCTGGTCATGCTGCTGCTCGCGGTGGGCTCGATCCTCTCCTGGGTCGTGATCTTCCAGCGTACCTTCGTGATGCGCCGCGCCCGCCAGACCCACCAGGCCTTCGAGGAGCGCTTTTGGTCCGGGGTCGACCTCAACGAGCTCTACCGGGAGACCCCGGCGGAGCAGGAGACCCAGGGCGCCGAGCACGTCTTCCGTGCCGGCTTCCGCGAGTTCAACCGCCTGCTGCCCAAGACTCGCAGCCCCCAGGCGATCCTCGACGGCGTCCAGCGCAGCATGCGGGTCGCCTGGTCTCGGGAGGAGGAACGCCTGAGCCTGCATCTGGTGTTCCTGGCCACCGTGGCCTCGGCCAGCCCCTATATCGGCCTGTTCGGCACCGTGTGGGGCATCATGGGGTCCTTCCAGGCGCTCTCCATGACCCAGCAGGCGACGCTTGCCACCGTGGCGCCCTGGATCGCCGAGGCGCTGATCGCCACCGCCATGGGCCTGTTCGCTGCGATCCCCGCGGTAATCTTCTACAACCGGCTATCCGCCGAATCGGGTCGCATGCTGGGCAAGTACGAGGACTTCGCCGAGGAGTTCCACTCCATTCTGCACCGCAACCTGCAGGGCCGGGTCGAATCCGGCGCCGCTTGAGGGAGTCTGGCCATGCATGGACCTTTCAATCGCGGCGGCGGGCGCAAGCCCATGGGCGAGATCAACGTCGTGCCCTTCATCGACGTCATGCTGGTGCTGCTGGTGATCTTCATGATCACGGCGCCCATGATGACCCAGGGCGTGCAGGTCGATCTTCCTCAGGTCACCTCCGAGCCCATCGAGAGTACCGACGACAGTGATCCCATCATCGCGACTGTGGATAGGGAGGGTAGATTCTATCTCTCGATCGGAGAGGATGATCAGTCACCGATTAGTCTTGATGAGATTGCAGACAGGGTGATCATCCTGCTCGAGCGCCGTCCGGGCACCCCTGTTCTCGTCAAAGGGCACAAGGATGTCGGATATGGGGCGGTAGTCACCCTGATGAGCACCCTGCAGGTCGCCGGCGTTTCCAATGTCGGGCTGATCTCCGAACCACCCGGCGGGGAAGGCTGAGGACTATCGATGGCCAGACACGACCCACGGGTGGGGTACGGCCTGCCGACGATCCTGGCGGTGGCGCTGCATGTGGTGGTGGTACTGTTCAGTGTGATCAGTCTGCCGACCAGCGAACCGGACCCGACCTCCTCCTCCATCGTCCAGGCGACCCTGGTCAGCACCGAGACGGTGACCGACCAGGCCCAGCGCGCCGAGGCGGCCAGGACCCGTGCCCTGGAGCGCCAGGCGGACGAGCAGCGCGAGGCCGAAGAGGCCGCGCGCCAGGCAGAGCAAGCCGCCGCCGCCGAGCAGTCGGCCCAGCAAGCAGAACGCGACGCTCAGCGCCAGGCGGAGGAGCAGGCGCGGGAGGAGGCTCGCCGTGCGGCCGAGGCCGATGCCAGCCGCCGCGCCGAGGAGGCCGAGCGCCAGGCCCAGCTACGTGAAGAACTACGTGAAGAGCAGCGTGAAGAACAGCGCGCTCAGCAGGAGGAAGCCGAACGCCAGCGTCAGGCCGACGCGGAAGCCGAACGTCAGCGCCAGGCCGAGCAAGAAGCCGAACGTCAGCGCCAGGCCGAGGCGGAAGCCGAGCGTCAGCGCCAGGCCGACGCGGAAGCCGAACGCCAGCGTCAGGCCGACGCGGAAGCCGAGCGTCAGCGCCAGGCCGACGCGGAAGCCGAACGCCAGCGTCAGGCCGAGGCGGAAGCCGAACGCCAGCGCCAGGCCGAGGCGGAAGCCGAACGCCAGCGTCAGGCCGAGGCGGAAGCCGAACGCCAGCGTCAGGCCGAGGCGGAAGCCGAACGCCAGCGCCAGCGCGAGGCCGAGGAGGCCGCACGGCGTGCCGCCGAGGCCGCCAGCCAGGGTCTCGATCGCGCCATCGAGGGCGAGAGCGATGCCGTCGCCAATGCGCGTCAGGGCCAGGAGGCCGCCAACAGTTTCATCAGCCTGGTGCGCCGAGCGGTGGAGCAGGCCTGGGTGATACCCCCCAACGTGCCGGGCGGTGCAACTGCCGACATCGCGGTGCGCCTCGGCCCCTCCGGCGAGCTGTTCGGCGCCTCGATCACCCGTAGCAGCGGCGACAGTGCCTTCGACCGTTCGGCGATCCAGGCGGTGGAGGCGGCGGCACCCTTCGCCGAACTGCGACAGTTGCCAGCCAACCTGCAACGGGACTACCGTCAATTCAATCTGCGTTTCACACCGGGAGACGTGCGCTGATGAAAGCTCTTATCACTTCCTGGCTGACCGCCATGCTGCTGATGTCAAGCGGCCTGGCCCAGGCCAACCTGACCATCGAGATCACCCGCGGCAGCGATCGGGCCACCCCGGTCGCGGTGGTGCCCTTCGCCGGTGGCGACGACTTCCCCGAGGACGTCGCCCAGGTGATCCACGACAACCTGGAGCGCAGCGGCTACTTCGACCCGCTGCCGCGCCGCCAGATGCTCGACCGCCCCAGCGAGAGCGATGAGGTGCGCTACGGTAACTGGCGTAGCCTCGACGTGCGCTATCTGGTGGTGGGGCGCGCCAGCCGAGAGGGCAACGGCTACCGCCTGCGCTACGAGCTGATGGACGTCAGCGGTGAGCGCCGCATGCTGGGCGAGGTGGTCACCGCCGATCAGAATGAGCTGCGCGGCGCCGCCCACTACATCAGCGACCAGATCTTCGAGGCGATCACCGGGATCCGCGGCGCCTTTGCGACCCGTATCGCCTACGTGACGGCCCAGGGGGTGGGTGACAACATGCAGTTCACCCTCTACGTGGCGGATGCCGACGGGCGCAACAGCCAGCAGGTGCTGAGCTCCCGGGAGCCGATCCTGTCGCCGGCCTGGTCGCCGGACGGGCGCCGCCTGGCCTATGTCTCCTTCGAGACCGAGCGTCCGGCCATCTACCTCCAGGACCTGAACTCCGGCCAGCGGGTGAGGGCGACCTCCTTCCAGGGGATCAACGGGGCGCCGGCCTGGTCCCCGGATGGTCGCCGGATCGCCATGTCGCTTTCCAAGGACGGCCAGCCGGAGATCTACGTGATGGATATCGCCTCGCGCAGCTTCGATCGCATCACCAACAGTTCCAGCATCGATACCGAGCCGTCCTGGGCGCCCGACGGTCGCAGCCTGCTGTTCACCTCGGATCGCAGCGGCGGGCCGCAGCTCTACCGCCACGACTTCGCCAGCGGCCAGCAGCAGCGGCTCACCTTCACCGGCAACTACAATGCCCGCGGGCGCTTCTCGCCGGATGGGGAGGCAATCTTCCTGATCCACCGTTCCGGTAATGGTTTTCAAGTCGCGCGCCAGGACCTGGACAGCGGACGCCTGGTTGTGCTGAGCGAGTCTCGTTTTGATGAATCTCCCAGTGTTTCGCCCAACGGGACCATGGTAATCTTCGCCACCCAGCAGGGTAACAACGGGGTATTGGGGGCAGTTACCGCCGATGGGCGTGCGTCCTTCCGGCTGCCTTCCGCATCGGGTGACGTGCGTGAACCCGCATGGTCCCCCTTCCTCAACTGACCACAGTGATGTTCGTGCCCTTCGATTCAGCAAGGAGTAACACAATGCAACTCAAGCCCTTCGCCAGGACCCTGGCGGTCGCTCTGTCTCTGGCCTTCGTGGCAGGTTGTTCCAGTGGTGGCGGGACCCAGGACGGGTCCATGGACGGTACTCGTGGTGGCGCCGGCAGCGGCGCGGCCGGCAGCGGCGTCTCCGGCAGCCAGGTCGGTGGAACCGGCTTTGGCAGCGGTGCCGCTGGCCAGGAGGCCGACGGCCGCATCCCCCAGCAGCGCACCATCTACTTCGAGTTCGACAGCGACCGTATCCGCAGCGAGTTCGAGCCGGTGCTGGCCTCCCACGCTCGCTACCTGAGCGAGAACGGCAACTCCCGCGTTGTCCTGCAGGGCCATACCGACGAACGAGGCACCCGCGAGTACAACATGGCACTGGGCGAGCGTCGCGCCCGCTCCGTGGAGCGCTTCCTCTCCGTGCAGGGCGTGTCACCCTCCCAGGTCGAGGTGGTGAGCTACGGCGAGGAGCGTCCTGCCGCCCGCGGTCAGAACGAGGAAACCTACGCCCAGAACCGTCGGGTCGTCTTCGCCTACTGAGTCGTCGGCACCCGCGTCGATGGAGACACACATGAAACACGGTCTGAAAGGACTGTGCGGCGCGGGAGCCCTGGTGCTCCCGCTGTCCGTATGGCTTCCCGCAGTCGCGCAGCAGCCGGTGGTCGAAGATCTCACTGCCCAGCCGCGCTCCTTCTATCAGCAGACGGAAACCCGCGAGGCGGCGGGCGGCACCCTGGTGATCTTCAACCAGGTACAGCAGCACGAGGAGGAGATACGTCAGTTACGTGGCCAGGTCGAGGAGCTGCGACACCAGCTCGAGCAGCTGCGCCGCCAGACCCGCGACCAGTACCTGGACCTCGAGGATCGCCTCGTCTCGGCGCCGGTCGGCGTGGGGGGAGATGCCACCGCCCAGGTCGATGAAGACGCCGCTCGCCAGGTGGCCCAGGCGCCTTCGCCCAGTGGCGCCAGCCCCGAGGCCCAGCAGGCCTATCAGCAGGCGTTTGCCCGGGTCCAGGCCAGGGAGTTCGGCGAGGCCATCAGCGCCTTCGAGCGCTTCGTGACACAGCATCCCGATAACAGCCTGACCGCCAACGCCTACTACTGGCTGGGTGAGCTGCACGCCGCCGAGGGTGACCTCGATGACGCCGAGCGCGAGTTCCGCGCCGTGCTCGACAACTTCCCGCAAAGTAACAAGGTGCCGGACTCTATGTACAAGCTGGGCCTGCTCAAGGCGCGCCAGGGCGATCCCCAGGCCAGCCGCGAGCTGCTCGAGCGCGTGCGCGACGACTACCCGGAGAGCACCGCGGCGGGGCTGGCCAATGATTTCCTGCGCCAGGCCGGGAACTGATCACCAAGGAGACCCCATGACGACCTGCAAGATCGACTACCAGGCGCCCGCCGACCTGCTCCAGGGACGCATCATCCTGGTCACCGGGGCGGGCGACGGTATCGGCCGGGCTGCGGCCCTGACCTTTGCCCGTCACGGGGCCACGGTAATCCTGCTGGGACGCACCATCGCCAAGCTGGAGAAGGTCTACGACGCGATCGAGGCCGCGGGAGGGCCTCAGCCGGCGATCTTCCCGCTCAACTTCGAGGGCGCCACCCTCAAGGACTACCACGACATGGCCGAGACGCTGGACAAGGAGTTCGGCCGGCTCGATGGCATCCTCCACAACGCCGGGCTGCTCGGGCGTATCACGCCCTTCGAGCAGTACAACCCGGAGCTGTGGGAGCAGGTGATGCAGGTCAACCTCAACGGCCCGGTCTGGATGACCCAGGCGCTGCTGCCGCTGCTCAGGGCCTCCGAGAACGCCTCGTTGGTCTTCACCTCCTCGAGCGTCGGCCGCAAGGGGCGTGCCTACTGGGGCGCCTATGCGGTCTCCAAGTTCGCCATCGAGGGATTCATGGAGGTGCTTGCCGATGAGCTTGAGCACCTGGGCAACGTGCGTGCCAACACCCTGAACCCTGGCGCCACCCGCACCCCGATGCGCAAACAGGCCTATCCGGGCGAGCTGCCGGAGAGCCTGCGCACCCCCGAGGAGATCATGCCCACCTACCTGTGGCTGATGGGCCCGGAGAGCCGCGGCCACAACGGCGAGCAGTTCGACGCCCAGCCGCCCCGATCATGAATCCCGCCGGCGAATGGGGCCTCGTGCCCGGTAGCTGCCTCCGCGACCGATGCCCTGCTGGAAGACGGCAATGCCGGGCTCAGCGGCCTGAGGGTCGATGTTGTCACGGATCCGCGAGACGTCTTCACCGCTGATCAGTCGCTCCCCTTCGCCTTCGCCATCTGCCTCACGATCCACCACCAGCCGCCCCTCGTATTCCCAGCTGCGACGCGGCACCTGGGAGACACGCCAGTCTCGCCCCTCCCAGCGGGCCAGCGTCGGGCCCTGCAGGGTGAGCGCCTCGAGCGGAACCAGGGCGGCAAACAGACGGCTGTTGAGCACGATGCCGGTTTTTCCGAGCCGCACGCCGCCCTGGTAACGGTGATGCCTCAGGTCGCTCAGGGCAACCCAGGGCCGCTGCCGGGGATGATAGAGGGTGCCGATGCCACAGAGGTGGAGGAGGTCGGTATCGACCTGTTTGATGACCCATACCGGGATGGGTGTCAATCCGGCTCCCTGCAGGAGGCCCTTGAGAGTGCGGGTACCCCGCCCAACCAGGCCGCAGGCGTGGTCGAGAAGACGCGCCCCATGTTGAGCGAGGTGTGCGAAGCGTCTCGGACCGGCGGGCCTTGGCAGGCGCGCCCCCCTCGACGCCTCGTCCGTCTCTATATCCCGGGCGGGATGGTCAGCCTGCGTGACCGGCCCCGACGTCTCGAGTGTCCGTCGTGTGAAGGTTATGCCACAGTCGATGCAGCGGTAGGTACGGGGCCGTCTGAGCAAGCGTCGCCAAAGCGCGCGGCGGTTCCTGTGGATGCCATAGCCTGCGCAGTGCGGACAGCGCTTCATCGTCGGGCCCCCTCCGCCAGAGCGCATGCCACTAGCAGCCACGTTCGGCTGCCATCTACACCATTATCGTGGTCGGCGTGAGGTGAGACCAGATCAAATTTCTGGTCAGCGGGTGGGAGCTATCTCAGTCGAGGCGATGGCCGCTACCAGAGCCTCTGCGGTCTCGCACCAGAGATCGGCAGGCCAGCGTCGATAGTCGTCGCCTTCCTCCACGTAGCCCCACCCCACCGCCACCGCCGCCATGCCGGCGGCGCGGGCGGCTTGCATGTCGCGCTCGTGATCACCCAGGTACCAGCAGTCGTGTGGCGCCACCCCCAGGCGACGGGCCGCTTCAAGCAGCGGGGCCGGGTCGGGCTTCTTCACCGGCAGGTCATCGGCGCACAGCAGCACCCACGGCGCCAGGGCCAGGGCCTCCACCAGCGGCTCGGCATAGGCCCGGGGCTTGTTCGTGACTATGCCCCAAGGCCGGCCAGCGGCCTCCCAGGCGTTCAGCAGAGACGACAGGGGAGGGAAGACCCGGCTCTCGTCGGCTACCGCCTCGCCGTAGGCGGTCAGCAGGAAGGTGCGCGCCAGGTCGTGACCCGCCGCCTCCTTGGCCAGGCCCAGCGCCAGGGTCACCAGGGCGCTGCCGCCATTGGAGACCTGGGCGCGAATCACCGCATAGGGCAGGGGAGCGAGCCCGTGGTGGGCGCGCAGGGCGTTGGTGGCCCGCGCCAGATCCGGCGCGGTGTCCACCAGGGTGCCATCCAGATCGAAGAGCAGGGCCGCTGGCTGCGGGATGGCGCTCACACGGCCTCCCGACGGCAGTGCATCAGGTAGTTCACCGACACGTCGGTAGGATGCAGGCGGTAACGCCGCGTCAACGGGTTGTAGACCAGGCCGCTCTGTTCCTGCACCTCGATGCCCGCCGCGCGGCACCAGGCGGCCAGCTCCGCCGGGCGGATGAACTTCGCGTAGTCGTGAGTCCCGCGGGGGAGCAAGCGCAGCACGTATTCGGCGCCGAGGATCGCCAGGGCATAGGCCTTGGGGTTACGGTTGAGGGTCGAGAAGAACAGCTGGCCGCCGGGCCTGACCAGGGCGGCGCAGGCGCGCACCACCGAGGCGGGGTCGGGGACGTGTTCGAGCATCTCCAGGCAGGTCACGACGTCGAACTCGCCGGGCATCTCCCCGGCCATCGCTTCCACGCTGACGCGGCGATAGTCGACCTCGACGCCGCTCGCTTCGGCATGCAACCGAGCCACCGCCAGGGGGGCCTCGCCCAGGTCGATGCCGGTGACCCGGGCACCGCGGTGGGCCATGGCCTCGGCCAACAGGCCGCCGCCGCAGCCCACGTCCACCACCCGCTTGCCGGCAAGGCCGGCGCGGGCATCGATGAAGTCCAGGCGCAGCGGATTGATCTCATGGAGCGGCTTGAACTCGCTCTCCGGGTCCCACCAGCGGCTGGCCAGGGCCTCGAACTTGGCGATCTCGCCGGGATCCACGTTACCCGCCTGCGTTTGCATTGCGCCCATCGGAGCTCTCCATTCTGACATCAAGATGCTTTCTTGAATTTAAGTTGTTGCCGAGCCGACACAGTGGCAGGTCGAAGCTCGTCCGGTATCATGATGGGTATTCTACCCGCTCTCGAGGCCGCATTCCCATGGCAGAGGCCGGGAGTCACCCGACGCGACAGGGTGGGCCTGCCACAGCGCCTGCCATGCGCGCCGACACCCACTGACGATGACGCTATGGACAAGGATTTCACCATGATCAAGAAGGCCGTGCTTCCCGTCGCCGGCTTCGGTACCCGCTGCCTGCCGGCCTCCAAGGCGATTCCCAAGGAGATGATCACCATCGTCGACCGCCCGGTGATCCAGTACGTGGTGGCGGAGGCGGTGGCCGCCGGTATCCGCGACATCGTGCTGGTCACTCATGGCAGCAAGGCGGCCATCGAGAACCACTTCGACAAGCATTTCGAGCTGGAGGCGAGCCTGGAGGCCAAAGGCAAGCACGAGCTGCTCGCCGAGTTGCGCAGCATCGTGCCGGATGACGTCAATATCATCAGCGTGCGTCAGCCTGAACCGCTGGGGCTCGGCCACGCCGTGCTCTGCGCCCGTCCTGTGCTGGGCGACGACACCCCCTTCGCGGTGCTGCTGCCCGACGTGCTGGTGGACGACGGCGAGGGTCTCGCGCGCAACGACCTGGGTTGCATGCTCGATGCCTTCGATGCCAGCGGCCGCGCCCAGTTGATGGTGGAGGAGGTGCCGCGGGAGCTGACCTACAAGTACGGCATCGTGGATACCGGCGGCGAGATGCCCGCCCCCGGCGATTCTCGCCCGCTGGATGGCGTGGTGGAGAAGCCGGCGGTGGCGACCGCGCCTTCCAACCTGGCGGTGATCGGTCGCTACGCGCTGCCGGGCAGCATCTTCAAGCTGCTGGCCGAGACGCCCCCCGGTGCCGGCGGCGAGATCCAGCTCACCGATGCCATCGAGACCCTCCGACAGCGCGAGGGTGTCGACGCCTTCCGCATGCGTGGCAAGACCTACGACTGCGGCCATCAGCTCGGCTACCTGGAGGCGATCCTCGCCTACGGGCGGCGCCATGCCCGCTACGGCGAAGGCTTCCGCGAGCTGCTCACCCGTTACGCCGGCGAGGTCTGACGTCATGCGAGTACTGATTCACGGCAGTGAACTGGCCGCGGCCACCGCCGCCGCCGCGCTCTCTTCGGTGGGCCACCGCGTCACCTGGCTCCCCCACCCGGATACGCCCTGGGCGCAGCTCGAGCACGCCGATTGGCTGAGACGCGAACCACGCCTGCTGGCCCAGCTTGCCGAGGCTCGTGACAGCGGCAGCCTGCAACTCGTTGACGCCCTCGAAGCGGGATGCCCCGCTGACCAGGAGGTGGTCTGGCTGGCCGTCTCGCCCGGGCAACGCGGCGACCTGGGCGAGCTGCTGGCGGCGCTCTCCGCTGTGTCCGGGGAGCTGCTGGTGGTCAACAACTCCACCTTCCCGGTGGGCGAGACCGAGCGCCTGGAGGCCCAGCTTGGCGGCGGCGGCCGGACGGTCTCTCTGCCGGATCTGCTGGAAGAGGGCCGAGCCTGGGACACCTTTACCCGGCCGGCGCGCTGGCTGCTCGGCTGCGACGATGCCGCCGCCGAAGTGCGGATGCGTGAGCTGCTGCGGGCCTTCAATCGCCGCAGCGAGGTGATCCAGCGCATGCCGCGCCGCGCCGCCGAGCTCACCAAGCTGGCCATCAACGGCATGCTGGCCACCCGTATCAGCTACATGAACGAGATGGCCGGCCTGGCCGATAGCCTGGGCGTCGACGTGGAGCATGTGCGCCAGGGCATGGGCGCCGATTCGCGCATCGGCTACGAGTATCTCTACCCCGGCTGCGGTTTCGGCGGCCCCAATTTCTCCCGGGACCTGATGCGCCTGGCCGATGTCCAGTCCGCCAGCGGGCGCCGCTCGGCGCTGCTCGAACAAGTGCTCGACATCAACGAGCACAAGAAGGAGACGATGTTCCGCAAGCTGTGGGCCCACTTCCATGGACGCCTGGAAGGGCGCACCGTGGCCATCTGGGGCGCGGCCTTCAAGCCCGGCACTGCGCGTATCGATCACGCCCCCGTTCTACGACTGCTGCGTGCCCTCTGGGCAGCGGGGGTGAAGGTGCGTCTCCACGACCCCGCGGCGATTCCGGCGCTGCTGGATGAGGTAGGTGAGCAGCCGCTGCTGGAGGTGTTTGATGGCGACCCCCTCATCGCCTGTGAGGGTGCCTGTGCGCTGATGCTGGTGACCGAATGGAAGGTCTACTGGAACCCCGATTGGGAACGGCTGACCGCCCTGCTGGGCGAGGGCATGTTGCTGGACGGCCGCAACATCTACGACCCGGGATGGGTGGCCGCCCAGGGGCTTCACTATCGGGGGATCGGCCGCCGTGCGGATCCCTGAAGGCACTCAGGAGGTTCCCCGCATAGGTTCCTGATCGGATAAGTTTCCGGCGTATACGCAAGCGGCCCCGCCAATGGCGGGGCCGCTCCTGTCTGCTGGGCGTCAACGACGCCCGACGTGATCGCCGATCAGCCGGCGAAGTTCTGGGCAACGAATTCCCAGTTCAGCACGTTCCACACGCTCTCCAGGTACTTGGGGCGGGCGTTGCGGTAGTCGATGTAGTAGGCATGCTCCCACACATCGATGGTCATCAGCGGGGTCTGGCCGTGGGCGATCGGGGTATCGGCGTTGCTGGTGTTGACGATGTCGACGCCACCATCCTCGGTCTTGATCAGCCAGGTCCAGCCGGAACCGAAGTTGGCCACGGCGTTGGCGTTGAAGGTCTCCTTGAACTTGTCGAAGGAACCGAACTTGGCGTTGATGGCCTCGGCAAGGGGGCCGGTGGGCTCGTCGCCGCCGTTGGGCGCCAGGCAGTGCCAGTAGAAGGTGTGGTTCCACACCTGGGCCGCCTGGTTGAACAGGCCGCCGGAGGAGGACTTGATGATCTCTTCCAGAGACTTGCTGGCATCAGCGGTGCCTTCGGTCAGCTCGTTGAGCTTGGTCACGTAGGCCTGATGGTGCTTGCCGTAATGGTACTCGAGGGTCTCGGCGGAGATGTGCGGCTCGAGTGCGTTCTTGTCATACGGCAGGGCGGGCAGTTCAAATGCCATTCAGGTTCTCCTCGGTCGTCACAGTGAGTCACAGCAGTCGTCCATGGTGGGTATTCCTTGCCTGGACTTCAAGGGGGCCGCTCCGTTGGCCGGACCCCGTGCGCCGTGGGGCAAAAAAACCTTACACTACAGCGACGCTGTACAGGGTGCCGCGGCATCATAGCACCCGTCGCAGGGGTCGCCAATTGCGCCCCGCGCCCACCGCCTGAGAAGGAGTTGAGCATGGCTGATCGCCATGAGGACCGTCGCCATCCCGGGTCCATCGTGCCCGACCCCGAGGCCAGCCTGGCCTCTCGGGGCCGGCGCGGGCCGCCGCCACCGAGGGTGTGGCCGCTGTGGCTGCTGGTGCTTGGCCTGATCGCCGCCGGAGGCGGAGCGGGTTATCTGGCCTGGGAGGAGCGAGCGCGGTTCGACACCGAGCTGGCTCGGCTCTCGGGGGAGTTGTCCAACGTCCACGCGCGCTTCGATGCGGCGCTGGGGGAGGGCGATGCACTGACTCACCTCGAGGAGCGCCTGACCGCCCAGCAGCGCCGCGACGAGGCCCATGATGGCCTGCTGGCGGTGCTTGAGGAGGATCTTGCCGCCGGGCTGGACGCCCAGGAGGCTCGTCATGACGCCCTCCAGCAGCGTCTGGTACGTATCGCCGAAGCCGCCGCCACCCGCGAGGCGATGCTGGCGGCGACCCAGGTCTCCCTGGATGCCCTGGAGCGTGCCGGCGCCGAGGGGCGGGCGGCACTGGGCGATGCCTTCGAGGCCCAGCGTGACCGGTTGTCCGACCTGGTCGAGGCCCAGGCGCAGGATCGTCGCCGTCTGGAGGCGCTGGACGAGCGGCTCGACGCCCTTGCCGCCGATACCGGCCAGGCCGAGGGCCTGGAACGCCTGGAGGCAGATCAGCAGGCCCTGTCCGAACGCCTCGCCGAGACCGAGGAGGCCACCGAGCGGGAGTGGCAGGGCCTGGAGGCGCGCCTGGTCGCCCTGGGGGAAGAGGTTGAAGCCCTTGCCTCGGCAAGGGATGATGATCGCCGAGATGACGATGCCCTGACGGCACGCATCACCGGCCTGGCGGTGGAGATCGGCGAGCTGCGGCGCACCCAGCTGGCCCTGAGTGCGCGCCTCGAGGCGCTGCGTCCCTGAGGGAGGCAGGCCGGCGAGGCAAGAAGACGAGTCGCACGGAACGAAGGCGTCGAGAGATGGAGAATCATGTGGGAATACGCCTGGGAACCGCGACTCTGGTGGCCGCCCTGGCCCTGATGCCGGGCTGGGCCGCCGCTCTGGACGTGCGCATCGACGGCGTCGACGGCAACGTGGCCGATAACATCCGCCACTATCTGGATGGCCTGGACCCCGAACAGTTCAGCCGGGTCCGGGTGGAGGGCGAGGCCCAGCGTCGCGCCCGAGAGGCCATGCGGGTCTACGGTTACTACGAGCCCGATATCCAGCTGCGCCTGGACGAGCGCGACCCGCCGCGCCACATCGAGCTGGCCATCGACCCCGGCCCCCGCGTCATCATCGAGAGCCTCTCCTTTCGCCTGGCCGGCGATGCCCGCCAGGATGCGCCCTTCCAGGACGCCATCGACGCCTTTCCGCTGGCCGAGGGCGACCCCCTGGTCCATGCCCCCTATGATCGACTGCGGGCACGGCTGGCCAACCTGTCCCTGGAGCGGGGCTACTTCGACTGGCGCTTCACCGACCGCCGTATGGAGGTGCGCCCCTTCGCCGAGAGCGCACGGCTCTACCTCGCCCTGGACAGCGGCCCCCGCTATCGCTTCGGTAATGTCAGCCTGAGCGGCAGCCATATCGAGCACGACCGACTGCGCAACATGCTGACCTTCGCCCCCGGTGACCCCTATCTGGCCGGCGATCTGGCCCGCTACAACCAGCGGCTGGGCCAGACCCGCTGGTTCGGTTCGATCACCGTGCGCCCAAGGCTGATGGAGGGTGAGGCACTGATCCGCGACGCCGCCGCGGATGACGCCGACGGTTGGTGGGGCGAACTGGAGGTTTCGTCCACTGAGGCCGACACACCTGCCCTGGAGATGGCGGCGGTGGATGCCGCCACCGCAGTGGTGCGGCGCGGCCCCCCCGAGGTGCCCATCGACGTCACCCTCACGCCGGCCGACCGCCACCAGTTCGAGGTGGGGGTGGGTTACGCCACCGATGTGGGCCCAAGGCTGCGCTTCTCCTGGAACCAGCCGTGGATCAATCGCTATGGCCACGGGCTGGACCATGACCTCTTCATCTCCGCCCCGGAACAGCGCTTCGCCGGCGTCTACAACATGCCCCTGGAGGATCCGCTACGCGACAGCTACCGCTTCCAGTACGGCTTTCGCCATCGTGACAATCAGGATACCCGCTCCCTGGAGGCGACCCTCGAGGGGGCGCGGCGCTGGGAGTTCGAGAACCGCTGGGTGCAGACGATCTACCTGCGCAGCACCTTCGAGGACTTCACCCAGGGCGGCGACGACGAACAGGTGGTGATCCTCTATCCCGGCATCAGCTGGTCGCGCACCCGCACCCGCAACCCCACCTTTCCCACCTGGGGGGATCGTCAGCGCATCGCCTTCGAGGTCTCCGACGGCCTTTGGGGCTCCGAGGCCGATTTTCTGCGCATGACCGGCGAGACCCAGTGGATCCGCATGTTCGGCGACGACACTCGCCTGGTGGCCGGCATGGGCATCGGCGCCATGGAGACCGATGACTTCAACAAGATTCCTCCGTCGCTGCGCTTCTTCACCGGCGGCGATCGCAGCGTGCGCGGCTATGCCTACGAGAGCCTGTCGCCACGCAACGAGGACGGCAAGCTGACCGGCGGCCAGCAGCTGCTGACCGCCAGCGCCGAACTGCAGCGCCGAGTGACCGGCGACTGGTGGGGCGCCGCCTTCGTCGATACCGGCGATGCCTTCGACTCCTGGGGTCCCGGTGACCTCAATACCGGTGCCGGCCTCGGCGTCCGCTGGATCTCGCCGGTGGGTCCGATCCGTTTCGACATCGCTCACCCCTTCGACGACGAGGACAATGCGTGGCGCATCCACTTCGCCATCGGTCCAGAGTTCTGAGCCTGCTCTGGGCCCTGATTCGCCTGCTGATCGTGCTGCCGCTCACCCTGCTGGGGCTGGTCATCCTCGCCCTGGGCCTGGCGCTGTCCCCCTGGGGCACTGGGCTGTTGCTCGACGCCGGGCAGCAGCAGGGTTTCTATACCCTGGAGTCCCATGAGGGCGCGCCCCTGGAGCGGCTGGTGCTGCACGGTTTCAAGCTCGAGGCGGGCCCGGCCCGGGTGGCACTGCAGCGCCTTGAGCTCGCCTGGGGCGATGACTGCCTGCTGAAGGGTCGGCTGTGTCTCGACACCCTGGCCGTGGAAGGCGCCCGTATCCGGATCGGGGCGGGGGAGGAGAGCGAGGACGAGCCGGATGCCCCCGGCGTGCTGCCGGAAGAGATTCGCCTGCCGTTCCCGGTCGAACTGCGCGCCCTGGCGCTCAACGACGTGGAGGTGATGCTGGCCGATGGCACCCGGCTGCGCTGGGACACCTTCACCAGCGGCGCGCTGGCCGAGAAGGACAGCGTCACCCTGCTGCCCACCCGTCTGACCGGCACCCGGCTGCTACTGCCCCTCTCGGCGGGGGCCCAGCTCGCCCTGAGCGAGGCCGAGTACGTAGGCACGCGGATCGCCGCCGCGGCCATCGATGCCGCCATCGCAGTGCATTCGCCGCTGCCCGCCGAGGTGGCCGCCGAGCTCGAGGGACTGGCCGGCGTGCCGCTGGCCGAGCAGCCCCGCCGCGAACTGCCCGAGATCCGCCTGCCGCTGCGCCTGGAGGTGCCGGAGCTCCTGGTGGAGGACACCGCCCTGGAAGGCGCCGTGGAGTATGGCATCGAGCGCCTGGCGCTGACGCTCTCCGCTCGCGGCCACGACGTGGAGCTTCATCCGCTGGAGGTGAGCAGCCGCGATGCGGATGCCCGCCTTCAGGCTCGGGTATCGCTGCGCGACGACTATCCACTGCAGGCGCGGCTGCAGAGCGCCCTGTGGCTGCCGGACCAGCTCCCCGAGCTCGCCGGCCAGCGCATCGACCTGGCCCTGGACGGCAGCCTGGCCGACCTCCTGGTCAGGCTCGAGCTCGACGGACCGGTCAACGCCGCCCTCGACGCCCGCCTGGATGCCCTCGAGCCGACGCTGCCCTTCACCGCCTCGCTGGCCAGCGACCTGCTGCAGTGGCCGCTGCCCGGCGCCATGCCCGACGACGAGGCCGCGCCGGAGCCCTGGCTGGTGGAGGAGCTGAGCCTGCGCGCCGAGGGCCGCCTGACCGACTATCGGCTGGCTACCTCGCTGATGGTGGAGGGGCCCGATGTGCCCTTCACACGCGTGGCTCTGGCCGGCAGCGGCGATCTCGAACACTTCGCCTGGACACCGCTTTCGGTGAGCCTGGCCGGCGGCTCCCTGGTGACCCGCGGCCGCGTCGATTGGGCCGAGGCCCTGGCGGTAGAGGCGGTAGCCCGCCTGGATCATGTCGAGCCCGGTCGCTTCGTGGAGGGCATCACCGGGCGCCTGGACGGCGATATCGAGGCCAGCTTCACCCAGACCGCCGAGGGCTGGCATCTGGCCATTCCGACACTGACCATCAGCGGCGTGTTGCAGGACCTGCCGCTGTCCCTGGATGCCCGCCTGGCGGGCGACAGCGAGATGCGCTGGGAAATCGAGACCCTCGATTTCCGTCAGGGAGAGAATCGCCTGAACGCCGCGGGGCGGGTTGGCGAGGCCGTCATCGATCTAGCCGGCGAGCTGAACATGCCAGCTCTGGCGAGCCTTCATGACGACCTCAGCGGCACCCTGGCCGGACGCTTCGCCGCCACCGGCAGCCTGGAAGCGCCACAACTCGACCTCGATCTCAGCGGCGATGACCTGGCCTTTGCCGAGCATCGTGTGGCATCGCTGCGCGTGAGTGCCGACATCAGCGGCATCGAGGACCCGGCCCTGAACGTGAGCCTCGAGCTCGAGCGCCTCAACGCCGCCGGCCAGCGCTTCAGCAAGATCACCCTGGGGCTCGAGGGTCTGTTATCCGCCCACCGCCTGACCCTGGCGGCCCAGGCCGAGAGCGGCATGCCACTCTCCCGGGCGGCGTTGACGCTGGAGGGCGGCCTGGATGGCGCCCGCGAGCGCTACCGCGGCGAGCTCTTGCCGCTGGAGGTCGACACCGACTTCGGCGATATTCGCCTGGTCGGGCCGCTGGCCTTCGAGGCCAACCTGCCTGCCGGCAGTGCCGCCGTGCAGCCCTTCTGTCTGCGCCGAGAGCTGGGTGGCGAGCTGTGCCTGAGCGAGCCGCTCGAGGAGGCCTCAGCCGACAGTGGCCGAGCCGCCCTGACCCTGCGCGAGCTGCCCATGTCACTGCTCGAGGCGTGGGTGCCGGAGGAGTGGACCCTGGAGGGCGAAAGCGAGCTCGACCTGGTGGCCGAGTGGCGCCAGGGCGGCAACGCCTGGCAGGCCGACCTGCGCCTGGCCAGCGAGCTGGCCCTGCAAGGGCTGGATGCCTATGGCCAGCCCTGGTCGCTGCCGTCCTCTCGTCTCTCTGCCCAGCTCTCTGCCACCCAGGACCGGGCCGAGGTCGACCTCGACCTGACCCTGGCCGAGGCGGGGCGTGTCGGCCTGGTGCTGGTCATCGATGACCCGGTGGGTGTTGGCCGACTCGATGGCCGCCTGACCCTGGACGACCTGCGCCTGGACCGCTACCGCACGCTGGTGGCGGGCATGGAGGCCCTGGAGGGCCGCCTCGACGGCCAGGTGGCCATCACCGGCACGACCCAGACGCCCGCGCTGAATGGCCGCATCGGTCTAGCGGGATTGCGCCTGCGCGGCGCGGATATCCCGGTGGAGGTTCGCGACGGGGAGATCGCAATCGAGCTCGCTGGCGACCAGGGGCGCATCGACGGCTTCATCGCCGCCGAGGAGGGGCGACTGGCCATTCGCGGCGATGCCGCCTGGCCCAGCGCCGACGACTGGCGCATCAGCATCGCGCTGGATGGCCGTGACCAGCCGCTGCTGGCAGTGTTGCCGGCCTTCGGTCGCCTGCGCCTGGCGCCGGACCTGACCGTGCTGGTGACCCCGGCGCTGCTGCAGGTGCGCGGCGAGGTGAGGGTGCCCTGGGCCCGCTTGGAGGTGGGCGAACTGCCACCCTCCGCGGTGGCGCCAAGCCCGGACGAGATCATCATTACCCGCAGGGATGAGGAGCGCGCCCAGCGCCAGGCCGAACGTGCCGCCGACATGCCCGACGGCGAGGCCGGCGCGGATGCCGCCCAGGCCCTGGCCCAGGCCGGCATGGCGGTGGATGTGCAGATAGAACTCCGCCTGGGGCCCGATATGCAGCTGGCGGCCTATGGCCTGGAATCGGGGCTGGCCGGCACCCTGGAGGTGCGTCAGCAGAGCGGACCGGTGCAGCTGTTCGGCGACGTCAGCCTGGTGGACGGCCGCTTCCGAGCCTACGGCCAGGACCTGCTGATTCGCGAGGGGCAGCTACTGTTCAGCGGCCCGCCGGACCAACCGCTGCTCAACTTCGAGGCGGTGCGCAATCCCAATGTCACCCAGGACGGCGTAATCGCCGGCCTGCGTGTCACCGGCACCGCCGCCGAGCCACAGCTGCGGGTCTTCTCAGAACCGGCCATGGACGAGGCGCGGGCGCTTTCCTACCTGCTGCGCGGCCGCGCCCCGGACGACAGCGATACCGACGGGGCCCTGACCCAGGCGCTGATCGGCCTGACACTCGGGCAGACCGGCGGTGCCGTGGGCGCCATCGGCGAGGCCTTCGGCATCTCCGACCTGGGCCTGGAAGCCGCCGGCACCGGCGACGAAAGCCAGGTGGTGGTGAGCGGCCAGCTCACCGATGACCTGCGCATCAGCTACGGCGTCGGGGTCTTCTCGCCGATCGCCGAGCTGACGCTACGCTATACCCTGTGGCGCAACCTCTATCTGCAGGCGGTTTCCGGGGCGGCCCAGGCGGTGGACCTGGTCTATGCCTTCAGCCGTCCCGGCACGCCGCCGAGAATCACCGAGTGATGGCTTTCAACGACAACCCGCGGAGGGAACACAAGATGGCGACGGAAACCTGTGTGCTGGGCGGTGGCTGCTTCTGGTGCCTGGACGCCAGCTTCCGCCTGGTGGAGGGCGTGGAGCAGGTGGTGAGCGGCTATGCCGGGGGACAGGATCCGGCACCCCGTTATGAAGCGGTCTGCCGCGGCACCACCGGTCATGCCGAGGTGGTCGAGCTGACCTATGACCCGGCGGTGATCGGCTTTCGCGACCTGCTGACGATCTTCTTTGCCCTGCACGACCCCACCACACTGAACCGCCAGGGCAACGACGTGGGTACCCAATACCGCTCGGCGATCTATACCCTGAACGAGGTCCAGGCCCGGCAGGCGCGCGAGATGATCGCCGAGCTTGCAGGCGACTACGCGGACCCCATCGTCACCGAGGTGGCGCCTCTGGAGGCGTTTTACCCCGCCGAGGGGTACCACCAGGACTACTTCACCAAGAATCCCGGCAACGCCTACTGCCAGTTCGTGATCCCTCCCAAGCGCCACAAGCTGGCCCAGCGCTTCGCTGATCGGCTGAAGGGCTGACGAGTCTTTATCGGGCCGCCTTCAGCGGCCCGGCGGGGAGGCGCCGAGGCCGGCCGGTGAAGCTCGGCGCCCAGTCCTCGAGCTGACGGCTCACCCGGCGCGCCAGCCAGGAGCGCAGACGACCGTCGCGCCACTCCATGAAGCCCACGTGGCCGCCGTGACGGGCGAGCTCGACCCGCACCGATTCGCCGGGAGGCGGCAGCCGGTCGTACAAGTCCGGCGGCATGAAGGGATCGTCCTCGGCGTGGAGGATCAGGGTCGGTAGCTCCAGCTCGCCGATCCAGCGGCCCGCCGAGGCACGGCGGTAGTAGTCTGCGGCGTCGCGAAACCCGTGCAGCGGCGCGGTGACGACGTCGTCGTAGTCGCGCAGGGTGCGCAGCTGCTCGAGCCGTTCGACGCCAAGATCCAGCGGTAAGTCAGCCAGCCGGCGGGCCGTCTTGGCCTTGAGGGAGGCGAGCAGATGGCGTTGGTAGACCCGCGTAAAGCCCTGCTGCAGGCAGTCGGCGCTGGCCGACAGGTCCAGCGGGGCGCTAATGGCGATGGCGCCGGCCAGGTCAAGGCCGTCGCCGCCCTGTTCGGCCACCAGCTTGATCAACATGTTGGCGCCCAATGAGACCCCCGCCGCCACCTTGAGTGCCCGCGGGTAGCGGTGGGCCAGCTGGCCGATCAGCCAGTAGGCGTCGGCGGTGTCGCCGCTGTGGTAGGCCCGGGGCAGTCGGTTGGGCGATTGGCCGCAGCCGCGGAAGTGCATCAGCACCGCCCGCCAGCCCAGCGCATTGGCCGCGGCCAGCAGCTCCCGGGCATAGGGGGAGTGGTAGGAGCCTTCCAGGCCGTGGAAGAGGATGAACAGCGGCGCGGCGGGATCCTCGGGACCCGGCATCACCCAGGCAAGCTCCACGAAGTCACCGTCCGGCAGCGTCAGCGTCTCCCACCGGTGGGGCAGTCGGCGCCGCGGCAGCAGACGAGGCAGCAATGTCTGGATATGGCGGTTGGCCAGCCCCGCGGGGGGCACGAAGTCGGCGCGATGCAGCTGACCGATCATGGCGGGTTCATGGCTCCTGGCGATGGCGATGGGCCTCGAGCAGCATGGGGATGACGTAGCGCCCCGGCTCCATGGTGACCACCATACCGGCCTCCAGTTCCCGGGTCAGGCGCAGCGCCGGAAGCTCGCCTTCGATCAAGGGTCTCGATTTCCTTGCCGGATGGGCGTGCCGAGACATTCGCTTGACACATTGTAGCCTTCCGCCCGATCACTGGGCAGGGCAGACAGGGCTCGGTTCGGCTGGCATGATGCGCAGCGACGAGTCATAGGGGGAGGAGTGGATGCTGATGCTGCGGACATCGCTGATTGCCGTGCTGGCCCTGGGGCTGGCCGGCCCGCTGCAGGCCGAAACGCCCGCCGCCGAAGGTCCACGCTTCGAGGATCATCGCCACGCCGTCACCTGGCGCCGCGAGGAGCTCAAGGGCATCGAGCGCCTGGTGCGCCAGCTGCGCTTCGATCTGGTCAACAATCGTGATGCCCGCGGCGCCGAGCCGCGCCTGGAGGAGTTGGCCGAGCTGGCCAGCGGCGCGCATCTGCTGCCCGCCTTCATCGAGGGCAGCCACGGGCGGGGCTCGGAGGCCCGGGCGCGCATCTGGGAGGAGTGGGAGGAATTCGAATCGGGCTTTGCGGCCCTCGAGGAGCGGGTCGCGGCGCTGCGCGAGGCCGCCGAGGCGGAGGACTATCGCCTGGCGACCCGTGAGCTTTCCGATCTCAGCCTGACCTGCCGCAGCTGTCACCGACGCTACCGCTACTAGCCGGCCGGGGCGAGGCCCTCGATGCGATAGAGGGCCTCGACCTGGTCGAGCCCGGAGATACTGCAGTCCAGGTCCTTGACCCGGCCGTCCGCCAGCCCATAGACCCAGCCGTGCACCGATATTGCCTGGCCACGCTGCCAGGCATGCTGGATGATCTTGGTGCGGCACAGGTTCATCACCTGGGCCTCGACGTTGAGCTCGCACATGCGATCCACCTGGTCGTCCAGGGACAGCGTGGCGAGGGAGTCGCGGTGGCGGCTATAGAGTTCGCGCACCGAGTGCAGCCAGATGTCGACCATGCCGTTGTCGCCTCCGACAACCGCCGCCCGCACTCCGCCACAGCCGTAGTGGCCGACCACCATGATATGGCTCACCCCCAGCACCTCGACGGCGTACTGCAGCACCGAGAGAGCGTTGAGGTCATTGTGGTGGACCAGGTTGGCCACGTTGCGGTGCACGAAGACCTCGCCGGGCGGCAGCGAGATGATCTGGTTGGCCGGCACGCGGCTGTCGGAGCAGCCGATCCACAGGTAGTCGGGGTTCTGCTGCCGAGAGAGGCGGGCAAAGAACTCCGGGTCGTCACGGCAGACCTGCTCGGCCCAGACGCGGTTGTTCTCCAGCAGGCCTTCGATTTCCTTGTTCATGGCGGGACGCTCGTAGTCAGTGGGGGCGGGAGGCCAGACGACCATTGGCGAAGGTTTTTACCCGGTTGGCCCGCGCTGGGTCAAATCGCCGCCTGCCGAGGCATAGGCCCGGCTGCTATCATGCCGCCATGACGTATCGGGCCTCTGGCCCCCCAGCAACAGGAGAACCCCGTGTCCGAGAATACCGAATCCCAGTACGATTGGGACCTCTTCGTCATCGGCGCTGGCTCCGGTGGCGTGCGGGCGGCTCGCACCGCGGCCGCCACCGGCGCCCGGGTCGCCGTGGCCGAGGACCGCTATCTCGGCGGCACCTGCGTGAACGTGGGCTGCGTGCCCAAGAAGCTCTACTCCTATGCCGCCCATTTCCACGACGCCTTCGAAGACGCCGGTGGCTTCGGCTGGCAGCTCTCCGAGGCGCCGCGGTTCGACTGGCCGACCCTGCGCGACAACAAGGTGGGCGAGATCAAGCGCCTCAACGGCATCTATGGCCGCCTGCTGGAGGGCGCCGGCGTGCGCCTGATCCAGGGCCGGGCGCACATCCTCGACCCGCACACCATCGAGGTGGCGGGGGAGACCCACCGTGCCGCGAAGATCCTGGTGGCGGTGGGCGGCTGGCCGTGGGTGCCCGAGTTCCCGGGCAGCGAGCTGGCCCTGACCTCCAACGAGGTGTTCGACCTGGACGCCTTCCCGGAGCGCTTCCTGGTGCTGGGCGGTGGTTATATCGCCGTTGAGTTTGCCAGCATCTTCAACGGCCTGGGCAGCCAGACCCACCTGGTCTATCGCGGCGATCTCTTCCTGCGGGGCTTCGACCAGCAGGTGCGCGAGTTCGCCCGCGACCAGATGGCCGCCAAGGACGTCAACCTGCACTTCGAGACTAACATCGAGCGCATCGATCAGAGCGAGGGCGGCCTGGCGGTGACGCTGACCAGCGGCGAGGTGCTCGAGGTGGATGCCGTGCTGGCCGCCACCGGTCGCCGACCCCACCTGGCGGACCTCGGGCTCGACGCCCTGGGCGTCGAGCTTGCCGACAGCGGCCATGTGAAGGTCAACGATCGTTTCGAGTCCTCGCTGCCCTCCGTCCTGGCACTCGGCGATGTCACCGGCGGCCCCGAGCTGACCCCGGTGGCCCTGGCCGAGGCGATGCACCTGGTGGCCCACCACTTCGGCGACACCCCGCCGGCCGCGCCGCTGGACTACCGCAATATCGCCACCGCCGTATTCTGCCACCCCAACATTGGCACCGTGGGGCTCTCCGAGGAGCAGGCTCGCCAGCAGTGCGATGAGATCCGCGTCTATGTCACCGACTTTCGCCCCATGAAGCACACCCTCTCGGGGAGCCAGGAGCGCTGCCTGATGAAGCTGGTGGTGGACGACGCAAGCGATGTGGTGGTCGGCGCCCACATGGTGGGCGAGGAGGCCGGGGAGGTGATCCAGGGCATCGCCATCGCCGTGCGTGCGGGCCTCACCAAGGCCGATTTCGACGCCACCGTGGGCATCCACCCCACCGGGGCCGAGGAGTTCGTCACCCTGCGCACGCCGACGCGTCGCTGATGCCGACGGCATCATGATAGCTGGTGTCGGGCCGCCCCAGGGTGGCCCGACGATGTTATGGCCTGCCGTCGTCACAAGGCTGGGCTAGACTGATCTAGCGGAGAGCCGATCCCATCACGCCACCTGATTCCGGCAGACGATCCCGCTGCGGTAACGGCAGGGTCCATAATTATTTGTTATGGAATAGGCCCTCCAAAATAATCGACAATTTGAAATATCGGCCTGCGCTGGTATAATCTTCGTCAAATTCGCACAGCGAAACCTGCCATGATGACAACTTCCGTACCCTTCACACCCTCTGCTGACCTGGCCCGCCCCAGTGTGGCTGACGCCGTGGTCGGCGCCGAGAGTACATCGCTGTTCATCCGCAAGCCCAACCCGGATGACGGCTGGGGCATCTACGAGCTGGTCAAATCCTGCCCCCCGCTGGACGTCAACTCCGCCTATGCCTATCTGCTGCTGGCCACCCAGTTTCGCGATAGCTGCGCAGTGGCCACCAACGAGGAGGGCGAGATCGTCGGCTTCGTCTCCGGTTATGTGAAGAGTAACGCGCCGGATACCTACTTTCTGTGGCAGGTGGCGGTAGGCGAGAAGGCCCGCGGTACCGGGCTGGCCCGGCGCCTGGTCGAGGCCATCTTTTCACGCCCCGAACTGGTCGAGGTACACCACCTCGAGACTACCATCACCCCGGACAATCAGGCCTCCTGGGGACTGTTTCGCCGCCTCGCCGACCGCTGGCAGGCACCGCTCAACAGCCGCGAGTACTTCTCCACCGACCAGCTCGGCGGGGAGCACGACCCGGAGAACCTGGTCCGCATCGGTCCCTTCCAGACCGATCGCATCTGACCTCTCATATGACGCCATGGCCGGTCCCATGACCGGCCATGGCATGCCCACGTCTTTTATCCCAGTGACTCACCGACCGACAGGAGGTCGACAATGCAGCCCCAGATCCTCGAACGCATGGAATCCGACGTACGGACCTACTCACGTTCCTTCCCGGTGGTCTTCACCAAGGCGAAGAATGCCCGCCTCACCGACGAGAACGGCCGCGAGTACATCGACTTCCTGGCCGGTGCCGGCACCCTCAACTACGGCCATAACAATCCTCAGATCAAGCAGGCGCTGCTCGACTACCTGGCCGAGGACAACATCATCCACGGCCTGGACTTCTGGACCGAGGCCAAGCGCCACTACCTCGAGACCCTCGAGGAGGTGATCCTCAAGCCGCGCGGTCTCGACTACAAGGTGCAGTTCCCCGGCCCCACCGGCACCAATGCCGTCGAGGCCGCCATCCGCCTGGCGCGCAATGCCAAGGGCCGCCACAACATCGTCACCTTCACCAATGGCTTCCACGGCGTGACCATGGGTGCCCTGGCGACCACCGGCAACCGCAAGTTCCGCGAGGCCACCGGCGGCGTGCCCACCGTGGGCGGCACCTTTCTGCCCTATGACGGCTACCTGGGCGACGGCACCGACACCCTGGACTACTTCGAGAAGCTGCTCTCCGACAAGTCCGGCGGCCTCGACGTGCCGGCCGGGGTGATCGTCGAGACCGTGCAGGGGGAGGGCGGCATCAACGCCTGCAGCCCCGAGTGGCTCAAGCGCCTGGAGCAGATCTGCCGGGCCCATGACATCCTGCTGATCGTCGATGACATCCAGGCGGGCTGTGGCCGTACCGGCAAGTTCTTCAGCTTCGAGGAGGCCGGCGTGGTACCCGACATCGTCACCAACTCCAAGTCGCTCTCGGGCCTCGGCCTGCCGTTCGCCCAAGTGCTGATGAGGCCGGAACTCGACGTCTGGAAGCCGGGCCAGTACAACGGCACCTTCCGCGGCTTTGCGCTGGCCTTCACCACCGCCGCCGCCGCCCTGAACCACTACTGGCGCGACGATAGCTTCGCCAATGACGTGCAGCGCAAGGGCGATATCGTCGCCAAACGCTTCGGCAAGATCGCCGCCTGGCTGGGCACCCAGGGCATTGACGCCACCGTGCGCGGCCGCGGCCTGATGCGCGGCATCGACGTGGGCAGCGGCAAGATCGCCGACAAGATCACCCATCAGGCGTTCGTGAACGGCCTGGTCATCGAGACCAGTGGCCAGGATGGCGAAGTGGTCAAGTGCCTCTGCCCGCTGACCATCACCGATGACGATCTGCAGCAGGGTCTGGACATCCTGGAAGAGAGCGCCAGGCAGGCGCTGAGCTGATAGTCTGAGACGACCGCCCGCGGGCGGTCTGTTCAACGACCGGTCGGCGAGGCCCATCGGTCTGTTATTGACACCACTGGAGATCATCCATGATCGTTCGCAATCTCGAGGAATGCCGCAAGTCCGACCGCCTGGTCAAGGCCGAGAACGGCAACTGGGACAGTACCCGCCTGAGCCTGGCCGATGACGGCGGCAACTGCTCCTTCCATATCACTCGGATCTACGAAGGAACCGAGACCCATATCCACTACAAGCACCACTTCGAGGCGGTCTACTGCATCGAAGGGGAAGGCGAAGTGGAGACCCTGGCCGATGGCAAGATCTGGCCGATCAAACCGGGTGACATCTATATTCTCGACCAGCATGACGAGCACCTGCTGCGGGCCAGCAAGACCATGCACCTGGCCTGCGTGTTCACGCCGGGCCTGACCGGCAAGGAAGTCCACCGCGAAGACGGCTCCTACGCGCCTTCCGACGAGGGCTGAGCCCAGGGCTGTGCCACAACTGTGAACAAGACCAGGGCACGATGACGCCTCCGACACCTCAGGTGTCGGAGGCGTCTGCATTGGTATCCTGAGACTCGATGTCTTCTGAATCGCCGTCGTCTGAACCGGTGTCGACGCGTTCGAAGACGAGGGTGATCCGCGCCAGGGTGATACCGAACTTCTTCATGTCCGTGCGGTTGATCAAACGGTCGTCCGGCTGCAGGAACATCCAGTCATCCATGGTGAAGGTGATCTCGCGCCCCGAGACCTCTACGGGCAGCCGGTAGGTCATGTTGAAGGCGTGGCCGGCCTGGCGGGCCTCCACGGGACCCTCGACGTCGTTGGCGTTGCCGATCCAGCGGCCGTTGTCCTGACGCTCGAAGGTCCAGACACGACGATCGGTCTCGCCGTCGTCATAGATGAAGTGCTCGTCGAGGACCAGGGTGGTACCGTCGTGCTCGCCGTCGATGTCGACCACGAAGCGGCGCTGCACCTCGCCGCGGTAGTCCTGCACCATGCCCCAGGCACGGGTGCGGCCGTCGAAGTATTCACCGATATCGAGCACCGGCGTCGTGTCGGCGTAATGGTCGATATCGTCGCTGCTGCAGCCGGCCAGGAGCAAGGGCAGGGCCAGCAGGGGGATCAGCAGAGGGTGAGACCGTAATTTCCGATACATTGCCAATTCCTCGTCAAACAGGTGTAAAGGTTTTCTTCATCCTAGCCGTGGACAGGACCCGGAACCAGTGGAAACTCGAGGACATCAGCCTCGGCTCCTTCCCTCATCCTCAACTTCGCATAATGTATATTATGTTAAATCGACACTAAGGCGGCTCTTGTCAGCCCACTCCGCTCTCGGTTTTCCGGGTATTTACACCGACCCGGTTGGACAAGCCTGCCGGGGACTCCTTATCATCACGCGACACGCGACCGACCCAAGGAACATCTCCGACTCATGTCACGACGCCTGCTCTCCACCGGTGCCCTCTCTCTCGGTCTGCTGCTGATCGCCGGCTGCGCCCTGCCCATCGAGCAAGGCGAAACGGAGTCCGTGCTGGGTCCCGACGAATTTGCGCTTCGCATTGATCGCCTGGAAACCGACCTGGCGACTCGCTGCGACCTCCAGCAGGCGAGCCTCACCGAAAACGCTCGTCGTCAGGAGACGCTGGTGGCCGACGTGCGCGAGGTCGGCAGCCTGCTGCGTCACCTGCGGGCTGACGTCGAGCGTCTGGAACATGCCGAGAGTGATCCGGCGCTGGTCACCCAGGAGTGTGCCACCGTCGAGCCTGCGCTCGGCGGCAAGACCGTGGTCGGCCGCAGCGAATGGATCGGTCTGCCCGATGTGGGCACCTATCTGAAGGCGCGGATCGATTCCGGCGCCAATACCTCGTCACTGTCGGCCAGCGAGATCACACGCTTCGAGCGCGACGGCGCCAACTGGGTGCGCTTCAAGCTAGGCCTCACCGAAGACGACGTGGTCGTGGATGGCACAGGCGATGAGTGGATCGAGGCACCGGTGGAGCGCCGGGTGCGCATCGTGCAGGCATTCGGCGAGGGAACCCGCCAGGTGGTCAGCCTGATGATGACCCTCGGGCCGATCCGCGAACCCGTGGAGTTCACCCTCAACGACCGCACCCATCTCAACTACCCGGTGCTGCTCGGACGGCGCTTCCTGATGGATATTGCGGTGATCGATGTTGCCGAGACCTACCTGCACGAGCGCCCCGAGTTCCCCGGCGGACGCCCGGCCGACGAGGCCGAAGCCGACGAGAATGACCGGGACGACGAAGAGCGCTGAGACTCCCTGCCCGGCCTCTCCTTCTCCTGATCTCGCCAAGGAAGCCCCATGTCACGACTGCCCTTCTATCTGCTCGTCGGCCTGCTGCTGGTGGCCGGCATCGGCCTCAGCGTACAACGCCACATCGCCCTCGAGGTGCCCTGGACCCCCGGCGAACAGCGCGAGGTCTGGGAGATCGAGGCGCTGGTCAACTTCACCGCCCAGGACGGCCCGGTGCTGGTCAATATGGCGCTGCCGTCCAATCAGCAGTCCTTCCGACTGCTCACCGAGCATACCGCCTCGCCGGGCTACGGCCTGGCCTTTCTGGAAGAGAACGGCGGCCGCCGCGCCCAGTGGTCGATCCGCGAGGCCACCGGCAGCCAGCAGCTCTACTACACCACCCAGATGCTGGCGACCCCGGACGCCCGCCCGGTACAGAGCGAACCCCCGGAACTGCGCCGCGACATCATCTGGGAGCGCCCCTATGACACCGCAGCGGCCCAGGTGATCGAGCGCGCCTGGAACCGCAGCGCCGACGGCTTCACCTTTGCCCGTGAGCTGATCCGCGACTTCGGCGACGAGCGCCAGGCCGAGAATTCCCGCCTGCTGCTGACCCAGTTCGAGCGCGGCCCGCTGCTGGTGCGCCTGCTCAACCAGGCCGGCGTGCCGGCCCGGGAGGTCAGCGGCCTGCTGCTGGAGGACGCCCGCCGCCGTCAGACCCTCAGCCAGTGGGTGCAGGTGTTCGACGGTGAGCGCTGGGCCCTGTTCGACCCGACCACCGGCGAACAGGGGCGTCCCGACAATCTGCTGTTCTGGGAGGCCTCTGGCCAGGCGGTGCTCGAAGTCCAGGGAGGGACCAACTCGCGGGTCACCTTCTCGATGCTCAACCGTAACCAGCCGGCGGCCGCCGCGGTGCGCAGCCAACTGGCCGAGGACACCCTGCTTAACTTCTCCATCCATAGCCTGCCCCTCGAGGAACAGGCGCTGTTCCAGACCATCCTGCTGATCCCCATCGGCGCCCTCGTCGTGGTGCTGCTGCGCATCCTGGTGGGCATCAAGACGTCCGGCACCTTCATGCCGGTACTGATCGCCCTGGCCTTCATCCAGACTACCCTGATCACCGGCCTGGTCGGCTTCCTGCTGGTGGTGGCGGTGGGCCTGGTGATCCGCAACTACCTCTCCTATCTCAACCTGCTGCTGGTGGCGAGGGTCTCGGCGGTGATCATCACGGTGATCGCCATCATCTCGGTGTTCTCGGTGCTCTCCTACCGCTTCGGGCTCAATGCGGGGCTGACCATCACCTTCTTCCCGATGATCATCCTCTCCTGGACCATCGAGCGCATGTCGATCCTGTGGGAAGAGGAAGGCCCCAGAGAGGTGCTTATCCAGGGCGGCGGTAGCCTGCTCACCGCGGTGATCGCCTTTCTGGCCATGACCAACCCCTGGGTGCGCCATATCACCTTCAACTTTTTGGGGGTGCAGATGATCCTGATGGCGCTGATCCTGCTGCTCGGCAACTACACCGGCTACCGGCTGCTCGAGCTGCGCCGCTTCAAGCCGGTTAGCGAGGATTGAGCGTCATGTGGAACTGGACAATGAGGAACTGGACCTCCCCCGGGAAGTTGCGCTTCAAGGGGATCATCGGCATGAATCGCCGCAATATCCGCTATATCGGCCGCTACAACGATCGGCGCCTCTTTCCCCTGGTGGACGACAAGCTCAAGACCAAGCTGCTGGCTCAGGAGTACGGCATCACCACGCCGGCGCTGATCGGCACCGTCGCCACCCAGTTCGGGGTCAAGCACCTGCGTGAGATGCTTCGCGGCCACGAAGGGTTCGTGATCAAGCCGGCCAAGGGCAGCGGTGGCAAGGGAATACTGGTGATCGACCACGTCGAGGATGGCGCCTTTATCAAGCCCAGCGGCGTCCGGCTGACCCTCAAGGACGTCGAACGTCACGCCTCCAATATCCTCTCGGGCCTCTACTCCCTGGGGGGCTCCCCTGATGTGGCGGTGGTCGAGGCGCTGATCAACTTCGACGAGCGGCTCGCGGAGTATACCTACGAAGGTGTCCCCGACATCCGGGTCATCGTTTTTCTCGGCTACCCGGTGATGGCGATGATGCGCCTCTCCACCGCGGCTTCGGACGGCAAGGCCAATCTTCACCAGGGCGCCGTGGGGGTGGGCCTGGATATCGCCACCGGCAGCGCCATCCGCGGCGTGCAGTTCGACCGCACCCGTATCGACCACCCGGACACCGGCCACGAGCTGGCCAGCCTGCAAATCCCCGACTGGCGCACCCTGCTGCTGCTGGCGGCCGGGTGCTACGAAATGACTGGGCTGCTGGGCTATCTCGGCACCGACGTGGTATTGGACCGCGATCATGGCCCCATGCTGCTGGAGCTCAATGCCCGTCCGGGCCTGGCCATCCAGATGGCCAACGGCGAGGGGCTGCGCCGTCGCCTCGACCTGATCGAGCGTCAGCCCGCCGGCGTCTCCCCCGAGGAGCGCGTGGCCTTCGCCCAGCACCATTTCGCCCGCCGCAGCGAACTCGAGTCAAGCGCCGACGCGACCGCCCTGGCCGTCTGACGCTCGCTGGCCGGGCCGGGGTCCGACGCGTAGAATAGTTTCTCCATTTCGCCAGTTGATGGTCGTCATGCCAGACTCTCGTGCCCTGCTCGACCAGGCAGCGCAGCAGTGCCAGCAGCGCGGCGCGCGATTTACCCCGATTCGGCGGCGCGTGCTGGAGATGATCGCCGAAGCCCCGGGCAGTCTGAAGGCCTATGACCTGCTCGACCGCCTGGCCGAAGAGCACGCCGCCGCCCGACCGCCCACCGTCTACCGCGCCCTGGAGTTCCTGATCGACCAGGGCCTCGTGCACCGCATCGAATCGCTCAACGCCTACGTGGCCTGCCCCTGCCCGGAGCATGCGCACGGCTTCCAGCTGCTGATCTGCCGGCTCTGCGGTCGGGTCGAAGAGCTGCACCTGGACGACGTCAACGCCCAGCTCTCGCGGCGGGCCCGTGACCTGGGCTTTCGCGTTGAGCGCCAGACCATTGAACTGCTCGGCCACTGCGAGGCGTGTCACACCGCCCCCTGAGCCGACCCCAGCTGACCGGACCCGCTATGCAAGATACCTTCAAGGCCCTGGAACGGGCCGAACGCGATAGCCGCCACCCCCTGGCCGAGATCCTCGACGCCGTCCGCTTCAATGCCGACGGCCTGCTGCCCGCCATCGCCCAGCAGCATGACTCCGGCGAGGTATTAATGATGGCCTGGATGAATCGCGAAGCGCTGACGGAGACCCTGCGTACCGGCCGGGTCTGCTACTGGTCCCGCTCGCGGAGCCAGCTGTGGCGCAAGGGCGAGAGCTCCGGCCAGCAGCAGCATCTCAGGGCCGCCGCCCTGGACTGCGATGGCGACACCCTGCTGCTGCAGGTGGACCAGACCGGTCCTGCCTGCCATTCCGGTCGGCGTAGCTGCTTCTACGTGGCCCTGGAGGGCGAAGAGGCACGCATCACCACGGCCCCGCTGATCGACCCCGACACGCTCTACGGCAAGGCCTGATGCCCTGCCTCGCCGCCTGGCTGGCCCGGCTGCTGCGCGCTCTGCGCCAGGGGCTGGCGTTCCTGATGATCGGCCTGGTCAAGGTCTACCAGGTCACGCTGAGCCCGCTGCTCGGGCCCCGCTGTCGCTATTGGCCGAGCTGCTCGAGCTATACGGTGGAGGCGATTCAGGTGCATGGCCCGCTCAGGGGCGGTCTGATGGCCGCGCGGCGCATCGTTCGCTGCCATCCCGGCTGCGAGGGCGGCATCGACCCGGTGCCAGGCGGTCCCAGCGAGCAACTCTGCCGCGAGGACCCGGAGCTGGACGAGGACTTTCGCCCGAGGGGACCGGACGATGGCCGCGAGAAGCCATGAGGTTCAGGCGGCTTCCTGCTCCGCCACCTCGTAGATGCGCTTGAGCATGGCGTTCAGGCCATTGCTGCGGGTCGGCGAGAGGTGCTTGTCGAGCCCTAGGTCCGCCAGGAAGTGCGGGCTGGTACCGCGGATCTCGGCGGCGGTCCGGTCGCTGTAGATGCGCATCAGCACGGCGATCAGCCCGGAGACGATGGCGGCATCGGAGATGGCGTCGAAATGGATGCGCTGGCCGTCGCGTTCATGGTGCATCCAGACGTTGGACTGGCAGCCCTGGATCTTCAACTCGTCGCTCTTCCACGCCTCGGGGAAGTCCGGCAGCGCCTTGCCCATGTCGATGATGTACTGGTAGCGGTCCATCCAGTTGTCGAACATCTCGAACTCTTCGCGCAGCGTCTGCTGCGCCTGCTCGGCGGTGGCTTCGGTGGTCATGGGATCTCCTTGGTAAGGGTTGCGCTGATTATACCCGGTTAGGCGCGCTCGGCTCGAATGGACGAGTTGCTCGGGGCTGTTCCGTCGACAAGCCCCTCACGCTTGGGTGTCAGCTGGTGCAATTCCTGCTGGCGGTGCCAGGCCTCGTCCTCGGCGTGCAGGTAGCGGGCGGTGGTATCCAGGCGCGAGTGGCGTGCCGTGGCGGCCAGGTAGCGCAGCTCCACCCCCGCCTGGGCCTGATGGGTCAGCGCCGTATGGCGCAGCCAGTGGGGCGTGGCGGCGCGCAGGCGCATTGCCCAGAGCCGGCCGCCCTCCCCCAGTTCGCCCTCCAACGTCACGGCGGCCTCGCCAAAGGCATCGCGAATCAGCCGATAGAGACGGTTGTCGCCCAGGCCGCGCTGACCATCCAGGGCGCGCAGCAGGGGCGTGGCGTCATCCGGCAGCGGTTCTGCCGCGAGCTTCAGGGCCAGGCGCCACTCCATCAGCAGCGCGACCATGTCCGGCGGTACCGGAACCATCGCCGTCTTGCCGCCCTTCCCCATGACCCGCCACCACCAGCGCCCCTCGCGACGCTGGAAGTCTCCCATGCGTGCCGCGCTCATCTCGCTGATGCGCGGGGCCAGCAGATAGGCGAAACCGAACACCAGCCGCCGCCGCTGCCGTTCGAAGCGCTGTCGTGGTGACTCGCCCGCCTCCGACAGACGGTCGATGCCTCGGTTCAGCCAGCCCCAGAACCACTCCCACAGCGGGTGCTCGAGATAGCGCTCGATGCTGCCCTGGCGGTTGTCCAGGCGCCGGCGCTTGTCGCGCATCAACCGGAAGGGGTTGTGCGCCACCCAGCCCGCCTCAGCGAGCCAGGCATACATTCCCTGCAGGATCACCAGGCTCTGGCGGCGACTGGCGGGTGCCAGCGGCCCGCGAAAGGGCCGCCAGCCATCGGCATGGCGTGGCCTGGGCGGCCCGATCCAGCGCTCCTGCGGCTGCGGATCGGCTAGGAAGGCCTCGAAGGCGTCCAGGTGATCACGCCTCACCTCGGCGAGGCTCAGGCCCTGCTCCGCCAGCCATAGCAGCAGGCGCTCGGCCTCGCGCCGATAGGCGCGCTGGGTCTGATGGCTTGCCCGGTACTCGGCCAGCCACTGCCCCACCGCCTCCACGTCGCTGCGGGCTGCGATATGGGAGCCTTGCTCGACGGCTGGCAAGGCGACCAGCTCAGACATAGGGCTTGTCGAAATCGGCTCACTGCTCACGCTTCACTCCTCACCACTCACTTCGCTCAGTATCCCAACTCCGCCCAAGGAAAATCAAGATAAGCCGCGTAATCTTGATTTGATGGCACCTATCGTAACGTTATTTACGTATTACATATAATGTAATAATCTTCCCTTTCGCCCTTTCTCGGGCTATGCTGCGCCTCTCACGGCCGCGCCGGGCCCTCAATCCCGCGATGGCCAGCACCAGGCAAGGAGCAGAGAGATGGCACGCAGCGGTGTGCAGTACGAGGACGTGCAGCGGGCGATCGATGACCTGCTGGCGCGGGGCGAGGCACCCAGCGTGCAGAAGGTGCGCGAGGTGCTGGGCACCGGCAGCTTCACCACCATCAGCGACCATCTGCGGGAATGGCGCACTCGACGCGAGGAGAACCGTGACGCGCCGCCGCCCCGCGGCATGCCGGCCGCCCTGCAGGAGCTGGCCGAGGAGCTATGGAAGAAGGCCCAGGAGAGCGCCAACGAAACGCTGGCCCACTACCGCGAGGAGGCCGATCGCCGCGTTGAAGAGGCCGGAACGCGGGTGGCCGGGGCTCGCCGCCAGGCCGAGGATGCCGAGCAGCGCGAATCCGCCCTGGCCGCCCACCTGGCCACGACCGAGCAGCGCCTGGAGGAGCGCAGCACCGCCCTGGCGCGCGCCGAGGCGCAGCGGGAGCAGCTCGACGAGAAGAGCCACCGGCTGGAGACTCGGCATGCAGAACTGGAGGGGTTGCTGGCGCGGATTCGCGGCGAGATGACTCAGCAGGTGCGTGAGCATCAGCAGGCCGTGGATGCCCTGGAGACCCGGCAGCGCGAACGCCTGACCAGAGAGGAGCAGCGCCACGAGAGCGCCGAGGCCCGGCTGATGGGATTGCTGGACGAGGCACGACAGGAGCGCCTGACCGGCGAGAAGGCCGCGGCGGAGCGGGAGAAGCAACTTGGCGTCCGTCTGGAGCGCCTCGAGCAGCAACTCATGGATGTTCGCGGAAAGCTGGCCGAGGAGGAGAAGCACCATCGGGAGACCGACTGGGCGCATCGCCAGGCCAGGACCCTGGCCGATACCCGTTTGCACGAGCAGGCCCTGCTGCAGGCGCGCATCGATGAGCAGAAGCGCCTGCTGGAGGAGCAGGCCCGCCGCCTGCGCGACCTGGAGCAGCAGCTCCACCGCTGCCTGTGGCAGACCCCGCCTGCGCCGGAGGGAGAAGAAGAGGACGCCGAGAACGACGAAGGCCCCGCCGCAGCGGAGCCTTCAGAAAACACCTGACTGACTAGCAGGACATCAGGGCTTCCTAGCGGTAGTAGGCGTTGGTGGTGTCCGTATGATCGGTCACGTCGCGAATGCCGGCCAGCTCCGGGATGCGCTCCATCAGCGTCCTCTCGACGCCCTCCTTGAGGGTCAGGTCCACCGCCGCACAGCCCTGGCAGCCACCGCCGAAGGCCAGCACCGCCACCTGCTCCTCGGTGAGCTCCACCAGCTTGATCTCGCCACCGTGGGCGGCAAGACCGGGATTGATCTCGCTGTAGAGGATATAATTGATGCGATCCGCCATCGGGCTGTCGGCGTTGACCTTGGGCATCTTGGCGTTGGGCGCCTTGATGGTCAGCTGGCCGCCCATGCGGTCGGCGTTGAAGTCGACCACTGCCTCCTCGAGGAACGGCAGGCTGTTCTTGTCCAGGTGGACCGACAGCTTGGGCAATTCGAGACGCTCATCGGTAGGCTCCTCCTCACCGGGCCGGCAGTAGGCCAGGCAGGTCTCGGCGTAGGGGGTGCCGGGCTGGGTGATGAAGATGCGCACGGCAATACCCTCGACGTTCTGCTTCTCGAGCAGCTCGGCGAGGTAGTCCTGGGCGCTGTCGGTGATCTGAATCGGATTGCTCATGGCACTCTCTTGTAAAATCTCTTGCTGGTCGGGCTGCGGCCTGGGGCGTTCCTTCGGCAGGCCGCGCGTCAGGGATTGGCTATCCACCATGGTAAGGCAGCGGACCGGAGCTGACAATCCCGAGTGATTTGGTGGGTCTTTGTGCCGCAACCTGCCCCTGGGCGACGCCTTTTGGTAACATAGGCGCATTTCCTGGCCGCCCCGTTAGAAGACGCCCCGTTAGAAGACGCCCCGAGGCGTCCGTGTGGCCATGCCCCTGGATGTGATTTCGCTGGAGACAAGACCTGCCCATGGCCGCCCATCCCACTGCCCAGACCGCCTCCCTGATCGACAGCCTCAACGAGCGGATTCTCATGCTCGATGGCGGGATGGGCACCATGCTTCAGAATGCCGGTCTGTCCGAGGCCGATTTTCGCGGGAATCGCTTCACCGACTGGCCCTCCGACCTCAAGGGTAATAACGACCTGCTGGCGCTCACCTGCCCCGAGCTGGTGTCACGCATCCACCGGGAGTATCTGGAGGCCGGCGCCGACATCGTCGAGACCAATACCTTCAACAGCACCCAGCTCTCCCAGGCCGACTACGGCATGGAAGCGCTGGTGGTCGAGCTCAACCGCGAGGCCGCCCGCCTGGCCCGCTCGGTCTGCGATGCCGTGGCCGCAGAAACCGGCGTGCCCCGCTATGTGGCCGGCGTACTGGGCCCCACCTCGCGCACCGCCTCGCTGTCGCCGGACGTCAACGATCCGGCCAAGCGCAACGTCACCTTCGATACCCTGCGCGAGAACTACTATGAGGCCGCCGCAGCGCTGATCGAGGGCGGCAGCGACCTGATCATGATCGAGACCATCTTCGACACCCTCAACGCCAAGGCGGCGATCTACGCCCTGGAGGAGCTGTTCGAGGACCGCGGCGAGCGCCTGCCGGTGATGATCTCCGGCACCATTACCGACGCCTCCGGCCGCACCCTCTCCGGCCAGACCACCGAGGCGTTCTGGAACTCGGTTCGCCATGCCCGGCCGCTCTCGGTGGGCCTCAACTGTGCGCTGGGGGCCGAGGAGCTGCGTCCCTATGTGGAGGAGCTTTCCACCAAGGCCGACACCTTCGTCTCTGCCCACCCCAACGCCGGCCTGCCCAACGAGTTCGGCGAGTACGACCAGACCCCCGAGGAGATGGCGGCCATCGTCGCCGAGTTTGCCGAGAGCGGCCTGGTCAATATCATCGGCGGCTGCTGCGGCAGCACCCCGGAACATATCGCGGCCATCCATCGGGCCATCCAGGGCATGACGCCGCGCCGTGTCCCGGAGGTCCCGCGGGCCTGTCGCCTGTCGGGCCTGGAGCCCTTCAACATCACCGCCGACTCGCTGTTCGTCAACGTCGGTGAGCGTACCAACGTCACCGGCTCGGCACGCTTCAAGCGCCTGATCGTGGAGGAAGACTTCACCACTGCCCTGGAGGTGGCCCTCGAGCAGGTGGAGAACGGCGCCCAGGTGATCGACATCAACATGGACGAGGGCATGCTCGAGTCCCAGGAGGCCATGGTGCGCTTCCTGAACCTGATCGCCGGTGAGCCCGATATCGCCCGGGTGCCGATCATGATCGACTCCTCCAAGTGGGAGATCATCGAGGCGGGCCTGAAGTGCGTGCAGGGCAAGGCCGTGGTCAACTCGATATCCATGAAGGAGGGCGAGGACGCCTTCCGTGAGCAGGCCACCATCTGTCGCCGCCATGGTGCCGCGGTGGTGGTGATGGCCTTCGACGAGGTCGGCCAGGCCGACACCTTCGCGCGCAAGACCGAGATCTGCCAGCGGGCCTATCGCATTCTGGTCGACGAGATCGGCTTCCCGGCGGAAGATATCATCTTCGATCCCAATATCTTCGCCATCGCCACCGGCATCGAGGAGCACGACAACTACGCCGTGGATTTCATCGAGGCAACCCAATGGATCCGCGAGCATCTCCCCCACGCCCTCGTCTCGGGGGGGGTCTCCAACGTGTCGTTCTCCTTTCGCGGCAACAACCCGGTGCGCGAGGCGATCCACTCGGTGTTCCTCTACCACGCCATCCGCGCGGGTCTGACCATGGGGATCGTCAACGCCGGCCAGCTGGCGGTCTACGACGACCTCCCCGAGGAGCTGCGCGAGGCAGTCGAGGACGTGGTGCTCAATCGCCGCAGCGATAGCACCGAGCGGCTGGTGGATCTCGCCGACAGGTACAAGGGCGATGGCTCGGGGCCCGCCAGGAAGGAGGATCTGGAGTGGCGCACCTGGCCGGTCAACAAGCGCATCGAGCATGCCCTGGTCAAGGGGGTGACGGTCTATATCGAGGCGGACACCGAGGAGGCGCGCGCCGCCGCGGAGCGTCCCATCGAGGTGATCGAGGGGCCGCTGATGGACGGCATGAACGTGGTCGGGGACCTGTTCAGCGCCGGCAAGATGTTCCTGCCCCAGGTGGTCAAGTCGGCGCGGGTGATGAAGCAGGCGGTGGCCTACCTGATACCCTTCATCGAGGCGGAAAAGAGCGGGGACACCCAAGCCAAGGGCAAGATCGTCATGGCCACGGTCAAGGGCGACGTCCACGACATCGGCAAGAACATCGTCGGCGTGGTCCTGCAGTGCAACAACTACGAGGTGATCGACCTCGGCGTCATGGTGCCGGCGGAGAAGATCCTGCAGACGGCCAAGGCCGAGAATGCCGATATCATCGGCCTCTCGGGACTGATCACCCCGTCGCTGGACGAGATGGTCCACGTCGCCAAGGAGATGCAGCGCCAGGGCTTCGAGCTCCCGCTGCTGATCGGCGGCGCCACCACCTCCAAGGCCCATACCGCGGTCAAGATCGAGCCCGGCTACGCCCACCCGGTGATCTACGTGGCCGACGCCTCCCGCGCCGTGGGGGTGGCCGGCAAGCTGCTCTCGCCGAGCCTCAAGCCGGCCTATGTAACGGACATTCGCAGCGAGTACGAGGCGGTGCGTGAGCGCAATGCCAAGCGCCGGCCCAAGGCCGCGGATCTCTCCTATGCCGATGCCCGAGCCCGCAAGTTCACCATCGACTGGACGAGCTACAGGCCGCCGGCGCCTGCCATGACCGGCCTTCGGGTGTTCGAGGACTACGACCTCGCGGAGCTGGTCGAGCGCATCGACTGGACCCCCTTCTTCATGAGCTGGCAGCTGGCCGGCAAGTACCCGAAGATCCTCGACGACGAAGTGGTGGGCGAGGCCGCCCGCAACCTCTATGGGGACGCCCGGGCGATGCTGGCCAAGTTGATCGACGAGAAGCGCATCCAGGCCAGGGGCGTGATCGGCCTGTGGCCGGCCAACAGCGTCGATGACGATGTCATCGAAGTCTATGCCGACGAGAGCCGCACGGAGGTGATCGAGCGGCTCCACCATATCCGCCAGCAGAGTACCAAGAACCGCGACGGCGTCTGCTATAGCCTGGCCGACTTCATCGCGCCCCGCCATGACGCCAACGGAGAGGAGAATGGCAAGCCCGACTGGATCGGCGGCTTCGCGGTCACCGCCGGCCACGGCGTCGAGGTGCTGGCCGAACAGTACAAGGCCGCCGGTGACGACTACAACGCCATCATGGTCCAGGCACTCACCGACCGCCTCGCCGAGGCCTTCGCCGAGCGCCTCCATGAGCGGGTGCGCAAGGAGTTCTGGGGCTATGTGCCCGAGGAAACCCTCGATAACGAAGCGATGATCGCCGAGAAGTATCAGGGCATCCGCCCGGCACCGGGCTACCCCGCCTGCCCGGATCATACCGAGAAGGCGACCCTGTTCCGGCTGCTCGACGCCACCGCCAACACCGGCCTGACGCTCACCGAGAGCTACGCCATGTGGCCGGCGGCGGCGGTGGCAGGCTGGTACTTCTCCCATCCCCAGTCGAAGTACTTCTCCACCGGCAAGATCACCCGCGACCAGGTCGAGGCGCTGGCAGAACGCAAGGACATGGCCCTGCAGGAGCTGGAGCGCTGGCTCTCCCCGGTGCTCTCCTACGATCCGGCCTGACCGCCCCACGCCGCGAGAGGGCCTGCCGTGCGGGCCCCTGACCCGACGGACACCCATGCTGCCTGAGCCCACCCGCCGACAGACGATCCTGCGCCTCGCCCTGCCGATCATGGCCGGCATGCTCTCCCAGAGCCTGATCAACCTGATCGACGCCGCCATGGTGGGCTCGCTCGGCGAGGTGCCGCTGGCGGGCGTGGGCATCGGCGGTTATGCCATGTTCCTGATCACCGCCCTGGTGTTCGGCCTCTCCTCCGGCGTCCAGGCCCAGACTGCCCGCCGCCACGGGGAGGAGGCCTGGGACCGCCGCGCCGTGCCGCTGAATGCCGGCCTGGTGATCGCCGTCCTCGCCTCGCTGCCCATTACGGCGCTCTGTTTGTGGCAGGCCCCGCGGCTACTGGCGCTGATCAATCAGGACTCGGCGGTCAATGCGGTGGCTGTGGCGTACTTCCGCTGGCGGGTGGTCTCGCTCGTCGCCGTGGCGATGATCTTCTGCTTTCGCGGCTACTGGAACGGCATCCAGGAGACCGGCATCTACCTGCGCATCATCCTGGTGATGCACGCCATCAATGTGGTGGCGAGCCTGGGACTGATCTTCGGCTACCTGGGACTACCCGCCATGGGCGCCGCCGGCGCCGGCGCCGGTACTAGCCTGTCGCTGTTCACGGGGCTGGCCATCTGGACGGTGCTCAGCCGCCGGCATGCCGTCGGCAGCGGCTTTCTCGAAGGCCTCCCGCGGCGACTCACCTACGCGACCACCCTGCGCCTGGCGACCCCCCACTCCTTCCAGCAGCTGTGGTTCGCCGCCGGCTACGCCGTGCTGTTCTGGATCCTCGGACAGATCGGCACCGCCAGCGTGGCGGTGGGCCACGTGCTGGTCAATCTCTCGCTACTGCTGATCCTGCCCGGCGTCGGGCTCGGCATGGCCGCGATGAGCCTGGTGGGCCAGGCCATGGGGCGCGAGGCCCTCGGCGACGCCCACCGCTGGGGCTGGGAGGTGGTCCGCCTGGCCTGGTGCTGCCTGGCGGTCCTGGCGCTGCCCATGGCGCTCTTTCCCGAGGCGGTGCTGGAGCTCTTTCTCCACGACCCGGTGCTGGTCGCCCTGGGTCGGCTGCCGCTGCAGCTCACGGCGCTGATGATCGTGCTGGATGCCGCGGCCCTGGTGCTGGCCCAGGCGCTGCTGGGGGCCGGCGCCAACCGCACCGTGATGACCACCACCCTCAGCCTGCAGTGGTTGGTGTTCCTGCCCTTGGCCTGGTGGGTCGGCGTGGGCCTGGAACAGGGGCTGCTCGGAATCTGGTGGGCACAGTTGGCCTACCGCTGCCTCAACTCCGCCTGGTTTGCCGTCATCTGGCAGAGGCGACGCTGGCAGCAACTCCGCGTGTGAGCCCTCGCCTCACGTGGTAATTACTTTTCGCATAAAAACTATAAGTATTTATTCTTTCCAAGCATAAAGCTTGGCGCGTATGGTGCTCTCTCAGGCACTGCCACTTTCACTGCAGCAGGAACGGCTGAATGTACCGGTACGACACCTACGACCAGACCCTCGTGGATGAGCGCGTCGCCCAGTTCCGTGACCAGATGGACCGTCACCTGGCCGGCCGCCTCGGGGAGGAAGAGTTTCGCCCCTTGCGTCTGCAGAACGGCCTCTACATCCAGAAGCATGCGCCCATGCTGCGCATCGCCATCCCCTATGGCATGCTCGGCAGCCACCAGCTCAGGCGCCTGGCGGCGATCACGCGTCGCTACGACCGGGGCTACGGCCACTTCACCACCCGCCAGAACCTGCAGCTCAACTGGCCAGCACTGGAAGATGTGCCCGATATCCTCGCCGAGCTGGCCGAGGTGCAGATGCATGCCATCCAGACCAGCGGCAACTGCATCCGCAACACCACCAGCGACCAGTTCGCCGGCATCGCCGCCGACGAGGTGGAGGACCCGCGCCCCTGGTGCGAGTTGATCCGCCAGTGGTCGACCCTGCACCCGGAATTCGCCTTCCTGCCGCGCAAGTTCAAGATTGCCGTGACCGGGGCCGCCGAGGACCGCGCGGCCATCCAGGTCCACGACATCGGCCTGCGCCTGTGGCGCGACGATCGCGGCGAGGTGCGCGTCAAGGTCCTGGCCGGCGGCGGCCTGGGCCGTACCCCGATGATCGGCGACGTGGTGCGCGAGGACCTGCCCTGGCAGCACCTGCTGACCTATCTCGAAGCCTGTGTGCGGGTCTACAACCAGTTCGGCCGTCGCGACAACAAGTTCAAGGCGCGCATCAAGATCCTGGTCAAGGCACTGGGGATCGATGAGTTCCGCCGCCGCGTCGAGGCCGAGTGGGTCCATCTCAAGGATGGCCCCCAGACCCTGACCCCGGCCGCCGTGGAGGCCGCCCAGCGGCATTTTCCGGAGCCCGAGCGTCGCCCGGTGAGCGATGCCGGCATCGGCGATTTCGAGCGGCTGCGCGTCGAGAACCGCGCCTTCGCCCGCTTCGTCACCAACAACGTTACCGACCACAAGGTGCCAGGCCACAAGGCGGTGACCCTGTCGCTCAAGCGACGCGAGCATGCGCCGGGTGACGTCACCGCCGACCAGCTCGAGGCGGTGGCCGACCTCGCCGACCGCTTCAGCTTCGGCGAGGCACGGGTGACCCACGAGCAGAACCTGGTGCTCTCCGACGTGCCGGTGGATCAACTCGAGGCGCTATGGCACGAGCTCGATGGCCTTGGCATGGCCAACCCCACCATCGGCACCCTCAGCGACATCATCTGCTGCCCCGGCGGCGACTACTGCGGCCTGGCCAATGCCGTGTCGATCCCCATCGCCCAGGCGATCCAGGAGCGCTTCGAGGATCTCGACTTCCTCTACGATCTGGGACCGCTGGACCTCAATATCTCGGGCTGCATGAACGCCTGTGGCCACCATCATGTCGGCCATATCGGCATTCTCGGTGTCGACAAGAAAGGCGAGGAGTACTATCAGATCTCGCTGGGCGGCAACGCCGGCGACGACGCCTCCCTGGGCAAGATCCTCGGCCCCTCCTTCTTCCGCGAGGACGTGCCCGGGGTGATCGACAAGGTGCTCCAGGTCTATGCGGAGCAGCGCCATGAGGACGAGCCCTTCCTCGACACCTATCGCCGTATCGGTCTGAAGCCCTTCAAGGAGCGGGTCTATGCCTGACAGTCAACTCGAGCAAGCCCAGACGCTGATCAAGATGGGTCAGCCCGAGCAGGACGAATGGGCCCTCTCCCGCGTCGAGGAGGCGCTGCCCAACCGGCGTCCGGTGATCGTGCCCCTGGCGCTCTGGCAGGCGCACCGCGAGGACCAGGAACTGGCGCCCTGGCTGCCCAGCGACACCGAGCTCGGCCCCGAGCTGGCCGAGGAGCTGGCCCAGGCACCGCTGATCGCCATCGACTTCCCGGCCTTCACCGACGGGCGCGGCTATTCCCTGGCCCGGCTGCTCCGCGAGCGCTATGGCTTCGGCGCGGAGATCCGTGCCATCGGCGACGTGCTGGTCGACCAGCTCTACTACATGACCCGCTGCGGCTTCGATGCCTTGGCGCTGCGCGAGGATCAGCACCTGGACGACGCCATGCGCGCCCTGGGCGCCTTCAGCGTCAGCTACCAGCCGGCGGTGGACGTCAAGGAGGCGCTCTTCGAGCGCCGCCTGCGCGAAAACGGCGACGCCTGAAACAGGTGCGCGCACCCAAGGACGGGCCCCGGCAATGCCGGGGCCCGTCTACGTCGGGGCCGGCACCGCTGCCCCCCCTCATCTACCTGAGCTTGCCCTGGCTATCTAACGTCAGCCACGGCGTTTCTGCTGCCGCTCCCGGTTGGTAGACTTCGCCCGCTCGCTCTTGCGCAGCATCACCCAGGTAGCGCCGAGCCCGCCGTCCGACGGCTGGGCGGAGACATAGGCCTGCACCTCGGGAAACTGGATCAGCCACTTGGCCAGGTAGGAGCGCAGCACGTTGGCCGGGCTGTCGATGGCCTGGCCACGGCCGTGCACGATCAGCACCGAACGCAGGTCGTGGGCGAAGGCCTCATGGATGAAAGGCGGCAGCGCCCGGCGGCACTCCTCCAGGGGGCGACGCAGCAGGTGAAGGCGCGCCTGATCCGCATAGCCGCCGTGGCGCAGGCGATCCACCACCCCCTGCTGGATGCCGTCGCGACGGTACGCGAGCGGGTCGAAGGGTGGCAGCAGGTCGACGAAGTCGTCGGAGAGAAAGCCGTGCCCGGCCACCTCGGCGGCGGCGCTCTCCCGGCGGGCCAGCTGCGCCTCGCTGGGTGAGCGTAGGCTGTGGCCGGGATCGGCTCGATTGCCGTCCCGGGAGAGCGGACGCACATCACCCATCAGGGCCTGGAAGTCGAGGTCATAACACGCCTGCCGGGTCATGGGGCACCTCACGATCGTCATGGGGAGCATCCATCCTAGCAGAGCCTTCGCCTCGGCTTAAGCCGCCTACGCCTGCGCCGGACAAGCGCCTCGCGGCATGGCAGGATGGGACGCTCCCATGCCGTGAGGAGCCCCATGCGACGCCTTCATCTGTTCTTCGCCACCCTGCTTGGCCTGCCCCTGGCGGTGGCCGCCTGGCTCTGGTTCACCCTGCTCAGCCCCTTCACCTATGACCGCCCCGACCACCTGGCGCCCATCGAAGCGGGCCCCCACGAGGTCTTCGTCTACGGCACCCTGCGCTCGGCGCTGGTGCGCTGGGTGGTCACCGGTCGCGCCGGCGACTCCCGTCCGGCGGTGCTGGAGGACTTCCGGCGCACCGCCCTCGATCTGGAGGAGTCCCCCGGTGAACGCGTGGAGGGTGAGGTGATTACGGTCAGCGCCGAGGAGTTGGCTCGGCTCGACCGCTACGAGCGCCTCGGCATCCGCTACGAGCGGGTGCGCCTCACCCTCGCCGACGGCAGCGCGGCCTGGGTCTACCGGCGCCTGCCCGAGGAAGACTTCAAAGAAGCTCGGTTGTGAGCAGGGCGCGCCGCCTTCTACAATGGCCTCCCGCAGACATTATCGGCCTGCTCGAGTGATCCCTTCCCACCCCTTCCCTGCCTCAGGAGCCCCGATGAGCACCTCCCTGCCCTATGTGCTGATCCTCTACTACTCTCGCCACGGCGCCACCCGCGCCATGGCCGAACGGCTGGCCGCCGGTGTCGAGTCCGTGCGCGGCGTCGAGGCGCGGCTGCGCACCGTGCCACCGGTCTCGCCCACCTGCGAGGCGGTGGACCCGGAGATCCCCGCCGAGGGGGCCATCTACGTTAGCCTGGACGATCTGCGTCACTGCGCCGGCGTGGCCCTGGGGTCACCCACGCGTTTCGGCAATATGGCCGCGCCGCTCAAGCACTTCCTCGACGGCACCAGCGAGCTGTGGCTCGGCGGGGCGCTGATCGACAAGCCCGCTACCGCCTTCACCTCCACCTCCAGCCTGCATGGCGGCCAGGAGAGCACCCTGCTGACCATGCTGGTGCCTTTGCTGCACCACGGTATGGTCTATGCGGGCCTGCCCTACAGCGAGACCGAACTGATGGAGACCACCCGGGGCGGCACCCCCTACGGGGCCAGCCACCTGGCGGGCAAGCGCAGCGACCAGCCGCTGGACGAACACGAACGCCGCCTGGCTTATGCCCAGGGTCGACGCCTGGCGAGGCTCGCCCTGGCGCTGTCGGCGATGCCCAGGGATGAACGCTCATGAGGCGCTGGCTCGAATCCCTGGAGGCCGAGAAGGGGCTGGACCAGCTGACCGCCCAAGCCCGCCGCTGGGTGCTGATCAGCTATGGCGCCCTGGCCCTGTCGCTGCTGGCCTGGGGCCTGCTGCTGGCCCGCGATGGCGGCAACCTGCGCCCCCTGTTGGCCTTCCTGCTGCCGCTGGTGCTGTTCCTGCCCTCCCTGCTGGCGAAACGACCGAGGGGCCACGCCTGGCTCGCCTTCGTCAGCCTGCTCTACTTCATGATCGGAGTGAACGTGGCGGTCCTGCCCGGCCTCGGCTGGCTGGGCTGGCTGATTGCCCTGGCGGCGCTGGCCCTGTTTGGCGGCTGCACCCTCTATGCTCGCTTTCGTAGCCGCCAGCTGCGCACCGCCCACGAGGGCTAGCAGCACGTGCTACGCTTGAAAAGGCTTGATTCACCTCAAGCCACCGCATTCAAGTGGAACCCGACAAGACCATGCAGCACGAAAGGAGATCGTGATGACCGTGACCTTCCGCCCCCTGCTCACCAGCCTTGGCCTCTCCGCCGCCCTGCTCTCCTCCGCTTCCGTCCAGGCGCTGGAGGTCGACAAGGCGATCGAGTATCGCCAGTCCGCTCTGCGCGTGATGGCCTTCCAGACCGGCCCGCTGGGCGACATGGTCCAGGGCGACATCGACTACGACGCCGAGGACTTCGCGCTGCGTGCCAACAACCTGGCCTCCCTGGCGCATCTGCCCTGGGAGGCCTTCATCGAGGGGTCGCTGCAGAATGACGACCACGGTATCGCCACCGAGGCCATGGCCGTCATCGCTGACAACCGTGACGACTTCATCTCACGCCAGGAGACTCTTGTCGACGAGACCGACACCCTGGCCCAGATGGCCAACGACGGCGCGGAGTTCGATGAACTGCGCCGCCAGATGGGTACGGTCGTCGACACCTGCCGCGGTTGTCACGACAACTATCGCGACAACTGATATCGCGACAACAGAAGCCGGTCAACCCTGGGCTCACCACAACGCAGCGGACTCATGCACTCCACAGCCACAGCACTGGCAGCGCGGCGATGATGATTACCACCACCGCAAGCCAGGGGCTGGCAGTATGCCGGGCAGGGCCACCGGCAGACCTTCCGGCGCCCGCTGGAACGCCCTCGGGCTCACCTTCCAGCGGCTTGCGGCCAGTGAACATTGCACCCACCAGGCGTTCGCCCTTCAGTCGGTGCACCACCAGGGCCAGCAGATGACCGGCAATCAGCAGCAACAACAGGTTGGCATTGAGATGGTGCAGCCCGGCCAGGGTGCGGGCGGTGCTGCGGTCCACCAGGCCATGCAGGGGGGCATTGAAGAAGATGTCGTCGCTCAGGAAGAGACCGCTGACGGCCTGGAAGGTGAGCGACAGCAGCATCACCACCACCATGATGCCGCCCAGGGGGTTGTGACCGGCAAAGATGGGTGGGCGCCCGCTCAGCAGGCGCCTGGCGTAGTCGACCATGCTGGCCGGCGAATAGAGAAAGCTGCTGAAGCGGGCGTGGTGACTGCCCACAAGACCCCATAGCCAGCGGAATAGCAGCAGGCCGATCAGCACGTAGCCACCCCGGGCGTGGATATCGACGGGGAAGATGAAGGGCGCCCCGTCGGTCTTCATGGTGTAGAACGCCAGCGCCACGCACCCGACAAGCCCCCAGTGAAAGAGTCGCACCGGCACGTCCCAGACTTTCAGTCGCGTCATCTCGCCTCCTTGCTGATTACAGTGGATTCTCTGGTATCTGACTGCCAGCACCGTTCATTTGACTTACCATGTGGCGTTCAATGGATGCCGCCACTTGCTGATGGCCCGCAGAAGGAGTGTACCTCTTGTCATCACCCAACGCCTGGCGTGAGGCCGGCACGCTGACCGTACCGGTGATGTTCGGTTACCTGCCGGCGCAACGTCCTGTTCTCCATTATCGGCGGCACTGCGACTTATATGGCCATGGTGCAGCGGGGCTGGTCGCCGTGAAAGCGAACCGACATATGCCAAAGGTCACAAATCCCGCTTGTACGGCCAATAGAGTGTTGAGCTACCGGCGCGGAGAGGCGACCATGAAAGAAACTTCGAGGAGATTTTCATGACACGCAACATCGCCGATATCCGCCGCGACTACGAGGGTGGGCAGCTCGACGAGTCACAGGCCACCGAGAACCCCATGGAACTGTTCGAGGAGTGGCTGACCCTGGCGCTGGAGAGCGAGGGAGATGACGGCAACGCCATGACGCTGGCCACCGTGGACAGCCAGGGCCTGCCCCATGCGCGCGTTGTCCTGCTCAAGGGGATCGACGAGCAGGGCCTGGTCTTCTACACCAACTATCACAGCCACAAGGGCAGCGAGCTGACCAATGTTCCCCATGCCGCCCTGGTCTTCTGGTGGCCATCACTGGCGCGCCAGGTGCGCGTCGAGGGCAGCGTCGTACAGGTCAGCGCCGAGGAGTCCGACGCCTACTTCACCAGCCGTCCGCGGGCCAGCCAGTTGGGCGCCTGGATCGCCACCCAGAGCGTGGTGATACCCGGCCGCACCTGGATCGAGGAGCGTCAGAGCCGTTTCCAACAGGCCTACGAGGGACAAGAGATTCCGCGCCCGGTGCACTGGGGTGGCTACCGCGTCGTTCCCACCATGATCGAGTTCTGGCAGGGCCAACCCAGCCGTCTCCACGACCGCATTCGCTACGAATCCCGTGACGGCCAGTGGCAGCACTTCCGCATGGCGCCCTGAGCAACCTGGCCGGCTGACCTTGAGCGAGTGACCTGGAACGACCGACCCCCGCCGCTGGCGGGGGTCGGTCATTGGTGGGGTGAGCCATACGCGCTGGACGCGCTCAGTCCGGCAGGCTTTCCAGGCGGTGTCGCTGCCACTCGCTCTCCGGCTCGTTGAGCCGCAGCACCGCATCCACCACCTGTTCCTCCATGTTGTAGCGCTGCTTGAAGCCGAGATGCTTCATCAAGGAGCGCATCGGGTGGTTATCGACCATGATCTTGCCGATCATCTCCAGAGTGCCGACGCTGCGACAGTAGTCGATCAACTTGTTCATCAGCAGGCTGCCGATGCCGAGCCCCGTTAGATCATCGCGGATGATCACCGAGAACTCGGTGCGGATATTGTCAGGGTCGTTCCACACCCGGGCCACGCCCAGCATTTCCTTGCTGCCGTCATCGCGCAGGTGCTCGGCGATGAAGGCCATCTGACGGTCGTAGTTGATGTGCGACAGCATCGAGAGGTCCCGCTGGGTCAGGTCAGACTTGTTGTGGAAATAGCGAAAGCGGATGCTCTCCTCGGAGAGTTGATGGTGGAAGTTGGTGATCAGTGGCGCGTCCTCGGCCCGGATCGGGCGCACCTCGACCTCCCAGCCGTTCTTCAGGGTGACCCACTCACGCAGCTCTTCCGGGTAAGGCATGATCGCGAAGCGCGCCGGCGTGCCGAGGTCCATGGCAAAATCCACCGCCACTATGTCGTCACGGTTGAGCAGCAGCGGGTTGATCTCTATCCCACGCAGCTCCAGCAGGTCGCTGGCCATCTGCGACAACTTGACCAGCAGTTGGCAGAGCCGCTCGATATCCCGATCGGGGTCGCCTGAGTGTTCATGGATCAGCCGCGCCACGTGAGTGCGACCCACCATGTCCTCGGCCAGTGTCATGTTGAGAGGCGGCAGCGCCACCTGGCGGTCGGCCAGGATATTGACCTTGTAGCCGCCAATGCCGAACACGATCACCGGGCCGAACACCGGATCCCGAGTGATCCCGGCGCACGTCTGCAGCGAATGTTTGCCGCGCTGCATGGGTTGCAGGCAATACTCTCGGACCTTGAAGGCGGGATATTTCTCGTTTACCTGTTCGCCGAGCAGAGCGATCCCTTCGGCCACCTGTTCGGGGCTTCTGAGGTCCTGCATCAGCCCCGCCGAGACCCGATGGGGGTGCTTGCGATAGCGGAACGGCCGGCAGTTTCCCTCATGAACCACCTTCAGTGCCATGGCGCCATCGAACGCCGCCGCGGCGCCCTCAGCGGGGGTGGTCACATAGCGACTCTCCGCCACCGGAATGCCGTAGGCCTCCAGCACCTGGGCGGTCTCGGAGTGGGAGAGCGACTCACGCCCTTCGGCCTTGGCCTCCTTGATCAGGGTGCGGCAGCGGGCGCGGATAGCCGGGGTGGTGGTAAACGGCAGGCTGGGCGGGGTCTCCTGCAGCAGCGCCTGGACCCGCTGGTAGTCGACCATGTGCATGAAGGCATTGATGGCCTTCTCGGGCGACACATAGGTGGGAATGGCCGCCAGGCTGCACTCGTGGCGGGCGGAGAGCGCCTCCTCCAGCCCCATGAAGCTGGTCAGCAGGTTGCGGCGGAAGCGCTTGCGGTTGGCCACCACCGCCTGGGCGGTGGTCTTGGAAGGTGCCATGCGCGTGGGCGCATGCACCACCAGCACAGCATCGACGCCGGGATCGGCGGCGACGATCTCGATGGCATCCACGAACTTTTCGGGGGTGGCGTTGCCGCCCAGGTCCACCGGGTTCTCCCCCGGCTTGCTCATGTCGAAGTCGCCCTGCCTGAGGGCGCGCCGCGTCTCCTCGGTGAACTCGGCCAGCTTGCCGCCGGCGTGGATCAGCTTGTCGATGGCCAGCATGGCCGGCCCCAGGCCGTTGGAGACGATGGCCAGGCGGTCACCGCGCAGTGGCTTCATGAGCGACAGGGTCATCAGCGCATCGAAGAGCTCATCGGAGTCATGCACGCGCACCACCCCGGCCCGGGAGAAGGCCGCATCGAAGATCTGGTCGCGGTTGGCGACGCCCGGCGTGGGCGGCAGGCCGGTGAGGTCCGACTGGGGCGTACGCCCGCTCTTGATGGCCAGCACCAGGCGGTTACGCGAAGCGTCGCGCAACGCGGTCATGAAGTGCTGGGCGTCGAAGATCTTCTCCAGGTGGAGCAGGATCGCCTGGGTGGGGGAAAACTGGTTGATGTAGTCGAGCAGATCGGGAAGCATGACGTCGACGCTGTCGCCGAGCGTGATCAGGTGCGAGAAGCCCACGCCGCGACCCGCGGCCCAGTCGATCATCGCCGTGCCGAGCATGCCGGACTGGCCCAGGTAGGCGACCTTGCCGGCCTTGATCGGCCGGTTGGCATAGGAGGCGTTGAGCTTGCGCCCCGGCACGATCAGCCCCATGCACTCCGGCCCCAACACGCGGATCCCCGACTGGCGGGCGGCATCGAGCATGCGCTGGCGAATCGAGGCCTTGCCGTCGCGCGCCTCGTCCAGGTGGGAGCCGCCGGAGAGCACCAGGGCGGCGCGCCCCCCGATGCTGCCCAGCCTGGCGATGCGCCCCGGCACCGTGGCCACCGGCGAGCAGATGACGGCCAGGTCGGGCGCTTCGGGGAGCTGACCGATGCGCGAGAAGGCGGGCTGGCCGAAGACACTCTCGTAGCCCTTGGGATTCACCGCCCAGATGGTGCCCGGAAAACCAGCCTCCTGCAGGTTGCGGATCACGAGCCCGCCTAGGGAGCTGGACTTTTCCGAGGCACCGATCACGGCAATGGTGCGGGGTTCAAAGAAGTGACGCAGGAAACGGGTGCTCAAGATGCTCTCCCGACAGCTGATGGCTGAAATGACTGCCTCCTGTGTACGACCTATTGAGACTGTCTGGCAAGGGATTAGGCAAAGTAAAGTGACCCCAGTCAGCCTGGAGAGCGCAATGATCACCGGTTACATCACCCATCCCCACTGCATGCTTCACCACATGGGCCCCGAGCACCCCGAGAGCCCGCTGCGGCTGGAGGCGATTCGCGCCAGGCTGTCCCTTTCCGGGCTGCTGCAACAGACCATGCAGTCCGAGGCGCGCGAGGCGACCGAGGAGGAGCTGGCCCGCGTCCATCCCCTGCGCCACCTGCGTGCCCTGGACAAGTGCGTTCCCGACGAGGGCATCGTCACCCTGGACAGCGACACCATGATGAACCCGGACAGCCTCAACGCCGCCCGGGTAGCCGCAGGGGCGGTGATCCGCGGCGTCGACCAAGTCTTCCGCCATCAGGCTGACAACGTCTTCTGCGCGGTGCGCCCTCCCGGCCACCATGCCGAGGCCACCGACGCGATGGGCTTCTGCTTCTATAACAACGTGGCCGTAGGCGCCGCCCATGCTCGCGCCAAGTACGGCGCACGGCGCATCGCCATCCTCGATTACGACGTGCATCAGTGCAACGGCACCATCGACATCTTCAAGGATGACCCCGACGTGCTGGTCTGCACCAGCTTCCAGTACCCCTTCTACCCCTGGCGCTATCTGCGCAGCGAGTGGCAGAATGTGATCAACACGCCGCTGGAGGCGGGGACCGACAGCGCTGCCTTCCGCCGCGCCATCGAGAACGACTGGCTGCCCGCCCTGCACCGCTTCAAGCCGGAGCTGGTACTGCTCTCCTCGGGCTTCGACGCCCACCGGGAGGACGAGATGGCCGAGCTCTGCCTGGAGGAGGCGGACTTCTACTGGGTCACCCATATGGCCATGGAGATCGCCGCCCTCTACGCCGACAATCGGCTGGTCTCGGTGCTCGAAGGCGGCTACCACCTGGATTCCCTCGGACGCAGCGCCGAGGCCCATCTCAAGGCACTGCTGGGCCAGCCCTTCAGCGACGCACCGGCGCTCTCTGCCTAGTGCTATCCGCCCACGGGAAATGTCACGTTTCCCGTGGACGGGAAACTTGCTTCCCCGTCGGCACCGCCAAGGCGGCCTGGCGGCGGCATTATTGCCGCCGGGCTGTGGTAAGCTTAGGAAACCTGTTTCCGATAGTGAATTTCTGCCGATGACTGCCACCACCGATCAGGACGCCGCCCTGCGCATCGCCTCGGGGCGCAAGCCGCTCGTCGAACCGCTGCGGCTCGGCGTACGTCTGCGCGAGATCCGCCTGGCCAACCAGTGGACCCTCGAGGACGTCAGCCAGCGCACGGGCCTTGCCCGCTCGACGCTCTCCAAGATCGAGAACGACCAGATCTCCCCCACCTTCACCGCCGTCCAGAAGCTGATCGGCGGGCTGGGCATCGACCTGCCCCAGCTGCTCACACCGCCCCGCCAGCAGAGCCGCACCATGGGGCGCCGCGATCTGACCCGAAGCGGCCATGGCCAGCAGCACCCCACGCCCACCTATGAGCACGAACTGCTCAGCTGCGAACTGGCCCAGAAGCGCATGATTCCCTTCAAGACCATCGTGCGGGCGCGCAGCTTCGAGGAGTTCAGCGAGTGGGTGCGCCACGATGGCGAGGAGTTCCTGATGGTGCTCGATGGCGAGATCAAGCTCTACACCGAGTTCTACGAACCGCTGCGTCTCGAGCAGGGCGACAGCATCTACTTCGACAGCGACATGGGCCACGCCCTGGTCTCGGTGAGCCCGGAGGATGCCGTGGTGCTGTCGGTCTGTACCCGAGTCGAGACCGCCTGATTCAGCGCCTGCCGCCACCGGTGCGGTCACCGGGGCGGCGCGTCGGCATCGCATCCAGCGTCAGGCGTCCAGCGGAATTGATCGCCTGGAAGTGCCGCCCCTTGGCGCGGGCGATCAGCATCACCCCGAATCGGCTGGCCAGCTCGACCCCCTTCTGGGTCACCCCGGAGCGCGAGACCAGCACCCCGATGCCCATCTGGGCCACCTTGAGCACCATCTCCGAGGTCAGTCGGCCGGTGGTATAGAAGATATCGGCCCCTCCCGAGTTTGCCTCCGCCAGCCACTGGCGTCCCGCCAGGGTATCCACGGCGTTGTGGCGACCCACGTCCTCGACGAAGTCCAGCACCCGCGCCTGATGGCACAGCGCACAGCCGTGCACCGCCCCGGCGCTGCGATAGGTCTCGTTATGCTCGCCGAGGTTCTCCAGCAGCGCGTAGAGCGTGGACTGGCGAAGCGGCGTTTCGACCAGCGGTTGGCGCGGCACCGCGTCGAGAAGCCGGCCGAACACCGTGCCCTGGCCGCAGCCGGTGGTCACGGTGCGGTGCCCTAGCCGCTCCTCCAGATCCTCGGGCTCGTGTCGCGTCACCACGGCCGCCGCCTCCACCTCCCAGTCCACGTGCACCGCCAGCAGATCCTCGCGGGAGGCCAGCAGTCCCTGGTTACGCAGATAGCCCACCACCAGCGCCTCGGGGTCGTCGCCCAGTGTCATCAGGGTGACAATCTCGCGCTTGTTGAGGTAGAGGGTCAGCGCCCGCTCGGCGGCAATGGCCTGACGGCGGGGGTCGCCAAACTCGTCGAGGACCTCGATCTCCAGGGTGGCGGGCAGGCGGGCGTGGCTGCGGGTCAACGGCATGACGCGTCTCGTTTCTTGTGGGTGGGCGCCGACGGCGACTTGACCATGATGGCAGCCTCGCGCCTTACTGTCTTCAGCATCGCTTGCATCACAACAACAGGACAGCGCCGTGACAGATTCCCACAACCTGCGCCCTGTCGGCATCACCCTGGCCGCCCGGGAGCACACCATCAACGGTTTTCGGGCCACCCAGTGGGGCGTCGCCGAACTGACCCCGGACCGCGGTGGTGACACCACCCTCTGGCTCCAGCTCACCATGACCGAACGCGCCGCCTATCGCTTCAACCTGTCCTCGGGAAATCCGCGCCTCTTCGTGCGCGCGGGCTTCAGCGGCGCCCCCGCTGAGCCCGGCGCCATCACCGCCAGCCAGGACGTGGCCGCCGCCTGGATGGACGGTGAGCAGCAGGTGCTCGAGGCCCCCATGCCCCTGGCCATCCAGGTGTGGATCGAGGCCTATCTCGCCCGCCATGGCGAGGCGCCCGTGGAGGAGCGCAAGAAGAAGCGCAAGGGTGCCGGGCGCGCCCGGGAGGCCCAGCCATGAGCCGGCTGGAGCGCTGGTCCCGCCGCAAACGCGGCCTCGACGCCGAGCCTACCAGCTCCGCTGAAGATGAAGGGTCCGGGGAGGCCCCGCCTCGCCGTGTGCCAGCGCCCGTCGACAAGCCTATCGCCCATGACACGGACGCCCAGCTGGACGACACCCTCCCCGACCCAGAGAGCCTTCCGCCCGGCAGCGACGTCAGCCGCTACCTCCAGGAGGGCGTGAGTCAGGTGCTAAGGCGGCGCGCCCTGCGTCGTCTCTGGCAGGCCGAGCATTACCAGGTGCGCGATGGCCTCGACGACTACGACGGCGACTACAGCCAGCTCGAGACCATGGGCCGAGAGGTCGCCGAGCGGCTGCGCCACTGGAGTCGCAGGGTCGGCGACGCTTTGGAGTCCGAGGAAGACGACACGGAGCACACCACCGTCCCGGTCGATGAACGCGCCGCCTCTGCCGATGAGGCGAACGCCGATGCCCCTCCGGCAGAAGTACCGGTCGATCCCGATCGGGACACAACAGGACGCTTGGCAGACGACCAAGGTGGAATAGGAAATATTAGTGATAATCGTCAAGACTGATTAATGCCCTACCCTGACCCTGAGGTATTCATGCCTGCCCCCATCGCCCTGACGTCGCTGGATGATCGGCGCAACCGTGCTGCCCGTGAGGCCGCCAGGCGCCGTGTCTCCTGGCCGGCGAACCTGGCCCCCGAGACCGTCGAGTTCGAGAGTCGGGGCCAGCTGCTGATCCTGGGCAGCGAACTCGACGCTCGCCGAGCCGCCGCGCGGCTGGTCGACCGGCTGCCCGGCATCACTCTCCTGGTGACCGAGCGCTCCAGCGCCGAGGATGACCCGGCGCTGGAGGACATCTGGGCTGCCACCAGCGCGCTGCCCTGCCACACGGCAGCCAGCGCCGACGCCCTGCGCCTGGAGGGCTACCTGGGACGCTTCCTGGTCACGCTCGCGTTGGACGAGGAGCCCGTGAACCTGGCCCAGGCCACCCTTGGGCGCCCCAGCTTCGATCTCGTCCTCGACTTGGGCGCCCAGCCGTACCTGGCGCTCGAACTGCCCCCGCCGGGTTACCATGCCGTGCGCTGGGGCAGTTCCGAGGGCGAGCAGGCACTGGAGACACTGGCGGCCTCCGTCGGCACCTTCGAGGCCCCGCGCCACGTCAGGGTCAACGCCGATCTCTGCGCCCACCAGCGCAGCGGCCAGCCCGGCTGCACGCGCTGCCTGGAGACCTGCCCGGCCGATGCCCTTGCCAGCCGCCAGGGTCGGGTCGAGGCCTGGATCGAGATCGACCCCTACCGCTGTCATGGGGCGGGCAGCTGTGCCAGCGCCTGCCCTACCGGCGCCATCGAGTATCGCCTGCCAACCCCGGCGCCCCTGGAGGGCTATCTCGCCGGGCTGCTGACCGCCTATCGCGAGGCGGGAGGCGGGCATCCGGTGGTGCGTTTCGTCACCGAGGCGCGGCGTCAGGCGGAGGCCAATGAGCCAGCGGGCCACCTGCTCGACATCGAACTCGAAGAGCTCGGCGGGGCCGGGCTCGATCACTGGCTCGCCGCTCTGGCGGCCGGCGCCGCCGAGGTGCGGCTGCAGCGCGATGCCGCCACCCCGGCGACCCTGCAGCATCAGCTCGAGGCCCAGTTCGCCCAGGCCACGGAACTGCTCGCGGCCCTGGGGCACGCCCCCCAGAGACTGGCGTGGATCCCCGCCGAGGACGACGGCAGCGCTCGCGATGCCCTGCCCCGGGAGGCGGCGCTGGTGGCGCGACCACAGCCTACCCTGGAGGGGGGCAAGCGTGAGCGCCTCAATGCCACCCTCGACTGGCTGGCCGCCCAGGGAGCCCCGCGCGGCGAACGCCACCCCCTGCCCGCCGGCGCTCCCTTCGGAGCCATCGAGGTCGATACCGAGCGCTGCACGCTGTGCCGGGGCTGCGTGTCGCTCTGTCCCACCCCGGCGCTGTCCGGCGGTGACGAGACGACGCCTCGCCTGGCCTTTCGTGAGGCGGACTGCATTCAATGCGGGCTGTGCGCCGCTGGTTGCCCCGAACAGGCGATTACCCTGGCACCGGGGTTTCTCGCCTCGCCGGCGCGGCTGGAGACCCAGGTGGTCAAGGAGGAGCCGGCCTTCGCCTGCATTCGCTGCGGCAAGCCCTTCGCCACCGCCAGCACCATCGCCAATATCCAGCGCAAGCTGGCCGACCACCCCTATTTCGCCGGCGAGGCCCGTGCACGCCTCGAGATGTGCGAGGACTGCCGCGTCCAGGACGTCTGGCAGGAACTCGCCCGTGACCCCGAACGCCAGCTGAAGGTGTAGCCATGCACGACAACAGCCAGACCGCTGCAGCGGCGGCGGAGACAGACGCCCTGAGGGCCGACATCTACCGGCTGCTCGCTCGGCTACTGCTCGCCCCGCCCGACGCCGAACTGCTCGATTTTCTTGCCCATCTGGAGCCCGACGAGGACGACGGCGATATGACCATTGCCTGGCAAGGCCTGGCGGACGCGGCCCGGGCCACCTCCCCGGAGGCCGCTGCCCAAGCGCATTTCGCGCTGCTGGTCGGGGTGATTCAGGGAGAGATCACCCCCTACGCCTCCTGGTACCTGCACGGCACCCTGATGGACGAGCCACTGGTGGCCCTGCGCCGAGACCTTCGCCGCCTGGGCATCGCCCGCGCCGAGGAGAGCCGTGAGCCGGAGGACCACCTGGGCGCCCTGTTCGAAGTGATGGCGCTGCTGGTGGAGGGCGACTCACCGGATCAGGGTGCCTTTTTCCATCGACACCTGGCTCCGTGGGCTCAGCGTTGCATGGGTGAACTGGCGAGGGTGGAGGCGCCTCTCTACGCTGGTACAGGACGCCTGGGCGCCGCCTTTCTGGCGCAGGAACGGCAGCGCTTCGAGGCCATGGCCGAGGAGTCGCCGGTACGCGTGATTGACCCGGCTGCCGGCTAACCGCTCCAGCACAGTCGACTGGCCCGGCCGACAACAACCCACAATACGCCCCAACGCCTGACTCGAGGAGCACGCCATGAACCGATCCCACGACGCCCAACGCCGCCGATTTCTTCGCACCCTGGGTGCCGGCGGTGCCCTGGCCGGAACTGCAACTGTCATCGGCCACGTCAGCCTCAGTCAGGCGGATGCGCCGAGTTCACCCGACCGCGAATCGGCGAACAGGAACTATCGGGAAACCGATCACATCCGTACCTACTATGCCACCCTGCGCGACTGAGCGCCCCGCCCAGGTCAGGAGGTAAGACACCATGCGTCTGACACGCAAGCAAGACACCCCTCGCCCGGCGGGGCTGGGCATCTCCCGTCGCCAGTTCCTCAAGCGTAGCAGCGTAGCTACCGGCGGCCTTGCGGCTGCCGGCTTCATGGGCCATGGCATGATGCGCCCCGTCCAGGCTAACGGGAAGACCCCGGTGCTCGACTCGCCGGTGGAGGTCAAGCGCACTATCTGCTCCCACTGCTCCGTCGGCTGCGGCACCTACGCCGAGGTGCAGGAGGGCATCTGGACCCGCCAGGAGCCGGCCTTCGACCACCCCGTCAGTCGCGGTGCCCACTGCGCCAAGGGGGCCTCGCTGCGGCAGCACGGCCACTCCAGCCGGCGCCTCAAGTACCCCATGAAGCTGGTGGGCGGCGAGTGGCAGCGCCTCTCCTGGGACGAGGCCATCGAGGAGATCGGCGACCGGGTGCTGGCCCTGCGCGACGAGTATGGCCCCGACAGCGTCTACTGGCTGGGCTCGGCCAAGTTCAACAACGAGCAGGCCTACTTCCTGCGCAAGTTCGCCTCGCTCTGGGGTACCAACAACACCGACCACCAGGCTCGCATCTGCCATTCCACCACCGTGGCCGGGGTGGCCAACACCTGGGGCTACGGGGCGATGACCAATTCGCTCAACGACATGCACAACAGCCGCTCGATGCTGTTCATCGGCTCCAACCCCGCCCAGGCCCACCCGGTGGCCATGCAGCACTTCCTGATCGCCAAGGAGCGCAACAACTGCGACATCATCGTCGCCGACCCCCGCTTCACCCGCACGGCGGCCAAGGCCAATACCCATGTGCGCCTTCGCCCCGGCTCCGACGTGGCCTTCATCTGGGGGCTGCTGTGGCATATCTTCGAGAACGGCTGGGAGGATCGCGAGTACATTCACCAGCGGGTCTACGGCATGGACGAGGTGCGCGCCGAGGTGGCGACCTTTACCCCGAGGGTGGTAGAGGACGTCACCGGCGTGCCCGAGGCCACCATGCGTGACGTGGCCCAGCGCCTGGCCACGAAGAAGCCCGGCTGCATCGTCTGGTGCATGGGAGGTACCCAGCACACCACCGGCAACAACAACACCCGCGCCTACTGCATTCTGGAGCTTGCCCTGGGCAACATCGGCAAGTCTGGCGGCGGCGCCAATATCCTGCGCGGCCACGACAACGTCCAGGGCGCCACCGACCTGGGCCTCGACTCCAGTTCCCTGCCGGCCTACTACGGCCTGGCAGAGGGGGCCTGGCAGCACTGGGCGCGCGTCTGGGACGTCGACTACGAATGGATCAAGGGGCGCTTCGATCCGACCGAGTATCACGATGGCCTCCCCATGAACAGCAGCGGTATCACGGTGTCTCGTTGGGTCGACGGGGTGCTCGAGGACGACGAGTCGATCTCCCAGCGCACCGCCCTGAAGGCGATGTTCTACTGGGGGCATGCGGTCAACTCCCAGACCCGCGGGCCCGAGATGCGCCGGGCCATGCAGAAGCTCGAGATGATGGTGATCGTCGATCCCTACCCCACGGTGGCGGCGGTCATGCATGACCGCACCGACGGCGTCTATCTGCTCCCGGCCTGCACCCAGTTCGAGACCACCGGCAGCGTGACGGCGACTAACCGCTCGCTGCAGTGGCGCGACAAGGTGATCGAGCCGCTGTTCGAGTCAAAGCCTGATCACGAGATCATGTATCTCCTCGCCGAAAAGTTTGGCTTCGCCGACGAATTGACCCGCAATATCGAGGTCAACGGCAAGGAGCCCCTGATCGAGGACATCCTGCGCGAGATCAACCGCGGCACCTGGACCATCGGCTATACCGGCCAGAGCCCGGAGCGCCTCAAGGAGCATCAGCAGAACTGGCACACCTTCAGCTTCGAGAACCTTCGCGCCCAGGGCGGCCCCGCGGATGGCGACTACTATGGCCTGCCCTGGCCTTGCTGGGGCACGCCGGAATTCGCTCACCCCGGATCCCCCAACCTGTATGATCCCAGCGTGCCAGTGAAGGAAGGCGGCATGGGCTTCCGTGCCCGCTTCGGCATCGAGCGTGACGGCGTGAACCTGCTGGCCGAGGGCTCGGCACCGGTGCAGGGCGAACTCGACGACGGCTATCCCGAGTTCACCGACCAGATGCTCAAGGACCTGGGCTGGTGGGACGATCTCACCGATGAGGAGAAGACCGCCGCCGAGGGCCAGAATTGGAAGACCGATCTGCTGGGAGGTATTCAGCGGGTGGCCATCGAACATGGCTGCGCGCCCTACGGGAACGCCAAGGCCCGAGCCGTGGTGTGGACCTTCCCGGACCAGGTGCCCAAGCACCGCGAACCGCTCTATACCACCCGCCGCGATCTGGTCGAACAGTTCCCCACCTGGGACGACTTCCGCTCGCTGTTCCGGCTGCCGACCCTCTACAAGAGCATCCAGGACAACGACAACTCCGACCGCTACCCGATCATCCTCACCTCGGGGCGCCTGGTGGAGTACGAGGGCGGCGGCGAGGAGACGCGCTCCATGTCCTGGCTGGCCGAACTGCAGCAGGAGATGTTCGTCGAGGTCAATCCGGCCGATGCCAACGACATCGGCATCGGCGACGGCGATACCGTCTGGGTCGAGGGCGCCGAGGGAGGTCGCGTCCGCGTCAAGGCAATGGTGACCCCCCGGGTCGGCCGCGGCGTGGCCTTCATGCCCTTCCACTTCGGTGGCATGTTCCAGGGTGAAAACCTGCATGACCGCTATCCGGAGGGGGCGGCGCCCTATGTGCTGGGCGAGGCGGCCAACACGGCGACCACCTATGGCTATGACCCGGTGACCCTGATGCAGGAAAGCAAGTGCACCATCTGCCGGATCGAGCGCGCCTGAGCGATCGACAGCGACCAGGAGAACAAGACATGGCACAGATGAAATTCATGTGCGACGCCGAACGCTGCATCGACTGCAACGGCTGCGTTACCGCCTGCAAGAACGCCAACGATGTCCCCTGGGGCATCCAGCGCCGGCGGGTGGTGACCCTCAATGACGGTCAGCCAGAGGAGGTATCGATCTCGGTGGCCTGCATGCACTGCGATGACGCCCCCTGCATGGCCGTCTGCCCCACGGACTGCTTCTACAAGACCGATGACGGCATCGTGCTGCACGACAAGGACCTGTGCATCGGCTGCGGCTACTGCCTCTACGCCTGCCCCTTCGGCGCCCCGCAGTTCCCCAAGCAGAACGCCTTCGGCGAACGCGGCAAGATGGACAAGTGCACCTTCTGCGCCGGGGGCCCGGCGGACAGCAAGGAGGAGGAGTACGAGAAGTACGGCGCCAACCGCATTGCCGAGGGCAAGCTGCCGCTGTGTGCCGAGATGTGCTCCACCAAGGCGCTGCTTGCCGGCGACGCCCAGACGGTGGCCGATATCTTCCGTCAGCGCGTTATACACCGCGGCCATCCTGACGGTGGCTGGTCGGGCAACCAGCGCCGTGAGCAGGAGCGCACTCGCGCTGGCGCCGATCTCACCCAGGCCGATGAACTGGCCTATGACGCGACCCGTCAGGGCTAGGAGGTGACGCCATGAGCCTATGCCGAAATGGGCCCACCATCTGGGCAAGCCTTGCGTTTGCCTTGCTGCTTGTACTGGGCGCCCTGATCGCCGTCCCCGCCCTGGCCCAGGCGGAGCCGGAACGGGAGGCCGCCACCGCCGTGGTAGGGGTCTCCCCCGACACCTGGCGGCAGGTGCGCGGCGGCGAGGTGGACGCCAACTTCCGCGACTCGCGGTTCGACTCCAACTACAACCTGGTCAACGCCAGTGGGGAGAGCTGGCGTCAACTGCGCAACCGCTGGGTCTCGCCCTTCGGGCTGATCGCGATCGGCGGCATGATCGTGGTGATCGCGCTCTTCTACCTGATCATTGGTCGCAATGCGCTCAGCGAACCACGCACCGGCCGCAAGCTGCTGCGCTGGCCGCTGGTGGTGCGCTCGATCCACTGGACGGTGGCTACGCTGTTCATCGTCCTGGCGCTGAGCGGACTCAACCTGCTCTACGGCAAGTTCGTGTTTCGTTCGCTGTTCGGCGATGCGGTCTGGGGCGCGATGATCTCTGCTTCGAAGATCGCCCACAACTACCTGGGCCCGCTGTTCGGCATCCTGCTGGTGGTGCTGCTGGCTCGGGTGCTGAAGCACAACTGGCCGAAGCGCCATGACCTGGAGTGGTTCAAGCAGGGAGGCGGCATGGTGGGCAAGGGCCATCCCGACGCCGGCTTCGCCAACGGCGGGGAGAAAGCGTGGTTCTGGCTGCTCGCCACCGCCGGACTGGTGGTCGTGGCGAGTGGCTTCGTGCTCGACTTCCCCAACGTCGGCCAGAGCCGCGACACCATGCAGTGGGCCAACATCATCCACGCCGTGGGCGCGCTGGGGCTCACCGCGGTGGCACTCGGCCATATCTATATCGGCACCATCGGCTCGGAGGGCTCGCTGGAGGGCATGACCACCGGCTATGTCGACGAAACCTGGGCCAAGGATCACCACAACCTCTGGTATGAAGAGGTCAAGGACCAGGCGGTGCCCGAGGATCAACTCACCGCCGACAAGGCCGCCTCTGGCGACGGCAGCGAAACGGCGTCCCGTCCCGGCTGAGTCGCGTTGATTCACTACCCACACGACACCGCCTACGGGCGGTGTCTTTTGTTATCCTGAGAGGTGAATCTTCACACCCACGCCTTACCCGTGCCTTACCCACGCCAAGGAGAGAGCCCGCCATGGAGCACCTGGACGACGCCACCCGGACCGAACTCGAAGCCGCCGCCTTCCGCCGCCTGGTCAAGCACCTCGATGAGCACAAGGAGGTGCAGAACATCGACCTGATGATACTGGCGGATTTCTGCCGTAACTGTTTGTCCAAGTGGCTGGTCAGCGCCGCCGAAGAGCGCGGTGCCGAGCTCGATGTCGAGTCCGCCCGCGAGTATGTCTACGGCATGCCCTACCCCGAGTGGAAGGAGCACTACCAGCAGGATGCCACGCCCGAACAGCTGGCCGCCTTCGAGGCCCGCCAGGCTCAGAAGCGGGGGAACGCGTGATGAATGAGCCGATGCTTCCCCTCACCATCGCTGTGCTGACCATCTCCGACACTCGCACCGAGGCCACCGACCGCAGCGGTCAGTCGCTGGTGGAGCGGCTAACTGCCGCCGGCCACCGCCTGGCAGACAGGCAGATCGTCCCCGACGACATCTACCGGATACGCGCCGTGGTCTCGGGCTGGATCGCCGACCCTGACATCCAGGTGGTGCTGACCACCGGAGGCACCGGGTTTACCGGCCGGGACTCTACCCCCGAGGCGGTCAAGGTGCTACTCGACAAGGAGATCGAGGGCTTCGGCGAGCTGTTCCGCCAGCTCAGCTGGGAGGAGATCGGCAGCTCCACGGTGCAGAGCCGCTGTCTGGGCGGTCTGGCCAACGCGACGGTGGTGTTCTGCCTGCCCGGCTCCACCGGGGCCTGTCGCACGGGCTGGGACGGCATCCTCGCCGAGCAGCTCGACAGCCGTCATAAGCCATGTAACTTCGCCAACCTGGTCATTCCCGAGCGAGGCCAGCATGTCTAGCAGTACGATCCGACAGCCCAAGCCATGCAGCTCTCTACACGTTCAGGCCAACCTGGTCATTCCCGAGCGAGGCCAGCATGTCTAGCAGTACAATCCGACAGCCCAAGCCATGCAGCTCTTTACACGTTCAGGCCAACCTGGTCATTCCCGAGCGAGGCCAGCATGTCTAGCAGTACGATCCGACGGCCCAAGCCATGCAGCTCTCTACACGTTCAGGCCAACCTGGTCATTCCCGAGCGAGGCCAGCATGGCTGATCTACAAAGCGTCGAGGCGGCGCTCGCGGCGCTGCTCGAAGGGGTGCGCCCGCTACCTGCGCAGCGGCTGTCCTGTCAGCAGGCCGCCGGGCGCGTACTGGCCGAAGCGGTGCCGGCGCATCTCGACGTGCCCCCCTTCGACAACAGCGCCATGGATGGCTATGCGCTCCATCACGGCGATGCCGGTGGCTGGCTCGAGGTGAGCCAGCGCATCGCCGCAGGCGCCGCCGGTGAGCCCCTGACGCGCGGCACCTGCGCGCGCATCTTCACGGGTGGCGCCATCCCCCCCGGAGCCGACTGCGTGGTGATGCAGGAGCGCTGTGACATCGAGGGCGCGGGCGTTCATATCCCAGCGGAGATTCCGGCCGGTGACAATATCCGCCGTCGCGGCCGTGATGTCAGCGCCGGTGATGAGCTGTTGCCGACCGGCGAGCTCCTCGAGGCCGCGGCGCTCGGCCACCTGGCAGGCCAGGGCATCACCGAAGTGGCGGTGCGCCGCCGTCCCCGGGTAGTGCTGCTCTCCACCGGGGACGAGATCGTTGACCCCGGCCAACCACTGGGCCCGGGGCAGATCTACAATTCCAACCGTCCGATGCTGAAGCGGTTGCTCGAACGCTTCGGCGCCGACGAGGTGAGGGTCGCGTCGATTCCCGACGATGCCGAAGGTACCCGACGGGCACTTGCCGCAGCGGCCCGGGAGGCAAACGTGGTCATCACGACCGGCGGCGTCAGCGTCGGCGAGGAGGATCATGTGAAGGCGGCGGTGGAGGCGCTGGGGCAGCTGGACCTGTGGCGCCTGGCCATCCGACCCGGCAAGCCGCTCGCCTTGGGTCGACTCCCCGCCGGTGACCACGAGGCCCGCTTCGTGGGACTCCCGGGCAACCCCGTCTCCTGCTTCGTGGGCGCCTGGTTGTTCCTGCGGCCGCTGATGGGCGCCCTGCTCGGGGCACAGTCTATGACGACTCTGCCACGGCTCTCGGCGCGTGCAGGCTTCGATACCACTACCGGACCGCGGCAACACTACATGCGGGTGGCGCTGGAATTCACGCACGAAGGGATCCTGGCCAAGGCCTTCCGCGACCAGAACTCCGGCGTACTCTCCTCCTGCATCGGCGCCGACGCCCTGGCGGTGATCCCGCCCGAGTCCCGCATCGAGGTGGGCGACAGCATCGATTGTCTGTGGCTCAGCGGTGGCTGAGGCCCTCGCCTCTCATTGTGCCTCGCATCATCCTTCCCTCACCTCCAGCGCCTGGCGGACCTCCGGCCACAGACGCTGGAAATCCACTGCCAGACGAGCGTGCTCCTCCTCGAGCCAGGGCACCAGTTCGGCCAGGCGATTGGGGCCTGAGAGTCGGCGGCCGATACCGGCAATGGCCCGGCAGGTGAAGGCGAAATCGGCATAGCGATGCAGCCAGTCCTGATCCACCAGGACCGGTACCAGGGTGGCCAGACGTGCCGGCGCCGGCTGGGCCCGCAATAACCGGTAGGTGCGTATGACCAGCGGAGACGGTTGCACCTGCAGCCTCAGTTCCCTCGCCACGAAATGATCCCACACCAGATCCAGGGCAATCCCGGCATAGCGGCGCTGGGGGCTCGGCGCCCGGCGGCGTATCTCGGCCACTACCGGGTGAGCATCCACGAAGGCATCCACCCGACGGTGGTGGCGAATCCCGGCGGCGACACCCTCGGGCCAGCCCGAGAGGTCACTGCCCTTTACGCCGTCGGCGATCAGGTTGCCCCACAGGAACTCATCACTGCCACCACGGGCCAGCCAGGCATGGGCGAGGAAGTTCACGCGTCGCTCACAGGCAATGGCTAGGCTTGGGAAGCCCGGCGATGCGCGCGCAGAGCTTGGCAGGGCTGCCGGGGAAGAGGCGCATTAGGTGGATCGACCGCCCCTTCTCCTCGCCGAGGGCCTTCGCCACGGCCTTGACCAGCGGCCGCATCGCCGGCGCCTGTTCGAAACGCCGGTAGAAGTCGCGCAGGACCTCGATGATCTCCCAATGCTCATCGGTCAACTCGATGCTCTCCTCGGCGGCTATTGCGCTGGCGACTTCGGGGGTCCAATCCTCGAGTTTGATCAGGTAGCCTTCCGGATCAAGGGCCACCTGTTTTTCAGGCATAGAAAGATAACGGTATATTTCTGTACTTGCCATCAGAACCAGCTCACCGTTCGCTGGGCCTCTTCGGTCAGGGTCACGAACCCCTCAACGTCGACCAAGGCCACCGAGGCATCGCACAGTGGCTCGAGACCGCGGGCGGAGAGATCCTCCTCCAGGACATGGAGACGACCCTGGAGGTCGCCGAAGCGGTCAACCAGTCCGCCCAGGGCGCCCTGAACGCCGTCCTCGATCAGCAGCAGTCGATCATCCGGCCCCATGGCCGCCAGCGCCTGCCGATAGACCTCGCTGGTGGCCGGCGAGCGATTGAGAATATGCAGCAGCATGTCGTGTGTCTCCGGGCGGCACCGCCGCCCTCAGAAGGTCAGTACCAGTGCATGCGTGGTGGCCAGTGCGGCCAGTTCGGCGGGAGCCACCGCCCTTGCGGGCAGCATAAGTCCATCCACGTCCAGCCCGAAGTGCGACAGCGCCTCGGCCTCCACCAGCAGGGTATCGATATCATACATCTCGAGCATTTCGAGCGTGGGCGAGGTGCCCTTCTGCCCCAGGGGGCCGCTCTTCTGGCCGGGCACCAGGGCAGTGACGCCCTCACCCATGAACAGCAGCGTCACCCTGCGCCCGAAGGCCGCGGCGACGAGGGCGGCATCCAGGCCCTCGCGGAGCCAGCTGGTGCCGTGGGGACCGTGCCGCAGGATCACCAGCAGATCGCCCTCGATACCTTGCGCCTTGTCGTTTGCCATGACGTCTCCTCAGGGTCCGAAAGTCACCAGACGATCGCAGCGCAGGCCGAGATCCACCAGCTGGCCAAGCCCGGTCAGCTCGAAGGGAGGCTCGACGCTATGCCCCGGCTTGCCGTGTCGGGCGGCCTCGCGCTCATCGAGCAGCCCGCGGCGCAGGGCGGCGGCGATACAGACCTGAAGCGGCACACCATGGTCGGCGGCCAGCGCCTCCCAGCCATCCCCCAGGTGCGGTTCGTCCTGGGGCGGCGCTGCAAGACGCGCAGCGTTGTGAACGCCGTCATGGTAGAAGAACACGCCCTCCAACCGGTGGCCTCGCCCCACCACCGCCCTGGCAAAGCGCAGGGCGGAGTGGGCGGCCTGGCTGCTGTAGGGCGCCCCCATCAGCAGAATCGCGTAGCGCATCATGGCTATCGACACTCCACAAACAGGCTGGCCCCGCCGAGGCGGGGCCAGCCGAAGTCCTCGTGACCGGCCAGGTTCAGTCGCTGCTCATGATACCGAGCAGCGACAGCAGGCTGATGAAGAGATTGTAGATCGACACATAGAGAGTGATGGTGGCGAGAATGTAGTTGGTCTCGCCGGCCCGGTGCACAATCTCGCTGGTCTGGTAGAGGATCGCGGCCGAGGCAAACAGCACGAAGCCGGCAGAGACCATCAGCATCAGGGTGGGGATCTGGAAGACCAGGCCCGCGACCATGGCCAGGATCAGCACGATGGCGCCGGCCATCAGGAAGTTGCCCAGGAAGCTGAAGTCCTTCTTGGAGATCAACGCCACGGCGGAGAGGCCGATGAAGGTCAGGCCGGTCATGGCCAGAGCGTTCATCACCAGGGCGGCACCGTTGGGCAGTGCCAGGTAGGCATTGAGAATCGGCCCCAGGGTAAAGCCCATGAAGCCAGTGAAGGCGAAGGTCGTCAGCAGTCCAAGGGCCGAATTGGCGGTCTTGTGGACCAGGAACATCAAGCCGTAAGCGCCGATGAAGAACACGAAGATGTTCATGCGCTCGACGCCCATGGCCATCGCAGCGCCGGCCGTGACCGCCGAGAACAACAGCGTCATGGCAAGCAGGCCGTAGGTGTTGCGCAGCACCTTGTTGGTACCGATCGCCTGGCTCTGCGGGCGAGTTAGCTGAGTGTCTTGGTATGCCATGTGTCCAGGCTCCCTGTGTTTTGATGGGTCGTGACAATGGACCTAGAATGCCGACTCGAGGTTCCCCGCGCAAGCCCTTGACCGGGCTTGGCTCAACGATGATTCCTTGCGCCAAGCAGGTGCGTGGCCACTTCGGCCGCCGTGGTGCAGACATCACCTGCGGCTGCCGTGAGAGCCTCGAGGTCCATCCAGCAGGCGTGCGTGGCGTCATCGCCGGCCACTGGCTCGCCGGCTTCCCAGGACATGCGCATGACCACCACCACGTAGTGGAAGCGCAGCCTGCCATTGTCATCACGCTCGATAATGTCGAATGCGGTGAGCGGTTGGCAAGCCGTGGCCCGAACGCCGGTCTCCTCGAGCAGTTCGCGCACCGAAGCTTCGGCCAGGCGCTCGCCTGGCTCCACCTTGCCGCCGGGAAGCGCCAGCCGCCCGGCATTGGGCGAGTTGCGCCGCCTCACCACCAGCAGGCATCCTTCTTTCACCACCGCGCAGGAGATGGCGGCTACCGGGAAGGAAGCCATACTGTTGGTCTGAGTCATGGCAGGCTCCGGAGTTGCGGGGACCGTTGCAGGGACCAGTGTGCCACCCATTCGGCGACCTGGCTAACGCCTTGATCCGGTGGCCCTCTTGACCCGGCAACGAAAGCTGGTAATATTCGCTGCCGTAAGCCGGAGGGATGGCAGAGCGGTTGAATGCACCGGTCTTGAAAACCGGCAAGGGTTAACACCCTTCCAGGGTTCGAATCCCTGTCCCTCCGCCATCACATCAAAGGAATCAGGCACCTACGGGTGCCTTTTTCGTTTCTGGCCACCCTACCCACCATCACCAGGAGGGCGCCATGGCGCTGAAGGCCACCATCTGCAAGGCGCGGCTGCAGGTCGCCGACATGGATCGTCACTATTATGGCGAGCATGTGCTGACCGTTGCCCGCCACCCGTCCGAGACCGACGAGCGCATGATGCTGCGCCTGATGGCCTTTGCGCGTCACGCCCATCCGGACCTGGCCTTCGGACGAGGCGTCAGCGCCGATAACGAGCCGGACCTGTCGCGCACGAGCCTCACGGGCGAGATCGAGCTATGGATTCAACTCGGCCAGCCGGACGAACGCGAGATACGCCGGGCCAGCGGCCGTGCCGGGCAGGTGGTGATCTACACCTATGGCGGCCAGGGTTCCCGACTCTGGTGGGAGCAGCTGGCCGGCAAGCTGCGCAGCCTCTCCAACCTCACGGTCATCGACGTCGACCCACAGAGCGTCAGCGAGCTCGGCACGCTGGCCGCAAGAGGGATGGAGCTCAATGCGACCCTTCAGGACGGCATGATGTGGCTGGCGACGCCCGAGGCCTCCGTGGAGGTCAGCGTCGAGATTCGCCAGCAGGCAACAACGCCTCAGTAAAGCCTCAGCCCCACCTTGGTCACGATGTTGCCTTCCATCTCGCTGACCACCCAGTGAATGCCGTGCCAGTCCACGTCATCCCCCACCACCGGATGCCCGCCGACGCGCAGGGAGATGAAGTCCGCCAGGGTCATCTCCTTCTCCGCCTGGCTGAGCGTCAAGCCATAGGCGTCGGCAATATCCTGCATGCGGGCATCGCCGGCGAAGGTAAAGGTACCGAAGAAGGCCCGCTCCTGCTTGAGCTTGGCATCACCATTGAAGAGGCGATTCAGCGCCGGCAGATCCTCGCTGCGGCCGATCACGCAGATCACGTCATTCAATTGCAGGCGAGTACTGCCCTTGGGGTGCAGCATCACATGGTCGCGGAACAGCGCCGAAATCAGCGCTCCCGAAGGGAAGCGCAGCAGCCGGATCGGTACATCCTCCAGGTCGGTGTTCTCCACCTTGTAGACGAACATCTCGAAGTCGTTCTCCGGGAGGATGCCCAGCGGGCCGCGCTGATTGGGCGTAACGGTCGACGGCACCTGCACCCGCATCCGCCGCGCCATCCACCCCAGGGATCCGCCCTGGATCAGCAGCGAGAGCAGCACCACCGCAAAGGCCACATTGAAGTAGAGCGAGGCGTTCTCCACCCCGCCGATCACCGGGAAGATCGCCAGCACGATAGGAACGGCACCGCGCAGGCCCACCCAGGCGATAAAACCGGTCTCCCGCCAGCGGAACTTGAAAAAGGGCTTGATGCTGATCAGCACCGCCAGGGGCCTGGCCACGAAGATCAGCGCCAGCGCCACCAGGCTGGCGGGAAGCGCAACCTCGAGCAGTTCGCTGGGATTGACCAGCAGGCCAAGCACCAGGAACAGCCCGATCTGGCTCAACCAGGCCAGTCCGTCGTGAACCGGCAGGATGAAGTTGATATGTCGTCCGGGCTGGTTACCGATCATCAGCCCCGCCAGATAGATCGCCAGGAAGCCGCTACCGCCGAGGAAGCTGGTGATGCCGAACACGCTGAAGCCAAGCGCGAGCGCCAGCAGGGAGTAAAGGCCGGGGGCCAGGTCCACCCAGCGCAGCAGCTTGCCGCTGAGCCAACCCACGCCCACGCCAATCACCAGCCCCAGGCCAAACTGCTGCACCAGCAGCAGTAGCGTATCGGCGGTGCCGCTCAAGTCTCCGACCAGCATCTCCACCAGCACCAGGGTCAGGAAGATCGCCATGGGGTCGTTGGTGCCGGACTCGATCTCGAGGGTCGCGCCCACCCGCTCGTTGAGATTCACCCCGCGGCCGCTGAGCATCGAGAACACCGCGGCGGCATCGGTGGAGCCCACGATGGCCCCTACCAGCAGCCCCTGCATCAGGGTGAGGTCGAAGATCCACATGGCCAACACGCCGACGATACCGCTGGTGATGAAGACGCCGAGGGTGGCCAGCGACAGGGCCGGACGAAAGCCAACACGAAAGGTCTTGATACGAGTCCGCAGCCCGCCATCCAGCAGGATCATGGCCAGCGCCACGTGGCCGATGACGAAGGCCATGGAGTAGTCGTCGAATTGAATGCCGAGCAGGCCCTCCTCCCCCGCCAGCATGCCCAAGCCCAGGAAGATGAGCAGCAGGGGGAAACCCACGAGGCTGGAGAGGCGGCTGGCCAGGACACTGAGCCCGATCAGCAAGCCGCAGAGTATGAAGAGGGTATTAACGGTGTCCATGGCATCCTCGTTGCGGCATATCGGGCATTATCGCACGAGGCCCGCAGCGGTGCGACGCCGCCCGCAGGGCTGGTCAGCCCTTCCCGGCAGCGGATACACTCTGCTGCCGCCGGCCGGTCGCGTACCGGCACCACTGCCGGAGCCCCTGCATGCCCGACCCCGCCCAGCTCAAGCGCCTTTCCGTCGTCGTGTCCTCTCTCACCCTGTTGATGGCGACCCTGACCGCGGCGGCGCTGATGACGAGAGTGACGAGCGCGGCGGCCGAGCCCCTGGCCGTGCCCGACCTGCGTCAGGAGGAGCCGAATACCCGAGTCCTGAACACAGCCGTCGTAGTGCCCGAATTCCCGGCGCTGGCTGCAGGCATCAAGGAAGAGGCCGAAGAGGATTCCCGGAAATCCCGCCGCGAGACAGGCACCGAGCAGGTAACCGAGACGACGGCACAGCCGAATCGGGCCCATGCCAGCGACACCAGCGGGCAGGACACCGGCGCTGCAAGGGAGCCCGATGGCACAGCGCCTCCCCACCAGGCCGGCGCGGTCGTCGAACAGGGCCCCATGGTAACGCTCACGCCTCCCGAGCCGCTCGAGCCGCCGCCATTCAAGACCCTGGAGATCATGCTCGACTGGTACCCCGGCCCCCAGCACGCCGCCCTGCTGATCGCTCAGCACAAGGGCATGCTGGAGCGCCGCGGCCTGCAGGTGACCCTGACCACCCCTGCCGACCCCACCCTGCCGACTCGGCTGCTGGCGGCCGGCCGCATCGACCTGGCCGTGAGTCGCCAGCCGCTGCTGCATCTGCAGGTGGATCGTGGCCTGCCGCTGGTACGGGTCGGCACCCTGGTCGACCTTCCCCTGGCGGGGCTGCTGCTGCGTGACGACGGCATCATGGAGTCACCGGCCCAGCTGGCAGGCAAACGAATCGGCTATTCGATGGAGGAGAGCCGTGAGCTGCTGCTGCCGGCGCTGCTCAAGCCCCACGGCATCGCCATCGAGGAGCTGGAGCTGGTGGACGTCAACTTCAGTGCCGTCATTCAGATGGTCGATAAGAGGTTGGACGGCGTGATGACACCGCAGCGCCTCGCGCTGCCCCGGCGACTGGGCGACGAGGGGGTGGCCGTGCGGCTACTGAACCTGGAAGAGCACGGCATTCCGCGCCATGAAGGGTTGATCCTGGTGGCCAACCGCAACCGACTCGGCGCCCAGAAGGAGAGCCTGCGGCGGCTGCTGGAGGCCCTGGCCGAGGCCACTGCCTGGAGCCTCGAGTATCCCGAGGCGGCCTGGGCGCTGCTGGCGGCGAACGAGCCGACCCTGGACACCCCGGCGAACCGGGATACGTGGCCGGCCATGCTGCTGCGACTGAGCGCCCGACCCGCCGCCCTGGACCAGGGCGGCTACACACGCTTCGAGGCCTTCCTGCATGAGCAGGGTCTGCTCGAGACACTCACGCCGGTGGAGAAGCTGGCCGTCGATCTGGGCGCGCCCTGAGGGACGGCCCCCTGGCCTTCCCTCCGGGGCTATGCCGCGCGCTGGGCGAGAAACGCATCCACCGACTCGCGAAAGGCTTCGGGCTGCTCGGCATGTAGCCAGTGCCCGGCCTCCAGGGTCACCACCACTGCCTCGGGCAGCACCTCCTTCAGGGCAGGGAGCATCGCGTCGGTGACGTAGTGAGAGTTGGCGCCGCGCAGCACCAGGGTCGGCCCCACGAAGGGGCCCTCGCCCGCCGGCGGCCCCATGATGGTCTCGTAGTCATCCTGAATCTCGTCGAGCCCCAGGCGCAGCGTCAGGCCCCCCTCCTCGGCACGCTCCAGGTTGGTGGCCAGGAACAGCCTGACCGCCCGCTCCTTGACGTGCTCGCCCAGCAGGGCGTCGGCCTCACGGCGGTTGGCCGGCTGCCCCTCCTCCAAGCGCCGCAGGCCGGCAAACACCGTGTCGTGGTCGTGGCCATAGGCCAGCGGAGCGATGTCGCCGACGATCAGCGAGGCCACCCGCTCCGGCGCCACCCGCGCCAGCGAGATCACCACCTTGCCGCCCATGGAGTGCCCGAGCAGATGGGCGCGCGGTATCTCCAGATGATCCAGCAGCTGGATCACATCCTCGGCCATGACGTCATAGCCCATGCCCTCGGCGTGGGGGGAGCGGCCGTGGTTGCGCAGGTCCACGGTGATCACACGCCGCGTCTCCTGCCACGCCTTGACGTGGGAACGCCAGTTGTCGGCGCTGCCGAACAGGCCATGGATGACCACCAGCGGCACGCTCTCGCCACCGGTGTCCTGATAGTTGAGCTCTACGGGCATGACACTCTCTCCTCGGCCGGTTAATCGGCCAGTCTCAGGGGCGGGGTCGGGCCGCCGAAGCGGCCGGCGACTCTGCATCGGTAGCCGCCAGCAGCCGACGGCTCAGGGTCCTCAGCAGCACACCATACAGCGGCACGAAGAACAGCAGGCTGATGGCCAGTTTGATGACATAGTCGACCCAGGCGATCTCCAGCCAGTTGGCCGCCATGAAGGGGTCGGGGCTGTTATGGAAGGCGATCGAAAAGAAGGCAAAGGTGTCGGCCAGGTTGCCCAGCACCGTGGAGATCGCCGGCGCCACCCACCAGGCCTTGAGGCCGCGGAGGCGATCGAACACGTGCACGTCGAGCAGTTGGCCGAGCAGATAGGCCATGAAGCTGGCTACGGCGATACGCGCGACGAACAGGTTCCACTCCCCCAGCGCCTCGAGGCCGGCATAGCTGCCCCGCGGGAACACTACCGAGACCACGTAGGAGATGACCAGCGCCGGTAGCATCACCCGCATCACGATGGCACGGGCCGGCTCCTTGCCGAACAGCCGCACGGTCAGGTCGGTGGCCAGGAAGATGAACGGAAAGCTGAAGGCACCCCAGGTGGTATGGAAACCGAACAGGGTAAAGGGGAGCTGCACCAGATAGTTGCTGGCAGCGATCACCGCAATATGAAAGGTGATCAGCAGCGCCAGCAGGCGGCGCTGCTGGGCGTCGGAAAGCGCGAACATGACGGTATCCTTTTTTAACGGAGGGGTGAGGGAACCCTCATGGAACGGGCTGCCGATGGCAGCGTGCGGCCGCGCATTATACGGACCCCGCCCGCCGCTGGCCATGCCCGCCAACGCAGACGCCGCCCCGAAGGGCGGCGTCCTGGGTGGCATCAACAATGTCGATGCCACAGGGTCGGGCCGTCAGCGCATCAGACCTGGCGCGCCTCGTGGGCGGCGCCCACCTCGCGGGCCTTCATGGCCTCGTGCACGTCCTGCAGGCTGGCCGGATCGTCGATGGTAGAGGGCACCCCGTACTCCTTGCCGTCGGCGATGTTGCGCAGCAGCTTGCGCAGGATCTTGCCGGAGCGGGTCTTGGGTAGGCGATCCACCACCAGCACCTGCTTGAAACAGGCGATGGGGCCGATCTTCTCGCGCACCAGGGCGATCAGTTCCTGCTCAAGGTCATCCTCTCGGCCTTCGAAACCGTCCTTGGGAATCACCAGGCCAATGGGCAGCTGGCCCTTGAGGGCATCGTGGATCCCGATCACCGCACATTCGGCCACCGCCGAATGGGCGCCGACGACCTCCTCCATCTCACCGGTGGAGAGACGGTGGCCGGCCACGTTGATGACGTCATCGGTCCGGCCCATGATGAACAGGTAGCCGTCCTCGTCCACATAGCCGCCGTCGCCGGTCAGGTAGTAGCCCGGGTAGGCCGCCATGTAGGCCGAGTGGAAGCGCTGCGGGTCACCCCACACCCCCGCCAGGCAGCCCGGCGGCATCGGCTGCTTGATCACCACGCTGCCCTGCTCCATCGGCCCCATCTGCTCGCCCTCGCGGTCGAGGATCTGCACGTCGAAGCCCGGCACCGGCACGGTGGCGCTGCCCGCCTTGGTGGGCATCGGCTCGAGGCCATGAAGGTTGGCGGCGATGGGCCAGCCGGACTCCGTCTGCCACCAGTGGTCGATCACCGGCACGTCGAGCAGGTCGTCGAGCCAGTGGAAGGTGGGCGGGTCGAGGCGCTCACCGGCCAGGAACAGCGCCTTCATGCAGGAGATATCGTACTGCTCGAGCAGCTTGCCATCCGGGTCTTCCTTCTTGATGGCCCGGAACGCCGTCGGCGCGGTGAAGAAGCTCTTCACCTGGTACTCGTTGATCAGCCGCCAGAAGGCGCCGGCGTCCGGGGTCTTCACCGGCTTGCCCTCATAGACCACGCTGGTGGCCCCGCGCAGCAGCGGCGCGTAGACGATGTAGGAGTGACCCACCACCCAGCCCACATCGGAGGCCGAGAAGAAGACCTCGCCGGGCGCCACGTCGTAGATGACGTCCATGGAGTAGGCCAATGCCACCGCATAGCCGCCGGTATCGCGGACCACGCCCTTGGGCTTGCCGGTGGTGCCGGAGGTGTAGAGCACGTAGAGCGGATCGGTACCCTTCACCGGCACACAGTCGGCCGGCTCGGCCTGGGCCATCAGGGTCGCCCAATCATGGTCGCGGCCGCCTAGCTCGGCGATGTACTGCTCGCGCTGGAAGATCACGCAGGCATCGGGCTTGTGGCTGCTCTGCTCGATGGCCGAATCGATGATCCCCTTGTAGGGCAGCACCTTGTTGACCTCGACCCCGCAGGAGGCCGCCACCACCACCTTGGGCGTGGCGTCTTCGATGCGCACGGCGAGTTCGTGGGGGGCGAAGCCGCCGAATACCACGGAGTGGACGGCGCCAAGGCGCGCGCAGGCGTACATGGCCACCAGCGCCTCGGGCACCATGGGCATGTAGATCACCACGCGATCGCCCTTCTCCACCCCCAGACCCTTGAGGGCCCCGGCGAAGCTGGCCACCTGGTCGCGCATCTCCCGATAGGTCAGGGTGCGCTTGCTGTCGGTGACTGGCGAGTCCCAGAAGATCGCCGGTTGATCGCCGCGGCCCTGCTCCACATGGTGGTCCAACGCGGCATGACAGATATTCAGCTCGCCGTCGGCAAACCAGCGCGCGTGGTTGGCCTCGTCATAGTGGAGAATCTGGGTCGGGGCCTTGTACCAGGGAATGCGACGGGCCTGCTCGGCCCAGAAGCTCTCCGGCTGCTCGATGGAGCGGCGAAATTCGTTGGCGTAGGTGCTCATGATCGTCCCGTAGCAGGTCAGTGACATCGATGGATTGTTGACACTGTAATGCACTTTGCCGCCACCGCACTCCTACGATAGGCTAACTTTCGACAAAAGGTGGAGATATAAGAGGTAAAATTGTCAACAACAGTACCCGACACCAACCCTTTCTCAACGCGGATGAGCACTCTTCCGCTCCCGGCCATGTGGTCTATGCTTTAAACTGCTAAATCAGGAAAGGACGCTCGCCATCGAGCAGCGAGGATGGCTTGACCAGCGCGGGGAATCGACATGGGCAATTCCAACAGCACATCAGCGCGCCTCCTCGCCGGGGGGGACACCGCTATCGACCGGGCCACGGCGCTGCTCAAGGCCATGGCCAACGACAACCGGTTGCGCATCCTGTGTCTGCTTGACGGGCAGGAGCTCTCGGTGACCGAGCTCAACAGCCGGCTCACCCTCAGCCAGTCGGCGCTCTCCCAGCATCTGGCGATCCTGCGCCGGGAGAACCTGGTGACCACCCGGCGGGCCTCCCAGACCATCTACTACTCCTGGCAGGGCGACAGCGCCCAGACGATCATCGAAGCCCTCGGCCAGCTGGGGCTGGCCGACTAGCGGCGGCGCAGCGGGCTCTGCTCCAGCACCTCTAGCCCCTTCTCCAGCGCCCTCTCCACCCCGACCGAAACGGCAGACCCTACCCGATCCGCGAGGCTGCGGCGCGGCTCCAGGCGCAGCCGGATTACCCGTGCGTCCTTCATGCGCGCCACCAGATAGGCCTCGCTGGTGCCCAGGGCATCCACCAGACCCTGCTCGAGGGCTTCACGGCCATACCAGGCTTCCCCGGTCGCCACCGCCTCGATATCCAGCGCCGGGCGTCGCTCGGCCACGTGACGCTTGAACAGCTCATGGACGCTCTCCAGCTCATCGACGAACTTCTCGCGCCCCTCCTCGCTGTTCTCACCGAACACGGTCAAGGTGCGCTTGTAGCGCCCGGCGGTCAGCACCTCCACGTCGATGTCGTGACGCTTGAGCAGGCGGTGAACGTTGGGCACCTGGGCCACCACGCCGATGGACCCCACTACTGCCAGGGGCGCGGCGCGTAGCTGATCGGCCCCGCAGGCCATCAGGTAGCCGCCGCTGGCGGCCACCTTGTCCACGCACACCGTGGTCCTGAGGCCCGCTTCGCGCAGCCGGTCGAGTTCGGCGGCCGCCAGCCCGTAGGCATGCACCAGCCCTCCGGCCGACTCCAGCCGCACGATCACCTCGTCACCCTTGTCGGCGGCCTCGATCAGCGCCGAGACCTCCTCGGCCAGCCGGCCCGTAGCACTGGCGCGGATATCGCCGTGGAAGTCGATCACCCAGGCAATGGGCTGCCGCCCCGCCTCCCCCTTGCGACCGGACTTGTCGCGGGCCTTGTCCTCGCGGCGAAAGCCCTTGATGAGGCGTTTGCGGGCTCCGGGGGCACTGGCGGCCAGGGTCAGCCGCCGGCGGCGGTAGTCGCGGGCGTCGTTGAGCTCATCGAGGCGGAGTCGCGTACGATCGGTCGACTCGCCGCGTATGCGGGCCACCAGTGCCACTGCCAGGGCGATGATCACCACCAGGCTCACGAGCTGAGCCAAAAACATGCCGAAATCGGCCAACCATTCGTTCATGCGTCTCTCCTGTCCCTGTTCGGGCTACTGTTCACGTCCGGGCATCTGTTGTTGTTCGGACCAAGACGCCAAGCACCGTCAATGACGTGAAGGCGCTTGAATGAAACAATCGTTTGAAATAACCTGACCGGCGACTCACTCCCCACACGCCAGGAGCCCCGATGAGCCTTTCCACCCTCGACAAGCTGAAGTCCCGTTTCGACGCCCAGTCCGCCAGGGGCATGGATGACATCTTCCAGTTTCACTTCAGTGATGCCGGCAGCCACTACCTGGTGATCAAGGACGGCACCCTGGAGGTCCAGGAGGGCGAGCACGACGACCCCTCCGTCAGCCTGAGCATGAGCACCGACACCCTCAAGGGCATCATGAACGGCGAGGTCAACGGCATGACCGCCTTCATGACCGGCAAGCTCAAGGCCACCGGCAATGTCATGCTAGCCACTAAACTGACCAGCCTGTTCCCCGCGAGCTGAACCCTGCTGCAAGATATTCCCCGATCGGGACGCCATCGGGCGGTCCGATGCGTTTCTGGCACCTTGCCTCTAGCGTGCCGCCACCTCGGCCAGATGCGTCTCGATCAGCGCTCTTGAGATCGAATAGAGCGGCGGAAGAGACGGCAGGCGCCGTGGCGAGTACCAGGCCGCATCGGCGATCTCCACGCCGTCGATGCGGATACGCCGGCTGGCCGCCTCGGCGAAGAAACCGAGCATCAGCGAATGCGGAAAGGGCCAGGCCTGACTGCGGAAGTAGCGGATCCTGCCCACCTGCAGCCCTACCTCCTCGAAGATTTCACGGCGCACCGCCTCCTCGGCGGACTCGCCGGGCTCGATGAAGCCGGCCAGGGTCGAATAGCGCCCCGGCGGAAAGCGCGGACTGCGCGCCAGCAGCAGGGCATCACCGTGGGTCACCAGGGTGATGATGCAGGGCGAGATACGTGGGTAGTTGCGATGGCCGCAGCCGTGGCAGTGCATCGCGAATTCCGCATCCAGCCGCTTCGAAGGAGCGCCGCAGCGACCACAGAAGCGGTGATCACGCAACCAGGCGCCGATCTGCAGGACGGTGGAGAGCAGCGCGAAGCGCGACTCCGGCAGCGTGGCCAGCCAGCCACGCCCGTCCTGCCAGCCTTCACCCGGCGACGCCTCCAGCGACAGCGCCACTGGTTCATCATCCCAGAAGCAGAGCGGCTGCATGGCCGGCGTCCAGGGTTGCGTCGGCTGCAGCAGGCCGCCGTCGGGGCCCGGAGCGATGCGACCCTGGGCCAGACGTATGACCCTCCCTGCTGCCGCCTCGAGGGGCAGCTCACGGCGCAGCATCAGTGCGGGGCCCCCTCTCCCATTCGGTCCCAGTGACACTCACCGGCCGCTTCGCGAATCTTTGATAGTTTGGCACGATGGGCGGTCAGTTCCTGCTCGCTGGGTGACGGCACTGCCAGGCGACCCGGCTCCAGGGCGAGGCGCCGAATCGCCATCCCGCCGGTGCCGGCCAGGCCGTTCTCTCCCGCGCCGGAGGCGTCCAGGGAGAGCGCGGTCTGACCGCCGGTCATGGCCAGATAGACATCGGCCAGGATCTCGGCGTCCAGCAGGGCGCCGTGCAGCACCCGGTGACCGTTGTCGATCTCGTAGCGCTTGCACAGGGCGTCGAGGCTGTTGCGCTGGCCCGGGTGCTTGTCGCGGGCCATCACCAGGGTGTCGAGGATCCCGCAGTGCGCCGCCACCGGCCCCAGGCGAGGCTCGCCGCGGGCCCGGTGGAGTCTCTCGAACTCGTGATCGATGAAGCCCACGTCGAAGGGGGCGTTATGAATAACCAGCTCGGCGCCCTCGATGAAGGCCCAGAACTCATCGGCGATGGCGGCGAACAGCGGTTCCCCCGCCACCCGCTCGTCGGTGATGCCGTGCACCCCCACCGCCTCGGCCTCGATCTGCCGCTCGGGGTTGATGTACTGGTGATAGGACTTGCCGGTGAGTCGGCGGTTGACCATCTCCACCGCCCCGATCTCGATCAGGCGATGGCCTTCCCGGGGGTCGATGCCGGTGGTTTCGGTGTCGAGAATGATCTGACGCATGGCGAACTCTCTGCCTCGATGGGGCCATTCAGGAAAAACGGACATCAGAATATCAGGATGCGAGCGCGACCGACTCAGGCCTTCGAACGGGCCTCATCGATGGCCTCGTTGGCCAGCTGGTCGGCGCGCTCGTTGCCGGGGTGGCCGCTGTGGCCCTTGACCCAGTGCCACTCGATCCGGTGTCGGTGGGTCTCCTCGAGCAGCTCACGCCACAGCTCGGCGTTCTTCACCGGCTGCTTGCCGGCCGTCTTCCAGCCGCGCTTGACCCAGTTGTGGATCCACTCGGTGATGCCACGGCGCAAGTACTCCGAGTCGGTCCACAGCTGGACGCGACAGGGCCGCTTGAGCTCGCGCAGCGACATGATCGCCGCCATCAGCTCCATGCGATTGTTGGTGGTGCGGGCCTCGAAGCCGTTCAACGTCTTGTCGTGCTGCCCGCTCTTGAGCAGGGCGCCCCAACCGCCGGGGCCGGGGTTGCCGCGGCAGGCGCCGTCGGTATAGATGATCACCTCGGGCAAGGCGTCGGCCCCCGTCTCGGCAACCTTCTCGGTCAGCGTCTCAGTCAACCTCTGTCACCCTTTCCTGGTCGTTGGGAGGGTATGGCACGGGCAGGTACCGCGACTGGCCCACCCGGGTAGCCCCCAGGGCGGAGCCGCCGAAGGGCCTGGCGAAGCCGAGCGACGAACCTTGGCGCTGGGCCAGCTGGGGCCGCCGGCTCGCCTGGATCATGTAGCTGTCGCCCAGCGGCAGATTGTGCCGCCGCCCGAGGGTCTCGAGAGACGCATTGCAGGGCAGCGCGCCGGGCAGATGAAAGCCGCAGTAGTCTACCCGCTCGATCTCGAAGTCCACAAATGTCAGCCAGTCTCGCAGGCGCGCCGGGGTACGCCAGTGGCCACGCCAGGGCAGGCGCCGACGGCGGCCGGGCCAGACCCGCGGCAAGGCCCCCGCCGAGAGCGGCATCCAACCGAAAATAATCAGCCTTCCGTCGTCACGGGTTACCCGGGCGGCCTCCTGAAGCGTACGGTGGGGATCGGGCGCCACCTCGAGCAGGTGATGGATAACCACCAGGCTCAGACAGTCGTCGGGCAGGGGGAGCGCCTCCGGGGAACAGACCAGGGTGGCAGGATGCTCCGCCAGCTCCCGGGTCGGGGCCCAGGCCATCGGGTGACGCACCGGGCACATGTCCGCCAGCGCCACTCCCATGCCGAGCTCAAGGCTGTGGACGCCGAACAGACGCTCACACACCGGCCCCAGGCAGGCGCGCTCGGCCTGGCGCACCGCCTCACCGCCGGGGGTGGCCCAGAAGCGGCGACCCTCTCGCACCAGCGCAGCCAGAGACGAAACCGTGGGGGAAATTGACATCGACAGCTGGTTCCTCCATTCTGGGCGGATTTTGCGACCCGTTCATGCCCATACAGGATGCCATGCCATGTTGAGCGTGACACCGATTCCAGCGTTTGGCGACAACTATATCTGGCTTCTGCGCCAGGATACGAGTGCCGAAATCTGCGTGGTCGACCCGGGTGATGCCGCCCCGGTAGTCGAGCTGATCGAACGTGAGGGACTGACCCTCTCCACGGTGCTGATCACCCACCACCATCAGGATCACACCGGCGGCCTGCCGACCCTCATCGAGCGCTATGCGCCCCGGGTCATCGGCCCCGACAACCCCAAGCTCGCCGGCATCGACGAGCGAGTCGGTCAGGGTGATGAGTTCCGCGCCATGGGCCGACTGTTCGAGGTGCATGAGGTACCGGGGCACACCCTGGATCATATCGCCTTCTTCACCGCCGGCATCCCGCCGCTGCTGTTCTGTGGCGATGCCCTGTTCAGCGCCGGCTGCGGTCGACTGTTCGAGGGCACCCCCGAGCAGATGCACGAATCGCTCGGCAAGCTGGCGGCACTGCCCGATGACACCCTGGTGTTCGCCGCCCACGAATACACCCTAGCCAACCTGCGCTTTGCGTTGGCCGCGGACCCCCACAATCCGGATGTGGCCAAGGCAATGGAAGAGTGCCAGCACGCTCGCGAACTCGACCGCTCCACGCTGCCGAGCTCCCTGGCCCGCGAGAAACGCATCAATCCTTTCCTGCGCAGCCAGGATGCCGGCGTACGCCAGGCCGCCTCGGCCCATGGCGACACCGACAGCGACGTGGCCACCTTTGCCACGCTGCGCAGCTGGAAAGACAATTTTTGACCTTGCCCCGATTGGACGTCATGCGGTTTGCCCCGCTGTCGGCGGGACCGCACACGACCAGGAGGAACTCTTCCAGATGACCTACCACACCAAACGACGCATGCTGATCGGCTTTGCCAGCACCACCGCCTTGATCGGCTCGCTGCTGGCGAGCGGCGTCTACAGCCAGGCCGCCCCCCTGAGCTCCGAGCAGCGCCTGAACGCGCAGTTCAGTGCGACCTCGACGTCCCAGCCCGCCTCACAGACCAGCCGGCTACCGTCGGAGCAGCACTTCTGGGATGCCCTGGCCCTGGAGCCGCGCGACGCCTGGAGTCGGCTGCGCGCCAGCCTGCAGTGGCAGGAAGGGATCGACGAGCCCCGCGTCCAGCAGTGGATCGAGCACTATCGCCAGAGCCCCCACAACATCGTCGAGATCACCGAGCGCGCCCGCCCCTGGCTGGCCTGGATCGTCGAGCAGGTGGAAGAGCGCGGCCTGCCCGGTGAGATCGCCCTGATCCCCTTCGTGGAGAGCTCCTTCGACCCCACCGCCCGCAGCCATCGCGGCGCCGCCGGCCTGTGGCAGTTCATGCCCGGCACCGGCGACGCCCTCGGCCTGCGCCGCGCCCGCGGCTATGACGGCCGCCTCGACGTGGTGGCCTCGACCCGCGCCGCCCTGGACTATATCGAACTGCAGGCCGACCAGTGGTACGAAGGCGACCTGGAGCTGTCGCTGGCCGCCTACAACGCCGGTGCCGGCACCGTGAACCGGGCGCGCCGCAATGCCATTTCCAGCGGCAAGGGCGGTGACTACTGGAGCCTCAGCCTGCCCCGGGAAACCATGAACTACGTCCCCAAGCTCAAGGCCATCGCCGCCATCATCGATGATCCTGACTACTACCGGGTCGCGCTTCCCGAGATCGAGGACGCGCCGGCCTTCGCCAAGATCCCCGTGGGTCGTCCGCTGGGCCTGGATGAGGCCGCCCGCCTTTCGGGCGCCAGCCGTGGCGAGCTCGCCGACCTCAATCCGGCACTCAGCAACGGCACCGCCCACCCCGGCCAGGCCAGGGTTCTTCTGGTCCCGGCCGACCGCGCCGACACCCTGATGGCCCGCCTGGAGTCGCCCTCCTCGCCGACCGGCAATGGTGAAGAACGCTACGTGGTGCAGAACGGCGACAGCCTGTCGGCAATTGCCTCTCGCCAGGGCGTGAGCGTCTCCCAGATCCGCCAGGCCAACGGCCTCAACGGCGACGTCATCCAGCCCGGCCAGGTCCTCGACCTGCCCCGTCAGAGCCTCGCCTCGCGTTAAGCACAGGCTGGGGTGGTACCGGGAGGCTTGCCAAGCCGCCAAGGGCCTGACACCTTATTGGCCGACCGATACCGGCTCCACCGCGAGCCGGCCGCCACCGACCAAGGATGTCGCCGATGCCCGTCGCCCTGCGCCGCCGCCCGCCCCTGGCCGCCTTCCCCGCCCTGGCCTGCTTGATGCCGGCTGCGCCGGCGGCCTCGTTTGTGGCCGCTCTCATGGTCGTTATAATGACCCACCCGGCGGCGGCGGCCTCCCCGGACGAGGTGCCCACCGTTCACGGTCTGGCACTCTACGACGAGCCGGCGCTGCCGGAAGGCTTCGCCCATTTCCCCCACGTCAATCCCGACGCTCCCCGCGGCGGCACCCTGACCCAGGCGGCGGTAGGCGGCAGCTTCGACTCCACCAACCCCTTCATCATCCGTGGCACACCGGCCGCGGGGCTTTTCGAGATCTACGACACTCTGGTGGAAGGCAATCCCGACGAGCCCTTCTCGGTCTACGGCCTGCTCGCCGAAGGCATCCGCCTGGACCCGGACCGCGAGTGGATCGAGTTCGACCTGCGCCCCGAGGCGCGCTTCCACGACGGCGAGCCGGTCACCGCCCATGACGTGGTGTTCAGCTTCGAGCTGCTCACCGAGCAGGGCAACCCCTTCTACGGCGCCTACTACGCCGACGTGGAGGGCGTCACGGCACTCGATGATCAGACCGTACGCTTCGACTTCGCCGAGGTGCACTCCCGCGAGCTGCCGCTGATCGTCGGTCAGCTGCCGGTGCTGCAGAAGCACTACTGGGAGGCGCACGACTTCACCGCACCGACGCTGGCCGCCCACCCCGGCTCCGGCCCCTACCGCATCGGTGAGATCGACCCCGGACGGCGTATCGTCTACCAGCGCGACCCCGACTACTGGGGCCAGGACTTGGCGGTGAAACGCGGGCGCCACAACATCGACCGGCTGGTCTACGACTACTACCGGGACCGGGACATCGCCTGGGAGGCCTTCAAGGCCGGGGTGCTGGACTACCGCATCGACGCCCGCGCCGCCACCTGGGCGATCGGCTACGACTTCCCCGCCTACCGCGACGGCCTGGTGCGCCGCCTTGAAGTGCCGGACGGCCAGCCGGCCCGCATGCAGGCCTTCATCTTCAACCTGCGTCGCGACAAGTTCGATGACCCCCGCGTACGCGAGGCCCTGTCGCTGACCTTCGACTTCCCCTGGCTCAATGCCAACCTCTTCTTTGATGCCTACCGGCGCACCGAGAGCTATTTCCAGAACTCCGAGATGGCCGCCAGTGGACTGCCCGAGGGCGACGAACTGGCCCTGCTCGACCCCTGGCGGGACGAACTGCCCGAGCGCCTGTTCGACGAACCGGTGCCCATCGACCATCCCCTCGAGCTGCGCGAACGGCTTCGCCTGGCGCTGGAGCTGCTGCGCGAGGCCGGTTACGAGGTGGAGGGCGACCGCCTGGTTCACGGCGAGACGGGGCAGCCGCTGACGGTAGAGGTGCTGCTGTTCGACACCGGCATGGAAAGGGTGACCCAGCCGATGCTGCGCAACATGGCGCGCCTGGGCATCCGCGGCAGCATCCGCATCGTCGATATCAACCAGTACCTCAACCGCCTGCGCAGCTTCGATTTCGACATGACCGTCGGCCAGTTCCCCCAGTCGAACAACCCCGGCAATGAGCAGCGTGACTTCTGGACCAGCGCCGCCGCCGAGACGCCCCAGAGCCGCAACCTGATGGGCCTGGCCGACCCGGTGGTAGACGACCTGGTCGAGCGGCTGATCCGCGCCGACAGCCGCGAGTCGCTCAACGTGACCGCCCGCGCCCTGGACCGGGTACTGCTGTGGCGCTTCCCGATGATCCCCCACTACCACTCCGGCGAGACCCGCATCGCCATCTGGGACAAGTTCGCCTGGCCCGAGCCCTTCCCCGAATATGGCATGGACCTGGCCGCCTGGTGGGTGAACGCCGAGCGGGAAGCCGACATCAACCAGCGCCTGCGCCGCCGCTGAGGCCGCCCCGGACACGAACAAGGAAGCCGCCCTCGTGAGTCGCTATATCCTGCGCCGCCTGCTGCTGATGATCCCCACCCTGATCGGGATCATGCTGCTCAACTTCATCATCGTGCAGGCCGCCCCGGGCGGCCCCATCGACCAGATGCTGGCCCGTTTCGAAGGCGCCAATGCCATGGCCAGCACCCGGCTGGAGGCCGGCGGCGAGGTGATGGTGCGCGACGAATCCCGGGGGGCCCGGGGCATCGATCCGCGCTTCATCGAGCAGCTCGAAGAGCAGTTCGGCTTCGACCAACCGGCCCACCTGCGCTTCCTGACCATGATGCGCGACTACGCCACCTTCGACTTCGGCAACAGCTTCTTCCGCGATCGACCGGTGGTGGAGCTGATGATCGAACGACTGCCGGTGTCGATCTCGCTGGGACTCTGGACCACCCTGCTGGTCTACCTGATCTCGATTCCGCTGGGCATCCGCAAGGCGCTCCACCACGGCTCGCGCTTCGACATCTGGACCTCGGGGCTGGTGATCGTCGGCTACGCCATCCCCGGCTTCCTGTTCGCGATCCTGTTGATCGTGCTGTTCGCCGGCGGCAGCTACTGGGATCTGTTCCCGTTGCGCGGGCTCACCTCGCCGGATTTCCACGAGCTCACGACCTGGGGCAAGGTCAAGGACTACCTGTGGCACATCACCCTGCCGGTGGTGGCCATGACCATCGGCAGCTTCGCCACCCTGACCATGCTGACCAAGAACAGCTTCCTCGACGAAATCCACAAGCAGTACGTGCTCACCGCTCGGGCCAAGGGGGCCAGCGACGGCGGCGTGCTCTACGGCCACGTATTCCGCAACGCCATGTTGATCATCATCGCCGGCATGCCAGGTGCCTTGATCGCGATCTTCTTCACCGGGTCGCTGTTGATCGAGGTGATCTTCTCGCTGGAGGGGCTGGGCCTGCTCGGCTTCGAGGCCGTGATGCAGCGCGACTACCCGGTGATCTTCGGCACCCTCTATCTGTATACGCTGGTCGGCCTGCTGTTGAAGCTGGTCTCCGACCTGACCTATGTGTGGGTGGACCCGCGCATCGACTTCGAGACACGGGAGTCCTGAGCCGATGACCGCTTTCTTCAAGACCGTTTTCAAGAGCCCGACGGACCGCTTCTCCCCCATCACTCGCCGCCGCCTGGCGGTGTTCCGGGCCAACCGTCGCGCCAGGGTCTCGCTGTGGGTCTTCCTGGCGTTGTTCGTGGTGAGTATCGGCGCCGAGCTGATCGCCAACGACAAGCCGCTGGTCATGCAGGTCGACGGCCAGTGGTACATGCCGCTGCTGGTGGACTATCCGGAGACCGAGTTCGGCGGCTTCCTGCCCACCACCACCTACTACCATGACCCCTTCGTGCAGGCACAGATCGAGGAGAACGGCTGGGCGCTGTGGCCGCCGATCCCCTTCTCCTACCAGACTCTGGACATGCAGATGATGCGCCCCTCGCCGGCGCCGCCGGATGCCCGCCACTGGCTCGGCACCGACGACCAGGGGCGCGATGTCCTGGCCCGGGTGATCTACGGCTTCCGCCTCTCGGTGGCCTTCGCCCTGGTGCTCACCGCCGGGTCGCTGATCATGGGGGTGCTGGTGGGCGGCATCCAGGGCTACTTCGGCGGCAAGACCGACCTGATCGGCCAGCGCTTCACCGAGATCTGGTCGGGGCTGCCGGTGCTCTTCCTGCTGATCATCCTGGCCAGCTTCGTGCAGCCGGGCTTCTGGTGGCTACTCGGCATCATGCTGCTGTTTTCGTGGCTGGGTCTGGTCGACGTGGTGCGCGCCGAGTTCCTGCGCGCGCGTAACCTCGAGTACGTGCGCGCCGCCCGGGCCATGGGGCTGCCGCCGCGGCTGATCATGTGGCGCCACGTGCTGCCCAACGCCATGGTCGCCACCCTCACCTTCGTACCCTTCCTGTTCACCGGTGCCATCACCACCCTGACCGCCCTGGACTTCCTGGGTTTCGGCCTGCCCCCCGGCTCGCCGTCGCTGGGCGAGCTGGTGGCCCAGGGCAAGAACAACCTGCACGCCCCCTGGCTGGGCATCACCGCCTTCGTCAGCCTCTCGCTGATGCTCTCGCTGCTGGTGTTCATCGGCGAGGGGCTGCGCGACGCCTTCGACCCCCGCCATGTGCGCCATGCCGCGACGCCAGTGCCCGCTGCGAATCCGTCCGCGGCGCCCCAAGCCTCCGCCAGGAGCCAGACCGATGCCTGAACCCTCGTCCCGTTCTGCGCTGCTGCGCCTCGAGGACTTCTCCGTCGCCTTCGACGGCGCCACCGTGGTGGACCGGCTCAGCCTCACCGTGAACCGTGGCGAGACCCTGGCGCTGGTGGGCGAATCCGGCTCCGGCAAGTCGGTGTCGGCGCTGGGCGCCATGGACCTGCTGCCGGGCAACGCCGCCGTCAGCGGCACACGCCGGCTGGGCGACACCGACCTCGCCCGGCTGCGCCGGCGCGACTGGCAGGGGGTGCGCGGCGGCCGGGTGGGCTTCATCTTCCAGGAGCCGATGACCTCGCTCAATCCGCTGCACACCGTGGGCAAGCAGGTCGGCGAAACCCTGCGCCTGCACCAGGGACTCAGCGGGCGTGGGGCGCGAGCCCGAATCATCGAGCTGCTGGCTCAGGTCAAGCTGCAACGCCCCGAGGAACTGATCGACGTCTGGCCCCACCAGCTCTCCGGCGGCCAGCGCCAGCGGGTGATGATCGCCATGGCGATCGCCAACGACCCCGAGCTGCTGATCGCCGACGAGCCCACCACGGCACTGGATGTCACCGTTCAGCAGGAGATCCTCGCCTTGCTGGCCGAGCTGCGCGACAGTCACGGCATGGGCATGCTGTTCATCACCCACGATCTCAATCTGGTGAGGCGCCACGCCGATCGGGTCTGCGTGCTGTACCAGGGGCGCGAGCAGGAGACAGGGCCGGTGGAGAGGGTCTTCGACGCACCGGCCAGCGCCTACACCCGCACCCTGCTCGACGCCGAGCCCGAGGGCCGTCCGGGGCCGGTACCCCGCGGCGCACCGCTGCTACAGGCCCGTGGCCTCGGCGTCAGCTTTCGACGCCCCAAGAAGCTGTTCATGCCACGCCCGCCGGCCTTCGAGGCGGTCAGGCCCATGAACCTCACGCTGGCCCCCGGCGAGACCCTGGGCATCGTCGGCGAGTCCGGCTCCGGCAAGACCACCCTCGCCCTGGCGCTCCTTCGCCTCACCCAGAGCCACGGCGAGATCACCTTCGGCGACACCCGCCTGGATACCCTGACCGGCGGCGCCCTGCGCCGCCTGCGTCACCGCGTGCAGATCGTCTTCCAGGACCCCTTCGGGTCGCTTTCGCCGAGGCTTCCCGTCTCGGAGATCGTCAGCGAAGGGCTGCGCTTCCACCAGCCGGCGCTCACGGAGGTCGACATCGCCCGCCGAGTGGCTGAGACCCTGGCCGAGGTGGGCCTGCCCGCCGACTGTGCCGACCGCTATCCCCACGAGTTTTCCGGCGGCCAGCGTCAGCGCATCGCGGTGGCCCGGGCTATCATCCTCGAGCCCGAACTGATCGTGCTCGACGAGCCCACCTCAGCGCTGGACCGCACCGTTCAGAAGCAGCTGGTGGCGCTATTGCGCGACCTCCAGGCCCGCCGCGGGCTGAGCTACCTGTTCATCAGCCACGACCTCGCCGTGGTGCGCGCCATGGCCCACCGCATCATGGTACTCAAGGAGGGCGAGGTGGTGGAAAACGGCGACTGCCTGGAGGTACTCGAGAACCCCAGAAGCGACTACACCCGCGCCCTGGTGGCCGCCGCGGGGCTTTCCCCCGCCGTCGATTAACGGCAAGTCGGGAAGGCGCCTTGACCCGGGGCGGCGCTACCGAAAGCTGACACGGCTAGTTGGCCACCAGAGCATCAGCGCCGGTCCCCGCCGACTCGCTGGACCGCTGATGAAACAGAATGGTGGCAACGCAGGCATAGGATGATCTTACCCCGCGACTATGACGCGCCGGATGCCGACGGATGGGGTTCAGCCAGCCTGGCCTGGGCCTGGCACTGCTTGCACGTTATCTGAGCAAAGCCGTTGGGTTGAGGCTCGATCTCGAAGGCCCGCCAGCGGGTCTCTCCTCGGCCGATCTCCACACTCCCACACCGGCAGCTCAAGATAAAGGTGCCCACCGGATCGAGATCAAGGCTGATAGATGACATGGGTTCCCTCCCAAGAATACTAAGTCAGCTTAAGCGTTTGACTGATCCGCACATAGAGGAGAACACCGGTATCCCGTGTAGGCCCTGACTGACATCCCAAGCGGCTTAGCGTGCCTCACCCCAAGGAGTGTTTACCAGAACCGAACAGGGATTCCGGGAGGAGTGGATGGGAGCATCAGCACTTCGAAACGCCACGCCTGCTGAGATCCACGAATTGATCGTGAAGATTGGCGAAGTTCACGGCGTTGACTACGATGGGAGCGGTTCCATCTGTTCCGTAGGCCAATGACTCCATCGCACCGCTAGAACCGAGGAGCCCGACCCATGAAGAAGCGTGTCCTGGCCTATGGCCGCCTGAACGAGGCCCAACTGGCCCAACTCGCCGAGCAGTTCGAGGTCCAGACGTTCCGCGACCTGGCGTCCGCCGACGATCCCGGCTTCCGCGCCGCCCTATCCGAAGCTCATGGCCTGATCAACACCAGCCTGAGCATTACCCCCGAACTGCTTGATGAGGCCCCCGATCTCGAGAGCATCGCCACCATCTCGGTGGGCTACGACAACTACCCGGTCGACGAGCTGACCCGACGCGGCATCCTGCTCTGCAACACCCCGGATGTGCTCACCGAAACCACGGCGGATACCGGCTTCCTGTTGATGATCGCCGCGGCCCGGCGCGCCGTTGAGCTGGCCGAGTGGGTCAAGCACGGAGATTGGCAGGCCGGTGTGGGGCCCGAGCACTTCGGCAGCGACGTGCACGGCAAGACCCTCGGCATGATCGGCTTCGGCCGCATCGGTGCGGCCATCGCCCGCCGCGGCGCGCTGGGCTTCGGGATGCGCGTTCTCTACTCCAACGCATCGCCCAAACCGGCGCTGGAGGTGGAGCTGGGTGCCGTGCGCAGCGAGCTGGACGAGCTGCTCGCCGAGTCGGACTTCGTCTGCGTCAGCGTGCCGCTCACGGCCGACACCGAGCATCTGATCGGCGAGCGTGAGTTCGCCCTGATGAAGCCCTCGGCCATCTTCGTCAATATTGCCCGCGGCAAGGTGGTCCACGAGGCGGCGCTTATCGAAGCGCTGGAGATGGGGCGGATTCGTGCCGCCGGGCTGGATGTCTTCGAGCAGGAGCCGCTGTCGCCGGAGTCGCCGCTGCCCCACATGACCAACGTGGTGGCCCTGCCGCACATCGGCTCGGCCACCCACGAGACGCGCACCGCCATGGCCCAGCGCGCCGTGGACAACCTCATCCTGGCACTGAACGGCGAGCGCCCGATCAGCCTGGTCAACGAGGCCGCCTGGAGGCCTGCTTGATTCAGTCAGGCGCGCCAGCGGGTGGCTGCTCAAGTCGTCGTTCGTAGAGCCCCTTGGCACTGTCGGGGGTCAGATCCCGATGTGTTCCTAGAACGCGGCGATTTCGGCGGCCGTCAGCTCGCGCCATTCGCCGGCGGGCAGGTCGCCCAGGGCCAGCGGGCCGATGGATTCCCGATGCAGGGCCACCACGTGGTGGCCGATGGCGGCGAACATCCGCTTCACCTGGTGGTACTTGCCTTCATAGAGGGTCAGTTTGGCCACCGTTGGCTCGCGCATGGCCAGTTCCGCCGGGCGGGTGGGCTTCTCTTCGCTGTCGAGCAGCACGCCCTCGGCGAAGGTGGCGACGGCCCGGTCCAGGGCCTCGCCCTCCAGCGGCTCGGCCAGGGTCACCCGGTAGATCTTGCCGAAGCGATGCTTCGGGGAGGTGACCCGGTGGGACCACTGGCCGTCGTCGGTGAGCAGCACCAGGCCGGTGGTGTCCACGTCCAGTCGCCCCACCGGCTGCAGGCGCTCCACCTTGGGCACCTCAATCAGGTCGATGGCCCGGGGGTAGAGGGTGCGCCGGGCGGTGCACTCCACTCCGGCGGGCTTGTGCAGCATCAGGTAGCGCAGCCCCACCAGCGCCAACGGCTCATCGTTCCAGGTCACGCGGCTGGTCTCATCGACCTGGGTGGCGGGGTTCTTGACGGTTTCGCCGTCGACGCTGACTTCACCGCGATGCAGGGCCTTCTTGGCCAGGCTGCGGGTCAGCTCGGTGGTCTCGGAGAGGAAACGGTCCAGGCGCATCAGAAGCCGACTCCATCGGAGAGGGTGAAATGATCGGCGTCGCGCCAGGCGGGAAACTTCTCGCGAAAGGCCCTGAGCTCATCAAGCGACAGGGTGCCGGTCTTGATGAAGGCCGCGCCCTCAGGTTCATCGATCAGCGCCTCGCCCTTGGCATCGATCAGCATGGAGTCGCCGGCGTAGGGCAGACCCTTGGCGTCCTCGCCGACGCGGTTCACGCCGATCACCGGGCAGAGGTTCTCGATGGCGCGCGCCTGCAGCAGGGTGCGCCAGGGGTGGCGCCGCGGCGCCGGCCAGTTGGCGATGCACAGCAGGGCGTCGTATTCGAAATGCTCGTCCGGCGCCGGCTGCTGTCGCAGCCAGACCGGAAACCGCAGGTCATAGCAGACGCTGAGCAGCAGACGAAAGCCCTTGAGTTCGACGATCACCCGCTCGTGGCCCATGGCATAGCGCTCGTGCTCGCCGGCCATGCGGAACAGGTGGCGCTTGTCGTAGGTGGCCAGCGACCCATCCGGGCGCGCCCAGGCCAGGCGGTTGAAGTAGTTGCCGTTGTCGACCACCGCCACGCTGCCGGTCACCACACAGCCGCGCTGCCAGGCCTGATCCTTTAACCAGGCCACGGTCCGGCTCTCTGCCATGGGCTCGGCCATCTCCCGGGAGTTCATGGTGAAGCCGGTGGCGAACATCTCGGGCAACACGATCAGGTCGGTGTCGGCCTGGCCGAGGTCACCCAGCGTCTCCTCCAGCATCCGACAGTTGGCCTCGGGGTCTTCCCAGCGCAGGTCGCACTGCACCAGGGTCACTCTCAGTTCGCTCATGGGGCGCTCCTGATCCGATGGGTGATTGGGGCCTAGCGTACCCCAGGGCCGGGGCCACGTCAGCCGCCTCCCGTGGCGGCATGCCCGATAGGCTGCTAACGTACTCCTCCTCGTCTTTCGATGCCGTCCAGAGGCCCCATGAGCACATCGCCCACCGCCGCCCCCGATCGGGAACCCGCCAAGGGGGTCGCCTTCGGCCTGTCCGCCTACATCATGTGGGGCTGCTTCCCGCTTTTCTTCGCCCTGTTTCAGGGGGTGCCGGCCTTCGAGATCCTGATCCACCGCATCCTGTGGTCCTGCCTGTTTCTGGTGGGGCTGGTCACCCTGCTGAGGCGCTGGGCGCCGATCCGCAGGGCCCTGGCCGAGCCCCGCCGGCTGGGTAGCGTGCTGGGCTGTGCCCTGCTGATTGCCCTCAACTGGGGGCTCTATATCTATGCGGTGGAGACCCGCCAGGTGCTGCAGGCGAGCCTGGGCTACTTCATGACGCCGCTGGTCAACGTGGCGCTGGGCATGCTGGTGCTGCGCGAGACCATGCACCGGCTGCAGAGGGCCGCCGTGGGGTTGGCCGCGCTGGCCATCCTCATCCAGCTGCTGCTGCTCGGCGAGCTCCCCTGGATCAGCCTGGCGCTGGCCTTCTCCTTCGGTACCTATGGGCTGCTGCGCAAGCAGGTGCCGCTGGATGGCCTCTCGGGGCTGTTCGTGGAGACGCTGCTGCTGCTGCCGCTGGCGCTGCTGACGCTGGCCTGGCTGGTCCAGGCTGATATGTCCCACTTCCTGGGTGAACCCCACACCACCCTGCTGCTGGTGGCCAGCGGGGTGATCACCGCCCTGCCCCTGCTGGCCTTCGCCGGCGCGGCGCGGCGGCTGCGTCTGGCGACCCTGGGGTTTCTGATGTACATCAACCCCACCATCCAGTTCGGTATCGCCCTCGCGGTGTTCGGCGAGCCCCTCACCTCGGTGGAGCTGACCACCTTCGCACTGATCTGGACCGGGCTTGCGCTCTACTCCTGGTCCTCCTGGCAGAGCCGGGCAAGGCCGGCTGCCTAGGAAAGGGAATAGCGGTGTTGCCAAGGCGTCAAGTGACTGGTGGGAGATTGGCTCAGCTCCCACCAGCAGCATCAGAGTTGGCTACCCAAGGAAGCCTCAGACCTGGCTGGCCGCCAGCGCCTGGTCGAGGTCGGCGAGGATATCGTCGATATGCTCGATGCCGATGGAGAGGCGCACCATGTCAGGGGTCACCCCTGCCTTGGCCAACTCCTCGTCGTTGAGCTGACGGTGGGTCGTGGCGGCGGGAATCGATGAGCAGGTCTTGGCATCGCCGATGTTGACCAGACGCAGGATCATGCCCAGGGCGTCGTAGAAGCGCGCACCGGCCTCAAGGCCTCCCTGGATGCCGAAGCTGAGAATGCCCGAGGCGCGGCCGTTCATGTACGCCTGCGCCAGGCCGTGGTCCTTGTGGCTTTCCAGGCCGGCGTACTTCACCCAGGTCACGGCGTCGTGACTCTCCAGGTACTCGGCCACCCGTTGGGCGTTGTCGCAGATGCGCTCGATGCGCAGCGCCAGGGTCTCGAGGCCCTGCAGCAGGTTCCAGGCCGCCTGGGCGGAGAGCGCCGCCCCCATGTTGCGCAGCGGCACCACCCGGGCGCGGCCAATAAAGGCTGCCTCGCCCAGGTCCCGGGTATAGCAGACCCCGTGGTAGGAGACGTCCGGCTCGTTGAGGAGCGGGAAGCGCTCGGCGTGCTTGGCCCAGGGGAACCGGCCGGAATCAACGATGACGCCACCCACGGTGGTGCCATGACCGCCGATGTACTTGGTGGCCGAGTGGATCACGATGTCCGCACCGTGCTCGATGGGGCGCCAAAGAAAGGGGGTGGGCACGGTGTTGTCGACGATCACCGGCACGCCATGGCGATGGGCCACCTCGGCCAGGGCCTTCATGTCCACCACGCCGCCGGAGGGGTTGCCGACACTCTCGCAGAAGACCGCCTTGGTGTGGGCATCGATCAGCGCCTCGAGGCCGGCCAGGTCATCCTTGTCGGCGAAGCGCACCTCGATGCCCTGGCGGGGCAGGGTGTGGGCGAAGAGGTTGTAGGTGCCCCCATAGAGCTCGCTGATGGAGACGATGTTGTCGCCCGCCTCGGCGATGGTCTGGATGGCGGCGGTGATGGCCGCCATGCCCGAGGCCATTGCCAGGCCGGCGATGCCACCTTCGAGGGCTGCCACGCGCTGCTCCAGCACGGCGCAGGTGGGGTTCATGATCCGCGAGTAGATGTTGCCCTCGACCTTGAGGTCGAAGAGGTCGGCGGCGTGCTGGGCGCTGTCGAAGGAGAACGAGGTGGTCTGGTGGATCGGCACCGCCACCGCGTGCTGGTTGTCGGGGGCATAGCCGTGGTGAAGGGCAATGGTTTCGCGTTGCATGGCGTGTCCTTGGGTGATTGTGTCGGGGTTTGTGGATTCGCGAGCATTTCACCAGATGCTAACCAACTCTGACTCAGGCCACTAATATCGTTTAGTCTCTATCGCTATAATTCCTTGACGGTGCGTGAACGGATGCTGGAACGCTACCTGCCGATCCTCGCCTGGCTGCCCCACTACAACCGCCGACTGGGCGGCGCCGACCTGTTGGCCGGCCTGATCGTCACCGTGATGGTGATTCCCCAGTCACTGGCCTATGCCCTGCTCGCGGGCCTGCCCGCCGTGGTGGGCCTCTACGCCAGCATCCTGCCGGCCGTGCTCTATGCCCTGCTCGGCACCAGCCGCACCCTGGCGGTCGGGCCGGTCGCCATCATCGCGCTGATGACGGGTGCCGCCCTCTCCGGGGTGGCGACACCGGGCACGCCGGAGTACCTGCAGGCCGCCCTGGTGCTGTCGCTGCTCTCCGGGCTGATGCTGTTGGCCATGGGCTTGCTGCGCCTGGGCTTCTTCACCAACTTCCTGAGCCACCCGGTGATCGCCGGCTTCCTCTCTGCCTCGGGGATCCTGATCGCCGCCAGCCAGGCCGCACACCTGCTGGGCATCGAGGCCAACGGCTATACCGCCACTGCCCTGCTGGGCAGCCTGGCCACCAACCTCGACACCGTCCACTGGCCGACCTTGGCCCTGGGCGCCGGCACCCTGCTGTTCCTGCTGCTGTGCCGACGCCACGCCAAGGCGCTGCTGCGCCGCCTGGGGCTGGCCGAGCCTACCGCCGCCCTGCTGGCGCGCTCGGGCCCGGTGCTGGCGGTGGTGGTCACCACGGGGCTCAGCTGGCACTTCGCCCTGGCCGACTCCGGCGTGGCAGTGGTCGGGTCCATCCCCGGCGGGCTGCCGCCCCTCACCCTACCCGGCTTCGATGTCTCGCTGTGGCGCGCCCTGCTGGTCCCGGCACTCTTGATCAGCGTGGTGGGCTTCGTGGAGTCGATCTCCATGGCCCAGATGCTGGCGGCCCGGCGGCGCCAGCGCATCTCGCCCAACCAGGAGCTGATCGGCCTGGGCGGCGCCAACCTGGCCGCCGCCTTCACGGCGGGCATGCCGGTCACCGGCGGGCTGTCGCGCACCGTGATCAGCGACGAGGCCGGCGCCCAGACCCCCATGGCGGGGCTGTTCGCGGCGCTGGGTATCGGCCTGGTCACGCTCGCCTTGACGCCGCTGCTACACCACCTGCCGATCGCCACCCTGGCCGCCACCATCACCGTGGCGGTGCTGACCCTGGTGGACATCCCGATGATCCGCCAGACCTGGCGCTACTCTCGCGCCGACTTCTCGGCCATGGCAGCGACCATCCTGTTGACCTTGGTGGAGGGGGTCGAGGCCGGCATCATCAGCGGAGTGCTGCTCTCCATCGGCCTGTTCCTCTACCGGACCAGTCGCCCCCACAGCGCCATCGTCGGGCGCATTGCGGGCACCGAACACTTCCGCAGCGTGACGCGGCATGAAGTGGAAACCCTGGGGCACGTGGCCTTCCTGCGCATCGACGAGAGCCTCTACTTCGCCAACGCCCGCTACCTGGAGGATACCGTCCACGCCCTGGTGGTGCGCCATCCGGGCCTCGAGCACGTAGTGCTGATCTGCTCCGCGGTGAACCTGATCGACGCCTCGGCGCTGGAGAGCCTCGACGCCATCAACGCCCGCCTCAAGGAGTCCGACGTTACCCTGCACCTGGCCGAGATCAAGGGCCCGGTGATGGACCGCCTCAAGCGCAGCGACTTCCTCGACGACCTGACCGGGCGCGTCTTCCTCAGCACCTATGCGGCCTGGCAGGCCCTGGGCAACCCGCCGGAGTAGGTCCTGACGAGCCTGCCTGGGGCATACAAGCATGTACGTAAACGTTATGATGTCTCATGCCGTGACTACCATCGTCACGACACCATCACCCGTTCGAGAAGGAGACGCCCGACCCCATGGCCTCGACCGATCACGTCCCCAGCGACAGCACCTCGACCGGCAACAGCTCGCTCGAAGATCGGGTCGGTCGCATCGCTGCTCAAGACGGTCGCCTGCATGTCAGTGGTGACTGGGTGCTCGCCCACCATGGCGTGCTCAAGGAACAGGTCGCCACCCATCGCCACGCTGCTGGCGAGCGCTCGATGGACCAGGCGGTGGATCTCTCTGGCCTGACCGGCCTGGACACCGCCGGCGCCCGCCTGCTGGTGGCGCTGATCGGCGCCGAGCGCATGGCGAGCGTGGGCCAGTGGGCCGACGACCTACCCCCGGCGCGCCAGGCGCTCCTCGAGACCGTTGCCCGGGTGCTGCGCGAGCCACTGGAACCGGAACTGCCCCCCCGCGCACCGCTGACCGACTGGCTGGTCGACGTCGGTCAGCGCGTCGGCGCCCTGTGGCAACAGCAGCGCCTGCTGCTGAGTTTCATCGGCCTGACTCTCACCACCCTGCTTGTCTGCCTGCTGCGCCCCTGGCGCTGGCGGGTCACCGCGCTGGTGGCCCATGTTCACCAGACCGGCCTCAACGCGGTGCCCATCGTCGCCCTGCTCACATTCCTGGTGGGGGCCGTGGTGGCCTTCCTGGGCGCCACGGTGCTGCGCGACTTCGGCGCCACCATCTTCACCGTCAACCTGGTGGCCTTCGCCTTCCTGCGCGAGTTCGGGGTGCTGCTGGCCGCCATTCTGCTGGCCGGCCGCACCGCCAGCGCCTTCACCGCCCAGATCGGCGCCATGAAGGCCAACGAGGAGATCGACGCCATCCGCGCCATTGGCCTCGACCCCATGGAACTCCTGGTCCTCCCGCGGCTGCTGGCAATGATGGTGATCCTGCCGATCCTGACCTTCATCGGCATGCTGTGCGGCATCCTCGGCGGCGCCATGGTGTGCATCTTCATGCTCGATATCTCGGCCACCCAGTTCCTCAGCATCCTGCAGCGCGACATCCCCCTCAACCACCTCCTGGTGGGCCTGGGCAAGGCGCCGGTATTTGCCTTCCTGATTGCGGTGATCGGCTGCCTGGAGGGCTTCAAGGTCAGCGGCAGCGCCCAGTCGGTGGGCGAGCACACCACCTCCAGTGTGGTGCAGTCGATCTTCATGGTGATCCTGCTCGACGCCGTGGCCGCGCTGTTCTTCATGGAGATGGGGTGGTGATGGCTGACGCAGGGGGCGAGACAGAGGCCGTCATCCGGGTGCGCGGGCTCGCGAACCGCTTCGGCAACCACGTGGTGCATGAGGATCTGGACCTGGACATCCGCCGCGGCGAGATCCTCGGCGTGGTGGGGGGCTCCGGCACCGGCAAGTCGGTGCTGCTGCGCAGCATCGTGGGGCTGAAACGCCCCGACGCCGGCAGCGTCGAGATGTTCGGCGAGGACCTCACCGCCCTGCCGGCCCGGCGGCGCTCCGAGCTGGAGCGGCGCTTCGGCGTGCTCTTCCAGCGCGGCGCGCTGTTCTCCTCGCTGGACCTGCAGGAGAACGTCGCCCTGCCGCTGATCGAGCACGCGGGACTCGCCCGCCACGACGCCGAGGACCTGGCACGCATGAAGCTGGCGCTGACCGGGCTGCCGCCCAATGCAGCGCTCATGATGCCCGCGGAGCTCTCCGGGGGCATGATAAAGCGGGCCGCCCTGGCCCGGGCCCTGGCGCTGGACCCGGAGGTACTGTTTCTGGATGAGCCCACGGCCGGCCTCGACCCCATCGGCGCCGCGGACTTCGACCGCTTGATCATGACCCTGCGCGATGCCCTGGGGCTCAGCGTCTTCCTGGTCACCCACGACCTGGATACCCTCTACACCGCCTGCGACCGGGTCGCCGTGCTCTCCCAGCGCCGCGTGCTGGTGGCCGACCGCCTGGCGGTGGTCGAGGCCAGCGACGACGCCTGGATTCGCGACTACTTTCACGGCCCGCGAGGCCGCGCGGCCGCCGGTGCTGCCCAGGCGGCCGCGCGCCCCACGCCGACATCCTCCACGCCGACACCCCCCAGGGAGAACACCTGATGGAAACCCGCGCCCACCACCTGGTGATCGGCCTGTTCACCGTCATCGCCGTCGTCGCCGCGCTGAGCTTCGCCCTGTGGCTCGCCAAGGCCGCCACGGACCAGGAGGTGACCTACTACGAGGTCGGCTTCGACCGCCCGGTGGGCGGGCTGGATACCGGCAACGCCGTGCTGTTCAGCGGCATCCGCGTGGGAGACGTGGCCGACCTGCGCCTCGACCCTGACGACCCGCGCCTGGTGCGTGCGCTGATCCGCATCGACGCCGACATCCCGATCCGCGAGGACACCCGCGCCGGCCTGGCGCTGGCCAACATCACCGGCAGCATGAACATCCAGTTGCAGGGGGGCAGCCCCGAGCTCCCGCGCCTGCGTGGCAGCTTTGATGACCCCCCGCTGATCCTGGCCGAGCCCTCCCCCCTGAGTTCGCTGCTGGCCGACGGCGAGACCCTGGTCACCGGCCTCAACCAGCTGCTGATCAACGCCAATCGCCTGCTTGCCGAGGAGAATACCGCCCGGGTCGACCAGATCCTCGCCAACCTGGAACAACTGAGCGACGACCTGGCGGCGCGCAGCGGCGAACTGGGGGCTGTGGTCGACATCGCCGACCGCCTGGGGGGTGAGGCCAGCGACCTGCTGCGGGCGCTGGCCACCCTCAGCCAGAGCGCCGAGACCCTGGTCGAGGTCGAGGGGCGACAGGTCCTGGAGAGCGCCGGCCAGGCCATGGGCAGCCTGCAGGGCATGAGCCGCCGCCTGGACACGCTGCTCGGCAACAACGAGGAGGCCCTGGGCCGCGGCATGCAGGGCCTGGGTGACCTGGGCCCGACCATCCGCGAGCTGCGCAACACCCTGGACAGCCTGGGGCGGATCACCCGTCGCCTGGAAGAGAACCCGGCCGATTTCCTGCTGGGCCGCGAACCGATCGAGGAGTTTTCACCGTGAGACGCCTGGCCCTGCTACTCCTGGCAAGCACGCTCTCCGCCTGCACCCTGCTGCCGGAGAGCGAACCCGCCAGCCTTCATCTCCTGCCGGCCGCAACGCTGGCCCGCCTCGAAGGGCCTCCTCTCGAGGCGCGCCTGCGGGTCGAGACGCCCCAGGCGTCGGCACTGCTCTCCGGGGCGCGCATCCTCGTGATGCCGGAGCCCAACCGCCTGCAGGCCTATGCCGGCGCCCGCTGGAGCGACCGCACGCCGCTGCTGCTGCGCGACCGCCTGGTGGATGGGCTGCGCGACCGCGGTCGCCTGAGCGCCCAGGACGACAACAGCCCGCTGGGGGCCGACGTCGCCCTGGTCAGTGACCTGCGCGCCTTTCACAGCGTCTATGCGCAGGGCGCGGAGCAGGGCTCGCCGGTGGCGGTGATTCGCCTGGATGCCAGCCTGGTCGACGAGACCCAGCGCCGGCTGCTGGCCGAGCGTCGCTTCGAGGTGCGCGAACCCAGCGCGGGGACCGAGGTGACCCAGGTGGTAGAGGCCTTCGGCCGCGCCGCCGACATCCTGACCCGAGAGGTCGCCGAGTGGAGTGAAGGCGTCCTCGAGAGGCGCTGACACCCGATGGCCAAATGGCCATCATTCCGGCGTGATGGCGTCGAATATTCTGTTCGGCGATGTTCGGCTATGATGTCGGCAAACAATGATGTCGGCAAACCACGGTGTCGATAAGTGACAAGGAAGGCAGGCGGCATGGATACGACTCTCCCCCGACAGAATCTCGGCATCAGCGCCTATCGCTGGCTCAAGCAGGACATCATCCGCGGGGCCTTCCAGCCCGGCGAGAAGCTGCTGATGAGCCGGCTCAAGGAGCGCTACGACCTGGGCGTCGGCCCGCTGCGCGAGGCGCTCTCCCAACTGGTGGCCGAACGCCTGGTGGTGGCGATCAGCCAGCGTGGCTACCGGGTGGCGCCCATGTCGCTGGCCGAGCTGGCCGACCTCTACGACGCCCGCGCCCAGCTCGAGGGGCTGGTGCTGAGGCTCGCCATCGAGCGCGGCGACGACGCCTGGGAGGCCGAGATCCTGGCCACCGCGCACACCCTCTCCAAGGTGATGGAGGTGAACACCCCGGATGAGCTGCTCGACGTCTGGGATACCCGCCACAAGGCGTTTCATACCGCCATCGCCAGCGGCTGTCGTTCTCCCCACCTGCTGCAGGTTCGTAAGGGCCTGTTCGACCAGGTGGAGCGCTACCGCCACCTGTGGCTGCGCGAAACGGTGTTCTCGGAGCAGGCGCTGGCGCGCAAGCGCCAGGAGCACGCCGCCCTGGTGGAGGTCATCCTTGCACGGGACATGGAGCACGCCAGCGAGATGATGCGCGAACACCTGATGACCCCGGTGCCGATCATCACCGAAGTCATGGAACGCCTGGGGTAAGCCGTTCAGCCGGCCAGTTTGAGGCCGACGAGGCCGGCCAGGATCAGCACCAGGCTGAGCAGGCGCAGCGGCGAAGCGCTGTCGCCATAGATCAGGATGCCCATCAGCAAGGTACCCACCGCGCCGATACCGACCCACACCGCATAGGCCGTGCCCACCGGCAGCACCTTCATCGCCTGGGCCAGCAGGTAGAAGCTGGCCACCATGGCGATCACGGTCAACACGCTCGGCAACGGCCGGGTAAAGCCCGCCGAGGCCTTGAGGCCCAGCGCCCAGGCCACCTCGAGAAGGCCGGCCACGGCCACAAGAATCCACGCCATATCGATGATTCCACGCAGGTCGGGGCCGTCCCCGCAACGCAAGGTGCGCACCGGGTCGTCCCGGCCGCGAAACTCGAGCCGGGCATGCTAGCATCCACTACGAGGACTTCAAGGCTACGTTGCCAAGGCTTGGGGCCAATGGTGAGAGCGGGGCTTTGCCACCGAGGCTGATGCAACTGGTGGGAGCTGAGCTCCGCTCGGCGAATGGAGACCGAAGGGCTCCCAAAGGTGTTAGCCAACGCAAGCGACACCGCCGAGGCGCCTGCGGCGCCATTCGCCCGGCAGAGCCGATCTCCCACATTGCTCCGAGGCTGTTGCTGCCTGCGAGGCGCAACCCGCTGTCACAGTGCCGTCATCCTGACGTGGCATGGTGATTGTAAGGAAGCGTGACAGGCTAAAACATCCGTTTTATCCTAACGTAACACCCCCGCCCGAGGATGGGCACGCTGGAGACGATGAGATGCCTCACCTGCTGAGATTTTCCCGCGACCTGGAAGCCCGCCTCGATTTGATCGCCGAGGCCACCGGCCTGGGCAAGACCGAGCTGATCACCCGCTGCGTGGAGGGCGGCATTCAAGCCCTGGAGCACCAGTTGCTGCCCGATGGCGGTGGCGCTCCGCGGACTGAGCGCAGCATCGACCAGGTGCTGCGCGAGAGCGGCCTGGGCGCCTGACCCGATAGTCGACCCCACCCGTTCTCGCCCGCTTAGCCGGCGAAGGTCGTGCAGCAGCGCCGCTATGCCAGCTATCTTCATCCTCAAGCAACGACAGCTCTGTCAGCTATGCAAGGAGCTGCGCGCGGAATCGGCGCAGCGCTTCCAGCGCCTGCTCACTGGAGCAGGCCACCAGCGTCACCTCCTGGCCGGGCAGGCACTGGGCCAGCCGCGAGGCGGCCAGCGGCGCGAGCGCGCCCAGGCGCGGATAGCCGCCGATGGTCTGACGGTCATTGAGCAGCGCGATGGGCTGGCCGTCCGGCGGCACCTGCACCGCGCCCAGGCCGATCCCCTCCGAGACCAGCGAGCCGATATGGCACTGCAGCCGTGGCCCGGTCAGCCGGACCCCCATGCGGTCGGCGCGATCGTCCACCCGCCAGGTCGCGTTGAAGGCCTGAAACAGGCTCTGACCGGTGAAGTCGCCGATCTGGGCGCCGGGAAGCAGCGCCAGCCTGGCGGGGGCTCGATAGTCGAGGCGCGCCTCGTCGGGCGCCGCGCTGGACGATGCGCCAGCGCTCGACGGGTCTCCCATTCCCAGGCGGTCACCCTCGGCCAGCTTGCTGCCGCGCCCATCGAAACCGCCCAGTCCCTCTCGCACCACGCAGGCCACGCTGCCCAGCACCGGTTCGGCGGCAAAGCCCCCCGCCACCGCCAGGTAGGCGCGCAGCCCGTTGCGGGGTGACGAGAAGACCAGGCGCTGCCCTTCGCGGCAGCGGAACCGCTCCCATAGCGGCACTGGCTTGCCATCGAGGGTGGCACCCAGGTCGGCGCCGGCCACTGCGAGCGTCAGGTCACGCTCGGCGACCAGCGTCAGCCCACCGAAGGTGACCTCCAGAGCGGGGGTGCCCCAGGCGTTGCCCGCCAGGCGGTTGGCCCAGGCCCAGCCGTGGAGATCGGCCGGCCCGCCCTGGGAGACCCCCAGGCGGCGCACGCCGAAGCGTCCGGCATCCTGCAGGAGCGCCAGGGGTCCCGCCTGCTCGACGCGAAAGCTGATAACGGTATACTTCTTTGTCGATTCTTTCATCGCCCCGTTCATCGCCCCGCCTCCATGGGGGTGGTATCGCCCCCCTGCGCCTCGAAGGTCTTGCGGTCCACGGATACGAAACGCACCCGGTCGCCCACCTTGAGCAGGCTGAAGCCCTCGCGGTCGCGATCGAACAGGCGCGCCGAGGTGCGCCCCAGCAGGTTCCAGCCCCCCGGGGTGACCGCTGGATAGGCCGCCGTCTGGCGCCCGGCAATGGCCACGCTGTTGACCGGCACCCGCTGGCGAGGTGTGGCGAGCCGCGGCACCTCCAGGCCCGCATCGAGCAGCCCCATGAAGGCGAACCCGGGCGCGAAACCCAGGGCGAAGACGCGATAGTCGGTGCCGGCATGGCAGGCGATCACCGCCTCCACCGACAGGCCGGTGTGCTCGGCGACCCGGGCCAGGTCGGGCCCCACGCTCGCGTCGTACCAGGTGGGCAGCTCGCGGACCTCGCCGCTGTCGGCCTGCTCATCCGGGGCGAGGTCGCCCAGCAGTTCAAGCAGCCGGCGCCGCGCCTGCTGGGGGGTGAGCACCAGCGGGTCGAAGACCACCAGCAGGGTGGTGTAGGAGGGGACCAGGTCCACCAAGGCGTCGCCGAAGGCCCCCTCGCAGCGCCGGGCAAGCGGGGTGATCCAGGCCAGGTTGGTCTCCTCGATGCGATCGAAGAGCCGCACCATCCAGCCGTCCAGGCCGGCCGACTCCAGTCGAGGCAGGCGCGCGCCCTCCCCGCTCATGAGCCCGCCTCGAGCGCGTTCAGGGCCTGGCGGATCGCTTTCACCGCTGCGATGGACTCGGGGTTGTCGCCGTGCACGCAGAGGGTATCGGCGGCCAGCACGAACTCGCTGCCATCGTTGGCGGTGAGCGGCTGGCCGGTGGCGATGCGGCGCGCCTGATCGACGATCACCTGCTGATCGTGATGCACCGCCCCCGGTTCGCGCCGGGACACCAGGCGCCCTTCCCCATCGTAGGCACGGTCGGCGAAGGCCTCGAACCACAGTGCCACGCCTTCGGCCGCGGCCAGCGCGCGAGCCGCCGAGGTGTCGCGGGTGGCCATGGTCATCAGCGGCAGGCCGGGGTCATAGGCCAGGATGGCCCGCATCACGGCGGCCATGATCTCGGGGTCCCGCGCCATGTCGTTGTAGAGCGCCCCGTGGGGCTTCACATAGCTGACCTCGAGGCCCTCCGCCCGGCACATGCCCGCCAGTGCCCCCAGCTGATAGAGCACCAGGTTCTCGATCTCCTCAGCCGAGCAGGCCAGCGAGCGACGCCCGAAGCCGACCATGTCCGGATAGGCGGGATGGGCGCCGACGCGCACCCCGTGCTTCTTCGCCAGGCGCACCGTCATGCGGATCACGTCGGGGTCCGAGGCGTGAAAGCCGCAGGCGACGTTGGCCAGATCCACGTGGGGCATCACCTCATGGTCGAGCCCCATCACCCAGGGGCCGAAGCTTTCGCCCATGTCGGCGTTGAGCAGCAGTGCCTTCATTGTCTTGAACCTCGATGCGTTGCTTTTATGAAAACAATTTACCAACGTTATGTCGTTAAAACATCGTCCATTGGTCGATATAACGTTGACTAAGCGCTATCGCGTTTCCTAACCTTCTCCTCCCGAGGCCGCTATTCTGACGATAGGCACCACTGCCGCGCTTCACACACAACAATCTTCGACAGCAGAGGAATTCTCATGACATCCCGCCATCCCCGTCTCGTCCACCTGACCGCGGCTGCCGTCGTCGGCGCCGGCCTCGCCACCCTGAGCGTCAACGCCCAGGCGGCCACCAGCTGGGACATGCCGACCCCCTACGGCGACCGCACCTTCCACACCGTCAACATCCGTGAGTTCGCCGACGACGTCCGGGAACGCACCGATGGCGAGCTGGACATCACCGTCCACTCCAACAACTCCTTGATCGGCCATGCGGAGATCAAGAACTCGGTGCGCCGCGGCATCGTGCCCATCGGCGAGCTGATCATGTCGCGCCTGGCCAACGAGAATGCCATCTACGAAGTCGACTCGGTCCCCTACCTGGCCGCAAGCTATGAAGAGGCCTGGGCGCTGTGGGAAGCCTCCCGCGAGATCATCAGCGAGGAGCTGGCCAAGCAGCAGCTGCGCATCCTCTTCGCCGTGCCCTGGCCACCCCAGGGGATCTACACCAATGACCTGGTGGAAGAGCCGGACGATCTGCGCAACCTCAGCATGCGCGCCTACAACACCGCCAGCGAGCGACTCGCCCAGCTGACCGGCGCCGTGCCGACCCAGGTGGAGGTCTCCGACATTCCCACCGCCTTCAGCACCGGGCGTGTTGCGGCCATGGTGACCTCACCGGCGACCGGGGCCGACACCAAGGCCTGGGACTACCTGACCCACTTCAATCATGCGCAGCTCTGGCTGCCCAAGAACATGGTGATCGTCAGCGAGCGCGCCTTCTCCCAGCTCGACGAGGCGACCCAGCAGGCCGTGCTCGAGGCGGCCGCGGCCGCCGAGGATCGCGGCTGGGAGATTAGCCGCCAGGAAACTGACGATGCCATCGCCGTGCTCGAGGAGAATGGCATTCACGTCAGCACCCCCACACCGGCGCTCGACGAGATGCTGCGTGAGGTCGGCGCCACTATGACCCAGGAGTGGGTAGAGCGCGCAGGCGACCAGGGCGCCGCGATCCTCGAGGCCTATGAGGCCGCCCGGGAGTAATCCCGCCCCGAGCGCCCCGACCTTGTCGCCGGGGCGCTTCTCGACCACTACGGGACCCCTCAAATGCGCTATCGACTCCGCCCCCTCTACCATCTCGGCGGCTATCTCGCCGCTGCCTGCCTGTGTTTCATCTGCGCGCTGATCACCGCCCAGATCGTCGGCCGCATCATCGATCGTGCCGCCGTTGCCATCGGCGGCGATCGTATCGGCCTGGCCATTCCGGGCCTCGCCGAGGTCTCGGGCTTCCTGCTCGTCGGGGCCAGCTTCCTGGGCCTCGCCTACACCTTCGTGCATGGCGGCCATATCCGCGTGACCCTGCTGACCGGCCGCCTCCCCCCGGCCCCACGCGCCTTCTTCGAGGTGTTCTGTCTGAGCATCGCCCTCGCCCTGTCCCTCTACCTGGCCTGGAACCTCTACTGGTTGCTGGACGACAGCATCACCTTCAGCGAGACCTCCTATGGCCTGCTGCGGATACCGCTGTGGATTCCCCAGACGGGCATGCTGACTGGCGTGCTGCTGTTCTGCCTGGCGCTCATCGAGGCCTGGCTGCACACCGTTCGCATCGCCGTGACCCGCCCCTCCTCCTTCACCATCGACGACAGCGGCCACGAGTGAGCCCCGGAGAACCACCATGCTCCTGATGATGACCATCCTCTTCGTGACCCTGCTGTTGCTGCTTGGCAGCGGCGTATGGGTCGCCCTTTCGCTGCTCGCCATGGGCTGGCTGGGCCTCTCCCAGTTCACCTCGATCCCCACCGGCACCGTGATGGCCTCCAACATCTGGGGGTCCAGCTACAGCTGGGAGCTGACCGCCCTGCCGATGTTCATCTGGATGGGTGAGATCCTGTTTCGCTCCAGGCTGGCCGACGACATGTTCACCGGCCTGGCGCCCTGGATGCAGCGCATCCCGGGCCGACTGCTGCACACCAACGTGGTGGGTTGCGGCCTGTTCGCGGCGGTCTCCGGTTCCTCGGCGGCCACCTGCGCCACCATGGGCAAGATGACCATCCCCGAGCTCACCGGCCGCGGCTATGACGAGCGCCTGGTGATCGGCACCCTGGCGGGCTCGGCCACCCTGGGGCTGCTGATTCCCCCGTCGATTATCCTGATCGTCTTTGCGGTCGCCACCGACCAGTCGATCTCACGACTGTTCATGGCAGGTATCTTCCCCGGCCTGATGCTGATCTCGCTGTTCTCGCTCTACCTGATGGTCTGGGCCTGGCGCTATCCGGATCGGGTGCCCGATGCCGACGCCAGCCTGCCCTTGGCCGAGAAGCTGCGGCGCGCTCGCCGACTGCTGCCGATGCTGGGGCTGATCGTCGGCGTTATCGGCTCCATCTATACCGGCCTGGCCTCGCCCACCGAAGCCGCCGCCGTCGGCGTGGTGCTGTCGCTAATACTGGCCAAGGTGCAGGGCAACATGGATAGCCAGGTGTTCCTGGATGCCGTGCTGGGCGCCGTGCGCACCTCGACCATGATCGCCTTCATCCTGGCCGGCGCCGCCTTCCTGACCGCCGCCATGGGCTTCACCGGCCTGCCCCGGGAGCTGGCCGCCTGGATCGGCACCATGGATCTCTCGCCGTGGATGCTGCTCGCCGCGCTGACGGTGTTCTTCATCATCCTGGGGTGCTTTCTCGATGGCATCTCGGTGGTGGTACTGACCACCTCCATCATGCTGCCGATGGTGGAAGCCGCCGGCATCGACCTGATATGGTTCGGCATCTATCTGGTCATCGTGGTCGAGATGTCGCAGATCACCCCGCCGGTCGGCTTCAACCTCTTCGTGCTGCAGGGCATGACGGGGAAGGACCTGCTGAGCATCGCCTGGGCGGCCATGCCGTTCTTCTTCCTGATGATGGTCGGCGTGGTACTGATCTCGATCTTCCCCGAGATCGTGACCTACCTCCCCGAAGCCATGAGTCGACGCTGATGACAGACATTCCCGTTCGGGACAGGGGCCGCACACGCGGCCCCATCGTCTCTTCCGAGCACCTCTCCCACCGCGCCATGGAACAGTCCGAATTCGAGTTCGGGCTGATCATCGCCTCGAACGCCTTCAACCGCTGGATGGTGCGCTGCATGACGGCCACCGGCTACCCGGAGCTGGGTCCCCTCGACGTCCTGGTGGTACACAGCGTCAACCACCGCAAACGCGCCAAGCGGCTCTCCGATATCTGCCTGGTCCTCAACGTCGAGGACTCCCACACGGTGACCTATGCGCTGAAGAAGCTCGCCAAGCTCGAACTCGTGACCAGCGAAAAACACGGTAAGGAGACCTTCTTCCGCACCACCGACAAGGGGCGCACCGCCTGCCAGCGCTACGCCGAGATCCGCGAGGACTGCCTGGTGGAGTCACTGTCGTCACTGGGTATCGAGGGTGAGGAAATGAGCCGCCTGGCCGGCATGCTGCGGGCCATGTCGGGGCTCTACGACCAGGCCGCGCGCTCCGCCGCGTCGCTGTAGCGGCGCCCCCTGGTTCAGTGCCGTGGGGCGCGATGCGCCGGTGAGGGATAGAGCCGGCGGGCGCGCCAGCGGCTGACCATGAAGAGCAACATGCTGACGCCTACCGAGGCAGCCAGCGACAGCAGGAAGACCGCCCCCCAGGGCAGCCGACCCACCGTCATGCAGGGTGGCCAGCACCCCATCCTGGACGAAGGGGGCCGGCTGCTCCTGCAGCATGAAGAAGTAGCCCGGGCCGAGAATGACCGGCATGCCGGCCAGAATCCCGCCGAGGCGCGGCCCCAGCTTGCCCACCGCCAGGGCCACACCCACCACGATGGTGGACGTCGCCAGGAGCTTGAGCAGCAGCAAGTCAATCATGGTAAGACGGGAACCCCCTTGCCGCATGCGTGATCACTCGGGTAGCTTGCCCAGCTCCCGAGGATTGCGGGGATAGAACCGTTCCGGCTGACGCTCCACGTGGGGGAAGAAGCGGGTGTCCTTGTAGGGCATCTTCATGAAGCCGGAGACGCCGAGCCCCTCGATCAGGTCGACGGCGTCGAGGATCTCCTCCAGCCGGCGGCGGAAGTCCGCTTCCCGGGAGGGGTCGAGCAAACGGTAGTAGCTGTGGATCTTGAGGTGCTGGGGCAGCGCCTCGAAGATGATCATACCGGTGTGGTGGATATCGTTGAGCGCCTCCAGGGAGGTGATGATGGCCTCGGGTAGCACCAGGAACTCCTCCGGGTCGGGGCCATCCTCGAAGTAGCTGTGCAGCCGGGAACGGTCCTCCAGCTCCGGCATCGCGCTGACCTCGTAGGCCAGGCGCAGGCCGGGGTCGATCCGGAAGGGCTGCTCCGGCCCCTCGCGATCCAGATGCAGGGTGTCCCGGGCGTTGAACAGGCAGCTCTTGAAGATCCCTTGGCGGTAGATGGCCCGGGCCAGGTGGACCATGTTGTTGACCGCGGCGATGAAGGCCGGGCGCCGTTCGGCGTCGTGCAGGTTGAGGGAGGTGTCGATATAGACGCCATCGGCCTCCCAGCGCACCGCCAGCCCGCCAACCACCGGATAGCGCCCCAGCCGGCTCACCGCGGCCAGGAAGGCCTTCTCGGTCTCGCCCATTCCCTGCATGAAGTTCTTGTAGTAGCGATCCAGCTGCACGTCATTGACGTCATTGAGCGTTTCCGGCGCGCCCTCCTCGCGCAGGAAGGCCTTGCGCGAGCCGTAGACCACGGTGTCGATCTCACGCTCGGCCGGGCGCACCCAGACCGGCACCAGCGCCTGGGGCGACGGCTCGGGCAGGTCGATCATCACCAGCCGGGCGAGGCGGGGCATCTCTCGGATGAAGTGGTCGCCGGCCTTGATGCGCAGGCGCGGGTCGGGGTCGAGCATGCCGTCGAGCATGCGCGCAAACTCCACCGGCAGGCCCAGGGAGGTGGCGGGAATCGCGCGGTGGCCGAAGCGGCAGGACTGTGCCGAGGCCAGCGCGTAGAGGGTGCCCGCAGCCCCCTGCTCGTCGAAGCGCGGCGAGGAGAGTGCCCCGTTGAGCTGCTCCTCGCCGATGAAATAGACGTCGCCCAGGCGGGCGTTGGTCTGCTGCAGGTTGTCGGACATCAGCTCCATGACGTTGGCCGCCACGAACTGCTGGTTGGCGTCGAGCTGGGCGAACACCGAGGAGCCCCAGTCGATCAGGGCGATGTTGTCGGTCTCGCCATCGAACACCAGGTTGGAGGGCTTGATGTCACCGTGGACGATGGGCCGTCCTGCCGGCCCGGACTCCCTGCGCAGCGCGCTGAGGATATCCGCCAGCTGGCCAGCGATGCGCACCACCAGGCGCGGCGAGAGCCGACCCTGGCGCAGCGACACCTCCTCGAGGTTGAGGCCGGGGGCCCGCTGCATCACCAGGATCGACTGATGGCGCACCCGCTGATAGGCGATCAGCTTCGGCACCCTCGGGTGATCCACCTGCTCCAGCATGAAAGCCTCCTCCTCGAGGCGGTCCTGGAGATGCTGGGGCAGGTTGACCCGGGTGAACTTGAAGACGTACTGGTCTCCCAGAGCGGTGATGCCGGCGAACACGAAGCCGTAGGCGCCCTTGCCGATCAGCGCGATCTCCCGGTAACCCAGCTGCTCGAGCTGGGCCTGGCAAAGCGCCACCCACTCCTTGAGCTTGCGGGCGTCGTCGTGGCTGAGCAGGTAAATCGACTGCTCTTCCGGGATATAGAACTGCTGCAGGGGCGCCTGGGTCATCGCTCAGCTCTCGCAATCGTGCCAGCGCCGGACGCCTGACGGCGCCATTCGCCGGGCGGAGCCCAGCTCCCACCAGTTTCCTCAAGCCTAAGTGGCCATCCATCTACCACCCTGGCCGTTCCTTCTGGTGGGAGCCACGCTCTGCGGGGCGAATCGCCGCGCAGCGGCGCAGGAAGAAGCGCCTGGGTCATGACATCAGCTCAGGTGGAGCAGCATGGTCTCGGGGTCCTCCAGATAGCCCTTCCAGGCGTTGCAGAAACGCGCGATGGTGCCGCCGTCGATGATGCGATGGTCGCCGGCCCAGGTGACGGTCATGATCGCCCGCTTCACCACCCGGTCCTCGGCGTCGAAGCGCGGCAGCCACTGGGTCTTGCCGATGGCGACGATGGCCACCTCCGGGGCGTTGATGATCGGCGCCGCATAGGTGCCACCCAGCGCCCCGATATTGGAGATGCTGATGGTGCCGCCCTTGAGGTCCTCCTGATTCACCCTGCCGGCCCTCGCCGCCTCGGTCAGGCGCCCCACCTCGGCGGCGATGCCCAGCAGGGAGAGGCGCTCCACGCCCTTGACGTTGGGCACCAGCAGGCCGGCGCGGCTGTCCACCGCCATGCCCACGTTGACCGAGGGCAGGTAGTGGATCTCGCTGGCTTCTTCATTGAGCCGGGCGTTGACCACCGGCGCCTCGCGCACCGCCAGCGCCATGGCCTTCATGAAGAAGGGCATCAGCGTGAGCCGGGTCTCCTCGGCCGCCGCCAGCGGCTTCAACCGCTCGCGCAGCGCCAGCAGCTCGGTGACGTCGATCTCCTCACCGTACTGGAAGTGCGGGATGGTGCTGGCGGCCTCCACCATGCGCTTCGCCATGACGGCACGCACACCGCGCAGGGGCTCGATCCGCACCTCTTCGTCTGCGGGGTCAACGTGGGCTGCCACATCACCGGCAGCGCCATCGTCATCCCTTGCATGCCGAGGGTCATCCGACGCCAGATAGCCCAGCACATCATCCTTGAGCACCCGCCCCTGGCGGCCGGAGCCAGGCACCTCATCCAGGGAAAGGCCGTGCTCGCGCAGCAGGCGGCGCACCGCCGGGGCGGCCGGGATACGGCCATAGGGGCCACGCCGCGGCTCCTCCGTCGCGCTTTCCGTGCCCTCGGGCGCCGTGTCCCTGTAGACCGGTGCCTGGGGGGCGGCACTCCTGCCGGCCGAGGACTGGGGCGCTTCCCTTTCGTCGGGCGGTGTCGGTTCATCATGTGGTGACGGTTCGTCAGTCGTCGTGGCCGGCACGTCCGCCGCCTCGTTCTCGGCGGCGTAGCCGAACAGTGGCGCATGCACCCTGGCGATCTCGCCCTTCTGCACATAGAGCCGCGTCACCCGCCCCGCCTCCGGGGCGGTGATCTCCACCAGCGCCTTGTCGGTCATCACCTCGACCACTGGCTGGTCCTCTTTGATCGGGTCGCCCTCGGCCACGTGCCATTCGACCACCTCGCACTCCACGATACCTTCGCCGATATCGGGCAGCATGAAATCACTCATTGTCTTGCTCCTGTCCTGGCTCGCGTCCAGATATCGGAAAATCAGAAGGCCACGGAGGCCCTGATCGCTTCGAAGATCTTCAGGTGATCCGGCAGATACTCCTTCTCCAGGGCCAGCGGGAAGGGGGTATCCAGGCCGGTCACCCGGGCGATGGGCGATTCCAGATAAAGGAAGCAGCGCTCCTGGACGGTGGCGGCGATCTCGCCGGCGAAGCCGCCGGTCAGCGGCGCCTCATGGGTGATCACCAGGCGGCCGGTCTTGAGCACCGATTCGGCCACGCTGTCCTCGTCCCAGGGCAGGATGGAGCGCAGGTCGATGACCTCGCAGGAGATGCCCTCCTTCTCGGCCAACTCCACCGCGCGCTCGATCACCTCCATCTGGGCGCCCCAGCCAAGCACGGTGACGTCGCTGCCTTCGCGGGTCACCTCGGCCTCGCCGATGGGCAGCTGATAGTCCGCCTCGGGCACCTCGCCGGTGGAAGCGCGATAGAGGCGCTTGGGCTCGAAGAAGATCACCGGGTCGGGGTCGCGGATGGCCGCCAGCAGCAGGCCCTTGGCCTGGTAGGGGTTGCGCGGCACCACGACCTTGAGGCCCGGCGTATGCGCGAAGTAGGCCTCGGGCGACTGGGAGTGGTAGTGCCCGCCGGAGATGCCGCCGCCGTAGGGCGTACGGATGGTCAGGCCACCGACGTTGAACAGGTCGCCGGAGCGATAGCGGAACTTGGCGGTCTCGTTGACGATCTGGTCGAAGGCCGGAAAGATGTAATCGGCGAACTGGATCTCGGCCACCGGCACCGAGCCCTGGGCGGCCAGGCCGTTGGCGAAGCCGATGATGCCCTGCTCCACCAGCGGCGTATTGAAGCAACGGGCGCGGCCGTACTTCTCCTGCAGGTGGCTGGTGGCGCGGAATACCCCGCCGAAGATGCCGACGTCCTCGCCGAAGCAGATGACCTTCTCGTCCTCCGCCATGGCGATGTCCAGCGCGTTATTGACGGCCTGCAGCATGTTCATGGTCGGCATCTCACTCTCCTCCCTGGCTTGAGTCGTCACGGGGCTTCACGTCCGGGTCCAGGGAGCGCGCGCCTCTGGGGTAGGCGTCCGGGTACTGGCGGATATGGGTCTTCAGGTGGTCGAGTTGGCGCTGCAGCGCCGGGGTGACATCCGCATAAACATCGCTGACCAGGCTATCGAGCGGGGGCGGAGGACGCTTCTCGGCGCGCTTCATGGTCTCCAGCACCTCGCGGCGCAGCGACTCCTGGAGGGCCTTCTCCTCCTCTTCGCTCCACCACTCCCGAGCCACCAGCCAGTTCTGCATGCGCAGCAGGGGGTCCTTGTCGCGCCAGGCCTCCTCCTCGTCCTTCGAGCGGTAGCCGGAGGGATCATCCGAGGAGGAGTGGGCCGCCAGGCGGTAGGTCATGGCCTCGATCAGCACCGGCTTGTTCTCTTCCACCGCGATCCGGCGCGCCTTGCGGGTGGCCGAGAGCACCGCGAGGATGTCGTTGCCATCCACGCGGATCACGTGCATGCGGTAGCCGAAGGCCCGCGGCGCCACGCCATCGGCGGCAAACTGCTCGATGGAGGGCGTCGAGATCGCATAGCCGTTGTTACGGCAGAAGAAGATCACCGGCACCTCGTGCACCGCCGCCATGTTGAGCGCGGCGTGGAAGTCGCCCTCGGAGGCGGCGCCCTCGCCGAAGAAGACGATGGTGCAGTGGCCCTCGCCCGCCAGCTTCTGACCATAGGCGTAGCCGGCGGCCTGGGGGATCTGGGTGGCCAGGGGCGAGGAGATGGTCATGTAGTGCAGCTTGCGCGAGCCGTAGTGGATCGGCATCTGACGGCCCTTGCCGTAGTCGAGCTCGTTGCCGAACAGCTGGTTCATGAACTCGTCGTAGCTGAAGCCGCGATAGACCAGCGCACCCTGCTCGCGGTACTGGGACATGATCATGTCGGCGTCATCGAGCGCCGCCGCCGCGCCGATCACCGCAGCCTCCTCGCCGGTGCACTGCATGTAGAAGGAGAGACGACCCTGGCGCTGGGCCGCCATCATCCGCTCATCCATCACCCGGGTCGCCACCATGGTGCGATAGATCCTGAGTGCCTGCTCGCGCTCGAGTCCAGGCTCCTCGCCCCCCTCATGGAGGGTGCCGTCCTGCCGGAGCAGCCGAAAGGTGGGAATGGAAAACTCGTCGCCGCGAAGGAAGTCGGGCGTATGGATATCTGTTGTCGTTGTCATCTCGGTTTCCTCTACCCCTCTTGAGGGCAGTGTTGTTGCTTGCCTCGACCTTTGCCAGAAGGATTACCCCTGGCGGGTCAACGCAACCCAGGATGACGTTAACGTAAAATGCAGCCTTGCGCACCCACCCTGCTACCAAGGAAGCAATAGCCAGTGGATCTTGCTGCCGCATACTCAGCGAGCGGTGCGGTTCAGCACACGCTGCAGACGCTCGAAGGCGCTGTCCACGGCCAGCGCCAGCAGGCCGATCAGCAACGCGCCCTGCAGCACGTAGGCGGTATTGCCGTTGACGATGCCCGAAATGATCGGCGCGCCGAGGTTGCTGGCCCCCACCGTGGCGCCCAGCGCCGCCGTGGCGATATTGACCGTGACCGAGGTGCGGATGCCGGCCAGGATGACCGGCGTGGCCAGCGGCAGCTCCACCTGCCATAGCCGCTGGGTGTCGCGCATGCCCATGCCGCGCGCGGCTTCCAGCACGCCGGGTGCGATCCCGGAGAGTCCCGCCAGGGTATTGCGCACGATGGGCAGCAGGCCGTAGAGCACTAGCGCCACGATGATCGGCCAGGTGCCGAAGCCCAGCACCGGTACCGCCAGGGCCAGCACCGCCACCGGCGGAAAGGTCTGCCCCATGGAGGCGAACTGGGCCACCAGCGGCAGGAAATCCCGCCAGGCCTCCCGCGTCACCGCCACCGCCGCGGCCACCCCCAGCAGGATGGCTAGCAGCGAGGCGACGGCCACCACCAGCAGGTGGCGGCCGAGCAGCAGCAGGAAGTCGGCGTGGGGGTAGATCACCTGGCGAGTGCCGGGTTCGATCCGGCGGAACAGCGGCTCGAGCCAGGCCATGCCGAGGGTCAGGGCCAGCAGCAGACCGCACCAGATCAGCGGCCCCCGCCAGGTGAGCCAGGCGGCGGACAGCGACGCTCGAGGCGATCTCGGCTCATTCATCGCGCCGGGCCCCGACCAGGCGGCGCAGGGAGAGCTCCCCCACCGCCCTGTCGTCGTCATCGACCACGGCGAGACGGTCGGCGTGCTCGCGGAACATCACCGCCAGCGCCTGGCGCAGGCTGGCGTCACGATGGACGCGGGTCTGGGGCAGCAGGCGCGACGACAGGGGCTCCATCCGCTCATCGACGCGAAGGATATTGGTCTCCTTCAGGCCACGGTCGTTACCGCCCAGCAGTGCGGCCACGAAATCGTTGGCTGGCGCACGCAGCAACTCGAGCGGCGTGCCCTGCTGCACGATACGTCCGGCGCGCATCACCACCAGCCGATCAGCCAGGGCCAGCGCCTCGTCCATGTCGTGGGTCACGAAGACGATGGTCTTGTGCAGTCGCGACTGCAGTTCGCGCAGTTCTACTTGCAGCGACTCGCGGGTAATCGGATCCAGGGCCCCGAAGGGCTCGTCCATCAGCAGGATATCGGGGTCCGCCGCCAGCGCCCGGGCCACACCGACCCGCTGGGCCTGGCCGCCGGAGAGCTGGTGGGGATACTTGCCGGCGAACTGCGCCTGCGACAGACCCAGGAGGGTCATCAGCTCCGCAACCCGTGCCTCGATCCTTGCCCTCGGCCACTTGAGCAGTCTCGGCACCAGGCCGATGTTGCGCGCCACCGTCCAGTGGGGGAAGAGCCCGGTACTCTGGATCACGTAGCCGATGCGCCGGCGCAGGACCTGCTCGTCGAACTCCCGCACCTGGCGACCTTCCAGGTGGATCTCTCCCTCGCTGTGCTCGATCAGCCGGTTGATCATGCGCAGGGTGGTGGACTTGCCGCAGCCGGAGGTGCCCACCAGGGCGCACAGCTCGCCTCGCTCGACACGCAGCGAAATGGCGTCCACGGCGGTCTCGCTGCCGAATCGCTTGGTGACTCCGATCAGTTCGATCATGCGATGGCTCCGGCCGCGAGTCGGGGGTCCAGGCGGCGCGTCAGGGCGCCCAGCAGCGAATCGGCCGCCAGCGCCATGGCCAGGATCGGCAACGCGCCCAGCAGCACCAGGTCCATGGCGGCCTGACCCAGTCCCTGGAAGATGAAGGTCCCTAGCCCCCCGGCCCCGATCAGCGCCGCCACTGCGGTCAGGCCGATCGCCTGCACCGTGGTGATGCGCACACCCTCGAGCACCACCGGCAATGCCAGGGGCAGTCGTACCTGCCAGAACACCTGGGGGCGGCTCATGCCCATGCCCCGCGCCGACTCCAGCACACCGACATCCACGCCGGAGAGCGCCACGAAGGTATTGCGCACCATGGGCAGCAGGCTGTAGCCGAGCAGGGCCAGGAAGGCCGGGGCCCAGCCGATGCCGCGCACACCCAGCGCATGCACCCAGCCCACGTTGGCCGCGAGCCACGCCAGCGGCGCCAGCAGCAGCCCGAACAGCGCCAGGCTGGGAATGGTCTGCAGGAAGTTGAGCACCCCGAAGCCGACCCGCTCCACGCCGGTGTGCCGTCGCATGGCCAGGGCGATGCCGGTGCCCAGCACCAGGCTGACGCCAACGGCACCGCCGACAAGCAGCAGGTGGTCGACCACCGCTCCGGCGAACTGATCGCTGCGCCCCTGATACTCCCGCCACAGCGCCAGCGGCTCCAGCCAGGGGCCGGCCAGCCACCAGGCGGCCAGCACCAAGGCCCCCAGCAGCCAGCCCGCGGCGGCGCCCAGGGCAAGCCGGGTACGCAGCTCGATCACCATCAGCGAGAGGCAGAAGAGCAGCAGCCAGAAGGCCGCTCCCAGCCCCAGGCGCGCCTGAGGCTGAGACGGATCGATGGTCCGGGCCGCCGCCACGGCCAGGCAGGCCGGCAGCGCCAACAGCAGCAGCATGGCCAGCGCCAGCGCCAGCCACAGCCGACGCGGCGAGGGTCGCCAGGCCAGTGCCGCCAGCCCGAGCAGCGCAAGCACGGCGGCCAAGGCACCCGCCCAGCCGAAAGCCTCGTAGGCAGGCAGCGGGCTCCCGGGCACGATCCGGTTAGGGGCAATGCTGACCAGTGGCAAGACCAGCCAGGTCAACACGGCGGCCAGCGTCAGCGCCAGCAGCACACGATTGGGGGTCGACACCTCCCTGTGCACGCCGGCCTCAGTCGTCCAGGCCGTCGAGGAAGTCCGCGGCGACCCGGCGCGGGTCCAGGCCGTTGACCGCCACATCGCCGTTCAGCCGCTGCAGGGTCTCCAGGTCCAGCGCCTCGAACAGCGGGCCCAGCAGGGACTCGATCTCGGGATAGGCCTCGAGCACCTCGGCCCGCACCACCGGTGCCGGCTGATAGACCGGCTGCACGCCCAGGGTATCCTCCAGCACCACCAGATCCAGGGCGTTCAGCCCCCCGTCGGTGCCATAGGTCATGGCGGCGTTGACGCCGCTGGTCTGCTGGGCGGCGGCGCGCATGGTGGAGGCGGTGTTGCCGCCGGAGAGCACCAGCAGCTGATCCTCGGTGAGCGCGAAGCCGTAGGCGTCCTGGAACGCCGGCAGCGCCTGCTCGGACTCCACGAACTCGGCGCTGGCGGCAAACTTGAACTCACCGTCCTGCTCCAGATAGGTCGCCAGATCCTCGAGGGTGGATAGGCCATGTTCACGGGCCAGCTCGCCGCGCACGCTCATCGCCCAGGTGTTGTTGGCCGACGCCGGCGTCAGCCACACCAGGTCGTTCTCCGCATCGCGATCACGGACCATCGCATAGGCCGCCTCGGGATCGTGCCAGACGTCGCTGTCGGTCATGTCGAAGAAGAAGGCGCCGTTGCCGGTGTACTCCGGATAGAGGTCGATCTCGCCGGCCAGCAGGGCCTCGCGTACGATGCTGGTGCCACCCAGCTGGAGCCGGTCCTGCACCTCTATGCCGCCGGCCTCCAGGCGCTGAAGGATCAGCTGGCCCAGCACCGAGCCCTCGGTATCGATCTTGGAGGCGACCACCACGGGGTCATCGGCCTGGGCCGCGGAGAGGCTCAGCAGGGTGGCGGCGGCCATGGCCAGCCGGCGGGGAAACGGGATACGCATGGAGAGTGACCACCCGGTAAGCGTGAATGTATCCTGCAGTATAGGGAGAGCAGGCCTTGCCTGTCAGACACTTGTCGCCAACGCTCGGGACGCCCCGCATGCCGCTCGCCACCCTGCCCCTGCTCGACCGCTGCCACCACCCACTGGTGCGTGATCTCGCCTGGCTGCTGCTGGTGCCCGACCTGCTGGCCATGCCCTGGCCGGGCCGTCCCGATCGACACACGCTGGGGCTCGCTGACGATGCGCGGCTGACGGCCTGGCTGGATGATCTGGAGGCCGACCCGGGCCCCCTGGAAGCCTGCCTCGGCGGCGCCCTCGCCGGCCGCATGGGACTCTACCATGAGCGACTCTGGCAGTTTCTGCTGGCCAACGCCCCCGGCACCGAGCTGCTCGCCCACAACCTGCGTATCCAGCGCGGCAAGCAGACCTTGGGCGAGCTGGACCTGCTCTACCGGCGTCGGAGCGAGTCGATGCTGATCCATCTCGAGGTGGCCATCAAATTCTATCTGGGGCTGGCGGAAGGGCCCGGTCACGCCGACGATCAGGCCCGCTGGATCGGTCCCGGCAGCGCCGACAGCCTGGCCGGCAAGCGCGAGCACCTGCATCGGCATCAACTGCGCCTGACCGAGCTGCCGGAGACACGAGCGGCGCTGCATGAGCTGCTGACCCGCGATGCCGTGGGTGCCGATCGCCCCCTGGCGATCCATCGCCGGCTGGCCATGCCGGGAGTGCTCTTCTATCCCTGGCAGCGGCAACTGCCCCCACCCCGGGAAGCGAACCCGGCGCACCTGCGCGGTACCTGGCTATTCTGGCGGGCGTGGCGCGACTATCGGGATGGCCTGCCCCGCGGCACCCAGGGCGCCCGGCTGCACAAGCCACACTGGCTCGCCCTGCCCCGCCCCGAATACCTGATGCCCCTGCGTGTCCTCGAGGCCCAGTTGGCTCAGCATTTTCGCGAACCCGCCTCACCCGTCCAGCTGGCCCTGTGGCAGGCCGACACGGGCTGGCACCGGCTGTTCGTGGTCGCCGATGACTGGCCTCGGCAGATTCCGCTGCCACCTGCCAAGCTCCCCGGCACGGCAATCTCCTCCCCAGGCCGCTCATCATCGGACTGAGCAACGTAGGGCTCACTCATCGAAGGGTGTCGCCGATATGAGCAACAGGCGGTTCACGTCGGATGAGGCCCGACGGCAAGCCGCCCGACTCACCTTGCGGCGAGCCGGGCGGCCTGACCGGGGCTGGAAGAGAGAACGTCAGTCCTGGGGCTTCTCGTACACCCAGGTGGTGCCTTCCCGAGAGTCCTTGAGGATGATGCCGAGGGCGGCCAGCTCGTCGCGGATAGCGTCGGCGGCGGCGAAGTCCCTGGCCTTCTTGGACGCGGCACGCGCCTCGATCCGCGACTGGATCTCGTCTTCCGAGAGCGGCAGCTCACTGGCGCCGGCCTTGAGGAAGGTCTCGGGATCCTGCTGCAGCAGCCCCAGGATATCGCCCAGACGCTTGAGCTCGGCGGCCAGGGCCGGTGCCTGCTCGGGAGCCTCCTTCCTCGCGCGGTTCAGGTCACGAGCCAGGTCGAAGAGTACCGACAGCGCCTCGGGGGTGTTGAAGTCGTCGTCCATGGCCGCGGTAAAGCGTGACTCGTATCGGCTCGGCGCCTCTCCTGCCGCCTGGTCGCCGCCTTCCGGGGCCAGACCTTCGAGCGAAAGCCCTTCGAGAGAGTTGTAGAAGCGCTCCAGCGACTTGCGCGCATCGAGCAGCGACTCCGGTGCGTAGTTGATCGCACTGCGGTAGTGGCTGGCCACCAGCAGGTAGCGCACCACCTCGGGGTCGTGGTGTTCGAGAACCTCGCGGATGGTGAAGAAGTTGCCCAGGGACTTGGACATCTTCTCGTGGTTTACCCGCACCGCCCCGGCGTGCATCCAGGTGTTGACGAAGGGCTTGCCATTGGCCGCCTCGGACTGGGCGATCTCGTTCTCGTGGTGCGGGAAGGTCAGGTCCGGCCCGCCGCCGTGGATATCGAAGGTGTCGCCCAGGCAGCACTTCGACATCGCCGAACATTCGATATGCCAGCCGGGGCGCCCCTCACCCCACGGCGAGTACCAGCTGGCCTCACCGGGCTTGGCCGCCTTCCACAGCACGAAGTCCAGCGGGTCCTCCTTGTGCTCGTCCACATCGACACGCGCCCCCGAGCGCATCTCGTCGAGGTCGCGGTTGTTGAGCTTGCCGTAGCCCTCGAACTTGCGCACCCGGTAGTAGACGTCGCCGTTGTCGGCGGCGTAGGCATAGCCCTTGGCGATCAGCGTCTCGATCATGCCGATGATGTCGCCGATATGCCGGGTGGCGCGGGGCTCCTGGTCCGGCGGCAGCACGGAGAGCCGCGCCTCGTCTTCGTGCATCGCCTCGATCATGCGCTCGGTGAGCGTCGAGATGCTCTCGCCGTTCTCGTCGGCGCGCCGGAGAATCTTGTCGTCGATGTCGGTGACGTTACGCACATAGGTGACGTCATAGCCGCGATGGCGCAGGTAGCGGGTGATGACATCGAAGGCCACCATCACCCGGGCATGGCCCAGGTGGCAGTAGTCGTAGACGGTCATGCCGCAAACGTACATGCGCACACGGCCCGGTTCGATGGGGGTGAAGGCTTCCTTGCGACGGGTCAGCGTGTTGTAGATCTGCAGTTCTGCGCTCACGTTTACCCCTTCTTCCGATCGTCTTTCTTCTGGGATTCCTGCTTCTGGGCGTCCTGCTTCTGAACCTTGGCCCAGCTGTCCTTGAGTCCCACGGTGCGGTTGAACACCAGTCGGCCATCGCGGCAGGCGTGTCGGTCGGCGCAGAAGTAGCCCACCCGCTCGAACTGGAAACGGCTTTCGGGGCTCACCTGGGCCAGGCTCGGCTCGCCGATGGCCTGGCAGACCACAAGGGACTCGGGGTTGAGGTGGTCGAGGAAGTCGGCGTCCTTGTCGCGATCGGGCTGCTCCTCGAGGAAGAGGTTGTCATAGAGGCGAACCTCCATGGGCACGCCGTGCTCGGCGCTGACCCAGTGGATCACGCCCTTGACCTTGCGGCCCTCGGGGTTCCTCCCCAGGGTGTCGAAGTCGACACTGCAGCGCAGCTCGGCGATCTCACCCGCGTCGTCCTTGATCACCTCGTCGCAGCGGATCACGTAGCTGTTGCGCAGGCGCACCTCCTTGCCGGGCGCCAGGCGGAAGAACTTCTTGGGCGGCTCCTCCATGAAATCGTCCTGGTCGATGTAGAGCTCCCGGGTGAAGGGAATCCGGCGCACGCCGAGATCATCCCGCGCCGGATGACCGGGCACCTCATAGACCTCCTCAAAGCCATCCGGAACGTTGGACAGCACCACCTTAAGGGGCTTGAGCACGGCCATGGCCCGCGGCGCGTTGTCCTCGAGGTCGGCGCGGATGGCGTGGTAGAGCATGGCGATATCCACCAGGCCACCATCGGCGCGGGTCACGCCGATCATCTCGCAGAACTTGCGGATCGACGCAGGCGTATAGCCGCGACGGCGCATGCCGGAAATGGTCGGCAGGCGCGGATCGTCCCAGCCGTCGACGATGCCCTCGTCCACCAGCAGTTTGAGCTTTCGCTTGGACGTCAGGGTGTAGTTGAGGTTGAGCCGGGCGAACTCGGTCTGGCGCGGCTTGACCGGCACCGGCAGATTGTCCAGGAACCACTCGTAGAGCGGCCGATGGTCCTCGAACTCCAGGGTGCAGATGGAGTGGGAGACCCCCTCGATGGCATCGGACTGGCCGTGGGTGAAGTCATAGGAGGGGTAGATCTTCCACTTGTCGCCGGTCTGGTGGTGGTGGGCATGCCGGATGCGGTATAGGATCGGGTCGCGCAGGTTGATATTGGGCGAGGCCATGTCGATCCTGGCCCGCAGCACCTTCTCACCCTCGGCGAACTCGCCGGTGCGCATGCGTTCCAGCAGGTCGAGGTTCTCGTCGGCCGAGCGCTCACGATAGGGGCTCGGGCGTCCGGACTCGGTGAGGGTGCCGCGATACTCGCGGATCTCGTCGGGCGAGAGGTCGTCGACATAGGCCTTGCCCTCGCGGATCAGGTGCTGGGCCCAGGCATAGAGCTGGTCAAAGTAGTCCGAGGCAAAGCGAACCGGTCCGGCCCACTCGAAGCCCAGCCAGCTGACATCTTCCTGGATGGCATCGATATAGGCCTGCTCTTCCTTGGCCGGGTTGGTGTCGTCGAAGCGCAGGTGACAATCACCACCGAAATGTTCGGCCAGGCCGAAGTTGAGGCAGATCGACTTGGCGTGCCCGATATGAAGGAAGCCATTGGGCTCCGGCGGGAAGCGGGTCACGATCTTGCCGGAGCGGCCGGCCTCGATCTCGTCGCGGATCTTGTTGCGGATGAAATTCGGCGCGCTGGAGGTATCGGTGGTCATGGTTGGAGAAACAACCTCTGGTTGAAGGTGCGGGCGGGGTCACTTCGCCCATCGAAGCAAAACCGTTATTATAGCGCCACGCCCATGGGCAACGCCAAGGCGAGGCCCCTTTACCGTACAGGAACCTATCGATGATCGTTCTGCAGACCAATTACGGCGACATCAGTGTCGCGCTGGACTACGAGAAGGCCCCGAAGACCGCCGCCAACTTCGAGCAGTATGTGCGCGACGGCTTCTATGACGGCACCCTCTTCCATCGAGTGATCGACGGCTTCATGGTCCAGGGTGGCGGCTTCGACACCGACTTCAATCAGAAGCCCACCGGCGACCCGATCGAGAACGAGGCCGACAACGGCGTGCAGAACGAGGCCGGCACCCTGGCCATGGCACGCACCCAGGATCCGCACTCGGCTACCGCGCAGTTCTTCATCAACGTCGCCGACAATGCCTTCCTGAACCACAGCGGCAAGTCCATCCAGGGCTGGGGCTACTGCGTGTTCGGCCGCGTGGTCGAGGGCATGGACGTGGTCGAGAAGATCAAGAACGTGGCCACCACCCGCCGCGGCATGCATGCCGACGTGCCCGCCGAAGATGTCCTAATCCAGAAGGCCTACGTCAAGGACGCCTGATCGCGCCTGCTACCCAATCGACGCCCGCCCCGTGCGGGCGTCTTGCCCTCTGCCCGCCAGTTCCAGGACCCCGCTGCCATGACCACTCTGTTGATTTCCGACCTCCACCTGCACCCCGGCGCCCCCGAGGTCACCGACGGCTTCCTGCACTGGCTGGAGGAACGCGCCTGCGGCTGTGACGCGCTCTATCTCCTCGGCGATTGCTTCGAGGCGTGGATCGGCGATGACCTGCTCGACCTGGCGGGGGGCGACCCTACGGGCAACGCCGACCTGGCAACACGCATCGCCAAAGCCCTCAAGCGCCTGGCCGACGACGGCACCGAGCTCTACCTGATGCACGGCAACCGGGACTTTCTGCTCGGCAAGCGATTCGCCGAGGAGGCCGGCGCCGCCCTGTTGCCCGACCCCAGCGTGGTGGAGCTTGGTGGCAAGCGTGTGCTGCTCATGCACGGCGACAGCCTCTGCACCCTGGACACGGCCTACCAGGCCTTCCGCGCCCAGGCGCGCCATCCCCAGTGGCAGGAACAGGTGCTGTCGATGCCGCTAGCGCAGCGCATCAATCTGGCCAGACAACTGCGCGAGCAGTCCGGCGAAGCCAACTCCAGCAAGGCCGAGGAGATCATGGACGTCACGCTGGACGAGGTGGTCGAGGTGATGGCCGAACACGGCGTGACCACCCTGATCCACGGGCATACCCACCGGCCCGCCGTGCACGAACTCGAGGTGGACGGCCAGCCGGCCAGGCGCTTCGTGCTGGGCGACTGGCAGCCCGGCCGGGGCTGGGAGGTCGTGATCGAAGACGATGGCGAGCCGCAGTTGCGGGAGTTTCCGTTAGTCGGTTGAAGGCGACGGCAACCGGCAGGCCTCGAGGCACTTTTCCAGCGCCTCGGCGTCGGGCAGGCTTCCCGTCTCGCCGATCACCTCGAGGCGAGAATCACGCCGCCAGGCGCTGCCGGTAAGGCTTACCGCCCCTGAGGCGCGGTTGTAGAGCTTCCAGCCTGCATCGGTGTGGAACACCCCCTTGACCCGCAGGACAGGCGGCAACTCCCCCAGCACCATCGCCAACCGATCCAGGTCGAAGCAGTCGCTTCGGTGCCAGCGCCACCCCAGGGTGGCATGGCCCAGCGCCTCACCCTGTTCCCGCCGGGGCCGGCCCGGCGCGGGCGGTGTCGCCGCGAACTCCTCCAGCACCAGCGTCGTGCCCGCTGCATCGCGCAGGCGCCGATGGGCATCGCTGTCACCCACCACCGCCACAGTCGCCTTCTCGCCATGCCCGATCAGCCGCCCCAGCGTCAGCTCACCGCGGGGGGCCTCCATGACCCAGCCCTTGGCGGGCCACAGCTCCGAAAGCCATGCCTTCGCCGCCGCGAGTTGCTCGGGCGTAGCCAGATCGACCATGGTCAGCGCCACCCCGTCGGCCAGGGTCAGCTGGTCGCGGAAGGTTTCATGCTGCCTGGCGCGGGGGTCATCCAGCCGTCGGGGGTCCAGCACGGCGACGATATCGCCCACCGTCAGAACGCCCTCGAAGGCCTCTCCCCTCAGCACCTCCAGCAGGCCCGCCGGATGGCCGAGCCCGGAGGGCTCGATGATCAGCCGGTCCGGCCGATAGCGATGCAGCAGATTGACCAGGGTGGCCTGCATCACGAAGGCCAGCTGACAGCACAGGCAACCACCCGGCAGCCCCTTGACGATCAGGTCGTCTCGCTCTTCGAACATTGTCTGGTCGATGCCCACCTGACCGAACTCGTTGACCAGCACCGCCCAGCGCTCATTCGCGGGTTTCTGGGCGATCAGTCGATGGATCAGGCTGCTCTTGCCGCTGCCCAGGAAGCCGGTAACCAGGTGCACGGGAATATTGGCCAGGGGGGCGGGCATGGGGAATCCTCTCGGGAGTCGAAAGTGTTATATCATAACACAGGGGCAAGGGGCCGAGCTGTAGGAGCGCTGATCCTGCGCGATGGCTTGTGACCCAGGAACGAGTAAAAGGGTGGTTCAAACGAGCCACAAAAAAGGAGCAAGCCAAGGGGTGTCCTTGAAGCTTGCTCCTTGTACCTTGCGGCTAACCGAAGGCCCTGGCTACTGGCGGATCTCCGCCTTGTCGCGCAGGTCATCCAGCAGGCCCTGGATGGCGGCCTGGGCGCGCAGGCGTTCGGCCATACTGGCCACGAACTGCTCCACCTGGGCGTCGAGCTCACCCTCCTCGACCCGCTCCAGGGCGATCAGCATCACCCGGTCACCGTCAGCGGCGCGGCCATAGACGGGGGTGTCGCCCTCAGGGGCCGGAAGGCGGAACACCGCATCGACCACCGAGCGGGAGAGTCCCTGGGTCTCCTGACGACCCACGCCCTCGACACGCTGCCAGTCCAGGCCCTGGTCATCGCCGGCGCGTAGCGCCTCCAGACGCTGCTCGCCCATCTCCATCAGTGCCTCGCGGCGCAGATTGGCGGCCACGCTGGCCTCGACCTGGTCGCGGACCTCTTCGAGCGGCAGGGTCGTGGCCTCGCGATGCTCGGCAACGCGCAGTACCAGACGGCGATCGTTGTCGAGCTCGATCACCTCGCTGTTGAAGCCATCTTCCAGCACATCGGCGCTGAACGCCTCGCTCATCACTCCGGGCTCGGAGAGCACGCCCTCGGCACCGTCGCGGGAGACCCAATCGCTGGTGTTGAGCGTCAGGCCGATATCATCAGCCACGCTCTGCAGGTCGTCGGCGGCGAAGCTCTCGTCGATCAGGCGCTGGACCCGCTCGTTGAACTCGCTGGAGACCCGGGACAGCGCCTGATCGCGGCGCAGCTCATCACGAACCGCCTCGAAGGGCGCGCGTTCCAGCCCGGTGACGGTCAACAGGTGCAGGCCGTTGTCGGTCTCGACGATGCCGGAGACCTCCCCCTCCTCCATGCTGAAGGCCGCCTCATCGAAGCTGTCGCCGAAGAAGCCGCGGCTGATCACGCCCAGATCACCGCCCTGCTCCGCCGACACGGTGTCGTCGGACACCTCGGCGGCCAGGTCGGTGAAGGACTCGCCCCGGGCCAGGCGCTCGCGCACCGCCTCGAGTTCCGCCTCGGCCTCGTCGCGGCTGCGCTCACCACCGACAGTCAGCATGATATGCGCGATGCGTCGATCGGCATCGGCGGTGCGCTCCTGCCAGGCATCGCGAAGCGCGGATTCCTCCACCTCGACCGCCTCGGCCATCTCCTGGCGATCGATGAGCACATACTCCAGGCGAACCTGCTCGGGCCGGCGGTAGTTGTCGGCGTTAGCGGCGTAGTACTCATCAAGGGCTGCCTCGGTCACCTCCACCTCGCCTTCCACCTGCTCAGCGGAAAGCGTGGCGTAGCGGAGGCTACGGGTCTGGCGCTGCAGGGTCGCCAGACGCTCCTGCTCGCTGGGCAGGGTGAAGTCGCTGAAGGCCAGGCCCTGTTGCAGCTGCTGGCGCTTCATGTCCACGCGCAGCTCCTCGCGGAAGGCCACTGGCGTATAACCGGCGCTGGCAAGGCGATTGCGAAACAGCTCGCCGTCGAAGCGGCCCTCCTGATCCTGAAACTCCGGCAGCGACACGATGATCTGGTCGAGCTGCTCCTCGGAGAGGTACAGACCACCCTCCTCGGCGAACTGGGTCAGCAGGCGGTCAGTGATCAGCTGGTCGAGCATCTGGGCGCGCAGGGCGCGCTCCTGCTCAGGGGGCACCTGCCCGCTTCGAATCGCTCGCTGAACCTCGAGCTCCAGCTGCTGGCGGGTGATCGGCTCACCGTTGACCTTGGCGATCTCGTCGCCACCACCGCCGAACAGGCCCACCAGGGACTCGACGCCGAACAGCGCCATGGTCACGACCACGGCCCCGACGATGATCTTGGCGCCCCAGCTTCGGGAGCGGTCACGAATACTTTGCAGCATGCAGGCCTCGGCAACGTATTGTGTGGAAAGTGTGGTCTTCAAACCAAGACAGGCGCACCGCCGTGGGCGATGCGCCTGTAGGAGAGTCAACCATCAGTGGCGCGGCGAAACGCACGCTTCAGTTGACGGAATCCTTGAGCGCCTTGCCGGCCTTGAAGCTCGGCACCTTGGCGGCGCTGATCTCGATCGGCTGTCCGGTCTGGGGGTTACGACCGGTGCGCGCGGCGCGCTCCTTGACCTGGAAGGTACCGAAGCCCACCAGGGAAACGCTGTCGCCCTTCTTGAGACTATCGGTCACGGTCTCGACCATGGCGTCCAGGGCCCGGGAAGCGGCTGCCTTGGGAATATCGGCAGACGCGGCGATGGCTTCGATCAGCTCGGACTTGTTCACACTTCACCCCTTGATTTTTCAGAATTTGGCTCTAATCGGCGCAGCAACTCAACCGGAACTCACGATCATAGCGTGGCGCATTTTATAGCAATGCGATGAAAGGACTGTCAAGCATACTACCGCGACGGGCCCCACCATATCAGGCTTTTAGCGAGATTATGGTGGGAAAAATATTGTCAATGCGTGCTAATCATCGACGGGGATGAGGCGGCATCCTCGGATCGAGAATCCTCTGTAGAAGCCTCGGGCCTTTTGGCCAGCGCCACTTCAAGCACCTCGTCGATCCAGCGAACCGGCCTGATGTCGAGAGCCTCCTTGATATTATCCGGAACCTCCTTCAGGTCGCGGCGATTCTCCTCGGGCACCAGCACGGTCTTTATACCACCGCGCCGGGCGGCCAGCAATTTCTCCTTCAGGCCACCAATGGGCATCACCTCGCCACGCAGGTTGACCTCGCCGGTCATCGCCACGTCGCAGCGCACCGGGCGTCCGGTGTAGGCGGAGACCATGGCGGTGACCATGGCGACGCCGGCGCTAGGACCATCCTTGGGCGTGGCACCCTCGGGCACGTGGATGTGCAGGTCTTCCTTCTCGAAGCGCTCCGGGTCGATGCCCAGGCTCAGGGCGCGCGCACGCACCACGGTCTGGGCAGCGCTGACCGACTCCTTCATGACATCGCCCAGCGAGCCGGTCTTGTTGATGCGCCCCTTGCCCGGGGTCACCACCGACTCGATGTAGAGCAGCTCGCCGCCCACCGAGGTCCAGGCCAGGCCGGTCACGCGGCCCACCTGATCGTCCTGGTCGGCCAGGCCATAGCTATAGCGGCGCACACCGGCATAGGCCTCGATATCCGCGACAGCCAGCATCACAGGCGCCAGCGCCCCCTCCCTGGCCTCCTGCTCGAGCCGCTCGCGCAGCACCTTGCGACACACCTTGGCGATCTGGCGCTCGAGCTCACGCACGCCCGCCTCGCGGCTGTAATAGCGGATCAGCTCCAGCACCGCTTCATCGGAGAAGGCCAGCTCGCCCTCCTTGAAGCCGTTGGCGATGAGCTGCTTCGGCGCCAGGTAGCGCTTGGCGATGGCCAACTTCTCGTCTTCGGTGTAGCCCGGCAGGCGGATCACCTCCATGCGGTCGAGCAGCGGCCCTGGAATATTCATGGAGTTGGCGGTGCAGATGAACAGCGTCTCGGAGAGATCGTAATCCAGCTCCAGGTAGTGATCGCTGAAGGTGTTGTTCTGCTCCGGGTCCAGCACCTCAAGCAGCGCCGAGGCGGGATCGCCGCGGTGGTCCATGCCGATCTTGTCGATCTCGTCGAGCAGGAACAGCGGGTTCTTGACCCCGGCCCGGGACATGCGCTGGATGATCTTGCCCGGCAGCGAACCGATGTAGGTGCGACGGTGGCCGCGGATCTCGGACTCGTCCCGCACGCCGCCCAGCGCCAGACGCACGTACTTGCGGTTGGTGGCCCGGGCGATGGACTTGCCCAGCGAGGTCTTGCCGACCCCGGGCGGGCCCACCAGGCAGAGCACCGGCCCCTTGAGCTTCTTGACCCGCTTGTGTACGGCCAGGTACTCGAGGATGCGCGCCTTGACCTCGTCGAGGCCGTAGTGGTCCTCGTCCAGCACCTGCTGGGCATGCACCAGGTCGTGCTTGACCCGGGTACGCTTCTTCCAGGGCACCGAAATCAGCCAGTCCAGGTAGGAGCGCACCACCGTGGCCTCGGCGGAGTTGGGCGACATCATCTTCAACTTGCCGAGCTCCTGGGTGGCCTTGTCACGGGCCTCCTTGGGCATGCCCGACTCTTCGATGGCCTGCTCGTACTTCTCGGCCTCATTGGGCACGTTCTCGAGCTCGCCCATCTCCTTCTGGATGGCCTTCATCTGCTCGTTGAGATAGTACTCGCGCTGGGACTTCTCCATCTGGTCCTTGACCCGCGAGCGGATGCGCTTCTCGACCTGCAGCAGATCGATCTCCGCCTCGATCAGCGCCATCAGGTGCTCGATGCGATCGCGCACCCGGTCCATCTCCAGCAGCCGCTGCTTGTCGTCGATCTTCAGCGACAGGTGGGCGCAGATGGTGTCCACCAGCCGGCTGGGATCCTCGATGCCGGAGAGCGAATTGAGTACCTCGTTGGGCACCTTCTTCGACATCTTCACGTACTGCTCGAACTGGTTGAGCAGCACGCGCACCAGGGCCTCCTGCTCGCGCTCGGTGAGGGGCTCGCTCTCGCGCAGCACCGCCTCGGCGGAGGTATAGGCCTCGGCGGCGTGGAGTTCGCCCACGTCGGCCCGGGAGACCCCCTCGATCAGCACCTTGACGGTGCCGTCGGGGAGCTTTAACAGCTGCATGATCTCGGCCACGGTGCCGATGGCGAAGAGGTCATCGCGATCCGGATCGTCCTTGCTGGCCTCGCGCTGGGCCACCAGCAGTACCCGCTTGTCGGCATCCATGGCCGCTTCGAGGGCCTGGATCGACTTTTCCCGGCCGACGAACAGCGGAATGACCATCTGCGGGTAGACGACTACGTCCCGCAGCGGCAATAGGGGCAGACTCAGGGTCTGATCGGCGTTCTGCTGCATCGCAGACGTTCCTCAAACAAAACGGGTGAATGACTCAGGAGTGGGGGCGCGCCGGCCTCATTGCAAGGGAAGGCCTGACGATAGATAACGGGAAGAGCGGCACCCGCACAAAAAACGCGGAAGCGACATCGCCGCGCCGGCGGTTCACCGGCAGTGGCGAGGCTCGCTCCCGCGTCGGGGCCCGGCGGGGAGGCGCAGGCCCGGACGACTCAGCCGTCGGTGCCGTCGCCGGCCACTTCCTGCTGCTGGGAGTAGATCAGCAGCGGCTCGCTATCGCCGGCAATCACCGAGGCGTCGATCACCACCTTGCTGACCCCTTCCAGAGAGGGGATCTCGTACATGGTGTCGAGCAGCACCGACTCGAGGATGGAGCGCAGGCCACGAGCGCCGGTCTTGCGCGCCATGGCCTTGATCGCCACCGCACGCAGGGCATCCTCGCGAAACTCGAGCTCCACGCCCTCCATCTCGAACAGCTTGGCGTACTGCTTGATCAGGGAGTTCTTGGGCTCGGTGAGGATCTCGATCAGCGCATCCTCGGTCAGCTCGGTCAGCGTGGCGATCACCGGCAGGCGCCCCACGAACTCGGGAATCAGGCCGAACTTGACCAGATCCTCGGGCTCCACGTCGGCGAGCAGCTCACCCACGCCGCGCACTTCGTCCTTGCTCTTGACCTCGGCGCTGAAGCCGATGCCACCCTTCTCGGCACGGTCGCGGATCACCCGGTCCAGGCCGGAGAAGGCGCCGCCGACGATGAACAGGATGTTGCCGGTGTTGACCTGCAGGAACTCCTGCTGAGGGTGCTTGCGGCCACCCTGGGGCGGCACGGAGGCCGTGGTGCCCTCGATCAGCTTGAGCAGCGCCTGCTGCACGCCCTCTCCCGACACGTCCCGGGTGATGGAGGGGTTGTCGGACTTGCGCGAGATCTTGTCGATCTCGTCGATGTAGACGATGCCGCGCTCGGCCTTCTCGACGTCGTAGTCGCACTTCTGCAGCAGCTTCTGGATGATGTTCTCGACATCCTCGCCCACGTAGCCCGCCTCGGTGAGGGTAGTCGCGTCGGCGATGGTGAAAGGAACATTGAGCAGTCGCGCCAGGGTCTCGGCCAGCAGGGTCTTGCCGCTACCGGTGGGACCGATCAGCAGGATGTTGGACTTGCCGAGCTCAACATCATCCTTCTTGACCTCGGAGCGCAGGCGCTTGTAGTGGTTGTAGACCGCCACCGACAGCACCATCTTGGCGCGGTCCTGGCCGATCACGTAGTCGTCGAGGGTGTGACGAATTTCGCGGGGAGCCGGCAGACGCTCCTCGTCGGTCTCGGCATCGGCATCGAGCACCTCCTCGCGAATGATGTCATTGCAGAGGTCGACACACTCATCGCAGATATAGACGGACGGGCCGGCAATCAGCTTGCGCACCTCGTTCTGATTCTTGCCGCAGAACGAGCAGTAGAGCAGCTTGCCGCCTTCGTCCTTGCCTTTGCCGTCGGCCATTCGCATACCTCATCTCAGTTGGCCCGGCGCACGTGGCGCCCGGCCGGGCTCACATCGGCAGCACAGGCTGCCGGAGAACAGTGTCAGGGCGTGATGAAAATCACGCTATCAGGATGTGGGCCGCTTATCCAGCACCGCATCGATCAGGCCATACTCGGCCGCCTGGACGCCATTCATGAAGTTGTCGCGATCGGTGTCCCGCGCGATGGTGTCGATGTCCTGGCCGGTATGATGGGCCAGGATCTGGTTGAGCTTGTCGCGGATGCCGAGAATCTCACGGGTGTGGATCTCGATATCCGAGGCCTGGCCCTGATAGCCGCCCAGCGGCTGGTGGATCATCATCCGCGAGTTGGGCAGGCAGAAGCGCTTGCCGGCCGCGCCGCCGGCCAACAGCAGCGCGCCCATGCTCGCCGCCTGACCGATACACACGGTGGAAACGTCGGGCTTGATGAACTGCATGGTGTCGTAGATCGACATCCCTGCGGTCACCGCCCCACCCGGGGAGTTGATATAGAGGTGGATGTCCTTGTCCGGGTTCTCGGATTCAAGGAACAGCAGCTGAGCTACCACCAGGTTAGCCATGTAGTCTTCCACCGGACCCACCAGGAAGATCACACGCTCCTTGAGCAGGCGGGAATAGATGTCGTACGCCCGCTCGCCGCGCGCGCTCTGCTCGACCACCATCGGCACCAGGCCACCGGCGTTGTGGATCTCGAACTCGTTGCTCATCAGTGTGATGTCCTTGCATCCGAAGAATGGAAGCGGCTGGATGGGCGCGCCGATCGCCGGCACGCCCACCGACAGGAGGTGAGGGAGATCAGGCCTTGCCCTCTTCCTCGCTCTCCTCCTCCGCGTCGGCCTCGGCCTGCTGCTGAGCAGCGGCCAGGACCTCCTGATAGGTCATGGTGACATCCTTGACGCTGGCCTGCTCGAGCAGCTTGTCGACGGCCTTCTCTTCGAGGATGGCAGACTTGACCTGAGTCTTCATCTGATCGTTGCCCATGTAGTGCTCGACCACCTGGGACGGCTCCTGGTACTGCTCGGCGAGTTCCTCGACCTTGGCCCGGATCTCGTCGTCAGTCGCGTCGAGCTCGTTGGACTTGATCACCTCGGCCAGCAGCAGGCCGACCTGAACGCGACTCTTGGCCTGCTCGGCGAACAGCTCGTTGGGCAGCTGGGAGACGTCGAAGTCCTCGCCCAGACCGAACTGCTGTGCCGCCTGGCGCTTGAGGCCGTCGGTCTCCTGCTGGATCAGCGACTGCGGCACCGGGATCTCGTTGGCCTTCTGCAGTGCAGTCAGCACCTGCTGCTTGACGCGGTTGTCGACGGCCTGCTCGGCCTCGCGGGTCATGTTCTTCATGACCTCGGCGCGGAACTGATCGAGATCACCGTCTTCGACGCCAAATTTCTTGACGAACTCGGCGTCCACCTCGGGCAGGGCCTGGCCCTTCACGGCGTGGAGCTTGACCTTGAAGGTGGCTTCCTGGCCGGCCAGATGCTCGGCCTGGTAGTCCTCGGGGAAGGTGACCTTGATCTCCTTCTCCTCGCCGGCGACGGCGCCCACCAGCTGCTCCTCGAAGCCCGGGATGAAGCTGCCGGAACCCAGCACCAGGCTGTGACCCTCGGCACTGCCGCCCTCGAAGGGCTCATCGCCCAGGAAGCCCTGGAAATCGAGGGTCACCTGGTCGCCGTCTTCGGCGGCGCGCTCGACCTCTTCCCAGCCGGCGTTCTGCTTGCGCAGGGTCTCGATCATCTCGTCGACGTCAGACTCGACGACCTCGACCACCGGGCGCTCGACATCGGTGCCTTCGATGGAGGCCAGCTCGAACTCCGGATAGACCTCCAGGGTCGCCACGAACTCGAGATCCTTGCCCGCCTCATTGATGGTGGGTTCGATCTGCGGGAAGCCCGCCGGGTTGAGTTCGTTCTCGGTGAGGGCGCGAACGTAGCGCTCCCGCATCACTTCGCCCACCACCTCGTTACGCACGTCGTGGCCGTAGCGCTGACGGATCACCGACATCGGCACCTTGCCCTTGCGGAAGCCGTCGATGCGGACATTCTTGGCGGCATCCTTGAGACGGGCATTGACGGCCTCGTCGATCTCGGCGGCCGGCACCTGGAGCGTGATGCGGCGTTCGATCTGGGAGGTCGTATCGACGGAAACTTGCATGAAATGTCCTCTACCGACTGGGGGCGTTGTGTTGAAGAGTGAAAAGATCAAAGGGGGATTTTATGAATCCAGCCCGGCACTGGCAAGCGCCATGCCCCATAGATGGGGACGTCAAGCGATTTTACAAGAGCCGCTCGGCCGAGACAGCCGACACCGGGCCGCCATGGACCAGAAACGACAAAATCGCCGGCTCGTGGAGCCCGCGTCAGAGTGGATACCATTAGATCAGAGCAATAACGATTGGAAGGGATCAAGGAGTGGGGTGGATGATGGGGATCGAACCCACGACCACCGGAGCCACAATCCGGAGCTCTACCACTGAGCTACACCCACCACTGCCTTGAAACAACCGTCGAAGTGGGGTGGATGATGGGGATCGAACCCACGACCACCGGAGCCACAATCCGGAGCTCTACCACTGAGCTACACCCACCATATCGACAGCTACTCAAACCGACATTCTGCCACCGCGCCGCAGATGGCGCGCCCAGCAGGACTCGAACCTGCAACCTACGGCTTAGAAGGCCGTTGCTCTATCCGGTTGAGCTATGGGCGCATTCTACTATTCAGGCTGATCAACCGCAACCCACGGATCCCATTTTTTGCAGATCATTCAACAGGTTGTGGTCGGAGTGGAGGGATTCGAACCCCCGACATCCTGCTCCCAAAGCAGGCGCGCTACCAGGCTGCGCTACACTCCGCCGTGATCGAACTTACCTGACGCCGCCGCAGGGCCTCGTCGAGCGCTGCGTATTCTACGTGACTTTCCCCTGCGGTCAAGCACCCGGATCGCCATCATTGCAGTAGCGTGCTTTGTTTCACCGGCGCGGCATGCGAAAATCACGCCTCCTTCGCTCGCGGGCCGGCCATCGGCCATGAGCCTGCCCTCATCCATCCAGCCACCAGAGGAAGCGCGATGTCAGCCCAACTGATCGATGGCAAGTCCATAGCCGCCCGAGTCCGCCAGCAGGTCGCACGCCAGGTTCAGGCACGCCGCGACGCCGGGGCCCGCGCGCCGGGGCTCGCCGTGGTGCTGGTGGGCGAGGATGCCGCCTCCGCGGTCTATGTGCGCAACAAGCACAACGCCTGCGTCGAAGCCGGCATCGAATCCTTCAGTCATACGCTGCCCGCCGAAACCACTCAGCGGCAGCTCGAGACCCTGGTGGATAGGCTCAACGCCGACCCGGCGGTGGATGGAATCCTCGTCCAGCTGCCGCTACCCGCCCACCTCGATGCCCGGCCTATCCTCGAGCGCATCCGCCCCGACAAGGACGTGGACGGCTTTCACCCCTACAACCTCGGCCGCCTGGCACAGCGCCTGCCCATGCTGCGCCCCTGCACGCCCAAGGGGGTGATGACACTGCTCGAGCAGTCCGACCTCAGTGTGCGCGGGCTCGACGCTACCGTGGTCGGGGCCTCCAACATCGTCGGGCGGCCCATGGCGCTGGAGCTGATGCTGGCCGGCTGCACCACCACCGTCTGCCACCGCTTTACCCGGAACCTCGAAGAACACGTGCGCCGCGCCGACCTGCTGGTGGTGGCCGTGGGCAAGCCGGGGCTGGTCAAGGGCGAGTGGGTCAAGGAAGGGGCCATCGTCATCGACGTCGGCATCAACCGCCTGGAAGATGGCCGCCTGATTGGCGATGTCGACTTTGCCGCCGCCGCCGACCGTGCCAGTTGGATCACACCGGTGCCCGGCGGCGTCGGCCCCATGACCGTCGCCACCCTGCTCGAGAACACCTTGCAGGCCGCCGATATGCACGACGCCAACTAGATTGAAAAACACTTTTTTAACGGCACAGCGTCAGAACCGACATAAGGACTTCGCCATGAGCGACAAGCAGATGAACGTCGAGAGCTTCAACCTTGACCACACCAAGGTGAAGGCTCCCTATGTTCGCCTCGCCGACATCAAGACAGGTGAGAACGGCGACACCATCCACAAGTACGACATGCGCATCTGCCAGCCCAATCAGGCGCACATGGAGATGCCGGCGTTGCACTCCCTGGAGCACCTGATGGCCGAGCTGTCACGCAATCACTCCGACAAGGTGGTCGACATCAGTCCCATGGGCTGCCAGACCGGGTTCTACGTGGCGATGATCAACCACGACGACTACGAAGGCGTGCTGACGCTGCTCGAGAAGACCCTCGAGGACGTACTGGTGGCCAACGAGGTGCCGGCCTGCAACGAGATGCAGTGCGGCTGGGCGGCCAGCCACAGCCTCGAAGGCGCCCAGGAGATCGCACGGGGCTTCCTGGCCAAGCGCAACGAGTGGACTCGGGTATTCGCATGAAACGCATCGGCATCATCGGCGCCATGGTCCAGGAGGTGGAGCAACTGGCTTCGCTGCTGGTGGGGCGCGAGACCCGCACCCATGTGGGCTCCACCTTCCACAGCGGCCTGCTGCACGGGGTCGAGGTGGTGATCCTGCAGTCCGGCATCGGCAAGGTGAACGCCGCGGTGGGCACCACCCTGCTGCTGGATATCTACAGGCCCGACGCGGTCATCAACACCGGCTCCGCCGGGGGCTTCGGCAAGGGCCTCGAGATCGGTGACCTGGTGATCTCCAGCGAGGTGCGGCATCACGACGTGGACGCCGTGGTATTCGGCTACGAGCACGGCCAGGTGCCGCAGATGCCTGCCGCCTACCTGCCCGACCCGCGCCTGGTGGCCATCGCCAGGGAGTGCGCGGAGTCGCTGGGCGAGGTCAATGTCGTGGAAGGCCTGATCGCCACCGGCGACGTCTTCATGGCCTGCCCCAACCTGGTGGAGCAGACCCGCCGACGCTTCCCCACCATGCTCGCCGCCGAGATGGAGGCCGCGGCCATCGCCCAGACCTGTCTGCTCTACGATTGCCCTTTCGTGGTGATCCGCGCCCTCTCCGACATTGCCGGCGGCGGCGACAACCACCTCTCCTTCGAGGAGTTTCTGGTGAAGGCCGCGACCCACTCCGCCCATATGGTGGAGGCAATGGTGAAGCGCCTGGCCAGCCTGCCCACGGAGCAGACCAGCGATGCGTTGGCCGAGAAGGCCTGAGCCGCGCCTGACCCATCGGCCGCCGCGCCGGTGGGTGCCGGCGCTGCTGCTGGTCGGCATGCTGCTGGCCGGCTGTGGCGCCACGCACCTCAGCGACCGGCTCACCCCGATGCTGCCTGCCGAGCCCGGTGCTCCGGCGCTGGCCTTCGACGCGCTCACCGACCGGACCTACACGCCTCCCGACTGGCCCAGTCCACTCAGCGCGGACGTGCTGCTGCCTCGGTCAGCGAACGACGCGCCGCGACCCGCCGCCCTGCTGGTCCACGGCGGCGGCTGGCAGAACCGCGGCCCGGCGGACATGGCCGGCATCGCCGAGCAGCTGGCCGCCCGCGGTTATGTCACCGTTAATGTCGAACACCGCTTCGCCCCGGAGCACCGCTTCCCCGCGCAGCTTCACGACCTCCAGGAGGCCATGGCCTGGATCCACGCCAACGCCGAGGCGTGGCGCGTGGACACCGACCGCATCGTCGGCGTGGGCTTCTCGTCGGGTGCCCATCTGGTCAGTCTGCTGGCCCTGGCCGGGGCGGAAGGGCCACTGGCCGAGCCCCATGGTGGCGGCCACGCCCGGCTCGCCGCCGTGCTGGCGGGCGGCATTCCCAGCGATCTGTTCAAGTTTCCCGACGGCCGGCTGGTGGTCGAGTTCCTCGGCGGCACCCGCGCCGAGGAGCCGGAGCAGTATGCCCTCGCCTCACCGGCCCGCCAGGTCCACCCGACCGCCCCACCCTTCTTCCTGTTCCACGGCACCTGGGACCGCCTGGTCCCGCTCGACCATGCGACCGACTTTCGCGCCGAGCTCGAGGCCAAGGGGGTCGAGAGCGAGCTCTACCTCCAGCACGGCCGCGGTCACTTCCTCAGCTTCCTGACCCGCGGCCGAGCCATCGATGCCGGCCTCGCCTTCCTGGACCGGCAGGTAAACGGCCATTAGCGCTAGGCGCTAAGCCTGGAGTCTCCACGCCAGCGTCTCACCGGCGCACAGGGGCACAATACGCTGGCCACCGGCGTAGGGCAGAGACTCGGGCAGCTGCCAGGGCTCGCGCATCAAGGTGACGGTATCGGCGTTGCGCGCCAGGCCGTAGAAGTCCGGGCCGTAATGACTGGCGAAGCCTTCCAGACGCTCCAGCGCCCCGACTTCTTCAAACGCGGCGGCATAGAGCTCGATGGCGGCCGGTGCGGTGTAGGCGCCGGCACAGCCGCAGGCGCTCTCCTTGTCCCCCTGGGCGTGGGGCGCACTGTCGGTCCCCAGGAAGAACTTCGGGTTGCCGGAGGTCGCTGCTGCCAGCAGTGCCTGACGATGGCGCTCGCGCTTGAGGATCGGCAGGCAGTAGTAGTGGGGGCGGATGCCGCCCACCAGCATATGGTTGCGGTTGTAGAGCAGGTGGTGGGCGGTGATGGTTGCCGCCACGTTGGCCGGCGTGCCCTTCACGAATTCGGCGGCATCCGCGGTGGTGATATGCTCGAACACCACCCTGAGGGACGGGTGACGCTGCAGCAGCGGCTTCATCACCCGCTCGATGAACGTCGCCTCGCGGTCGAAGATATCGATCTCGGCGTCGGTCACTTCGCCGTGCACCAGCAGCGGCATGCCCAGCCTCGCCAGGGCGGCGATGGCGGCATCGCAGTGGGCCAGGTCGGTGACCCCGGAGTCGGAATTGGTGGTCGCGCCCGCCGGGTAGAGCTTTACGGCTTGCACCAGGCCGCTGGCATGGGCCCGCTCGATCTCCTCGGCCGGGGTATTGTCGGTGAGGTAGAGCGTCATCAGCGGTTCGAACTGGCTGCCCTCCGGCAGCGCCGCCAGGATGCGCTCGCGGTAGGCCAGGGCCTCCTCGGTGGTGGTGACCGGCGGATTGAGGTTGGGCATGATGATGGCGCGGCCCATCTGGCGGGCGGAAGCGCCCACCACGGCGGCCAGGGCCTCGTCGTCGCGCAGGTGCAGGTGCCAGTCATCGGGGCGGGTCAAGGTCAGTGAAGTCACGGCGGGTCCTGTCTCGGCGGGAACAATGAAGAGGTGCATCAGTATACCGAAAGCCGCCGCGTGGGGCTGCCTGGCAGCACACCGGTTGTTTTGTCTGCTAACATTTCCACCTCTTCTGTCAGCCCCATCAGGTGCCCATGCCCAACGCCACCACCCGCGCCCCGCTGCGCGCCGATCTGTTACTGCTGCTGGTCACGATGCTGGCCGCGGCAGGCTGGATCTTCTCCAAGGAGGCCCTGGAGGGCCTGCCACCGCTGCTGTTCATCGGCACCCGCTTCCTGCTGGCCGGACTTATCCTGGCCGCCTTCGCCCTGCCCGCCCTGCGCCGGCTGTCCCGCGGCGATGTCGTGGCCGGCGCCGGCGTCGGCGTGCTGTTCAGTGCCGCCCTGGCCCTGTGGATCCTCGGCCTCTACCACTCCAGCCACCTCGGCGAGAGCGCCTTCATCAACAGCCTGGGCATCCTGCTGGTGCCGATCATGGCTCGCCTGCTGTTCGGCGACCGCCCGCCGCGCACCACCTGGATCGCGTTACCGGTCGCCCTGTTCGGCTTCGCCCTGCTGTCGCTCAATGCCGGCCTGCGCATCGAGGCCAGCCAGGCCCTGATCACCGCCTCGGCGGTGCTCTTCTCGATCCTGATCAACGTCAATTCGCGGGTAGTACATCGCGTGCCAGCCCTGCCGCTGACGGTCATTCAGCTCACCATGGTGGGCCTCCTGCTCGGCCTGGTATCGGTGCTGATCGAGCCGTGGCCGGAGCGGATCGGCGGCGTGACCCTCGGTTGGCTGGCCGCCAGCGTGCTGCTGGCCAGCACCCTGCGCTTCTTCCTGCAGGTGCACGCCCAGGGGCTGACCACGCCCAGCCATGCCGCGGTGATCCTGATGCTGGAGGCGGTCTGGACCGCGCTGCTGGCCGCCGCCTGGTACCGCGAGACCATGACGCCGCTGCAGCTGGCCGGCTGCGCACTGATCTTCACCGCCCTGCTGATCAATCGCTGGTACTGGGTTCGCCGGCTCTTCACGCGGCGCTGAATTCCCGTATCATGCCCGCAGATCCGAAGAGGGAAGTGAACATGCCGAAGGTGCGCCACTATGCCGACCTGGTCACCGTGCTGTCAGGGCTGTCATGGCTGGTGGTGTTCTGGTCGATCAGCCTCACGGCGCAGATCGGCAGCATCGAACCCACCCTTGCCGCACTGCTGATGCTGGGTACCCTGATACTGGTCAGCTTCGTGCACCGTCCCATCCGCGTCCTGCTGCGCCGCTACCACGTTCGCAAGCGGCGTACCGAGATGTGGATGCATATCCTGGCCCTCCCGCTGATGCTGGCCTTCCTGTTCGGCATCGTGATCGAGAACCTGCTGGCGCCGCTCAGCGGGCAACAAAAGATGCTGCTGTTCAACGTCTTCGCCACCGCCGGCTGGCTGGTCTTCGTGGTCACGGTGTTGATCAAGCTGGCCATCCACCAGGCGCGACGCAGCCGCAACAATGGCGAAACGGCCGGGTAACGAGCCCCTGACATGACAACGGGCGCCTGGAAGCCAGGCGCCCGTTGTCACTCAATCATCAACTTCGGGGCCTCACTTCAAGGCCTCTCTTCGGGCAGTGCGATCAGAAACGATCGAGGCGGAACGGCGTCATGTCGACCGCCGGCGTCTCTCCGTCCATCATCTGGGCGAGCAGCTCGCCGGTGGCCGGCCCCAGGGTGAAGCCCTGGTGGCCATGACCGAAGGCCAGCCACAGCCCCGGCTTGCCGGGTGCGGGACCGATCACCGGCTTCATGTCCGGCATGCAGGGGCGGGCACCCTTCCACGGCTGGGCGTCGCGTCGCTTGCCCAGCGGGAAGAGCTTTCGCGCCGCCTTCTCGGCGGCCGCCAGCTGCTTGTACTGGGGCGGCGAGTCCAGGTCGGCCAGCTCGGCCCCGGTGGTCAGCCGAATACCGGCCCGCATCGGCTCGAGCAGGAAGCCCCGCTCGGCATCCATCACCCAGTGATGGAGCTGCGCGCCTTCTTCTGCCGAATAGTGCATGTGATAGCCACGCTTCACGAACAGCGGCGCATCCAGGCCCAGGCGCGACAGCAGCTCGCCGGTCCAGGGACCCATGGCCACCACCACCTGCTCTGCTTCCAGGGCGCCCTCGCTGGTCATCACGCGCCATCCGGTGCCCACCTGGTTGACGTCCTCGACGCTGGCCTGCATCAGGTGGCCGCCCAGCGCCTCGAAGCTCTTCGCATAGGCCTGCACCAGAGCACCCGGATCCGCCACCATCCACGGCTGCGTCCAGTGGATGGCCCCCACCAGCCCCTTGGCCAGGTGCGGCTCCTTGGCATACAGCCCCTCGGCGTCGAGCTCCTCATACTCTACTCCGAAACGCTCGCGATTCTCGCGGGCGTCCTTCAGGCGCTCATCCATGGCCTTCCGGGTCCGGTAGAGCTCCAGCCAGCCGCCCTTGCTCACCAGCGCCTCCGCGCCGGCGGCCTCGATCATCGGCGCGTGGGCGTCCTGGCAGCGCATGATCAGCGAGGCCCACTCGTTCACGATGCGCTCGTAACGCGCCCCGCCCGAGTTGATCCAGTACTGCAGCAGCGGTCCCGCCGCGCCAACCATGCCGGTCGGACGATAGCGAATGTCCACCTGGCGGTTGGGCAGCACCCGCAGCAAGGTACCGAGGTCTCGAGGGAAGGCGTAGGGACGCACCGCCTCCCGCTGGATGATGCCGGCGTTGCCGAAGGAGGTCTCGCGGCCAGGCTCGCGGCGGTCCACCAGCGTGACGGCGTGGCCGCGACGCGCCAGGTGCCAGGCAACCGAGACGCCGACAATCCCGGCGCCGAGAACGATGATGTTGCGGGACATGCAAGTCTCCCCCCGATCCGCCAAAGAAAAAGCCCCGCCTCTCGGCAGGGCATTCATGGCATCAAGTCTAGCAGGCCTCGGCATAACAACGGCATGTCGAGCAAAAGAAAGATGCATTTTCTATTTTATAACTCAAAGTTGGGATATTACTCCAAGACTGACTCCGTCGGGAGACGAAGCATTCAAGCGTCCGCCGCCTTGGCCTCCAGCTTGGCGCGGATGAAGTCGCCATGCCCCACGTGCAGCAGGTCGGCGAGCTGGCGGATTCGATGTTCCTCCAGGTGGTGATATTCGCCATCCGCCAGCGCCAGAGCCCACATCATGCGCACCAGGTCGCAGCGCTTTGGATAGTCGTAGTGCTGCTTGATGAGGCTGACGAACTGGTAATGATCCACCGAGCTTTCCACCTCCTCCCGAGCCAGGGCTACCAGCTCATCCACCGCCTCACCCTCGAGATCGAAACTGCCACGCAGCATCTCGTGCAGGGCCACCAGTTGGGCAGGGTCCTCCTGGTAGTCGGCGCGCATCACCTCGCACAGCAGCGCCGCCGCGGCAAGCTCCAGAGTCGGCCTCTCATCATCCTGCGCCTCGGGGTCGGCCAGCATCTGCTGGAAAAAACGCTGAATGCCTGTGAGCACGGTCACCCTCCTCGTCTCTGCCTGGCAATATGACCTGCAACACGGCCTGGCGTTCGCTCAGCCCTCGCGGCAGCGCCAGCGCGCCATGAGGTTCAGCAGCGCCAGGGCCAGCAGCGCAGCCGCTGCCCAGCCAAGGGCATCCACCAGGCTGTGATAGCCGGCGGGAGGAGACAGGGGACGCTGGGTCATGCCGAACTCCACCACCCGGGTCAGGCCGTAGAGAATGAGAGCGAGGCTTGCCAGGGGCAGAGCGGAGTGCCGGCGCGCCAGCCACCGTGTCAGGGCCCAGGGCTCCCGCGGGGTCGGCTTGGCGGCTGGTTTCGCAGCGGGCTTGGGAGCGGACTGGGCGGCCACCTTGCGCGGTGCCGGGGCCTTGCGTGCGCGCGGCTTGGTGGGTTGTACCCGCCGCCGTGCGGGAGGACCGGCCACCAACTCCCAGGCCCAGCGTGCGGCGCGCCACAGCACCCAGCCCAGGGTGAAACTCACCGACAGCGCCAGGCCGCCCATCACCAGAACATACGCCATCGGGCGAATCCTTCGTTGCCATGCTGGCCGGTTATTGTGCCACACCAGCAGCGGCGAGCGAGGAGCGGGGGTTACTCCCCGGCGCGGTAGAGGGTCTGGATGCTGGAGAAGTCCAGCTTGCCGTTGCCTTGAGCGCTGTGCAGGGCGAAGAGGTTGCGGGCCTGGGAACCCATGGGCACCGTGGACTTCGAGCCCAGCGCCAGCTCCCAGGCCAGGCCCAGGTCCTTGGCCATCAGGTCGGTGAGGAAGCCGCCCTGGTAGTCACGGGAAGCGGCGGAGCCTTCCATCACGCCGGGCCAGGGGTTGTAGACGTTGAGCGCCCAGTTGCCGCCGCTGCTCTGCTTCATGATCTCGGAGAGCACCGCCGGGTCCATGCCGTTCTTGACGCCCAGCGCCAGGGCCTCGGCGGTGCCGCTCATCAGGATGCCGAGCAGCATGTTGTTGCAGATCTTGGCCACCTGCCCCGCGCCGTTGTCACCGGCATGGAAGATGTTCTTGCCCATGGCCTCGAGGACGGGCTTGGCCTTGTCGAAGCCGGCCACCTCGCCGCCGACGATGAAGGTCAGGATGCCGGCCTTGGCGCCCCCCACCCCGCCCGAGACCGGGGCATCCAGATAGCTGATCCCACGCTCGGCGGCGGCGGCGGCCACGCTGCGGGCGTCCTCCGGGGAGATGGTCGAGGCGTCGATCAGCAGCGGCTTGCCATCCAGCGTATCGAGCAGCCCGGGCTCACCGTTGCGGCCCAGGTAGAGCCCCTTGACGTGGGCACCGGCGGGCAGCATGGAGATGATCACCTCGGCACCCTTTGCGGCGGCTTCGGCGCTCTCGCCACGCTTGGCCCCCTCGCTCTCGAGGGCCTGGATGGCGCTCTCCACCAGATCGAAGACGGTGACGCTATGGCCGGCCTTGACCAGGTTGCTGGCCATGGGCGCGCCCATGTTGCCAAGGCCGATAAAAGCGATATTCATGAGTGGCTCCTTGTGATTGTTGGCATCTTGTTGGGGTCAAGCAGGATTACCCGATCCGGTGGCCCAGGCCGAGGTCGCGCAGCGGGTGTGATTCGCTGTCCCAGGGCGAGGTAAACAGCGCCTGGATCATCTCCTCCGGCACGCTGTCGGCATCCGGGTGGCTCCAGCGCGGGGCCTTGTCCTTGTCGATCAGCAACGCACGCACGCCTTCGACGAAATCGCCCTGGCGGCAGCACTGCACCGAGAGCACCAGCTCGTCGCGGAAGGCATCGGCCAGGCTGGTGTGGGCATGGCGAGCCAGCATGCGCCAGACCAGCTGCGCGCTGAGCGGGCAGCCGTCGGCGAGACGCGCTCGGTTGGCAACCAGCCATTTGTCGTCGCGGTCATCGGCGAGAATTCGCCTCACCGCGGTGGCGGCATCCACGGCGCCTGCCAGGGCCTGGATATGATCGATTCTCGGCATCACCTGCCCTGCCGGGGCGGCGGTGCGGTCCTCGTGGAGGTCCAGTGCCTGCTGCACGGCGCCGCGCAAGGCGGCGCCGCTGCGATCACCGTAATCCGCCTCGGCCAGGGCGCTTAACACCAGGGCGCGGCGCTCGCGAGGAATCAGGCGGTCGGCCATACCGAGGTCCAGGGCGTCGCGGGCGTTGAGCTGGGCGCCGGTCAGGCCCAGGTAGGCGCCCACCCCGGGCGGCATGCGGTTGAGGAACCAGCTGGCGCCGATGTCCGGGTAGAGGCCAATGGTGATCTCCGGCATGGCGATGCGGGTGGCCTCGGTGGCGATGCGCTGGAAGCCACCGGCCATCAGCCCGAGGCCGCCCCCCATGACGATACCGTCACCCCACACCAGCAGCGGCTTGGGGTAGGTGTGAATGCGATGGTCGAGGTGGTACTCGGCAGTGAAGTAGGTCTCGGCCAGCAGGCTGTCGCGGCCGGCGCCGCGATTGTCGCCCTCCTCGGTCAGCGAGCGGTAGAGGGCGACCACATCGCCGCCGGCACAGAAGGCCTTGTCGCCGCTGCCCTCGAGCCACACGGCCACGATACTGCGATCGACCGCCCAGGCCTCCAGCTTGGCCTCCAGCTGGTGCACCATCTCCAGGGAGAGGGCGTTGAGCGACTTCGGGGCGTTGAGGGTCGCCACACCGATGCGCCCACCATCGCGGGTGGGCAGCTCGTCGAAGAGTACGGCAAGATCCGACATGAAAAGGGGTCTCCGCGTCCTTGGGTCTATGATTGCAGCGTGGATTACTGCAGCGACTCGATCATGCCATCCGCCATCAGCCGGCGCGCCACGATCAGACGCATGATCTCGTTGGTGCCCTCCAGGATCTGGTGGACTCGGGTGTCGCGCACCAGCCGCTCCAGGGGGTACTCGCGGATATAACCATAGCCGCCATACAGCTGCAGGGCCTCGTTGCAGACGTTGAAGCCCACATCGGTGGCGAAGCGCTTGGCCATGGCGCAGTGGGCGGTGGCCTCGGCGTCGTTCTGGTCCAGGCGCCAGGCGGCCTGGCGCACCATCAGCCGGGCCGCCGTGAGCTCGGTGGCCATGTCGGCAAGCTTGAACTGCAGCGCCTGGAACTGGTTGAGCTCACGCCCGAACTGCTTGCGCTCGGCCATGTAGTCGCGGGCCAGGGTCAGGGCGTGCTGGGCAGCCCCGAGTGAACAGCTGGCGATATTGAGACGGCCGCCGTCGAGGCCCTTCATGGCGAACCTGAAGCCCTCGCCCTCCGCGCCCAGGCGGTTGGTGACCGGCACGCGCACGGCGTCGAAACTTACCAGGCGGGTCGGCTGGCTCTTCCAGCCCATCTTCTCTTCGTTCTTGCCGTACTCGACGCCCGCGGCGTCGGCCGGCACCACGATGGCCGAGACCCCGCCGGCGCCGCTGTCGGGCTCGCCGGTGCGTGCCATCACCACCAGCACCTCGGTGGCGCCGGCGCCGGAGATAAACATCTTCGAGCCGCTGATCACATAATCATCACCGTCACGAACGGCCCTGGTACGAAGATTGGCGGCATCGGAGCCGGCACCCGGCTCGGTGAGGCAGTAGGAGCCCAGCGCCTCGCCGGCCACCATGGCGGGCACCCAGGTCTCGCGCAGGGCGTCGTCGCCCCAGCTGGCGATCATCCAGGTCACCATGTTGTGGATGGTGAGGTAGGCGGTGGTGGCCACGCAGCCCTGGGCGAGCTGCTCGAAGATCAGCGAGGCGTCGAGGCGTGACAGCCCCAGCCCGCCGTGCTCCTCGGGAGTATAGATGCCAAGAAAGCCGGTCTCGCCGGCGCGACGGATGACATCGAGGGGGAAGTGGGACGTGGCGTCCCACTCGGCGGCGTGGTCGGCCAGCTCGGCCTTCGAGAAGTCGGCGGCGGCCTGGACCAGCGCCTTCTGGTCCTCGCTCAGGGAGAAGTCCATGGTGGTATCCTCGTCTCGCGTGTCGATTGCATTATTGTTGGCTGATTGACTGAATTCAGATGTTGGCTGGTGTCTGGCCCGCTCGAGGCTCACCCGACCCACGGCCCTGACACCAACCTAGCACTTGCTAGGTTTATCCCACATCACCCCATGGTCGAACAAGCACTTTACGTTAACGTAAACCTCGGCTAGTGTTGCCATCAGGCGGGCGGGCTGCGCCTCGCCCCGCCATCAAATTAAGGAAGACGCTCATGACTCAGCGCACAGCGAGCGACGCGGCACAGCCCGGCGGCCTGCCCCGCCAACGACGCACCTTCAGCATCGGGGAACTGGCCAAGATGTTCGAGGTGACGCCGCGCACCATTCGTTTCTACGAGCAGGAGGGGTTGCTGGCCCCCGAACGACGCGGCCAGACGCGCATCTATCGCGAGAAAGACCGGGTGCGGCTCAAGCTGACCCTGCGCGGCAAGCGCCTGGGCTTCTCGCTGGCCGAGATCCGCGAGGTGGTGATGATGTATGACGCCATGCCCGACGGCAACGCCCGCCAGCTGCAGCGTCTTCTGGAGATCCTGGCCGACAAGCGCGCCAATCTGGAGCGCCAGCTGGAGGACATCCGGCTGATGCACAAGGAGCTCGACGATGTGGAGAGCCGTGCCCGGGAGGTGCTGTCCGGCCTCGGCGCCGAGCCCCCGACGCACTGAGCCGCCACGACCAGGGTCATGATCGTGTTGCCCACTGCACACCCAGCAACAACAAAGAGACGGTAGACGATGACACGCCAACATACTCCGATCAGCTACGTCAGCGGCATCAGCGACACCCCCCTCAAGGGCCAGACCATCGGCGACTGCTTCGATGAGACTGTGGCTCGCTTCCCGGATCGCGATGCCCTGATCAGCCTCCACCAGGACCTGCGCTACACCTGGCAAGAACTTCAGGCCGCCGTCGACCAGGCCGCCCGCGCCCTGCTTGCCCTGGGCGTCAAGAAAGGTGACCGCGTCGGCATCTGGTCGCCCAACTGCGCCGAGTGGACCATCACCCAGTTCGCCACGGCGAAGATCGGCGCCATCCTGGTCAACATCAATCCCAGCTACCGTACCCACGAACTGGAGTACGCCCTCAAGCAGTCCGCCGCCTCCACGTTGATCCTGCAGGGCAGGTTCAAGGGCTCCGACTACGTGGCCACCCTGGCAGAGCTGGTCCCGGAGCTCCAGGAAGAGAGGGCCCCGGAGCTGCGCGACGGCGGCCCCGGCACCTTCAGGAGCGCCAAGCTGCCGGAGCTAGAGCGGGTAGTTTGCCTGGACGCCGATCGCGCGCTGACCGGCATGTTCAGCTGGCAGTCGATGCTGGCCCACGCCAACGAGGTCTCCGCCGAGCTCCTGGCCGAGGTGCAGGCCACCCTGCAGTTCGACGACGCGATCAACATCCAATACACCTCGGGTACCACCGGCGCCCCCAAGGGCGCGACCCTGTCGCACCACAATATCCTCAACAACGGCTTCTTCGTGGCGCGCACCATGGCGCTCACCGAGGAGGACCGCATGGTGATCCCGGTGCCGCTCTACCACTGCTTCGGGATGGTGATGGGCAACCTGGGCTGCGTGACCCACGGCGCCACCATGATCTACCCGGGCGACGGCTTCGACCCGGAGGCAACCCTGCGTGCCGTCTCCGAGGAGAAAGCCACCACCCTCTACGGCGTGCCCACCATGTTCATCGCCGAACTGGAGCACCCGGAGTTCGAGCGCTTCGATCTCTCCTCCCTGCGCACCGGCATCATGGCGGGTTCCATCTGCCCCATCGAGGTGATGCGCAAGGTGATCGAGCGCATGAACATGAAGGACGTCACCATCTGCTACGGCATGACGGAGACCAGCCCGGTGAGCTTCCAGACCCAGACCGACGCCCCGCTGGAGAAGCGCGTCACGACGGTCGGCACCATTCACCCACACCTCGAGGTGAAGCTGGTGAGTCCGGAGACCGGCGCCGCGGTGGCCCGCGGCGAGACCGGCGAGCTGTGTACCCGCGGCTACAGCGTGATGCTCGGCTACTGGAACAACGAAGAGGCGACCGCCAAGGCCATCGACAGCGCCGGATGGATGCATACCGGTGACCTGGCCACCATGGACGACGAGGGCTACGTGGCGATCGTGGGGCGGATCAAGGACATGATCATCCGCGGCGGCGAGAACATCTACCCGCGCGAGATCGAGGACTTTCTCTATACCCACCCCGCCATCTCCGACGTCCAGGTGATCGGCGTACCCGACGAGAAATACGGCGAGGAGGTGATGGCCTGGGTCAAGCTGGCCGACGGCCAGCAGTTGACCGCCGATGAGCTCAAGGAATTCTGCAAGGGCAAGATCGCCCACTACAAGATCCCCCGCTACGTGAAGTTCGTCGACGAGTTCCCGATGACCGTCACCGGCAAGATCCAGAAGTTCAAAATGCGCGAGGAAGCCACCCACGAGCTGGGGCTGGAATAAACCTCAGCAGCAGGCGAGTGGCGCGAGGACAGGCATCCCTCGAGGGCTTGCGAGCCCCAACCCTGCGGCCCCGGGCCGCGGGGTTTCTCGTCCCGGGACGGCTACCGGCCGCGGCTATCAGCTCTGCCAGGGGACGACAATCCACCGAAGGCGGCATTGGCGGTTGATCGTCGGAGGTGGTATGACCTCTCAGACCACGAACCAAAGCGAGACCGCCATGCAGGACCTGCTGCTTCCCCTGGCCATGACCGGCGCCTTCGGCTCCATCATCGGCACCCTCTACCGCCTCTCTCGTCGGCCCGGCTACCGGCGCCCGCTGCTCTTCCCGCTGGTCGGCCTGATAGCCGGCACGATCGGCTTCGTGATCTACCAGGTGCTGGTGGCCACCACCGGCGCGCCGCTGTGGCTGCTGCCACTGTTGGTCATCCTGCAGGTGTGGCTGTGGCTCGGCCCCTTCGGCCCGGCCGCCCGCGTCGCGGACCAGGACGACTCGGGGCGCTGAGGCTCAGCCACCGGCCAGCCGAAACTCGCCAATGCGGGCCACCGTGCGCGCATGGGCCTCTCGTTCACGGCAGGCGGCGAGGAATCCCTCGAGGCGAGGGTAGCCCGCAAGCCCGCCTCGCCCGGCCAGCGCCAGCACCGGGAAGCTCATCTGGATGTCCGCGGCGCTGAACGCCTCGCCGGCAAACCAGGGCCCCGCCGCCAGCTCGCTCTCCCAGAACTCCCTCAGCCGGCGGATCTCCGGCCCCAGGTACTGCTGCTCCACCCCGCGGGCGAACAACCGCCCCAGCGGACGCGCCAGGGCGGGTACCGGCGGCTGCCCGAGCCGGGAGAAGACCAGGCGCATCACCAGCGGCGGCATCCCCGAGCCCTCGGCATGGTGCAGCCAGAAGCGATAGCGCTCCCAGGCATCGCTGCCTCCGGGGGGAGCCAGCCGGCGTTCGGCATCATGGTGCTCGATCAGGTAGTCGATGATGGCCCCGGACTCGGCGATGACCCGGCCATTGCGGGCCAGGTCGCGAATCACCGGCGCCTTGCCCAGCGGGTGCACGGCCCGCAGCGAGTCCGGTGCCAACAGGGTCGACGGATCACGCCGGTGGGTCACCAGCTCGTACGCTACCCCCAACTCCTCGAGCAGCCAGATCACCCGCTGGGAGCGGGAGTTCTCCAGATGATGAACCTCGATCATGTCGTTTCCTCACGTCGATTCCTTACCGCACCCTAACGCCGATCGCCACCGATGTCCTGCCAAGGTCGCCTTTGCTGCGCCCCGGCCGGGCACTAGACTGATCACCAACAATGACGACAACACAACTAGAGATGGAGAACGCCATGGCCAAGGTTCTGGTGGTGGACGATGAACCCAACATTGTCCTGTCGCTGGAGTTCCTGATGCAGCAGGCCGGCTTTGAGGTAGTCACCGCCGAGGATGGCGAGAGTGCTCTGGCGCGCGTCGCCGAAGGCACCCCGGATCTGGTACTGCTCGACATCAGCCTACCGGGTATCAGCGGCTTCGATGTTCTTGAACGCCTGCGCTCCGACCCCGATCATGCCCGCCTGCCGATCATCATGCTCACCGCCCACGGGCGTGAAGTGGAGCGCGAAAAGGGCCTGGCGCTGGGCGCCGACGATTACATCACCAAACCCTTTTCCACCCAGGCGCTGGTCGACAAGGTCAAGGCGCTGCTCGCCGAGGTCTCCTGATGGCTCGACGTCTATCCGGACTGCCCCGCCGCCAGCGGCTGATCGGCCTGTGGCTGCTGCTCAGCGGCATCAGTATCTTCGGCGGTGCCACCTTCGCCCTGTGGCTCGACACCCTCTTTCAACCCACGGGGCTGGCCCGCCTGGTCCTTTGGCTGGGCTGTTTCTCCGGGGGCGGCACCATCTTCCTGGTGGGCCTGCTGCTGGAGCGCCAGCTGTTCACGCCGCTGCGTCACCTGCAGGTGCAGCTGGCCCGCCTGGTGGCCAATCCCGACGCCCGGGAGGACTACCCTCCCGAAGGCTGGCTGCGGGCCCTGGGCCCTGACCTGGTGCGGGTGCGCGATGCCTGGCGCACAGACCGCGGCCGCCTGGCGACCGCTCACGCCGAGGGCGCGCGCAGCGCCGCCCGCATTCGCCAGGAGCTGGAGACCCTGCTCCAGGTGCTCGACACCCCGCTGCTGCTCTGCGACCAGCACCGCCGGGTGCTGCTGTTCAACCAGGCGGCCGAGACCCTGTTCGAAGACCATCATGGGCTGGGGCTGGGCAAGCGCCTCGAGAGCCTGCTGCCCGCCGTCAGCCTGCAGGACGCCCTTGGCCAGCTGCCTCGGGATGGCGCCCCGCGGGAGGTGCTGGTGCCCTGCGACGAGCGCTGGCTTCGGGCCGTGATGCGCCGGGTGCCGGGCAGCCACGGCGAGACCCTGCTCACCCTGAGCGACACCACCGCGGCCTGGACAAGCGAAATGGGTGCCCGCGCCGATCTGCTCGACAGCCTGCCCCGCCTGCGCCGTCACAGCGCCAGCCTGACCAGTGCGGCCGACGCCCTGACGTCTCTGGGAGGCGCCTCGGGAGAGATGCGCCAGCGCCTCGAGAGAGTGATCGACGAGGAGAGCCAGTCCCTGGGCCAGGATATCGAGCAGCTTGCCGCCCTGGTGGAGCAAATGCAGCACGAGGGCGAGCGACTGGTGCCGCTGTGGTCCAACGACCTATGGCAGGCCCTCAACGAGCGTCGCGCCGGCCTGGTCAAGGTAGTACCGGTCGGCATGCCCGCCTGGTTCAAGGGCGACGCCATGGCGCTGCTGGTGCTGCTCGGCTCGCTGATCGAGGGGCTTCAGGAGCAGCGGGCCCCGGAGGAGCTAGAAGGAGAGGTCTGCCTGGGTAACAAGCGGGTCTATCTGGACCTGATCTGGCGCGGAGCGCCGCTCAGTGAAAGCCAGCTTACCGAGTGGCAGCAGCAGCGCCTGGACGACCTGCCGCTCTCCCCGCGAGTGGCCGACGTGCTGCACCAGCACGCCAGCGACGCCTGGAGCCTGGCCGATGACGACGGCGTACACGCCAGAATTCGACTTCCACTGCCTGCCACCGAACGGGTCGGCGCCCCGCGGGAGGCCACCCCGCCGCGCCCCGAGTTCCACGACTTCGGGATCGCCGATCTGCCGCCGCCGGACGCCGAACTGGCCGCCCGCCCGCTACGCGCCCTGGAAGTGGTCGCCTTCGACACCGAGACCACCGGTCTCGAGTTGCGGCGCGGCGACACCGTGATCAGCATCGGCGCCTGCCGCGTGGTCAATACCCGCCTGCTGGCCAGCGAGGTGTTTGACGCGCGCGTCGATCCCGGCAAGCCGATCCCCCCGGCCAGCACCGCTATCCATGGCATCACCGACGCCGACGTCGTGGGCGCTCCGCCGCTGCCGGTGGTACTGCCGCGCTTTCGCGATTACGTGGGCGAGGCGGTGATCCTGGCCCATAACGCCGCCTTCGACCTGCTCGCCCTTCAGCCACCGGGGGCCGGTGTGACCCTGGACATGCCGGTGCTCGACACCCTGCTGATCTCACGGGCCCTGGATGCCAGCCTGGACGGACACGACCTGGACAGCCTGGCCGAGCGTTACGGCCTGAGCTTCCCGCCGGGCACGCGGCATACTGCCCTGGGCGACGCCCGGGTCACCGCCGAGCTGTGGCTGGCCCTGCTGCCACGATTGGAGGCCCGCGGCATCGATACCCTGGAGAAGGCGCTGGCCCTGCAGACCAGTGCCCTGGACAAGGAGGACGCCTGCGCCTCATGAGTTCACTCCCCCGGTCCCGGCGGGTGCCGGCATGAACACCCCACGCCTCGGCGAACGGCTGGTGGCCCTGGTGCTGCTGGCTACCCTGCTGTTCACCCCGCCACTGGTGTTGGTCTTCGACCGCCCGGCCGGCGGCCCCTCCTGGCTGCCGCTCTACCTCTTCGTGGCATGGGGGCTGGTGATCGCCCTGGCCGCCTGGCTGCTCGAGCAGCGCTCGGGGGAGTGAGCATGACGGAGGGGCGGCGATGAGAACCGATGCGGTAGTCCTGAGCGTCGCCTTCGGCTACCTGGCGCTGCTCTTCGTGATTGCGGCCTGGGGCGACCGCCGCGCCGAACAGGGGCGTTCGCTGATCGGCTCACCCACCGTCTACGCCCTCTCCATCGCCGTCTACTGCACCGCCTGGACCTTCTACGGCAGCGTGGGGCGCGCCGCGCAGTTCGGCCCCAGCTTCCTGCTGATCTACCTGGGGCCGACGCTGGCGATGCTGTTATCGCCCTTCCTGATCCGCAAGATGGTGCGCATCGCCAGCGCCCAGCGCATCACCTCCATCGCCGACTTCATCAGCGCTCGCTACGGCAAGAGCTCGAGCCTCGGCGCCCTGGTGGCGCTGATTGCCCTGATCGGCATCACCCCCTACATCACCCTGCAGCTCAAGGCGATCACCGTGAGCCACGCGGTGCTTGTCAACTACCCTCAGGCCCCGGAACTGAGCATGGTCGAGGAGGCCTTCTGGGTCGACAAGTCGTTCTGGGTGGCGCTGGTACTGGCAGTGTTCATCATCCTCTTCGGTACCCGCCACCTGGACGCCAGCGAGCGCCACGAGGGCATGGTGGCGGCCATCGCCTTCGAATCGCTGATCAAGCTGGTGGCCTTCCTCTCGGTGGGTATCTTCGTGGTGTTCGTGCTGTTTCACGGACCCGGGGATCTCTTCTCTCAGGTGGCGGCCAGCCCTGAGCTGGTGGGCGCCATGGGCCTGGACGCCGTGCCGGGTGGCGCCAGCGGCTGGATCGGCATGCTGGTGCTGGCCTTCCTGGCCTTCATCACCCTGCCCCGCCAGTTTCAGGTGCTGGTGGTGGAGAACGTCGACGAGCGCCACCTCAAACGGGCCAGCTGGCTCTTCCCGCTCTACCTGCTGGCCATCAACCTGTTCGTGATCCCCATCGCCCTGGCCGGCATGTTGCTCTCCGCCGGCGATCCGGACAGCTTTGTGCTGACCCTGCCGCTGTCGGCAGGGCTCGAGGCGCTGCCACTGCTGGTGTTCATCGGCGGGCTCTCGGCGGCCACCAGCATGGTGATCGTCGAGACCATCGCGCTATCGACCATGGTCAGCAACCAGTTGATCATGCCGCTGCTGCTGCGCTCCCGGCACCTGCACCTCGGCAGCCGCGGCGAACTGGCCGGCTGGCTGCTGGGCATTCGCCGCGTGGCCATCGTGCTCATCCTGCTGCTGGGCTACCTCTACCACGCACTGATCGGCGACTCCTACAGCCTGGTGACCATCGGCCTGGTCTCCTTCGCCGCCGCAAGCCAGTTTGCCCCGGCGATGCTGATCGGCATGTACTGGCGCGGTGCAACCCGCCGCGGAGCCGCCCTGGGCCTGATCGCCGGCACCCTGATCTGGGCCTGGACTCTGCTGATTCCGGGCTTCGCACAGTCCGGCTGGGTGGACGACACCTTCCTGACGCTGGGTCCCTTCGGCCTGGAGTGGCTGAGGCCCTATGCCTTGTTCGGCCTGGAAGACTGGGACATCTACTCTCACTCGCTGCTGTGGAGCCTGACCGCCAACATCGGTCTGCTGGTGGGCGTCTCGCTGTTCACCCGCCAGAGCCCGCTGGAGCAGACCCAGGCGGCGCTGTTCACCGAGGCCATGCACCCCGGCCTGATGGAGACCTCGCTGTGGCACGGCCAGACCACCCGGGGTGAGCTGCGCAACCTGCTCGATCGCTACCTGGGCGCCAATGCCACTGCCCGTGTTTTTACCGGTTACCCGGGGAATGAGCCAAGCCATGACCAGCCCGCTCCACCGGAGCTGATCGCCCGCGCCGAGCAGGCCCTCTCCGGGGCGCTGGGCAACGCCTCGGCGCGTGTGCTGATCAACTCCGTGGTGCGCGGAGAGGCGCTGGACCTGGAGTCGATCCTCAGCATCCTCGACACCACCTCGGAGACCCTGGAAGTCAACCGCCGCCTGGAGCAGAAGTCCGAGGAGCTGGCCCGGGCCAGCGAGGATCTTCGCGCCGCCAACGAGCGGCTGCGAGAGCTCGACCGCCTCAAGGACGAGTTCGTGGCCATGGTCAGCCACGAACTGCGCACACCGCTCACCTCGATCCGCGCCTTCGCCGAGATCCTGCGCGACAGCGGCGACCTGCCCGATGAGAAGCGGGTGCACTTCCTCAACGTGGTGGTCAAGGAGAGCCAGCGGCTCTCGAGACTGATCGAGGAGATTCTCGACCTGGCCCGCCTGGAGAGCGGTCGTCTCACGCTCAATCCCCAGCGCCTGGATCTGGTGGAATTGACCCGCCACAGCGTCGATGCCGTGCACCACATGCAGGAGGATCGCGGCGTGGCGCTGGAGGTGGCCATCGAGGTCGAACAGGCGCCGGTGGTGGGCGACCCGGACCGCCTGGAGCAGGTGATCATCAACCTGCTCGACAACGCCGGCAAGTTCGCTGATGAGACCAACCCGAAGGTGCTACTGCGTCTGGGGCGCTACAAGAAGCATTATCGCCTGTCGGTCGAGGACAACGGCCCGGGCATCGCCGAGGAAGAGCGCGAGCGGGTGTTCGAGAAGTTCCACCAGATCCAGCGCCCCGGCGAGACCCCGGAGAAGATCCGCGGACGTCCCCGGGGCAGCGGCCTGGGGCTCCCCATCAGCCGCGGTATTGTCGCCCATCTGGGCGGACGGCTATGGGTGGAGAACGGCCCCGTGCTGGGCGGCGCCTGCCTGACCATGGAGTTGCCCGAAGCGCCGGGCCCTAGCCCCGCTTCGCCCGCCGCTTGAGTCGTCGGATCTGCAGCAGGTCATGACGCAGCAGCAAGCGCTGGTCCTCGCCGAGCCGCGAGACGTCCACCCAGCCGTCGGCGCCACCCCCCGTCCTGAGCCCATTGCACTGCTCTTCCAGCAGCAGCCCCTGGAGCCGCTCCAGGGCGGCGGTCAGGGCGCGACAGCGCTCGGCGGGCAGCACCTCCTTCACCACCAGGGCCGCCAGCCGCTCCCGGGTGTCGATCTCGCGCACGCCATGGCGCAGCGAAAGCAGCCTGGCGGCGCCCACCAGCGGCAGCAGCCCCTGCCGCTTGAGGTTGATCGCGCGCTCGTGAGGCGCTCCCTCGAGTGAGCTCGACAGCCGCCCGAAGCGGTCCAGGGCCATCGGCAGATCGTCGAGCAGCACCCCCATCTCGTCCAGGAACAGCCCGGCCCGCGGCAGGAGTCGCGCCACTCGGTCGGCGAGGGCCTCGGCCAGGGCACCTTCACCATAGACTGGACGAAAGTCGAGGAGGATATTGGCCTGCTGCACGCGCTTGGTCCGGCGCTCGGCGGTCCAGAGGGTCAGCTGTTCGCTCCACTCGGAGAGCCGCTTGCGCCACATGGGCCAGCGCGCCATCACGTGGCCGCTGCACAGCGGTATGCCAGCCTCGTCCAGCCGGTCGGTGAAGCGCTCGCCCAGCGCCTGAAAATAGCCGTCGATCTCGGTGTGCCGGCTGTCCGGGTAGTCGGCGATGATCATGCCGTTGTCCTGATCGGGCGCCAGCAGGCTCTCCTGGCGAGCCCCCGACCCCATGATCAGCACGCAGAAGGCGACGGGGGGCGCCCCCCAACCCAGCCCCTGCATCTCGCTCTGGGCAAGCTGGATGGCCCGCCGATAGAGCCAATCGTTGTGGTCACTGATCAGCTGGCCGATGCGCCAGGCGGGGAGGTCGAGGCGTGTGAGCGCCTCCACCAGACGAGGCTGCCAGGCGTGGGCGTCGGGAAGGGTCGGCGCCGGCCCGAGTTCGGACAGGGCGTCGCGCAGCGGGGCGAGCAGTGGGGGCAGCCGCGCAGGGTCGGGCGACTCGCCGTCGGCGAAAAGCGACCGCCACGATGAGGCACGGTGAAGCAGGCGCATGGCAGCTCCGGGCAACAGAATCCGACCCAGTGTAGCGGCGCGCCCCCCCGGGCACACTTGGGCGAAAGGGGCATGGCAACGCCATGGTGACGGAGGTTGCACGGCCTGCTCAGCGGGGCCTGAACATCTCCTCGCCCACCTCGTCGATGAAGCGCTGGGCCTTGCTCACCATCAGCTGGTCGCAGGCCTCGCGGCCGGGCACCATGTCGGAGCGCTCGAAGCGGTGCTCCTGCGGCTCGCCGTCAGCGCCCGGCTTGCGAATCCAGCCGCTGACCCGGTACTGGCCGCCCTGGTCGGCGGGCTCGGAGATGATCTGGTAGCCCTGGTACACCACCGGCTCACCTGCCGGCGCGCCGTCGGACCCTCTGTCGCCGCCGCCCAGCAGGCCGGAAAGCCATCTTTTCAGCATCGTCTTTTCTCCTCGAACAAAAACAACGACGCCGGCATCAGCCGGCGTCGCATGCAGATCACGCAGGCGGGACTCAGTCCTGCTTGCGACCCTTGCCGGCGGCGATGCGCAGGCGCAGGGCGTTGAGCTTGATGAAGCCCTCGGCATCCTTCTGGTCGTAGGCGCCGGCATCGTCCTCGAAGGTGGCGATGGACTCGTCAAACAGCGACTGCTCGGATTTTCGGCCGACCACGATGGCGTTGCCCTTGTAGAGCTTCATGCGCACCACGCCGCAGACGTTGTGCTGGGTCTCGTCGATGGCGGCCTGCAGCATGCGACGCTCCGGGCTCCACCAGTAACCGTTGTAGATCACCTTGGCGTACTTGGGCATCAACTCATCCTTGAGGTGAGCCTCCTCGCGGTCCAGGGTGATGGACTCGATGGCGCGGTGCGCCCTGAGCATGATGGTGCCGCCGGGGGTCTCGTAGCAGCCGCGGGACTTCATGCCCACATAGCGGTTCTCGACGATATCGAGGCGACCGATACCGTTGTCTCCGCCCAGCTTGTTGAGGGTCTCGAGCACTTCGTGGGGGCGCATCGGCGTGCCGTCGATGGCGACGATATCGCCCTTCTCGAAGGTCAGCTCCACGTAGGTAGGCGTATCAGGCGCGGTCTCCGGGGAGACGCTCCAGCGCCACATGTCCTCCTCGGCCTCGGCCCAGGGATCCTCGAGGATGCCGCCCTCGTAGGAGATGTGCAGCAGGTTGGCATCCATCGAGTAGGGCGACTTCTTCTTCTTGGAGGAGAAGTCCACCGGGATGCTGTGCTCGTCGCAGTAGGCCATCAGCTTCTCGCGGGAGGTCAGATCCCACTCACGCCAGGGAGCGATCACCTTGACGCCCGGCTTGAGCGCATAGGCGCCCATCTCGAAGCGCACCTGGTCGTTGCCCTTGCCGGTGGCGCCGTGGGAGATGGCGTCGGCGCCGGTCTGGTTGGCGATCTCGATCAGGCGCCGAGCGATCAGCGGGCGCGCGATGGAGGTGCCGAGCAGGTACTCGCCCTCGTAGATGGTGTTGGCGCGGAACATCGGGTAGACGTAATCGCGCACGAACTCCTCGCGCAGGTCCTCGATGTATATCTCCTTGACGCCCAGGGCCTCGGCCTTGGCGCGTGCCGGCTCGACTTCCTCGCCCTGGCCGATGTCGGCGGTGAAGGTCACCACCTCGCAGTTGTAGGTCTCCTGCAACCACTTGACGATAACGGAGGTGTCCAGGCCACCGGAGTAGGCGAGCACGACCTTCTTGACATCGGACATTCGGGGCTCCTCGATGAAAGCTAGGGGGTTGGCATCAGGGGAGGCAGTATAGCGCGCCATCGGCACGGCGAATACCGGCCCCGGGACGCCCGAAGGTCAACCTGCTAGACTTGCGCGGATTCGCCCCGGGGCCTTCGGGACGGGGAAGACCGAGACCGAAAGACGCAAGGAGAGGGTGAATGAGCGAGGCGATCGCCCGCGACCTGCTGGCACTGCGATTCCGCAGCTTCCTGCCGGTCGTGGTAGACGTGGAGACCGGCGGCTTCAACGCCGAACGCAACGCGATCCTGGAGATTGCCGCGGTGACCCTGACCATGGACGCCCAGGGCAACCTGCTGCCCGAGTCCACCTATGCGTTCCATGTAACGCCCTTCGAGGGGGCCGACGTCGAGCAGTCAGCGCTGGACTTCACCGGCATCAAACTCGACGACCCGCTGCGCCAGCAGGTCGCGCTCTCGGAGGCCCAGGCGCTGAGCGAGATCTTCCGGCCGGTGCGCAAGGCGATCAAGGCCCACGGCTGCACCCGCGCCGTGCTGGTTGGCCACAACGCCGCCTTCGACCATGGCTTCCTGAACGCCGCCGTCAACCGCTGCGGCATCAAGCGCAACCCCTTTCACCCCTTCTCCAGCTTCGACACTGCGTCGCTGGCCGGACTGATGTACGGCCAGACGGTGCTGGCCAGGGCCTGCGGCGCCGCCGGCATCCCCTTCGACAACGGCGAAGCCCACTCGGCCCGCTACGATACCGAACGTACCGCCGAGCTGTTCTGCGCCATGGTCAACCGCTACAAGGACCTGGGCGGCTGGTCCCAGGCCCAGCGCGAGCAGGGGATGGAGGAGCAGCCGTAAGCCGTAAGCTGGAAGCTGGAAGCTGGAAGCTGGAAGCTGGAAGCTGGAAGCTGGAAGCTGGAAGCTGGAAGCTGGAAAGCAGCATAAGCTTGTTGCACCCCATACCAAACACCCCCGCAGCACTGCTACGGGGGTGTTTTTTCTTCAAGCTTCAAGCTTGTGGCTTCAAGCTCCAGACGAAGTCTGGTTGTGCTTGGCGGCGGCCTCCTTGATCAGCTTATCGAGCTCACCGCTCTGATGCATCTCCACCACGATATCGCAGCCACCGACCAGCTCACCCTCGACCCACAGCTGGGGAAAGGTGGGCCAGTTGGCGAACTTGGGCAGCTCGGCGCGGATGTCCGGATTATCAAGAATATTGACGAAGGCGAAGCGCTCGCCGCAGGACATCAGCGCCTGGACGGTCTGGGCAGAGAAGCCACACTGGGGCAGCTGCGGAGTGCCCTTCATGTAGATCAGGATGGGGTTCTCGCCGATCTGGCGCTGGATGTTCTCGAGGGTGGTGCTCATGGCGTCTCCCTGTTCATGTCGCGAATGCCGGTGCGGGCCAATACCCGAGTTCGGCGCTGGGTCTTGATCACCCATTCTACTGATCCCGCGCGCGTTGCGCATCCCCCGGCGCCTGGCTAGGATGGACGTTTTTTCCCGTGGAGCACGCCCAATGGCCACCCGCCACTTCCTGACCCTGCTGGACCTGAGCCAGGACGAGCTGCGCTATCTCATCCAGCGCGCCATCACCATCAAGCAGGAGCTGAAGGCCCAGGGACCGACCTACGCCCCCTTGCGCAACCGCACCCTGGCGATGATCTTCGAGAAGTCCTCGACCCGCACCCGGGTCTCCTTCGAGACCGCCATGGCGCACTTCGGCGGGCACGCGCTGTTCCTGTCGCCCCGCGACACCCAGCTCGGTCGTGGCGAACCCATCGGCGACACCGCCCGCGTGCTCTCGGAGATGGTCGACGCGGTAATGATCCGCACTTTCTCCCATCCCGGGCTGGAGGAGTATGCCGCCGCCAGTTCGGTGCCGGTGATCAACGCATTGACCGACGACTATCATCCCTGCCAGCTACTGGCCGACGTGATGACCTGGACCGAGCTGCGTGGCAGCGTAGCCGGCAGGACGGCGGTATGGATCGGCGACGGCAACAACATGTGCCACTCCTGGATCAACGCCGCCCGACAGTTCGACTTCCAACTGCGCATCTGCTGCCCCGAGGGCTATGAGCCGCGCCGGGATATCCTGGAGGCCGCCGGCAACCGCGTCACCATCCTGCGCGACCCCGCCGAGGCGGTCATGGACGCCGATCTGATCACCACCGATGTGTGGGCCTCCATGGGTCAGGAGGAGGAGCAGGCCAAGCGCGAGGCCGACTTCGCCGGCTTCCAGGTGACCGAAGTGCTGCTTGACCGAGCCAGGGCCGACGCCCTCTTCCTCCACTGCCTGCCTGCCCACCGCGGCGAGGAGATCAGCGAGACCCTGCTCGACGACCCGCGGGCCGTGGTATGGCAGGAAGCCGGCAACCGCCTGCACGCCCAGAAGGCGCTGATCGAGTTCCTGCTGCTCGGGCGAGTCGAGGACTGATCCGGGACAGCGTCCCTGCGATGCTCCACCGCAGGGACGCGTCCCGGCACTTCGCATTAGACCTTTACTTCGCATTAGACCTTTGTATAACACCAGGCTTGGTAGTATACTGCGCTGCAGCACACACTCAGCGTGAAAGGAAATGCGACACATGATGATCGACGCTTCCCCTCTCGCCGGCATGCAGCGAAGCCTGCGCCAGTGCCTCTCCAACATGGCCGCCATGCTTTATCACCATGGCTACGTGCTGGAAACCGTCTCCATCCCCCACCGGGGGCTCGAACGCCATGACGTGGCGAACCTCTCAAGCGCCTCCAGCGAATGGCAGACCTGCGAGAAGGTCCTGATCAATAGCGAGGCGGCCTCATGGAACGAACACAACCGGCTGGTGCTCACCTCCCTCGGCCGTGAACTGCTGTTCGACATGTTTGGTGAAGGCGCCGCCGACTGCGCCGGATAGCGACACTGCCCCCGATGCCCGCTGGGCAGAGCGAGAGACCACCGTCCCACCCGGCATCGCCGCGGCGGGGCTGCAGCCTTCCGGTGCCCGACCGCCATGGCCACCCCTGACCGGGCTCAGGCCAACCCAGCGACGTGACGTCATTCAGCAGACCCCCCGGCAAACGAAAAAACCGCCTGGTGCGGCGCACCAAGCGGCTGATTCATCTAATTCTGTTGGTGGAGCCTAGCGGGATCGAACCGCTGACCTCAACACTGCCAGTGTTGCGCTCTCCCAGCTGAGCTAAGGCCCCACGCCGTCTCGACTCGCGAGAACGAGGCATATATTAGGCACCCCCGCGGATGGCGTCAACCCCCGAATGGAAATCCCAAGGATACTTTCCACCTTCACCGAAGTTGTGCCACTCTTCGACTGGGAGCTCTCATCTCCCGCCGCCTTTTCCCTATCAGCCTATACGCTCAGGAGCCGCTGCCTTGATCCGGGTACTGATTGCCGACGACCATCACCTGGTGAGGACCAGCATCGCCCACCTGCTGAACGCCGAAGAGGATCTCAGCGTGGTCGGCGAGGCCTCCGATGGCGAGAGCGCCATCGCCGAGACCCGCCGCCTCTCCCCCGACGTAGTGCTGATGGATATCCGCATGCCCGGGATCGGCGGCCTGGAAGCCACACGCAAGATCCACCGCACACAGCCCGACACCCGCGTACTGGTCCTGACCGCCTGGCTCGAGGAGGCCTTCGCCCAGCGCCTGCTCGACGCCGGCGCCTTCGGCTTCCTCAGCAAGGACTGCCAGCACAACGAGATGGTTTCGGCCATCCGCGGCGTCTTCCACGGCCAGCGCTACGTCAGCCCCGAGGTCGCCCAGCGGCTGGTGCTGTCGCGCATCGATGCGTCGGAAAATCCCTTCGATCAGCTCTCCCAGCGCGAGATGCAAGTGGCGATGATGATCGTCAACTGTCAGAAGGTGGCCGACATCTCCGACCGGCTCTTCCTCAGCCCCAAGACGGTAAACACCTACCGCTACCGTATCTTCGACAAGTTGGGCGTACAGACCGACGTGGAGCTGACCCACCTCGGCCTGCGCCACGGCCTGGTGGAGGGCTTCGCCAGCGTCGAGTGAGCACCTGCCGGGCCTGCCGCCCGGCATGATCTGCTAGGATGTCTCTCCCGTCTGCGATTGCACTTCCACCATGACCTTCGATCACCGTCACTTCCTCAGCAGCGCCAGCGATTCCCCGGGCGTCTACCGCATGCTCGACGCCCGGGGCGAGACCCTCTATGTGGGCAAGGCACGGCGCCTCAAGTCACGCCTGGCCAGCTACTTTCGTGGCGCACTGAACACCAAGACCCAGGCGCTGGTGGGACGCATCGCCGACATCCAGGTCACGGTGACCAACAGCGAGACCGAAGCCCTGCTGCTGGAACAGACCCTGATCAAGGAACTGCGCCCGCCCTACAACATCCTGCTGCGCGACGACAAGTCCTACCCCTTCGTCTTCGTCACCGACCGCCACCCCTTCCCGGCACTGGAGTACAAGCGGGCTCGAGCGCGCCGCGACGACGGCCGCTACCTCGGCCCCTACCCCAGCAGCCTGGCGGTGCGCGAGAGCCTCTCGCTGATGCAGAAGATCTTTCGCATCCGCAACTGCGAGGACAGCGTCTTCGCCCATCGCACCCGGCCCTGCCTGCAGTTCCAGATCGACCGCTGCAGCGCCCCCTGCGTGGGCCACATCAGCGAGGCGGACTACCGCCGCGACCTGGAACATGCCGTGCAGTGCCTGGAGGGCAAGAGCGACCAGGTGACCCGCGAGCTCACCGAGGCCATGGAGGCCGCCAGCCGCGAACTCGCCTTCGAAGAGGCCGCCCGGCTGCGCGACCAGATCCAACAGCTGCGCCAGCTCCAGCAGCGCCAGTTCGTCGACACCGGCGACGGCGATGCCGACATCTTCGCCCTGGCCACCCGCCCCGGGGCGCTGTGCATCTCGGTGCTCAGCGTTCGCCACGGCCGGTTGCTGGGTGCCCGCCATCATGCGCCCGCCAATGGCCTCGACCTGCCGGCCGACGAGTTGCTTGCTGAGTTCGTCAGCCAGTACTACCTGGGCCAGGACCATGATATCCCGCGCGAGCTGATCACCAGCCATGCCCTGGCGGATCGCGAGCTGATAGAAGCGGCGCTCGGCGAACGCGCCGGCAAGCGGGTGCGCCTGGCCGACCGGGTACGTGGCCACCGCGCCCAGTGGCAGTCGCTGGCCGTCACCAACGCCGAGCAGCAGCTGGCCGGCCAGTTGGCCAGCCAGGCCCAGCTCACGCGGCGTTTTGCAGCGCTACGCGAGGTGCTCGGCCTGGCCGACACGCCCGGGCGCCTGGAGTGTTTCGACATCAGCCACAGCCACGGCGAGGCCACGGTGGCCTCCTGCGTAGTGTTCGACGAGAACGGCCCGCGCAAGTCCGACTATCGCCGCTTCAATATCGAGGGGGTGGCCGCCGGCGACGACTATGCCGCCATGCGCCAGGCGCTTTCGCGCCGTTTCCGACGCCTGGCCGACGGCGAGGGGGAACGCCCCGATGTGCTGCTGGTGGATGGTGGCAAGGGACAGCTCAACCTCGCCCGCGAGGTGTTCGCCGAGCTCGGCGTCAGCGGCGTCGCGCTGGTGGGCGTCGCCAAGGGCACCACCCGCAAGGCGGGCCTGGAGACCCTGTTTCTGGAGGCCGTGGACCGTGCCCTGGACCTTGACCCCGCCTCCCCCGCCCTGCACCTGATCCAGCACGTGCGCGACGAAGCCCACCGCTTCGCCATTACCGGCCATCGCAACCGCCGTGACAAAGTGCGCCGGACCTCCAGCCTGGAGGGCATCCCCGGCGTGGGACCCAAGCGCAGGCGCGAGCTGCTGCGCTTCTTCGGCGGGCTGCAGGGCGTCAAGCAGGCCAGCCGCGAGGAGCTCTCCCGGGCGCCCGGCATCAGCGTCACCCTGGCCGAGGCGATTCATCGCGCCTTGCATGGATGAAGGCCGCCAAGGGGGATAGAATGTGCGGGCGTTCGGCACCACCCCACCGGCAAGGACAGCGTCACGCGATGAACATCCCGAATCTCCTCACTCTGGCCCGTATCGGCTTCATCCCCCTGCTGGTGGTGCTCTTCTACCTGCCCTTCTCGTGGAGTATGCCGCTGGCCGCCGGCCTGTTCGCCCTGGCGTCGGTCACCGACTGGCTCGACGGCTACCTGGCTCGGCGCTGGAACCAGGCCACCCCCTTCGGCGCCTTCCTCGACCCGGTGGCGGACAAGCTGATGGTCGCCGTGGCCCTGGCCCTGATGATCGAGCGCTACGAGGCGGCATGGCTGACGCTGCCGGCGCTGGTGATCATCGGCCGCGAGATCGTCATCTCGGCGCTGCGCGAGTGGATGGCGGAAATGGGCAAGCGCGGCCAGGTGGCGGTCTCCTGGATCGGCAAGGTCAAGACCACCCTGCAGATGGTCGCCATCTTCATGCTGCTGGCCTTCACTCCCGGCACCCCCCTCGCACTGCTGGCCGTGATCACCCTCTACGCATCAGCCGTGCTCACGCTCTGGTCGATGATTCTTTACCTGCGCGCCGCCTGGCCCCACCTCAGCGACTCCATGTGAGTCGCCTGCAAAAGCGTTTGACAGTCACCGACTTATCCGTATAATTCGCTCTCGAGTCAGGCGGGAATAGCTCAGTGGTAGAGCACAACCTTGCCAAGGTTGGGGTCGCGAGTTCGAATCTCGTTTCCCGCTCCAGGTTCTCTCCGAACCACGACTCGATGAGGCTGGATGGCAGAGTGGTTATGCAGCGGACTGCAACTCCGTGTACGCCGGTTCGATTCCGACTCCAGCCTCCATTTCCCTCGATTTTTTCTGCTCGACACCGTGCCGCCCGGATGGCGAAATTGGTAGACGCAAGGGACTTAAAATCCCTCGGTGGCAACACCGTGCCGGTTCGAGCCCGGCTCCGGGCACCAGTCTCTCTGTCCTGCGCCTGGACCGACACCAAAGCGGCATACCTGCGGGGCCCTGCCTCATGAACCTGCCCCCCCTGCGCGACCCCTTCTTCACCTATCGCTTTCGCCGCCGCCTGCATGTGCTGCGTGTGCTGCTCGCCCTGCTGATCACCTTCGGCATCATTCGGCTGTTCGAGATTCCCCACTCCAGCTGGGCGCTCGTCAGCACCGTCATGGTGATGGGCAACCTGCCGCATATCGGTGGTGTGCTCGACAAGGGTCGCCAGCGGCTACTCGGTACCGTGCTCGGCGCGGCTACGGGCCTCGCGCTGATTCTCTCTCCTCCCGCCCTACCCCTGCTGATCCCCGCCGGCAGCCTCATCGCCATCGGCGTCGCCACCTGGCTCACCTTCGGCAACCGCCACGGCTACAGCGGCCTGATGTTCGCCATCAGCCTGCTGCTGGTCATCGGCGACGGCAGCCATGACCTGGACATCGGCCTGTGGCGCGCCTTCGACGTGCTGCTGGGCACCCTGGTGGGCATCACCGTGACCATGCTGGTGCTGCCCCAGAAGGCCACCGACATGATGCGCTTCATGCTGGCCGAGAACCTCGACCGCATGGCGCGCCTCTTCCACGCTCACACCACCGCCGCGGCCGCCCTGGACGTGGACACCCGCGCCCTGCTCAAGGCCACCAGCTCGGCACTGGTCAAACAGCGCGGACTGGTCGACGCCATCCATCGCGAGCGACGGCTGAACCGCAACGAACTCGATGACATCATCTCCCTGCAGCGCCGCATGCTCTCCACCATCGAACTGCTGCTGGAAACGCATTGGACCACGCGCGAGGGCCATGACCGCATCGAGGCCATGGCGGGCCTTCGCGACGAGCAGCATCGGCTCGCCCGGGAGCTCGGCACCCTGGCCTTTCAGGTGCGCACCGGCCAGCCCATCGCGGTCACGGTGAGCCAGTTCGACCTGCAGCGGCATGCCGCCCTGGCCGCCAGTGCGCGCAGTGACGAGGGGCGCGTGCTGTTCAGTCCCAGTGGCTATCTCTGGCTCAACCGCGAACTGGCACGACTGACCAGCGACCTTGTCGCCCGCCTGGGGGGCCTGACCCGCCTGCCGAGCCGCCGCTTGCGCCGCGCTTCTGGGCGCAAATGGGCGCATCGCGAGACCGCCACGATCGACAAAGGAACGCAGGATGACCCACGGCAACCATGATGTGCTGATCATCGGCGGCGGCGTTGCCGGCCTGGTACTGGCTCTGGAGATCGCCGACCGGCGTCGGGTCACCCTGCTGCGGCCGGCCAGCGACGACCAGGGCGCCAGCCGCTGGGCCCAGGGCGGCATCGCCGCGGTGCTCTCCCCCGGCGATGACTTCGACGCCCACGTCGCCGACACCCTGGTGGCCGGCGACGGTCTGTGTGACGCGGCGGCGGTGCGCTTCACCGTCGAACACGGCCCGGCCGCCATCGAGTGGCTGCTCTCCCTCGGGGTTCCCTTCACCCCGGACCCCAGCCCCGATGCCGGCTACCCCTACCACCTGACCCGCGAGGGCGGCCACGGCGCCCGGCGCATCATTCATGCCGCCGACGCCACGGGGCTCGCGGTGATGCAAACCCTTCAGGCCCATGTGGCCGCACACCCGGCCATCCGAGTGCTGGACGACCTCACCGCCATCGGTCTGATCGATGACGCCGCCGGCCACTGCCGCGGCGCCCGCTGCCTGGATAGCCAGGGCAGGCTGCACGAGCTTCTGGCCAGCGACACCGCGCTGGCCACCGGCGGCGCCAGCGGGCTCTATCGCCACACCACCAGCCCCCACCCGGCCAGTGGCGAAGGGATGCTGATGGGTGCCGAGCTGGGGGCGGAGCTGATGAACCTTGAGTTCCAGCAGTTCCACCCCACCTGCCTCTATGACCCGCAGGGCAGCCCCTTCCTGATCAGCGAGGCGGTTCGCGGCGAGGGTGGCAAGCTGCTCAACGTGCACGGCGAACGTTTCATGCCGCCCCTGGACCCGCGCGCCGAGCTGGCACCTCGAGATATCGTCGCCCGAGCCATCGACGCCGAGATGCAGCGCACCGGCAGCGACCATGTGCTGCTCGACATCCGCCACATGGGCGAGGCGGCGATCCACCACCATTTCCCCACTATCCATGCCCACTGCGTCGGCCGCGGCCTGGATATCAGCCGGGAGCCGATACCGGTGGTGCCCGCCGCCCACTACAGTTGCGGGGGCCTGGCCACCGACCTGGCCGGCGCGACCACGGTGCCGCACCTCTACGCCATCGGCGAGGTGGCGTGCACCGGCCTGCATGGCGCCAACCGCATGGCCAGCAACTCGCTGCTGGAGTGCCTGGTGTTCGCGCGCAGCTGCGCCGCGGCACTGGTCCGCCAGGACAGCGCAGACGATTCGGCCGCGCTGCGCCCCCTCGGTGCCGGCCGCCAGCTGGCCGACCCGTCGGCGTTGGCCGACATCCGCGAGCGGATGCGGCGCGTAATGAGCGCCCGGGTGGCCATCGTGCGACGCGACGCGGGCCTGACCGAGGCCGCCGAGGAACTGAACGAGCTGCAGCGCGATCTGGCCCCCATGGTGGCAATCTGCACCCCCAGCGCGGAGCTGGCCGGCCTGTGGCAGGCGCTGCGCCTGGCCCGGCTCACCGTGGCCAGCGCCCGCACCCGCCGCGAATCCCGCGGCCTGCACTACAACCCGGACTGCCCCGGCCACGCTCAGGGCATACCGCAGCCTTCGCGGATCCATCTCGCGGATCTTGACTGACGAGAGCCCCGCCTATCGATGCTGCACCAGCAGGCGACGCAGCCGCCACAGCGAGGCGGCGTCGCTGCTGTCCGGCCAGATCCAGAGCCGCCTGCCGTTGACACGCAGCCCGATCAGCCTGGGGCCGAGATAGTCGCAGTGAAGGGAGACCGGGCGCCAGGGGGCCGCGGCGCCGTCGCGCCACTCCCAGCGCAGGCCACCACCGTCCAGCCCCCCTTCGCCCCGAGACAGGGCACGCAGGTCACCGCGGTCGCGGCGTCGGGCGGCGTAGAGAAGGACGCCCAGCATCACGGCGACGACGAGGCCGCTAAGCCAGGCCGAGGCGTGCAGAAGGGCCATGCCGGCCACCGCGGCGGCCAGCAGGGCATGCAGGAGGAGGGAAAGTCTAGACGGGACGATGCCCAATGCTGTCGGCGCTTTCGGCATGTTCGATGATCAACTGCACGATGCGGCGGCGGCCCGGGTCCTCCGGCAACTCGCGGCGCATCAGCCACATGAAAAGATCCTGATCTTCCTCGTCGATCAGTTCGCGAAACACCGCCTGATCCGCCACATCGAGATTATCGTAGCACTGCTCGAGAAAGGGGACCAGCAGCAGGTCAAGCTCCCACATGCCGCGACGGGAGTGCCAGTAGAGCCGCTTGCGCAGTGCCACATCCTGGGGTGATTGCTCGTTCAACGTCGACCTCGCCTGCCTGGTGGGATGAGTGTCCACAGTATACCCGAGCCTATCGTCAACGGCAGCCGCCTGCGCCGCTATCTTCCAATGGTCGTAGTGCGTTGTTTTATCACAATTTGCCGAGTATGCTTAGTGCAAACAATAGCGCCAGGCGAGCCGATTGCTGCGCCCACCGCATAGGGAGAACGTCGATGACCAAGTCCGAGTTGATCGAGCAGATCGCCGCACGACAGCCGGAGCTGTCGATCAAGGAAGTCGAGGCTGCCGTTCGCCTGATCCTCGATGACATCACCGACACCCTGGCCGAGGGGGGGCGCGTCGAAATCCGCGGCTTCGGTAGCTTCTCGTTGCACTACCGCGAGCCGCGCGTCGGACGCAACCCGAAGACCGGTGAACCTGTCGCGCTGGATGGCAAGTTCGTGCCACACTTCAAGCCCGGCAAGGAGCTGCGCGAGCAGGTGGACGCCAGCCGCGCCCTCGGCTACTGACCTGCTTTGGTCACTCACACTTTGATTACCGGCACTTCCATTACAGGGGACACAAGCGCATGCGTTGGCTCAAAGGCCTGATCCTGGCCATCATCCTGCTGGTCGTCCTGCTGGTCGGCATTCTCTTCGCCGTCAACAACCAGCAGGCCCTTCCGCTCAACCTGGTCTGGATCGAGCTGCCCGCAGCCTCGCTATCCGTCTGGTTGCTGGCCTCCCTGGCGGTCGGCGTGCTGCTCGGCATGCTGGCCATGAGCGGCGTCTATCTGCGCCTGCGCACCCTGCTGACCCGCGCCCAGCGCCACAACCAGCAGCAGCGCAAGGAACTCGATCGACTGCGCGTCCAGGAGCTGAAGGAACTCCCCTAGAATGCCCGATGTCCTGCTGCTGACCCTGTTGTTGGCAGCGGTCGCCATCGGCTGGTGGCTCGGCCGCCGCGAACGCAGCAAGCCCTCCGATCCCGCGCCGTCATCCGGGCTTGCGCGGGATTATTTCGTGGGGCTCAACTACCTGCTCAACGACCAGCAGGACCGCGCCATCGAGACCTTCGTGGCGGCCCTGGAGGTCAACAGCGACACCATTGACACCCACCTCACCCTGGGCAACCTGTTCCGCGGCCGAGGCGAGGCGGATAGAGCGGTGAAGATCCACCAGAACCTGCTGGCCCGCCCCACCCTCACCGTCCCCCAGGGCGAGCGGGTGCAGTTGGAGCTGGCGCGTGACTTTCTGGCCCTGGGGCTGCTCGACCGAGCCGAACGGCTGCTGCACGCCTTGGTGCGCGACTCCCAGGACGACCAACGACGCCTGGCCGCCAAGCGCCTGCTGGTCGACCTGCTGGAGCGCGAGGGCGAGTGGCAGGCGGCGCTGGAGGTGGCCCAGCCTCAGTTGATTCGTCAGAGCGATGAGATCCGCCGTGCCGCCGCCCACTGGCTCTGCCAGCTCGCCGAGCAGGAACGCTTCGAGGCCAGCCCGGGACTTGCCCGCAAACACCTGCGCCAGGCGCTGAACATCGACCCCCGCTGTGTACGCGCCAACCTGCTGCTGGCCGCCATGGAGCACGCGACCGGCCACTACCGCCAGGAGATCCGCCTGCTCAACCGCATTCCCGAGCAGGACGCCGCCTTTACCCCTACCCTGCTGGACCCCCTGGCTACCGCCTACCGCCTGCTGGACGACGAGGAGGGGCTGATCGGCAACCTACATCAGCTGCTCGAGCGCACGCCCTTCACCAGCGTGATCATCCTGCTGGCCAACACCCTGCGTCATCGCGAGGGGCCATCTGCCGCCGTCGCGCTTGTCAGGGAACAGCTTGCCCGCGAGTCGAGCCTGGGGGCACTGGACTATCTGATGGACCTATATCGGCAGGATGACCCAGGCGAGTCGCTCGAACGCCTCGAGCTGCTGCAGCAGCATACCCGCACCCTGTTGAAGGCCCTGCCGAGACACCGCTGCCGGCGCTGCGGCTTCGCCGGCGAGCATCTCCATTGGCAGTGCCCGCGCTGCCGCAGTTGGGGCACCACCAAGCCGATCACCGGAATCGAAGGGGAATAGCCGCTCAGGCCCCCGCCAGTTCCGCCTCGATGGCGGCCAGTGCCGCCATGGGGTCCTCGGCCTGGGTTACCGGGCGCCCCACCACCAGATGGGTGCTGCCCGCTGCCATGGCGTCGCGCGGAGTCATGACACGTCGCTGATCACCGACCTGGGCGAAGCTCGGCCGAATGCCCGGGGTCACCTTGAGAAACGCCTCGCCGCACAGCTCGCGCAGCCGCGCTGTCTCCTGAGCCGAGCAGACCACCCCATCCATGCCGCTCTGTCTGGCCAGCAGGGCCAGGCGTTCCACCTGCTCCGCCGGCGAGACGCTGACGCCCACGTCCACCAGGTCATTGGCCTCCATGCTGGTCAGCACCGTGACCGCAATCAGGTGAGTGGACAGGCCGTGGCGCTGCAGCCGCTCTTTCGCCGCCTCCATCATACGGCGTCCGCCGCCGGCGTGGACGTTGACCATCCATACGCCCTGCTCTGCCGCCGCCTGCACCGCGCCGGCCACGGTGCTGGGAATATCGTGGAACTTGAGGTCCAGGAATACCTCGAAACCGCGGCCGTGCAGCGCCTCCACCACGTCCGGGCCGCTGCGGGTGAACAGTTCTTTACCTACTTTCAGGCGGCAGCGCGCGGGATCCAGGCTATCGGCCATGCACAGGGCGGCATGCAGGGAAGCGTAGTCGAGGGCAATGATCAGAGGCGAATCGGTAGACACGGGCCGGGCTCCAGGCAAGGGGACGGATGGCAGACATTATATCAGCCCGAGCCGCTAACTCGCGTAGGAGATCTCACCAGGCCCGCGTACCCCAAAACGCCACCAGGATGGGCGTTTCGATACGCGCGTCTGTCTGCCCTCACCTATAACGGATGACGGCGCCGGCCCACACTGTGACTCACCGGCAACCGCTAGCTTGAAGAGTGTCCCGCGGGACAACTTTCCACGACAAAAGAGACAACAAGAGGACACGATCATGAAGGGAATGACACGTAACGCACTCGCCGGCGCGCTACTCGCCCTACTGCTCGGCCTGGCGCCGCTAGGCGCCGTGGCACAGGAGGTGGCACCGATCAACGTCAATACCGCCGATGCCGAACTGCTCGCCGAACTGCCGGGCATCGGCCCGGCCAAGGCAGCCGCCATCATCGAGGATCGCAACGCCAACGGCTCCTACGAGAGCGCCGAGGACCTGACTCGGGTCAGCGGCATCGGCGCCGGCACCGTGGCCAGCCTGGAAGACCAGGTCAGCTTCTGAGCGGAGGTGTAAGCAGAGCGGCCGCCGGGGACTCCCCCGGCGGCCGCTCTGCTTCATCAGGTGGCCACTGACTCAGAGGCGCAGGCCACCGTCGCACTCGATGACACGCCCGGTGAAATAGGCGTTCTCGAAGATGAAGGCTACGCTACGGGCGATGTCCTCCGGCTGGCCCAGGCGGCGCAGCGGCACGCCGGAGGTCAGCTTGTCGAGCATGTCCTGGCGCATGGAGGCGGTCATGTCGGTCTCGATGAAGCCCGGGGCCACGCAGCCAGCGCGAATGCCATAGCGCGCCAGCTCCTGCGCCCAGGTCGTGGTCAGTGCCACCACCCCGGCCTTGCAGGCAGCGTAGTTGCTCTGGCCCATGTTGCCGGCCCGGGAGATGCTGGAGATATTGACGATCACCCCTTCATGACCCGCCTCGATCATCTGGCTGGCCGCCTCACGGCCGCACAGGAATACGCCGGTCAGGTTGACGTCGACGACCGCCTGCCAGTTCTCCAGCGACATTACCTTCTCGACCTTGCCCTCCTTCGCCTTCACCAGCAGGGCGTCGCGCAGAATACCGGCGTTGTTGACCAGGCCGCTCACCGGGCCCAAGGAGGTGGCGATATCGCCGAAGGCCTGCTTGACCGAGGCCTCGTCGGCCACGTTGGCCACGAAGCCGCGGGCTTCGATGCCCACCTGATGCAGCCGGGTAACGGCATCGTCCAGGGTGGCGCCATCGGTATCGAGCAGTGCCAGGCGGGCACCACGGTTACCGAGCAGCTGAGCCATGGCCAGACCGAGGCCACGGGCGCCGCCGGTAATCGCAATCACGGAGTTATCCAGTTTCATCGTCAAACCTCCTGGGGAATGGGCGACCCAGGGCCGTCGATCAGGCACAGCCCTGCACATCGCTTTTGCTTAGTACAGGTACTGTAGCAGAGTTTGTGCAGTGCACCATAACGCTATTCTTATGACATTTTATTGCAGCTGCCGCCATCAAGGTACGCGCTGGCAGTCAATGCTTGATTTCCGCGGGGCCGCCCCCATCTTCTGCGGAACTGTCATCAGCGGAGTCCCCATGCCCTTTCTGCTTGCTTTTACCCTCTTCGCCCTGCTCGACTTCGTCATTCTCTTTTCGGTGGGCAGTCAGATCGGCCTGCTTACTACCCTGCTGCTGGTGCTGGCCACCGGCTTCATCGGCCTGCACCTGATCCGACGCGAAGGCGCCGCCACCTTCGCCCGTGCCCGCGAACGCCTGGAGCGCGGCGAGGTACCCTCAGGCGAACTGCTCACCGGTGCCGCACTGATCTTCGGCGGCGCCCTGCTGATGGCGCCCGGCTTCGTGTCCGATGCCCTGGGTTTCATGTGCCTGATTCCCGACGCGCGCCGTCTGCTGGGCAAACTGATCGCCCGGCTGGGCATCCGCGCCCAGGGGATCCACGTTGGCGGCGGCCATGGTGACGGCCCCCGCCAAGGGCACGATGCCGACTGGCAGCAGGCCTCGGGGAGTCGTCGGCCGTATGACGCCCGGGATGCGTCATCGTCGCACGGCGACGATCAAGACGGTCCGCTCGAGGGTGAGTTCATCTCCGGCGACGACAGGCGGCGCTGAATCAAAAAAAATTCCTCACGGGCCTTGAAAGCCCTCTGGTGAGCCCCACTTATCGGTCAGCAGCAGGCTTCGGCGCGGTTGCCGCGCCATTGACACGGAAGGCGTCCAGCGCCTCCTCCTCGTAGGCAGCGTCTGCGAGGCGATGACCAAAACCGCCGGGTCTTCCCGGCCATCTGACCCCTCAGGAGAACGTGAGCAATGAACATCCGTCCCTTGCACGATCGCGTCATCATCCGTCGCGTTGAAGAAGAACAGAAAACCGCTGGCGGCATCGTGCTTCCGGGCAGTGCCCAGGAAAAACCGACTCGTGGTGAAGTGCTTGCCGTGGGTAACGGCCGGATTCTCGAGAACGGCGACGTCCGTCCCCTGGACGTGAAGGTCGGCGATAGCGTGATCTTCAAGGATGGTTTCGGCGTCGAGAAGCAGAAGATCGACGGCGAGGAAGTTCTGATCATGAGCGAGTCCGACATCCTGGCCGTGGTCGAGGGCTGAGGCCCAACCGTCCAGCGCGATGCTCAACATCTGACGATCACGTCTGAACCTCAAGTATCTGACGTTCAAGCAACAACAGGAAGATTTCGAAAATGGCAGCGAAACAAGTCAAGTTCTCCGATGATGCCCGCAAGCGCATGGCCCGTGGCGTCGATGTCCTGGCCAACGCTGTGAAGGCCACCCTGGGCCCGAAGGGTCGCAACGTGGTGCTGGAGAAATCCTTTGGCTCCCCGACCGTCACCAAGGACGGCGTCTCCGTGGCCAAGGAGATCGAGCTCAAGGACCGCTTCGAGAACATGGGCGCCCAGATGGTCAAGGAAGTCGCTTCCAAGACCTCCGACGTCGCCGGTGACGGCACCACCACCGCCACCGTACTGGCCCAGTCCATCGTCAACGAGGGCCTCAAGGGCGTCATCGCGGGTATGAACCCGATGGACCTCAAGCGCGGCATCGACCAGGCCGTCATCGCCGCGGTCAAGGAGATCGAGGCCCTGTCCGTGCCCTGCACCGACACCAAGGCCATCGCCCAGGTCGGCACCATCTCCGCCAACGGCGACAAGCGCATCGGCGAGATCATCGCCGAGGCCATGGAGAAGGTGGGCAAGGAAGGCGTCATCACCGTCGACGAGGGCCGTGGCTTCGAGGACGAGCTGGAAGTCGTGGAAGGCATGCAGTTCGATCGCGGCTACCTGTCTCCCTACTTCGTGACCAACCAGGACACCATGCAGGTCGAGCTGGAAGACCCGTACATCCTGCTGGTCGACAAGAAGATCTCCAACATCCGAGAGCTGCTCCCGGTGCTGGAAGCCGTCGCCAAGGCGGGCAAGCCGCTGGCGATCATCGCCGAGGACATCGAGGGTGAGGCACTGGCCACCCTGGTGGTCAACACCATGCGCGGCATCGTCAAGGTCGCAGCGGCCAAGGCCCCGGGCTTCGGCGACCGTCGCAAGGCCATGCTGCAGGATATCGCCATCCTCACCAACGGCACCGTGATCTCCGAGGAAGTGGGTCTGACCCTCGAGCAGGCCAACCTGGACCACCTGGGCACCGCCAAGCGCGTGACCATGTCCAAGGAGAACACCACCATCATCGATGGCGCCGGTAACGAAGGCGACATCGAGGCGCGCGTCGGCCAGATCCGCGCCCAGATCGAGGATACCTCCTCCGACTACGATCGCGAGAAGCTCCAGGAACGCGTCGCCAAACTGGCCGGCGGCGTGGCCGTCATCCGCGTCGGCGCCGCCACCGAAGTCGAGATGAAGGAGAAGAAGGCTCGCGTCGAGGACGCCCTGCACTCTACCCGCGCAGCGGTCGAGGAAGGCGTCGTGCCCGGCGGCGGTACTGCCTTGGTGCGCGTGCTGACCAAGATCAAGGACCTCAAGGGCGACAACGAGGACCAGACCCACGGCATCGCCATCGCTCTGCGCGCCATGGAGTCCCCGCTGCGCCAGATCGTCACCAACGCCGGTCAGGAAGCCTCCGTCATCCTGAACCAGGTGAAGGCTGGCGAAGGCAACTACGGCTACAACGCCCAGACCGGCGAGTTCGGTGACCTGTTCGAGATGGGCGTGCTGGACCCGGCCAAGGTGACCCGCAGCGCGCTGCAGTCCGCCGGCTCTATTGCTGGCCTGATGATCACCACCGAGGCCATGATCGCCGACGATCCGGACGAGAAAGACTCCGCGCCGGACATGGGCGGCATGGGTGGTATGGGTGGCATGGGCGGCATGATGTAATCAGCCCCTGATCCCCAGGACACACCGTCCGCGATCGACCCCCGCCGGGAAACCGGCGGGGGTTTTTTGTTGTCGGCTCGGCGCTGGGCCCTGGCTTCTGTAAGATACTCGACCTCACCAGCCTTCCGCCGACCGCCTGCCCATGCTCTCGAATATCCGCATCGTCCTCGTCCAGACCTACCATCCCGGCAATATCGGCGCCTCGGCGCGGGCCATCAAGACCATGGGCCTCACCGACCTGGTGCTGGTCAACCCGCGCCGCTTCCCCGACCCCGAGGCCTCACGGCTGGCCGCCGGCGCCGAGGACCTGGTGGAAAGCGCCCGGGTGGTGGGCTCGCTTGCCGAGGCAGTGGCCGACTGCGTGGAGGTGGTAGGCGCCAGCGCTCGGCTGCGCAGCCTGCCGCTGCCCCACTTCGACGAGCCCGACGCGATGGCCCGGGAACTGGTCGAGCACGCCGCCGCGGACCCGGTGGCCCTGGTGTTCGGCCGCGAACGCTTCGGGCTGACCAACGACGAGATCCGCCTCTGCAGCCACCAGGTGAGCATCCCGGCCAACCCCGCCTACGGCATCCTCAACCTCTCCCAGGCGGTGCAGGTGCTGGCCTACGAGCTGTTCAAGGCGTGGCGTCGGCGCCCGCAGGGCGACTACCGCCCCGCCCTGCCCCCCGAGCAGCGCCAGCCCTCCCGCGAGCAGCTGGGTCACTTCCACGACCATCTGGAGCGGGTCATGCAGGCCAGCGGTTTCCTTACCCAGCCCCATGCCCGCACCGACGCTCAGTTGCAGGCGCTGTTCGCCCGTGCCCAGCCGAACCGCAAGGAGCTGTCCTTGCTGCGCGGCCTGCTGGCCTCGCTGGAGCGCCACCTGCACAGGGAAAAGGGGTAAAGGATTAGAACAGCATCGCCCCCGCCCAGCCGAAGGCGATAAGCGGGATGGTGGAAAACGACGAGCCGATGCCTGGGCCTGTCACTGTCTGTTCATGCCAGTGTGATGGCAGTGTCATCTGCAGAAGAGAAGATGCCAGAAGGCCAAGGCAGCAAAGCCACGGCAAGGGATACTGCCCAGCCCCGCCAGGGACGCGTCGGTGCAGGACGCACCACAAGGAGGATCGGCCATGGGCCGGTCAGGCACCGGGAGGGTGTCCAGGGAGGCATGGAATCACGCCACGGCATCTGCCGTGGCGTTCTTGCTGGTGGCCGGCCACATCGTCATTCCCAGCCCGGTACGCCCTCGCGGATACACCGCGAGAAATCAGGGGCTTCGTGGGCCTGGCGGGCACGCTCGGTGATATCGCCGCGGCACTTCAGCTCATGGAGAGAAAAGCCCGGCACCAGGCCACGGTGGTCGTGCACGTAGCCAGGCAGCAGCCCGGTAAGCACCAGCCGGTGGTCCATCGGCAGCCCCTCGATGATCCGGCGCATCAGCCCGAACACCAGGGTGGTGCAGTTGGCGGTGACGGTGTGATAGAAGCGCGGCGCCGCCTCGAGGCGATTGGCCTCCTCCACCAGCACCAGCAGCAGGTCGCGCCGATCGGCCGCATTGAGCCGCACCCGGTAGAGATTCACCGTCTCGCACCGAACGTTGCTGCGCAGGCGCACGGCATCCCGCTCGTCGGCGGCGATGATCGCCAGTTCGTACTGCTTGAAGAAGCCGCCGATCTCCGAGAACTGCTCGTGACGCTCGCGCCGGACCTCTACCGAGAAGGCCACAAAGTCATGCCGGCCGGACCCGGGGTCGAGGAAGCCGAAGGAGATCAGCACATGGGCGATGCCGGGTCGCCCCCAGCCGGAGACGAACAGATCCACGCTGTCGAGCGCGCGGAGATCGTACTCCCGCCGCTCCCAGGCGATCCGCGCCCGGTCCGGGGTCTGCCAATCGAAGTCCCGGACATGGTGGAGGATCAGGCGGTGCCCCTCGACCTCCCCCGTGGCCAGGTGCGCCACGTCATCGGCCCAGTCGAGGTCCATGGCGGGTTGCAGCTGCCGCCACCAGGCCAGCAGCGCGGCCATCTGTACCACCATGCCGGCCAGGGGGGCCAACCGCGCACCCTGCCAGACCAGCAGGCACCAGAGTCCCCCCGTCCCCAGCCACACCAGCACCGCCAGCCACCGCACGACGCGCGAGGCCGGCAGCCGGTGGACGAGGGCCAGCCCACCCCACAGAGTGGCCAGCAGAAGTGACGTCAGCAGCATGCCCGCGAGCAGCGATTCGATCATGGCGTCCCTTCCCGGCCGGATGGCCGCAGGCTAGCACGGCATGGCAGGAGGCCCTTCAACGCAGCGCAGCGTCAGCCCCCGGCGGGCGTCAACCAGCCGCAGAAAGACTCGAGCTCCCCGTCGAGCTCGCCGCGGGCCACCCGGCGATAGAGCCGTTGCAGCCGGGCGGTGAGGGAGTCCGCCGCGATGGGCCTCCCGGGCGGCGGTGCGCCGGCGCGGCCACCGATGTGCCGTCCATCCAGCTCACGCAGCGGCAGGATCTCGGCCGCGGTACCGGTCACGAAGGCCTCGTCGGCGGTATAGAGCTCGTCACGGGTGATGCGCCGCTCCCGCACCTCGACGCCGAGCACCTCGCGAGCCAGGTGGATCACGCTGTCGCGGGTGATGCCCTGCAGGCAGGAGGTCACCTCGGGGGTATGCAGCACACCGTCGCGCAACAGGAAGACATTGGCCGCCGAGGCCTCGGCCACATAACCCTCCGGGTCGAGCATGATCGTCTCGTCGAAGCCCGCCTTCACTGCCGTGTTGAGCGCCAGCATGGCGTTCACGTAGTGGCCGTTGGTCTTGGCCCGGCACAGGCTGATGTTCACATGGTGGCGCGCCCATGAGGCGGTCAGTGCACGCAGGCCGATCGACGCCGCCTCCGCCGAGATATAGTCGCCGAGGTCCCAGGCGGCGATCATCACGTGCACCGAGAGCCCCCTGGCCCGCAGCCCCAGCCCCTCCGAGCCGAAGAACACCGTGGGCTTGAGATAGGCACTGGTCAGGGCGTTCCTTGCCAGGCACTCGCACTGGGCCTCGATCAGCGCCGCCTCGTCGAACGGCAGCGGCATGTCCAGGGCGTAGGCGCTGTCGGCCAGCCGCCGGGTGTGCTCGGCCAGCCGAAACAGGTGGCTGCCGTGGGGCCCGGCATAGGCGCGCACGCCCTCGAAGCAGCCCATGCCGTAGTGCAGGGTGTGAGTCAGCACATGGACCCGGGCCTCGCGCCACGGTAGCCACTCACCGTCCATCCAGATCCAGCCGTCGCGATCATCGAGAGGTGTCATGGTCGGGGTTCCTTGTCGGGGAGAGCCGGCCGGTGGCGGCCCAGGCCTCGCGCCAGCCGTCGATCAGCTCACGCTGGTGGGGCTGCAGGGCCTGGTAGGCCCAGGCAGCGATCTCGTCGTTCTGGGGGTCCGGCACGCGGATGTCGCTGCCGGCGAGGGTCTGGATGACCGCATGCCCGCACACCGGCACATAGCCGTCCGAATAGCCGCCCTCGTGGATCATCACCAGTCGCCCCCCGCAGACGCGATCGGCCAGCGCCATGACTTGCGCCGTCATTCGGGCGAAGGCGGCGCTGTTGAGCAGCATCTTGCCCAGCGGGTCCTTGGCGCAGGCGTCATAGCCACAGGCCACCACGATCAACTCGGGGCCGAAGGCCTCGATGGCCGGCAGCACTAGCTGGGTCATGGCATGATCGTAGGCGCCCAGGCCGCAGCCCGGCGGCAGGGGCAGGTTGAGACTGGCCCCCAGGCCACGGCCCTCCCCCTGCTCCTCGAAGCCCCCGGTCTCCAGCGGATAGTTGCCCGCCTGGTGAAGCGAGACCGTGAACACCTCGGGGTCCGCATAGAAGGCCGACTGCTGGCCGTTACCGTGGTGCACGTCCCAGTCGAGGATCGCCACACGCCCCACCAGGCCCCGCGCACGGGCGCGCAGCACCGCCACCGGGAGGTTGCCGAGCAGGCAGAAGCCGCGGCCACGGTCGGCCTCGGCGTGGTGGCCCGGCGGGCGACAGAGCGCATAGGCGCGCGCGAGCTCGCCGCTGGCCACCGCCTCCACGGCGGCGATGGCAAGCCCCGTGGACTGACGCGCGGCGGCCAGGCTGCCCGGCATATAGGGGGCGCAGTCGCCGCCGTCACCACCCCGGGCGCGGTCGCCCGACGCCAGGGCCGCCAGGTAGCGCGCCGTATGGAAGCGCTCGAGGTCCTCGCTGTTCGCCGGCGGGGGCTTGCGCACCGCCAGCGCGTCGATCAGACCCGAGACCTCCAGCAGGTTCTTCAGCCGACGCTTGCTCTCGGGACTCTCCGAGGCCGGCTGCGGCTGCAGGAACTCGCCGCGCGCCGAGAAGACGCCGATGGCGCCCGGGTCATGCCAGAAGCAGCGCTCATGCCAGAAGAACCCCGTGGTGGCGCTCGTCACGGGGACGGCTCCCGCCGCTCCCACACCTCGATGGCGGCCGCCAGGTCCTCCAGCGACGCCCCTACCGACTTGAAGAGGGTGATCGCCTCGTCCGACGAGCGCCCGGGCACCTCGCCCCTGAGCAGCTCGGCCAACTCGCCACGGACCTCGTCGAAGGCGAAGGCCCCCTCGTCGACGGCCAGCAGGAGATCCCCCGCCTCCCCCCTCGCCCCGGCATGGGTGTCCACGTACACCTCGCTGCGAGTGAGGCACTCGGCATCGGTCTCGCGCATCGTGGGGCGAAAGGCCCCGATCAGGTCGAGATGGGTGCCGGGAGCGAGCCAGGCACCGAGAATCAGCGGCTCGGTGGAGAGCGTCACGCAGCTGATCAGGTCCGCCTCGCGGCTGGCGGCCTCCAGGTCGGTGACCGCCGCCGTATCGAAGCGGTCGGCATACTCGGCGGCGAGCGCCTCGGCCTTCTCGAGGCTGCGCCCCCAGATCCGCACGCGGCGGATGGGGCGCACCGCCGCATGGGCCTCGATCACCATGGGGGCCAGCTTGCCGGTCCCCACCACCAGCAGGCTCTCGGCATGCTCCCGGGCCAACTCGCGGGCCGCCAGGGCCGAGGCCGCGGCGGTACGTCGGCGTGTCAGCTCGCTGCCGTCGATGCAGGCCAGGGGGCGCCCGTGGGCGCCCTCGCTCAACAGGTAGACGCCGGCAATGGCGGGAAGGCCATGCTCGGCGTTCTGCGGGAAGACATTGACCATCTTCACGCCGATGTAGCCCTCGCGTTCCCAGGCCGGCATCAGCAGCATGGTGGCCTCGCCGTCGGGCCGGTGCATGGCATGGTGATGGCGCGGCGGCGACTCGACCCCCTCGCGGAAGGTGGTCGCGAGGCGCTCGACCAGGGACTCCCAGGGCAGCGAGGCCGCCACCTGCTCCGCCGTGATGATGCGCATGTCAGGCCTCCGGAAGTGCCGCGGTGACCATGATCTCGACCTTCCATTCCGGCTTGGCCAGCTTCGCCTCGATGGCGGCACGCACCGGTGGCCGGCCCGGCACCACCCAGGCGTCCCAGGCGGCGTTCATCTGGTCGAACTCGGCCATGCTGGTGACCCAGATCTGGGCGCTTAGCAGGTGCTCCCTGGAAGTGCCGGCGGCGGCCAGCAGGCGGTCGATCTTGGCCAGCACCTGCTCGGTCTGGCCAAACATGTCGCCACTGGCGTCGTCCGGCACCTGGCCGGCCAGGTAGACGGTACCGTTGTGGACGGTGGCCTGGCTCATGCGGGTGTTGCTGTCGTGATAGGTAACGGTCATGGCGTGTCTCTCGTTGTGGGGTGCCGGTCGGCACCGATGACGGGCTGCCCTCAGGCAGCGGTGTAACCGCCCATGAAGGCGGCCAGGTTGTGACTCAGATGCTCGGTAGGGTAGCCCCCCTCCTGGACCAGCACCGTGGGCAAGTCGATGGCGGCCAGGCGCCGCCCGATCTCGGTGAAGTCGCCGGTCTCCAGGGCCATGCCCGCCAGCGGGTCGTCGCGGTGGGCATCCAGGCCCAGGGCTACCACCAGGGCATCGGGCCGGTAGACCTCGAGCCGCTCGATCAGGCGGTCCAGGCTCTCGAGGAAGGCCGCCCCGTCGCTGCCCAGTGGCAGCGGCAGGTTGACGTTGGCGCCGAGCCCCTCACCCTCGCCCCGTTCGTCGGCGCCACCCCAGAAGAAGGGATAGAAGTCAGACGGGTCGACGTGCAGCGAACCGGTCCAGACATCGCCGCGGTCATAGAAGAGGTCCTGGGTGCCGTTGCCGTGGTGCAGATCCACGTCGAGGACCGCCACCCTCGCATGACGCTCGCGAAGCACCGTGGCGGCCAGGCCCGAGTTGTTGAGGAAGCAGAAGCCGCCCGCGCGCTCCGGACCGGCATGGTGGCCCGGCGGGCGGCACAGCGCATAGGACCGGCGTTCTCCGGCCAGCACCACGTCGGCCGCTGCCTCCGCGGTGGCCGCGCTGGCCAGGATGCCGGCGAAGCTGTCGGCGGTCATCGGGCAGGCCATGTCGTGCATGTGCCAGCCCACCTGCCCCACCGGATGGCGAGGATAGTGGTGGCCGCCGCCGCAGGGATGCACGTTGGGCGCCACCACCTCGGCAGCATCGGGCAGCGCCCGCCAGCGGGCATGGATGGTCTCGAGGAAGGCCAGGTAACGGGGCGAGTGGATCCTCGCCAGGCGCTCGCGCAGCCGCGGACTGTCGGGGGCGGTAGGCGCCGTCAGCGACCGACCGATGTCGGCCAGGCCGCGAGAGAGCAGCTCGGCCCGCACCGGCCCCTCGGGAGACTCCACCGGCCGGCCACGCAGCAGGAAGGTGGACGGTGCATGGCGCTCCTGGTCGGGGTGATAGAAGAGCTTCATCGTCGGGTGTCCTTAGCGCAGCAGCGAGGGAATCCAGGTGGAGAGCGATGGGAAGATCACCAACAGCAGGATGACGATGATGAAGGCCACGTAGAACGGCAGCGAGGCGATGATCGCCCGTTCGAAAGGCACATTGGCTATCCTCGCCGCCGTCATCAACGTCATCCCCACCGGTGGCGTCACGTTGGAGATATTGAGCACCACGATCATCAGGATCGCGAAGTGCAGCGGGTCCACACCCAGCTGTATCATCGCCGGCACCAGCACCGGCGCCACCACCACCAGGGCCGGCAGCACGTCCATGATCGTGCCGATCAGGATCAACAGGAGGCAGACCAGCAGCAGTTGCAGGAAGGTCGAGTCGCTGAAGGTGGTGATCAGGCCGGCGGCGTCGCGGGCGATGCCGGAGCGGGTCACGAACCAGCCCAGCACCGCCGAGGTGGCCAGCAGGAAGAACACCACCCCGGAGAAGCGCACCGTGATGACCAGGGCATTCCAGACCTTCCGCCAGGTCAGATTGCGGTAGAAGACCACGCTGATGAAGATCGTGTAGATGGCGGCGAAGCCCGACGCCTCGGTGATGGTGGTCAACCCCGAGAGAATGCCGCCGAGGATGATCAGCGGCACGATCATCGCCGGCAGCGCCATCAGGAAGGAGAGCACCGCCACCTTGAAGGGGGTGGGCGGCTGCTTGGGGTAGCCGCGCTTGATGGCCAGGAAGAAGCTGACCCCGAGCAGCGCCAGGGCCATCAGCAGGCCGGGAATGATACCGCCGGCGAACAGGTCGATCACCGAGATATCGCGCAGCAGGGTCGCGTAGACCACCATCACCACGCTGGGGGGGATGATCGGGCCGATGATCGACGAGCAGGCGGTGATCGCCGCGGCATACTCGGCGTCATACCCCTGACGCTTCATTTCCGGAATCATGATCTTGCCGATGGCCACGGTATCGGTGATCGCCGCCCCGGTCAGGCCGGCGAAGAACACCGAGACCGAGATGTTGACGTGGGAAAGCGCGCCACGCATCCGCCCGAACACGGCATTATTGAAGGCGATCAACTTCTGGGTCAGGCCGCCCTGGTTCATCAGCTCGGCGGTGAAGATGAAATAGGGCACGGCAATCAGCAGGAAGCCGGAGACGCCGGCGAACATGCGGTCGGCGATAATGCCGAGCATGCGCTCGCCACCTATCGCAAAGCCGCCAGCCAGGCCGGAAAGGGCCATCACCACCGCGACCGGGGCGCCGATCAGCAGCAGGACGATAAAGGCGACGATCGCGGGCGTCATGGGCGGTTCTCCCCGTCGGTGGTCTCGATGAGTTCGTCGATCATCTCGCGCTCGTCGATGAAATGTTCCAGCAGGTCAAACCCCTGCACCAGGTGGAGCAGGATGATGGCACCGCTGATCGGCACCACGATGGCGGTGAACTTGCCGTGAATCCGAATCTGGTCGGAGACCATGTAGACCTGGCGGGTGCCCTGGAAATAGTCCCAGCCGTACCAGAGCAGCAGCGCACCGAACACGCCGATGACCATCATGCAGAGAGTGGCCGCCACCACGGTCAGTACGCGGGGCAGGCTTCGCACCAGCAACGTCATGGCCACGTGCTCGCCGTAGCGCAGTGAGATGGTCATGGAGAGGAAGCCGATCCAGGGCAGGAAGAGCCGCGCCAGGGAGTAGGTCCAGCTCAGGGTGCTGCCGGTGGCCAGCTTGTAGACGAAGGCAGTGAAGGAGATGCCCAGCATGGTAAGCACGCAGGCCACGCAAGCGAGAATCGCCACCTGATTGACGATATCGCTCAGGCGGCGCAGGGGCTGCAGGAAGGTCATGGCGTCACCTCAGGCAAGCGCCCGGCCGGAATCCGGCCGGGCGCAGGACGATGAAAGCCTCTGTGATCAGCGTCCGTAGGTGGCGACGTCGGAGTCGGCCACCTCGACGCGAACCCGCTCGACCTCCTCCAGGAAGGCATCCACGCGGTCGCCGTCGAGGCCGAAGTCGTCGACGATCCAGTCACGCCAGGCGGGCGTGGCGATTTCTGCCATGCGCGCGCGTTCCTCGGGAGGCATGATGTAGCATTCCTGGAAGGTCGCGCAGGACTCCTCCCAGCTGGCGGTGGCGAGTGCCCCGGACATGCCGTGACCGATGGCGATGGCCTCGCGGGCGGAGGTGACGATCGCTTCCTGCTGCGACTCGGTGAGACCCTGGAACCACTCCTCGCTGACCAGCCAGGCCGCGCTGTTGTAAACGTGGCCGGTCAGGGTGGTGTAGTCGGTCACCTCGTGGAAGTTGAAGGTGGTGTTGAGCACCGGCGCGTTGAACTGGCCGTCGGCCAGGCCCGTCTCCAGGGCGGTGATCACCTCACCCCAGGGCAGCGGGGTCGCCGAGGCTCCCAGCGCGCGCATGATGGAGACATGCCCCGGGTTCTCCTCGGTGCGGATATTGAGCCCCTCGAGATCCTCGACGGTCTCGATCAGCCGCTCGTTGTTGGTGAAGGCCACGAAGCCGCCGCCATCGTCGAAGGTGCCCAGATAACGCATGTCGGTCTGTTCGATGGTGCCGGACATGAAATCGGCGAACCACTCGCCGTCGAAGAAGGCCCAGGCCTGGCGCCAGTTATCGAAGATGAAGGGAGCCGTCATCATCTGGTAATCGGGGTAGTAGGAAGACATGGCACCGGTGGTGATGATGGTCGACTGCAGCGTGCGCCCACCCTGTACCTCTCGCGCCGTCTCCACCTCGGAACCCAGCTGGCTGTTGCCGAAGATCGACACCGTCACCTCGCCGTCGGTGCGCGTCTCCACCAGGTTCTTGAAGTGCACCAGCGCCGGATACACCTCATTGTTGCTCATGTTCTCGGGAAGGATGGTGGCGATGGCCATCTCCTCGGCCTGGGCCTGGGCGGCTGCCATGGCCAGCGGGAGTGACGCCAGGGCGAACAGCCCGGTAAGGGATCTCTTGCGCATGATGCCTGCCTCTTATCATTTGTTCGTTGCATGGCTCGGGAAACGGCGGCGCCGAAAGCACCGCCCTGCCTCAGAGCCTAGGACGAACGAGGCGAGAGTGCTTGCCCGCGGCTGCGGAGCCTTTGCCCCAGGGTGCGGCGGCAGGCTCAGCGTGTGTGGCGGTCGGTTGAGGGTGGGGTGCCGAAATGGCGTCGATAGGCCCGGGAGAAACTGCCCTGGTCACGGAAGCCGACCAGGGAGGCCACATGGCCCAGGCTCAGATCGCTGTGGCAGACCAGGGTCCGGGCGTGGCGTAGCCGGCGCTCCTGCACGTAGGCCTGGGGCGTGATGCCGGCCATCTCACGAAAGCGGCTGTGGAAGTGGCCCACGCTCAGCGCACAGAGTGCGGCCAGCTGCTCGACGCGAATCTCGTCAGACAGGTGGCGATCCACCCAGGCCTCCAGACGGGTCAGGTCGAGACGCTCGCAGGGGCGCCGGGCCAGGGGAAAGCCGCCATCCCCGGCCAGCGGCTCGCTCTCCAGATGGAGATGGATGGCGCGCAGCAGCAGAGCGGCGATCTCGCTGTGCAGGGCCGGGCACTGCTCGAGCTGCTGCATCAGGCTATCCGCCAGCTGATGGAGCTGCGGCGGAACACTGAAGAACCGCGGCCGCTCGAAGAGGCGATCAATGCGGTCGGCGTCGCGCAGCGCGGCCAGGCTGCCGCGGGGAATATCGAGGACCAGGGTGCGGTTGCGGCCATCGCCCAGGTACTCGTGGCGGCTGGAGGTGGGGATGAGGCATCCCCGGCTGGCGGTGATCCTCTCGCACTCCCCATCCATGGCCAGCTCGGTGACCCCGCAGGTGCCCAGGATCAGCTGGTGGAAGTCATGGGAATGATCCACATGTTCGCGGTCGAGGGTGGTGGCTCTCAGGTCGAGATGGGGCATGGGCTTAGTGTCGTTGGCGTGGCCATGAGCCCTTACCATGGGCCCATGCCCTCTCGAAGACAAGATGCCCGCACCTCAGTAACCCAGCAGATTCGGCAGCCAGGTCGCCACCGGCGGCACGGCGATCAGGATCAGGATGGTGAGGATGATGGGGATCAGGAACGGCAGCACCGCCGACACCACCTGGCCGTAGCGCAGCCGGGTGATGCCCACCATCAGGAACAGCACGTTGCCGAAGGGCGGCGTGATCACCCCCACCGACAGGGTGATCACCATGACGATGCCGAAGTGGATGGGGTCCAGCCCGGCCGCCATGGCCGCCGGCACCACGATGGGCGTGAAGATCAGGATGCTCTCCACCACCGACATGAAGCAGCCGATCAGCAGGAAGAAGAGTGCAAAGGCCAGCAGCAGGAAGACGGTGGGCATGTCGATGCTGGCCACCTGACCGGCCAGGGCCTGGGGTATGCCGATGCGTACCAGGATCCAGCCGTAGAAGCTCGACACCGCGATGATCAGCAGGATCGCCACGCTGAACATCAGGGTGCGGCGAAAGGAGAGGTAGAGGGCCTTGAGGGTCAGGTCGCGGTAGACCACTGCGCCCAGGATCACCGCATAGAAGGAGGCCACGGCGCCGGCCTCGGTGGGCGTAAAGAAGCCGCCCCAGATGCCACCGACGATGATCAGCGGCATCATCAGCGGCAGGATGGCGCGCCGCCCGGTGCGCAACACCTCACCGACATCGAAGGGGGTCGGCTCGGGCATCACCACTCGACGACTGGCGCCGAGGAGCACGGTCATGCCCATCAGCAACAGCGCCATCAGCAACCCCGGCAAGAGCCCGGCCATGAACAGCGCCCCGATGCTGACGTTGGCCAGCCAGCCATAGACCACCAGGGCGATGGAAGGCGGCAGGATCGGGCCGATCACGCTCGACGCCGCGGTCACCCCGGTGGAGTACCCAAGGTCATAGCCACGCTCCTTCATGGCCTTGATCTCCAGGGAGCCGAGCCCCGCTGCGTCAGCCACGGCGGTGCCCGACATGGTGGCGAAGATGGAACTGGCCACCACATTGGCATGGCCCAGCCCGCCCCGGGTGAAGCCCACCAGGGCCGTCGCGAAGTCGAAGATCCGAGTGGTGGTGGAGCCGGTATTCATGATGTTGGCGGCGAGGATGAACAGCGGGATTGCCAGCAGGGTGAAGTTGTTGAGGGTCTGCACCATGCGCAGCGACATCAACTCCACCGGCAGGCCGCCGCTACCGGTCACCGCCAGGGCGATGAAGGAGGTGATGCCGATCGCCACCGCCACCGGCAGCCCGATGATCATCAACGCCAGCAGACCGCCCACGAAGATTGCCAGTTCCAGCATCAGCGGGGCTCCTCATCGTTGCGGCTGCCTCCCGGCAACCAGGTCACGCGACCACGCAGCGTCTGCCAGGCAGCGATCAATGTCATCCCGGCAAAGCCGATGAAGATGCCGTAGTAGAGGTAGCTGAAGCTGATCCCCAGCGACACCGTGCGGTTGTTGGCGCTCATCTCGGACATGATCCAGGCGCCCCAGGCCGCCAGCGCAAAGAAGCCGCAGGAGAGCAGCGCATTGAAGCGATATTGGAGGTCCAGCGCCAGCCGTGACAGGCGATGACTGAACAGATCCACCAGCAGGTGCTCACCGCGCACCAGGGCGGAGAGCGAACCGATGCCGACGGCATAGATGGCCAGCAGGGAGGCCACCTCCTCGGTCCAGGGCATTCCGATCCCGATGAAGTCACGGGCAATCACGGCGGCCACGATGAGCAGCAGGATGCCCGCCAGCAGCAGGACGCCCACCGCATCACAGAACAGGGTCAGGCCGCGCAGCAGCCAGTAGGCCAAGCGGTCCACGGGCGCCTGCGGACTCCCGATTTCTTGTACCACGAAAGACTCCTCGACGATTCCCGAGGACAACACGGCGGCGCCCCAGGGGGCGCCGCCGGTATCGTCACATCAGCTGTCAGTACACACTCAGTCGTCGCTGCCCAGCGCATCATCCATCACGCCGTCGGCCATCTCGGCCATGATGCGTTCGATGGCCGGCATGGCCGCCTGGCGAAACGGCTCGATATCCGGCTCGATGATCGACATGCCGTTGGCTTCGAGTTGCTCGAGGTAGTACTCGTCGAGCTCGCGCTCCACCTCGGTACCGTGCTGGCGGGCCACCTCGATGGCCTCGGCGATCAGCGCCTGGTCATCGGCCTCGAGGCCATCCCACCAGCGCTTGCTGGCGACCCAGTTCCACGGGAACATCACGTGGCTGGTGAGGATGATGTGATCCTGGACCTCCCAGAGGCGACGGGTGTAGGGCGAGGAGAGCGAGTTCTCGTGGCCGTCGACCTGGCCGGTCTGCATCGCCAGGTAGATCTCCGGCGCCGGTACGTTCACCACCGTGGCCCCGATCTCCTCCCACACCTCAAGCCAGACGGGCAGGGACGGCAGGCGCATGCGGAAGCCCTCCAGGTCATCCGGCGAGTGGATGGCCTTGTTGGCGGTCATGTGGCGGGGGCCACGGTGCTGCGTCCCGAAGTACTTGATCCCCCCCTTCTCCTCGGCGATCTCGACCAGCGTCTGGCCGGAGGGACTTTCCATGTAGGCGTCCACCTCGTCCCAGGTGGCGAAGACAAAGGGCACCGTGATGGCGTCATACTCGGGCGCGTACTGCTGGCGCCAGTTGCCGCCGGTGATGGAGAGCTGGGTCTGGCCCAGGTTGAGCAGTTCGAGCACGGCGTTCTCGCCCCCCAGCGAGCCGGCCAGGAAGGGGCGCACGTTGAAGCGGCCCGGCGCCTGCTCCTCGAGGTACTCGGCGAAGCGTTCGACGGCAGCGCTTTCCGAGCCCCCATCGCTCATGGTGTTGTTGACCTGGATTTCGATGCTGCTGGCCAGGGCGAAGGGGGCAGCCGCGGCCAAGCCCAGGCTGGCGAAGGTGGCAAGTAGCGTCTTGCGCATGTGACGTTCTCCCGGAGGAATTATCGTTATAGGGCGCCACCGCGCGACCGGCGGCTCCGCAAGCCTGATCCTGGGGCAAGCCCCGACATTGCTCAAATCGAGGTTGGAGAAGGCAGGCTTCGTCAGTGACGATGCCAAACGATAACGCGATGTGACGCGGGGTGTCGGCCGGGAACGCAGCCGATGCGACCAAAGAAGGATATGCCCCCTCGCCGCGCGGGTCTCACATTCGGAGCACCCCCACCGTCACCCGTCTAACGTCAAGAGGTTTCACCATGCACGAAACCAACCCAGTGGCCTTCATCACCGGCGCCACCTCGGGCATCGGCGAGGCCTGTGCCCATCGCTTCGCCGAGGCCGGCTGGTCGCTGATACTGACCGGGCGCCGCCGCGAGCGGCTCGAGGACCTGCAGCAGGCCCTCGGCGAGCGAGTACCGGTGCATGTCGCCGCGCTCGATGTCAGCGACCATGACGCGGTGGCCCGCACCCTCGACGCACTGCCAGCGCCCTTCACCACCGTGCGACTGCTGATCAACAGCGCTGGCCTGGCCCTCGGCAAGGGGCCGGCCCAGGCATCCGACCTCGCCGACTGGCACCGCATGATCGACACCAACATCAAGGGCCTGGTCAACGTGACCCGCCTGCTGCTACCGCGGCTGATCGAGACCGGCCCCGGCGCCACGGTGATCAACATCGGCTCCATCGCCGGCCACACCCCCTACCCCGGCGGCCACGTCTACGGGGCCACCAAGGCCTTCGTCGAACAGTTCAGTTATAACCTGCGCTGCGATGTCAGCGCCGAAGGGGTGCGCGTCACCGACCTGGCCCCGGGCATGACCGAGAGCGAATTTACCCTGGTGCGCATGAAGGGCGATGACTCGCTGGTCGGCGACTACTATCGCGGCACCCGGGCCCTGCAGCCACGGGACGTGGCCGAGCAGGCCCTGCACATCGCCGAGCTGCCGCCCCACGTCAACATCACCCGGCTCGAGGTCGCCCCGCTCTGCCAGCAGTGGTCACCCTTCACGATACTTCGCGACGGCGACGCGTGAGCGGGCTGCGCTACCTGACCGGCCAGCCCGGCGAGCCCTCGGTGCGCGTCGGCGTCAGCATCGGTGACTCCCTCTCTGCGCTATACACGGTAATCGGCACCCTGCTGGCACTGCAGGAGCGAAACCGCAGCGGCCTGGGCCAGCATACCGAGGAGGTGCTCGACGAGTTGGGCATCGACGCGGACACCCGCGCCAATCTGCGCGATGCCGGCATCATCTGTTCCCCGACCGATCCAGGACCCCATCATGACCCAGCTGCAGATCAACGAGGTGGCGCCCCGCGACGGCTTCCAGAGCGAGGCGACCTTCGTGCCCACCGGCGTCGACCTCGACGCCCTGCTGGCGGCCTCGGCCCTGCTGCCGGAGTTGGTAGGCCATGACACGCCGGGGCAGGTGGTGAAGGCGGGAAAGGCCGACCGGCGCTATTCGATGCCGGCCGCGGATCAACCGCAACGCTGAGTCGGGTCGGCAATCCTGATAGGGTAAGTGGCAACAGGAACTTTAGACTGGAGCCCGTGATGCCCCGCTTCCCCGACCACCTGACCGACGACGGCCCCGATAACCCCTTCCCCGGCGTGCGCGTGCTGGAGCGCCGCCTGGGTCGCGAGATCCCCCACCAGCTGGGCTCCAACGAGGGGCTCGACATGCCCCATCGCGCCCTGCGCGAGCACTTCGGCGACGCCATGGCCGCCCACGTCTACAGCTACGGCGACAGCGAGGCGCTGGGCATTCGCCGGCGCCTGACCGAGCAGAAGGGCATACTCCTGGAGGCGATGCTGGTGGACGCCGGCGCCGACAGCCTGATCGCGCTCACGCTGCGCGCCGTCACCACCCGTGATGACGTGGTGGTCGGCACCACCGGCACCTACCCCACCTTCGGCTACTTTGCCCGCGGCCAGGGCTGCCACCTGGTGGAGGTGCCCTACGACGAGGGTCCCGGGCGCCTGGCGCCGGATCTCGATGCCCTGGCCCAAGCGGCCCGGGAACACCGGGCGCGCCTGGTCTATCTGGCCAACCCCGACAATCCCGGCGGCCACCTTCACCGGGATGCCGACGTGCTGGCCCTGCGCGAGGCACTGCCCGACGACTGCTGGCTGCTGTTGGACGAGGCCTACCATGACTTCCGCGAGGATGCCGACGGCGAGTTCGGTCGCCGGGTGCTGCCCGGAGTGATCCGCCTGCGCACCCTCTCCAAGGCCCATGGCCTGGCCGGACTGCGGGTCGGCTACGCCATCGCCGACCCGGAGACCCTGGCGGTCATGATGAAGGTGAGGATCCACTATGCGGTGTCGACGCTGACCCAGGCCGCCGCCGAGGTGGTGCTTGACCACCCCGACGAGGTCGACGCCCACGTGGCCGCGGTGCGCGAGCGCCGCGAGCGGCTGGCGGACCACTTGCGCGGGCTGGGCGCCGACGTGCTGCCCAGCGCCACCAACTTCGTGGGCCTGCGCCTGGCCAGCGCGGAGCAGGCCGGGCGAGTGCACCAGTCCCTGCTCGATGAGGGCAAGCTGATCGCCCGCCCCGCCGATCCAGCGCTGGGCCATGTGCTGCGCATCACCGCCGTGGAGGACGCCCTGGTCCCCGGGCGCCTGGCGACCCTGGAGCAGGCCCTCGCTTCCCGCTGAGGCTTGAATGACCGCACCGCCCGAGGGCGGTGCGGTGCATGACAGGACGCGCGCGACGTCCGGGTCAGCAGCGGCCCTTCTTGGCCTGCCCCGGCGGGCAGAAACCTCCTCTGCGGGCAGGCGGACCGCCCCGGTCGTCATCGATGACGATCAGCGGTTCGGACTGGATGCGGGCGGGCGTGTAGCTGCAGCCGGCCATGACCAGGCTGGCAGCCACCAGAGTGAGGGGAAACCACAGGCGCCGTGACATAAGACCTCCTTGTTGTCGTCAGGGAACATCATCGGCGCCCATTCTAGCCGAGGGTGTCGAACCCTCCCATGTGGCAAGTCGGCGACACATCTGTCTCCATATGAAGACAGTAGCCAGCTCGGCGACAACCGGCGATAGTGATCTGAATAGCCATTAGTCTGCAAACGGGATGCCCATGGACAGCGTTCGGCGCCACGCCCTTCTTATCATCGTGCTCGGAGGCCTGGTGGTCACCCTGGCCATGGGCCTGCGCCACGGCTTCGGCCTGTTCCTCGAGCCCATGAGCTCCGAGCTGGGCTGGGGCCGTGGCGTCTTCGCCTTCGCCCTGGCGATACAGAACCTGCTGTGGGGTCTTTCACAGCCCTTCGCCGGGGCACTGGCCGACCGCTTCGGCGCCGCCCGGGTGGTGGTCGTCGGCGGCGCCCTCTATGCGCTGGGCCTGCTGTTCATGGGCCTCTCGGAGTCGGCGCTGGGCATGACGCTCTCCGCCGGCGTGTTGATCGGCCTAGGCCTCTCCGGCACCACCTTCTCGGTAATCCTCGGCGCCGTGGGCCGCGCCGTGGCACCGGAGAAGCGCAGCATGGCCATGGGCATCGTCAGCGCCGCCGGCTCCTTCGGCCAGTTCGCCATGCTGCCCGGCACTCTCGGCCTGCTGGGGTGGCTGGGCTGGTCGGCGGCGCTGCTGGCGATGGGCGCCATCGCCGCGCTGATGCTGCCCCTGGGCGCCATGCTGCGCGATCGCCCCTCGGCCAAGGCCGCCAGCGACATCAGCCTGGGCGCCGCGCTCAACGAGGCCGCCAACCATCGCGGCTTCTGGCTGCTCTGCCTGGGCTTCTTCGTGTGCGGTTTCCAGGTGGTGTTCATCGGCGTCCACCTGCCCGGCTACCTGTTCGACAGCGGTATCGCCGTGCAGGTGGGCAGCACCGTGCTGGCCCTGGTCGGGCTGTTCAATATCTTCGGCACCTACGCCGCCGGCTGGCTGGGGGGCCGCTACTCCAAGCCACGCCTGCTCACCTGGCTCTACCTGATCCGAGGCGTGGTGATCACCCTCTTCCTGATCACTCCCCTGAGTCCGGCAAGCGCCTACCTGTTCGGCATCGCCATGGGCCTGCTGTGGCTCTCGACGGTGCCGCTGACCAACGGTATCGTCGCCTCGGTGTTCGGCGTCCAGCACCTGTCGATGCTCGGCGGCATCGTCTTCCTCTTCCACCAGCTCGGCTCCTTCATGGGCGTCTGGCTGGGGGGCTTCCTCTACGACCTGCAGGGCGACTATGTTGTGGTATGGAACATCGCCATCCTGCTCTCGGTGGCGGCCGCCGCCCTGCACTGGTTCATCAGCGAGGCGCCGGTCCACCGCCCCGCCCCCACGGAGGCCAAGGCATGAGCCGCTCACGCCTGCTGCCGATCGCCGCCGCCACCCTTACCGCCGTCGCCCTGGCGCTGGTCTGGTGGGGCTGGCAGAGCCTGGACGCCGCCCAGCTGCTGTTGGGCAGCCGGCTGTGTTGAACTAAACCGCTGACCGCCAGCGCTAGCCAACGCCGCCGACCTGTCACCCTGAGGGAGACAACGCCAGCCGGGGTGCATATACTGCACTGCAGCATTCACGGATGAGCAGGAGCAGGTATGGCGATGCGCACCCCCGAACGGATCGAGCCGGCACATGACCGAGGGAACGCCCGATGATCGGTATCTCGGCGATCGTCGTTGCGTTGCTGCTGTTGATGGTTCTGGCCTACCGCGGTCTCAGCCTGTTGCTTCTTGCCCCGGCGCTCGCCGCACTGGTGGCACTGATCTCGGTCGACACGCCACTGCTGGCCAGCTATACGCAGGTCTTCATGGGGGCCGCCGGCGATTTCATCGTTCGCTACTTCCCGCTGTTCCTGCTGGGAGCGGTATTCGGCAAGCTGATGGAAGATTCGGGCAGCGCCGAGGTGCTGGCCAGCGCCATCGTCCAGCGCCTGGGCGACGCCCGCGCGATACTGGCGGTGGTGCTCTCCTGTGCGGTGATGACCTATGGCGGCGTCTCGCTGTTCGTGGTGGCCTTCGCGGTCTATCCCATCGCCGCCGCGCTGTTTCGCCAGGCCAGCCTGCCCAAGCGGCTGATCCCCTGCACCATCGCACTCGGTGCCTTCACCTTCACCATGACCGCACTGCCGGGCACGCCGGCCATCCAGAATGCCATCCCCATGCCCTACTTTGGCACCTCGCCCTTTGCCGCCCCGGGGCTCGGCATCCTCACCGGGCTGGTCATGCTGGGGCTGGGGCAGGCCTGGCTGAGCCACCGGGCGCGCCAGGCGCGCCTGGCCGGGGAAGGCTATGGCAACCACCCGAATGAGGCAGCGCCGGCCACGCATCTGCGGGAACGCTCGGCGGGCGAGGGCTTCGACCTGGCCGAGGTCACGGCCCGGGAACAGCCCCGCGACCTGCCCCCCTTGCCGCTGGCGCTGCTGCCCATCGTGCTGGTCATCGCCCTGAACCTGCTGTTCACCGCGGTGGTGATTCCGGCCATGGACACCGACTATCTCGCCGAGCCGACCTATGGTGCGACCAGCATCGACTCGGTGCGCGGCGTCTGGTCGGTGATCGCCGCCCTGGTGCTGGCCATCGGGGTGATAATTCTCACCAACCTCAAGCGCCTCGAGGCCCTTACCACCACCCTCGACAGCGGCGCCAATGCCTCGCTGCTGCCGATCTTCAATACCGCCAGCCTGGTCGGCTTCGGTTCGGTGATTGCATCGCTCGCGGCCTTCGAGGCGATCAGCCTCTGGGTGACCACGGTGGGCGGCGACAACCCGCTGATCTCGCTGGCCATTGCCGTCAATCTGCTGGCGGGCATGACCGGCTCGGCCTCCGGCGGCATGAGCATCGCCTTGGCAACGCTGGGCGACACCTACCTGGCCATGGGCCAGGCCGCCGGCATCGCCCCCGAGCTGATGCACCGGGTCACGGCCGTCGCCACCGGCGGGCTGGATGCCCTGCCGCACAACGGCGCGGTGATCACGCTGCTCTCGATCTGCGGCCTGACACACCGCCAGGCCTATCTGGATATCGCGGTGGTGGCCGTGGTGGTCCCGATCCTCTCGCTGGTACTGCTGATCACCCTGGGCACCCTGGCGGGATCGTTCTGAGGCCGGAGGATCCGGTAGTCACCGGCTGCTGACGAGGCCGCCGGGGCCTGGGTCCTGTCCCGATGCGGATGCCGACCTGGCAATCGGGCGCCCCATGGTAAGCGCCTCGATCAACGCACCCGGCAACTCGCGATAGGCAGCGTCCGCCTCAACGCCCAGGCCGTCGAGCACCTTGGTGAAGAAGGCCCGTCCCGCCACCACCGTCACGATGTCGAAGATCTCGTCGTCGGCCAATCCCCCCTCCCTCAGGCGCGCGACGTCATCGGCCGTGACCCGGCTGGCATCGCGTGACACCTTGCGCGCGAAGACCAGCAGCTCACGTTCCGCGGCGTCGAGGCCGCAAGGCTCGCGACCCCCGGCGATCGCCGCCACGATCTCGTCGTCGAGCCACTGGCCCAGCGCCTTGCCGTGAGCCAGGGCGCAGTAGCTGTTGCCCAGGGCGCTGGCGGCGGCCAGGGTCACCAGCTCGAAGCGCCGCGGCGCCACGTGGCGGCGGATGCTGGCCAGCAGCGCCGCCCAGCTCGCCATCACTTCGGGGCGATGGCTGAACGCCCGGGCATAGTTGGGCAGGTAGCCGAAGTGCGCCTCCTGGCGCCGGTACATCTCGCGGACCTCGCCGTCGGCCTGCTCCGGCGGGATGGTATGGATGAAGGTCATGGCTCGCGCTCCTGCGTGTCTGTGGGAAGGGGATGGGCCGGCCCGAGGGACCCCTCGCGGCCGGCGTGGGGAAAGGCGCCGCTTACGCCGTCGCGGCACGGGGGTGCAGCCAGCGCGGCAGCAGCTCGTCGGGGTCGAAGGCGGCGTCGGGCTCGACGCGGATACCGCACGCCGCCAGGCGCTGGCGCAGCGAGCCATCCCGCCAGGCCTCGAACAGCTCGCCGCAGCCGCCCACCCGCTGCCCCCCGATGAAGATCTGCGGAATGGTAGCGGCCCCGGTGCGCGCCGCCAGCACCGGTCGCACCCGGCCGCCGAGGTCGTCGGCCTGGCAGGCCACCGAGTCGAGTTCGACGCTCAGGTAGGCGATGCCGAGCCGGTCGAACAGCCGGCGTGCCGACCAGCAGAACTCGCACCAGGCCAGGGAAAACATCACCACCCGAGCCCGGGCCAGGCTGTCGTCGACGAAGCGTTCGGCCTCGGCATCCCGGGTCGCGACTGGCTCGGCCGCCGCAGGGGCAGGCACCGGCGCGGCCGTGGGTCGATCGAAGCGATAGCCCGAGGTGGAGTGCGACAGGGCCAGCTCCTCCTCGTTCATCTCGTCCTCGACGCCCGCGAAGAGCGGCGTGGACTGATAGCGCTCGCCGGTATCGGGCAGCATGCAGACGATATGGCTCCCCGGCGGCGCGCGGCGCGCGACTTCCAGGGCCGCGGCCAGGGTGGCACCGCCGGAAATGCCGGCGAAGATGCCCTCCCGGCGCGCCAGGGCGCGGGCCAGGCGCAGCGCCGCCTCGCCGGCCACCGGCACCACCTCGTCCACCAGTTCCTCGGCCACTGCCTGCTGGGTGAGCGGAGAGATGAAGTCGGGGCTCCAGCCCTGCATCAGGTGGGGGCGGAAGCGCGGGTGGCTCGCCCCCGTCGGCTGGGCCAGGCCGCTGCCCAGCAGCGGAGCATTGTCCGGCTCGGCCACTACCACGCGAATGCGCGGATCGGCCGCCTTGAGCGTGCGAGCCACGCCCTTGAGGGTGCCGCCGGTGCCGAAGCCGGTCACCCAGGCGTACAGCGGCTCGTCCTGGAAGTCGTCGAGGATCTCCCGGGCCGTGGTGCGGCTGTGCACCTCGGCATTGGCCTCGTTCTCGAACTGGCGACACAGGAAGTAGCCGTGAGCCTCGGCCAGCTCGATCGCCTTGGCCAGCATGCCGCTGCCCTTCTCGGCGGCCGGGGTCAGCACCACCCGCGCGCCCAGGAAGCGCAGCAGGCGACGCCGTTCCAGGCTGAAGTTCTCGGCCATGGTCACCACCAGCGGGTACCCCTTGCGGGCGCACACCATGGCCAGGCCGATGCCGGTGTTGCCGCTGGTGGCCTCGACCACCGTCTGACCGGGACGCAGCGCCCCGCTGCGCTCGGCCGCCTCGATCACCGCCAGCGCCATGCGATCCTTCACCGAGCCCATGGGATTGAAGGCCTCCACCTTCACGTGCAGGTTGACCTCCGGCGGGGCGAGCCGGGCCAGGCGGACCAGCGGCGTGCCGCCGATGGTCTCGAGGATGCTTTCGTGGCGTGCCATGGTGAGTCTCCTTCGCTTTTTTTGGGGGTGCACGCCAAGCATCGTCAGTCGCCGGGGAAGCGGGCGTGGAAGCCAGCGTGGTTTTTGCGCCTCACCGCAGGCGCGCCGCCGTGGAAAAGCGAGGCCTTCACAGGAGGAGCCGGCGCAGGGCGGGCTATACTGAACAGGTTGTCACTGGTGTGGCGCTGCCACCCGGGGCGAGAAATGAACGCACTGACCCTCAACCTGCTGGGCGATCTCGAACTGCGTCGGGACGACCAGCCTGTGGCGCTTCCCCCCTCGCGGAAGACCCGTGCCCTGCTCGCCTACCTCGCCCTGCACTCCCGCCCCTTCAGTCGCGAGCACCTCTGCGAGCTGTTCTGGGAACTGCCCGACGACCCGCGGGGCTCGCTGCGCTGGAGTCTCTCGAAGCTGCGTCGACTGGTGGATACCCCGGGCCGGTGCCGGCTCCTCGCCGACCGGCTCTCCGTCGGCCTGGATGTCTCGGACCTGGACATCGACGTCACTTCACTGCAGCGGCTGGTAGCCGGGGGACTGACCCAAGCCCCGGCCGACACCCTCGAGGCCGCTGCCGTCCGCTACCGAGGGCCCCTGCTGGAAGGCCTCGACCTGCCCAACTTCCATGACTTCCACAGCTGGTGCCTGGCCGAGCGGGAGCGCGCCATGCGCGCCCAGTCGCTGCTGCTGGCGACGCTGGTGGAGCGGCTGCGGGAGCAACCGGAACGCGCCCTGCCCCACGCCCAGGCACTGGTCAGGCTCTCGCCCTTCGACGAGTCGGCACGCGTCCGCCTGGTCGGCCTGCTGCAGGCATTGCACCGTCCCCGGGAGGCCGAGCAGCAGTATCAGCTCGGCATGCGGCTGCTCAGGGAAGCCGGCATCCCCGTCTCGGGTGCCCTGCCCGGGGCCCGCCGGGCAAGATGCGAGCCGCCCGAACCCTCCATCGCGTCGACGCCTCACGGCGAGGCCGCTGCCCCCGAGACCGACGGCGTGGCGGCGCGACTGGCCGAACTCGACCCGGACACCCTGGAGGTCGTGCGCTGGGCGGCGGTGCTCGCCCCGGACATCGAGGTCGCCGCCCTCGGCCGCTACACGGGGCTGGCCAGCAGCCGCCTCGGTGCCGGCCTGGAAGTGGCCGAACAGCGCGGGCTGCTGGCCACCGGCGACGGCTGCCTCGGCTTTACTGATCCCGAGTTGGCCGACGCGGTCTATGTGGCGATCTCGCCGGCGCGTCGTCAGATGATGCATCGCCGGGTCGCCGATGGCCTGGCGCTGGCGGCGGTGTGCGACCTCGACCATGCCGCCGCCCTCGCCCATCACGCCCAGCGCAGCGGTGATCCCGACCTCGCCGCCGACGCTCTGGTCACCGCCGGGCGTCTCTGCCTGCGCTTCTTCGCCAACGACGAGGCCCGGCGCCTGGCACGTCGTGGCCTCGCCCTGGCCGAGCACCTCTCCGGCGTGCGGCGGGTCTGCCTGCTGCTGGAGCTGCGCGAGATCCAGCTCAGTGCCGCTCCCCTGGCGGACTGGGAAGCCACCGCCGAGGCGCTGGTGGAGCTGGCCGAGCAGGCCCTGGAGCATGGCGCCCTCGCCCACGCCAGGCTTGGCTACCACCTGGCCAGCCACGTGCGCTGGGCGCACGGCCAGTGGATGACCGCCCGGGAGGAGGCCCTGCAGGCAGAGCGCGTGACGCGCAGCGCCAGCGACGCCGAACAGGTCATCGCCATGGCCGAAACCGCCCGCTGCCTGGCCATGCTGGAGCGCGACCTCGACCAGGCCCGCGCCCGGCTGGCCAATGCCCGAGAGCTGGCGAGCCAGCGCCGGATCAGCCATCCGGCCCTGCCCATGGCCCAGGGGCTGCTGGCCTGGCATGAGGGACGCCTGGGCGAGGCCGAATCGGCGCTCAAGGAGGCGCGCACCCTGTGCAAGGCGAGCGGGGATCGGCTCGGGGAGTTCCAGGCCAACGAGTCGCTGATGATGATGGCGATCGAGCAGGGCCAGCCCGCGCCGGCGCTCTCCCGCAGCCAGGCGCTGCTCCTGCTGGGCGAACGGCTGCGTGACGGCAGCGAGGCGCCCTTCGCCCAGGCCGCCCTTGGCCTGTGTCGGCTGCTCATGGACGACGACCCCGAGCCCCTGGGCGGTGCCCTCGGCGCACTGCGCGACGCCGACGCCAGCCACCGCCTGGCCTGGGTGCTGAACCGGGCGGCGCTGCTCCACCTCGAGCGTGGCCGACCCGCCGAGGCGCAGTCGGCCGCCGCGGAGGCCCTGGCGCACGCCCTGGCCCTGGAGCGGGCCAGCGAGCAGCTGCTCGCCCACGGAATACTGGCCGCCGCCCTGGGTGCCCTGGGCGAACGCGCGGGCGCTCGGCACCACGCCAGGGCCGCCGCCGAGCTGCTGCAAGGCCCAGTCGCCGACTGGGCTCGCCACCGCGTCGTCGAGCTGGTCGCCACGCCCGCGGCCGAGGGCGGCGTGGAGTGCGACCCATGATTGACGTCTTTCTCGAGCGATGCTTCGAGCGCTCGCTCGAGGTGGCGTTCGTGCAGGAAGTGACCCTGGCAGCGCAAGACTGCTTCGACCTGCACCGGATCCAGTGGCAGGGCAGCCTGCTGGCGCGCGATGGCCGCCGCCTGGTCTGCTACTTCCGGGCACCGGACACCGAAGCAGCGCGCTTCACGCTTCGCCAGGCCGGCGCCGAGGTCGCCGGGCTCTGGGCCGGCACGCTCCATGACGCTCCCGGTGAAGACCCGTCGACGGCCAACGTGCTGGTGGAGCGTGCCTTCCCGGCGCCGGTGACCCTCGCGGCGATCCAGGCGATCGAGGATGCCGGCGCGGCCTGCCTGCAGAACCATCGCGTGCGCTTCGTGCGCACCTGCTTTTCGCTGGACCGACGGCGCATGCTCTGCCTCTACCGCGCGCCGGATGCCGAGTCCGTCCGCCTCGCCCAGCGCCTGGCGGGCATGCCCCTGGAACGCGTCTGGGCCTTCCGGCAGGTGCTACCCCCGCCGGAAAATTCCACTCCCCACCACTGAAAAAACCACGGCGCCTCCCACGCTGGGTCTCACGCGCCCCTCGCATTCTGGTTCCCGAGACCTACGGCAATCCGCCGCTGGGCTCGCCCACCCCAACAATGCGAGGAGAGACCCCATGCAGACCGCCATTCAGCCAATCGACAACGGCGTCAACGTCACCGCCCTGCTCGGCGCCCGCGAGGCCCTGACCCAGGCCCCCGAGGCCGCCCGCTTCATCTGGCGCGCCCACTGCGACTGGGTACGTGGCACCCACAGCCAGATCGCGGTGGAGGATTTCCACGGTCTCGGCGAGACCCAGCACCATCAGCGTCGCTTCACCTTCGAGGTGGACCATCCCGAGGTCTTCGCCGCCGAGGACCACGGCCCCACCCCGGTGGAGTACGTGCTGGTCGGCCTGGCCGGGTGCCTCACCGCCGGCATCGCCGCCGTGGCCCAGCACCGCGGGATCCAACTGCGCTCGATGCGGGCCAGCGTGGAGGGCAGCATGGATATCCAGGGCATCCTCGGCATGGACCCCGAGGTGCGCAACGGCTTCGACGATATCCGCGTGAGCTACGAGATCGATGCCGACGCCAGCCGTGCGGAGATCGAGGCGCTGGTCGCCCAGTCCCAGAAGCGCTCGGCGGTCTACGACCTGCTCACCAATCCCACCCACGTCATGGTGACCGTGAAATGAACCCAGGGCGCTCACGCCCGCTGCATCGCCCGGCCCGCGCCGTGACCGTCCTGGTCATCGGCGCGGGACACGCCGGGCTCGCCATGGGCCACCACCTGGCGCGGCGCGGCATCGACCATGTGATCCTGGAGCGGGGCGAGGTGGCCAACGCCTGGCGCCACGAGCGCTGGGACTCGCTGCACCTGCTCACCCCGAACTGGGAGTGCCGGCTCCCCGGCCGGGCCTACGCGGGGCCCGACCCCGACGGCTACCTGAGCATGCCCGAGCTGATCGCCTTCCTGGATGACTACGCCCGGCGGCTGGCCTCGCCGATCCATACCGGCACCCGGGTGACGGCGGTGCGGGCGGTGGACGACGGCTACCGGGTGGAGACCGACCATGGCACCTGGCGCTGCCGGGCGGTGGTGATCGCCACCGGCGCCTGCCAGGTGCCGGTGGTGCCTGCCCTGGACGCGGCCCTGCCGCCCTGGATCACACGCCTGACCCCGCGGGAGTATCGTCGCCCGGACCGGCTTCCGCCCGGCGGGGTGCTGGTGGTGGGCGCCTCCGCCAGCGGCGTGCAGCTGGCCGACGAACTCCAGCGCAGCGGTCGGCCGGTGACCCTGGCGGTGGGCGAGCACCTGCGCCTGCCACGGCGCTACCGGGGCCGTGACATCGAGTGGTGGCTGGATGCCACCGGCCTGCTCGACCAGCGCTTCGACGAGGTGGACGACATCGCCCGGGCGCGGCGCGTGCCCTCGCCCCAGCTGGTGGGCGGCTCTGCGCCTCGCGACCTGGACCTCAATGTGCTGAGCGAGCGCGGCGTGCGCCTGGTGGGACGCCTGGCAGGGCTTTCCGGCACCCGGCTGCAGTTTGCCGGCTCCCTGGCCATGCACGCCACGGCGGCAGACCTCAAGCTCGCCCGGCTGCTCGACAACCTGGACGCCTGGGCGCTCGCCCACGGATGGCACGAGGCCCTGCCCGCCCCCGAGCGTCCGGCGCCGACCCGGCTGCCGGCGCGTCCCTGCCTGGGCCTCGACCTGGCCGACGGCGAGATCCAGACGGTGCTCTGGGCCACCGGTTACCGGCCAGACTACACCTGGCTGCAGGCCCCGGTGCTCGATGCCAGGGGCCGCCTGAAGCAGCAGGGTGGCGTCGTCGCGGCCCCCGGGCTCTATGCCATGGGCCTGCCATTCATGCGCCGGCGCAAGTCAGGGGCCATCCACGGCGCCGACGATGACGCCCGCGAGCTCAGCGACCACCTGGTCGCCGGACTGGCAGGGCACCCCACCGCGGGCAGGCAGCGACGGGAGCCCTATGGATTTCCCCTCCCTGCCCGGTGAGGTCATGGCCCTGGGCCAGGATGTGCTCACCGAGGGGCGGCGCCGCCGACGGGACGACTAGGATATAGTGGGAAGCGAGTCGGCCCGACAGGAGGAGGCGTGTGCACGAGGAGGCAAGAAAGGGCCGCCGACGGCGTGGCCCCCTGTGGCTGTTGCCAGGCCTGCTTCTGGGCCTGCTGCTGTCGGGCTGCAGCGCGCTGGAGCGCCAGCACGAGGCCCTGCGGGTGCTCGGCGACCTGGCCGCCGGCGAGGGACCGAGCCGGCTGAAACAGCGCGTCCCGCCGCCCGATCGTGAGCGACTGACCTACGCCGTGGAAGGACGCCACTATGTGGCGGACCTCTACCATCCGCCGGCGCCACGCCGCGGGACCCTGATCCTGGTCCATGGCCTCACCGAGTCGGGCCGGCATGATCCACGCCTGATGGCCTTCGCCCGCACCCTGGCGCGGGCCGGTTTCACGGTGCTGGTACCGGAGCTCGACGGCCTGAGGGACTTCTCGGTCGGCACAGGCGACGTCCAGGGCATCGCCGATGCCATTCGCCACGCCGACGCCGCGTTGCCCCTGGCCGAGGCGGGCCCGGCACTCGCCGCCATCAGCTTTGCCACGGGGCCGGCGCTGCTGGCTACCATGCAGCCGGACATCGCCCACCGGGTGCGCTTCGTGATCGCCGTCGGCGGCTATTACGACCTGACCGACACGCTGCGCTACGCCACTACCGGGGAGGACCGCGGCGGCGCCGGCCTCCGGGCGCCGCCGCCCCATCGAGATGTGCGCTGGGCCTTGCTGCGCAGCCAGCTCCACCATCTGGAGGATCCCGAAGATCGTGAGCGCCTGGAGTCCATCGCGCGACGTCGTCTGGCGAACGACGAAGCGTCTGACCCCAAGGTGGCCGACCTGGGACCCCAGGGGAGGGCGCTGTATGCGCTGGTGACCAATCGCGACCCGGCACGGGTGACGTCGCTGCTCCGGGCCCTGCCACCCTCGCTACTCGACCAGTTCGACGCGCTGGATCTCGCCTCCCGCGATCTCGCTGCCCTGGAGGCGAGGCTGGTGCTGGTTCACGGGCCGGACGACCGGGTGATTCCAGTCAGCCACTCGCGGCGGCTGCGGGACGCGCTTCCTACCGGCCAGGCACGGCTCTTCGAGGCCGGCGGGCTCGGCCACGTGGAGGTCTCATCGCACTGGCGAGACGCCTGGACGCTGTGGCGGGCGATTCATCATGTGCTCAAGCTGGGCGAGGATGAAGGCACGACGCGGTAGCCGGAAGCGGTCCTCCTGCGAGCCAAGGACGCGAAGGCGACGACGGCCCCTCGCCGTCGAGCCGCCCTCAGGCATTGAAGACCACCCGGCCGAGCTCACTGAGGTCATACCCCCCCAGGGCCGCGGCGCGCTCGGCGAAGCGCGGCTCCCCGGCAAAAGCCAGCAGCCGCTGGATCGGCGGCTCGAAGTAGCTGCGCCGGCGCAGGGCCAGGTCGAAGGCCTCCTCGTGGAGCGGCACGAAGGCCAGCCCCTGGCGGCGCGCGGCCGCCTCGATGCCGAGCCCGGCATCGGCCTCGCCCTGGCGGATCGACAGGGCGAGGTCGTCCTCACTGAGCGAGGGGTGTCCGGCCAGGGCCAGGCGCTCGCTGTCGATCCCCTCCCGCACCAGCAGCAGCCCCAGCAGCCGCGCCGCGCCGGCGTCGGGCTGGCGGTGGGCGACCCGTACCTCCGGACGCACCAGGTCGGCCAGCTGCCGGATGCCCAGGGGGTTGTCCGGTGCCAGCAGCAGCCCCTGGCGGCGCCGCGCCCAGCGCACCATCACCAGGTCACGCATGCCGCCGAGGCCCAGCCTCGCCGGCTCGTTGTCGCGCCCGCTCTCCGGGTCCAGCAGGTGCAGGCCGGCCAGCATGGCATCGCCGGCCAGCAGCCGCCGGACCCCATCGCCGCTACCGTGGCAGAGCAGCGCCAGCCCCGAACCACTCTCGCGCACGGCCCACTCCAGCAGCGGGTCCTGACTGCCCGCCAGGACACCCGGCACGGGCCGACGGCTCGCCTGGTCCCCCTCCAGGTGGCGCATCAGCCACAGGTCGAGGCTCTGGCGGGGAAACAGCAGCTTGCCGGTCACCCGCACGCAGGGGATCTCCCCCTGGCGCACCAGGTCGTAGACCTTGCGCTCCTTGAGGCGCAGGTAGTCGGCCACCTCGGCGGTGGTCAGGTAAGCGTGGGTCGAGCCACTCTCCATGGGGCATCTCCGGTCCTGGCGGCGCAGCGGCGTTAATCATGCACAAGGCTGCATGGATTCCAACGATGGGTGCGAAGCGCCGTCTCAACGCACAGAATGCAATGACAATAACAGGAGAACGCAATGCCCGCCGATGCCAACGCCTTCCAGACTGCCCTGGCCCTGATCCTGGGCATGGACCCGGTGCTGCTCGGCATCGTCGCGCTCTCCGTCCAGGTCTCGCTGAGCGCGGTGCTGATCGCCTCGCTGTTCGCCCTGCCCCTGGGCGCGGCGCTGGCGCTGTGGCGCTTCCCCGGGCGCAGCGTCATCATCGTGGCACTCAACGCCCTGATGGGCCTGCCGCCGGTGGTGGCGGGTCTCAGCGTCTACCTGCTGCTCTCCCGGGCCGGCCCCCTGGGCCAGTTCGGGCTGCTGTTCACTCCCACCGCCATGGTCATCGCCCAGGTGATCCTGATCCTGCCGATCATCGCCGCACTGACCCGCCAGCAGATCGAGGAGCTCCACGGCGAGTACCGCGACCAGCTGCGCTCGCTGGGGGTCTCCCGGCCGCGCATGATGCCCACCCTGCTGTGGGACGCCCGCTTCTCGCTGCTCACCGTGATACTGGCCGGCTTCGGTCGCGCCAGCGCCGAAGTCGGCGCGGTGATGATCGTCGGCGGCAACATCGATGGGGTTACCCGGGTGATGACTACCGCCATCGTGCTGGAGACCAGCAAGGGCAACCTGCCGCTGGCCCTGGGTCTCGGCCTGGTGCTGCTGGGGCTGGTGCTGCTGATCAACGCCGCCGCCCATCTGGTCGGCGAGACGGCACGCCGGAGGCTGGGATGAACGACATGCTGCGGACCGCCACCGCTACCGATATCGCGCCTCTCGACTTCGAGGCGGTGAGCGTCACCCACCGCGACCAGCTGCTGCTGCACCCGCTGAGCCTGCGGCTGACGGGCTGTCGGCGCACCCTGGTGATGGGCCCCAACGGCGCCGGCAAGAGCCTGCTGCTGCGCCTGGCCCATGGCCTGCTCGTTCCCAGCGCGGGCCGGCTCCTGTGGGAGGGCGAAACGCCCCGCCAGGCCATGGTCTTCCAGCGCCCGGTGCTGCTGCGTCGCTCCGCCCTGGACAACCTCACCTACACCTTGGCCGTCACCGGCACGCCCCGTGGCGAACGCCGTGAGCGGGCCCGGGCGGCACTGGCGCGCTTCGGCCTGGCCGCGCTGGAGAAGCGCCCGGCCCGGGTGCTCTCCGGCGGCGAGCAGCAGCGCCTGGCCCTGGCCCGGGCCTGGCTGACCCGCCCCGAGGTGCTGTTCCTGGATGAGCCCACCTCGGCGCTGGACCCGGCGGCGATCCGGGCCGTGGAAGCCGCCGTGCTCGACTTCCACGGGCGCGGCACGCGCATCGTCATGACCACCCATGACCTGAACCAGGCGCGCCGCCTCGCCGACGAGGTGGTGCTGCTCTACGGCGGAAGGCTTATCGAGCACACCCCCGCCGAGCGCTTCTTCGCTGAGCCGCAGACCCCTGAGGGGCAGGCCTTCCTGCGCGGCGAGCTGGTCTGGTAGCCACCGCTCCAGGGGATCTGGCCAACAGCCATTCCAACAGCCATTCCAACAACCATTTCAACAACCAGGAACCACCGATGATGGAACGCCCCCTGGCCCTCACCACCCTGGCCCTGGCCGTGCTGTGCGGCCTGGCCGGCATGAGCCCGGCACAGGCCAGCGACGACCATATCGTCCTGGCCTCCACCACCTCCACCGAGCAATCCGGGCTCTTCGGCCACCTGCTGCCGGCCTTCGCCGAGGCCACCGGCATCCAGGTACGGGTGGTGGCCGTGGGTACCGGCCAGGCCTTCGAAATCGCCCGGCGCGGCGACGCCGACAGCCTGCTGGTCCACGACACCAGGGGCGAAGAGACCTTCGTGGCCGAGGGCTTCGGCACCGAGCGCGCCGACGTGATGTTCAACGACTTCGTGCTGATCGGCCCCGGCGATGACCCGGCCGGCATTGCCGATGCCGAGACGGTGGCCGAAGCCCTGGCGCGGATCGCGGATGCCCAGGCAGCGTTCACCTCCCGGGGCGATGACAGCGGCACCCACCGCGCCGAACAGCGGCTATGGAAGAGCGCCGGCATCGAGCCTGGCGGCGCCTGGTACCGCGAGCTCGGCAGCGGCATGGGCCCGACGCTCAATACCGCCGCCGCCATGGACGCCTACGTGTTGAGCGACCGCGCCACCTGGGTCGCCTTCCAGAATCCACAGAACCTCGCGCTGCTCTTCGAGGGCGACGCGGCGCTGTTCAATCAATACGGCAGCGTGCTGATCGACCCCGAGCGCCATCCCCACCTCGAGCACGACCTGGCCGAACAGTGGCACCGCTGGCTGCTCTCCGACGAGGGCCAGCAGGCCATCGCCGACTTCGAGGTCAACGGCGAGCCGCTGTTCTTCCCCAATGCCCACTCCGACTGACCCGAAACATCCGACAAGCGGCCGAGGCGCTCTTCGCACTCGGCCGAATCCGTCAGGCTCCCGTGATTTGATACGATAGGGCTAATGTCACTATCCGGGCCCCCTTTTCGGACAAAAGGAACCGTCCATGTCACTGCTCAGGGCTTTATCGGTGACCGGCCTGCTGGTCGGCACCCTGTTCTTCGCCTTCTCCCTCACCCCCAGCCTGCTGCCGCGGCCCTGGCTGGTGCAGGGGGTGATCAGCGGACTCTCCTTCGCCGCCGGCTACGGTCTGGGGATCGGTGGCCACTGGCTGTGGCACTACCTGGAACTGCCCGAGCCCGGCAGGCGCCTCCTCCAGCGCATCAAGCTGGTGGCCAGCGTCTTCTGCCTGCTGGCGGCCGGGGTCTTCCTGTGGCGAGCCTCCGGCTGGCAAGAGGGCATCCGCACGCTGATGGAGATGGATCCGGTGGACGGTACACGTCCCATCAGCGTGGCCCTGGTCGCCTCGCTGGTCTTCATCGCCGTGCTGCTGCTGGCCCGGCTGTTCCGCCGCACCTTCCGCTCGCTGTCACGGCGCCTGCGCCGCCACGTGCCCCGGCGGGTCTCCCATATGGTGAGCCTGGTGGCCGCCATCGTGCTGTTCTGGGCCGTCATCGACGGGGTGATCTTCGCCCTGACCCTGCGCGCTCTGGACAACTCCTACCAGCAGGTCGACCGGCTGATGCCCGATGACATCGACCCACCCACGGACCCGCAGCTGTCCGGCAGTGACGCCTCGCTGATCAGCTGGGAGGGACTCGGCTTGCGGGGCCGCCGCTTCATCACGGCCACGCCCGGCGCCGATCGGTTGAGCGAGGTCCTGGGCGAGCCGGCCCAGCGCCCGATCCGCGTCTACGTGGGCCTCAACGCCGCCGAGACGCCCAAGGAGCGCGCCGAGCTGGCCCTGGCGGAACTGATTCGGGTCGGCGGCTTCGAGCGTTCGCTGCTGCTGCTGGCCACCCCCACCGGGCGTGGCTGGCTGGACCCCGGCGCCCAGAACACCCTCGAGGCCCTGCACCGCGGCGACGTGGCCACCGTCACCGCCCAGTACTCCTACCTGCCGAGCCCACTGGCCTTGCTCACCGAGGGGGAGTACGGCGTCGAGATGGCCCGCGCGCTCTTCCAGGCGGTCTACGACCACTGGTCCGCGCTGCCGCAGGCCGAGCGCCCTGCCCTCTACCTGCATGGCCTGAGCCTGGGAGCGCTCAACTCGGACAGCGCCTTCGACCTCTACGACATCATCGACGACCCCTTCCAGGGCGCCCTGTGGAGTGGCCCCCCCTTTCGCAGCGACACCTGGCGCAGCGTCACCGCCGACCGCGACCCGGGCTCCCCGGCCTGGCTGCCCCGCTTCCGAGACGGCCGGGTCGTGCGTTTCATGAACCAGCACACCGACCTGTTGGACCATGACGAAGACTGGGGAGACTTCCGTATCGCCTACCTGCAGTACGCCAGCGACCCGGTGACCTTCTTCGCACCCAGTTCGCTCTACCGCGAGCCCGACTGGATGCGCGAGCCGCGCGGCCCGGACGTCTCCCCGGACCTGCACTGGTACCCCATCGTCACCATGCTGCAGCTGCTCGCCGACCTGGCCACCGGCAGTGCCCCGCCGGGGTATGGCCACGAGATCGCCGCCGAGCACTACATCGATGCCTGGGTGGCCCTCACCGAACCCGACGGCTGGTCGGAGGCGGAACTGGAGAGGCTCAAGGAGTATTTTCGTCGCTGACCTATCGGATATATCTCTTCAGCTCATCCGCAAATTCACTTCGTAACCGCGTCCACTCCATCTTGAACCAGGGCGTATAGCGTTCCGGACGCGAGACCAGCTCGGCATCCAGCCTTGCTGGCGATATCCAGCACCAGTCGGCGATTTCCTGGCGGTTGGGGCGTGGCTCCTTGTCACTGATCCCCAGATAGACCCAGCACAACTCGTGCTCGGCTCCGCTCGAGTCGTACTGAGCCTGATAGCGGAACTTGTAGAGGTAATCGAGCTCCGCCTCGATGCCGACCTCTTGCCATAGTCGCCGGTGAACCGCCTCGTCCATGCGCTCGCCTCGGCGTGGATGGCTGCAGCAGCTGTTGGACCAGTAAAGCGACCACAAGCGCTTGCCAGCCGCGCGCTGCTGAAGAAGAAGCTCACCGTCATGGTTGAACACGAACAGCGAGAAGGCACGATGCAGCACACCGTCGCCTTCGTGGCACTTGTCTTTGCTCAAATGCCCCAGCTCCCTGTCCTCGTCATCGACCAGGATCAGCTCCTCATCATCGAAGGAAACGGTCTCGTCGCGCTCGCTTGCGCCTGTTTTACCCAATCGTCACCTCCATGGACTACTGATCGCCATTGCGTAGCAGTCGACCATCAATTGCAGTCGGAAAATCGCCACCCACACAGGGCTCGGAAGACCAGGCACTCAGTTCCGGACTCGGCCCCGAAAGTGGCCTGAGCGGCAACCCCCTGGTCACACCGCTGAACAGCAGCTTGAGCATCCCGTCATGACGTGCCGCCAGGCTAGTACTGACGATGGTGGCCTTGACGGTGCGTCGTGACACCTTGACCTGTTGGCCAGTGCGATACGTTGGCCGAGCATGTATCCGCCTGAGTGTGAGCACGGCAAGGCCAATGGCCCATAAGCAGAAGCGCTTGATGCCCAGCTCCTGCGGTGGAATCAACAGGGTGTAGTGAAAGGCGTTACGTAAATGGGCATGCGCAATACCGATCATGTAGCCCAGTGCCTCTGCGAATTCATGGTCGTTGCGTCCCGGCGTCATGCTGGCCAAATCCACACCAAGTTCCCGAAACTCCTTGCGCGGTAGCCAACAGACGCCACGTTGCCAATCATCCCACAGGTCCTTGAGTATATTGGTGAGCTGCAGGCCCTCTCCGAACGAAGGCGCCAGGACCAGCATCTCGGCACGCTTCTCATGTATTGGGCCTGAATGCTGGCAGAATAGCTCAGTGAGCATTTCACCCACGACGCCTGCCACGTGATAGCAGTAGCGGTCCACCTCTCCCAGGTCAGCCAAGCCTTCCAGGCTGGCATTAGCCTGATAGCGGCCCATGCCCCGGCACATGATGCTCACGCACTTGACCAGTACGAGTTGTTGTGGCGCAGGGAGACTGTGGGTGCAGCGCACGATCAATGACGTCTTGGCCATCAACTCTCGCTCATCCGGCGACGTGGCTTCAGAGAGTAGCGGCGTGACCTGCCTGGCGAAATTCTGGGCCTCTTCCTCCCCTCTCAGCACCGCCAGAAACCGTTCATGGAAGTCGGCCTTCTGTAACGCGCAAAGCGACGGTTCGTCCTCCAGGGTGTCCGCAATACGGCAAAGCAGGTAGGCATTGGTCACCACCTTGCGCAGGTCGGCCGGGAGCTGAGGGATGGTGAAGGCAAAGGTGCGTGAGACCCCGGGCAGGATCTTGTCCTGGTAGGCTTCCGCCTCTGCAATCCTGGAAGTCGTCGAAGCGAAACTGGCCATAGCAGAACACTGATTCCTATGTGGCTATTGACCGCGATCGGTCATCTCTCCCTGCTGTATTTGCAAGCTGCCAGGCAGGCTGAAAAAGCAGGCTATCACGCCTGCTTTCGATAGAATACCGATGTCCAGCTCACGCTGAAGCGGCCGCCCCCGCCACCTCCAACCGTCCCAACAGACCCTCGAGCTCGTTGCTGATGAAGCGCGCCTCCACGCACTCCTGCAAGTGCCCCTCGGCGAAGCGCAGGAAGCCCAGCGCCGCGTGGGAGAGGCGGCGGTCGCGGCGCACGATGAATTGCCAGTGGCTCTCGATGGGCAGGCCCGCCACCGGCAGGATAGTGATATCGGGATGCTCCGGCGGCAGCACGTGCTCGGAGAGCACCGCGAGCCCCATGCCGGCGGCGACCCCCACGCGGATCGCCTCGTTACTGGCCATCTGCAGGGTCGGCCCCAGGGTCAGCCCCTGCTCCTGCAGCCAGCTCTCGAACAGCATGCGGGTGGCCGAGCCGGGTTCGCGCAGCAGGAAGCGCTCCGCCAGCAGCTCATCCATGGTGATGTGCTCGCGCCCGGCCAGTCGGTGCCCACGGGGCGCCACCGCCACCAGCGGGTTGCGCAGGAAACGCCCGGCCAGGGCATGGGCCAGCGATGGCGGATGGCTGAACACATAGAGGTCATCCTCCTGGCGCTCGAAGCGGGTCAGCATCTGGCGGCGGTTGCCGATATGCACGGTGACATCGACCTCGGGAAACGCCTGGCTGTAGGGGCCGAGCAGGCGCGGTAGCACGTACTGGGCGGTGTTGACCAGGGCGATGGAGAAGCGCCCCCGCTCGCCGCCGCGCAGCGCGGCCAGGTAGTCGTCGAAGTCGGCGAAACGTCCCAGTACCTCGCGGCTGGCCCGGTAGAGTTCGGCGCCCGCCTCGGTAGGCACCAGCCGCCCCTGGCGACTCTCGAGCAGCGGCTCGCCCACCGCCTCGGCCAGCCGCTTGAGCTGCTGGGAGACGGTAGGCTGGGTAAGGTGCAGTCGGCGCGCCGCTTCGCTGATCGAGCCGGCGCCGACCACCGCCACATGGACCTGCAGCAGCCGGAAGGTGAAGTGTCGGATATTCATGTCGGACCCCGGCATATAGATAATCATCTATACTGCATTGCATTTAAAACAATTGGTATCAATAAGCCCGGCTCCGCACAATCCGCAGCGTTCCTGCTACCCGACGCTGAGAGTCCCCCATGCCCGATATCGTGGTGATGTTCTTCCTGCTCGGCCTGCTGGCCGGCGTGGTGAAGTCCGACCTGGCCATCCCCAAGGCCGCCTATGACACCCTGAGCCTGCTGCTGATGCTGACCATCGGCCTCAAGGGCGGCATGGCGCTCTACGGCAACCTGGGCTGGTCGCTGGTGCCGGAACTGCTGGCCGTGGCCGCCCTCGGCGCGCTGATCCCGCTGGTGCTGATGCCGGTGCTGCGCCGGCTGGTGCGGCTCTCCCCCGCCGACAGCGCCAGCCTCGCCGCCCACTACGGCTCGGTGAGTGCGGGCACCTTTGCCGTGGCGCTGGCCTTCGCCGAGGGGCGCGGCCTGCCGATCGGCGCCGAGGTCACCCTCTATCTGGTGATGATGGAGCTGCCGGCGATCATGGTGGCCATCGCGATCTTTCGCCGATACAAGGGCGCCGAGCCCGGCGAGGCGATGCAGGGCATCTGGCACGAGACGCTGACCAACCGCGGGGTGATCCTGCTGGCCGGCGGCGCGGTGATCGGTGCCATGTACGGCCCCATGGAGGGCGCCAACGTCACCGACCTGCTCACCGGCGCCTTCCACGCCGTGCTCGCCCTCTTCCTGCTGCAGATGGGCCTGACCGCCGCCGAGACCCTGCGCCCCATCCCCTGGCATCACTGGCGGCTGCTCACCTTCGCCCTGGTTGCCCCGCCCCTGCTGTCCCTGGCCGGCCTGGCTGTCGGCCTGGCACTGGGCCTGCCCACGGGCTCGCTGCTGATCCTCACGGCACTGGCCGCCAGCGCCTCGTATATTGCCGCCCCGGCCGCCATGCGCACCGCCATTCCCCAGGCCAACATCGGTCTGGCGATGCTCGCTGCCCTGGGCTTCACCTTCCCGCTCAACGTGATCGTCGGCATCCCGCTCTACCACCATCTGATCACCTTGCTGGCCGGGTAAGGCTCTTAGTGGGCAGCCATGTCGGCTGCCCCTCTTCCTGCGTTCATGAGTTGCGTTCCTGAGTTGCGTTCCTGAGTTGCGTTCCTGAGTTGCGTTCTGAGTTGCGTTCTGAGTTGCGTTCTGGGTTTCTCCCTCGCCTCCATGCCCCAGAGATTGAGACATTCGTCTAAGCCGTCAATGGCTGCACTTTACGTTAACGTCAACCTGACCTAGTCTTGTGCCATCACGGTTTTACCACCCGACGCGCCCCGTTGTGCCCGCCCGCCTCCCGCCGCGGAGCCAAGGCGCCACGATACCCGACAAGAATGGAGCCCCGCTCATGCATACGCCCTACCAGCCCCTCGACTTCGGCCTCGACGACGAACTGAACATGCTGCGCGACCAGGTCAACGCCTTCGCCCGCGACGAGATCGCCCCGCGCGCCGCCGAGATCGACGAGAAGAACGAGTTCCCCAACGACCTCTGGCAGAAGTTCGGCGACATGGGCCTGCTCGGCATCACCGTCTCCGAGGAGGATGGCGGCACCGGCATGGGCTACCTGGCACACTGCATCGCCCTGGAGGAGATCTCCCGGGCCAGCGCCTCGGTAGGCCTCTCCTACGGCGCCCACTCCAACCTCTGTGTCAACCAGCTCAAGATCAACGCCAGCCCCGAGCAGAAGGCCAAGTACCTGCCCAAGCTGATGACCGGCGAACACGTCGGCGCGCTGGCCATGTCCGAGCCGGGTGCCGGCTCCGACGTGGTCTCCATGAAGCTGCGCGCCGAGAAGCGCGGCGACCGCTACGTGCTCAACGGCAACAAGATGTGGATCACCAACGGTCCCGACGCCCATGTGCTGGTGGTCTACGCCAAGACCGACCCGGCGGCCGGCTCCAAGGGCATCACCGCCTTCATCATCGAGAAGGACATGCCCGGCTTCACCACCGCCCAGAAGCTCGACAAGCTGGGCATGCGCGGCTCCAACACCTGCGAGCTGGTGTTCCAGGACTGCGAGGTTCCGGAAGAGAACATTCTCGGCGAGCTGAACCGTGGCGTGCGCGTGCTGATGAGCGGCCTCGACTACGAGCGCACCGTGCTGGCCGCCGGCCCCATCGGCATCATGCAGGCCGCCCTGGACATCGTGGTGCCCTACGTCCACGAGCGGAAGCAGTTCGACCAAGCCATCGGCGAGTTCCAGCTGGTGCAGGGCAAGATCGCCGACATGTACACCACCCTGAACGCTTGCCGCGCCTACCTCTATGCGGTGGCCGCCGGCTGCGATCGCGGCCAGACGTCCCGCAAGGACGCCGCCGGCGTCATCCTCTACTGTGCGGAGAAGGCCACCCAGGTGGCGCTGGACGCCATCCAGCTGCTCGGCGGCAACGGCTACATCAACGAGTACCCCACCGGTCGCCTGCTGCGCGATGCCAAGCTCTACGAGATCGGCGCCGGCACCAGCGAGATCCGCCGGATGCTGATCGGCCGCGAACTCTTCAACGAATCAAAATAAGCTAGAAGCTGGAAGCTTGAAGCTGTAAGAGGCGACGACTCTCCCCACGGGGTTTCTTCCAGCTTCCGGCTTCAAGCTTCCGGCCCATCTCGGAGAGATGTATGGCAATTCTGCAGACCCAGATCAATCCGCGCAGCGACGGCTTCCAGACCAACGTGGCGACCATGCGCGCCGAGGTGATGAAGCTGCGCGAGCTGACCGCGGCCATCGCCCAGGGCGGCGGTGAGAAGGCGCGCGTGCGCCACGAATCTCGCGGCAAGCTGTTCGTGCGCGACCGCATCGACCACCTGATCGACGAGGGCTCCCCCTTCCTCGAGTTCTCGGCGCTGGCCGCCCACGAGATGTACGATTCGTCGATTCCCGCCGCCGGCGTGGTCACCGGCATCGGCCGCGTCAACGGCGTCGAGTGCGTGATCGTCGCCAACGACGCCACCGTCAAGGGCGGCACCTACTTCCCGCTCACCGTGCGCAAGCACATCCGCGCTCAGGAGATCGCCCGCAAGCATCGCCTGCCTTGCATCTACCTGGTCGACTCCGGTGGCGCCTTCCTGCCCCGCCAGGACGAGGTCTTCCCGGATCGCGACCACTTCGGCCGCATCTTCTACAACCAGGCCACCCTCTCCGCCGAGGGCATCCCGCAGATCGCCGTGGTCATGGGCTCCTGCACCGCCGGCGGCGCCTACGTGCCGGCCATGGCCGACGAGTCGATCATCGTCCGTGAGCAGGGCACCATCTTCCTGGGCGGCCCGCCCCTGGTGAAGGCCGCCACCGGCGAGAGCATCAGCGCCGAGGACCTGGGCGGCGCCGACGTGCACGCCAAGAAGAGCGGTGTGGCCGACCACTACGCCGAGAACGACGCCCACGCCCTGCAGCTCTGCCGCGCCTGCATCTCGCGCCTCAACTGGCAGAAGCGCGGTCAGCTGAAGATGCAGGAACCCAAGCCCCCGCGTCTGGACCCGAGCGAGATCTACGGCATCGTCGGTACCGATCTCAAGAAGCCCTATGACGTTCGCGAGGTGATCGCGCGCATCGTCGACGACTCCGACTTCGACGAGTTCAAGCGCTACTACGGCGACACCCTGGTCACCGGCTTCGCGCATATCCACGGCTACCCGGTGGGCATCGTCGCCAACAACGGCGTGCTGTTCTCCGAATCGGCGGTCAAGGGCGCCCACTTCATCGAGCTGTGTGCGCAACGCAAGATTCCGCTGATCTTCCTGCAGAACATCACCGGCTTTATGGTGGGCTCCAAGTACGAGCACGAGGGCATCGCCAAGCACGGTGCCAAGCTGGTCACCGCGGTGGCCTGCGCCCGGGTGCCCAAGTTCACCGTGCTGATCGGCGGCAGCTTCGGCGCCGGCAACTACGGCATGTGCGGCCGCGCCTACGACCCCAACCTGCTGTTCATGTGGCCGAATGCCAGGATTTCCGTCATGGGTGGAGAACAGGCCGCCGGCGTGCTGGCCCAGGTCAAGCGCGAGCAGATCGAGCGCGAGGGCCGCGAGTGGACGAAGGAGGAAGAAGAGGCCTTCAAGCAGCCCACCCGCGAGCAGTACGAGCACCAGGGCCACCCCTACTACGCCAGCGCGCGGCTGTGGGACGACGGGGTCATCGACCCGGCCCAGACCCGCGACGTGCTGGGCCTGTCGCTGGCCGCGGCCATGAATGCCGAGGTCGAAGAGACCAAGTTCGGCGTGTTCCGGATGTAATCCCCTTGCTTCGCAAGGGAGCTGGAAGCTTGAAGCGATAAGCTGGAAGACTCCTCCTCACGCTGCAGCGGCAAGGTATCGGGGTTTCTTCCAGCTTCCAGGCGCGAAGCGCCGCTCTTCCAGCTTCCAGCTTTGCTAACGAGGTTCGAGATGTCAGATACCCCTACCTACTCAAGACTGGAACTCGATGACCGCGGCATCGCCTGGCTCACGCTGGAGCGCCCCGAGGTCCACAACGCCTTCGACGACAGCCTGATCGCCGAACTCAATGCCCACCTGGAGCGGCTGCACAAGGCCGCCCACCACGGCGAGGTTCGCGCGGTGGTGCTGGGCTCCGAGGGCAAGAGCTTCTCCGCCGGGGCCGACCTCGGCTGGATGAAGCGCATGGTCGAGTATGACTTCGACGGCAACCTCGCCGACTCGCGCAAGCTCTCCGCGCTGATGCACGGGCTCGACACCCTGCCCTGCCCGACCCTGTGCCGCGTGCAGGGCGCGGCCTTCGGCGGCGCCGTGGGCCTGGCCGCCTGCTGCGACCTGGTCGTCGCCTCCGAGAAGGCGAAGTTCTGCCTCTCCGAGGTGAAGATCGGCCTGTCGCCCGCGGTGATCAGCCCCTACGTGCAGCGCGCCATCGGTTCCCGCCAGATGCGCCGCTATGCGCTGACCGCCGAGGTGATGGACGCCACTACTGCCCTGGCCCTGGGCCTGGTGCACCAGGTGGCGGAGCATGATGCATTGGACGCCGCCGTGGAGGCGATCCTCGATATCCTGCTGGGCGGTTCGCCCCAGGCCCAGCGCGCCACCAAGGCGCTGCTCGCCGAGGTCGCCCGCGCGCCCGACAGCCAGGCCACCCGCGAACACACCTGCCGGGTGATCTCCGAACTGCGCGTCAGCGCCGAGGGCCAGGAGGGCCTGGCCAGCTTCTTCGAGAAGCGCCGCCCCGACTGGAATACACCCGCCGATCGTCAACAACAGCAGAACGCCGCGGAGCCCCGCTCATGACCCATGAAGTGAAGAAATTCGATACCCTGCTGGTCGCCAACCGCGGCGAGATCGCCTGCCGGGTGATGCGCACCGCGCGCGCCATGGGCCTGCGCACCGTGGCCGTCTACTCCGACGCCGACGCCAATGCCCGCCACGTGCGCGAGGCCGACGAGGCCGTGCGCCTCGGCCCCGCCGCCGCCCGCGAGAGCTATCTCAAGGTCGAGGCGGTGATCGAGGCGGCACGCCGCACCGGCGCCGGCGCCATCCACCCCGGCTATGGGTTCCTCTCCGAGAATGGCCCCTTCGTGGATGCCCTCGAGAAGGCCGGCATCACCTTCGTCGGCCCGCCCGCCTCGGCCATCGCCGCCATGGGCGACAAATCCGCCGCCAAGGAACGCATGTCCCACGCTGGCGTGCCGCTGGTGCCGGGCTACCACGGCGACGACCAGGACGACGCCCTGCTCAAGGCCGAGTCCGACAAGATCGGCTACCCGGTGCTGCTCAAGGCCAGCGCCGGTGGCGGCGGCAAGGGCATGCGCGTGGTCGAGTCCGCCGAGGGCTTCCAGGCCGCCCTGGACGGCTGCCGCCGCGAGTCCCAGGCCGCCTTCGGCGACCAGCGCATGCTGATCGAGAAGTACCTGACCCAGCCCCGCCACGTGGAGGTCCAGGTGTTCTGCGACAGCCACGGCAACGGCGTCTACCTGTTCGAGCGCGACTGCTCCGTGCAGCGCCGCCACCAGAAGGTGCTCGAGGAGGCCCCGGCGCCCGGCATGAGCCCAGAGCTGCGCCGCGAGATGGGCGAGGCCGCCGTGCGCGCCGCCCGCGAGATCGGCTACGTGGGCGCCGGCACCGTGGAGTTCCTGCTGGATGCCGATGGGTCGTTCTTCTTCATGGAGATGAACACCCGCCTGCAGGTGGAGCACCCGGTCACCGAGATGATCACCGGCCAGGATCTGGTCGAGTGGCAGCTGCGCGTGGCCATGGGCGAGGCACTTCCCCTGGCGCAGGAGGAGTTGACCATCACCGGTCACAGCTTCGAGGCACGCCTCTACGCCGAGGACCCGGAGCAGGACTTCCTGCCCGCCACCGGTGAACTGACCCGCTTCGCCATGGACCTCCAGGGCGCCGGCCTGGATCCCAGCAAGGTGCGCCTGGACAGCGGCGTGGAGACCGGCGACGTGGTCTCCATGCACTACGACCCGATGCTCGCCAAGCTGATCGTCCACGGCGACGACCGCGACCAGGCACTGGCCACCCTCAACCGGGCGCTGGCGGCCCTGGACGTGCAGGGCGTGGTCACCAACCGTGCCTTCCTGCAGCGCCTGGCGACGCATCCATCGTTCAGAAACTGCGAACTCGACACGCGCTTTATCGAGAAGAACGAGGCCACCCTCTTCGCCCCGGTGGAGTACGACATCAACGCCTACGCCGGTGCCGCGCTGATCGGCCTCAACCAGCTGTCCCGCGAGTGCGAGACCGACTCCCCCTGGGATCGCCACGACGGCTTCCGCCTCAACGCTCCGCACACCATCCGTATCGCCCTGTGCCCCACCGGCCAGAACCTGACCAATGCCCAGTCACCGGTTGCCGAGGGCGTGGTGGTGGTCGAGGGCACCCGCGAGACCGACGCCGACCCCTGGCACCTGACCATCGACGGCGAGACCCTCACCGCGCGCCTGCAACACCTGGAAGGCGACGCCGTGGCGGTCACCCTCAACGGCCACCGCCGCCGCCTGCAGGCGCGACGCGACGGCAACGTGGTGGTGATGGTCGACCCGCGCGGCGAGACCCGCCTGTTCTGGCGCCGCATCGACGCCATCGACCACGGCCAGCACGAGGCGGAGTCCACCCTGACCGCCCCCATGCACGGCACCGTGGTGGCACTGCTGGTGGAGCCGGGCCAGAAGGTGGAGAAAGGCATGCCGCTGATGGTCATGGAAGCCATGAAGATGGAGCACACCATGAACGCCCCCGCCGACGGCCAGGTGGCAAGCTTCCATTTCCAGGCCGGTGACACCGTGGGCCAGGGCGACGTGCTGCTCGAGTTCGCCCCGGACGAGTAAGGAGAGAACCATGGCATTTCCCCAACAGGTGCGCCTGGTCGAGGTCGGCCCCCGCGACGGGCTGCAGAACGAGCCCGAGCCGATCAGCACCGCCATCAAGCTGGAGCTGATCGAGCGCCTGGGTGCGGCCGGAATCAGTTACATCGAGGCGGCCAGCTTCGTCTCGCCCAAGTGGGTACCGCAGATGGCCGACCACCGCCAGGTGATGCAGAACCTGGCGCGGCTGGACGGCGTCACCTACGCGGCGCTGACCCCCAACCTCAAGGGGCTGGAAGCGGCCCTCGAGTGCGGGGTCGAGGAGGTCGCCGTGTTCGGCGCCGCCTCCGAGGCCTTCTCCCAGAAGAACATCAACTGCTCCGTGGCTGAGTCCCTGGCCCGCTTCGAGCCGGTGCTCGAGCGCGCACAGGCAGCCGGCGTGCGGGTGCGCGGCTACGTCTCCTGCGTGCTGGGCTGCCCCTACGAGGGCGAGATCGCCCCGGCCAAGGTGGCCGAGGTAGCAAAGGCGCTCTATGAGATGGGCTGCTACGAGGTGTCGCTCGGCGACACCATCGGCGTGGGCACCCCACTCAAGGCCAAGCGCATGATCGAGGCGGTGAGCCGCGAGGTGCCCATGGCCCAGCTCGCCGCCCACTTCCACGACACCTACGGCCAGGCGCTGGCCAACCTCTACGCGGTACTGGAGGAAGGCATCGCAGTGGTGGACAGCTCCGTCGCCGGCCTGGGCGGCTGCCCCTACGCCAAGGGCGCCTCCGGTAACGTGGCAAGCGAAGACGTGGTCTACCTGCTCAACGGCCTCGGTATCGAGACCGGTATCGACCTCGACGCCCTCGCCGCCACCGGCACCTGGATCACCCAGGCCATCGGCCGGCCCAACCGCTCCAAGGTGGGGGTGGCACTGGCCAGCCGCTGACGGCAGGCAGGCTCAGCGCCCTGCCCTTCAAACGACTTCTGTCCTTGCCCCCGGTATGTCGCTCATGCCGGGGGGCTTTTTGTGTTGGGTTCGTTGGCTACAACGAAAAGCCCCCGAGCCAGGTGAGTGACTCGGGGGTGTTCGTATTAGATAACGCCGCCAACACGCGCAGCTTTGTAGTGGAGGCGAAGCCGCAGCGAAAAAGCTGTCGCTGTACAGCCTGGCTATATTTCTTGGAACTCGAGGCTGTAGTACTCCAGATTTTTCTTCGCTTTCCAGACATCTAGATAGCCTGTAGAGGACGCGTGACCACCTAGGACACTCTTTTTTTCGAAGTCTGACCTAAGGCCAAATAAGCAATTGTTGATGCTGCTAGATGATAACTTCATCAAATACACTACATTGGGATTACGACTTAATTTTACCAACTGCATCGAAGTGGATAGCCGCTCAGCATCATTTTGGATTTCCAAAAGGTCAATGACAACTCGACCTGTAACAAAATCGATCATAGAGTAATCTGCAGACACAATTCGGTCTTTAACCCGCCCATTGGGTATAAGATCAATACTTTCAAGAACTACTCGGTCTGCCTGCTCTAACCTAAGGACCACTCGGTGCTCTTGCTCATAAATCCATTCGTCACTTTTTTGCATAAATACTTCATAGAGTATTCTATCAGCACCTTCCACTGAGATATTTGAGTAGTCATAGTCGAATTTATCGTTTCTGTACCTTAGCCCTTTCCTGTAGGAAACCGGCTTAGGAGTTCCATGGAACGGTGAGTACTCCTCGCACCAAGAGGAATTTATTAAAGTGTCTGCTCTGAAAAGGTTTTGAAAAATGGAACCATTACCAAGGGTAGACACTACACCTACAGCAAGCCCCTTGTGCTCATTGGCGTAATGAGCCCACATCAATAGATTTTCTTTGTTTTCGGAAAAGCATATAACACCGATATTATGCATCCGCATTTCGATATACTGAGAAAAGCTCAAATTGCCGAATTCTGGATCTTGTGCCATTGAATCGTCGAAATGGCTGGCTAGCTCTTCCAAACTTTCCCGACAGAATGAAGCCTCGAACGGGTCATTCAAAACTGCGGGCTGAGATAGTCGAATGAACCCATCACTGAAGAGGTCTCTGGGCTCACTCATATACTTAAATAATTGCTTCAATATTGGCCCCAGCGGCGAAAGATATAACGCCTCGTTAAGCGGCGTGGAATAGTTGCCTAAAATTTGCGAGGCACGAGTGCGAGCCAACTATTCCACGTCCGTTTAAACAACTTGTTAGACTAATTACGCATTAGCTAACTCTGATCTAACTTGGAATAACCATGACTCAAAACACTCTTTTTCTAATCTATCTAAATGATCAAAGTATTCAGACATTCCACCATTACCTAAGGGCCAAATTATTACCCAACATCCAAAAATAACACCTATACCAAGGTCTGATTGATTGCCCCCTAGTTCAACCCATGCAAATGGGTACTCATCAATTTGATTTGTGATAAAAGGTACAGGGCTAGGTCTTAGGTAGTATAAGGTAGCTCCATACAAGTCATAAGGTGGTTCATCATTGAAGATGTGGTTTATTGCGGCATTATTAACTTTTACACCACGCTCACTATCCAGAAATTTTTTAGACAAAGGCCGTTCATCCTTTGCCATGGCATGTAAAGCACGCCACGCAACAGATATAGAGAACTTATTAAGCATTGATTTCTCGTTGTTCGAGCACACATATTTACCCACATGAAAAGGAGCACCTGACACCCTAACGTTGTCTAAGGTATCTATATCTAACTTATCCCAACTTGCCATGTCGTCAACTTTATCAGGCATAATGAAGGGTGCAATATCTCTTTCCACTTTTGCACCTAAATCATTATCACACTTTTTACACATGAGATAAGGCTTTGGGAGATCTTGCTTTGGTAAATCTTCTCTACCTCCCCATTTAAATTTAAACTTTTTGTTACCTTTATTATCAGGCTCGCCAGTTAAACGCTTTCTAACAAAGTTTGGAACAATGTGGCTTTTCGCAAGTTTTTCTTTCTCTTCACCACAAGCAATACAGATCATATTAAAGCCTATTTTTCATTTGCCTAACGCCCGGCTCACGCGCCGGTTTGGAGCCGCGAAGCGGCGTAAAATCGGTCGCTGTGCAGCCGATTGTTAGGCACCCGGAGCCTGATCATCAGCCTCTTCACTCTCGGTGCCTGCCTGTCGTTGTCGTGCGTTCCAAAATGTATTGAATACAATCTTCAACATGAGCCACCAAGCATAGATCGAATATGTCGACTGAGCTTGATCAACGCCGATTAGTCCATGGGCTAGTTCGTTTCGAAGGTTCGGCCCAAATGGGTCGCAGAATAGAGCCTTAATTTCAAAAGCCATATCATCACCAAAGATTACCTTGACGGCGTCACTCTCCATCAATGTACTCAGACCGTTTTCATTTTCTATGCCGTTTTTATCGAGGTTAGTGGTTTGAACACCAGCCTGTTTCAAATGACATCTAACCAGATGCTCCAACTGAGGAACTAAGATGTGCAGCGCGGTAATAAAATCGTTATCGAATCCCGCATATAGCGCCTTACCGACGATTTGCTCTCGCCCAGAGGGTATCAATGGGGATTGCCTAGCCAGCATGACAAAATCTCGCTCCCGAACTGGGTGTTCGAGTCTGACAATTTCCAAGGCAGGCCAGATATCACCCTGAACGACAATTCCTAACTCCATAATGTAATGCTTGACGGTTTCGGCCCACAAAGCACTTTCTTCGGCATCGGTTGAACCAAAGTCGACTCCAGATCTTTTAGCAATCACGCGGCCATCAGCAGACATGTGAGTTGCCGCGAACAAAGCCTGCAAAGGGTGTTGCGCCATCAACTCCCGTGAGAACTCGCGGATTTTTTCGACTTTTGCCCCCCGGTAGATATTGGCCAAGGCCAGAAGGGCATCTAATGGAGGCTTGCCCCGAACAGCTCTCCTCGCGTTTTGAACCAATTCTGAAATATCAACTGGCTCAGACGAAATCACTCCCATTTCCTCTAGCGACCGCTCTCCCGCCTTATTCAACTCGGTCCGAAGTTCTGCGATTCGCGCATCGACATTGTGAGCTTCACGGTAGGCCTTTGGTACCGCCCTATATTTTTGGATAGCGTTTTCATAAAAACTCGCTGCTACCATATGACTTGGCGCTGAATCACTAGACTGCCTGCCGATAGCTTCATTTGCCCAAGCTTCGGCACAGAATACCGTCATTTCAGCCGCTTTTTCATGGTTTCCCGCACGGGTATGCCACTGTTCCGCCCCCTCGAAAAGGTCGCGGGAGCGTTGAATATTCCCAGATTCGGCATATGTTTTTGCTAATGCTTCAAGATGTGAAGCCACATATTGATGGCGATCTTTTCCGAGACGATGCTTATCCAGCAAATCAGAAATCCAAATTGGCAGGTAGCCGTCATCAACGGTAGATCCTAAAAGCCCTTTCAAGAGTGCTTGCTCTATCTCTTGGAGTCGATCTCCGGCACCAGCTCTAAGCATAAGACACAGCTGTATCGCTCGATCCCAGCATTCACGTCCGTCTCTAACCCAGCTCTCAGTTGTAATTGGAATGTGCTTATACGCGTCTATGGCAGCCGTAGCAGCTTGCGGGTCTCGTGGCTTAGCGACGAGCCAGACCAAGTCAGCGATCCTAGCTTTAAGCTTAAGATCACCTAGTTCACAATATATGGATGAAAGGAAGGCAATCTCATCGTCTCCCAAATCTTCTGGTAACGCTGAGCGTTTACCATCCATGACCATGAAAGGCTTAAAAGGCTCGTTGATACTTCCCGCCTTTAACATCATTGAGCAGGCATCTGCGAGAAGCCACAGAACGCGCCCTTGTTCTGGCCTGCCGCCATCCACGGCCTCGCGTGCTGCTGTCGATAGAGATTGCCACATGGATGAGTAGTCTTCTCGGGCAGCTGCACCGAGTGCTTCACCCCAACGCGATGATTCAAAGGCTTCTCGTGTGATTGGTGTGTCTGCCGGATAGCGTGTCAATTTGGTTCCTCCTTAAATGAGACTGCCTAACGCCTGCAGCACGCGCGCCCATGGCATGGAGCAGAAGGCGCAATGTAATGGGCGTCGCCGTGCCTGCATTGGTTAGGCAAGTAGCTTGAGCAATCGCTGATACTCTTCATCAGATACCTTGTTCTTAAGCACCCTTATGGGTGTTTCTTCCACAAGCTGTCTTAGTGTTTTATTGGTCTGTTCATTGAACTTCTCATCGCCCAAGGCATCAACTCGCTTGTTTGCCTCTTCGCTGAGAGACCTGAACTCGGCGAGGCATTTCGTCGCAGAAGTCTCGACTAATTCAAAATACTCGCGAACAGTGGGGATCTCGAACCAACCACCTAGCTCCTTTAGAGGGTCAGTCAGATCTTGAGCCAAGCGCACGGGCTCTGGACCCAAGTAGCTCTCAGGGTAAATACCAGCGATTGCCAACATCAAATCGCCTACCCAGTGGTGAAAATATGCGAGCTTTTCGCCCAATCCGTTCGAGATAAATTTTTCATTGTTCATGATAGGCAGAAAGCTACCTTGCTCAAAATGGAAACCATATATTTCGCCTAGTTGCTTTCGCAAAACTTCTAATGTCGCCTTCTTCTTACGAAACCATTCTTCGCCGTAGAGATGCTGCAACTCCTCGAAAGTGAGCAATTGAATGTTTGTATACCTAACAGCTTCATATGCTCCAGTCTGGAAGCCTTTTTTACTCACTATGTAACCGGTGCTGGCGCCAGCACCCTCCATCACCGTTTTAAAGCCATGGACAACATCTTGGTGCACTCGGCTGTCCCAATGTTTACACTCGACTAAATAGATTTGGTTGTGGCTGGCTAACGGATCTTTGATGAAAACGTCGACTTCTTTTTTGCCACGACCAGCCAGGTCAACGGTCTTCTCCACTTCTGTTTCGTAGCCCATTTCATCAAACAACTGGCACACTTTGGACTGGAGATCTTGCCAGCCTTCGACCTTATCTACAGTGGTAAACATATTCCCTCGATTGCCTAACTATTCAGCATTTATCCGCCGTGCGGAGCATGGCGGATAAATGCCTGTTGGACTAAGCCGCCCATCAGGCTGCTAAGCAGCTTCTATAGGGTATTGTATCGGCAGGAGTGCGGCCTGGAGCATCAAGTCGCGTGCATTCGGAGCTGTTGTGACGCGTTCGGGCAGTATTTCTGGTCATGATCTCGGTCCCCTACTCGCCCAATTTATCCCAACGTAACGCGCCGGCTGGTCAAAAGCCATCACCGGGACGAGCGACGCCGCGACCCGCATGCGGGCCGGATCGCCGAGTCCGTTGTCTGGCCGAGTCCGTTGTGTGTCTGGCGTTACCTCATGCTCGATAGCGTTGCCCCCTGTGGTTGGATGGTCGGCCGAGTGTGGGTCGCCGAGGTGCGAGGGTCCCGATTACCCGCAGCGTCGGTCGCCTGCAATGCGGGCAGGTGTAGGGTGGATCCTTGTCGCTGGCGGTAGTAGCGGTATCCGGCTCCATCTCAACGACCGCCAACGCCTGGCGGATCTGTGCCAGGCGTCGTCGCCGGCAGCGATTGGCCAGAAAGCCGTAGTGACGGACCCGCATCAGCCCCTTGGGCAGGACATGGAGCAGGAAGCGGCGCACGAACTCCTCGCCAGCGAGGACGAGCGGCTTGTGTCGGTCGCGGTCGCGGTAGTCCTTGTAGCGCAGGGTCACCTGGTGGTCGTCCACGGCGAGGATGCGGGCGTTGCTGATGGCGATCCGGCGTGTGTAGCGCGCCAGGTAGCGCACCACCGTCTCGGTGTGGTCGAGACAATCCTTGCTGTAGATCACCCACTCCGTCGCCATCAGGGCGTTGAGCTGGTCATCGACGTCGCCGGGCCGGGTGACCCGGTGGAGTTCGCCGGCAGTAGCGGCCTGGCGCAGGCCACTGACCAGGTGCCCGCGAAAGTGGCGTGACAGGGCCCGGACCGGAAACAGGTAGTGGCTGCGCGCCTCTCGCCAGATGCCGTCGTCGCCCAGCGCACCGCCGGGTACCAGGCAGTGCAGGTGCACATGCTGGCTCAGGTTCTGGCCCCAGGTATGAAGCACTGCACTCATGCCCATCTCGCCGCCGAGACGCTTGGGATCGTGACCGAAGGTGTGCAGCGTCTGCCAGGCGCTCTGGAACAGCCGCCGGTAGATCACCTCGGGGTGAAGCTGGACCCAGCCGTTAAGGGTGTGCGGCAGGGTGAACACGACGTGGTAATAGCGCACGGGCAGGATGTTCGCCTGCTGACGCTCGGCCCACTGGTGCATGGCGCGGCCCTGGCACTGCGGGCAGTGGCGATCACGACAGCCGAAGTAGTGCGGCTGGGTGTGGTCGCAGTCCGAGCACTGCAAGACCGTCCCGCCCATCGCTTCGGTGCGACAGGCGAGCAGATGGCGGCACACACGTTGGCGCTGGAGATCGAGGCCGGCCGGGTTGAGAAAGCGGGTCAGAACCTGTTGAAGGGTGGCGGACTCAGTCATGGCCCACCTCCAGGCCGGCCACCAGGTCGATGTGGCCCTGACTCGCCCCTTGCTGGCCCGGCAGCCAGTGCAGGTAGCGCATCGTCGACTGGATGCTGCGGTGGCCCAGCAGCCGCTGGAGCTGATGGACGGGCATGCCCTGCTCCAGAACATGCGTGGCATAGGCATGGCGCAGGCTGTGGATGCCACCGACCCGCTCGACCCCGGCCAAGCGCTTGGCCTGGGTAAAGGCCTTCTGCGGTGCGCTCGGATGCAGCGCGCGATCCGGAAACAGCGCGCTCGGGAATAGCCATGTCGCCGGCCGATAGGCGCGCCAGTAGTCGCGCAAGCGATCGAGCAGGGTCGCCGATAGCAGGACCATGCGATCCTTCGCGCCCTTGCCCTGGGCGACACGCAGCTGGCCACGTTGGCTGTCGATGTCACTAACCCGCAGGTGGCAGACCTCGCTGACGCGCAGTCCGCAGCCGTAGCACAGTTCGAGCATCATGCGATGCTTGGCGTTGTGGCAGGCGGCCAGGATCCGCCGGACGTCGTCGCGGGTCAGTAGTTCCGGAATTCGCTGCGGTGTCTTCGGCACCACCGGCGATACCTCAACCGACGGCCAGTGCAACACCTGCAAGTAGAGGAACCGCACGCCGTGCAAGTAGACGCGGCAGCTGGCGGGGGACAAACCGCGCTCCTGGACCAGATGATTGAAGAAGCGTTGCAGGTCGTCGGTGCTCAAGGTGTCCGGCGGACGGTGGAAATAGCGCGCCAGGTCCGTGATCACCGTCAAGTAGGTAGTGTGGGTGCGTTGCGCGAAGCCATGCTGCCGCATGGCCTCGATCATCGTCTGTCGCAAGGCAGTCATCGTCGTCACTCCTGTTCATTGACCCAACTGGGTCAATGAACAGTGTGGTTCGATGAGGCGAAAGACAGGATTCGGCGACAGCTACCGCGAAGCGGTTTAGTTCAACCGGTATTAGACAGCGCGCTCGTTCATTGACTTGAACGAGCATGCGTGTTCAAAAATCTTATCAGCGCAACCTTTCTTCAGCTAACCCTCTGATTTAATGATGCCCGAAGAAAAACTTGGCCACCTATACCGAATTCGCGCGCTTGCGCGTTTTGCCAGCGCCAATTACTGTATGTACATCCATGCATCGAGTGTGGGTCGTGTGGGTTCGCTATTTCATTCGCTTCCACGGAGTCCGGCATCCCGCCGGCATGGGCGGCGCGGAGGTACGCGCCTTCCTGGAACATTTGGCAGTGGAACGCCGGGTAGCGGCGGCCACGCAGAATCAGGCGCTGAATGCCCTTGTGTTTCTCTATCGGCACGTACTCGACCAGCCCTTGGGAGATATCGGAGAGTTCTCACGTGCCAAGCGCCCTCGCCGGCTTCCGGTGGTGCTTTCTCACGAGGATGTCATGCGCGTGTTGAGCCATCTGTCCGGCCCCATGCACCTGATGGCCACCTTGATGTATGGCTCAGGGCTGCGGCTCATCGAAACGTGCCGATTACGTGTCCGCGATATCGACTTCGACCGCCAGATCATCACAGTGAGAGCCGGCAAGGGCGACAAGGACCGAACCACCCTCCTCCCGGCGATCAGCATTCCCGCCCTACAGCACAGCATCACCGTGGCCGAACATCAGCTTGACGATCGACTGATACATGGGAGCGTGCCGGTGACACTGCCCCACGCGCTCGATCGCAAGTACCCCAATGCCGGTGTCTCCCTGGCCTGGCAGTGGCTCTTCCCCGCCAGCCGCCCTTGCTTCGACGATGCCGGCAAGGTGGTGCTGCACCATATCCATCCATCGGCGGTGCAGAGAGCGGTCAGGCACGCCATGCGTGCTGCTTCACTTACCCGTCCAGGCTCTTGCCATACCCTGAGGCACAGCTTCGCCACTCAGCTGCTGAACCAGGGCACGGATATCCGCACGGTACAGGAGTTGCTGGGCCATAAGAGCGTAGAAACGACTCAGATCTATACCCATGTATTGGGCAAGGGCTTTGCGGGAGTGCGTAGCCCTCTCGGGTGAGCGTGGTTATCTCAAGTGCCAAGGACACCGGGCACGCTACCGCCCTACCCGGCAAGTCGCGATGGCTCCCTGCCATCCCTGCGGTAGTCCCTGCGTTGCGTGTAGTGGCATATCGCCTGGCCGTCTAAGCGACCTTAACCAATCAGCGTATGCGACGAAGACGATGGATGCCACACCCGATTGGTCGCTGTGGTGGCAAGGCCCCCGAGCCAGGTGAATGACTCGGGGGCCTTGATTGGGCGGTCAACACTCAGCAGCGGCGGCGGCACGCAGCGCCGCCTGCTGCATGCCGTTGTCAGGCCGACGGGTTCTCGCCACGAACCGCCGCTTCGATCACGGCGATGTTGATTTTCTGCATCGTCATCATGGCATCGAACGCCCGCTTGGCGGCGGCGCGGTCGGGGCTGGTGTAGGCCCTGGTCAGCGCGATGGGGGTAATCTGCCAGGCGACGCCCCACCTGTCCTTGCACCAGCCGCACTCGCTCTCCTGGCCGCCGTTGCCGACGATGGCCTTCCAGTAGCGATCGGTCTCGGCCTGGTCCTTGGTGGCTACCTGGAACGAGAACGCCTCGTTGTGCTGGATGCCCGGCCCACCGTTCAGCCCCAGGCAGGGTATCCCCATCACGGTGAATTCGACGGTCAAGACGTCACCCTGCTTGCCCGCTGGGTAGTCTCCCGGTGCGCGATGTACCGCGCCGACGGAGGAATCGGGAAAGGTACTGGCGTAGAACCTCGCCGCCTCCTCGGCATCGCGCTCGTACCACAGGCAAATCGTGTTCTTGGCAATCGTGGTCATAGGCGCCTCCATCAGGGTTCCAGGTCGAGTACCGCCCCGGTCGCTTCCCTCCAGGGACAAGGCCGCGGCCGAGTGGCCGACGCCGATTCACCCTTGAGTTCTACCGGGACCTCTCACCCCGTAGTCGCGTGAGGAAGGCCCAGATCGACAACCGGCGAGGATTTTTCAATGGTGGCCGATCCGACGGGGATTCGCCGGCATGCGATATGACTACGGGGTCACGAGTGCCTCCTCCACCGCCTGTTCGGCGTGGATGGCGGTAGTGTCGAAGAGGGGAACGTCCGTATCGCCGGACTGGATCAGCAGCCCGACCTCCGTGCAGCCGAGGATGACACCCTGAGCGCCCTGCCCGGCCAGCGAAGCCACGATCTCGAGATAGGCGGCCCTGGAGTCGGCGCGGATCTCGCCGCGGCATAGCTCCTCGTAGATGACGGCGTGCACCCGGTCGCGCTGGGCGGCGTCGGGAATCAGCACCCGGATGCCCTGCGCCTCAAGGCGCTCGCGGTAGAAGGTTTGCTCCATGGTGAAGCGGGTGCCGAGCAGCCCCACCCGGGTCACGCCCTGTCGGTGCAGCTCCCGGGCGGTGGCATCGGCGATATGCAGCAGGGGAATCGCCACGGCCTGCTCGAGCTGCGGGGCGACCTTGTGCATGGTGTTGGTGCACAGCACCAGGAAGTCGGCGCCGGCCGCCTCCAGGGAGCGGGCCGCCGCGCCGAGAATCTGCGCCGTGGCCGCCCAGTCGCCGCGGCGCTGCAGCGCCTCGATCTCGGCGAAGTCCACGCTGTAGAGCACCAGCCGGGCGGAGTGCAGCCCGCCCAGGCGCGCCTTCACCCCCTGGTTGATGAGCCGGTAGTAGGTCTGGGTCGATTCCCAGCTCATGCCGCCGATCAGCCCTATCGTCTTCATCTCCCCTCCTCTTACCCCAGGATAAAGATCACGCAGGCGGCGGTGAGCGCCCCCATCACGCCGTTGAAGATTCGCCAGGCGCGCGGCGTGTCGAGCCAGCGGCCGATGGCCATGCCGAAGCCCGCCCAGAGCGCGATGCAGGGCAGCGCCACCAGTTCGGCGAACCCGGCCAGCAGCAAGGCGTTGACCAGGGTATTGCCCTCGCCGGGCAGGAAGCCCGCCATCAGCGCCAGCCCCATCACCCAGGCCTTGGGGTTGGCGAACTGGAAGGCCGCCGCCTGCCAGAAGCCTAGCGGACGCCCCTCGCCGCGCCGGCGCAGATCCGGCGGCGGCGCCGTGGCGATGCGCCAGGCCAAATAGAGCAGGTAGCCGCTGCCCACTACCCGCAGGAGCGTCTGCACCAGCGGGTAGCGCTCGAAGAGCAGGCCCAGCCCCAGGGCGATACCGGCGAACAGCAGAAAGCAGCCACCCAGGATGCCGAGCATGTGCGGCAGGGTGCGCAGGAAGCCGAAGTTGGCCCCGGAGGCGGTGAGCATCACGTTGTTGGGGCCGGGCGTGATGGTCATGGAGATCATGTAGAGGGCCGCCGGCCCCAGGAAAGCCACCGCTTCCAGCATATTGCACCCATACAATTTCGGCGTTATTGTCGATACAGCCCGTGAATTTTCAGCTTAACGGGCGCAATTCTTGCGTCAAAGGTTTTATTGTCACCATGACAATCTGGACTCCCAAGCTCGATGCCTCGGGCCCCCGCTACCGCGCCATCGCCGAGGCGATCGCCCGGGCCATCCAGGCCGGCGAGCTGGCCCCGGGCGAGAAGCTCCCGCCCCAGCGCCGCCTGGCCGATGCCCTGGGCGTGACCGTGGGCACGGTGTCACGCGCCTATGCCGAGGCCGAGCGTCAGGGCTCGGTGTCGGCGCGGGTCGGCAGCGGGACCTATGTGCGCGGCGCCGAGCAGGCCACCGCCGCCCCCTTCCTCGCCACCGCCTCGGCAGAGGACGAGGACCTGATCGATCTCAGCCTCAGCCTGCCCCCGCCCCACCCATTGCGCGCCGCCCTGCTGGGCCAGGCGCTCGCCGGGATCGCCGAGGATCGCGAGGTGCTGGAACGCGCCGTGGCCTATCAGCCGGAGCGCGGCCTGGCGGGGCATCGCGAGCGCCTCGCTGCCTGGATGACCCGCCTGGGCATGCCGGTTTCGGCGGAGGAGCTGGTGATCACCCAGGGGGGCCAGCACGGCATCGACCTGACGCTGCGCGCGCTGACGCGACCCGGCGAGCGCATCGCCGCCGATGCCCTCACCTACCCCGGGCTGATCGGTGCCGCCCGCCAGGCGCATCTCAAGACGCTGGCCGTGCCCATGGACGATGAGGGCATGGACATGGAGGCCCTGGCACGACTCTGTGCCCAGCAGCCGCCTCGGCTGGTCTACGTCACGCCGGACCAGAACAACCCCACCGGCGCCGTGCTCAGCGAGGCACGGCGCGAGCGCCTCGCCGAGCTGGCCCGGCGGCACGAGTTCTGGATCCTCGAGGATGGCGTTCAGTACCTCCCGGAAGCCGAGCGCGGCACCCCGCTGTACCGGCTGGCACCGGAACGCACCCTGTTCGCCTTCAGTACCGCCAAGGTGCTGGCCGGGGGGCTGCGCATCGGCGCCCTGAGAGTGCCGGAAGCGCTGCAGGCCCGGCTGGGCGCGGCGCTGCGTGCCCAGAGCTGGATGGTCCCGCCGCTGATGGTGGAGGCCGTGTGTCGATGCGTGGAGAGCGCCGATGCCGAGCGCCTGCTGGCCTGGCAGATCGACGAACAGGCCGAGCGCCAGCGCCTGGCGCGCCGGTGGCTGGCGGACTTCGCCCCGACAGGGCGCCCCCACGGCAACAACCTCTGGCTGACGCTGCCGGAGGGGCTGCGCGCCGCCGAGCTGCTCGCCGCCCTGGAGGAGTGCGGGGTGCGCCTGACCGGCCCGGAACCCTTCTGCGTGGGCAGCGAGCCGGCGCCCCAAGCGGTGCGGCTGTGCCTGGGCGGGGCCCGCTCGCGGGAGGCGCTGGAAGCGGCACTCAAGGCGGTGACCGAGACCCTGCAGGCGCCCCCACCGATCCCCTGGCGCACGCTCTGATCGCCGCCGGATGACCCCGGCGAGGGCCCGCCCGTGGCAGCACCACAACGCAAGGCCCCCGAGCCGGGTGAGTGACTCGGGGGCCTTGTGGCGTTACGTTCAATGGGAGTGCCCGCCAGGGGCCGCGTCGGCATCGCCGCCTTCATGCGGCCCGGCGCGATATGCGTCCGTTCACCAGGAGCCGCCATGATCGCCGTCATCTTCGAAGTCGAGCCCCACCCCGACCAGCGCGACCACTACCTCGATATCGCCGCCGGCCTGCGCCCGCTGCTGGAGGAGATCGATGGCTTCATCTCCATCGAGCGCTTCGAGAGCCTGGCCCAGCCGGGCAAGCTGCTCTCGCTCTCCTTCTGGCGCGACGAGGCGGCCATTGCCGAATGGCGACGGGTGGAGCGCCACCGCGCCGCCCAGGCCAAGGGCCGCCAGGAGGTCTTCGCCGACTACCGCCTGCGCGTGGCCGGGGTGATCCGCGACTACGGCCTGCACGACCGCGAGCAGGCGCCGGCCGACAGCCGCGAGCGGCACGAAGGGATATCGCGCTGACCCAGCGGGGAGAGGGGATGCTGGGAGTTCTCAGAGAATCGCGTGTCCAGGCGTTCTTTCTTTCAGGCCGCCACGAGCCTCTTCACCTTGAGTTCATCGCGATGCTGTTCGGCGTGCCAGAGCTCGTATTGGGACTGCTGGTTCAGCCAGCTCTCGGCCGAGGTATCGAAGGCAATGGAGAGGCGAATCGCCATCTCGGGGCTGATACCCGCCTTGCCATTCAGCACGGCGCTCAGCGTTTTACGGCTCACGCCCAATGCCTCTGCCGCCGCCGTGACGGAAAGGCCCAGCGGCTCGAGGCAGAGCTCTCGCAATACCTCACCGGGATGGGGGGGATTGTGCATCAACATGGCGGCACCTCAGTGGTAGTCCTCGTAGTTCACTATCTCGGCGTCTCCGTCCACGAACCGGAAGGTCACACGCCAGTTGCCGCTGACGGTGACCGACCAGATGCTGGCCCGATTTCCTGATAGCTCATGCAACCGGAGTCCAGGCAGGTCCATGTCCTTGGCATCCGATGCGGCATGGAGGCGGCCGAGGATGAGTCGGAGCCTCTTGGCATGTGCTGGCTGAATGCCGGCTTTGCTGCCAGTTTTGAAGAACTTGGCCAGGCCCTTGTGTTTGAAGCTCCGTATCATCCGCCAAGTGTACCCTGTAACGTATCAGGTAGCAAAAGCCAGATGCTCAACTATCCACCCCTCGTCGATCACCACCAGGCGGTCAAGCATGGCGATGATGGTGAGCCGCGGAGCGGCGGCTAGGTCCGCGACGGCGAGCCCAACGCCGAGCGGCGCCGTTTCGTCCGGTACATATCGCTATCGGCATGGCTCAGCAGGGAATCGGCATCTGTCCCGTCGTCGGGATAGCAGGCCACGCCGATACTGCAGGACGGCGTGATCCCGCCAAGGTCTGCATCGAACGGCTCGGTCATGACCTGGAGTATCTGCTCCACCTTCCGGGACACAGCATCCGCCGAGTGAATATCCGTCAGCAACACGGTGAACTCGTCGCCGCCCATCCGGGCCACCGTATCCGTTGCCCGCACGCAGCCCGCCAGCCGTCGCGCCACCGAACAGATCACACGATCCCCCACGGCATGACCGTGGACATCATTGATCAACTTGAAATCATCGAGATCCAGAAATAACAGGGCCACACCGCTCCGGTGGCGGTGCGCCGCATGAAGTGCGGACTCCAGGCGATCATAGAACAGCGTCCGGTTGGTCAGCCCTGTCAGCGGGTCATGATGGGCGAGGTGGCGTAATTCGTCCTCGGCCTGCCTGAGCGCCGTCACGTTCCGGGCGACACCGATCCGAACCCCCTCCTCCTCGACCCAGTGCGCCGACCACAGGATGTGGACGATGCCGCCATCCTTGCGGAGGTAGCGGTTACGGAAATCGATATGGGGCTTACCCTCCATGACCCGCACAATGGAGGCCCGGGTGGCCTCCAGGTCGTCAGGATGCATGTAGTCGATGATCGGGGTGCCGATCAGCTCGTCGGCCCGGTAGCCCAGCAGCGTCTCACAGGCATCGCTCACGAAGACAATCTGGTGGTCCCTGTCGACCACGAAGACCGTGTCCAGCATCAGGTTGATCAGCTTGGGAAAGAGGGCCTTCAGGTCAACGGGCATAGGTCTGGAGAATCCGATTCATGAGGGGCGATGGCAGCCCGCAGCATAGCACCGCCCCGCTCCGGGTGACCGGCGTCATCCCTGCCAGATGGCCGCCTGGCGTCAACGCAACGCCCCGAGCGGGCGGGTCGACCGGCTCGGGGCTCTGTGGGTGTTGCGGCCACGCTCGCCACCGGACATGATGTCTGAAACTGCAGTTTCAGGAACCGGCATGGCCAGATCATCCCAGGAGCGCTCCTTTCTCGCCCGAGTGCGCAACGCACTGCCCACGCTTCACCCTGCCGAGCGCCGCCTTGGCGAGTTCGTCTGCGACTTTCCCGGCGAGCTCGCCAGCTACGATGCCCAGGAGCTGGCGAAGTTCGCCAGCGTCTCCAAGGCGACGGTATCGCGCTTCGTGCGCCGGCTGGGCTACGACAGCTACGAGGCAGCGCGCAAGCATGCCCGCGAAGAACAGGCCACCGGCTCCCGGCTGTTCCTGCCCGCCTCGGCACTCGAGCCGAGCGAACGCTCCCTGGCGCTCAACCTCGACCAGGGCAAGGTCAATCTGGATCGCACCTTTTCCGCCATTACCCAGACGCAGGTGGACGAGGTCGCCCGGGCCATCCTCGCAGCGCGCAAGACCTGGGTGATCGGCTTTCGCGCCAGCCATCCCTTCGCCGACTACCTGCGCTGGCAGCTGACCCAGGTGGTCGAACAGGTCGTCAGCCTGCCCGGCGGTGGCGAAACCCTGGGCGAGCACCTGGTCAGCGTTCGCGACAATGACTGCATGGTCGTGTTCGGCCTGCGCCGCCGGGTAGCCATCACCGAGCAGATCCTCGCCCAGGCCCGTGAGAGCGGCACCCGGGTGCTCTATATCACCGACGAGGGGCTCGACCCCGACCCCACCGTCACCTGGCACTTCCGCTGCTGCACCCTGGCCGCAGGCCCACTCTTCAACCACACCGCCGTCATGGCGCTCTGCCATCTGCTGGCCATGCGCACCATCGAGCTGGCCGGCGAGGCCTCCCGGGGCCGCCTGCGCCGGATCGAGGTGCTCAACGACCGGCTGGAAGAGCTCTAGGCTCTGCCCGAAAACTGGCTGCGCTCGGCCATACGGCGTTAAAAATAGTCTCAAACTACTCATTTACAGCCCGTAAACTCCGTCTTTTCGCCGATTTTTGCCTTGTCTGACCTTCGCTCGCCGACTTTTCAGACACAGCCAAGCCGCGCAGCCCCTTCTTGGCGCACGGCGCTACCATTCTGCACACTTTTTGGGCATGACAACCGTCATCTGCGCTCCCGGCAGCTACGTGCTTTTGGGGTTAATCGGCTGAATTCAAACTGAAACTGCAGTTTCTTTCCATGGATGGCATGAAACTTGGATCACTCAGGGTGGCTGCCGATCAGACCCCTGACGGTGGGCCGAGACCGCCACCAGGCGCCTTTCGGAGCGGGAATGCCGGACGAGGTGCCACCGATGACAGGATCACGATCATGCTGAAACGTACCGCTCTGGTGACCGCCATCACCGCCACGCTGATGACATCCGCCGTCCACTCAAGCCCGCTGTCGCTCAAGGTGCTGGGACAGCCCGCCGGCTCGGGCCTGATCGCCCAGCAGAAGGAGGCGCCCTTCTTCAGCTCCCTGGCCGAGCACACCGGCCTGGACGTCAACGTGCAGTATCTGCCGGTCGACGTGGCGGGCATTCCGGATACCGACGGGCTGCGCGTCCTGCGCTCCGGACTGTTCGACATCGTCTCCCTGCGCGGCCCTCAGGTCAGCCGCGACGAGCCCTCGATCCTCGGGCTGGACCTGATCGGCCTCAATACCAGTTTCGCCGCCGGGCGCGAGAACGTGGCCGCCTTCTACGACTACGTGGACAGCCGCCTGCAGGATCGCTTCAACGCCAAGCTGCTGGGCACCTGGCCGGCTGGCCCGCAGGTGATTTTCTGCCGCGGCGAGATCGGCGGGCTCGACGACCTGCAGGGCAAGCGCGTGCGAGTCGGCGACCAGAGCGCCGCCAACTTCGTCGGGCAGCTGGGGGCCACCGGTATCTCGATGCCCTTCGGCGACGTTCAGCAGTCGCTCTCCCGCGGCGTGATCGACTGCGCCATCACCGGCCCCGCCTCGGCCAACTCGGGCGGCTGGCCCGAAGCCACCACCACGGTGCTGCCGATCGCCCTGCAGCTCGCCATCAACGGCTATGCCATCAACCTCGACACCTGGAACGGTCTCACCGACGAGCAGCAGACCCAGCTGGAAGCGGCCATCGCCCAACTGAGCGACGACATCTGGGACTACTCCGAAGAACTCTATGAAGATGCCATGCGCTGCAACGCCGGTGAAACGCCCTGTGAGTTCGGCACCTCCTATTCGCTGACCGAAGTGCCGGTATCCGAGGAGGACCTGGCGAAAGTGGCCGCCGCGGTGGAAGAGGTCTCCCTGCCGATCTGGGCGACCCAGTGCAACGCCGTCGCCGCGGACTGCGAGGCCGTGTGGCGCGAGACCGTTGGTCAGCAGCTGGGCCTCTGAGCCCCGGGAGTCGACGATGAACATCTATGCCCGCTGTCTCGGGATTCTGTTCGGCGCGATGATGCTCCTGCTGGCCCTGTTTATCACGGTGGAAACCCTGATTCGCAAGGCATTCTCGATGTCGCTTGGCGGAGTCGATGAACTGGGGGGGTATGCCATCGCCATCGCCGCACCGCTGGCGTTCTGCGTGGCCATGGTCGAGCAGTCGCATATCCGCATCAATTTGCTGCATATGCGCTTTCCCACCTCCGTTCAGGCCGTGCTCAATGCGCTGGCAGCCCTCTCGCTGGGGCTGCTGGCGGCCTTCCTGCTCTACTTCACCATCCTCACCGTGCATGACACCCAACTCTACCGCTCCATCGCCCAGACGCCCCGGGCGACGCCGCTGATCTATCCCCAGTCGGTGTGGCTGGTGGCCATGGCCGCCTTCACCCTAGCCGCCGCGGTGCTCTCCGTGCAGGCTCTGGGGCTCCTCTTGCGCCGCGACTGGGCGGCGCTCAACCGTCGCTTCGGCCCCAGCTCGACCCAGGACGAACTGGAAGCGGAGCTGGATAACCTGAAGCATCGTGACCAGCAACTCGGCGAACAGCATCGCGAAGGAGGCCAATCATGAGCATTCCCCTGATCGCCGCGGCGTTCTTCATCATGCTCGGCCTGATGCTGCTGAGCATCCCGGTGGCCGTCGCGATCCTCTTCGTCGGGGTGATCGGCGGCTACCTGATGCACGGCTTCCCGCTGGTGGACATGATGGGGGGCGTGGTCTGGAGCAGCCTCAACAGCCCCTCCATGCTGGCGATTCCACTGTTCATGCTGCTCGGCGAACTCCTGCTGCGTGGCGGCATCGCCGACCGCATGTACGCCGCCCTCTCGGTGTGGTTCAACCGCCTGCCGGGCGGGCTGTTGCACACCAACATCGCCACCTGCACGCTGTTCTCCGCCACCTCAGGCTCCTCGGTGGCTACCGCCGCCACCGTGGGCACCATTTCGCTGCCGGCGCTGCAGAAATATCGCTACCCGGTGCGCCCCTCCCTCGGCTCGCTGGCCGCCGGCGGCACCCTGGGCATCCTGATTCCGCCCAGCATCAACCTGCTGGTCTACGGCCAACTGGCCAACACCTCGGTCAGCCAGCTGTTTGCCGCAGGGCTGTTCCCGGGTATCACCCTGGCCCTGCTGTTCTCGCTCTATCTGTTCCTGGCGCACGGCAAGGCGGGCAAGGATTCGCTGGTCGAGGTGAACCTGCCCCTGAGCGAGAAGCTCGCCCTGTCGCGCCATCTGATCCCCCCGTTCGTGATCTTCGGCGTGGTGATGGGCAGCATCTACGGCGGGGTGGCCACGCCCACCGAGTCCGCCGCCATCGGGGTGATGATCGCCCTGGGGTTCATCGTGTTCGGCGGCAAGCTGAATCTCGATCTGCTGGTGCAGTGCTCGCTGCACGCCGCCAAGACCACCGGCATGGTGATCATCGTGCTGATGTGCGCCCTGCTGCTCAACGTGACCCTCTCCATGCTCGGCGTGACCCAGGCGCTGACCCAGTGGGTGGCCAGTTTCGGCCTGACCCAGGTAGGACTGCTGCTGGTGCTGCTGCTGTTCTATGTGGTGCTCGGCACCTTCATGGACGCCATGTCGATGCTGGTGCTGACGGTGCCGATCACCGTGCCGATGGTGATGGCCGTGGGCGTGGACCCCATCTGGTTCGGCATCTTCATCGTGTTGATGTGCGAGATCGCCCTGATCACCCCGCCGGTCGGCATGAACCTGTTCGTGGTGCAGGGCGTGCGCAAGGATGGCGGCAGCTTCAACGACGTCATCTGGGGCTCGCTGCCCTTCGTGGTGATCATGGCGCTGTTCACCCTCGCCATCATGATCTGGCCGCAGATCGTGATGTGGCTCCCCGACCTGCTGGCGGGGCGCTGATGATCTCTCAACATGGAGCCAACACGCGGTCTGCGCCCCGTCGCGTGCTGGCCATCAACCCCAACACCAACTCAACCGTCACCCGTCGCGCCCGCGAGGTACTGCAGGCCCTCGCCCCGCCCGGCGTGGTGGTCGAGGTGGAAAGCCCGCCTCATGGGCCCCATGCGGTGGAAACCGAGCAGGACAAGGCCTGCGCCACGCGCCAGGTGCTGGCGCTGGTCCGCGCCCGGATGGACCGGGGCTACGCCGGCTATATCCTCGCCTGCTTCGACGACATCGCCGTCGCCGAGGCCCGCGCCCTGACCGGTGCCCCGGTGATCAGCCTTGCCGAAGCGGGCATCCGCGACGCCCACGCCACCGGCGGCCCCTTCGCAGTGATCACCACCTTCGAAGAGGCCGTGGCGACCATCGAGTCGCTCTGCGCCAGCTACGGCCTGCACGAGCGCTGCACGGTCATGGCCACCGGCATCGGCGTCAACGACACGGCCGCCCGGACACCCCAGGCCGAAGCGCGGCTGGAGGAGCTCTGCGAACAGGTCCGAGCCGAGGGGGCCCGCGCCATCGTGCTGGGCTCCGGGGCCTTTGCCGGACGAGCCGGTGAGCTCACGGCGCGTCACGGCATGGCGGTGATGGACGGGTTCGCCGAGGCGCTGACGTTCGTGCTGCGCCACTCCGAGGGAGGCAGCGGCGCATAATCCGGGTCACCCCTCGCGCCAACACAAAGCCCCGAACCGACGCAGTGCCGGATCGGGGCTTTGTGTGTGGGGGGGGATTATCGATGCCTTGGTTCGGATCCGCCCCGTATCCGTCAAGCGAGATGGTGAAGCTCTCGACGCGGTCTCGTGTCATCATTCCTCCTAGTCGATTTTGCAGTAACACCCAATAGTCGAACGGTGAAAGAGAAAATCGACAGACCATCGCGGAGATTGCTACGGGGCGTCATTTCGATGCCAGGTGCCTAAAACGCTCCGGTTCAGCGGCGGGCCGCGCAGCGGACCGTCCGCTGCAACCGGTTGTTAGACTGCTGTGCGCCGTCGGGCAAGACGAGCTACGGCGAGGAACAGGACCAGCCACACAACGGTCCGGAGGGTAATCGCGCGAAGGCTGTCTACCGCAACGGCCGCACCGCTGAAGTAGAGAACAATGATGCTCGCCAGCACGAGGAGATTGAGTACGAAGATCGCGCCTGCAGCGTACCGGCCCCAGGTGAGGCTGCGACAGATTGTGGCACCGGCCGCCAAGTAGGCTGCGCCCATCGCGGTGTTGTAGACAAGCAGCGGCCGAAACACCTCGTACCCCGGGTCAGAACCCAAAAGGACTCGGACGCCAGCAAAGAGCGTTGTGACGCCAAACACAGCCGCGACAGCTGCCCCGAGGTTCTGCATGAAACGGGGCGTCGGAGTGATTTTCATACCTTGACCTTCTCGTCGTGCGCCGGCGCCGGCTCCAGTCGTGCCACTGCGATACCGAGCCATGCGAACGCAGTGGTCATCGAGATTGCCCCGATCAGCACGAACCCAACTGCCATAAAGCTAGCCGTAAAGAGAAGGCCGGCAGCAATGTTCGCTTTCCCGTTTCTCATTTTGACCTCCAAACGCTCATCGCGAGCGCCGCGTTCCACCCAACAGTCGCAGAGCGCACTGTTGAGCTTGAAGCAGGGGGATCGCCACGGCCTGCTCGAGCTATGAGCGGATGCTCCATAGTGATGATTTCGCCGCCGCGGGGTGGCGTGGCCGACAAAGAAGGAGGTTCAGCCTCCGTCAGCGGCGCCCAGTAGCGATCGACCTCGGCCTGGTCGGCGCAATCGATCTGGAAGGAGACCGCCTCGGTGAAGGGGAACTCCGTGCCGCCGTTGAGCCCCACGAAGCGTGCGCCGGAGAGGGTGAACTCCACGACCAGCACCATCCCGGCCGGCCCGCTCGGGGTGTCGGTCTGGGCGTAGTCATGGGTTGAAGCCTTGACCTCGATGATCGAGGCGTCACTTTTCCCTCTCGTCGCGGGAGGGGGGGTGTCGATTTTGCGTCGCCCCGAGCGACTCTCTCCTGCAAGCCACACAGGAGGATACGTCATGTCAGCGCACGATCTCACTCCCTCAGGCATCGTCTCCCGCGACGAGAGGGAAAAGTCGAGAAGGCGTATGCTTCGAGACGCTCGAGGGTCGCAACGAGACCGGCCCCCACCACAACCTGATGGACTGGGTGAAACGCCACGACGAAAACGAGCCGGCGAAATGACGTGTGCCCTGTCGAACCAGCGGGGTCTCGCTCGACCAGAGAGTGGACACCAATGCGGAGGAATCCCCCATGCTGCTGAACGCCTACCTCATCGTCGACGGCGACTCCCGCGCCGTCTTCGAGTTCTACCAGCGCTGCCTCGGCGGCGAGATCGTGTCACTGCATCCCTACTCGGAGGCGCCGTCATGAACGACCTGCCCCATCCGCCCATCGCCACCCGCGACGCCTGGCTGACCGCCCGCCGGGCCCTGCTGGCCGAGGAGAAGGCCCTGACGCACCAGATGGACGCGGTGAGTGCCGCGCGCCGGCGGCTGCCGATGGTGAAGCTCGACAAGGCCTACGTCTTCGACGGCCCGGACGGCAAGACCCGCCTGCTCGACCTGTTCGAGGGGCGGCGCCAGTTGATCGTCTACCACTTCATGTTCGACCCGGAGTGGGAGAAGGGCTGCAGCGGCTGCACGGGGTTCGTCAATGCCCTCGACGATCTCTCGTTGCTGCACGAGCGCGATACCAGCTTCGCGCTGGTCTCCCGGGCACCGCTGGTCAAGCTCCGGGCCTACCGGGCCGAGCAGGGTTGGCGCTGGCCCTGGGTGTCGTCGCTCGACAGCGACTTCAACTACGACTTCCACGTCACCCTCGACGCGGCCGTCGCGCCGCCCGTGTACAACTACCGCAGCCGGGAGGAACTCGAGGCACGCACCGGAGAGCCCCACTTCATGAGCGGTGAGGGCCACGGTCTCAGCGTCTTCTTCCGCCTGAGCGAGGAGGTCTTCCACAGCTACTCGACCTATGCCCGCGGCTGCGAGAGCCTCACCGACGCCTACGCCCTGCTCGACCGGACGCCCTACGGCCGCCAGGAAGACTTCGAGGACTCGCCGCCGGGCTGGCCCCAGCGGCCGACCTACGGCTGAGAGGTAACTGCGCGTAGAAGCGCTCGTCGCTGAACTGGTAGAGGTTGAACCAGCCGTCGTGACGCCGGTAGCGCAGCAGCGGCGAGCGCTCCAGCCGATACTCCCAGCGGCCATGGCGTACCTCGACGCCCGCCTCGAGCGGGATCGGCTTCCGTGGCCCCGCATTGCCGACGTCGACCAGCCACTGCCGCCCCGCCAGGGCGACATTGAGGATCGTATGCCCTCGCCCATCGCGTGGCCGATGTCCTGGCGGTGCTCGATGCCCTCGCCCTCGATCGCGTCCACTACCTGGGCTACTCCATGGGCGGCATCGCGCTCATGACCCGCCAAGCCCACCGCCTGACTAACCAGCTGCTGTCGTTTATCCCGGCATATCGCTTTATGCCGGTTTTGGTGTTCTGTGCACCTTGGCGTGAATCTGCTCTGCAGGAGGTTGGTTGTGCCGGCAGTTAGACGCATCGAGGAATAGCGGCCGAAGGACACCCTGGCCGCAGGAACCAGCACAAGATGCAAACTGACACATTACGATTCAAAAACCCACAAAGCCTACCTTGCGGGGTCCATCTACCGGACTAGACTTCCAGCATCGGTTCCTCACTGGGCTTAAATACTGAAACCTAATAGTCTTTTTCCCCACGCCGAACCGATATCAATGAATGCCTTGATGCTGAAAGATGAGAAAGGAAATATGGGAAGAAGACGTTGAATGCGTTCCCAATATCTCAACACTGGACCATAAGGAGAATGATATGAAATCTCTTTCCACCGCCCTGACCGGCTCACTCTTCACCCTCGCATTGCTGGCCCCCGGCGCTATGGCTTTAGCCGCCGAACACGAGGCCGAGACCACTGAAAGGCACGAGGCCGAGACCACTGAAATGCACATGGAAGCCAGCTTTGTGACGCACAAGAGCGCTGGGCACATGGAGTCCGACGACCTCGTAGGTTCCACCGTGAAGAGTACCGCCGAGGAAGATGAGGATATCGGCAGCGTCGATAAGCTGCTGATCGATGAATCCGGCCAGGTCACCGCTCTGGTGCTCAGCATTGGAGGCTTCCTGGGCATGGGCGAAAAGGACATCGCCATCGCCTGGGAATCACTCGACATCACCCACGAAGACGATGACCTGGTCATCCGTGTCAATGCGACCCAGGATGCCCTGGAGAATGCCCCCGAATATGAGGGCGAAGAGTAATGAAGTTGGAGTGCATGGCAACGCAGTAACTTTGCAGAGTTTTTCCTGTCCCGGGTGCTTTGCACCCGGTTTTTTTATTCAATGACACCCCGAAGAAAATCACTTATGATTTTCGCTGGGACTTCAACGACCAGGCTCACCGAATTCGCCTTGAAGCCATCCACACAGTTACGTCGTGTCGTCCTGGTCATGAGGTTTATCGGAGTGTCTGCCCCGACTGGACCTTTCGTGCTGCCCTCTGACGCCAGTGGTGTTATCCACGAGGTCGTCATGCGCTGTACAAAGAGCCGTAAGCTTATCGAGCGCTGGAAGATACGCTCAGCACCGTCACCGTGCCCAGAATCAGGCCCATGCCGACAAGCTGGATGCCGACCAGGCTTTCACTCAGCACCACGACCCCGAACAGCGATGCCGTGACCGGCTCGACCATGGCCACAATGGACGCCACGGCCGGTGCGGTATTGTTCAGCCCGACGATATAGAGAAAGAACGACACGCCTGCGCCGAGCACCCCCAGCACGGCGAACAGCGGCCAGCTCGGCGTGCTCAGCACCGCCAGGGTCTGGTCGGCATCACTCAGCCCGAACAGTATGAGGGCGAGGACCGAGAACGCGATGACGAGAATCGCCTGGGGGCTACCGTGGTGTGCCGCATATTTGAAGCCGAAGATGAAGATGGCATAGGACAGCCCGGCAAGCAGCCCGGCGGCGACGCCGAAGGGGGTGACTCCCCCCGTCCCGACCTCGTAGATGCGCGTCAGCAATACAATGCCCAGCATGACCATGGCAATCGCGGCCCACTTGAGCGGCGTGGGTCTTTCGAGCCTGAGGGCGAAGGAGACGAGAAAGACGAACACCGGGGCGCAGTACATCAGCGTCGCCGCCACCGCGACGCTACCCTCGGCGATGCTCATGAAATAGAAGGTGAAATTGCCGGCCACGCCGAGTCCAGCAATCACCGACCAGAACCATAATTGACGACTGGCCAACCCGCTGCGATGCGGGCGTAAGGCGAGCCAGATAAACACGAACACCAGCCCGATCGCGCCCCGGTAGAACGACACCACGAGAGAGTCCCAGCCGTCGGCCATCAGCATTCCGCCGATGCCGCCGGCCAGCCCCCAGAATAGCGCCGCCAATACCACGAACGCTGTACTGAATCTTGCCATATGGCCTCCTTGTGGCATTGGTAATCCCGCAGTTCGCTAATGCCGGGGGACTTTACCGCCAACGAAACGCCCCGCACCGGCGCAGTGCCGAATCGGGGCTTTGTGTGGGGGGGGCGGAGGCGGGGGGCGGTCTTCCCCTACCCCGCTATCAACGCCAGGCAGGCTCCCACCGGATCCTGAATCGCCGCATATTCGTACTCCCCATCCGCTCCTGGCATCACCTTGATGACCTTGCCTCACTCCTCCTGTACGCGACGGAGGCTGTCGGCTAGGTCGCCCACGGGCAGGTAGATCATCCAGACCGGCGGCAGCCCCACATTTGCGCCGCGCGCCTGGCAGACTCCCGCCGCCGGGTTGCCAGCTTCTCCGAGCAAGTTGTATTCGGCGTAACGCGCTCCGCCGTCCTCCATGTCGACGCGCTGCACGGAGCACTCGACGACCCGTCGATAGAAGTCCTGAGTTGCGGCGGCGTCGGGGACCGTCAGGTCGAGCCAGGCTATGCGTCCCACCGGCGCCGCCGCGCCGGGCACTGCCGCGCCGGCACCTGAGGCAATCGCCTCCGCAGGAACGACGGGGATGATCCCGAACGCCGCCGCATTCGGATCGAGCAGCACCGCCCACTGGCTCTGCCCATCGTCGCCCTTGGCATGCATCAGCACGCTCCCGCCCAGATCGAGCGCACGCTGCACACTGCTCGCCACATCGGCGACCTGGATGTGCGGCATCCACTGTAGCGGAAGGTGCGCATAATCAGCGCTGCGCGCGCCCAGGCCAATGATGGGCATGCCCAGGTTGTTCATCAGGTCATCCTCGCGCCACAGCGGATGCTCACCCGTGCTGAGCACACGCGAGTAGAAGCGCACCTCTCGCGCGTGTTGGGGAACGGCGATGTCGGCGCTGAAGACGGCGCCGACGCCTGGGACAAAGGGTCTGCTCATGTTGGCATCCGGGTTGGCATCGCATCAGTGTGGTATCGGGTGAGCATACAGTTCGAGTCGATCCTGGGGCTGCCTATTGCATGGGTCCGAACATGTTCCTCCCGAGGATCCAAGCCCCAACATTCTGGAAGCCTCGCGCGGCGAAGTCATCGTCAACCCCGGTCATGCCGCCCTCCTTGCCGAATAAGGCGCACTGTAGCGTGCGTGTTGGGATTAGCCACTGGTGCAGACCCTCTCCGCCAACGCCGAGTGGGTTGTCGATGCCTTGGTTCGGACCCACTCCGTATCCGTCAAGCGAGATGATGAAGCTCTCGACGCGTACTCGTGTCATCATTCCTCCTGGTCGATTTTGCAGTAACAGCCAATAGTCGAACGGTGAAAGAGAAAATCGACAGACCATCGCGGAGATTGCTACGGGGCGTCATTTCGATGCCGATGGCTAACTGGTCACGCTCTTCTTGGTAACCCATGCCCGTCTTCAGGCGCCTTAGTAATCAAGAGTAAACAGAGGTAATGTCGGGTGCAAAGCCGCGGTTGGTCGTAGGCGAGTTGCGATGGCCGATTCACCGGAGCTTGGCGGCCAGCCTGGGGTCGCCGAGGGTCTCGTTGAGCGCCACGGCGTCCCGGACGAGGCGGCGCACTCGCGCTGCCAGCCGGTGAGGGCCGCCGCATAGATATCGGGGTTCGTGGGGCGGTTCACGGATCTTCCAGCCCCAGTCGTTGGTGCCACTCGGCGATGCTCTCCTCGGGATAGCCGGCGAAGCACTTGTCGGTCTCGCGTGCCTCGACCTCCACCCAGCCGGCCTTGCTGTCGAGCAGCAGGTGGACCCGCTGGGGCGGGATCGGCAACTCGCTATCGATGGCCGAGGCGAAGGGGTGGACCAGCTCCGGCCAGTGGGGATCATAGACCCAGAGCGCCGAGGCGCAGTGCCGGCAGAAGTGGCGCTCGCCGGGGCTCTCCTCGCCGTCGATCACGGCGTGGTAGACACCCTTGTGCTCAGCGCCTTGGACCTCGAGCGTCTCGGCGCGCCCGCTCAGGTTGATGGCGTAGCCGCCGCCTCCGGCGGTCTTGCGGCAGATGGCGCAGTAGCAGCGCTGGTAGGGATAGGGATGCGGCGACTCGACGCGGAAACGCACCGCACCGCAGTGGCAGGAACCTTCGAGCAGCATGACGTCTCCTCCCGGGCATCGTGGCTGCTTCCAGTCTAGCGTTTCCCCATGGAGTGGCCCGGGAGGGGGAGTTCCGGCTGCTGTGGCCGGCTGAGTCAACTCTCCATCCGCGGTTCCAGGTAGTCCAGCAGCGCCTGTAGGCTCGGCATTCGGGCGTACTCGCTCTCGGGGATGTTCACCCCCAGGCGCTGGTGCACGGCGGCCAGCAGGTTCAGGGCGTCCATGGAGTCGAGGTCGTACTCGTCGCGCAGCCGGGCCCGGTCATCGAGGTGAGCGATGTCGATGTCCGGGGCGATGGCCGAGAGCTCCTCGAGCACGATGGCACGCAATTGGTCTCTGTTCACAGCGCCTCCGGGTGTTGCAGTTGGGCGTCGATCTCGTTGAGGAACAGGGCGCCCAGGTGACCGTCGCAGACGCGATGGTCGGCGGCCAGGCTGACGTCCACCGCCGGGCGAATCGCCAGCATCTCGTCCACCGCCAGCGGGCGCCGGCGCAGGGAGCCGAAGCCGATCATCGCCACCTGGGGCGGATGGATGACCCCGTAGACGGTGTCCACGCCGCGCTCACCCAGCGCCGTCACGGTGGCCGTGGCGCTGCCGAGCTCGGAGGCGCGCAGGCCGCCGCGGCGGGCGCGCTGCACCAGGTCCTGCAGGCGGCTCATCAGCGCCGGCAGGTCCAGCGTCGCGGCATCCCGAACCGCCGGGGCGATCAGGCCACCGCCCCGCAGGTGAATGGCCATGCCCAGGTCGACGCGCTCGGCCGGGTGGAAGCCCTGTTCGTCGTAATGACCGTTGAGGTCCGGGTAGCGCGCCAGCGCCCGGGCGGTCGCCTTCATGAACAGCGCGGCCATCAGCAGGCGGGCCTCGGGCGGCCGCTCGCGGTTGTAGTCGGCGAGCCAGCGCTCGGCGGCGTACAGGTCGAGGGTGGTGGCCAGGTAATAGTGGGGAATCTCGCGCTTGGCGCGGCTCATGGTGGCGGCGATGGCCTGGCGCATCTCGTCGCGGTCGAAGTCGCCGCCGCGCCTGGGCTCGGTCCGGGGCGCGGGCCGGGGCGTGCCGCCGGCGGCTTCCTGATCGATATCGCGCAGCACGATGGCGCCACCGGGCCCGCTGCCGCTCAGGGACTCCAGCGCCACGCCGAGCTCACGCGCCCGGCGGCGCGCGGCCGGCGAGGCCATTGCCCGGCCGCCCTCGGGGGCGGGTGCGATGACAGGCCCGGGGCCTTGCGGTGGCAGCGGCACCGGGGCGGGCGGCGGCTCCTCGGCTGGTTCGGGGACTGTTGCCTCGGCGGCGCCGGGCTCCGGTACGACACCGGGTCGCTCGTCGACTATCCGCTCGCCGCTGCCGATGCGGGCCAGGGGTGTGCCCACCGGCACCCGGGTATCGGGTTCCACGTAGCACTCCTCGACCACACCGCTCTCGAACACCTCCACGTCGATGGCGCCCTTGGCGGTCTCCACCACGGCGACGACCTGTCCCTTCTCCACCCGGTCGCCCGGCGCTACCTGCCACTCGACCAGGGTGCCCGCCTCCATGTCGGCCCCCAGCGAGGGCATCAGGAAATCGCTCACGGTGCGGCTCCCATGGCGCGGCGGGCCGCCGCCAGGATGTCCGCCACCTGGGGCAGCGCGGCGTTCTCCAGATGCCGCGGGTAGGGAATGGGGATCTCATCGGTGCAGACGCGCTCGATGGGTGCATCCAGCGCCCAGAAGGCCTGCTCGGCGAGGATCGCGGCGATCTCGCCGGCCAGGCTGCCGGTCTTCCAGCCCTCGTCGACGATCACCGCGCGGTGGGTGCGACCAACCGATGCGAGCAGCGTCGCGGTGTCCAGGGGACGCAGCACGCGAAGGTCCAACACCTCGGCCTCGATGCCCTCTTCGGCCAGGGTCTCGGCCGCGTCCAGGGTCTTGGGCAGGCTGCCGCCATAGGTAATCAGGCTGAGGTCGCGCCCCGGGCGGCGGATGGCGGCGCGCTCGATGTCCACGCCCTGTGGGCAGGGCGCCAGCCGGCCTTCGCGGTTGTAGAGCATCACGTGCTCGAAGATCAGCACCGGGTTGGGATCCTGCAGCGCCGACCAGAGCATGTAACGCGCATCCTCCAGGGTGCCGGGGGCCAGCACCTTGAGCCCCGGCACGTGGGCGTACCAGTTCTCCAGGCTGTGGGAGTGCTGGGCGGCCACCTGGCGGCCGGCGCCGGTGGCCATGCGGATCACCAGCGGCACGGAGAACTCGCCGCCGGACATGTGCAGCAGGGTGGCCGCGGCGTTGACGATCTGGTCCATGGCCAGCAGGCTGAAGTTCACCGTCATGATTTCGACGATGGGACGCGCCTCGCCGAGCGCCGCGCCGACGCCGGCGCCGGTGAAGCCGTTCTCCGACAGCGGGGTATCGCGGATGCGCTCGGGGCCGAAGCGCTCCAGCAGGCCGCGGCTGACCGCGTAGCAGCCGCCGTAGTGGCCGATGTCCTCGCCCATCAGGAAGGCGCGCTCGTCGTGCTCCAGGGCCTCGATCAGGCCGAGCCGGAAGGCCTCGCGGAAGCTCAGCTCCACGGGCTCGGACTCGGCGGCGGGCGGCGCCATCGGTGCGGCGGTTGCTTCACGATAGACGTACTCGAAGCGACTGGCCTCGGGCTCCCACTCCGCCGCCTCGGCGAAGGCCACGGCACGTTCCACCTCCGCGGCGATCTCGCCCTCCAGCGTCTCCAGCTCGCCCTCATGCAGGACCCCGGACTGCTGCATCCACTGCGACAGGCGCAGGATGGGGTCGCGCGTCTTCCACTCCGCCACCTCGGCCTTGTCGCGGTAGAGCTCCGGGTCGAACATCGAATGGGCGCGGAAGCGGTAGGTGCGGCACTCCCGGAAGCGCGGCCCCTCACCGGCGCGCAGCGCCGCCAGCAGCCGCGAACTGGCCGCCTCGACCCGCGCGATGTCCATGCCGTCGACGCACTCCGCGGGAACGCCCAGCGCCTCGGCCTTGAGGTGGAGCTCGGTCTGGGCATGGGAGTAGCGCAGTGCCGTGCCCATGGCATAGAGGTTGTTCTCGCAGACGAAGAGCACCGGCAGCTTCCACAGGGCCGCCAGGTTGAGGCTCTCGTGGAAGGCGCCCTCCGCGGCGGCGCCGTCGCCGAAGAAACAGACGGTGACCCGGCTGCGCCCGGCGAGCTTGTCCGCCAGGGCCAGGCCGACGGCCAGCGGCAGGCCGCCGCCGACGATGGCGTTGCCGCCGATGAAGCGGGCGGCGGCGTCGAAGAGGTGCATGGAGCCGCCGCGCCCCCTGCTGCAGCCGGCCTGCTTGCCGTACATCTCGGCTATCACCCGCTCCATGGGGATGCGGTTGAGCAGCGCATGGCCATGCTCCCGGTAGGTGGAGACCACCGCGTCGTCGGGGGTCAGCCCGTGCATCACCCCGGTGCCCACGGCCTCCTCGCCGATATAGACGTGCAGGAAGCCGCGGATCTTCTCTTGGGTATAGAGCTCCACACAGCGCTCCTCGAAGCGGCGGATGCGCAGCATCTGGCGCAGCAGGTCGAGCAGGTGCGCCCGGGACAGGCGCGGCTTGTCGGTCGAGGGCGTGGTCATTCCCGGCCTCCTTCCAGCGTCGAGGTATCGCCCTCCGGCAGCCCCAGTTCCCGGGCCCGCAGCAGGCGACGCATGATCTTGCCACTGCGCGTGCTGGGCAGGCGGTCGCGGAACTCCACCTGGCGGGGCGCCACGGCCGGCCCGAGGCGCTTGCGGGCCAGCCCCAGGATCTCCTTGCGCAGCGCTTCATTGGGCTCATGGCCCGGCTTGAGCGACACGAAGGCCTTGACCGTCTCGCCGGCGACCTCGTCGGGGATACCGATCACCCCGGCCTCGGCCACCGCCGGGTGCTCCATCAGCACGCTCTCCACCTCGAAGGGGCCGATCAGGTGCCCGGACGACTTGATCACGTCGTCAGCGCGGCCGATGAACCAGAAGTAGCCCTCCGCGTCGCGACGGGCCAGGTCGCCGGTGAGGTACCAGGCCCCGGCGAAGCACTGGCGGTAGCGCGCCGCCTCGTGGAGATAGCCGCGAAACATCGAGGGCCAGGGGGCCTTGAGCACCAGCTCGCCGGTCTCGTCCGGGTCATCGATCAGTTCGATGCCGGCGTCGGTGCGCCGCGCCACGCCCGCCTCGATGCCCGGCACGGGGCATCCCATGGAGCCGGGCTTGATCGGCATGCTGGCGTAGTTGGCGATCATGATCCCGCCGGTCTCGGTCTGCCACCAGTTGTCGTGGAACGGCAGCCCCAGGGTCTCCCGCCCCCAGTGAACGGCTTCCGGGTTGAGCGGCTCGCCCACGCTGGCGAGAAAACGCAGGCTCGAGAGATCATGCCGACGCGCCAGCTCCGGTCCGACCCTCATCAGCATGCGGATGGCGGTGGGCGCGGTGTACCAGACCGCCACCCGCTGCTCGTCGAGGATGCGGTACCAGCGCTCGGCGTCGAACTCCTCCTCGTCCACCACCAGGGTCACGCCGTTGGTAAGCGGCGCGATGATGCCGTAGGAGGTGCCGGTGACCCAGCCGGGATCGGCGGTTCACCAGTAGATATCCCCCGGATGCAGGTCCAGGGCGTAGTGGCCGGTGATGTGATGGGCCACCACGGCCTCGTGCACGTGGATGGCGCCCTTGGGGCGACCCGTGGTGCCGCTGGTGAAGTGCAGCAGCGCCGGGTCCTCCGCAGCCATGGGCCGAGTCGGGTAGTCCGGCGACTGCTCGCTCAGGGCCTGCGCAACATCCAGGGTGCCCCGAGGGGCCTCCTCCACCTCGCCGATCAACAGCACCTGCTTCACCGAGGGCATCTGGTGGAGCCAGTCGGCCAGCTTGCGCCGATAGAGGCGTTCGGTGGTGACGATGGCCACCGGCGCCCCGATCTCCACCCGCGAGCGGATCGGCTCCGGCCCGAAGGCGGAGAACAGCGGCGTGAAGACGCCACCATGCTTCAGTGTGCCCAGGGCGGCGACGTAGAGGTCGGGGATACGATGAGCCAGGCAGTAGACGCCGTCGCCGGGCTTGAGCCCCAGCGCCGCCAGCAGGTTGGCGAAGCGGTTGGCCCGCGCCGTGAGCTCACGATAGCTGATGTCGACGGGATCGCCCTCACGGGGCAGGAAGCGGATCGCCGTCTGCTCGGCGGTGGGGGTATCGAGGTGGCGGTCCAGGGCCACGTGGGCGATGTTGATGCCGCCACCGGGCATGGCGGGGAGCCAGGTTCGGGCGTCACGCCAGCTGAACGACGCGCGTGCGGCGGCGTAATCGGGCAGGGTCGGGGACAGGCGCATCGGCCACCTCCTGGGGTCGCCGTCTCAGGGACCTACACGGCGCCTCTCGAATAAAGCGTAGTGCCCTTTTTCGAAGCACCACCATGATGGAGGTCAAGAGAGCGCTTCCCGGGCAGGATGGCCCGCTCATCGCGCCCCGCAACGCAAAGTCCCCGAACCAGCGGCCTGGTTCGGGGGTTTTGTCATGACGGGCGAGGCCCTGGCAGTCAGCCTGGTGGCCGCGCCTTCGATCAGGCCGGCGCGCGCAGCCCCGCCCGGGCGGCGCGTGCGGCGTGCAGCTTCTGATAGCTCTCGATCAGGCGGTGATGCCGGTCGAGCCCTTCCAGGGCCATGCTGGTGGGCGTCAGGCCGTGGAAACGCACGCTGCCGTTCACCGAGCCCACCACCGCCTCCAGGGTCGCCTCGCCGAACATGCGCCCGAGGTTGAAGCGGAAGTCGTCGAGCTCCAACTCGTCATCCAGGGCGATCTCCAGCACCGCCTGCACCGCGCGGTAGAAGAGGTTGCGCTCCACGGTGTTGTCATTGAACTGCAGGAACATGCCGACCCGCTCCAGGGCCTCCTCGTGCTGTTCGAGCGCCAGGTTGATCAGCAGCTTCAGCTCGAGGAGGGTCAGCTGGCCCCAGACGGTGTTCTCGTCGAACTCGATGCCAATCAGGGTGATGATATCCATGTGCTCGTCGAGCTGGCTCTCCTCCAGTCGCTCCAGCAGCTCGACCAGCTGGCCGTCGCTCAGGCGGTGGAGGTTGAGAATATCCTCGCGGTACTGCAGCGCCACGTTGGTGTTGTCCCAGACGAGATCGTCCACCGGGTAGACCTCGGAGAACCCGGGCACCAGGATGCGGCACACCGGTGCGCCCAGGTCCTCATGCACGGCCATGTAGGCCTCCAACCCCATCTCCTCGAGCAGGCCGAACAGCGTCGCCGCCTCCTCCTGAGTACTGCTGGAAGTGCCGCGAGAGCCGCTGCCGGAGAAGTCCCAGTCGCTGAACGCGATGTCCGAGCGAGCGCTGAAGAAGCGCCAGGAGATCACGCCGGACGAGTCGATGAAGTGCTCGACGAAGTTGTTGGGCTCCGATACCTCCAGGGAGTTGAAGGTGGGCGGCAGGAAGTCGTTCAGGCCCTCGAAGCTGCGCCCCTGAAGCAGCTCGGTGAGGCTGCGCTCCAGCGCCACGTGGAAGCTGGGGTGGGCGCCGAAGGAAGCGAAGACGCCGCCGGTCTTGGGGTTCATCAGGGTGACGCACATCACCGGGAACTGCCCGCCGAGCGAGGCATCCTTGACCAGCACCGGGAAGCCCTGGGCCTCCAGCGCCTCGATGCCCTCGACGATCTCGGGGTAGCGCGCCAGCACCGCCTGGGGCACGTCGGGCAGCGCCAGCTCCTCCTCGATGATCTGCTTCTTCACCGCCCGCTCGAAGATCTCCGACAGGCACTGCACCTGGGCCTCGGCCAGGGTATTACCGGCGCTCATGCCGTTGCTGAGGTAGAGGTTCTCGATCAGGTTCGACGGGAAGTAGACCGTCTCGCCGTCGGACCGGCGCACGAACGGCAGCGAGACGATGCCGCGATCCGCGCGGCCGGAGTTGGTGTCGATCAGATGCGAGCCGCGCAGCTCCCCTTCCGGGTCATAGATCTCGCGGCAGTACTCATCGAGGATCTCCGCCGGCAGCGCGTCTTTCGGGCCCGGCTGGAACCACTTCTCGTTGGGATAGTGGACGAACTCGCTGTCCGCGATCGCCTCGCCGAAGAACTGATCGTTGTAGAAGAAGTTGCAGCTCAGGCGCTCGATGAACTCGCCCAGCGCGGAGCACAGCGCGCTCTCCTTGGTCGCCCCCTTGCCGTTGGTGAAGCACATCGGCGAGGCGGCGTCGCGGATATGCAGCGACCAGACGTGGGGCACGATATTCCGCCAGGAGGCGATCTCGATCTTCATGCCGAGCTCCGCCAGGTGGGCGGAGAGGTTGGCGATGGTCTTCTCCAGCGGCAGGTCCTTGCCCTCGATCCAGGTGCCTTGCTCGGCATTCGCCCCGCCCAGCGTCTTGCCCATCAACAGGGCCTGGGCGTCCTCGTCGATGTTCTCCACCACCTCGATCTGGAACTCGGGGCCGGTCTGCACCACCTTCTTCACCGTGCAGCGGTCGATGGAGCGCAGGATGCCCTGGCGGTCCTTCTCCGAGATATCTTCCGGCAGCTCGACCTGGATCTTGAAGATCTGCTGGTAGCGGTTCTCCGGGTCGACGATGTTGTTCTGCGACAGGCGGATGTTCTCGGTGGGGATATCCCGCGCGTTGCAGTAGACCTTGACGAAGTAGGCCGCACACATGGCCGAGGACGCCAGGAAGTAGTCGAAGGGCCCCGGCGCCGAGCCGTCACCCTTGTAGCGAATGGGCTGGTCGGAGATGACCGTGAAGTCGTCGAACTTGGCCTCCAGGCGGAGGTTGTCGAGATAGTTGACCTTGATTTCCATGGGACACCGGACGAGTTGGGCAGGGCGAGGGCGGAGAACCGGCCATTATCCAGCTTTTCCCGCCGGGCGTCATGGGCGCTTGACCAAAATTCACCAGTCTGCATCCGCACTTTCATCATATCGATGCGCCAAGTTCTTCAAAACGATGTAAACTAAGGGTGTCGCCTGCCCAGGAGAAGCCGCCATGTCCACTGCCGAGCTGCATGGGGTCGTCACCGAGGGCCTGGATCCCGCCGTCTTCGACGACACTGCCGAGTTCATCCGCACCGTGCGCCGCGGCGTGCCTGGCCAGCTAATCCGCGAGGCCATCGACGCCCTGGGTAACACGCCCGAGGCGCGGGAGCTGTTCGTGACCCTGCTGGAGACCACCTCCGGCAACCTGCACCGCTACTACAAGCGCGCCGCCCTGGGCCGCACCGCAAGCGAGGAGGTACTGGATACTCTGCGCCTGGTGCGCTACGCCCAGGCGGTATTCGATGATGCGGGAGTGGCCGCCGACTGGCTCGCCGCTCCGATTCCTGCCCTGGCCGGCGAGACACCCCTGGCGCTGTGCGACACCTTTCAGGGCCGCCAGCTGGTCAGAGACGCACTGGGCAAGATCGAGTACGGCGAGTTCAGCTGATGACGATGCGGCTCTACCGGATCGCCCCGGAATACTTCCTGGAGGTCTTTACCGGCACCGGCGCCAGCTACCGAGATGGCGCCCGCTGGAACCGGCCCGGTGACCCGGTGCTCTACTTCGCCGGCTCGCCAAGCCTGGCGATGCTGGAGATGAGCCACTACCTGCCCTCGCCCCGTCATGTGCCGGCCACCTACCAGCTGGGGGTCTACGAGGTGGCGAGCGCCGAGGCGGAGACGCTGGACCCTCACGTCCTTCCCGACGACTGGGCCGCCTTCCCCTACCCCGCCGCTACCCAAGCCATCGGCTCGGCGTGGCTGCGGGCTCGCCGCGAGTTGGTCCTGAGGGTGCCAAGCTGCGCGGTGCCTCGCGGTCTCGAGACGATCGCCCTGGTCAATCCGCTGCATGACGACATCGAGGGGCTGCGGCTGATCGAGGCAATCCCGGCGCGCTACAACCCCCGCGTCTTTCGGCAGCGCTGAGGGGCCCGGCCGGCCCACGCCAACAACGGCGGCTTCGCCTCGGTGCGCCGCGAGCCCGAGGCCTTCGACCTGAGCGACACGGCTGGCATTGCGCTCCTTGCTAGACCTCAACGCGCAGGGTCGACATGACACGGGCCTAGCCTCCGGCCATGAGGCGAGAGATCTTCCCGGCGGCCATGGGAGCGAGCAGAAAGGAACCGCTGAAAAATTTGTCTCTCAGCAAGGTTCGGAAACATGGCGATCACCCGTCGGCAATATGGAGGATGAAGCGTCCTTTCGCGCATCACGGGTCTATCTTGTGGATCACGCTCTCCAGCGGGCGGCACAGAGCGGCGTACCGTCTCCGTCACTGAGTATTGCTCAGGATGCCACCGGCGCCAGCGGGAAAGACAGCGCGCGTCATGACGTATCTCACCTACGCTGGAGACAGGCCCACCTAATGGAGGCATGACCGTGATCATCAAAGGATTCGTAATCAGCCTTATCCTCTTCGGCTCTGTCGGACTGGCCAGCGCCGACTACGCAGAGGGCATGCGCCACTATGAACGGCAGGAGTACCGCCAGGCACTGCAGGAATTCGGCGAAGCAGCCAGACGCGGCGATGCCGATGCTCAGTACATGCTGGGCCGCCTGTACGAGACCGGCAACGGGACCGCCCAGGATTTCGTGCAAGCCCACCAGTGGTACAACCTGGCCGCGGCCCGAGGTCACCGCCATTCCGCCGCGGCACGCGACTCGCTGGCCGAACGCATGACGAGCGGACAGGTCGCCGAGGCGCAGCAGGCGACACGCGGCTGGCAGCCGGAAGAGGCACCGTCTTCACAGGCAACACCCTCATCGCGGCCCGACATCGACACCCTGACGGATCGCGAAGGGGTGGCCGAGATACAGCGCGAACTCAATCGGCTCGGCTATGACGCCGGACCGGTGGATGGCGCCATGGGACGCCGCACCCGCAACGCGATACGCGAGTATCAGGCCGACATGGACATGGAACGAGACGGCCAGGCCACGGCCGACCTGCTGCGACGCCTGCGTCAGACCGAGCAGGAAGAGCTCGCGACACCCTCCGAGCCGCAACCCGCCACCGCGTCTCGGGTCGTGCTGGATGACGATTTCGACGACGGCGATTACCGCCGCAATCCCCCCTGGACGGTGCTCAGCGGCAACTTCGAGGTCAGTGAAAACGGGTTGCGCAGCATCGTGGAGACACGGCGGACGACCGCTCGTGAATCACGCAGGCTCAGCGCCGAGCGGCCTGAGGAGATCGGCCTGGCCATGCTGGAGCTGATCCTCGAGCAGTCCGGCACGATCCGACGGACCGAAGACGTGCCCATCCCCGTGGAGCCGGCCCGCATCTTCGTCAATGCCCCCGTCAACAACGCCTTCAGGATGGAATTCGAGCTCGCCTCTCGGCAGCGGCCTGGCAGCCTGGAACTGGGGGTCTTTCAGGGCAACCATCCCGACAGCACCGGCTATCGCCTGGTTTACTCTTCCGACTCGCGCCCGGGGCTCAGCCTACTCAGGCTGATTGACGGAAACGCCGAGGTCATCGCCCGCCTCGACGACACGCTCGACCTCGAAGACGGCCGCTTCCACCGCATCGTCTGGACCCGCGACGGGAATGGGGAGATGCAGGTCCACGTGGACGACCAGCGCTTGATGCGTGTCAGGGACCGCGGCCTGCGCGATCCCTTCCAGGGCGTCTTGCTGGCCAACCAGGGCGGCGACTACACCCTGCGTCGGATCAGACTGGAGGAGTAGGTGCGAACGGGCGACCCTCAGGTTACCGTGGCGGCGCTGGCCGAACGTGAGGTAACGGCAGACGACGCAATACAGGGAGAGCCCATGACCCACCTGATCGACTTCCAGAACGCCGGCGAGGCCGCCCGCTGGCGCGCCATCAACGATAACGTGATGGGCGGCATTTCCCGGGGCGGCATGCGGGTGAAGGCTGGCGTTGGCGTCTTCAGCGGCGAGACGTCGCTTGCCAACAACGGCGGCTTCGCCTCGGTGCGCCGCGAGTCCGAGGCCTTCGACCTGAGTGACGTGGCTGGCATTGCGCTCCGGGTGCGCGGTGATGGCCGCCGCTACCAGCTACGCCTCTATACCGACCAGCTGCCGGAGGGCGCGGCATACCGTGCGTCCTTCCAGCCCGCCGCCGACGAATGGCAGCGAATTGAGCTTTCCTGGCACGAATTCGAGCCGATGTTCCGCGGGCGACGACTGACTGATGTCCCGCCTATCGACCCCGCGGGGATTGAGCAGGTGGGACTGATGATCGTCGACCGCACCGCCGGGCCCTTTCGTCTGGAGGTGGCGTGGTTCGATACGCCTTGATGCGCCCCGAGTGCCAAAGGCTCGACTTTAGACCTAGGTCGAACATTGCTGGAGCGCCACGGCTCATCGTCGCATACATTCAATACGGGGTGTACCAGAGAGCACCTGCCGGGCCAAGGCCAGTCAGATCAAGCAGATGGGGGTTGTGGATCGCCGGCGTGAAGACGATTGACTTCCTATGGTCTAGTGTCAATGAAGGACATGGCCACGAGTGCCGGAAGAAGCCCTGGTCGCCAGTCCCGATTCGCAATGGCCGCTTACTCATGGAACCAGTTGGCATCTGACTGAGAGAAGGGTGTGGGTGCCTGAGCTAAAGCCGCACTGATGGGCTGCACCCAGGTACTAGACACTGTCTCGCTACTCACTGCCGGGAGATGTGACATGCCCATAGGAACAATTCTACTGATCATTGTGATACTGCTTCTGATCGGCGTGATACCTGCCTGGCCCCATAGCAGGGGATGGGGATACGCCCCCAGCGGGGGACTCGGGCTGGTATTGATCATCCTGCTCATACTGGTGTTAATGGGCAAGATATAGCCTTAGATCGTCCGCATATGGGGGCCCACCACCAGCACCATGATGACCATCCACAGCAGAAACAGGAGTACGAGCCCGGCCAGCACAGACGCCACCAGGCGCGGACAGCTGGCCGGGCTCTTCTGCCTCTGGGCGCGCAGCAGGACCACCCCGCCAACCGCCAACATGGCCGTCATCACGATCAGCGCGATGCTTGTCGTCATCGTCTAGGCCCGGGTGGCAACGGTCAGCAGGTAGCGATTCTCGACCACCGCCGTGCCGTCCGTCGCGCGGTTGTAACGGCCGAACACTGCCTGCAGCTCATCACGAAAGCGTTCGCGTGCGTCTTCGCCGGCGGCATCGGATGCCCGAATGGCGGGGCCAAAATAGCGCAGGAACACCTGGACGGCATGGTCTACGGAGCGGTAGTACTGCAGGGCCGTGCGCTCCTCGCTGCCGATAGCGCTGGTGCCGGCGCCGAGCAGCTCGTCGAGGCCGGCCGCGGTCCCCCAGCGCAACGGCGGGTGGAGCCCGGGCGGCGGGGGCATGTACTTGGCGTTGGTGGCAAAGAAGTCCCCGCTCCAGCCCTTCGGGATGGGGGTGGCCAGGCCGATGCGGCCGCCCAGGCGGCAGACCCGCAGCAGCTCCGAAGCGGCGCGGGCCTGGTCCGGCGCGAACTGCACCCCGTAGACGGAGAGCACGACATCGAAGTGGGCATCCGGAAACGGCAGCGCCTGGGCGTCGGCCACCTGGAAGTCCACGTCGAAGCCCTCGGCGGCCGCTCGCTGCCTGGCGCGCTCGATCAGCGCCGGAACATAGTCGATGCCCGTCACCTCGCAGTAGCGTCGCGCGGCGACCAGGGCGGCGGTCCCGCTGCCGCAGGCGATGTCCAGCACGCGCTCGCCGCCGTGGGGATCCACCGCGGTGCAGAGCGCCTCGGCCATGACGACGTTCTGGCGTGCGATCTCGTGAAAGTCGCCGGTGGCCCACACTTCCTGCTGGCGGGCGGTCACGGCCTGATAGTCAACATCCGGTTTCTGGCTCATGGGTACCTCCCTGCCACGATGATGCCCAAGGAAGACATCGTGGCCCTGCTTGTCTCGGCATCCCTTCAACGTAAGTTCAATCGTCGGCGGGCGGCAACCTTCTGCCCATGAACGTCACCGCCTCACCTCGCTCCGGGGTGGGACGAAAGCCGACATCGGCGGCCTCGATGAAGGGGGGCTCACCCCTGCGGCTCCGGCGCCTCCTGGCCCACCTGTTCCTTGGCGAACTGCTTGTGAGTGCCGTCGCAGTAGGGCGCATTGCCGGTCTGCTTGCACTGGCACAGTAAGGCCTCACCGCCCTCCTCGGCCGTGAAGACCCTGGGGCTGAAGCCCGTGCCCTTGTGGGAGCCGTCACAGAAGGGCTGCTTCTGCGAGTGGCCGCACACGCAGAAGGCGTACTTCTTGCCCTTCTCCAGCGTGACCGGCTTCGGCTGATTGTCGGCAATGACCGGCTGACTCATGGTGGTCTCCTGACATCGGGGGGGGGGTGAGAGATCAGTCTGGGTGCGGGCCGGCAACCTTGGCAATCGCGGTTGAATCAACGGGCCCGCCAAGAGCTGCACAGCTGCAGCATCCTTCAGCCCTGCCGCGAGACCCACTGCCCCGCCCGTTGCTCGGCACGGCCCTCCGCCTCCAGCTTGAGCAGGTGGGCCAGCATCGAGCGCTCCGCCACCCCCAGCCGCGCCTCCGGCACGTCGTCGTAGGCGTGGCGCGTTAGCACCTCAAGGCTTGCCGGCCCGTGGCGCGACAGGGCCCGGCGCACCTTGTGCTCCCGGGCCAGGCGATGGGTGACCAGGAAGTCGATGGCGGCGTGGGCCTCGCCGATCAAAAAGCCGTGACCCGGGGCGATGGTATCGAAGGATTCCTGGCCCAGAGCATGCAGGGCGGCGAGGTAGGCCGCCATGTCGCCATCCGGCGGGTTGATCACCACCGTGGAGCCCTGCATGACCTGGTCGCCGGCAAACAGCAGGCGCTGAGGCTCCAGCAGGTAGCAGAGGTGGTTGGAGGCGTGCCCCGGGGTGTGAAGGACTTTCAGCGGGCCGGCGGGCGTTTCGAAACGCTCGCCGTGGCCCGGCTGGTGATCCGGGCAGAAGGTGGCGTCCTGGCTGGCCCCGGCTGGGGGCGGAAGGCCAACCAGCTGCGCGCCGGTGCGCGCCTTGAGCCAGGCCGCCCCCGGCGAGTGGTCGATATGGGTGTGGGTGACCAGCACCCGGGATATCCGCCCTCCGCTCAGCGCCAGCAGCCGCTCCAGGTGGGCGCGATTATCGGGGCCGGGGTCGATCACCAGGTGTTCCCGGCCGTCGCTCAGCAAGTAGCTGTTGGTGCCGGAGCCGGTCATCACCCCCGGGTTGGGTGCAGTCACCCGGGTCACCCCCGGGGCCAGCGCAACCGCTCTGCCCGGCACGATCTCGGCACTGGCCGAGCCCTGGCGGTGCGGGTCCAGGCGGCGCACCTCCATGTAGGCCGGAGCATCCGGCTCCACCTGCCAGCCGGCGCCGCCCTTGCGGGCCGGCCAGGGGCGGCTCGGTCGCGGTGTCGGCGGGTTGGCGTGGGCATGGCGCAGCAGCGCCTCGGCGGTGGTGAAATCGGCGAGCAACCGCAGGGTGCGCAGGGTGGGATAGCCCAGCGCCAGCCGGCCATGGCGATGTGCGTCCAGGGCCTCGGCGGGCATCAACCAGGCGTGGGCAATGGTCTCACTGCCGTCGTGGCTCGCCTGCTGATCCGGCGGCGCCAGGGCCACGAAGAAGCGCGTATCGAAGCGCCTGGGCGCGCCCGGCGGCGTGACCCAGTGGCCCACGTAGGCCAGCCGGTCCAGCGGCAACACCAGCCCATGGAGCTCGCACAGCTCGCGGAAGCCGGTCTCCTCACGCCGCAGCGACTCGCGGCCCTCGGTGAGGATGGGGTGATCCCTCGGCGGCAGGCGCCCCTGCCCGTCCACGGCCAGCAACAGGCCCGCCTCTTCCAGGCACTCGCGCAGCGCGGCGATCATGAAGTCAGCCCCGCCCTCGTCGATGCTCAGGGTCTGGCTGATGGCGGCGTCACCGCACCCCAAGGCGCAGGCCCGCACGTCCGGGTCCCGGGGGTCCACGGCGCCGCCGGGAAAAACGAAGTAGCCGGGCAGGAAGGCCGCCTGCCAGGTGCGCTGCATCAGCAGGACCTCCAGCCCCCGGTCGCTGTCGCGCACCAAAGCGAGGGTCGCAGCGGGACGGATTGCCGTCATGCCGCCTCGACCCCCAGCGCGCGGATGAAGGGCGCCCCCTGGAAGATACGCGCCACCTCGCTCCGATAGTCGGGATTGGCCGGCGGAAAGTCGGAGGCATGGGTCATCATTGGGCTCCTTTGGGGGGTGGGATCAAGTACCAGCAATACCACGCCGGCCTCCCCCGGCCCATAAGCCCATAGGCCCATAGGCCCATAGGCATATGGTAAAGGGAAGTTTGAGAGCCCCCTCAGTGCGAGCCGTGTATCTGCATGCCGTGCAGGCCATGGTCAGGCACCAGGCTCGGCAGCCAGGCCGGCCCCACCATCACCAGCAGCCCGAGCAGGATCAGCGCGGCGCCGACCGGGCGCACCAGACGCGCACCGTGGCGCCCCAGCTTCTCGTAGAGCATCAAGGCGGCCAGTGGCGCCATCCAGGCCAGGTTGGCGATCCCGACCACGAACATCACCAGCATCAGCGCCCAGCAGCAGCCGAGGCAGAAGGCGCCGTGGCGCAGGCCGAGCCCGAAGCCGCCGGCCACCCCCCGTCGGTAGTGGTTGAGCAGGAAGGCGCGGGGCTGGCGACACTTGTCCAGGCAGCGCTCTTTCAGGGCAGAGAACTGGAAGGCCCCGGCGAGCACCAACACGCCGCCGGCCAGCCACTCGGGCCGGTGCTGCAACCAGTGCCAGTGCATCGCGAGCCCCTCCAGAAGGGCCATGGCGACAATCGCCGCCACGCCGAAACCGGTCCATACCACCAGGTAGCCGCTCAGAAAGCTCAGCCGGGCCAGCCGCGGGTGCGGCTGCCCCGCCGCCGCCTGGCGGTAGAGCTCGACCATGGGCAGGGTCGTCGGCAACATCATCGCCGCGATGTGCACCTGCCAGGCCACCAGGAACAGCGCCAGACTGCCCCAAACCGCCGTTCCGTCCCCCATCAGCCGGTGGTGGTGCACCCACTGCACCTCGCCGGTCAATTCGGAGACGATGGCCAGCACCCAGGCCAGCAGGATAGCCACCATGAGCAGGGGAGCGCGCGCCCAGGCGGGGCGCGCTCCAAAGATGGTACTCATGGTAGATGCTCCATCATCCAGCGGGTCTGGATGGTGTTGCGGCCGTCGAAGGACCACTCCATGCCGTGCTGAGGCAGGGTCACTCGGTAGCGCAGCGACTTGCCAAGATAGGCCGGCGAGCCCTTCACGGTGGTGAAGGCGCTGTCGTGCAGCGTCGCGGTGGTGCCGTCCGGCGAGGCCTGGATCGGCGAGAAGGCCGCCTCGAGCATGCCCTCGGCCTCCAGTCGCCCCTCGGCCTCACGGGCCTCGTGGATGATCGAGACGCGCTCGACAGCGACCAGTTCACCGACCAGGCTAGCCAGGTCGGCCAGCGGCCCGCCCAGCTTGCCACCGAAAGCATCCAGCAGGGCCTCGACCTGCTCATCGTTGGCGCGGTTGTCGACCAGCAGCACCGAGCGCCAGCCGCCGGCCAGGGCGTTGCCCGGGATATAGGCGACGTTAACCAGGGTCAGGCCAGAGAGGTCGATGCCCCGGGCCTCGCCCTTCTCCAGGTGGAAGGCGATCACCCCGAAGCACTCGCCTCCGTCCGGGTCCTCCCCGATGAAACAGGGGCAGGGTGCCGCACAGGAGCAGATCTCCAGCATGGTGCCTTCCAGGTGATAGCCCGCTGTCGTTGTTGTCGTGTTCATGTTGCACCTCCACCAGCGCAGGATTGGGTTGCCCGCATGGAGAGATGTCGTGAGCGGTCACGGCACCAGCCACGCCGGGGCATTCTCGCTCCACAGGTCACCTCGGTGCGACCAGATCCCTGGCAACCCTTGCCGCTTCGTCATGACGCGCGGGTCGCCGCCGAGAAGGTGAAGTCCAGCATCCGATCGAGGGGGGCCGGATCTCGTAACAGGCGACTGCGCAGGGCAGCGCCTTCCCAGCAGTTGAGCAGCAAGTTGGCCAGTTCCAGAGGCTCCGAATCCCGGGGGAGCTCGCCCTGACGTCGCGCCTCCTCCAGGCAGCTGGCAATGCGACTTGTCACCTCGCCGAAGCAGGTCTCGATCCTGGCGGCGAAGGTCTCGTTCACGCCGGAGAGCTCCTGCCCAAGACCGCCCAGCATGCACCCCATGTAACCATCCTGGCGGTACTTCTCCCGCGACAGCTCGAAGAAGCGACGCGCCCGATTCAGCGGTGTGAGGGTGGGGTCGCCCAGGGAGGCATCGAGCCCCAGGTGCACCTCCTCCATGTAGCGGTCGATGACCTGCAGGGCGAACTCCTCCTTGCTGCGGAAGTGGTGGTAGAAGGAGCCCTTGGGGACGCCGGTCTCCTTCAGCAGCGCCTGGATGCCCAGGTCATTGTAGCCGTGCTCCAGCAGCAGCCGGAGCCCCGCCTCGATCAACCGTTCGCGGGTCGTCGTCATTCGCTCTCCTCTAGACTGACCGGTCTATTCAAACCATAGACGAGCCACGGACGCTGTCAAGCAAGAGGGGGCGCAACCCGCTGGATCGCGAGCCCGCCCCCTCTCCGCCTTCGTCCGCTACGACTCGTCCACCACCACCTCGAAGCCGCCATAGATCAGCCGCTTGCCGTCGAAGGGCATGGGGCTGAAATGCAGGGCGCCGTGCTCCTTGAATACCAACGCGGCGTCGCGGGCGTGCTGGATGTATTTCTCGCGGTTGGCGGTGGGCACCGCGGCGACGAAGCCATCGACATAGTTCATGGGATCTCTCCTCCGGTTGGGGTCTGCGACGGGGCGGTCTCGGGTGCCGGATCCCGTGGCGGCAGCTCGCGAATCGGACGCACCTCGACGGTGCCGAAGCGCGCCGGCGGGATGCGTCCGGCGAGGCGCAGCGCCTCATTGAGGTCGCGGGCCTCGAGCAGGTAGAAGCCGGCCAGCTGCTCCTTGGTCTCGGCGAAGGGGCCGTCGGAGACCAGCGACTCACCGTCGCGCAGCCGCACGCTGGCCGCGCTCTCCACGGGCTGCAGGGCCTGGCCGCCAAGGAAGTGGCCCTGCTCGGTCAGACGCTCCACCCCGACCACACACTCCTGATTGAGGTCGTGCCACTCCTGCTCGGTCATGGCGGCGATCAGGCTCTCCTGGTAGTAGACCAGGGCGGCATACTTCATGGTGCACCTCCTGTCTCCTGCTGGGGGCAGGTATCGGTCTGACAGGCGATCATCCAGGGCACACCGAAGCGGTCGGTCAGCATGCCGAAGCGCCGGGCCCAGAAGGTTTCGGCATAGGGCATGGTGATCTCCCCGCCCTCGGCCAGCCGCCGGAACACCTCGGCCGCCTGGGCCTCGTCGGTATACTCCAGGTGCACCCGAGCGCCCTGCGGGGCCTGGTAGCACTCCCCCTGCATGTCCGCCCCCATCAACCGGCGGCCGCGCAGGTTGAGTGAGGCGTGGATGATGCGGTCGTGCCAGTCCGCCGGGACCTCTTCGGCGGCCGGGGTCTGGGCATAGGGGATCAGCGCCTCCAGGTGGCCGCCGGTGACCTCGGCGTAGCAGGTCATCGCCTCGCGGCAGGTGCCGGGGAAGGTCAGGTGCACGTTGAGCTCATCGGGCTGCCGCGCCTGGACGCGGTGTTGCGCCAGGCCAGCGCTCGGCGCGAAGTCCTCGAAGGTGTAGTAGCGGCGCAGCTCCAGGGTGACGTCGCCGTCCTCGGGCGGCCACTGCCGCGCCCAGCGGATGGCCTCCTCCAGGGAGTCGACCGCGAGCACGCTGTAGCCGGCGAGCAGCTCGGCGCTGGGCTCGAAGGGACCGGATACCACTCGGGGTTCGCCGTCGCGAAACATCAGGCGGCAGCCCTCCCGGCTCGGCCGCAGACCATCACCGGAGACCATCACCCCGGCGCGCAGCATTCGCTCGTTGTAGTCGGCCATGGCTGCGAGCACTCCCTCGTCCGGCTGCGGATCCGACTCGGTCCGGGCATCGGCCTTGCGCATCAGCATGTATCGCATGGATTCATCCTCCGTTGCGGGTTACCCCCTCGAGTCGCGCCGGCCAGATGGAAATCGACAGCCGCCGTGGGATTTTTTTCGCTTTGTTTACCACGGGGTCAGTGCTCGGCCTCGAGCCCGGCCAGCCGGCTCTGCAGGTAGCGCCGCTCGGCGCCCTGGTCGCTAAGCGCCAGCGCCCGTCGGTAAGCGAGGCTCGCCTCGTCGCACCGGCCGGCACGGCGCAGCAGGTCGGCCCGAGCGGCATGGAAGAGGTGGTAGTCGGCCAGGGCCGCGTCTCCCTCCAGCGCCGTCAGCAGTCGCAGGCCAGCCTCCGGGGTGTCGCGCATGGCCACCGCCACCGCGTGGTTGAGGGCGACCACCGGCGAGGGCTGGCGGTGCTGGAGCGCCTCGTAGAGCCGCCCGATCGCCTGTTCCATGTCCATGGGCTCACCGCCTAGAAGCGCTCCTACAGGATAGCCGGCGAGCGGGCCCGGGCGATGCCGCGGTGAGCCACGATGAGCGGCTATAGTGACGACACCACCCGTCCTGCCTCTGAGGGCCCCATGCTCGAGTTCCGCAACGACCCTACCCTGCCCGCCCCGCTCTTTCCGGGCACCCACATGGTGCTGGACGACCGCTACGTCTTCCTCTCGGGCCTGACCGCCGTGGACATCCAGGGCGGCGAGACGGTGCTGGGGGATATCGACGGCGAGACCCGCCTTGTGCTACGCCGCATCCGCCGCATGCTGGAGTCGGTCGGTAGCGGCATGGACCGGGTCGTGCGGGTCGACGTGCATATCACCGACCTGGAGGAGATCCGCCGCATGGACGCCGTCTATGCCGAGTTCTTCGATGCCTGCCGCTACCCGGCGCGCACCTGCACCCAGTCGCCGCGGCTCTATGGCGGCGCCCATGTGGAGATCACGGTGATGGCCCGGCGCCCTGGCGGCGACAGTGCGACTGCACCGGCGTCGGCGGCGAATTCCTCGTAAAACGCCTCACGGTGGCCTCGATCAGGAAGGACGACACCATGCTCATGGTTCCCTGTTGGTCACGTCTTCCACGGTGGCCGGGGGAGTCACGCTGCGGCTGGCGGGTCGAACGCCGCTGGCCACGTCATGGTGGCTGAGGACTACCACCTCACGCGGCCACCACTCGGGATGGTGGTCGCGGATAAAGGCGATCAGCTTCTCCCGGACTTGGGCTTCCGCCTCCCAGGCACAGAAGGGTTCCGACCCCATGAGATAGAAGGAGACTTCCAGGGAGGTCTCACTCTGGTCGGTCACGGCACACGACAGCTTGTCGTGTTCAATGACCCTGTCATCCGCCTCGGCGAACGCCAGAAACTGCGCTCTCAGAACGTCGATGTCGGCACTCAGATGCAGATTAAGCACAAGTCTCCGATACTGCTTCGCCTCCTTGGCCGAGAGGTTCTGAAAGGGCTTGGAGACGAAATACCTGACCGGCACGATCAACCGTCGCTCGTCCCAGGTGCGCAGGCGTATGTAGGTGTAGAAGATACTCTCCACATAGCACCACTCGTCCTCGAACACCACGAGATCACCGATCCGTACGGGCTTTGCCAGCGACACCTGGAAGGACGAGAGGATATTGCCCAGCACCGCCTGGCCCGCGATCCCAACCAGCACCGTCAGGACACTGGCCGATGCCAACAGCGACACCCCCAGGGTCCCGAAGAGGTCGATCTGCGCCAGGACATACACCGTCACGGCGACCACCGTGACCAGGATGATGCCTCGCCGCAGCGCATACAGCGAGGTGAGCAGGATTCGCTCGTCGCGGTGCTTGGTGTCGTCGATTTCCCCCACCATCCGCCGCGTCATCCTCAGCAGGAAGGTGTCCAGCAGACGCAGGGCCACCAACCCGACGCCCCAGGCGAGGATGATGATCAGCAGCACCCGGAAGCTGGTCGTGGCCGCGCCCGAGAAGGAGACGACATAGTCGAGCAGGAGCTGGGCCACGAGAGACATGGCGATGAAGGCCAGCGGCACTTGGACATTGCCAATGAAGACTTTGAACATCCCCGCAGGCAGCAGGTTTGCCACCACCTTCACCAAGGCGAAGACCCCCCATCCCACCAGCCCAACCGCTATCAGGAAGGCAGGGATGGCGACCCACTCCCAGAGCTTGAGCATGCCGTACGTCTTGTTGAAACGCTCCGGGATATGCTGCTCCAGCCAGGAGGGGCCGTACTCCTCATAGAGCAGGCCCACTGCCGAGATGGATTCCGGGTTGATCAGCCAGACCGCATCGTCCTCACCCGCCCGATAGCGGCCCAGGCGGATGTCATAGGTCTGGCCCTTGGCATCCAGTGATACCAGGGGAAGATCGCGCCGCGGCTGACCCGCCCGAGGATGCTGGCCCGAAGCATCCTCGACCAGGGCATCCCGCTGTGCCGGAAGGTTGGAGACATTGAGCCATTCGCCTCGTCGGAGGACCTCGGCCAGTTGCCTGGCCAGCTCTCCCCCCCGCTCCGCCTGCTCCTCGGGTTCCAGGTCTGACAGGTTGAGAACATGCGCCGCCGTCGCGAAGTCCCCCTCCTCGGTCAGCTGCATGAAACTGCGCACCGCTTCTCGCGGTGTCACCCGTTTGACCTCATCGGGTGCCTCCCCCAGGCCCGCATTCAGCGCATCCACGGAATACCAAAGCCTCTCCTCTTCCACCTCCTGCGCCAGGCTCAGGGGGGAAAGCATCAAGGCCAACGCCAGCAGGATCCATGCGGTGAGTGTTTTCATCTCTCTGACCAGCCTCGGAAGGTGCCGGCGTGGCGGACCCGCAGGCGTAAAAGGGTTCCCTGGCATGCCGCCGCTCTGGACGACATGACCTATCCAAGTACACTTCATGAAGAGTTGCAACGCCCCGGAACTCACGACCCTGCCTGGAATATGGATGTCAGCCACACCACACGAAAGCGACCCCCACGACGAAGCAAGTGCTCCGAGGAGCCTCGAGGAGCTGCTGGCGGCCATCGAGGCGATCGAGGCACCGTCGGGGAAGGTCCACTTCGAGGAGATCCTGGAGGCAGTCGGCTGGCGCTCCTTCGGCCCACTGCTGCTGCTGGCCGGCGTGGTCACCCTGATGCCGGTGATCAGCGGTATTCCCGGCGTCCCATTGCTGATGGCCTGCTTCACGCTGCTGGTATGCGCCCAGCTGTTGATGAGGCGCCGAACCTTCTGGCTACCGGCGTGGCTTCGCCGACGCTGGATCTCCCGCAGCGCACTGCACAAGGGCCTCGGCTACCTGCATCGTCCGGCGCGCGGGGTCGACCGCCTGTTTCACCGTCGCCTGGCCGTCCTGACGGGCCCTCGGGGGGTGCAGGCCAGTGCCCTGGCTTGCCTGCTGGTCGCAATGAGCATGCCGCCGATGGAGCTGATTCCCTTCTCGGCCAACGTCGCCGGCCTGACGCTGTCGCTATTCGGGCTGGCGCTCATGGTACGTGACGGGCTGCTGGCGCTTATCGCCTTCATGCTGGCGGGCTCGAGTCTGACGCTGGTGGGGACCGCCCTTCTCTAGACAGGATGTCAAGCCACCGCGGCCCCGGTGCGCTGGCGTCGGGGGCCGAACAGGCAGGCCGCCAGCAGGATCAGCCCCGCCACGGTGGCAATCATGCCGGCGGCGCTGACCGAGGCCTCAAAGCCCAGCCAGCCGGGACCGTGGCCGGCCAGCAGGTAGCCGAGCACCGCCGAGACCACCGCGAACAGCTGGCTCCAGGCGACCTGGCGGCCGAGCCGGTTGGTCATCAGCCGCGCTGCCGCAGCTGGGCAGATGAACATGGCGATGACGATGATCGAGCCCACCGCCTCGAAGGCGGCAATGGCGGCGATGGCGACCAGGGTGACCAGCAGCAGGTCAACCAGTGCCGGTCGAGCGGACACGCTGGCCGCGAACTCCGGGTCGAAGCTGCCCAGCACCAGGTGGCGTCGCAGCGCCACCAGCACGCCCACCACCAGCAGCCCCACCCAGGCGGCACGGCCCAGCTGGGGCGGCAGGTCGGCCAGGGCCACGGGGTCGACCAGCGCCGCGGGGCCGGTGCCGTCGAACCAGATCAGGCTCTCCAGGTTGCCGTAGAGGGCATGCTCCACGTCCAGGTGCACGCCGCTGGCGCCGTGCCACTCCAGCAGCAGCACGCCCAACGCGAACAGGCTGGTAAATACCACCCCCATGGCGGCGCTCGCCTCCACCCGCCCCAGCCGGCGAATCAGCTCGATCATGCCCACGGTGACCAGCGCGGAGACCCCGGCGCCAAGCATCATCGCCGAGGAGGAGAGCACGCCTGTCAACAGGAAGCTGACCACGATGCCGGGTAGCGCCACGTGGCTGATGGCGTCGCCGATCAGGCTCTGGCGGCGCAGCACCAGGAAGTTGCCGAGCAGCGCGCAGGTCATGGAGATGATCACCGCCACGGCCAGCGGCACCAGGCTGAACATCATGAACTCGCTCATCGCACGGCCTCCCGGCGGCCCAGCAACTGGGCCTCCAGCGCCATGATCGCATCCGGCGAGAGCACCTCGTGGATGGGCACCAGCCCGGCATGTTCGCGGTGCAAGGCGTCGTCCGGGTAGCGTGCCCGGTAGATCGCCCAGAGCCGCTCCTCGTGCTCGGCGTCTCGGGCCGCGGCCAGACCCGCCGGGGTCGCCACGCCGTCGCGGCGAATATGGCCGCGCCGGCGCAGCAGGGTCAGGGTCAGGTCGTCGAAGATCGGCTCGTCGCGGGCGAGCGCCAGCAGCCCCTGCCGCAGGTGCACCCGACGGCGCAGCCGCCGGTAGGCCAGCAGCGAGGCCAGCACGCCGCGGCGTGGCGAGAACAGGAAGGAGAGCAAGAACAGCACGAAGGCGGAGAGCACGATCAAGGGACCGGTGGGCAGCCCCTCGCGCACGCTGGAAACGGTCACCCCGAGATAGCCGGCCAGGGCCCCGAGCAGCGCGGCCAGGGCCACCATGCGCATCGGCTGGTCGGTCCAGAAGCGCGCCGCCACCGGCGGGATGATGGTCAGGGCGACGATCAGGATCAGCCCGGTCACCTTGAGGCCGATCACCACCACCGCCATCAGCAGCATCAGCAGCACGAGGTCCAGGCGACCGGTGTCGATGCCCTGGGTGCGGGCGAAGTCGGCGTCGAAGCAGACCAGCAGCAGGTTGCGGCGCAGCACCAGCACCGCCACCAGCAACCCCAGGGCGCAGGCGGCAATCAGCTTGGCCTCGGAGGCGAGCATGCCCGCGGTGGCCCCCACCAGATAGCCGGTGAGCCCCGACTGTCCGACCACCGCCATGGACTGAATCACGGTGATCAGGACTACCCCGAAGGCGAAGAAGGTGGAGAGCACGGCGCCGATGGCGGCGTCCTCCCCCAGCCGGGTGTGATCACTGATCGCCTGCACCGCCCACAGGCCAATGGCCGCGCTGGCGGCGGCGCCGAGCAGCAACGCCGGCAGATAGCGGCCGTCACCGGTGGTCAGACCGACCAGGATGAAGGCCAGTGCCAGGCCGGGCAGGGTCGCATGGCTGATGGCGTCGCTGACCAGGGCGCGCTTGCGGAGCAGCACGAAGGTGCCAACCATGCCGGCGCCGGCCGCCAGCAGCATGGCGCCCAGGGTCACCACGCCGGTGTTGTAGCCGAGGGTGAAGGTCAATGCGCGCCACCAGGTCTCCATCAGCGCTCCCTGGCCGCCAGGGCCGGCTCGACCAGCCGCGCCAGCTGCACCGAGCTGAGCCGCCCGCCGTAGGTGGCCTGCAGGTTGGCCTCGGTGAACGTCTGATCGACCGGGCCGGCGGCGATGCGACGGACATTGAGCAGCAGCACGTGGTCGAAGTAGTCGCGCACCGTGGCCAGGTCATGGTGCACGCAGAGGAGGGTGCGCCCCTCGTCGCGTAGCGATTTGAGCACCTCGACGATGGCCGTTTCGGTGGCCGCATCGACGCCGGCGAAGGGCTCGTCGAGGATGGTGAGGTCGGCCTCCTGAACCAGCGCCCGGGCCAGGAAGACCCGCTGCTGCTGGCCGCCGGAGAGCTGGCCGATCTGACGCTCGGCAAAGGCCTCCATTCCTACTCGGGCCAGGGCCTGCATCGCCCGGCGGCGCTGCCCACGGCCGCCGAACTGCCACCAGCGCAGGTCGCGGAACAGCCCCATGACCACCACGTCGATCACCCGCGCGGGGAAGTCCCAGTCGACGCTGTTGCGCTGGGGGACGTAGGCCACGTGTCGGGTCATCTGCGCATAGGGTCTGCCGAACACCCGCACGTCTCCGGTCAGGCGCCGGGTAATACCCAGCGCCGCCTTGAGCAGGGACGACTTGCCGGCCCCGTTGGGCCCGATGATGGCGCTCATGCTGCCCGGCGGCGTGACGAAATCCACCGAATGCACCACCGGGCGATGATCATAGCTCACGGTCAGGCCGTGGATCGCCAGGGGGCTGGCGAGGATCGCCTTGTCGAGCCGGGCGTCGGCCATCAGGGAGCCTCCTCGAGGTGACTGAGTCGGCCCAGGCGCCCGCCCTCGGGCACCTCGCCGCCCAGGGCAATGGCGATCTGGCTGACGTTGTGGTCAAGCATGCCGAGCCAGGTGCCCTCGTAGCTGCCCTCGGGCCCCATGGCATCGGAGTAGAGCTCACCGCCGATGCGCACCTCGTGGCCGCGGGCGGCGGCCCCTTCCACCAGGGCCCGCACGTTGCGATCCGAGACCGAGGTCTCCACGAACAGCGCGCCGAGGTCGCGCTCCACCAGCATCCGCACCAGCGACTCGATGCGCGCCAGCCCCGCCTCACTCTCGGTGGAGTAGCCCTGGATGCCGAGCACCTCGAAGCCGTAGGCGTCGCCGAAGTAGCCGAAGGCGTCGTGGGCGGTGACCAGCACCCGCGCCTCCTCGGGCACGCTGGAAAGCACCTCACGGGCGTAGGCGTCGAGCGCCTCGAGCTCTTCCAGATAGGCCTCTGCGCGCTCGGCGAAGGCCTCGGCGTGGGCAGGGGCCATTTCGACCAGCGCATCGCGGATCGCCTCCACGGCGTGGCGCCAGCGGCCCGGATCCATCCACACGTGGGGGTCATGCTGGTCGGGGTACTGCTCGTCGGCGAGGCGCGCCTCTCGGGGCACCGCCTCGCCCACCGCGATCACCGGCTGGCGCCCACCCAGGCGCTCGAGGAAGGACTCGAGCTGCGCCTCCAGGTAGAGGCCGTTCCAGAACACCGCGTCGGCGCGGGTCATGGCGGTAACGTCGCTGCGAGTCTGGCGGTAGAGGTGGGGGTCGACCCCGGGCCCCATCAGGCCACGCACTTCCACCTGTTCGCCGCCAACCTCGCGCACCACGTCGGCGATCATGCCGGTGGTGGCCACCAGCTGCAGGCGATCGTCGGCGCTGGCCGAAGATCCCATGGTCAGGGCGCCGGCCAGCAGCAGGGGCAGGCAGGCAAGCATGGGGATGAGGCGATGAAATCGTGACACGTGAAGCTCCTGGTAGATCCTGGATCAGGCCCACCCCGGGCACGGAATGATGGGCATATTGTCCCTAGGGTACCGCGAACCGCGCAGGATGCTAATCAACCACGCCTAGACGCTCCATAGGCTGGATGCATGCAGCGCGTCATGGACCGAGCACGCCCGTTTCGCGGATCGCCCGCCCGACCTGGCGCAGCACCCTTTCTGAACGCTCAATATCACGCTCGCCTCGGGTACAGGCGACCACCACCACCCGGCGTTCGGCGGCGCCCTCGCCGCGGGAGGCGATGCCGGCATCGCAACTTCGCCGGTGCTGGGTGCCGGTCTTGTGGGCGAAGCGGACCTCCGGGCCCAGGCCCGCCTTGAGGCGCGCATCGCCGCTGGTGGTGGCGCTCATGATGGCCAGCAGCTCGGCGGTAGCCGCCGGGCCCAACGCCCGCCCCTCGCCGATGGCCGCGAGCAGCGCGCCGAAGGCGTTCAGGCGTCCTGCATTCAGTCCACTGGCCCCGGCGCTCAGCCCACTGGCCCCGGCGCTCAGCCCACTGGCCCCGGCGCTCAGCCCACTGGCCCCGGCGCTCAGCCCACTGGCATAGTAGGCGTCGAAGGCGGCATCGAGGCTCGGCAGCGCAAGGGACGCACGTGGCACGTCGAGCCGTTCGGCCAGGGCGTCGAGGCGTGCCGCGTCCTCCTCGGTCCGGCGCAGCAGGATGAAGTCCATGCCGGTGAGGACACGCGCGGCCGGGTGCATCCGGCCGTAGGCCTCGCGACGCACCTCGAGCAGCGAGGTGATGGGACCGAGACCGCCGCCCGCCAGATGCTCGGCCCGCCGGTTGACCGCCGCGAGGCCGAGGCGCCCGATCAGCAGGTCGGTGGCGGTGTTGTCGCTGACCATTAGCATCGGCTCAAGCAGCTCACGCAGGGTCAGGGCCGTGCCGGGCTCCGCCCAGTTGGTGGGGCCGGCGCCGTCCACGTAGTCACGCTCGCGCAGCACCAGCACCTCGTCGAGGGAGAGCTCGCCCGCCTCGACCCGAGCGAGCAGTTCCACGGCCACCGGCACCTTGACCAGCGAGGCCAGGTACCAGGTCTCGTCGTCGCGCCAGCCGAAGCGCTCGCCGCCCTCCCCCAGCACCCGAACGTGCAGGCCCAGATCGTCGTCCCCCTCGGCCTCCAGCGCGGCCAATCGCGCCTCCAACGCCGGACCCCAGATGGGCGCGCCCCAGGCCGGCAGGGCCAGCAGCAGGCTAACCAGCAGTCCGACCCACAGGGTCATCGCCCGGTGTCTCATGAACGCTGCTCCCGAAACCAGCGGGTCAGGGCGATCCAGCCGGCGGTGGCCAACACCAGCGCCACTCCGATGCCCAGCACCTGCGGGTAGCTGTACACCTGCCAGGCCTCCAGCAGGTAGCGGAAGACCCCGAAGATCACCACGATATGGAACACGAAGGCCTTGAGGGCGTCGCCGCCGATCAGGGTCAGCGGCCTGAGCCAGCGCGCTGCCGCCGCCCCGCCCCAGAGGCAGAGCGCCAGGATCACCAGGGCCCCGCCCAGGCTGAACAGCATGAAGGCGAGCTCCGGCGGGTGCTTGCCGACATTGCGCGCCACCGCCATCAGGGCGTCATGGGTCGTAGTCTCGGCCGCAATAAGGGCCAGGGCGAAGAAGGCCAGCAGCATCAGCCCGCCGGCGCCGCCGATGGAGAGCACCAGCCGCCGCCGGCTAGCCGGCGTCCAGTAGCCGCGCAGCAGCGCCTCACCGACCAGCAGCCCCAGCAGCACCAGCGGCAGCCGCGAGAGCTGGCCCCAGGTGTAATGATCGGCATCCTCCACCAGGATCGCCTTGAGCGGCTCGATGCCCCAGAAGGTGGCGTGGCGCTCCAGCCAGCCGGCGGCCAGGGCGATCACCACCGGCAACAGCAGGCGAGACCATAGTGGCAGGCGCCGCCACAGCGGCAGCACCCAGGGCAGCCACAGCAGGGCGATGGCGTAGAAACCCAGGATCTCGACCCAGATCGGGAAGCGCTGATAGAGCAGGGCGTCGAGGATGTCCTCCGGCGGGAAGAGCGGCAGCATCTCCACCACCGTCAGCACCTTGTACCAGAACAGCACCTCCAGTCCGCGCAGCATCAGCTTCAGGCGCCGCCGCGGCCAGTCCGCCTCGCCCACTCGGGGCAGGAAGGCCACGGCCAGCGCGATGCCGAAGACCAGGATGAACAGCGAGGAGGAGAACTTGGTGAGAAGGTGGACCGGCACCAGCCCCCAGTCGGGCAGCTGGCGAAGGCCATGCAGCCCGCTCACCGCGTGGCTCAGGATCATCAGGGCGATGGCGATGCCGCGGGCCAGATCGATGGCGTCGATGCGCCCCTCGGCACGCGGCAGCTGCGCGCGCTCGGCGAGCCGGTCCCGGATTGCCTGCCCTTGCATCTCTCGGCCTCCTGAAGGGTCGTCTGCCGGCGCTAGTCCCGGGGCTCCAGCGCTTCGACGCTGTCGAGGGTGAGACGCCGCCCCGCCTCCCGGGAGAAGGCGAACTGCCCCTCCACCCGCACCGCCTCGCCCAGGTGCGGGGCGATCATCTCATGGGGGAAGATCTCCACCCGGTGGAGGTCCTCGTCCTCGATCCAGTAGTGCAGGGGGTCCTCGAAGTGGCGCACCACGCCTTCGGTGACCACGCGGCTACCGTCGTGGGCCTCCGGGTTGCCGGCCAGCACCGCCAGCGGCACCTCGCTGGCCCGGGGGTCACCGCCGCAGCCCGCCACCGCGAGCGCCGCCAGGAGGATACCGCCGCCCACCCACTTCACCATGCTGCCTCCTCGTCCCGACGATTCGATCGCTCACCTGCGCAGAGTGTATCGGGAAATCGGTCGAGATGGCGCCATCCCGGCTACGGCGATGGTCAAGATCAAGCGTATCTCGGCGCCGAGCGACTATCCTGATAGGAAGGATGCGCGCAACGACAGGAAAGGAGGCAATCACCGATGGATGCCGGCCCTTTGCGGCCGGAGGAGAGTGTGCCATGACCATACCCATGACCCTCAAGGAGTACCTCAGGTCCTGCGATATCGACTTCGAGGAGCTCCCCCACCCCCGCGAAACGACCGCCAGCCGTATCGCCGAGAAGTCCCACATCTCTGGCGACCGCATGGCCAAGGCGGTGATGCTCCACAGCGACTCCGGTTATCGCCTCGCCGTGGTGCCCAGCAGCTGCGACGCCGACCTCGAGCAGCTTTCCCGGCTGATTCACGAGAAGGTCGCGCTGGCCTCCGAGCAGCAGATCCAGGATCACTTCCGCGACTGCGACCCCGGCGCCACCACCCCGGTGGGCCAAGCCTGGGGCCTGCAGGTCTATGTGGACGACATGCTCAGACACCAGCCGGACGTCTACTTCGATGCCGGCGACCACGAGACCCTGGTGCACATGAGCGGGCGGGAGTTCGACCGCCTGATGCACGACAGCCCCCACGGGCGCTTCAGCCGCCACTACTGACCCGGGCGCACACGGCGCCTCCTGCCAGGCCGCGATCCGCGTTGATCGCGGCCTTTTCATGCTGGCGAGCCGACTGCGCTATGGTAGCGGCCTGAGGCCCGCCGACTCGCCCGTCAGGAGCTCCCATGCCCCATCGCCGTTACCGTTCTCATTACCGTTCCCTGGTCGCCCCCCTCCTCGCCCTGACCCTTGCCGGCCTGCCCACCGCCGCGCTGGCCGACGCCTGCCCCGCCCCCGGCCAGTGGCAGCGCGGCGGAGAGGTGCTGGATACCGCCACGCTGATGGCCGAGCTGGCCGAGCGCCGCGTAGTGCTGCTCGGCGAGCAGCACGAACGCCTGGCCCACCACCGCTGGCAGCTGCACACCCTGGCCGGCCTGCACGCCCGCCAACCCGAGATGGCCATCGGCCTGGAGATGCTGCCCCGGGAGGCCCAGCCGGCGTTGGACGCCTGGGTGGCCGGCGAGCTCGACGAGGCCGCCTTCCTGACCGACAGCGACTGGCTGGACGCCTGGGGCTATGATCCCGAGTCCTACCTGCCGATCCTGCACTTCGCTCGGATGCAGGGCATCCCGCTGCTGGCCCTCAACGTCACCCCGGCGCTGCGCCAGCGGCTCACCGACGAGGGCTGGGAGGCGGTCCCGGCGGCGGAGCGCCACGGCATCACCCCGCCGGCGCCGGCCTCGGCGGGCTACCGCGAGGCGCTGGCCGAGATCTACGCCAACCACCCCAGCGAAGGCGAATATGAGGCGGGCCTCGAGCGCTTCATCGACGCCCAGCTGGTGTGGGACCGCGCCATGGCCGAGGGCCTGGCCGAGGCCAGCGAGGAGGCAGCGCTGGTGGTGGGACTGATGGGCCAGGGGCACGTCACCTACGGGCACGGCGTGCCCCATCAGCTCGCCGACCTGGGCATCGACGACGCCAGCAGCCTACTGCCCTGGCACCAGGACGCCGACGGTGCACCGCCGACGGGGCTGGCCGACGCCCTCTTCACCCTGGGTGATGAAGCCGCCTTCGAGCCCCCCGAGCCCCAGCGGCTGGGCATTCTGATCGCCGCACACGCAGACGGGGTGCGGGTGGTCAGAGTGATGGAAGAGAGCCTGGCCGAGACGCTGGGCCTGGCCGAGGGCGATCTGATCGTCGAGGCCGCCGGCCGGCCCGTGCGTCGCCCCGGAGAGCTCACCGATCTGGTGCGTCGCCAGACACCCGGCACTTTGCTGCCCCTCACCGTGACCCGCGACGGCGCCACCGAGGAGCTGCTGGCCCGCTTCCCGCTGCGCGACGAGGGCCGCTGAGCGCCATGACGACGCTGCCCCTGCCTCGCGGCCGCGCGCCCCTGCCGTGGGCTGTGCTGGTCGCACTGCTGGCCTCTCCCGCCTGGGGAGAAGCGCCCGGCCACCAGCGTCAGCTGACGCTGCACCTCGACCCCACCGAACGCCGGCTGACCGGCGAGCTGGTCCAGCCGCTGCCCGAGGGCGGGCGCTTCGCGCTGCTCGATGGCCTCGCCGTCGACGAGGCCCGCTGCGGCGAGCAGGCGCTGGATCTGGCACGTGACCGCAACGGCCACTGGGTGGTGCCGGCCTGCGACGCCAGCTTGACCCTGCGCTGGCAGGGGACCCTTCCCGAACCGGGGCGGGAAGCGCGTCACGGGCTCGGCGAGGCCGGCACCTTCCTGCCCACCCGCGGCGGCTGGTATCCCCATCTGGTCGAGGACGCCGGGCCGCTTTCGCTCGAGATTCATACGCCCCCCGGCCAGCGCGCGGTGGGCAGCGGCTCGCTGGTGGAGGAAGCGGACACCGAGGACGGCATCCAGGCACGCTTCCACCACTCCCATACCCGCGAGGTGGAGGTCGCCGCCGGGCCCTGGCGGCTGCGCGAGCGCGAGGTCGACGGCGTGACCCTGCGGGTGCTCTTCCCCGAGGCGCTGGACGCCGCCTTCGGCGAGACCTACCTGGAGCGGGCGGCGCACCATCTCGGCGCCTTCCAGGCCCGGCTGGGCCGCCTGCCCTTTGCCAGCTTCAGCATCGCCGCCTCGCCGGCGCCGGTGGGACTGGCCTTTCCCGGCTTCACCCTGCTCGGCGAGCGCGTGATTCCCCTGCCGTTCATTCCCGACACCTCGCTGCCCCACGAGATCATGCACGCCTGGTGGGGTGCCGGCGTGCAGGTGGACTATCCGAGCGGCAACTGGGCCGAGGCGCTGACCACCTACCTGGCCGACCACGCCGTGGCCGAGGCCGCCGGCGAGGATAGCGACCTGCGCCGCGGCTGGCTGCTCGACCTCGCCGCGTTGCCCACCGACCGCGAGCCGACCCTGCGCGAGTTTCGCGGCGTCCCCGATCCGGCCGGCCGCCTGGTCGGCTACCAGCACGGCGCCCTGCTCTTCCATATGCTGCGTCAGCGGCTAGGCGAACCCGCCTTCGACGCCGCCCTGCGCGCCTTCGCGTCGCGCTGGATGCACCGCACCGCCGACTGGCAGGCCCTGGAGGCCGCCTTCAGCGAGGCGGCCGACGAGGACCTCGCCCCCTTCTTCGCCGCCTGGCGCGACCGCCCCGGCCGCCCCGAACTCGCCCTCGAAGCGGTACGGTTCGAACCCGGCCCGCGCGGCGGCTGGCTGCACGGCGTGCTGGTCCAGCGCGGCGAGCACGCCCCCTGGCCCCTGGCAGTGACCCTCGAGGTGGAGACGGAGGCGGGGCCGATGACCCTGGTCCAGCCGATGACAGGCCGGCGCCAGCCCTTCGCGCTGCCGCTCGCCGGAACACCGCGGGCCCTGGAGGTGGACCCCGACGCCCAGCTGCTGCGCCACCCCGGCGAGCTGCCCAGCGTGCTGCGCCGGCTGCTGCTCGACCCGGAGACACGGCTCGTGGCCCTGACACCGGAGCTGGAGGCGCTGGCCGGGCGCGCCCTGGGGCGCCGGCTCGAGACGCGGCCCGCCGAGGCCGAGCTGGATGACGGCACGCCGCTGCTGGTGGTCGGCACCACCGCGCAGGTCACCGCGTGGCGCCAGGACCGGGGGCTCGCCGCCCCGCCGGCGCCCCGGGAAGGGTTCGAACTGGCCGGCCGGGCGCGGCTCTGGATGCACCCCGAGCACCCCATCGGCCTGCTCAGCGGCGACGACACGGAGGCGCTGGCCATGCTCGCCGCCCGGCTGCGCCACCACGGCCAGCGCAGCCACTTGGTGCTGGGCGAGGACGGCGAGACCCGCGACGCGGACACCTGGCCGGCAGGCGAGAATCCGCTGCGGGTAGCGTTCCCGCAATAATTGCCGGGGATAGCCAGTCGCGGCCCGGGCAGGCATCATGGGCGCCGTTTCCTTCACCGTCTTGAGGTCCATCAACCCGATGCGAATTATCATCCGCACCTTCTTCCGCGGCCTGCGCCTGGTGCTGGCGCCGGTCGTGCTGATCGCCGAGAAACTCTCCACACCGAAGTCCATCGAACGCAGTCCCGAGGAGCAGGCCGAGGTCGACCGCGCCTGCGAGAGCCTCGCCCTCTATCAGTTCCGCACCTGCCCCTTCTGCGTCAAGGTACGCAAGGAGATCGCTCGCCTGGGTCTGACGATCGAGATACGTGACGCCCAGCTCCACCCGGAACACCGCAAGGCCTTGGCCGAAGGCGGAGGCCGGGTCAAGGTCCCCTGCCTGAAGATCACCCAGGACGACGGCAGCGAAGAGTGGATGTACGAATCCGACGCCATCAACGCCTGGTTGCACAAGCGCTTCGGCGCCGAGGCTCAGATGAGTGCTCAGTAACGCTCTCCACGCGGGCCAGCAGGTGGTCGGCCAGCGCCCTTGCCAGCGGCTCATCGAGGAACGGCAGCGTCAGCCGGCCATTGGCCACCTGGAGCTGCAGGGTGGCCACCCCCCGCCGGCGCTGCAGCCAGCTCTGGCGGATGCGCAACGAGATCAAGTGCGAGAGGGGAAAGACGCTGGTGCGCTGGCCCCACAGCCCCTGTCGCACGCACAGGGTCTCTCCCCACTGCGCCCAGCCCAACGCTTGCCAACGCAGCTCGGCCACGCCCGCCGCCACCCCCATCAGGCTGGCGACCAGCAGTGCCCAGGCCCAGGGCGGTAAGGGCGTCGGTCCCACCAGCCAGAGCAGCACCGCCAGTCCCACGCCGAGTCCCAGCAGGGTGCGCAGCCACAACACCCGCCGATACAAGCGACTCACCCGAAGCAGCGGCGGCAACCTCTTGCCCGCCGGCCATAGCCCCCCGATCAGCCCCTCGCCCTCCGCCAGGGCCAACCCCGGCACCAGGAATCGCCTCGACTCGGCGGCGTGACCGCCCAGCGCCCCGAACTGATGGCAGACCAGATACCCGCGTCCCAGCGCTCGGCCCATTCCGGTCTGAACCCATTCCACCACCTGCAGGCGCGCCAGCGACAGGACCTGCTCCTGGCGATGGAAGAGACCGCTGACCTGGACCTGCCGATCGCCCTCGTCACGCAGCACATAGCCGTGGAAGCGCCACCAGGCCGCCAGCACCGACAACACGGCCAGCAACAGCAACACGGCGACAAGGCCGAGGCCCACCGCCACCAGCAGCGAGTCGGGCAGCCAGACACTCAGGTCAAGACGCGGCAGATGATCATGCAGCCAGCGTTCGAGGGGCCGCACCAGTGGCGAAAGCACGGCGGCGATCACATAGATCGAGCGGCTGGTTAGGCCGTGCAGCACCAGCCCCCGGGGGGTAATGGCATAGCGCACCCGCGACAGGGGCTGTTGCCCCATATCGGGCTCACCGACGGGCACTCGGGACGGCAGCTCACCCTCGTTAGCGACCTGGAGCTTTTCCCCGAGGGCATTGGCCAGTTCACGGCGGATCCCCGGCAGCTCGATGCGCGAGGCTTCGCCGGCCAGGGTCTCGACCTGCCACTGCACCACGTCGAAGGGACGCAGAAAGAGCGGCTGGTGCACGGCGATATGCTGAACATGGCGAGCCGCCACCTTGAACTCGCGGTGTTCGAAGAGCCCCTTCTGGATGACCAGCACGTCATCGTCGAGGCGAAAACGGAAGCGGCGGTAATAGAGCAGGCTCAGCAGCATCCCCAGCAGCAGCAACAGCGCCGCACCCACCGCCACTTCACGCCACCCGATGGGTTCGACCAGGGTCAGTCCGGCCACCGCCGCGAGCAGCAACGGCAGGTGCTGGCGCACCAGGGAGAGAACGGCCGTGACCAGCATCAGTCCCATCGCCCAGGGCGAGAGACGCTGCCAGTCGGCCAGGGCGAGCGCGTCGGACGCTGCCGACTCGTCCTCCTCGCTCATGGTGTCTTCTCCGACTGGGGCGGCTCGGCTGGCGCGCCCCCCAGATGGGCCAGCAGATGCTGCTTGACCGCCTCGGCACGCAGCGCCGGCAGCCCTTCCAGCACGAGGTCGGCACCGCGCCCGCCGGCGGTGAAGCAGGCCAGCCGCACCAGTCCGAAGGCGCGTTCCACCGGGTGACTGAGGGTCTCGACGTGCTGCAGACGCACCAGGGGCAGCACCTGGGTGCGGCGTACCAGCAGGCCGCGGCGGTAGATCAGATCATGCTCGCGGAGCCCATAGGCCCGGCGGCGCGCCTCGACCCAGCCCAGCGCCACGGCGATCAGGCCCAGACCGCCCGTCGCGGAGGCCAGCCAGGGCTGCCAGTGGGCCAACGCCTCGTCGCCTACCGGGAAGAGCAGCACCACCGCCGTGACCACCAGCCAACGCACCAGCACCATGACGGCCTGACAGGGCGCCAGGCGTGGCGATACCGGGCTCAGTGGCAGCGAGGCGAGAGTCGGCAGCGCCTCCGGATCAATGGCCGGATTGCGAAAACTCATGCCCTGGTCCTCCCCTGCCGGACGCTTGCCGGCCGTCGATGGTGATGGGGCGCTCCGGGTCCTCCGGGCCTGGCTCATGCAGCCAGCAGGCGGCCCGGTGGCCCGGACGCGGGCTGAAATCCGGGGGCACCTCGCGGTCGCATAGCCCCTCCATGGCCTGGGGACAGCGCGGGTGAAAGCGACACCCCGCCGGCGGGTCGATCAGGCTCGGCGGCTCGCCGCCGGGCACCTCGCGCAGGCGGGTGGCGTTGGCGGCGTCCGGGTCCGACAGCGCGGCCAACAGCGCCCGGGTGTAGGGGTGCTGGGGCGCATCGAGCAGCTCATTCACCGAGGCGCTCTCCACCACCTTGCCGGCGTAGAGCACGAAGATGCGCTCGGCGTAGTGGCGCACCGTGGCCAGGTCGTGGGTGACGAAGGCCAGGGTCAGCCCCCGCGTGCGCTGGATGCCGCGCAGCAGCTCGAGGATCTCCACCCGCACCGAAGCGTCGAGCATCGACACCGGCTCGTCGGCGATCACCAGCGCCGGCTCGAGGATCAACGCCCGGGCGATCACCACCCGCTGCTGCTGGCCGCCGCTGAGCATGTGCGGAAACTTGCCGAGAAACTCCTCCACCGGGGTGAGCCGCACCTCCGCGAGCGCCGCGCGGATGCGTCGCTCGCGCTCGGCGCGATCCGTCACGCCGTGCACCTTGAGCGGCTCGGCGAGGATGCGGCGCACGTCCAGAAAGGGCGGCAGCGCCCCGAAGGGGTCCTGCTGCACATAGCCCACCTTGGCCCGGTAGGCCTTGAGGGCGGCGCCCTTCAGGCCGGCCAGGGACACCCCCTCGAAGCGCACCTCGCCCAGGGTCGGGCGGTGCAGGCCCAGCAGGGTGCGCACCAGGGAACTCTTGCCGCAGCCGCTCTCGCCGACGAAGGCCACCGCCTCGCCGCTGGCCAGGGTGAAGCTGACGTCGTCCACGGCGCGCACCGCCCCGACCCGCAGGAAGCCCCACTGGCGCAGTTCGAACCAGGTATGCAGGCCCTGCGCTTCCACCAGCGGGACCTCCTCGCGGGATGCCTCTTCATCAGGCGCCGGGCTCGTCGCGATCCGCTCAGCCATGCCCACCTCCCTGTCCGTTCCCCTCATGCAGCCAGCAGCGTACCCGGTGGCGGCTCTCACCCGTCCCCTCGAGGGCGCCCCCTTCCGGGACAAACGCCGGTGGCGACTCGGCGCAGCGGGCGAAGCGCTGCGGGCAGCGTGCCGCGAAGCGGCACCCGACCGGCAGATCGAGCAGGCTCGGCGGCTGGCCAGGAATGGCCCGGGGCCGCTCACGCTCGTGGAGCCGCGGCACGCTCTTCATCAGCAGCCGCGAGTAGGGGTGGGCCGGCTCACCGAAGAAGCGCGCCGCACTGCAGGCCTCCACCAGCTCGCCGGCATACATCAGCGCCACCCGATCGGCCAGCTCGCTGGAGGTGGCCACGTCATGGGTGATCAGGATAAAGCTGGTGCCCTGCTCCGCCTTGATCTCCTTCAACACGTTCATGATCGCCGCCTGGGTCAGCACGTCCAGCGCCGAGGTCGGCTCGTCGAGGATCACCAGCTCCGGCTCGGCCACCAGCGCCATGGCCAGCACCGCCCGCTGGCGCATGCCGCCGGAGAGCTCGAAGGGGTAGCGGGCCATGAAGTCCAGCGGCAGCCCCACCCGCTGGAACACCTCGGCGGCGCGCTCGAGCGCCCGGCGCCTGGGCCAGCGTTTCAGTTCGCGCAGCGGCTCGGCGACCTGCTCGCCCACCTTGATCACCGGGTTGAGGGCGTTCATGGAGGCCTGCATCACCAGTGCCAGGCGCGACCACTGCACCTCACGGCGGAAGCGCTCGTCGGAGAGCTCGCTGATCCGGGTGTCCCCCAGGCTGACCCGGCCGCCGTGGTGGGCCAGGTTGCGCGGCCACAGGCGCATCAGCGCCCGGGCGAGCGAGCTCTTGCCGCAGCCCGACTCGCCGAGGATCACCAGCGCCTCGCCGCGCCTCACGTCGAAGCTGACCCCGTCCACGGCGCGCACCGCGCCACCCCGGGTGCGATAGTGAAGCGACAGCGACTCCACGCTCAGCAGGGGCTCTCCCGTCACAAACCCTCCCTTCAACGAGCCCTGCATCACAGGCTCCTCAGTCGCGGGTTGAAGACCCGATCCAAGGCGAAGCCGAGCATGGCGAAGCCCAGGCCGGTGAGCATCAGCAGGATCGCCGGGGCCACCACCCAGTAGACATAGCCGTTGTAGAGCGCGCTCTGGGACTGGGCATCGTTGAGCACCTTGCCCCAGGTGGGCAGCTCGGGGTCGCCCAGGCCCAGTACCGCCAACGAGGCCTCCAGGAACACGAAGGTGGGGATCAGCGTCACGAAGGTGGGAATCAGCACCGGCAGGATGCGCGGCAGCATATAGCGCCACACGATGCGCATATCCGAGGCCCCGTAGGCGAGTGCCGCCTCGATATAGGGCGCCTCGCGGATCGGCAGCAGCATGGCGCGGTAGGTCTTGATGCCGGCGCTGAAGATGCCCAGCAGTACCACCACGCCGAGCATCAGCCAGATGCTGGTGGAGTATAGGGTGCCCACCATCACGAGTATCGGCAGCACCGGCAGGATCATGTTGACCTCGGTGAGGCGCTGGATCACCGCATCCACCCAGCCACGGTACCAGACCCCGACGGCGGCGATCACCAGGGTGGTGAGGGTAGTCCCCACCGCGGCGATCAGCCCGAAGGCCAGCGCCACCGGCGTGCCCCACAGCAGCGCCAGGCTGAGTTCGCGGCGCTGGTGGTCGGTGCCGGCGATACCATGGACCCGCCCGTAGAGAACCAGCTCGGCGTCGAGCCCGGCCTGCTCGTCGAAGAGCACGGCGTCGAGCAGCAGCCGATAGCGGCCTTCCAGCACCTCGGGCTCACCCTCTGTCATGGGGTCGCTCAGCAGGCCAATATGCGGCGCCAGACCGCCCAGACGCCGCTCCAGGCCGCGGTCCTGGGAGATCGAGACACGCTCCTGGCGGCCGACCCGGTAGCCGCCCAGGGCCACCTCGCGGCCGTCCGGCGCCTGCCACAGCAGCCTGACGAAGGGCATGCGGTCATGGCCCTCGGCGCCCAGGAAGAGATTGATCTCGCTGGGAAAGCCGCCATAGGCGTAGTCGAACTCCAGCGGAACCTGCAGCCGCCGCCCGCCCGAAAAGGACACCTCCTCGACCTCGGCATCGCGGCTGGCCACCGTCAGGGTGCGGGCGGCGTTGCCGCCGCGCAGGCGGTCGACCCAGGCCGGGGAGGCGTTGACCGGGTGGCGCTGCCACATCTCGCCGCCCCGCCAGCGCTCAAGGGCCTCGCCGTAGGGAATCACCACCAGCGTGGTAAGGGCCACGCCGCTGAGCAGCAGGATGATCAGAACGCCCACCAGCGCCGAGGGGTAGCGGGCCAGCTCCCGCCAGGCCCTGCGCTGTGTCACGTCACTCATCGGCGACCTCCCTTGACCCGTACCCGCGGGTCGAGCAGCGCATAGAGGATATCCAGCGCAAACACGGTCGCCGCCAGCAGGTAGGCGAAGATCACCACGCCGCCGATGATCACCGGGGTATCGCGGTGGCCGATGGCCTGAAACAGCAGCGAGCCGAGCCCGGGCCAGTTGAACACCTGCTCGAGGATGATCGCCCCACTCCACAGGCCGATCAGCATCAGCAGGAAGCTGGTGATGATCGGCGCCAGCGCCGGGCGCAGGATATAGCGCCGCTCGATGCGCCGCGAGGAGAGCCCCTTGGCGCGGGCCATCTCCACGTAGTCCTCGCTCGAGTGGATCAGGAAGAAGGTCCGCCAGGAGTAGATGGAAACGAAGATCGAGGAAAAGAACATGGCCGCCACCGGCAGCAGCATATGGCGAATCAGGCTGGCGGCGTACGCCAGGTGGCTTTCGGGAGGCGGCGCGGTGACCATGCCCCCGGCGGGCAGCAGCGGGAACACGAAGGCCAGCAGCAGGATCAGGAAGATGCCGTAGAACCAGCCCGGCGCGGCGGAACTGGGCGCCAGCGCGATCACCGTGCGATCCAGGGCGCTGCCATAGCGCCGCGACAGCCGCAAAGCGGCGAACACCGCGGTGAAGAACACCAGCAGGTTGGCGGTACCGAACAGCAGCAGGGTCGCCGGGAGGCGCTCGGTGATGATGTCGCGCACCTCCCGCGAGCCGCGATCGCTGTGCATCTGCTCGGCGCGACCCAGGTCGAGGCTCATGGCACGCTGCAGGTAGTCGAGGCTGCGCACCACGAAGGGCTGGTCGAGGCGCAGACGCTCCACCTCCAGGGCCACCTGGCTCGCCACCAGCGCGTTGCGCTCCTCGCCGGGCATGTCGAAGAAGGCCGGATCGGCGCGCACCGTCTCGACTACCTCGCTGCGGATCTGCACCAGGCGCAGCTCATCCACCTGGCCCCCCATGTTGGCCACCACGATGGTCAGGTAGACCCCCACCAGCACCGTAGCCAGCAGCCCGACGAGGCGCCGGACGGCGAAGAGCAGCAGATGGCGCAGGTCGCGCAGGCGGGCGCGGCGCAGAGAGGGCCGTTGGGTCGAGGCCTCGGGCTTCATCGTCGCACCTCCTCGCCGGGCGGCACGGTGGCAAACACATGGGAGGCGAAGGCCGGCAGCGCCACCCGGCGGCTGGTCACCGCCAACTCCAGGCTGTTGGCGCCGCTGCCAAGCCCGGCCAGCGTCTCGGCGTCGAGCAGCACCCGCCACTCGCCGTCGCCCAGCGACAAGGCCTCGCCGCGGTGGGCCAGTGCACCCTGGCCGTCAAACAACAGATAGCGCACCTCCTGGAGCGCGTCCTCGGGATAGGGGACGCCCTCCACGGTAACGCGCAGGCGGAACTCCGCGGCCTCACGCCCCTCGGCGCCGGCCGCGGCAACGCCTGCCGCCACCACCAGCGGGCCGTCGAGCACCAGCTCAGGGATGGGTGCGGTGCTCAGGCCGAGCCAGCGGTCGGCCGGGTCGCGGAAGCCCTCGAAGCGGCGCAGCACCACGCTGCCCGCAACGGGATGCACCGAGTGCAGCCGATAGGGACCGTTGCCCACCCAGAAGTGGCCGAACGCCTCATGCCAGGCGGTGAGCGCCGCGAAGCGCCGCTCACGCTCGCCCGGCGTCAGCCACTCGCCCAGGGCCACCTCGTGAGGCAGTTCAGTGGCGTCCCTGGCCAGCTCCAGCAACCGCGCCAGCGCCGGCAGGCTGGGGCCGGCCACCAGGCTCAGCCAGTCGACCCGATGGCGGTCGGCCTTGTTGGAGGAGAAGGCCAGCTCGCCGCGGCGCTCGCCGAGGATCCCCAGCATCAGCACGTGCCAGGGCAGCGGACTCGGCGCACGGGCGGCGACGATGCTCTCGGCGTCGGGGAAGATCTGGTCGCTGTAGATCTCGATCACCAGCGGCTCGGTGGACACGATCCGCCAGCCGCGGAAGTGGCGCCGGTAGGCCTCGAAGGTGGCCAGATGGGCGGGATCGAAGAGCGGGCTCGTCTCGCTGGCGCGCTCGAAATCGAGGATCCAGGGCAGCACGAAGTCCGCCGGGGTCAGCCAGGAGCCGTCATGCCAACGGCGGGCGAACAGGTCGGCGTCGTAGTGGACCCGCACCCGAGTGCGGGCGGAGAGCCCTTCGGGGTGGGCCTCCTCGGCGGTGATGAAGCGCCCGTAGAGGGGGTCCCAGTCGATCCAGGCCTCGCCGGGCACGGCAATATCCGCCTCGCGAGTCACCTCCAGCCACTCCAGAGTGCGCTCCACCGGCACGCCCTGTTCCACCGCCACCTCGGCGCGGGCGATGCGCTGGGGGTGGTAGAGCCCGGTATAGGGATCGGGCAGCACCATCGGGTCCTGGGTGGCGCGGGAGATCATGCGGTCGAAGGCCCAGTTGCTGCCGGCCACCGGATTCCAGGGCTCTCCCAGCAGGCCAGGCAGCCCCACCACCATGCGCCCGCCGAGGCGGTCGGTGTAGCGCAGGGTGTAGGGCCACAGCGCCGAGCCGGAGACCCCGCCGGCCAGGTCGGCGGCTACCTCGACGTTGGCGGCCCGCGCCGAGGCGTTGAGCTGATCCACCAGCCACACCCGGGAGGAGTCTTCCAGGGCCAGCGCCAGGGCCTCGGCCATCATCGCCTGGCGCTCCTCCCAGTCCCGGTAGTCGCGTCGCGACAGCCGCTCGGCCAGCTCGTCGAACTCGGGCGTCGGCCGGTAGGCCTGCCACAGCGGCTCGGCGCGCCCGCGGGGGGTGTAGTAGAAGCTGAAGTTCTCGGCCTGGTCACGCTGAATCACGATCGAGATCCAGGCGCCGGTGTAGAGGTGCCAGTGGCCCGCCGCGGGGTCCGTGGCGATCCACAGCCGCGAGGCCTCCTCGGCGGTGCGGTAGCGCCGCTCCACCTCGAAGCCGAGATCCTGCAGCAGATTGGCCAGGTAGTCCCCCACCCGGCGGCGCTCGTCCTCGGTGCGGATCAACAGGCGCAGGCGCACCGCCTCGCCGCGCCAGGTCCAGCGTCCCTGCTCACGATGGGCGCCAAGCTCGTGCATGCCGGCGTCGATCGCCGCGCGTGCCCGCTCTGGATCGTGGGCATAGTGCAGCTCGAGTTCTCGGGACACCTCGGCCAGGCGCGCATAGTCGGGGAAGGCGGTGGAGAGCGGTAGCACCCGCGGCACGGCCAGGCCGCCGTAGAGCTCTTCGGCCACGTGGCGACGGTCGATCAGCCAGTTGAGCGCCTCGCGGATCTCCGGCAGGGCGAAGGGGTTGAGGCTGCCGTCCGCAAGCGCCGGCCCGGCCGGGTTGAGGGTCAGCTCGCTTGAGGTGCCATAGGCCAGGTCGTGGTCGGCGTAGACCGAATCGCGCAGCCGGTTGACCACCGTGGGGCTGGAGATGCCCTGGCTGAAGAGCTGGTGGCTGCCCGACTCGATCAGCCCGGTGACCCGCCCAAGGTCGGTCTCGCGCAGGAAGACGATCTCGTCGAGCAGCGCCCCGCTGCGCTGGGCCAGGGCCTCGTGGCCGAGCTCGACGTCCAGGCGCGGGGGCTCCCGCCCGGGCTTCTCCCCCACTGGCCACAGCGCCACGCTCACTGCCGCGACCAGCAGCAGCGCACTGATGCCGAGTCCCACGCCTCTCATGATGTCATCCCTGCTTCCGACCAGGCTCCGGGCCTCCACTGTGGCCGAGCCCTGGCGCTGAAGGACAGGCACCCAGGGGGTCGGGATTCAACGCTTCCCCGCCCGGGTGACGGCCGCCAGGAGTGGACCCGATCGCCATAGACGCCTACACCTTGGAACATGACTCCCGATCCGACGCTCCCCGGCCGCGGCCCCTTGCCGGTACTGCGCTTTCTGGGGCTGGTGCTGATGGGCGCGGCAATCGGCGGGGTGGCCGCGCTGGCCGCGGCCGGTTTCGTCCGCGGTGTGCTGTGGCTCAACGAGCTGCTGCTGATCTCCCCACGCAGCCGGGTGATGTTCCCCCAGGCGGAGCTGCTGGTGGTGGCCACGATCGCCGTGCCGACCCTGGGCGGGCTGATCGTCGGCCACCTGCACCGCCATATTCCCGAGGGCCGTCCCCATACCCCCGCGGATGCCATCGCCGCCGTGCAGACCCGCCGCGGTCGGCTGCCGGCCCGCGCCGGGGGTATCACCGCACTGAGCGCCCTGATCTCCCTGGGTGCCGGCGCCTCAGTGGGCCAGTATGGTCCGCTGGTCCATCTGGGGGCCACCCTGGGTTCCCTCGGCGCTCGACTGATGAGGCTGGGCCGCTCGGAGGACAATATCACCATCGCCTGCGGCGTGGCCGCGGCCATCGCCACCGCCTTCAATGCCCCGCTGGCGGGCATCATCTTCGCCCATGAGGTGGTGCTGCGCCACTATGCGCTGCGCGCCTTCGCGCCCATCGCCGCGGCCGCCATCGTCGGCCATGTCATCGCCACCCAGGCGCTGGCTCAGGGCGCGCTCTTCCACGTTGCCGATACCGTCGTACCAAGGGCCTGGGAGTTCGGCCTTTTCGTCGCCATCGGCGGGGTCGGCGCCCTGGTTGCCGGGGCCTATATGCACGCCATCCTGGGCGTCGGCCGCCTGGCCGGCCGCCTACCCCTGCGCCCGGAGCTGCGCCCGGCCCTGGCCGGCGCCATGCTGGGCACCCTGGCACTCTGGGTGCCCGACATCCTGGGCATGGGTCAGGAGACGCTACGCTTCGCCACCATCCCCGGCGCCTTCGGGGGCGGCGAGCTGCTGCTGGTGCTGGTTCTCAAGATCGCGGCCACCGCACTGTGCCTGGGCATGGGCTTCAGCGGCGGGGTGTTCAGCCCCGCCCTCGTCATCGGCACCCTGTTCGGGGCGCTCTGCGGCACCCTGGTCGCCAGCATCAGCGGCGCTCCCCAGGAGACCTTCATCTTCTATGCGGTGTGCGGCATGGTCGCCGTCACCGCCCCGGTGATCGGTGCCCCCCTGACCAGCCTGCTGATCGTCTTCGAGCTGACCGGCAACTACGCCCTGACCACCGCCGCCCTGGCCAGCGTGACCCTGGCCAGCCCCATTGCCGCCCAGCTGTTCGGCCGCTCGCTGTTCGACATCCAGCTGCAAGGTCGTGGCCTGGACCTCTCCTCGGGTCGCGGCCGGGCCCTGCTGATGGACACGCCGGTGATCGACTACCTGACCCAGGACTGCGTCACCCTCTCCCCAGACGCCACCCTGGACGATGCCATCATCACCCTGGCCCGAGAGCGCCACGGCGAGGCCTTCCTGGTGGATGAGCGTGGCCGCTATCACGGCTGTGTGACGCTGGCCGAGCTGGAAGCGGCCCGGCAGGAGGCGGGATCGCGGCGGCGGACTCGCGCCTGCGTGGACCCGGCGCGACCCACCCTGTGCCCCGGCTCCACCCTCTGGGAAGCCATGGCGCTGCTCGAGGAGGTGACCGGCGAGGCCCTGGCGGTGGTGGACGAAAGCGTCTTCCGGGGCGTGGTCTACGAGGTGCATATCGCCCATGCCTACCTCCACCAGAGCGACGCCCTGCGTCGCGAGGAGCACGGCCATGGTTAGCCGCCTGATCGCCGCCATGCTGCTGGGGCTGGTCGCCTGGGGCACGGTCGCCCTCGCCGACCCGCTGCGCGTGCTCAGCTGGGGCGGCGCCTACGAGCGCGCCCAGCGTAAGGCGCTGTTCGACCCCTTCACGGAGCAGACTGGCCTCGAGGTGGAGGTCCACCAATACGACGGCGGCCTCGACGCGCTTCGGCGTGCCGAGGCCCCCTGGGATGTCATCGACATGACCCGCAGCCAGGCCATGGCCGCCTGCCAGGAGGGGCTACTGCAGCCGCTGCCTCACGACCTGCCTGCCCCGGCGCCCGACGGCACCCCTGCCGAACGGGACTTCCTGCCCGGCGCCATCGGCGACTGCGCGCTCACCCACTCCCTCTTTGCCACCGTAGTGGCCTATCGACCCGATGCCTTCCCGGGGCGACGCCCCTCCCGCATCGCCGACCTCTTCGACCAGGAGCGCTTCCCCGGGCCCCGCGCTCTGCAGCGCACTCCGGCGGTCAACCTGGAGTGGGCGCTGCTCTCCTATGGGGTCCCCCGCGAGGAGCTCTACCGGCTGCTCAGCACCCCGCGTGGCCTGCGGTTGGCCCTGGAACGGCTGGGTGAGCTCGAGGAGACGCACTGGTGGGAGGCCGGCGACGAATCGCCGCGCCTGCTCGTCGAGGGCGAGGTGGTGATGGCCTCGGGCTACAACGGACGCTTCTTCGATGCCGTGGTCAACCGGGGCGCCCCCATCGAGATCCTCTGGGACGCGCAGGTCCAGGAACATGAGACCTGGGCCATTCCTCGCCATGCCCGCCATCCGGAGGCGGCCCGGGAGTTCATCCGCTTCGCCACCACCACCGAGCGGCAAGCCGAGTTGGCTCGGCATATTCCCTATGGACCGGCACGCCACTCGGCGGCCATCCGGGTCAGCACCCATCCGGGGAGCGGGGTGGACATGCGCCTGCACATCCCCACCCACCCGCTCAACGCCGAACGCGCCATCGAGAAGGACGAGACCTGGTATGCCCACACCCTGGCGCGGATGGACGACTACTTCGAGGCCTGGCTGGCCACCGACGGCTGCCTCATCTCCGTGAACGAGCCGTGCCCGTCCCCCTGAATCGCCGGTGGCGACTGCTATGCTGTAGGCATGGCGACGGGGCAGGCAAGGCCTGCCGGGGGAAGTCCGATGCATGGCATGCGACGGTGGCTGTGGCTGCTGGTGATGACGGCGTTGACGACGGGCATGGCCTCGGCACAGCAGGCCCCGGTGCTGGCTCGCCTCGATGCCGACGGGGTACAGCGGCTATCCATCGTGGGGGGCAACTACCATTTCCGCCCCGATCGTATCCGGGTACGCGCCGGGGTGCCGGTGGAACTGGAGGTGTCGCGCACCACCCGCACGCCCCATGACCTGGTGATCCAGGATGCACGGATGGGGCTCGATATCGCAGTGGACCTGGAACGCGACCCGGTGCTCGTGCGCTTCACCCCGGAGGTGGCCGGCCGACTGGTCTTCTACTGCGACCAACGCCTGTTATTTTTCCCCAGCCACCGCGACAGAGGGATGTGGGGGGTACTGGAGGTCGTAGCAGAATTGGAGTAAGCCATGCTGGCCGAATTACTGATCGCCATGGCCCTGGCCCAGGGCCCCGACCCCGTCGCCGCGGCCCTGGCCCGCTTCGAGGCCCTCGGAGCCTACCAGGCGACCCTGCACAGCCGCGGCACCCGCGGCGAGGAGGTGATCCGCTACAGCTATCGCCGCCCCGGCCATATCCGCCTGGACATGATCACCCCCCAGCGCGGCGCCGTGCTGGTCTACCGCCCCGAGACCCGCCGGGTGCGGGTCTGGCCCTTCGGCGCCCCGGGCCCCAGCCTCAGCCTGCGCCCCACCCACCGGCTGGTGCGCAGCGCCCGGGGACACCGGGTCGACCAGTCGGACCTGGGTTCCCTGCTGCGCAACGTCCAGCGCCTGCAGCGGCAGGGCGAGCTACGTGCATTGGGCGAATCACGTCTCGGCGAGCACGCGGTGTTCCATCTCGCGGTTCAGGGCGCCCCCGGACAGGCCGTGGGCGAGGTCAACCGCTACGAGCTGTGGCTCGACGCCGAGCATGGGCTGCCGCGACGGGTGGTCAGCTTCGATCGCCACGGTCGGGAGCTCGAGCGGGTAACGCTGGACGAGTTGGTGCTCGACCCGCCGCTGCCCGACGACCACTTCTCACCCTGAGGCCCGACAGTCATGGCGGACTACCGTTTCGTCACCCGCTGGCGCCTGGCGGCCCCCCGGGAAGCCGTCTTCCAGGCCCTCGGCGAGCCCGCGGAGTGGCCGGCCTGGTGGCCGGGGCTCGAGTCCGCCGAACGCCTGGCTTATGGCGATGACACGGGCCTGGGGCGGCGTTATCGCTATCGCTGGCGCAGTGCCCTGGGCTACCGACTGCATTTCATGGTGTGCGTGACCCGCGTCCACTCTCCCTCGCTGATCGAGGCCCGGGCCAGCGGTGACCTGGAGGGCCTCGGCCGCTGGAGCCTGCAGGAGGCCGAGGGTATCACCGAGGTGACCCACCTGTGGCGGGTACGCACCACCCCTCGCTGGATGAACCTGGTCGCCCCCCTGGCCCGTCCGCTCTTCGCCTGGAGTCACCATGCCCTGATGCAACGTGGCGCTCGGGGCCTGGCCGACCACCTGTCGGCGCCGCTGATCGGCGGCGTGGAGATTCACGGCTGACCGCGACGCCGAGCGCGCAGTACCAAGTTGCGCGGCGTGAGCGCCCGCGCACAGAAGGTGCCCAGCTCCGCCGCGAAGCCGGCCTCCTCGAGAAAGCGCAAGCGATCCAGCGCCAGCCATACCTCCAGAGGGCGCCGGAAGAGGTGGCGAGCCAGCTCGAGCCGCGCCACCTCGGCCTGGCGCCGCCAGCCGGCCGCCTCCAGACGGGGCCAGTCGACGCCCGCGGGGAGAGCGATGCCCTTCTGCGCCGCTGACCAGCGGCAGAATCCCTCGAAGGTCTCGGGCATCTGCCCGTAGGCGAGGCTCGGTACCGGCAGGTAGGCGTCGATGCCGCGCGCCTCCCGCTGCAGCCGGTCGAAGCCGAGACGCCAGGCACCGGCCCGCTGGCGGCTCCGCTGCACGTGCCTCGGGGCGGTGACCGTCTCCTGCACCGCCAGGCCGAGATCGTCCCGAGAGAGCGAAAGGCCATGGGCCTCGGCCAGGGTTCGCCCCTGCCGCGACAGCGGTCGGTAGAGAGCATCGGCGGTGCGCTGGTAGCAGCACGGGGCCAGGGTCATGGCACTGCCGGCGGCGGCGGCCAGCTGCAGCAGGCGCACGTGGAGATCGCCGCAGGCGTGCAGCGCCGCCACCTGGGTCCGCCCATCCAGCCAGCGACTGGCGTCCTCGGCCATCACGTCCTGCTCCCGCAGCGCCACCCGTGCTCCCTGCCGTTCGGCCAGCGCCTGGCCCTGCTCGCAGAGTGATGATTGCCACTCCAGGGCGGTGACCTCGGTGGCGTGCCAGCGTGCCAGAGCACGGGCCAGATGCCCCTTGCCGGCACACCACTCGAGCAGCGCCTGCCCCGGAGCCAGTTGAACCTGCGGCAGAAAGGCTTCGATCTGCTGCCACTTGCGACCGCCCACATGCTGGCTCCAGGCCTCTGGCAGCGCGGCCCGAGCGGGAGCCAGGCTCGGCAGCGCCACCAGTTCGGCCAACTCGGCCACCGGCAGCCAGCGAGACAGCGGCGATGCGGTGAAAGGGTCTGCCTGAAGACGCGCCAGCTCGGCATCATCAAGGGCCAGCAGCGCCGCATGCAACTCGGCATGGGACGCCGCCCAGGACACTCGCGAGTACTGGAACGGCAGCGGTCGCCACAGCGGCTGCCACTCGGCCAGCCGCTCGGCAAGATGGGTGAAGCGCTTGGCGTGGATCATCGATCAGATGGCATTGACGTTCTCGCGCAGCCCGGGGTGAGCCCGCTCCCCGCCATTGTGACACGATGGGCGGCAAGATCGCGCCACGCGGCACCGCTCATACCGGTGTGATATAACCCGGCACCGGAGTTCCATTGATACCCAGAGGGAGAATGCCATGGGTCGTTTCGTCTTCACTCTCGTTGTACTCGCCGGCCTTGTCTACGGCGGGCTTTACGTCTATTACGGCCACGCCGCGCAGCAGGCCATCGAGGAGCAGTTGGAAGCTCGCGGGCTCACTGCCGTCGAAGTAGAAAGCATCGACTACGGGCTCCTCGCCCCGGTGAGCCAGGAGGCGGATATCGCCATCAGTATCCGCTATCGCGGCGCCGAGGCCACCCTGGATATCCGCGTGATCGGCCATCCGGTCTTCTCGGATGAAGTTCGCCTGGAACTGGATGGCCTGCAGGCCCTGCGGCTCAATATCGGACTGGGTGGCTGAGCCGCAGGGCCGGGCCGGCCTGCCCCCAAGGCAGGGTCATGCTATCCTCGCCGTGACCTGCCGGCAGTCCTGCCGGCACCCGAGAGCCAATCTTCAGGAGACTTCCATGGCCAAGGCAACCGCGCGTCATATTCTGGTGAACAGCAAGGAGAAGTGTGAGGCCCTCAAGACCGAGATCGAGGGCGGTCGCGACTTCGCCGAGGTGGCCCGCGAGAACTCCAGCTGCCCCTCCAGCCGTCAGGGCGGAGACCTGGGCAGCTTCGGCCCGGGCCAAATGGTTCGCGAGTTCGACGAGGTGGTGTTCTCCGGCGAGCTGAACAAGGTCCATGGCCCGGTCAAGACCCAGTTCGGCTACCACCTGCTCGAGATCACCAGCCGTAGCTAATTATCCGCCCTGCTGGACCAAGCCGCGCCTGGGTCTCCCTGCGCGGCTTTTTTCTTGTACAACCCCTGTATCATCCGGCGAGTCGCGTTAGGATGGGAGACATCATCGATCATGCCAGGAGACAGACAGGATGAACGACGAGGCCTTTCAGAAGAGCATCCGCAAGCTGCTCAAGACCGTGGGCGTCACCACCCAGCAGGAGATAGAGAAGGCGGTGCAGCAGGGCTTGACCGAGGGGCATCTCAGAGGTGACGAGAGGCTGCCAGCCCGGATCACCGTGGAGGTGGACGGCCTCAACCTGGCCCTGGACTTCGACGGAGACATTACCCTTGAGTGACGCCACGGTCATCGCCGTCGAGCGGCTCTCGAAGGCCTATGCCGGTGGCTTCGAGGCGCTGAAGGAGGTGAACCTGGAGATCTGCCACGGTGAGATCTTTGCCCTGCTGGGCCCCAACGGCGCGGGCAAGACCACCCTGATCAGCGTAATCTGCGGCCTGGTCAACGCCACCTCCGGCCGGGTGCTGGTGGATGGCCACGACAACGTGCGCGACTTCCGCGCCGCCCGCGAGCGGATCGGCCTGGTGCCCCAGGAATTGACCAACGAGGCCTTCGTCACGGTGTGGGACACGGTGAGCTTCAGTCGCGGACTCTTCGGCAAGGGCAAGAACCCCGCTCACATCGAGAAGATATTGCGTTCCCTGTCGCTCTGGGACAAGCGCAATAACCGCCTGATCACCCTCTCCGGCGGCATGAAGCGCCGGGTGCTGATCGCCAAGGCGCTGGCCCACGAGCCGGAAATCCTGTTCCTGGACGAGCCCTCCGCCGGGGTCGACGTGGAGTTGCGCCGCGACATGTGGGAAGTGGTGCGCCAACTGCGCGACAGCGGTGTGACCATCATCCTCACCACCCACTACATCGAGGAGGCCGAGGAGATGGCCGATCGCATCGGCGTGATCCGCCGCGGCGAGCTGGTGCTGGTGGAGGAGAAGCATGCCCTGATGCGCAAGCTGGGCAGCAAGGAGCTGACCCTGCACCTGCGCGAACCATTGGAGACGGTGCCGGATTCCCTCGCCCGCCACGAACTGGCGCTGGCCGAGGAGGGCCATGCGCTGGTCTACACCTATGACGCCAACGAGCGGGACGAGGACCAGGCCGGCATCGCCGAGCTGCTCGCCGACCTCGAGGCCACCGGCATCGGCTTCAAGGATCTGCATACCCGCCAGAGCTCCCTGGAGGAGATCTTCGTCAGCCTGGTCAAGGAGACGGCATGAACCTGCAGTCCGTGAAGACCCTCTACCTGGCCGAGATGGCCCGCAGCCTGCGCACCGTGCTGCAGAGCATCGTCTCGCCGGTGATCTCCACCTCGCTCTACTTCGTGGTATTCGGCGCGGCCATCGGCACGCGGATCAGTGAGGTGAACGGCGTGAGCTACGGCGCCTTCATCGTGCCCGGGCTGATCATGCTGATGCTGCTGACCCAGAGCGTCTCCAACGCCTCCTTCGGCATCTTCTTCCCGCGCTTTTCGGGCTCGATCTACGAGATCCTCTCGGCGCCCATCTCCTACTGGGAGATCGTGCTCGGCTACGTGGGCGCTGCGGCCACCAAGTCGATCGCGCTGGGGCTGATCGTTCTGGTCACGGCGCGGCTGTTCGTGCCCTACTCCATCGCGCACCCGCTGATGATGGTGCTGTTCTTGCTGCTAACCGCGGTGACCTTCAGCCTGCTGGGCTTCATCATCGGCATCTGGGCCGACGGCTTCGAGAAGCTGCAGCTGGTGCCGCTGCTGGTGATCACCCCGCTCACCTTCCTGGGCGGCACCTTCTACTCCATCGACATGCTGCCGCCCTTCTGGCAGGCGGTGACCCTGGCCAACCCGGTGGTCTACCTGGTCAGCGGCTTCCGTTGGAGCTTCTACGGCATCAGCGACGTCAGCCCGGTAGTGAGCCTCGGCATGATCCTGCTGTTCCTGACCGCCGCCCTGGTGGTGGTGGAGCGAATCTTCCGCACGGGCTATCGGCTCAGGCCCTAGACGACTGTCGGCATGAAACCGAGGCAGGTATCATCGCCGCCCTCGCCCACCACCACGGGAGGCCCCCATGCCGATCCTCAACGCCATCGTTCACCGCATCGAGAAGCATGGCGACACCCCGGCCAGGCTGGCGCCAGCCCAAGCGCCACTTCCCCGGTCCGACACCCTGGACGCCCTGCTGGAAGGGCTCAACAAGGCCTACCACGGCAAGAGCAAGGCGTGGGGCCATTTTCGTGACGCCGAGGGGGATGACGAAGGCAGCGAACAAGCCTCGCCGCTGGCCGGGGAGCTGGCCGACTACCTGGCCGACGGTCGAGACTTCACCGTCTTGACCCGAGGCATCGCCGAACGCCTGACCGCTCTGCTCGACTCTCACCTGTCGGCTTCCGGCGACCTGATCGTGCTGGATACCCGTTTCGGTGACGGACGCTTCCTCACCCTGGCCCTGCTGCACCATCGCGAGGGCTTCGCGGTGGACGAAGCCCTGGGGGTGGTGCCGGCGCGTCAGCTCAACCTGGCCCAGATGAGCCTGGCGGCGCGCATCGACCTGACCCAGTGGCTGGCCGGCGACTCGCGCCAGTACCTCTCCTGGACCCGCGACCGCGGCGGCAAGGCACTTTCCGAAGGCTTCGCCGCCCTGCTCGGCGCCGAGGAAGGGGTGGATGCCTCCGGCGAGACCCGCACCCTGCTGCGGGCCTTCAGCGACTATGTGGAGCACGAGGATCTCCCCGAAGACGCCAGCCGCGAGAAGACCGACGCCCTGATCGACTATGCCAGCGACCAGGCCAGCCGCGGCCAGGCGATCACCCTGGAGGAGCTCTCCGAGGTACTCGATGTGCAACAGCCCAGGGCCTTCTACGACCATATCCGCAACGCCGATTACGGTCTCTCGCCGGAGATCCCGCCCGACCGCAAGACCCTCAACCAGTTTCGCCGCTTCACGGGACGATCCGGCGGCGTCTCGATCAGCTTCGACTCTCATCTACTGGGTTCCAGCGTCGAGTACGACGAGGCTACCGATCGGCTGATCATCAAGCAGGTGCCCAAGCAATTGAAAGATCAGATCAAAGGAAAGAACTGATCCAGAAAGGATGAGTAAACCCATCCCAATAGGCTGATTATTAAGGCCAATCTAATAGCGTAAGCCTTGGCTTACAGAAAATGTAGGCAATATAGGACAGCTCGCTAAAGCGACTGGCGCCCAGCCGGATTCCGGACCAAGATGCACCTGATACCCAAGCGATCAGCGTCCGGCGCTCGTTACAAGCTCGGTACCCGAGGGATCTGGCATGCGGCAACTGTTAGGAGAGGCTGGGCTACTGAACTGGCAGGCTGAGTTCAGAGATCCGGCAATGGAGAATCTGTTCAAACGCTCGATTCTGGCACACCATGCCTGCCAACTTCGCCTGGCGCTCTGCCTGATTGCCGGGCTGTTCCTGGCCTTTGCCCTGGCCGACTATAGCGTGCTGGGATCGAGCGGTGCCTTTGCCGCCCTGCTCGCCATTCGCCTGGTCACCGTGGCGGCTTGCCTGTTAGTGGCACTGGCGGTGTGGCGGCGGCCGGCGGTGACCCACATGATATTGCCCGTCAATCTGGTCTGCCTGCTGTGCCTGTCCGTGATGCTGCTGACCATCCTGCTGCGCCCCCTGCATGAAGGCATCCACGTCGCCTCCCTGGTGGTGGCCAGCATGGCGCTCTACCTTTTCCTGCCCAACCGCCTGCCCTGGATGCTCGCCGGCAACGCCTACCTGATAGTGGGTTTCCTGACGGTTTCACTCGCTGACCCCAGCCTGCCGCCGGTGCTGGTGATGACCAGCCTTCTGCTGCTGATGTTCGTCAACCTTCTCGGCTGGATGACCATCACGCGGATCAAGCGTCTCAAGCGCGAGCAATTTTCCCTTCTGCTGGAGGAGCGCTCGGCGAATCGCCGCTTGAAGGAGGAGATCCGCGAGCGGGAGGAGTTGGAGACACAGCTTCGCCACATGGCCTGCACCGACGGCCTGACCGGCATTTCCAACCGTCGCCACTTCTTCGAGCTGGCCGAGCAGGAGCTGCGCCGCGCCCGTCGAGACGGGACCCCCCTGGCGGTGTGCATGGTCGACGTGGATCTCTTCAAGCAGCTCAATGACCGCCATGGCCATGCGATCGGTGATCTGGTGCTCTCCACGGTGGCCGGCTGCTGCCAGTCGGTGCTACGGGAGTCCGATGTGCTGGGACGCTATGGCGGCGAGGAGTTCGTGATCGCCCTGCCGCTGGCCGACCTCGGCACCGCGGCGGCCATCGCCGAGCGATTGCGCAATAAGGTCAGTGCGCTGAAACTGCCAATGCTCGGCAACGAGACGTCGCTGACCGTCACCGTGGGCATCAGCCGCATCGAGGCGGGGGAGTCGCGGCTTGACGCTGCCCTGCTGCGCGCCGACAAGGCGCTCTACGAGGGCAAGGCACGGGGTCGCAACTGCGTGGTGGTAGCCCCCCGGCCATTGCCGGACAACCATGCTTCATCCCGCGGAATCGACTGGGCCTCCTGTCTGATAACTATGCCAGATGCGGACGCAGCCACTGACGCAGTTGGGACCCTTGCAGCACCCCTGGCTGCCGAGCCACCTCCCGGCCGTTTCTGAACACGATCAGAGTGGGAATGCTGCGGATGCCGAAGCGCCCGGCCAGGGCCTGCTCCGCCTCGGTATCGAGCTTGGCAAAGCGGATACGGGGCTCGAGTTCGCGGGCCGCCTCGGCGAAGATCGGCGCCATCATCTTGCATGGGCCGCACCAGCCAGCCCAGAAGTCCACCACCACCGGCAACTCGCTGCGCTCCACCAGGACGCGGATGTTGTCAGCGGTCAGCGCCACCGGCTCACCGGTGAACAGGGCCTTCTTGCACCTGCCACACTTGGGGCCGTCGTTCAGACGCGCCTGACTGACACGGTTGATGGCGCCACAGTGCGGGCAGCCAAGAGTCAGGGATTCGGACATTGGGATCTCCGGGTCTCGGTTCATTGAAGTCGAATATGGCGCCTGCCCCCTCCCCCTTCAAGCGACATCGCGTCGCACACCGGCCCTGTCGTCATGCGCCTTGCGGTGCAGCGGCCTCCCCGGGCTGCTATCGTCGTCGAGTGAACGCCCCTCCCCATTCCCCGAGGCCCGTGATGCCTTCACGACCCGACCCGCGCGTGCTGCTGCGCCTGCTGGGCCTGCTGGCCCCCTATCGATGGCGCCTGGCCCTGGCGGCCCTGGTCCTGCTGGTGGCCTCGGGCAGCGTGCTGCTGCTCGGCCAGGGGCTGCGTCTGGTGATCGACCGCGGCTTCATGGCCGCCGACAGCGCCGCGCTGGGCCGCGCCCTGGGCCTGATGCTCGCCGTGGTGACGGTGCTGGCGATGGCCTCGGCGCTGCGCTACTACCTGGTCACCTGGATCGGCGAGCGGCTGGCCGCCGACCTGCGCCGCCGCGTCTTCGACCACCTGCTGACCCTGGAGCCAGGCTTCTTCGAGAGCGCCCAGGTCCCCGGCCAGGCCGCCGGCGAGATCGTCTCCAGGCTCACCGCCGACACCAGCGTGCTGCAGAGCCTGTTCGGCTCCTCGGTCTCGCTGGCTCTGCGCAACCTGCTGATGCTGATTGGCGCTGTGGCGCTGATGCTGGTGACCCAACCCTGGCTCTCGGCCATTGTCCTGCTCGGCATCCCCGCCACGGTGCTGCCGATCCTGTGGTTCGGGCGGCGGGTGCGGCGGCTGTCCCGCGCAAGCCAGGACCGGGTGGCGGAGCTCGGCCGCTATGCCGACGAGGCGCTGTCCGGTATCCGCACTGTCCAGGCCTTCACCCACGAGGCGCTCGACCGGCGCGACTACGCGGGTCGCGTCGAGGACGCCTTTGCCAGTTCCATCGAGCGCACCCGCCAGCGCGCCTGGCTGACCGGCATCGCCATGCTGGCGGTGTTCGCGGCGGTGGGCATCATGCTGTGGCAGGGCGGTCAGGCGGTGCTGGCCGGCAGCATGACCGCCGGCGAGCTCTCGGCCTTCGTCTTCTATGCGGTGCTGGCAGCCGGCGCCGTGGCGACCCTGGCCGAGGTGGCCGGTGACGTGCAGCGCGCCGCGGGAGCCGCCGAGCGACTGCTGGAACTGCTGGATACCCGACCGAGCATCGCGCCGCCGGCGCATCCGGTGTCGCTGCCCCTCCCGCTCAGCGGCGAGATCCGCCTGGAGGGAGTGAGCTTCACCTATCCGGGCCGGGAGACGCCCGCGCTGGATGCCTTCGACCTGACCATCGCCCCCGGCGAGCGGGTGGCCCTGGTGGGGCCCTCGGGGGCCGGCAAGAGCACCCTGCTCGCGCTGCTGCTGCGCTTCCACGACCCCGACGCCGGCACCCTGCGTCTGGACGGCATCGACCTGCGCGACCTGGACCCCGGCGCGCTGCGCTCGGCCCTGGGGCTGGTGGCCCAGGAGCCGTTGCTGTTCACCGGCAGCGTGGCCGACAACCTGCGCTACGGCGACCCCGACGCCGACCCGGAGGCCCTGCGCAGGGCGGCCCGGGATGCCAACGCCCTGCCCTTCATCGAGGCCCTGCCCGACGGCTTCGACACCCCCCTGGGACCGGGTGGCGTGCAGCTCTCCGGCGGCCAGCGCCAGCGCCTGGCGATTGCCCGAGCATTGCTCAAGGACCCCCGCGTGCTGCTGCTGGACGAGGCCACCAGTGCGCTGGATGCCGAGAGCGAGCGGCTGGTGCAGCAGGCCCTGGACCGGCTGATGGTGGGCCGCACCAGCCTGGTGGTCGCCCACCGCCTGGCCACGGTGGTGGCCGCCGACCGCCTGCTGGTGATGGACGAGGGCCGACTGGTGGCCGCCGGCCGCCACGCGGAACTGATGGAATCGAGCCCACTCTACCGCCACCTGGCCCAGCTGCAGTTCGGGCGGCATAGCGCCCCTCCAGCCAACGAGAGGCCCGCCCTCCACCATCAGGACTCGGACTACTAAAACGAAAACCGCTATCTACATTCGTCATGGGTCACGGGAGTGTCAACGTGATGGAGCATCATGGCCTGCTGGCAGGTCTGGTGGACCGCGCCACCGACTGCGGCCGGGAGGATCTGGAGTGGCCAGGCGACAGCTGCTGGAGCTGACCGGTGAAGCCATGAGCCGCGACGCCTCAACCTCCAAACGCGAAGACAAGGAGTCCGACCGATGAACCATACTCCGCACCCGGCAGGGCGCATTCGTGAAGTCTTCCACGCCTTCCTGCTGCTGGGCCTGACCTCCTTCGGTGGCCCCATCGCCCACCTCGGCTATTTCCGCACCGAGTTCGTGGAACGCCGCCGCTGGCTCAGCGAACAAGCCTACGCCGATCTGGTCGCGCTGTGCCAGTTCCTGCCCGGCCCCGCGAGCAGCCAGGTGGGTTTCGCCCTGGGGCTGATGCGCGGCGGCCCCTGGGGAGCGGCGGCCGCCTGGACGGCCTTCACCCTGCCCTCGGCCATCGTGCTGGTGCTGTTTGCGCTGGGCGCCGCCGTGCTCGACGGCCCCATCAGCCAGGGCATCATCCACGGGCTCAAGGTGACGGCGGTTGCCATCGTGGCCCATGCGGTGTGGGGCATGGCGCGCAGCCTCTGCCCCGACCGGCGCCGCGCCGGCATCGCCCTGGCCGCGGTATTCACCGTGGTGCTCGTCAGCGGCCCGCTGGGACAGGTGGCCGCCATCGTGATCGGCTCCCTGGCCGGCATGGCGCTGTGCCGCGCGCACGCCGAGGCAGAGGTGCACCCCATGACGCTGCCCGTCTCGGCGCGTGCCGGCCATCTGGCGGGCCTGGCCTTCATCGCGCTGTTGATCGGCCTGCCGCTGTTGGTCTGGGCCTCGCCTTCCGCCATGCTTGCGGTGATGGACGCCTTCTACCGCGCCGGCGCCCTGGTATTCGGCGGTGGCCACGTGGTACTGCCGTTGCTCGAAGCCGAGGTGGTGCAGTCCGGCTGGGTGACCCCGGACGACTTCCTGGCCGGCTACGGCGCCGCTCAGGCCGTGCCGGGGCCGCTGTTTACCTTCTCCGCCTACCTGGGGGCTGTAATGCAGCCCATGGGCAGCAGCCTGTTCGGCGCCGCCTTGGCGCTGGTGATGATCTTCCTGCCCGGCATGCTGCTGCTGGTGGCGGTGCTGCCCCACTGGAACCGCTTTCGCCGCTGGGACAGCGCCCAGGCGCTGATGCGCGGTGCCAACGCCGCCGTGGTGGGCATCCTGGGGGCCGCCCTCTACCACCCGGTGTGGACCAGCGCCGTCCTCGGACCCCGGGAATTCACCCTGGCGCTGACCGGCTTTCTGCTGCTCAGCATCTGGAAACTACCCGCCTGGGCGGTGGTGGCACTGCTCGCCTGTGGCGGCGTCTTGATTACGCTCTGAGCGGCAGTGTGTGGCCGAGAACGCTGGCGATTACCCTCGACCTGCGCCGAGCGCATGGCCAACTGCGTCACCCCCAATAGCTGAATCCTGCGCTTCAGAACAGCCCTAGCTGGCGGTCGACCAGGCTGGCGAAGTCGTCGCCCACGAAGGGCAGGATGGCATCGGCCACCGGCTGCAGCTGGCGAGTCAGGTAGTGGTCGGTGTCGATGAGCGAACGGTGGGCCTCCATGGGCTCGGGGCCGGCCAGGGTCATCACGTAGCGGATCCAGCCGCCGTTCTGGTACTGGCGCGGCCGGCCCAGGCGGTCGTTTTCCGCGTCGGCCAGCCGCGCCGCGCGAACGTGGGGCGGCACGTTGCGGCGGTAGTCGTCGAGGCGCCGCCGCAGGCGCTTGCGATAGACCAGCCGCTCGTCGAACTCCCCCGACCGGGCACGCTGCAGGAAGGCCTGCACGTAGTCGCACACGTACTCCCGCCAGGGCTCGCCGGTAAAGACGCGCCGATAGAGCTCCTGCTGGAACGCCTTGGCGAGCTCCGTCCAGTCGGTGCGTACCGTCTCCAGACCCTTGAACACCAGCCGCGCGTTACCGTCGGTGCCCTGCACCAGCCCCGCATAGCGCTTCTTGCTGCCCGCCTCGGCACCGCGGATGGTGGGCATCAAGAAGCGCCGGTAGTGGGTTTCGAACTGCAGCTCAAGGGCGCTCTCGAGGCCGTACTCCTCGGCGAGATGCTCGCTCCACCAGGCGTTGATCCGCGCCACCAGCTGCCGACCGATCGCCGCGGCCTCGGCTTCCTCGCAGGGGCGGCCCAACCAGACGAAGGTGGAGTCGGTGTCGCCGTAGATAACGGTAACTCCATCGGCCTCGATCAGCTCCCGGGTGCGGTGCATGATGGCGTGGCCACGCATGGTAATCGATGAGGCGAGGCGCGCATCGAAGAAGCGGCAGCCCTTCGAGCCCAGCACGCCGTAGAAGCTGTTCATGATGATCTTCAGCGCCTGGGAGAGCGGCGCATTGCCGGTGCGCTTGGCGGCCTCGCGCCCGGCCCACACCCGCTCGACGATGGCCGGCAGGGCATGGCGGGTGCGCGAGAAGCGTGCGCCGCGAAAGCCCGGCACCGAGGCGGCCTCCGAGGGGTCGGCGAGGCCTTCCACCAGCCCCGCCGGGTCGATCAGGAAGCTGCGGATGATCGAGGGGTAGAGGCTCTTGAAGTCGAGCACCAGCACCGAGTCGTAGAGGCCGGGGCGCGAGTCCATGACGAAGCCGCCGGGGCTCTCGGCGTCCTCCCCCTCGCCGAGGCTCGGCGCCACCAGGCCCAGCCGGTGCAGGCGCGGCAGGTAGAGGTGGGTGAAGGCCGCCACCGAGCCGCCGCTGCGGTCGGCAGGCAAGCCAGTCACCGTGGCTCGCTCGAGCAGGAAGGCCAGCAGTTCGGCCTTCTCGAAGATCCGCGTGACCAGCTCGCAGTCCTTGAGGTTGTAGCGGGCGAGCGCCGGCTTGTCCTCGGCGAACATGCGCAGGATGTCGTCGAGGCGCTGGTAGGGGTTGTCGATCGCCTTGCCCTCGCCGAGCAGGCTGCGGGCGACGTTCTCCAGGCTGAGCGAGGGGAAGCTCCAGGTGGCCGAGCGCAGCGCCTCGATGCCGTCGATGATCAGCCGTCCGGCAGCGGCGGCGAAGAAATGGTTGGGCTGATGGCCATGGGCTCGCCACTCCAGCTCGGTCCCGCCGCGCCCGAGTCGCAGCGGCACGCCGAGCCGCTCGGCGTGCTCGCGCAGCACCCGGAGGTCGAACTGCACCAGGTTCCAGCCGATGATGGCGTCGGGATCATGTTCGGCAACCCAGGCGTTAAGCCGTTCGAGCAGCTCGGCGCGGCTGTCGCAGTAGTCCAGCCGGAAGTCGAGCTCGTCTGGGTTGCCGTTGGCCGGCCCCAGCATATAGACCTGGCGCTGCTCGCCGCCCTCCAGGCCGATCGAGTAGAGCTCACCCCGGCCGCTGGTCTCGATATCCAGCGACACCGTGCGCAGCCTCGGGCGGTACTCCGGCGAGGGCCGCAGGCGCGCCTCCACCAGCCTCCCCTGGCCATCCGGCCTGCCGATCACCCGGACCGGCGCGGTGATAAAGCGCTCCATCAGGTAGCGCTCCGGCGGGCGGATATCGGCCTCGAGCAGCTCGACCCCGGCGTCTCGCAGGCGCCGGTCGAGCCGGAGCAGCTGGCGGTGCTGCGGGCAATAGAGGCCCAGCACCGGGCGATGGTGGAAATCGCTCAGCGCGAGGTCACGCAGGGTGGCACCCGGCTCCCCGACCAGCAGCACCTCGGCCCGCTCACGCTGCTCGACGGGCAGGAAGGCCACCGAGGGCTGGGGCGGCAGGCACACCTCCAGCGGGCCGTCGTCGGTGGCCAGCCAGAGAGTGATCTCGGTACCCCGAGGCGTGTCCTCCCAGTGCCGGGTGAGGATAAAGCCGGTGTGAGTCGACCACGGCACTACCCGAGGCTCGTCAGCAGATAGACACCGATCAACAGCGTCATGTGCTTGGTACCTCCACGATCAGGTCGGGTGTGAACAACGGCGGATCGAACTCACCGGGGTAGCCGCCGGGGTTGGCGACCACGCGAGTGCCCCCGACCTCCATATCCACCGGTTCATGCACATGGCCGTGGATCCACAGGTCCATGCGGCCCATCAGCTGTGGCAGGTGGGAGGCGAAGGCCGGCGACAGCGCATCGCCGCGATAGCGGGATGGGATGCACTCGCCGAGGGGCGCATGATGACTGACGACCACCCGCGGGCCACGGAACGGCATCGCCAGCTCCGCCTCCAGCCAGGCCAGCGCCTCCCCATGCAGGCGGCGGCTCTCGGCCGGAGTGAAGATTTCCCCTTCCGGCTGTTCGATGATCCGGAAATCCGGCATCAGGGCCAGCGCCCTGGCCTCGGTCAGCGCCGGGTCGTGATCGGGCTGGCCGGCATAGAGGTCGAAGTCGGTCCACAGCGTCGTGCCAAGGAAGCGCACGCCGCCCAGGTCCAGCGAGCGATTGTCCAGCAGATGGATGCCCAGCCGTGCGGCTTCGACGGCCAGTTCCCGGCGCAGGGCGGGCATGCAGGTGCCGTAGAACTCGTGGTTGCCGGGCACATAGAGGATCGGCGTCCCCACGAAGCGCCGGGCCGCCCAGCCGAGCCCCCGGGTACCGGCATGAATATCCCCAGCCAGGATCACCGCGTCGGCGGTGACCTCCGGCAACTCCCTGGGGGTCTCGAAGTGTTCCAGGTGCAGATCCGAAAGAATCCTCAGACGCATCGTTGGTTCCCTTGAAGCGAGCCGTTCGCGCCAGTGTGATACACGGATCAACCGAACACTACTGTCCGGCCAGCACCTCGAAGGGCCTCCGGCGTCAGTCGTAGTGGACCGCCAGCCAGACGGTGTCCTCGTTCGGGTCGGTCCAGGCGACGCGGTGCCGCCGGTGGGCGGGAATCGTCAGGTAGTCACCCGGGCCCAGCGTGACCTCATCCCCCTCCTCGAAGGCCACCACGCCCCTGCCCCTGAGCACCAGCACCCACTCGCGGCGCGGCTGGTCATACCAGCCGGTGTCGGGCGAGGTATGGCCCCGTGACACGATGCGCTCCACCGTCACCGCGCGGCCGCTGACGATCTCCTCGCACAGCTCCTCGGGGAGGGCCTCGGGAATAGCCTCGAAGAGGTTGGCCATCACGACAGCCCCTCGATATGCGCAATCATGCGCCGGCGCATCGCCTCGTCGGGCAGCTCGCCCCGTGCGCCGCCCATGTTGTCGAACATGTGCCGGGCGCGGCTGGTGGCCGGGGTGGCCACGGTCACCGCCGGGTGGCTGATCACGAACTTGAGGAAGAACTGTGCCCAGGAGTGGGCATCGAACTCGGCGGCCCATTCCGGCACATCCCGGCCGCGCACCCGCTCCCACAGCCGGGTACGGCCGAAGGGGGCGTAGACCAGCACGCCGATGCCACGGTCCCGGGCCAGGGGCAGGATGCGCTGCTCCATGACGCGGTTGTCGATGGCGTAGTCGATGCCGACGGTGTCCAGCGGCTCGCGTGACATGATCCGTTCGAGTTCCTCGTATTGGCGCTCGAAGGTGGTGGTGACGCCGATATGGCGTACCCGCCCCTCCTCGCGCAGCTCTTTGAGCAGCCCGAGCTGGGTGGGCACGTCGCCCAGGTTGTGCACCTGGATCAGGTCCAGCGGGCGCTTGCCCAGCCGCTTGAAGGAGGTCTCGATCTGGGCCCGGGCCGCCTCCGGGTCGGCGCTGCCGCCGCCGCGGCCGGCCACATTGACCTTGGTGGCCCAGAACAACGTCTCGCTGATGCCGAGCTCGGCGGCCAGCTCGCCGGCCACCGCCTCGGAGGCGCCATAGCCCGGAGCGGTATCGAAGACCCGACCACCCTGGTCGACCAGGGCCTGGAGCACCTCGCGCAGGGCCTCCACGTCCTCGCTCCTGGCCACGCTGGCGAAGGTGGCGGAGCTGCCGAGTCCCACCGCCGGCAGCCGCACGCCGGTGGAGGGGATGGCGCGGGTGATCAACTCGCCGCGGCGCGATTCGGCCAGCAGGCTCGATGAGAGCGGCAGAGTGGCGGCGGCACCGGCCGCCAGGCACAGCTTGAGGGTATCGCGACGCGAGATCATGAGGGTCTCCTTTGCGGGTCGAGGGTCGTGCGGGAATCCGTGGCGTCCGCCTCGGCGTCGATACGCTGCTGGGTGCGCCCCAGGCACAGCGCCAGGGCGGCCCAGGCCAGGGCCAGGGGCACGGCGACGCTGGCCACCGCGGCCAGGCCCATGCCCAGCCGGCCCAGGGCGCCCTCTACCTGGGCGCCCACCACGTCGCCGGCGCGGTAGACGAAGGTGTCGATGGCGGCCTTGGCCTTGTACTTCTCCTCGCGGCTGGTGACGGTGTAGAGCGTCTCCCGGGCCGGGCGCATCAGGGCGCGTTGCACGGCGCGGAAGCTCGCCTCGAAGGCGATCAGCGCGGCCAGTGAGCCGACCACGGCCAGGCCGATGAAGCCCAGCAGGGTGGTCATGGGCAGCAGCGCCAGGGTGAAGGCCACGCCTAGCCGCTTCATCAGGTGGCCCGCCACCAGTGCCTGCATCACCAGAGTGGCCACCTGGGTGATCAGGTCGATGCGGGCGAACCAGGCCGTGCGAAGGTCCAGATCATCGCCCAGGGCGGCCACCATCTGCAGCCGCGTGAAGTAGAGGAAGGTTGCCATGATGGCCAGGATCACCACGTAGGCGGCGATGCCCAGCAGGTAGCGAGACTGCGCCAGGGCGCGCAGCCCGGCCCAGGCACTGCCGCCGATCCGTTCGCGCTCATCCACCGCCGGGGCCTGCACCTCGGCGCTGTCAGGGTCATGGTGACGGTGAGGCTGGCAGCGCGCTACGCCGTAGGCGGCGGCGAGCGCCAGCAGCAGAAAGCCGATGGCCACCAGCAGCAACGCCGGGGTGCCCAGCGGCTCGGCCAGCCGCCCCGCCAGCCAGGGCCCGAAGATCGCCCCGCAGGTGCCGCCCACGGCGATCAGGCCGAAGAAGCGCTTGCCCTGGGCGAGCGAGAAACGGTCGGCCATCAGCGCCCAGAACAGCATGGTGACGAAGAGATTGAAGACGCTGAACCAGACGTAGAACACCTGGCCGGAGGCCACGCCGACCGCTCCGGGGGCGAGCGTCATCAGCAGGTAAAAGGCACCGAGGCTCGCGGCGAAGAACAAGTAGGTGGCGGCGATGAAGCGCATCCGCGGCAGACGACTTACCAGCAGGCCGAACAGTGGATTGACCAGCAGGGTCACCAGCGCAGTGCCCATGAACAGCCAGCGCACCGCCTCGATACCGCCACGCAGTCCCAGCGCCTCCCGGGCCGGACGCAGCACCATCAGGGCGGTGAGCACGCAGAAGAAGAACAGCACCGCCAGCAGCACCGGAAGGCGTTCCTCGGGCCGCACATTGAACAGGCGCTGGAGGGTGGCGGTCATTGCAGTGTTCCCTTCGGGCTCCCCTTGACCTTAGCAGGCATCCCGCGGGGCTACTTTCTGCTGGTCCGCCCCCGGGTCTGTAGCCGGACGCACATGGCGCCGACCAAAGTGCTAGGCCCCATGGGACGGGGCTTGCTTAACATTGTCGACAGTCTCGCGTAGAATCTCGGCCAACCAGGACGGGGGGTAATGCACCCCTGACTCCAGTGCCAGAGGCATGTTTCGGCAGGAATTGTGCCGAGCCGCAGCGCTCTGGCTCCACTAGCAATGAGGGCCCTAACGTGCTTGAAGCCTATCGCCAACATGTCGAGGAGCGCGCCGCGGAAGGCGTGCCGCCGAAGCCGCTGAACGCAGAACAGGTCGCCGCACTGGTCGAACTGCTGAAGACGCCGCCGGCCGGTGAGGAAGAAGTCATCCTCGACCTGATCACCAACCGCGTTCCCCCCGGTGTTGACGAGGCCGCCTACGTTAAGGCTGGCTTCCTGACCGCCATCGCCAAGGGCGAGGCCGAGTCGCCGCTGATCGACAAGATCCACGCGGTAAAGCTGCTGGGCACCATGCAGGGCGGCTACAACATCGTTTCCCTGGTCGAGCTGCTGGACGACGCCGAACTCGCCAAGGAAGTGGGCGAGCAGCTCAAGCATACCCTGCTGATGTTCGATGCCTTCCACGACGTGGAAGAGCGTGCCAAGGCCGGCAACGCCGTGGCCAAGGACGTCATCCAGTCCTGGGCCGAGGCCGAGTGGTACCTCTCCAGGCCCGCCCTGGAAGAGAAGATCACCCTCACCGTCTTCAAGGTGACCGGTGAGACCAACACCGACGACCTCTCCCCGGCGCCGGACGCCTGGTCGCGCCCCGACATCCCGGTGCACGCCAACGCCATGCTCAAGAACGAGCGCGACGGCATCGAGCCCGAGGTGCCCGGCACCAAGGGTCCGCTGAAACAGGTCGAAGAGGTCAAGGCCAAGGGCTTCCCGGTCGCCTATGTCGGCGACGTGGTCGGCACTGGTTCCTCGCGCAAGTCCGCCACCAACTCGGTCCTGTGGTTCTTCGGCGATGACATCCCCTACGTGCCCAACAAGCGCGCCGGCGGCTTCTGCTTCGGCAGCAAGATCGCCCCGATCTTCTTCAATACCATGGAAGATTCCGGCGCCCTGCCCGTGGAGATGGATGTCTCCAAGCTCGAGATGGGCGACGTCATCGACGTCTACCCCTACGAAGGCAAGGTGTGCAAGCACGACACCGACGAGGTGCTCACCACCTTCGAGCTGAAGACCCAGTTGATTCTGGATGAAGTTCGCGCCGGCGGCCGTATCCCGCTGATCATCGGACGCGGCCTGACCACCAAGGCGCGTGAGTCTCTGGGCCTGGCCCCCTCCGATGTCTTCCGCCTGCCCGAGCAGCCCACCGACACCGGCAAGGGCTTTACCCTGGCCCAGAAGATGGTCGGCAAGGCCTGCGGTCTGGAAGGCGTGCGCCCGGGCATGTACTGCGAGCCGGCGATGTCTACCGTAGGCTCACAGGACACCACCGGCCCGATGACTCGCGACGAGCTCAAGGACCTGGCGTGCCTCGGCTTCCAGGCCGACCTGGTGATGCAGTCCTTCTGCCACACCGCCGCCTACCCGAAGCCGGTCGACGTGGACACCCACCACACCCTGCCCGACTTCATCATGAACCGCGGCGGCGTCTCCCTGCGTCCGGGCGACGGCATCATCCACAGCTGGCTGAACCGCATGCTGCTGCCCGACACCGTCGGCACCGGCGGCGACTCTCACACGCGCTTCCCGCTGGGCATCTCTTTCCCGGCAGGCTCGGGCCTGGTGGCCTTCGCCGCCGCCACCGGCGTGATGCCGCTGGACATGCCGGAATCGGTACTGGTGCGCTTCAAGGGCGAGCGTCAGCCGGGCGTCACCCTGCGTGACCTGGTCCATGCCATTCCCTACTACGCCATCAAGGAAGGCCTGCTGACCGTCGAGAAGTCCGGCAAGAAGAACGCCTTCTCCGGTCGCGTGCTGGAGATCGAGGGCCTCGAGGACCTCACCGTCGAGCAGGCCTTCGAGCTCTCAGACGCCTCCGCCGAACGCTCCGCCGCGGGCTGTACCATCACCCTGTCCGAGGACAGCGTGAGCCAGTACCTGAACTCCAACATCACCCTGCTCAAGTGGATGATCGCCAACGGCTACGGCGACCGCCGCACCATCGAGCGTCGCATCCAGGGCATGGAGGAGTGGCTGGCCAACCCGAGCCTGATGCGCGCCGACCAGGACGCCGAATACGCCGAGATCATCGAGATCGACCTGGCGGAGCTCAAGGAGCCGGTCCTCTGCGCCCCGAACGACCCGGACGACGCCCGCCTGCTGTCCGACGTGGCCGGCGAGAAGATCGACGAGGTGTTCATCGGGTCATGCATGACCAACATCGGCCACTTCCGCGCCGCGGGCAAACTGCTCGAGAAGCAGCCGGCCGGCAGCCTGAAGACCCGCCTGTGGCTGGCACCGCCGACCAAGATGGACCAGCACCAGCTGACCGAGGAAGGCTACTACGGCATCTACGGCCGAGCCGGCGCGCGCATGGAGATGCCGGGCTGCTCGCTGTGCATGGGCAACCAGGCCCGCGTCGCCGCCAAGAGCACCGTGGTCTCCACCTCCACCCGCAACTTCCCGAACCGCCTCGGCGACGGTGCCAACGTGTACCTCGCCTCCGCGGAACTGGCGGCCGTGGCCGCCGTGGAAGGTCGCCTGCCCACCGTCGATGAGTATCGCCGCTACATGGGCGAATTCGACGCCATGGCCGGCGAGATCTATCGTTACATGAACTTCCACGAGATCGAGGAGTATCAGAACGCCGCTTCCAACGTGATTCCCGTCACCCAGGAAGCCTGATACCCCAAGTTCTGATAGAATCAGGTTCGACTCCGATGCTCGCAACATCGCATGGCCGCCCTCGCGGTGGCCTGAGCCGACGACAGAAGCGCCCCCGGTGGGGGCGCTTTTTTCGTTGTGACGTCCCTTGCGAGCGGCGTCCTTAGCGAGCGCTCCCACCAAAGCCGTCCTGTCCGATCGTCCCGGCTATGGCATCATCGGGTCTTCACATACCGTGCCAGGAGCCCCGACATGAGCCATATCATCACCCCCGATATCTGCGACGCCCATCCCGAGGTGCGGGTACTGGACCCGCTGTTCGTCAACTTCGGCGGCCGTGAGGCCTTCTGCGGGCAGATCCGCACCGTGAAGTGCTTCGAGGACAACTCCGTGGTCAAGCAGGCCGTGGCCGAGCCGGGCGAAGGCGCGGTCCTGGTGGTAGACGCCGGGGGCTCACAGCGCTGCGCCATGCTCGGCGACATGTTGGCCGAGCAGGCCGCCGACAACGGCTGGAGCGGCGTGATCCTGTACGGCTGCGTGCGCGACGTGGACGTGCTGGCCGAGACCGAACTGGGCGTCCAGGCCCTCGGTGCCCATCCGCGCAAGAGCGAGAAGCGCGGCGAAGGCCAGCGTGACATTCCGGTGACCTTCGCCGGCGTGACGCTCACCCCCGGCGAGTGGCTCTACGCCGACAACAACGGCATCGTCGTGGCCGATGAACGCCTGCCCCTAGAGGGCTGAGGCAAACACGCCATGCTGGCACTCTCGCAGCTGAGCGGCGATGTACTGCGCACTCTTCGCGAGCATCTACGGCCGCTGATCGCCTATCACCTCTTCTTCACCCTGCTGGCCTCGCTGTTGCTGCTGCCAGCCGTGGCCTGGAGCCTGGCCCACCTTCTCGCCCAGTTCGGCCGCCCGGTGATCACCAATGCCGAGCTCATCGACATCCTGATGAGCGCCGGCGGTGCGCTGTGGCTGCTGGCCACCATTGTCCTCGTCTTCCTGGTGCTCTACCTGCAGCAGGCGGGGATGATCCTGGTCGCTGCCCGCCCTCGCGATAACCACGTTCACCTGGCCTTCGAGGCGCTGTGGTGGACCCTGCGCCGGCTGCCCCAGTTGGCCAGCCTGGTGGTCGTGCAGGTGGGGACCCACCTGCTGCTGGTGCTTCCAGTGGCATTCGCCATTGCCTGGCTCTACGGCCTCTTCCTGGGCGGCCTCGACCCCTACTATGTCCAACGGGTACGACCGCCGGCGCTATGGCAATTCCTCGCCATCGGCCTGCCGTTGGTGGTGGCCTGGGCAGCCATCGCTACCACCCTCTACTTCCGCTGGGTCCTGGCCCTGCCACTGGTCGCGCTGGAGGGGCTCTGGCCGCGACAGGCGCTGGCGCGCAGCCACCGCCTGACCCACGGTCGCAAGGGGCCCATCGCCGTGGCGGTCATCGCCCTGCTGCTGGTGATCATCGCCCTGCCCCTGCTGGCCACGCTGCTCTTCGACCGGCTGTTCACACCGATGCTGTGGTGGCTACCGGAGCGCAACGCGGTGCTGGTGCCGGCCACCCTGGCCTACCTCACCGCCTATGTGCTGCTGACCCTGGCCATCACCTTCGCCGGCATCGCGGCCAACGCCCTGCTCTCCGCCTGCCTCACCCTGCGCCTGGCCCACCGCGAGCCTCGCCCTGCCCCGCCGCCGAGCACCGCCCATCCCGGCCGCCTGGCCTGGGCGGTGGAACTCGGGGTGATCCTCTTTGCCCTGTCCCAGGCCTGGCTGATCGTCAACAGCTTCGAGCTGCGCGACGAGGTCGCCATTATCGCCCACCGCGGTAGCTCCATGGCCGCGCCGGAGAACACCCTGGCCGCCGTGGAACAGGCACTGGACGATGGCGCCGACTATTTGGAACTGGACGTGCGCCTCACCGCCGACAACGAGGTGGTGCTGTTCCACGACCGCAGCCTGACCCGCCTCACCGGAGACCCGCGCAACCTGGGAGAGGTGACGCGGGAGGAGTTGGCGACCTTCGATGTGGGTAGCTGGTTCGGCGACGCCTTTCAGGGCGAGCCGATTCCCGGCCTCGACGAGGCCCTGGCCGCGGTGCGTGGCCGAAGTGCGCTGATGATCGACATGAAGCCGGACCCCGGCCGGGAAGTGGCGCTGGTGGAGGGGGTGATCAAGGCCCTGCACGAGGAGGCGGACCGGCGCAGGAGTTGCCTGGACGAGGCCGCAAACGCCGGGGCGGCAACGGCCTGCGGCGACCCGGACGTGATCGGCGAGATGCGCCTGGCCACCATGTCGGCGGCACTGGCCGAGGAGGTCCGCGCCCGGGAACCCGAGCTCAGGGTGACCCTGCTGGCCCAGCTGATCCTGCCCGGCACCCTGGATCGCCGCGGCTTCGACGCCCTGGGGCTGCGCCACAACCGCATCACCGAGAACGAGATCCGCCTGGCACGTCACTACGGCTACGAGGTCCACGCCTGGACGATCAACGACCGGGCGCGGATGTCCCAGTTGATCGATCTCGGCGTCGACGCCATCATCACCGACCGCCCGGAGCTTCTCGCCGAGCTGCTGGACGACCGCCGCGAGCTCGGCGACGGCGCCCTGCTGCTGGTGAAACTGCGCAACTGGCTGCGCGGTTGAGACAGACGATCTGGTCTATGATCAGTGTGGGACTGACACACAAGCAGATCATCAGGGATGCCCTCATGGTAGTTCCCGACACTCCCCGCGGCTCTTCCCCCGACCCCGTTCCCGACTATGTCGAGTCGGTACATGGTGCTAGCGCCAGCGATACCCCACAGGACGCCCTGCACCTTGCGTGTCGACCGCTGATCGAGGCCGAACGCGCCATCCTCTCGGGCCGCCGTGTTCACTATGCTCTGCAGCCGCCCGACGATGCCAAGACGCCACTCACTGGCCTGGCGCTTTCTGGCGGGGGTATTCGCTCGGCGACCTTCTCGCTCGGAGTGCTGCAGGCCCTGGCCGATGCGGACCTGCTCAAGCGTATCGATTATCTCTCCACGGTATCCGGTGGCGGCTATCTCGGAACCTCGCTGATCTGGTGGGCCAGTGGCAAGAGTGGCGAAACCTTCGGTGTGGGCCCGACCGACCAGGCAGCGCCCGGTGCAGACCGCTTCCCCTATGCCACCAGTCAGGGTCCCGCGGAATCCTCACAATGGCTTCTCGATAACCTGCGCCGGCATGGGCGCTATCTGACCCCTGGCGCCGGTATCACCGGCTTTTCGCTGCTCAGTGTGGTGCTGCGTGGTTCGCTCATCCAGCTGGCCTTCTGGTTGCCACTGCTGGTGCTGGTACTGACGGTGCTGCAGGCCTTCCTCGCCCAGCCGATCATGACCGCAGTTCCTGCATCGCTGATCGCCACTCCGCTGCTGCCGGAGATTCGATCAGTGTCGATCTGGCTGAGCCCGGTCGTCGTCGGCGGTCTGCAGCTTGCGCTGGTCATCTGCGCGCTGGGTATCTTCTACTGGTGGTTGACCCGTTCTGGGCCAGAGCATCCTCCCAGCGGCCTGGAACGTCTGCTCGAGCGCCCTCACCCCGTTATCGCACCACTGGCGATGCTAGTGGTCGTAATGCTCCTGATCGCTTGGCTGCTGACCTATCCGGCCTGGCCTGGATTGACGGCGCTGTTGGGGGTCGCAGGCATGATGGCGGTCGCCTTCGCGGTCCTGGCCGTGCTCTACAGCCTCATCACTGGTGTCGTCATGCTGGCCGGCGACAGGCCATTCGTTCATCTGCTGGGCTACGACATGCGACGGCTGTGGGAGACCTGGGCCGGCTTCGGTGCCGGGGTCATAATGGTGCTGGCATTGCTCGGCACCTTGCCACTGCTGTCATGGTTGTTGACCCTGAGCAGCGACAGTGCGGGCAAGCTAGGGGGGATGGGGGCGATGCTCTTAGGGATGGCCGCAGCGGGCTTGGCCTTTCAGCGCACCGGGCGGTTATTCTCCGACATGGCGCCAGCGGCGCAGCCCTGGCGCAGTGCCGCGGTAGCCTGCAGCCTGCTGCTATTGGGCATGGGTCTGCTGGCTCTCGAGCTCTCGATGCTGCTGCATGCCAGCGGCCCACTGGCTTGGCTGATTCTGACACTCGTCCTTGCTGCCTTCGGCTGGCTGTGCAATATCAACTACATCACGGTCCATCGCTACTATCGTGACCGTCTTATGGAAGCCTTCATGCCGAGCTTCAGCGCCGCGGCACAGGGGCTGACCGGGCCGGCTCCCAACGCGGCCGATGCCTTGACCCTGTCCGACAGCCTGGTCGCCTGCGACCGGGCCCCCTATCCGCTGATCAACACCAATGCCGTCCTGGTCAACGCCCACGATGTGAGGTCGCGGACACGCGGCGGTGACGGCTTTCTGCTCAGCCCGCTCTACTGTGGTAGCAACAGCACAGGTTGGCGAGCCACCCGGCATTTCATGCAGGGCCGAATGACCCTGGCCACCGCCATGGCCATTTCCGGTGCCGCCGCGAACCCCAATACCGGCGTCGGTGGTGTCGGCATGTCACGCTCGCGCCTGGTGTCGATCACCATGACCCTGTTCAACCTGCGCCTGGGATATTGGGTGCCACACCCCGGTCAGCTTCAGAGTCGGCGCACCCACCAGTTCTGGCCGGGACTCTGCGCCATCCTCCCATGGGGGCACCGGGAAGACGCTCCCTTCCAGGAACTGACCGACGGCGGTCATTTCGAGAACCTGGGTCTCTACGAACTGATGCGACGCCGCGTGAGCCTGATCATCACCTGCGACGGCAGTCAGGATCAGCAATCCCGTTTCGGCACCCTGCAACTTGCCCTGCAGCGCTGCCGGGAGGATTTCGGCGCTCGCGTGATCTTCGATGCCGATGAGCACGGTGAAGAGCGTGGCACCCATGCCGATGGCGGCCCCCTGGATGCATTGATCCCTGACGATGCCATCCGCTATCCCAGCGGAACCCGTCTCTCGCGCCGTGGCTTCATCATCGGCGAAATTCGCTATTCCGATGACAGTCGTGGACTGCTGATCTATATCAAATCGACTCTCGTTCCGGGACTTCCCTTGTCGCTGCTGGGTTATCGTGACTCCAGCCCGACTTTTCCCGACGAACCCACCAGTGACCAGTTCTTCAACGAGACCCAGTTCGAATCCTATCGCCAACTGGGCTATCGCATCGCCACAGACCTGTTGGCAGATGCCGACCTTGCCTTGGCTGAGCGGCTCGCCGAGCAGGTACCTGACGTCCTTCCCCTCGCCGAACAGGGGGCAGATGCGCGCGGCGCGGCTGAGCCGTGGACAGAAGGTCCAGCCAGTGGCCGGCACCCGACCCCCTGAAGGGTCCGGTGCCGGCAGGAGCATGCTTGCCAGGACGTGCCTGACAGGATCGATCAGTCGCCCATCACCACCCCTTCACGACGCGGATCGGCGCCACCGAAGAAGCCGGACTCCGTGCGCTGTATGGCCTGCAGGCCACTGACCAGCTCGCGTTCGCTGGCATCGTGGCCCCTTGCATTGAGGTTCTCCAGGGTCTCGGCCGGGAAGCGCCCCTCCTCCAGGAACACAGGACCGCCCAGGGTGATGGCATGGGGCAGATCCAGGGCCTCCTGGGCATCGAGACCCCAGTCGAGCATCGCCACCAGCGCCTTGGCGGTGTAGTGGATAATGGCGGCCCCGCCGGCCGAACCTAGGCTGGCCACCAATTCGCCGCTGTCGCGGCTGAAGACCAGGGTTGGGCTCATGCTGGAGCGCGGCCGCTTGCCCGCTTCCACCCGGTTGGCGATGGGGCGGCCCGCCTCGTCCTCGGGTTCGAAGGAGAAATCGGTGAGCTCGTTGTTGAGCAGGTAACCGCCCGGTAGCCCGGTGCCCCCGTTGGCCAGGATACGCGAACCGAAGGCGGCCTCGATGGTGCCGGTCATGGCGATGGCGCTGCCGTGCTCGTCGATGATGCTGATATGGCTGGTGCCGTATTCCGGCTGCGCCGGCTGGACCGCCCAGGCCGTCTCGAGTGCGCCGGGGTTGCCCGGCTCGGCACCGCCGCTGCCGAGGCTCTCGTCGCCGATCAGCTCGGCGCGAAGCTTCAGGTAGTCGGGATTGAGCAGGCTCGCCCAGTCGCCGCCGGGGGCCTCGACGAAGTCCGGGTCGGCGATGAACTTGCCGCGGTCGGCGAAGGCCAGGCGTGTGGCTTCCAGGAACTGGTGCAGCCAGGGTTCGGCGGGCACGCCCTCCTCCACTGGCGTTTCGATGTCAGCCAGATGATCGAGGATCCCCAGGATCTGCATGAGGGTCAGGTGCCCGGAGGAAGGTGGCGGAAAGCCGCAGATGCGCCAGAACTTCCAGTCGGTGCAGATGGGGTCACGCTCCTTGGCGGCGTAGCTCGCCATATCCTCTCGGCTGAGAGACCCGGCCCGCACGTCGTGGTCCTGGACCCGATCCACCAGGTCCCGGGCGATATCGCCGGTGTGCAGCGCGGTGCTGCCGTTCTCGGCGATCTCGCGCAGTATCGCCCCCAGCGCCGGGTTCTTGAGCTCGTGCCCTTCGGCAAGCGGCTCTCCCTCTTCGCTGTAGTAGAAGACGCCACCCAGCGGGTCGTCGCGCAGGTGCTCCTCCGCCGCCAGGCTGGTATGCAGGCGCCGGCTGACCGGGAAGCCCTGCTCGGCCAGGCTGATCGCCGGCTGGAACAGTTCGGCCCACGGCAGCTTGCCGTGATCACCGTGGGCCATCTCCAGCATACGCACCGTGCCGGGCACCCCCACCGAGAGGCCGCTGGCCGCGGCCTCCATGAAGTCCAGGGGATTGCCCTCTTCGTCCAGAAAGAGCGTGCCATCCACGTCCGAGGGTGCCGTCTCGCGCCCGTCGAAAGCGGTGACCGTTTCGCCATCGTAATGCATCAGGAAGGCGCCGCCGCCGATCCCGCTGGACTGTGGCTCCACCAGGGTCAGTACCATCTGCACGGCGATGGCGGCATCAACGGCGCTGCCACCAGCCTGAAGTACCTGGTAGCCGGCATCGGTGGCCAATGGATTGGCGGCGGCCACGGCGAAACGCTCGGTGGCCCAGCCGGGTTTCTCCTCGGTCTCGGATGCCACCTCGGGGGCGATGGCGGGTAGGTCATACTGGAAGGCGACCTCGGCCTGGGCCACAAGCGGCAGGCCGAGCATCAGGGCCGCAGTGATCGGCACCAGCAGGCGGCGGCGGGAGGGAACGGCAGGCAGTGTCATGGGACAGGCTCCTTGTCGCGACTTATCGGCGTGGGAAGCTGACAGCATAGACGATGGAGATCTGCCCGGCTTGAGACGACGGGTGGGAGCTGGGCTATGCCCGGCGAATAGCGGCGGTTAACGGCGCAAGCCGTTAGTTGACCGGGTACCTGCCGCGCCATTCGCCCCGCGGAGCGTAGCTCCCACCAAACCCTACCGACCTATCCTAATGTTTCCCCGGCCAGCATGAACCAGGTCTCCAGTACCGCATCCGGATTGAGCGACACCGAATCGATGCCCTGCTCCATCAGCCACTTGGCGAGGTCGGGATGATCCGACGGCCCCTGGCCGCAGATGCCCACGTACTTGCCCCGGGCCTTGCAGGCCTGGATGGCCATGGCCAGCAGCTTCTTGACCGCCGGATTCCTCTCGTCGAACAGGTGAGCAACGATGCCGGAGTCACGGTCCAGCCCCAGGGTGAGCTGGGTCAGATCGTTGGAGCCGATGGAGAAGCCGTCGAAGTACTCGAGGAACTCGTCGGCCAGCAGGGCGTTGGCCGGCAGCTCGCACATCATGATCACCTTGAGGCCATTGTCGCCCCGCTTCAGGCCATTGGTGGCCAACAGCTCGACCACCTGGCGGGCCTCGTCGGTGGTGCGCACAAAGGGCACCATGACCTCGACGTTGTCCAGGCCCATCACTTCGCGGACCCGCTTCAACGCCCGGCACTCCAGCTCGAAGCAGGGCCGGAAGGTCTCGGAGATGTAGCGCGAGGCGCCGCGGAAGCCGAGCATCGGGTTCTCTTCACCGGGCTCGTAGAGCTTGCCGCCGATCAGGTTCTCGTACTCGTTGGACTTGAAGTCCGACAGGCGCACGATGACCCGCTGGGGGTAGAAGGCGGCGGCCAGCGTACTGATACCCTCCACCAGCTTGTCGACGTAGAAGTCCACGGGGCTGGTGTAGCCGGCGGTGCGCAGGTCGATGGTCTGCTGCAGGTCCGCGGGCAGGGTGTCATAGTCGAGCAGTGCCTTGGGGTGCACGCCAATCATGCGGTTGATGATGAACTCCAGGCGCGCCAGGCCTACACCGGCATTGGGCAGGCTGGCAAAGCCGAAGGCGCGGTCGGGGTTGCCGACGTTCATCATGATCTTGAAGGGGATCTCGGGCATGGCATCGACGCTGGTCACGCTGCGATCGAAGGCGAGCAGCCCCTCATAGACGTGGCCGGTGTCTCCCTCGGCGCAGGAGACGGTGACGTCGCGTCCGTCGGCCAGCACCTCGGTGGCGTCGCCGCAGCCCACTACCGCCGGGATACCGAGCTCACGGGCGATGATCGCCGCATGACAGGTGCGCCCGCCGCGATTGGTCACGATGGCCGAAGCGCGCTTCATGATAGGCTCCCAATCGGGGTCGGTCATGTCGGTGACCAGCACATCGCCGGCATGGACCTTATCCATGTCCTCCGGCGAGGCTACCACCTTGACAGCGCCCTGGCCGATGCGCTGGCCGATGGCGCGCCCGGAAATCAGGTTGCGCCCTTTCTCCTTGAGCTGGAAGCGCTCCAGCTTGCCGCCCTCCTGCTGGGAAACAACGGTCTCGGGGCGGGCCTGGACGATATAGAGCTCGCCATCATCGCCGTCCACCGCCCACTCGATATCCATGGGGCGCTGGTAGTGCTGCTCGATGGTCACCGCCTGACGGGCCAGGGCCATCACCTGCTCATCGTTGATACAGAAGCGGCCACGCTCCTTGAGCGGCACGTCGACCGTTTCCACGGACTTGCCGGCGCTGGCTTCCTTGCCATAGACCATCTTGATCAGCTTGGAGCCCAGGTTGCGGCGCAGCACGGCCGGGCGGCCGGCGGCGAGGGTAGGCTTGTGGACGTAGAACTCGTCGGGGTTCACGGCGCCCTGCACCACCGTCTCGCCCAGGCCCCAGGAGGCGGTGACGAAGACGGCGTCGCGGTAGCCTGACTCTGTGTCCAGGGTGAACATCACCCCACTGGCACCGGTCTCGGAGCGCACCATCTTCTGTACGCCGGCGGAGAGCGCCACGTTCTCGTGGGCGTAGCCGCGGTGCACGCGGTATGAGATGGCGCGGTCATTGAACAGCGAGGCGAACACCTCGTGCACGGCGCGCTTGATGTTGTCGAAGCCCTCGATGTTGAGGAAAGTCTCCTGCTGGCCGGCGAAGGAGGCGTCCGGCAGGTCCTCGGCGGTGGCCGATGAGCGCACGGCGACCTTGAGGCTGGGGTGCTGGGTGAGGAGCTGCTCGTAGGCGCTGCGCAGGTGCTGCTCGAAGGTCGGCGGCAGCGGCGTATCAATGATCCACTGGCGTATCTCGGCGCCGGTTCTGGCCAGGGCAGTGACGTCATCCACGTCCAGGGTGGACAACGCAGCGTTGATGCGCTCGTTGAGGCCCTCGTGGGAAAGGAATTCGCGGTAGGCGTGGGCGGTGGTGGCGAAGCCGCCGGGCACGGTCACACCAGCGCCTGCCAGATTGGAGATCATCTCGCCGAGGGAAGCGTTCTTGCCCCCGACACGCTCCACATCGTCCATGCCCAGTACATCGAACCACAGAATGTAATCGTCCACTGAACCCCCTTGGCTTACGACGACAGGTGATCATGCCGATAAGGCATGATGAGATGGTCGGCACTCTATCAAGAGGGGGCCATATTCGCCATTGGTCTAAACGGGTAGGGAGTGGAGGATTTTTACAAGAACGGGCCGAATTCACGGATTCCTGTAGTCAACTAACGATATGCACGAACGGCCGTCGCTTGTGGCCGGCGGCCGCGGCAACGACAATAGGGGCCGACTCCTCCCGCTTTCTTCCACACCTCTTGCGACGACACCACCATGACCCGTACCGCCTTCTTCATTTCCGACGGCACCGGCATCACCGCCGAGAGCCTGGGCCGCAGCCTGCTGGCGCAGTTCGAGAACGTCGAGATCCTGATGGTCACCAAGCCCTACATCGACTCGGTCGAGAAGGCCAAGAACCTGGTGGAGGTCATCAACGGCACCGCGGTGCACGACGGCGAGAAGCCGATCATCATCGATACCATCGTCGACGAAGAGATCCGCGGCGTGATACGCCAGGCAGAGGGCTTCAAGATCGACATCTTCTCGACCTTCCTCAAGCCACTGGAGCAAGAACTCGACACCCACTCCAGCTACACCGTGGGCCGTACCCACTCCATCGGCCAGGATGAGGTCTACATGGACCGCATCCACTCGGTACACTTCGCCCTGGACAACGACGACGGCGCCCGCACCCACCAGTACGACAAGGCCGACGTGATCCTGGTGGGGGTCTCGCGCTGCGGCAAGACCCCCACCTCGCTCTATCTGGCCCTGCAGTTCGGCATCCGGGCGGCCAACTATCCGCTCACCGAGGATGACCTCGACGAGGACGGCACCCTCAAGCTGCCCAAAGCGCTGGCCACCCACCGCCACAAGCTGTTCGGCCTGACCATCGACCCGCGACGACTCGCGGCGATCCGCCACGAGCGCCGACCCAACAGCCGCTACAGCTCCATGGACCAGTGCGTGCAGGAGGTAGGCCAGGCCGAGGGGGTCTACCGCCAGCTGCATATCCCCTTCATCGATACCACCCGCTTCTCGGTGGAGGAGATTTCCACCCGGATGATCGCCGAGATGGGGCTGACCCGGCGGTTCTCGCCCCGCTAACGCACTACCCCTGCCCGCCTGAGCCTGGCGATATCCTCTGGCGTCAGGCCCATTTCGGCGAGAATCGCATCGCTGTCCTGGCCGAGGCGCGGCGGCGCCACCTCGCTGGTGGCGCAGTCGCCGTCGAAGCGCAGGGGGTTCGCCACCTGGGGCACCGCGAGTTCGCCACGCCCGAGGGTGCGATGCATGCCGCGGTGCTGTACCTGGGGGTCGTCGAACACCTCGGTCAGGGTATTGATGGGCCCGGCGGGGATACCGCGGGCCTCAAGCTCGGCGAGCCAGTCGTCCCGGTCGCGGTTCATGAGGATCGCCTGGATCATCGGTACCAGGACCTCGCGGTTGCCGACCCTTGCTGCGTTGCTGTCATAGGCGGCGTCTTCGGCCCACTCCGGGTGGCCGAGCAGGCGGGCGAAGCGGGCAAACTGGGCATCGTTGCCCACGGTGAGCACCAGGTGGCCATCGGCGCAGGCGAAGGCCTGGTAGGGCACGATGTTGGGGTGGGCGTTGCCGTGGCGCTGGGGATTCTCCCCGCTGACCAAGGCATTGAGGGCCTGATTGGCGAGCGTCGCCACCTGGACGTCGAGCAGCGCCACGTCCACGTGGCGCCCGATACCGGTGCGCGCTCTCTCCTGCAGCGCCGCCAGCACCCCCACGCTGGCATAGAGCCCGGTCATCACGTCGGTGATCGCCACGCCGGTCTTCATCGGCATGCCATCGGGCTCGCCGCCCAGGCTCATCAGCCCGCCCATGGCCTGGATCATGAAGTCGTAGCCGGCACGATGGGCATAGGGACCGTCCTGGCCGAAGCCGGTGATGGAGCAGCCGATCAGACGCGAGTTGAGGGCCTTGAGGCTCGCGTAGTCGAGCCCGTATCGGGCAAGCCCCCCCACCTTGAAGTTCTCCAGAAGGATATCGGCCCCTTCGGCCAGCCGGCGGATCAGCGCCTGCCCCTCCTCGGAAGCGATATCCACGGCCAGCGACTGCTTGCCGCGATTGGCACAGAGATAGTAAGCCGCGACCTTCTCGTGGTCGTCTTGCCCATTCTCGAGGTCCTGTGCGAGCCAGGGTGGCCCCCAGCCGCGGGTGTCGTCGCCGCGCTCGGGGTGCTCGATCTTGATCACCCGGGCGCCAAGGTCGGCGAGCAGCTGGCCGGCCCAGGGGCCGGCCAGTACCCGCGACATATCGAGCACCGTGATGCCTTCCAGCGGTCCGCTCATCTTGAGCTCCCTTTTACCCGGTAAACGCCTGCAGGCCGGTCTGGGCCCTACCCAGGATCAGCGCGTGGACGTCATGGGTGCCCTCGTAGGTGTTCACCGCCTCGAGATTCATCACGTGGCGGATCACATGGTACTCGTCGCTGATGCCGTTGCCGCCATGCATGTCCCGGGCCACGCGGGCGATATCCAGGGCCTTGCCGCAGTTGTTGCGCTTGATCAGCGAGATCGCCTCCGGCACCAGTTGGCCGTCATCGATCATCCGGCCCACGCGCAGCGACGCCTGCAGGCCCAGGGCGATCTCGGTCTGCATATCGGCTAGCTTCTTCTGGATCAGCTGGTTGGCGGCCAGCGGGCGGCCGAACTGCTTGCGTTCCATGGTGTAGTCACGGGCGGCATGCCAGCACGCCTCGGCGGCCCCCATGGCACCCCAACTGATGCCGTAGCGGGCGCGATTCAGGCAGGAGAAGGGGCCCTTCAGGCCGGTGACGCTGGGTAGGCGCTGCCCGTCGGAGACCTCCACGTCCTGCATGGCGATCTGGCCGGTGATGGAGGCGCGCAGGCTGAACTTGCCTTCGATCTTGGGCGCGGAGAGTCCCGGCATGCCCTTCTCGAGAATGAAGCCGTTGATCACGCCTTCGTCATCCTTGGCCCACACCACGAAGACGTCGGCGATGGGAGAATTCGTGATCCAGGTCTTGGTGCCGTTGAGGCGCCAGCCGTTATCGGTGCGAGTGGCGCGGGTGGTCATGCCGCCCGGATCGGAGCCGGCATCCGGCTCGGTGAGACCGAAGCAGCCTACCCACTCGCCGGTGGCGAGCCGTGGCAGGTACTTCTCGCGCTGGGCCTCGCTGCCGAAGGCGTGGATGGGGTACATCACCAGGCTTGACTGCACGCTCATGGCACTGCGATAGCCGGAATCGACCCGCTCCACCTCGCGGGCGACCAGGCCGTAGCTGACGTAGTTGAGCCCGGCGCAGCCGTAGCCGTCGATGGTGGCGCCCAGCAGACCCAGCTCGCCCATCTCGTTCATGATCTCGCGATGAAATATCTCGTTGCGATTGGCCTCCAGCACCCGCGGCAGGAGCTTCTCCTGGCAGTAGTCGTGGGCGGTCTGGTGGACCATGCGCTCGTCTTCGGTAAGCTGGTCGATCAGGCGGAAGGGATCTTCCCAGGTGACCGGGGTGATCTGGCTCATGGCGTGGGCTCCAGGGTGGCAGGGACGAATGGGTGGCGTTAATAATATCTACATTTCCTTCAAATGTAGACCAGCAGCCACCATCTGCCAAGCATAAAAAAGGCCCCCCGAAGGGGACCAGGTGGAGCACGCCAGCTCACTGGTGATCGCCAGTCTGGATCGGCGAACATGTCGATTACGAAGCGAGGATCGCGCCAGAAACATAGGCTTTTCAACAAATACAACGGGTTATATAAAAAACACTTTCCTGGGCCTGGCCCGGATCGGCCGATGCCATGCGGCCCCGCACCATGCAAGCGCACTTCGGCAACGAAATGCCTCATGGCGACGCTTGATGGTGGCGAGTGGGCTAACGCATGCTGTGCCTTTCCCTGCCACTGGAGAGCTGATCGTGACGCAATCCCGACTGGGCTTCATCGGCCTCGGCCTGATGGGCGACCCCATGACCCGCCGCCTGCTCGACGCCGGCTTCGACGTGACCGTGTGGAACCGCACCGCGGCGAAGGCCGAAACGCTGGGCGAGGCCGGCGCCCGGGTGGCCGACACCGTCGGCGAGCTGGTGGCGCAGGTGGACGTGGTGATGCTCTGCCTGGCCAATACCGCGGTGGTGGAGGCCGTGGTGTTCGGTGAGGGCGGCGTGGCAGAGCACGGACGCCGCGGCCAGACGCTGGTCGACTTCTCCAGCAGCGACCCACAGGCCACCCGCGACTTCGCAGCACGACTCGAGGACGCCTGCGGCATGCGCTGGATCGACTGCCCGGTCTCAGGCGGCGTGGCCGGCGCCGAGGCGGGCAGCCTGGTGATGATGGCCGGCGGCGAGGCGGCGGAGCTCGACGCCATCCGCCCGCTGCTCGCGGCGCTCTCCGCCCGGGTGACCCATATGGGGCCGGTGGGTACCGGCCAGGTCACCAAGATGTGCAACCAGATGGTGGTGGGTTGCCAGGCGGCGGTGCTCGCCGAGATGGTGGCGCTGGCCGAGGCCAGCGGCGTGGATGCCACCCGCCTCGTCGAGGCCCTGGCCGGCGGCTTTGCGGATTCGACCCCCTTCCGGATCCTCACCCCGCGCATGGCGGCGAGCGACTTCACCGCCCCGCCCTGGCACCTGCGCACCCTGCTCAAGGATCTCGACATGGCGGTGGCCCAGAGCCAGCGCAGCGGCAGCGCCACCCCCATGAGCGGCCTGGCCGCCCAGCTGATGCGCGCCCAGGCCGGCCGCGGCCACGCCGAGCACGACCCGGCGATCCTGGTCGAGGCCTACCGCCCGGCAGGGGTGCAGTGATTTGTCGCCATCGCCGCCCTTACGTACACTTGTTTGATCCTTTTCCCTGACTGCGACCTGCCGAGGCACGACCCATGGCGTTTGATTCCACCTCCACCTACGTGGCCACCGAGGCCCTGAAACAGGCGGTGAATGCCGCCGTGACCCTTCAGCGACCGCTGCTGATCAAGGGCGAGCCGGGCACCGGCAAGACCCTGCTCGCCGAGGAACTGGCGGCCTCATTGGGCACCCGGCTGATCACCTGGCACATCAAGTCCTCCACCAAGGCGGCCCAGGGGCTCTACGAGTACGACGCGGTGAGCCGCCTGCGCGACTCCCAGCTCGGCGTGGAGGGCGTGGAGAACGTCGCCAACTACATCAAGCCCGGCAAGCTCTGGGAGGCCTTCACCGCCGACGAGCGGGTGGTGCTGCTGATCGACGAGATCGACAAGGCGGACATCGAATTCCCCAACGACCTGCTCCAGGAGCTGGATCGCATGGAGTTCCATGTCTACGAGACCGGCGAGACCATTCGCGCCCGCCACCGCCCGATCATCGTGATCACCTCCAACAACGAGAAGGAGCTGCCCGACGCCTTCCTGCGCCGCTGCTTCTTCCACTACATCGAGTTCCCCGACCGGGAGACCATGCAGGCGATCGTCGACGTGCACTTCCCCGAGATCGCCCCGAAGCTGGTGGGCGAGGCTCTGGAGGTGTTCTTCGAGCTGCGCCAGGCCCCGGGCCTCAAGAAGAAGCCATCCACCTCGGAGCTGGTGGACTGGCTGAAGCTGCTGATGGGTGACGAGCTGGCCCGTGAGGCGCTCTACCAGCGGGATCCTGTGAAGGCGATCCCGCCGCTGGCCGGCGCCCTGGTCAAGAACGAGCAGGACACCCATCTCCTGGAGCGGCTGGCGTTCATGATGCGCCGCCAGGGCAACCAGAGGCGCTGAGCCATGTTCATCGGCCTGTTCGAGACCCTGAAGCGTGCCGGCGTGCCGGTGTCGCTGCGCGAACTGCTCGACCTCCATGCCGTGGTGGAGCGCGGCGTGGTGTTCGCCGACATGGAGGCCTTCTACCGGATCGCGCGCACCGTGATGGTCAAGGACGAGCGCCACTTCGACCGCTTCGATCGCGCCTTCGCCGCCTGGTTCGAGGGGCTGGAGAGCCTGGACGCCGCCATCGAGGCGCTGATCCCCGACGACTGGCTGCGCCGCGAGTTCGAGAAGCAGCTCTCTGACGAAGAAAAGGCGCAGATCGAGTCCCTGGGCGGGCTCGAGGCACTGATCGAGACCTTCAAGCAGCGCCTGGAGGAGCAGAAGGAGCGCCACGCCGGCGGCAACAAGTGGATCGGCACCGGCGGCACCAGCCCCTTCGGCGCCTACGGCTACAACCCCGAGGGCATCCGTATCGGCCAGGACGGCTCGCGCCATCGTCGCGCGGTGAAGGTGTGGGACGAGCGTCGCTTCCGCGACTACGACGACTCTCTGGAACTGGGCACCCGCAATATCAAGATGGCGCTACGCCGGCTGAGGAAGTTCGCCCGCCAGGGGGCCGCGGAGGAGTTCGACGTGGGCGCCACCATCCGCGAGACGGCCCGGGACGCCGGCCTGCTCAACGTGCAGATGCGCCCCGAGCGCCACAACGCGGTGAAGGTGCTGCTGCTGCTCGACGTGGGCGGCTCCATGGACGACCACATCCGCACCTGCGAAGAGCTCTTCTCCGCGGCGCGCTCGGAGTTCAAGCACCTGGAGGCCTACTACTTCCACAACTGCGTCTATGAAGGCGTATGGAGAAATAATTCTCAACACCAGGCCCGGCGCCACGGCGAGCGCATCCCGACCCTGGACGTGCTGCACACCTATGGCGCGGACTACCAGGTGGTGATCGTCGGCGACGCCGCCATGTCGCCCTATGAGATCACCCATCCCGGCGGCAGCGTCGAGCACTTCAACGACGAGGCCGGCGCGTTGTGGCTCAGGCGTCTGGTGGAGAAATTCCCTCGCCTGGCGTGGCTCAACCCCATGCCCCGGCGCGCCTGGGAGTTCACCCACTCCACCCAGCTGATCCGCCAGTTGATCGATGAGCGCATGTACCCCATGACCCTGGAGGGGCTGGAGAACGCCATGCGCGAGCTGGCTAAATAGCCCTTAACGGTTATTTTTTTCATTTATAGCCTTTAATGGCTATTAAATGGCGAAATAGCCTCTTATGGCTATACTGAAGGCGCCTGCTCAAGGAGCGCCCTCATGCCTCAACAAAACGCCAAGGCCCAACGCATCGCCGTGCTCACCGGCGACGTGATCGACTCGCGGAAAGTGAGCGATCGGCAACGCCTCTATCGCGTGCTGGACGACACACTGGCCGCCCTGGCCAAATGCCAGGGCGGTCGCTTCGAGCGCTTTCGCGGCGACGGCTTCCAGCTCGCCCTGCCTCACGCACGGCATGCCATGACGGCGGCCATCGCCCTGCGCGCAGCGCTGATCGAACACTCCGACCCCGAGCAGCGCTGGGACGCACGCATCGCCGTGGCGGTGGGGCCGGCCGAATGGCATGCCGACCTGCGGGTGGCCGAGTCAGACGACGAACCCTTCGTGATGTCGGGCCGCCACCTGGACGCCCTGAGCGAAGGCGCCAGTCATCTCGCGTTGACACTACTCGACGAACCCGACGATGGTAGCCTGGCGCTGCTGCTGCGCTACCTGGATGACCTGGTAGCAAGCTGGTCACACTATTCGGCGGAGGTGGTGCACCTGAGCCTCGAGCGGGAGCTGTCCCAGCAGGCCATGGCCGAGCGGCTCGGCATCCGCCAGCCCAGCATACACAAGCGCCTGCGGGCGGCACGCTGGCCGCTGCTCAGCGATACCCTCGCCTATCTCGAGACGCGCCTGGCCGACAAGGACGCACGCCAATGAGTCCGAACGCCCTCTCCCTGCTGCTGGGGCTGGTACTGGCCCATCTGGTCGGCGACTTCCTGCTGCAGCCACGCCACTGGGTAGAGGAACGCGTACGCCGGCGGCACCGCTCACGCCATCTGCTCTATCACTGTGTCGTGCATGGCGGCCTCACCGCACTGGTACTGCTGCTCGCGGCCCTGCTGCTGCCAGGCTCGCCGGGCCTGACGGCGGTGCTCGCCGGTGCCGTGGGGGTCGCCGCCAGCCACTGGCTGATCGATCTCATCAAGGCCAGGCTGCCAGGCACGCTGCGCTGGTTCCTGCTCGACCAGGCGCTGCACCTGGTGGTGCTGTGCGCGCTGTGGCTGACCTGGCTCGGCAGCCTGGCGCCGCTCGAGTCACTCGGTGGCTGGCTGCTCTCGCCCACGGTGCTCGGCGTGGCGGCGGCGTACCTGCTCGTGACGCGCCCCTTCTCGTTCGCCATCGCCATGGGGTTGAAGCGCTGGAGCAGCCAGGTCGAGGATACCGGCACCCTGGCTCAGGCCGGTGCACGCATCGGCATGCTCGAGCGCCTGCTGGTGCTCTCCCTGGTGCTGCTGGATCAGCTCACCGCAGTGGGTTTCCTGCTCGCCGCCAAGTCGGTGCTACGCTACGGCGACCTGCGCGACTCCAGGGATCGCAGGCTGACCGAATACGTGCTGCTGGGCACCCTGGTGAGCGTCACCTCGACCCTGGTACTTGGCCTGGTGATTCGCCTGCTGATGGGGGGCCTCGCCTGATCCGCCGGGTACTGATCCAGGCGCTGACGCGGGGCTCAGGCGCGCTCGTCGACCGCCACGGCGAGACGCGCCTCGTCATCGGTGCCGGCCATGCGCACCAGCGCCAGTGCCTCATCCAGGCTCTCCACCTCCTCGACCCTGAGCAGTTCGCTGTCCAGGCTGACCGGCTTGCCGCTCTTGTCGGAGAGCAGCCGCTCCAGGGAGGCGACGTCCATGTCCTCCTCGAGCTTGATGGCATCCACGCCGGCCGAGGTATGGCCGCTGGGGAGGTAGATAGTGCCGTTGGAGAAGTCCACGGCGTAGGCGATCACCCCCGGCACGATGAAGAACAGCAGTCCCACGCCGTTGGCGATGGCCACCACCGGGTCGATGCGGCCGCTCACCTGGCCCTTGCGCTCGGGGTGGAAGACAGTACCGCAACCCACCAGGGCGGTGATCGCACCACCGAGAACAAGGCCGGTCAGGCCGCGACGCAACAATGGGGTCATGCGAAAATCTCCATGGCATCCGGGACATCGGCACCGTTCGCTCGCATTCCGGGCTGGCACCGCTAGGCAAATCGGGACGAGTCTAGCACAGGCTCGGGAAGCGCCTACCACACACACGGCGCCAGAGGCTGCGGCGCCACTGGCTAAAGGGCGAAGTGCCATTCTCGGACGGCTTTTGCCGCGCCTGACGCTTGGCCGTACAATGCGCCAACTGCCGCCGTTCTGGCGGAACGACCCTTTGACGAGCCCGAGGAAACGCCGGACCCATGCGCGCCACTCAATTGTTGATCGCCACCCTCAAGGAAACCCCCGCCGACGCCGAGGTCATCAGCCATCAGCTGATGCTGCGGTCGGGCATGATCCGCCGCCTCACCTCGGGCCTCTACACCTGGCTGCCACTGGGGCTCAAGACCCTTCGCAAGGTCGAGCGCATCGTCCGCGAGGAGATGGACAGCGCCGGCGCCCAGGAGCTGCTGATGCCGGCGGTACAGCCCGCCGAGCTGTGGCAGGAGTCCGGCCGCTGGGAACAGTACGGCCCGGAGCTGCTTCGCCTCAAGGATCGCCACGACCGCGACTACTGCGTCGGCCCCACCCATGAGGAGGTGATCACCGACCTGGTGCGCAAGGAGATCGCCAGCTACAAGCAGCTACCGGTCAACTTCTACCAGATCCAGACCAAGTTTCGCGACGAGATCCGTCCGCGCTTCGGGGTGATGCGCTCCCGCGAGTTCATCATGAAGGACGCCTACTCCTTTCACGTCGATGAAGCCTCGCTGAAGGAGACCTACCAGGCGATGTACGACGCCTACACGCGGATCTTCACCCGCCTGGGGCTGGACTTCCGCCCGGTGATCGCCGACAACGGCGCCATCGGCGGCACCGGCTCCCACGAATTCCACGTGCTGGCCGACTCCGGCGAGGACGACATCGTCTTCTCCACCGAGTCCGACTACGCCGCCAACATGGAGAAGGCCGAGGCGCTGCCGGCGCCCCTGGGCACCACCCCCGAGCGCCCCGCTCCCGCCGAGGAACTGCGCCTGGTCGACACCCCCGATGCGAAGACCATCGCCGCCCTGGTGGAGCAGCACGGCCTGCCCATCGTGAAGACCCTCAAGACGCTGATGGTGCATGCCGCCGAGGGCGGCCTGATCGCCCTGCTGGTGCGTGGCGACCATGAGCTCAACGAGGTGAAGGCCGAGAACCTGCCCCAGGTGGCCGCCCCATTGACCATGGCAAGCGAAGGGGAGATCCGTGCCGCAGTGGGCGCCGGCCCCGGCTCGCTGGGCCCGGTGGGCCTGGAGATGCCGATCATCATCGACCGCAGCGTGGCGCTGATGAGCGACTTCGGCGCCGGTGCCAATGTCGACGGCAAGCACTACTTCGGCATCAACTGGGAGCGCGACGCGGCGCTGCCCCAGGTGGCCGACATCCGCAAGGCGGTGGAGGGCGACCCCTCCCCGGACGGTCGCGGCACCCTCGCCATCAAGCGCGGCATCGAGGTGGGCCACGTCTTCCAGCTGGGCACGAAATACAGCGAGGCGATGAACGCCACGGTACTGGGCGACGAAGGTCGCGCCATTCACCCCTGGATGGGCTGCTATGGTATCGGGGTAACCCGGGTCGTGGCCGCCGCCATCGAGCAGAACCACGACGACGCCGGCATCATCTGGCCCGATGCCATCGCACCCTTCCAACTCGCACTGGTGCCGATGAACGCCCACAAGTCGCAGCGGGTACGCGAGGAGTCCGAGAAGCTCTACCAGGCCCTCACCGAGGCCGGCTTCGAGGTGCTGCTGGATGACCGCGACCTGCGCCCGGGTGCCAAGTTTGCCGACCATGAGCTGATGGGCCTGCCCCATCGCCTGGTGGTCGGCGACCGCGGCCTGGACAAGGGTGAACTGGAATACAAGGGACGCCGTGACAGTGATGCCACCATGCTACCGGCCGAGCAGGCCCTCGACTTCCTGCGCGAACGTATCGGCCGCTGACGCGCGCCGCCGCGTTAAGCGCCTCGCCGCCGGGCTGGGGTGGCTCTGTCTGGTCGCCGCCTGCACGGCGGCGGCCAACGATGACACCTTCCTGGCCTCCCTGGAGGCCGACCGACGCCCGCTGGTGGTCCAGGCGCTTCCGGCCACGCCCGCTTCCCTGCGCACCACCCTCGACGATAGCCTCTCCCTTCCCCGGGATCCGGCCGAGATCTGGGCGGCACGCCAGTGGCAAAACGCCATGGGGCCGTCAATGGCGCGCTTCGTCAAGGATGAAGCCCTGCGCAGCGAGCTGCTGCAGCGAGTCTTTCTGGAGGCCCGCCTGGCCAGGCTGCCCCCGGAACTGGTGCTGGCGGTGATCCAGGTGGAGAGCGCCTTTCGGGCCAATGCGATCTCCTCCGCCGGGGCGGTGGGCCTGATGCAGATCATGCCGTTCTGGATCCGCGAACTGGGCCTGCCCGCCGACGATCTCAAGGACCCGTGGCGCAACCTGCGCTATGGCACCACGATACTCGCCCACTACCTGGCGGTGGAGCGCGGCGACTTTACCCGGGCACTGGCCCGCTACAACGGCAGCCTGGGCAAGACCTGGTACCCGGAGCGCGTGATGCGCGCCTGGCAGCGCCACTGGCGCGGGCCTGTGGAGAGCGGCAGGGTCACCGTCCAGCGCTGAATCTGCGGTGATGAACCCGCAGAGTGATGAACCCGCAGTGACACACCAAGGAAGGAGCCCCATGGAGCCGCAGGGACGCGATCCGACCCCACCCTCGCCGGTCAACGCCACCGCAAGTGACTTCGGTCGGCTGCGGCGCGGCCTGGCACTGCTGCTGGGCCTCGCGGTGATCGTTATCGTTGGCATCCTGCTGTTGGCGGCCGGCGAGCAGAACCGCCAGCAGGCCCGCCACACCGAGCAGCAGATCGCCATCCAGCTGTCGCAGATCCATGCGCGCCTGGCCGGCGTAGTGATGGACTACGCCGTCTGGGATCTCAGCCACCTGGCGATACACCGCCCCGGAGGCCCGGACGGCGACTGGCTCCATGTCGAGATGGGTGCCAACCTCAACGACAATCTGGGCATCGATCTGGCGATGATCCTCGCACCGGACGGCGAGGTGGTATGGGAGGTGGTCGAGGGCAAGCCCCGCTCACCCAGGGACCTGCCCGAACCACTGCCCTCGGTAACGCCGGAGACGGCCCCTGCCACCGGCTTCCTGCGCCTGGGCCAGGAGGTACTGATGGTCGCCTCCGCGCCAGTTCTCCCGGAAAGCGAACGGCACTCCGCCGCCGCTGCCCCGCACCGCCTGGTGTTCGCCTATCGGGTGAACCAGGGCCCCCTGGCCCAGTTGCGTGCCACCACCGGGCTGAGGGATCTACGCCTGCTCGACGCCCCCTCTCCCGAGGGAGGTGGGCTGGTGCTGCACGGACCCCGGGGGCGGCCCCTGGCCTGGCTGGCCTGGACCCCAGCGGCACCGGGCACCCAGATGGTGCGCAGCTCGCTGCCCTGGCTGCTGATGACCCTGCTGGGACTCGGCATTCTCGGCGCCGGGCTCTTTCGTCATCTGGGACGTCAGGCCGAGGCGAGCCTGGCCACCGTCGTCGAACTGCGCCACACCCACGCCAGGCTCGCCGACCAGCAGCGCGCCTGGCACAGCCTGCGCGACATGCAACTCGAGGAGGTGGACGAGGAGCGCTTCATCGAGGCGCTCCTCGCTCACAGTGCCGACCTGCTCGACGCGGACAACGTCAGCCTCTGGATACTTGAGGAGGGGCAGCTGATCTGCGAAGCCAGCCTGACCCAGCCTGGTCTGGTAGGCGAGGTACTGGCCGGCTGCCAGCTGACCGATTACCTCGAACAGCTTCGCTACCACCCCGCCCTGATCAGCAACGATGCCCGAATGGATCCGCGACGCGCGAAGCTCGAGGCCTATATCGGTCGACAGGATGTGATCTCCAGGCTGGATATCGGCATCTTCCTCGCCGGGGAGCTTCGCGGCGTGCTGAGCTGTGAGGCTCATCGGCCGCGCAGCTGGCGCGATGACGAGATCAACACCATCATGGGCTTGACTGGTCTTCTGGCCCAGTTTGCCGAATCCTTGCGCCGCCGCGAGGCGGAACGCACCCTGGATCGCCAGCTCAACCATGACAGCGTGAGTGGCCTGCCGACCCTGCACTGCCTGGAGGAGGAGATCAGCGCCCTCTTTGCCCAGGGTGCCTTCCAGGTCGGCATCCTGCACCTCAAGGGACTCACCCAGATCAACGACACCCTGGGCACGGCCATGGGCGATGCGGCCTTCTACGCCGCGGGCCGCCTGCTGACCCGCCGCCTGGCTCAGCCGACACTGACCGGACGCCTGGCACGGCTGCCGGCCAACCGGATCCTGCTGCTGCTGCCCGGCGCCGACACCCCCCAGCGCCAGCAGGGGCTGATGGCGCTGCTGGAGGAGCTCGACAGCCGCGAGTGGCTGGGGGGGCGCCAGCCAGCCAGTCTGCGCTTCTCGCTGGGCCTGGCCAATTACCCGGAGGACGCCGGCGACATCCACCGCCTGCTGCAGCGGGCCGAGCTCGCCCTCGACAAGGCCCGCGAGGCTCCGGTCCACCGCCTGGCCCGCTACGAGGCGTCCATGGGGGAGTGGCAGGCGCGGGTCAGTCGGATTGAGCGGGAGCTGCGCGAGGCGCTGGTGCGCCGCGAGTTCTGCCTCTACCTGCAGCCGCAGTTCGACGGCGCCGGCCGGCTCCACGGCGCCGAGGTGTTGCTGCGCTGGACGCATCCGGAGCGGGGACTGCTGAGCCCGGGAGCGTTCATCGCCGAGGCCGAACACAGCGGACTGATCCGCCCCATCGGCGAGTGGATCCTCAACGAGGCCCTGGACCTGCTTGCCGGCCCGCTTCGCGACAGCGACATGGTCGTGGCGGTCAACGTCTCGGTACAGCAACTGCGCGACAATGCCTTCACCGAACGCCTGGCCAAGGCACTCGCGACCCGCAGTGTGCCTGCAGGCAGGCTGGTGCTGGAGGTAGTGGAATCGATGCTGGTGACCTCGGAGATCCGCCGGCGGCTGGAGTCGCTGCAGCGGCTGGGCGTGCCCATTTCCCTCGACGACTTCGGCACTGGCTACTCGTCGCTGCGCTATCTTCAGCAGCTTCGCGTCCAGGAGATCAAGCTGGATCGCGCCTTCCTGGAACCGCTCAAGCATCACGACGACGCCCCACTGGCCCGCTCGATCATCGCCATGGCCCAGGCCCTGGAGCTGCGACTGGTAGCCGAGGGCGTGGAAACCCAGGCCCAGGCCGACTTCCTCCGCCGGCACGGGGTGACGCTGATGCAGGGCTACCTGCTCGCCCGGCCGGAGCCGGTGGAGGCCTTCCTGGCCAGGGTCAGAGACCACCGCTAGCCGCGGGCACCTGCGTCGACATGGCTTGCCAGCCCGGCGCCAGCGAGCCCGGTAAGCAGGGCCTGGACATCCTCGAGCACCCTCGCCGGCGGCTCCCCGAAGTGCTCGCCCAGCCTTGCCAGCGGGAGACGACGGCTCTGGCGCTTCTGATCGTCGGGTTTTGGGGGTCACGCAGGCTCATGTCGCATCTCCGAAGTTATCGAACAGCGTAATGCCGACAACAGAACGCCAGACAAAAAAAGCCGACCCAAATGGGTCGGCTACAGGGGGGATGACTCCCCCCTCCCCTGACGACTGTTTGCGATGACTGACTCAGTGCTTCTTCTTGCGACTATCTCGCACGATGAAGGCGACCCAGCCACCCATGAAAGCGATCATCATCGCGACGGTGACCAACCCGAAGATTACGGCGTCATCTAGATACATGTGCTTGCCCTCCCGTCTCGATCTGTTGGGAAGACTTTAGCCCGGGGAGGCGGGAAAAAACCTGACCTGCATCAATTTCGGTTCGGGCATCCCGCGAGGGCGGGTCGAATCTTGATGCAGGTCAGTTTTTACAGCACCTTCTTGTCTTCCACGCTGGCCGGATCGGTGCCGGGAGGCAGTGGATGGCCCTTGGCGAGCTCGGCGCGGGTGGCGTCACGCACCTCGAGCACCTCCAGCCGGTAGCGCAGAGTCCGGCCCGCCAGCGGATGGTTGGTGTCGATCAGCACACCGTCGTCGCGCACCTCCAACACCGTGACCACCTGGGGGCCGGCCTCACCGGGGGTCTGGAAGCGCATGCCCGGCGCCAGGTCGTCCACCGGGAAGGCGCTGCGGCCCACCTCGCGCACCAGTGCCTCGTTGCGCAGGCCGTAGGCCTCCGCCGGCATCAGGGTCACGCTGAGTTCGGCGCCTTCGGGCTGGCCGTCCAGGGCACGCTCCAGCCCCTCGACGATGTTGTGGTGGCCGTGGAGGTACTCCAGCGGCTGCTGGCGGGCGCGGGAGTCATCCAGCACTTCGCCGGCGGCGGTATCGGTCAGGACGTAGTGAAGGGTCACGATCCGCTGGGGGGCGATCGTCATGGCAGTCTCCTGGGAGAGGAATGGGGGCGTGGCGAGGCTCAGCTGCGGCGCAGCTGGGCCACCGGCACCTCGAGCCGCTGCTGGCGGTGCAGCAGGTTGAGAAGCACGATGGCGCGCTCCTCGCCCTTGTGGCCGGCAAAGACCGCCTGCAGGTCCTTGAAGGGTCCTTCGGTGATCTGCACGGTCTCGCCTGCCCGAAAATAGAGATTGGCGGTGGCATCGTCGCGACCAATACCGTGCTCGCGCAGGGTGGCCACCAGGTCGTCATTCACCGCCACCGGCATGTCGCCGAAGCCCACCAGCTTCAGCACACCACGAGTGGAGCGGATCGGCCGCCAGTTACTCACCAGCCGGTCGAGGCGGATGAACAGGTAGTAGGGAAACAGCGGCTCGCTGACCCACTCCAGCTTGCCACGGCGTTTCTTCTGCACCTCGAGCACCGGGTGAAACACCTCGTAGCCTTGATTGGCCAGGTGCTCGGCGGCCCGGAACGACTCTCCGCCCTTGCACTGAATCACGTACCAGCGCGGAACGGCTTTGTCGCCGGACTCAAGGCTTGCATCGTTCTCGTTCATGGGACTCCTGCCGGGGATAACGGGTACTGGTATCGACGCGGACGCTCTGCAACAATCGCCGCGATACAAGGATTCTACCATCGACGGTGACCGCCCGCCGTGCCGGGTGGCTCGCAAGGAGTGCCCTGCCCGATGTCAAGCCCCCTGCCCACCCCAACACCCCATCGCAGCTGGCGTGAGGCCCTGGCGATCTATCTGCGCGCGCCGGTGATCACCATGCTGTTCCTCGGCTTCTCGGCCGGCCTGCCCTTCCTGCTGGTGTTCTCGACGCTCTCGGCCTGGCTGCGCAGCGATGGGGTAGAGGTGGCCGCCATCGGCTTCTTCTCCTGGATCGGCATCCTCTACTCGATCAAGTTCTTCTGGGCCCCGGTGGTGGATCGCCTGGCCCTGCCGCTGTTGACCCGTACCCTGGGTCAGCGCCGCGGCTGGATGCTGCTGGCCCAGGCAATGATCGCCGCCGGCCTGATCGGCCTGGCGAGCCTCGACCCGACGCAGAACCTGGCGATGGTGGCAGGCTTTGCCCTGCTGGTGGCCTTCGGCTCCGCCACCCAGGACATCGCCATCGACGCCTTTCGCATCGAGTCGGCGCCCGACGATATCCAGGCGGCCATGGCCTCCACCTACATCATCGGTTACCGCGGGGGGCTACTGGCCGCCGGCGCCGGCGCCATGTACGTAGCCTCCTGGCTCTCCTGGGAGGCGGCCTACCTGACTATGGCGGCCCTGGTGGGCATCGGGGTAATCACCGTGCTGGTGCGACCGGAGCCCGAGCGGCTGTCGCTCACCACCCAGCTGATCCACGAACCCAGGGTCCGCACCTTCCTGCGCGCCAGCCGCGGCAAGCCGCGTCAGCTGCGCCGCCTGGGCGCCTGGGTGATTGGCGCCATCGTCTGCCCCTTCACCGACTTCTTCACCCGCCACCGCCTCAAGGCGCTGTGGCTGCTGGTGTTCATCGCGGTGTTCCGGATCAGCGACCTGGCCATGGCCTCCATGGCCAATCCCCTCTATATCGACCTGGGCTTTACGCTTGCCACCATCGCCAACGTCACCAACGTCTTCGGCATCGCCATGAGCGTGACGGGGGGCATCCTGGGTGGGCTGCTGGTGGCCCGCTACGGCATCGGGCCGATCCTGGTACTGGGGGCGGCGGCGGCCACCCTGACCAACCTGCTGTTCGCCGCCCTGGCGCTGGCCGGCCAGAGCCTGCCGATGCTGGTGATGGCGATCGTCGGCGACAACCTGGCCAATGGCCTGGCCAGCGCGGTGTTCATCGCCTTCCTCTCCAGCCTGACCTCGCGAGCCTACACGGCGACCCAGTACGCACTGTTCTCGTCGCTGATGACCCTGCCGGGCAAGTTCCTCAGCGGCTTCGGCGGGCTGGTGGTGGCCACCGAAGGCTATGCCACCTTCTTCGTGATCGCCACCGCGCTCGGCCTGCCGGCCATCGCGCTGGCGATCTGGATCAGCCGCGACCGGGACCTGGTGCCGGCACCGATGCCACGCGGGGCCTGACGGCGACAGCCGCCATTGGCGAAGAGCGGGCGACACCTTCCAGGGCGCTAGCGGGTATCGAGCCAGGCCTGCAGCCAGGTGAGTGAGTCCGGGGTGGCCCGCCACTGGTCGCGCATCAGGGTGCGGTACTGCCACGCCTCCGCCCGGGTACCGGGCTCGGCCACCCCATCGCCGCCGGCAGCGGGCACCGGGCGGGGCTTCTCGGCACACAGCAGGGCCAGGGCATGGGCGTTGTGTCGATGCGCCTCTTCGAGAGCCTCCGCGGCCTGGTCCAGGCGCTCGAGCCGAAACAGCGCCAGCGCCCTGCCCAGCAGCAGACCCAGCGCCGCTTCGCCCAGCTCCTCGCCCTCCGGCGGATAGCTGATGGCCAACGCTTCGCTGTCGCGCCCGTCGCGCAGCAGCTGGTCGAGCACCAGCTCGCGCAGCCCCAGGCTGTCGTGGTCATCCAGCGCCAGCAAGCACTCGGCGAGCTGCCGGGAGCGCTGTCGAGCGCCGCGCTCCATGCCCACCACCAGGGCCAGACCGGTGCGCAGCAGCAGGGCATTGTCGCCATCTTCCCAGACCAGGGTACCGGGACCCTCGGCGGCCGCCTGCTCGAGCCAGCGCTCCAGCCGTTCGGCCAACGGCACGAACAGGCTCGGCGCCATCCACGGCAGGCTGCCGAAACGGGTGGTGAGCGCCAGGGTCAGCCCCTGGAGCACCGCCGGGGCATCGAGCCACTCGGGGTGAGCACAGAGCTTGGCCAGCCACTCTCCGGCCGCCGGCCAGGGGTCATCTTCGAGCCCCAGCGGCGACTCGCTGACCGCTTCCGCCGGGAAGCAGTCGAGCCAGGCGGCGGTCAGGGCCTGCTCGCGGTCGCTCTGCCGGTACTCCAGACGCCCCTCATCGGTGCCGGTCACTGTCAGCCGGGGGGCGGTGGGCAGCACCTCCAGCAGGGCCTGCAGAGAGGCGAGCGGCTCAGCCAGATCCTCCTCGGCGTTGAGCAGCTGCTCGGCCAGGGTCGCACCGGGGTTCTCGGCCAGGTCGGCCAGGAACTCCAGCTGGTCGGGGTCGAGCTCGCCCTGGCGAGCGAGGCGGCGGAACCAGAAGCGCGCCCGCTCGGCGGCCTCCTCCTCGTGCCCCTCGTGGAGCAGCAGCATCGCCTCGATATAGGCCAGGGTGGGCGAGTCCGGCAGCGCCTGCTGGGCACGCACGAAGGCGGCCCGGGCGCTGTCCAGGTCATCGGCATCGAGGTGCATCAAACACAGGCGTTCCAGGGCCACGCCCCGCAGGAACAGCGGGCCACGCTCGAGCACCGCATCGAGCAGCGCCTCACGCTTGCGATGAAAACCGCGCTCCTGGTAGAGGTCGATAAGGATCTCGAAGGCGGGCTCGGCCTGCTCCGGCAACCGCGACCAGTCGCCGCGCTCGAACAGCGATTCGAGGATCTGCTGGGCGCGACCGCGCTGGCCGGTCTCGGCGGCGATCAGCCCCGCCTCCAGCAGCCCCTGGGCCGGTGCGTGGCCGCTGGCCAGCGCGGCCTTGAGGGTGTCGCCCTTCCACTCGCGCAGCGAGAGCATCCACATCAGGTGACCGGGCACCGCACCCGGCAGGCTCACGGCCCCACAGCACTGTTTGGTCTTGCGCCCGGAGTCGCACCAGCAGGGCTCGTTGCGGCCCGGGCGCGCCAGGGGTTCGGTGGCGAAGCCGAGACGTTCCAGCGGCGTCTGGGACCACAGCTCCGGCGCGAGCGCCTGGGCCATGGGCAGGTTACCCCCGACCAGCGACGGGCCCTCCTCGCGGGCCCAGGCCATCAGCGTCGGATAGCGCTCGTCCTGGCGAATCGCCTTGAGCGCACCCGAGGCAAACCCCAGCAGCTGTTCGACCCATACCGCCAGCATCGCACTCTCCACCGTCCGGAAAACGGCACAGTCTACCAGTCTGCCCGGGCTCTGGGCAGCTTGTCAGCGCCTCGCCCACTCCAGCAGCGGCCGGGTGCGGGCGTGCATATCCAGCCGGGCGCCGAGGCGCACCAGGTTCCAGTAGTGGCCGTTGAGGGTGCGAGACAGCAGCAGGGTGTCCGCCGGCGGCTGCAGGCGGTCCATGGCGGCCCACACCTTGGGAGTCAGATCGCGCAGCCGGCGGTGCACGCGCACATCGGAGAAGTCCTGCTCGCCGGGGGCGAACAGGGGCGACACCGCCTCGGCGGACTCCCGATAGAGCGCCAGCGGCGCACCCTGCCCCTGACGGCCGCCGAGTCTGAGTAGCGCCTCGTCCATGGCCATGGGGTCGCCGGCCAGGGTCGCCTCGAGCAGCTGCATCATGGCGCTCAGTCGCGGTTCAGGGACCGGGATCACCGCGCCCAGGTCATAGATCACCAGCCGCCCCTGGTCGTCGACGGCGAAGTTGCCGGCGTGGGGGTCGGCGTGCAGCTCACCATGGGTGAAAAGCTCCTCGGTGAGCCAGTCGGCCAGGGTCACCGCCACGCCCTGACGCAGGGCGGCGTCGCCCGACTCCAGGTCACGCAGCGGGGTGCCCGGCGCATAGCGCATCGCCAGCACCCGGGGACCGGAGAGCTCGGGCAGCGGCTCGGGGATCACCAGGTTCTCCAGGTGGGCGTAGCGCGCCCGGTAGCGGGCCAGCGCCTCGGCCTCGGCGTGGTAGTCCAGCTCGCCGCGCAGGCTGGCGGCGAGCTCCTCGAAGAGCGCATCGAGGCGCGCCTGGGGCACCTTGAGCCAGCGGCCCAGCCGCATCAGCCGGCGCACCTGGGTGAGATCGCTCTCCAGCACCTCGGCGAGCCCCGGGTACTGCACCTTGAGCACCAGGGTCTCGCCGTCACGGGTCACGGCACGGTGCACCTGGCCCATGGAGGCGCTGGCGAAGGGGCGCTCCTCGATCTCGCGGAAGACGCCCTCCAGGTCGCCATACTGCTCGACCAGGGTCTCGCGGATGCGCGGCCAGGGCATGGGCTCGGCCTGGCGTTGCAGGCGGGCGAGCTCCTCGGCCAGGTCGGGAGGCAGCAGGTCGTCCCACTGGGACATGATCTGGGCCAGCTTCATGGCCGGCCCCTTGAGCTCGGAGAGCCCTGCGAACAGCGCCTCGCCCAGCGCCCGCCAGTCCGCCTGGCCGCCCAGCCGTGTGCGGATCATCGCGCCGCCGGTCCTGGCGCCCAGCCCCAGCAGTCGTCTCGTCCTGCCTCGTTCGCGCATACAGGGCTCCCATGAGGTGATGAACAGTCGCAGATAGTGATACAGGAATTGTACACCATGACGCAGAGATGACACCTGGCCAATCCTCACCGACACTGGAAGAATATCCATAACGCCACGCCAGAGTCCGCCCGCCATGCGCCTGATCATCGCCGAGAAGCCCAGCCTCGCCATCGCCATCGCCGACGCCCTGCCCGGCGCTTCCCGCAAGCAGGAGGGGGCGATCACCGTGGGCGACACCACCGTGACCTGGTGCCTGGGCCACCTGCTGGAACAGGCGCCGCCGGACGCCTACGACCCGGCACTCAAGCAGTGGCGTCTCGATACCCTGCCGATCCTGCCCAGTCGCTGGAAGCTCACACCCCGCCCAAAGGCCCGCGGCCAGCTGGCGGTGATCCGCGGCCTGCTCAAGTCCGCCCGTGAGGTGGTCCACGCCGGCGACCCGGACCGCGAGGGCCAGCTGCTGGTGCAGGAGGTGATCGAGCACCTGGGCTGGAAGGGAGCGGTGTCGCGACTGCTGGTCAGCGACCTCAACCGACCGGCGGTGCAGCGCGCGCTGACCCGCCTGGAGGACAACGCCCGCTACCAGCCGCTCTATCGCGCCGCCGAGTCGCGCTCCCGGGCCGACTGGCTCTACGGCATCAACCTGACCCGGGCCTGGACCCTCACCGGTCGCCAGGCGGGCCACGACGGGGTGCTCTCCGTGGGCCGGGTGCAGACCCCGGTGCTGGGCCTGGTGGTGCGCCGCGACGCCGAGATCCGCGACTTCACTTCCCACCCCTTCTTCGTGCTGTGGGCGGATCTCGCCGTGGCCCGCGGGACGCTGCGCGCCTGGTGGGCGCCCGGCGAGGGCCAGCCCCTCGACGACCAGGGTCGGCTGCTGGCTCGTGCGCCCGCCGCCGACCTGGCCGAACGGCTGGCCGGCGCCGAGGGAAAGCTGACCAAGCTCGAGACCCAGAACAAGCGCCAGGCTGCCCCGCTGCCCTACTCGCTGTCGGGGTTGCAGGTGGACGCCGCCCGCCGCTACGGGCTCTCCGCCAAGGCGGTGCTGGATACCTGCCAGGCCCTCTATGAGCGTCACCAGCTGATCACCTACCCGCGCTCCGACTGCCGCTACCTGCCGGAGGAGCACTTCGCCGCGGCCCGAACCACCCTGGAGGGGGCCTGCCGGGCGGACGACACCCTGCGAGGCTGGCTGGCCGGGGCGGACTTCACGCGGCGCTCACGGGCCTGGAACGACAAGCAGGTGGGCGCCCACCATGCCCTGGCCCCCACCGGCCGGCCCATGGACCCCGCACGGCTCTCGGCCACCGAGGCCAATGTCTTCCGGCTGATCGCCCGCAACGTGCTGGCGCAGTTCTATCCCCCGCTCGCCACCCGGGAGGTGAAGGCTGAGTTCATGATTCTCGACGAGGCCTTCCGCGCCCGCGGCCAGGAGATTCTCGAGGCGGGTTGGAAGCCGCTGTTCACCACCCGCGACGAGGCGCCGCCGCTGCCGGCGCTCAGCGAGGGCGAGGCGTGCCGGGTCAACGAGGCGGCGGTGGAGGATCGCGAGACACGCCCACCGGAACCCTTCAACGACGCCAGCCTGATCAAGGCGATGATGAACATCGCCCGCTACGTGGAAGATCCGGCGGTGAGGCGCACCCTGCGTGAGCATGACGGCCTGGGCACCGAGGCCACCCGCGCCGGCATCATCGAGACCCTGGTGGAGCGCGGCTACCTGGTGCGGCAGAGCAAGGCGCTGCGCGCCACCCGGCTGGGCAGCGCCCTGATCGCCTCGCTGCCCGAGGCGGCCAGCCGCCCGGAACGCACCGCCCTCTGGGAACAGCGCCTCTCGGCCATCGCCGAGGCGGGCGCCGACCCCGCCCCCTTCCTCGGCGACCTGATCAGCGACCTGCAGCGGCTGCTGGCGAGCGCCGACGCCGGCCGCCTGCGCCAGGCGCTGGCCACGGCCCGGGGCGAGGAGCCCACCGCCGGCCGTGCCGCGCCGAAACGCCGCGGCACGGCCTCCCGTCGCCGCAGCGGAGCGGGCGCCGGCACCAGGAGCGGTACCCGTCGACCGAGCCGCAAGCGGGGCAGCTCATGACCCGGCCGGACGCCCACTGGATCCTCGGCCCCGGCGCCCTGGGCCGGCTGATCGGCCTGCGCCTGGCCAGCGGGGCGGCGCCCAGCACCCGGGTAACCCTGATCGGGCGTCGGCGCCTCCCCTCCGAGCAGACGCTTGTCTCACCCCGGGGCGAGACCCTGTGCGCCCGCGTGGACGCCGCCACCCTGGAGACCCTGCCAGCCATGTCGCCTGCCATGGTGCACCTGACCACCAAGGCCTACGTCGCCGAGGCGGCCCATGCCGCGCTGGCGCCGCACCTGCCTGCCGGCACGCCCCTGGTGCTGTGGCAGAACGGCTTCGGTTGTCAGCCGCGGCTCAGCCAGCGCCACGACGGCCCAGTACTGTGCGCCACCACCACCGAGGGCGCCTATCTCGAGGACAATCTAGAAGACAAGGTGGCGAGCGATACCCGCGTGGTCCACGCCGGCCGGGGCGAGACCCTGATCGGTGCCCTGAATGGCCGACACGTCGAGATCGCCGGCGAGCTCGCCACTAAGCTCACCGCCGCCGGCCTGCCCGCCCGGGCGGTGACCGATATCCGCCAGCGGCTATGGCAGAAGCTCGCCGTCAACGCCGCTATCAATCCGCGCGCGGCACGCTTTGGGATCCGCAACGGCCAACTTCGCGACCGCCCCTTCCGGCCCATGGTGGAGTCGATCATCGCCGAGGTGGCCGAGATACTTGCCGCGGAGGGCATCGACCCACCGGGGGCCGGGGGGAACGAGAGAGCCGAGGAGAGCCAAAAAGACGGGGGGCTTGAGGGCTGGCGGACCCTGGTGTGGCGGGTGGTGGAGGGCACCGCCGGCAACCGCGCCTCCATGTTGCAGGACGTAATGGCCGGGCGCCCGACCGAACACGACGCGATCCTCGGGCCGCTGCTGGCCGCCGCTCAGGCCCACACGCTCACTGCCCCCCGCCTCGCCGAACTGGCCAACTGGCTGCAGGCGCGCGAACTGGCGGGCTCAGCCGACAGTTGCTAGGCTACCTTGACACCAATAACTCGCCCTGACGCTCTCGCCACCACCGGCAGGGCCTCAGCGCAAGGACAGGGATCATGAGAACGAGTTCCCTATGGACCTGCTTCCTAGCCTGTCTGGCTATCGTCGCTGCTCCCATGGCGCTGGCCGACAACGCCCCCTCGTTTGCCGGCAAGGACGGCGACCTGATGCGCCTGGATAACGGCATGGTGATCGAGGGCCGCGACATCGAGACGCCGGACGGCTTTACCTCCGGGTTCCGGCTTATCGCCGGCTTCTCTCCACTGCGCCTGCCCAGCCTCGATCTGGCCGCCGAGTTCAGCTATCGGGAAAGCGACGAAGTACCCACTCGGATGGGCGAGAACAGCCTGCTGGTCAACTCGGTAAGCCTGGGGGGCACCCTGATGGCAGGGGTGCGCATCGGCCGACTCGGCCTCTACGCCAAGTCCGGCGTAGCGGGCTGGGAGGGCGACGCGGTGATACCCCGGGACGCCCTCAACACCGCCGGCACCACCCGTGTCACCGGCCTCGGTGCCCGCCTGGAGTTCAACCGCCTGATCAGCCGTCTGGAATTCGAGGAGTTCGATGCCCCGGACATGTCCCATCTCAACTTGATCACCGCCTCGCTGCACTATCCCTTCTAGTTTCACGCAGCCCTTGCCGCCCTTCGCACAGCAAGCTGCGCTCCCACATCAAGCCCGGTCCCTGGATTAATCCCCGTTCCTAACCGGTATTGCGCAGCCCCGCGGCGATGCCGGCCATGGTCACCATCAGCGCCCGCGACAGGTCGGCGCTGATCGCGCCGTCCGCATCCCGGTTACGCTGCAGCAGCTCGGCCTGCAGGCCGTGCAGCGGGTCGATGTAGGGGTTACGCACCTCGATGGCCTGTCGGATCAGCGGGGTCTTCTCCAGCAGCTCCCGCTGCTCGAGGACCTGCAGCAGCACCTCGTTGAGGCGGCCGAATCGCTCGCGCAACCGCTCCCCCAGCGCCTTGAGCGCGGGCTCGTCCACCAGGCGGTGCTCGTAGTAGGCGGCGATACCCACGTCGGCCTTGGCCAGCAGCATCTCCAGCATGTCCAGATAGGTGCCGAAGAAGGGCCAGCTGTCACGCATCTCCTGCAGCACCTCGAGACCACCCTCCTCCTCCAGGCGCCGGGCAAAGGCCTCGCCGCTGCCCAGCCAGGCGGGCAGCATCAGGCGTATCTGAGTCCAGGCGAAGATCCACGGGATCGCCCGCAGGGTCTCGACACCGCCGTCCTGACGGCGCTTGGTGGGCCGCGAGCCCAGCGGCAGGCGACCCAGCGAGCCCTCAGGTGTCACCGCCCGAAAATAGGGCACGAAGTCGGGGTCCTCGCGCACCACGCCCACATAGGCACGGTGGGCGACCTCGGCCAGACGATCCATCTCATCGCGCCAGCGGGGCTGGGGATCCGGCGGCGGCAGCAGGGTCGCCTCCAGAACCGCACAGGCATAGATCTCCATGGAACGCAGGGCGATCTCCGGCTGACCGAACTTGAAGCGGATCATCTCCCCCTGCTCGGTCACCCTCAGGCTGCCGTTCACCGAGCCCGGCGGCTGGGAGAGAATCGCCGCATGGGCCGGGCCACCGCCGCGACCCACGGTGCCACCGCGACCGTGGAACAGGGTCAGGTCGACGCCTTGGCTCTCGCAGACCTCCACCAGCGTCTCCTGGGCGCGATACTGGGCCCAGGCAGCGGCCAGCTGGCCGGCATCCTTGGCGGAATCGGAGTAACCGATCATCACCTCCTGGCGGTCGGCGGTGAGCGAACGATAGCCGGGCAGCGACAGCAGGCGGTCGATGACGTCGCCGGCGTGGTTGAGGTCGTCCAGTGTCTCGAACAGCGGGGCAATGGGCAGCTTGACCTCGCCCCCCACCTCCTTCATCAGCAGGGCCACGGCCAGCACGTCGGAGGGCTGCCCCGCCATGGAGATGATATAGGTGCCCAGCGCCTCGGCCTGCTCGCTGGCGACGACGCGGAAGGTATCGATCACCTCACGGGACTCCGACGAGCACTCCCAGCGCCGCGGAATCAGCGGACGCCGCGAGGCGAGTTCCTCGAGCAGGAAGGCCTGGCGCTGCTCCTCGCTCCAGTCGCGATAGTGGCCGAGCCCCAGCCCATCGGTGAGCTCCTCCATCACCTGGGCGTGGCGGCCCGCCTCCTGACGGATGTCGAGCTTGGTCAGGGTCACGCCGAACACCGCCACCCGGCGCAGGGTGTCGAGCAGCGCGCCGTTGGCGATGGTATCGAGGCCCACGTCGCACAGCGAGCGGTAGCAGGTCAGCAGCGGCGCGAAGAGCTGGTCACGGCTCTCGATGACCGGGCCCTCATCGAAGGGCTTGCCGTCCAGGCACGCCTTGGCCCAGTCGCGCGTCGCCTCCATACGTGCCAGCAGCCGACGCAGCAATTCGCGATAGGGCTCTCCAGCGTCCCCCACCTCGGCCTTCAGAGCGCTGTTGGCCTTCCACATGGAGAGCTCGGCCTTGAGCTGCTCAAGGTCGCGCACATAGAGGTCGGCGGCCATCCAGCGCCCCAGCAACAGCACCTCCCGAGTGACCCGCGAGGTAACGTTGGGGTTGCCGTCACGGTCGCCGCCCATCCAGGAGGCATAGCGGATCGGCGCGGCGTCCAGCGGCAGGCGCTCACCGGCGGTCTCCAGCAGCAGATTGTCCAGATCCCGGTGGAAGTCGGGTACCGCCTGCCACAGCGAGTTCTCGATCACCGCGAAGCCCCACTTGGCCTCGTCCACCGGGGTCGGGCGCTCGTGGCGAATCTCGTCGGTGTGCCAGGCCTGACTGATCAGCTCCTCCAGACGCCCCTTGGCCCGGACGCCACGCTCGGGGTAGTCGCCTGAGGACTCGATGGCGGTGAGGCAATCGTCGATGGCATCGTATTTCTGGATCAGGGTGCGGCGGATGACCTCGGTGGGATGGGCAGTGAGCACCAGTTCCACGCGCATGGCGGCCAGGGCCTCTACCAGCTTGCGCGGCGCATGGCCGGCCTCCCGCGCACGGGCCAGCAGTTCGCTGAGCACCGGCTGACTGCCCGGTCGGTAGTCCTCCACGCGGCGAAAGCGCGCCCGGTAGTGCTGCTCGGCAATGTTGGCAAGATTGAGAAACTGGTTGAAGGCACGGGTCACGGGCAGCAGGTCGCGGTCGGGCAGGCGACGCAGGTAGTCGATCAGCTCGCGCTGGGCCAGGTCGTCGCTCTGGCGGCCGCGCTTGGCGAAGCCGCGGATGGCCTCGATCTTGTCGACGAACCCAGCACCCAGGTCATCGGCGATGGTGCGCCCGAGGCTGTCGCCCAGGATACGAACGTTGTCGCGCAGCGATTCGTGCAGGTCGTGGCTCATGGCCGAGAGTCTCCCGGAGGCTCTCCCGCTGTCGCGGGATGTGCGGATGTGATTGAGGATTCGGTGGCAGCGCGCTCGATGGCCTTGACGGCCTGCCAGTGGCGCTCCATCAGGGCGAGGCCGGCTTCCTCCAGCGCCACGCTATCGGCGGCAAGGGCCGCCTCCAGATGGCGGAAGCGACGCTCGAACTTGGCATTGGTCGCGCGCAGGCACTGTTCGGGGTCGGCCTTGAGGCTGCGCGCCAGATTGGTCACCGCGAACAGCAGGTCGCCCACCTCCTCGGCGGCGTGCTCGCGGTCGCCGGCGACCAGCGCTTCCTCGACCTCCCCCAGCTCCTCGCGGATCTTGGCGATCACGCCGCGTGCATCGGGCCAGTCGAAGCCGACCCGGGCGGCGCGCTTCGAGAGCTTGGCGGCCCGAGCGAGCGCCGGTAGGGTGCGCGGGACGTCATCCAGCACAGAAGCCGCGGCGCTATTCATCACCGACGCTGGGGCGCTATCCAGAACCGACGCGGCGGCACTGCCCTGCGTCGAGGCGACCTCGGCACTGGCGCGCTCGGCGCGCTCCTCGGCTTTGAGCGCCTCCCAGCGGCTGCTGACGTGGCGCGTCTCGATCTCCTCGGCCGTCACGCCCGGCGGACGCCGCGAGGCCAGGGTACCCTCGGGGAACACATGAGGGTGGCGGCGCAGCATCTTGGCGGTGAGCGCGTGGATCACGTCGTGAAAGTCGAAGCGTCCCTCCTCGGCACCGAACCGGGCGTAGTAGACCACCTGGAAGAGCAGGTCGCCCAGTTCGCCGGGCAGCTCATGCCAAGCGCGCCGCTCGATGGCGTCGGCGACCTCGTAGGCCTCCTCCAGAGTATGCGGCACGATGGAATCCCAGTCCTGTTTGAGATCCCAGGGGCAGCCCTGCTCGGCGTCGCGCAGCACCGCCATCAGGGTCAGCAGGTCGTCGAGGTCGTGGCGTCGGCTCATGAGGCCTTCCCCTTTCCCTTTCCCTTTCCCTTGCGCTTGCCCGACTTGCCGCCGCTGCGCAGACGACGCACCTCGATGACGTTGGAGAGCTGCTGGATGCGCGAGAAGAGCCGTCCCAGGGTCTCCAGGCCGTCCACCTCCACGGTGATCTGCATGCGCGCGATGCCGTCGTCGGTATCGGTCAGGGTGTTGACCGCCAGCACGTTGACCTTCTCGTTGCCGAGCACCCCGGTGACGTCACGCAGCAGGCCGGAGCGATCCCAGGCCTGGACTTCGATGTCCACCGGATACTGGGTGCGGGCGCGCTCGCCCCACTCCACCTCGATGATACGTTGGGGCTCCTCCAGGCGCAGCTGCAGAATATTGGGGCACTCCTGACGATGCACGGTGACCCCGCGCCCCTGGGTGATGAAGCCGACAATGGGTTCGCCGGGCACTGGATGACAGCAGTTGGCCATGCTGGTCTTGAGGTTACCCACGCCCAGCACGGTGATGTCGCTCTGCCCGCCCTTGCCCGGCGAGCGCTTGGGCTTGGCCAGCAGGCGGTCGAGCTGCTCCTGATCGTCGTGCTCGCCGAACAGCTGCTGGGCCTGGTGCAGCACCTGGCCGATGCGCAGGTCGCCGGCCCCCAGCGCGGCGTACATGTCGTCGGGGCTCTGGTAGTTGACCTTGCGCGCCAGGGCCTCCAGGTCCATGTCCTCCAGATCGAGGCGCTTCATCTCGCGCTCGAACAGCGTGCGGCCCTCCTCCAGGTTCTGGTCTCGGGCCTGGTGCTTGAACCAGGCCTGGATCTTGGCCCGGGCCCGGGAGGTGCGAACATAGCCGAGGCTCGGGTTGAGCCAGTCGCGGCTGGGCCCGCCCTTGCTGGCGGTGAGGATCTCCACCTGCTGGCCGGTCTTGAGCTTGTAGGTGAGCGGCACGATGCGCCCGTTGACCTTGGCACCGCGGCAGCGGTGACCCACCTCGGTATGGACTCGATAGGCAAAGTCGATGGGCGTGGCCACCCTCGGCAGGTCGATGACGTGGCCATCGGGGGTGAAGACGTAGATTCGATCCGGGGCCACGTCGCTGTTGAGCCCCTCGCTGAGGTCGCCGATATCGCCGACCTCCTCCTGCCACTCGAGCACCTGACGCAGCCAGGCGATCTTCTCCTCGTAGCTGGCGCTCTTGGCCTTGGTGTCATGGCCCTTGTAGCGCCAGTGGGCACAGACGCCGAGCTCGGCCTCTTCGTGCATGGCGAAAGTGCGGATCTGGATCTCCAGCACCTTGCTCTCGGGGCCAAGCACCGCGGTGTGCAGCGACTGGTAGCCGTTCTTCTTGGGGTTGGCGATGTAATCGTCGAACTCGTTGGGCACGTGATGCCAGCGCGAGTGGACCAGCCCCAGCACGGTGTAGCAGTCGGTCACCTCGGGCACCAGGATGCGCACCGCGCGGATGTCATGCACCTGAGAGAAGTCGATGCGCTTGCGCTTCATCTTCCGCCAGATGGAGTAAATGTGCTTGGCGCGGCCGTCGACGTCGTAGCGCGTGATGCCCTGGGTCTCCAGCATGTCCTTGAGGGTATCGACCACCTCGGCGATGTAGCGGTCACGATGGAGACGCTTCTCGGCCAGCTGGCGGGCGATCGCCTTGTAGTCGTCCTCATGGAGGTAGCGGAAGGAAAGATCCTCCAGCTCCCATTTGAGATGGCCGATGCCCAGCCGGTGGGCCAGTGGCGCGTAGATATCGAACACCTCCCGGGCCACCCGCAGCTGCTTCTCCCGGGGGGCGTCCTTGACCTGGCGCAAGGCGCAGGTGCGCTCGGCGATCTTGATCAGCGCCACGCGCACGTCGTCGATCATGGTCACCAGCATCTTGCGCAGGTTGTCCTGCTGGTCGTGCTGGCCCATCTCATGGCTGGGCGTCTGAGAGGTGCTGATCGCCGCCATGTGCAGCACGCCATCGATCAGCGACGCGACCTCGCGGCCGAACTGCCTGGCGATCGCCTCCAGATCGACCAGCCCCTCACGCACCGCACGGTAAAGTACCGCGGCCTCCAGGGTGGCCTGGTCGAGCCTCAGCTCGCCAAGGATATCGGCCATCTCAAGGCCCATGCGGAAGCTGGAGCCATCCGCTAGCCAGCGGCGATGGGGCTTGTCGGAGTCGAGCTCCAGGCGCTCTGCCAGCAGACAGGCCTCGCACAGTTCCGCCGGGTCTCGCAGCTTGACGTCTTCCTGCAGTCGCTCGATCCAGCGCTCTATATCGACGCGCCCCGTCTCGGTCAACGGCTGGTCCTCACGGACTTTAACCATCGGGCGTTGCTCCTTGCGGCTGTTGTCCTGTCCGCGGGTGCTCGAACAACAGCATTGATTCCAGGTGTGAGGTATGCACGAACATGTCGGCCACGGCGAGTCGCGTCAGCCGATAACCGCCATGCACAAGGCGTGCCGCATCTCGCGCCAGGGTGGCCGGGTCGCAGGAGATATAGAGCACCCTGGGCACCGGCGAGGCCGACAGTGCCCCGCAGACGGCGTCGGCACCATCGCGGGGCGGGTCGAGCAGCAGGACATCCGGTGAGGCTTCGACCAGCAGGGCCTTCACCGCCGCGGTATCGTTGAGATCGGCCTGGCGGGCCGTCACGGCCAGGTGCTGCCCTTGTAAATTGCCGCGGGCGTTATCGACCAGTCGCTCGACCATCGCCGGGCTGCCCTCCACCGCCGTCACCCTGGCCCGGGCGGAAGCCAGCGGCAGGCTGAAGTTGCCCACCCCGGCGAACAGGTCCAGCAGTGCCGCGCCCTCCAGTCCCTCGAGCCAGGCCAGGGCGGTGGCCACCATCTGCCGATTGACCTCGGCATTGGCCTGCAGGAAGTCCCCAGGAGCGAAGCCCAGGGTCAGCTCCCCTGCGGCGCCGGGCACTCGACAGCTCAGCGCCGGCGTCGGGGTCAGCCACTCGAGCGCCGGCGCCTCGCGACCCGCCAGCCAGGCCAAGTGCAGGCCGTGCTGGGCGGCGAAGGTCAACCAGCGTGCGCGGTCGCCGCCGTGTTCCTTCAGCTGGCGTACCAACAGCACCGCGCCCTGGTCGCTGTCGAACAGTTCCAGGTGTCCCACCTGGCGCGGCGCGTCAAGCGATGCCACCTGGCGGTGCAGCGGCGCCAGCAGGGCGTCCAGTTCCGGTACCAGAATGGTGCAGTGATCGATATCCACCAGGCGATGACTGTGGCGAGCGCGAAAGCCGAGATGCACCTGGCCCTCGGCGCCCACCTTGACCCCCAGGCGCGCCCGGCGTCGATACCCGTGGTCGGCCCCGGCCAGAAGTTCGGGCTCGGCCGGGACCTCGATGCCCTGGCGGGCCAGCAGGTCGACAAGTACCGCCCGCTTGTGGCGACGCTGGGCGGGCACAGCCAGGTGCTGGAGGTCACATCCGCCGCAGCGGCCGAAGTGGGCGCAGGGGGGAGTAACCCGCTCCGGAGAAGCCTCAAGCACCTCGCGGACGTGGGCCTCGTCAAAGCGCTTGCGGGTGCGATGGACCGCCGCCTCGACCCGCTCACCGGGCAGCGCCCCCTCCACGAACAGCGCCTTGCCGGCGGCGTCATGGGCCAGCCCACGGCCATCGTGGGTCAGCCGCTCGATGATGACACCGCCGGACTCACCCTCGCCGGCACTATGGGCGTCAGGCGCTCCCCGGGGCGCCTGACGCCCCTGCAGCCCGGACACGCCTGTATGTTCGCGGCGCGGCCGCCGCTTGCCCAGCATCGCCATCTCAGTCCTCCGCGGCGAACAGGCCGGTGGAGAGGTAGCGGTCGCCGCGATCGCAGACGATAAACACGATCACCGCGTTCTCCACCTCCTCGGCCACGCGCAGGGCACCGGCCAGGGCACCGCCGGAGGAGACTCCAGCGAGGATGCCCTCCTCCCGGGCCAGGCGGCGCATGTGCACCTCCGCCTCGCGCTGGCCGATGTCCAGTACCCGGTCGACCCGGGAGGCATCGAAGATGCTCGGTAGGTACTCCGCCGGCCAGCGGCGGATGCCGGCGATGCTGGCGCCGTCCTCCGGCTGCAGGCCGATGATCTGTACCTCGGGGTTGCGCTCCTTGAGCGCCTGGGAGACCCCCATGATGGTGCCGGTGGTGCCCATGGAGCTGATGAAGTGGGTGACCGTACCGCCGGTCTGCTCCCAGACCTCGGGGCCGGTGCCCCGGTAGTGGGAGAGCGGGTTGTCGGGGTTGGCGAACTGGTCCAGGCGCTTGCCTTCACCGCGGGTCAACATGGCCTCGGCCACGTCGCGGGCCTCCTCCATGCCACCCGCCTTGCTGACGGTGATCAGCTCGGCGCCGAAGGCCGCCATGGCCTGCTTGCGCTCCTCGGAGGCGCTCTCGGGCATGATCAGCACCATCCGATAGCCCTTGATCGCGGCCGCCATGGCCAGCGCGATACCGGTATTGCCGGAGGTCGCCTCCACCAGGGTGTCGCCAGGGGTGATCTCGCCACGCGCCTCGGCCTGCTCGAGCATGGACAGCGCCGGACGATCCTTCACCGAGCCGGCGGGATTATTGCCCTCCAGCTTGGCCAGCAGGACATTGTTGCGGCCGGCGGTGATGCGCTTGAGGCGGACCAGCGGCGTGTGACCGACGACCTCCTCCAGGGTGGGAAAATGCATGCAACCTTCCTTGTGGAAACGGGTTTTCAGCCATTATATCCGTGCCACCGCGGGGTGGACAGGCATCCCCCCTCGCTGTGGCATACTGGAGGCTGCTACCTGCAGAGAGCCTGCCGATGTCCCTGAAGTTCCGCCTGCTGCTGACCGGCCTGATCGTGCCCTGGCTGCTGATGCTGCTGCTCGCCGCGACGACCCTGACGCTGCACCGCTCGCACCACGCCGAACAGCTTCAGTCCCGCCTGGAGCAGGCCTTCGACCTGGTCACGCCTCAGTTGAGCGGCGCCGATGGCGCCATCTTGCGGGAGGCCACGGCGGCACACCTGATGGAGCTCGATGAGGTCCGCGCCCTGGGCATCTTCGATGCCCAGGGCGATACCTTGCTGCAACTGGGCCGGCTTCGCTCGCCGCCCACAGCTCCACGAGACGCGCGCCGGCACTTTGATCAGCAGGGCGTCGAATGGCGGCTACAGTCGCCACTGCCAGGCCCCGAACCGGCCTGGCTGGTGCTCGACATCGACGCCAGCCCCCTGGTGCTCGCCCACTACCGCCAGATCGGCCTCACCGCCTTGGTGCTGGGGGTTGCCGCCGTGCTGCTGGGTGGCCTGACCTTCACCTCCTACCGGCGCCTGCACCCCCCTCTGGCCGCCGTGGATGACACCCTCTCCCGGCTTGCCAGGGGCGAAAGCCCCCCCGAGCTGCCGCCCTCACCGAGCGAGTTGGCCGGCCTGACCGAACGGGTCAACGCCCTGGGTGATCATCTGGCCCAGGCCCGGCTGGAGACCCAGCGTCAGATCGAGCAGGCCACCGCCGAACTCGAGGAGTCCATGGAGACCATCGAGGTCCAGAACATCGAACTGGATATCGCCCACCGCCGCGCCGTGGAGGCCAACCGCATCAAGTCGGAATTCCTGGCCAACATGAGCCACGAGATCCGCACCCCGCTGAACGGCATCATCGGGTTCTGCCGTCTGCTCGACCGCTCGCGACTGGAGCCGCGCCAGCGGGAGTGGCTCGAGCACGTCCAGCGCGCCTCCAGCAACCTGCTGATGCTGGTCAACGACGTGCTCGATTTCTCCAAGCTCGAAGCCGGACACCTGGAGCTGGAGCGCCTGCCGCTGGATATGGTCGCCCTGGTGGACGAAGTGCTGGGCCTGCAGGCCCCGCTGGCCCACCAGAAGGAACTGCAGCTGCTGGGCCTGGTGTATGACGATGTGCCCAGCGTGCTCAACGGCGACCCGATGCGCATCCAGCAGGTGCTCACCAACCTGGTGCACAATGCGGTGAAGTTCACCCGGCAGGGCGAGGTGGTGGTCCGGGTGATGATGGAGCAGGCTGACCCCGGCCGGGTGACCCTGCGGATCAGCGTCACCGACACCGGCATCGGCCTCTCTCCGGAGCGCCAGCACCTTCTCTTCCGGGCCTACCAGCAGGCAGAGCCCAGCCACTCCCGGGAGTTCGGCGGCACCGGTCTGGGCCTGACCATCTGCCGCCAGCTCGTGGAGCAGATGGGCGGGGAAATCGGCGTGGAGAGCGAGCCCGGCCGGGGCACCACCTTCTCCTTCACTCTTCCCCTGGAAGGCAGCGAGACCCCCGAGCGGCCACCCGAGCTGCGCCTGGCCGGGCAGACGGTGCTGATCGAGGAGCCCCACCCCGCCACTCGCCGGGCACTTCGCCATCTCTTCACGCGCTGGGGCGCCCGGCCGGTGGACGCCTTCGCTCCCCCTCCCCAGGGTGGCCCACCGGCCCTGCTGGTCGCCAGCCTGCCGCGCACACCGCTGGCCCCGGAGGAGGCGGCGATCTGGCAGCGCCGTCTGTCCGAACTGGCGTGCCCGGCGCTGCTGCTGGCCAACGCCAACCCCCTGGACCCGCCCAGCCTGCCGCTGCCCCACGGCAGCGAGATCCTCACCAAGCCGGTGGCCCGGGCCACCCTGACCGCCGCCGTCGGGAGGGCCCTGAGCCAGAGCGCGGGCCCGTCACCGGCGAACCAGCCCGACGCGGCGCAGCAGCCAGTGCGTCTGTTGGCGGTGGATGACACCGAATCGAACCGCCTGCTGCTGGGCGAGCTGGTGGCCGGTCCCGGCGTCGAGGTCAGCCTGGCCGCCAGCGGCGAGGAAGCCCTGGCGCTGGGGCGAGAGCAGGCCTTCGATCTGGTGCTGATGGATATTCGCATGCCCGGCATGGACGGCGTGGCAACTACCCGGGCGCTGCGACGACTGGGCGGCAGCTGGCGCGCCACGCCGGTGGTGGCGGTGACCGCCCACGTGCTTGAGGAGGAGCGTCGCCGGCTGCTGGCCAGTGGACTGGATGATGTCCTGGTGAAGCCGGTGGATAGCGACCAGCTGCGCGACGCCCTGTTACGTCACCTGGGCGTGGCGTTGCCGGAGGCGGACGAGTCGCCATCACCGCCGCGGGAAAACGCGCTCGTGAAATCCACCATTTCCGCCGCCGATGACGGCGAGCTGCCCACCGTGGACCTGGAACTCGGTGCCCGGCTGGCGGGCGGGAGGGCCTCGCTGGCCAGGGAATTGCTGGAACGCCTGGCGGCGGGGCTTGTGGAGAACGAAGCCGCCCTGCGTCACGCCCTGGCGGAGGGAGACGACGAAGCGCTGCTGGATGGCATTCACGCCCTCAATGGCGCCTGCCGCTACTGCGGGGCTCCGCGACTGGGCCTGATCGCCGAATCCCTGGAGACCCGGCTGCGCACCCGCGGTCGGGACGCGGTGACACCGCTGATGGATGAGCTCTTCGCCGCCATGACGGACCTGCGCGCCTGGGCCCAGCGGGAGACTCAGCCCTCCAGCACTTAGCCTTCCAACACCTAGCTCTCAAGGACCACGAATGCCACCGCCAGGGACGCCTCGTCGCTGATCGACAGGTGAGTCGAGTGCACCCCGGCGGCCATCGCCAGCTCGTGGGCCTTGCCCGACAGCAGCAGCGAGGGCCGGCCGAGGGCATCGTTGGTGACCTGAACCTCGGTCCAGCGCATGCCCAGCCGCAGGCCGGTACCCAGCGCCTTGACGAAGGCCTCCTTGGCGGCGAAACGCTTGGCCATGAAGGCCGCCGGCGCCGGATGGCCGGCCAGGCGCTCACGCTCCAGCTCGCCCAGCAACCTCAGCGCCAGTCGCTCACCGTGGCGAGCCAGGGCCCGCTCGAAGCGCTCGACCCTGGCAATATCGGTACCGATGCCGAGGATCATGAGTCAGTGGTGATGATCATGGTCATGGTCGTGCTCCTCCAGCGAAGCCACGAAGCCGGCTTCCTGGCCGGCGATGGCCAGCCGCTTCATCTCGGCCACCGCCTCCTTGAGCCCCACGAAAAACGCCCGGGCGATGATCGCATGGCCGATGTTGAGCTCATGCAGGCCGGGGATGGCGGCGACGGCCTCCACGTTATGGTAGTTGAGTCCATGGCCGGCGTTGACGGTGAGCCCCAACCCCTGCGCCATCTCGCTGGCGGCACTGAGCCGCGCGTGCTCGTGGGCGGCCGCCTGCCCGGTGGTCTCGGCGTAGGCACCGGTATGCAGCTCGATCACTGGAGCGCCGGCCTTCGCCGCAGCCTCGATCTGTGACGGTTCAGGGTCGATGAACAGCGACACCTCGCAGCCGACAGCCGCGAGGCGCTGACAGGCGGCGTGAATCGCCGCGAGGCCGCCCACCACATCCAGGCCCCCCTCGGTGGTCAGCTCCTCGCGCTTCTCCGGCACCAGGCAGACATGGGCCGGACGGATCTCCTCGGCCAGGCGGATCATCTCCTCGGTGACCGCCATCTCCAGGTTCATGCGGGTGTTGAGCACCTCGGCCAGCAGGCGCACGTCGCGCTCCTGGATGTGTCGACGATCCTCGCGCAGGTGCACGGTGATGCCGTCGGCGCCGGCCTCCTCGGCCAGCAGCGCCGCCTGGACGGGATCCGGATAGCGGGTGCCGCGGGCCTGACGCAGGGTGGCGATATGGTCGATATTGACGCCGAGCAGGATACGGGGGGGATGCATGAGGGTCTCCTTGAAGAAGCTGGAAGCTGGAAGCTAGCATGATCCCGCAAAGCTTGAAATCAAGGCTTTTTCTTCCGACTTCCAGGAGCGAAGCGACGCTCTTCTAGCTTCCAGCTTTCGCCCGGCGGCGCTCGGCAAGCTGGCGCATCAGCTCCCGGGAGCGCAGCGGTCGGCTACCCAGCAGCGGCGCCAGCGCCGCCCGGGTGACCGCCTTTGACGGGCCGGCAAGCCCCGGCGCATCCCAGTCGCCGGCACCCAGCAGGCGCAGGGTGCGGCCATCCAGGCCCGGCTGGCCGGGACGGAAGGCGCGGCTGAAGGCATCGAGGACATAGCGCACCTGGGGGTCCAGCTCACCGCCGTCCGGTGTCGTGAAGCGCGGCAGAGCGTCGAGCGCCTCGAGCAACGACACTTCCAGGCGCCGCAGCCCGCCGGCGCGGGCGTCGGGGCGCGGCAGCGCCTCGAGCAGCGCGGTATAGAAGGCGAACACCTCGGACACCGGCAGCTCCACCGGCAAGGTGCGGGTAAGCAGCTCGTTGGCATAGAGCCCACACAGCAATCCCTCGCCGGCCAGCAGCGCCGTGGCCCCGCGGCTCTCCATCAAGCGCAGGCGCTTGAGCTCACCCCCGCCTACCCAGGTGACATGCAGCGGCGAGAAGGGCTGCAGCCGCCCCCGCGAGCGAGAGCCGGGGCGCTGCACGCCCTGAGCCACCGCCCTCACCCGGCCCTGTGACAGGGTGAGAAGCTCCACCAGGGCGCTGGTCTCGCGGTAGGGGCGCTTATGCAGCAGGAAGGCGGGTTCGGGCGTCATGGCGCCTCAGTCGAGGTTGTAGCCCAGGCTCTTCAGCGCTCGCTCGTCATCGGACCAGCCCCGCTTCACCTTGACCCATAAGTTGAGCATCACCTTGGCACCCAGGGCACGCTCCATGTCCAGGCGCGCCTCGCGGCCGATGCTCTTGATGCGCTCGCCGTTCTCGCCGATCAGGATCTTCTTCTGGCCCTGGCGCTCCACCAGGATCAGGGCGCTGATGTGCACCACCCTGCCCTCGTCACGGAACTCCTCGATCTCGACGGTCATCTGGTAGGGCAGCTCGTCGCCGAGCTGGCGCATCACCTTTTCGCGCACCAGCTCCGCGGCCAGGAAGCGCTGGCTCTTGTCGGTAACCTGATCCTCCGGGAAGAAGTGCACGCTCTCGGGCAGGTGCTTGGCCACTTCGGCCTCAAGCTCCGGCACATTGGTGCCGTGCTTGGCGGAGATCGGGACGATGGCGGCGAACTCGCGGCGGGCACCGACCTCCTCCAGCCAGGGCAGCAGGCTCGCCTTGTCCTGGAGGCGGTCGACCTTGTTGACCGCCAGGATAACCGGCGCCGTCACGTGCTCCAGGCGCGCAAGGACGTTCTGATCCTCCTCGCTCCAGCGGGTGCGATCGATGATGAACACCACACAGTCCACGTCGTGCAGGGCCTGTGTCGCCGCCTGGTTCATGAAGCGGTTGATCGCCTTGTTGCGATCCTTGGCCATGATATGGATGCCGGGGGTGTCGACGTAGATGAACTGCGTCTCCCCCTCGGTCTTGATCCCCCTCACCTGGTGGCGCGTGGTCTGGGGGCGCCGCGAGGTAATCGAAATCTTCTGGCCGAGAATACGGTTCATCAGCGTCGACTTGCCGACGTTGGGGCGACCGACGATGGCCACGAAGCCGCAGGTCTGGGTCATGGTCGTGCTCCCTGTGCGTTGGCCCTGACGGGTTCAAGCAGGGCCAGGGCCTTCTCGGCGGCCTGCTGCTCGGCGTGGCGCCGGCTGGCACCCTCGCCGGTGGTGTGTTGGTCGAGCATCTCCACGTGGCAATCCACGGTGAAGGTCTGGGCGTGGGCATCGCCCTCCACGTTGACCACCTCATAGCGGGGCAGCGGGAGCTGACGAGACTGCAGGAACTCCTGCAGGCGAGTCTTGGGATCCTTCTGGGTGTCCTGCAGGCTGGTGTTTTCCAGCCGCGCCGCGTACCAGGACAGCACCCGAACGCGCACCGCCTCCATGCCGGCATCCAGGTAGATAGCGCCGATCACCGCCTCCACGGCATCGGCCAGGATCGACTCGCGGCGATGCCCACCGCTCTTCATCTCGCCGGAACCGAGCCTCAGGTGCTCGCCAAACTCCATCTCGCGGGCCAGCTCGGCCAGAGTCTGGCCCTTGACCAGACGCGCCCGCAGCCGTGAGAGCTGCCCTTCGCGGGCATCGGGAAAGCGCCGGAACAGCGCCTCGGCAATCACGAAGTTGACGATGGAGTCGCCGAGGAACTCGAGGCGTTCGTTGTTCTGCCCGCCGACGCTGCGATGGGTCATGGCCAGCTCCAGCAGGGCGGGATCCCTGAAGGCATGGCCGAGGCGTCGGCTGAAGGCGTTGAGGGAGTTGCTCACGAATATCCTGTTGTCTAATGGCTGGTCGGCGCTGGTATGGGCTGCGGACAGCGGCCTGTACCGCCAGAGGCCCGGAAGCTCACTGAATGCGTCGCACGCTGGTGAAGCTGGGCAGACCGCCATCCCAGCGCATCCACACGGCGAAGGCCCGCCCGACGATGTTCTCCTCCGGCACGAAGCCCCAGTAGCGGCTGTCGTTGGAGTGGTCGCGGTTGTCGCCCATGGTGAAGTAGTGCCCCTCGGGCACTACCACCTCGCGCATCTGCGGGCCCGGGTCTCGAGGATTATTGTAGATCCGGTGCTCGAGCCCGCCCAGTTGCTCGGCCAGCAGCAGCTCGCCGGGGGCGTCGGCGGGGCCCTCTTCCAGCAGCCGCTTGGGTACCGGCTCGCCGTTGACGTAGAGCTGCTTGCCTTCGTAGCGCAGGGTGTCGCCGGGCATGCCCACCACCCGCTTGATGAAGTTCACCGCGGGCTCGTTGGGAAAGCGGAACACCATGACGTCACCGCGCTCTGGCTCGTTGAATTCGACGATGCGGGTATGCACCACCGGCAGGCGCAGGCCGTAGGTAAACTTGTTGACCAGGATGAAGTCGCCCACCTCCAGGGTCGGGCGCATGGAGCCCGACGGGATCTGGAAGGGCTCGACCACGAAGCTGCGCAGCACCAGCACCACCAGCAGTACCGGAAAGAAGGAGCGCGAGTAGTCCACCGGCCAGGGCTCCTTGAGCACCTTCTCGCGGGCCGCGGGGTCGAGCCCCTCGGTGGTGCCGGCCTCGGCGTTGGCCGCGGCGCGGCGGCGGGCGGGGCGCCACCAAATGAGGTCCAGCAGCCAGATCAGGCCGGTGATGGCAACGGCCACCACCAGCAGCAGAGAGAAGTCCATGGGGGTATGCGTTCCTAGCGTTTGATATCAGTCGTTGACCTTGAGCACGGCGAGGAAGGCATCCTGGGGAATCTCCACCCGGCCGACCTGCTTCATGCGTTTCTTGCCCGCCTTCTGCTTCTCCAGCAGCTTCTTCTTGCGGCTGACGTCACCGCCGTAGCACTTGGCGGTGACGTTCTTGCGTAGCGCCTTGACGGTGGAGCGCGCCACCACCTGGCCGCCGATGGCCGCCTGGATGGCCACGTCGAACATCTGGCGCGGAATCAACTCCTTCATCTTCTCGACCAGCAGCCGGCCGCGGCCGTGGGCGTGATCGCGGTGGATGATCACCGCCAGGGCGTCGACCTTGTCGCCGTTGATCATCACGTCCAGGCGCACCAGCTTGGCGGCCTGGAAGCGCTCGAAGCCGTAGTCCAGAGAGGCATAGCCCTTGGAGATCGACTTCAGACGGTCGAAGAAATCCATCACCACCTCGGACATCGGCAGCTCGTAGACTAGCTGGATCTGGCTGCCGAGGAACTGCATATCCTTCTGGTTGCCGCGGCGGTTCTCGCACTCCATGATCACGTTACCGACGAACTCCTGGGGCACCAGGATGCTGGCGCGCACGATCGGCTCGCGCATCTCCTCGACATCGGCCATGTCGGGCAGCTTGGAGGGGTTGGAAACATACATCAGCTCGCCGTTTTTCATGGCGAGCTCGTAGACCACGGTGGGTGCCGTTGTCAGCAGGTCCAGGTTGTACTCGCGCTCAAGGCGCTCCTGGACGATCTCCATGTGGAGAGTGCCCAAAAAGCCCACCCGGAAACCGAAACCCAAAGCGTCGGAATTTTCCGGCTCGTACGCCAGGGAGGCGTCGTTGAGCGCCAGCTTCTCCAGGGCGTCGCGGAAGTCCTCGTAGTCGTCGGCGCTGACCGGGAACATGCCGGCGTAGACCTGGGGCTTGACCTTCTGGAAGCCCGGCAACCGCTCGACATCCGGGGTCCTGGCGTGGGTGATGGTGTCCCCCACCGGAGCGCCCTGGATCTCCTTGATGCCGGCCACGATGAAACCCACCTCGCCGGCGCGCAGCACGCCGGTCTCCTTGCGCAGCGGCGTGAAGATGCCCACCTCATTGGCCTGCCAATCGCGGCCGGTAGACTTGAGGCGGATCTTCTCGCCCTTCTTGAGGGTGCCGTCAAAGATGCGCACCAGCGAGACCACCCCCAGATAGTTGTCGAACCAGGAGTCGATGATCAGCGCCTGCAGCGGCGCATCGGGATTCCCCTGGGGCGGCGGAATGTCGCGCACCAGGCGCTCAAGCAGGGCATCGATGCCCAGGCCGCTCTTGGCCGACACCTGGCAGGCATCGGTGGCGTCGAGACCGATGATCTCCTCGATCTCGTGGGCGACCTTGTCGGGATCCGCCTGGGGCAGGTCCATCTTGTTGAGCACCGGCAACACCTCGAGCCCCTGCTCGATGGCGGTGTAGCAGTTGGCTACCGACTGGGCCTCGACGCCCTGGGCGGCATCCACCACCAGCAGCGCACCCTCGCAGGCATACAGCGAGCGCGAGACCTCATAGGAGAAGTCCACGTGGCCAGGAGTATCGATGAAGTTGAGCTGGTAGGTGTTGCCGTCCTGGGCGTGGTAGTCCAGGGTCACCGACTGGGCCTTGATGGTGATGCCGCGCTCGCGCTCGAGGTCCATGGAGTCGAGCACCTGCTCCTTCTGCTCGCGCTCGGAGAGCCCTCCACAACTCTGGATCAGGCGATCGGCCAGGGTCGACTTGCCGTGGTCGATGTGGGCGATGATCGAGAAATTCCGTATATGGCTGATTTTACTACGGTTTTCGCTATTAGACATACATCAAAATCCGGTTCATGTACGCACCCATGTACAAGGCTGGGCGGGTACCCGAGCGAGCGCGAGAATCAAGGTTGGGCGTATTGTACAGCGAGGAGGCGGGGTTGTCGTCAGACGCGGCCCTAGCCCGGATATTGCACCAGGCTGGCCAGCTTCAGGAAGAGGCCTTGTTTCGGGTATTGGCTGCTCAGCATCAGCCGGATCGCGCGGGTGATGACGGCGCCAATCTTCAACAGCTTCAGGCGAATGGTGTTGACCTGCGCCTGGGCGAAGGCGGTGCGCTTGAGGTAAATCCGACGCAGACGCTCCAGTAGCAGCCCTGCTCTACATTGTCGAGGCCGAAAAGCCGCGATGAAATCCATACCGGCATCGGTAATCTTGGAGTTGGTCACGACGACCGGAATACCGGCATTGATTGCCTGGCGAATGGCGGGAATGACCGCCTGACCATCCGTGGGCCAGATATTGATGGCTTCCATGCGCTGCTGTAACAGATCCCGCATCTAGCCGATCTGTCGGGCCACATCGCCACCGGCGTTCAGCACCCTGATATCGACATTTTCGTTCGCGTCAGCGGCTTTCTTGCATATGAGAACCCTTCAATCAGGCGCTGTAGTATTTATTCTTTAACCTTCATGTTTGCAGGTTTTCTATCGAATGTTAGTCCGGTGAGCAGAACTCCCGCAGCGCGGTCGTGATGGAGAAATGACCATTCTGGTTATTTTGCTCGGTCAGCCGTTGGACAGCCCGACTTTGATTACGGTGTACTCGACCTAAACAATGAGTCCGGTTGCCTGTCCGCCGAGGAAAACCGGTAAACGCTTGGAGGTAGTTCGTCATGTCCAACCCCTTCATCACATGCGGCTCGACCGCGACACCCTGGTGACTTACAAATACCGCCTTGGTCGAGCGGGCCGTATCACTGCGAGAAACATGATCGCCAGGTCGCCATCTGGCAGCAGGCCCGCGATATCCTCGGACTTCGCCGGGACAGTTGAAGCCGCATCGGCCAGTCAGAGAGCGGCATCATCCTACTTGTTCTTGGCCCGGCCTTGTATCTAGCGTAGATGACCGGGAGGTTCGGCGATATTCGACCCGCAAGGTCGTGACACACTCGAGGAGTATTTGATGGGCATGGCAAGGATAGTGGTTGTCGGCGGTGGCGCCGGCGGGCTGGAACTGGTCAGTCGTCTCGGCCGCAAATTGGGGCGGCGCGGCAAGGCAGAGATCGTGCTGGTCGATCGCAATACTACTCATATCTGGAAACCCCTTTTGCATGAGGTGGCGACGGGTGCCCTAGATTCCGGACTCGACGAGGTCTCCTACCAGGGGCACGCCGGCGACAACGGCTACCGGTTCCAGCGTGGGACCCTGTCCGGGCTGGATCGCGAAAAGCGCCAGCTGAGCCTGGCTACTGTCTTCGATGAGCACGGTGCGGAAGTCCTGCCCTCGCGCACCCTGGACTATGATGTCCTGGTGCTCTCCCTGGGCAGTGTCAGCAATGACTTCGGGACACCGGGCGTGGCCGAGCACTGCCACTTCCTCGACAGTCCTGCCCAGGCGGAGGCCTTTCGGCAGGATATGCTCAACACCTTCCTCCGTTACAGCGACCCCGAGCAGCAACGCCTCTCCCGATTGAAAGTCGGCATCGTCGGTGCCGGTGCCACTGGTGTGGAGTTGGCCGCCGAGCTCTATGATGCCTCGCGAATCCTCAACAGCTATGGCTTCACCTCCCTGGACAGCAGCCAACTGGAAGTTCACCTGGTCGAGGCCGCCACGGATATCCTGCCGGTGCTGCCCGAACGCATCCGCAAGGCGGTGGCCACCGAGCTGACCGGGCTGGGTGTCGAATTGCATGTCGGCACCCGGGTTACCGGCGTCGAGGAGGGGGTGATCGTCACCCTGGATGGAGCACGCATCGAGACTGACCTTTGTGTCTGGGCCGCCGGCATCAAGGCGCCGGAAATCCTGTCGACCCTGGGGCTTACCACCGAATCCAATCATCGCCTCAAGGTGTTCTCCACCCTGCAGAGCCTCGATGATCCGAACATCTTCGTCTTCGGTGACTGTGCCAGCTGCCCCCAGGAAGACGGCTCCACGGTGCCGCCTCGGGCCCAGGCCGCCCATCAGCAAGCCCTGCTTCTCTCGCGCAACCTGCGTGCCAGGCTTGACGGCAATCCCTTGAGGCCCTTCGTCTATCGGGATCGCGGTTCGCTGATCTCGCTTGCCCATTTCGACGCCGTCGGCAGCCTGATGCGTGGCGCTTCGGCGCGCAGTCTCTTCCTCGAGGGCCACCTGGCGAAGTTCTTCTATGCGTCGCTGTATCGCATGCACCAACGCGCCATTCATGGCACGGTCAAGACGGCCCTGATGGTGATCGTCGACGGGCTCAATTTCTTCCTCAAGCCACGCATGAAATTGCACTGAATCACTAAACTCTTTATACCCAACTCGCTCAACCCAACATGAGGCGCCCCTTATGTCTGGATTCGACCTGATGATGACTGGCTACAGCCGACAGGGTCTAACAGACAGATATAAAACAGTGGCTTAAAGAAAGGAATGGCGGGAGATTAATGATCAATGCAGGCGATGATCGAGAAGTTGCGGATATGCTTGAGCTTGTCGGAAGAGGTGTCTTGGGCCATCGAGAGAATTCTGCCTGATAGGGTTCGGGCCAGGCCTGGCGGCACGCGGGCCGCCGGCAAAAGGCCGGGGTCGGACGCCATTGTACCGGCATGCGCCGGCCAGATACGGCGAACCCGGCGACCAGGGGCGCCGGGTTCCGATTGGCCGGGGTGGCTCAGTCGTCGGTCAGGCGCAGAGCGACGAACAGCGAGCGGCCATCGCGGTAGAGGCGCACCGGCACGGCGCGGTCGGCGGGCAGCTCGCTGACCAGCTCAACCAGTTGCTCGGGATCGCTGACGGCCTGATGGTCCATGCTGACCAGGATATCACCGGGGCGAATGCCGGCCGCAGCGGCGGCGCCATTGGGGTCGACCTCGCGCACCCGCACGCCGCCCTCGATGCCGAGCGCCTCTCGCTCGGCGCTCTCCAGCTCGCCCACCGAGATACCCAGGCGGGCCTGGCGGCTCTCCTGGGGGCGACTGGCGGTGGCGCGCTCGGCGTCGGGCCAGTCGCCCACGGTGATGCTGAGCTGGCGGCGCTCACCGTCTCGCATCAGTTCGAGCTCCACCTCACTGCCCGGCGCGGTACGGCCGATCAGCCGCGGCAGGGTGCTGGAGTCGTGCACCCGGCTGCCGTCCACCTCGAGAATGACATCGCCCGCCTCCAACCCATCGCGGGCGGCCGGCCCCTCGGGGTCGAGGTCGGCGATCAGCGCACCGCGGGGGCCATCCATGCCGAAGGATTCTGCCAGGTCTCGGGAGACCGGCTGGATCATCACACCCAGCCAGCCGCGGCGCACCTGGCCGTCATCGCGCAGCTGGTCAGCCACGTCCATGGCGACGTTGATGGGGATGGCAAACGAGAGGCCCATGAAGCCACCGCTGCGGGTGAAGATCTGGGAATTGATGCCGATCACCTCGCCGTCCAGGTTGAACAGCGGCCCGCCGGAGTTGCCCGGATTGATGGCCACGTCAGTCTGGATGAAGGGCACGTAGGCGTCCCGCGGCAGGGTACGGTCGATGGCGCTGATGATGCCGGCCGTCACCGAGTGGTCGAAGCCGAAAGGCGAGCCGATGGCGGCCACCCATTCGCCCACCTTGAGGGTATCTGAGTCACCCAGCTTGAGCGGCGGCAGGTCCCCGCCGTCGACCTTGAGCAGTGCCACGTCGGTGCGCTCGTCACTGCCCACCAGCTCGGCCTGAAGCTCCCGGCGGTCGCTGAGGCGCACCAGGATCTCGTCGGCCCCCTCTACCACGTGGGCGTTGGTGAGGATGTAACCCTCTTGACTGATGATGAAGCCGGAACCCAGCGACTGGCGCTCCTGAGGCCGCCCCGGGGCCTGCCCGCCGGGCGGCTCCGGGAAGCGGTCGCCGAAGAAGTGACGGAAGATTTCGGGCAACTCCTGGCCGCCGAAGCCCTGGAAGGGATTCTCGCGACTCTGCACCATACGTGTGGTGGAGATGTTGACGACGCCGGGAGCGGCCTCTTCCACCAGCACGGTGAAATCGGGCAGTTCCTGGGAAGCAGCCGACTGCCAGACCAGCAGGGTCGCGGCCAGCAGCATCCACAGGGAGAGGGGACGGATCATGCGTTTCATGCAAGGCTCCTGCGATGGGTCGGGAGAACGGTTATCGTGCTTTCTGAATGACAATGATGGTTCGGGTGACAGGCCGGCATCACGGCGCCTCCCAGACCAGGCTGTCGGCGACACGCAGCAGCACACGGGGAGGTAACTCGCCCATCACCACCAGCTGGCGCGGCTGTCCGCCCAGATCGCGGTGGCGCACCGCGGCATTGGAGACCCCCAGGCGATGCAGCCCCGGCGCCAGCAGCTCCGCCTCGTTGACGGGCGATACGAAAAGACTGAGGGTAGCGAGCCCGTCGCTGTAGAGACGGTGGATGACACCTTCACCGTGACGGGCGCTGCGGGTATCTGCGGGCTGTGCGGTAAAACCTTCGGGTAGCCAGCCCAGCCGCCAGGGGTCCGTCGGCACCTCGCGCTGGCGGTCGAGGCGTATCTCTCCCTGATGCAGACGCGGCTGCTCCAGGGTGGTGAGCTGGAAGGTCTCGAGGGGACGGCCGGTCTCGTCGAGCAGCGACTGCTTCAGGGTCAGGCCGGTGGCCTGATCGAGCCACAGACGATGACCGAAGCGGAAGCTGTCCAGGGGAGCGATATCCAGGCGGAGGGCGCGACGATTGGCGATGCGCTCCTCACCGCCGAGCTGAAGACGATAGAGCGCGCCGGCCCGCTCGGCGATGCCGGCGGGGGAAGGCGGCGCTTCTCCGCCTTCCCCTGGCCCGCCCAGGCGTCCGATGCGCCCGCGGCGCTCGAACACCATGGGCGGGCCGTCGAGATAGCTGGCCACGCCCCTCTCGATGCCGTCATGCACATCGTGGGTGAGCGTCAGGGTGCGCACGCCATCATGGCCAATGCGCACGGCATGGGCATCATATCGGTAGCAGTGGCCCGCCCACAGGCTGCGCTCGAGCCACTGCTGGGCAGAGGTTGGCGCCGGGGCCTGGGCCAGAGTTCGGCAGTCGAAGCGTTCCTCACTGGACTCAGGCGAAGCCGCCGGCAGGACGCTGCTGATCAGCAGGCCAACCAGGCAGCTCGCGGCGATAAAGCACAGGCGTGACGCGGTCATCGTCACCCCTCTACGCTCAGCGCTGACCGAGGCTGTCGGCGCCGGAGGCGCGCAGCAGCGGCAACCAGGTATCGCCACTGCGGAAGGCGGCCCCTTCGGCGTGACGATCCAGGTAGGACTGCAGCAGGAGTGCCTGCTGCTCGTCGGCCAGCAGCGACTGACGTTGACCCGGGGCCATGAACATGGGGGCGGACTCGCCACCGGCACCAACGGTCATAAGCCCCTGGCCGCCGCCCCGGGGCAGCTGAAACAGCGGCAGATCAACCAGCGAGGGACGAGCGGTGGCGTTATCACTGGACGCCAGACTGGCAGGAGCCGGCTGGGAAGAGCTGGCGCCCGCCGCCACACTCGGTTCCGCACCGTCCGGTCCACCGCCCGGGGTGTCACCAGAGTAGAACTGGACCCCGGTAATGACCATCAACGATACCGCGGCGGCGATGCCGGCGCTGCGTGCGAAGGGCAAGGTGCGACGCCGGGCCTGCGGGACCCTGTCCATTTGCGGCAGCTGCTCATCCTGCAGGCGCGCCATGATGCCGGCGGAGAGGTCGGTGGAGACGTCGACATCGGGTTCCCGGCGCATCAGGCTACGCATCAGATGGTAGCGACGCCACGCCTCGGCGGCGTCGGGGGAAGCGTCCAGCGTCTTGAGTAGCCGACGAAGCTCGAGCTCGTCTCCCTCGTTGTCCATCAGGGCAGAAAGCGATTCCCGTGCGTTCTGACTCATTCTCAACACCCCCTACTGTGGCAAGGCACTCCGCCCTGCTCCCTCATTTCAGCCTGGAATCGACATTCCCGGTCTGGTCCGGGAATGTCGACGCGATCTCCGCCGCACGGCGGATCGAACACTGCTTCTGACGTCAAAGGCGACGGACAGTTCAGCCAATCGACAAAAAGTGTGCAACCCGCCCCGCTGGCCGGCTACTCCTCTACCGTCTCGCGGTTGCGAGACGTGGTGACCAGCGGCTGGATGTGCTGGTCCACCGCCTCTCGGGCGCGGAAGATGCGCGAGCGCACCGTGCCCACCGGGCATTGCATGATGTTGGCGATATCCTCGTAGGAGAGCCCCTCGAGCTCACGCAGGGTGATCGCCGTACGCAGGTCGTCGGGCAGATTGTCGATCGCCTCGAACACCGCAGCCTCGAGCTGATCGCGGGCCATGGCGGCCTCTGGCGTCTCGGAATCCGCCAGGCGTCCGCTATGATCGACGATCTCGGCATCGGCGATATCCAGGTCGCTGCCCGGTGGGCGGCGCCCTCTCGAGACCAGATGGTTCTTGGCGGTATTGATGGCGATGCGATACATCCAGGTATAGAAGGCGCTCTCGGCGCGAAACTTGCCCAGCGCCCGATAGGCCTTGATGAACGCCTCCTGGGCCACATCCTGAACCTCGGAGTGGTCGTGGACGTAGCGCCCGATCAGCCCGATGATCTTGTGCTGATACTTCTTCACCAGCAGGTCGAAGGCGCGGTTATCGCCCTGCTGGGCGCGCTCGACGAGCTGCTGGTCGGTCTCCCTGGCGCCCATTCACGGCCTCCCCGACAGACGACGAGGAGAGCGTGGCGAGTGCGCTCTGGGAGCGGCGGTCATGTTGGAAAATGCGTGCATGGCGTCAACCTGGAGCCCGAGAGGGCGGCGAAGTGTCCGGAGGCCGTAGCCCAAAGTCGCACAAGTGTTCCCTTTTCCTGGCCATCCATCAACCCGAGGTGCCTGATCGGGTAGCTGCTGGACAACCCGCGCTAGGACCACCACAGCCTGCAGGGGTTCCGTGATTGATCTCATGCGGCCCCACCGGTGTATAGTAGAAGGAAAAATTATCACTCGCCCCCGGGCCATCAGCGCAGACACGACACACAGGTAGCCGCATGACAGATCAGCAGGTCAGCAACCTCAACGTCCTCTCCCAGGACGTTCTCATCACTCCCGAAGCCCTGAAGCAGGAGATCCCCCTCACCGAGGCCGCCGAGCGGACCGTGATCGAAGGGCGCGAGACCATCCAGCGCATTCTCGACGGTGAGGACCCGCGCCTGCTGATGGTGGTGGGTCCCTGCTCCATCCACGACGTGGACGCCGCCCTCGACTATGCCCGCCGCCTGCGCCGCCTGGCCGATGAGGTGAAGGATAGTCTCTACATCGTGATGCGTGTCTACTTCGAGAAGCCGCGCACCACCGTGGGCTGGAAGGGCCTGATCAACGACCCGCACCTCAACGGCTCCTTCGAGATCGAGGAGGGCCTGCACATCGCCCGGCGCCTGCTGGTGGAACTGGCCGAGATGGGCCTGCCGCTGGCCACCGAGGCGCTCGACCCGATCTCGCCGCAGTATATTCAGGACTGCATCAGCTGGTCGGCTATCGGTGCCCGCACCACCGAATCCCAGACCCACCGTGAGATGTCCTCGGGACTCTCCTGCCCGGTCGGCTTCAAGAACGGCACCGACGGCAGCCTGGAGGTGGCGGTCAACGCCCTGCAGTCGGTCGCCCACCCCCACAACTTCCTGGGCATCGACTATGCCGGTCGAGTGGCGATCATCCGCACCCGCGGCAACGCCTACGGCCATGTAGTGCTGCGCGGCGGCAACGGCAAGCCCAACTACGATAGCGTCAGCGTGGCACTGGCCGAGCAGGAGCTGAGGAAGTCCGGCATCAAGCCCAACATCATGATCGACTGCTCCCACGCCAACTCCAACAAGGACGCGGCCCTGCAGCCGCTGGTGCTGGAGAACGTCACCAATCAGATCCTCGAGGGCAACCGCTCGATCATCGGCCTGATGGTGGAGTCGAATATTGGCTGGGGCGCCCAGAAGTTGCCCGATGACTTGAGCCAGCTGCAGTACGGCGTCTCCATCACCGACGCCTGCATCGACTGGGACGCCACCGTCCGGGCCTTCAAGGCGATGAACGAAAAGCTCACGCCGGTGCTGGCCAAGCGTCTCGAGGCGGCGTGAACACATCCCGTTAGCGCCTATGAACCGCCTATGAACATAGGCCTCTGAAACACCGCGGGCCCGCCAACTGGCGGGCCCGCTTTCGTCTACCGCCCTGCTACTGGCGGACGCCGTCGATCTCGCGCACGAAGGGCGGCAGGGCATCGAGCAGCGCCCGGCCGTAGCGGCGGGTGAGCACCCGGCGGTCAAGCAGGGTGATGCGGCCGCTGTCGGCCTCCTTGCGGATCAGCCGGCCGCAGGCCTGGACCAGCTTGATGGAGGCGTCCGGCACGCTGATGCGCATGAAGGGGTTACCGCCGCGGCTCTCGATCCACTCCGCCAGGGTCGCGCCCACCGGGTCGTCGGGCACCGCGAAGGGCAGCCGGGTGATCACCACATGGGTGAGGTAGTCGCCGGGCAGATCGATCCCTTCGGCGAAGCTCGCCAGCCCGAAGATGATGCTGCCCTCCCCTGCGTCGACCCGCGCCCGGTGCCGGGTGATCAGCTCGCGCTTGGGCAGCCGGTCCTGGGCCAGCACCCGCTCGCCCAGCGCCCTGGGCAGTGCCTTCTCCACCGCGCGCAGCTGGGCCCGGGACGAGAAGAGCATCAGCACCGCCTCCTGCTTGCCCAGCGCCCGAACGAAGTCGACGATGGCGCGTTCGTGGCCTTCACGATCGGCAGGGTCAACGGCCTCCCGGGGCACGCTGAGCACTGCACGAGAGTAGTCGAAGGGGCTGGGCAGGCTCTGGTAGCGGTAGCGGTTGGCCAGCCCGGCGCGCTCCTGCAGGCGCTCGAAGCGCCCGAGGGCGGTGAGCGTAGCCGAGGTGACCACGGCGCCGAAGGTGGCCCCCCACAGGCTTTTTGCCAGGGTATGGGCCGCCGAGACGGGGCTTGCCGAGAAAGTCAGCTCCGGGTCGGTCCCGAAGCGCTCCAGGCTCAGCCAGCGGGCCCGAGGCGGCTCACCCTCGGGATCGGCCTCGCTGAAGGCCAGCCACAGAGCGTGGGCCTCCAGCGCCCGACCGTGGAGCAACGCCAGCAGCGGCAACCAGGCCTCGGCCTGCTCGCGAGGCAGGCCGGTGTGTTTCTCCGGGTCGAGGCTCTCGCGCAGGATGTCGGCCATGCTCTCGAGAGTGCGCGACAGCTCGGCGAAGATCACCAGCAGGGCGCCGGCCAGCTCGCGCAGCGCCTCGGGCGCCCGCCCCATCTCGAAGCGGTGCTGGCGGGCCTCCTCGCCGTCGGCGAGCCCTTCGAGGCGCCCGGCCAGCTGGTGGCCCAGGGCGAAAGCCTCACCAAGCTTTGGCTCCAGTGCCCCGATGGCCTCGGGCAGCGTGGCCAGCAGCCGCGCCAGGGTCGGCTGTACCGCCAGCGCCTGGTTGAGCTCGGCAAGCGACTTCCTCAGGGTGCGCAGCCAGCCCAGGGCGCCCCCTACGGCGAAGCGGTGGGTGAAGTGGCTGAGCGCCTTGTCGGGCAGGTGGTGTCCCTCGTCGAAGACGTGGATGCAGTCGCCGGGGGCGGGCAACACCACGCCGCCGCCCAGGGAGAGGTCGGCCAGCACCAGGTCATGGTTGGCCACGATGATATCGGCCTGCTCCAGGTCGCGCCGAGCACGGAAGAAGGCGCAGGCACCGAAGTGCCCGCAGCGGCGGTTGGTGCACTGGCGGTGGTCGACGGTGAGCTTGCGCCAGTGGCCGTCGTCGATGGCCTCGGGCCAGCTGTCGCGATCGCCCTCCCAGCGGCCGTTGCCGTAGGCCTCGCCGAGCGACTTGGCCAGGGCCTGGAAGTCGTCGCCGCCACTGGCAAGCTCACGCTCGAAGAGCGAATAGGTAGGGTTCTCCTCGGTGCCGTCGAGGGTCTGGTCGAGGTGCGCCACGCAGACATAGCGACCGCGCCCCTTGGCCAGGGCGTAGCTGAAGTCGATGCCGCTGTGAGCTTTCAGCGCGGGGAGATCCTGATGGAGTACCTGCTCCTGCAGGGCCACGGTGGCGGTGGCCACCACCAGCCGCTTGCCGCGGGCCTTGGCCACCGGCAATGCGGCCAGCAGGTAGGCCAGGGTCTTGCCGGTACCGGTACCGGCCTCGAGCACGCAGACATGCTCGTCGCTGATGCGCTTGCCGGCCTCATCGACCTCGATGCCCGCCAGGGTGCGGGCGATCTCGGCGATCATCAGCCGCTGACCGTAGCGGGGCGTCAGGTCCAGGCCCTCGAGCACGCGGCGATAGGCGGCCTGGATCTCGCCCTTCAGGGCCTCGTCGAGCATGGGCTCAGAGCATGCCTTCCGGCGGATGCTCGCAGGGCAGCTTGTCGCCGATGAAGCGCTCGATCTCGGGCAGCGAGAAGGCATCCTCCTCGCCCACGAAGCTGATCGACACGCCCTTGGCGCCGGCACGACCGGTACGGCCGATGCGGTGGACGTAGTCCTCCGGATCCTCCGGCAGCGTGTAGTTGATCACGTGGCTGACATCCTCGATATGGATGCCGCGGCCGGCCACGTCGGTGGCCACCAGCACCTGGATCTCGCCTTCGCGGAACTGCTCCAGGGTCGTGATGCGCTGATTCTGGGGCACATCACCGGAGAGCATGGCGGCGTTGATACCGGCCTTCCTGAGCAGCTCGTCGAGCTTGCGCACCAGGTCGCGGCGGTTGCCGAACACCATCACCCGGTCGAAGCTCTCCTGCTTGAGCAGGTTGACCAGCAGGCGCTGCTTGTCCTCGTCGCCGACCAGGTAGACGCGCTGATCGATGTCGGCGGCGTTTTCCACCGTGACCGCGATATCGACGTGGGTCGGATCGAAGGTCCACTGGCTGGCCAGGTCGAGAATGTCCTCGGTGAAGGTCGCCGAGAACAGGAAGGTCTGGCGCTCCTCCGTCTTCGGGGTGTGGCGGATGATGCGCTTGACGTCGGGGATGAAGCCCATGGAGAGCATGCGGTCGGCTTCATCGAGCACCAGTACCTCGACCTGGGTGAGGTCGACATCGCGCTTCTGGTGGAAATCGAGCAGCCGGCCCGGGGTCGCCACCAGGATGTCCAGGCGATCGGCCAGGGCCTCTCGCTGCGCCTGGTAGTCCATGCCACCCACGACGCTTGCCACCTTGAGATCGGTGAAGCGGGCCAGAGCCTTGGCGTCCTTCTCGATCTGCAGGGCCAGTTCGCGGGTCGGCGCGACGATCAACGCCCGCGGAGCGCCGGGCTTCTGGCCGTTAGGGGCCTCCTCCTCGAGGAAGTAGGCCAGGATCGAGATCAGGAAGGCGGCCGTCTTGCCGGTGCCGGTCTGGGCCTTGCCGACCACGTCGCCGCCCAGCAGGGTGTGGGTCAGCGCCTCGGCCTGGATCGGGGTGCAGTACTCGAAGCCCAGGGCGTGGATGGCATGCATCAACGGCAGCGGCAGGTCGAAGTCATGGAAGCGCCACTTGCCCGCTACGGCAGGCACCTGGAACTGGCGCAGGTCCCAGCCGGAGGCGTTGCGCCGCCGCGGCTTGCGACGACGACGCTTGGGCTTGCGATCCTGGGCCGGTGCGTTGATCTGATCCGACTCGCTCATAGGCTGCTGTCTGTCCGTTTGGGTGGTTGAGTGCATGAAACAAACGCGCATTGTAACAGCCAATGCGACGAAGGGCGCGTCTCGTGAGCGCTTCGCCTGTGGCAGGCGCGGCGGGACTGGTAGAATGCGCGCCAGACCAGAGGAGTTTTTCCATGACCCGTCGCAAGAAGACCCGTTCGCTGGCCGACAAGGTGCAGATCCGCACCGGCCGGCGCAAGGACTACAAGAAGTGGCGCCACGAGAATCCCGACCAAGTGACCTCGTCCACCCGCTATACCCAGAAGAAACGCCAGCAGCGCAAGATCCAGGCCGCCCGCAAGCTCGCCCGCCAGGAGGCCGGCGAAGGCATCGCCATCCATCCCGAGCAGGCGACGGAGCAGGCGACGGAGAGCCCCGATCAGGGGCGCTCGGAGAGCTGATGCGCCTGGTCTCGTTCAACATCAACGGCATCCGCGCCCGCCCCCATCAGCTCGAGGCGCTGGTGGCCACCCACCGCCCGGCGGTGATCGGCCTGCAGGAGACCAAGGTCCAGGACGCCGAATTCCCCCGCGAGATGGTAGAGGCGCTGGGCTATCGGGTCGTCTATCACGGCCAGAAAGGGCACTACGGGGTGGCACTGATGATCGATGTATCTCAGTGCGGCGAGCCCGAGGCGGTGTACTACGGCTTCCCCGACGACGGCGAGGACGCCCAGAAGCGCATGATCGGCGTGCGCCTGCACCCGGCAGGCGACGAGCCGCTGACGGTGTGGAACGGCTACTTTCCCCAGGGCGAGAACCTCGACCACCCGACGAAGTTTCCCCACAAGCGCGACTTCTACGCCCAGCTCAAGCGGCTGCTGGAGAGCCAGCACCGCCCCGACGAGCACCTGGCGGTGATGGGCGACTTCAATATCTCTCCCGAGGATATCGACATCGGCATCGGCGAGCCCAACCGCAAGCGCTGGCTGCGCGAGGGCAAGACCAGCTTCCAGCCAGTGGAGCGGGAATGGCTCGCCGGCATCAAGGCCTGGGGGCTCACCGACAGCTACCGGGTGCGCTACCCGGCGGTGGATGACCGCTACAGCTGGTTCGACTACCGCTCGAAGGGCTTCGACCGCGAGCCCAGGCGCGGCCTGCGTATCGACCATATCCTGGTCACCGCACCGCTGGCCGAGAAGGTGGTGGACGCCGGCATCGACTATGCGCTGCGCGGCATGGAAAAGCCCTCCGACCACGCCCCGGTGTGGACCGAACTCGATCTCTGAGCCTCCCCCCATCGGGCGGCTGATGCCTGGCGGTTGGCCCGGCCCCGGCGGCCCCCTATAGTGAGGGTCCCGCCCACCACGCCAGGGATCGCCACCATGCCGGACGCCCCATGCCTCGCGCCCTTCCGCGTTTCGCCGCTTCCCGAGATCCACTTCGGCCGCCAGACCCTGGCACGCCTGCCTGCGCTGATCACCCGACACGGCAGGCGCGTCCTGCTGGTCACCGGCCGGCGCTCCTTCATCGACTCCCCCCACTGGCCCGAGCTCCAGGCGGCTCTGCGGGAGCAGGGGGTGGCCTGGCATCACGTCAACATCGCGGGGGAGCCCTCTCCCTGCCTCGTGGATAAAATCGTGGCGAGCCACCGCGAGGCCGAGATCGAGGCCGTGGTGGCCATCGGCGGCGGCAGCGCCCTGGATGCCGGGAAGGCCGTGGCCGGGCTGCTGCGCACCGGGACCTCGGTCATGGATCACCTGGAAGGAGTTGGCCGGGGTCTGCCCTACCCCGGACCCGCGGTGCCGCTGATCGCCGTTCCCACCACCGCGGGGACCGGCAGCGAGGCCACCCGCAACGCCGTGCTCAGCGAGCCGGGCCCCAAGGGTTTCAAGAAGTCCTTCCGGGACGACCGGCTGGTGGCACGCGTCGCGGTGGTCGACCCGGACCTGCTGGCCGGCTGTCCCGCGGAGCAGCTGGCCGCCAACGGCATGGACGCCTTTACCCAGCTACTGGAGTCCTATGTCTCCGCGGGCGCCAGCCCGTTCACGGACGCGCTGGCCTGGTCCGGCATGCAGGCCTTTCAGCGCGGCTTCTGGCGCGCCATGGAGGGGAACCCGGAGGGGCGACCCGATCTCGCCTATGCCTCGCTGATCTCCGGCATCACCCTCGCCCAGGCGGGCCTGGGGTCGGTGCACGGCCTGGCGTCACCGCTCGGCGCCTTCTTTCCCGCTCCCCATGGCGTGGTCTGCGGCACCCTGCTGGCCGAGGCCACCGCGCTGAACATCGCGGCACTGCGCGAACGTGCGGAAAACCCCGAGGCGCTGGTGAAATACGCACACGCTGGGCGCCTGCTCGCCGCTTCGCCCGAACGGGAGGACCCCCTGGCCTGCGACGCCCTGGTGGCAACCCTGCGAGACTGGACCCACCGCCTGGAAATGCCACGGCTGGGGGCATTCGGCATGCAGGAGAGCGACCTGCCGCGGGTGGTCGCCAATGCCCGGGGCGGCAGCATGGCGACCAACCCCCTGGTGCTCAGCGACGAGGCATTGACCGCCCTGCTTGCCAGCCGTCTGTAGGCCCTGGCGCCGAAGAGCGCCTAGCGCAGCAGGAACTCCAGGCGCTGCCGGGCCCGGCGCAGGCGGCCGTCGGCCTTGAAGCGCCACTGCCCCACCGCCTCCTCGGCGGCCTCCTCGAACACCCGGCGCGGCCGGGCGTCCAGCACCCGGATGCTGGACCGGTCGACGCTGCCGTCGGGGCGAATCAGGAACTCCAGCTCCACATGGCCCTCCAGCCCGCGGCGCTGGGCGCGCCGTGGATAGCTGGGCGGCACTCGGCTAAGCGGTAACGCCTCCCCCACCTCCACCGGCCCGCTGTCAATGACCGCTGGCTCTCCACGGGCCTCGTCCGACACCCTCTCCCGGGCATGCTCTGCCAGGGGCGCTTCGACGGGCTCGGCGACCGGCGATGACTGAGGCTCGGGCGCCGGCTCCGGCGTGGGTTCGGGTGTGGGCTCAGGCGTTGGTTCAGGCTCAGGCGTTGGTTCAGGCTCAGGCGTTGGTTCAGGCTCAGGCGTTGGTTCGGGTGTGGGCTCAGGCGTGGGCTCCGGCGTGGGCTCGGTCACTGGCTCCGGCAGGCTCACGGCCTCGGCCTCTTCCGGCAAGGGCGCCGGTTCGGCCACGGCGCTTTCGACAGGGTCGCTTTCGACAGGCTCCGCGGGTGACGCCACCGATTCTGAGGCGTCCTCAGGCGCCAGGTCGGCTTGCTCGGCTTGCTCGGCTTCCTCGGCGACCTCCGCCATCGACGCCATCTGCAGCGGCATCGCCATCTCCAGCGGCGCCACCTCCTCCACCGGCGGCGTCACCAGCAGCGCTAGCAGCCAGAACAGCCCCACGGCCATGGCAGTACCGCCCAGGGCGGAGAGTACCAGCCGAATCATTCGCCGCCCCGGCTAGCGGCCACCGCCATGTCTTCGACGCCCGCCTCGCGCAGCCGGTCCATGACCTCCACCAGCAGCCCGGTGGTGGCCCGGCGATCGGCCTGGATCACCACGCCGCCGTCGCCGCCGAGCAGCCCGGCCACTTCGGTGCCGACCCGATGCAGGTCCACCGGCCGGCCATCGACCCACACCGCCCCCTCCGGGGTCAGGGCCACCATCACCTGGGCCTCCGGCCTGGGGGTAGCGGCGCTGGATTCGGGGCGCTCGATCTCCACCCCGCTTTCCTTGATGAAGCTGGTGGTGACGATAAAGAAGATCAGCATGATGAAGACCACGTCGAGCATCGGCGTGAGATTCACTTCACTGGCCTCGCTGTCGGCCTCCAGGCGGCGTCTACGCATCCCTCTCCTCTCCCTTCTCGTCGACGGCACGGGCCAGGCGGTCGTGCAGCCGCTGGCGCTCGCGCCGAATGATGCCTTCCAGGCGCGTGGTGGCCAGCAGGCCTGCCACCGCCACGGCCATGCCGGCCAGGGTGGGCAGAGTGGCACGAGCGACGCCCTCGGCCATGGCCCTGGCCTGGTGGGTCTCGCTGAGCGCCAGGCCGTCGAACACCACGATCATGCCGGTCACGGTACCCAGCAGGCCGAGCAGCGGACAGAGCGCCACCAGCAACTTCATCCACGACAGCGGGCGGCGCAGCCGGGCCACCAGCTCGTCGGTCCAGACCTCACGCAGGGTGCGGGCGCTCCAGCTCGCGTGGTCGCGGCGGGCCGACCAGCGCCGCAGCAGGGCGCGGCGCTCCGCTCGCCAGGTGACCCGGAAGTACCACCAGCGCTCCAGGGTCAGGGCGAAGAGCAGCGCGGCCACCAGCATGATGCCCACCAGCACCGCCCCACCCGACTCCACCAGGCGCTGCAGCGGCGCGGCCCAGGCCCACCCGGCATCAGGTGGAAAGGGCATGGGATTCTCGGGACGGGGCGTTGAGAGGAACGGAGCGCGCCTCCAGGTGTTCGGCCAGGGCCGCGCTGGCGTGCCCCTCCAGCAGGCCGACCAGGCCTCGGCTGCGGCTGACCAGCGCGGTATGGGCGAACAGCAGCGGCACCGCGGTGATCAGGCCCAGCACCGTGGTGACCAGCGCCTGGCTGATCCCGCCGGCCATCAGCTGCGGGTCGCCGGTGCCGAACACCGTGATCGCCTGGAAGGTGACGATCATCCCGGTGACGGTGCCCAGCAGGCCCAGCAATGGCGCCACGGCGGCCAGCAGCTTGACCAGCCCCTGGCCCCGTTCCAGGCGCGGCAGTTCCGCCAGCAGCGCCTCATCCAGGCGCGCCTCCAGGGCCTCGGGCGGCAGGCCATCGGACAGGGTGGCAAAGCGGCCCAGCACACGCCCCAGGGGGTTGTCATGGTTCAGTGCCTCGGGATTGCGCAGCTGACGGCGCAGTCGCAGGCTGACCCCCAGCAGGTAGGCGTACTGAATCAGCGCGGCGAGCAGGCCGAGCCCCCCCAGCGTCACCACCACATACCCCACCGCGCCTCCCTGGTGGAAGCGCTCCACCAGGGAGGGCTGGGCCGACAGGGCGTCCAGCAGCCGGCCTGAGGTGGGATCCAGCAGCAGCGCCCCCTGGCCGGACCAGGCCCCCGCCAGGCGGGCGCGCTGCTCGGTGGAGAGCCCCTCGACCACCGCTAGACGCGGGGTTTCGCCATTCTCGAAGGCGCCACGGCGCAGGAGATCGCCGCCACCGAAGGCCAGCAGATCACCCAGGCGCGCGACCTCACGCGTGGTGATGCGGCCCGTGACATCGGCCACCGGCGCCTCGAAGCGCCGCCAGCGCCCGCTCTCCTCGGTCCAGGCTTCGAGCCCACGCAGCAGGGCCGCGCCTGCCTCGATGCCACTCATTTCTCCACCGGGTCGCGCCGGCGGCTCGAGCCCGCTACCCAGGCGCAGCCAGCTCTCGGAGAGGCCGTCACGCAGTTCGCCGACCTGGCGACCCACCCGTTCCAGCAGCTCGACGTCGACGCCACCGTCGACGCCCACGGCCATGGGCAGCGGCGGCTGGGGAGTTGCGCCGGCGTCATCGACATGGGGCGCCAGGGAGACGGGCAAGGTCAGCAGCTCCGGTGCGCGGCGCTCCCGGGCGATGGCCAGCCCCTTGCGCAGCTCGGCCAGCTCGGCTCCCTCCAGGGGCAGCCAGCCCGCCTCGATCAGGGACCAGACGCCCCCCTCGCGGCCGTCCGGGGTCAGGAAGTAGAGCCCGACTCGGCCCAGTCGCAGGTAGTCCACCTCTCGGGAGGCGTCGCCCAACAGCAGCCCCCGCCAGCTGTCGATCTCGCGCCCATAGGCCAGCTCCTGGCGCCAGGCGGACACCAGCGCCTGCCACTGCTCATGGGCCAGCAGCGGGTCGGCGGCCAGCGCCTCGCGCAGGTCGACCACCCGCGCCCGGCGCTGCTCGGCCAGGAACGGCAGATCACCGCTGATAAAGGCCTCCAGGGCCTCCAGGCTGCGTGCCATCTCGGCGGCCAGTGGTAGGGCCAGGCCAAGGGCGCCGGGCTCGAGCGCCGGGCCCGTGTCTTCCGGCGACTGTGCACTGGCCATGCCTGATGTCATCAGCAGGGACAGGCACAGGCAGGCGGCCCCGACCCAGCGACTCGCCGTCGATACTCTTCTGCGCTCGTTCACCCTCGTCTCCCGAAACTGCGGTTGGCGTGACCTTCCCCCATGGGGAGCTCCCCTGCGATGGGCCAGATCAATCGCACTTTTATTGCAAATGATTCTCTATTCTATCCAAGCGGCGACGCATAAAAAACCGGCCCCCGTTCGAGGGCCGGCAACGGCGTGTTCGACATGTCCGTCGACGCTAAGCGTTACAGCTTGCTTTCCAGCTCCGGCAGGGCCTGGAAGAGATCCGCAACGAGTCCATAGTCGGCCACCTGGAAGATCGGCGCCTCCTCGTCCTTGTTGATGGCGACGATCACCTTGGAGTCCTTCATGCCAGCCAGGTGCTGGATGGCCCCCGAGATGCCCACGGCGATGTAGAGCTCCGGGGCGACGATCTTGCCGGTCTGGCCCACCTGCATGTCGTTGGGCACGAAGCCGGCATCCACCGCGGCGCGCGAGGCGCCGATGGCCGCCCCCAGCTTGTCGGCGATACCGTCGAGCAGCTTGAAGTTCTCGCCGCTGCCCATGCCGCGGCCACCGGAGATCACCACCTTGGCCGCGCCCAGCTCGGGACGGTCGGACTTGGCCAGCTCTTCCTTGACGAAGGTGGACTGGGCGTTGTCGGCGACGAAGTCCACCGTCTCGATGGCGGCACTGCCACCCTCAGCCACGGCATCGAAGCCGGTGGTGCGCACGGTGATCACCTTGAGGGCGTCCTCGCTCTGCACCGTGGCGATGGCGTTGCCGGCGTAGATCGGGCGCTTGAAGGTGTCCGGGGCGTCGACGGCGATGATCTCGGAGATCTGCCCCACGTCGCGCAGCGCGGCCACCCGCGGCAGCACGTTCTTGCCGGTGGTGGAGGCGGCCGCCAGCAGGTGGGTGTAATCGCCGACCAGCTCCGCGATCAGCGCCGCGGTGGGCTCGGCCAGCAGGTGGGCGTAGGCGGCGTGATCGGCCACGCGGACCTTGGCCACGCCGTCGAGCTTCGCGGCGGCCTCGGCGATGGCGCCGAGGTTCTCGCCGGCGACCAGCACGTGGATATCGCCGCCAATGGCCTGGGCCGCGGCGACCACATGGGCGGTGGCGCCAGCCAGGGCGCCGTCGTGATGTTCCGCGAGTACCAGAATGCTCATGAAATCAGCTCCTCTCAAAGCACTGTTGTCAAAGCACTTTGGCTTCGTTCTTGAGTTTGTCGATCAGCTCGTCCACGGAGCCCACCTTGACGCCGCCCTGGCGCTCGGCCGGCGGCTCGACCTTGAGCAGCGTGACCTTCGAGGCCACCGAGATGCCCAGATCCGCCGGGGTCTTGACGTCCATCGGCTTCTTCTTGGCCTTCATGATGTCGGGCAGCTTGGCGTAGCGCGGCTCATTCAGGCGCAGGTCGGTGGTGACGATGGCCGGCAGGCTCAGCTCGATGGTCTGCAGGCCGCCGTCCACCTCGCGGGTGACCTTGAGCTTGTCCCCCTCTACCACGACCTCGGAGGCGAAGGTGCCCTGGGGCAGGCCAGTCAGGGCGGCGAGCATCTGGCCGGTCTGGTTGTTGTCGGTGTCGATGGCCTGCTTGCCGAGGATCACCAGGCCCGGCTGCTCGTCCTCGACCAGCTTGGCCAGCGCCTTGGCGGCGCCCAGGGACTCGACGCGCTCGTCGGTCTCGACGTGAATGGCGCGATCGGCGCCCAGCGCCAGGGCGGTGCGCAACTGCTCCTGGGCGGCCTTGGGGCCGACGGTGACGACGACGATCTCGGTGGCCACGCCACGCTCCTTCAGGCGCACCGCCTCTTCCACGGCAATCTCGCAGAAAGGGTTCATGGCCATCTTGACGTTGGTGAGGTCGACGTCGGAATGATCCGGCTTGACCCGGATCTTGACGTTGTAGTCGATGACGCGTTTGACCGCGACGAGTACTTTCATGGTGTCCTCGCTTGGTGTCTGGTGCGACATTGCCGTCCGCACCTTCCTGAAACGGGCCGCATAGAACGGCGCGGCATGCCCTTATATGTTTCATGCGAGCGTTTGATAGGCGCCGCATCGAAAAACCCTGTCAATGTGCCATAGCCGGACCCATGGCAACAATCCCACGTTAGGACGCCCACCTCATGGGTCCGAACGCATCGAGGGGGTGACCTGAATCCGCTATTATGCCTATCATGGGAATAGGCTAGAAGCAAACGACCGTTTTAATTGCTTTCGAGGTTGGTGGCAAACCATCGGCAGCGAAGCGAGGGAGGAGACGCAGGTGGAACAAGTAGAACGCGATTCAATGGACTTTGATGTAGTGATCGTCGGCGCCGGGCCCTCAGGCCTGGCCGCCGCGTGCCGACTGATGCAGCAGGCCAACGAGGCCGATCAGGAGCTGACGGTGTGCGTGGTGGAGAAGGGTTCCGAGGTGGGCGCCCATATCCTCTCCGGGGCTGTCTTCGAGCCCCGCGCCCTCCAGGAGCTGTTCCCCGACTGGGAGGAGCGCGGCGCGCCGCTGACCACCCCGGCCATCCGCGACGAGCTCTACCTGCTCAAGGATGCCGAGAAGGCCCAGAAGCTGCCCAACGCCCTGGTACCCAAGAGCATGCATAACACCGGCGGCCAGACCGATGGTGGAGAGCGCACCCGCTATGTGATCAGCGCCGGCAACCTCTGCCGCTGGCTGGCCGAGCAGGCCGAGGGGCTGGGCGTGGAGATCTTCCCCGGCTTCGCCGCCCAGGAGGCGATCGTCGAGGAGGGCGTGGTCAAGGGCATCCTGATCGGCGACATGGGCGTGGGCACCGACGGCCAGCCCAAGGACAGCTACATGCCGGGCATGGAGCTGCGCGCCAAGTACACCCTGTTCGCCGAGGGCGCCCGCGGCCACCTGGGCAAGCGGCTGATCCAGGACTACGACCTCGACGCCGGCAAGGACCCCCAGCACTACGGCATCGGCTTGAAGGAGCTGTGGGACATCCCCGCCGAGCAGCACGACCCCGGCCTGGTGCTGCACGGCTCCGGCTGGCCGCTGGACAAGCACACCCACGGCGGCTGGTTCCTCTACCACGCCGAGAATCAGCAGGTAGTGGTCGGCCTGATCATGGACCTCTCCTACCAGAACCCCTGGCTGTCGCCCTTCGACGAGTTCCAGCGCATGAAGCACCACCCGGTGCTCAAGCAGCACCTGGAAGGGGGCAAGCGCATCGCCTACGGCGCCCGGGCCATCACCAAGGGGGGGCTCAACTGCCTGCCCAAGATGACCTTCCCCGGTGGCCTGCTGATCGGCTGCGACGCCGGCACCCTCAATTTCGCCAAGATCAAGGGTCTGCATACCGCCATGAAGTCCGGCCTGGTGGCCGCCGAGGCGGTGTTCGAGGCGGTGGCCAAGGGCGACGAGGGTGGCCAGGAGCTGAGCACCTTCACCGAGCAGTGGGAGGCGAGCTGGGCCTATGCCGAGCTCAAGGAGAGCGCGAGCTTCGGCCCGGCGATCCACAAGTACGGCACCATGGGCGGCGGCGCCTACAACTTCGTCAACCAACTGCTCGGCGGCAAGCTGCCCAACGTCCATGACACGACCGCGGACCACGCGACCCTCAAACCCGCCGGCGAGTGCGAGAAGATCGACTACCCCAAGCCCGACGGCAAGCTCTCCTTCGACAAGCTCTCCTCGGTGTTCCTGTCGAACACCAACCACGAGGAGGATCAGCCCTGCCACCTGAAGCTGGCCGACCCGGAACTGCCGATCCGCGACAACCTGCCCGAGTATGCCGAGCCGGCCCAGCGCTACTGCCCGGCGGGGGTCTACGAGGTGATCGAGGGGGACGACGGCAAGCCGCAGTTCCAGATCAACTTCCAGAACTGCGTGCACTGCAAGACCTGCGATATCAAGGACCCGGCCCAGAACATCACCTGGGTGGCGCCCGAGGGTGGCGGTGGGCCCAACTATCCGAATATGTAACCCGGCTTCGCCGGGAGCTCGAAGCCATGTACTACAGGAAAAACCCTCGCCACTGGCTGTGCCAGTGGCTTTTTTTTTGGCTTACGGCTCCCGGCGGAGCCGGGTAGGGTTTTCTTCCAGCTTCAAGCTTCCAGGCGCGAAGCCCCGCTCTTCAAACTCCAGGCAAAGCCTGGCGTAGCGCCTCCACCACGCGCTCCTGCTGGGCCGGCTTCAGATAGGGGTGCATCGGCAGGCTGAGGATCCGCTCGCAAACCGTCTCGCAGACCGGTAGCCGACAGCGGGGATCGGCCAGCGCCGGCTGGCGATGGAGAGGAATGGCATAGTGCACCGCGGTGGGGATGCCCGCCTCGGCCAGGCGCGCCCGGACCCCCTCCCGGTCATCGAGCAGGAGACTGTACTGGGCATGGGCGCTGAGGTTGCCCGGCATCAGCCGCAGCGGGATCACCAGCAGCTCGCCCAGCAGTCGATCGTAGCGCGCCGCCGCCGCGCGGCGCATTTCGAGCTCCTCGTCGAAGCATTCCAGCTTGACCAGCAGGATCGCCGCCTGGAGGGTATCCAGGCGGCTATTGAGGCCCAGGTGCTGGTGGTAATAGCGCGCCGTCTCGCCGTGGTGGGCCAGGCTGCGCAGGTGAGCGGCCAGGTCCTCGTCGTCGGTGAACAGCGCGCCACCGTCGCCGTAGGCCCCCAGTGGCTTGCTGGGGAAGAAGCTGGTGGCCGCCACCCGACTCAAGCTGCAGGAGGGGCGGCCATGGTGGGTAGCACCCAGGCTCTGGGCGGCATCCTCCAACACCGCCAGCCCATGGGCCTCGGCCAGGGCGCCGAGACGCGCCATGTCGGCGCACTGGCCGAACAGCGAGACCGGCATGATGGCCCGGGTGCGCGGCGTGATGGCCGCCGCGACCCGTTCCGGGTCGATCAGACCAGTCTCCTGCTCGATGTCGACGTAGACCGGCCGCGCCCCGACGAGCGCCACGCTGCTGGCGGTCGCGACGAAGCTGAAGCCGGGCACGATCACCTCGTCCCCTCGGCCGATGCCCAGCCCGCGCAGGGCGAGCTGCAGGGCGTCGGTACCGCTGGCACAGGCGATGCAATGGTCCACCGCCACCCGCCGTGCCAACGCCTGCTCCAGCGCCTCTACCTCCGGCCCCAGCACATAGCGACCGTGGGCCAGCACAGCCTGAATGGCCGCATCGAGACGTGGCTTGAGTCGTGCCTGTTGGGCGGCGAGATCGATGAAGTCCATCCAATCCTTCCCTCTTCGTCAGATCGCCGAGACGATGCCCAAGGACAGCAGGCGAGGATGGCCCTCAGCGTCGCGAGGTGGTTCCGGCTTCGCCATGCGGATGGTATGGACGGTTTCCAGGCAGTGCCGCACGGTCTCGATATCGAAGCCGCGACCCGACAGGATCTCGCGATAGCTCACGGTATGGAGATCGGTGAAGCCGCTGGAGAACTCGAAGAGTTCCTCGTTGCAGGTAATGCTGCGATAGGTCGACTGGCGCCCACGCACCGAATCCGGCAGGTCCTGCTCGTCGATGGAGAGAAACCAGCGCACCCTGGCCTTCTCATACTCCAGGTAGCCGGCGGCCTTGTGGTCATCGCTATAGTGCAGTACATGATTCTCGAGCTCGCCGAAGATCTGATGCAGCATGTCGAAGAAGTGAATGCCTATCTCGGCCACCACCCCGAATGACTTGCGCGGATCCCCCTTCCAGCTCGCCAGGTACCAGGGGCCGCGGGCGGTGATATAGGTGAGCTCCACGTCGTACTTGCCGTCGCGCGCCTCGCCCATCACCTTGTCGCGCAGCTCGTGGATAGCCGGATGGTGGCGCAGTTGCATGATGCTGTAGACGCTGCGACCGGTCTCCTGCTCGACGAGACGCAGCTCGTCGAGTTGTTCGGGGGTAGGCACCAGCGGCTTCTCGCAGATGACGTCGCAGCCCAGCTGCAGGCCGGCAACGATATGGGCGCTGTGCAGATGGTTGGGGGAGCAGACCACCATGTAGTCCAACGCCCCCTCGCCCCGACGCCGCAGCCGCCAGGCGTGCTCGAGGAAATATTCGAATTCGGTGAAGAAGGCGCAGTCAGTGGAGATGGAGTCGATGATCCCCACCGAGTCGTTGATGTCGTAGGCCGCGACCAGCTCATGGCCGGTCGCCTTGATGGCCTGCATGTGGCGCGGGGCGATATAGCCGGCGGCGCCGATCAGTGCGAAATTCATTGGGGTGGCTTCCCTGACCTGCTCAGGCTAAGGGTAGTGGCAACGGCGGTGGCTGCCTAATCGCCCCGCGCCACCGGCCGGGCGGGGTCGCGGATCCACTCGCTCCAGGAACCCGGGTAGAGCCGCGGCAGGGGACGTCCGGCCACGGCGTAGGCGAGGATGGTGTGGCAGGCGGTGACGCCGGAGCCGCAGTAGGCGACCACCGCCTCGGCCTCAGGGAGTTCGGCGGCGAGCTGGTTGGCCGGCTTGAAGCGACCATAGGGGGTCAAGTTATCTGCGCTGGGGCGACACACAGCGCCGGGAATATGCCCTGCCACCGGATCGATGGGCTCGGCGTCGCCGCGGAAGCGCTCGCGGCTGCGGGCATCCAGGAGCAGCGCCCTGATCGTCGGCAGCCGAGCGGCGTCTACCCACTGCTCGTCATGGAACGTCGGCACCCAGCGGCTGGCATGGGGTGCAGCGTGATCCCCCTCGGCGAGTTCCTCTCCCGCACCCAGCCAGGCCTTGATGCCGCCGTCGAAGACGCGCACGTCAGGGTGTCCTGCCCAGCAGACCAGCATCCACCAGGCCCGCGCCGCGGCAAGCTGGCCACCCATGTCGTCGTAAAGCACCACCGGCAATTCTGGCGTGATGCCCAGCCGCTGCAGGGTGGCGGTAAACGCCTGGGGGAGCGGCAGCGGGTGGCGCCCTCCCCGCCCCGGCGGCCCCGCCAGGTCGCGATCCAGATCCAGGTGGACGCTGCCGGGCAGGTGAGCCTCCCACCACAGGGTGTGGCCGGCATCGGGGTCGCCCAACCGGGCGCGGCAGTCAAGCAGACGCGGTGGCAGGCGGCTGTCGAGGGCCTCGGCCAGTTCGGCAGCGGTGATCAGGGGGGAGCTCATGCGCGGTCTCCTTCAAGCAGTTCGATGGGCGCCCGGCGCGCGATCAGCCGCCGACGACCGGCGTGGCGAAAGCACACTTCGATCACCGGGTTGTCCGGGTCGCCCTCCACCAGGTCGATCTCGCCATCACCGAAGACAGCATGGCGCAGCCGCTGCCCCACGTCGAAGGTGCGATAGTCACCGGCGGCCTCAGCCACCCCCGAGGCCGCCGCCGGCATCAGCGGCAACGAGGTACCAAGCCTTGTCAGGTAACGCTCCACCAGGGGCGGCCGCGTCACCAACAGCGGTGCCCCCGCATCAGCGGCCTGCCCCTCCGGACGCTCGCTCAGCCGCTCGGCCACCCGCTGGCACTCCTCCCAGGCGCTCTCGGCCAGGAAGCGGCTCGGCCGATGATCGCCGGCGTCGTGAAGCAGCAGCAGCCGCTCCCGGGCCCGGGTGATGGCCACGTAGAAGAGCCGGCGCTCCTCTTCGAGACGCTGGGCCGTCAGGGGGCTGTCGCGACTGTAGTGGGGAAAGTCCTGCTCGTTGACGCCGGCCAGCGCCACCAGCGGCCACTCCAGCCCCTTGGCGCCGTGCACCGTGGTGATCAGCACGCCGTCTGCATCGCTCTGCACCGGCCGCTGCAGCAGTTCGATGAAGGCCTCCGGGTCGTTGCCAAGCTCCGCGGCCTGCTTCAGCAGCACGTCGAGCAGGCGCACGTCCTCCTCGCCCTTGTCGCGCCGGGCCGCGGCGCGCTTGAGCACCTTCTCGGCCTCCACCGCCTCCACCACATGCTCGAGCAGTCGCGCCGGCGGCCAGGCCGAGCGTCTGGGCAGCTCGCAGAGCAGCGCCCAGCGCTTCCTGAGGGTGCGCTGCTGATGGGGCTTGAGACCGGCCAGCAGCGGGTCATGGCGCTCCGGCCAGCGCTGGGTGTCGGCCAGGATGGTGGCGAGGCGCACCAGTCGCTCCCGGGCCACGAAGGGGGTCGGCTGGCTCAGCAGCAGCACCAGGTGGGCGGGGTCCTTCAGCAGGGCCGGCTCGCGGGCCAGTCGCAGGTAGCCGGCCAGGGCCTGCACCAGCGGCAGGCGAAACACGAAGCGGTCCTCACGGGAGAGCCGGAAGGGAATCCCCTCTCGGAGCAGCGCCAGCTGCAGCGGTACCGACAGCGACCAGCTGCGCACCAGCACGCAGGCCTCGCTCGGCGGCCGGCCGGCCGCCTGCCAGGCCGCCAGGGCCTCGAGCAGGGCGCGGCTGCCCTGATCCTGGGCCAGCCGGGTATGGGGGTTGCCGGGGGCGGCCAGGCAGAGCTGGTCGGGGCGGCGCCGGTTGGCCTCGATGGCGTGATTGGCGGCCAGCGCCAGGGCGTGGCCGTGGCGGAAGGTGGTGGAGAGCGGGTAGTCGATGGCGGCGCCGAAGGTCGCGGTGAAGCGCTCCAGCATGGTATCCGGATGCGCACCGCGCCACTCGTAGATGCACTGGTTGGCGTCACCCACCGCCATCACCTCGGCCCGATCGCCGGCCAGCATCGCCAGCAGGCGCTGCTGGGCGACATTGATGTCCTGGTACTCGTCGATGATCACGTGATCGAGAAAGCCCTGGACGCGGCCGCGCAAGGCGTCGTCTGCCTCCAGGGCGCGCAGCGGTCGGTAGAGCAGGTCCGCGTAGCCCATCAGGCCGTGATCGGCCAGCAGCTCCTCGGCGTAGTCGAAGGCCGCCACGAAGTGCTCGGTGGCCTCGCCGAAGTCGAGCCGGGCGTAGAGCTCCGCCGGCGGGATCATCTCGGCCTTCACCAGGGCGCAGAAGTGGGCCAGGGCCTCGAGACGCTCGGCGTCCAGGGACGATTCCCCCGCCTCGGGGACGTCCCCCAGGGCACGCTGAGTGGCTTGGCGCAGCAGCCGTTCGGCCTGCCAGTCGGCGGTCAGCAGCTGGCGCGGCGACAGCGCTCCCCAACGGGTCAGGCTGGCGGTGAGGCGGTGGCCCAGGGAGTGGAAGGTGCGCACGTCGGGCAACGGCTGCCCGGCGGGCGCCATGGCGGCGAGCCGCGCCTGGAAGTCCTCCCGGGCCGAGCGGTTGAACATCAGCACCAGGATGCGCGAGGGCGCCACACCCTGGGCCAGCAGATGCAGCACCCGGGCCACCATGGTGGTGGTCTTGCCGGAACCCGCCACGGCGGCGACCCGGGCGTGGCCGGCGGCGTGCTCGACCACGGCACGCTGTTCGGGGGTGAGCCTCACGCCGTCTCGCCGTCGTCCAGCCGCCCCAGGGGCTGCCAGACACCGGCGCTGAACAGGCCAAGCTCCTCGCCGCCGCCGGGCAGCGGGCGGCGTTCGGCCATGTCCACCAGGCGGTAGTAGACATTGCGGCCCAGTCGCGCGGCCAGGCCGAAGCGCACCGTCACCTCGGGCACCGTCTCGCCGGCGGGGGTCTCGCTCAGCGACAGGCAGTGGTCCTCGCCCAGCGCCAGGCGGTCGCCCACGTTGGTGGTCAGCCACCAGCGGCCCTCGGCGTCGGGTTCGGCATCCACCACCAGGAAGGGGCGATCCTCCACCCGGATAAACTGCTTCTCGGCGGGGGTGACCAGCGCATGGCGGCCGTTGGGCTCGCGGCGCAAAATCGTCGAGAGCAGCCGCACCAGGCGGGGTCGAGCGATGGCGGTGCCCTCGTGGATCCAGCGGCCATCGGCGACGATCACCAGATCCATCTCGCCAGCATGCTCGGGATGCCAGCGGTCCACCGGGGGAATCTCACCCTCGGGATCGATATGGGCCAGCAGCGGGTCGAGGTTCATAGCGGCTCCTGCGTTGCGGTGAATCAGCCCAGCAGGCCCGCACCGCGTAGCGCCTCGCGCGTCTCGGCGGGGGCCTCGGGAGCCGCGGCGCGGAACAGGCGATAGAAGTTGGCGGTGGTCTGCATGGCGACCTCCTCCACGCTGATGCCGCGCTCGGCGGCAATGCACTCGGCCACCTCCACTACCCAGGCCGGCTCGTTGGGCTTGCCGCGGTGGGGCACCGGCGCGAGGTAGGGGCTGTCGGTCTCGATCAGCAGACGATCCAGCGGCACCTTGCGGGCCACCTCGCGCAGCGCCTCGGCGTTGCGGAAGGTGACGATGCCGGACAGCGAGATGTAGAAGCCGTGGCGCACCGCCTCCCGGGCCATGCCCAGGTCCTCGGTGAAGCAGTGCAGCACGCCGCCGATGGTCGGGTCGGTGTGCTCGCGGATCAGCGCCAGGGTCTCGTCGCGGGCCTTGCGAGTGTGAATGATCACCGGCAGCGCCAACTCGGTGGCGACGATCAGTTGGCGACGAAAGCGCTCGCGCTGCACCTCTCGGGAGGGCACCTTGTCCGGGGACGTCTCCAGGTAATGATAGTCCAGACCGCACTCACCGATGGCCACGGCGCCGAAGCGCTCGGCAGCCGCCTTGATCGCTTCGAGGTTCGGCTCCTCGGCGACACTGTGCAGCGGGTGCACCCCGGCGGAGATCACCACGTCATCATGCTCGCGGGCGATGGCGGCGATGCCCGGCAGTGCCTCCAGGGTCACGCCGATGGCCAGGAACTGCTTCACCCCGCGGGCACGGGCGGCGTCCAGCGTGGTGGCGAGATCACCACCGTGGGTTGCGGGGTCGAGGCGGTCAAGATGGCAGTGGGAGTCGACAAACATGAGGGTCCTTGGTTAGAGCGTATAGGTCGGCGCACCCTTGTCCAGGTGGCCGGCCAGCAGGTTCTCGACGCGATCGCGCACCGCCTGGTCACCGGCGCTGAAGTGGATACCGACGCCGGGCATGCGCCGGCCGCTGACCCCCTCCGGGGAGACCCAAACCACCTGGCCGGTGACCGGCGCCCGGTCGCTCTCGCCGGGCAGGGTGAGCAGCAGATAGATCTCCTGGCCCAGCTCGTAGCGCTCCCGGGTGGGCACGAAAATGCCCCCCCGCTCGAGCATCGGCATGTAGGCCGAGAGCAGGGTCTGGATGTCCTGGATGTTCAGCGACAGCGCCTTCTGGGCAGCCATGGGCCTCTCCTCGTTCACGAGCGCAGCAGCGCGGACCAGCGCACCAGCCAGGCTTCCAGCACCAGCTGGGGATTGGGATTGCCGCCCGCGGCAAGCAGGCGACGCTGTTCCCGGGCGTAGTCGAGCAGGCGGAACCAGTCACGCACCCGGGCATTCTTCACCGCTTGACGGTAGAGCGGCAGCAGATCGGGATTACGCAACTCTCGGGGCTCTCCCGAGAGCCCCAGCCGGATCAGGTCCTCCAGCCAGGCAATACCGTACCACAGGATCGCCTCCACCGACTGGCGATCCAGGCGGGCGGCCTCGGCCACCGGCTCGGCGCCGCGCACCAGCGCCTCGAACGTCTCGAGCAGCTGCTGGCGCAGCGCACGGGAGGCTGGCTCGGCCTGGGCCAGGGCCGCCAGCGGCAGGCCGCCGGCGAGCCCCAGCCAGAAACGCGCCTCCTGGTCGTCGCCCAGGCGCTCCGTCAGCCAGGGCAGGCAGGCCGCCTCGTCAGGCACCGCCAGGCCCCAGTGCTGGCAGCGCGAGCGGATAGTGGGCAACAGGCGAGAGGGAATATCGGCGAGCAGCACGAACAGGGTGCGCTCACCCGGCTCCTCCAGGCTCTTGAGCAAGGCGTTGGCGGCGGCCAGGTTCATGGCCTCCGCCGGGGCGATGAGGATCACCCGGTAGCCGCCCTGCTGAGGAGTCTGGGCCACGAAGGCGTTGACCTCGCGGATGACATCGATGCGAATCTGGCGCTTGCCCTCCTCCGGCGCCACCCGCAGAAGATCCGGGTGGTAGCCCGATGCCAGCATGCTGCAGCCGTGGCAGGCGCCGCAGGCGCTCTCGCCCGGGGCGGCGCACAGGGTACGCGCGACCAGGGCGTCGGCCAGGGAGCGCTTGCCCACCCCGCGTGGCCCCGAGATCAGCAGCGCATGGGGCAGCCGGCCCGCGTCGGCCAGGCGTACCAGCTCGGCGAAGCGCGGGCGCAGCCAGGGCAGCGGCTGCAGTGACGGGGCCGCAGACGCTACCGCCATGCCGCCACCCGCGTTTCCAGGATGCCGCGGATCTGCTCGCTCACCTGTGCCAGGGGGCGCGAGGCGTCCACCACGACGATGCGCTCGGGGTCGGCGGCGGCGCGGGCCAGGTAGGCCTGGCGCACCGCCGTGAAGAACTCACCGCGCTCGCGCTCGAAGCGATCCGGGGCTCCGCCGCGCTCGACCAGGCGCTCCCTGGCGGCCTCGATGGGCATGTCCAGCAGTAGCGTAAGGTCGGGGACGAGGCCCCGCTGCACGAAGCCCTCCAGCTCGGCGATGCGCGCGGGGTCGATGCCGCGTCCCCCGCCCTGGTAGGCGAAGGTGGCGTCGGTGAAGCGGTCGCAGACCACCCAGGCGCCGCGCGCCAGCGCCGGACGAATCACCCGCGCCAGGTGCTGGGCCCGGGCGGCAAAGACCAGCAGCAGTTCGGCGTCGGCGTCCAGCGGCTCCTTGACGCTCGGGTCGAGGAGCTGCGCGCGGATCGCCTCGGCTCGCGCGGTGCCGCCGGGTTCTCGGGTCTGCACCACCTCGAGGCCACGGGCCTCGAGCCAGGCGACGACCCGAGCCAGGTTGGTGGACTTGCCGACCCCCTCGCCCCCTTCCAGGGTGATAAAGCGGCCGCGTCTCTCCGGGCTATCTACGGCGTCACTCGCTGGCCGGTCGGGGTCGTTATTGCACATGCCTGCTCCAGTCAGCGATTGCGGATATACCGGTTCACCGCATTGTTGTGCTCGCGCAGGGTGCGCGAGAAGTGGTGAGTGCCGTCGCCGCGGGAGACGAAGTAGAGGGTCTCGCCGGGCAGCGGGTCCACCGCGGCCGCAAGCGACGCCAGGCCGGGCATGGCGATGGGCGTCGGCGGCATGCCGTCGATCACATAGGTGTTGTAGGGCGTCGCCTCGCGCAGGTCGGCGCGGGTGATGCGGCCCTCATAGCGCTCGCCCATGCCGTAGATCACCGTGGGGTCGGTCTGCAGGCGCATCCCGGTCTCCATGCGCCGCTTGAAGACGCCGGCGATCTCGCGGCGCTCCTCCGGCGCCCCGGTCTCCCGCTCGATCAGCGAGGCCATGATCAGCGCCTCGTAGGAAGACTCGATGGTCAGGTCGTCGGCACGCTCCTCCCAGACTTCCTCGAGGATGCTCTCCATGCGGGTGAGCGCCTGGCGCAGGATCTCCAGGTCGCTCACCCCCTTGTGGTAGCGATAGGTGTCGGGGAAGAACCAGCCCTCGGGGTAGACGCCTTCGCGGTCAAGCAGCGCCATCACCTCCTCGTCGGAGAGGCCTGCGGTGCGATTCTCCAGCTTGGGGGCGTTGTCCAGCAGGTCACGCATCTGGCGGAAGGTCCAGCCCTCGGGAATGGTCAGCGGGTAAGTGACTACCCGATCGCTGCCGAGCAGCGCAACCAGTTCGCGCCCGCTCATGCCGGGCTCCAGCATGAACTCGCCGGCACGCAGGCGCGGCACACTCTCGGGCTCCAGGCGGGTCAGCAGGCGGAAGGCCCAGTCATCCTGAATGATCCCGCGCTGGGCCAGGTCTGCCACCACGCGGTTGTAGCCGGCGCCGCGGGGCACCTCATAGAGGGTCGACGCCTCCACGGCGATGGGTGCCTCGAGGCGAGACTCCCAGTAGCGGTAGCCGCCAAACAGGGCCGCGCCGGCCAGGATGGCCAGCACCAGCAGAATCTTCAGCACACGCAGCATCGGCGTCCTCGTCGTGTCGTCGTTCTTTGAGAGCGGGTCAGGTCGAATCGGGAAGCGGATAGCCCAGCAGGCGATGGGCCTCGGCCTGGAAGCGCCGGTGGTCGGGCGTGAGCGACCAGCGCTGGGGCTCACCGCCGCCGGCGTCATCCAGGCGCACCACCGGCCAGACCCCCTGCACCGAGTTGCCGAGCCACAGCGCCTCGGCCTGGGCCAACGCCTCCGGCCCGACATCGACCTCGGTGATGGCGAGGCGTTCCCTCAAGGCCTCACGCAGGGTCCCGACCACGCCACAGCGATGGAGCCGCGGTGTTTCCAGGCGGCCGGCACGCTGCCAGAAGAGATTCATGGCGGTGGCTTCCACCAGCCTGCCGTCGCTGTCACAGAGCAGCCCCTCGGCGACTGCCTCATCGTCCCACTCGGCCCGGGCCAGCACATTCTCCAGGCGGTTGAGGTGCTTGAGGCCGGCCAGCGCCGGCTGCAGACCGAGCCGCAGGCGGCAGTGGCGAACCCGCACGCCCTCCTGCCAGCGGCTCTCGGCGGGGGCGAAGGCGGCAAGCTGCCAGCGCAGGCGAGGCTCGGGGGAGACCGGCGGCCGGTAGCCCCGTCCGCCACTGCCGCGAGTCAGCATCAGCTTGAGCACCTCGAGACCGTTGCCGGCGTCGGCCAGGGGTACTGCCAGCTCGCGCTCCGCCGGCATCGGAATGCCCAGTGCATGGCAGCCGCGGGCCAGCCGCGCCAGATGCTCGTCCCATAGCAGGGGACGACCATCGCGCAGCAGCACGGTCTCGAACAGACCGTCACCGTAGGCGGCCCCGCGGTCGTCCAGGGGCCAGGCGCCCTCGCCCGTCACACCCGGGAGAAGACCAGGGTGCCGTTGGTGCCGCCGAAGCCGAAGGAGTTCGACAGCGCCACGTCGACCTTCATCTCGCGGGCGGTGTGCGGCACGTAGTCGAGGTGGCAGCCTTCCTGGGGGTTGTCCAGGTTGATGGTCGGCGGCGCCACCTGGTCGCGGATCGCCAGAATGGAGAACACCGCTTCCACGGCACCGGCGGCGCCCAGCAGGTGGCCGATCATCGACTTGGTGGAACTCACCGCCACGGACTTCGCCGCCTCGCCCATCACCTTCTCGACCGCGCGGCTTTCGGCGAGATCGCCGGCCGAGGTGGAGGTGCCGTGGGCGTTGATGTAGTCGATGGCCGAGGGGTCGAGACGGGCGTCGCGGATGGCGTTGGCCATGGAGAGCGCCGCACCGCTGCCATCCACGGGTGGGGCGGTCATGTGGTAGGCGTCGTCGCTCATGCCGAAGCCGACCAGCTCGGCATAGAGGGTCGCGCCGCGGGCCTTGGCGTGCTCGTACTCCTCCAGTACCAGCACTCCGGCGCCATCGGAGAGCACGAAGCCATCGCGGTCACGATCCCAGGGGCGGCTGGCCGCCTCGGGGTCATCGTTCCGGGTGGAGAGCGCCCGCGCCGCGGAGAAGCCGCCCAGGCCCAGGGGGGTGGTGGCCATCTCGGCACCGCCGCAGATCATCACGTCGGCGTCGCCGTAGGCGATGGTCCGGGCACTGTAGCCAATATTGTGGGTGCCGGTGGTGCAGGCGGTGGTGATGGCGATGTTGGGACCGCGGAAACCGTGCAGGATTGCCAGGTTGCCGGAGATCATGTTGATGATCGAGCCGGGTACGAAGAAGGGCGAGATGCGCCGCGGGCCGCTCTTCAGCATGGCGCTGTGATTGTGCTCGATCATCGGCAGACCGCCGATGCCGGAGCCGATCGCCACGCCGATGCGTGCGGCGTTCTCATCGGTACACTCGATCCCCGAATCCTGGATCGCCTGGGCCCCGGCCGCCACCCCATACTGGATGAAGAGGTCCATCTTGCGGGCCTCCTTGGGGTTCAAGTAGGGGCTGATATCGAAATCCCTGATCGAGCCGCCGAAGCGAGTACTGAAACCGCTGGCATCGAAGTGCTCGATGGGGACTATGCCGCTCCTGCCGGCCTTGATGTTGGACCAGCTCTCCTCGACGCTATTCCCCACCGGCGTGACCAGGCCAAGGCCGGTCACCACAACCCTTCTACGTGCCATCAGTGTTCCTCCAGACATCCAGTATGACAGGACTCCCCGCGAGGAGCCGTCCAATGCGGGCATTATAACGAGTCTCCCCGCCCAGTGCTGCCCTGACAAGCCCCGCGGCACCCTGCCACGAAAAAGCCGCCTCGCTGGGCGGCTTTTTTCAGGGGAAACCAGTTCCCCGCGTCAGGCGGCATCGACCGCCACCAGGCTTACTGGTGGGCGTTGACGTAGTCGATGGCTTCCTGAACGGTAGTGATCTTCTCGGCTTCTTCGTCCGGGATTTCGGTATCGAACTCTTCCTCGAGCGCCATGACCAGCTCGACGGTATCCAGGGAATCGGCACCCAGGTCCTCGGTGAAGGAGGAGCTGTTCTGGATATCCTCCTCCTTGACGTTCAGGCGCTCGGCCACAACCTTCTTCACGCGCTCTTCGATGGTGCTCATTATGACGTACTCCAGTCGTTCAAATTGGCTGTCCAGATGACCAGCCGTTGGGGTTCCAGATCCGCAGACGGAAGCTGCGGGGTAGTTTATAGACGCCCCGGGGCCGGCGCAACCGCCGCCCCAGCAGGGTCTCAACGCATGTTCATACCGCCGTTGACGTGCAGCGTCTCGCCGGTGATATAGCTCGCCGTCTCGCCGGTCAGGAAGCCCACCGCCGCCGCGATCTCCTCGGGCTGGCCCAGCCGCGCCAGGGGAATCTGGCCCAGCAGCATCTTGTGCTGCTCCTCGGGCAGCGCCTGGGTCATGTCGGTGGCGATGAAGCCCGGGGCCACCGAATTGACGGTGATGGCACGCGAGGCGACCTCGCGTGCCAGGGCACGGGTGAACCCCTCCATGCCCGCCTTGGCGGCAGCATAGTTGGTCTGGCCCAGGTTGCCCATGGTGGCCACTACCGAGCTGATGTTGACGATGCGGCCGAAGCGGGCCCGGGTCATGCCGCGCAGGCACGCCTTGCTGACGCGATAGACCGACGTGAGGTTGGTGGCGACGACGTCACCCCACTCCTCTTCCTTCATGCGCATCAGCAGGTTGTCACGGGTGATACCGGCGTTGTTGACCAGGATGGTCGGCGCGCCGAACTCCTCGGTGACCGCCTTGACCAAGGCGTCGACACTGGCCGGGTCGGTGACATCGAGCCTGCGCCCTGCGCCCTGGATGCCCTGAGCCTTGAGGTCGGCGGCGATCTTCTCGGCGCCGGCGTCGCTGGTGGCGGTGCCGATCACGATGCGCCCCTGACGGCCCAGCTCGTGGGCGATGGCGCGGCCGATGCCGCGGCTGGCGCCGGTGATCAGGGCAACTCTCGTTTCGGTTGTCATGGTGATTTCGCCTTCGTCCTGAGGAATGGTTCAGCCGTTGGCCGAGGTGCCGTTGGCTACGCTGCGGGCCAGCTCCAGGGCCGCCTCCAGGCTGTCCGGGTCGTTGACCGCCAGTCCCTTGCTGCCACGAGCGATACGCTTGCCCAGACCGGTGAGCACCTTACCCGGACCGCACTCGATGAACACCTCGGCGCCGCCCTCGACCATCGCTTCGACGCAGGAGGTCCAGCGCACCGGGCGATAGAGCTGCTCGATCAGCCGGGTGCGCAGGGTCTCCGCGTCGGCGTGGGCTTGGGCATCCACATTCTGGAACACGGTATAGCGCGGCGCACGCAGCTCGATTGCATCCATGGCCTCTGCCAGGCGCTCGGCGGCGGGCTCCATCAGCGCACAGTGTGACGGCACCGACACCGGCAGCGGCATGGCACGCTTGGCGCCAGCCACCTGGCAGGCGGCGATGGCACGCTCCACGGCGGCGCTACCGCCGGCGATCACCACCTGGCCAGGGGCATTGTAGTTGACCGCCGAGACCACCTCACCCTGGGCGGCATCGGCACAGGCTTGCTCCACGACGGCATCGTCGAGGCCCAGGATCGCCGCCATGGCGCCCTCGCCCACCGGCACCGCGGCCTGCATCGCCTCGCCCCGCAGGCGCACCAGCTTCACACCCTCGGCGAAGGTCATCACCCCGGCACACACCATGGCGCTGTATTCGCCGAGGCTGTGGCCGGCCATCGCGCCGGGGCGCGGCCCCTCCAGTTCCTGCCAGACCCGCCAGATGGCGACGCTGGCGGTGAGCAGCGCCGGCTGGGTGCAGGCGGTGGCGTTGAGGGCGTCCGCCGGGCCCTCCTGCACCACCTGCCAGAGGTCATAGCCCAGCGCATCGGAGGCCTCCTCGAACGAGGTGCGCACCACGCTGTAGCGTTCCGCCAGCTCCCGCAGCATGCCGACCTGCTGGGAACCCTGCCCGGGGAACACGAGGGCGAGGGATTGAGTCATCTTGGTCACCTTTGCTCTTGTTGGCTGTCACCATCACCGGGAGGTCCCGGCGTGAGGATATCGAGATCGCTGGCGACTCGACCGGCCCTACCGACCGACTCGCCAACCCCCCGCCGCGGCGCCAGACCGGCCGCCAGACAGCGCGGCAGGTCGTGCCGCACCTCCTGTACCGCCCGCAGCACCGCGAAGTGGAAGCCGGCGGCGTCGGCACCGCCGTGACTCTTCACCACGATGCCGGCCAGACCCAGCAGGCTGGCGCCATTGTAGCGCACCGGGTCCAGCTCGCCCCTCAGGCGCCGCAGCGCCGGCCGCGCCAGCGCCCCCACCAGCCGGCTGCTCCAGTGGGCCTCGAAGGTCGCCTGCACGCGGGCCACCAGCATCCGCGCCAAGCCTTCGCTGGCCTTGAGCACGGCGTTACCGACGAAGCCGTCGCATACCACCACGTCCACCTGCCCCGCGAAGATACCGTCGCCTTCCACGTAGCCGCGATAGTCGAGCCGTTCCATGGCACGCAGCCGCGCGTCCGCCTCGCGAACGCTGGCCGTGCCCTTGGTGCCCTCCACCCCGACGTTGAGCAGCGCCACCCGGGGGGCCTCGAGCCCATCCACGTGACGGGCCATCAGCTCGCCCATCAGGGCGAAGTCTACCAGCCGCTCGGCGGAGGCCTCGACGTTGGCACCCAGGTCGAGCAGATAGCAACGCCCCTGGCTGCGCGTCGGCATCGCGGTGCTGATCGCGGGACGGGGAATGCCGGCCACGGTTCCCAGCGCCTTACGACCCAGGGCCACCAGTGCGCCGGTGTTGCCGGCACTGACACCGGCTGCGGCGTCACCGGCCGCCACGGCGGCCAGCATCCTGGCCATGCTGCTGGCCTGGCCGTGGCGCAGCGCGTCGGCAGGGCGCTGCCCCGGCGCGATCACCCCGGCGGCATCCACAACCTCCAGACGCGAACCCGCCGCGACGAGACGCCGCGGCAGGCAGGATATCTCACCCTCCAGCTGGCGTCGGGGGCCGAACAGCCGGATCTCGAGATGGGGGTCGTGCAGGGCCGCACTGGCCGCCCCACGCACGGTGGCACGGGGACCGAGGTCACCGCCCATCGCGTCAATGGCGATACGCACGGGGAATCAGCGGCCAGGCGTTACCGAAGGATGCGTCGTCGCCTCAGGCGTCGACGACCTTGCGGCCACGGTAGAAGCCGTCCGGAGAGACGTGGTGACGCAGGTGAGTCGTGCCGGTTTCCTTGTCCTGAGACAGGGCCGGAGCGCTCAGGGCATCGTGGCTGCGACGCATGCCGCGCTTGGAACGTGTCTTGCGGTTCTTTTGAACTGCCATGGGATGTCACTCCAGAGTGAAACGATGATGTATCAGGATTTGCCCTTGAGATGCCGAAGCACGTCGAAGGGGCTCGCTGCGGGCTCCCGGGATGCGGCGGCATCCTCCCCGCTGGTCAGCTGGTCGCGAGAGACCTCACAGTCGGCCTCATCGTGGTAAACCACCTGAGGCAGGCTGAGGATAAGTTCGTCCTCGACCACCGTCAGCAGGTTCAGCTGTTCGTCTTCCACCAGCACCGGCTCGTGAGTGCTCGGCAACTCGGCTGCCAGGTCGTCGCTGGTCACCATGCCAAGCAGGAACTCGCTCTCCACGTGCTGTGCCATCGGCGACAGGCAGCGCCGGCAAGGCAGCTGCAGGTCGGCCTCCAGCCAGCCGTGAATCACGCGGCGACCCTGGGGGTCGATGCCGAAGTCAAGAGTGACCCGAAGATCGCCGCTCTGAGGGCCGACCTCTTCGGTCAGACGCGCAAGATCGGCGAGAGCCATCAGGCCCTCGAGTCGCTCGGCTCGGGCCGCGAGCTTGTAAGGCTCGACCCTGCGGGGAAGTCGTGTGGTCAACATAGGCGCGCAATGATAGGCACTCCCCCTGCCCCTGTCAAAGCCGCCGTGACGCAATCGCACCTGTGTCTGGCGAGGGCCGCCGCCGGCCTCCCCGAACCCTTGGCGATCGTCCTGCAGCCCGCCGGCTTCATGCTACGCTGCGCCCGTCACCTCGACCAGGAACCACACCCATGCCACGCCTTGTCCTCGCCTCCGGTTCTCGCTGGCGCCGCCAGCTATTCGATCGGCTGGAACTTCCTTACACCTGGCAGAGCCCGGATATCGACGAGACCCCGCACCCGGACGAGGCCCCCGCCGCCCTGGTGCAGCGACTGGCGCTGGCCAAGGCCCAGCGGCTGGCCGATGCCTGGCCCGACCATCTGATCATCGGCTCGGACCAGGTGGCACTGTTCGAGGACGAGATTCTCGGCAAGCCAGGCGATGCGCCCACCGCTCGAGCTAACCTGGCCCGCTTCTCCGGCCACCGCGTCTGCTTTCTTACCGGCCTGGCGCTGCTGGATACGCGCAACGGCCGCCACTGGGTGACGCACGAGACCTACGACGTGGTGTTCCGCCCGCTCGGCGAGGACGAGATCGCCCGCTACGTGGAAAAGGAGATGCCGCTGGAGTGCGCCGGCAGCTTCCGCATGGAGGGCCTGGGCATCGCCCTGTTCGAACGACTCGAAGGCGATGACCCCAACACCCTGATCGGCCTGCCGCTGATCCGCCTCTGCGCCATGCTACGAGAGGCGGGGCTGGATCCCCTGAAGCCGTAAGCTGGAAGCTGGAAGCTGGAAGACAACATCTCGCCACCAACGCTAGCGCCAAGGTTTTTCTTCCAGCTTCCAGGCGCGGAGCGCCGCTCTTCTAGCTTCAAGCTAGTAAAGCTGGTAGCGCAGCGGCGAGTCGGCGCGGGGCACGCCCAACAGCTCCATGGCAACGCGACCGAACTGCCGGGAGAGGCGCTCGAACGGATCGAGGCGCGGGGTGTAGTCGCGCACCTTGGGCTCGGGCAGCCGCTCCCGGGCCAGGCCACCCAGGCTGCCGATGCCGTCCACCAGGCCGAGTTCCACGGCCTGCTCGCCGCTCCACACCAGGCCGCTGAACAGTCGTTCGTCGTCGCTCAGGCGATCGCCTCGCCCTTCGCGCACCGCCTCGATGAACTGGCGGTGAGTGGTCGCCAGCACCGACTGCCAAAACTGGCGCTGTTCGGGTGCCAGTTCCGAGAAGGGGTCGAGGAAGGCCTTGTTGTCGCCGGCGGCGAAGACGCGCCGCTCCACGCCCAGGCGCTCGATCGCCTCCTCGAACCCGAAGCTGGCCGAGATCACCCCGATGGAACCCACCAGGCTGGCCGGGGCGACCAGGATCTCGTCTGCCGCCGCGGCGATATAGTAGGCGCCGCTGGCCCCCACGTCCTCGATCACCGCGATGATCGGCTTGTCGCCCTCGCCGCGCAGCCGCATGATCTCGTCATAGATCCGCTGAGACTGCACCGGGCTGCCGCCGGGGCTGTCGATCTGCAGCACCACCGCTTCGCTGCCCTCGGCCTCCCAGGCGCGATTGAGCCCGGTGATGATGCGCTCGGCACTGGCCGGCGACTCCGAGTCGATCACCCCGCGCACCTTGACCACCCCCAGGTGCGGGCCGGTCGCGGCGCTGCGACCGGGAGGGCCGGCCAGCAGGCTATAGAGGGTCGCCGACAGTGACGCCAGGATCAGCGCCAAGAATAGGAAACGAAAGAACAGCTTCCAGCGCCGGGAACGTCGCTGTTCCGTGAGCACGCCGCCGATCCAGCGATCCATCATTTCCATCTGCTGAAGACGCTGGCGCTCACGCAGGGTCTCGGCGCTCTCCGCCTTTTCTGCTGCCTGCGACTGCGTCGCCCGACGCGCCTCGCGCTCCGCACGGGCCTGCTCGGGGGGCCGCTCCGGCCCCTGGGTCCAGGGATCCTGGCTATCGCCGCGCTTCTGGTCGTCGTCGCTCATCACTTATCGTCCTTGCAGCCAGTCAAATAGCTCGGGTACCGCTTCGGCGGTGAAGATCGGCCGACTGGCCGCCAGCCGCGCGTGCGCATGCACGCCCCAGGTCACCGCCACCCGGTCCATGCCGATGGCCCGGGCCATTTCCAGATCGTATTCGGTATCGCCCACCATCACCGCCTCCTCCAGCGGCACCTCCAGCTCGACCAGCAGCTCCTCCAGCATCAGCGGATGGGGCTTGGAGCGGGTCTCGTCGGCGGTACGGCTAGCGTGAAACCAGCGCCCGCTGTCGCTCTCGCGAAAGACCCGGTCGAGGCCGCGGCGGCTCTTGCCGGTGGCCACCGCCAGGCGCTGGCCGCCGCGACCGCGCAGGCCGACAAGCCCCTCCTCGACGCCCGAAAAGAAGCGCATGGGCGTGTCGTTGCCCTCCACGAAGTGCCAGGCGTAGCGGCTGCGCAGCAGTTCGGCGCGCTCCGGATCGATGCCGGGGCACAGGCTGGCGATCGCCTCGGGCAGCCCCAGGCCGATGATATTCCGCACGCTCGCCGGCGCGAGCTCACCCCAGCCGGCCTCCCGCGACGCCGCCTGCATGCAGTCGACGATGCGTGCCACCGAGTCCATCAGGGTGCCATCCCAGTCGAAGATCACCAGTCGATAGCGCATTGTCGTCTCCGTGTGGTCGATGCGTGTGATCGGTGCGTAAAGTCGAACAGGGGCTCAGGCGTCGCGGCGAGCGCGGGCCAGCACCGCCTGCAGCTCCTCGGGGAGCGGCGCCTTGATCTGCACCGGGCGGCCGCTGGTGGGCTCGGGGAAGGTCAGCGACTCGGCGTGCAGGAACAGCCGTGCAACCCCGAGCGATGCGCTGAGCCGCTGGCTGTCGCGGCTGGCGTACTTGTCGTCGCCGAGCAGCGGTTGGCCGGCGTGTGCCGCATGCACGCGGATCTGGTGGGTGCGCCCGGTGACCGGCTCGGCCTCCATCAGGGTCGCCCTCGCAAAGGCCTCACGCACCGCGAAGCGGGTACGCGAAACCTTGCCGCCCGGGTCGACCCGCACTCGACGCTCGCCGTTGGCCAGGGTGTAACGGTCCAGCCGCGCCGCCACATAGTCACGCCGCGCCGGCCAGCGGCCGGCCACCAGTGCCAGGTAGCGCTTGTCCATCTGCTGTTGCTTGAGGGCAGTGTTCAGCGCCAGCAGCGCCGGGCGCGACTTGGCCAGAAGCAGACAGCCGGAGGTATCGCGATCCAGACGATGGACCAGCTCCAGGAAGTCGAGGTCCTCGCGTACCTGCCGAAGCGCCTCGATCAGGCCGATCTTGACCCCGCTACCGCCGTGAACGGCGAGACCCGCCGGCTTGTTGATCACCAGCCAGTCGCGCCCCTCCACCAGCACGCTGCCGGCCAGCAGGTTGCGCAGGTTGTCGCTGACTTCGCGGACCGCCTCACGGGGCGAGAGCTTGAGCGGTGGGATGCGCACCAGGTCTCCGATGGCCAGGCGGGTGTCCGGCTTGACGCGCTTCTTGTTCACTCGCACCTCGCCCTTGCGCACGATGCGATAGATGAGCGCACGCGGCGCCCCCTTGATGCGGGTCAGCAGGAAATTATCGACCCGCTGGCCATCCTGTCCTTCCGTCACCTCGACCCACTGTACGTCGCGTCCTTCGGCCATGCCGAGACTCCACTGCCGGAAACTACCAAAAGCCGCATTCTATCGCAGTGGGCGCCCCGGCGCGCCAATTGCTGGCGAGGCCCTGTTGCTGTTATATTACTGGTTCGCTTCAATGGGCCGAAATGAGTCCCCCAGGCGCCTGCACGACAGACACGCAGGCCGAAGCGAAAAGATCAGGCCGCGACGACGTCGACACGTCCCGCCGCCCGCAGCAACGGAAAGACAGCGATACAGCGCCACGCCCGGATCCCCCGATGTTTCCCCCGTCATGGAGCATCGGCAGGCCACGGGACACGTCCAACAGCGTGCCGGAGACCGGCGGCGGCGAATCGATGAATGCCAGGTGTTGGCGGTGACCGCAGGGCCGGATGGGTGACCCCCGCCGAGACATGTCTTGCCTCCGCCCCGTACTCAACCGCTCGTGCCGTGACGCGTCGTTATCAAACCGCCACGGCCGTGAATATGCGTATTCCTGCGATACGCTGAGAACAGGCACGCAGCACACAGAGGTTCGCCACGTCGAACTCGCCGGCGCCTTATAGTGCGAGATAACATGAAACGGATGCTCATCAATGCGACCCAGCCCGAAGAGCTGCGCGTCGCGCTGGTCGATGGACAACGCCTCTACGACCTGGACATCGAATCCGGTGCCAGGGAACAGAAGAAAGCCAATATCTACCGCGGCAAGATCACCCGCATCGAGCCTTCCCTGGAGGCCGCCTTCGTCGATTTCGGTGCCGATCGCCACGGTTTCCTGCCGCTGAAGGAGATCTCCCGCGAGTACTTCGTCAAGGAGCCCGCCTCGGGCCGCCCCAGCATCAAGGAGGTGCTGAGGGAGGGCCAGGAGGTGATCGTCCAGGTCGACAAGGAGGAGCGTGGCAACAAGGGCGCGGCGCTGACCACCTTCATCAGCCTGGCAGGCCGCTTCCTGGTGCTGATGCCCAACAACCCCAAGGCCGGCGGCATCTCCCGACGGATCGAGGGCGAGGAGCGCAGCCAGCTCAAGGAGGCCATGGGTCAGCTCACCGTGCCCGACCGCATGGGCCTGATCGTGCGCACCGCCGGCATCGGCCGCTCCCCCGAGGAGCTGCAGTGGGACCTCGACTACCTGGTGCAGGTGTGGGAGTCGATCACCGCCGAGGCTGGCAAGCGATCCGCCCCCTTCCTGATCTACCGCGAGTCCAACGTCATCATCCGCGCCATGCGCGACTACCTGCGCCAGGATATCGGCGAGGTGCTGATCGACAGCGAGGCGGTCCATCAGGAGGCGTTGGCCTTCATCCGCCAGGTGATGCCCTCCTACCAGCAGAAGATCAAGCTCTACGTCGACGAAGTGCCGCTCTTCTCGCGCTTCCAGATCGAGTCGCAGATCGAGACCGCCTACGAGCGTGAGGTGAAACTGCCCTCCGGTGGGTCCATTGTCATCGACCACACCGAGGCGCTGGTCTCCATCGACATCAACTCGGCCCGCGCTACCCGCGGCAGCGACATCGAGGAGACGGCGCTGCAGACCAACCTGGAGGCCGCCGACGAGACCGCCCGCCAGCTGCGCCTGCGCGACATCGGCGGCCTGGTGGTCATCGATTTCATCGATATGAGCCCGGCGCGCAACCAGCGCGACGTCGAGAACCGCATGCGCGACGCGCTGAAGCTGGACCGCGCCCGGGTGCAGATCGGCCGTATCTCGCGCTTCGGCCTGATGGAGATGTCCCGCCAGCGCCTGCGACCCTCGCTTGGCGAGACGAGCGGCGTGGTCTGCCCGCGCTGCGTCGGACAGGGCACCATCCGCGACGTTCGCTCGATCTCGCTGTCGATCATGCGCCTGATCGAGGAAGAGGCCATGAAGGATCGCAGCGCACAAATCCGCGCCATCCTCCCGGTGCCGGTCGCCACCTACCTGCTCAATGAGAAGCGCGCCGTGCTGGCCGAGATCGAACGTCGCCAGGGCGTGCGGGTCCTGCTGCTGCCAAGCACCGAGATGGACACCCCCCACTATGATGTCCAGCGCCTGCGCGACGACCATGTGGACGAGGATGGCACCGCCTCCCTCTCCAGCTTCGAGCTCTCCACCGAGACCGAGGTCGGCCGCGAGCCCGAGTCCACCTTCGCCAAGCCGGCCCAGCGCGCCGAGGCGGCGGTGAAGACGGTGATCCACCACGAGCCCGCGCCCGCCTCCCTGCAGCAGCAAGAGGCCCCGACTGCCCAGGCAGAGGCCCCTGCTGCCTCTGCCCCAGCGACGTCTGCACCGGCGACGCCTGCCCCAGCGGCGTCTGCCCCGGCGGCCAAGAGCCCCGCCAGGCCACCGGTCGCCGAGCCCCAGGCCGGCGTGCTGGGCCGACTGGTCAAGGGCCTCGCCAAGCTGCTGGGTGGCGACGAAGCGCCTGCCGACAGCGGACAGAAGCCCGCCTCCCGCGCCGAGGAATCCCGCGGTGACAACGGCGCCCGCAAGCCCTCACAGCGCGATGACGAGCGCGGCGGCCGCAACAACCGTCAGCGTCGCCCGCGCAACGAAGAGCGTCGTAGCGCGACACGCCAGGAGAGCGAGCGCGGCGAAAGCAAGACCGACAGCCCCGAGAGCCGTGACAACCGCGGTAGCCGCGGCGGTCGTGGCCGCGGACGCCAGGACGATGGCCGCCAGGCTCGCCAGCAGGAGGCACCCCGGTCACGTGACGAGAAGTCCAGGGACGAGAAGCCCCGTGATGACAAGGCGCGCGACGACAGGACCCGTGACGACAGGGCCCGTGACGAGAAGCCCCGCGACGACTCGCGTCGCTCCCGCGGCGGTGACAAGCGTGACGATCGCTCTACCGACAAGTCGTCGGAGGCGAAGACCGCAGCCCCCAGGGCCGAGACCCCGGTAGACGATGGCAAGCCCAAGCGCATCCGCAACAACCCGCGCAACCGCAGCCGTCAGTATGCCATCAACCCCAAGGCCGAAGCCGAGCAGCAGCGACTCCAGGCTGAAGCGGCCGAGGTCCAAGCGGAAGCAATAGCCGACGCCCCCCAGGCGGACAAGGTCGAAGCCGCCAAGCCTGACGTGAAGGCCGAGCCCAAGGTTGTGGCGCAGACTGAGGCGAAGGCGGAGCCCAAGCCCGAAGCGAAGGCCGAGCCCAAGGTTGTGGCGCAGACTGAGGCGAAGGCGGAGCCCAAGCCCGAAGCGAAGCCAGAAGTAAAAGCCGAAGCGCCCAAGGTCGAGCCGCAGCCGACCGCACAGAAGCCCGCCGAAGCCAAGGCCGACGCACCGAAGGACGAGCCGCAGCTGGCCGCGCCGAAGCCCGCCGAGACCAAGGCCGACGCACCGAAGGACGAGCCGCAGCCGGCCGCGCAGAAGCCCGCCGAGGCCAAGGCCGACGCACCGAAGGCCGAGCCGCAGCCGGCCGCGCAGAAGCCCGCCGGGGCCAAGGCCGACGCTAGGCCTGAAGCGCCCAAGGCCGAGCCTCAATCGCAGCCAGCTGCGCAGCAGCCCGCCGAGTCCAAGGCCGACGTGAAGCCGGAGGCGCCCAAGGCCGAGCCGCAGCCGACCGCGCCCAAGCCCGTCGAGGCCCAGGCCGACGCGAAGCCTGAAGCACCCAAGGCCCAGCCGCAGCCGACCGCGCAGAAGCCCGCCGAGGCCAAGCACGAAGCTTCCAAGGCCGAGCCTCAATCGCAGCCAGCCGCGCAGCAGCCCGCCGAAGCAAAGGCCGACGCTAAGCCTGAAGCACCCAAGGCCGAGTCGAAGCCGGCCGCACCGAAGGCCGAAGCGCCCAAGGCCGCGCCGCAGTCGAAGCCGGCCGCGGCCAAGGCAGACGTGACAGCCGAAGCCCCCAAGGCCGAGCAACAGCCGGCTGCGCAGAAGCCCGCCGCGGCTGACGCCAAGGCCGAGAAGACGCCGGAGGAGCGCCGCGCCAGCCGTCGTCGTCGCCGCGCTCACAACGACCCGCGCGAAATCCGCCGTCGTGAGCTGGAAGCCAAGGCCCAGGAGAGCCCTCAGCGCTAGGAGAAATCTCCCCCAAATGACCGCGCCCGCAGCCATGGCTGCGGGCGCGGTCGTTTCAGGTCAGGCCATCAGGCCATGTGATCGCTAGCCGGCCAGGCGCGGCTCGCGCTCCAGGGCCACGCCGAAGCGCTCAAGCACGCGGCGGGCCACCCGCTCGGCGAAGGCGAGCAGCTCCGCGGCACTGCCCCCGCCGAAGTGCACCAGCACCAGCGCCTGACGATCATGCACACCGAAGTGCCCCTCGCAGAGGCCCTTGAGGCCACTCTGGTCGATCAGCCAACCGGCGGCCAGCTTGACCCGCCCGTCGGGCTGGGGAAAATGCGGCATCTCGGGATCCAGGGCCAGCAGACGCTCGGCCAGCGCCGCCTCCACCACGGGGTTCTTGAAGAAGCTGCCGGCGTTGGCGAGCCGAGCCGGGTCGGGCAGCTTGTCGCGGCGAATGGCACACACCGCCTCGACCACTTCCAGTGGCGTCGGGTCCTTTCCCACTCGACCAGCCAGGTCGCCGTAGCCGAGCCGTGCCTCTCCCCGGCGGGAAAGGTTCAGCACCAGACGGGTGATCACTACCCGCCCCGCCAGGCGGCCCTTGAAGACGCTGTCCCGATAGCCGAAGGCGCACGCCTGGGGCGTCATCCAGGCCTCGCGACCGTCCGCCAGGTCCACCACCTGCAGTGCCTCGAGCACCTCGGAGAGCTCGACCCCGTAGGCGCCGATATTCTGGATCGGCGCCGCACCACAGTGGCCGGGAATCAGCGCCAGGTTCTCGGTCCCCCACAGGCCCTGGCCGGCCAGGGCCATCACCAGATCGTGCCAGACCACCCCCGCCTCGGCGTGGACCCGCACCCTGTCGCCCTCACCCTCCTCGACCCACCAGCCCGCCATGGCCGGCCGGATGACCAGCCCGGACAGGCGCTCCGGCAGGATCAGGTTGCTGCCGCCGCCGAGCAGGGTCAGCGGCCACCCCCGGGCGCGCGCCTCGGCCAGGGCCGCTTGCAACTCGGCCAGGCTCGCGGGGGCGGCGAAATGCTCCGCCATGCAGGGCAGGCCCAGGGTACTGGCACTCGACAGGTCACGCGGAGGATAAGGCACCGGATTCAAGGACGGCGCTCCAGCTGCGCCTCGATCTGTGCCAGCAGGCCGCGAGCCCCCTGCTCCACCAGGTCGAGCACCTCCTCGAAGCCTTGCTCGCCGCCATAGTAGGGGTCAGGCACGGCGCGATCTGGCTGGCCGGCGAACTCGAGGAACAGCCCCAGATGGGCGTCGAGTGTCTCGGGTGCGCGGGCATGCATGGCCGCCAGGTTGTCGTGGTCCATGGCCAGCAGGTAGTCGAAGGTGGCGAAGTCCGAATCCGCCAGCTGGCGGGCGCGCAGCGCCGAGAGGTCGATGCCACGGCGAGTGGCGGCCTCATGAGTGCGCGGATCCGGCGCCTTGCCGACATGCCAGTCGCCGATGCCGCAGGAGTCGACCTCGACCCGGTGAGCCAGCCCACGCTCGTCGAGCAGGCGACGGAACACCCCCTCGGCGGTTGGCGAACGGCAGATATTGCCCAGGCAGACGAACAGCACACGCATCAGTCACCTCCCCTGTCGTTGGCGGTGTCCAGCAGGGCCCGCACCCGGGCCAGGTCCTCGGCGGTATCGACCCCGGCGGGATGGGGCTCTCGGGCCAGGGCCACCTGAATGGCGTGACCGTGATGCAGGGCACGCAGCTGCTCAAGATGCTCGAGCCGCTCCAGCGGCGCGGGTGACCAGTCACGATACTCGGCCAGAAAGCCGACGCGATAGGCGTAGAGGCCGATGTGGCGCAGCCAGGCGTCGGTCTCGAGCAGGTCGGGGCGCGCGACGAAGGCGTCGCGATCCCAGGGGATGGGGGCGCGAGAGAAGTAGAGTGCACGGCCGGAGAGTGCCCGAACCACCTTCACCACGTTGGGATTGAAGAGGCTCTCCACGTCGCTGATCGGCTCGGCCAGGGTGGCGATGGAGGCCTCGGGATCGTCGAACAGCCGGTCGGCCACCTGATCGATCAGCGTCGCCGGTATCAGCGGCTCGTCACCCTGGACGTTGACCAGCACGGCCTCCTCGGCCAGGCCCAGCCGCTCGGCCACTTCGGCCAGGCGGTCGGTGCCGGAGGGGTGGTCACCGCGGGTCATCAGCACCTCGGCGCCAAGCGGCGCCAGGGCCGTCTCGATGCGGGCATCGTCGGTGGCCACCACCACCCGGACGGCCCGGCTCTCGCAGGCGCGCCGCCAGACATGGGCCACCATGGGCTCGCCGGCGATCTGGGCCAGGGGCTTGCCGGGCAGGCGTGAGGAGGCGAAGCGTGCCGGAATGACGGCGATGAACTCGCGCTCGGCCATCACGTCTCCCCCGTGCGTCCGGGCGAATCATGAAGCTTCTCGTCGACGCTGAGCTGGCGCGCCTCCTCGGGCAGCATCACCGGGATGCCGTCGCGCACCGGATAGGCCAGGCCGTCGAACAGGCAGTGCAGCTCCTCGGCCTCGCGCCGGTACTTGAGCTTGCCCTTGCACAGCGGGCAGACCAGCATGGCCAGCAGTTCCTTGTCCATCGTGTTCACCTCACTCCTGATGGTGAGCCGGCGCACCGCCGGCTCGCGAATTCATGTCGTCCCGGGTGTCCGCCGGCGGCGGGCACAGCGCCGCCAGCCGCTCCTCGAACCAGCGAACGAAGGCGGGATCGGGCGCGGCCTCGACCTCCAGCACCCAGCTGTCCGTGGGTGCCAGGCCGCGACACTTCACGGCATCCTTGGCGGTCATCACCAGCGGCCGGCCATCATCGAAGGCGAGCTCCGCGGCGCGATAGGCGTGGTGGTCGCCGAAGGGGTGCGGCATCGCCTCGACGCCCAGCCCCGCCAGGGTCTCGAAGAAGCGCGCCGGGCGGCCGATGCCAGCCACGGCGTGCACCGGACCGTCGAACGGTAGCGGCGAGAGCGCACGCCGCTCACCGTCGCCCAGACGCCGCCAGGCCACCGGCGCCAGGCCCATGCGAAAGGCCCCGGCGGGCGGGGGGAAGGCGGGCTCGCCGTTGACCACCACGGCATCCACGCCGCCGAGGCGCGAGAGCGGTTCACGCAGCGGCCCGGCCGGCAGGCAGCGCCCGTTGCCGAAGCCCCGCGCACCGTCCACCACCACCAGTTCGAGATCGCGCCCCAGCGCCAGGTGCTGGAGGCCATCGTCACTGATCAGGATATCGCAACCTTCCGCCAGCAGCCGCCGGGCGCCGCGGGGCCGGTCCGGGTCGGCCACCACCGGCACGCCGGCCTGGTCGGCCAGCATGCGCGGCTCATCGCCGCACTGCGCCGCAAGCGTCTGGTCATCGACCAGCAGAGGATAGGCGGCGCTCTTCCCACCATAGCCGCGAGAGATTATGCCGGGTCGCCAGCCGCACGCGACGAGATGGCGCACCAGCCAGGCCACCAGCGGCGACTTGCCGGTGCCGCCCAGGGTCAGGTTGCCCACCACGATCACCGGCACCGGGGCGTGCCATACCTCCCGGCGGCCCGCAGCGTAGGCGGCGCTGCGACGCGCTACGGCGACGCGATAGAGCCCCTCCAGAGGGCGCAGCAGGGCCAGCCAGGGCGAGCCCGCATAGGCCGCCGCCAGCCAGCGCTCCCCCACCCCCCTCATGCCGGGTCCGCTTCCTGAAACTGCAGGCGATGCAGCGCCGCGTAGGCGCCGTCACGGCCGATCAGCTCGGCGTGGCTGCCCTGCTCAATGACCTCACCCTGCTCCATGACCAGGATGCGGTCGGCGCGCTCGATGGTCGACAGACGGTGCGCGATCACCAGGGTAGTGCGGCCCTTGCAGACCTCTTCCAGGGCCGCCTGGATATGGCGCTCGGATTCTGTGTCCAATGCCGAGGTGGCCTCGTCGAGGATCAGCAACGGCGCATCCTTGAAGATGGCACGGGCGATGGCCAGGCGCTGGCGCTGGCCGCCGGAGAGCATCACGCCGTTGTCGCCCACCACGGTGGCATAGCCACCGGGCAGGCGCTCGATGAACTCGTGGGCGTGGGCGGCCCGAGCGGCGGCCTCGATGGCCGCCGGGTCGGCACCCGGTACGCCGTACGCGATGTTGTCGGCAATGCTGGCATTGAACAGGGTCACCTGCTGGGACACCAGGGCGATCTGGCGGCGCAGCGGCGCCAGCCGGTAGTCATCCAGGGGCACGTCGTCGATCAGCACTCGCCCCTCGGTGGGCCGGTAGAAGCGCGGCAGGAGTCCCACCAGGGTCGACTTGCCGCTGCCCGAGCGGCCGACGATGGCGATCATTTCCCCCGGGGCCACATCCAGGTCGATCCCCTTGAGCACCTCCGGCTGGCCCTCTGCGTAGCGGAAGCGCACACCCTCGAGACGCACCCGGCCCTCGAGACGCTCGGCTTCATGGTGGCCCTCGTCGCGCTCGGCGGGCACCTCCAGCAAGCCGAACAGCTCGGCGGCGGCGGCCAGCCCCTTCTGGATCTCGCTGTTGATCTCGGTGAGCTGGCGCACCGGCTTGGCCATCAGCGAGGCGGCGGTGATGAAGGCCACGAACTCACCGGCAGTCATGTTATCCATCAGCGCCGGCGACATCGCCAGCCACACCAGCACCGCCAGCGCCAGCGCCACCAGCAGCTGAATGACCGGGGTGCTGATCGCCTTGGTCAAGGCTTCCTTCATGCTCTGCTGGCGGTTGTACTCGCTGGCCGCCGCGAAGCGCGCCTTTTCGAAGCCTTCGGCGCCATGGGTGCGCACCACCCGATAGCCGGAGAGGGCCTCGGAGGCAACGTGGGTCACGTCGCCCATGGAGGCCTGAATGCGCGCAGAGATGCGCCGAAAGCGCTTGCTGGCATAGCTGACCACGCCGCCGATCAGCGGCGTCACCGTCAGGAACAGCAGGGTCAGCATCCAGTTGGTCCACAGCAGGTAGCTGACCAGGCCAATGACGAACAGCCCTTCGCGCAGCAGGATGGTCAGTGCCTTGGTGGCCGCCCCCGTCACCTGCTCCACGTGGTAGGTGACCCGCGAGATCAAGTGGCCGCTGGAATGGCTGTCGAAGAAGCGTCCCGGCAGGTGCAACATGTGGTCGAAGACGTTGCAGCGCAGGGCGTGAACCACGTTGCGCGCCACGTTGCTCATGAAGTAGGTGCCGAGGAAGGTACCCAGCCCGCGGGCGGCGAACATGCCCACCACGAACATCGGCAGAAAGAGCCGGAAGCCGGCGTCGGGGTCCTGGATGCCATCGATCAGCCGCTTCATCATCTCGGCCAGGGCCGTGCTGGAGGCGGCATAGATGACATAGCCGACGATCGCCAGGGCGAAGGAGCGCCAGTGGGGGCGCACATAGCTCAGCAGGCGCTTGTAGAGCGTCCAGCCCGAGTGTTGAGGGGTCCCGTCCTGGTTCACGGCGTCTCCGCTGGTGGGGAAATGGTCTCGCTGGGCCAGATCTCGCTGGGCCAGAACTCGCTGGACAACGTCTCGCTCGAGCGGCTCTCGGTAGTGGCGATACGCACCCGCTGGATGCCCTGCAGGCCGGCCTGGTCGAGCACATGCACCACGTCGGCGTGGCTGGCGCGGCCGTCGGCCTCCACCACCAGGCCGTGCTCGCGGGCCTGCTCGGCCTCGGCGGCCAGCGCGGCGGGCAGCTCGGCCGGGGCCAGCTCACGCTCGCCGAGCCGGTAGACCCCGGCCGCGGTGATCACCACCGTCACCGGCGACACCTCAGCGGCGACACCGCTGGTCGTCTCCGGCAGCGTGAGTTCCAGCGCCTGGCGGGTCTCGAAGGTGGTGGAGACCATGAAGAAGATCAGCAGCAGGAACACCACATCGATCAGCGGCGTAAGGTTGACCTCCACCGGGTCGCGGCGGGTGCGCGCAAACCTCACGAACGTTTCACCCTTGGCGCCAGACGACCGTCGGCCTCGAGGCGCTCCTCCTCACCGGTGGGCTCGTGTCGCTCGGCCAGGGTCAACTCGCCGCCGTAGTGCGCGAGAAACTCCACCACCTGGCCCGACTGTTCCTCCATGCGCACGGTGATGTCCTCGATCCGGCGCAGGAAGTAGCGATGAAACATCAGCGCCGGAATCGCCACGGTCAGACCCGCCGCGGTGGTCACCAGGGCACGGGAGATACCGCCGGCCAGATCGGCGGTGCGGCTGGCGCCGTCGCCGGCGACGAGCACCGAGAAGACCTCGATCATCCCCACCACCGTGCCCAGCAGGCCGATCAGCGGAGCGATGGCGGCGATGGTGCCCAGCGGGCTGAGGAAGCGCTCCATGTCGTGGATCACCGCCGTGCCCGCCTCCTGCAGCCGAGCCCGTACCTGCTCATGGCCGAGCCGGGCGTTGCGCATCCCTGCGGCCAGCACCCCGCCCAGCGGCGAGTGGCTCTCCAGCCAGAAGAGGTTGATCTGGCCGCGGGCCACCAGGTTGCACACCTCCTGGCCGAGCCCCGGGGGAGCGATGCGCCCGGCGCGCAGGGTCCAGAATCGTTCGATGATGATCACCGTGGCCAGCAACGAACAGCCGAGCAGCGGCAGCATCAGCCAGCCCCCGGCGATCAGGGCCTCCATCATGTCCATGCGCTTTCCCTCGAAGGTGCCCTTTATCCGTGTTCCCGATCTCAGGGCGATTCTAACGCAAGGCAGTCGGCTCCGACACCGCTCCACCGCCAGGGCTGACGCCGCACGCTGTCAACGGACCACCCTGCCCCTCCCCCGAGCCGGAAGGTCAGGGCTCCATCCAGCGCCGTACTCCACTGGCAGCTCTCCGCCGCCCGGAAGCGTCTCACCACCTCATCGTGGGGATGGCCGAAGGCGTTACGCCGGCCGGCGCTGTAGACCACATGTCGCGGGGTGAGCCACTGGACCAGTTGGGGCCCGGAACTGGTGTGGCTGCCGTGGTGGCCGGCCACCAGCAGGGTCACCGGCGCCTCGGCGTCGAGCAGGAAGGCGCGTTCCACCCGGCGCCCCACGTCGCCGGTGATCAGCAGTCGCTGCCCGCCCGCGCTCGCCTCCAGCACGCAGGAGCGGTCGTTGCTGGTCAGTGCGGCCGTGTCCTCCGGCGGCCACAGGAAGCGGAAGTGCACGCCGTCCCGCTCCCAGCGCCCCCCGGCCCGGCAAAACGCGAAGGGCACGCCGATGGCCTCGCCGGACGGCGCCAGGAAGCGCCCCACCCGATGGCCCTCAACCAGCACCGGCACCCCGCCGGCGTGGTCGATGTCGTCATGGCTGACGATCACCTCATCGAAGCGCTGGCCCGGGGGCCACAGGACGCTGACAGGGGCGAACCCGGAGGCGAAGCGCGGCCCCGCATCGAAGAGCGCTCGGTAGCCCGCGGTACGCAGCTCCACCAGCTGCCCCTGTCCCACGTCCAGCACCCGCACCTCCAGCTGGCCATGGGGAATGCCCGACGGCGCCAGGCCCATGGCCACCGCGGCCAGTGCCAGGCTGCCCGCGGCGCGCAGCGGGCCCGCCAGCCCCGGCAGTACCCAGAGCAGCGCCACCAGCCCCAGGCAAAACGCCAGCGGCGTCACCAGGGCCGGATCGGGGAGCCACAGCGGCAGCCAGACCACCGCCGCCTCCAACCACCGGGCCAGCGCTTCCGTCAGGTGGGCGAACAGCCACCAACACAGCGTCGAGATCGGCGGCAGGGGGGCGAGCAGCCAGCCCAGCAGCCCCATCGGCACCAGCAGGCTGCTCACCACCGGCACGGCCACCAGGTTGACCAGCGGCGCTGCCGGCGCCAGGCGAGCGAAGGCCAGCAGCACTGCCGCGGCCATCAGCGGCGCCAGCAGCAGCTGGGTCCTGACCAGCGCCCATAGCCAGCCGCGCGCCCCCCGCGGACGAGGCCGCCCCTGCCAGGCCAGGATCAGCAGCGCCACCGCCAGGAAGGAGAGCCACAGCCCCGGGCGCCAGGCGTTAATGGGGTCGAGCAGCAGCACCACGGCCAGCGCCAGCCACCAGCCCTGCCAGGGGCCCGGGGCGTGGCGGCCGCTGGCCACCCAGAGCCCCACCAGCGCCATCACCAGGGCGCGCAGCGCCGGTGGCTCCAGGCCCGAGAGGGTCGCATAGCCCGCCGCCGCCGCGCCGGCCAGCCACCAGGGCCACACCGCCAGGCGCCAGCGGCCCGGCGTCGCCAGCCGGGCCGCCCCGCGCCCCAGCAGCAGGGCGAAGCCCGCCACCAGCCCCACGTGCAGCCCGGAGATCACCATCAGGTGGGTGGTGCCGCTGGCGTTGAGCAGCGCCCAATCCTCGGCGGTCAGCCTCTCGCCGGCGCCCAGGGTCAGGGCCGCCAGCCAGCGCTGGGCGCGTGGCGGTAACTCACGCCTCTCCAGATAGGCCAGGGCCCGCTCGCGCAGACCCGGCATGGACTCGGCCAGCCGCCGCGGCGACGGCTCAGGGCGCACATAGCCAGTGGCCTGGATGCCCTCGCGCCAAAGCCAGGCCTCATAGTCGAAGGTATGCGGATTGGCGAAGCCCGCCGGCGGGCGCAGACGAACGGTCAGCGACCAGCGTTCGCCGGGCTGCATGGGCGGTGCCTCGAAGGCGCTCAAACGCACCCGCTGCAGGCGATCGCAGTCGGGGCGCCCCTCGGCCAGGGGACGGCAGCTCGCCACCTCAAGCGTCAGGCGGGTCAGACGAGCCTCCTCAACGACCTCTATCAGGCGGCCCTCGACGGCGAGATCCTCGCGGATCAGTCCCTCCGGCAGGATCGCGCCGCGAGCCAGCAGCACGCCGACGGTCACCCCGACCAGCGCCGCCAGGGGCAGCCAGGCGGCCGGCCGTCGCAGGGCCAGCACCGGCAGGGCGAGAAGACCGAGCCCCTCGATCAGCCCCGGGGGCGGGCGGCTGCCCAGCCCCAGGCCAACGAGGACGGCCAGGGCCAGAGGGATGGCCATTCCTGGTCGCATTCCCTTGCTCCGGGTGGATGCATGACTGCCCGTCCACGGCGCCCTGCGTGTAAGCGCCGCCATGGCGTAGGCAGGTTCATGTATGGATAATAGCTGGCGTCACGATGCTGCGAGCCCGACGCCATGCCGCGCCGCTTACTACAGCGCTACATGCCCCACCCCGAGACACTCAGGCGTCAGCGCTCGCTGCGTTTCATGAGTCACCTCATCGGCAACCCCGCCCTTTGGGTGCTGAGTCGTCGCAGCGTGGCCAACGCCTTCTCGGTGGGCCTGTTCAGCGCCATGCTGCCGATCCCCTTCCAGATGGCGGTGGCCGCCCTTGGCGCCTGGCTGGCTCGCGCCAACCTGCCGCTCTCCGTGGGCCTGGTGTGGATCACCAACCCGCTGACCATGCCGCTGATCTTCTATGGCAACTACCGGCTGGGCGCCTGGCTGATGAACACCCCGGCCCGTGAGGTCCCGGATCGCCTCTCCACCCGCTGGATCGCCGAGCAGATGGCCGATATTCTGCCCGTTCTGGCGGTGGGCTCGGTGGTCACCGCCATCGCCCTGGCACTGCTCGGCAATCTGGTGATCCGGCTGATCTGGCGCTGGCAGGTCTCGCGCAGTTGGAAGGCCCGGCGGCGGCGTCGGCGTGAAACGCCCTGCGAGGACGACCCGCTGTAACCTCCACCTTTCCCGCCTACGCAAACGGCCGGCCCCAAGGGACGGCCGTTTGCTGATACCGAGTGATGGCAGCTTGCCGGGGGTGGGCTCAGCCCGCCTCCGGGCCCCGCGGCTGCTCGGTCAGGCGCCCCTCGTCCAGGCGCATGACCCGGTCCTGATGGGCCGCCAGCGCCGGGTCGTGGGTCACGATCACGAAAGCACAGGCGGAGGTGCGCGCCAGCTCATCCATCAGCGCCAGGATGCTGGCCGCGGTATGCTGGTCCAGGTTGCCGGTGGGCTCGTCCATCAGCACCAGGCTCGGGTCGGTGACCAGGGCCCGAGCGATGGCCACCCGCTGACGCTCGCCGCCGGAGAGCTCGCCGGGCTTGTGGCTGGCGCGCTCGGCCATCCCTACCCTCTCCAGCAGCTGCCGGGCGCGAGCCTCGGCATCCTTCTTGCGCTGCCCACGCACGATCAGCGGCAGCGCGGCATTCTCGAGGGCGGTGAACTCGGCCAGCAGGTGATGGAACTGGTAGACGAAGCCGATATGCCGGTTGCGGAAACGGCCCAGGGCCGCGTCGCCCAACGCCAGCAGCGACTCGCCGGCGATGCGCACTTCGCCGCGCGTGGGCTGGTCCAGGCCACCCAGCAGGTTGAGCAGGGTGGTCTTGCCGGAGCCGGAACTGCCGACGATGGCCACCCGCTCGCCGGCGTGGACGGTCAACGCCAGGCCATCCAGCACGGTGACGTCCTGGGGTCCCTCACTGTAGACCCGGGTCAGGTCGAGGCACTCCAGCATGATACTGCCCAGCGCCGCGCGGGCGCCCTGCTCGGGTGTCGCTTGCATGGTCGTCTCACTCATAGCGCAGCACCTCCGCCGGCTTGACCTTGGCCGCCCGCCAGGCCGGATAGAGGGTAGAAAGGAAGGTCAGGACCAGGGCCGCCGCGACGATATCACGCACGTCCGTCCAGTCGAGGCGCGAGGGCAGGTTGCTGATGAAGTAGACCCCGGCGTCGAGGAACTGGATGCCGAACAGGCTCTCGACCCCGTCGATGATATTGGAGATGGTCAGCGCCAGCAGCACCCCGAGCACCACGCCGACCAGGATACCGATCACCCCGATGGCCAGTCCCTGGACGATGAAGATGCCCATGATCGAGCGCGGCGTGGCACCGATGGTACGCAGGATGGCGATATCGGCATGCTTGTCGGTGACCACCATCACCAGGGTCGAGACGATGTTGAAGGCCGCCACGGCGATGATCACCGTCAGGAGCAGCCCGATCATGCGCTTCTCCATCTGGATCGCCTGGAACAGGCTGCCGTGGGAGAAGGTCCAGTCGGTACCGCGATAGCCCGGCCCCAGCTCGTTGATGATGCTGCGCGTCTCCGCACCGGCCTCGAAGAGGTCGTCGAGCTCCAGGCGCAGGCCACCCACGGCGTCGCCGAGCCGCGCGAGGGTCTGCATGTCCTCGATATTGGCGTAGGCCAGGGCCGCATCCAGATCGGCGCCAACGCTGAATATCCCGCTCACCGTGAAGCGCTTGAGCCGCGGGAAGACCCCGGCCGGAGTGATCGAGGCCTCGGGCACCAGCAGGGTCACGGTGTCACCGACCCCGATCCCGAGTCGACGTGCCAGGATCGAGCCCAGCACGATGTTCCACTCCCCCGGCTGCAGGTCGTCCAGTTCCCCCTGCTGCATGTGGCGGCCGATGATCGAAACGCGATCCTCCCATTCGGGGTGGATGCCATTGACCATGGCGCCCTCGTTGCGGCCGCCCACCGAGAACATGCCCTGCTGCTCCACGAAGGGGGCGGCACCGATCACCCGCTCGCGCTCCATCAGCCGCGCGGCCAGGGATTCCCACTCCACCATGCCGGTGCGCGACTCGACCTTGGCGTGGGGCACCATGCCGAGGATGCGGGTGCGCAGCTCATGGTCGAAGCCGTTCATCACCGAGAGCACCAGGATCAGTACCGACACGCCGAGCATCAGGCCCAGCATGGAAGTCAGCGAGATGAAGGAGATGAAGTGGTTGCGGCGCTTGGCGCGCACGTAGCGCAACCCGATCAGGAAAGGCAGGCGGTCGAGCATGGAGGCGTTCCTTGTCAGCGGGCGCCCATGGTAAGGCTTTTTGGACGCCACTGCATCGGGGCGCCGGCGCCTTGCGGTAGATTTGCACGACTGTCGCTCAAGACAGCCTAGGCTCGGTCATCGGCTGCGGAACGGGCATGCCGATGCAGGCACCCTGGGCATGATCGATGCCCAGTTCGCGCACCCGCGCCAACACCTCGGGGCAATGCACGAACTCGGCCACCGTCTCGAGGCCAAGCTCCCGGGCGAAACGTACAATGCCGCGGGTCAGGGTCAGGGCCTGGGGATCGTTGTCCAGGTCGCGAATCAGGCTGCCATCGATCTTGAGCAGGTCCACCTCGAGGCGCAACAGGTGCTCGAAGTTGGCGTAGCCGGTGCCGAAGTCGTCGATGGCGATGCTCACCCCCAGGGCACGGGCCCGGGCGATGGCATCGCTGACCGCCGCATAGCTGCCGATCTTGTGCGTTTCGAGGATCTCGAGGATCAGCCGGCTGCCCAGGCCACTCTCGGCCACCCGGGCGAGCAGCGGCTCACACACATCGGGATCCACCAGGTCCTCGGCGGAGAGGTTGAGGGAAAAGGCCTGGTCGCTGTCGGTCATGGCCGCCAGGCAGCACTCGAGCATGGTCAGGGTCAGCCGCCGGTGCAGCCGGCTACGCCGCGCCACCTCCAGAAACTGACCCGGGCTCATCGCCTCGCCCTGCTCGTCGATCAGGCGCATCAGGCATTCGTGCTTGGCGATCCGGCCGCTGGCAAGCGTAAGAATCGGCTGGAAGTAGGCGACGATTCGCCCCTCCTCCAGGGCGGCAGTGAGGCGATTGGCCCAGGCCAGGTTCTGCTCGTAGCCCTCCCGCACTCGCATGCCGGGGTCATGGATGCGGCTGCCCAGCTGCTGCTCCCGGGCCTGGCGCAGTGCCATGCCGGCGGCGGAGATCAGTGCCTCACGGCCCTCCTGCTCGAGCTGCCAGGTGGCGGCCAGCCCCAGGGTGGCATGCAGCGCCAGCTCCTGCCCCCGCCACGTCAGCCGCGAGCTGCCCACGGCCGCCTGCAGCGTCCAGAGTCGCTGCATCAGTGCCGCCGGGGAGAGCCTGCCCGGTAGCCAGATCGCCTGCTCGTCGGCGGGCATGCGGTAGAGCCGACTGCCGCGCCACTCAGGCCCCTCAAGCGCGCCGGCGAGGCGCGCCACCAGGTGGCGGATTACCTGGTCGCCGCAGGCCTGGCCGAAGACGCCGTTGAACTGCTTGAAGCCGTCGACGTTGACCAGCACCAGGGCGCCCGGCTTCTGCCCCTCCAGATCGGCCAGCAGGCGGGCTCGATTGGGCAGGCCGGTCAGGGGATCGGTATAGAGGGTGCGCAGCTGGCGCAGCATGCCGGCTACCAGAATCAGGATCACCAGCGCCAGCAGTAGCGCCCCCGCCCCCACCGTCGCCATGATCCGCAGGTTGGCCTGGCGCATCGGGGTGAGCACCGCATCGATCAGCGGCTGGGCATCGGGAAAGTCGGCCAGCGCCTGACGCGGGGCCTCCTCGGCCGCCACGCGCCCATCGTTCAGTTCGATGAGCAGCTGGTCCACCCGCGCCAGGTCCTGGGTAGTCTGCTCCATGCGCCGATGGTGGGCGTCGATGCGCTCCAGGTTGGCGTGGAAGGTCTCGTGGATCTGGTACTGGTGCAGCTCGGCCAGGGACGATTCGGCGATGCGCAGGTTGAGGCCGGAGAGCAGCCACATGCCACCGAGGAAGAGCGCCACCAGCAGGACAAGCAGCAGCATGATGATGCGCCGCCCGGCCAGCCCGAAGGCGGGTCGTTTCATCGTGCGGCCTCGACGCGGACCCGACCATGGAAGGCGTTCACATCGGAACTGTCGCTGACCGGCAGCGCCATAGCGAAGGGCAAGAGTGAACGAGTCAACGAGGGCATGGGGCTCCTTGGTGGAGGCGACAGATTGGTCAGCGACACTCCCCCTCAAAATAACCAATACTATCATCGAAGCCTGCATCCGGCAGGGGCGATACCCGCACCGGTGCCACTTGCATCGTTGTGCATTGATGCCTACATTCGCGACCTGATCCACCGATCCACCCAACGGGGCTTTCTGTGACCATGGCCAAACGCCTGCTTCCCGAATGGCATCCTCAGGATGCCGTCCAGCTCACCTGGCCCGGCCCAGAGAGCGACTGGGCGCCGCTGCTCGAGCGCATCGAGGCCACCCTGGAGGCCATGGTGGTGGCCATCGCCCGCTATCAGGATGTGCTGGTCAGCGTGCCCGACACCGCCACCCGCACCCATCTGGCCGGCCGTTTCGCCCGGCTGGGCGTGCCGGACAAGCGCCTGCATCTGGTGGTGGCACCCGCCGACGACACCTGGACCCGAGACCACGGCCCGCTGGCGGTGGAAGAAAACGGCCAGTTGCGCCTGCACGACTACGTCTTCACCGGCTGGGGCGGCAAGTTTCCCGCCGCACGGGACAACACCCTGAGCCGCCGCCTGGTTGATGCCGGCGTCTACGCCTGCCCGGTGAGCGAGCGCGGCCTGGTGCTGGAGGGCGGCGCCATCGAGAGCGACGGCGCCGGCACCCTGCTGACCACCGAGGCGTGCCTGCTCAACCCCAACCGCAACCCCGGCCTCGACCGAAAGGCGGTGGAGAACTGGCTGCACGAGGACTTCGGCGTGACCCGGGTGCTGTGGCTGACCAACGGCCAGCTGGAGGGCGACGACACCGACAGCCATGTGGACACCCTGGCGCGCTTCTGCGACCCGGCCACCATCGCCTACGTGCGCTGCGACGACGAGAGCGACCCCCACTATCCGGCGCTGGCCGCCATGGAGTCGGAGCTAAAAGCGCTGCGCCGCCGTGATGGCGAGCCCTACCGGCTGGTGCCGCTGCCCTGGCCGCGCCCCTGCTTCGACCCGGTGGACGGCCACCGCCTGCCGGCCACCTATGCCAACTTCCTGATCATCAACGGTGCCGTGCTGGTGCCGGTCTATGGTGACGCCGCCGATACCCGGGCCCTCACCGCCCTGGCCGGCGCCTTCCCGGGGCGGGATATCATTCCGATCGACTGCCTGAGCGTGATCCGCCAGCACGGCAGCCTGCACTGCCTGACCATGCAGCTGCCCCAGGGCAGCCTGGCAACACTCACCTGAGTCAAGAGGCGCCGGCGATAGTCCGCAGAGGGGAAGGAGACTGTCGCCGGATAGCCTCGGACACTGAACAACCGAGGAGGCTTTATCATGCCCCGCCATCTGAAGGTCGGCCTGGTCCAGCAGCCCGCCTGGCCCGACAAGGCCAGGAGCCTGGCCGAGAGCGAGGCCGGCATCCGCGAGCTGGCCGCCGCCGGCGCCGAGCTGGTCATGCTGCAGGAGCTGCACGCCACCCACTACTTCTGCCAGTACGAGGACACCGAGCTGTTCGACCTGGCCGAGCCCCTGGACGGCCCCACCGGCACGCGCCTGGCGGCGCTCGCCGCCGAGCTCGACATCGTGCTGGTAGGCTCGCTGTTCGAGCGCCGTGCGCCGGGGCTCTACCACAACACCGCGGTGGTCTACGACCGCAAGCTTGGCGCCGTGGGCCACTACCGCAAGATGCATATCCCCGACGATCCAGGTTTCTACGAGAAGTTCTACTTCACCCCCGGGGATGCCGACGACGCCCGCGGCCAGGGCTTCCAGCCCATCGACACCTCGCTGGGCCGGCTTGGGCTGCTGGTGTGCTGGGACCAGTGGTACCCGGAGGCGGCACGCCTGATGGCGCTGGCCGGGGCGGAGCTGCTGCTCTACCCCACCGCCATCGGCTGGGACCCGGCCGACGACGACGCCGAGAAGGCCCGCCAGAAGGACGCCTGGACGCTGATCCAGCGCAGCCACGCGGTGGCCAACGGCGTGCCGGTGATTGTCGCCAACCGGGTCGGCCACGAACCGGACCACTCCGAGGTCGGTCGCGGCATCGACTTCTGGGGCGGCAGCTTCATCGCCGGGCCCCAGGGGGAACTGCTGGCCCACGCCGGGGTGCAGGCCGAGCGTCTGCTGGTGACCCTGGACATGGAGCGCGGCGAGGACGTGCGGCGAATATGGCCGTATCTACGAGACCGCCGCATCGATGCCTATGGGGATCTCACCCGCCGCTATCGGGACTGAGCCGCCTGCGGCGGATCTGACCGCTCTCTAGCTGCCGGGACCGCCGCATCGACGCCTACGGGGACCTGACCCGCCGCTATCGGGACTGACTACTCGTCTTCTTCGGCGCGGGGCAGCACCCAGTTGAGCACGATGCCCACCAGGGCGGCGAGGCTGACGCCCTGCAGGGTGAACTGGCCGCCGCCGAACTGCATGCCGCCGATGCCGAACACCAGGATCAGCGAGATCACCACCAGATTACGCGGCGCAGTCAGCGAATGGCCGGCGCGTACCAGGGTGTTCATGCCCACCACGGCGATGGAGCCGAACAGCAGGGTCATGATGCCGCCCATCACCGGGCCCGGAATGGTCTGCAGCAGCGCGCCGAGCTTGGCCACGAAGGCCAGGCCGACGGCGAGACAGGCCGCCACCACCATGTACATCGGATTGAAGGCACGGGTCAGGGTGACCGCCCCGGTCACCTCGGAATAGGTGGTGTTGGGCGGGCCACCGAACAGTGCTGCGGTGGTGGTGGCGAGGCCGTCACCCAGCAGGGTGCGATGCAGGCCGGGCTTCTCCAGGTAGTTCTTGCGGGTCACAGAGCCGATGGCGACCATGTCACCGATATGCTCCACCGCCGGGGCGATGGCCACCGGGATCATGAACAGGATCGCCGCCCAGTGGAAGCTCGGCGCGGTGAACGCAGGGATCGACAGCCAGGCCGCCTCGTGTACCGGCGTGAAATCCACCATGCCCATCATCAGTGCCAGCACATAGCCGGTGACGATGCCGCCCATGATCGGGATCAGGCGCACGATGCCGCGGCCGAACACCGCCAGGACCAGGGTGACCAGCAGGCTGGTCATGGAGAGGAAGATCGCCGGGGCGTAGCCGATGTGGTCGCTGGTCTCGCCGGTCGCCATGCTCACCGCCACCGGCGCCAGGGCCAGCCCGATCACCATGATCACCGGCCCCACCACCACCGCCGGCAGCAGCCGATGCAGCCAGGCAGTGCCCTTGAGGCGCACCGCCTGGGAGATCGCCACATAGACGAAGCCCGCGGCCATCAGGCCACCCATGGTGGCGGGGATCCCGAAGTTGGCCACCGAGCCCTGGATCGGCGCGATAAAGGCGAACGACGAGGCCAGGAACACCGGCACGGTAACGCCGGTGATGCCGTGGAACACCAGGGTTCCCACGCCGGCGGTGAACAGCGCCACGCTGGGGTCCAGCCCGGTGAGCAGCGGCACCAGCACCAGGGCGCCGAAGGCGACGAAGAGCATCTGGGCCCCGGTGAGCAGGGTCTTCAAGGGGGCCTCGGCCGCCGCGGGGACGGCCGACGTCTGGTCGGTCATGGCAGGTCTCCAGAAAAACGCCCCTGGAGCGGGATCTCAGGGGCGCATGTGACAGAGGAAGGTGACGGTAGCCATCGCAACAAATCAGCGGGTACCGAAGATCTTGTCCCCGGCATCACCCAGGCCGGGCACGATATAGCCGTGATCGTCGAGGTGGTCGTCCACCCCGGCGGTGTAGATCTCGATATCAGGGTAGGCGTCCTGCACGCGCTTGATGCCTTCGGGGGCCGCCACCAGCACGATCACCTTCATATGCTGGCAGCCGCGCTCGCGCAGCATGTCCAGCGTCGCCACCATGGTGCCACCGGTGGCCAGCATGGGGTCGATGACGATGGCCAGGCGCTCGTCGAGATCATTGGCGAACTTGGCGAAGTAAGGCACCGGCTCCAGGGTCTCCTCGTCGCGATAGAGCCCCACCACGCTGATCCGGGCGCTGGGGATCAGGTCGGTGACGCCGTCGAGCATGCCGAGCCCGGCGCGCAGGATCGGCACGATGGTGACCTTCTTGCCCTTGAGCAGCTGGACCGGGATCTTGTTGCCGCTCCAGCCATCGATCTCCTGGGTCTCGAGCTCCAGGTCCTGGGTCGCCTCGTAGGTCAACAACTTGGCCAGTTCCCCGGCCAGCTCACGGAAACTCTTGGTGCTGATGCCGGCTTCGCGCATCAGGCCCAGCTTGTGCTGGACCAAGGGATGCTGGATGGCGTGGACGCTCATGGGAGACCTCTTCACGGTGGCGACGGGGAAAGGGGGCGGTGGAGAATTGGATGCCGACCTTGGTCGCATGGACCCGGCCGGCAAATTGCGAGCCATTCTACCCAGTTCCCGCGTTGAGGTTAAGCCACGCTGCTTGTCCGGGGGCAGGTCTCCGGCGCACCTCGCCTTGTGCTGTTCCCCGACACCGGGTTTAGGGCATCTCCGGGAGCTGCCAGTCGATGGGCGTGCGACCCTGCTCCACCAGGAAGGCATTGGCCCGGGAGAAGTGGTGGTTTCCGAAGAAGCCGCGATGCGCCGACAGCGGTGAGGGATGCGGCGACTCCAGCACCAGATGGCGAGACGGTTCGATCAGCGCCTTCTTCTCACGGGCATGGCTGCCCCACAGCAGGAACACCGTGGGCTCGGCATGCTCGCTCACCGCGGCGATGGCGCGGTCGGTGAAGGTCTCCCAGCCGCGGCCGCGGTGAGAGCCGGCATTGCCCTGCTCCACCGTCAGCGAGGTGTTGAGCAGCAGCACCCCCTGGCGCGCCCAGTGCTCGAGGTTGCCGTGGTCCACCGGCCTGAAGCCCACGTCCGCCTGCAGCTCCTTGTAGATATTGACCAGTGACGGGGGGACACGAACGCCGGGGCGCACCGAGAAGCAGAGGCCATGGGCCTGGTTCGGCCCGTGGTAGGGATCCTGCCCGAGGATCACCACCTTGACCCGGTCCAGCGGCGTCAGATCGAAGGCGCGGAACCAGTCCGCCGAGTGCGGATAGATGACCTTCCTGGCGGCCTTCTCGGCGGCCAGGAAGTCGCGCAGCGCCTGCATGTAGGGCGCCTCGAACTCGGTGCCCAGCCACCGCTGCCAGCTGTCGGAAAGCGGATAGACCATGGGTCAGCGCTTCGCCTGATCGACCAGCGGCTCGACGTAGGCCACGCCCATATCCCAGGGGAACTGGATCCAGCAGTCCTGGGCCACCTCGGTGAGGTACTGGTCCACCAGCGGCTTGCCTTCGGGCTTGGCATAGACGGTGACGAAGTGCGCCTTGGGCAGCAGCTCGCGCACCTTGCGGGCGGTCTTGCCGGTATCCACCAGGTCGTCCACCAGCAGCCAGCCGTCGCCATCGTGGTCGACGCCCTTCATGACGTCGAGACCGCCCTGGTCCATGTGGTCATAGCTCCTGATGCAGACGGTATCGATCAGGCGCACATTGAGCTCGCGGGCGATCAGCGCCGCGGGGATCAGCCCACCGCGGGTGATGGCGACGATGCCCTTGAAGTCGCGCTCCACCAGCTGGTGGCAGAGCTCGCGCACGTCGCGATGCAGCTGATCCCAGGAGACGGTGAAGTGCTTGTGGTAGCGGTTGCTGCTCATGGGGTCACTCGTCCTCGGTGAAGGAACAGACGGCGAAGACGTTGTAGCCCGCCTCATGGATGCGCCTGGAACCGCCGAGGTCCGGCAGGTCGACAATGGTGGCAGTCTCCACCACCTGGCCGCCGCTGCGGGTGATCAACTTGGCGGCGGCCAGCATGGTGCCACCGGTGGCGATCAAGTCATCGACGATCAGGATGCGATCCCCTTCGCGGAAGGCATCGGAGTGAAGCTCCACCTCGGCCTCGCCGTACTCCAGGGTGTAGGTCTCGCTGATGGTACGGAACGGCAGCTTGCCCTTCTTGCGCACCGGCACGAAGCTGCAGCCCAGCTCGTAGGCCAGCGGCGCGCCGACGATGAAGCCGCGGGCGTCGATGGCGGCGATGGCGTCGAGGTCCATCTCCTGGTAGCGGTGCACGAAGCTGTCGATCAGCTTGCGGAAGGCCGCGCTGTTCTGCAGCAGCGGCGTGATGTCACGGAAGTTGACACCCGGCTGCGGCCAGTCGGGGACGGTGCGGATCACGGACTTGATGTAGTCGCCGTAGATGCTCATCGATTCGGGTCTCGGTGAGTGGGTGCAATCGTTGGATCAGTCGAGGAACAGGAACTTGGTCGCGAACAGCAGCGCCAGCACGATCACCGCCGGGTTCAGGTCCTTGAAGCGGCCGGAGAGCGTCTTGATGGCAGCGTAGCTGATGAAGCCCAGTGCGATGCCCTCGGCGATGGAGAAGGTGAGCGGCATGGCCAGGGCGGCGATCAGCACCGGGGCGGCATCGGTGGGATCTTCCCAGTTGGCATGGGCCAGGCTGCCGGCCATCAGCACCGCCACGTAGAGCAGCGCCCCGGCGGTGGCGTAGGCGGGAATCGAGCCTGCCAGCGGCGCGAAGAACAGGCTGATCAGGAACAGTGCCGCCACCACCACGGCGGTCAGGCCGGTGCGCCCGCCGGAGACGATGCCCGCAGTGGACTCGATGTAGCTGGTGGTGGTCGAGGTGCCGAGCACTGCGCCCGCCATGGAGGCGCCGCTGTCGGCCATCATGGCACGCCCCAGACGCGGCAACTTGCCATCCTTGTCGAGCAGCTTTCCGCGATGGGCCACGCCCACCAGGGTACCGGAGGTGTCGAAGAGGTCGACGAACAGGAAGGCGAAGATCACGCTGAGCATGGCGATGTCCAGCGCGCCCCACAGGTCCAGCGCCATGAAGGTGGGCGCGATGGAGGGCGGCATGGACATCAGGCCGCCGTACTCGTTGTGGCCCAGCAGCATGGCGATCACGGTGATGCCGAGGATCCCGATCATCACCGCCCCGGTGACCTTCAGGTAGGCCAGCGCAGTGATGACGAAGAAGCCGAGCAGTGCGTAGATGGCGGGCGGCTGAGAGAGGTCCCCCAGGGCGACATAGGTGGCCGGGTTGGCGACCACGATACCGGCGTTCTTCAGGGCGATCATCGCCAGGAACAGGCCGATACCGGCGGCGATCCCCAGCCGCAGGGAGAGCGGAATCGAATTGATGATCCACTCGCGCACCTTGAAGATGCTGAGCAGGAAAAAGCAGAAGCCCGAGAAGAAGACCGCGCCGAGCGCCGCCTCCCAGGTGTAGCCCATGCCCAGTACCACGCCGTAGGTGAAGAAGGCGTTGAGGCCCATACCCGGGGCCTGAGCGATCGGGTAGTTGGCCCACAGCCCCATGATCAGACAACCGATGGCGGCGGCCAGACAGGTGGCGACGAAGACCGCGCCATAGTCCATGCCCGCCTCGGAGAGGATGCTGGGGTTGACGAAGATGATGTAGGCCATGGTCAGGAAGGTGGTGATCCCGGCGATGACCTCGGTCTTCACGTTGGTGTTGTGCTCGGCCAGCTTGAACTGGTTGTCGATCAGGCGTTTCAGCATGAGGCTCGTTCCTGCGCGTGGACGTTGCAATGGTCCTGGGGATGCGAGAAAAGCCGCCTATGTTACTCACATCTCCTGCGGGATGCGAGACGCACACGGGCCGCCGCTTGGCCTTGTATAAGCAACATGCGGGCCATGCGCCAGCCGCACTGCCAACGCAGACTTGACGAAGTGGTCAACCCCTCCCGACGCTCAGACGCCGCGCGCCGCCAGGACCCGCTCCACGGTCTCGACGATGGCCTGGGTCTGGGGGTCGATCTCGATATTGACGTGATCGCCGGGCACCCGGTCCACCAGGGTGGTGCGCGCCAGGGTCTCGGGGATCAGATTGACGCAGAAGCGCGGCCCGTGGGTGGCGCCGGCCGGTCGCACTTCGCCGATGGTCAGGCTGATGCCGTCGACGCCGATATAGCCCTTGTCGAACAGGAAGCGGCCCAGGGCGTGGGGCAGCTCGAACCACAGGCGGCGATTGTTGGGCGCCTCGTCGAGCTCCACCAGCTCAGCCACGGCCATCACGTGGCCGGACATCGCGTGCCCACCGATCTCATCGCCGAAGCGCGCGGCGCGCTCGATATTGACGCGACTTCCCACCGTCACTGCACCAAGGTTGGTCATCCGCAGCGTCTCTCGCATCAGGTCGAAGCTGACCCGCTTGCCCTCGATGGCCGTCACCGTCAGGCAGACGCCGTTGTGGGCCACCGAGGCTCCGATCTCCAGACCCTGGCGCAGGGCCTTGGGCAGGGCGATGACATGGGTGCGGAATAGCTCTGCCTCTTCAATCGCGACCACCTTGGCGGTGCCCTGCACGATACCGGTGAACATGGCGTCTCCTCGACTGCGGGTTAGCCCCGAACGGGGCCAAGGGTCACGAGTGTAGAGAACTCTCCCCTGTCGCGTCCACGACGACGCCTTTCACTCCAGGGTTTTCACCTGTTTATTGCGGATATGAAGAAAATCACTCTGCTACCAATACCGCTTGGCCACAACAACGCCCGCGGTGATTGACAGCCACGGCCGCCGCACCTAATCTTGCCGGCTACATTGAATGGCGCCGATTTGACCCCGGCTTGCGGGCGCCCACGCGGCGGCGCGCTCTTCGGAGCGGCCGAGGCGTGAAGTGCAGCTAAAAGGGTGTGTCCAGCGTTGATGGCCACCCCGCAAGGGTGGCTTTTTTTGTGCCCTGCCCTGCACCGCCCGCCCCGGCGCCCCGCTTGCGGTGCTTCCATGATCCGACTCCATAACGTATCCAAGACCTACGCCCTCAAAGGCCGGAAAGGCAGCGGACCAAAGACCGTCCAGGCGCTGAAAGACATCGACTTTCACGTGCCCGCCGGTCAGATCCACGGCGTGATCGGCCTCTCCGGGGCGGGCAAGTCGACCCTGATCCGCTGCATCAACCTGCTCGAGCGCCCCACCACCGGCAGCGTCAGCGTGGACGGCCAGGAGCTCACCGGGCTGTCGCGCCAGACGCTCAATCAGGCGCGTCATCGCATCGGCATGATCTTCCAGCACTTCAACCTGCTGACCAACCGCACGGTGTTCGCCAACGTGGCGCTGCCACTGGAGCTGATGGGCATGAAGCGTGCCGAGATCCGCGAGCGGGTCACGCCGCTGCTGGAGCTCGTCGGGCTGTCCGACAAGACCACCCAGTACCCGGCCCAGCTCTCCGGCGGCCAGAAGCAACGCGTGGCCATCGCCCGGGCACTGGCCAGCCGCCCCAAGGTACTGCTGTGCGATGAGGCCACCTCGGCGCTGGACCCCCAGACCACCGGCTCGATCCTGGCGCTGCTACGTGACATCAACCACCAGCTCGGCCTGACCATCCTGCTGATCACCCACGAGATGGAAGTGGTCAAGTCGATCTGCCATCGGGTCAGCCTGATCTCCGACGGCGAACTGGTGGAAGAGGCCGATGTCGGCGACTTCTTCACCGCGCCCAAGACGCAGCTGGGGCGCGAGTTCCTCAACGACTTCCTTCAGCTGGAACCGCCCAGGACGCTGTTCGAGCGCCTGGAGGCGACGCCCGGGGAACACACCCACCCGGTGGTGCGCCTGGCCTTCTCGGGGGACGCCGTGTCCACCCCGCTGATCTCGCGGCTGGCCCGGGAGTGCGGCGTCGACGTCAGCATCCTGCAGGCCAAGGTGGAATCGATCCAGGAGCGCACCCTGGGGCTGATGATCGCCGAACTGATGGGCCCACCAGCGAAGACCCGCGAGGCCATCGACTATCTCGAATCCCATGATCTGCATGTGGAGGTGCTCGGCCATGTCCAGCGCGATGATTGACCTGATCCTGCGGGCCACCCTGGACACCCTCTATATGGTGGCCATCTCCGGCGTGCTCTCGGCCCTGGTGGGTATCCCGCTGGGGGTGCTGCTCTACGTGACCCGCCCCGGCCAGGTGCTGGCCCAGCCGGCGGTGAACGGCGTGCTCGGCATCGTCACCAATATCGGCCGCTCGATCCCCTTTATCATCCTGATGGTGGCGATCATTCCCTTCACCCGCATGCTGGTGGGCACCTCCATCGGCACCAACGCCGCCGCGGTGCCGCTGACCATCGCCGCCATCCCCTTCATCGCCCGCCTGGTGGAGGGCGCGCTCAACGAGATCAATCCGGGCCTGGTCGAGGCCGCCCAGTCCATGGGTGCCACCCCGTGGCAGATCATCAGCCGGGTACTGCTGCCCGAGGCCCGCGGCGGTATCTTCACCGCCATGACCGTCACCGTGGTGACTCTGGTGAGCTACTCGGCCATGGCCGGCGCGGTGGGTGGCGGGGGCCTGGGCGATCTCGGCATCCGCTACGGCTACAACCGTTTCAACCCCACCGTCATGCTGATCACCGTGGCCATCCTGGTGGTGATGGTGCAGGGTTTCCAGAGCCTGGGGGATTATTTGGTCCGCAAGAGCGACCACAAGTAAAGGGGGGACTGATTTCCTGCTGCGCTCGACATCCCGGCCGCCGGCGCTGCTCGCTCTCCTCATGTAGCAGGCTACACTCCGGGAGCTGCGCTGCGGCGGCGACCGGCCTGACTTCGCTCGCTGCGTAAATCAGCCCCCTTTTGCAGCCAACAAATATCATTTGGTTATTTACAGAATTTTTTTTATTCCGTTATTATCGACTCATCATCACTGGAGATAGATTCCATGCACAAGACATTGATCAGTACCCTGCTCACTACCAGCCTGGCGCTGGGTGCCGGCACCTCGATGGCCGATGAGCACCGCATCAAGATCGGCACCGTGGCCGGCCCCGAGACCGACGTGATGCAGGTGGCCGCCGAGATCGCCCAGCGTGAATACGGCCTGACCGTCGAGATCATCGAATTCACCGACTACGTGACCCCCAATGCCGCCCTGGCCGATGGCAGCCTGGATGCCAACGCCTACCAGCACGAGCCCTACATGCTGGCCATGGTCAACGACCGCGGCTACGACTTCGCCATCGCCGGGCGCACCTTCGTCTACCCCATCGGCGCCTACTCCGAGAAGTACGCCAGCGTCGATGAGCTGCCCGAACGCGCCCAGATCGCCCTGCCCAACGACCCCTCCAATGAGGGACGGTCGCTGATCCTGATGCACAACGAGGGCCTGATCCAGCTCGACGACCCGGAAAACCTCGAGGCCACCCCGCTCAACGTCGCCGAGAATCCGCGCAACTTCCGCTTTCGCGAGATCGAGGCCGCCCAGCTGCCCCGCGTGCTCCCCGACGTGGACATGGCGTTCATCAACAACACCTTCGCCCAGCCCGCCGGCCTGAGCCTGTATGACGCCCTGATCAAGGAGGGCCCGGAATCGCCCTACGTCAACCTGATCGTGGTGCGCAGCGGCGACGAGGAGCGTGAGGCGATCCGGCAGCTGGTCTCCGCCTACCAGACCGAGGAAGTGAAGGCCAAGGCGGCCGAGCTGTTCGGGCCGGCGGCGGTGCCCGGCTGGGAATAACCCCTATGACCCCCGACTATGCCCTGCTCGCCCGCCAGCTGGCAGCCCTGCTCGACACCCGCGACTGGCTGACCAACAGCGCCCAGACCGCCGCCTTCCTGATGCAGGAGCTCCCCGAGGTGAACTGGGTGGGTTTCTACCTGCAGCGCGAGCCCGAGGTGCTCGGCCTGGGCCCCTTCCAGGGCAAGCCCGCCTGCCACCCCATCCCCTTCGCCAAGGGGGTGTGCGGCGCGGCGGCGCGCACCCGCAGCACCCAGCGCATCGATGACGTCCACGCCGTGGCCGATCATATCGCCTGCGACGCGGCGTCCCGTGCCGAGCTGGTGGTGCCCATCCTGGTCGATGACCGCCTGTGGGGCGTGCTCGACCTGGACAGCCCCGTGGCGGGGCGCTTCAGCGAGCAGGACCAGGCCGGCATCGAGGCGCTGGTCGGCGTGTTCATGGCCCGCACCGAGCTCGTGGAGCTCCGCTAGCCAGCGCTTCCAGCAGGCGCGCACAGCAAGTCGCCCCCGCAGCAGAGCTGCGGGGGCGACTCGGAATCTGGTAGGACCAGGCGGATTTGAACCGCCGACCTCCACGATGTCAACGTGGCGCTCTAACCAACTGAGCTATGGTCCTGCTGTGACATGATGCGAGGCTGGTAGGACCAGGCGGATTTGAACCGCCGACCTCCACGATGTCAACGTGGCGCTCTAACCAACTGAGCTATGGTCCTGCTTCAGCATCGATTGCCGGCACGTATCGCCCCGGCAACGGATGCATATCATACCCATCGGGCCGGATTTTGCAAGCCTTCAGCGATCACTCCTGACCCGCTCCACCGCCTCCAGCCAGCCGCGATAGAGCCGCTCACGCTCCTCCTCCGGCATCTGCGGCGTGAAGCGGCGCTCGCACTGCCAGAGCTCCGCTATCTCGTCGAGGTCGCGGTACCAGCCCAGGCGCAGCCCGGCCAGGTAGGCGGCTCCCAGTGCCGTGGTCTCCAGCACCGTGGGCCGGTCCACCTCCACCCCCAGCATGTCGGCCAGAAACTGCATCACCCAGCTGTTGGCCACCATGCCGCCATCCACGCGCAGGGTGGCCGGCGCGGCGGCCATATCGTCGCTCATGCAGACCTGCAGGTCGCGGGTCTGGTAGCAGACCGCCTGCAGCCCGGCGGCCACGATCTCGGCAATGCCGGTGTCCCGGGTCAGGCCGAAGATCGCTCCGCGCGCCTTGGGGTCCCAGTGGGGCGCCCCCAGCCCGGTGAAGGCCGGCACCAGGTAGACGCTGTGCCCCGCGCGGGTCTGGCGCGCCAGGGCCTCGGTCTCGGCGGCGCTCTCGAACAGCTGCAGGCCATCGCGCAACCACTGCACGGTGGCCCCGGCCACGAAAATGCTGCCCTCCATGGCGTAGGTGGGCCTGCCATTCAGCCGGTAGGCCACCGTGGTAAGCAGCCGATTGCGCGAGGTCTCGGCGCTGTCGCCGGTGTTGACGATCATGAAGCAGCCGGTGCCATAGGTGCTCTTGCCCATGCCCGGCGAGAAGCAGGCCTGGCCGACCAGCGCCGCCTGTTGGTCGCCGGCCACCCCGGCGATGGGCAACTCGCCGCCCAGCCATTCGGGGTCGATCACGCCGAAGTCGTCGCTGGAGTCCTTCACCTCGGGCAACAGCGACGCGGGGATGTCGAACAGCTCGAGCAGCACCGGATCCCAGCGCTGCTCGTGAATATTGAACAGCGCGGTGCGCGAGGCGTTGGTGGCATCGGTGGCGTGCACCCGGCCGCCGGTCAAACGCCAGATCAGGAAGGTATCCACGGTGCCGAAGGCCAGCTCACCGCGCTCCGCACGCTCCCGGGCGTCCTCCACGTGATCAAGCAGCCAGGCCAGCTTGGTGGCCGAGAAGTAGGGGTCGATCAGCAGGCCGGTGCGCGCCTGCACGGTCTCCAGGTGGCCGGAATCGCGCAAGGCCTGGCAGGCGTCGGCGGTGCGCCGGTCCTGCCAGACGATGGCGTTATGGAGCGGCTCGCCGGTCTTGCGGTCCCACAACAGGGTGGTCTCGCGCTGGTTGGTGATGCCCACCCCGATGATGGCGTCGAGACCGATGCCGGCCCGCTCGATGACCTCCCGGCAGGTTGTCAGCACACTCTCCCAGATCGCCTCGGGGTCGTGCTCCACCCAGCCGTCATGGGGAAAATGCTGGGGGAATTCACGCTGGGCAGACGCCACGCTCGCGCCGTCCCGGTCGAAAAGGATGGCCCGTGAACTGGTGGTACCCTGGTCGATGGCAAGCAGGTAATCCGTCATGCTGACTCCCGTCGTCAAACATCCGCTCTTGTTGTTCAAGTTACGCGCAGGTTTCGTAAATCTCCACGATCATGGACATAGGCCCAGCCCCAACTGCTATCGACACTCGATGGGCGACACCCTCAAGGAGACCGGCATGCAGCAGCTAGACACGGCGACACCGCTGGACCTGTTCGTCATCGGCGGCGGCATCAACGGCGTGGGCATCGCCAACGATGCCGCCGGCCGCGGGCTGTCGGTGGCGCTCTGCGAGCAGGGTGACCTGGCGAGCGCTACCTCATCGTCCAGCAGCAAGCTGATTCACGGCGGGCTGCGCTACCTGGAACATCGCGAGTTCCGCCTGGTCGGCGAGGCCCTGCGCGAGCGCGAGGTGCTACTGGCCAAGGCGCCCCACATCATCTGGCCGTTGCGCTTCATCCTGCCCTACCGCGCCCATTTGCGCCCGGCCTGGATGATCCGCACCGGGCTCTTCCTCTACGACCACCTGGGCCGACGCAGCCGGCTAGCTGTCTCGCAGGGGGTCAGGCTCGACGCCTCGCTGGGACTCAAGCCGGACATCTCCCGCGGATTCGAGTACTCCGACTGCTGGGTGGATGACGCCCGCCTGGTGGTGCTCAACGCGATTCAGGCCCGCGACCATGGCGCCGAGGTGATGGTCCGGACCCGCTGCATCGGCGCCCGGGACGTCAACGACCGCTGGGAGATCGAGCTAGAGGATACCCGCAATGGCCAGCGCTTCTTCAGGCGCGCCCGGTCCCTGGTCAATGCCGCCGGCCCCTGGGTCGAGCAGGTCCTGCGCCAGCAGGCCGGTCGCGACTCCCGCTATGCTATCCGCATGATCCAGGGCAGCCACCTGGTGGTGCCCCGTCTGAATCAGGACGACCGTGCCTACATCCTGCAGCACACCGATCGCCGCATCGTCTTCGTGCTGCCCTGGGAGGACGACTACAGCCTGGTCGGCACTACCGATCGCCGCTATCAGGGCGACCCGGCCGAGGTAGCCGCGAGCGACGAGGAGGTCGCCTACCTGCTGTCGGTGGTCAACGACCACTTCCGCACCCGGCTCACCCGGGACGACGTGATTCATACCTTCTCCGGCGTGCGACCGCTGTGCGACGACGAGTCGGCCGACCCCTCCGCCATGACCCGCGACTACACCCTGGCGCTGGACACCTCCGGCGCCCCGCTTCTCTCCGTGTTCGGGGGCAAGATCACCACCTACCGCAAGCTCGCCGAGGCGGCCCTGGCCGACCTCGCCCCCTGCCTGCCCGGCATGGGGCGCGCCTGGACCGCCACGGCGCCGCTCCCGGGGGGAGACATCGACAGCCAGGACGACTTCGCCGCCCGCCTGCTGGCGACCTACCCCTTCCTCGAACCGGGGCAGGCCCGCCGCTACGCCAGGAGCTACGGCACGCTCTGCCTGGCCTTCCTGGACGGCAAGGCATCCACCGCGGCGCTCGGCGAGGCGTTCGGCGCCGGCCTCACCCAGGCCGAGGTGGACTACCTGGTGGCGAATGAGTGGGCCTGCACCGCCGAGGACATCCTCTGGCGACGCACCAAGCTGGGCGTACGCCTCGACGAGCCGGCCCGCCGGCGGCTCGCCGACTACCTGGCGGCTCCCCTGACCGCGGCGACGAAGGCGGCGACGACGCCGTCATGAGACGGTACCGCCGGGCCATCGTCGTGCTCCGAGCAGGCACCCATGGAGGCCGCCATCAAGGGGGCCGGCGCGCGGCGTGAGGCGACCTGACCGGTTGGGTAAAGTGTTTGACTTCGCTTGGTCACAAAACCTAGATTGAATTGCGATCTTTCGGATGCACTCACTCCAGTGTCGGGCATGTCGAGCATCGCCATGTCGACTCATCAGCAAGACTCAACAACAACAAGCGAGAGGCACGCCATGCGCACCGTTCCCGAGATTTCAACAAAGACGTCAAGGTCAGTTTCACGAGAGGTAGCGAAAAGGGGCGCCCTGGCCGCCTTCGCCCTGCTGCCGCTGTCGATGCTGCTGGCGGCGCCGGCACTGGCCGACTGCCCTCGCGGCGACCTGGACGCCATCTACTGCGACGAGGACGGCGACATGGTGGCCGACCTCCCCGCCGACGAGTCCCAGTGGGCCAACCCCGACACTCTGATTTTCGCCTACACACCGGTGGAAGACCCGGCGATCTACTCGGATATCTGGCAGCCGTTCATCGACCACCTCGAAGAGGTGACAGAGCGCAACGTGCGCTTCTTCGCCGTGCAGTCCAACGCCGCCCAGGTCGAGGCCATGCGCAGCGGTCGCCTGCATATCGCCGGTTTCTCGACAGGCCCGACGCCCTTCGCCGTCAACCTGGCCGGCGCCGTGCCCTTCGCGTTGATGGGCTCCGACGACGGCCAGTTCGGCTACACCCTGCAGCTCTATACCCACGTCGATTCCGGCATCGACGACATCGAGGACCTCAAGGGCAAGCGGGTGGCGCATACCTCGCCGACCTCCAACTCCGGCAACCTGGCCCCGCGGGCGCTCTTCCCCGAGCTCGGCATCGCCCCCGACGAGGACTACGAGGTCGTCTATTCCGGCAGCCACGACCAGTCGATGCTCGGCGTGGTGGCGCGCGACTACGACGCGGCCCCGGTGGCCTCCGAGGTGGTCGAGCGCATGGCGGCCCGCGGCCTCTATGACGAAGAGGACGTCAAGATCCTCTACGAAACCGATGCCTTCCCCACCACCTCCTACAACTACGCCCACAACCTGCATCCCGACCTGGCCGAGAAGATCAAGGACGCTTTCTTCAGCTTCGATTTCGTCGGCACGGCGCTCGGCGACGAATTCGAGGGCGTCGAGAAGTTCATCCCCATCAACTACCAGGACAACTGGCAGGTCATTCGTACCATTCAGGCCGCCAATGATGTGCGCTACACCCGCGAGGACCTGGAACAGGAGTGAGCCTGGCCAGTCCCTCAGGCCCGGACGCTAGTCCGACCCGGAACGAGCCACCCCGACCAGCGGCCGGGGTGGCTCCTCTATAGCGAGGTGTCGCGATGCTGGAAATCTCGAAACTGGTCAAGCGCTACGGCCGTGACGAGCCGGTCCTCAAAGAGTTGGACCTGGTGGTGGAGGGCAGCAGCGTGGTGGCCATCGTCGGGGCCTCCGGGGCCGGCAAGAGCACCATGTTGCGCTGTATCAACCGCCTGGTGGAGCCCACCTCGGGCTCGATCCGGCTCAACGGCACCGAGCTGGTCACCCTGCGCGGGGCGGCGCTGCGGCGGGCTCGCCGCAAGATCGGCATGGTCTTCCAGGGCTTCAACCTGATCGACCGCCTGACAGTGATGGAAAACGTGCTGGCCGGCCGGCTAGGCTATGTCAATCTCTTCCAGGCGGTCACCCGGCGCTATCCCCGCGAGGATATCGAGCGGGCCTTCTCGCTGATGGAGCGGGTGGGCATCGCCCACTATGCCAACAAGCGCGCCGACGCCCTCTCCGGGGGCGAGCGCCAGCGCGTCGGCGTGGTGCGGGCGCTGATGCAGGAGCCGGAGGTCCTGCTCGCCGACGAGCCCACCGCATCGCTGGACCCGCGCACCTCCGAGCAGATCATGACGCTGCTGCAGAGCCTGGCCAGCGAGCTGTCGCTGCCGGTACTGATCAACATCCACAACGTGGCCCAGGCCAAGGCCTATACCGAGCGCATCGTCGGGCTGCGCCACGGCAGGATGATCTTCGACGGCGCCCCCGTGGACTTCACCCAGGAGGCCCTGGACGCCATCTACGGTGGCATCGAGGCGCCGGACGAGGATGAGGGCGAGGACTCCAGGCAGCCCGCCCGGGCCATAAAGAAAGAGGTGACCGATGACCCGCTCTGATGTCGCCGCGGCAGGGCGCAGGACCTGGCGCAAGCCCCCCTTTATCGCCAACCCCTGGCTGCGCTACGGCGCCTGGCTGGTACTGCTGGGCTACCTGGCCTGGGCCTTCGGCAGCCTGCCGTTCAACTGGGAGCGCATCAGTGAGGGCCTGCCGCGGGCGGCGCGGATCTTCGGCGGCGGCTTTCCACCGAGCTTCGAGCGCGGCGCCCTGCTGCTCACCGGCTTCAAGGAGAGCTTCCAGATCGCCATCCTGGCGACGCTGCTGGGGGTGGCGCTGTCGATTCCCTTCGCGGTGATGGCGGCACGCAACGTCGCCCCGCTGCCGGTCTATCTGTTCGGCCGCGCGGTGATCATCATCTCGCGAAGCTTCCATCCGGTGATCGTCGCCATCCTGTTCGTCGCCGCGGTGGGCTTTGGTCCGCTGGCCGGGATCCTCACCCTGACCCTCTACTCCATCGGCTTCGTCGGCAAATTGCTCGCCGAGGAGATCGAGGAGATCGACTGGGGTCAGGTGGAGGCGATGCGCGCCACCGGGGCCGGCTACCTGGCGACGCTCGTCTACGCGGTGTTCCCGCAGATCCTGCCGCGCCAGGTGGGGCTCTCGATGTACCAGCTCGACAGCAACCTGCGGGCTTCGGCGGTGGTGGGCATCGTCGGCGCCGGCGGCATCGGCGGCACCCTGATGAACGCCTTCGGGCGCTACGACTACGCCTTTGCCTTCGCTATCCTGCTGATCATCATCGCGGTGATCCTGGTCAGCGAGGGCATCAGCGGCTGGGTGAGGAAGAAGATATGGTAGATCATGCCGGCGCCCTGGCCGACCGCGTCTGGCGACGCTACGACCGCAGGGAGCGCCTGATTCGCTACGCCGTGCTGCTGGTGACGCTGATGGTGGTCGTCTGGGCGGTGCGCGACATCGATATCTTCTGGCCCTGGGTGTGGGATGCGCCCAACCAGATCTCCAACCTCGGGGCGCGCATGTGGCCGCCGGATCCGAGTCGGCTGGGGGTGATCCTCGATGCCATGCTCGAGACGGTGCATATCGCCACCCTGGCCACCCTGCTGACGATCTTCATCGCCCTGCCGGTCTCCTACATTGCCGCCCAGAACACCACCCCCAATCGCGCCTGCCTGTGGCTGGGTCGCGTCATCCTGGTGTCGAGCCGTTCGGTGAACACCATCATCTGGGCCCTGCTGTTCGTGGCGATCTTCGGCCCCGGGGTGCTGGCGGGGATACTCGCGATCATGTTCCGGTCGATCGGCTTCATCGGCAAACTGATGGGCGAAGCGATCGAGGAGATCGACCGCCGCCCGGTGGAGGCCATGCAGGCCACCGGCGCCTCCAAGCTCAAGGTGATCGCCTACGCCGTCGTGCCCCAGGTGATGCCGGCCTTCTTCGCCATCGTCATCCTGCGCTGGGACATCAATATCCGCGAATCCACGGTGCTGGGGCTGGTGGGTGCCGGCGGTATCGGGGTGCTGCTGCAGGGGGCCATCGACACCTTCGCCTGGCCCACCGTGGCCACCATCCTGATCGCCATCGTCGCGCTGGTGCTGATCGGCGAGGCGATCACCGGCCTGCTGCGCCGCAAGGTGATCTAGTTATTCACGGCCAGGCATTCACGACCGGTGACGCACGCCATACGCTGTTGCCTCGCCGTCAATCTGGACCACAGCGAGGTCATGTCGTGCTCTCCATCCTGCTTGCGGTGCTAGCCATCGCGCTGCTTGCGGCCACCCTGGTCGCGAGATCGCCCTTGAACTGGTGGTGGATTCGCGCCTGCGAGTTCCCGCGACTGCAACTGGCCGCTCTGGCGACGGTGTTCGCGCTGCTGGCAACGCTGGCAGACACGCCCTGGTCATCGGTCGCCCTGTTAGCAAGCCTCGCCACCCTGGGGCTTCAGGCGGCCCGCATCCTGCCCTGGACACCTCTTTGGCCGGTGCAGGTGCAGCGTGCCGAGCCCGGGCAGGAGAACCGTTGCCTGACACTGCTGGTCGCCAATGTGCTCACCCCCAACCGCGACGCCGAGCGCCTCATCCGGCTGGTCCGCCAGCACCACCCCGACCTGGTACTGACCCTGGAATCCGACGCCTGGTGGCAGGAGCAGCTGGACGCCGCGCTGGATAATGACTGGCCCCACGCTGTGCGAGTGCCCCAGGACAACCTCTACGGCATGCATCTCTATTCACGGCGCCCGCTCGTCGACCCCGCGGTCAGGCGGCTGATCCAGGATGATATTCCCTCGATCCATACCGGCGTCACCCTGCCCAGCGGTGACGTGATCCGCCTGCATGCCCTGCATCCCCGACCACCGGCCCCCAACGAGAGCGAGGAGTCGCTGTGGCGAGATGCCGAGTTGCTGATGGTGGGTAAGGCGATTCACGAAGACCCCGCGCCCACCCTGGTGGCAGGGGATCTCAACGATGTGGCCTGGTCGCGCACCACACGGCTCTTCTGCCGGGTCAGTGGCATGCTCGACCCGCGACGCGGGCGCGGCATGTTCAGCACCTTCCATGCCGGCTACCCACTGCTGCGCTGGCCCCTGGACCATGTCTTCAGCAGCGAACACTTCACCCTGGCGGCCATGCGGCGCCTGCCGCACATCGGCTCCGATCACTTCCCGATTCTGGCCACCCTCTGCTACCGGCCCTCTCGCGCCGACGAGCACGAGACCCCCGAAGCCGGCCAGGAGGAGCGGCGCGATGCACGAGAGACCATCGAGGAAGGCAGGGAGCGGGACCAGGAGGCCTGAGCGCTACTCCGGCAGGCCGCCCCGGGTCAGCGCCGCCGGGTCCAGCAGGCGCTCGAGTTCCTCTCGGGAGAGGTCGGTCTGCTCCTCGGCCACCTCCAGGATCGGCCGTCCGGTCTGATAGGCCTGCTTGGCGATCGCCGCGGCGGCGTTGTAGCCGATCACCGCATTGAGCGCCGTCACCAGGATGGGGTTGCGCGCCAGCGGCTCCTGCAGGCGATCTTCGCGCACCCGGAAGGTGGCAATGGCCCGATTGCCGAGCAGCCAGGCCGTGTTGCTCATCAGGGTAATGGAGGTGAGCAGATTATGGGCCACCAGCGGCAGCATCACGTTGAGCTGGAAGTTGCCGCTCTGCCCGGCGATCGTCACGGCGCTGTCGAGGCCGATCACCTGGGCGGCCGCCTGGGCCGCCGATTCCGGGATCACCGGGTTGACCTTGCCCGGCATGATGGAGCTGCCGGGCTGCAGTGCCTCCAGTTCGATCTCGCCGAGCCCGGCCAGGGGGCCGGAGTTCATCCAGCGCAGATCGTTGGCAATCTTCATGATCACGCAGGCCAGCCCCCTGAGCTGCCCCGAAAGCTCCACCGCGGCGTCCTGGGAGGCCAGGCTCGCGAAGAGGCTGTCATTGGGCGTGAAGGCGAGCCCGGTCTGCTGCGACAGGTCCGCCGCCATGCGCTCGGCGAACTCCGGGTGGGCGTTGATGCCGGTGCCCACCGCCGTGCCGCCCTGGGCCAGGCGGCAGAGCCGCACCAGCGCGCCGTCCAGTCGCTCGATCGCCTGCCCCACCTGGCTCGCCCAGCCGCCCAGCTCCTGGCTCATGCGCAGCGGCATGGCGTCCATCAGGTGGGTGCGGCCGGTCTTGACCACCCCATCGAGTTCGACCGCCCGCGCTTCGATGGTCTCGCGCAGGTGCACCAGCGCCGGGCGCAGCCGCACGGTCACCTCCAACGCCGCCGAGACGTGGATCGCCGTCGGAATCACGTCGTTACTGGACTGTCCCATGTTGACGTGGTCATTGGGCCCCACCTCGACGCCCTCGCGGCTCGCCAGGCGGGCAATCACCTCGTTGACGTTCATGTTGCTGGAGGTGCCGGAGCCGGTCTGAAAGAGATCCACTGGGAACTGGTCGTCATGCTCGCCGCGGATCACCGCCTCGGCGGCGCACTCGATGGCCAGGGCGCGGGGAGCGTCGAGCAGGCCAAGCTGGCCGTTGACCCGGGCCGCGGCCAGCTTGATGCGCGCGATAGCGTGGATGAAGGCCGGCGGCATCGGCTGCCCCGACACCGGGAAGTTGTTGACGGCGCGCTGGGTCTGGGCGCCGTAGAGGGCGTCGACAGGCACTTCCAGCTCACCCATGCTGTCTCGCTCGAGTCGCGTCTCGTTCATGGCTGGCTCCTTGCAGGCGGCGTTGGCGTTCAGGTTCAGCCTCGCGCCGACGCCCCTGGATCGCAAGCCCGGCGGGGCTCACAAGGGCATGAGATTTATTCATCCCGGCGGGATGTTGCAGCGCACAAACCACTCTGCTACTGTGCGTTGCAACAGGGCAGGCTTCCTGCTCCCCCACACCAGATGAACCCGGAGGTTCTACCATGATGAACGCCTTCAACTTCGACACCAAGCAGTTCGACACCCAGCAGTTCGACGCCCTCTTCTTCGGCCCGGCCCGTGCCTACGCCAGCCTGGCCGTGGACTACACCGAGAAGCTGGCCCACGCTCAGCTGGACGCCACCAAGGCCTACACCGACACCGGCCTGGCCCAGCTCCGCACCCTGATGACCGTCAAGGATGCCGAAGGCCTGAAGAGCTACATGGAAGGCCAGCAGAAGGTCGCCAAGGACCTCGCCGAGCGCCTGAAGGGCGATGCCGAGAAGGTCGTCGCCCTGCAGCAGGACTTCGTCCAGCAGAGCCAGAAGATGACCGAAGAGAACGTCAAGCAGGCCCAGGCTAGCGCCACCAAGGCCACTGGCCAGAAGTAAGCCGCTGCTGCCGGCCAAGCCGGCAACCGCTGCCCTCCGAAAAGCCGCCGCCCTCCCGGGCGGCGGCTTTTGCGTGTCAGTGAATGGGAAGGTTTCACGTGCCCTGGCTTGCGCTATGCTCTTGGGCTGGCACAGGGCGCCGATGATTCTTCTCAGGGAGTGACACCATGAAACGCTGGATACCGATGCTGCTGCCGGGGCTGTTGCTGGCGGGCTGCGAGATCATGCCCCCCGCCCCGTCGCCCACCGATCGCATCGAGGTGATCGACCGCGAGGTCGAGCCCGCGGAAAGACCGCCCGCGGTCGAGGAGCCCCGTGAGGTTCCCCCGGGGCGAGTGGCCCGCCAGGTGGCCTTCCCCGCGGCGGAGTATGCTTCCCTCGAGAAGCAGGGCAGCGCCGTGATCAGCGGACAACTGACCATCGGCGGGCGCCCCGTACCCAACGCCGGGGTCTCGGTGGCCCCTGTGACCACCTACTCCGCCGAGGCGGCGGAGAAGGCACTGGCTGGCATCGCCGTGGAGCCCGCCGACCCGCGGGCACGGGAGTACACCCACAGCACCCGCACCGACGGCAGCGGCCGGTTTCGCCTGACCGGCCTGCCCGCGGGCGAGTTCTATCTTTCCGGCGCAGGCCCCGACCCGGCCAGCGGCGAGACGCGGGTGGTGATCCGCCAGGTACAGCTGAGCAACGGCCAGAACCTGGAGACCGATCTCAGCCGCTGAGGCCCTCACTGGCAGGGCCGCTGGGCGTCTCCTATGTTGATGCCAATGGCACGTTTCCCGGTGGGGCGTGCCGTCGGTCCTAGCTACGGTGGAGTTTTGCCCATGCGCCATGACAGTTCACTCGTCTGGCCAGTGCGTCTAGCCCTGGCCTCGCTGCTCCTCGCTCTGGCTTCGGCCAGCGGTGCTACCCCTCTCGACGAGATCCGCGAGCGTGGCAGCATCCGCATCGCCGTGGCCAATGAGGTCCCCTACGGCTACCTGGACGCCGAGGGCCAGCCCCGCGGTGCCGGTCCCGAGGTGGCCCAGCACCTGATCGAGACACTGGAGATCGGTGAGATCGAGTGGGTGGAGATCGACTTCGGTGAGCTGATGGCGGGCCTGCGCGCGGGGGAGTTCGACATGGCCGCCGCCGAGATGGCCATCCTGCCCGAGCGCTGTGCACTGGTCCTCTACTCCGAACCCAACACCACCTACGGCGAGGGCCTTCTGGTGCGGGCCGGCAATCCGCTCGAACTGCAGGCCTACGACGATTTCGCGGGACGCAACGACTACCGGGTAGCGGTCATGGCCGGGGCCGACCAGCGCGAGATCCTGATGGCACTCGGCGTGCCCGAAGAGAAGCTGGTCACCATCACCCGCAACGAAGAGGCCATCGAGACCATCGCCAGCGGCGAGGCCGATGCCTATGCCGCCACCGGCCTGACCGTCACCGCCCTCGACGAAGCGAGCCAGGAGGTGGAGGCGGCGATGGACTTCATCGATCCGCTGCTCGACGGCGAGGAGGTGCGCAGCTGGGGCGGCTTCGCCTTTGGCCCCGAGGCCAAAGAGCTGCGTGATGCCATCAACGAAGCACTGCTCGCCTACAAACCCACCAGCGCCTGGGAGCAGATCCTGGTCGACAACGGCTTCAGCCAGGAGGACGTGCTCAACTCCTTCAAGTATCGCACCGAGCAGCTCTGCGGCCTCTGACGCCACGAAAGCACCGATTCATTGCCTACCAGCCCAGTGCCTGTTTGACGAAGGGAATGGTCAGCCTGCGTTGGGCCGACAGCGAGGCGCGGTCAAGGGTACTCAGCACCTCGAACAGTTCGCCCAGCCGGCGCGGCCCGCGATGCAATATGAAGCGGGCCACCTCGTCAGGCAGCGCCATCCCCCGCGCCCGAGCGCGTAGCCGCAGCGCAGCCAGGCGGCCATCGTCGTCGAGCCCCTGGACGTGGAAGGTGACCCCCCAGGTCAACCGCGAGGAGAGATCGGGGAGCTTGACCGGCAGCTGCCGAGGGGCGGCGTCGGCCGCCACCACAAGCCTCTTGCCCGCATCGCGCAAGCGATTGAAGGCGTGGAACAGCGCCTCCTCCCAGCGTTTTCGCCCCAGCACCCGCTCCAGATCATCGATGGCCACCAGGTCGAGGCGCTCGATCTCCTCCAGCATCAGCGGCGGGAAGTGGCCGAGTTCCGCCAGCGGCAGGTAGAGCGCGCGCAGTCCGCGATCCGAGGCCGCGTGACAGGCGGCCTGCAGCAGGTGGCTGCGGCCCACGCCCTCACCGCCCCACAGGAAGAGAAAAGGCTCGCCACCCTCGTCCAACTGCTGGGCCAGGCGAGCGACCAGACTGGCGTTGGTGCCGGGATGGTAGTTGGCGAAGGTGGCGTCGTCACGCAGACCGACGCCCAGCGGCAGCTGCGCCGGGGCCCTGCTCATGGCGCCTCCTCGTCATCGCGGCTTTCAAGCGTGGCGTCGTACAAGGTACTGTTCTTGTAGCGTTCCTTGAGTTCGCGCAAGAGTACCATGATCACCGCCGCGGCCGGCAGCGCCAGCAGCACCCCGGTGAAGCCGAACAGGTTACCGCCGGCCAGCACGGCGAAGATCACCGCCACCGGATGCAGGCCGATACGATCGCCCAGCAGCTTGGGCTGCAGCAGCGTGCTCTCGATCACCTGGCCGATGCTGAATACTGCCACCACACCGAGCAGGGCCAACCAGGTCCCGAACTGGAAGAAGGCCACGACCAGCGCGATGCTGATGCCGACGATGAATCCCAGGAAGGGCACGATGCTGGCAAGCCCGGAGATCAGACCGATCAACACCCCGAAGCTCACCCCCATGAGGGTAAGGCCCAGGCCATAGATCACCCCCAGGCTGAGCATCACCAGCAGTTGGCCACGCAGGAATGCGGAAAGCACCTCGTCACAGCGTGACGCCAGGCGCAGCGTATCGGCTTCCCAGGCCCGCGGCAGCAGGTTGCGCAGGCTGGCCATCAGCGGCTTCCAGTCGAGCAGCAGGTAGAAGGTCACTACCGGGATCAGCGACACATAGGTCACCCAGGTGACGAAGGCCATGCCCGAGCGCCCCACCTGGCCGAGAAACTGGGCCAGGTAGCCGCCGGCATCCTGCCAGTGTTCGGCGAGAGTCTCCTGCACGTTCTCCAGCTCGCCGGCCACGTCGAAGCCCGTCCAGGCCTGGATCTGCGGCGCGAGCACGGTCTCCAGCCACTCGAAGATCCCTGGGGTGACCTCGCCGAACTGGCGCAGCTGCTGCACAAGCAGCGGAATCAGCACCAGCAACCCCAGCGCCAGCACCGCCAGCAGCACCAGGAATACCGCGCTTACCGCCAGCGGACGCGACAACCTCCAGCGCTGCAGCCGATTGGCCAGTGGGTCCGCCAGGTAGGCCAGGATCATCCCGGCGATGAAGGGCATCAGCATCGCCTCCAGCTGCAGCAGCAACCACACCAGGCCTGCCGCCGCCGCCAGGACCCACCACTCTCTGCGCATCACTCTCTCCCTGTCAGGGCCGCGTCGGCATGCCCTCACGGCTGCCTGCACGGCGTCTTGATGCTACAATCCCGCACCCGATCTTGATTCAGCAGCCGAGCCTGCCCACCCGCCTGGCCAACGCCTGCGCTGGCGGCATGGGCGACCCACGCCGACGACCTATCGACAGGACCCGAGATGACCGACTCCCCCTCTTCCCGCCCCTCGCTCAGCTACAAGGACGCCGGCGTCGATATCGACGCCGGCAACGCCCTGGTCGACCGCATCAAGGGTGTCGCCAAGCGCACCACCCGCCCCGAGGTGATGGGCGGCCTGGGCGGCTTCGGCGCCCTGTGCCAGCTGCCGAGCGGCTACCGGGAGCCGGTGCTGGTCTCCGGCACCGACGGCGTGGGCACCAAGCTGCGCCTGGCCATGGACCTGGGCCGCCATGACACCATCGGCATCGACCTGGTGGCAATGTGCGTCAATGACCTGGTGGTGGCCGGTGCCGAGCCGCTGTTCTTCCTCGACTACTATGCCACGGGCAGGCTCGATGTGGACATTGCCGCCGACGTGGTGACCGGGATCGGCGAGGGCTGCGAGCAGGCCGGCTGCGCCCTGGTGGGCGGCGAGACCGCCGAGATGCCCGGCATGTACGAGGGCAGCGACTACGACCTGGCCGGCTTCTGCGTCGGTGTGGTGGAGAAGTCCGAGATCCTCGACGGCAAGCGGGTGGCCGAGGGCGACGTGCTGCTGGGCATCGCCTCCTCGGGGCCCCACTCCAACGGCTATTCGCTGATTCGCAAGATCCTCGAGGTCAGCGGCGCCGACCTCGCCACCGACATCGGCGGGGTGGCCCTGGGCGACGCCCTGATGGCGCCCACCCGCATCTACGTCAAGCCGCTACTGTCGCTGATCCGGGAGAGCGGCGTGCCGGTGCATGCGCTGTCCCACATCACCGGCGGCGGCCTCACCGAGAACCTGCCGCGGGTGCTGCCCGAGACCCTCGCGGCGAAGGTCGACGTGACCAGCTGGACCCGCCCGGCGGTCTTCGACTGGCTCCAGGCCCAGGGCAACGTGGCCGAGGAGGAGATGCTCCGCGTGCTCAACTGCGGCATCGGCATGGCAGTGGTGGTGCCGGCCGAGAAGGCCGACCAGGCCCGCGCTCACCTGCAGGCCCTGGGCGAGACGGTGCATCGCATCGGGGAGATCGTCGCCCGGGACGGCGATGAGCCCCAGGTGCGCCTGGAGAACCTCGAGGCATGAGCGATAGCGTCCCTTCCAACGACACCCTGAACGACTTCACCTCGGAGCCGGTGGACGCCCGCCGGGTGGTGGTGCTGATCTCCGGCAGCGGCAGCAACCTGCAGGCGCTGATCGACGAGCAGACCCATGACCGCCTGGGCGGCGAGATCGTCGCGGTGATCGCCAACGAGCCCGCCGCCCATGGCCTGATCCGCGCCCGGGAGGCCGGCATCGACGCCGTGGTGCTGCCCCACCGCGAGTACGACAGCCGCGAGGCCTACGACGGCGCCCTGATCAAGGTGATTGAGCGTCATGAGCCGGACCTGATCGTGCTGGCCGGCTTCATGCGCATCCTCACCCCGCGCTTCGTGCAACGCTTCCTGGGGCGGATGCTCAACATCCACCCCTCGCTGCTGCCGGACTACCAGGGGCTGAATACCCACGCTCGTGCCCTGGCCGATGGGGTGACCCAGCACGGCTGCAGCGTGCACTTCGTCACCGAGGAGCTCGACGGCGGCCCGGTGGTGATCCAGGCGGCTGTCGACGTGGCCGAAGGTGAGACCGAGGCCAGCCTCAAGGAGAAGGTGCACGTCCGCGAGCACCTGATCTACCCCATCGCCGTGAAGTGGTGCCTGGAGGGACGCCTGCAGTTCACGCCCAATGGCGCTACCCTGGATGGCATGCCGCTGCCGCCCCAGGGCATACGGCTCTCCCACGCCGACGCGGCTGAGGAACTGGACGAAGACCTCGACGACCGAGCGTGACCCTGCGGCCCCGCTGCTGGGGCCGTACTGGCCGTCGGTGGAAAGCGTCAGAAGGTGTAACCCGCACTCAGCTGGACATGCGGATCCAGCCTGTCCCAGCCCTGCACGCCCGCACCCGCCTGGAGCCTGGCATTTCCGAGCCGGATGCGCAGTCCCGTATCGATGCGCAGGTAATGGTCCTCCTCACGTTCCGTTGCTACGCCCGACCAACGGTTGGTCGGCAGGGAGGCCAGCCTCACCTCGGTGCCCTCCGGTTCATTATCCAGGTACTCGCCCCCGGCGACCTCGCCGAAGAAGCCGATAACGCCCTCCGGCGAGCGATCCACCATCAATCCCACCTCCACCTGGCGTTCCTTGATCTCTCGGTCCGAGACGAGCAGTGCATTCGCTACCGAGCCCTGTTCACGATAGCCATCGATGTCAACATTGACATGCCGATAGGCCACGAAGGGCGCGGTATACCAGGGTGAGCCGCTTGCCGTCAGCCGGTAGTCGAGGCGTAACTCAGCCGCCCAGCTATCGGCAGCGGTGTCGCCTGTCAGCGAGCGCTCCGCCATCCCCAGCGACACCCGGCGGCGCAGCTCGAGATCGAAATCTCCGCGGCTGATGATGGCCTGCGCCCCGACTCGCCCCAGATGCTGTCGTGCGAACAGACTGAACGTCAGGCCCTCGAGTTCGAAGTCGGCCGGTGCGTCAAGCTCGGCCTCACGCCGAGTCACGGTGGCCCCCAGCCACCCCCTCCCGAGCGGCATGACCACACCGACACCCGCTCCGCGTTGCGATGCCTCGGGCGTGCCGGTACTGCTGAACGCATTGGATTGCTCAGGGTGATAGTCCCCATGAGCAAAGATGCGCCACCCATCGCTCTGTTGGCCGGGACGCAATTCACTGGTCACCAACCGCTGCTGAGCGGCCATGCTGCCTGTGACCAGTCCTCCGGCCAGCGACAGGATACGAGGCGCCTCGATCAGCGCGTAGGCGTAATCGGCCAGTATCTGCTGCCCGGTTGCAGTCGGATGCACGGTGTCGTTGAACAGCAGCCTGTTGGGATCAGGATTGCCCGCCGCCAGGCCGTAAGCCGATACATCGCAGATGGGGACACTGAAGCAGACGTCGGGTAATGCAATATCTGTCGCCAGACCGAAATCCGCCGGCGCGCCGATCACCTCGTTGAAGAGCGCACCGACATCGAGACGGATGATAGCCACCCGGCCGTCGTGACGGGCCAGGCGCTCGCCGAGTGCCTGATTGAAGGCTTGCGTCAAGGCCGAGAAGGCGTCGCGCTGTCCGCTCACCGCCCCGGCCGGTGTCGCCCCCACATCCGGCAGATTCGAGACCACGATCGTTCGCGCGCCCGCCGCCACCAGTGCATCGATGCCATCGGCCAGCGTACCCGCACTGGCTATGGCAGCGGCGGGATCGGTGACCCGCCCATCGAGGAAATCGTTACCGCCGCCGTTGAGGTAGTAGAGCGCCTCGGGGTCGGCCGCCCCTGCTTCGATCAGATAGCCGTCACGCCTGCGCGCCGTCACGCCTGCCCGGCTGACCACCGATCCCTCCGGCCGGGTGATCGAGGCCAGGATATCGCCGGTGGTGTAGTCGCCGGCGGCATAGTTGGTGCCATCGGGCAGTCCCAGCAGGTGACGCACGATCGACGTGGACGGTAGCAGCGGGCCCAGGCCCAGGGCATCGGCCAGGCGCTGGGTGCTCACCTCATCATAAGGCGACGGTGCCAGAAACGTCGGCCCGAGCCGATTGGTGAAGCGCAGGCTACCCACCTCGCCCAGTGCCAGGCTTTCCACATCGGGAAACTGCCCCGAATCACTCAGGCTATCGCCGAACACGATCACCTGCGAATAGCCCGAGGCCATGCCAGGGACCAGTGCCAGGCCGACGAGCAGGGCCAGCCAACGGGAAGTGCCAAGCCGCCAGCGGCCATCGGCTCGAGCTGCATGGGAAGCGAGTGGCAACGCCATGGCATGGGTCCTCCATCAAGAAGTGGGTCCATGGCCATGACCCGCCAAGCCATGTTCTTTCCAGAGTAGAGGAACCCCATCCGATGGCCAGCAGAAATGGACGCCACGCCGACTCGGTGGAGGAGCTGGATGAGGAGTAGCGCCGAGGTTCGAGGTTCGAGGTTCGAGGTTCGAGGTTCGAGGTTCGAGGTTCGAGGTTCGAGGTTCGAGGTTCGAGGTTCGAGGTTCGAGGTTCGAGGTTCGAGGTTCGAGGCAGTATTGATCGAAGGAATAAGGAGCGAACCAAGGCGTTCCCTTGTGCCTCGCTCCTTGTCACTCGCTGCGGCCCGAAGGGCCTCAGGTCCTGGGCAGAGTCACACCGCGCTGTCCCATGTACTTGCCGCCGCGGTCCTTGTAGGAGATGTCGCACACCTCGTCGGACTCCAGGAACAGCATCTGGGCCACGCCCTCGTTGGCGTAGATCTTGGCCGGCAGGTTGGTGGTGTTGGAGAACTCCAGGGTCACGTGCCCTTCCCACTCGGGTTCCAGCGGCGTCACGTTGACGATGATGCCGCAGCGCGCGTAGGTGGACTTGCCCAGGCAGATGGTCAGCACGCTGCGCGGGATGCGGAAGTACTCCACGGTGCGCGCCAGGGCGAAGGAGTTGGGCGGGATCACGCAGACATCGCCCTTGATGTCGACAAAGCTCTTCTCGTCGAAGGCCTTGGGGTCCACCACCGCGGAGTGTATGTTCGTGAACACCTTGAATTCGTCGGCGCAGCGCACGTCGTAACCGTAGCTGGAGGTCCCGTAGGAGATCACCCGACGATCGTTCACGTAGCGAACCTGGTCGTGCTCGAAGGGCTCGATCATGCCCTCCTGCGCGGCCATGCGGCGAATCCAGTGGTCGGACTTGATGCTCATCGGAACAGTTCCTGCTGAAGTGAAGTCTTGGGCCTGGGCACCAAGCGCCGGGGCCGCCATGATAGCGGCCCCTTGCACGGCCGTCACCTCGGCGCCCTTCTCGCTCAGTCGCTGAAGGAGATACTGGGCCCCTCGTCGGCCTGACCCTGCACCTGCTCGGCCACCTGGCGGGCCATGTCGCGGAAGGTGGTGGTCACCTCACTGTCCGGCTCGGCGACTACCGAGGGCCTTCCGCCGTCGACCTGCTCGCGAATGGAGAGCGCCAGCGGCAGCCGGCCCAGCAGGCGGGTTTCGTACTCATTCGCGATGCGCTCGCCGCCGCCCTCGCCGAAGATCGGCTCGGCGTGGCCGCAGCTCGAGCAGACGTGAAGGCTCATGTTCTCCACCACGCCCAGCACCGGCACGTTGACCTTGCGGAACATCTCGATGCCCTTGCGAGCATCCAGCAGGGCGATGTCCTGGGGCGTCGTGACGATCACCGCCCCGTCTACCGGGACCTTCTGGGCCAGGGTCAGCTGAATGTCGCCGGTGCCCGGCGGCATGTCGATGAACAGGAAGTCGAGGTCGTCCCACTGGGTCTGGGTCAGCAGTTGCTGGAAGGCGCCGGCCACCATGGGACCCCGCCACACCATGGGCTCACGCACGTCAACCATGAACGCCATGGACATCGCCTGGAGCCCGTGGGCCTCGAGCGGATACATGCGGTTCTCGCCGGCGGCCTGGGGACGCACCCCCTCACCCACACCCAGCATCTGGGCCTGGCTCGGGCCATAGATGTCGGCATCCAGGATGCCCACCCGGTAGCCTTCGGCGGCCATGGCCAGCGCCAGGTTGACGGTCACGGTGGACTTGCCCACCCCGCCCTTGCCGGATGCCACGGCGACAATATGCTTGACCCCTTCGATCACGGACTGCTCCTCTCGCTTGTCTTCGGTCGGGGCTGAACGTCGCCGCCCCGCGCTATCAGTAATGGGCTATCTGAAATCGGCTGTCGAACCAGTATACCCATGGGGCCTGGCGCCGTCCCGGCTCCCCAACGGCGAACGGCGGGCCGAGGCCCGCCGTCACATTGGCATCATCTCGAGAGGTGATTACTCCTCGTCCGCCGCTGTCTCCTCGGCGGTGACGCTGGCGTCCAAGTCGGCCAGTTCACTGCGCCAGCTGGCCAGCTGGGCCTCGAGGCGCTCGAGCTGTTCCTCGCGGCGCTCCGCTTCGGCCTCGACGGTGGCGACCTCGTCACGGCCGATGCCGATGGCGATCATCAGGTCGTCGAGCTCGGTGCGGGCCTCCTGCACCTCGGCGCGAGCGGCGTCACGCTCCTCGCGGGCGGCGCCGACCTCCTCGGCCACCTCGTCGCGCCAGATCTCCAGCGCCTCGACCTCCTCTTCGAGGGCCTCGAGATAGGCCTGGCGCTCCTCGAGCTCGGCCTCGACGCCGGCCAGCTGCGCCTCGGTCTCCTCGACCTGCTCGCGCAGTGACACCAGCTGGGCCTCGGCCTCATCGCGGTCCGCCTCGGCCTGCTCACGGCCTTCAACCGCCTGCTGACGCTCCTCCTCGGCTTCCTGACGAGCGGCTTCCGTCTCCTGCCGGGCCTCCTCGGCGTCCTGGCGGGCAGCCTCTGCATCGTCGCGGGCCTGCTCCACGGCCGCAATCTCCTCACCCAGCCCCTCGAGGGACGCCTGAAGCTCGGCCTGCTCCGCCTCGAGGGCCTCGAGCTCCTCCTGGAGGGCAGTGCGCTGCTCGGTGAGCGCCTCGAGCTGCGACTCGGCCTCGCCGATCGCCTCGTTCAGGCGCTCGAGCTCGGCGCGGTCCTCGGCCTGCTCCTCGGCCATGGCAGCCTCGGCGGCATCGCGCTCGTCCTGGAGACCGGCCAGGCGCGCCTGCAGGGCCTCGATCTCCTCGCCGGTCTCATCACGTTCGTCGAGTTGTCTGACCAGCGCCTGATTGCGCGACTCCAGGGCGGCGAGCTCGGACTCCAGGGCCTCGCGGGCCTCGCGATGGGAGCCGGAGTTGGACTGGGCCACGATGGCCCAGATGACGGCGACAGCGGCGACGCCCGCCAGCCCCCTGACACGGTTATCCTTGAACGGTGACGTCTGGGAGGTTTCCGACATGGATGCATCCTCTCTGATTCAACCTCGGGATCGGGGCCGACCGGCGAGGGCCGAACGGCCAAGCACTTCGAATCCAGCCTACTGCATATCCTGCATACCTGAAACTCAGCATACAGAGCGGGTCACGCAGGGGAAAGGGACGCTCCCCCGGTCGGCTCAACGCTTAGAAACGCTCGCCGACTCTCAGGTAGCGCCACTCTCCGTCCGGTACCCGGCCCAAGGATACCCCGCCGATGCGCAGCCGCCGGGTGGCGACCACGGTCAGCCCCACGGCCCGGCACATCAGCTCCAGTTGACCGGGCACCATGCCCTTTAGCGCGAAGCGCAGGCGTGTCTCGCTCTGCCAGCTGACCTTGCCCGGCGCCAGCCGCTGCCCGGGGACCGCCGAGCCATCGCGCAGCGACGCGAGCTGGCGCTCGTCCAGGCTGCCGATCACCTCTACTTGCCACTCCTCTTCCAGCCGCGCACGCCCCTCATCGAGACGCCGCGCCACCCCGCGATCCTGGGTGAACACCAGCAGGCCCTCCTCGCCAGGGGCCAGAGGCAGCAGTGTCACCAGGCCGCGAAAATGGGCCTTGAGAGGCGCCTGGCCAGCGGGATCCTGGGCCCAGTGGGTGGCCTTGCGGATCAGCCGCCTGGCCAGGTCCTCGCCCTTGGCCTCGCCGTCGCCGATGTCGGCTGGCGCGTTGAAGAGCAGCGTGGCCGGGGGAATCTCCCGGGGCGTAGCGCCGGGAATGAGCTCGATGGGCTGAACGCCGACCTTGAACTGTGGTTCCTCGACGATGCGGCCATCGACCTTCACCCAGCCGCCGGAGATGTAGAGTTCGGCCTCACGGCGCGAACAGGGCAGCTCCCGCGCCAGCCGTTTGGAGAGTCGCTCGCGGGCATCCAAGTCTGTCATGTCTCGTCCCTCTGCTGCGGAATCCCGGGGTAGCAAAGCGTCTTCAGCGCCCATGTCAATAGGCCAGCCAGATACAGTGCCTGGCCCCCTTGCCGGGACGGTGGGCGCGCACCGTGATCGTCTCGACCAGCAGGCCGACCCGGCGCAAGCGCTCGGTGAAGGCCGGATCCTGACCCGCCGACCACACCGCCAGCACCCCGTCCGGGCGCAGCGCCTGCTGGGCGGTGGCGAGCCCCTTCGGGGAGTAGAGCCAGTCGTTCTCGCGCCGCGTCAGCCCCTCGGGACCGTTGTCCACATCGAGCATGATGGCGTCGAAGCCGGCAGGCTCGCGGCGCAGTAGCTCACCCACGTCGCCCACGCTGACCCGGGTACGCGGGTCGTTCAGCGGATAGCCGGCGGCAGCGCCGAGTGGGCCACGGTTCCATTCCACCACCCCCGGCACCAGCTCGGCCACCACCACCTCGGCGTCCTCACCCAGGGCGGCCAGCGCCGCGGCCAGGGTGAAGCCCATGCCCAGGCCTCCGACCAGCACCCGGACGCCGGGGCGGTCGGCGACACGCTGGCAGGCCAGCTCGGCCAGGGCATCCTCGGAGCCGTGCAGGCGCGTATTCATCAGCTCGCCGGCGGTCCCGGCGATGCGGATGGAGAACTCGTCGTTGCGCTGCAGCAGGCGCAGCTCGGTGCCCTTGCCGGGAATGGTTGCGGTACCGATCAGTTCGAACTTGGCCATGGTCTCTCGCTGGCTATATGAAGATGGATGGCGGAACCCAGCGACCGCTGGCGCCTCGAATGTCAGGCAAACGCCAGGCCGACCAACCGAGAGGACAAGGAGTCCCGATGCCGAACCTGCGCCCCCTGACTGCCCTTCGCCCCCTGCTGGGGGGGCTCATTATGCTGGCTGTCGCCGTGGCTTGCCATGCACAGGCCGACGAGACATCTCGACCGCCGCCCCTCAGCCAGGCGGGCCTGGAGCGCCTCGATGCCCAGGCCTCGCGCCTCGCGCGCCTGCATGCCGTGGTAGTGGCCGAGCGGGGCGAGATCCGCTTCGAGCGAGCCTATGGCGGCCCCGGGATCGACCGGCCGGCCAACATCAAGTCGCTCTCCAAGACGGTGCTGGCGGCGCTGGTCGGTGCCGCCATTCAGGAAGGCGTGATCGACTCCCCCGACCAGCCCGTCGCCGAACTGCTCGGCTCACGGGTGCCGGCCGGGGCCGACCCCCGGGTCCGAGCGATCACCGTCGGGCACCTGCTGTCGCTGCAGGCCGGTCTCGAGCGCACCTCCGGCGGAAACTACGGCAGTTGGGTGGCCAGCCCCGACTGGGTGCGCGACGCCCTGTCTCGCCCCTTCGTCGACGAGCCGGGCGGGCGCATGCTCTACTCCACCGGCTCCAGCCACCTGCTGTCGGCGGCGCTGACCCGGGCCAGCGGCGAGAGCACCCTGGCGCTGGCTCAGCGGCTGCTGGGCGAGCCCCTGGGCATCGCCATCCCCGCCTGGCCCCGGGATCCCCAGGGTATCTACTTCGGCGGCAACGACATGCGGCTCTCGCCGCGTGGGTTGATTCTGATCGGCGAGCTCTATCGCAACGATGGCGTCATCGACGGCCGGCAGGTGCTGCCCGAGGGCTGGGTCGAGGCCTCCTGGCAGCCCCGCGGCACCTCGCCCTGGACCGGTGACGGCTATGGCTATGGCTGGTTCGTCACCGAGCTAGCCGGTGAACGCGTCTACTATGGCCGAGGCTTCGGCGGCCAGGCGCTCTACGTGATTCCCGAACGAGAGCTGTCCGTCGCCATCACGGCGGACCCCCATCCCCCGTCGCCTGGCGGGCAGTTCCAGCAGGAACTGCATGCCCTCGTCGAGGGCATGATGGGAGTCGATTGAGTGAATTCGTCGAGTCGAAACTCAACTCTCGGGGCCGGAACCGATACGGGGGTAGATCAGCGCAGTCCAAGCATAGACAGGATGAACAGCACCACGACGATCAGGCCAATGATATAGATGATATTTCGCAAGTTTCTCTCCTTTGCGGTGCATTGCAAGGCGGGCGATTACACCCGCCACTTGGCCGCTGGCCGTCTCTCAATATAGCACCGGTGACCGGACACACTTGCCGCTCTTGTTGTCTCACTGCCCCCGCTGGCTGGAGCATGTCACGGCGACGCCTGGCATCAGCCCCAGATGCGTTGACGCAAGGCGCAGCGGCGGGCGTATGATGCAGGGACGCCCATGGAAGGCCAGCCCGATGCCACTCTCCTCCCCACCGCGTCCCTCGCGCCCCTCCGTCTTTCCCCTGCTGCCGCGGGTGGCGATCTTTCTGTGGCGGGTATTCACCGCCTTCCTGCGCAATCGCGGCATCCTGCTGGCCGGCGGCGTAGGCTATAACATCCTGCTCTCCATCGTGCCGCTGTTCGCGCTGCTGGTGGTCCTGCTGGCCCGAGTGGTGGATGAAACACACCTGCTCGGGGTGTTGAGCGTGCAGGCGCAGCACCTGGCCCCGGCCCATGCCGAGGTGCTGCTCGATGCGGTGCGCGCCCTGCTCGATACCCGCGAAGTGATCGGCATCCTCGGCTTCCCGGTGCTGCTGCTGTTCAGCTCCTTCGCCTTCCGCATGCTGGAGGACGCCCTGGCGATCATCTTCCACGCCCCGGACACCCACCAGCATGGCCGCAGCGCCTGGGTCTCGGTGCTGCTACCCTATGCCTTCATGGTGGTGCTGGGGGCGGGGTTGATGGCGCTGACCCTGCTGGTGACCCTGGCCAGCTCGCTCAATGCCCTGTGGTTGGCGCTGTTCGACCGCGAGCTGCCGATGGCCGGACTCTCAGGGCCGGTGCTCAACCTGGCCAGCTTCCTCGGCGTCTTCCTGCTGTTCAGCGCCATCTACAAGGTGTTGCCGGTGGTTCAGGTCGCCCTTCGCCGGGCGGTCATCGGCGGCCTGGTCGCCGCCCTGCTGTGGGAAGGGGTGCGCCTGCTGCTGGTCTACTACTTCGCCAACATCTCCTTCGTCAACGCCGTCTACGGGTCCCTGGCCACCCTGATCGTGGTGCTGCTGAGCCTGGAGGTAGGCGCCATCATCCTGCTGCTCGGCGCCCAGGTGATCGCCGAGCTGGAGCGCAATGCTCGGCTCGGCCTGCCCTGGTACGTCGACCCGCGGCGCCAGGCGGTGACCCACGTGGAGTAAGGGTCAGGTGTGAGGGGGGACGTGTCAGTGGCGGACCCGCAGCGCTTAGCGCTCGGCGGGTTCGGAATCGCCTCGGCGCAGCCTGCGGATCAAGCCCATCAGGCTCTTGCCACTGATCATCCCCAGCAGGTAGATCACCACCAGCAGCAGCGCCAGAGGCAGCGACAAGCTCCAGGTCAGGAAGCGCACCTCCACCATGGCGATGTTCTGCACGAAGAGAATCAGTACCAGCGCCGTGATGATCAGCTTCACGGCCAGCAGCAGCTTGTCCATGCCTGGTCTCCCTCTCGAATTGGCCCTTCCAAGCTGGCCGGCTGCCCAGCGGCTGTCAAGCAATACAACGGCCAGGAAGGTAGAGAGCCCTCAGCCGTCAGAAAGTGGAGAGCCATCAGCCATCAGAAAGTGGAGAGCCCGCTGGCCTCCATGACCCGATAGCGCAACCGCTGCCAGGCGGTGGCGTCATCATGGGCCGCGAAGGGCTCACTGGTGGTCCGGTCGGGGGAGCTGTACCAGCGGCGCTCGAAGAAGGCTGAAGCCTGGTCCAGGGCCGGTGAATCGAGGTCGCCCAGCAGCCGGACGCTGGTCTCCAGGTTGAGGTTGTCGAGGTTGCGCCGGGTGAAGTTGGCCGAGCCGAGGATCAGCTCCGCCTCGCCCCCATTCGCGGGCCGGCGCAGCAGCAGCTTGCTGTGGCACTGCTCGCCCTGGGTGGCGCACCAGCGCACCGCGATGCCGGCCTCGACGAGCTCGCGCCCCACCGGCCGATTGGGGATGCCGCCCTTCTCCAGACCGAAGGCATCGCGATTGAGGTCCAGCAGCACGCGCACCTCGGCGCCTCGCTGCCTGGCCTGCTTGAGCGCCTCGATCACGCCTCGGTGGGAGAGGTAGAAGACCGCCAGGTCGAGGCGATCACCCGCACCGCTGGCCTCGATGGCCGCCCGCAGGGCGTCGCGGATCGCCCCCTCGGTGAGCAACTGCAGCCGGGCGCCCTCGGCTGTCGACGAGGGCGCCAGTGGCCGTGGGCCCGGCAGGCGGACGCCGGACCAGGCGGCGACCGTGCGCTCCGAGGCCAGCAGGTCCAGGGCCGCGGCACCCTCGAAGCGCAGGGCGACGTTGCCGTGGAGGCTGCTGGCGTCGTGGGGGTTGGCGGAGGTCACCAGCCCCGCCCAACCCTCGCCGCGGTCGACCACCAGGGTCTTGCGGTGGTTGGCATTGAAGTTGAGCAGCGACAGGTAGCTGCGCAGGGTGACCCGACCGGGGCCCAGGGCATTGGGCAGCCAACCCGCCCGGGCGCTGTTGCCCAGCCAGCGCGGCCCCAGGTGCCAGAGGCCCGACCACAGGGGGTTGGAGGCACGCAGTCGATCGAGATCGGTCAGCACCACGCCGATGCCGGCATGACGCAGCACCGCGAGGTGGTCGGGCTCGATGCCGCCGTAGAGGGTGTTGAGCGGGTCGCTGATCACCACCGCCTCGAGCTCGGGGTGGCGACGCTTCTGCTCGACCAGGGCCTCGGTCAGCTCGGCAGAGAGCGGGCGCAGGTCACCCGCCTCGCTCTCACCGGCGAAGTCGTTGAACAGGAACATGTCCAGCACCACCAGGTGCCGGGCCTGGCCGATCAGCGCCAGCATCTCGTCGAAGATGGCCTGCTCGAGACGGCGCTCACCCGCCGCATCGAACCAGGACTCATCGGCCAGGAAGTGCACCTCATCGACGGAGTGCTCCGGCCATGCCACGCCGATGCCCTCCGGGAGCGGCTTGATGCGCTGCCAGAGGCCCATGGCGAGCCAGGCCACCAGCACCGCCGTCACGATCCATGGCCACATGCGTCGCCTCCTCGTTCTCTCCACGCCCTTTCCCTCGCCCTGCCCCTCGAGCAACGCCCATTGGACCAAAGTTTACGTTTACGTAAGCTACCGAAATGGCCCGTCGCGTGTCGACAACAATACCGCCATTTGCCGGCTTGTTGGCGTCATTTCCGAGTCATTTTGCGATATTTCCACACCCCAGCCTCACGATTATCGACATTCTCGGCAGGCCAGAGACGAACCACCTCGTTACAAGGTCGAATGTTCCCTCCCGGCTGCCCCGAGTACAAACCCCTCAGCCAAGAACAACAACAGCCAACGAGGAATGCCCATGAACAACCCGAACCGCTGAGGTTAACGACGTGCTACTGAAACGAAAGTATGGTGAGGAACAACCCTACTGGCCGGTGGGACCCTTCAAGGTTCGCCTCCCCTTCATCCATTTCCCCTGGGCCATCCCGGAGACCATCCAGGCGCTGGTGATGTTCGTCATCTCCCTGGGCATGATCCCGCTGCTGGAACAGTATCTCGGCATCCCCTACGAGGTAGCGCTGGCCTTCGTGGTGGTCTGCGGCATCGGCTTCATCCTGCCGCCACTCCTCGGCATTCCCTTCATCGCCGGCTGGATCACTCCGGCCATTCCCGTCGTGCTGCTGTTCATCGGTCAGTATGAGCCGGGGCCGGACGCCCTCAAGGCGATGATCGCCCTGCAGCTGATGGTCACCGCCATCTTCCTGTTCATGGCCGTCACGCGCCTGGGTACCAAGCTGGTCAACAACGTCCCGGACTCCATCAAGGCGGGCATCCTGCTGGGCGCCGGCATCGCCGCCATCAGCGGCGAGATCAGCGTGGGCGGCCGCCTCTACAATACCCCCATCTCGCTGGGCATCGGCGGCCTGATCACCCTCTACGTGCTGTTCTCGCTCTCCTTCCGCGACCTGGCCGAGAAGTACCGCTGGGCCCGCAACATCGTCGCCTACGGTATGGTGCCGGGCATGCTGATCACCATGGCCATCGGCTGGGGCGTGGGCGAATACCCGCTGCCGACGGTGGAGTGGGGCATCGCCATCCCCGACTTCGGCGGCATCTGGGCCTACCTGCCCTTCTCCATCGGCGCTCCCGGCCCCGAGCTGATGATCGCCGCGATTCCCACCGCCATCATCGCCTATATCATCGCCTTCGGTGACATCATCGTCGGCCAGACCCTGATCAAGCGCGTCGACCACCTGCGTCCCGACGAGAAGATCGAGGTCGACGTCGACCGCGTGCACCTGATCACCGGCCTGCGCAACCTGATGCACGCCCTGCTGGCGCCCTACCCCGGCCTCGCCGGCCCGCTCTTCACCGGCGCCATGGCCACGGTCACCGAGCGCTACCGCTATGGCCGCAAGGCGATGGAGACCATCTACTCCGGCACCGCGGTGTTCTGGATCGTCGGCTTCTTCGCCCTGTTCATGCTGCCGCTGGTCACCGCCTTCCGTCCGGTGCTGCCGATTGCCCTCTCCATCACCCTGCTGATCACCGGCTACCTCTGCATCGCCGTGGCCGTGGAGCAGATCAAGAACGCCACCGCCATGGGCGTGGCCGGCATCATGGGCGTGGTACTGGCCACCCACGGCGCCGCCTGGGGCCTGGGCATCGGCCTGATCCTCTACTTCCTGATCGAGCACCGTGCGCGCAGCGTGCGTGACGCCGAGGCCGAGGAACCGATCCACGTCGAGGACGACATGGTGGTGGAGCAGGATGACGGCCGCGAGGAGATCACCCCGGCCACCCGCTGAGCCCTCTGGCAACGCACCGGCCAGTCTCGGCCGGCAGCCAGAGGGCCGCCCCACCGGGGCGGCCCTCTGGCGTGTGCGGCTGGCCGTTTCAGTGACCGACGGGCAGATGCCCCGCGAAGCGGCCAGGATCATCGCTGATGACGCTGGTCACTCCCCAGGCCCACTGATGGGCGAAGGCCGCCGGATCGTTGGCGGTATAGCAGAGCAGCGGATAGCCGGCCTCGCGAACGGCCCGAGCGCTGCGCTGGCTCAGGCGCGTCCAGTCGGCATGCACGCTGAAGGCCTCGAACGTCTCACAGCGCTGCCGCCAGTCGTCGGGAATCCCCTCGAACAGTGCGCCCAGGGCCAGCCGCGCGGCGGGGGCCAGGTCCCGGGCGCAGGCCAGCGCCTCGGCATTGAAGGAGGAGACGATCAGCCGCTCGGGCGGCAAGGCATCCAGGGCCGCGGGCAGCGCCTCTTCCACCAGGGCCGCGGCGCTGCGTCCGCGGTTCACCTTGAGCTCCAGGTTGAGGCCGAGTCCCAGGGCATCGATAAGGGCGAGCATCTCGGAGAGGGTCGCGATGCGCTCGCCGCGAAACTCATCGCCGAACCAGCCGCCCACGTCCAGCCGCCGGGCGCGGGGCAGGTCCAGGTCCGCGAGGCGGGCGCGACCGTCGGAGCAACGCTTGAACGTGGCGTCATGCCAGACCACCGGCGTGCCGTCGCCCAGCAGCTGAACGTCCAGCTCGACCCAGCGGCAGCCCGCCGCCTGGGCGGCGCGCACCGCGGCGAGGGTGTTCTCGGGGGCCCGGGCCGACAGCCCACGGTGGGCGATCAGGCGTGGCAGGTCGATGGCCGGATGGGGCGTGGCGGGATGGGGCATGACGGGATGGGGCGTAGTGGGATAGCTCATGGGGCCTCTCGCGTCCTTGAGGGGCTGGCCGCCACGGCGCGAGGCAGTGGCAACCAGCGATGGACGACAGCATAGCGAGATGCAGGGCACAGGCACAGGCCCCCGAGGGGCCGGGTGGCGCCCGAGTGTGGGAGACTAAATGTGCTAGGCTTCGCGCCAACCGGTCATGGAGTGGAGAACGACGATGAAGGTGGTGAGTCTCGAGCCCGGCGCCAGGCGCGATGCCTGCCTGGCGCGGCTGTGTGCGGCGGTCCATGGTACCCAGGCCGGACTGGCCCCGCTCGTGGCCTTCAGCGGCACCCGTCACCTGCTGTTTCCCGCCGAGGCGGCCCGCCTCTGGGCCCTGATGGACAACAGGGGCCAGCCCCTGGCGCTGGCCCTGCTGGTCATGGACGAGAGCGGCGAAGGGATGGCCCTCACGCTCGCCGCCTCCCTCGAGGAGAGCCGCGAGCCCCTGCGGCGCCTGATCCGCGATCTGGCCCTCAACGCGCCTCTCTGCGCGACGACGAGCGAGTCCCTCGACGAGGCCTTCCTGGGCGAGTGCGGGCTCACCCGCTGGACCCAGGATGCCCAGGGGCAGCGGGTCGCCCTGGCCTTCCGGCACCCGGCGGCGCTATCCGGCAAGCTGGCAGCGCCGCTTGCCTTCGATGAGCAGGCCGTTCTGCGCCGCTTCAAGCAGGAGCGCGCCTTCTTCGAGGCGGAAAAGCAGGCGTTTGTCGAAGGGCTCGGCGACGCCTGAACCCGCTGCCGACTTGACCGCAAGGGGGATCGGCGTTTGGATGATTGCCCTATCCCGACTGTCACTCACCCCGTACATCTTTCATTAAAACAAGGACTTACCGACATGTCCAAGCGTATTCAGTTTGCCCGCACCGGCGGCTCCGAGGTACTCGACCTCATCGATGTGTCCCCCGCCGAGCCCGGCCCGGGCGAGGTGCGGGTCGCCAACCGCGCCATCGGCCTCAACTTCATCGATATCTATTTCCGCACCGGGCTCTACCCGGCGCCGTCGCTGCCCGCCGGGCTCGGCACCGAGGGTGCCGGCATGGTCGATGCGGTGGGCGAAGGGGTCACCCACCTAGCGCCCGGCGATCGCGTCGCCTATGCCCAGGGGCCGCTGGGCGCCTACGCAGAGCTGCATACCCTGCCCGCCGACAAGGTGGTGGCACTGCCCGACGCCATCGACTTCGAGACCGCCGCGGCCAGCATGCTCAAGGGCCTGACGGTGCAGTACCTGATGCGCCAGACTCATCCGCTCAAGGGAGGCGAGACCATCCTCTGGCACGCCGCCGCCGGTGGCGTGGGCTCCATCGCCTGCCAGTGGGCCCGGGCACTGGGCGTGAAGCTGATCGGCACCGTGAGCTCGCCGGAGAAAGCAGCCCTGGCCGAGCAGAACGGCGCCTGGGCCACCATCGACTACACGAAGGAGAACGTGGTCGAGCGGGTGCGCGAACTGACCGACGGCGCCATGTGCGATGTGGTCTACGACTCGGTGGGCAAGGATACCTGGGAGACCTCGCTCGACTGCCTCAAGCCACGCTCGCTGATGGTCAGCTTCGGCAACGCCTCCGGCGCCGTGGAGGGGGTCAATATCGGTATCCTCAATCAGAAGGGCTCCCAATTCGTCACCCGCCCCAGCCTCAACGGCTATGCCGATACGCCCGAACGGCTGCAGATGATGGCCGACGAGCTCTTCGCCATGCTCGAGAGCGGCAAGCTCAAGGTCGACATCTCTCACCGCTACCCGCTGAGTGAGGCCGGCAAGGCCCAGGACGCCCTGCAGAGCCGCCAGACGACCGGCTCCACCATCCTGCTGCCCTGATTCACCACCTTGACGACAAATGCAGAACGCCCGGCCACAGGCCGGGCGTTCTGCGTAGGGGCATACGGGGCCTCAGCGCTGGCGCTGCAGCCGGCGCTGGCGCAGTGACCGCCGCACCAGCAGGGCCAGGCCCGTGATGCCCAGCATGGCGAAGGCCCCCGCCACCAGCAGCAGCGGACTGCCGGTGTGGGCGTGCACATCGGGTGCGCCGTGGCCCGGGTGCCCCAGGGCCGCCCCGGCAAACAGCAGCAGGAAGGGGACAGCGGCGAGTGCGGCGGCCAGGCCAGCAGGCGCGGTGAGGGTAAAGGAATGCTTCATGGCGGCGTCCTCCTTGCGGACAGGTTCAATGATCAAGGGCATCAGGCGGTGGCGATGGCCTCGGGCCGGCGTTCCGGGAGCATGCCGCGGTCGAGGATGAACTGAATGATCGTCTCGAGCCCCACGCCGTCGTAGAGGTTGGTGAAGACGAAGGGGCGCTCGCCGCGCATCGTTTTCGAGTCGCGCTCCATCACCTCGAGCGAGGCGTGCACCTGCTCGGCGATGTCGATCTTGTTGATGATCAGCAGGTCCGACTTGGTGATGCCCGGCCCGCCCTTGCGCGGGATCTTGTCGCCGGCGGAGACGTCGATCACATAGAGGGTCAGGTCCGAGAGCTCGGGGCTGAAGGTGGCCGAGAGGTTGTCGCCGCCGGACTCCACCAGCACCAGCTCGAGGCCCGGATGGCGCGCCTGGAGTTCGTCGATAGCGGCGAGGTTCATGGAGGCGTCCTCGCGGATGGCGGTATGGGGACAGCCGCCGGTCTCCACGCCGAGGATGCGGTCGGCCGACAGCGCCTCGTGCTTGAGCAGGAAGTCGGCATCCTCCCGGGTGTAGATATCGTTGGTGACCACGGCGATATCGTAGTGGTCGCGCAGCGCCAGGCAGAGCTGCTTGAGCAGGGCCGTCTTGCCGGAGCCCACCGGGCCGCCGACGCCGATACGCAGGCAATGGGTCATGGTCGTTCTCCTGGTTGTTCAGCTTCGAAAGAGCCGTGAATACTGGGTTTCGTGCAGGGCGCTGGCCAGCGCCAGGCCAGGCAGCGCCGGGCCGAGGGCGTCGTCGGACAGCGAGAGCGCCTCGTCCACCGCGGCCAGCAGCGCCGGGCGCAGCCGTTCCACCAATCGCTGGGCGGCGGTGTGGCCCAGCGGCAACGCCTTGCAGGCGACGGCCAGCTGGTTCTCCAGCCAGGCCCAGGCGAAGCCCAGCAGCGCCTGGCGCGGGGTGATGCCACGGACATGGGCCGTCCAGGCGAACAGGGTGACGTAGCCGGCACCCCCGGGCAGCAGCGCCGGTACCTCTCTCGAAGGGCTGCTCGAAGGGCTGCTCGACGGGCTGCTCGACGGGCTGTTCGGCAGCAACTCGAGGCTGCCGAGCAGCCGCGCCAGCGAGGCGCCGAGCCGGGCGTCCTCGGCGGCGAGTTCCGCGGTCTCACGGTTGGCGGCGAGCCACTGGTCCCACTCGGCCACCGCCTCGCCGTCGCCCGCCGCCCAGGCCGCCTGAAGGCGCGACAGCACCGGCAGCTCGCAGCGGGTCAGGCCATCAATGAGCACGCCTTCGAGCCAGTCGCCGAGGCTCACCTCGTCGGTCACCCAGCCCAGCTCGAAGGCGCTCTCCAGCCCCTGGGAGAAGGCGAAGGCGCCGATCGGCAGCGCCGGACTGACCAGCTGCAGCAGGCCCAGCAGCGCCAGGTCGTCGCCCTGCTCTGACGCCGCCCCCGACGCAGGCGGCGTCATGGCCACCTCAGTGGGCATGGGAGTGGCCATGATCGTGGTGCTCGTGGTCATGATCCTGGTGGCCGTGGCCGTGGCCGTGGCCGTGGCCATGAGAGTGCCCGCCCTGCGGCTGGTAGGCGCCTGGCTCCGGGTCGAAGGGGGCCTCATTATGCTCGAGCGTCGCCCCCAGCAATTCGGCCAGCTCCTCCAGCACGTGATCCGGCGGGAAGCGCACATAGCCCTGACCAGAGGGTTCGTCCTCGCCCAGCGCCAGCTGCACGTGGCGATTGCCCAGGTGATAGGCGAGCCGCGCCAGCGGCAGGCCCGCGGCGATGCGCGCGGTCACCACAGGCTCGGCGGCCGCGCGGATGCGCACCACCTCCCCGCTCTCGGCGCGCAGGCCCTCGCCGTCGCGCAACACCGGGCCTCGATCCAGGAAGAGACCCAGTTCACGGCCGCTGTCGCTCAGCGCCTTTAGCCGCCCCTTGGTGCGCGGCTCGAAGGGCAGCGTCAGGGTATCGGTGGCCTGGCCCGCCGTAACGGGCCCCAGGCGTTCGGTCAGTTTCAGCATGTCGGGCTCTCCTAGAAGAGGTGATACCGCTGTGCCAGCGGCAGCTCGGTGGCCGGCTCGCAGGTCAGCAACTCACCGTCGCAGCGTACCTCGTAGGTCTGCGGATCGACGGTCAGCTCCGGGCAAGCGTCATTGAGTTTCATATCTTGCTTGCGCACGCCGCGTACGTTGCGGCACGCCGAAAGCTCACTGTGCAGCCCCAACCGCTCCTTGATGCCCGCCTCAATGGCCGCCTGGCTGACGAAGCTGACCCGGCACTGGCTGGCGGCGCGACCGAAGGCGCCAAACATCGGCCGGTAGTGCACCGGCTGGGGCGTGGGAATCGAGGCGTTGGGGTCGCCCATGGGGGCGGCGGCGATCATCCCCCCCTTGATGAGCATGGCGGGCTTGGTGCCGAAGAAGGCCGGCTTCCAAAGCACCAGGTCGGCCAGCTTGCCCACCTCCACGGAGCCCACTTCGTGGCTGATCCCGTGGGTGATGGCCGGGTTGATGGTGTACTTGGCGATATAGCGCCGGGCGCGGAAATTATCGGCGCTGAGTGCCTCGTCTTCCGGCAGCAGGCCACGCTGCACCTTCATCTTGTGGGCGGTCTGCCAGGTCCGGCACACCACCTCGCCCACCCGCCCCATGGCCTGGGAGTCGGAGGCGATCATCGAGATCACCCCCAGGTCCTGGAGGATGTCCTCGGCGGCGATGGTCTCGCGGCGGATGCGCGAGTCGGCAAAGGCCACGTCCTCGGGAATGTTGGGGTCCAGGTGGTGGCACACCATCAGCATGTCCAGATGCTCGTCGATGGTGTTGACCGTGTAGGGACGCGTCGGGTTGGTGGAGGACGGCAGCACATAGGGCTTCGAGCAGGCGGTGAGGATATCCGGCGCGTGGCCACCCCCGGCCCCCTCGGTGTGGTAGGTGTGGATGCCCCGCTCCTTGAAGGCCGCCAGGGTGTCCTCCACGAAGCCTGACTCGTTCAGGGTGTCGGTGTGGATGGCGATCTGGACGTCGTAGCGCTCGGCCACGCTCAGGCAGTTGTCGATGGCCGCCGGGGTGGTGCCCCAGTCCTCATGCAGCTTGAGGCCCATGGCCCCGGCCTCGAGCTGGGCCTGGAGCGCCTCGGGCAGGCTGGCGTTACCCTTGCCCAGGAAACCGATGTTCATGGGCAGGTCGTCCACCGCCTGGAGCATCTTGCCGAGGTGCCACTCCCCCGGGGTGCAGGTGGTGGCGTTCGACCCCGTCGCCGGCCCGGTACCGCCACCCAGCATGGTGGTGATGCCGCTCATCAGCGCCTCCTCCACCTGCTGGGGGCAGATGAAGTGGATATGGGCGTCGATGCCGCCGGCGGTGAGGATCTTGCCCTCGCCGGCAATGATCTCGGTGCCCGGGCCGATGACGATCTCGACGTCGGGCTGGGTGTCGGGGTTGCCCGCCTTGCCGATGGCCTTGATCCGCCCGCCCTGGAGGCCCACATCCGCCTTGACGATGCCCCACCAGTCGAGGATAAGGGCGTTGGTGATCACGGTGTCCATCACCTCGTCGTCATGGCGCTGGCTCTGGCCCATGCCGTCGCGGATCACCTTACCGCCGCCGAACTTCACCTCCTCGCCGTAGTGGGTGGCGTCGCGCTCCACCTCGATCCACAGCTCGGTGTCGCCGAGGCGCACCCGGTCGCCCACCGTGGGGCCGTACATATCGGCATAGGCCTGGCGGCTGATGCGGGTGCTCATACGTCACCTCCATCCAGCTTGCCCATCACTTCGCCGCGAAAGCCGTAGACATGTCGCCGGCCAACGAAGGGGATCAGCGTCACCTGGCGGGTCTGGCCCGGCTCGAAGCGGATCGCGGTGCCGGCGGCCACGTCGAGGCGATAGCCCCGTGCGCGGTCGCGGTCGAAGACGAGCGCCGGGTTAGCCTCGGCGAAGTGGTAATGGGAGCCTATCTGGATCGGCCGGTCGCCGGTGTTGGCAACCTCGACGCTGATCCGCTCGCGCCCCTCGCAGAGCGCGATCTCGCCATCCTTCAACTGATACTGTCCTGGAATCACTGGGCCGGGAATCATCGCGGTCTCCTTAGACGATGGGGGTGTGAACGGTGACCAGCTTGGTGCCATCCGGGAAGGTGGCTTCCACCTGCACCTCGTCGACCATCTCGGCCACCCCCTCCATGACGTCGTCGCGGGTGATGATCTCGCGACCGGCGCTCATCAGCTCGGCCACGGTGCGCCCATCCCGGGCGCCTTCCAGGATCTCGAAGCTGATCAGCGCCACGGCCTCGGGGTAGTTGAGCCTGAGGCCGCGGGCGCGGCGGCGCTCGGCCAGCTGAGCCGCCATGAAGAGCAGCAGCTTGTCCTTGTCGCGGGGGGTCAGTTCCATGTCGGTGTCTCCGTGGGCTAAAAGGGAAAGCCTCAGGTCAGCCAGATGCGTGGCGTGTGAGCCTCGAGGCCGAGCAGTCTGGGGCGCAGTACCCGCCAGGCGGCCTCGCACAGCCCCCAGGCCTCGCGGCGCTCATCGCCCAGGTAGCGCAGCAGCAGCACCCCGTGGCGCACAGTCACCGCCCAGCGGGTCGAAGCGGGAAGGCTTGCGCGCAGCGCCTCGATGGCCTCGGTCTCATCAACCAGGCCCACCACCCAGAGGGTCGCCTGGAGGGTGGCACCGCCCTGCCCCCAGCGTCCCTTGAAGCGCGGATGGGCCGGATCCAGCGGCTGGCGCTCCAGCCACAGCGGTTTGCCGTCGCGGGTGAGCCGGAAGCGCTGATCGATACGCCCCGAGACAAAGGGCAGCTCGCTTGCCGGACGCCCCAGGGCCAGCACTTCCCAGCCCAGGCAGCGGGCGCTGCCGGCCAATTCGAGGGTGGTGGTCTGCTCGCCCCGGGCCCCATCGAAGGCGATCGTCTCCTGGGGCAGCCACTCCAGAACGCCGCCGTCGGCGACCTCGAGTCGCGTGGCCTGCTGCCAGGCCACCCCGTGGCTGTCGGCGCGATAGAGCTTGTTGGCGGCCGGCGTGGTCAGCAGCACCCGGGCGCCGCTCTCGACCCCGACATTGATGCTCAGGGCGTCGCCGCTGACCAGGCCGCCGGGAGGGTGCAGCAGGTAGACATGGCAGGGGCCGGGGCGGCCTCCCGCATCGCGCCCTTCGGGATAGAAGGGGCGCTGAACCCGCAGCGGTCCCCGATGACGGGACCGTGTCATGCGGGTCACCCCATCGCGGGCCTCGAAGCCGAGAACGAGAGAGGCCGCCCAGCGGCGTCCGGCATCGAAGCGATGGCCGGAGTCCGTCGGCGTCGTGGCATCCAGGGAGGTCTCGAAAGCGGTCATGGGCGGCTCGTGATCCAGCGTGTCTGACCAGCTTTCAGCAAGGGCCGTACCAAAATGGGGAAGAGGATATTTTCCTATTATTAATCATGTAGTTGAATATCTCACCAGGCTCGACTTAGCACCCTTTATGCCTTATCGCGGTGCGCCACCGCGGGCCGTCAAGCACCTTGTGGGTGCAGTCCGGCGGACGGGCGATCCATCAAAGTGCAAGCCACCCCCCCTGCTGGCCATAGAGGGCGTATTGCCACTCGCCTTTATTCCCTGCTCTCTCCGTCAGGCGTGCGATGCCCGACGTGCAACGCGTCAGGCCCTAGACCGTGAGGTGCGCCTTGATCAGCGCATCGGTCAGCTCACCGATCGGCCCCCGGGCAACCGGCCGGCCGCGATCCATGATCACGAAGCGGTCGGCGTACTTGCGGGCGAAGGGTAGCTTCTGCTCCACCAGCAGCACGGTCAGGCCATCCTCCTTGATCAGCCGGCGGATCACCTCGCCGATCAGGGTGACGATATTGGGCTGGATGCCCTCCCCCGGCTCATCGAGAATCAGCAGGCGCGGCTCGATCACCAGCGCACGACCGATGGCCAGCTGCTGCTGCTGGCCGCCGGAGAGGTCCCCGCCGCGGCGATGCTTCATCTCCTCGAGAACAGGAAAGAGCTTATAAATCCGCTCGGGAATCGTCCGGCGGCCGTCGCCACGAGCGGCGAGGCCGGTGCGCAGATTCTCCTCCACGGTGAGGAGAGGAAAGATCTGCCGCCCCTGGGGCACATAGCCGATGCCCAGGCGCGAGCGATCCTCCACGCGCTTCTTCGTCAGCTCCACGTCATCGGCGTAGCGGATGCTGCCGCCGGCAACGGCCACCTCGCCCATGACCGCCTTCATCAGGGTGGTCTTGCCCACGCCGTTGCGGCCCATCACGCAGGTGCACTCCCCCGCCGGCACCGCGAGGTCGAGATCCCACAGGGTGTGGCTCTCGCCGTAGTACTGGTTGAGCTTGTCGATGGTCAGCATCACGCCTCCTCGCCCAAGTAGACTTCCACCACCCTCGGGTCATTCGACACCTGGTCCATGCTCCCCTCCGCCAGCACGCTACCTTGGTGGAGCACCGTCACTTGGCGCGCGATGGAGCGCACGAACCCCATATCGTGCTCGACGACGACAACGGATTGTTTCCCCGCCAGCCCGGTCAGGAGCTCGGCGGTGCGCTCCATCTCCTGCTCGGTCATGCCGGCCACCGGCTCGTCCACCAGCAGCAGCCGCGGGCGCTGCATCAGCAGCATGCCGATCTCCAGCCACTGCTTCTGGCCGTGGGAGAGAATGCCCGCCGGTCGGCCGTGCACCTCGGTCAGTCCGATGGTGCCGAGCACCTCCTCGATGCGATCGCGGATCTCACCGCTCATCCGCGCCGTCAACGTGGGCAGGATGCGCTTGTCGGCAGCCATGGCCAGCTCCAGGTTCTCGAACACCGAGAGCGCCTCGAACACCGTGGGCTTCTGGAACTTTCGCCCGATGCCGAGGCTGGCAATCTCCGGCTCGTTCATGGCCAGCAGGTCGTGACGGCTGCCGAACCATACCTGCCCAGCATCGGGGCGGGTCTTGCCGGTGATGATATCCATCATGGTGGTCTTGCCGGCGCCGTTGGGGCCGATGATGCAGCGCAGTTCGCCGTCGTCGATGGTCAGGTTGAGATTGTTGATGGCCTTGAAACCATCGAAGCTCACCGTAACATCTTCCAGATAGAGGATCGGGCCATGGCGCACGTCCACCGGCGAGGCCGCCGGCACCAGGAAGTCGAAGACGCGATCGCGGTCGGCGAGGGATCTCAGCAGGCTCATACGGTAGCCTCCTTCGCCGGTGTGTGGGCATCGTCGTCGCCGGCGCCCCGCCGCCGCTTGCGGAAACGATACCCCAGCAGGCCGGCCACGCCACGGGGAAGGAACACCGTCACCAGCACGAACAGCGCACCGAGGGCGAACAGCCAGGCATCGGGCATCACCCCGGTGAACACCGTCTTGGCGTAGTTGACCAGTATCGCCCCGATCACTGCGCCGTAGAGGGTCGCCCGCCCGCCCAGCGCCACCCACAGCACGATCTCGATGGAGAACAGCGGCGAGAACTCGCTGGGGTTGATGATGCCCACCTGGGGCACGTAGAGGGCGCCGGCCAGGCCCGCCAGCATGGCCGAGACCACGAAGACGAACAGCTGGAAGCGCTCGACCCGGTAGCCGAGAAAACGGGTGCGCGCCTCGGCATCGCGGGTGGCGATGCACACCCGTCCCAGCTTGCTGCCGACGATGGCACGGCACAGCAGGTAGCCCAGGGCCAGCGCCACGCCGGTGGCCAGGAACAGGCCGAGGCGGGTCTCGTTGCTGCGCAGGTTGAAGCCGAGGATGTCTCGGAAGTCGGTCAGTCCGTTGTTGCCGCCGAAGCCCATCTCGTTGCGGAAGAAGGCCAGCATCAGGGCGAAGGTCAGCGCCTGGGTGATGATCGACAGATAGACACCGGTGACCCGCGAGCGGAACGCCAGGAAGCCGAACACCAGCGCCAGGGCCCCCGGCGCCAGCAGCACCATCAGGAAGGCAAACCCGGCCATGTCGAAGCCGGCCCAGTACCAGGGCAGGCTCTCCCAGCTGAGAAACACCATGAAGTCCGGCAGTTCCGGGTGGCCATAGACCCCGCGGTCGCCGATCTGGCGCATCAGGTACATGCCCATGGCGTAGCCACCCAGGGCGAAGAAGGCGCCGTGGCCGAGGCTCAGGATGCCCAGGTAGCCCCACACCAGGTCCACCGCCACGGCGAGCAGCGCATAGCTCAGGTACTTGCCGAACAGGTTGACGGTATAAGCATTGACGTGCAGCGCGTGGCCCTGGGGCACCATCACATGCAGCAGCGTCACCAGGGTCATGGCGGCCAGCAGCACGGCCAGGAACAGCTGTGTCGAGCGCTCCGCAAAGGGGCGCGTCAGCCAGAATCTCGAAGCCAGCATGGATCAGCCCTCCGCCGCACGGCCCTTCTGCGGAAAGAGTCCGCGGGGGCGCTTCTGGATGAACAGGATGATGAAGACGAGCACGATGATCTTGGCCAGCACGGCGCCGGCCCAGGGTTCCAGCACCTGGTTGATCACGCCCAGCGACAGGCCCGCCACCAGGGTGCCCCAGAGGTTTCCCACGCCGCCGAACACCACCACCATGAAGGAGTCGATGATGTAGTTCTGGCCCAGGTTGGGCCCGACGTTGGTGAGCTGGGAAAGCGCCACCCCGGCCAGGCCCGCGACACCGGAGCCCAGGGCGAAGGTGAGGATATCGACCCGGGTCGCGCGGATGCCCATGGAGCGGGCCATGGCGCGGTTCTGGGTCACCGCCCGCACCTCGAGCCCCAACCGCGTACGCCGCATGATCAGCATCAGGCCGGCGAATACCAGCAGGGCAAAGCCGATCACCATCAGGCGATTGAGCGTCAGCGACAGGGCGTCGTTGATGGCGATGGAGCCGCTCATCCATTCCGGTGAGACCACCGTGCGGTTCTGCGGCGAGATCACCGTGCGTACCAGTTGCTGGAGGATCAGGCTGATGCCGAAGGTGGCCAGCAGGGTCTCGAGCGGCCTGCCCTTGAGGAACTGGATCACGCCCCGCTCGATGGCGATGCCGGCCAGCGCCGCCACCAGGAAGCCGGCGGGGATCGCCAGGATCAGCGCCAGGCCGGGCTGGCCAGGCAGCAGCTGCTGCATGGCCCAGGTGGTGTAGGCGCCCAGCATGATCAGCTCTCCGTGGGCCATGTTGATGACCCCCATCACGCCGAAGGTGATGGCCAGGCCAATGGCCGCCAGCACCAGCACCGAGCCCAGCGACAGGCCGAAGTAGAGCGTCTCCACGGCCCGATTGACCTTGAGCAGTTGCTCGATGTCGTTCAGGGCGTTGCGCGCCGCGTCGGCCAGCACCGTACCGTCGCCCGACGCCGCGTCTCCTTCCATCGCGCCCGACGCCGCGTCTCTTTCCATCGCGCCCGACGCCGCGCGGTTGAGCGCCACGCGCACCCTCGGATGCAGGCTACCCTCGAGCTCGGCCACCGCGGCCACCTCACCCTGTTCCAGGCGGTGGATGGCCAGCGCCTGAACCAGGCGGCTGCGCACCCGGGCGTCCTCTTCGCCTTCGATCACCTCGGCCAGGGGACCGGCCAGGTCGGCGTCCACCTCGCCCAGCAGCCGCTCGGCGGAGGCGCGTCGCAGGCCGAGATTCGGCGAATAGAGATCCACCACAGCGATGGCGCTGCGCAGCTGGTTGCGCAGCGCATTGTTGATGCCGATGCGCTCCAGTTCACGGCGCGACATCTCCCCCAGCGGCTCGCCGGTCAGGGCATCTGCCACCGGCCAGTCACGGCCGCGGTTGTCGAGCACTACCACGAAGCGGCCGTCCTCGCCGCGCTGCAGGCGGCCGTCGAGCAACGCCTGCAGCCAGTCACGGGCGCGGGGATCGTCGCTCTGCACGATAACGTCGATGGCACGGGCCTTGTCGGCGAAAGAGCGCACGTCGAGAGACTCGAGCAGCGCCCGAGCGTCGGCATCCTCGGGCTGGGCCTGGGCGGCAGGGGGTATCAGCAGCAGGAGCAGGAGCAGGAGCGTCAGCAGCCTGGCCAGCGGGGCACGACCGGTTCGTGTCCTGGCCGAACCAGGCCAGGACGGCGGGAAGATCCTCATCGGGAGTTCCTCTGGAATTCGCAAGCGATAGAACGTCGAGAAGGCGTGCTCCCCCACCGCCGAACGGCGGCGGGGGATGGGGTGGGACTTAGTCGGCCAAGGCGGCCTCGGCCTCCTCGGCCGCGGTGCTGCCCCCGCAGGAGCCGCTGGCGACGTTGAAGTTGCCGCAGCGCATCGGGGCGCGCCAGTCGGCAATCAGGTCACGAGAACCCGGCAGGAAGTCGGACCAGGCATCGCCGACCACGGTGGACGGGGTCTGCCAGACGATATCGAACTGGCCATTATCCTGGATCTCGCCGATCAGCACCGGCTTGGTGATGTGGTGGTTGGGCATCATGGCCGCATAGCCGCCGGTCAGGTTGGGCACGGCCACGCCGATGATCGCGTCCTTGACGGCATCCACGTCGGTGGTGCCGGCCTTGCGTACCGCTTCCGCCCACATGTTGAAGCCGATGTAGTGGGCCTCCATCGGGTCGTTGGTCACCGCCTCCTCGTCGCCGGTCCACTCGATCCAGGCGTCGATGAAGTCGTAGTTGGCATCGGTGTCGACGCTCATGAAGTAGTTCCAGGCAGCCAGGTGGCCGACCAGCGGGCCGGTATCGATGCCGGTGAGCTCCTGCTCCCCCACCGAGAAGGCCACCACCGGGATATCAGCGGCATCGATGCCCTGGTTGGCCAGTTCTCGATAGAAGGGCACGTTGGCATCGCCGTTGATGGTGGAGACCACCGCGGTCTTCATGCCCTCGGAGCCGAAGCGGCGGATCTCGGCGACGATGTTCTGCCAGTCGGAGTGCCCGAAGGGGGTGTAGTTGACCAGGATATCCTCCTCGGCCACCCCGAATTCCTCCTGGAGATAGGCCTCGAGGATGCGGTTGGTGGTGCGCGGGTAGACATAGTCGGTGCCCGCCAGCACCCAGCGCTCGACCCCCACCTCGTCATGCAGGTAGTTCACCGCAGGAATGGCCTGCTGGTTGGGCGCCGCCCCGGTGTAGAAGACGTTCTCGGAGGACTCCTCCCCCTCGTACTGCACCGGGTAGAAGAGCAGGCCGTTGAGCTCCTCGAAGACCGGCAGCACCGCCTTGCGCGAGACGGAGGTCCAGTTGCCGAAGACCACGTCCACCTCGTGCTGCGCCAGCAGCTCTCGGGCACGCTCGGCGAACAGCGGCCAGTTGGAGGCAGGGTCCACCACCACCGCCTCGAGCTGACGGCCGAGCAGGCCGCCCTCGGCGCTCTGCTTCTCGACCAGCATCTCCACGGTGTCCTTGAGCACCGTCTCGCTGATCGCCATGGTGCCCGAGAGCGAATGCAGGATGCCGACCTTGATCGGCTCTTCCTGGGCCAGGGCCTGGCCGCCGGCCCCCAGCAGGGAGGCGCTCAGCAGCGCAGAGGTCAGTGGGCGAAGCCGCAGTGCCTTGCGATGGGACAGGGTCATGAGAATCTCCTTGCTCCCCGGTGGGGGGTCATTGTTGTCGGGCAAGGAGACTCAGCAAAGGCTGCGCCATCAGGAGAAATTCACTGAAATATTAACTAGTTATGATGGATCAGGAGCCAGCAGGTCGTTGCCGACAGGGCCAGGATGCACCCGGCCGGTGCATTGGGTCGGTCGCGGTGCGGTGGTGATGACTCATCCCTGTGAGTTCGCCCGCTACGCCGCACCTCGACGGTGCATCGGGCCCGAGGCCATGACGCAACGGGGGCGCCGGCATGGCCGGCGCCCCCACGGGCGCTGCGAGGCAAGGGGTCAGGCGCCCCGGCGGGTCCGCAACTTGCGCATCATCGGCTTGACCAGTGGCAGCATCAGCGAGAGTGCCGCGATGATCAGCAGCCACATGGAGATCGGCTTGTCGATGAAGACCATCCAGTCACCACCGGAGATCTGCAGGGCACGACGCATCGATTCTTCCATGATGCTACCCAGGATCAGCGCCAGGATCAGCGGTGCCGCCGGAAAACCGAACAGCCGCATACCAAGCCCCAGCAGCCCGAAGCCAAGCAGAAACAGCAGGTCGATCACGCTGAAGCTCATGCCGTAGACGCCAACCATGCAGAATATCAGGATCAACGCCAGCAACAGTGGGCGAGGCATTTCAAGGATCTTGGCGATGTAGGGAATCAGCGGCAGGTTGAGCACCAGCAGCATGATGTTGCCGATATACATACTGGCAATGACACCCCAGAACACATCGGGACGGTCCACCAGCATCGCCGGCCCGGGGCTGACCCCCATGACCAGCAGGGCACCCAACAAGACCGCCGTGGTCCCGGAGCCGGGCACACCGAGGGTCAGCAACGGCACGAAGGAACCGGTACAGGCCGCGTTGTTGGCCGCCTCGGGTGCCGCCACCCCCTTGATGTTGCCCTTGCCGAAGGTGTCACCATCCTTGGCGATGCGCTTCTCCATGCTATAGCCGAGGAAGGAGCCGATGGTCGCACCGGCACCCGGCAGCACGCCGGTGAAGAAGCCCAGCACCGAACTACGGCCGATCGGGCCAGCGATTTGCCTGACCTCATGTCGGGTGAGCTTGAGCGACCCGATGGCATTACGTTCCGGCTCCTTGCCACCGCCACCGCGCAGCAGAATGTAGAAGACCTCGGCCAGGGCGAAGATGCCCAGTGCCACCACCAGGAAGTCGATGCCGTCGAGCAGGTGGGTGGTGCCGAAGGCGAAACGCACCGTGCCGGTCTGCAGGTCGATGCCGATGATCGAGATCATGATCCCCACCACGGCGGCGATCAGCCCCTTGACCAACGACTTGTCGGAGAGCGACACCACTGCCGTCAAGCCCAGGACCATCAGCGCGAAGTACTCCGCCGGGCCGAACGCCACGGCGACACGAGACAGCAGCGGCGCCACCATCATCAGGAAGACGATGGAGATGGTGCCGCCCACGAAGGAGGCATAGGCCGCGATGGCCAGGGCCTTTCCGGCCATGCCCTGCTTGGCCATGGGATAGCCGTCGAAGGAGGTGGCCACGGTGCCGGCCACGCCGGGAGCGTTGAGAAGAATCGACGAACTCGAGCCACCGAAAATGGCCCCGTAATAGACACCCGCCATCAGGATCAGGCCGGAAGATGGCTCCATGGCGAAGGTGATCGGGATCATCAGGGCCAGGGCGCTGATCGGCCCCAGGCCCGGCAGCATACCGATGATGGTGCCGGCGAAGACACCACCGAAGACATAGGCGATATTCATGGGCTCCAGCGCGATGCCGAAGCCATACATCAGGTTGTTCAGTGCTTCCATGAGCAGGTTCTCTCTCGCGGGCTGATCGTGTCATGAGACATCAGATCGGCAGGATTCCCGTAGGAAGGTAGACTTCCATGATGCGCGTCATGGTCAAGTACAGCGCCAGCACCACCCCAAGCGAGGTCGCCAGGTTTACCCCGTGCCGACGATAGCCGTAATACCAGCCGAGACCGAAGGCCAGCACCGTGGATGCCATCACGAAACCGATCGGTACCATCAGCAGGGCGAAGACAATGATCGCCAGCGAGGTAATGACGATCCGCGACCAGGGGCGAAACAGTAATGGCTGGTTCAGCGCCTCCGGGCTCGGCTCCGCGGGAATATCCTGCGCCTTGGGCTTTTCCAGGAACAGGCACACGGCAAGCCCCAGCAGGACAAACCCAAGCACCTTGGGAAAAATATCGGAATCGACCGGCCGGGGAAGCGGGAAAGCGGGGATCTGGAAAGCGATTACCAGGTAACCCACCGAGAACAGTGCAACGATCAGTGCGATGATCTGATTCGTGTTGAGTCGTGTCATGAGCCTTCCAACTCGAGCCTGCATCAGGCGAAACCTGACCTCGGGCCCAAGCGTCACGTTCGAGAAGATTGAGCCCTGAGATGATCAGGGCTCAAGAGAGTCACTCCGGATGAGAATCAGCCGGCATTCAGCGAATCAGGCCGAGTTCGGTCAGCACGCCACTGAACTCTTCCTTTTGGGCATCCAGAAAAGCGCCGAATTCTTCACTGGTTTGATAGGCATCGATCCAGCCCAACTGGTCACGGGCTTCCTGCCAGTCGTCGGTCTCGAGCATCCGGGCAAAGAGGTCTTCATAATAGGCGACGGCTTCGTCCGGCATATCGGGTGTCCCCATGACACCGCGCCAGATGTCGAAGGTGTAATCGATACCCTGCTCCTGGTAGGTGGGAATATCGGCCAAGGGCCCCCCCAATCGCTCGGGAGAGGAAACCCCCAGCGCCCGAATATCGCTATCGGGCCCCAGTTGGCCTGCGGCTTCGCCGGCCCCGGTGATCACGGCCTCGACATGCCCCCCCATCAGGTTGGTCATGGCTTCGCCGCCACCCGAGAAGGCGATGTAATTGACACCTTGCGCCTCGATGCCAGCCGCCGACGCCACACCCACGACGGAGATGTGGTCCATGGAGCCTGGCGCACTACCTCCACCCACACTCATGGAGGGATCCTCGCGCATGGCGTCAAACAGATCGTTGAGGTCCTGATACTCGGAATCTGCCGGAACCAGCACGATGGAGTAGTCGGTGATCAACCGAGCGATCGGCGTGAAGTGGGTATGGTCGTATCGCGAAGTCCCTGCCAGCGGCACCAGGATGATGGGCGGGCTGGTGGCAAACAGCTTGTGCGGGTTGCCACTATCATTGGCGATCTGGGCCCAGGCCACGGCACCACCGCCGCCGGGCACGTTGATGGCGGCAAAATTCTGATCGGCCAGGCCCTCAGACTGGATGACCCGGGAGGTGGTACGCACCAGGGTATCCCAGCCGCCGCCGGGGTTGGCCGGGGCGATGAACTCGATGGAGCGGCTCGGCATCCAGTCCTCGGCCTGGGCGGCGCCGGCAAGGCCGGTCAGCGCGGCCAGCGGCAGGACGATGGCGGTGAGGCCCTTGGCGGTGAACTTGGCGGTCATGGCGTTTTCCTCGAGGCGGAATCGTTGTTATGGAAAGCTACGAAGCGAACGTTAGAGGATCGGAGCCACGGATCTCAACCTTGTGAACATAATGGAGAAAAAGTGCGTTTTGGGCATTGTGTCCATTCTGCTCACGGTGACGGCTCCCTCACCTCTCCTCGCACCAGGGCGTGGCGTCACCCACCAGGCGATAGCGCCGCTCCGGCCTGCCTACATCACCATAGCCCAGCTCGGCTCCCACCACCTGCACTGACACCAGGAACTCCAGGTAGCGCCTCGCCGTGGAGCGACTGGCGCCCATGGCCTTGGCTACCTGCATGGCGGCGAGGGGCTTCGGTGCTGCCTCCAGCGCCGCCATCACCGCCCGAAGCGTCAGCCGGTCGATGCCCTTGGGCAGCTGCCGGCGCGCCCCGTCTGCCACAGCCTCGGGCTGCACCCGGGCCAGCACCCGGTCGAGCTGCTCCTGGCTCATCTCGCCACGGGCCGCCAGGGCCGCCCGCTCGCGGCGAAAGCGCGCCAGCATCTGGGCCATCCGCGAGGCCTCGGCGGGCTTGATCAGGTAGTCGAAGACGCCGCCGCGCAGCGCCTCGCTGATGGTCTCCACCTCGCGGGCAGCGGTGACCATCACCACGTCGATATGCAGGTGGTCGCGGCGCAGCAGCCACAGCAGCTCCAATCCCTCCACATCGGGCAGGTAGGCGTCGAGCAGTACCAGGTCGATCGCCTCCCCATGGTCGGCCAGCAGGCTGCGGGCCTCCGCGCCGGAGCGCGCCATGCCCACCACCTGGAAACCTTCGCTGCGCTCGATGAAGGCACGGTGAATCTCGGCGATGTGAAAGTCGTCCTCGATGATCAGGACCCCATGGCCCTGATGATCGAGGTCCTGGCCGTGGGGCAGCTGGGGGTCGGTCGACATCTCTCCTCCACTGACGGTCGTTGCGGTTGTGGGCACCGAGGGCTCGATCAAACCACGGCCGGGTGGCGGCACAGCGAGCGGTCGAGCACCACCGTGAAGCAGGCCCCGCCCAGCTCGCTCTCCTCCAGGGTGATGGCGCCGCCGTGCTCGGCACTCAACCGTGCCACCAGCGCCAGGCCGATGCCGCGATGGCGGCCGGGCTTGGTGGAGTAGCCCTCCTCAAAGATGCGCGCCAGCTCCGCGGGGGGCACACCGGGGCCATTGTCCTCCACCTCGATGAGCAGCTGTTCGCCCAGGTCGGTGAAGAACAGCCTGACCCGAGGCCTGTCATCACGCTTACTATCATCATGGCCAGCGCCCTGCCGGGCGGCATCGCAGGCATTGTCGATGAGGTTGCCCAGCACCGTCATCAGCACCTCCTGGCCGGTGGAGGTCAGCGGCAGCGAGAGGGAACTCTGATCATCGATCTCCAGCGCTACGCCCAGCTCGCGGGCCCGGGTCAGCTTGCCGAGCAGGGTGCCGCTGATCACGGGGTCGGCCACGTGGCCCATCAGGAAGCTCATCTGCGCCTGGGCACGCTCGCTCTCCTGATGGATCAGCGCCAGGGCCTCCTGGATGCGATCGAGCTGCAGCAGCCCGGAGATGGTGTAGAGCTTGTTGGAGAACTCATGGGCCTGGGCGCGCAGCATGTCCACGTCGCGACTCGCCGCGGTCAGGGCATCGGAAAGCTCGACGATCTCGCGGCGGCTGCGGAAGGTTGCCACGGCGCCCTCGATCTCGCCGGCGTGGCGCACCGGCACTCGGTTGACCACTACCGGATGGTCGCCGAGCCACATCTGCTGGTCGAACTGCTGCTCGCCGTTCTCGAGCACCTCCAGCAGCCGAGAGTTGGGCACCAGCTCCTGAATCGGACGCCCCAGCGCCTCCCGGGCCTCGGGCAGATCCATGAAGCGTCGCGCCTGCTGATTGACCAGCGTTATCTCGCCCTCGCGGTTGACCGCCAGGATACCCTCGTGGATCGACTGGAGGATCGCCTCCTTCTCCATTGCAAGCCGCGCGATCTCATGGGGCTCGAGGCCCAGGATCACGCGTTTGAGGTGGTGGGAGAGCCCGTAGGCGCCGGCGAAGCCCAGCGTGATCATGGCGGCCACCAGCCACCAGCCGAGGCTGGTGTGCCGCCCCACGTCCAGAGCCACCCGGTCGAGCATGAAGCCCACCGAGACGATGCCGATGATAGTGCCCTCGGCGTCGACAACCGGCGTCTTGCCGCGCATTGCCTCGCCCAGCGAGCCCTCGGCCTCGGAGACGTAGGACTCGCCGCCGATCAGCGCACGGTCGTTGTCGCCGCCTACCATGGGCAGACCGATCCGTTCCGGCAGCGGGTGGGAGTAGCGGATGCCATCGGCGTTGCCCACCACCACATAGCGCGCCCCGGTGTCGCGGCGGATGCGCTCGGCGATGGGCTGGATGGTGGCCGACGGGTCCGCCTCGGCAAAGGCTTCGACCAGCTCGGGGACGCCGGCCACGCTCCGGGCCACTGCCAGGGCGCGCTGGCCCATCTGATCGCTGATGATCTCGGCCTTGCGGTGATTGAGGTAGGCCCCCTGGGCCAGCAGCATGGCGGCCAGCAGCACCCCCACCAACAGCATCACCTGCACGCGGAAACTGCGCGTCAACCAGTGCCGCCGCGGGCGCGGGCGCCGCAGCCGCCTCACCTCGGCGATAGCATCCTTGGGATGAGCCGTCATGACGAGCTCCCGGCGACCATGGAGCCTTCATTGTCGCACGCGAAGGCCACGCCGTCGCACGCCAGGGTCCTGCCTCAACGGCGGCTGCCGGTGTCCCACCCCTCGCTGCCGGCGTGCTCGGCCCTGAACCAGGCCAGGGCATCGTGGAGCGTCACCACACCGCCGACGATGATCAGGGTAGGTGGCTGGATCGACGACTGAGCCAGCCGAGCCGGCAGGTCGGCGAGGGTGGCGCGGTGCACCCGCTGGCGGGCCGTGGTGCCCTGCTCGATCAGGGCAACCGGGGTGGTCTCGGGCAGGCCATGGGCGACCAGCTGCCGGCAGATCTCGGGCAGCCCATGCAGGCCCATGTAGAAGACCAACGTCTGGCCGGGGTGGGCCAGGGCCGGCCAGTCCAGCTCGGCGCTGCCATTCTTCAGGTGCCCGGTGATGAAGCGCACCGACTGAGCATGGTCGCGGTGGGTCAGCGGGATGCCGGCATAGGCGGCACAGCCCGAGGCGGCGGTGATCCCGGGAATCACCTCCACCGGGATGCCCGCCGCCACCAGGGTTTCGAGCTCCTCACCGCCGCGCCCGAAGATGAAGGGATCCCCGCCCTTGAGGCGAAGCACCCGCTTGCCCTGGCGTGCCCACTCCACCAGCGCCTGGTTGATGCCCTCCTGGGGCACGCTGTGATTCGAGCGCGCCTTGCCCACGTAGTGACGTTCTGCATCGGGATTGGCCAGGGCAAGCACCTCCGCGCTGACCAGTCGATCGTGTAGGATCACCTCGGCCTGCTGGAGCCGGCGCAACGCCTTCAGGGTCAGCAGTTCCGGATCGCCGGGCCCGGCACCGACCAGACTAACCCGGCCGGGGGGCATGGCCGATCCCGCGGGCAAGATGCCCGAGGTGTCGTGCCGGGGAGGGGGTCGCTGCGAATCACGCCGCATATTCCTTAAACCTCGAAAACAGCCTATTTGTTATGCACCAAGGTAATTTAAGAGAGGCGCGTTTTCCACTCGCCGCTGCGCACAAGGGTATAACGCTCGCCCTTGCGTCATGGGCAGGACAGCCGCAGCAGAATCGACTAGTGCATGAGGGCCTCCACGCTGGCCACCTTGTCGTCCATGTGCTGCTCCCGGTCGGTGCGGGTGCCGAGCTTGAGCGTGGTGGTGATGCGCGGTGCGCCCATCTCATGCACCACCACGTGGCAGCGCTTGACCACGGCCATCACCTCGTCCCAGGGGCCCTCGATGTTGGTCCCGTAGGCATGCAAGCGGTGCTCGAGACCCGAGTCCCGGATCACCTCCTGACAGGCGGCGATCTGCGGCGAAACCGAGACCCCCACTCCCAGTGGAACGACACAGAGATCGATGATGACGTGCATGGCGTTGACTCCTCATTGCAAATCCTAGGCTTGGCGGTGGGGAGACGATCTTTCCCCGGCTTTTTCTGCTGGTCTATGCTCAAGGCTACCGGACAGGGCAATGAGCGTAACGTCCGGCGCCGCCGCCAGCGACAAGAATTTCGTCAAACCTGCTGGACCAGGAGGACTCCATGACCAGTGACAACTGCATCGGCCCCATCGCCCTGCCCGACACCCGTGCCCGCCATGTTGTCGAACAGTTGCTCGACGGCTCCGGGGTTGCCATCAACGGCGATGCCCCCCAGGACCTGCGGGTCTACCACCCGGAGTTCTTCCCGCGATTACTGCATCAGGGCACCCTGGGGCTGGGCGAGGCCTACATGGACGGCTGGTGGGAGTGCGACCGAATCGACGAGATGGCCTACCAGCTACTGCGCCACGGCCTGGCGGAGCGCGCCCATACCCCCTCCGAGCGGCTGATGTACCGCCTCCAGGCGGGCTTCTTCAACCTGCAGAGCAAGGCGCGCGCCCATATCGTCGGCGAGGCCCACTACGACCTTGGCAACGACCTGTTCGAGCGGATGCTCGACCCGACGATGTGTTACTCCTGCGGCTACTGGAAGGAAGCCAGCACCCTTCCCGAGGCTCAGCAAGCCAAGCTGGAACTGGCTTGCCGCAAGCTGGCGCTCGAGCCGGGCATGCGCGTGCTGGACATCGGCTGCGGCTGGGGCAGCTTCGCCGAGCATGCCGCTCGGCACCACGGTGCCGACGTCACCGGCATCACCATCTCACGCGAACAGGCCGAACTGGCCCGAGAGCGCTGTCGGGGGCTACCGGCGACCATCGAGCTGATGGATTACCGCGACCTGACCGGACGCTTCGACCGCATCGTCTCCATCGGCATGTTCGAGCACGTTGGCCACCGCAACTATCCCACCTACTTCGAGACGGTGGCAGATCGGCTGGCTCCCGAGGGGCTCTTCCTGCTCCATACCATCGGCTCCAATCACTCCGGGATCACCGCCGACCCCTGGATCAACAAGTACATCTTCCCCAATGGCGTACTGCCATCGGCCATGCACATCGCCAGAGCCAGCGAACCCCACCTGCTGATGGAAGACTGGCAGAACCTCGGCCCCGACTACGACCGCACCCTGATGGCCTGGCTGGCCAACGTCGATGCGCGCTGGCACGAGATCGCCCACCGCTACAGCGAACGCACCCGTCGCATGTTCCGCTATTACCTGGCCATCTGCGCCGGGGGCTTCCGAGCACGCCACCTGCAGCTGTGGCAGGTCGTGTTCTCCCGCGATCGCCATGAGCGCTACGACGCTCCGAGATAGTCACCACGATACGCGGGAGCGCTGCCCGAGCCGCCTCGCCACCTCCTCTCTGCCGACAATCGCCTACCTCCCGTCCGGAAGGATCCCGCGCATCATTATCTGCTTATAAGGGGGAGACAACCCCATGATGTCTGACGTCTGTTTCGGCCTATCCAGGCGCTCGATGACGGTCAGCAAGGCATCGCCGAGCACCGCATCGGTGAGGGCCGCACAAGAGCCTGCTGATTCGCGCCGACCGTCGTCTCTATGACGCCGAGCATGCCGAGCGCAACCGCGTCGTCACCCCCTGAAGCCTCCGGATCGGCTACACTGTACACCCATACATAAACAGGGCAACCAGGGAATGGCGACATGATCGAGCAGACACTCCGGCAGGTCTTCGGCTATAGCGATTTTCGCCCCGGCCAGCGGCCGGTGATCGAGGCCGTCGTGGCCGGTCGATCGGCGGCGGCCATCTTTCCCACCGGCTCCGGCAAGTCGCTCTGCTACCAACTCCCCGCCCTGCACCTTCCCCACCTGACGTTGGTGATCTCGCCGCTGCTGGCGCTGATGCAGGACCAGCTCGCCTTCCTCAGGCGCCACGGGATAACCGCCGCCAGCATCGACTCCAGCCAGAGCCGCGAGGAGACCGCCGCGGTCATGAGCGGGATCGAACGCGGCGAGATCCGCATCCTGATGGTGTCGGTAGAACGGCTGAAGAACGAGCGCTTCCGCGCCTTCATTACCCGGATACCGATCTCGCTGATGGTGGTCGATGAGGCCCACTGTATCTCGGAGTGGGGTCACAACTTCCGACCCGACTACCTGAAGCTCCCCGACTACCAGCGCGAGTTCGGTATTTCCCAGGCGCTGCTGCTCACGGCGACCGCCACCCCGCGGGTCATCGAGGACATGCGCCAGCGCTTTGCCATCGCGGGCTCCGACGTCACGGCCACCGGTTTCTACCGCCCCAACCTGGACCTGACGGTGGCCCCGGTGTCCGCCGAGTCCCGCCCGCGCGCGCTGGCGTCCTGGTTGAAGGCGCGCCAGGGCGGTGAGTCCGCCTTTCCCACCATCGTCTACGTCACCCTGCAGCAGACCGCCGAACGCCTGGCCGCCTATCTGGGCAAGGCCGGCATTGCCGCCACGGCCTACCACGCCGGGCTCGAAGGCGAACGCCGCGAGGCGATCCAGCGCGACTTCATGGCCGGCGGAATCTCCTGCATCGTCGCTACCATCGCCTTCGGCATGGGCATCGACAAGGCCGACATCCGGGCCGTGGTGCACTTCGATCTGCCCAAGTCGATCGAGAACTACAGCCAGGAGATCGGCCGCGCGGGCCGTGACGGCCAGCCGTCGGAGTGCCTGATGCTGGCCGGCCGCGACACCCTCGGCGTGCTGGAGACCTTCGTCTACGGCGACACCCCGGAACGCCATGGCATCGGTCGGGTGATCGATGCCATGGTCGAAGCCATCGAGCACCACGATGGCGACTGGGAGCTCACCCTGAACGCCCTCTCCCGGGACAGTGATATCCGCCCGCTGCCGCTCAAGACCCTGCTGGTACAGCTGGAGCTGCGTGGCATCATCGCCCCGCGCCACAGCTATTTCGCCGACTACCGCTTTCGCCTCCATGGGGAGGCCGACACCCTGGTCGGGCGCTTCCAGGGCGAACGGCGAGACTTCGTCCAGGCCATTCTCGATGCCGCCCCCCGGGCGCGCACCTGGCACGCCCTGGACTTCGCGACCCTGGAGCGGCTGGGCACCGAGCGCGGGCTGGACGTCCCCCGCCGCCGGGTGCTCACCGCCCTGGAGTACTTCGTCGAAAAGGGCTGGATGACCCTGGAGAGCAAGCAGCTCACGGAGGTCTACCGGGTGCTCGCAGCCCCCCGCGACCCCGACGCCCTCGGGGACGAGCTCCACGCCTACTTCCGCGACAAGGAGCAGGCCGAGGTCGCCCGCCTGCATGCCATGCTGGCGCTGTTCGAGTCCGATCACTGCCTGAGTCGACGGCTCGCCGAGTGGTTCGGCGATACCCGGGCCCCGGCGCGCTGCGGCCACTGCTCCGCCTGCCGCGGCCAGCCAGCGCGGCTGCCGGCCCCAGCGCCCCTGGCCCCGCTGGAGACCCGGGAGATCGCGGCGCACCTCGAGGCCCTGGGCCCGCGGCTGGCAGCGGACACCGACGGCGGCCCCGCCACGGCAGACCTGCTGGCACGCTTCCTCTGCGGCATCGCCACGCCTCGCCTCACCCGGCTCAAGGCCCGTGGGCTACCCGGCTTCGGCGCGCTGTCAGCCTATCCCTACGCCGAGGTACGGGAGAAGGCCGAGGCGCTGGTGGGGGCCTGGGCGGCATCCGCTTAGTGCGGGCCCGGCAGCCGGCCCCGCCGCTGCAGCCAGCGCGTCAACAGATGCACCGGCAGGTAGATCAGCAGCGGCCACAGGGCCATCAGCCCCGCCAGATAGACCAGCGGCGGCAGCCACTCCTGATGGGTGCCGAAGGGCCCATGGACCCAGTTGATGTTGCGCTCGGGCTCGGTCAACAGGTAGCTCGTCGGCACCACCAGCCAGGTCAGGGCGGTCTGCCAGGCCAGTCCCCGCGGCGCATAGCCGAGCCGCCAGATGGCCAGCCCCGCCACCACCGGCAGCACCAGGTGGTAGAGCGACATCAACCGGGTCAGCAGCGGCTGGTCATCATCGAACATGTACTCGGTACCGCCGATGGGGTGCACCCCGGTCAGCCAGGCCGTGCCCACGTCCACCGCCCACAGGCTGCCCACCAGGGCCACCGCCAGCCACTGCATGGAGAGCAGCAGGCGACTCTCCCGCCACAGGCCGACGAGGATCAGGAAGCTGGCCAGGTTGCACAGCCAGAAGTAGTTCTGGGGTCCCAGCAGCACCCAGAAGGTGGGCGCCCAGCCGGCGATCCAGGCGGTAAAGGCAAGCTTCAGCCACAGCGGTAGGACAGGCTGGTGATTCGTGGCACTTCCACCGTCCGACAGGTGCTCAGGGGTGGCTGGAGACATCGACACTCTCCCTCGCTTCTGGTGATTCTCACTCTCCTCGCCATTGCGGCAATTCCCTGTGCGAACGTGAGAAAACTTTGAGGAATACGTAGTTTGCGACAAACGCTTATCCTTGGCGAGAGAATGACTTGACGGGAAAGATGACCTGCACAACCTTTCGTGGTGAACCCACAAACCTTGGAGGTGACACCATGAGCCAGCTTTCCCAGCAGCCTTGCGAGGCGTGCGACAAGGGCGCTCCCACCGTCAGCGACGCCGAGATCGCGCTGTTCCGTCCGGATATCCCCGAGTGGAAGATCATCGAGCGCGATGGCATCATGCAACTGGAGCGGGCCTTCACCTTTCCCGACTTCAAGCAGGCGCTGGCCTTCACCCACCGCGTCGGCGAGATCGCCGAGGCGGCAGGGCATCACCCGGCCCTGCTGACCGAATGGGGCAAGGTCACCGTGACCTGGTGGTCACACAAGATCGGGGGCCTGCACAGGAACGACTTCATTCTTGCCGCCAGAACCGACGAGGTAGCGAAATAAATGTTCGAACATATTGAGCGGATTCCCGGGGACGCCATCCTCGGTCTGATCGAGGCCTTCAAGAAGGACAACAACCCACAGAAGGTCGATCTCGGCGTCGGCGTCTACAAGGACGCCAAGGGCAACACCCCGGTGATGCGCGCCGTCAAGGAAGCCGAGGCCCTGCTGCTCAAGAACGAGACCACCAAGACCTACATTGGCTCCCATGGGGCGCCGGAGTATGGCGCAGTGGTGCTGCCCATGGTCCTGGGGGAAGGCTCACCTGTCCTGGAGGCCAAGCGTGCCAGCGCCACCCAGTCCCCCGGCGGCACCGGCGCATTGCGCCTGGCGGCAGATTTCATCGCCAAGCAGCTGCCCGGCAAGGACATCTGGGTCTCCGACCCGACCTGGCCGAACCACCTGGGCATCTTCCCGGCCGCCGGCCTGACGCTGCACAAGTACCCCTACGTGGACGCCGAGAACCGTCTCGACTTCGACGGCATGTTGGCGGCGCTCAAGCAGATCCCCGAGGGCGACGTGGTACTGCTGCACGCCTGCTGCCACAACCCCACCGGCTTCGACCTCTCCCGGGAGCAATGGGATACCGTGCTCGAGGTATTACGCGAGCGCCACCTGCTGCCGCTGGTGGACTTCGCCTACCAAGGCTTCGGCGAAGGCCTCGACGAGGACGCCTACGCGGTGCGCCTGCTGGCCGAGAACCTCGACGAGGTGATCATCACCAGCTCCTGCTCCAAGAACTTCGGCATCTACTGCGAGCGCACCGGCTGCCTTATCATGGTCGCCAAGAACACCGAGCAGATGGAGAACGTCCGCTCGCAGATCGCCATCGTGGCCCGCGAGAACTACTCCAACCCGCCGGCCCACGGCGGCGCCATCGTCAGCGAGATCCTGCACTCCGCTGAGCTGTCGGCCATCTGGCGCGAGGAGCTCACCGAGATGCGTGACCGCATCAACACCCTGCGTCGCGACTTCGTCGAGGCCCTCAAGCCCTATGGTCTGGACCAGAAGTATGCGCACATCGCCGAGCAGCGCGGCATGTTCTCCTACACCGGCCTGACACCGGAGCAGGTCGACCGTCTTCGCGACGAGTTCGGCATCTACATGGTGCGCTCCGGCCGCGCCAACGTTGCGGGCTTCTCCCACGAGAACCTGCCCTACCTGGCCAAGGCCGTCGCCGCGGTCAACTGATCGCCGCACCGCCAGCCATGGTGACGCCCGGGCCCTGCCCGGGCATTTTCGTTTCGCGTAGAATCCCGCCTGCTCTTTCGCTGCAACCGCCGCCGGGGGGACGAGTGCCTCGGGGCGCCCCCGTCAACGCCATACTTGACCAATCAGTCAGCACGAATACAGACTAGCGCTTGCCTTGTACACAATCATCCCAACAGCAAGAGGCTCCCCATGGCGGCACCCCCTGTCGGCACACACGTGCGCTACCCCTGGTACAAGAAGGAGGATACCGACGCCTTCTTCGCGCTGTTCCAGAACAACATCGCCAACTTCGTGATCATCGCCATCACCATGCTCGGCATGGGCTTCCCGGCATCGATCATCTTCGGCCAGGTGCTGCCCGGCGCCGCCGTGGCGGTGATGGTGGGCAACTTCTACTACGCCTGGAGCGCGGCACGCCTGGCCCGCAAGGAGAACCGCGCCGACGTCACCGCCCTCTCCTACGGCATCTCCACCCCGGTGATGTTCGTCTTCCTGTTCGGGGTGCTGCTGCCGGCCAAGCAGCTCACCGGCGATGCCGAACTGGCCTGGAAGGTGGCGGTGGCCGCCTGCTTCATCAGCGGCGCCATCGAGGCGTCGATCAGCCTGATCGGACGCTGGGTGCAGCATCACCTGCCGCGGGCGGCGATGCTGGGGGCGGTAGCCGGGGTGGCGCTCACCTTCATCGCCGGCGAGATGCTGTTCAAGACCCTGGAGATGCCGGTGATCGGCCTGCTGGTGCTGGCGATCATCATCGTCGGCCTGGTGGCCCGAGTGGCCATGCCGTTCCGGCTGCCCACCTCGCTGTTCGCCATCCTGGTGGGTACCGCCATGGCCTACCTGATCGGTGACGCCGGCGGCGAGCGCTTCAGCGACGCCTTCACCCATCTGGGCTTCTACCCGCTGCTGCCCAACCTGGCCTGGCTCGAGGGCCTGGGACTGCTGTTCACCGGTATGCTGGCGGTGCTCACCGTGGTGCTGCCGATCACCCTGTACAACGCCATCGAGACCATGAACAACGTGGAGGCCATGGAGGCCGCCGGGGACAAGTACGACGTTCGCGAGTGCCAGGCGGTAGACGGCGCCGGCACCATGATCGGAGCGCTGTTCGGCGGCGTCTTCCCCACCACCGTCTATATCGCCACCGTGGGCGCCAAGTGGATGGGCGCCGGGCGTGGCTACAGCCTGCTCAACGGCGCCGTCTACGGCCTGGCCACCATGTTCGGGCTGATCGCCGCCCTGGCCGCCATCATCCCGGTCTCGGTGGTGGCGCCGATCCTGGTCTTCGTGGGCATGTCGATGATCGCCACGGCCTTCCAGAGCAACGACACTCGCTACTACCCGGCGGTGGCCCTGGCCATGCTGCCCTACTTCGCCAACTATGTGATGACTCGCTTCGGACGCGCCGCCGAGGAGACGGTGGCCGGCATCTCCTCCGGGATCGTGCCGCTGGGCCAGGGCGCCATGTTCATGGCCATCCTGATTGGCGCCATGACGGTCTCGGTGATCGACCACCAGTTTCGCCGTGCCGCCGCCTTCGCCGCGGTGGCCGCGGGCTTCTCCTTCGTGGGGCTGATGCATGCCCCGGCGCTCGCCCTCAATGCCGCTCCGGATTTCGTGATGGGCTACCTGGTGATGGGGGCGCTGTTCCTCTACTTCGCCTGGCAGCAGCAGCGCCTCGCCGCCAGCCCACCCTGATCATGCAAGCGCCGGGGCAGTGCTGCCCCGGCGCGTTTGAGGGTGCCTCTCAGGGCTTCTCGCCCGGCTAGTCCGGCCTCAGTTGGCCTCGTCAGGGTCGTCGCCCCCACCGATCATGCCCCGCAGTCGATCCCGAACGGCCTCGAGGCGCCCCTTGGCAGGCTCCGCCGCACGCTCTTCGGCACTATCCGGCCCCGGGGCCTGCGTCCTGGTAACGGCTTCGGCATCCACGTCGGCCTCGGTGCCGGCTTCGGCCCCGACGTCCAGGCCGGCCTCTGTCTCGCTCTCGGCGTCCAGGCCGGCCTCTGTCTCGCTCTCGGCGTCCAGGCCGGCCTCTGTCTCGCTCTCGACGTCCAGGCCGGCCTCTGTCTCGCTCTCGGCGTCCAGGCCGGCGTCGGTGTCGCTCTCGGTGTCGCTCTCGGTGTCGCTCTCGGTGTCGCTCTCGGTGTCGCTCTCGGCGTTCAGGTCGGCCTCGCTCTCGGATTCCAGGCCGGCCTCGGTGTCGGTATCGCTCTCGGCGTCCAAGCCGGCCTCGGTATCGCTCTCGGATTCCAGTCCGGCCTCGGCCTCGGTCCCCGCATCGGTATCGACGCCGCCTTCGACGCCACCCTCGGCCGCTGCCAGCAGGATGGTATCACTGGACTGGGTCATCATCGTCGATGAAGAGAGACCACCGGTCGGCATCTCGTCCTCCAGCCCCATGGCGTGGGCCTGGGCGGCCATGCCGGAGAAGATCAGTGCCATGCTGGCAGCCAGTGTCTTGAGTTTCATGATACGACTCCTTGTGCCCCGCCGGGGGCGGGTTTCCATCTTCAGGGGTGACTCATCCTTGAGTCGCTCGACCCCTCGGGCCGGGTTCCTGCCCTGACAAAGCGAACACCATGCCTATTAAAAGTTAATTCTTAAAAATCATACTATTGAGACCACCATAACGACAGGAGCGTGACCGATCGCGCCCCGCCATCCGCTAATCTGTCGTGGGGTGGCGACGGAATTCGTCGCGGCGGCCCGTCTCTCCCTCTCCACCGACCTCTGGCGTGTATCCACCAAGCGACAGCACCCGAAGGCGAACCGGGCCCCAGACGCGACGCGCCCCGCCGGTTGGCGGGACGCGTCGGGCCTCGGGGTCGCTGTCGGCTACTTCCAGAAGTCGCGGATCGAAGCGATCCCCTGGGCGCCCACGGCGCGGGCGTGGTTGGCATCGAAGCGGGTCATGCCCCCCAGGGCGAAGACCGGCATGGCCGCACGCTCGACCAGCTGCTGGAAGTCGTGCCAGCCCAGGGGCGGCACTTCCGGGTGGGACGGCGTGGTGCGCAGCGGCGAGAGAGTCACGAAGTCGCAGCCCAGTTTACCGGCCTGCACCAGCTGCTGGCGGTCGTGGGTGGAGGCGGCGAGCCACTTGCCCTCGGCGATGGGGCGGCGCTCAAGTCGCATCAACCGCTCGCTGGTGAGGTGGATGCCATCGGCATCGACCCGTTCGAGCAGAGAGGGCTCGGCGTTGAGCAGCAGTCGCGCGCCATGCTGGCGGCACAGCGCCAGAGCGGCCTCGGCGCGGGCCAGATAGGCGGCCTCATCGAGTTGCTTGGCGCGTAGCTGCACCAGGCAGGCGCGATCCTCGACCAGCGCGCGCTCCAGGCGCTGCAGGAAGAGGCCCTCGTCCTCCTCCTCGGCGGTGATCAGGTACTCGGTGGGTAGCGCGACCGCGCGCAGGATCGGCAGGTTGGCCGCCGGGAAGGGGTAGTTGACCAGCTCCGTCATGGCCACCCAGCGCACCGCCTGCCCCTCGCGGCCGAAGGGCTCGCCCGAAAAGTCGTGCACCTGCCACACGTCGAGCAGGATATGCTTGTCGGGATATTCGTGATGGATGCGGATCAGCGGCTGTGCCCGCTGAATCTCCACCCCCAGCTCTTCATGGAGTTCGCGCTTGAGCCCACCCAGGCCGGTCTCGTACGGCGCCAGCTTTCCGCCGGGAAACTCCCAGAGCCCGCCATGATCGACGTTGCTGGGCCGGCGAGCGATCAGCACTTGATCGCCGCCGGCGCTGATGATGGCGGCGGCCGCCACATGTACCCTTCTCTTCACCATTGCGTTCATTCACCCTTCAAACTGGCCCGCCCCCCTGGGGCGCGGGATTCTCTGTCCGGCGGTTGACCGACCGCTCAGCTGCGATAGTCGGCGTTGATGCTTACATAGTCGTGGGAGAGGTCGGTGGTCCACACCGTGGCGCTCTGCTCCCCGCGCCCGAGATCGATGCGAATGGGGATCTCCTCCCGGGCCATCACCGTGCTGCCGGCCTCCTCGGTGTAGCAGGGGGCACGGCCGCCCTCCTCCACCAGGCGTACCTCGCCCAGATCGATGGCCACCCGCGAGACGTCGAAGTCCGCCACCGGGGCACGCCCCACCGCGGCCAGTATCCGTCCCCAGTTGGCATCGGAGGCATAGAGGGCGGTCTTCACCAGCGGCGAGTGAGCCACGGTGAAGGCCACGTCCAGGGCCTCCCGGCGCGTGGTGGCACCGCTCACCTGCAGGGTCACGAACTTGGTGGCGCCTTCACCGTCGCGGATGATGGCCTGGGCCAGCTCGGTCATCACCCGCTGTAGGCCGTTGCGGAAGATGGCGATGGCCTCATCACCCTCGACCCGCGGGCCCTGCTGGGTGCTGATCAGCACGCAGGCGTCGTTGGTGGAGGTGTCGCCGTCCACGGTGATGCAGTTGAAGGAACGATCCACCGTCTCGCGCAGCAGCTCCTCAAGCAGCATCTGATCGAGGGAGGCATCGGTGGCCACGAAGCCGAGCATGGTCGCCATATTGGGCTGAATCATGCCGGAGCCCTTGGCGATCCCGTTGATGGTCACCGTGGCCTCACCCAGCTCCAGAGTCACGCTGGCGCCCTTGGGGCGGGTGTCGGTAGTGAGGATCCCCTCCCCGGCCTGATGCCAGGACTCGCTGCCCTCGTCCAGGCTCTCCAACGCCGCGGGCAGGCCCGCCAGCAGCCGCTCCATGGGCAGCGGCTCGCCGATCACCCCGGTGGAGAACGGCAGCACGGCCTCGGCGGCAACGCCGGCCAGCCGTGCCAGCTCGGCGCAGGTGGCGCGCGCGTCGCGCAGCCCCACCTCGCCGGTACCGGCGTTGGCGTTACCGGTGTTGATCACCAGATAGCGAGCCCCCTGCTCGGTCACCAGGTGCTCACGTGCCACCGTCACCGGCGCCGCACAGAAGGCGTTGCGGGTAAAGACCCCCGCTACCCGGGCGCCCGAGGGCACCTGGATCACCACCAGATCGCGGCGGTTCGGCTTCTTGATGCCCGCCATGGCGGTCCCCAGGCGCACGCCGGGGATCGCAGGCATCTGCGGAAAGCTAGCGTCACCCACTGCCATCGTCTCGTCTCCTGTCTGGTTGGCCGGCGACCCGGTTCAGTTCAACTTCCCACAGCACTGCTTGTACTTCTTGCCGGAACCGCAGGGGCAGGCGTCGTTGCGTCCCACCTTGGGCCCCTCTCGGCGCACCGGGCGTCCGTCGGCGCCCGGCAGCGGCGCCGCCTGAGCCTCGGCCGGATCGGCCGTATCGAGATCCTCGTGGCGGCTGGCCGCCGTGGCCGTCTCGCGCGCAAGCGCCTCACGACGCTGGCGCTCCAGCTCATCGACCTCCTCGGGACGGCGCACCTGCACGTGGCTGAGAATACGCGTCACGTCGGCCTTGATATTGGTCAGCAGGTTCTGGAACAGCTCGAAGGACTCACGCTTGTACTCCTGCTTGGGGTTCTTCTGGGCGTAGCCACGCAGGTGGATACCCCGGCGCAGGTGGTCCATCGACTGCAGGTGCTCCTTCCAGCGTGTATCGAGCACCTGCAGCATCACCTGCTTCTCGAAGCGGCGTATCAAGGCCTCTCCGGCCTCGGCCGCCTTGGCCTCATAGGCCTCGCGGTGCATGGCCTGCAGGCGCTCACGGAGCTGCTCCTCGTGGAAGCGCTCGTCCTCCTCGGCCCACTGCACCACCGGCGCCTCCAGGTTGAACTCCGCCTTGAGGTGGTCCTGAAGACCGGGAAGATCCCACTGCTCGGGGAGGCTCTGGGGCGGCACGAAGTCGCTGATGGCCTGGTCCAGCACCTCCTGGCGAATGCCCGCCACGGCCTCGGCGACCTCTTCGGCGGCCAGGATCTCGTTGCGCTGCTCGTAGATGACCCGACGCTGATCGTTGGCGACGTCGTCGTATTCGAGCAGCTGCTTGCGGATATCGAAGTTGCGGCTCTCGACCTTCTTCTGGGCGCGCTCCACGGCGTTGGAGACCATCTTGTGCTCGATCGCCTCGCCTCGCTCGAGGCCCAGCGCCTTCATCATGCGCTGTACCCGGTCGGAGCCGAACAGGCGCATCAGGCTGTCCTCCAACGACAGGAAGAAGCGGGTCGAACCCGGGTCCCCCTGACGGCCGGCGCGGCCGCGCAGCTGGTTATCGATACGCCGCGATTCGTGGCGCTCGGAGCCGACCACGTGCAGGCCGCCGGCGGCGAGAACGGCGTCATGGCGCTCCTGCCAGTCAGCCTTGAGACGCTCGAGCTGCTCGGGACTCGGGTTCTCTAGCTTGGCCGCCTCGGCCTCCCAGTTGCCGCCCAGCATGATGTCGGTGCCGCGGCCGGCCATGTTGGTGGCGATGGTGATGGCCCCGGCCCGGCCCGCCTGGGCGATGATCTCCGCCTCGCTCTGGTGCTGCTTGGCGTTGAGCACGCTGAAGGCGAGCCCGGCCTCCTTCATCAGCCCGGCCAGATACTCGGAGGTCTCGATGGAGGCGGTGCCCACCAGCACCGGGCGGCCGGCCTCGGTCTCGGTCTGGACGTCCTTGATGATCGCCTCGAACTTCTCCTCGGCGGTGAGGTAGACCAGGTCGTTGAGGTCACGGCGGACCAGCGGCTGGTTGGTGGGGATCACCACCACATCGAGGCCGTAGATCTGCCGGAACTCGAAGGCCTCGGTATCGGCGGTGCCGGTCATGCCGGCCAGCTTGTCGTAGAGGCGGAAGTAGTTCTGGAAGGTGGTCGAGGCCAGCGTCTGGCTCTCGCGCTGCACCGCCACTTCCTCCTTGGCCTCCACCGCCTGATGCAGCCCCTCGGACCAACGGCGACCGGGCATGGTGCGGCCGGTGTGCTCGTCGACGATCACCACCTGACCCTCGGCGACAATATAGTCCACGTCACGATGGTAGAGGTGGCGCGCGCGCAGCGCCGAGTGCATGTGCTGCAGCAGGTTGAGGTTCTGGGCGGCATAGAGAGAGTCCTCCTCCCCCAGCCGGCCCTCGGCCCGCATCAGTTCCTCGACCTTGTTGTGGCCGGTCTCGGTGATCTCCACCTGCTTGTGCTTCTCGTCGAGCAGGAAGTCACCGCTGGCCGGTTCCTCGGGATCCTCGCAGACCACGAGATGGGTCGCCAGGCGATCGACGACCTGGTAGAGCTCGGTGTTCTCGTCCACCGCACCGGAGATGATCAGCGGGGTGCGCGCCTCGTCGATCAGGATGGAGTCCACCTCATCGACGATGGCGAAGTTAAGCCCCCGCTGCACCTTGTCCTCCAGGGAGAAGGCCATGTTGTCGCGCAAGTAGTCGAAGCCGAACTCGTTGTTGGTGCCATAGGTGATGTCGCAGGCGTAGGCTTCGCGCTTCTCCTCGCTGGTCTGACCCGCGTGGATGATGCCGACGGTGAGACCCAGGTATTCGTAGAGGGGACGCATCCATTCGGCGTCGCGCCGCGCCAGGTAGTCGTTTACCGTGACCACGTGCACGCCCTTGCCGGACAGGGCGTTGAGATAGACGGAAAGGGTTGCCACCAGGGTCTTGCCCTCGCCGGTTTTCATCTCGGCGATGCGGCCATTGTGCAGGGTAATGCCGCCAACCATCTGGACATCGAAATGGCGCATGCCCATCACGCGCTTGCTCGCCTCACGAACGGCGGCGAAGGCCTCGGGGAGCAGGCCGTCGAGGGTCTCGCCGGACTCGAGACGACCACGGAGCGCCTCGGTGCGCGCCTTGAGCGCGCCATCGTCCAACGCTTCCAGTTCCGGCTCGAGGGCGGTGACGCGCTCGGCCTGGCGGCTCATGCGCTTGACTTCACGGTCGTTCTTGGAGCCGACGACCTTGCGTAACAGGGAATTGATCATGAGGGGTCCAGTCTTTGCGTGTGGCATCATGCCAGCCGCCAAGGGCAGCCGGCCGGGATCAGGGATTCAGCGTGCCCACGCAGCGGGCGGACCCCGGCGGGTCAGGACATCATGGGCCGCAGTAGTGCGACCCGGGCACGGCAGCGGCCAGCGAGAGTGGTGCGGGCACAGGGTGCGCAGAGTGCGGGGCAGCGGCCAGGCGCGACGCGAACGTCGGCGGGCCTGGAGGCGCGAGCTCGCCCGGATCAACGCCGGCGCCAGAATGCACACCTGCACCAGACGCTCGGCCTGACGCAGCGGCGTGCCCTGGACCAGGCCGGCCGGCAGCAGGCACCCCACCAGCAGCCCGGCCAGCCACCAGCGCGCCGGGCGACGGCGCGTCACGGTTACGCGCGCCTCGGCAACATGGGGCTGGGTGCGGGGTGGCATGCTGACGATGGACTCCCGAGCGTGCTAGGGTGGCGGGCAACAGGGCCCGGAGGTGAACGGGACCTTCCGGCCGGTCGAGCCGGCAGCAAGCTCCGAGAAACAAGCCAATGAGTATAAAGGCTAAGCGCTTCCGCGCCCAGCCCATGACCCGCCTGCTCGACGGGCACGGCGAATTGGGCTCATTGATGCGTATGGCGAGACTGATCGAGCGCGCTCAACAACACCTCCGCGACAATCTGCCCGCCGAGGTAGCCGCCCACCTGCACGTGGGCGGCTTTCGTGATGGCCGTCTGACGCTGATCACCGACCGCGCGGCCTGGCTCACCCGGCTGCGTTATGAGCAATCTCGCCTGCTCGAGCTGCTCCATCAGCTCCCCGGCTTCGAGGCGGTCACGGGCTTCACCTTCAAGGTGCGGCCGGTGCGCCCGGTCAAGGTTCCCCTCCGCCAGGTGCGCCACCTGCCTGCCCGGGCGGCCGACGAGCTCTCCAGCTGCGCCGAGGACGTCAGCGACCCGCGCCTCAAGGCGGCGCTCCAGCGACTCGCCGCCCACGCCGAGCGCGAGCCGTAAGCTGGAAGCTGGAAGCTGGAAGCTGGAAGCTGGAAGGCAGCATAGCCCCAACTTGTAATGAAACAACCCCGCTGGCAGAGCCCGCGGGGTTGTTTTCTTCTTACTTCCAGCCGCGAAGCGGCGCTCTTCCAGCTTCCAGCTCCGGGCATGGCCCGGCAGGGTTCAGGCCATCGCCGGCGCTGCATAGGAGATGGGTGCCGTAGCGGCCTCCCCGTCGAAGGTGACGATCTCGAAGGCCTCGGGCTGGGCGAGCAGAGCACGACACAGCTGATTGTTGAGCGCGTGGCCCGACTTCACCCCGCGGAACTCGCCGATCAGGCTGTGGCCAAGCTGGTAGAGATCACCGATGGCATCCAGCACCTTGTGCTTGACGAACTCGTCGTCGTAGCGAAGACCGCCCTCGTTGACGATACGGTAGTCGTCCACCACGATGGCGTTGTCGAGGCTACCGCCGAGCGCCAGGTTGTTGGAGCGCAGGTACTCCAGGTCACGCATGAAGCCGAAGGTACGGGCCCGCGAGACCTCCTTGACGAAGGAGGTGGTGGAAAAATCCACCATGGCGGTCTGGGACTGCTCCTCGAACACCGGATGGTCGAAGTCGATGGAGAAGGCAACCTTGAAGCCATGGTGGGGGCGGAAGGTGGCTTCCTTGTCGCCGTCGCGTACCGTGATCTCCCGCTTTACGCGGATGAACTTCTTGGGCGCGTTCTGCTCGCTGATCCCGGCGGACTGGATCAGGAACACGAAGGGGCCGGCACTGCCATCCATGATCGGCACCTCGGGGGCGCTGAGGTCGACATAGGCATTGTCGATGCCCAGACCGGCCAGCGCCGACATCAGGTGCTCCACCGTGGCTACCTTGGCGCCACCGGCGGAGAGTGCCGTGCACAGGGTGGTGTCGGTGACATTGTCGGCCTGCGCCCGGATCTGCACCTCGGGTTCCAGATCGGTGCGCACAAAGACGATGCCGGTATCCACCGGCGCCGGCCGCAGGGTCATGTAGACCTTCTTGCCGGAATGCAGGCCGACGCCGGTGGCGCGGATGACGTTCTTCAGGGTGCGTTGTCTGATCATGAGCAGATGCCAGGCTGTTGTCGGGTTATCAAACACTGTTCACTATAACACCGAACGGGCGTTTCAACAAAGAAACCTCGCCCGGCACACCCTATGGTTTCTATAGCGCGACTCAATCGGCCTGGCGGCGCAGGAAGGCCGGGATATCGAGGTAATCATCGAGCTCCTGGGAGCGACGCTTCTCCGCACGCGGCTTGGCCGCCTCCTCCGGCTCGGCGCTGCGCGCCGCGGCAGGCTGCTGGCGCATCGCCGCGGCCGACGACGCCTGCCGCTTGCGATACTCCGACCCGACCTCGCTGCGCTTGACCGCCTCGTGACCTGCCGACTTCTGCTGCTGGCGGCCGTCGAGACCGGCGGCCACCACGGTGACGCGCAGCTCGTCGCTCATCTCCATGTCGATGGAGGTGCCCACCACGATGGTGGCATCCTGGGAGGCGAACTCCTGGACGGTGGCGCCCACGTCATTGAACTCGCCGATGGAGAGATCCGGGCCGGCGGTGATATTGACCAGGATGCCGCGAGCACCGTGGAGGTCGACATCTTCCAGCAGCGGACTGCGGATGGCTTTCTCGGCGGCCTCGCGAGCGCGATTCTCGCCCACGGCGCTGCCGGAGCCCATCATCGCCATGCCCATCTCGGACATCACAGTGCGCACGTCGGCGAAGTCGACGTTGATGATGCCGGGGCTGGTGATCAGCTCGGCGATACCCTGGACGGCACCCAGCAGCACGTCATTGGCGGCACTGAAGGCAGTCAGCAGGCTGGCGCTCTTGCCCAGCACCGAGAGTAGCTTCTCGTTGGGGATGGTGATCAGCGAGTCGACGTGCTCGGACAGCTCCCGCATACCCTCCTCGGCGGCGCGCATGCGCTTGGGGCCCTCGAAGGGGAAGGGACGCGTCACCACCGCCACGGTGAGGATGCCCAGCTCCTTGGCGACCTGGGCCACCACGGGGGCACCACCGGTGCCGGTGCCACCACCCATGCCCGCGGTGATGAACACCATGTCGGCGCCATTGAGCAGCTCGGCGATACGTTCACGGTCTTCCATGGCCGCCTGGCGCCCCACCTCGGGATTGGCGCCGGCGCCGAGCCCCTTGGTGATCTCGCTGCCGAGCTGGAGTACGGTCTTGGCGGACACTCGCTTGAGCGCCTGGGCATCGGTATTGGCGCAGATGAACTCCACGCCTTCGATGTTGCTCTCGACCATGTGATTGACGGCGTTACCGCCGCCGCCGCCGACACCGATCACCTTGATGACCGCGCTGCTTGAGGGTGCGCTATCTACCAGTTCAAACATTTGCCCCGTCTCCTGGATCGCCACGGCGATCCTGTCAGAAATTTCCTTTCAACCAGCCCTTGAGCCTTGCCAGCGCTGGCAGGCTTTCCTTCAAGCCGCGCCGGCCGGCGTCTTCACGCCGCGCCGGGGCCGGTATCACGCTGCCCTGTGCCTGTCGACCATGTCCCTGCCGGGTTTCCTTAAGAGCGTAATGTAGCAAACCGACTCCGGTCGAATAAATCGGGTTGCGCACCACATCGGCAAGCCCGCGCACATTCTGTGGGCAGGCGATGCGCACTGGCATGTGGAAGATCTCCTCGGCCAGCTCCACCACCCCTTCCATGCGCGAGGTGCCACCGGTCAGCACCACCCCGGCGGCGACCAGATCCTCGTAGCCACTGCGACGCAGTTCGTCACGCACCAGGGTAAAGAGTTCCTCGTAACGCGGCTCCACCACTTCGGCCAGGGCCTGGCGGGAGAGGTCCCGTGCCGGCCGATCACCGACGCTGGGCACCTTGATCAACTCGTCGCTGGCGGCCAGCTGGGTCAGCGCACAGGCATACTTGACCTTGATTTCCTCGGCGTGCTGAGTGGGGGTGCGCAGCGCCATGGCGATGTCGTTGGTGACCTGGTCACCGGCGATGGGGATCACCGAAGTGTGGCGGATGGCCCCCTCGGTAAACACGGCAATATCGGTGGTACCGCCGCCGATGTCCACCATGCAAACGCCCAGCTCACGCTCATCCTCGGTGAGCACCGCCATGCTCGAGGCGAGCTGCTCGAGGATGATCGCATCGACCTCCAACCCGCAGCGGCGCACACACTTCTCGATGTTCTGCACGGCGTTCAGCGCCGCGGTCACCAGATGCACGCGGGCCTCCAGGCGAACGCCGGACATGCCCAGCGGCTCGCGAATGCCGCCCTGGGTGTCGATGGAGAACTCCTGAGGGAGCACGTGGAGTACCCGCTGCCCCTCGGAGATGGCCCGGGCGCGCGCAGAGTCGATGACACGGTCGATGTCGGAGGGAGTGACCTCGCGCTCCTTGATCGCCACCACGCCGTCGGAATTCATCGAACTGATATGGCTGCCGGCGACGCCGACATAGACCGAGTGAATATCGCAGCCGGCCATCAGTTCGGCCTCCTCCACGGCGCGCTGGATAGACAGCACCGTGGATTCGATGTTTATCACCACACCCTTCTTCATGCCGCGGGAGGGGTGCGAGCCGATACCGGCGATCTCAATGCCGCCATCATCGGTGGGCTGCCCCACGATCGCCACGACCTTGGACGTTCCGATATCCAGCCCGACTACCATATTGGACGCGTTGGAAGGACCTGCCATGAGTCGGGAACTCTCCTCGAGACCTGGCCCGTATTAATTAAAGGGCCTGCATCATGAAAAATGAACCTGGGACCAATTATAGGAACAACTGGAGGTTATCCTCCACCCCGGCGAGCAAATCACCTTTCACGATACGGCGATTTTGCGGGAAAAGAAACAGGCCCATGCCATTGAGCATGGGCCTTTCGCCCGAAAAAGGGATCAGCCCTCCTCCGAGCCCTCACCCTGTACCGGATCGATTTCTCCATGCCAGGCAACGGCCACGCCATTGGGGTATCGCAGGTCGATGTAGCGGATATGCGACGCCTGGGAGCCGAGCTGGCGTTGCCAGGCCGCGGACAGCCTGCCCAACCTTGCCTCGCGATCGTTGCGGCCAAGCATCACCCAGACGCCATCGTCGAGCTGAAAGCGCCAGGCGCCGCGCGGTTCCAGGCGCAGCTGGGAGAGCTCGAGGCCCATGGCGCCGAAACGGGTGGCCAGGCGGTCATGGTAGGCGAGCACCTCGGCGCCGCTGCCGGCGGGGCCGGCGAGGTCCGGCAAGTCGCCGGGCGGCGACACCGGGCCGAAGGCGAAGGGCTCGCCCGCGGGATTGAGCAGGTAGTCATCGTTCCAGCGTGCCACCGGCACCTGCTCCACCAGCTCGAAGGTCAACGCATTGGGCCACTCGCGGGTGACTCGCACCTCGAAGAGCCACTCGATGCTCAGCGCCTCCTCGCGCAGCTCGGCCACGTTCACCGACAGCCAGGTACGGCCGCGAATCAGCGGCGCCAGCCGATCGCGCAGGTAGTCGGCGTTGACGTGAGTGAACTCGCCTGCGATGGAGACCCGCTCTATGGGCCGGTCGAGCCACAGCCACAGGGCACGCCCGCCGGCGCCGAACAGCACCAGCAGCAGCACCACACCGAGCAGCCCTCCACGACGCGTCATGCCCGAGGCACCGCCAGGGTGGCGGCGAGGATGCGCAGCACCAGGGCCTCGAAGTCGATGCCGGCGTATGCCGCCGACTGGGGTACCAGGCTGTGGTCGGTCATGCCCGGCGAGGTATTGACCTCGATCAACCAGAAGCGCCCCGCGGCGTCGCGCATCACGTCGACCCGGCCCCAGCCCTCGGCGCCGACCGCCTCGAAGGCGCAGCGGCAGAGCTCACCGAGCTCGGCCTCCTCGGCGTCGCTGAGCCCGCAGGGCAGGTGGTAACGCGTCTCGTCCGAGAGGTATTTGGCCTCGTAGTCGTAGAAGCCGCCAGGCACCTCGACGCGGATGGCCGGCAGCACCTCGTCGCCGAGCAGCGACACCGTGAATTCGTCGCCCTTGATGAAGCGCTCGGCCATCACCCGGGCATCGAAGCGGGCCGCCTCGTGGTAGGCCGCGGCCAGGGCCTCGGCGCTCTCGACGATGCTGATGCCCAGCGTGGAGCCCTCATGGACCGGCTTGACGATCAACGGCAGGCCGAGGTGCGCCACCACCGCCGTCCAGTCGGCGCTCGCCTCGAGCATCACCGATTCCGGCGTCGGCAGGCCCAGGGCCTGCCACACCAGCTTGGTGCGCTGCTTGTCCATGCCCAGCGCCGAGGCCAGCACGCCGCTGCCGGTGTAGGGAATGCCGAGCAGTTCCAGCGCCCCCTGCAGGGTGCCGTCCTCGCCACCGCGGCCGTGCAGGGCGATAAAGACGCGATCCGGCGCCAGGGCCTCCAGGCCCACCAGGCCGCCTTCAGCGGGGTCATAGCCGATGGCATCCACGCCGGCACGCGTGAGCGCCGCCAGCACGGCCGCGCCACTCTTCAAGGAGACGTCCCGCTCGGCGGAACTGCCGCCGTAGATCACGGCCACGCGACCCAGGTCATTCACCAGGCTCATAGGGTCACCTCATCGAGCGCCAGGGCCGCCTCTGCCAGGGCCAGGGAGATCCCGCCCACGTCACCGGCGCCCTGGGTGATCAGGATGTCATCGGGGCGCAGCACCCGGGCCAGCAGCCCGGGCAGTTCTCCCTTTTCCTGGACGAACAGCGGATCCACCTGGCCGCGCTGGCGGATAGAGCCGGCCAGGGTGCGACCCTCGGCACCGGGAATCGGTGCCTCGCCGGCGCTGTAGACGTCCAGCAGCAGCAGGGTATCGACGCCGGAGAGCACCCGGACGAAGTCCTCATAGAGGTCACGAGTGCGCGAGTAGCGATGAGGCTGGTAGAGCATCACCAGGCGCCGCTCGGGCCAGCCGGCGCGCACCGCCCGGATCACCATCTCCACCTCGCGGGGATGATGGCCATAGTCATCCACCAGCATCACCTCGCCCTCGCCTCCCGGTGCCGGGAAGTGGCCCTGCACCTGAAAGCGCCGCCCCACCCCCTGGAAGCCGGCCAGGCCGCGCAGGATGGCGGCGTCCTCGACGCCGGCGTCGCTGGCCACTGCGATGGCCGCCAGGGCGTTCAGGGCGTTGTGGCGGCCGGGCATGGCCAGCCGGACAGCGAGTGGCGCCAGCCCGCCCGGGCGATGAGCGGTGAAGCGGATCTCGCCGGCCTGCTGCAGGAAGTCGGTGATGCGGTAGTCCGCGTCATCGCTGAAGCCATAGGTGATGAACTGGCGATGCACCCGATCCAGCAGGCCACGCATGTTGTCGTCATCGATGCACAGGATCGCCAGGCCATAGAACGGCAGATTGTGCAGGAACTCCAGGAAGGTGGCCTTGAGCTTCTCGAAATCGCCACCGTAGGTGGCCATGTGGTCGGCATCGATGTTGGTGATGATGGAGACCATGGGCTGCAGATGGAGGAAGGAGGCGTCGGACTCATCGGCCTCGGCCACCAGGTAGTCGCCCTCCCCCAACCGCGCGTTGGTCCCTGCGCTGGTCAGCCGGCCGCCGATCACGAAGGTGGGGTCGAGCCCTCCCTCGCCGAGCAGCGTTGCGGTCAGGCTGGTGGTGGTGGTCTTGCCGTGGGTGCCGGCCACGGCAATGCCGTGGCGGAAGCGCATCAGTTCGGCGAGCATCTCCGCCCGGCGCACCACCGGCACCCGATGGTCCTGGGCCCAGCGGATCTCCGGATTGGCCTCATCCACCGCGGTGGAGACCACCAGCACATCGGCCCCGGCCACGTTAGCCTCGGCGTGCCCGATGGCCACCGCGATGCCGCACTGGCGCAGTCGCGCCACCACCGGGGACTCGCGCAGGTCGCTGCCGCTGACGGTATAGCCCTGATTGGCCAGCACCTCGGCGATGCCGCACATGCCCGCGCCGCCAATGCCCACGAAATGGATATGCCGGATGCGTCGCATGCCCAGCCCGCGGCCGTTGCGTATCGGCAGTGATTGGCCGGGTACCGGCCGTGTTGTGCTATCGCTCAAAACCTGTCTCCATGCAGCCGACCACCAGGCGCTCGACGGCGTCGAGATGCGCGCAGGCCCGCGCCCGCGCGGCCATGGTGGCAAGAGTGTCGGGGTCGAGCAGCGACGCCAGCCGATCGGCCAGCGTCGCCGCACTGAGTTCTCGCTGGGGCAGCAGCTCGGCGGCCCCCTGCTCCACCAACGCGCGGGCGTTGGCGGTCTGGTGGTCATCCACAGCAAAGGGGAAGGGCACGAACAGCGACGGCTTGGCCGCGGCGGCCAGCTCCGCCACCGTCAGGGCGCCGGCCCGGCAGACCACCAGGTCAGCCCAGCCGTAGGCCTCGGCCATCTCGTCGATAAAGGGCGACACCTCGGCGCTCACGCCCTGCTCGGCGTAGGCATTCCGGGTAGTGGCGTCCTTGTCGCGCCCCGCCTGGTGGCGCACCTCGGGACGCACGGACTGGGGCAGTCGCGCCAACGCCTCGGGAAGACGCTCGTTGAGCGCCTGGGCCCCCAGCGAGCCCCCCACCACCAGCAGCCGCAGGCGCCGGCCGCACATTGTCTCAGCCTCACGCGGCGTCTCGCCCAGGGCGGCGATCTCTTCACGCACCGGATTGCCGATCACCTCGCCGCGTTCGCCGAAGGCCTGCGGAAACGCCGCATAGACGCGACTCGCCAGCCGCGATAGCGTCCGATTGGTCAGCCCGGCCACGGCATTCTGTTCGTGAATCACCAGCGGACGGCGCGCCAGCCAGGCGGCCAGCCCCCCGGGGCCACTGGCGAAGCCGCCGAGGCCCACCACCAGCTGGGGATCGAAGGTGCGAATTACCCGCCACGCCTGCCAGACGGCTCGGGTCAGGTGGAACGGCGCCAGCAGCCAGCCGGCGGCTCCATTGCCGCGCAGGCCCGATACCGCGATGCGATGCAGGGGTATGCCGGCCTCCGGTACCAGGCGATTCTCGAGACCACGGGGGCTGCCCAGCCAGGCCACCTCCACCCCCTCGGCGGCCAGCCCACGTGCCAGGGAGAGGGCGGGAATGACGTGGCCGCCGGTGCCCCCGGCCATGATCAGGGCGCGACGTCCCGGTCGCTTGCTCACTTGGCGACTCCTTGTCGTTGTGAGAGTGGCTGAGAAAGTGGATGGGAGGGTGGCGCCGCGGTATCACGGCGCCCGTCGGCACGCGGCGCCGTGGGGCTCGCCCGGCGCTGGGCCTGACGGGTCTCGATATCGGCCCGCAGCAGCAGCGCCATCATCACCGCGCTGACCAGCAGGCTCGACCCGCCGTAGCTGAGCAGTGGCAGGGTCAATCCCTTGGTGGGCAGCATGCCGCTGCTCACCGCAATGTTGATGAAGGCCTGGGCGCCGACCACCAGGGCGATGCCGTAGCTGAGGTAGGCGGCAAAGGGCAGCTGAGCCAGTTCGGCGCGCCGCCCCACCGCCATGGCTCGCCAGATCAGCAGCGCGAAGAGCCCCACCACCCCCACGGCACCGAACAGGCCGAGCTCCTCGGCGAGCACCGCGAAAACGAAATCGGTGTGAGCCTCGGGCAGGTAGAAGAGCTTCTGCACGCTGTTGCCGAGCCCCATGCCCAGCCAACTGCCCCGGCCGAAGGCGATCAGCGCCTGGGTCAGCTGGTAGCCACTGGCGAACTGGTCGGCCCAGGGGTCGGCGAAGCTGGTCAGGCGCGCCAGGCGGTAGGGCTCGGCGATGGCCAGCAGCGCACCGCCCGCCGCCACCAGCAGCGCCAGCAGCAGAAAGCGTACCCAGGGGGCCCCGGCCATCAGCAGCATGCCCATCACGCAGCCGGTCATCACCACCGCGGCACCATAGTCGGGCTCGAGGATCAGCAGCACGCCGATGACGGCGAGGACCAGCAGGGGGCGCAGGAAGGCGCCCCACTGCCGGCGCACCTGGGGCAGGAAACGCTCCAGGTAGCCGGCCATATAGGCGATCAGGCAGAGCTTGGCGACCTCGGAGGCCTGCAGGTTGAAGGGCACCCCGGGGATCGAGAGCCAGCGCTTGCTGCCGTTGATCTCGCGCCCCACCAGCAGCACCAGCACCAGCAGCGCGATGCCCAGCAGCAGCAGCAGCGGGCCGTTGACCTTCCACCAGGCCAGGGGCATACGCAGCACGCAGACGGCGGCAATCAGCGCGATCACCAGGAAGGCACCGTGACGGATGCTGAAGTACCAGGGATTACCGGTGAGGCTCGCCGCCACTTCCGACGACGCCGAGGTCACCATCACCCAGCCGATCAGCATCAGCGCCAGCACGGCAAGCAGCAGCCAACCGTCGAAGGGCTGATCCCGGGTGGAAAGCCGTTCGCGCAGCCGGCTAAGACGCACCAATCGCTTCATGCCCTCACCTCCGCCAGGTGGCGACGCACCCAGCGCCGAAACACCTCGCCGCGCTCCTGATAGTTGGCGAATTGGTCGAGGCTGGCGCAGGCCGGCGAGAGCAGCACGCAGTCGCCCGGCTCGGCGATCTCGGTGGCCCGTGCCATGGCCCCCGGCAGGTCCTCCACCTCGGTAACGGGCAGCCGACCGCGCAGCACCCGCTCCAGGCGCTCGGCGTCCAGGCCGAAGAGGATCGCCTCGCGGCCGAAACGCCCCAGTGGCTCGGCCAGCGGGGTGAAGTCCGCGCCCTTGCCGACCCCGCCGGCCAGCAGGATCAGCTTGCCATCGAGGGTCGGGCCGAGCCCGGCGATGGCGGCCAGGGTGGCGCCCACGTTGGTGCCCTTGGAGTCGTTGATCCAGCGCACGCCACCGGCCTCGGCCACCAGCTCGCCGCGGTGGGGCAGGCCCGGGAAGCGGCGCAGCACGCGACACATCGGCCCCATGGGCAGGCCCAGCCGCCGCCCCATGGCCAGCGCCGCCAGGGCGTTGGCCTGGTTGTGGCGACCGGCCAGGCGCACCTCGGCGGCGGGCATCAGCGGCGTATCGCCGTGCATCAGCCAGTCGACGCCCTGATGGCGACCGATGCCCCACTCCCCCGCCTCCGGTGGCCGGGTGGTGAAGCTGTCCTTGAAGGGCAGCCGCTGCTCCGGCCAGGTGTTGGGATCCTCGGCGTTGACCACCCCGTGGCGAGCCCCGCGGAAGATACCCAGTTTGGCGGCCCGGTAGCCAGCCATGTCGCCGTGGCGGTCCAGGTGGTCCTCGGAGAGGTTGAGGAAGGCCGCCGTCTCGGCCCCCAGCCGCGGCGTGGTCTCGAGCTGAAAGCTGGAGAGCTCCAGCACGTAGAAGTCGGCATCGGGCTGATCGCCGAGCAGGTCCAGGGCCGGAGTGCCCAGGTTGCCTCCCACCGCCACGCGACGACCGGCCTCGGCGGCCATCTCCCCCACCAGGGTGGTCACGGTGGACTTGGCGTTCGAGCCGGTAATGGCCGCGATGGGCGCCCTGACCGCGCGCACGAAGAGCGCGATCTCGCCCACTACCAGCGGCTCACCGGTGGCCTCACACACGCGGTCTGCCAGTGCCTCCAGCCCCGGAGTACGCGGGTCGATACCCGGGCTCACCACCACCTCCTCCACCTCGGAGAGATCGAGTCCGGTGAGCGGGCCGCAGTGGATGACAACGCCGGGATGGGCGGCATGAAAGTCGTCGATGCCCGGCGGCACGGCGCGGGTATCGGCCACCATGTAGGGCACCCGCTGGCGCTCCAGATGACGGCAGATGGCGCGGCCGGAGATCCCGAGCCCGACCACCAGGGTGACGCCTGTCGGCACCTTGACCATTTCCTGCTCCTTGACCGCGTGAGAGCCCTCGCTCAGCGCACCTTGAGGGTGGCCAGACCGATCAGCACCAGCACCACGGTGATGATCCAGAAGCGCACGATGACCCGCGGCTCCGGCCAGCCCTTGAGCTCATAGTGATGGTGCAGCGGGGCCATGCGGAAAATGCGCCGCCCGGTGAGCTTGTAGGAGCCCACCTGCAGGATCACCGAGACGGTCTCCATGACGAAGATACCGCCCATGATGAACAGCACGATCTCCTGGCGAACGATCACCGCTACCACGCCGAGCGCCGCCCCCAGGGCCAGCGCCCCGACGTCGCCCATGAACACCTGGGCCGGGTAGGTGTTGAACCACAGGAAGCCCAGCCCCGCGCCGACGATGGTGGCGCAGAACACGGCGAGCTCCCCGGCGCCGAGTATGTAGGGGATCTGCAGGTAGTTGGCGAATACCGTGTTGCCACTGGCGTAGGCGAATACCGCCAGGCCCATGGCCACCAGCACGGTAGGCATGATGGCCAGACCGTCCAGGCCGTCGGTGAGGTTGACCGCGTTGGAGCTGCCGACGATCACGAAGTAGGTCAGCACGATGAAAAACACCCCCATCGGCAGCACCACGTCCTTGAACAGTGGCACGATCAGGCTGGTCTCCACCGGCGAGGCCGCGGTGACGTAGAGCAGCACCGCGGCTGCCAGGCCCACCACCGACTGCCACAGGTACTTCCAGCGCGCCGGCAGGCCGCGAGGGTTTTTCTCTACCACCTTGCGATAATCGTCCACCCAGCCGATGGCGCCGAAGCCCAGGGTCACGCCCAGCACGATCCACACATAGTGGTTGGTGAGATCGCCCCACAGCAGGGTGCTGACGGCCATGGCCATCAGGATCATGGCGCCGCCCATGGTGGGCGTACCCGCCTTGGAGAGGTGGGACTGGGGGCCATCGTCGCGCACTGCCTGGCCGATCTGACGCTCGACCAGGCGACGAATCATCACCGGGCCCAGCCACAGGCAGAGCACCAGGGCAGTGAGGGTACCCAGGATCATGCGCAGGGTCAGGTAGAGGAAGACATTGAAAGCGCTGAAGTATTGCGCCAGAAACTCAGCCAGATAGAGCAGCATGTATCGCGTTCACCTTGATCGATCCTGGCGCAGTGCCGTCACCACCTGCTCCATGGCGGCACTGCGCGATCCCTTGACCAGCACGCTGGCGCCGGGAGGAAGATGGTGGAGGGCGTGACGCACCAGCGCCTCGCGCTCCTGGAAGTGGCATCCGCCTGCGCCGAAGGCGCGGGAGGCGGCGCGCGCCGCCTCGCCACAGGTGCCGAGGAAGTCAATTCCCAGTTTCCGTGCGTAAACTCCGATCTCGGCATGCAGCCGCTCGGAGGCCTCCCCCAGTTCCCCCATGGCGCCGAGCAGGCACCAGTGGGGGCCGGGCAGCGTGACCAGCAGATCGAGCGCCGCCTTCACCGCGCCGGGGTTGGCGTTGTAGGTATCATCCAGCAGTCGCGAGCCGTTGACGCCCTCCGCGACCGAGAGCCGCCCCGGCATGGGAACCGCCTCGCCCAGGCCCACCACGACGTCCTCGGGCGCCAGACCCATGGCCAGGGCGGCTGAGGCGGCGGCCAGGGCGTTGGCCACGTTGTGGCGCCCGAGCAGGCCGAGCTGCACTCGGTCCAGTTCGGCCCCGTCGGCGACAAGCGTGAAAGCATAGCGCCCCAGGGCATCACAGGCCAGCGCCCTGGCGGTGACCCGCGCACGGGCGTCGAGGCCGAAGTCGCGCACCTCGCGTGGAGCGGCGAGGCGCGCCCAGGTGGCGAAGTAGGCGTCATCGCGATTGAGCACCGCCACGCCATCGGCCGGCAGGCCGGCGAGGATCTCGCCCTTGGCCTGGGCGATGCGCCCCATGCCGCCGAACTCGCCGACATGGGCGCCGGTGACGTTTGTGATCACCGCCACCTCGGGCTCGGCCAGCACGCTGGTCCAGGCGATCTCCCCCAGGTGGTTGGCGCCGAGTTCGACCACCGCCTGGCGGTGCGCCGCGGTCAGTTCGAGCAGGGTCAGCGGCGCGCCGACGTCGTTGTTGAGGTTGCCCCGGGTGGCGAGTGTCGCCCCGCGCCGGGCCAGAATCACGGCCAGCATCTCCTTGACGGTGGTCTTGCCGCTATTGCCGGTCACCGCTACCAGGGGGCCGCCCCAGGCGCGGCGGCGGGCGCGGCCGAGCAGCCCCAGGGCCAGGTGGGTATCGGCGACCTCGAGCAGCGCCAGGTTGTCGTCCATCCCGCCTCTCCCGGCCATCGCGCCGGCTTCGACCACGGCTGCCACGGCGCCGGCCGTCCGGGCCTGGTCGAGGAAGTCATGGGCATCGAAGCGCTCGCCGCGCAGGGCGACGAACAGGCTGCCCGGCGTCAGCGCCCGGGTATCGGTGACGATCTCGTCGATGGGCAGGTCCCGAGCCGGGGCGGGCAGGCCCAGGGCCTCGGCCACCTCCGTCAGGGTGGTCAAGCCACAGCGGGTCATGGGCCCTCCTCCCCTGGGGCACCGTTCGGTGTCCGGCTGGCCAGGGCGCGTTCGGCCTCGGCCAGATCGGAGAAGGGATGGCGGACGCCGGCGATCTCCTGATAGGTCTCATGACCCTTGCCGGCGATCAGCACCACATCCTCGGCGTCGGCCTCGGCCAGCACCCGGGCGATGGCCACACCGCGACCGGCGATTTCCAGAGCCTTCGCCCGAGCCGGACCAGAAAAACCGGCGAGCACCTGGGCGCGAATCGCGGCCGGCTCTTCGCCGCGGGGGTTGTCATCGGTGACCACCAGGCGGTCGGCATGGCGCTCGGCGGCAGCAGCCATCAGCGGGCGCTTGCCGGGGTCTCGATCGCCGCCGCAGCCGAACAGGCACCACAGCCGTCCGTCTCCCGGCAGGTGGTCGCGCAGGGCGGCCAGGGCATTGTCCAGGGCACCCGGTGTATGGGCGTAGTCGATGACCACGGTAGGCGCGGCGGAGCGTACCAGGGCCTCCATGCGCCCCGGCACCGGGGCGAGCCCGGCGGCGGCGTCGAACAGCTCGCCGATGCCATGCCCCAGCCCGTAGAGGGTGGCGATGGCCAGCAGCACGTTATCGAGGTTGAAGCGGCCGAGCAGCGACGTTTCCAGTACCCGTTCACCCTCCGGGGTGGCCACCAGCGCCCGTTGTCCCGCGGCGTGGGGATGCCAGTCGATGACCCGGAAGGTCACCGCTTCGTCCTGCCCGGTGGCCAGCACCCGCACGCTGTCGCCCGCCCCGGCACGCAGCCCGGCCAGCATCAGCCGGGCCAGGGGATCGTCGGCGTTGACCACGGCCAGCCGGAGCTCCTGGCGGCGAAACAGCTTCGCCTTGGCCGCCGCATAGGCCGCCATGCTGCCATGGTAGTCCAGATGGTCCCGGGTCAGGTTGGTGAACAGGGCGGTGCGAAGCCGGCAGCCGTCGAGGCGCCCCTGCTCCAGGGCGTGGGAGGAGACCTCCATGGCCACCCGGCGCACGCCGGCGCCGGCCAGCTCGGCCAGCGCCGCCTGCAGCGCCAGGGGCCCCGGGGTGGTCAGGCCGCCGTCGTGCAGCGCGCCGATGCGCCCATGGCCCAGGGTGCCCACCAGGCCGGCCTCGATGCCGAGTGCCTGACTCAGCTCGGCGATGTAATGGGTCACCGAGCTCTTGCCGTTGGTGCCGGTGACACCGACCAGCTCCAGGCTATCGGGCACCGCGAAGAGTTCGCGACCCAGCTCGCCCAGTCGCTCGCGCAGGTCGGGCAGCGCCACTACCCGCGGGTCCTCGGGACAGGCTCGCGCATCGCCGACATGACAGAGCACCGCCTCGGCCCCGGCCGCCAGCGCCGGTGCGATGAAGTCGCGGCCGTCGGCGGCCACCCCCGGCACCGCCACGAACACCGCGCCCGGGCCGGCCTGGCGGCTGTCGGTGCAGAGACAAAGCGACTCGCCGCGCAGACTGGGTAGGGGACCGGCGGCGGGCCAGAGGCGCTCGAGGGTCGCCACCAGCCGTGATGATGTCACCTGCATGCGGGGCCTCGCGAGTCTGGTGATACGGATAAGGTCATGGCGAGCCTCAGCGACTACGTAGATCGGGGGGCACGTCGAGCAGGCGCAGGGCGCTGCCGACGACGCGGGAGAAGACCGGCGCCGCCACGGCGCCGCCGAAATAGCTGTCGCCGCGGGGATGATCGATCATCACCACGGTGATGATGCGGGGATCGGACACCGGCGCGATGCCGGTGAACAGGCTGCGATAGGCGTCCTGCACATAGCCCCCGGCACCGGTCTTGCGCACCGTGCCGGACTTTCCGGCCACCCGGTAGCCCGGCACCATGGCGCGTCGCGCGCCGGTGGTCGGCTGCACGGACTCCTCCATGACACGCAGCAGGTCGTGGGCCACGGACCGGTCGATGACCGGCTCACCCGGGGGGGGCTCGGGCAGCCTGAGCAGCGAGGGCGGCAGGCGCTCGCCACTATTGGCCAGGGCGGTGTAGGCACTGGCCAGCTGCAGCGCGGAGGTCGACAGGCCATAGCCGTAGGAGAGGGCCGCCCACTGGCTGCGCGACCAGCGCACCGGCGCCGGCAGGGTTCCGGTGGACTCGCCGGGAAAACCGGTCTCGGGACTCTGGCCGAGGCCGAGCCGACGGTAGAGGTCCGGCACCAGGGGATCATCAAGCGCCAGCACCAGCTTCGACATGCCGATGTTGGAGGACTTCTCGAGGATCCCGGCCAGGTCGAGCTCGCCGTAGTTGCGGATGTCGCGGATGGTGAAGCGGTCGATGCGCATCCAGCCCGGCGAGGTATCCACCACCACGTCACGGGGGAACTGGCCGCTCTCCATGATCGCCGCCATGGCCAGCGGCTTCATGACCGAGCCGGGCTCGAAGACGTCGACGATGGCCTGGTTGCGCAGGCCACGGGGGTCGAGGCCGGCGCGGTTGTTGGGGTTGTAGGAGGGCTGGTTGGCCATGGCCAGCACCTCACCGGTGCGGGCGTCCATCATCACCACCACGCCGCCGTCGGCGTCGTGCTCGGCCACCGCCGCCTTGAGTTCGCGGTAGGCCATGTACTGCAGGCGCTGGTCGATGGAGAGCGTCAGTTCGCCACCGGGGCGCGCCTCGCGCAGCACTTCGAGGTCGCGCACCAGGCGCCCTCGGCGGTCCTTGAGTACGCGCCGCTGGCCCGGCTCTCCGGCCAGATAGGGCTGATAGGCCAGCTCGAGGCCCTCCTGGCCCACGTCGTCGACGTTGGTGACCCCGAGCAGCTGAGCGGTCACCTCGCCCGCCGGGTAGTAACGCTTGTACTCATCCTGGCGGTAGACCCCGGGAATACGCAGGTCTAGCACCCGCTGGGCCGCCTCGGGCGTCAGCTGACGGCGCAGGTACATGAACTCCCGGGAGGCGAAGCGTGTCAGGCGCGCATCGAGATCATCGAGCTCCATGCCCAGGGCCCTGGCCAGTTGCAGGCGCTGGATGGGATCTTCGGGCACGTCCTGGGGGTTGGCCCACAGGGTGACCACCGGCGTGGAGATGGCCAGGGGCTCGCCGTTGCGATCACTGATCATGCCGCGGTGGGCGGGAATTGGATCGGTGCGCAGGGTGCGAGCGTCCCCCTGTCCCTGCAGGAAGGGACGATCGACCACGTGCAGGATGACGATACGCCCCACCAGCAGGCCCAGCCCCAGCAGCACGATGGAGAGGATAATGACGTAGCGCAACCCTCCCATGGGGGCCATGGGAGGTGGACGGCGGGAGGAGACGCCGCTGCGGACCTCGGTGTTCATGGCTGGATCACCTCGACCTCGTCGACGTCGGGCAGGCGCATCTCCAGGCGCTCCATGGCCAGGCGCTCGATGCGCGCCGGCGACGACCAGGCGCTTTCCTCCAGCAGCAGCTGCCCCCACTCGGTCTGCAGTTGATTCTGCTCGCGCTCGAGTTGCTGCAGGCGACCATACTGCTCACGGGTCAGATGGCTGGCGGTGATCACCGCCAGGGCACTGGCCAGGCAGGCCGCCAGCAGTGCCACCACGACCAGCAGCGACAGGCTCGGCCTCAGGGCCAGCGGCCAGCCAAAACCCGATGTCGACGTTCGTCCCTGTGTCATGTCGCCTCTCTCAGTAACGCTTACGGGCCGCTCGCATCACCGCGCTGCGCGCCCGGGGGTTCTCGTCCACCTCCTCGGGCCCCGCGCGCTGGGCCTTGCCCAGCGCCTCCACACGCCGCTCGAGCTGGGCATCGGTAATTGGCATACCCCGCGGCAGATGGGTATCGCCACGCACATGGTGACGGATGAAGCGCTTGACGCGGCGATCCTCCAGGGAGTGAAAGCTGATTACTACCAGGTGGCCGCCGGGGGCGAGCGCCTCCAGGGCGGCCTCCAGGGCGGCGTCGAGCTGCTCCAGCTCGGCGTTGACATGGATGCGCAGCGCCTGGAAGACCCGGGTGGCGGGGTGCTTGTGCTTCTCCCAGGCGGGGTGGGCGGTCTTGACCACCTCGGCCAGATCCGCGGTGCGCTCGAAGGGCTGCTCGGCGCGCCGGGCGACGATGGTCTTGGCCAGCCGCCGGGCATAGCGCTCCTCGCCGTACTCCTTGAATACCCGGGTCAGCTCGGCCTCCTTTGCCCTGGCGATAAAGGCCCCGGCGCTCTCCCCCTGGGAGGGGTCCATGCGCATATCCAGGGGGCCGTCGCGCAGGAAGCTGAAGCCTCGCTCGGGGTCGTCGAGCTGTGGCGAGGAGACACCCACATCGAGCAGGATGCCGGCCAGGCGGCCATGCACGCCGTGCCGTTGAGCAATCTCGCCCAGGCGGGCGAACTCGGCACGCTCGATGGTGAACCGGGAGTCATCGATGGAGGCTGCTTCGGCGATGGCCTCGGGGTCGCGATCGATGGCAAGCAGGCGGCCGGCCGGCGACAGACGAGCGAGAATGGCCCGTGAGTGGCCACCACGGCCGAAGGTGCCGTCCAGGTAGACCCCATCGGCGTCGTGCACCAGGGCCTCCACGGCGCCGTCGAGCAGCACACTGGCATGGCGGAAGCTCCGCGGAGCTGTATCAGGTGCGGATGACGACATGCGTTTCTCGGTCAAGGGCTGGCGGGTCGGCAACCGACCGCACGCTCAGGGATGGAAATCAGGGGGGAGCCGGCCGATAAGCCGGGTTCTGTCGTGGACAGTCATTCCTCTAGGGGGCGCGTCACCACGACCCTCAAGCAACCTACCCGAACCCGACGCGGGCCACGTCATGGGGTTCCTATTTGGTCTTGCTCCGAGTGGGGTTTACCGTGCCACGCACTGTTACCAGGCGCGCGGTGCGCTCTTACCGCACCCTTTCACCCTTACCGGCCTCCCGAGGGAGACGTAGGCGGTCTACTCTCTGCTGCACTTTCCGTCGGCTCACGCCGCCCAGGCGTTACCTGGCACTCTGCCCTGTGGAGCCCGGACTTTCCTCCCCCGGATCACTCCGGCGGCGACTGTCTGGCCGACTCCCGCGGCAAGGATACCAGTGCCCCGCAAGCCCCTCAATGCCTGATCGCGGCTCAACCCGCATCCTTGAGGGCCTGGGCGCGGGCGTACCAGGCCTTCTTGGCCCCGCCCAGCACCCGCGCCGCCACCGACGCCGCCTGCTTGACGCCGACGCCCTCGGCCAGAAACGCGGCGAGCAGCGCCTCGCCCTCCACCAGGCCGGCCTCGTCTTCCTCCCGGGGAGCGGCGCCGGCCACCATCACCACGAATTCGCCCCGGGCCTGGTCGGGATCGGCCCCCATGCGCTCGAGCAGCTGGTCGGCAGAACCGTCAAGGAAGGTCTCGAAGGCCTTGGTCAACTCCCGGGCCAGCACCAGCCGCCGCTCGCCGAGTACCGTTGCCAGATCGGCCAGGGTATCGCGAATACGATGGGGCGACTCATAGAAGACCAGGGTCTCCTCGCGGGCGGCCAGCGCCTCCAGGCGTCCGCGACGCCCCGCGCCCTTGGCCGGCAGGAAACCCTGGAAGCTGAAGCGGTCGGTGGGCAGGCCCGCCGCCGACAGCGCGGCCACCAGTGCGCAAGCCCCCGGCACCGGCACGATGCGCCGCCCCCGGGCGCGCAGCTCGCGCACCAGCACGAAGCCGGGGTCGCTGATCAGCGGCGTGCCGGCGTCGCTGACCAGGGCGATGGACTGCCCGGCGACCAGCCTGGCGTCCAGCTGCTCGACCCGGGTCGCCTCGTTGTGCTCGTGCAGGGAGAGCATCGGCACCGAGAGCCCCAGATGGCGCAGCAGGCGACCGGTGTGGCGGGTATCTTCGGCGGCAATCACCGCCACTTCGCCCAGCAGCCGTGCGGCCCGTGGGCTGAGGTCTTCCAGATTCCCAATCGGCGTGGCGACCACGTACAATGAGGCTGAATTAGCGTCTGACACTTGTGGCTCCTCGGTAAAACGGCCGACACAACGGACTTAAGGAAGGATTCATGCGGATACCCACTCGCGGCCTGCTGGCCACCGCGCTCTCCGCGATCCTGCTGGCGGGCTGTGCCGCACCGCCCGGCATCGTCGATCGCGTGGAGGAAGATGACCCGGCGCGCCTGCTCGAACAGGCCGGCCAGCAGCAGCCTGCCCAGGCGGCCAGGAGCCGACTCGAGGCGGCAGATATCCTAGCACGCCAGGGGGAGCGCACCCAGGCGCTGGAAATCGCAGCGGACATCGACGACAGCCTGCTCGAGGGGCCCCAGCGCGCACGCTGGGCCCTGCTGCTGGCCGATCTCGGCGAGGCGCTGGGCGAGCCGCAAGCGGTGATCCAGGCCACCCGGAACCTCGACGCCCTGCCCCTGGAGCCCGACCAGGCCATGTCACTGCGTGAGCGGATGGGCCTGGCACTGCTGGCCGAGGACGAGCCGGCCGGCGCCGCCCGGGCGCTGCTGGGCGTCCAGGCCCAGAGCGATGACGTGGCGCTCAATGACCCGATCTGGGAGGCCCTCACCCGCATGGACCGCCAGGCGCTGAGCGCACTGGAACAGGAAACCGACGCCCTGACCCAGGGCTGGGTCGCGCTCATCGATCTGTACCGCTCCAGCGGCGGCGACATCGAGCGCTTCTTCGACCGCCTGGAGGAGTGGCGCGACCGCAACGGCCGCCACCCAGCCGCCCGCCACCTGCCCGCCGCCCTGGTCGCCCTGGGTGAGCTGCGCGGCATGGAGGTGCGCCATATCGCGGTGCTGCTGCCGGAATCCGGCCCCCTGGCGCAGCCCGCCTCGGCCATCGCCGTGGGCATGCGCACCCAGCAGCGCAGCTCGGGCGGCGGCGTCCGGCTGAGCTTCATCGACGCCGCTCAAGGCGACCTGGAGGCACTCTACCGAGAGGCCGAGAACCGCGGCGCTCAGGTAGTGGTAGGCCCCCTGGATAAAGATCAGGTGAGCCGACTGGAGGCCCTCGAGCGCGTAGCGCTGCCCACCCTGGCACTGAACTACGGTCACGCCGAGCGCAACCGCGCCGTGGGCCTCTTTCAGTACGGGCTCTCCGCCGAAGATGAGGCAAGCCAGGCCGCCGCGCGCGCCTGGCGTGATGGCCACCGCCGTGTCGCCCTGCTGGTGCCCGACAACGACTGGGGCCGCCGCGTGGGCGAGGCCTTCTGGGACGAGTGGCAGGCACGCGGCGGCGAGGTGACCAATGCCGTGCGCTACAACCCCGGCGCCCCGGCCACCGAGAGCACCCGCCGCGCCGTCAGCAACCCGCGCCCGGACGCGCTGTTCCTGCTCGCCCTGCCCGACTACGCTCGCCAGGTGCCGCCCACCCTGGACTACTATGGCGCCAATCGCCTACCGGTCTATGCCACCTCGCAGCTCTTCGAGGGACGCATCAACCCTCGCCTCGATAACGACCTGAACGACGTCCAGTTCCTCGATATCCCCTGGCAGATCCCCGAGGCTGCCGCGGGCGGCATCGAGGTGCTGCCCTTCCTGGAGAGTTATCAGGCGCTGCGCGAGGAGTCGGACCCGGGGCTGTTCCGGCTGCATGCCATGGGGGTCGACGCCTTTGAGCTCGCCCGTCGCCTGCCCCAGCTGCAGGCCATCTCCGGCAGCGAACTGCAGGGCGCCACCGGCACCCTGCGCCCGGGCAGCGATGGCCGCATAGAGCGCCAGCTGCCCTGGGCGCGGTTCGTCAACGGCGTGCCCCAACCCATCCTGATCCCCGGGATCTTCGGTGATGAACGGTCCCCGTGACGCCCGCGCTCGCGGCGAGGCCATCGAGCGCCTCGCCGCGGCCTGGCTCGCCGAGCGCGGCCTGGTGCTGGTGGCGGCGAACCAGCACGCCAAGGGCGGCGAGCTCGACCTGGTGATGCGTGATGGCGAGATCCTGGTCTTCGTCGAGGTCCGCCACCGGGCCGATAGCCGCCATGGTCACGCCCTGGAGACCGTCACCCCCACCAAGCAGCGGCGCCTGATCCGGGCCGCGCGTTTTTATCTCCAGCGCAACCGGCTATCATGTCCCTGCCGCTTCGATGTGCTGGCCGTCACCGGACTGCCCCCCCATCTCGAGTACGACTGGGTCGCCAACGCCTTCGATGCGTACTGACCGGTCAAGCCAAACTGCCAAAGGACCCGGACGCCACATGGATTTCCAGCAGCGCATTCTCGGCCACTTCAACGCCAGCATCGACACCAAGACCTATGCCAGCGAGGTCCTGCCTCCGTTCATCGAGGTGGCCAGCCAGATGATGGTCCAATGCCTCGTCAACGAGGGCAAGATCCTGGCCTGCGGCAACGGCGGCAGCGCCGGCGACAGCCAGCACTTCTCCTCGGAGCTGCTCAACCGCTTCGAACGCGAGCGCCCCAGCCTGCCGGCCCTGGCGCTGACCACCGACACCTCGACGCTGACTTCCATCGCCAACGACTATAGCTACAATGAGGTGTTCTCCAAGCAGATTCGCGCGCTGGGCCAGCCCGGCGACATCCTGTTGGCGATCTCCACCAGCGGCAACTCGGCCAACGTCATCCAGGCCATCCAGGCCGCCCACGACCGTGACATGACCGTAGTGGCACTGACCGGCCGCGACGGCGGCAACATGGCTTCCCTGCTCGGCCAGGACGACTGCGAGATCCGCGTCCCCGCCACCTCCACGGCACGCATTCAGGAGGTACACCTGCTGGTGATCCACTGCCTCTGCGACCTTATCGACGAACAACTCTTCGGTACAAGCGAGTGACCAAGATGATCCGTAATCCCCTGTTCAGCTCTCTGCTGCTGGCCACCGCCCTGGGCCTGGCCGGCTGCACCACCGTCACCGGCGTCACCCACCAGGGCACCATCGACGAGAACTACGGCAAACGCACCGCCGGCGCCCAGGTCGAGGACCAGAGTATCGAGACCAAGATCTCGCACAACCTGCGCCGCACCGATGCCCGCCTGGGCGACGCCCGTATCAACGTGGACAGCTATAACGGCGTGGTGCTGCTCACCGGCCAGGTACCGAGCCAGGAGCTCCAGGAGAGGGCCAGCGAGATCGCCCACGAGGTCCGCAACGTGCGTGAAGTGCACAACGAGCTCTCCGTGGCCGCCAACCTGCCGGCCAGCCAGCGCCTCTCGGATACCTGGCTCAACACCCGCATTCGCACCAACCTGGCCGCCAACGATCGCATCGACTCGGGACGCATCCGCGTGATCACCGAGAATGCCAGTGTCTACCTGATGGGCATCGTCAGCCGCAGCGAGGCCGATCGCATCGTCCAGGCCGTTTCCAACGTCGGTGGCATGCAGCGCATCGTCAAGGTGTTCGACTATACGGACTGAGCGTGGCTCGGACTGAGGGCGGACCTCCCTCCAGAGACAGGTCCGGAAATACAGCACGGCAGGCCAGTGGCCTGCCGTGCTGTGTTGAGGATGCTGCGCTGTGCGGCTGAGACTGCTGCGCTGGCGTGTCGTCGCGAGGGGACTACTTGATCACTCTCAGCGAGGGCTTGCGCTTGCGCGGGATCTCACCGCCCTTCTGGCTACTATCCTTCTGGTCCCCGCCTTCCTGGTCCCAGCCCTTCTCGGACGCACCGGACGTTTCGCCCTCGCCCTCCACGCTGGTCAGGCCCGGACCCGGCTCCTTGTGCGACTCGTCGCTGGCCAACACCGGCTCATGGCCGAACACCATACCGACGCCGTTCTCGCGGGCGTAGATGGCCACCAGCGCCGAGCTGGGCACCATCACCCGCATCGGCTGGCCGCCGAAGCGAGCGGAGAAACCCAGCGCCTCGTTCTCCATGAACAGGTCTCGCACCGCGCCGGGCGAGAGGTTGAGCACGATCTGTCCGTTCTGGACGAACTGTCGCGGCACTTCTACACCGGGCTGTTCGGCATCAACCACGATATAGGGAGTCAGGTCGTTGTCCACCAGCCACTGGTACAGGGCCCTGGCCAGGTAGGGACGACTCGAGTAGGGGCGACTGGATGACATCATCGGGCCCTCCGGATTGCGGCCCCCGGACAGACCGGGGGCGGTGTGTTCAGCTGCGCATCTCGCGCTCGACTTCGCTCAGCGAGGCCTTGAAGCCCTCGCGGCCGAAGACCCGCTCCATGTAAGCGAGCAGGGGCTTGACCTGCTTCTCGGGCAGATCGATGCCCAATGCCGGCAGGCGCCACAGGACCGGCGCCAGGCAGCAGTCCACCAGGGTAAACTCCTCGCTCATGAAGTAGGGCATGTCCTCGAAGATCGGCGAGATACCCACGAGGCTCTCGCGCAGCTCCTTGCGCGCCTTGTCGGCCTCCTTCTTGGGCCCCTTCTCGATCTGCTCGACCAGCGGGCACCACTCGCGCTCGATGCGGTGCATCCACAGCCGGCTCTGGGCACGGGCCACCGGGTAGACCGGCAGCAGCGGCGGGTGGGGAAAGCGCTCATCCAGGTACTCCATCATCACCTTGGACTCGTACAGCACCAGCTCACGATCCAGTAGGGTGGGCACGCTGTTGTAGGGGTTGAGGTCGGCAAGCTCCTCGGGGCGCTGCTCGTCGGTGACCTCGACGATGTCCACCGCCACGCCCTTCTCGGAGAGCACGATCCGCACGCGATGGCTGAAGTGATCTGCACCACCCGAGTAGAAGGTCATCGATGACCGCTTGGCCACTACACCCATGAAAGATTCCTCGCATCAGTTCGAACGGCAATGATAACACGACAGCAGGCACGGGAAGTCCGTGCTCACCGTGGACCACCTGAAACCACAGGGGGCGCATGGCCCACGGCCATGCGCCCCCGGACATCTCAACCGCAGTGGATCAGTGAATGTCGCGCCAGTACTCACGTTTCAGTAGATAGGCGATGACACCGAAGATGAAGATGAAGATCAACACCTTGGGAGCCATGGCCTGGGCCTGCAGCTTGGAGGGCTCACCCACGTAGACCAGGAAGTTGGTCAAGTCGTAGACGGCCTCCTCGAACTCGTCCGGTTCCATGCTGCCGGGACGGGTCACCTGCAGCACGTCACAGGACTGGTACTTGCCTGTCAACGGGTCAAGCTCGGCACCTGGCAGGGGACGATCGCTTTCGCTGCACACCCGCTCCTGAACACCCTGAAGGGGCTCGAGCACGTTGGGCATTGCCACCAGCTCAAACACGTCGTTGTTGACCCCGGTGGGACGGCTCGGGTCCTTGTAGAAGGAGAGCAGGTAGGAGTAGATCCAGTCACCGCCGCGCAGACGACCGTGCAGCGTCAGATCCGGCGCGGGAGCGCCGAACCAGTTGGCACCGTCCTCGAGGGACATGGCGTTGTGCATCTGGTCATTGAAGGCCAGCTCGCTGGAGAAGATCAGGTTCTGCTCCACCAGGTCCTGGGGCATACCGAAATCCTCGGCGGCCCGCGCGAAGCGCTGGTGCTCCAGTGAGTGGCAGCCCATGCAGTAGTTGGTGTAGAGCTGCATGCCCCGCTGCAGGGACGCCTGGTCGTTGAGATCCGGCGTCATCGAGAAGGGAACATCTACCGCCGGAGCCGCCATGGCCGTGAAGGGCACCAGCGCAAAGAGCAGTGCGAACAGTTGCTTTTTCATTAGCCAGTCACCCTTTCCGGAACGGGTTTGGTCTTCTCCAGCCGGGTGTAGATCGGCATGAGCAGGAAGAAGGCGAAGTAGATCGCGGTGCACAGCTGGGACACCAGGGTGCGCAGCGGGGAGGTCGGCAGCGCGCCGAGGATCCCCAGGATGACGAAGCTGATGGCGAACAGCGCCAGCATCACCTTGGACATCCAGCCCTTGTAGCGCATGGAGCGCACCGGGCTGCGATCGAGCCAGGGCAGCACGAACAGCACCGCAATGGCACCGCCCATGAACAGCACGCCGAGAAACTTGGCATCGAGGCCGAACAGATCGAAGGTGATTGCCCGCAGGATCGCGTAGAAGGGCGTGAAGTACCACACCGGCGCAATATGGTCCGGGGTCACCATGGGATTCGCGGGCTCGAAGTTCGGGCGCTCGAGGAAATAGCCGCCGCCCTCGGGGAAGTAGAAGATCACTACCGCGAAGACAAACAGGAACACCGCCACACCGACGAGATCCTTCACCGTGTAATACGGATGGAAGGGAATGCCGTCCAGAGGCTTGCCGGTCTCGTCCTTCTTGGCCTTGATGTCGATGCCGTCGGGGTTGTTGGAACCGACCTCATGCAGGGCGATGATGTGCAACACCACCAGCGCCAGGATCACGATCGGCAGCGCCACCACGTGCAGGGCGAAGAAGCGATTCAGGGTGATGCCGGAGATCAGGAAGTCACCGCGAATCCACTGGGTCAGATCGGGCCCGATAACCGGGATCGCCGAGAACAGCGAGATGATGACCTGGGCACCCCAGTAGGACATCTGGCCCCAGGGCAGCAGGTAGCCCATGAAGGCCTCGGCCATGAGCAACAGGTAGATCGCCATGCCGAAGATCCACACCAGCTCGCGGGGTGCCTTGTAGGAGCCGTAGAGCAGGCCGCGGAACATGTGCAGATAGATCACCACGAAGAAGGCCGTCGCGCCGGTGGAGTGCATGTAGCGAATCAGCCAGCCATACTCCACATCGCGCATGATGTACTCGACCGAGGCGAAGGCGCCCTCGCCCGAGGGGTTGTAGCTCATGGTCAGCCACACGCCCGTGAGGATCTGGTTGACCAGCACCAACAGCGCCAACGAGCCGAAGAAGTACCAGAAGTTGAAATTCTTTGGCGCGTAGTACTTCGCCATATGGTCCTGCCACATCTGGGTGGCCGGAAAGCGGTCATCGACCCAGCGCATCAGGCCCTTTTCCGCCTTCACCTTGTTCGGGTTACCCATCAGGCAGTCTCCTCGTCTTCACCAACGATGATGATGTCGTCGGTCTCGAAGCGATACGGCGGCACCTCCAGGTTGGTGGGCGCCGGCACGTTGCGGAATACGCGACCCGCCAGGTCGAAGTAGGAGCCGTGGCAGGGGCAGAAGAAACCGCCCGGCCAGTTGTCCATGTCCACCGCATCGGGCTCGGGACGGAAGAGCGGCGAGCAGCCCAGGTGGGTACAGATGCCGATCAGCACGCCGATCTCGGGTCGAATGGAGCGCAGGGGGCCAGTGATGTAGCCAGGCTGCTGCTCTACGGAGGAGTCGGGGTCTGCCAAGCGCGAACCGTCAAACCCCTCGGTGCGCTCGATCATCTCCGTGGTGCGATTGATGATCCATATCGGACGGCCGCGCCACTCGACGGTCATGCGCTGCCCCGGCTCAAGCTTGGACACATCTGCCTGAACCGGCGCACCCGCCGCTCTCGCCCTGGCACTGGGCTGCCAGGAAGCCACAAAGGGGACCGCTACCCCGACGGCACCCACCGCACCCACGACGGTGGTGGCACCTACGAGGAAACGGCGCCGACCCTTGTTTACGCCGTTGTCTGCCATTTCAAGGTTTCTCCCATCAGCTTACCCGTTGATCCATCACCGGCGGAAAGCCTCCCGCGACCACGGATACCAAATGCGCTCTATAGTAAGAAAATGCGCCTCACCATACAAGGACAACGACCCTTGACGAAGGTGGAACACACCCAACAACCCATTGATCAGAAAACAAAAACGCCCGAGTCGTAGACCCGGGCGCGAGCGTTTGCGGCGCGATAATCGGCGCTTAACGCTTGGAGAACTGCGGGCGACGACGCGCCTTGCGCAGACCCACCTTCTTGCGCTCGACCTGGCGAGCATCGCGAGTCACGTAGCCGGCTTCGCGCAGCTGGCCGCGGAAATCTTCGTTATACACCATCAGCGCACGGGTAATCCCGTGACGGATGGCGCCGGCCTGGGACGAGCCGCCGCCGCCCTTGACGGTCACGAAGACGTCGAACTGGCTCAGGGTGTCGGTCAACTCGAGGGGCTGACGGACCACCATGCGACCGGTAACGCGGCCGAAGTACTGGTCCAGCTCAAGGCTGTTGACGGTGATCTTGCCGGAGCCCGGCTTCAGGAAGACGCGCGCGGTAGAGGTCTTGCGGCGCCCGGTACCGTAATACTGCTGTGTCATGGCGAAGATTCCCTCAGATGTTCAGTTCTTGCGGCTGCTGGGCGGCGTGCGGATGCTCGGCACCGGCATAGACCTTGAGCTTGGTATACATGGCGCGACCCAGCGGACCCTTGGGCAGCATGCCCTTGACGGCGCCCTCGATGATGCGCTCGGGCGCATGCTCGATCAGCTTGTCGAAGGTCATGGAGCGCAGGCCACCGGGATAGCCGGTATGGCGGTAGTAGGTCTTGGCCTTGGCCTTGTTGCCGGTGACCTTCACCTTCTCGGCGTTGACGACGACGATGTAGTCGCCGGTATCAACGTGCGGGGTGAATTCGGGCTTGTGCTTGCCGCGCAGGCGACGAGCGATTTCGGTGGCCAGGCGGCCGAGCGTCTTGTCCGTGGCGTCAACGACATACCAGTCGCGCTGGACGGACTGCGGCTTCGCAGTGAACGTCTTCATGGAGCTATCACCAGTTCAAGTGTATTGGGTTCTCAGCCGGGATTCCGGCGTGGAACCATCCCTATTCTTCTTGGTTGCCATCCGCCGAAGGACGGTGACAACGAGGTAGAGCGCGCGAATTCTACCTGACATGTCGTCTTGAGCGCAATGCCGCTCAAGGCTTGTGGGGCAGCGCCAGGTATTCGTGCGACTGCATCTCCTGCAGCCGCGAGAGGGTGCGCTGGAACTCGAACTCTAGCCGACCATCGGCGTAGAGCCGCTCGGCGGGCTCCTCTGCGGACATCAGCAGCTTGACGCCGCGATCATAGAACTCGTCGACCATGTTGATGAAGCGCCGCGCCTGATCATCCGTCGCCCCGCTCATCCGGGTGACATTGGAGACCAGCACGGTATGAAATTCCCTGGCCAGCTCGATGTAGTCGTTCTGGCTGCGCGGACCATCGCAGAGTTCGCGGAACTCGAACCATACCACGTCGTCGTGCAGTCGCCGGGCATGCAGCACGCGGTGGTTGATCTCGATGGGGGCATCTGTCTCGCCCTCGTGGCCGGCGATCTCGCGGAAGCTGCGCGCAAGCTCGGTCTCGGCAGCGTCATCCAGTGGCGCATGGAAGAGCTCGGCACGCTCCAGGGCGCGCAGCCGGTAGTCGATGCCCGAATCGACGTTGACCACCTCGCAGTGGCGCTTGAGCAGTTCGATGGCCGGCAGGAAGCGGGCCCGCTGCAGCCCATCCTTGTAGAGGTCGTCCGGCACGATATTGGAGGTGGCCACCAGCACCACGCCATGCTCGAACAGCGCCTCGAGCAGGTTGGCCAGGATCATCGCATCGGTGATGTCCTTCACGAAGAATTCATCGAAGCAGATCACCCGTGCCTCGCCGGCGAACTTGGCGGCGATCAGCCTCAGGGGGTTCTTCTCCCCCTTGTAGTGAGTCAGCTCGTTGTGCACCCGCTGCATGAAACGGTGAAAGTGGGTGCGCATCTTCTCCGGGAAGGGCAATGACTCATAGAAGGCGTCCACCAGATAGGTCTTGCCGCGCCCCACTCCGCCCCAGAAATAGAGCCCCGTGACCTCGGGAAGCACCGGCTCAGGGGCCGGTGCCTGACGACTGCGCTTGCCGAACAGGCCGGCCATGCGCGAGGCGACTCCCCCCTTGGGTGGCACGGCCCGCGGCCGAGTGCGCGGGGTGGCCACCAGCTCATCGTGGAGGCGTTGCAGGTGGGCGACCGCCTTCTCCTGGGCGGGATCGTACTGGAAGTCATCCCGCTTCAGATCTGCGCGGTAGCGCTCGGTGGGCGACAGGCGAGCGTCTCGGGACTCGGGCGGGGTCGGCGTGGCACTCATGCGGATAACGGACCGTCTCGGCTGGGAATGGATTAGCATTATACGCGTGACGGGCACGACACGCATCGGCATGACCGCAAGCGAGCGGGCGCGTTGACCCGCCGCCGCGGCTCGGCCCTATAATGGGCGCCAAAGACGGGCCCGCGCCGATGCGGGCCGATCCACCGCCGCAGGGAGACAGACGTGGACGCAAGCAAGATCAACTGGATACTGGCCATCGCCTGCCTGCTCGCCGGCACCGGGCTGGGCGCGCTGGGCTACCACCTGCTCAATTCCAGCGCCGCCAGCCTGCAGAAGCTGCGCCAGCGCCTGGCCGAGCGCGATCGCGAACTGGCGGCACTGCGCGAGGGCATGGACGACCACCTGGGCGAGGTATCCCGGCTGGTGGCCGCCCTGCAACGCGACGGCGAGGCACTGGCCAGCCGCCTGGCGCAGGACGCCCTCAGCCTGGGCGGCAAGGCAGCCCCACGCACCGGCCTGGAAACCACCGCCAGCAAAAAAGTGCCCACCGAGGAGAGCGGCGAGGAGCTGGCCACCCCCCGCGACTACGCCGACGGCACCGGCGGCACGCTTTCCGAGGATTTTGGCCTCAAGGACGACGAGGACGCCAAGGCACCGCAACCGCCACGCTACTGACCCCCTTCACCGCCCCGGTCTCAGGCCGGGTTGTCGATATCCACGAAGCGATGCTCGACGCCGAACTCACCGACCAGCCACTCCCCCAGCGCCTGGACGCCATAGCGCTCGGTGGCATGGTGGCCCGCCGACAGGTAGTGAATACCCAGCTCCCGCGCCAGGTGGGTGGTGCGCTCGGAGATCTCCCCGGAGATGAAGGCATCGGCACCGGCCTCCCAGGCCGCCGTGATCATGTCCTGGGCACCGCCGGTGCACCAGGCCACCCGGCGGATCTCGCCCTTGCCCGGCGCCTCCACCAGCAGCGGCTCGCGCCCCAGACGCTCGCCGATATGAGCGGCAAGCCCCCCGGCATCCAGCCCCTCGGGTGCCGCCCCCAGCCACAGCAGCCCCTCGCCGAGCTCGCCGTCGGCGCAGCCCTGCACATGGAAGTCCAACAATCGGCCGAGCTCGGCGTTATTGCCCAGGGTCGCGTGGGCGTCAAGCGGCAGATGATAGGCCAGCAGGCTGATGTCGTGGGCCAGCAGCGTCCGGATGCGGCGGCGCTTCATGCCGGTGATGGCCACCGGCTCGTTCTTCCAGAAGAAGCCGTGGTGGACCAGCACCAGGTCCGCCTGCCAGGCCACCGCCTCGTCGAGCAGCGCCTGGCAGGCAGTGACACCGCTCAGCACCCGACGCACGTTCCCACGACCCTCGACCTGCAGGCCGTTGATGGTGTAGTCCTTGAAGCGCTCCGCCATCAGCTCCCTATCACAGGCGGCCACCAGGTCATCGCGGTTCGTCATGGTAACCTCCCTACGTCCTGTGGGTGACAATGTTACAATTCGTCTATTGTACCGACGGGGCCTCTCCCCTGCACCGCCCTGCTCTCGCGACCGCCCGCTACAAGGACCCCGACCCGCATGCTACGCCTTCTGCGCACGCTTACACCCTACCTGCTGCCGACCATCATCGGCGTGCTACTGGCCGTAGTGCTGCTCAACGCCTTCCCCCAGCTGACCGGGCGTCAGGCGGACCCCACGCCGCCGCCCCGCCCCTCCTTGGAGGCACCCGGCGCCCAGGCGCCGCTGACCGTCTCACCACGGGTGGAGGCTCCGCAGGAAACCGAGCCGCGACCCGCCCCGGAACTGCGCCAGGCCACCCCGCTCTCCCGCGAGCAGGGCCCGGTGAGCTATGCGGAAGCAGTGGAGCGTGCGGCCCCCGCGGTGGTCAACATCTACTCCTCCCGGGTCGTGGAGCGCGACCAGCACCCGCTGATGTCGGACCCCTTCTTCCGTCAGTTCTTCGGTGATGACGTACCGGCCCGTCAGCGCATGCTCTCGAGCCTCGGCTCCGGCGTTATCGTCAGCGAGGACGGCTATGTGCTGACCAACCACCACGTCATCGGCGGTGCCGACCAGATCCAGGTGGCCCTGCGCGACGGCCGCGAGACCCTGGCCGAGGTGATCGGCACCGACCCGGAGAGCGACCTGGCAGTGCTGCGCATCGACCTCGACTCGCTTCCGGTGATCGAGCTGGCCGACTCCACCGAGGTCGCCATCGGCGATGTGTCGCTGGCCATCGGCAACCCCTTCGGCGTGGGCCAGACCGTCACCATGGGTATCATCAGCGCCACCGGGCGCAGCCATCTGGGGCTCAACGCCTACGAGGATTTCATTCAGACCGATGCCGCCATCAACCCCGGCAACTCCGGTGGCGCTCTGGTCAACGCCGAGGGGGCCCTGGTGGGCATCAATACCGCCATCTTCTCGCGCTCCGGCGGCTCCCAAGGCATCGGCTTTGCCATTCCCGCCAATCTGGCCGCCAACATCCTCGAGGAGCTGGTCACCCAGGGCCGGGTGATCCGCGGCTGGTTGGGGGTCGAGGCCCAGGAGCTCAACCCGGAGCTGGCCGCCTCCTTCGGCCTGCAGGCACCCCGCGGCGTGGTGATCGCCGGCGTGGTACCGGGCGGACCCGCCGACCGGGCCGGCCTGCAGCCCGGCGACGTGCTGCTGGCCATCGATAACCGGCCAATTCTCGATGCGCGGGTCACCATGGCCGACATCGCCGCCGTGGCCCCCGGCGAATCGCTTCCACTCACCGTGGTACGCGGCGGCGAGACGCTGCAGGTCACCCTGGAGGTGGGCGAGCGCCCACCGCCGGAGCTGCGCCGCCCGGAGGAGTAGCCGACCCGACGTCCGGCTGCACAGGACGCCGGCGCTCAGGGTCGCAACGCACAGGGCCCCGCCATGCGGCGGGGCCCTGTGCGTCCCTGCGAGTGCACCCGATCGGCACGGGCTCACTCCTTGATGCGGTACTCGGCGCTGCGTGCGTGGGCGGTTAGCGATTCGCCCCGCGCCAGCACTGACGCCACCTTGCCGAGCCGGGATGCGCCCTCGGCGGTGCAGTGGATGATCGAGGAGCGCTTCTGGAAGTCGTAGACCCCCAGCGGCGAGGAGAAGCGCGCCGTGCCCGAGGTGGGCAGCACGTGGTTGGGCCCGGCGCAGTAGTCACCCAGCGCCTCGGCGGTATAGCGGCCCATGAAGATGGCCCCGGCATGACGAATCTCCGGCAGCCAACCCTCGGGGTTGGCCACCGAGAGCTCAAGGTGCTCGGGGGCGATGCGGTTGATCAGCCTCATCGCCTCGGCGCGGTCGCGGCAGTGGATCAGCGCGCCGCGACGGGAGAGCGACTCGCGCACGATCTCATGGCGCTCCAGGGTCGGCAGCAGCCGGTCGATGGCGGCCTCCACGGCCTCGAGGTGTTCGGCATCCCAGCTCACCAGGATCGCCTGGGCGTCCTCGTCGTGCTCGGCCTGGGAGAAGAGGTCCATGGCCAGCCAGTCCGGGTCGGTGCCTCCGTCGGAGATCACCAGGATCTCAGAGGGGCCGGCGATCATGTCGATGCCCACCTGGCCGAAAACCGCGCGCTTGGCGGTGGCCACGTAGATGTTGCCGGGGCCGACGACCTTGTCCACCCGCGGCACCGTCTCGGTGCCGTAAGCCAGGGCCGCCACCGCCTGGGCGCCGCCCACGGTGAACACCCGATCGACGCCGGCCAGGTGGGCCGCGGCCAGCACCAGCTCGTTGAGCACGCCGTCCGGGGTCGGCACCACCATGATGATCTCGCGCACCCCGGCCACATGGGCGGGGATGGCGTTCATCAGCACCGAGGAGGGATAGGCGGCCTTGCCGCCGGGCACGTAGATGCCGGCGCGATCCAGCGGCATCACCTGCTGACCCAGCACGGTGCCGTCGGCCTCGGTGTAGTGCCAGGACTCGGGCTTCTGACGTTCGTGGTAGAGGCGGATGCGCTCGGCTGCCTGGGCCAGCGCCTCACGCTGCTCGGCGGGCAGGCCCTCATAGGCCTGGCGCAGCTTTTCGGCGGAGAGGGTCAGCTCGGCCATGCTTGCGACCGAGAGGCGGTCGAAGCGGTTGCTGGTCTCCACCAGGGCGGCGTCACCGCGGCTCTTCACCGCCGCGATGATCTCGTCGACACGGTGCTGCACTGCGGCATCGGAGACGCCTTCCCAGGCCAGCAGGGTCGTCAGGCGGTCTTCGAAACTCGCATCGGCGGTGGAGAGCCGGTCGATGCCGGAGGGGGCGGTTGTCTCGGTCATGGCAGCTTCCGTCACGAATCGGGTGAATCCTGCATTGTTCGACGCCAGGACGCGCCGGACAAGGGCAACGCGGCTATGGCGTCGAAACGCCGGGGCTATCGTCCGCGCGGGCCGGCCTCAGGCGGTGGCTTTCTCAAACGACGACTGGCCGGCGGACGGCCACGGCCTGGCCGAGGCGCTCGAGCAGTGGCTTGATGCGCGCATGCTTCATGGTCATTGAGGCCTTGTTGACCACCAGCCTGGTGGAGATCGACGCGATCAGCTCGCGGGGCTCCATGCCGTTGGCGCGCAGGGTATTACCGGTATCGACGATGTCGACGATCTCGTCGGCCAGGTTCATCAGCGGCGCCAGCTCCATGGCCCCGTAGAGCTTGATCACCTCGGCCTGGATGCCCTGCTCGGCGTACCAGCGCCGCGCCACCTTGACGAACTTGGTGGCCACACGACGCCGCGCACGAGCCGGCTCTGCGCCGGTGATCCCGGCTGTCATCAGCTTGCAGCGGGCGATCTCCAGATCCAGCGGCTCGTAGAGCCCCTCGGCGCCGTGCTCGAGCAGCACGTCCTTGCCAGCCACGCCGAGATCCGCGGCGCCCAGCTGCACGTAGGTGGGGACGTCGGTGGCGCGGATCACCACCAGCTTGACGTCCGGCAGGTTGGTGTCGAACAGCAGCTTGCGGCTCCTGCCCAGGTCCTCGGCCGGGGTGATGCCGGCGTCGGCCAGCAGCGGCAGGGTCTCGTCGAGGATGCGGCCCTTGGAGAGGGCCAGGATCAGTTGTTTGCTCATGCTTTCGCCTTGGTCGTCCTTAGCCGGGCACGCGTCGGATCTGGGCGCCGAGAAGCTGCAGCTTCTCCTCGATGCACTCGTAGCCGCGGTCGATATGGTAGATGCGGTCGACCCGGGTCTCGCCCTCGGCCATCATCGCCGCGATCACCAGGGAAGCCGAGGCGCGCAGGTCGGTGGCCATCACCGGGGCGCCGGAGAGCCGCTCGACCCCCTCGATCACCGCCGTGTTGCCCTCCAGCGCGATCTTCGCCCCCATGCGATTGAGCTCCTGCACGTGCATGAAGCGGTTCTCGAAGATGGTCTCCACCACCCGGGAGGTGCCCTCGGCCACCGCGTTCATGGCCACGAACTGGGCCTGCATGTCGGTGGGGAAGGCCGGATAGGGGGCGGTGCGGATATTCACCGGCCGCGGGCGCTTGCCGTGCATGTCCAGCGCAATCCAGTCGCCTCCGCTGGTGATCTCGGCGCCGGCCTCCTCCAGCTTGGCGAGCACTGCCTCGAGGATATCGGCGCGGGTGCGACGCACCTTGACGCGACCCCGGGAGAGCGCAGCGGCCACCAGGAAGGTACCGGTCTCGATGCGATCCGGCATCACGTCGTGGTAGGCGCCGTGAAGGCGCTCGACGCCCTCGATGACGATGGTATCGCTGCCGTGACCGCGGATATTGGCCCCCATCTTGATCAGGCACTCGGCCAGGTCGACCACCTCGGGCTCCCTGGCGGCGTTCTCGAGCACCGTGGTGCCGTCGGCCAGCGTCGCCGCCATCAGCAGGTTCTCGGTGCCGGTGACCGTCACGGTATCGAAGAAGATGGTGGCGCCCTTGAGCCGTCCGTCGACCCGGGCGCGGATGTAGCCGCCCTCGACGCGGATCTCGGCGCCCATGGCCTCCAGTCCGCGCAGGTGGAGGTCCACCGGCCGCGAGCCGATGGCGCAGCCGCCCGGCAGGGAGACGTCGGCGTGGCCGAAGTGGGCGATCAGCGGCCCCAGCACCAGGATGGAGGCGCGCATCTTCTTGACCAGCTCATAGGGAGCGTCGCAGTGTTTCACCTGGGCGCCGTCGAGCTGGATGGTCATCTTCTCGCCCATCACCGGTTCGAGGCCCAGATGGCCGAGCAGCTCAAGCGTCGTGGTGATGTCCTGAAGGTGCGGCAGGTTGCCGATGGTCACCGGCTCCTCGGAGAGCAGGGTGGCGCAGAGAATCGGCAAGGCGGCGTTCTTGGCGCCGCTGGCCCACACCTCGCCGTCGACCGGCCCATTGCCGGTGATGATCAACTTGTCCATGGGGGCTCGATCTCAGGCGCCGGCGTTTTCCGGCGCGCTGTTCCACTGCGCCGGGGTATAGGTCTTGATGCTCACCGCATGCAGGGCGCCGGAGGCGATCTCCTCGGCGAGTGCGCCGTAGATGAGCTGCTGGCGCTTGACCGGCGAGAGGCCACTGAAGACCTCACCCACGGCCACCACCTGGAAATTGCAGCCTTCGCCCTGGATATGAAACTCGCAGCCGTCGATACGCGACTCGAGCAGCGCCTTGACTTCGCTGGGGTGCATGGTACGGCACTCCTGTGTCTGAAACGGGAAGGCCACCGGGCGCGACGCGGCCGATGGCACGATACGGGGATGCCCCATGGTAATGAAAAGCGCGTCGCTTGGCGATCTCGGCGCAGCCACGGCTTCAGGCGGCGGCGCTTTCCACGGGGAGCAGACGCTCCAGCCCGGCGAGGTCGGCGAGCCGGCGCAGGGCCGGAGAGAGACGCACCACCTGCAGCTCGAGGCCGGCAGCGCGGGCGGCGCGGGCCCACTCCAGCATCACGCTGAGGGCCGCGCTGCTGACGTCGGCTACGCCGGTGAGGTCGAAGCTGACCCGGGTGCTCGCGGGCTGGGCGGCGAGCCAACCTCGACCCGCCTCGGCCAGCGCCGTGGCCGCCTCGAAGCCCACCTGTCCCTCGACCTTCAGCGCGCAGCCTTCCGCCTCCAGGCGCACGTTCCCACTCTCCAGCAGCCGGGTCATGCGCTGCCGCCCTCCTCCAGTTCCTCGACGGCGAGCTCGGGTGCCCAGCCGTCGATCACCGCGTCATAATCGCGGCCCTGGTCGCGCATCGCCTGATCGAACTGGTTGCGGAAGGTCAGGCCGAGGTTGATGCCGTTGACTATCACGTTGACCACCCGCCACTCATTGCCATTGAGGCGCAGCGAATAGCTGACCGGATAGACCTGACCGTTGGTGGCCACCACCTCCATATCGACGCTGGCCTGATCCTCGTGGCGCTGGGGCCGCTGATTGTCCAGCACGCGCAACTCACGGTAGTCGAAGGTGACCAGGCCCTTGGTGTAGGTGTCGATCAGGGTCTTGCGGAAGGTGTCGGCGAAGCGCGAGCGCTGCTGGGGCGTGGCATTCTGGAAGTAGCGACCCATCACGCTGGCGCCGATATAGCGAAAGTCGGCGATGTCATCGAGGCTGTCGTCGACCAGCCCCTTGAGCTCGTCGAGGTTGTCGGCAAAGTAGTCGCGACGCCCCTCGATCTCGGCAGTCAGTGTCTCGACGCTCAGGCGGATCACCTGCTCGGGGGTGCGCTCGGGGGCCGCCGCAGCCGGCAGGGCAAACAGGGCCAGCACCAGGCCGACCAGCAGTGAACGGAAGGGACGGGAAACGCGGTTCATGCAGACACTCTCCTTGAAATTGACCAGACCGACGCCTAAGCATCAATCGCTGACCAGATTGGACACGAACTGCTGGATGAGTTCTTCCAGCACGATGGCCGACTGGGTGTCACGCAGGGTGTCACCGTTGGCCAGGGTCTCCGGGTCGCCGCCCACGGAGAGCCCGATGTACTGCTCGCCGAGCAGGCCGGCGGTGAGAATCGCCGCGGTGGTGTCCCGGGAGAGCCTGCCCTCCAGGTCGCCGTCCAGCTCCAGGATGACCCGGGCGTCGTACCAGTCGGTATCCAGCTCGATCGTCGACACCCGGCCCACGGTCACGCCGGCCATGGTCACCCGTGCCCGCGGCTTGAGGGTGCCGATGTTGGCGAAATTGGCCTCCAGGCGGAAGGTGTCCCCAGGGGCCTGGAGGGTCATCCCGCTGACCCGCAGGCCGAGGAATACCAGGCCAAGAATGCCGGCGAGCATGAACAGCCCCACCCCCAGCTCCATGATCTTGCTGCGTTTCATCATCTCTCTCCGAACATCAAGGCTTGCCGCCACCCCTCTCTCATGATCAGGAGAGGCCGCCGAACATCACTGCAGTCAACACGAAATCGAGGCCGAGCACAGCCAGTGAGGAGTAGACCACCGTCCGAGTGGTGGCCCGGGAGATCCCCTCCGAGGTGGGCACCAGGTCGTAGCCCTGGAACACGGCGATCCAGGTCACTACCACCGCAAAGACCAGGCTCTTGACCATGCCGTTACCGATATCACCGATGAACTCGACGCTGGACTGCATATTGCCCCAGTAGGAGCCCTCGAAGACACCGAGCCACTCCACGCCCACCAGGTAGCCCCCGTAGATGCCGACCACGCTGAAGCCAATAGTCAGAAGCGGCAGGGCCACAAACCCCGCCCACAGGCGCGGCGCCACCACCCGGCGCAGCGGGTCAACGCCGATCATCTCCATGCTGGAGAGCTGCTCGGTGGCCTTCATCAGGCCGATCTCGGCGGTCAGCGCCGAGCCGGCGCGACCGGCGAAAAGCAGCGCCGCCACCACCGGCGCCAGCTCGCGCAACAGCGACAGCGCCACCATCTGTCCCAGCGCCTGCTCGGCGCCGAAGTCGACCAGGAGGGTGTAGCCCTGCAGCGCCAGCACCATGCCGATGAACAGCCCCGAGACCAGCACGATGGCCAGTGACAGCACGCCCACGAAGTGCATCTGGCGCACCCACAGGTGCCAGCCCTCCCGGGACGGCACGCCGACGGCAGACCGGGCCACGAAGATACCGGCGCGGCCCAGCGACTCGAGCAGGTCGCAGCCACGCCGCCCCAGGCTAATGATGCGAGCGATCATCGCCGTCCTCCCGGTTCGAGGATATCGGTGAAGAAGTCCACCGCCGGATAGTGAAAGGGAACCGGACCGTCGGGCTCGCCGTGCACGAACTGGCTGACCCGGGGGTCCTGGTCCACGTCGAGGCTCTGGGGAGTGCCGTGGGCCATTACCTGGCCGTCGGCGATCACGTAGACGTAGTCGGCGATGGTCAGGGTCTCCTTGATATCGTGGGAAACCACGATGGAGGTGAGCCCCAGCGCTTCGTTGAGCCGCTTGATCAGCTGCACCAGCACGCCCATGGAGATCGGGTCCTGGCCGACGAAGGGCTCGTCGTAGAGGATCAACTCCGGGTCCAGGGCCATTGCCCGGGCCAGCGCTACACGGCGCGCCATGCCGCCGGAGAGCTCCGCGGGCATCAGCCCCCGAGCGCCGCGCAGTCCCACCGCCTCGAGCTTCATCAGCACCAGGTCGCGGATCATCGCCTGGGGCAGATCGGTGTGGACGCGCAGCGGAAAGGCGACGTTCTCGAACACGCTGAGGTCCGAGAATAACGCCCCGCTCTGGAACAGCATGCCCATGCGCTGGCGCATAGTGAACAGCGCGCGGCGCGACTGGCGATGAACATCCTCACCGTCGATCAGCACGCGACCCGAATCGGGCGTGAGCTGCCCGCCGATCAGCTTCAGCATTGTGGTCTTGCCGGTACCGCTGGGACCCATGATGGCGGTAATTCTGCCCCGCGGGATGGAGAGATCAACGCCGCGGAAGATCTCCATGTCACCTCGCGAAAAATGCAGACCCTCCACCACCACGAAGGGAGTGTCACTCATCGGCTCGTCAACCCCCTCGTTAGCCCCGGGAAAAATTATCGAACATTGTATCCTAACTACCCATGAACGCGCCAGCGACATGCCCACCGCCCTTGCGCTCGGCGGGGTCAGCGCGTCTAATGCGCCCTTCCCGAATTCTGGCCAAGGACACCCCATGCTGGTACCGCTGATCGTCGTGTTGCTGGGTCTGGCGGCACTGCTCTGGAGCGCCGACCGCTTCGTGGGCGCGGCGGCAGCCACCGCAAGCAAGGCCGGCATGAGCACCCTGCTGGTCGGCATGACGGTGGTGGCGCTGGGCACCTCGGCGCCGGAGATGGTGGTCTCGACGATGGCCTCCCTGGACGGCATCCCCGACCTGGCCACCGGCAACGCCCTGGGCTCCAACATCGCCAACATCGGCCTGGTGCTGGGCATCACCGCCCTGATCGTGCCGATCCCGGTCCGCTTCTCCATCGTGCGTCGCGAGCTGCCGCTGCTGCTGGGAGCCACGGGACTGGCCGGCTATGCCCTGGCCAATGGCTTCCTCGGCCGCTTCGACGCCGTCTTCCTGCTCCTGCTGCTGGTCTTCAGCCTGTGGTGGCTGTTTCGCGCCGATACCCCGGACACCCCCGATGCCACCACCGGCGAGGTCCCCGATATGCCGCTGCCTCGGGCGCTTGCCTGGCTGTTGGCCACCCTGTTGGTGCTCGCCGTCGGCTCCCGAGCCGTGGTGTGGGGCGCCAGCGAGTTGGCCCGTGGCCTGGGCGTCAGCGAACTGGTCATCGGACTGACCGTAGTCGCCATCGGCACCAGCCTACCGGAGCTAGTCGCCTGCGTGGCCAGCGCGCTCAAGCGCCATCACGATATCGCCATCGGCAACGTCATCGGTTCCAACCTCTTCAACCTGCTCGTCGTGCTGCCGATTCCCGGCCTGCTGGCTCCCGGGCCCAGCGACCCTGCGGCCGCGGGGCGCGACTACCCGGTAATGCTGGCGCTGACCCTGGCGCTGGGCATGCTGCTGTTGTGGCAGCGCCGCGGACGGGTCGGGAGACTCCCCGGCGCCCTGCTGGCGACCAGCTATCTGGGCTATCTGGCCTGGGTCGGCCTGACCAGCCTCGGCGTCGCCACTTGAGTGAACCCGCGCAACAGGCAACAATCATCGCCATGACACCACATAACCCCCAGGCCACGGCCCCCTCCCTGCTGCGCGACAGCGCCAGGCGCACCCTGCGACTCGAGCAGCAGGCCATCGGCGCCCTGGTCGAGCGACTCGACGCCGACTTCGACAGCGCCTGCCAGCTGATCCTCGCCTGCCGTGGCCGCGTGATCGTCACCGGCATGGGCAAGTCGGGCCACGTTGCCGGCAAGATCGCCGCCACTCTGGCCAGTACCGGTACGCCCGCCTTCTTCGTCCATCCCGGCGAGGCCAGCCACGGCGACCTGGGCATGATCACGCCCGGCGATGTGGTGCTGGCGCTATCCAATTCCGGCGAGACCGCCGAGGTGACCGCCCTGCTGCCGCTGCTCAAGCGCATGGGCGTGCCGCTGATCAGCATGACCGGCCGCCCCGCCTCGACGCTTGCGCGCCACGCCGAAGCACACCTCGACGCCGGGGTCGAGCGCGAGGCCTGCCCGCTGGACCTGGCGCCCACCGCCTCCACCACCGCCGCACTGGCACTGGGCGATGCACTGGCGGTAGCGCTGCTGGAGACCCGCGGCTTTACCGCCGAGGAGTTCGCCCTCTCGCATCCCGGCGGTAGCCTCGGCAAGCGGCTTCTGCTGCGGGTCGGTGACCTGATGCACGACGGGGCAAGGCTCCCGATCGTGCCGCTGGGCAGCCCGCTGCGTGACGCCCTGCTGGAGATCACCCGCCAGGGGCTCGGCTTTACCTGCGTGGTGGACGACCAGGGCCAACTGGCCGGGGTCTACACCGACGGCGACCTGCGCCGCACCCTCGACCAGCACAATGACCTCTCGAACCTTGTCGTCGATGAGGTGATGACCCGCCCCGGCAAGCGGGTGGCGGCGGAGATGCTGGCCGCCGAGGCGGTAAAGCTGATGGAGGATCATCGCATTTCCGCCCTGGCGGTGGTCGACGAGACGGGGCGCCCGGTGGGCGCCCTGCACATGCACGACCTGCTGGCCAGCGGCGTGATCTGATTCCCACTCACCGAACCGGAGCTTCCATGCCCCACACCATTCCCCTTCAAGACCCCCGACTGGTGGACCGCCTGCGGCGCATCCGCCTGCTGGCCCTGGACGTCGACGGCGTGCTCACCGACGGCCAACTCTATTTCCAGGCCGACGGCATCGAGATCAAGGCGTTCAACGTCCAGGACGGCCACGGCCTGAAGCTGCTCAAGCGTGCCGGTATCGAGGTGGCGCTGGTCACCGGCCGCGACTCGCCCACGGTGAGCCACCGCGCCGCGGCGTTGGGGATTCAGCATGTCTTCCAGGGCGTGGAGAGGAAGCTCCCGGTGCTGCGCGACCTCTGTACCCGCCTCGGCCTGGAGTTCGACCAGGTCGCCTACTGCGGCGACGACATGCCCGACGTGGGCGCCATCCGCCGCGCCGGTGTGGGCATCAGCGTGCCCAATGCCCCCGAGTACATCCAGAAGCACGCCGACTGGCTAACGATTAGGGGCGGCGGCCAGGGGGCGGCCCGCGAGATCTGCGACACCCTGCTCAGGGCCCAGGGCCACTGGGATGCGGTGCTCGACACCTATCTGCACGGGGCCGGCTGACCCCATGACCCTGCCGCGGCCATCGTTCCGGGTCTGGCTGTTCCTGCTGCTGGTGGCGCTGGGCGGCGTGTTGGTGCTGCTGGACTCTCGCAGCGTGCGAGAGCCCGGGGCGGTGCCACGGGACGCGGCCGGCGAACCCGACTTCTACCTGGAGGGGGCGCGCCTGACCCGCTTCGACGCCGAAGGGCGTGCCCACCAGCGCGTCGACACCCCGCGACTGGTGCACACGCCCCATGACGACATCACCCGCCTCGAGACCCCCGACGCCCGGATCCACGACAATGCCGGGCGCACCTGGCTCGCCGAGGCCGACAGCGGCGTGCTGGGCCCCGGCGGCAACCCGCTGACGCTCTCCGGCAGCGCCCGTCTCCACGCCCCCGAGGAGCGCTGGCAGCTCGACACCGAGGTGCTCCACTATGACGCCGACAGCGGGCACGCCTGGAGCGACACCCCCGCCCTGCTGCGCCAGCCCCCCCAGCGCATGAGCGGCGAGCGCTTCGACGCCTGGCTCCATGACAACCGCGCCCGGCTGACCGACAATGTGCGCGGCCACCATCCGCCCGAGACCCGAGAGGACCCCCAGCCATGACGCGAACGCCTGCCCTGCTGTTCTGCCTGGCACTGCTGCTGCCGCTGGCCAGCGCGCCGACCCTGGCCCAGGGCCGCGACGCCGAGGCCCCCATCGAGGTCGAGGCCGACCGCCTCGACCTGGACGACCGCGCCGGCACCGCCGTCTACACCGGCGCCGTGGATATCCGCCAGGGCAGCATGCGCCTGACCGGCGACCGGGTGGAGATCCGGCGCAACGCCCAGGGCCAGCTCTCCCGGGCCATCGCCACCGGCGAACGCGCCTACCTGGAACAGCAGCCCGACCCCAGTGAGCCGATGGTGCGCGGTTGGGGCCGCACCATCATCTACCACGTGGCCGAACGGCGCATGGAACTGATCGACCGCGCCGAGCTGCATCAGGGCGGTGACACCTTCGACGGTGGCTACCTGGAATACTTCCTCGACCGTCGCGTGGTCCAGGCCCGCAGCGAGGGCGAGGGCGTCGAAGGACGCCAGCGCATCCGCATGACCCTCCAGCCCGAGCAGTAAGGCCACCCATGAAGACCCTCCATGCCCGCCACCTGGCCAAGAGCTACAAGCGCCGCCGCGTGGTCAAGGACATCAACCTGGCCATCCGCCAGGGCAGTATCGTCGGCCTGCTCGGTCCCAACGGCGCCGGCAAGACCACCTCCTTCTACATGATCGTGGGACTGGTGCGCGCCGACGCCGGCGAGGTCGCCATCGACGACCGGGACCTCTCCCGAGCCGCCATGCACGAACGCGCCCGTGCCGGCATCGGCTACCTGCCCCAGGAGGCGTCGATCTTCCGCAAGCTCTCCGTGGCCGACAACATCATGGCGATCCTCGAGACCCGCAAGGACCTCGACCGCGAGGGACGCCGGGCACGCCTCGAGCAGCTGCTCGAGGAGTTCCATGTGACCCACATCCGCGACAACCTCGGCATGAGTCTCTCCGGCGGTGAACGGCGGCGTGTGGAGATTGCCCGGGCGCTGGCCACGGAACCCGCCTTTATCCTGCTCGACGAGCCCTTCGCCGGGGTCGACCCCATCTCGGTCGGCGAGATCAAGGGCGTCATCCGCCAGCTCAAGGCCCGCGGCATCGGCGTACTGATCACCGACCACAACGTCCGCGAGACCCTGGATATCTGCGACACCGCCTATATCGTGGGCGATGGCCAGATCATCGCCGAGGGAAACGCCGAGGCGATACTGGCCAACCAGCGGGTGCGCGATGTCTACCTGGGCCAGGACTTCCGTCTCTGACCGCAGCCCCTTCCAGCCACGACCCTTTCCACCGCAATCGCATGATATATCTATCGTTATCCCATGACGGCATGCCGATTGCGGCTGGCACAAAAGTTGCAGCATTGATGCTTGCATGCCCGCAACACCCGGGCTAGGGTGAGGCCTTCCGGCCACTTTCCGGCACACGAGGGCAGACCATCACGATGGCCATGAAAGCCTCCCTGCAGCTGCGCGTCGGTACCCAGCTGACCATGACACCTCAACTCCAGCAGGCTATCGCCCTGCTGCAGCTCTCCACCCTCGACCTGCGCCAGGAGATCCAGCAGGCGCTGGAGTCCAACCCCATGCTGGAGCTCGAGGAGGACTTCGGCGAGCAGGCAGTGAGCGAGACTCCGGAGGACGACTGGGCCAGCGAGATCCCCGACGAACTCGTCACCGACAGCGACTGGTCGGATACCTATCAGGACATGGGCGCCCCCGCCGGCGGTGGCGAGGGACCCGACTTCGAACGCGAGGCGGCGGCCCAGAGCCTGCAGGGGCACCTGACCTGGCAGCTGGCCATGACCGACCTGGCCCCACGCGAGCGCCAGGTCGCCGAGAGCCTGGTCGACGCCGTGGACGGCGCCGGCTATCTGGCCCAGCCTCTGGACGAGATCCGCGACGGCCTGAGAACCCAGGGGCTCGAGGGCCTGCGCAGCGCCGAGGTCGAGCATGTGCTGCTCCGCCTGCAGCAGTTCGAGCCCACCGGCGTGTTCGCCCGGGACCTGCGCGAGTGCCTGATGCTGCAGCTCGCCGCGCTTCCCGACGACACCCCGCTGCTGCCCCAGGCGCGCCGGCTGGTTCGCCAGTTCCTCGAGGCCCTGGCCGGAGACGATCGGCGCCTGCTCAAGCGCCGCCTGGGCCTGGACGACGATGCCCTGGACACGACCATCGCCGTGGTGCGCTCCCTGGACCCCCGACCCGGCAGCGCCTTCTCACGCGTCGAGAGCGACTATGTGATCCCCGATTTGGTGGCCCGCCACGACAGCCGCGGCTGGCACGTGGAACTCAACCCCGAGGCGCTGCCGCGACTGCGCATCCAGCCCGACTACGCCGCGCTGATCCGCCGCGCCGACAAGAGCCAGGACAACCAGTTCCTCAAGGACCATCTTCAGGAGGCGCGCTGGCTGATGAAGAGCCTCTCCAGCCGCAACGACACCCTGCTGCGGGTGGGGCGCGAGATCATGACCCGCCAGTTCGACTTCCTCGAACAGGGCGATGAGGCGATGAGGCCGCTGATCCTGGCCGACATCGCCCAGGTCGTGGAGATGCACGAATCGACCATCTCGCGGGTCACCACCCAGAAATACATTCACACCCCCCGCGGCGTCTTCGAGCTCAAGTATTTCTTCTCCAGTCAGGTGGGGGGCAGCGGCGAGGGCGACGCCCACTCGAGCACCGCTATCCGCGCCCGGATCCGCAAGCTGATCCAGGAGGAACCTCCGCGCAAGCCGCTCTCCGACAGCAAGCTGGTGACTCTGCTCGAGGAGGCCGGCATCCAGGTGGCCAGACGGACGATAGCGAAGTACAGGGAGGCCATGGGCATCCCCTCCTCCAGCGAGCGCAAGCGGCTTCGATGACCCACATCAGGCCTACCGAGACGGGGGCAGCACGAGGGGTATGCAAGGCAGGAAAAAGGGTTACAATCGGGCCATAACCAACGACCAAGGAGCGTGTCATGCAAGTCAACATCACCGGCCATCATGTGGAATTGACCGATGCCCTGCGTGGCTATGTGGACGAAAAACTGGCCCGCGTAGAGCGCCACTACGACAACATCACCAACGTGCAGGTGACCCTGTCCGTGGAGAAGGAGCGTCAGCACGCCGCCTGTACCCTGCACGCCGCCGGTGCCGACCTGCACGCCGAGGCCCAGGATGTCGACATGTATGCCGCCATCGACGCCCTGGCCGACAAGCTGGACCGCCAGCTGGTCAAGCACAAGGAAAAGGCCCAGGCCCGCGCCCAGGGCGCCGGCGCTCGCTGAGCCTGCCATGTCACTGGAAACCATCCTGCCTCCGGAGCGCATCCTGTTCAGTGTCCCCGGGGGCAGCAAGAAACGGGTGCTGGAGTTCTTCAGCACCTTCATCGCTCAGAATACGCCCAGCCTCGACAGCCAGGAGGTGTTCAGCCGGCTGATCGGGCGCGAGCGACTGGGCAGTACCGGTATCGGCAACGGGGTGGCCATCCCCCATGCCCGCAGCCCTCACTGCAAGGCCCCCATCGCCGGCTTCCTGAAGCTGGCCGAGCCGGTGGACTTCGACGCCATCGACGGCGAGCCGGTCGACCTGGTGTTCGTCCTCCTGGTGCCCGAGGAGGCCGACGACGCTCACCTGGCCCTGCTGGCCCAGGTGGCCGGCGTCATGAACAATGCCGAGACCCGCAGCGGGCTGCGCAAGAGCGAAAGTCAGCGCGAGCTCCACGAACGACTCATCGAGGCGATCCGACGACAGGCGTAGATGCCCCGCGGGCCGCCCGGCCAGATTGACGACCAGGAGACCCCCATGCAGCTCGTGATCATCAGCGGTCGCTCCGGCTCAGGCAAGTCGATCGCGCTGCAGGCCCTGGAAGACCTCGGCTACTACGCCATCGACAACCTGCCAGCCATGCTGCTCGGTTCCCTGGTTGACGAGCTCGAGGGGCCGCAGTCGCCGCGCTCGTCCATTGCCGTCAGCATCGACGCCCGCAACCTGCCCCAGGCACTGCAGCGCTTCCCCAGCCTGCTGGAGGAAGTGTGTGCCCGTGGTATCGACTGCCAGGTGATCTACCTGACCACCGATGCTCGCATCCTGCTGGAGCGCTACTCGGAAACGCGCCGCCGCCATCCGCTGACCCGCGACAGCCAGATGACCCTGGCCGAGGCAATCGACTCGGAGGAGCTGGCGCTCGCCGAGATTCGCGACCTGGCGGACCTGGTCATCGACACCTCTCGGCTGTCGGTCCACGAGCTGCGGGGGCGCATCGCCGACCAGGTGGCACGCCACCAGCCCGACCAGCTCACCCTGACCATCGAGTCCTTCGGCTTCAAGCGCGGGGTCCCGCTGGACGCCGACCTGGTGTTCGATGCCCGCTGCCTGCCCAATCCCTACTGGGACCCGCAGCTGCGCGCCAGCACCGGCCGAGACCCGGAGGTCATCGCCTTCCTGGAGGGGTATACGCTGGTCGACGAGATGCGTCGCGATATCCAAGCCTGGGTAGAGCGCTGGCTGCCCGCCTACCTGGCCAGCCACCGCAGCTATCTGACGGTGGCCATCGGCTGCACGGGCGGACAGCACCGCTCGGTCTACCTGGCGGAGCGCCTGGCCGCCAGCCTGGCCACTACCCACCCCCTGGTCCGGCTGCGCCACCGCGAGTTGGGCATCCACGACTCACTGCCCCCGCCGCCGCCGGATCCGGCGGCTGCCGTCACACCTCATCAAGGACGTTGAGCGTGCCGCAACGCAAGCTGACCCTGACCAACCGGCGAGGCCTGCACGCCCGCGCCGCCACCAAGCTGGTGCAGTGCTGCCAACCCTTCGAAGCCCGCATCGGCGTGGCCAATGGCGCCATGCAGGGCGAGGCCGCCAACATCATGTCGCTGCTGATGCTGGCCGCCCCCTGCGGTACCGAGCTTACGGTGACTGCCGAGGGCGAGGATGCCGAGGCGGCCCTCGATGCCATAGAGGCGCTCTTCGAGGCCCGATTCCACGAGGACGAGTGAAAGCTGGAAGCTGGAAGCTGGAAGCTGGAAGCTGGAAGCTGGAAGCTGGAAGCTGGAAGCTGGAAGCTGGAAGCTGGAAGCTGGAAGCTGGAAGCTGGAAGCTGGAAGCTGGAAGCTGGAAGCTGGAAGCTGGAAGCTGGAAGCCAGCATGTTGCCACCCAACCAGGTGTCAAGCCTTTTCTTCAAGCTTAAGCCTGCGAAGCAGGCGTTCTTCCAGCTCCCGGCGAAGCCGGGGACTTCCAGCTCCGGGCGCAGCCCGGCCTAGCTGCCGGCCACTGTCATCTCGTCGATCAGCCAGCTGCCGGTATGGATGCTGCCGCGGGTGTCGGTATCGCTGCCGACGCCGGCCAGGCCCTTGAACATCGCCTCCAGGTTGCCGGCGATGGTGAACTCCTCCACCGGGTGCTGGATCTCGCCGTTCTCCACCCAGAAGCCCGCCGCCCCCCGGGAGTAGTCCCCGGTTACGGCATTGACGCCCTGCCCCATCAGCTCGGTGACCAGCACGCCGCGGCCCATCTGCGACAGCAGCTGCTCCCTTGATGCCAGCGGCGCGGTGAGGCGCAGGTTGCGGGCGCCGCCGGCGTTGCCGGTGGTCTGCCTCCCCAGGCGCCGGGCGCTGTAGGCGGAGAGCATATAGCTCGCCAGGCGGCCCTGCTCGATGAAGACGTTGTCGCGGGTCTGCACACCGTCGCCGTCGAAGGGCGAGCTGGCCATGGCGCCCACCTCCATGGGCCGCTCCTGGAGGCTGAACCACTCCGGGAAGAGCCCGTCGCCGAGGCGGTCGCAGAGGAAGGAGGCCTGGCGATAGAGGGCACCGCCGGCGATGGCTCCCATCAATGAGCCGATCAGCCCTCCCGCCAGGGTCGGATCGAACAGCACCGGCATCCGCCCCGTTGCCGGGCGACCGGCACCCAGGCGACGCAGGGTCCGCTCGGCGGCGCTCTCGCCGACCCGCTCGGGCGCCAGCAGGTCGCGCGGGTTGCGCGCGCTGGTGTAGTCGTAGTCGCGCTGCATGCCCCCCTCGTCCTGGGCGATCAGCATGCAGGAGAGCGAGTGGCGGCTGCCGCGCTGGCTGCCCAGGAAGCCGTGGCTGTTGGCGTAGACGCGCACGCCCTCACCGCTGGAAAGCGAGGCGCCGTCGGAGCTCATGATGCCCGGGCGGCGGCGACCGGCGGACTCGCAGGCCAGCGCCAGGTCGATGGCCTGCTCGGTGGAAAGCGCCCAGGGGTGATGGACGTCGAGGTCGGGCAACTCGCGGGCCATCAGTTCGGCATCGGCCAGCCCCGAGGCGGGATCCTCGCCGGTGTGACGAGCGATGGCTATGGCCTTCTCCACCACCGCGCGGATCGACGCTTCCCCGGCGTCGGTGGAGGAAGCGCTGCCCTTGCGCTTGCCCACGTAGACGGTCACGGCGATGCCCTGGTCCCGAGAGAGCTCTACCGTCTCCACCTCGCCCTCACGCACGCTTACGCCGACGCCCTGATCCACGCTGGCGCCCACCTCGCAGGCGTCGGCGCCGAGCCGACGGGCCCGCTCCAGGGCCATCTGGGCGCGGGTCTCCAGCAGGGCCTGCTGGGCGGCGGCATCGAATGCCTGTGTCATGGGTCTCTCCTCGTGATGTTGCGCTCAAGCCCACCGCCGCGGGCTGGTATACTGTGTGAATTCTCAAGCCTCAACCATGGATGCGGCATGTCTCAGGATTCCCCCCTCGCGCTGCTCGACCAGCTTATCCAGCAGCAGCCCGACGAAGACGAACGCCCCAGCAAGTCCCAACTCAAGCGGGAGATGCACGCCCTGCAGGCGCTGGGCGAGGCGATCATCGCCATGACCCCCGCCGAGCGCGCCCGCTTTCCGCTCTCCGACGACATGCTGGCCGCCGTGGAGGAGACCTCCCGCGTGCGCTCACACGAGGGGCGCCGGCGCCACATGCAGTACGTGGGCAAGGTCATGCGCCGCGAGGACCTCGAGGCAATCAAGGCCGTCTACGACGAGATCGAGCAGGAAAAACTGCGCCGTGACCACGCCTTTCATCGCCTGGAATCCTGGCGGGATCGTCTGCTCGACGAGGGCGACGCCGCCGTGGAGGCCTTCATCGCCGACTACCCCGAAGTCGACCGCCAGGCCCTGCGCCAGCTGATCCGCAACGCCCAGCGCGAGCGCGAAAAGGACAAGCCCCCGGCCAGCGCCCGCAAGCTGTTCAAGCTGATCCGCGATACCGCGGGGCTTTAATCCCCCTCGCGGAACGTCGCCGAGCGAAGGCCAGACAAGGCGGCGTTCGGCGAGCCAGCGGAGTTTAGGGGCCCTAAATGAGCATGGCGAGCCGAGCGCCAACGCCGAATGGGCGAGCGCAGGCACGTTCACTCACGACGCCGTGCCGCCCACGGTCAGCTCGTCCAACTTCAGGGTGGGCTGGCCCACGCCCACCGGCACGCCCTGGCCCTCCTTGCCGCACACGCCGATGCCGGTATCCAGTTCCATGTCGCTACCGATCATCGACACCCGCCCCATGGCCTCGGGGCCGTTGCCGATCAGGGTCGCGCCCTTCACCGGCGCGGTAATCCGGCCATCTTCGACCAGATAGGCTTCGCTGGCCGAGAAGACGAACTTGCCCGAGGTGATGTCCACCTGGCCGCCGCCGAAGCTCACCGCATAGAGGCCGCGCTTGACGCTCTTGAGGATGTCCGCGGGATCATCCTGGCCGGCCAGCATGACGGTATTGGTCATGCGCGGCATCGGCAGGTGGGCAAAGGACTCGCGCCGGGCGTTGCCGGTGGGTGCCATGCCCATCAGCCGGGCGTTGAGCTTGTCCTGCATGTAGCCGGTGAGGATGCCATCCTCGATCAGCGTCGTGCACTGTCCCGGCGTGCCCTCGTCGTCGATGGTCATCGAGCCGCGCCGGTCGGCCAGGGTGGCGTCGTCCACCACGGTGACGCCCTTCGCCGCGACCCGCTGGCCCATGCGGCCGGCGAAGGCCGAGCTGCCCTTGCGGTTGAAGTCACCCTCCAGGCCGTGGCCCACCGCCTCGTGGAGCAGGATGCCGGGCCAGCCCGGCGCCAGCACCACCGGCAACTGGCCGGCCGGGGCGTCGATGGCCTCCAGGTTGACCAGCGCCTGGCGCACCGCCTCCTTCGCGAAGCGCTCGGCCACGCCCTCGTCGCGCAGCCGCGACATGGGGTAACGGCCGCCGCCCCCGGCGCTGCCGCGCTCGCGGCGGCCGTTCCTGACCACTATCACGCTGACGTTGAAGCGAACCAGCGGGCGGATGTCCGCCGCCAGGGTGCCGTCGCTGGCACGCACCAGCACCACCTCATGCACGCCGGTAAGGGACGCGCTGACCTGGCTAACCGCCGAATCGGCGGCCCGGGCTACACGGTCGGCCTCCTTGAGCAGGGCGATTTTCTCCTCGGCGCTGAGGCCGGTGAGCGGGTCTACCCCGCCGTAACGGGCCTCACTCTGTACCACCACCCGCGGCGCCACCGCCAGGCTCATGCCGCTGCGCACGATGCCGGCGGCGGTGCGACCGGTCTCGGCCAGGGCATCGGCGGTGATCTGGTTGGAGTAGGCGAAGCCGGTCTTCTCGCCGGCGAGGGAGCGCACGCCGACGCCGCCGTCGATGTTGTAGCTCGCCTCCTTTACCTCGCCATCTTCCAGCACCCAGCCCTCGTGCCAGCTGCGCTGAAAGTAGAGGTCGGCGTAGTCGATGCCGGGGCCCAGGGCGTGGCCGAGGCCGAGATCCAGATCGTCGAGGGTCAGCCCTCCGGGGGTGAGCAGGACGCTTTCGGCTTCGTCGAGCAGGCTAGGTCGGGATGCAGTCATTCGGCACTTTCCACTGAGATCTGCGGCGCGGTCCAGGGACCTCGCACGCGATAATGAATTCGGGTCACACGATCGATGGCGTCGCCGAACAGGCGGTCGGCGATGAACAGAGCCCCGCCCACCACCGGCGCGCCGGCGATCACCGCCGCCAGTGGCAGATTGCGGCTGATGGGTACCGTGACCTCCAGTCGCTGGTCCAGTTCCCGCCGCGCCAGGTCGACGCGCCCGTCCAGGGTGAAGCGGGTCGCCGGGCCCTCGACCACCACCGGCCCCCGGGTTTCCAGTATGCCACCATACAGGGTCGCCGCTCCGCTGACACGATCGAAGGCGGTGCCCTGGCCGGTCACGTCGGAGAAGTCCAGACGCAGGCGGCGCACCAGGTTATCGACGTTGAGCAGGCCCACCAGCCGAGCGGGCGTCGAGGCGACATTGACGAAGCGCCCGTCACGCAGCTCCGCCTCCACGCTACCCCGGGAACGCTCCAGGGCGAACTGCCAGGGCGCCCCCGGCCAGGCCAGCTGACTCGTCACTCGGGTCTCGGCGCTGCGGATCATCGCGGTCTGGCCCAGCCGCTCCATGGCCGTGCCCAGGTCGCGGCCGTCCAGGTCGAGCCGCGCCCGGGAAAGGGTGTCGGCGTCCCCGGCGGCCTCCCAGACCAGCTCGCCTCGGGCGCTGATCTGGCCCAGGGTCAGGCCCAGCGGTGAGACGGTGAGGCGCTCCGGCGTGGCCTGCCAGCGAGCGGTAAAGGGTCCCAGGCGCTGGCCGCCGCGCTCGATGTCGGCGATGCGCAGGCGGCCATCGGGCAGCCCCCCCACCCAGCCGGGCAGCGGCGCCGCCTCGGGCGGAGTGGTGATCTCGTCGAACAGCGACCCCACGGCCCCAGGCTGCGGCGACAGGCCGTCCAGGGAGAGGCGCATCAGGCTGATGTCCAGAGGCTGGGCCAGTCCGGGGCGGTAGTCGAGCTGGCCCGCCAGCAGGCTGCCGTCCAGCGCCACTCGCCAACCGCCCCCCGCCTGAGGGCGGACCTCGGCGGAGAGCGACCCGATGCAGTGGTCATCGCTGACCAGGCAGTCGGTGACCAGGCGAACCTCGCGCAGCACGCCCGCACCGTCACCGCCCTCCAGGCCCTCGAGCCCCCCCAGCGCCTCGGCCCATGCCGCCGGATCCAGGCGCGGCTGATAGGCATCGACCCACCACCCCTCGCCCTGGGGCCAGCCGGCGGTGGGTGCGCGGCCCAACCAGACCTGGCCCTGGCCCGGCCCGTCGCCGGGCTGTGCACGCCAGCGCAGCGACAGCGCGTCGCCCAGGTTGCCCTCCAGGCGCCCCTCGGTAAGGTCCATGTCGAGCCGCAGCGGCCGCCGTTCGCCGGCGCTCTTGCCGAGCGGTGCCGGCAGGTCGATGGCCAGCCCCTCCAGGGTGCTGTCGAGCCGCAGGCGCGTGGTCGCCTCGCCGATGGCCAACCGGCCCTGCCAGGGAAAACGGCCGGCGAGCGGCGCGGCGAGGGCCGGGAGCTCCGCCCAGCGCGCCAGCGCCGAGGCCTCGGCGCTGCCGGAAAGGGCCAGGCTCCCCGCCAGGGTGTCGATGTCAGCACGCACCGCTCCGCCCAGCAGCCGGCCCTCGATGTGACCCTCGAGGCCGCCCTCTTCGCCACGCTGGCGCCAGGCCAGGGGGCCGGAGAGATCGCTGAATACCAGTCCGAGGGGAAGGTACTCGAGCCGCGCCAGGTTGGCCTCGGTCTCGATGGCGAGATCGAGCCCACCGGGCTCACCCAGGGGCAGCGCCAGGGCGAGCCGTCCCTCGACGCTGCCCTCGGCCTGCCAGTCGGCGACGGCCTCGACACCCTCCACCGGCATGGCCAGCAGGTAGCGGCTCAGCGCCTCGCCGGAGGCGACAAGCTCGCCCTCCACCTCGAGACGCTCATCGACCAGGCGCACGCGGCCATCGTGGGCCATCACCCCCTGGCTCTCGGCCCGCTCGAGGCTCGCCTCCAGGGTGGTGTCCTGCAGGGAGAGCCGGCCCCCGACGTTCGTCAGGGCCGGCCAGGCCGGATCGAAGGCAAGCCGTCCCTCCTCGATGGCCAACTCCAGGCCGAAGCTCGGGGCGATGCGTTCGGCGCCACCGGCCAGGGGCAGGTGCAGACGCAGCGAGCCCTCCGGGACCCGGCCGGCCACGCCGTCGAGCCACTCGCGCAGCTCGTCACCGAGAATCCCCACCGGCAGCCACTCCGCCAGCGGCGTCGCCACGGCGTCCACCTCCCGGAACCCCAACGACAGGCCGAAGCCGCCGCGCTGACCTCCGCCCAGGGCGAGGCCGAAGCCGCCCTCCACCTCGGCACCGTTCCAACCCACACGCAATTCGCGACCGCTGACCAGGGTGCGCGGGCCGTCGTAGGCCCAGGTCACCTCCCCGGCGGCATGATCCAGCTCCATGGAATCGGCGAACAGCGTGGGGAAGTGCAGGCTGGCCCCCTGGGCCCCGGCGAAGCGCACCCGACCGGTCAGATCGCGGGCCTCGACCCACATGTCCAGGGGGCCACCACCGGGCGCCTGCCCCCAGGGGGAGACCTCCACCTCGTTCAGCGCCGCCCGGGCCAGCCACTGGCCATCGCGGTGTCCGAGACGAAAGCCATTGACCTGCCCGCGGGGGTCCAGGGTGTCCACCACCCGAGCCAGGGCCTCCGGCAACGGCACCCGGTGGCGCCAGGCGGCAAGCGACCCCAGGTCGAAGCCGCTGGTGTCCAGCCACCAGCCGTCGGCATCTCCGGCGAGCTGCCAGCGATGGGGCAGCGCTGGCCCCCAGCGGGCCTCAAGGGCGTCGGGCTCGGCCGACTCCGGGCTCACCGCGTCGCCTTCGAACCAGGCCTCCCAGCCGGCGTCGCGGCGCAACCACTGGCCGCGCCCCTCTACCTTGGTGAGCGCGATGGCGTGGCGATCGCCGTTGTCGTCGGCATGGCTCATCGCCAGCCGCGTGATGGCCAGATCCAGCCTCGCATCGGCCAGCTGGCCCCGGTGCCAGCGGCCCCACAGCCGAGCTCGGCCGCTGGATTCGTCGAGGCGCAGGGGCTCACCGCGGCCCAGCACCTCCGCCAGGCTGATCAGGCTGTCGAGCCGCATGTCGGCCTGCAGGGCGGCGCTGAAGTCGCGGAAGCCCATGGCGCCGGGCAGCACCTCCAGGGCCACCTGCATGGCGGCGTCGGGGTCCCCCTCCAGGCGGATCTCCCCCTCCAGATGGGCGCGCCGATCGTCGCCGGTCATCAACAGTCGCGGTGCCTCGAGCACCACGCGCCGCTCCCGGCCGTGCAGCACCAGACGCAGGTCCTCGACCCAGGCGCGCTGGCGCAGCAGCACCCCGACCCAGAAGTCGAGACGCTCCAGGTCGAGCTCGCCGCTGGGCTGGAGTTCGGGGGGCAATTCGGCGGGGTCGGGCCAGCTCCAGCCGCCCTCGGGGGTCTGGTAGAGGTGCAGCGTCACCCCGGAGAGCCTGGCATCTTCCACCACCGGCACCCCGGCGCCCAGGCTGGCCAGGGTGTCCAGGCGCAAGTAGCCACCCTCGACCTCCAGCAGCGGCACCCCGCGCTCATGGGTGCGGATGCTCAGGGCGTCGAGGGAGAGCATCGGGTCCAGGCCGGCCAGGCGGGTGTCGAGCTCGGCGATGCGCACCTCGGCGCCGAAGCGCGCCGAGAGTAGCGCCTCCAGATTCGGCGTGAGTCCATCGGCCAGCGCCAGCACCAGGCGCAGCGCCAGCAGCAACAGGGCCAGCGACGCCAACAGCAGCGCCACCAGGGTCAGGCTCCAGCGCGTCACCACACGAATCGGAGACATGGGCTCACATCAGCACGATGTCGTACTGCTCCTGGGAGTAGTGGGTCTCCACCTGGAAGCGGATCGGCTTGCCGATGAACTCTTCCAGATCGGCCACCGCGGCGGACTCCTCGTCGAGCAGGCGATCCACCACCGCCTGGTCCGCCAGCACCATGTAGGTCTCGGCGCTGTAGGCGCGCTCCTCGCGGAGGATCTCGCGGAAGATCTCGTAGCAGACGGTCTCGGGGGTCTTGAGCGTGCCACGTCCCCCACAGGTAGGACAGGCCTCGCAGAGGGTCTGTTCCAGGCTCTCCCGGGTGCGCTTGCGGGTCAGCTGGACGAGGCCCAGCTCGGTGACGCCGGTGCACTTGGTCTTGGCGTGGTCGCGCTCCAGCGACTTCTCGAGCATGCGCAGTACCTGGCGCTGGTGCTCGGTGTCCTCCATGTCGATGAAGTCGATGATGATGATGCCCCCCAGGTTGCGCAGCCTGAGCTGGCGGGCGATGGCGGTGGCGGCCTCGAGATTGGTCTTGAAGATGGTCTCCTCGAGGTTGCGGTGCCCCACATAGCCGCCGGTGTTGACATCGATGGTGGTCATCGCCTCGGTGGGATCGATCACCAGATAGCCGCCGGACTTGAGCTGGACCTTGCGGCCCAGGGCCTTCTGAATCTCGTCCTCGACGCTGAACAGGTCGAAGATCGGCCGCTCGCCGGCGTAGTGCTCGATGCGCTCCACGGCGTCGGGCATGAACTCCTCGGCGAACTCGATCAGCTTGAAATGGTTCTCCCGGGAGTCGATGCGCACCTTCTCGATGTCATCACGCATCACGTCGCGCAGGATCCGCATGAACAGCGGCAGGTCGTCATAGATGACGCTGGGGGCCCCGGCGGTGATCTTGCGTTCGCTGACCTTGCGCCACAGGCGCAGCAGGAAGTGCATATCGGCCGACAGCTCCTCCAGCCCCACCCCTTCGGCGGCGGTACGTACGATGAAGCCGCCGACCACCTCCAGGCTCTGCCCGGCCTGGGCCTCCTCGATCAACCCGCGCAACCGCTCGCGCTCGCGGTCGTCCTCGATGCGCTGGGAGACCCCGTGATGGGGCGCATCGGGCATGTAGACCAGGTAGCGCGACGGCACCGAGAGGTGGGTAGTAAGCCGAGCTCCCTTGGAGCCGATGGGGTCCTTGGTGACCTGCACCACCAGCGCCTGCCCCTCGTGGAGCAGATGGCCGATGGAGAGCTGGTCCTCGGCCGGCGTGCCGGGGGGCATCACCTCGTGGGCGTGGATGAAGGCGGCGCGGTCCAGGCCGATATCGACAAACGCCGCCTGCATACCGGGCAACACCCGCACCACCTTGCCCTTGTAGATATTGCCGACGATGCCACGTCGGCGGCTGCGCTCGATGAAGGCCTCCTGCAGCACGCCGTTTTCCACCACGGCGACGCGGGTCTCCATCGGCGTCAGATTGATCAGTACTTCGCCGCTCATGCGGAAATCCTTGTCCAGAATGCTTTGCGGGCATTATGACATAGTGTCATCCGCTCAAGGCGTTGATGACAGGCATGGGCTCACGCGAGCCCGCCACCCCATAGCGCCACTCCCTGGCGACGCAGCAGCGCGGCGGTCTCGAACAGCGGCAGCCCCACCACCGCCGAATGGCTGCCCTCGATGCGCTCGATGAACACCGCCGCCAGCCCCTGGATGGCGTAGCCCCCGGCCTTGTCGGCGGGCTCGCCGCTGGCCCAGTAAGCACTGATCTCGTCGTCGGTGATCGCACGCATCGTCACCCGGGTGGCGACACAGGCCTCATGTACGCCCGCGGGGCCGCTCACCGCCACCGCGGTCAGCACCTCGTGGGTGCGACCGGCGAGGCCTCGCAGCATGTTCGCAGCGTGCTCGGGCCCCTCCGGCTTGCCGAGGATCTCGCCGTCGCAGACCACCGCGGTATCAGCGCCCAGGGTCGGTAGCGTGGCGAGGCGCGCACCGGCCAGCGCCTTCTCCCGGGCCAGCCGGGTCACGTAGGCGCAAGCCGACTCGCCGGTTCGGGGCGTCTCGTCGATATCCACCGGGCAGACCGTCACCGTCACGCCGATGGCGGCCAGCAGATCGCGGCGGCGCGGCGAGGCGCTGGCCAGGCAGAGCGCGGGGCGGGAGGCGTCGAGTGTGTCGGGGTTGTGCATGGTGGCGGCTCCGGATCAGTCGCGGGCCAGGCGCCGCCCCAGGGCCTCGAACAGCGTGGCGAGCCACGGCCAGAGCACGGCGCCGATCAGCGACGGCAGCAGGAAGGAGAGATGGATGGAGAAGGGTCCGAGCAGAGTGCGCAGCCACTGCTCGGCCAGCTGCACGGTGCCCAGCAGCACCAGGATCAGCACCGCCTGCTGGACCAGGGAGTAGGCCCTGAAGCGCGGATAGACCAGCGCGCAGAGGAAGGCCAGCAGGGAGAAGATCAGGGCGTTCTGCCCCAGGGCGGCGCCCTCGATCAAGTCGAGCAGGATGCCGAGCGCGAAGCCGTGGAAGACGCCCACCCGGTGCGGCGCCTTCATGCACCAGTAGATCAGCATCAGGCCCAGCCAGTCGGGGCGCCAGATCTGCCAGCCGTCGGCCAGCGGCATCACCTGCAGGCAGAGCGCCAGCAGCAGCGACAGCCAGATCCACGGCAGGGCCAGGTTGGCGGAAGACGGTGCGGCCATCAGCGTGCCTCCGCGTCGGCGTCGAGACCGATCACCGCCCGGGCGGCCTCCACGGCGTCGGCGGAGAGTTCCAGCGCCCAGGCCTCATCATCGGCCGCCGGGGCGGGCGGCGGAAAGAGCAACAGGAAGTGGCGCGAGCGCTGCAACTGGGCCACCGGTGTCGCATTGACCCGGGCGAAGGGCTGGCCAGGGTCATGCACCACCTCGGAGACCCGCGCCACCGGGTAGCCCGGCGGGAACCGCCCGGCCAGCCCCGAGGTGATCAGCAGGTCGCCCTCGCGGATATCGGCAGTGTCGGGCACATGCAGCACCGTGAGCGCATCGTAGTGGCCGCTGCCCTGAACGATGAAGCGCAGGCCGTTGCGGTTGACCTGAACCGGCAGCGCATGACTGGCGTCGGCCACCATCAGCACCCGGCTGGTGTAGGCCGATACCGCCGTCACCTGCCCCACCAGCCCGGAGGCATCCATCACCGGCTGGCCCACATAGACGCCGTTGCGCCGACCGCGATCGATCACCATCTGGTGAGCGAAGGGGTCCGGGTCCAGGGAGAGCAGCTCGGCGGTGATGAAGGGCACCTCGTTCTGGTCCGACGCAGAAAGCAACTCGCGCAGACGCACATTCTCGGCGGTCAGGCTGGCCATGTGCTGGACGCGGTGGGAGAGGGTCAGAATCTGCTCGCGCAGCCGGCGGTTTTCCTCGAGCAGCGCGCGCTGGTCGGAGAGCGCCAGCGACCCCCAGGTAAGGACATTGCTGGGCAGGCTCACCGCCCACTGGATGGGCGCGACCAGGGTAGAGAGCTGGGCACGCACGTCCTCCATGCGCGTGAAGCGCGTATCGACGAACATCAGCGCCGACGCCACCAGCACGCACAGGAAGAAACGATAGCCGGGCAGCGATCCGTGGGAGAACAGCGGCTTGATAGGCGTTTTCCCCTAAAGTCAGCCCCGGGTCAGTCGCTGGAGAGCAGCTCGAAGGTATGCTGGTCGATCATCTCCAGGGCCTTGCCGCCTCCGCGGGCCACGCACGTCAGCGGATCCTCGGCGACGATCACCGGCAGGCCGGTCTCCTCGGCGATCAGCTTGTCCAGGTCGCGCAGCAGGGCACCGCCACCGGTCAGCACCAGGCCGCGCTCGGCGATATCCGAGGCGAGCTCCGGCGGGGACTGTTCCAGGGCATTCTTCACCGCGGTGACGATGGAGGCCAGGGTCTCCTGCAGGGCATCGAGGATCTCGTGGGAGTTGAGCGTGAAGCTGCGCGGAATGCCCTCGGCCAGGTTGCGGCCGCGCACGTCGATCTCGCGCAGCTCACCGCCCGGGTAGGCACAGCCGATCTCCTCCTTGATGCGTTCGGCGGTGGCCTCCCCGATCAGGCTGCCGTAGTGGCGACGCACGTAGGCGATGATCGCCTCGTCGAAGCGGTCGCCGCCGACGCGGATCGACTCGGAGTAGACGATGCCGTTGAGGGAGATGATGGCAATCTCGCTGGTCCCGCCGCCGATATCCACCACCATGGAGCCCTGGGCCTCATCCACCGGCAAACCGGCGCCGATGGCGGCCGCCATGGGCTCCTCGATCAGGAACACCTCACGGGCGCCGGCGCCCTCGGCGGACTCCTTGATGGCGCGCCGCTCCACCTGGGTCGACATGCAGGGCACACAGACCAGCACCCGCGGACTCGGGGTGAGGAAGGTGCTCTGATGGACCTTGCGGATGAAGTGCTGAAGCATCTGCTCGGTGACGGTAAAGTCGGCAATGACGCCGTCCTTCATCGGGCGGATGGCGGTGATATTACCCGGCGTGCGGCCCAGCATGCGCTTGGCATCGGAACCCACGGCGGCAACGCTGCGCATGTTGCCCGACTGGCGGATGGCCACGACCGATGGTTCATCGAGCACGATGCCACGACCGCGCACGTAAATCAGCGTATTGGCGGTTCCCAGATCGATCGACAGATCGCTGGAGAACAGCCCCCTCAAGCGTTTGAACATGGAAGTCGTTACCTAGTGCAGTCCGGGAACCCTGTGCGGATGCAAACGGTATCACCGCGGCCCCCCAGCAGCAAGCAGAGCCCGTGAGCCCTGCATCTCGCGGGCCTGCCTGCGGGTCGCGGTATCGCGGGCCTGCCCGCGAGTCGCCGCATGTGGTACCTTTTGCGGCCTGTTTTCCCTTCGAGGACATCCGAACCATGGCGCTTGAACACGCTGACGTGCTCAGGGCCGCGCACCTCGCCCGGCTTGGCCTGAGCGACGAGGACGCCGCCCACTACCTGGACGACCTCGGCCGCATCCTGGAGATGGTCGACCAGCTCCAGTCCCTGGACACCGAGGGCGTCGCCCCCCTGGCCCATCCCCTCGACGCCACCCAGCGGCTGCGCGCCGACGAGGTGACCGAGTCCGACCAGCGCGACCGCTTCCAGCGCTGCGCCCCCGCGGTGGAACAGGGCCTCTACCTGGTCCCCCGCGTGGTCGAATAAGCCTTCCTGACGGAGCCCCCGGCCCATGCATGACAAGACACTGAGCGAACTGGCCGCCGCCCTCACGGCCGGCGAGTTCACCAGCCGCGAGCTGACCGAACACCAGCTCGCCCGCATCGCGCGCCTCGACGGCGAGATCAACAGCTTTATCACGGTGACCCCGCAGCAGGCCCTCACCGCCGCCAACGCCGCCGATGCCGCCCGGGCGAAGGGCCAGGCCGGCCCACTGACCGGCTTGCCGCTGGCCATCAAGGACCTGTTCTGCACCGAGGGGGTGCTGACCACCGCCGGCTCGAAGATGCTGGCCAACTTCGTCTCCCCCTACGACGCCACCGTGGTGGAAAAGCTCAAGGCCGCCGGCACGGTGAGCCTCGGCAAGACCAACATGGACGAGTTCGCCATGGGCTCCTCCAACGAGAACAGCGCCTTCGGCGCGGTGAAGAACCCCTGGGAGGCCGGTGCGGTGCCCGGCGGCTCCTCCGGCGGCAGCGCCGCCGCGGTAGCCGCGGGTCTCGTCCCCGCGGCACTCGGCACCGACACCGGCGGCTCGATCCGCCAGCCGGCCGCCTTCTGCGGCATCACCGGCCTCAAGCCCACCTACGGCCGGGTGTCGCGCTACGGCATCATCGCCTACGCCTCCAGCCTCGACCAGGCCGGCCCCATGGCGCGCACCGCCGAGGACTGCGCCCTGCTGCTGAATGCCATCGCCGGCCCCGATCCGAGGGACTCCACCTGCGTGGCCCGCGGCGTGCCGGACTACACCGAGGAGCTCGCCGCCCCACTCTCGGGCCTGAAGATCGGCCTGCCCAGGGAGTACTTCGGCGACGGCCTCGACCCTGCGGTAGACGCCGCGGTGCGCGAGGCGGTCAAGGTCTACGAGTCGCTCGGCGCCACGGTGCGCGAGGTGAGCCTGCCCCACACCCACTACGCGATCCCGGCCTACTACGTCATCGCCCCGGCGGAGGCCTCCTCGAACCTGTCGCGCTATGACGGCGTGCGCTTCGGCCACCGCTGCCAGGCCCCCTCCGACCTGGTCGACCTCTACGCGCGCTCCCGCGCCGAGGGCTTCGGCGAGGAGGTCAAGCGGCGCATCCTGATCGGCACCCACACCCTCTCCGAGGGCTTCTTCGACGCCTACTACACCAAGGCCCAGCAGGTGCGACGGCTGATCCGTCAGGACTTCCTCGATGCCTTCGAAGAGGTCGACGTGCTGATGGGCCCGGCCTCCCCCACCCCGGCCTTCGACCTGGGTGCGAAGAAGGATCCGGTCTCCATGTACCTGCAGGACATCTACACCATCGCGGTGAACCTGGCCGGCATCCCCGGCATCAGTGTGCCGGCGGGGTTCGTGGGCAAGCGCCCCGTGGGCCTCCAGATACTCGGCACCCACTTCGCCGAGGCGCGACTGCTCAACGTCGCCCACCAGTTCCAGCAGGCCACCGACTGGCACCTGCGCCGTCCCGCACTTGCCGAGGAGACCACCTGATGCAATGGGAAACCGTGATCGGGCTGGAGGTGCACGTCCAGCTGGCCACCAAGTCGAAGATCTTCTCCGGTGCCTCCACCGCCTTCGGCGCCGCCCCCAACACCCAGGCCTGCGCCGTGGATCTGGGACTGCCCGGGGTGCTGCCGGTGCTCAACGAGCAGGCGGTGGCCATGGCCGTGCAGTTCGGCCTCGCGATCCATGCCGAGATCCCCGAGGTCTCGGTGTTCGACCGCAAGAACTACTTCTATCCGGACCTGCCCAAGGGCTACCAGACCAGCCAGATGTACCACCCCATCGTCGGCGCCGGTGAGGTGGAGATCACCCTGGATGACGGCACCACCCGGCGCATCCGGGTGCACCATGCGCATCTCGAGGAAGACGCCGGCAAGTCGCTGCATGAGGACTTCCACGGCATGACCGGCATCGACCTCAACCGGGCCGGCACGCCGCTGCTGGAGATCGTCTCCGAGCCTGACATGCGCAGTGCCAAGGAGGCCGCCGCCTACCTCAAGGCCATTCACTCCATCGTGACGTATCTCGGTATCAGTGACGGCAACATGGCCGAGGGCTCCATGCGTTGCGACGTCAACGTCTCGGTGCGCCCGGTGGGCCAGGCCGAGTACGGTACCCGCGCCGAGGTCAAGAACGTCAACTCCTTCCGCTTCGTCGAGCGCGCCATCGCCTTCGAGGTGGAGCGCCAGATCGAGCTGCTCGAGGACGGCGGCAAGGTGGTCCAGGAGACCCGTCTCTTCGATCCCGAGCGCGACGAGACCCGCAGCATGCGTACCAAGGAGGAGGCCAACGACTACCGCTACTTCCCCTGCCCCGACCTGCTGCCGCTGGTGCTCGACCGGGCCTACCTCGACCACCTGCGCGAGGCCCTGCCGGAGCTGCCCGACGAGAAGCGCGCCCGCTTCCAGACGGCGCTGGGACTCTCCGCCTATGACGCCGGGGTGCTCTCCGCGACCCGCGAGATGGCAGAGTTCTTCGAAGAGGTCAAGGACACCTGCGGCGACGCCAAGTCGGCCGCCAACTGGGTGATGGGCGAGCTCGCCGGGGCGCTCAACCGCGAGGGGCTGCCGATCTCCGACAGCCCGATCTCGGCGCGCCAGCTCGGCGAGCTGGTCGCCCGGGTGATGGACGACACCATCAACGGCAAGGCCGCCAAGCAGGTGTTCCAGGCGCTGTGGAATAGCCAGGGGCAGTCCGCCGACGAGGTGATCGAGACCAAGGGGCTCAAGCAGGTCACCGACACCGGCGCCATCGAGGCGATGATCGATCAGGTAATCGCCGACAGCCCCGCCCAGGTGGCCCAGTACCGCGATGCCGAGCCCGACAAGCGCGGCAAGATGATCGGCTACTTCGTGGGCCAGGCGATGAAGGCCTCGCGCGGCACCGCCAACCCGCAGCAGGTCAATGCGCTGCTCAAGCAGAAGCTCGACGCCCTGTGCTGAAGACCCAGGAGGCACCATGGCCGATGACGTGGGCGAGCGACTGCGCGCCCTGCGCACGCTGCGCGGCATCTCCCAGCGGGAGCTGGCCAAGCGCTGTGGCGTCACCCACTCCAGCCTGTCGCTGATCGAACAGGGCAAGGTCAGCCCCTCGGTCAGCTCGCTGAAGAAGATCCTCGACGCCATCCCGATGAGCGTCGGGGACTTCTTCACCCTGGACCTGGAGAACGGGCGCCGGGTGTTTTACTCGGCCGAGGACCTGGCCGACGTGGGCAGCGGCGATGTCATCTACAAGCTGGTGGGCGCCGATCGCCGCGATCGGGCGCTGGCCTTCATGGTGGAAACCTATCCACCCGGAGCCGATACCGGCCGCGAGATGATCACCCACCAGGGCGAGGAGGCCGGTGTGGTGCTCGAGGGCAAGATCGAGATCACCATCGGTGCCGATAGCCGTCTGCTGGGCCCCGGCGAGGCCTACTACTTCGAGACCAACGTACCCCACCGCTTCCGCAACCCCGGCAGCGAGCCCTGCCGGCTGGTCAGCTGCGCCACTCCCGCTCGGGCGTTCTGAAGCCACACGGCGTCACTCCTTCTTGAGCTTCTCGATCTCGGCGCGCAACGCCTCCGCCTCCTCGGTGAGCGAGGCGTTGGCGCGCATGTCGCCGTTGCGGGCGGCGTGCATCGCCTGCTCCAGCTTGCGCTCGTATTCCTTCTGCAGCTTCTTCGTCGGGTCTGATTTGAAGAGTCCGAACATGGGCCTGGCTCCTGTCGGGGAATGTCCTGTCAGGCTACTCGCCTCGCCGTCAAAAAGCGATGCAATAGCTATACAAATATTTTTCAACGTACATAAATGCAACAAGGCCGGCGCCTCTGGCGCCGGCCTTTCATGTCAGATCTGACAAAAGCCTTCAGGTCGAGAGCGACATCCAGACGCTCTTGAGCGTCGAGTACTCCTCCAGGGAGTGGTGAGACTTGTCGCGCCCGTTGCCGGACTGCTTGACCCCGCCGAAGGGCATGGTCTGGTCGCCGCCGGCCCAGTTGTTGACGAACACCTGGCCGGAGTGGAGCCGCCGAGTGACCCGCATGATGCGATCGATGTCCTGGCTCCACAGGCCCGCGGCCAGGCCGTAGACGCTGTCGTTGGCCATGGCCACCGCCTGCTCCTCGCTGTCGAAGCCGAACACCGAGAGCACCGGGCCGAAGATCTCCTCCCGGCCGATGGCCATCTCGGGCGTCACGGCGTCGAACACCGTGGGCGGAATGAAGTAGCCCGGCCCCTCGAGGGGCTCGCCGCCGACACGCAGCCGGGCGCCCTCCTCACGGCCCTTCTCGATATAGTCCAGGATGCGTCGATACTGCGCCTCGTCGACGATGGCCCCCATGAAGCTGTCCGGGTCCAACGGGTCGCCGGGCTGCATACGCTCGGCCGCCGCCACCACCTTGTCGATGAAGGCCTCGCGGATCGGGTTCTCCACCAACAGCCGGGAGCCCGCGATGCACACCTCCCCCTGGTTGTGGAAGATCGCCGCGGCGGCATGCTTGGCCACCCGGTCCAGGTCCTTGCAGTCGGTGAAGACGATATTGGGCGACTTCCCGCCGCACTCCAGGTAGACCCGCTTGAGATTGGACTGGCCGGCATACTGCATCAGCTGCTTGCCGGTGGCGGTGGAGCCGGTGAAGGCCAGGCAGTCGACCTGCATGGAGAGGGCGAGCGCCTTGCCCACGGTGTGGCCGAAGCCCGGCAGCACCTGGAAGACCCCGCGGGGCAGCCCCGCTTCCCTGGCCAACTCGGCCAGGCGCAGCGCCGACAGCGGCGACTTCTCGGAGGGCTTGAGGATCACGCTGTTGCCCGCGGCCAGCGCCGGGGCGATCTTCCAGGCGGTCATCATCAGCGGGAAGTTCCAGGGCACGATGGAGGCCACCACGCCCAGCGGCTCGCGCAGCACCAGCGCCAAGGCCTCCTCCCCGGTGGGGGCCACCTCGCCGTAGAGCTTGTCGATGCACTCCGCCTGGTAGCGAAAGCAGGCGATGGCACCGGCCATGTCGCCCAGCGAGCTTGCCACCGGCTTGCCCATGTCCAGGGTGTCGAGCAGCGCCAGCTCGTGCTTGTGGGCCTCCAGCAGGTCGGCCAGGCGCAGCAGCACCTTCTTGCGCCTGCCCGGGGCCAGGCGCGACCACTCGCCGCCATCGAAGGCCGCCCGGGCATGGCCCACGGCCAGCTCGGCATCGGCGGCGTCGCAGCTGGCCACCTCGGCCAGGGCCTCGCCGGTGGCGGGGTTGGTGGTGGTGAAGGTCTCGCCGCTGACCGCATCGACGAACGCATCGTCGACGAAGGCGCGGGTCTCGAGACCTTTCTCGAACGTCAGGGAGGCGGCCAGGGCCTGCCAGTCGGCATGGGTCTTCGGGGGGTGGGAGCGGCTCATGCGTGGCTCTCCTCCTGATGGTCGGTTATCGAATCGGCCAGCCGGGCCAGGGTATCGTCCAGCGCCGTGCGCGCCTTCGCTATCAGCTCGTCGATCTCCTCACGGGAGATCACCAGCGGCGGCGAAATGATCATGGTATCACCCACCGAGCGCATCACCAGGCCACCGGCGAAGCAGAGATCGCGGCACAGGGTGCCCACGCCCCGGGACGCGTCGAAGCGTTCGCCGCTGGCGGGGTCGACCAATTCCAGGGCGCCGATCAGCCCCAGCGAGCGCGCCTCCCCCACCAGCGGGTGCGCCTCGAGCGCCTTCCAGCGGCTGGCCAGGTAGGGGCCGAGCTCCTCGCGCACCCGTGCCACCACCCCTTCGGCCTGAAGCAGCTCGAGGTTCTTCAGCGCCACCGCGGCGCATACCGGATGGCCCGAGTAGGTGAAGCCGTGGAAGAACTCACCGCCCTCCTCGATCAGGGTCTCGGCGACCCGGTCCCCCACCAGCACCCCGCCGATGGGCAGATAGCCCGAGGAGAGCCCCTTGGCGATGGGCATCAGGTCGGGCGCCAGGTCATAGTGGTCGCTGCCGAACCACTCGCCCAGTCGCCCGAAGCCGCAGATCACCTCGTCCACCACCAGCAGGATGTCGTACTTGGCGAGCACCGCCTTCACCGCCGGCCAGTAGCTCGCCGGCGGGATGATGGCGCCCCCGGCGCCCTGCACCGGCTCGGCGATAAAGGCCGCCACCTGCTCCTCGCCGAGCTCAAGGATCTTCGCCTCGAGGGCCGCGGCGCACTCGCGGCCGAAGGCGTCGGGGTCCTGTCTTTCTCCGTCACCCGAGCGCCCCTCTTGAAACCGCCCTTCCTGAAACCAATAGGGCTGGCGCACATGGGCGATCTTCGGCACCGGGGGGCCGCCCTGGGCGTGCATGGGGGCCATGCCGCCGAGGCTCATGCCGGCCACAGTGGAGCCGTGGTAGGCGTTCTCCCGGCTGATCACCCACTGCTTGTCGGGCTGGCCCTTCAGCGCCCAGTAGCGGCGTACCATGCGCAGCACGGTGTCGTTGGCCTCGGAGCCGGAGCCGGTGAAGAAGACGTGGTTGATATGGGCGGGCGCCAGGCGGCACAGCGTCTCGGCCAGCCTGACCGCCGGCGGGTGGGCGGTCTTGAAGAAGCTGTTGTAGTAGGGCAGCTCGCGCATCTGCTCGGTAGCGGCCGCCACCAGCTCCTCGCGGCCGTAGCCGAGGTTGACGCACCATAGCCCCGCCATGCCATCGAGGATGCGGTTGCCGTCTGAGTCGTGAATATAGACCCCCTCGGCGCGCTCGATGATACGGCTACCCTCCTCGCCCAGCGCCTTGAAATCGGTGAAGGGGTGCAGGTAGTGGGCACGGTCCAGGGCCTGGTAGTCACGGGTATGCATGGGAGATCTCCAGAAGTCAGGATGCTAAGGCCGTCAGGGGGCTCTTCATCGCGCCTCTCCTCCTCAGAAGCCTGCCCAGTGTTATGTTTTAATCACCATAGCTACCTGGAAAAGGCTTTCCAAGCCGGGAAATCCCGCCTACACGTAAATTATTTGACAACACTGGGCACCCCAACAAGGATAGGAGCCACAATGATCACAAACAACGCCAGAGGTGCGCTCATGCCTGCTCCCGACGATGTCCGGGCCTTTCTCGACGCCCACCCGGAGATCAACAGCGTCGACCTGCTGATCAGCGATCTCAACGGCGTGATGCGCGGCAAGCGCATCCCCCGGGACAGCCTGACCAAGGCCTACACCAGCGGCATCGCCCTGCCCGCCTCCGTCTTCGCCCTGGACATCAACGGCCACACCATCGAAGCGACCGGGCTGGGCCTGGACAGCGGCGATGGCGACCGCCTCTGCCGGCCGATTCCCGGCAGCCTCAAGCCGGTGCCCTGGGTCTCCCGGGGCCACCAGGCCCAGCTGCTGATGACCATGGAGGAGTTCGACGGCACGCCCTTCTTCGCCGACCCCCGCCAGCTGCTGGCACGGGTGCTGGGGCGCCTGACCGCACTGGGGCTGACCCCGGTGGTCGCGCTGGAGCTGGAGTTCTACCTGGTGGATCGCGAGCGCAACGCCGTCGGCCTGATCCAGCCGCCCTGCTCGCCGGTCAGCGGCGAGCGCGCCAACCAGAGCCAGCTCTACTCCATGCTGGAGCTCGACGAGTACGCCGACTTCCTCGACGAGGTACAGGCCGCCGCCCGGGTCCAGGGGCTACCCCTGGATACCGCCCTCAAGGAGTGTGCCCCGGGGCAGTTCGAGATCAACCTGATCCACTGTGACGACGCGCTCGCGGCCTGCGACCACGCGGTGCAGCTCAAGCGGCTGATCAAGGGGATCGCCCTGCGCCACGGCTTCGAGGCCACCTTCATGGCCAAGCCCTATGGCCAGGAGGCGGGCAACGGCATGCACGTGCATATCAGTCTGCTGGATGAAAGCGGCCACAACGTCTTCAGCGAGGCGGGTGACGACCCCCTGAGCAGCCCGCGGCTGCGCCAGGCGGTGGCCGGCCTGCTGGCCCTGATGCCCGCCTCCATGGCGATCTGCGCGCCCAACCTCAATGCCTTCCGACGCTACCAGCCGGGCCTCTACGTGCCCATGGCCCCCACCTGGGGCTTCGACAACCGCTCGGTGGCGCTGCGCATTCCCGCCGGGGCGCGGGCCGCCCGGCGCATCGAGCACCGCGTGGCCGGCGCCGACGCCAACCCCTACCTGCTGCTGGCCGCCCTGCTGGCCGCCCTCCACCACGGCCTCAGCGATGCCCTCGAACCACCGTCGCCCAGCGTCGGCAACGCCTACGTCCAGACGGCCCCCAGCCTCACCAACAGCTGGCAGCAGGCCCTCGACCTGCTGGAGGCCGACGCGGTCCTGGGCGAGGCCCTGGGGCACGACTTCCTCCACGTCTACCTGGCCAACCGCCGCGCCGAGCGCGCCCACGCCCTGCAGGCGGTGAGCCGACTCGAGTACGACTGGTACCTGCGCCACGTCTGAGCGCTGGCCCCTCCCGGGGCTTGATCTCTCGATAGAGCGGGTAATGCGACGGGCACAGAAGCACCAACGCCCCCGGACCCGGGGGGGGGGGGGAACGGGGGCGTTGGTGGGCGGTCGCCGGAGGGTCGCTCAGCCCTCTCTCTCCGACTCGGCCTCCTGCAGCGCCGCCTGCCACTGCACCTCGCCCTCCACCACCGGGAGACGCTCGGCCTGGGGGGGGCTGTCCATTCGCCGGGTCAGTTCCTCGCCGTCGATGCGATAGGTGACGTCGTAGCCGAGGTGCTCGTCATGGCTCTCCATGACCGTCTGACACTCCCGCTCGGTCACGGTCCGCGACTGGGTCTCATAGCGCGTCTCGTAGCGGGTCTCGTACTGAACCTGAGCCCCCGCCTGGGCATGCTGACGAGCCTCGACGCGGTTCTGCGCCTCGCGGCCGGCCAGGCCGCCGCCGATGGCGCCGGCCACGGTGGCCAGCTTCTTGCCACTGCCGCCGCCCACCTGGTTGCCCAGCAGGCCGCCCACGATGGCCCCAGCCGCGGTACCCACGATGCGATGGGGATCCTGGCTGGCCCCGGGTCCGGAGGGCGCGGCCTGAGTGACGGGCACCTGAACGGGGACCTCGACCGGCACCTCCTCGCTCACCACGCGCGCCACGTCCTCGCAGACCTCACGCGGACGCTCCACACTGCGGGTCGCCGCATTCACGCCGATGATCTCGGCAAACTGCGGCTCGGGGGTACGATCCTGCTGGACCTGCCAGGCGCCGAAGGCCATACCGCCCAGCCCCAGCACGGCCAGGCTGGATCCCACGATGATCGACTTACTCATAGCTCTCCTCCTTGCGGGCGCCCGGGCGCCCGTCGCTGAAACTCGCATGGCTCCGGGCGAGGATGACTCGGTGGTTCGGTGATGGTGACGATGAGGGTCGCGGCGGGGCCTCCTGCGCCACCGCGATGCCGCCATTATAGGCGCCAACGCCGCCCACCGGGCGTCGCCGGCGCGGCTTCCCCATTATCTGACCCGCTGTCTCCAGCGAGCGACAGGGTGGGGATAGCCCCGGGGATCGCCGCCCACCACGAAGGCGTCCTCCACGCCCAGCGCCGCCAGGCGCTCCAGCAGCCCGATCAGATGAGGGCGGTCGCGCACCAGGCGGGCGGCGAGATGCGGCACCACCCGGAAGCCCGCCGCCGTCACCCCTTGGGAATCGCCTTGCTCGGGTCATGGAAGGGCTTCTCCACCACCACGGCGTCCTGCATCCCGGTATTGGCCTCGATGCGCAGCGGCATGCCCAGCACGGCGTACTCGATGGGCACCATGGCGTAGCCGATGTTGCGCTCCTGGCGCGGCGAGCGGGTGGCCGAGGTCACCTGGCCGATCCGCGCGCCGTCCGGGGCATGGACCGGGAAGACGTCGATCATCGAGCCGTCGGTGAAGTAGCCGACGCTGGGGCCGTCGATCTCCACCCCCACCAGCTGGCGCGATACCCCCTCGGCCTTGATCCGCTCCAGGGCGGCACGGCCAATGAAGTCGTCGTCGCCGCGCAGGTCGACCATCCAGTCGTAGCCCATGCCCACCTCGAAGGGGTTGGTGTCGTACCAGATGTCGCAGCCGAAGGCGAGGATGCCGCCCTCGATGCGGCGGATATGGCAGGGGCCGATCACCTGCATGCCGTGGGGCCGGCCGGCCTCGAAGACCCGCTGCCAGAGCGCCTCGCCATGCCGGCTGGCGTCGCGCAGGTAGATCTCGTAGCCGATCTCGCCGGAGTAGCCGGTACGCGAGATCACCACCGACATGCCGTCGAGCTGCGCCTCCATCAGGTGGTAATAGGGGATCCCCAGCACCGCCTCGCCGAACAGGTCCACCATCACCGCCTTGGCCCTGGGCCCCTGGACCTGCACCGGCGCCACGTCCACCTCCTGGAGGGTCACGTCCAGGCCGGCGTTGACCGCGAGGCCACGACACCACAGCAGGATGTCGCTGTCGGCCAGCGACAGCCAGAAGCGGTTCTCCTCGATGCGCAGCAGTACCGGATCGTTGAGGATGCCGCCGTCCGGGGCGGTGACGAAGACGTACTTGCACTGCCCCACCTGGCACTGGCGCATATCGCGGGGTACCAGCCGCTGGACGAAGGCGAAGGCGTCGGGTCCGCCGATCTCGATCTGGCGCTCCACCCCCACATCCCAGAGGGTGACGCCCTGCACCAGGGCCCAGTACTCATCCACCGGATCGGTATAGAGCCGTGGGTGGTAATGGTGGTTGTAGACGCTGTACTTGCGCACCCCGTGCCGCCGTGAGGCGTAGAAGAAGGGTGACTTGCGGATGCGCGGGTAGAGCAGTATCTCCGGTGCCGCCTGGATTTGCTTGATGCTCTCTAGTACCTGGGACATGGCCTGTCTCCTCGACGCTGAGCGGATCAGGAAGCGGCGCCGCGGGCCGCCTCTATCTGGAAGCTAGTGCTGTCACCGCCCCGCCGTCTCGCTGTGGACGTCAGCCACTTTGGTGCCGGCGACACCGGTCCCACGAGACTGTCGCCCAGACGCAAGAGGACGTCGCCGCGGGACAGCGAGTCCCGGGCCCCCTGCCTATCCTGAACTCGACGGCCCGCAGACCCCCGCAGACCAGAGCACCCAGGAGGCAAGCATGGCGACCCTTCCCCAGCAGGCGGACGCGGTGATCATCGGCCAGGGCGGCATCGTCGGCGCCTCGGTGGCCCATCACCTGATCGAGCAGGGCTGGACCGACCTAGTCGGTCTCGATACCGCCGCCATCCCCACCGATGTCGGTTCCACGGCCCACGCCTCGGACTTCTGCTATATGACCTCCCACGACCGCATGGCGTGCTACACCACCACCTACAGCCGCCGCTTCTACGAGGCCCTGGGCCACTATCACCGGGTCGGCGGCCTGGAGATCGCCCGGGTCGGCGACGAGGCGCGGCTCGCGGAGCTCCAGCGGAAGGTCGCCTCCGGCAAGGCCTTCGGCACCCATGTCCGCATGATCGACGCCGACGAGGCGGTGGAGCGCTTCCCGCTGCTCAATCGAGAGCTGATCCTGGGCGGGATGTGGGACCCCGACGCCGGCCTGGTCGTGCCACGCTCCCAGCGGGTCGCCGGGGTGCTGGTCGAGCGCGCCGTGGAGGGCGGCCATCTGCGGGTGTTCGCCGACACGCCGGCGCTTCGCATCGATGTCCAGGCGGGCCGTGTGTGCGGCGTAGAGACGCCAAAGGGCTATATCGCCACCCCCGTGGTGATTCTCACCGCGGGCATCTGGGGGTCGATCCCCGCGGCCACGGCCGGGGTGGCGCTGCCGCTGATGCCGGTCGAGCATCCGCTGATGTTCTTCGGCCCCTTCGACACCTTCGCCGGCAGCGGCCAGGAGATCGGCTACCCGCTGCTGCGCGACCAGGGCAACTCGGCCTATATGCGTGACACCGGCGATCCGCGCTCTACCGAGGGTGGCCTGCTGGAATGGGGCTACTACGAGCCCACCCAGCCGCGCCTGGTCCATCCCCACGACATCCTCTCCCGGGACCGGGCCCGCCTCTCCCCCTCCATGCGCGACCTGGAGGCCGACCAGGTGGCCGAGGCCTTCGAGCGGGCCATCGAGCTCACCCCCGTGCTCGGTGAACTGGGTTGGGACGAGAAGCACTCCTTCAACGGCCTGCTGTCGGTCACCTCCGACGGTGGCTCCCTGGTCGGCGAGGCGCCGGAGACCCGTGGCCTGTGGTGCTGTGAGGCGGTGTGGGTCAAGGACGGCCCGGGCATGGGCAAGGTGCTGGCGGACTGGCTGACCCACGGGCGCCCCGAGCTCGACCCCAGCGGCATCGACATCGCCCGCTTCTACCCGGTGCAGAAGACGCCCCACCACGCGTTCGGCCGCTGCCGGGAGATCGCGCAGAAGATCTACGACCCACCGGTGCATCCCCGCGAGCCCTTCGAAAGCGGCCGCGACCTGCGCCGCGGTCCCTTCTGGCCGCGAGAAAAGGAGCTCGGCGGCTACTTCATGGAGGCGGCGGGCTGGGAACGCGCCCACGGCTATGCCGCCAACGAGGCGCGGCTGGCGCACTACCTCGAACGGGTGCCCGAGCGCCACAACGAGTGGGACGCCCGCCACTTCTGGCGGGTATCCAATGCCGAACAGCTGGCGCTCTGCGACCACGTGGGCATGATCAACCTCTCCCACTTCGCCATCTACGATATCTCGGGACCAGACGCCGAGGCTTTGCTGGAGCGGCTCTCGGTGGCCAGGGTGGGCGGCGACACGCCCGTCGGCAAGGGGGTCTACACCCACTTCCTGGACGCCGTCGGCGGCGTCCACTCGGACCTGACCATCGTGCGCCTGGGCGTGGATGCCTGGCGGGTGATCTGTGGCGGCGATACCGGCCACCGCGACCTGATGTGGATCACCCGTCGCGCCGAGACGTTCGCCCTGACCCGCTGGCACTTGGAGGATCGCACCGACGGCCTGGCCACCCTGGGGCTCTGGGGGCCCAACGCCCGGCGCACCCTGCAGCGGCTTGCCGACGACCCCGAAGCGCTGGAAGAGGCAAACTCCCCCTTCGCCAGCGCCCGTGAGATCCGCGTGCAGGGCCTGCCGGTGTGGGCCTTTCGCATCTCCTACGTGGGCGAGCAGGGCTGGGAACTCTACGTACCCTTCAGCTACGGCCTGGCGCTCTGGGATCGACTCTTTGAGGCCGGGGTGATCCCGGTAGGTATCGAGACCTACGCCAATAGCCGCCGCCTGGAGAAGAGCCTGCGCCTGCAGAATGTCGATCTGCTCACCGACTACAACCTCTATGAGGCCGGCCTGGCCCGGCCGAAGGTGAAGGAGGCCGACTTCCACGGCAAGGCCGCCTACCTGGCGCAGCGCGGCCGCCAGCGGCAGCCGGCCACCCTCTGCACCCTGGTGATGGAGGATAACCACGACGCCGCGGGCACGCCGCGCTTCCCGGTGGGTCAGTCGCCACTGCTCGACCCGGAGAGTGGCGAGGTGCCGGTGGATGCGCTCGGCCGTCGCTCCTATGTCACCAGCATCGCCTACGGGCCCAGCCTGGGCTGCAATATCGCTCTGGGTTACCTGCCCACCGACTACGCCGAGGAGGGGCGCCAGCTGCTGATGGAGTACTTCGGCGAACACTACCCGATGCGCGTGGCCACGGTGGGCTATCGCGCCCTCTACGACCCCGAGAACCAACGCCCGCACGGCTGAATGGCGAAGTGGCTCAGGGCGCCTCGCCGCCCTGGGCCTTGCCTTGTGTGGCCCCGGCGACCGGCACGCCGGCGGCGGCCGCCTCGGCCTGGCGCGCGCGGCGCCCCTTGCGTTCACCGCTCGGCGAGTGGCCGTAGTGGTCGTGGTAACACTTGGTGAAATGCGGCGGCGAAATGAAGCCGCAGGCCAGCGCCACCTCGGTGATCGGTAGTTGGGTCTGCTGCAGCAGCAGTCGGGCCCGGGCCAGGCGCAGCTCCAGGTAGTACTTGAGCGGCGGCTTGCCCACGTAGCGCTGGAAGAGCCGCTCCAGCTGGCGGCGTGAGAGGCCGGCGTAGCGGGCCAGTTCATCCATGGCCAGCGGCTCCTGGAGGTTGGCCTCCATCAGGGTCGCCACCTCCTCCAGCTTGGGATGGCTGTGTCCCAGGCGCACCCGCAGCGGGCTGCGCTGACGATCGCTCACCCCACGGATCCGCTCGTGGATAAACTCCTCGGCGATCGCCTCGGCCAGCGCCAGCCCCTGCTGGCGGCCGATCAGGTTGAGCAGCATATCCAGGGGGGCGATGCCGCCGGAGCTGGTATAGCGGTCGCGATCCATGACGAACAGCTGGGAGGTGAAGGTCACCGCGGGGAAGCGCCGCGCCTCGTGGAGGCTCGAGAAATGCTCCCAGTGCAGGGTACAGCGATAGCCGTCGAGCAGACCCGCCTGGGCCAGCACATAGCCGCCGGTGCACACCGCCCCCAGGGGAATGCGTCGCTCGGCCAGGCGCTGCAGCCAGGCGAGGGTCCCGCGGTCGCAGTGGCGCTGGACCTCCACCCCGGCGCAGACCAGCAGCAGGTCCAGCGCCGGCATCGGCTCCAGGGCCTGATCCACCGCCGTGGCCAGGCCGTTGCTGGCCACCACCGGGGCACCGTCGCGGCTGACCAGATGCCAGGTGTAGAGCCGTCGGTCGGCCAGGTGGTTGGCCATGCGCAAGGGCTCCAGCGCCGAGGAGAAGGCGAGATGGGAGAAGCCCGACAGCAGCAGGAAGCCGATATCGTAGTGTCCATTGACCGGTATGCCGTGGAACGCCATCGTGGCTCCTTCCCGGGCAGGGATTACTGGCAGGGTAGACGAGCCGACCCGGCGCGGCGACGCCGCCTTCCTCCCTATTGACAGCGCGGAGCGACGGACAGTGTCATGTCCGTGATGGGCCGGCGTGTCGTTGCGACCAAGGCCGCTGACGTCGGCAGGCAAACTCGGCCACCGCACGGCGCGATACTGAGTCTAATCGCCGGCACGATCACCAGCCCCGAGGAGAACCACGATGGCACCCCGCTCCCCCGCGACTGACCGGGTCCCCTCGACCCCGCTGGACAATCTGGGCATCGCCCGCGCCGCCCGGCTCTGGCCCATCGAGGAGATCGCCCATCGCCTGGGGCTGCCCGGCGAGGCGGTGGAACCCTATGGGCGCGGCATCGCCAAGCTCGACCCGGTAGCCCTCTCGGCGCTGGCCGACCACCCGCGGGGACGCTACGTGGTGGTCACGGCGATCACCCCCACGCCCCCTGGTGAGGGCAAGACCACCACCGCCATCGGCCTGGTCCAGGGCCTGCAGCGCCTGGGCCACGTCGCCTGCGTGGCCCTGCGCCAGCCCTCCATGGGCCCCACCCTGGGGCTCAAGGGCGGCGCCACCGGCAGCGGCTACAGCCAGGTGCTGCCCATGGAGCGCATCAACCTGCACCTCACCGGCGATATTCACGCGGTGGGCGCCGCCCACAACCTGCTGGCGGCCCTGGTCGACAACCATCTGCACCACGGCCTCGAGCCCGAGCTGGATCCCCGGTCGATCTGCTGGCCGCGTGTCATCGACCTCAACGACCGCGCCCTGCGCCATATCGTGGTGGGGCTCGGCGGCCGCGGCGACGGGATGCCCCGCCAGAGCGGCTTCGAGATCACCGCCGCCTCCGAAGTGATGGCGGTGCTGGCCCTGGCCGACTCCCTGGCCGACCTGCGCCGACGGCTGGGCCGGCTGATCGTGGGCCTGGATCGCGACGGCGAGGCGGTCACCGCCGAGCAGATCGGTGCCGCCGGCGCCATGACGGTGCTGCTCAAGGAGGCGTTCAAGCCCAACCTGCTGCAGACCCTTGAGCACGCCCCGGCGCTGATCCACGCCGGCCCCTTCGGCAACATCGCCCACGGCAACTCCTCAATCGTCGCCGACCGCATCGGCCTGCATGGTGGCGACTTCCTGGTCACCGAGGCGGGCTTCGGCGCCGACATGGGCGCCGAGCGCTTCTTCAACATCAAGTGCCGCGCCTCGGGCCTGGTACCGGACGCCGCGGTGCTGGTGGTCACGGTGCGGGCGCTGAAGTATCACAGCGGCCGCCATCCTCTGGCGCCCGGGCAGTCGCTGCCCGCCTCCCTGCTCGCCGAGCACCCCGACGAGGTGCATGAGGGCGGCGCCAACCTGCTCAAGCAGATCGACGACATCCGCGCCCACGGCATCACCCCGGTGGTGGCGATCAACGCCTTCCCCGGCGACCATCCCAGCGAGGTCGCGGTCATCCGCCAGCTGTGCGCGTCGGTGGGGGTCAGGGCGGTGGTCGCCACCCATGTGCGGGACGGCGGCGAGGGGGCCCGACACCTGGCCGAGGCGGTAGTGGAGGCGATCGATGAGGCCGACGACGCCGGCAATGGCTTCCACTTCCTCTACCCCGACGCGCTGCCGCTGACGGAGAAGATCGAGCGCATCGCCACCCGACTCTACGGCGCCGAGGGGGTCGACTTTTCCCCGGCCGCCCGGGCACGCCTGGAGGCCTGGCAACGCCAGGGCCACGGCGAGCTGCCGGTGTGCATCGCCAAGACCCACCTGTCGCTGTCGTCGGATCCGAGCAGGCTCGGGGCCCCCACGGGCTGGCGGCTGCCGGTGCGCGAGGTGCGCCTCTCTGCCGGCGCCGGCTTCGTCTACGCCCTGGCCGGGGATATCCTCACCCTGCCCGGGCTCAATGCCTCACCCGCCGCTACCCGGCTGGATATCGACGACAACGGCGATACCGTCGGCCTCTACTGAGCTCAGAGGCCCAGCCTGTCGCGGGTGGCGTAGTACCAGGCGCCCAGGGCGGAGAGCGGCACCCGCAGCAGGCGCCCGCCCGGAAACGGCAGCTGGGGAAGCCCGGCGAAGGCGTCGAAGCGCTCGCCCTGGCCGTGCATTACCTCGGCGATCAGCCGGCCGGCCAGGTGGGTGCAGGTGACGCCGTGGCCGGAGTAGCCCTGGGCGTAGTAGACGTTGCCGTTGACCACCCCGAACTGCGGCAGTCGGTTGAGCGTCATCAGAAAGGTGCCGCTCCAAGCGTGATCCACCTTGACGTCGGCAAGCCCCGGGAAGGTGGCCAGCAGCTTGGGGCGGATCACCGCGGTGATATCGGCCGGGTCGTCGCCGCCGTAGTTGACCCCGCCGCCGAAGAGCAGGCGGTGATCGCGGGTCAGCCGGTAGTAGTCGAGCAGGTAGTTGCAGTCCTCCACCGCCTTGCCGCGGGGAATCAGCGCGTGAGCGCGCGCCTCGCCCAGCGGCTCGGTGGTGATGATCTGGGTGCCGCAGGGCATCGACCGGCCCTCGATCTCCGGCAGCACCCCGCGCAGGTAGGCATTGCCGGCCATCACCACCCGCTCGGCCTTGACCCGGCCGCGGGCGGTGCGCAGCACCACCGGCTCGCCGTGGATCACCTCCTCCACCGCCGACTGCTCGAAGAAGCGCCCGCCCAGGGACTCGACCGCGGCGGCCTGGCCCAGCACCAGATTGAGGGGGTGGAGATGCCCCCCGCCGTGATCCACCAGGGCGCCGACGTAGCGGTCGGAGGCGACCTCGCGCTTGACCGCCTCGCCCTCCAGGAGCTCCAGCTCCCGGTAGCCGTAACGCTCCCACAGCGCCTGGTGCTCGCGCAGGCCCTTGAGCTGCCGGGGGTTGCAGGCGGCGAAGAGGTTGCCGTCGCGCAGGTCGCAGTCGATGGCGTACTGCTCGATGCGGCGGCGAATGATGCGGCCGCCCTCGAAGGCCATGTCGCCGAGGGCGCGGGCGGTCTCGGCGCCGTATTTCGTCTCGATCACGTCCATGTCGCGGCTGTAGCTGTTGACCATCTGGCCGCCGTTGCGCCCGGAGGCGCCGAAGCCCACTCGGGCGCCCTCCAGCACCACCACCGAGAGGCCGCGTTCGGCCAGGTGCAGCGCCGCGGAGATGCCGGTGAAGCCGGCCCCCACCACGCAGACATCGCACTCGACCTCGCCCTCCAGCGCCGGGCGGTCCGGGGCGGGGTTGGCAGTCGCGGCGTACCAGGAGGCGACGTGCTCGCCGGCGGGATGTTCAATCATGACAGGGCTCCAGAGGCGTCGAAATGGCCATCAGGGGGCCTCCTGCTGGCGCAGTGCGGCCAGCCGACGCGACTCGCTGCGGCGCATGAAGTACCAGGCCAGGAAGGTGGCCAGCGATACCACCAGGATGATCAGGGTGGCCAGGGCATTGATCTTGGGCGAGACGCCCATGCGCACCGAGGAGAACACCACCATGGGCAGGGTGGTGGCCCCGGGGCCGGAGACGAAGCTGGCGATCACCAGGTCATCCAGCGACAGGGTGAAGGCCAGCAGCCACCCGGCGGCCAGCGCCGGGGCGATCACCGGCAGGGTGATCTGGAAGAAGGTCTTGACCGGCGGGGCGCCCAGATCCATGGCCGCCTCCTCGATGGAGCGATCCACCTCGCGCAGCCGCGAGGACACCACCACCGCCACGTAAGCGCTGCAGAAGGTGGTGTGGGCAATCCAGATGGTAGCCATGCCGCGATCCGCCGGCCAGCCGATGATCTGGGCCATCTGCACGAACAGCAGCAGCAGCGACAGGCCGGTGATCACCTCAGGCATCACCAGCGGTGCGGTGACCATGCTGGAGAGCGCGGTCTTGCCGCGGAAGCGGCCGAAGCGGGTCATCACGAAGGCGGCCAGGGTGCCCAGGCAGACCGCCATGGAGGCCGAGAAGAAGGCGATGCGCAGGCTGGTCCACACCGCGGCCAGTATCTGCCGGTCGCGCAGCAGCTCCAGGTACCAGCGTCCGGAGAAGCCCGCCCACACCGTCACCAGCCGCGACGAGTTGAACGAATAGACCACCAGCACCACCATCGGCAGGTAGAGGAACAGCAGCCCCAGGATCAGCATCAGCGTGGTGAACGACGGCTTGCGCATGCTCACTCCTGCAGTTCACGGGACTGATAGCGGTGGAACAGCGCGATGGGGATCAGCAGCAGCAGCAGCATCACCATGGCCAGGGCCGAGGCCACCGGCCAGTCGCGGTTGAGGAAGAACTCCTCCCACAGCACCTTGCCAATCATTACCGTATTGGGCCCGCCGAGCAGCTCGGGGATCACGTACTCCCCTACTGCGGGGATGAACACCAGCATGGAGCCGGCGATGATTCCCCCCTTGGAGAGTGGCAGGGTCACGGTGAGGAAGGTGTTGAAGGTGCGCGACCCCAGGTCCGAGGCGGCCTCCAGCAGGGAGTCGTCGAGCCGGGTCAGATTGGCGTAGAGCGGCAGGATCATGAACGGCAGGTAGGCGTAGACGATGCCCAGCATCACAGCGAAATTGGTATTCATCATGCGGATCGGCGAATCGATGAGGCCGACCCACAGCAGCAGATTGTTGAGCAGGCCGTTGTTGCTGAGGATGCCCATCCAGGCGTAGACCCGGATCAGGAAGGAGGTCCAGGAGGGCAGCATCACCAGCAGCAGCAGCACCAGCTGCCAGCGCGCCGGGGCCCGGGCCATGGCGTAGGCCATGGGGTAGCCGATCAGCAGGCAGAAGACGGTCGAGAGGAAGGCGATCTTCAGCGAGCCCCAGTAGGCCGCCACATAGAGCGAATCGCTGGCCAGGAACAGGTAGTTGCCCAGATTCAGGGCGATGTTGAGGGTCTCGGCCGTGACGTCGAGGATCGGCTGGTAGGGCGGCACCGCGATGGCCGCCTCCGACAGGCTGATCTTCAGTACGATGGCGAAGGGCGCCAGAAAGAACAGCGCCAGCCACACCAGCGGCACGGCGATGACCCAGCCGCGCCCGGGACGCAGGCGCCGTTTCAGGCGCTCGAAGGCAGTGGGTGTCATAGGCTCCTCACCTATTCCGGCCGGGGCTCAGGGGGCGCTCACTCATGCAGCACTCACTCATGCAGCACTCACTCATTCAACACCACGGCGCTCATCGCGTCCCAGCCGACGTAGACCGGCTCGTCCCAGTCGGGCCGGTCGCCGCGACGCTCCACGTTGGCCAGGCTGGCCTTGACCAGGACGCCCGTCCCGGTGCGCACGTAGTAGACCGAGAGCCCGCCCAGATAGGCGATATCCTCTACCTTGCCGGCCGTCCAGTTGTAGTCGCCCTCCGGCCGCGTGCGGGAGAGCGCGGTCTTCTCCGGGCGCACCGCCACCCACACCCGGCGCTCGTCGGCCTGGGTGCTGACCCCGTGGCCGATACGGATATCGCGCCCCAGCTGAGGGCTGGCGATGATGCAGTGATCGGCCTCGTCGACGCGAACCTCCCCCTCGAAGAGGTTCACGGTACCCACGAACTCCGCCACCATGCGGCTCGCCGGGCTCTCGTAGACGTCCACCGGCGTGCCCACCTGGGCAATCCAGCCGTCCGACATGATCGCCACCCGGTCGGCCATGGTCATGGCCTCCTCCTGGTCATGGGTGACCATGATGCAGGTCACCCCGACCCGCTCGAGGATCGTCACCACCTCGAGCTGCATCTCGGTGCGCAGCTTCTTGTCCAGCGCGCCCATGGGCTCGTCGAGCAGCAGCAGCTTGGGCCGCTTGGCCAGCGAGCGGGCCAGGGCCACCCGCTGGCGCTGGCCGCCAGAGAGCTGCTGGGGCTTGCGCCGGGCGAAGGCCTCCATGTGAACGAGCTTGAGCATCTCGGTCACCCGCTGCTCGATCTCGGCTCGGGGGAGGCGGTCCTGCTTGAGCCCGAAGGCGATGTTCTGCGCCACGGTCATGTGGGGAAAGAGCGCGTAGGACTGGAACATCATGTTGATCGGCCGCTCAAAGGGCGGCATGGCGGTGATGTCCTCGCCGTCGAGCAGGACCTGCCCGTCACTGGGCGTCTCGAAGCCGGCCAGTATGCGCAGCAGGGTTGACTTGCCGGAGCCCGACCCGCCCAGCAGGGCGAAGATCTCGCCCTGCCGGATGGTCAGGTTGACGTCGTCCACCGCCAGCTCACCGTCGAAACGCTTGCTGATGCGACGGATCTCGACCAGGGCATCACCGGTGGGTCGCCCATGGGGGCGTGCGGCGGTCTCATTGGGGGGCATCAGCAGCTCCATCTTCGGCTTGCCCACGGCGCCCATCGCCGCGGGCAGCGGCGACCTCAGCGGCCTGACTTGACGCGGTTCCACACCCGGGTACGCACGCGCTGCACGGCCAGCGGCTTCTCCTCGGCCACGTAGAGATTGTCCATCACCTCCTGGTCGGGATAGATGGCCGGGTCGTTGAGGAGCTCGGGATCGAGGAACGCATTGGCGGCCAGGTTGGGGTTGGCATAGACCACGTACTCGGTGATCGCCGCGGTGATCTCGGGCTCGAGGATGAAGTTGATGAAGGCGTGGGCGTTGTCCGGGTTCGGCGCATCGACGGGGATCGCCATCATGTCGAACCAGAGCGCGGCGCCCTCCCTGGGGATGCTGTAGGCGATAGTGAAGTCGCGGCCCGCCTCCTCGGCGCGGTCGGCGGCCTGGAAGATATCGCCGGAGTAGCCCGCCGCCACGCAGATGTCCCCGTTGGCGAGGTCGGTGATGTAGCGCGAGGAGTGGAAGTAGGTGATGTCGTCGCGCACCGCGGCGATCAGGTCACCGGCGGCCTCGAGGTCCGCGGACTCCTCGGAGAGCGGTGAGAGGCCCAGGTAGGCCATGGCCGGCGAGAGCATCTCGTCGCCGGAGTCAAGCATGGAGAGGCCGCAGCCCCCCTCGCGCAGGGCAGCGGTCACCTCGGGGTCGAAGAGCAGCGCCCAGGAGTCGGTCGGCGCATCCTCGCCGAGGATCTCGGTGACCCGATCGACGTTGTAGCCGATGCCGTTGGTGCCCCACATGTAGGGGACCGAGTGGCGACTGCCCGGGTCCACGGACTCCAGGTCGTCCATCAGCTCCGGGTTGAGATTGCCCAGGTTGGGCAGCTTGTCATGGTCCAGTTCGCGGTAGACGCCGGCGCTGACATGGCGGGTCAGGTAGTGGTTGGAGGGCACCACCACGTCATAACCGGAGCGCCCGGCGAGCAGGGCGGCGTCGAGCACCTCGTTGCTGTCGTAGACGTCGTAGATCACCTCGATGCCGGTGGCCTCGGTAAACTTCTCCAGGGTGTCCGGGGCGATGTAGTCGGACCAGTTGTAGACCCTGACTTCGCCTGCGGCCTGGGCGGCGGCGGCGGCGAGCGCCAGGCTGGCGGCGGCTACGGCCAGGGAGAGTCGCTTGGTTTGCATCATCCTTAACCTCTCGTCACTTGTTGTTATCGGTCGCCCTGGAGGGGGCCGACGGGGACAGCGTAGCCGCCCGCTCGGCGCGCGGTCTCAACGCTGTCAGTGCGCCTCAGACGCTCAGCAGCAGGAATTCCCGCTCCCAGGAGCTGATCACGCGCTTGAAGTTCTCGTTCTCCACCCGCTTGACCGCCACGAAGCCGGTCACAAACTTGCTGCCCATGTAGGTCTCGAGCTCGGCACAGTGCTCCATGCGCTCCAGCGCCTGCTCCAGGGTGAAAGGCAGGCGCAGGTTGCGGCGTTCGAAGGCGCGCCCCTGCACCGGCGCCGAGGGGTTGAGCTTCTGGATCATCCCCAGGTAGCCGCAGAGCAGGGACGCCGCGATGGCCAGATAGGCGTTGGCGTCGGCGCCCGGCAGGCGGTTCTCGACCCGGCGGTTCTGCGGGTTGGAGTCGGGCACTCGCAGGCCGCAGGTGCGGTTCTCCTCGCCCCATTCCACATTGACCGGCGCCGAGGTGTCGGGCAGGAAGCGGCGGAAGGAGTTGACGTTCGGGGCCATCAGCGGCAGTGACTCGGGGATGAACTTCTGCAGCCCGCCGATATGGTGCAGGAACAGCTGGCTCATGGTGCCGTCGGCGTTGGAGAAGATGCTCTTGCCGCTCTTCGCGTCGAGCACGCTCTGGTGAATATGCATGGCACTGCCCGGTTCATTGGTCACCGGCTTGGCCATGAAGGTGGCGGCCACGTCGTGCTTCAGCGCCGCCTCACGCATGGTGCGCTTGAACAGGAACACCTGATCGGCCAGGGTCAGCGGGTCGCCATGACGGAAGTTGATCTCCATCTGGGCGGTGCCCTCCTCGTGGATCAGGGTGTCGATATCCAGCCCCTGGGCCTCGCACCAGTCGTACATGTCCTCGAACAGCGGGTCGAACTCGTTGGCGGCGTCGATGGAGAACGACTGGCGACCGGTCTCCTGGCGACCGCTTCTGCCGATGGGCGGCTGCAGCGGCAGGTCCGGATCCTCGCAGCGCTTGGTCAGGTAAAACTCCATCTCCGGCGCCACGATGGGCCGCCAGCCCTGCTCGGTATAGAGCGCCAGCACCTTCTTGAGCTGGTTGCGGGCGGAGAGCTCGATGGGGTTGCCCATCTTGTCGAAGCAGTCGTGAATCACCTGGGCGGTGGGCTCCAGCGCCCAGGGCACCGGATAGGCCGCCCCCCCATCGGGCTTGCAGATCATGTCGATATCCGCGGGGTCGAGCAGCGAATAGTAGATGTCGTCCTCGACGTAGTCGCCGGTCACCGACTGCAGCAGCACGCTCTCCGGGAGGCGCATGCCCTTCTCGGCCACGAACTTGGAGACCGGCGTGATCTTGCCGCGGGCGATGCCGGTGATGTCCGTTACCAGGCACTCCACCTCGGTGATGCGTCGCTCCTTCAACCAGCTTTCCAGGTCTTTCATGGGTACCTCGTCAGTCGCCCGGCGGCCGGGCGCTCGTCATAGTCGATCGCGCAGCTTGTAGAAGGCGGTGGCCAGCACCAGCAGCGGCGTGCGCAGCCGCCCGCCGCCGGGAAAGCGGCGATGAGGCATGGCGGCGAAGGCATCGAAGCGCTCCCCCTGGCCGACCACCGCCTCGGCCATCAGCCTGCCGGCCAGCCCCGCCAGCGCCATGCCGTGGCCGGAGTAGCCCTGGGCGTAGTAGAGCGACTGGCCGATTCGGCCGAAGTCCGGCGCCCGATTGAGGGTGATGGCCACCTCGCCGCCCCAGCGGTAGTCGATGCCCACTCCGCGCAGCACCGGGAAGAGACGAGCGATCTTGGCATCCATCCGCGCCTGCAGGCCGAGCGGCTCGCGGCCGGTGTAGCTCACCTCGCCGCCGTAGATCAGTCGTCGGTCAGCGGAGAGGCGATAGTAATCGAGCACGAAGTTGGCGTCCGACAGGGCATCATTCTGCGGCAGCACCCGGGCGGCGCGCTCCGCGGAGAGCGGTTCGGTGGCGATGATGTAGTTGGCGGCGCGCATCACCCGGCCCTCCAGTTCAGGCACCAGGCCGTGCTGGAAGGCGTTGGTGCCCAGCACCACGAAGTCGGCGGTGACGCTGCCCGCGGGCGTCACCACTCGGTGGGGCGAGCCGCGGCGGATCTCCAGCGCCGGGCTGCCCTCGTGGAGCACGGCCCCCGCCTCGCGGGCGGCGCGGGCCAGGCCCAGGGTGTAGTTGAGCGGGTGCAGGTGGCCCGCCTCGCTCTCGAGCAGCGCCCCGGGATAGGCGTCGCTGACCACGTGCTCGTACAGGGCCTCGCCCTCGAGCCAGCTCAGCGCCTCGTAGCCATAGTCCCGCGCCAGGCGGTCGCGGAAGACCTTGAGCTCGCGCACGTGGCGCGGCTTCACCGCGGCATGCAGGTAGCCCCAGGCGAGGTCACAGGGAATGGCGTGGCGCTCGATGAGCTCGGCGGTCAGACGCACCGCCTCCCGGCTCATCGCCCAGATATCGCGGGCGGCCGACAGGCCCAGCGCCTGCTCCACGGTGGCGATGTCGGTGCCCAGCCCCGGCAGGATCTGCCCCCCGCTGCGCCCGGAGGCGCCGTGGCCGATCTCGCTGGCCTCCAGCAGTACCACCGAGAAGCCGCGCTCGGCCAGATGCAGCGCCGCCGAGCAGCCGGTGACCCCACCACCGATCACGCAGACGTCGGCACGCACTTCCCCCGCCAGTGGCGAGCAGGAGCCGAGGTCGACGGCAATGGAGTCGCGGTACCAGGAGGCCGGACGCCGATCGAGGCAGGAGGGGCCGGAAGCCGATGGGGTCATGAGCCGTGCGCTCAGCCGCAGACCGGGCAAGCGGGATCCCGCGGCACCCTGAAGTGGCGCCACTGGCCGCTCAGGCCGTCGAAGGTGGAAAGCCCCCGCTGAGGCGTACCGGCGCCGCTGAGCAGCTTGATCGCCTCCAGCGCCTGGAAGCTGCCGATCAGCCCCACCAGCGGCGCCACCACGCCGCTCTCTGCGCAGGAGAGCGCCTCGTCGCCGCCGCCGTCCGGCGGATAGAGGCAGGCGTAGCAGGGGCATTCGGGATCGCGGGGATCGAACACCGCCAGCTGCCCGGAGAAGCGGATCGCCGCACCGGAGACCAGCGGCACACCGGCCTCGCGGCAGGCGGCATTGATGGCGTAGCGGCTGGAGAAGCGGTCGGTGCAATCGAGCACCACGTCGGCCGCCGCCACCGCCGCGGCCATGGCCGCACCCGCCAGGTGGGAGGTCAGCGTCTCGATGGTGCAGCCGGGGTTGAGCGCTCTCGCCGAATCGCGGGCCGACTCGGCCTTGTTGCGCCCTAGATCCGCCTCGCCGTGGGCGATCTGGCGCTGCAGGTTGGAGAGCTCCACCGCGTCGGCATCGGCCAGGGTCAGGTGCCCCACCCCTGCGGCGGCCAGGTAGAGGGCTACCGGGGAGCCGAGCCCCCCGGCACCCACCACCAGGGCCCGGCCGGCCAGCAGCCGCTCCTGCCCCTGGATATCGATCTGGGCCAGCATGATCTGGCGGCTGTAGCGCAGCAGGTCGGCGTCGTTCATGGTCGAGGTCACTTGTCGTCGAACTCCTCGATATCGGGCACGTGGAGGGAGAACTCCTCCTTGACCTCCTCCATCACCACGTAGCTCTTGGACTCCTTGACCCCCGGCAGGGTCAGCACCACGTCGCCGAGCAGCTGGCGATAGGCGGACATCTCGGGGATGCGGCACTTGAGGATATAGTCGAACTGCCCCGAGACCAGGTGACACTCCTGGATCTGGGGCAGCTTGGAGACGGCGCGGCGGAACTCGTCGAACACCGCCGGCGACTGGGTCTCCAGGCTGATCTCCACGAAGACCAGCAGGTTGGCCTTCAGCGCACGAGGATCGAGCACCGCCTTGTAACCACGGATCACGCCCGCGCGCTCCAGGCGTTTGACCCGCTCCAGGCAGGGCGTGGTGGAGAGCCCCACCTGGGCGGCGAGGTCGACGTAGGAGATGCGGGCGTTATCCTGCAGGCAGCGCAGGATCTTGAGGTCGATGCGGTCGAGGGTGCGGGACTTGGCTTTCATGGCGGCGGCTGATCGGTCCAGGGAGTGGCAGAACGTGCCGGCGTGACAGTCGATCGGACTGAAAACGACCGCTGCGATGGCGATATTCTGGTCTTCAGCCATGAAATCACGGCGGCTTTCGGTGTTATTTTCTGGTCAAGATGTACCACACCCCCGCCAGCCACTGCCAGTTGAACCCTCAACGCCCCGACCAGCACCCCAGACTCACCCGTTCATGGCCGGCCAGGTCGCAGCGGCTGGCCACCGACTGGTAGCGGGCATCCCCCAGGGCCTGGCGCACCGCCGCGCCCTGCTCGGCGCCGTGCTCCAGCAGCAGCCAGCCGCCCGGCGTCAGGTGCTCACACGCCGCGCGGACCAGATGGTGCAGGTCGGCCAGGCCGCCCTCCCGGGCCACCAGGGCACTCACCGGCTCGAAGCGCACATCGCCCCGGGCCAGGTGCGGGTCATCATCGGCGAGATAGGGCGGGTTGGAGACAATCAGGCCGAAGCGCTCCTCGGCGAGGGCCGCGAACCAGTCGCTCTGACGAAACGCGGCATTGACGATACCCAGCCGCGCAGCATTGCGTTCGGCGAGCGCTACCGCTTCGGGGCGCAGGTCCACCCCCAGTACCGTCCAGCCCGGCCGCTCGCTGGCGAAGGCCAGCGTGATGGCGCCGGTGCCGGTGCCCAGGTCCAGCAGGCGCCCAGCGGTCTTGCCCGCCTTTTCCAGGGCGGCCTCCACCAGGGTCTCGGTGTCGGGGCGCGGAATCAGGGTGCTCGGCTCGGTGGCCAGGCTCAGCCCCCAGAACTCCCGCTCACCGGTGAGGTAGGCCACCGGTTCACCGGCTTCGCGGCGCACCAGCAGCGCCTCGAAGCCTGCCACCACCGCCGCCTCGGCCGCACGATCGCCCCAGGTGTAGAGCCAGGTGCGATCGACGCAGAGCACATGACAGAGCAGCACCTCGGCATCGAGACGCGGCGTGGTCGAGCCGGCCACCGCCAGGCGCGCCGCCGACTCGACCAGCAGGGCATCGAGGCGCACCATTATCAGGCCTCCTGCTGCAGGGCGGCGAGCTGCTCCGCCTGGTACTCGTGGATCAGCGGTTCGATCACCTCGTCGAGTTGCTCGCCGCTGATGACCTCGCCGAGCTTGTAGAGGGTCAGGTTGATGCGGTGGTCGGTGACCCGCCCCTGGGGGAAGTTGTAGGTCCGGATGCGCTCGCTGCGATCACCGGAGCCCACCAGGCTCTTGCGCTCATCGGCCTGGGCCTGGCGGCGAGAGTCCACGGCGCTCTGCCGGAGCCGCGACGCCAGCAACGACATCGCCTTGGCGCGGTTCTTGTGCTGGCTGCGCTCCTCCTGGCACTCCACCACCACCCCGCTGGGCAGGTGGGTGATGCGGATCGCGGAGTCGGTGGTGTTGACGTGCTGGCCGCCGGCGCCGCTGGAGCGGAAGGTGTCCACGCGCAGATCGGCGGAGTTGATCGCGATGTCGCCCACCGCATCGGCCTCGGGCATCACGGCCACGGTGCAGGCAGAGGTGTGGATGCGCCCCTGGGACTCGGTCGCCGGCACCCGCTGCACCCGGTGTGCGCCGGATTCGAACTTGAGTCGCGCATAGACCCCCTCGCCCTTGATGCGCGAGATGATCTCCTTGTAGCCACCCTGCTCGCCGTGGCTGGCGCTGACCACCTCCACCTTCCAGCCGTGCTGCTCGGCGTAGCGGGAGTACATGCGGAAGAGGTCGCCGGCGAACAGTGCCGCCTCGTCACCGCCGGTGCCGGCGCGCACCTCCAGGAAGACGCTGCGGCCATCATCGGGGTCCCTGGGCACCAGCAGCTGCTTGAGCCGTTCGTCCAGCGCCTCCAGCTTCTCGCGCCCCTCGGCCTGCTCCAGGGCGGCCAGCTCACGCATCTCCGGGTCGCTGTCGGAGGCCAACTGCTCGGCGTCCTCGATGTCGCTCTCCACGCCGCGGAACTCGCGCCAGGCCTCCACCAGAGGCTCGAGTTCGGCATATTCGCGGGAGTAGTCGCGGAAGCGGCTCTGATCGCCGATCACTTCGGGCTCCGCCAGCAAGGCGGAGAGCTCCTCGAAGCGCTCGCCGAAGGCGTCGAGGCGCTGACGCAAGGAAGCTTTCATGGGTTGTCCTATCGGGTCTTGTCGGTGGCGGCGTCGAGCAGCAGGGCGCCGGCGGCCTCGAGCAGGTCGTGGCGTTCAACGGAGGCGGCCTCGCGCAGCGCCACGGTGGGGCGATGCAGCAACCGGTTGGTGAGCTGGTGAGCCAGGCGGCGTACCACCGCCTCGGGGTCCTCACCGCGTCCCAGTCGCGCCAGGGCCTGCTCCAGGGAGAGATCGCGCAGCGACTCCCCACGGCTGCGGAAGTCGTGGATCAGCTCGCCGCCGCTGCGGATGCGCCGCTCATGGAGCCAGGCGCCCACGCCGTGTTCGATCAGCGATTCGGCCTGGTCGGCGGCCACCTGGCGATGACGGCGGTTCTCCTCGATCACCTCCTGCAGGTCATCGACGGAGTAGAGAAAGATGTCGGAGAGCTTGCCCACCTCGGGTTCGATGTCCCTGGGCACGGCGATATCGACCATGAAGATCGGCCGATGGCGGCGCTTCTTCAGCGCTCGCTCCACCATGCCCTTGCCGATGATCGGCAGGGGGGCGGCGGTGGAGGAGATGACGATATCGGCCTCCACCAGGGCATCGGGAATCTCATCCAGGGCAATGGCACGCCCCCCCAGGCCGCCGGCCAGCAGCTCGGCCCGCTCACGGGTGCGGTTGGCCACGGTGAGCTGGCGCACGCCGGCCTCGACCAGGTGGCGGGCCACCAGCTCGATGGTCTCACCGGCGCCGATCAGCAGGGCCCGGGCGCGACCGAAGTCGTCGAAGATGCGGCTGGCCAGGCTGACCGCCGCATAGGCCACCGACACCGGGTTGCGGCCGATGCCGGTCTCGGTGCGCACCTGCTTGGCCACCGCGAAGGTGTGCTGGAACAGGCACTCGAGCTCCTTGCCGAGCCCGCGGGCCTCGCGACTGCTCTGGTAGGCGTCCTTGAGCTGGCCGAGGATCTGCGGCTCGCCCAGCACCATGGAGTCCAGCCCCACGGCCACCCGCATCAGGTGGCGGGCAGCATCGTTGTCCAGATAGTGATAGGCACAGGTCGTGAGATCCGACACCGGCAGGCCATGGAAGCGACCCAGCCAGTCGAGGACGGCCGCCTCGCCCTGGGGCTCGGTGACGCAATAGAGCTCGGTGCGGTTGCAGGTCGAGAGAACTGCCGCCTCCTTGACCTGTGGCAAGCTACGCAGCTCGCAGAGCGCCATCTCCAGCTGGGCTGGGTTGAAGGCCACCTGCTCGCGCACCTCGACGGTGGCGGTTCGATGGTTGATTCCTAGGGCAAGCAGCGTCATGCGTCGGGCATCTTTGCTAGTGGTGGCCGGCCTGGGCGGCATCCTGATCATTGGGCGAAGATACTACCATAGCGTCGCCCGCTTGACCGCCTACCGTGGTGCGCTTTGCCCACGCCGGTCAAGCCGTTATGCTGGCCCTTCGGCCCTGCCAACGAGACGCCCATGCCTGCCGTTCTCCCATCGCGACTTCGCCCGCTTTTCGCCCGTCTCGCCCCGCTGGCGCTGGCGGTGCTGCTCGCCGGCTGTCAGACGCTGTCGGCAGTGGGCGGGGCGGGCGCCCCCCTGGACGACCCCCTGGCCGGCGCCCCGCCCGTCACGCGAGGCCTGGACGCCGCGGGGCTGGCCGGTCTGCTCACCGCCGAGCTGGCCGGCCAGCGCGGCGACTACCGCCGCGCGACCCTGGGCTACCTGGAGGCCACCGAGCGTTATGCCAGCCCGACGCTGGCCGAGCGCGCTGCCCTGGCGGCCAGCTTCAGCAACGACAGCGAACTGCTGGCCCAGGCCGCCGATCGCTGGCAGGCCCTGGCCCCCGATGCCGAGGCACCCTCGCGGCTGCTGGCCGGGCTGGCCGTCCAGCGTGGCGATTGGCCCGAGGCGCTGCGCCAGCGCCTGGCAGTGATCGAGCGCGGCAGCGAGAGCGACCTGACCGCCTTCATCGAGGCCGCGCTGGCCGAGAACGCCAACCCGGTGCCGCTACTGGCGCTGCTGCGCCCCTGGCTGCCTCGCGCGCCCCAGGAGGCGGTTCGCCAGGATGCCGAACTGGCCACTGCATTGCTGGAGGTCTCCGCCGGCGACACCGTTGCTGCCGAACGGCGCCTGGCGCGTCTGGGCGAGAGCGCCCCCGAGCTACCGGCGCTGTGGCTGACTCGTGCCCGCCTGGCTCAGGAGCGCAGCGACCACCGGGGCGCTCGCGATGCCGCACGCCGTGGGCTTGCCGCCTCGCCGGACGATGCCCGCTTCATCCTGCTGCTGGCCCAGAGCGAGCTTCGCCTCGGCAACGTTGCCGCCGCCGAAGCGAGTATCGATGCGCTGCTCGATAATCACGCCGGCAATGAGGAGCTGCGCCTGGCGCTGGCCCGACTCTACCTCGACGAGCACGCCACCGAAGCGGCCCGCCGCCTGCTGCTGCCGCTGGTGGATGACGCCGACACCCCACCGCTGGCCTTCTTGCTGCTCGGTGCCACCGCCGAGGCGGAAGGCGAGGTGGACAATGCCCTGCTCTACTACCGCCAGGTGGCGCCGGGACCCGAATTCCTGGCGGCCCGGCTGCGCGCCGCCGAGATGCTGATCGAGGATGATCGCCTGCTCGATGCCCGGGCCTTCCTGCGCATCGAGCGGCTGCGCCACGAGGTGCATTTCGCCGACCTGGTCACTCTGGAGATGGAGCTGCTGGAGCGCGGTGGCCTCGTCGACGAGGCCACCGCCCTGCTTGACCGTGAGCTCGACCGCACCCCCAACGACGAGCAGCTGCTCTATCTGCGCGCGATGCGCGCCTGGGAGTCCGGCGACCTCGAGGCCATGGAGCGCGACCTTGGGCGGATCATCGAGCGCGATCCTGACAACGCCATGGCCCTCAACGCCCTGGGTTACACCCTGGCCGACCTGGCCATCAGCGAGCGTCTCGACGAGGCTCGCGAGATGATCGAGCGCGCCCACGCGCTCGATCCCGACAACCCTGCCATCCTGGACAGCCTGGGCTGGGTACACTATCGCCTGGGCGACCCCGAGCGCGCCCTGCCCTGGCTCGAACGCGCCTACGCCCAGATGCCCGACCAGGAGATCGCCGCCCACCTGATCGAGGTGCTGTGGGCACTGGAGCGGCGCGCCGAGGCCCGCGAGCGGCTGGCCGAGGCGCTGGAGCGCTTCGATGAGCGCCCGCTGATCGATGAGCTGCTGCGACGCATCCCCGAGCTGGCCCCCTGAGCCCTTCCCGAATCCCCCGAGAGAGACCCCATGACACCGCGCTTGCTTGCCAGACCCCTGATCCCCCTGCTCGCCCTGCTGCTGCTGGCCGGCTGCGCCGGCCGCACACCCGCCCCGGATGGCGAGCGCAGCGCCGGCCAGTGGCAGGCCCAGGCCGAGCGCATCGAGGCCCTGGACACCTGGATCCTCGCGGCCCGAGTCGGACTGCGCACCTCCCAGGACGGCACCAGCGCCAACCTGGACTGGAGCCAGCACCCCCACTACTACCGGATGCTGCTCAGCGGCCCCTTCGGCAGTGGCCGCAGCACCCTGGAGGGCCGCGAGGGGCGCTTCTCGCTGACCACCTCCGAGGGCCGTTTCGAGGCCGAGACCCCCGAGGCACTGATGGAGGAGCAGCTCGGCTGGTCGCTGCCGGTGGGCGCCCTGCAGGACTGGGTGCGCGGCCTGCCTGGCACGGACAGCGACTATCAGCTGGACGAGGATGATCTCGGCTTCCCCCTGCGGCTCGCACAGGATGGCTGGGAGATCGACTACCGCGACTGGACCCTGGCCGAGTCGCTGTGGCTGCCGCGCCGGCTGGTGATGACCTACGGCGACCTGCGCGTCACCCTGGTGGTGACCGACTGGCGCCCCGTCGTCGATGACTGAGCAGATGACTGATGCAACCCTGACCTTGCCAGCACCGGCCAAGCTCAACCGCCTGCTGCATATTGTCGGCCGTCGTCCGGACGGCTATCACGAGCTGCAGACCCTGTTCCAGTTCCTCGACCATGGCGACACCCTACGCTTCCATCGCCGCGATGACGGCGAGATCCACCTGGCCCCGGAGATCCCCGGGGTGGCCATGGAGGAGAACCTGATCCTGCGTGCCGCCCGCCTGCTTCAGGCCGAGAACGGCCACCGGCTGGGCGCCGAGATCCACCTGGAGAAGCGCCTGCCGCTGGGCGGCGGCCTGGGCGGAGGCAGCAGTGACGCCGCCACCGCGCTGCTCGGCCTCGACGCCCTGTGGGGCCTGGGCCTGTCGCTTGACCGCCTGGCCGAGCTGGGACTCACCCTGGGCGCCGACGTGCCGGTGTTCGTGCGCGGCCATGCCGCCTGGGGGGAAGGGGTCGGCGAACGCCTCACCCCGGTGGCCCTCGACACGCCCTGGTTCGTGGTGATCCACCCCGGCGTGGCGGTCTCCACCCCGGCGGTGTTCGGGGCCGACGAATTGACACGCAACACCCCCCCGATTACCATGGCGCGCGCTCTTCAGGGGGGAGCGTCGAGCTGGTGTAACGACTGCGAGGGCACGGTCAGGGTCCTCTACCCGCCCGTGGCAGAGGTGCTCGACTGGTTGTCGTCGAGGGCACCAGCCCTGCTGACCGGCACCGGCGCCTGCGTCTTTGCCCGCCTGGCCCGCGAATCCGACGCCGACCGGCTGCTCGCCGAGATCGCCGGGCGCTGGCAGGCCTTCAAGGCCCGCGGACTGAATCGCTCTCCCCTCCATGATGTTCTGGGTCGATGAGCCCCGCCCGGGCGGTGGCGCCCCCATCGACACCCGATGACCCAACCCTGCATAGGTGGCTGCGCGTGTCAAAATTGATGGTTTTCGCCGGGAACGCCAATCCGGAACTCGCCCGAAAGATCGCCGAGAGTCTGGACACCCGCATGGGCAACGCCACGGTCGGTCAGTTCAGCGACGGCGAGATCGCGGTAGAGATCAACGAGAACGTGCGCGGCAAGGATGTCTTCGTCCTGCAGTCCACCTGTGCGCCGACCAATGACAACCTGATGGAGCTGATCCTGATGATCGACGCCCTGCGTCGTGCCTCGGCCACCAGGATCACCGCCGTGGTGCCCTACTACGGTTACGCCCGCCAGGATCGTCGCGTGCGCTCCGCTCGCGTGCCGATTTCGGCCAAGATCGTCGCCGACATGATGGTCAAGGCCGGCGTCGACCGGGTGATGACCATGGACCTGCATGCCGACCAGATCCAGGGCTTCTTCGACGTGCCGGTGGACAACGTCTACGGCTCGCCGATCCTGCTCGATGACATCGAGCGCCAGAACTACGAGAACCTGGTGGTGGTCTCCCCCGACGTCGGCGGCGTGGTTCGCGCCCGGGCCATCGCCAAGCAGCTCAACGCCGATCTCGCTATCATCGACAAGCGCCGCCCCCAGGCCAACCAGGCCCAGGTGATGCACATCATCGGCGAGATCGAGGGGCGCAACTGCGTGGTGGTGGACGACATGATCGATACCGCCGGCACCCTGTGCAAGGCCGGCGAGGCCCTCAAGGACCACGGCGCCCTGCGCGTCGTGGCCTACGCCACCCATCCGATCCTCTCGGGGCCCGCGGTGGACAACATCGTCGGCTCGGTACTCGACGAGGTAGTGGTCACCGATACCATTCCGCTCTCCGACAGCGCCCGCCGCTGCGGCCATATCCGCCAGCTCAGCGTGGCCGGCCTGATCGCCGAGGCGATCCGTCGAGTGAGCAACGAAGAATCCGTCAGCGCCATGTTCCATTAAGCGTTCCACCGAGACGGGCCCCGAGCGCCATGCTCGGGGGCTCGGGAACAGGCGCCGGAAAGCGCCCTGCGGGGCAATTGGAAGCGTCACGGTCAGGTCGCGGGCCGCGGCGCCTTCCTTACTCCAATGAAGAGGCAATACCATGTCTGATTTTACCCTTACAGCCAGCGTTCGTAACGACCTGGGGAAAGGTGCGAGCCGCCGCCTGCGTCGTGAGAACCTTCAGGTGCCGGCCATCGTCTACGGTGGCGAGTCCGCCCCCCAGCCGATCTCCGTGGAGAAGTCCGCCTTCTACAAGGCCGTCGAGAGCGAGTCCTTCTTCTCCTCCGTGATCGACCTGGTCGTCGACGGCAAGAGCGAGCAGGTGGTGGTGCGTGATATGCAGCGTCACCCCTTCAAGCCGCTGATCACCCATGCCGACTTCCTGCGCGTGGATGCCACCCACGAGATCACCATCAACGTGCCGCTGCACGTGGTGGGCGAGGAGAACTCCAAGCCGATCAAGGATAACGAGGGCGAGCTGCACGTGCTGGCCAACGAAGTTCAGATCAGCTGCCTGCCGAAGGACCTGCCCGACTTCCTGGAAGTGGACATCTCCGAGGTCGAGCTGGGCACCACCCTGCACCTCTCCGACCTCAAGTTGCCGGCCGGCGTGACCCTGGTCGACCTGACCCATGGCGAGGACCACGACAACGCCGTGCTCAGCGTCACCAAGCCCAAGGTTCGCGGTGGCGACGAAGGCGAAGCCGCCGAGGGCGAGGAAGGCGAGGAAGGCGGTGAGGCGTAATCCTCACCGCGTCCTTCTCACCGTCCGGGGGCCGTGCGCGTCGCGGCCCCTAACGGTTACGATCAAGCGCCCCGGCGCTTGATTTTTTTTGGAGACAGCAGCCATGAGTCAGGTCAGAGCGATCATCGGGCTGGGCAATCCCGGCGCCGACTATGAGGCCACCCGTCACAATGCCGGCGCCTGGCTGGTGGAGGCGGTAGCGCGCCGCGCAGGGGCAGAACTGCGCCCCGACCGCAAGCTCCTCGGCCGCTACGCCAGGGTCCAGCTGGAGGGCCAGGACATCCACCTGCTCAACCCGACGACCTTCATGAACCGCAGCGGTGGCGCCGTAGCGGCGCTCTGCCAGTTCTACAAGATCGTCCCCGACGAGCTGCTGGTGGCCCACGACGAGCTCGACATCGCCCCCGGCACCGCCCGCTACAAGACCGGCGGCGGCCACGGTGGCCACAACGGGCTGCGCGACATCGTCAGCGCGCTCGGCAACGAGCGTGGTTTCCACCGCTTGCGCCTCGGCATCGGTCATCCGGGCGATGCGAAACAGGTGACCCACTACGTACTGGGTCGCCCCGGCAAGGCCGAACACGCCGCTATCGAAGACGCCATCGACGAGTGCCTGGCTAGCCTGCCACTGGCGCTTGCCGGTGACTGGGTCAAGGCCATGAACCGGCTGCACAGCTTTTCCGCCTGAGGCGAAAAAACTAGCTGGAAGCTGGAGGCCAGCCATGATCCGCCAACCTCGGGGCAGGGTTTTTCTTCAAGCTTCCAGCCGCGCAGCGGCGCTCTTCCCGCTTATAGCTGATGATTGCCCCATCCCTTACAATGGCGCCAACTTTTCCTTCCTCTCGGCACAGAATTCTCAGGAACAGACTATGGGTTTCAACTGCGGTATCGTCGGCCTGCCCAACGTCGGCAAGTCGACCCTCTTCAACGCCCTCACCAAGTCCGGCATCGACGCCGAGAACTTCCCCTTCTGCACCATCGAGCCCAACGTGGGCATCGTGCCGATGCCCGATCCGCGCCTCGACGCCCTGGCCGAGATCGTCAAGCCGCAGAAGGTACTGCCCACCACCATGGAGTTCGTCGACATCGCCGGCCTGGTGGCGGGCGCCTCCAAGGGGGAGGGGCTGGGCAACAAGTTCCTGGCCAACATCCGCGAGACACAGGCCATCGCCCACGTGGTGCGCTGCTTCGACAACGACAACGTCATTCATGTCGCCAATCAGGTGGACCCGCAGGCGGACATCGAGATCATCAACATGGAGCTGGCCCTGGCCGACCTGGACACCGTGGAGCGCGCCATCCAGCGCCTGGTGCGGGTGGCCAAGGGCGGCGACAAGGAGGCCATCGCCACCAAGGCGATCCTCGAGCGCATCCAGCCGCACCTGGCCGAGGGCCTGCCGCTGAGAAGCTTCGGCCTCGACGAGGACGACGAGAAGGCGCTCAAGGGCTTCGGCTTCCTGACCCTCAAGCCCACCATGTACATTGCCAACGTCAACGAGGACGGCTTCGAGGCCAACCCCTACCTGGACGTGGTGCGTGAGATCGCCGAGGCCGAGGGCGCCGTGGTGGTGCCGGTGTGCAACCAGCTCGAGGCGGAGATCGCCGAGCTCGAGGACGAGGAGCGCGCCATGTTCCTCGACGAGATGGGCATGGCGGAGCCAGGCCTCGACCGGGTGATCCGCGCCGGTTACGCCCTGCTCGGCCTGCAGACCTACTTCACCGCCGGGGTGAAGGAGGTGCGCGCCTGGACCGTCAAGGTGGGCGCCACCGCCCCCGAGGCCGCCGGGGTGATCCACACCGACTTCCAGAAGGGCTTCATCCGCGCCGAGGTCATCGCCTATGACGACTTCGTGAGCCTGGGCGGCGAGCAGGGCGCCAAGGATGCCGGCAAGTGGCGTCTGGAGGGCAAGGAGTATATTGTTCAGGATGGCGACGTGATCCACTTCCGCTTCAATGTCTGAGGCACAACGGACCCAGGTAGATAGAGCGAGTGGAACGCTCTGAGGCAGACCAATGAGGAGGCACGCCATGCGCAACAAGATCGTCAAGCAGGAGACAGAGTGGCGCCAGCAGCTGACTCCCGAGCAGTATCGGGTCACCCGTGAGCAGGGCACCGAGCCGCCCTTCAGCGGTAACTACCGGGTCAGCGACGAGCACGGCATCTACCATTGCGTCTGCTGCAATGCCCCGCTGTTCGAGAACGAGCACAAGTTCGACGCCGGCTGCGGCTGGCCGAGCTTCGACCGCCCGCTGGGCCAGCACAACGTCGAGGAGCGACAGGACGCATCCCATGGGATGCAACGTACCGAGGTGATCTGCGCCCACTGCGACGCCCACCTGGGTCACGTTTTTCCCGACGGCCCGCCGGAGACCACCGGGCGGCGCTACTGCATCAACTCGGTGGCCATCGACTTTCACTCCGGGGAATAGCACGACGGCGAGACGTCACCCGCCTCATCCTGCCGCGGCCGCCCTTCTGGTAAGATGGGCGGCCGTTCTATTGGCTGAATCAAGTGAGGCCCCCATGCTCGGCTGGTACCCGGGACACATGAACAAGGCGCGCCGCCAGATCACCGAGGCGCTGCCGGAGATCGACGTGGTGATCGAGGTCCTCGACGCCCGCCTGCCCTATTCCAGCGCCAACCCCATGCTCGCCGAGCTGACTCGCCACAAGCCGGTGCTCAAGCTCCTGTCGCGGGCCGACCTGGCCGACCCGGAGCGCACCCGGGAGTGGGTGGCCTTCTTCGACGCCCAGCCCGACACGCGCGCCCTGGCCGTGACCACCACCCAGGCCCGGGAGCTCAAGCGCATCCCCAAGCTGTGCCACGAGCTGGCCGGCGCCGTGCGCGCCGACCGCGACGTGCGTGTCATGGTCATGGGCATCCCCAACGTCGGCAAGTCGACCCTGATCAACGGCCTGGCCGGCAGGAGCATCGCCAAGACCGGCAACGAGCCCGCGGTGACCAAGCGCCAGCAGAAGGTGCGTATCGGCGGACGCGTGGCACTGATCGATACTCCCGGGGTGCTGTGGCCCAAGATCGAGGATCAGGCCAGCGCCTACCGCCTGGCCGCCAGCGGCGCCATCCGCGATACCGCCATCGACTACGTGGACGTGGCGGTGGTCACCGCCGCCGAGCTGGCCCGCCGCTATCCCGAGGCGCTCACTGCGCGCTACCGGCTCAAGGCGCTGCCGGCCTACACGGCCAACCCCGAGTCGGAACGCGTCGAGGCCGACGGCCCGGCGCGGGTCGACCTGCTGGCACTGGCCGGCTTCGACGGCCATGCGATACTCGCCGAGATCGCCGCCCGGCGCGGCGGGCTGCGCCCCGGCGGCGAGGTCGACCTGCACCGCGGTGCCGAGGTGCTGCTGCATGAGCTGCGCGGCGGCAAGCTCGGCCGGCTGACCCTGGAGACCCCGGCGGATATCCCCCCCGAGCCCATCCCGGAGCCAGCGCCGGAACCGGCGCCGGAACCGGCGCCCGCCGAGGATGACGCCGCCACCGACGACACCGCATAATCCCCTCTTGCCCGCCGCCCTGGACACTGGATAGACAACGACATGGACACCACCCCGATCCGGAAATCGCACAAGCTGCACAACGTCTGCTACGACATCCGCGGCCCGGTGCTCGACCACGCCAAGCGGCTGGAGGAGGAAGGCCAGCGCATCCTCAAGCTGAACATCGGCAACCCGGCGCCGTTCGGCTTCGAGGCACCGGAGGAGATCCTCCAGGACGTGATGCGCAACCTGCCCACCGCCCAGGGCTACTGCGATTCCAAGGGGCTCTACTCGGCGCGCAAGGCGATCATGCAGGAGTGCCAGCGCAAGGAGATCCCTGGCGTCGGCATCGAGGACATCTATATCGGCAACGGCGTCTCCGAGCTGATCGTGATGGCCATGCAGGCGCTGCTCAACGACGGCGACGAGGTGCTGATCCCGGCGCCGGACTACCCGCTATGGACCGCCGCCGCCAACCTCTCCGGCGGCCACGCCGTGCACTACCTGTGCGACGAGCAGGCCGACTGGGCACCGGACCTGGATGACATCCGCGACAAGGTGACCGCCCACACCCGAGCGATCGTGATCATCAACCCCAACAACCCCACCGGGGCCGTCTACCCGCCGGCGGTGGTGCGCGAGCTGCTGGAGATCGCCCGCCAGCATGACCTGGTGGTGTTCTCCGACGAGATCTACGACAAGATCCTCTACGATGACGTGGAGCACGTCTCCACCGGGGCCCTGGCCGGCGAGGACCAGCTGGTGGTGACCATGAACGGGCTCTCCAAGAGCTACCGCTGTGCCGGCTTTCGCTCCGGCTGGATGATTCTCTCGGGCCATATCGCCATGCAGCGCGCCGCCGACTTCATCCAGGGGCTGACCATGCTGGCCTCCATGCGCCTGTGCGCCAACGTGCCGGCCCAGCACGCCATCCAGACCGCACTCGGCGGCTATCAGTCGATCAACGACCTGATCCTGCCCGGCGGGCGCCTGCTGGCCCAGCGCGACATCACCTTCGAGAGGCTCAACGCCATCCCCGGGGTGAGCTGCGTCAAGCCCAGGGGGGCGCTCTACGCCTTTCCGCGACTCGACCCCAAGGTGTTCAACATCCAGGACGACCAGCAGCTGGTGCTGGACCTGCTGCTTCAGGAGAAGATCCTGCTGGTGCAGGGCACCGCCTTCAACTGGCCGGACCCGGACCACGTGCGCATCGTCACTCTGCCCTGGGCCGACCAACTCGGTGACGCCCTGGACCGCTTCGCCCGCTTCCTGTCGCGCTACCGCCAGTAACGCATCGCCGGGCGAGCGCAGCGAGTGCTTGAAACCCACCCGCCCTGGCCGTATCTAAGCCACTGCTTCTGGATGCCGCGCCCCGGCGCGGCACTTCTCCCAGACACCCCTGCTCGTGATAACCACCGGAGACACCGCAACATGATGAGAATCCTGCTCTTTCTGGGCACCAATCTGGGCGTCATCATCGTCGCCAGCATCACTTTGCGCCTGCTGGGGGTGGAGCCCTATCTCACCGCCCAGGGCATCAACTTCAACAGTCTGCTGATCTTCTGCTTCATCTTCGGCATGGCCGGGTCGATGATCTCGCTGTTCATCTCCAAGTGGATGGCCAAGCGCAGCACCGGCACCGTGATCATCGAGACGCCCAGCAATGCCACCGAAAAGTGGCTGCTGGAGACCGTCGAGGAGCTCTCACGTGACGCCGGCATCAAGACGCCGGAAGTGGGCATCTTCCCCGCCCAGCAGTCCAACGCCTTCGCCACGGGCTGGAACAAGAATGATGCCCTGGTGGCGGTCTCCGCCGGCCTGCTCAACCGCATGCGTCCCGAGGAGGTGCGCGCGGTGCTGGCCCACGAAATCGGCCACGTGGCCAACGGCGACATGGTGACCCTGGCGCTGATCCAGGGCGTGGTGAACACCTTCGTGATGTTCTTCGCCCGCGTGGTCGCCCACCTGGTCGACGGCTTCCTGAAGAGCCGCAGCGACGGTGCCGGGCTCGGCTTCATGGGCTATTTCGCGGTGGTGATCGTCGCCGAGATCGTGTTCGGCATCATCGCCTCGGCCATCGTCGCCTGGTTCTCGCGCTTCCGCGAGTATCGCGCCGACGCCGCCGGAGCGCAGCTTGCTGGCTCCGGCGCCATGATCAACGCCCTGGCACGCCTGAAGGCCGAGACCGGGATGCCCGACCAGATGCCGGACACCCTGCGCGCCATGGCCATCACCAAGGGCCAGACCAAGTCGCTGATGGAGCGTCTGTTCGCCAGCCACCCCCCGCTGGACGATCGCATTCGCGCCCTCAAGGAAGCCGCCTACCGGCAGTAACTTCCTGCCAACCGATACGCAAGCGGGCCCGCCAATGGCGGGCCCGCTTGCGTCCGAGCATCATGCGTCGAGAGAGGTGAGCTCAGCCTCGGCTCACTCGGAAACCCGCGCCGCTCAGCAGGACGGCCAGCTCGTCGTTTCCCTCCGCCAGGGCGACCTCCAGGGTGGCGAACTCGCGGCGCAGGGGGTAGGCCGCCCGGCAGGCGTCGAAGCCCTTGGCCATGCCCTGCCGGCGGCTCTCGCGCAGCAGGCTGTCGTGGTCCCGGCGCACGTCATGGACGGCACGTAGGCAGAGCCGCAGGGCCTCTTCCGGGGCTAGGGCTAGGCCCGGGCCCAACTCGAGGCGGTGCAGCGGCGGGGGCGGCAGCAGGTCGGCGAGTGACATCCGGGCGGGCAGACCCAGCTCGCGGCACAGCGCCCGATAGATCTGGTGGGTGCCGCGGCGCTTGCCGTCCAGGCTGTGGCCGGCGATATGCGGCGTGGCGATCTCGGCCAGGTCGCGCAAGGCAGGATCGATGGCCGGTTCGTGCTCCCAGACGTCGAGCACCGCGCTGATATCGCCCTGCCCGGCCAGCCGCTGACGCAGGGCGGCGCCATCCACGCAGTCGCCGCGCCCGGCGTTGAGCAGCACGGTGCCGGGCGCCAGTTCGGCGACCGTCTCGGCCCCCAGCAGGTGATGAGTGGCATGGGGGCCTTCGCGGACCAGGGGGGTGTGCAGGCAGAGCACATCGCAGTCGTCGATCAGGGTCTCCAGGTCGACGAAGCCGGGCAGGGACCGCCCCTCGGCGCTCTCCACCTCGGCACTCTCCTTCTCGACCCGGGGCGGGTCACAGGCCAGGCAGCCGACGCCCATGGCGGTCAGGCGGCCCAGCAGGCGCCCGCCCACATTGCCGACGCCTACCACGCCCACCCGGCGCTCGGCCAGCCGCCAGCCCTGGCGCTCGGCCATGGCCGAGAGGCTGCCCAGCACGTAGTCCACCACCGCCTCGGCGTTGCAGCCCGGGGCGCTGGCGAAGGCGATGCCGCGCGATGCCAACTCGCCGAGCTCGATATGATCGGTACCGATGGTACAGGTGCCGACGAAGCGCAGCCGATTCGCCTCGGCGAGCAGCGTCCCGTCGACCCGGGTGATGGAGCGCACCACCAGGGCATCGACGTCGCGCAGGGCATCGGCGTCGATCTCGCGCCCCGGCAGACGCACTACCTCGCCCAGCGCACCGAAGCAGGCCTCGGCGGCGGGCACATCGGCATCGACAAGGATTCGCATGGTCTCTTGTTCCCACTTCTCAGACGATTACAATACGCACCAACCTACCACTCCCCCGCCGCCACGGGGAGCCTCTGCACGCCAGGAGCCTTGATGATCGTCCGCTGGGAAACCGACCATGACTATGTGCTGGTGCACATCCACCAGGACATGTTCAGCGACTGGATCTTCAGTCGCGCCTGGGGGCAGATCGGCACCCAGTTCGGCGGCCTCAAGCACCAGCTGGCCGACGACCATGACCAGGCGCTGATGTGGCTGGCCGACGAGGCCACCATCCAGGCCTCCCGGGGCTTTCGCAAGGTACTGGAGGTGGAGGACAACAGCCCGGAGGGACGCGAAGCGGTCAGCCAGCTGTCTCTTCTGTCGTGAGTGGTGAGCTGGAAGCTGGAAGCTGGAAGCTGGAAGCTGGAAGCTGGAAGCTGGAAGCTGGAAGCTGGAAGCTGGAAGCTGGAAGCTGGAAGCTGGAAGCTGGAAGGCAGTTTGTTGCCACCCAACCCGGTGTCAAGGTTTTTCTTCCAGCTCCCGGCGAAGCCGGGTCAACCCAGGTAACGCCGGCCGCCGCGCATCTGTGCCCCCTTCACCTCGCGGGGCGCCTCCTCGCCCTCCCGCTGGCGGCGAAGCGCCTCCCAGGCCGCCTCGTTCAACCACTCTCGCTCGGCCAGCCAGGCCGCCAGACGCGGCGCATCGAAGCCGCGGTCAAGCTCCTGCCCCACGCCATCCGCCAGCACCGGGATACGCACCCCGTAGCGCTCCATGAGGGCATCATCCTCGCTGATCTCGACCCGATCGAGGGCCACCGGCTCGGCACAGAGGTGGCCCAGCAGGCCCTCGAGCTGGCTGCACAGATGGCAGCCCAGGGTGGTATAGAGCGTCAGCCGTATCATGCCGCGTCTCCTGGCGTCTCCCGGTGGCGAATCAGGAAGACATGGTGCAGGTCAGGGTTACGAGTGGATAATAAAGAGCGGGTCGAAGGTCTCATGCCGCCTCCCCACGGTGGCGAATCAGGAACACATGGTGGAGATCCGGATTCCTCGAAAAATCCGGGTCGAAGCTCTTCGCCGAGACCTCCTCCACCGCGTAGTGCTCGGCCAGATCGGCGTCCAGCTTGAAGCGGCGCTGGTTGTTGGAGAAGACCAGGGTGCCGTTCGGCGCCAGCCGTGCCATGGCCAGGCGCACCAGGCGCCCGTGGTCACGCTGCACGTCGAGGGTCCCCTCCATCTTCTTGGAGTTGGAGAAGGTGGGCGGGTCCATGAAAATCAGGTCGAACTCGGCCCCGGCCGTCTCGAGCCAGCGCAGGCAGTCGTCGCGCACCACCCGGTGGCGGCCGGGATCGAGCCCATTGAGGGCGAAGTTGTCCCGCGCCCACTCCAGATAGGTGTTGGAGAGATCCACGCTGACGCTGTCGCTGGCACCGGCGATCCCCTCGGCGCCACGCGACCCCAGCGCCGCCTGCACGGTGGCGGTGGCGGTGTAGCAGAAGAGGTTGAGGAAGCGCTTGCCCGGCGCCATCTCGCCCAGCATCCGGCGCACCGGGCGGTGATCCAGGAACAGGCCGGTGTCCAGGTAGTCGCGCAGGTTGACCCACAGCCGGGCGCGGCCTTCGCACACCTCGAAGCGCTCGCCGCTGGCGCCCTGCTTCTGGTACTGGGCGCGGCCGCTCTGGCGCTCGCGGCGCTTGACCACCACCCGCGTCGGGTCGACCTCCAGCACCTCGGGGATCACCGCCAGCGCCTCGAAGAGACGCTTCTGGGCCTGGCCGGCATCGATGGAGCGGGGGGCGGCATACTCCTGCACGTGGACCCGCTCGCCATAGACGTCGATGGCCAGGGCATACTCCGGCATGTCGGCGTCGTAGAGCCGATAGCAGCGCTCACCGCTCTGCTTGAGCCACTTCTTCAGGCGCTTGCGGTTCTTCTCCAGCCGATTGGCAAACATCTGCGCACCCTCGGAGCGGCGCGGAGCGGCGGGCTCCCGGGAGGCATCCGCCTCGACCTCGGGTACCTCCATCAGCAGCAGCTTGGCCTCGAGCGGGCCGTTGCGCAGGGCATACTGCTTGTGGGCACGCAGGCCGATACGGTGGCCGAGATCCGGGTTGGCGGTGAAGACCGCCAGCCGCCAGCCGGGAAAGGTCACCCGCACCCTCTCGCCCAGCCGCGCGTAGAGACCGACCAGCTCCGGCAGCTCACCGAGCCGTTCGCCGTAGGGCGGGTTGGTGATCACCAGGCCAGGCGGCTCAAGGTCCAGGCCCGCGGGGCGCGACAGCTCGGCCAGGCCCCCGCCGGTGAGCGCGATCAGCGCCGGGATGCCCGCGCGCATGGCGTTGGCCTTGGCCGCGGCGAGCGCCGCGGGGCTCTGGTCGAAGCCGTGGAAGGTCGAGCGGCAGCGCTTGCGGCCGATGCTCGCCCGCGCCCCGGCCTCGCGTTTCAGTTCGCGCCAGGTCGTCTCGTCGTGGCCTACCCAGCCGTGAAAGCCGAACCGCTCCCGAGTCAGCCCCGGGGCCACGTCGGCGGCCATCATGGCCGCCTCGATCAGCAAGGTGCCGGCGCCACACAGCGGGTCCACCAGCGGCGCCCCTTCCCGGGCCAGGGCCGGCCAGCCGGCGCGCACCAGCAGCGCCGCGGCCAGGTTCTCCTTCAGCGGCGCATGGCCCACGTCGCGGCGGTAGCCTCGGCGGTGCAGGCTGTCGCCGGAGAGGTCCACGCCGATGGTCAACCGCCCGCGGTGCAGATGGGCGTAGAGGCGCAGGTCGGGCGACGCCAGGTCGACATCGGGACGCGCCAGTCCGGCGGCCTGAAGGCGATCGACCACCCCGTCCTTGACCGTCTGGGCGCCGAAGCGGGTATGGCGGATCGCCTCGGAGCGACCATGGAAGTCCACCGCCAGTGTTGCCCCCGGCGCCAGATGCCGCGACCAGTCGATGGCGGCCACGGCGGCGCGCAGCTGCTCTGGGGTCTCGATGCCCTCTTCGCGGGCCAGACAGAGCACTACCCGGTTGGCCAACCGCGACCACAGGCAGGCACGATAGGCGCCGGCCAGGTCGGCGCGCAGGTTGACTCCGCCCACCGTGGTCTTGCCGGGCTCGGCGCCCAGGTCGGCGAGTTCTTCGGACAGCAGCAGCTCGAGCCCCTGGGGGCAGGTGGCCAGGAGGTCCAGCGTGGCGTCATGTCGTGGGGATGTCATCGCGTCGATACCGCTTGGCAGATTCTTGGGGCCCACCCTGTCAGGCAGGTGAACGGGTTGTTACAAATCGGGGGTCGACAAGGCCATTCGAAGTGGGCTATCAATACCCCAGTAGCTACTGAAACACGCATGCGTTTCCTGTCAACGGGCTAGGTAATCAACAATCGCCCGTGGCACGTTAGGGCACGGCCTGGGCCTCGCGCTCGGGTCTGCCAGATCGATACCTTTTCAAGAGGTAGTCCAATGAAACGACAGAAACGTGATCGCTTCCAGCGTGCCTACATTCATGGCTACAAGGCAGGTGTTTCGGGTCGCTCTCGCGACGACTGTCCGAGCCAGGACATCAATCTACGCGAATACTGGATGAGCGGTTGGCGTGAAGGTCGTGGGGATCAATGGTCCGGCATGACGGGTGTCTCCGGAATTCACAAGAACCCCATGGTGATGTGAACCCCTACCTACCTTCGGGTTCTCACCCCTAGATCTCGACTTCATGGAGATCCCGATTCGATAGAGCCCGTGGCACTCACCACGGGCTTTTTGCGTATTTGACGCCTTCACCCGGCCATCACTCGGCCCGGGACTTCAGCGCCCGGGCGCACTCTCCCACCAGGGCCGGGCCACGATAGATAAAGCCCGAGTAGAGCTGCACCAGATCGGCGCCGGCCTCACGCTTGGCGAGCGCCGCCTCGCCGCTGTCGATGCCCCCCACGCCGATGATCGGCATCTCGGGCAGCTGCCGGCGCAGTTCACGGATCACCGCATTGGAGGCCTCGAACACCGGGCGGCCAGACAGCCCGCCGGCCTCTTCGGCGTTGGGCAGTCCTGCCACCGCGTCGCGGGCGATGGTGGTGTTAGTGGCGATCACCCCATCGATGCCGTTGCTGGCCAGGCAGCGCGCCACCAGACCGACCTCCTCGGCGTCCATGTCCGGGGCGATCTTCACCGCCAGCGGCACCCGTCGACCACTGGCGCGGTCGAGCCGGCTGCCCTCCTCGCGCAGCGCCGAGAGCAGCCCGTCGAGCTGCTCGCCGAACTGCAGGTTGCGCAGGCCCGGGGTGTTGGGCGAGGAGATGTTCACGGTGATGTAGTGGGCGTGGGCATGCACCCTGGACAGACAGGCCAGGTAGTCGTCCACCGCCTGCTCCACCGGGGTGGTGAGGTTCTTGCCGATGTTGATGCCGATCACGCCGTCATAGCGGCTCGCCTTGACCTTCTCGACCAGGTGGTCGACGCCGGCGTTGTTGAAGCCCATGCGATTGATGATGGCGCCGGCCTCAGGCAGCCGGAAGATCCGCGGCCGCGGGTTACCCGGCTGGGGCTTCGGGGTCACGGTCCCCACCTCGACGAAACCAAAGCCAAGTGCCCCCAGGGCGTCGAGGTGATCGGCGTTCTTGTCGAGGCCGGCGGCCAGGCCCACCCGATTGGGAAAGCGCAGCCCCATCAGCTCCACTGGATCCTCCACGCGGCCCCCGCCGAGGCGCCCCGCCAGCCCCAGGCGCCCGACCAGGTCGAGCCCCCTGAGGGCCACGCCGTGGGCGATCTCGGCATCGAGGCGAAAGAGGATCGAGCGGGCAAGGGAGTACATGGCATCTCCGGAAGTGGCGGTCGCAGGCGGCGCAGAGTATAACAGCGCCTCAGCCCCGACACGACGCCGCCCACCGCCAGGGAGACCCTGATGGCCGATACCACAGAAACCCTGGAGGACCGCCTGTCGCGGATCCACCGCGCCATGGGCGAAGAACGACTGGACGCCGTCGATGCCGTCATCGCCGACCTGGAGCCCGCCGAGATCGCCCTGCTGCTGGAGTCGCTGCCCCCGGCGGCCCGGGTCCGACTGTGGCAGCGGGTGCCTGCCGAAGTCGATGGTGAGGTGCTGCTGCACGTCCACGACGCAGTGCGCGGTACCCTGCTGGACGACATGGACCACGAGGAGATCGTGGCCGCCGCCGCCGCCCTGGACACTACCGACCTGGCGGAGATCTTCGAGGACCTGCCCCAGCAGGTCGCCGAGGACATGCTGCGCTCCATGGACGCCCTTCAGCGTACGCGGCTGGAGGAGACGCTCGCCTTCGACGAGGACAGTGCCGGGCGCCTGATGCGACTGGATACCATCGCGGTACGCGCCGACGTCAGCCTGGAAACGGTGACACGCTTCCTGCGCTGGAAGGAGGCCGTATCCGACAACACCCACCAGCTGATGGTGGTGGACCGTGACGCCCGCTTCGTCGGCGTGCTGCCCATCGCCCGCCTGGTTAGCCACGACCCCGAGATGGCGGTGGCCGACCTGATGGACCGGGAGGTCGACAGTATCCGCGTCGACATGAAGTCCCGGGACGTGGCCACGCTGTTCCATACCCACGACCTGCTCTCCGCGCCGGTGGTGGATGAGTCCGGCCTGTTGCTCGGGCGTATCGTCATCGACGACATCGTCGACGTCATCCGCGAGGACTCCGAACAGGCGCTGATGAACATGGCCGGCCTTGACGAGGAGGAGGACCTGTTCGCTCCGATCTTTTCCAGCGCCAAGCGCCGCGCCGTGTGGCTGGGCATCAACCTGGTGACCGCCTTCCTGGCCGCCTGGGTGATCGGTCGCTTCGAGGACGCCCTGGACAAGATCGTCGCCCTGGCGGTGCTGATGCCCATCGTGGCCAGCATGGGAGGCATCGCCGGCAGCCAGACCCTGACCCTGGCCATCCGCGGCATGGCACTGGGGCAGATCAGCCGCACCAACAGCAGCTGGCTGCTGCGCAAGGAGGTGGGGATCGCCGCGATCAACGGCCTGGTCTGGTCGCTGGTGGTGGCGGTGCTGGCGGTGGTGTGGTTCGACAGCGTTGCCATCGGTGCCATCATCGCCGCCGCCCTGGTGATCAACATGCTGGCCGCCGGCATCGCCGGCATCGTCGTTCCACTGCTGCTCAAGCGGGCCGGCATCGACCCGGCGCTCTCGGGGTCGGTGATATTGACCACCGTCACCGACGTGGTCGGCTTCATGGCCTTCCTGGGCATGGCCACCTACTTCCTGCTGTGACGCTCTGGTGAGCGACCACCCGGTCGAAACGACGAACCCCGCCAATCGGCGAGGTTCGTCGTAGAGGGAGACCCGGCGGGATCAAGTCTCCTGGCTGCTCTCCGCCAGGTCCACCAGTTCGCGCACGGCCACGGCAAACAGCGGGAAGCCGCCCTGGCTGCCGCTGCCCACCTGCTCGAGCAACTTGCACCAGCGGCGGTGCATGCCAGCATTGAGCTCCAGCCACTGGTCGACGCGCTCGCGGGCCTCGCGAGCCCCGGCCTCCATCTGCATCACGCTGACGGTCAGAGCCAGCTGCTGACGGTCCACGTCGTCGCGGAAGGTGTCGCGGGCCTGGGCCTGCCAGCTGTCGCGCACCTTGAGCGCGGTGATCAGGCCGATCAGCCACGGCAGCTCCAGCCGGTCGCCGATCTCGTAGTAGACTTCGGACACCCTCTGGGGCTTCTCGCTGGCCTGGCGGGCCGCCTGGATGATGCCGAGACCCGCATAGAGGCTGGCGGCGGCCGCCGAGGCCCCGGCCAGCGCCTCGGGCACGCCGGCCTCGATCAGCTCGGCACGGCGCGCCTCCCAGGCCTCCAGCTCCTCGCCGCGCAGGCGCTTGCCGATGCCCTCCTGAATCTGCGCCAGGCGCGGAGCGAAATACTCGATGGTGTCGCGGGTATCCATCCCCACCCGGGCGCGCAGGAACCACCGAGTCGCGCGTCGGATCAGGCGCATCAGGTCGAGCATCATGCCGTACTGCACGGCGCTCGGCACCCGGTTGTCCAGCGCCTCGATCTGCTGCCACAGGGTGCCGAGCTGGAACACCTCGCGAGCGATCACGTAGGCCCGGGCGATCTCGGCGCGTCCGGCGCCGGTGGCGTCGATCAGCCGACGCATGAAGACGACCCCCATGTGGTCGACCAGGTCGTTGGCCACCTGGGTGGCGACGATCTCGCGCTTGAGGCGGTGCTCATACATCTCGTCACGATAGCGCTCTACCAGAACGCCGGGGAAGATCCGCTCCACATGGCGCTCCATGACCGGATCATCGGGCACCTCGGAGGCGATCAGGTCGCCCTTGAGCACGCTCTTGGCATAGGAGATCAACACCGAGAGCTCCGGCAGCAGCATGCCCTGCTGGTTGGCGGCGCGCTCCTCGAGCACCTCATCGACCGGCAGGAACTCCAGCTCACGGTCGATCTGCCCGGCGGCCTCCAGCTCACTGATGAAGCGGCGATAGGGGCCGATCCCTTCCCGCGAGATCAGCTCGGCCAGGTCCAGCGCCTGGGTCTGGCGATAGTTGCTGCGCAGCACCAGGGCAGAGACCTCGCCGGTCATGTCGGCGAGCAACTGGTTGCGCTGCTTGTCGGTCATGTCGCCGCGCTTGACCACCTCGTCGATGAGGATCTTGATGTTGACCTCGTGGTCGGAGCAGTTGACCCCGCCGGCGTTGTCGATGAAGTCGGTATTGACGCGAACGCCGCGAGCAGCAGCCTCCATCCGGCCGCGCTGGGTCAGCCCCAGGTTGCCGCCCTCGCCGACCACCCGGCAGTTGAGCTCGCGGCCATCGATGCGCAGGGCGTCGTTGGCCTTGTCGCCCACCTGGGCGTCGCTCTCCTCGCTGCCCTTGACATAAGTGCCGATGCCGCCGTTCCAGATCAGGTCGACGTGGGACTTGAGCATCGCCCGGATCAGCTCGTTGGGCGAGAGCTTGTCCTCCTTGATACCGAAGACGGTCTTCATCGGCCTGGAGATGGGGATCGACTTGGCGCTACGCTTGAAGACTCCGCCGCCCTCGGAGATCAACGAGGCATCGAAGTCCTCCCAGCTGGAGCGCGGCATGTCGAACAGCCGCTGGCGCTCGGCGAAGGTGGCCCCGGCATCCGGCGTGGGATCGACGAAGATGTGCAGGTGGTTGAAGGCGCCCACCAGGCGGATCCTGTCGGAGAGCAGCATGCCGTTACCGAAGACGTCGCCGCCCATGTCGCCGATGCCGACCACGGAGAATTCGTCCTGCTGGGTGTTCACGCCCAGGTTGCGAAAGTGCCGCTTGACCGACTCCCAGGCCCCCGTGGCGGTGATGCCCATCTTCTTGTGGTCGTAGCCGTTGGCACCACCGGAGGCGAAGGCATCGCCCAGCCAGTGGCCGTACTCGGCGGAGATCTCGTTGGCGATATCGGAGAAGGTGGCGGTGCCCTTGTCCGCCGCCACCACCAGGTAGGGGTCGTCCTCGTCGTGGCGCACCACCGCCCGTGGCGGAACCAGCTCACCGCCCTTGAGGTTGTCGGTGACGTCGAGCAGCGCACGAATAAAGGTCTTGTAGCACTCGACCCCCTCGCGCTGGAAGGCCTCGCGGTCGCCCTCGGGCAGACGCTTGCAGACGAAGCCGCCCTTGGCGCCCACCGGCACGATCACCGAGTTCTTGACCTGCTGGGCCTTGACCAGGCCGAGCACCTCGGTGCGATAGTCTTCGAAGCGATCGGACCAGCGCAGGCCGCCGCGGGCCACCTTGCCACCGCGCAGGTGAACACCCTCGAACCGCGGCGAGGAGACGAAGATCTCGAAGACCGGCCTCGGCTTGGGCATGCCGGTGACCTTCGACGGCTCCAGCTTGAAGGCCATGTAGTCCTTGGGCTGGCCATCCTCGCGGGCCTGGTAGTAGTTGGTGCGCAGGGTGGCCTGAATCAGCTCCACGTAGCGGCGCAGCAGCTGATCGTCGTTGAGGCTGGCCACGTCGTCGAGCAGGCGCTGAATGCGCTCGATGCACGCCTCCATCTCTCCCTCGCCGGAGCGCTCCTCGGGGTCGAAGCGCAGCTCGAACAGGGTCACCAGCTCACGGGTAATCTCCGGATGGCTGGTGAGGGTATTGGCCATGTACTCCTGGGACACGCCAAAGCGGATCTGCTTCAGGTAGCGCGCATAGGCGCGCAACATGGCTACCTCGCGCCAGGTCAGGTTGGCACCGATGATCAGCCGGTTGAAGCCGTCGTTGTCCGCCTCCCCGGCCCAGATGCGCTGGAACGCCTCGATGAAAGGCTCGCGCATCTCCTGCAGGTTCACCTCGACGCTGGTGTGATGCTCGAGGTCGAAGTCGTGAATCCAGTAGTCGGCGTCACTGGCCCCGATCTCGTAGGGGCGCTCGCCGATCACCCGCAGGCCGAGGTTCTCCATCATCGGCAGTACGTCGGAGAGCGGAATCGGCTTGTCGCGGTGGAACAGCTTGAGGTTGACCCCGCTACCCTCTTCCTCCACCAGCCGGTAGAGCGACAGCGAGAGCGGCGCGCCCTCGTCCAGCTCGCCGATGTGCTGAAGGTCGTAGACCGCCGTGCGCGCGTTGAAGTCGTCACGGTAGCTGGCCGGGAAGGCATCGCGGAAGCGGTCCATCAGACGGTTGGCCTGTTCCTCGCCGAAGCCTTCGATGCTGGCGGCCTGCAGGTCGTCACGCCAGTTGCGGGCCAGCTGGGCCACCTTGGCCTCGAGCCGCCTGACGTCATACTCCACGGGGCGGTCGCCCTGAAAGCGCAGGATGAACTGGATACGCGCCAGCACCGACTCGGAGAGGTAGGTGTTGAAATCTCCGAAGGTGGCATCGAGCTCCTCGCAGAGCAGATTCTGGATTCGCAGGCGTAGCTCGGTGGAGAAGACGTCCCGCGGGATATAGGCCAGGCAGGAATAGAAGCGCCCGGGGCGGTCCTCGCGAATGAACAGCCGCACCCGGCGACGCTCGCGGATGCTGAGGATACCCAGCGCGGTCTGGGCGAGCTCCTCGGTATCGATCTGGAAGAGGTCATCGCGCGGATAGACCTCGAGGATCTGCAGCAGCTGCTTGCCGTTGTGGCCCTTGGGGTTGAAGCCGGCGATCTCCATCACCGCCTTGAGCTTGCGGCGCAGGATCGGCACGTTGCGCGGTGACTCGTTATAGACGGTGGCGGTGAACAGGCCCAGGAAGCGATGTTCTCCGATCAGGTTGCCCTGTTCGTCGTAGCGGTCGATGGAGATATAGTCGGGATAGGTCGGGCGGTGTACCCGGGCGTGGTGGGCGCTCTTAGCAAACGACAGCAGCGCCGGCACCAGCACGAATTGTCCGTCCTCGACGCCGAGCTCGGTGCGGATACGCTCGCGATAGCGCGGCTGGTCGAGTTGGAAGACGCCCAGCTCGCTGCCGCTTGCCTTGGCGAGCTGCTGCTTGCCGCCCTTCTCGGTGACTTCGTAGGCGTCGTAGCCGAGGAAGGTGAAGTTGTCATGCAGCAGCCACTCGAGGAAGTCGATGGCCTCCCGATGGTCCTCGGGGTCGGTCTGGGGTGGGCATCCGGCGCGCAGTCCCTCCAGGGCATGTCTTACTTGCTCGCGCATCGGCTCGAAATCAATCACCGTGGTGCGAACATCCACCAGCACCTCGTACAGGCTGGTCTGAATATCCGCCAGCACAGCGGTATCGGAGTGTCGGTCGATCTCGATGACGATCAGCGATTCGCGGGCCTCCGGGGCCTTGGCATCGCGGGGCGCAGTGACCCGCTTCAGCCGATTCTTGGCGTCGCGCTCCGTGGCGAGCACGGCGTTGTGGATGGCATGCACGGTGATGCCGCGACGATTGAGCTCGATGCGCACCGAGTCGACCAGGAAGGGCATGTCCTCATGCAGCACTGCCACGAAGGTGTGGGGCGATTGCCAGCCGTGCTCCTCGAAATCGGGATTGAAGACGCGCACCTTGGGGTGGGACGGGTCGAACTCCTGCAGGAAGTGCCAGACCGACAGGGTGGCCCCGTAGAGGTCGTCGAGGCGTCGGTCCTCGAGATCGTCGAAAGGCACCGTGGAGTAGAAGTAGCGGGCGAAGGCCTCCACTCTGGCGGCCTTGTCCTTGTCCAGGCGGCTGCCCAACCGCTCGGTCAGCTGCTTGAGAAAATCCTGTCTGGCTTCATCGTTCGCAACGTGCTGCATCCATCACCTCGGCTGCCCGCGGCCGCTCTTGCGGCCGGAAGTGTTCTACACGGCGGCCGAGTGGGCCGCCCTGCCTGCCAGCTTACGCGACTCCCCGGCACCGCCCCACCAAGTTGCCGACTTGCTCATGGAGCATGTCGGTTGCGCATCATCGCCCGCGCGTTGCCGCTTGACAGCCCTCGACCGGAGCCGAGATCAGGAACACCGCTGCAGCAGCACACCGCACTCGCAGTGGTGAGTCCAGGGGAACTGGTCGAAAAGCGCGAAACGCGTGATCTCGTGGGTCTCGGTCAGGGTCTCGAGATTGTCCGCCAGTGTCTCCGGGTTGCATGAAATATAGACGATGCGTGAATAGTCGCTGAGCTGGCGACAGCTGGCCTCGTCCAGCCCGGCACGCGGCGGGTCCACCAGCACGGTGGTGAAGTCGTACTCATCCAGGGCCCACTCCGCCACCCGGCGACCGCCCTTCTCGCCCTTCAGCGCTGCGGCGAACTCCTCGGCGGACATCCGCCCGACCACCGCATTGTCGATGCCGTTGGCGGCCAGATTCTCGCGGGCGCTGGCCACCGAGATGCGCGAGATCTCGGTGGCCAGCACCCGACGGAAATTCTCGGCCAGCGCCACGGTAAAGTTGCCGTTGCCGCAGTAGAGCTCCACCAGATCGGCCGCCTGACTCTCCCGGGTCACGTCCCGCGCCCAGGCCAGCATGGCGCGGCAGATCTCGGCGTTGGGCTGGGTGAAGCTATTCTCCACCTGCTGGTAGATGAACTCGCGACCGTCGACCTCCAGGTGCTCCCAGACGTGGTCCCGCTCGAGGACCAGGCGCTGCTTGCGCGAGCGGCCGATGATCATCGCCCCGAGCGCCTCCTGCAGCCGGTGCGCCTCGGCCTCCCAGGCCTCGTCCAGCGGGCGATGGTAGATCAGAGTCACCAGCGCCTCTCCCGAGAGGGTAGTCAGAAACTCCACCTGGAAGAGCTTGCGCCGCAACAGCGGTACGTCACGGATGGCCTCGAGCAGGGCCGGCATCAGCGCGTTGATCCGCCGACTGGCCACCGGGTAGTCATCGAGGCGGATCACCGTCTTCTTCTTCGAGTCCTCAGGGTCCACTTCGAACATGGCATAGAACAGATCGTCGCCCTCATGCCAGAGGCGGAACTCGCAGCGCTGGCGATAATGGCTCGGCGGCGAGGGGTAGACCTCCAGCGGTGGCGGCGCGAAGCGCGCGAAGTGGCGGGTGATGCGTTCACGCTTGGCCTCGAGCTGCTGGTCATAGCGGGCGGGATCGACGACGGGAATGGCCAAGGAGCCTCCTGTGGAAAATGACGGAATTAAGCGCAAAGATGCGGCCGTGGGACTCAGTCGAGTACCAGCAGGTGCGGCTCGGCGAAGCCGAAGCGAGCCAGGCCGGCGGTCAGCCGGGTGTCCGGCGCGGTAACCAGGCTCTCCCCCGGACCATGCCAGGGCGCCACGCCACTGGTCATCTGGGCGGTGCGCCGGGCAATCGCCTCGCTGGAGTCGATCCACTCGATCTGGCGCGGGGCGGCTGCGGCCAGAAAGCCGCGCAGCAGCGGGAAGTGGGTGCAGCCCAGCACGACGGTATCCAGTTCGGGATCCTCCCACAGCGGCGCCAGGGCCTGGCGGATCACCGCGGGGTCCGGTGGCTCACCGGCCAGCCACCGCTCCGCCTCGCGCACCAGGCCATCGGCGGCAACGCGGGTGACTCGGCAGTGGGCAGCGAAGGCGTCGATCAGGCCCAGGGTATAGGGGCGCGACACCGTGGCGCTGGTCGCGAGCAGCCCGAAATGACCGCTGCGCGAGGCAGCGGCGGCCGGCTTGATGGCCGGCACGGTGCCGACCACGGGAACCGACAGCCGTTCTCGCAGAACATCCAGCGCCAGGGTGCTGGCGGTGTTGCAGGCCACCACCAGGGTCACGCAGCGGCTAGCTGCCACGGCGGCTTCGCACACCCGTAGGATGCGTGCGACCAGCCAGTCATCCTCGCGCAGCCCGTAGGGCAGCATGGCATTGTCACAGGCATAGGTCAGCGCCGACCCTGGCAGGTGGCGGCGCAGGGCCGCCACCACCGAGAGCCCGCCCACCCCGGAGTCGAACACCAGAATCGGCCCGCCGCTCATGGGCAACGCCTGGCCGAGACGAACATGGCGCAACGGTCAAGACAGCGGAGGGTCGTCAACGAAGAGCGGGGACTTGGCATCACGAGGCACCGGCTAGAGTTGGCGGCATTCTACCCCAGCCGGCGTCCCCTAGCAGCCCGGGGCATGCAGCCCGGTTCAGACGGGCAACGGCGCCTCGCGCAGCTCGGCGTAGAGCTCGGGATAGGCCTCCTGGAGACGCTCAAGCTCGGCGGTGGCCCCTTCGGGAAGCGCCTTGGCGAGACGGTCCAGATCGTCATCGTTGAAATGTTCGCGAATCAACGGGAAGAGCAGCTCGCGCTCATCGCGCAGATAGGCGCGGTGGGCATCCAGGTAGGCCTTGAGGTCGTCGGTGAAGCGATCCATGGGAACCACCGCATCCATCAGGATCATGTCGATATCGCTCGACAGCCGCATCAGGCGTGCCTTGACCGCCTTGTAGTCGGATGACAGGCGATCGGTCACCCCGACGCTCTCGGGCGCGACCTCTTTCAGGCGTTCGCTTAACAGTCGCTCCAGGGGCAGAGTAAAACCTTCCATGTAGTCCAGGATGTAGTCGACCACCTCACGCACCAGCTGGAAGTTGGGGCGCTCACCCCCGGCCAGCGTCTTCTGCTTAAGCTGCAGAACGTGCAACATGCGCGCCATATTGGCATGATCCAGGCGCAGTTGTGTCAGCATGGGCATGTCGTGCCCTCCTGTTAAGGACGTGGAGAGACGGCGCAGTCTCCATTGGATGCACCGTCCGGGGCATGGTTCATCGGCAAACGCGCTGACACCGACGATCTCCACACACTCTAGCAGCCAGTCCCACACCCTGCCTCTGTCCGAGTTCAACATAAGGAGCCTGCCATGGACCTCTTCGCCGACAAGAGCGATCACAGCGCGCCCCTGGCCTGGCGCATGCGGCCCCGCACCCTGGCCGACTACGTGGGCCAGCAGGCGCTGGTGGGCCCGGGCAAGCCGCTGGCGCGCATGGTGGAGACCGGCGTGGTGCGGTCCTTGATCCTATGGGGACCTCCGGGCACCGGCAAGACCACCCTGGCGGAGATCCTGGCCGCCGAGTCCGGCGCCGAGCTGGAGCACCTCTCGGCGGTGATGGCCGGGGTCAAGGAGATCCGCGCCGCGGTGGAGCGGGCCCAGGCGCGCCAGGCCCGCGACCAGGCCACTCTGCTGTTCCTCGACGAGATCCACCGCCTCAACAAGAGCCAGCAGGACGCCCTGCTGCCCCACGTGGAGTCAGGGCTCTTGACGCTGATCGGCGCCACCACCGAGAACCCCTCCTTCGAGGTCAACTCGGCGCTGCTCTCGCGTGCCCGGGTTCACGTGCTCAGGTCCCTGGACGAGGGGGAGCTGATGGAGGTACTGCGCCGAGCGCTGGCCGACGAAGCCCGCGGTCTGGGTGCGCGACGCTTACGGGTGGGCGACGACATCCTCGCCCTGCTGGCCCGGGCCGCCGCCGGCGATGCCCGTCGGGCGCTGGGCCTGCTGGAAACCGCCTGCGACTTCGCCGAGCAGGATGGTCAGGGCGGAGAGGTGCTGCACCGCGAGGCGCTGGGGGCCGTACTGGGCCACCAGGCAAGCGCCTTCGACAAGCAGGGGGACCACTACTACGACCTGCTCTCGGCGATCCACAAGTCTGTGCGCTCCTCGCGCCCCGATGCGGCCCTCCTCTATATCGCCCGCTTCGTGCAGGGCGGCGGGGACCCGCTGGACGTGGTCCGTCGCCTGGCGGCCATCGCCTCGGAAGACGTGGGCAACGCCGACCCGCGCGCCCTGCCGCTGGTGATGGCCGCCTGGGACGCCTACCTGCGCCTGGGCGACCACGAGGGCCAGCGAGCCATCGCCCACGCCGCCATCCACCTGGCAGTGGCGCCCAAGAGCAATGCTATCGATCAGGCCTGGAAGCAGGCCAAGGCCTTCGTGGCAGGCCAACCGCGGCTCGAGGTGCCCACCTACCTGCGCAACGCCCCGACGAGGCTGATGGAATCCCTGGGCCATGGCCAGGGTTACCGCTACGCTCACCACGAGCCTCATGGCTACCCCGCCGGCAGCGCCCACGACTGCTGGCCCGGCGAGATACCACGCACCGGTTTCTATACGCCCACGGAGTATGGCCAGGAGAAGCGCTATGCCCAGATCATGGCCTGGCGGGCGCAGCTCGACGCCGAAGCGGACGGCGGCGGCGAGCCGTAAGCTGGAAGCTGGAAGCTGGAAGCTGGAAGCTGGAAGCTGGAAGCTGGAAGCTGGAAGCTGGAAGCTGGAAGCTGGAAGCTGGAAGCTGGAAGCTGGAAGTCAGCATGTTGCCACCCAACCAGGTGTCAAGCCTTTTCTTCAAGCTTCAAGCTTAAGCCTGCGAAGCAGGCGTTCTTCCAGCTCCCGGCGAAGCCGGGGACTTCCAGCTTCAAGCTCCTGGCACGGCGAATCCGGGCTCAGTGCGTATCGCGAATCACGTCGGTGCCTTCCGGGATCTCGAAGGCGAAGCGACTGTCGTCGATGGCATGGTTCTTCAGCGCGTCGCGAAACTCGATGGAGGTCCGCTGGCCGGTGCTGTCGATCATCTGCAGGGTGGTCAAAAGCTCCCCGCGAAAGGTCATCTTCAGCTCCTCGAACAGGGTATCGGCCGACTTCGGCACCAGGGTGAAGGTCTCGGCGCTGCCCTGCTGCTGGCGGGTCACATCATAGCTGTCGATCAGGTCACCGGCGCTGCCGGAGAGCAGCAGGGCCGGGGTGTGAGTGACGCGATGATCCAGGGCCTGAATGGTGGCCTGCTCCAGATCCGGGTCATGCAGCATCACCTCCTCGCCGTCGGAGATCACCACCTGCTGATAGGGCGCCTCCACCTCCCAGCGGAACTTGCCGGGGCGGGCGAGCCACATCTGACCGTTGGCCTCCTGCAGACGCTCGCCGCTGGCATCGAGAATCTGCTGCTCGAAGCGGGCCTCATAGGTCTGCAGCGGCTCCAGCATGCGGGTCAGGCGGTCAGCCCCTTCGCTGGCCAGGGCCGCGAGCGGCATGGCAAGGGGCGCGATGACAAACAACGCGACGGCGGCAAGGGTCTTCTTCACTGTCATGGTGGTCTTTCTCCCTGAACGGTTTCAACTGGAATCCTGTCACTCGGACTACGGGGACGCCAGCGGGTTGCGGCCCCGCCGACGCTTTCATGCTGGTTGCATGGTTGAAAGAGGGGCGTCACCCGATGGAGACGCCGATGGGGGGCTAGTCGCCTGACGCCCGCGGTGCCAGCACCTCGCGGGCGCCATTGGTGCCCATGCTGGTGACCACCCCGGCCATCTCCATCGCTTCCACCAGGCGTGCGGCGCGGTTGTAGCCGATCTTGAAGCGGCGCTGCACCGCCGAGATGGAGGCCCGGCGCGAGTCGGTCACGAACTGCACCGCCTCGTCGTAGAGGGCATCCTGCTCGGCATCGTCATCGCCGCCCCCCTCGGCCTCGAGCCCGGTGAGGGCCTCGGCGGTAACGCCGCCGGAGAGGATCTCGTCGATGTACTCGGGCTCCCCGCGACGCTTCCAGTCCTCCACCACCCGGTGCACCTCGTCGTCGTCGACGAAGGCCCCGTGGACACGGGTCGGCAGGCCTGAGCCCGCCGGGAGGTAGAGCATGTCGCCGTGGCCCAGCAGGTTCTCGGCCCCCCCCTGGTCGAGGATGGTGCGCGAGTCGATCCGCGAGGAGACCTGGAAGGCCATCCGCGTGGGGATGTTGGCCTTGATCAGGCCGGTGACCACGTCCACCGAGGGGCGTTGGGTGGCCAGTATCAGGTGGATGCCAGCGGCCCGGGCCTTCTGGGCCAGGCGGGCGATCAGCTCCTCGACCTTCTTGCCGACGATCATGAACATGTCGGCAAATTCGTCGATCACCACCACGATGTAGGGCAGCTTCTCGAGTACCGGCGGGGTCTGGTGCATCTCCCAGGGCTGGGGCTCCCACAGCGGGTCCGCCACCTGGGCGCCGGCCTCCTTCGCCTCGTCGAGCTTGGCGTTGAAGCCGGCGATATTGCGCACCCCCATGGTGGCCATCAGCTTGTAGCGCCGCTCCATCTCGGCCACGCACCAGCGCAGGGCGTTGGCGGCCTCCTTCATGTCGGTGACCACCGGCGCCAGCAGATGCGGGATGCCGTCGTAGACGGAGAGCTCGAGCATCTTGGGGTCGACCATGATCAGCCGCAGCTGCTCGGGCGTGGCCTTGAGCAGCATGGAGATCAGCATGGCATTGACCCCTACCGACTTGCCCGAGCCGGTGGTGCCGGCCACCAGCAGGTGGGGCATCTTGCCGAGGTTGGCCACCACCGGGCCGCCACCGATGTCCTGGCCCAGGGCCAGGGTCAGCGCGGAGTCGGCCTGCTGGTAGCGGTCGGAGTCGATCACCTCGCGCAGGCGGATCATCGCCCGGTGAGGGTTGGGGATCTCGATGCCCACCGTGGGCCGCCCCGGGATCACCTCCACCACGCGCACGCTCTTGACCATCAGCGAGCGCGCCAGGTCCTTGGCCAGGTTGCTGATCTTGGAGACCTTCACCCCGGCGGCCGGCCTGATCTCGAAGCGGGTGATCACCGGCCCCGGCCAGGTATCCACAACCTCAGCCTTGACGCCATATTCACGCAGCCTCACTTCGAGGAGCTCGGCCATCTCGGCGAGCTGCTCGACGGTATAGTTCTGCTGCTGGGGCTCCGGCGGGGTCAGCAGACGCAGGCTGGGCAGCTCGCCCTCCGGCTCCGGCATGTCGTCCAGCACGGGGCGCTGGTTCTGCAGGTGCTCCACGGTCCACAGGCGCATGCCATCCTCGTCGGCAGCCGCCCGGGCCTGACCGGCGGTGGCCAGGCGCGGCGCGGCATCGGAGACTTCCTGTGAGTCTGCGAGGCCATCCGCCTCGTCCCCGGGGACCTCCTCGGGCTCCGGCGGCTGCAGGGCAGCGGTGCGGACCGGGTCTTCAGGCAGCGCCGCCCGGGGCGGCTCGACGGCCTCCTCGGCCACCGCGGGGTCATCCCAGCTGAGACGCGGCTCGCCCTCATCGGTGCCCTCCCAGTCGGCCTCCTGGCGCGCCGTCAGCTCCGGCTCACGGGGCTCACCCTGTCGGCCGGTGCCAGCTCCGCCGGCCGATGCCGGGTGAGCCGAGGGCTGAGCAGCGGTGGGCTCGGAAACGGGGGCCTCGGGGGCCGAGGCCGCCTGCGGCTCGCCACCGGTTGGCGCCGGCCTGGCCGTGCCGGACTCCTCATGGCGGCTGGCCCGCAGCGAGGGGCCATCCCAGGCGGTGTCAGGCTCGTCATCCTCGGGGAGCATCGGCTCGGGCACCGTCTCCGGCGAACGAGGCGTGGACGCCTGGGCGGAGGGCCCCGCCGATGCCTCGCCGTTCGGCCTGGGGGCCGCATCGCGGTATGCCGATGCCTTCGGCGCGGCTCTGTCGGCACTGTCGGCGCTCGCCGCAGCACCCGCGGTGGCAGCGTCCGTGGTGGCCATGGCCGCGGTTGTCGCATGGGCGGGGGCCCCAACCGCCGTCCCGGCGCTGCCTCCCGACTGGCGCTCGCTGTAGGCCGCCCCCGGCTGCTTGGCAGAGGGCGTTTTCTCGGGCACTTCCCAGGGAATCTCGGTATTGCCATCGTTACCGAAGCCGGGCTCGCGTCGGGAGGCGAGCTCGGCCTCGAACTCGGCGCCGCGTGAGCGACCGCCGGGCAGCAGGCGCTGCCACCAGCGGGACCGATGGGCCGCCGCCTCTTCCGCGAGATTCGACCTCTCGGCCTCAGGCCCCGCCGCCTCAGCCTCACAGGAAGAAGCCTCCTTGGCCGGCCTCGCCCTCTCTGGCTCGGTCCGCTCCGGGGCCGGGACGCGCGAGAAGGCGAAGCGTTCCGCCAGCCAGCTCCAGAAGTGCATGGCGCGGTAACCCAGCTCGTCCATCACCGAGAGCCAGGAGAGCCCGGTCAGCAGCGGCAGGCCGCAGAGCAGCGCCGACAGCGCCAGCAGGCCGGCGCCCCCCGAGCCCACCATGGGCACCAGGGCTCCCACGAGCCCCTCACCGAGGATGCCCCCCGAGGAGTAGGGCAGCACCGTCTCCGCGGGCGGATGGTAGAAGTGCAGGGCACCGAGGGTGGTGGTGCCGAGCAGCAGCAGCACCAGGCCGCCGCCGCGCACGGCCAGCGCCGTGGCATCCCACTCCAGGTGAATTCCCTGGCGGGCCCGCAGCAAGCGCCAGGCAGCGTATCCCAGCATGGCCGGCCACCACAGGGCACTGGCACCGAATAGCGAATAGAGCACATCGGACAGCCAGGCGCCCACCGGGCCCATCCAGTTCTCGATGAGGGACTCCGGCCCGCTGCGCGACCAGCCGGGATCGCCGGGATCGAAGCTGAACAGGGCCAGCAGCAGGAACACACAGGCAGCCAGCAGCATGATGGCCACCCCTTCCCGCGCGGAGCCTTGCAGCCTCACGCCGAAACGCCTGGCCGTCTCCTTGGCCTGGGCCGCGCTCACTCGACGCGGCGAGGACTTCTTGTTGACACTCAAGTGGTCATCCCCCTTGCGCCACCGCTGGCGTCTTCCAGTTGATTGGCGCCAATCATACCGAGCCGTGCCCGCCCATCACAGTGGCGTTGAGGTCTTGAGCCCTGGCGTGTCGATCGGCACACTGCCTCCTCCTCCTTCTGGATGCACGCCGATGCTGCCCTGGCTGCCCGCGCACCCGATCCACTTCCCGCCCGTGACGGCGGCCCTGCGCGACCCCGACGGCCTGCTGGCCGCGGGCGGCGCGCTCAGCGCCGATTGGCTGCTGGCCGCCTATCGCCGTGGCATCTTCCCATGGTACAGCGACGATCAGCCGATCCTCTGGTGGAGCCCGGACCCGCGCATGGTGCTGTTCCCCGAGGAGCTCAAGGTTCACCGCAGCCTGGCCAAACGGCTGCGCCACGCCGGCTTCACGACCACCGCCAACCGCGCCTTCGACGCCGTGATGACCGCCTGCGCCGAGCCGCGCGCCGACCAGCCGGGCACCTGGATCACCGGCGAGATGCGTGAGGCCTACGGGCGTCTGCATGCCCTGGGGGCGGCACACTCGGTGGAGGTGTGGCATGGGAATGAACTCGCCGGCGGTCTCTACGGCGTAGCGCTGGGGCCGGTGTTCTTCGGCGAATCGATGTTCAGCCGGGTCCCCGATGCCTCCAAGGTGGCCCTGGTGCAGCTGGCCCGGGCCATGGCGGCAGGCGGCGGACGGCTGATCGACTGCCAGATGCACACCGCCCATCTGGCCAGCCTTGGCGCCAGGGATATCGCCCGAGCCGAGTTCATCGGCTATCTTGAGAAGTGGCTGGGAAAGCCTCAGGAAGTGGAGCCCAGTGGTCGTTCCTTCACCCCGGCCTGCTGGTCCTTCGCCGTCCAGAGCGAACCCGGCGATGCCACCCAGTAACCGCGACCCGGAGCCGGAGATAGCCGCCGTGAGCAGCAACGCCCCACGCCAGCCCGTCAGAGATCTGCGCTTCTTTCTCACCGTGCCCCACGCCTGCAGCTATCTGGCCGGGCGCGAGGCCACGACCCTGTTTCTCGACCCCCAGGAGTCACCCGGGCAGGGCGTGTACGACGCCCTGGCGCTGCTCGGTTTCCGGCGTAGCGGGCGCCACCTCTACCGGCCCCACTGCGAGGGCTGCACCGCCTGCATCTCGGTTCGCCTGCCGGTCGGGGAGTTTGCCCCAAGTCGCAGCCAGCGGCGGTTGATCCGACGCAATGCCGACCTCACCCTGCATCTGCGTCCGGCGATCTTCGACCCCGAACACTACTCGCTCTACGCCCACTATATCCGAAACCGCCACGCCGACGGTGACATGTATCCGCCGAGCCACGAGCAGTACCGCACCTTCCTGACCCTCGATCAGGAGTACGCTCGACTTCTGGAGTTCCGCCTCGATGGCCGGCTGGTGGCCGTCGCGGCCTTCGACCAACTCGAGCACGGCCTCTCGGCCATCTACACCTTCTTCGACCCGGCCAGCGAGCTGGAGCGACGCTCTCTGGGCACCTATGCGGTGCTCACCCTGGTCGAGCAGGCGCGTCGACGCGACCTGCCTCATGTCTATCTGGGCTACTGGATACGCGAATGCCGGAAGATGGCCTACAAGCAGGCCTTTCAACCCCTGGAGATGCTCGACGGCCGCCACTGGCGGCGCCTGATCAGCCCCTGAAAGGCGCCATCAAGGCGCCTTTCTTTGCCTTGATGGCCGGCATGCGGCACAATACCGCGCTATTCTTCTTTGCAGCTGTCTCATTCATCAGCGAGGAACCGCCTATATGGCACGTGAAGACCATATCGAAATGGAAGGCGTCATCGTCGACACCCTTCCCAACACCACCTTCCGCGTCGAGCTGGAGAACGGACACGTGGTCACCGCACACATCTCCGGGAAGATGCGCAAGAACTACATCCGCATCTTGACCGGCGACAAGGTCAAGGTGGAGCTGACGCCCTACGACTTGACCAAGGGTCGCATCGTCTACCGCTCCCGCTGAACTGCGGTCGAGCCTCCCCCCAGCCCGACGCCAGCCGCACAGGACGACGCCCCGTCCGCAGACAGGGCGCTGGGTGTGCGCAGATGACCGGCGTCAGGGCGCGTCGGCCATCTCCGCTTCGGTGGAGAGATGCAGCTCGCCCTCCTCCACGGTGACATGCACCACGCCGCCGTTCTCCGATAGCTCGCCGAACAGGATCATCTCGGCCAGCGGCTTCTTGAGCTTCTCCTGGATCAGGCGCGCCATGGGGCGGGCCCCCATATCGGGGTCGTAGCCCTTCTCGGCCAGCCAATCCCGGGCCGCCAGGTCCACATCCAGCTGCACCCGCTTCTCGTCGAGCTGTGCCTGAAGCTCGACCAGGAACTTGTCCACCACGCTGCGCACCACCGACATCGGCAGCGAATGGAACTGGATAATGCCATCCAGGCGGTTGCGGAACTCCGGCGAGAAGGTCTTGCGGATCGCCTCCAGGGCATCGGTGGAGTGGTCCTGGGTCTGGAAGCCGATGGAGCGCCGCGTGGCCAGCTCGACCCCGGCGTTGGAGGTCATGATCAGGATCACGTGGCGGAAGTCCGCCTCACGGCCGTTGTTGTCGGTCAGGCGGCCATGATCCATCACCTGCAGCAGCAGATTGAAGACTTCCGGATGCGCCTTCTCGATCTCGTCGAGCAGCAGCACACAGTGCGGATGCTTGGTGATCGCCTCGGTCAGCAGGCCACCCTGGTCGTAACCGACGTAGCCCGGAGGGGCGCCGATCAGTCGAGACACCGTGTGGCGCTCCATGTACTCGGACATGTCGAAACGCACCAGCTCGATTCCCATGATCTTCGACAGCTGGCGCGCCACCTCCGTCTTGCCCACCCCGGTGGGGCCGGCAAACAGGAAGCTCCCCACCGGCTTGTCCGGTGACTTGAGCCCGGCCCGTGAGAGCTTGATCGCCGCGGAGAGGCTGTCGATCGCCTCGTCCTGGCCAAACACCAGCATCTTGAGATCGCGATCGAGGTTCGCGAGCAGCTTGCGGTCGGAGCTGGAGACACTCTTCGGCGGGATCCGCGCGATCGAGGCCACCACCGCCTCCACCTGAGCGCTATCGATGGTGTCGATCCTCACCTCGGGGGGCAGCAGGCGCTGATGGGCGCCGGCCTCGTCGATCACGTCGATGGCCTTGTCCGGCAGGTGGCGGTCGCTGATATAGCGATCCGCCAGACGCGCCGCGCTCTCCAGGGCCGCGTCGGTGTACTTCAGCTGGTGGTGCTCCTCGAAGCGCGAGCGCAGCCCCTTGAGGATACGGATGGTGTCCTCCACCGAGGGCGCCGGTACGTCGACTTTCTGGAAACGACGCGCCAGGGCGCGATCCTTCTCGAAGATGCCCCGGTACTCCTGAAAGGTGGTGGAGCCGATGCAGCGAAGCTCGCCGGAGGAGAGTAGCGGCTTGAGCAGGTTGGAGGCGTCCATCACTCCGCCCGAGGCGGCACCGGCGCCGATCACGGTATGGATCTCGTCGATGAAGAGGATGGCATTGGGCTGCTTGCGCAGCTCCGCCAGCAGGCCCTTGAGTCGCTTCTCGAAATCACCGCGGTACTTGGTGCCGGCGAGCAGCGCGCCCATGTCCAGCGAGTAGACCACAGCATCGCCGATCACCTCGGGCACGTCCTCCTCGACGATGCGCTTGGCCAGGCCCTCGGCGATGGCGGTCTTGCCCACGCCGGCCTCGCCCACCAGCAGCGGATTGTTCTTGCGCCGCCGGGCGAGGATCTGCACCACTCGCTCGAGCTCCTGCTCGCGACCGATCAGCGGGTCAATCTTGCCCATGCGGGCCTGTTCGTTGAGGTTGGTGGCATAGCCGGTGAGCGGGTTGGACCCGTTTTCGCTGCTGCCCTCTTCGCTCTCCTCTGACTCCGAGGAGGCGGCCGACGGGCTCTGGCCGTGCCCGGCAACCTTGGAGATGCCATGAGCGATATAGTTGACGGCATCCACCCGAGCGACGTTCTGCTGCTTCAGGAAGTAGACTGCCTGACTCTCCTGTTCGGAGAAGATCGCCACCAGCACATTGGCCCCGGTGACCTCGCTCTTCCCGGAGGACTGCACGTGGAAGACGGCGCGCTGCAGCACGCGCTGGAAGCCCAGGGTCGGCTGGGTCTCGCGGTCGGCCTGGTCCTCGGGAATCAGCGGCGTGGTGGAGTTGATGAAGTCCTGCAGATCGGAGCGCAGCTTATCGAGATTGGCCCCGCAGGCACGCAGCACATCGGCCGCCGAGGCGTTATCGAGCAGCGCCAGCAGCAGGTGCTCCACGGTCATGAACTCGTGCCGCTTGGAGCGCGCCACGGTGAATGCCGTGTTCAGGGTCAGTTCAAGTTCTTTGCTCAGCATGGCAGTCCCCTTCTTGCCGCCCAGGGCATCGCGTCGGATCTTTCGTCATCCGGCATCATCAACATCGGGCACAAATGCCGCCGTTGCAAGCCTTGCAGCCAACGGCAGGCCATGTCCACCCGTGGCGACCATGTCCGGGGGTGAGTCAGTCCGCCGCCTCGATATCCGACAGCAGCGGATGCTGACACTCTCTAGCGTATTGATTGACCTGATGGCTTTTGGTTTCCGCGATATCACGGGTGAAGATGCCGCAGGTCGCCTTGCCCTGCATATGCACCGTCAACATCACCTGCACCGCAGTCTCGCTGTCCAGGTGAAAGAAGGTCTGCAACACCTCCACCACGAACTCCATGGGGGTGAAGTCATCATTGTGCAACACCACCTTATACATCGGCGGGCGCGCCTGCTCGGGATCGGCGCTTTGCACCGCCAGGTCGCCCTCCTCCTCGGTACCGGGAGGGCGGGTCATGCCGCACCAGATCTCTCGTTGCCACATAGCGTGATACTACTCGTTTGATGGGCCGGCCATCGTGCAGGTCAGTTCAGTTTGACGTCGCCGGGCCGGCTGGGTTCATCGCACTCCTCAACGCAAAGACCCCTGCCCGTTATCCAGGCAGGGGCCGGCGCACTCGGCTACCAACACCGAGGGAGCTCTCAGCCCTTGGCCACCAGGGCCAGGGCGGCGTTCAGGGTCGCGCTCGGGCGCATGGCCACCGCGGTCAGGTCATGGTTCGGGTGATAGTAGCCCTTGATATCGACTGGCTGTCCCTGCACGCCATTCAACTCGTCGAGAATCACTTTCTCCTGGGTCTCGAGCGTCTCGGCCAAGCGGCTGAACAATGCCTTGAGCTCGGCGTCTTCGTCCTGGGCTACCAGCGCCTGAGCCCAGTACAAGGCCAGGTAAAAATGACTGCCCCGATTGTCCAGCTCGCCGACTTTACGTGAAGGCGACTTGTTGTGTTCCAGGAACTGGCCGGTGGCCTTGTCGAGCGCATCCGCCAGCAGCGCCGCCCGGGCATTGTCATACTGCTTGGCGAGGTGCTCGAGGGATGCGGTCATGGCCAGGAACTCGCCCAGGCTGTCCCAGCGCAGGTGGTTCTCCTCGAGGAGCTGCTGCACGTGCTTGGGCGCCGAGCCACCGGCCCCGGTCTCGAACAGTCCGCCACCCTCCATCAGGGGAACGATGGAGAGCATCTTGGCACTGGTGCCAAGCTCCAGGATCGGGAACAGGTCGGTGAGGTAGTCGCGCAGGATGTTGCCGGTCACCGAGATGGTGTCGAGGCCACGGATCACACGCTCCAGGGTGTAACGCATGGCACGAACCTGGGACATGATCTGGATATCCAGGCCCTCGGTGTCGTGCTCGGCGAGATAGGTCCTGACCTTCTTGATCAGTTCGTTCTCGTGCGGACGATAGGGATCGAGCCAGAACACCGCCGGCATGCCGGAGTCACGGCAGCGGTCCACCGCCAGCTTGACCCAGTCGCGGATCGGCGCGTCCTTGACCTGACACATGCGCCAGATATCGCCCTTCTCGACGTTCTGGGAGAGCAGCACCTCGCCGGTTTCCAGATCGGTGATATTGGCGACACCGGCCTCCGGAATCTCGAAGGTCTTGTCGTGGGAGCCATACTCCTCCGCCTTCTGTGCCATCAGGCCGACGTTGGGCACGGTGCCCATGGTGGCCGGATCGAAGGCACCATGCCACTTGCAGAAGTTGATCATCTCCTGATAGATGCGGGCGAAGGTGGACTCCGGCATCACCGCCTTGACGTCCTTGAGGCGACCATCGGCGCCATACATCTTGCCGCCGGCACGGATCATGGCCGGCATGGAGGCATCGACGATCACGTCGCTGGGCGAGTGGAAGTTGGTGATGCCCCGCGCCGAATCGACCATCGCCAGCTCCGGGCGCTGGTCGTGACAGGCATGCAGGTCGCGGATGATCTCGTCGCGCTGGGCCTCGGGCAGGGTATCGATCTTGTCGTAAAGGTTGGCGATGCCGTTGTTGACGTCGACCCCCAGCTCGTCGAACAGCGCACCGTGCTTCTCGAAGGCCTCCTTGTAGAAGATCCTGACGCAGTGGCCGAACACGATGGGGTGCGAGACCTTCATCATGGTCGCCTTGACGTGCAGGGAGAACATCACGCCGGTCTGGCGGGCATCCTCGATCTCGCGCTCGTAGAAGGCGAGCAGCGCCTTCTTGCTCATGAACATGCTGTCGATGACCTCGCCCTCGAGCAGCGAGACCTTGTCCTTGAGCACTTTGGTCTCACCGCCCTGGGTGATCAGCTCCATCTTCACGTCGCGGGCGCGGTCCAGGGTCATCGACTTCTCGCCATCGTAGAAGTCGCCCTCATGCATGTGGGAGACGTGGCTGCGCGAGGCCTGGCTCCACTCACCCATGGAGTGGGGGTACTTTCGGGCGTACTCCTTGACGGCCCTGGGCGCCCGACGGTCGGAGTTACCCTCACGGAGCACCGGGTTGACGGCACTGCCCTGGGTCTTGTCGTAGCGCGCCTTGATATCGCGCTCCTCATCACTGCTCGGCTCGTCCGGGTAGTCCGGCAGCGGGTAGCCCTGCCCCTGCAGCTCCTTGATGGCCGCCCGAAGCTGCGGCATGGAGGCACTGATATTAGGCAGCTTGATGATGTTGGCTTCCGGCGTCTTGGCCAGGGCACCCAGTTCGGCCAGGTGATCCTCGACGCGCTGCTCGTCGGTCAGATAGTCGGGGAACTGGGAGAGGATCCGGGCGGCCAGGGAGATGTCCCGGGTCTCCATTTCAACGCCGGCGGCGTCGGTGAAGGCGTCGATAATCGGCAGCAAGGAGAAGGTGGCCAGGGCCGGCGCTTCGTCGGTGAGCGTGTAGATAATCTTCGGCGTTTTTGACATGTTGACGTTGGTCTCTCTGGTCGCGGCAGTGGCATGAAACTGAATCGGTAGCGCGCGCTCACGATGCCTCGATAGGGGACCTTGGAACAACCCGTCTGAAATAGTAAGGCGTGGGGGATGCCAACAGGCATCGACCCGGCAGACGCAGTTCTGACAGGTCCCGGAACGACGAGGGCGCTCCCGGCGAGTCGACTCATTATATCAGCCTGCCCGATATGTCGCATGGGCAATAAGGCTAAGGCCCCGCGCCCTCCCCACTGACATCGTCCCGCGCTTGCCGGTAAGCTTGCCCCATGAGCATCCTCTATCTGCTGCACAAACCCTACCGCATGCTGTCCCAGTTTACCGACCGCGGGGCCGGTCCGGGAGAGCACCGCGCCACCCTGGCGGACGTCATCGACGTGCCTGGCATCTACCCGGCGGGTAGGCTAGACCAAGACTCCGAGGGACTGCTGCTGCTCTCCGACGACGGCGAGCTGATCCACCGCATCAGCCACCCGCGACACAAGCAGCCCAAGGCCTACCGGGTACAGGTAGAAGGCGAACCGAGCGATGCCGCCCTTCAGGCGCTGCGCCAAGGTGTCGAGCTCAGGGACGGCATGACGAAACCAGCCAGGGTGCAGCGACTCGTGACGAGCGGCCTGCCCGAGCGTGACCCGCCGCTGGACCCGACACGCCACCCGGTCACCACCTGGCTGGAGCTGATCATCTACGAGGGGCGCAACCGTCAGGTGCGGCGCATGACCGCCCACGTCGGCCACCCCACCCTGCGCCTGGTGCGCGTGGCCATCGGCCCCTGGCGGCTCGACGCCCTGGCCCCCGGGGAGTGGCGCCGCGAGACCCTGCACGCCCCGGCCCCACGGCGAAAACCCAATGCCCGAGGAGGCAAGCGATGAGCCGCTGGCACCCCTTTGTGACCGTGGCCTGCGTGATAGAGCGCGCCGGCGCCTTCCTGATGGTGGAGGAGGATCGCGACGGCCCTCACACCCTGTTCAACCAGCCCGCCGGCCACCTGGAGCCGGGCGAGCGCATCCGCGACGCCGCCCTGCGCGAGGCAGCCGAGGAGACCGCCTGGCACGTCGGCATCACCGACTATATGGGGATGTACGTCTACCGGGCCCCGGACGGCAAGACCTTTCACAGCCACACCTTCTTCGGCATGGCGCTGGCTCACCTGGGCAGCGAGCTGGACCCGGCGATTCACGCCGTGCACTGGCTGACCCTGGAGCAGCTGGAGGCCCTGGAGCGCGAGGAGAGACTGCGCAGCCCGCTGGTGCTGCGCCGCATCCGCGACGCCCTGGCCGGGCGGTTCTATCCCATGGAGGTGCTCCACGAAAGGTAGGCGCCTCGGCGCCCGACGCCATCTTCATGTATAATTTGCGACCATTTCTGATCCACCGAATCCGAGAGCGCCCATGACCGCCACCCCAGGCAAGGTGATCGTCGGCATGTCCGGCGGCGTCGACTCCTCCGTTTCCGCCCTGCTGCTGCTCGAGCAGGGCTATCGGGTCGAAGGCCTGTTCATGAAGAACTGGGACGAAGACGACGGCACCGAATACTGCACCGCCAAGGACGACCTGGCGGACGCCGAGGCCGTGTGCGAGAAGCTCGGCATCCGACTGCACACCGCCAACTTCGCCGCCGAGTACTGGGACAACGTCTTCGAGCACTTCCTGGCCGAGTACCAGGCCGGGCGCACGCCGAATCCGGATATCCTCTGCAACCGCGAGATCAAGTTCAAGGTGTTTCTCGAGTACGCCGAGATGCTCGGCGCCGAGAAGATCGCTACCGGCCACTATGTGCGCCAGGGGATACGCGAAGGGCGCCCGCGCCTGCTCAAGGGCCTCGATGCCAACAAGGATCAGAGCTACTTCCTGCATGCCGTGCCAGAGGCCGCCATCGCCCGCACCCTCTTCCCGGTGGGCGAACTGGAGAAGCCCGAGGTGCGCGCCATCGCCGAGCGCCACGAACTGGTGACCGCCCGCAAGAAGGACTCCACCGGCATCTGCTTCATCGGCGAACGGCGCTTCCGTGATTTCCTGCAGCAGTACCTGCCGGCCCAGCCCGGCGTGATCGAGACTCCCGAGGGTGAGGTGATCGGCGAGCATATGGGCCTGATGTACTACACCCTGGGCCAGCGCCAGGGGCTCGGCATCGGCGGGCTGGCCAACCACCCGGAGGCCCCCTGGTACGTGGCCGCCAAGGATCTCGAGCGCAACGTGCTGATCGCCGTGCAGGGCAAGCACCATCCGCTGCTCTATACAGATTCGCTGGCCACCGAGGCCATGGACTGGGTGGCCGGCACTCCGGTCGCCGTCGAACCACCGGCGAAGGAAGCACGACTCACCGCCAAGACCCGCTATCGCCAGTCCGACGTGCCCTGCCGGATGCGCACCTGCGCCGACGGCGGCGTCGAGGTCCTCTTCGATGATCCACAGCGTGCCGTCACCCCGGGGCAGTCGCTGGTGCTCTACGATGGCGAAATCTGTCTCGGAGGGGGTGTGATCCGCGACACCTGGAACGCCAAGGAGCGTGCCGCATGACCGCCTCGACGCCGATCCACCGCATCCCCGATGACCCCACCACCCGCCAGACCCTGGCCCTGGCCGGCGTCTTCCAGTCCGCCAGCCTGGTCGACGAGCTGGCCCGCACCGGCCAGGTCGACCCGCGCGCCTGGGACACGCTGATCCGTGCCACCCTGGACACCAACCCGGCGAGCTTCGAGGCAATCTACGGCGGCCACCCCAACAACCTGCGCCGCGGCCTCGAGGTACTCGAGGCGGTGGTGGGCCGCAAGCAGGCCGACCCGGTAGTGCTGCGCTACGGCTTCTCGCTGCTGCTGCTGATGAGCAAGCTGCGCACCAACGACGCCATGATGGACGACCTCGGCAGCCGCCTGGTGCGCATCCAGGGCCAGGCCGAGCACTTCGGCGAGACCCACGAGAATGTCATCGCCAGCCTAGGCGAGGCGTATCAGGAGACGCTCTCGACGCTCAAGACCCGCATCATCGTCCAGGGCGATCCCTCGCTGCTGCAGCAACGCATGATGCCCGAGCGGGTGCGGGCCATCCTGCTCGGCGGTATCCGCTTCGCGCTGCTGTGGCACCAGCAGGGCGGCCGGCGCTGGAAGCTGATCATCCAGCGCGGCGCCCTGAAGAAGGCCCTGGATCAGCTGTCCTGATCCGTCATCAGCCCTTTCCTTTCAGCCCACTTACTTAACCCCGGAACCCCAACCATGCACGCCCTGCCCCTCTCTGCTCTTACCGCCCTCTCCCCCGTCGACGGCCGCTACGGCAGCAAGGCTGCCGCCCTGCGCGAACACTTCAGCGAGTTCGGCCTGATCCGCGCCCGCGTGATCGTCGAGATCCGCTGGCTGCAGCGGCTCGCCGAGCTGGCCGGGGTGACCGAGGTGCCGCCGCTCTCCGCCGAGGCCACCGCCTTCCTGGAGGCGATGATCCGCGACTTCTCGCTGGAAGACGCCGAGCGCATCAAGGAGATCGAGCGCACTACCAACCACGACGTCAAGGCGGTGGAATACTTCCTCAAGGAGCAGATTGCCGGCCAGCCGGAGCTGCATGCCATCACCGAGTTCGTGCATTTCGCCTGCACCAGCGAAGACATCAACAACCTCTCCCACGGCGTGATGATCACCGACGGCCTGAAGAGCCTGCTGCCGGTGATGCAGCGAGTGGCCGACGACATCGCCGCCCTGGCCCAGGAGCATGCGGCGCTGCCGATGCTCTCGCGCACCCACGGCCAGACGGCGAGCCCCACCACCTTGGGCAAGGAGATGGCCAACGTTGCCTACCGCCTGCGCCGCCAGCTCAAGCAGATCGAGAACGCCGAGGTCCTCGGCAAGATCAACGGTGCAGTGGGCAACTACAACGCCCACCTGGCCACCTACCCGGAAGTGGACTGGGAGGGCAACGCCCGCACCTTCGTCGAGGGCCTGGGGCTGACCTTCAACCCCTACACCACCCAGATCGAGCCCCACGACTACATCGCCGAGCTGTTCGACGCCATCTGCCGCTTCAACACCATCCTGATCGACTTCGATCGCGACGCCTGGGGCTACATCTCGCTGGGCTACTTCAAGCAGCGCACCGTCGAGGGCGAGATCGGTTCCTCGACCATGCCCCACAAGGTCAATCCCATCGACTTCGAGAACTCCGAGGGCAACCTGGGCCTGGCCAACGCCATCCTCGGCCACCTGGCCCAGAAGCTGCCGATCTCCCGCTGGCAGCGCGACCTGACTGACTCCACGGTGCTTCGCAACCTTGGGGTCGGCCTGGCCTATGGCCTGATCGCCTATGAGGCGTCGCTCAAGGGGATCGGCAAGCTCGAGGCCAACCCGGCGCGTCTGGCCGAGGACCTGGACGCCAGCTGGGAGGTGCTCGCCGAGCCGATCCAGACGGTGATGCGCCGCTACGGCATCGAGAAGCCCTACGAGAAGCTCAAGGAGCTCACCCGCGGCAAGCGCATCGATCAGGCCGGCTTCGCCGCCTTTATCGATACTCTCGAGCTGCCCGCCGAGGTGAAGACCGAGCTCAAGGCACTCAGCCCGGCGACCTATATCGGCAACGCCGAGGCCCAGGCGAAGAGGCTGTGACCATGTCCTCCGAGTCTCCGCTGGCGATGCTTGGCGGCCTGACCGCCGCGGAATTTCTGGGCGACTACTGGCAGCAGAAACCGCTGCTGATCCGCGGCGCCTTCCCCGACCTCGAATGCCCGCTGGAACCCGACGAGCTGGCGGGGCTCGCCTGCGAGGAGGGCATCGAGTCACGCCTGGTGGAGGAGCACGGCGAGAGCGGCCCCTGGCAGGTTCGCCATGGCCCCTTCGATGAGCGCACCTTCGCCAGACTACCCGAACGGGACTGGACCCTGCTGGTCCAGGCCGTGGACCACTACGTGCCCGACGTGGCCAAGCTACTCGAGGCCTTCGATTTCCTGCCCCGCTGGCGGCTGGATGACATCATGATCAGCTACGCCCCGCCGGGCGGCAGCGTCGGCCCCCATGTCGATCAGTACGACGTCTTCCTGCTGCAAGGCAGTGGGCAGCGCCGCTGGCAGCTGGGCGGCAAGGTCGACGACGACGCCCCCATCATCGCCGGCATCGACCTGCGCATCCTTGAGCGCTTCGCGGTGGAAGATGGCGACGACTGGGTGCTGGAGCCGGGCGACATGCTCTACCTGCCGCCCGGCTGGTCCCACCACGGTGTCAGCCAGTCCGACGACTGCCTGACCCTCTCGGTGGGCTTTCGCGCCCCCTCCGCCGACGAGGCGATCACCTCCTTTGCCGACTATCTCGGCGAGCAGCTGCCCGCCTCGAGGCGCTATGCCGACGCCGGCATGGCGCCTCCGGCAGATCCCACCGAGCTCGACGACGATGCCGTTGCGCGCATGCGTGGGCTGATCCTCGAGACCCTCGACGACCCTGCCCAGCTGGCCCAGTGGTTCGGACGGGCGATGACCCAGCCCAAGTACGTCGACCAGCTGGTCCAAAGCGAGCACCCCACCGACCCTGCCGAGCTTGTTGCGGCACTCCAGGCCGGCGAGGCACTGATGCGCAGCCCCGGCTCTCGCTTCGCCTGGCGCGCCCTGAACGACGAGCGCGCCACGCTGTTCGCCGACGGCGACGGCGCCGAATGCCCGCTACCGCTGGCCCACGCCCTGGCTGGCAACACGCCGCTGGACGCAAAACTGCTCGAAATCGAAGGCGCCGCCGAATTGCTCACCGCTCTGCTCGACGCCGGCAGCCTGGCCTGGGACGGTGAGTTCGATGAATAACCGGCATGTCGCTGGATCAGCCCTGGGCCGCAACGAGGCAGTAGAGATGACGAAGAACACCCTGACCATCCATGAAGGCGGCTGGGAAGCCCTCGGCGAGGCAGCCGGCGAGATCCGCCGAATCGTCTTTATCGAGGAACAGCGGGTCCCCCTCGCAGAGGAGTGGGACGGCCGCGACGACGACAGCCGCCACTTCCTGGCGCTGCTGGACGGCGCCCCGGTGGGCACCGCGCGACTGCTGCCCGACGCCCATATTGGCCGGGTCGCAGTGCTGGCCGAGGCCCGCGACGGGGGAATAGGCGCGGCGCTGATGGCGGCCGCCATCGAGACCGCACGCCGCGAGAGCCACCCCGCCGTGGAGCTCTCCGCCCAGACTCACGCCCTGGCTTTCTACGAGCGTCTGGGCTTCATGGCCATTGGTGACGAATTTCTCGACGCCGGTATTCCGCACCGCAATATGCGCCTCGAGCTCCGCGAAGCCTGACCCCTTCACGCCCTCTTCAAACGAAAAACGACTACACGGGCAGGGCCGTCCTGACCCTCCCTGTAGTCGAGTTACAACGCCTTCTTCCCCAAAGAGCCCATTGTTGAAGCCCATGGGCATGGGTCATAGTGCTTGCCATGGCGGAGGACGAAACGACTGTTTGACACCGGCCCCATGGCCACCTTCATACACTTGTTTCAAATTCGCCCGGGTTCGACCAAGGCCGCAGAGACAAGCCGCCGACGATGAACGAACCTGAACCCACTTCGCAGGTGCAGCATAAGCCGCTACCGGCAAGCCAATGACCCGATCCGAGGAGAACGGCCCATGTCATACCAGGACGATATCAAGGCGCTGACCCAACTTCGCGAGGCCCAGCGCGGCAAGTGGGCTGCCATCAGCCCCGAGAGCGCTGCCCGCATGCGTGCCCAGAACCGCTTCAAGACCGGCCTGGACATCGCCAAGTACACCGCCAAGATCATGCGCGACGACATGGCCGCCTACGACGCCGACACCGCCCAGTACACCCAGTCCCTGGGCTGCTGGCACGGTTTCATCGGTCAGCAGAAGCTGATCTCCATCAAGAAGCACTTCGGCACCACCCAGCGCCGCTACCTCTACCTCTCCGGCTGGATGGTCGCCGCCCTGCGCTCCGAGTTCGGCCCGCTGCCCGACCAGTCCATGCACGAGAAGACCACCGTGGCCGGCCTGATCGAGGAGCTCTACACCTTCCTGCGCCAGGCCGATGCCTGGGAGCTCAACCACCTGTTCCGCGCCATGGAAGAAGCCAAGGAAGCCGGTGACAACGCCAAGGCCACCGAGATCGAGAACCAGATCGACAACCACGAGACCCACGTGGTGCCGATCATCGCCGACATCGACGCTGGTTTCGGCAACGCCGAGGCCACCTACCTGCTGGCCAAGAAGATGATCGAAGCCGGTGCCTGCTGCATCCAGCTCGAGAACCAGGTTTCCGACGAGAAGCAGTGCGGCCACCAGGACGGCAAGGTCACCGTGCCCCACGAGGATTTCCTGGCCAAGATCAACGCCGTGCGCTACGCCTTCCTGGAGCTGGGCGTGGATGATGGCGTCATCGTCGCTCGCACCGACTCCCTGGGCGCCGGCCTGACCCAGAAGATCGCCGTGACCAACGAGCCGGGCGACCTGGGCGACCAGTACAACAGCTTCCTCGATGGAAAAGAGATCGCCTCCGCCTCCGACATCGACAATGGCGACGTGGTGATCAAGCAGAACGGCAAGCTGGTCAAGGTCAAGCGCCTGGCTTCCGGTCTCTACCAGTTCAAGCCGGGCACCGGCGAGGACCGCGTGATACTCGACTGCATCACCAGCCTGCAGAACGGCGCCGACCTGCTGTGGATCGAAACCGAGAAGCCCCACGTCGGCCAGATCGCCGCCATGGTCAACCGCATCCGCGAAGTCTGCCCGGACGCCAAGCTGGTCTACAACAACTCGCCGTCCTTCAACTGGACCCTCAACTTCCGCCAGCAGGTGTTCGACGCCTGGGAGAAGGAAGGCAAGGATGTGTCGGCCTACGTCCGTGCCAAGCTGATGAGCGCCGAATACGACGCCACCGAGCTGGGTCAGCTGGCCGACGAATGGACCCGCAACTTCCAGCGCGATAGCGCTCGGGAAGCCGGCATCTTCCACCACCTGATCACCCTGCCGACCTACCACACCGCGGCCCTGTCCACCGACAGCCTGGCCAAGGGCTACTTCGGCGACGAAGGCATGCTGGCCTACGTGGAAGGCGTGCAGCGCCGCGAGATCCGCGAGGGCATTGCCACCGTCAGGCACCAGGACATGGCCGGCTCCAACATCGGCGACGACCACAAGGAGTTCTTCCATGGCGAGGCGGCACTCAAGGCCGGTGGCAAGGACAACACCATGAACCAGTTCGGCTGATCCAGGATCGGCGGGTCATGACACTGCGGTAACACTGGAACTTTGGGGAGGCACCGGCCTCCCCCTTTTAGTGCGCCCAGTTATTGCATCAGGTGTCTTGTGCAGACAAACAGAAGGGGCAGCCTGACGGCTGCCCCTTCTGGTGGTGTCAGCTGTCGAGCACTGCTCAGTGCTGATGACCACCTTCACCGTGCACGTGGCCGTGCTCGAGCTCCTCTTCGCTCGCCTCTCGGACCGAGGCGATCTCGACGGCGAAGTTGAGGGTCTGTCCGGCCAGGGGATGGTTGCCGTCGACGGTGACGGTGTCGCCCTCGATCTTGGTCACGGTGACCATCAGCGGGCCGCCCTGGGTCTGGGCCTGGAACTGCATGCCCGGCTCGATGCCCTCGACGCCCTGGAAGGCATCCCGGGGGACTTCCTGGACGAGCTGCTCCTGCTTCTCGCCATAGCCTTCACCCGGCGCAACCACGGCGTTGAGAGCATCACCGGCCTGGCGACCTTCCAGCTCCTTCTCGAGGCCCGGGATGATGTTGCCGGCGCCATGGAGGTAAGTCAGCGGCTCGCGACCTTCCGAGCTGTCCAGCACTTCACCTGCATCGTTGGTCAGGGTGTAGTGGAACGCGACAACGGAGTTCTGCGCAATCTGCATTAATGAACCTTTCGGTGAGTGCATGTCCCGGCATGGTAACGCGTGAAAAGGGTGGCTGTCAGGGGCATGGGGGATTTTCAGGATCCCAAACCAGATCCTGAAAGGTGTTCACGCCCCAGGCCTGAGGCGGGGGATGAGCCGAGAGGTATCCGGCAAGGGGTTGACCTATGGACGGTTGCGCCGACGTGCGGCCGCGGCTAACCTAGCCGGCGCTCTTTTGAAACCCGTCCTCCCCCCTTGCATGGAGATCTGCTCATGATCCAAGTTGTAATCTGGCTGGTCGCCTTCGCGGCGATTCTCTTCCTCACCTTCAACCGCTGGGAAAGCATCAGCCCGGCGCTGGATCGCGTACTGCCCGAGCTGCTCAAGAGCCACGGTGACAACCGTACCCTGTGGGGGCTGGCGCTTGCCACCCTGGGGGCCACCGTCCTGGTGCGCCCGGTGGATATCCTGCTCACCGTGGTGCTGGCCGTGATCATCGGCCTGATCGGCTGGAAGCTTGCCGGGTGGGCGATGGACAAGGTCGACATGCACTGAGGCGCCACCGCCACCAGAACGGCAGCGCTTGAAAACAGAAGGCCCGCGGATCGCTCCGCGGGCCTTCTGTTTTCAGCTTTCTGCCTTGAGATCAGCGCTACCGGATAGCGGGGAGGACTCAGTAGGGGGCCACGGTCACGTTGGCACCGCTGCCGATCAGGCGCACCCGCTGGCCGGTCTGGAAGCGCTGGTCGGCCTTCTGCACGACCACCACCCGCTGGCCGTCATCGCGGCGGATTTCCATCTCCAGGGCGTTGACGCGGTTGGAAGCCTCCTCGATGCGCGAGCCGCCCACGGCGCCACCGATCACGCCGGCAGCGGTGGCCAGGTCGCGGCCGGAGCCGCCACCCACCTGACGGCCCAGCAAGCCGCCGATCACTGCCCCGCCGCCGGTACCGACGATCCCTCCGGCGCGGCTATCGGCCTGGATCTGCACCTGACGAACGGCCTCGACGGTGCCGAAGGTGACGGTCTGGGAGGAGCCGGCTTGGCTGCCGGTGTAGACGTTACCACCGTAGGGAGCCGTGTTGGCGCAGCCGGCCAGGGTCAGGGCGCCTATGGCGAGGACGGGAAGAAGTCGCTTCATGAAAAACCTCCTTAAGAAGTGCTACCGGACCGGGACAGACTGGTAGGTGCCCCGTGAAGGCCCGAGTGGAATGTCCATGTAAGTGAACACTGTTTCCCAACTAGATTCAATGTCAAACTTCTTGATGCTTTGACCAGCGCAAAGTCACTCGGTGCGGCCCATTCTAGCCCGAAATCGACCAAGGAATGTGAAAGTCCTGCTCAGGCTGTTCCCATGGTGCTGGCTCGAAGGGCTGGCCAGAAAATGCCGCCTCTCGCAAGGTCACTACCCCTGAAGGCCCTACCCTGCCTTGGATGTAGTCGAGCTACAACCGCCGCTTCTCCCATTGAGTACGCGGCACCATTCAACAGGAGTTGTACGGAACCCTGGCCCTGCAAAAGCCTCCAATCCATCAACCCTGAACGACGGAGCTATCCCGATGCCCTTGCCTGCCTTGCCTGCCTCGCGCTGGCCCGCCCTGCTCGCCCTGCCCCTGACACTCGGCCTGGCCGGCCAGGTCCTCGCCGCGGAGGCGCCGGCCAGCGCCGTCTTCGCCGGCGGCTGCTTCTGGTGCGTCGAGGAGGCCTTCGACCCGGTCGAGGGCGTGCTATCGACCACCTCCGGCTTCAGCGGCGGCCACGTCGAGAACCCCAGCTACAACCAGGTGGTCGCCGGTGGTACCGGCCATGCCGAGGTGGTGAAGGTGGAGTATGACCCGGCCGTGGTCGACTACGCGGCCCTGCTCCACGTGTTCTGGCGCAACATCGATCCCTTCGCCGTGAACCGCCAGTTCTGTGACGCCGGCGAGGCGTACCGCAGTGCGATCTTCCCCATGGACGACGAGGAGCGCCGCCTCGTCGAGGCCAGCCATGAGGCCCTCGCCGAGCGCTTCGGCCGAGAGATCGCCACCGAGATCGTCGACTTCGAGGCCTTCTACCCCGCCGAGGAGTACCACCAGAACTACTATCGCAGGAACCCGGTCCGCTACAACTTCTACAAGGCGGCCTGCCGCCGGGTGGAACGCCTCGAGGAGGTGTGGGGCGACGAGGCCGGCGGCCTAGCCGGCGACCTGGCCACGGCGCGCTGACACCTCCCGGCGCCACAGCCAGGCCGCGATACCCAGGGTGACGCCCAGTACCAGCCAGGAGCCCACCGCTACCCCTGGCCAGGCCCCGACCTGCCAGAAAGGCTCCAGCCAGAAGGCGCCAAGGCTCGCACCACTGTAGTAGAAGACCAGATAGAGCGCCGAGGCGCTGCCTCTCGCCTGACCGGCGTGACGACCCACCCAGCTCGAGGCCATGGCATGGGCCAGGAAGAAGCCGAAGGCGTTGATGGTCAGGCCGAGCACGATCAGCGCCAGCGACCCCGCCAGGGTCACCAGAGTTCCGCCCATCAGGATCAGGATGCCCAGCACCATGCAGGCAGGGGGTGACAGGTGACCCGCCAGCCGTCCTGAGAGCGACGAGCCCAGGGTGCCCCCCAGGTAGGTCAGGAAGATCAATCCCATCACGCTCGGCCCCAGTCCGAAGGGCGCCTGGGCCAGGCGAAAGGTCAGGTAGCTGTATTGGTTGATGAAGATCAGGAAGTTGAGCCCACCCAGCAGGTAGGCAGCCAGCAGCAGCGGATTGTGCAGGTGCGCGGCCAGGTCCCCCAGCGCACCGCGCAGTTCGAAGGGGCGCGGGGTGAACCCCCTGGACGCTGGCAGCAGTTTCCAGAACACGGCCAGACCCACCAGGGTGATTGCCCCGACCGCCAGGAAACTTGCCGAACTACCGGCCACCTCACCCACTGCCCCGCCCACCAGGCGGCCACTGATGCCGCCCAGGGAGTTGGCGCCGATGTAGAGCCCGACCGCCGGGAGCATCGCCGAGGGCTCGAATTCGTCCCCCATCCAGGCGATGGCTACCGCGGGTAGCCCCCCCAGCACAAAGCCCTGCAGCCCACGCAGCACCAGCAATGCCTCGAAGCTGGGCGCCAGCGCCAGGCCCAGCGACAGCCCGCCGGCCGCCAGCAGCGTCAGCCGCATGATGGCGGCACGCCCGATGGCATCCGACAGCGGTCCGAAGACCAGTAGCGAAGCCGCCAGGGCCAGGGTCGCGACGGACATCACCAGCCCCACCGCCAGGGTGGATACGCCGTAGACATCTCGTAGCTCAGGCAGCAGCGGCTGGGGTGCGTAGAGATTGATGAACACCAGGAAGGAGCCCAGGCTGAGCGCCAGGGTTGCCCGCCACCAGGCGCGGGTCCGGGTCTGGATCATGACATCGGCGCTCGGGATCGACAGGTTAGCGGTCCGGCGGCGCCGCGAGCGAACCGGGGCCATTGGACAATGACGGCCCTCGCGAGCGCAGACCCGCCGCAGCCGTGGTGCGGATCAGCTCTGACCGACGGCCAGCACCCGCTGGGCCAGGTTGGTGGGCTCCAGGGTGCGGCGCGCTTGCCAGTAGTGGCGCTGCCAGTATCGGTTGTCGAGATGAGAGATCATCACCCCTCGCGACGTGGAGGCGTGCAGGAAGCGCCCCTCGCCCAGGTAGATGCCGACATGGTCATAGCGGCCGGGCGGGCGGAAGAAGACCAGGTCACCGGGCACGAGCTCACCACGCGCCACCGGTTGGCCCTGGTGGACCTGCTCGCCGGTGGAGCGCGGCAGCGAGACCCGGAAGGTCTCGGAGAAAACATTCTGCACCAGCGCCGAACAGTCAACGCCCTTGAAGCCGGTGCCCCCCAGCCGATAGGGCGTGCCCACCCAGCGCTCGTGCTGGGCCAGCAGGGCCTGCTGCACCAGCGCCGGGGGCGGATTGCCCAGGCCGCGCGCCTCGAGGATGGGGTTGTCCACCGGCGACATCATGGGGTCCCAGCCACCGGGAAGCCCCGGAAGCTGGCGAGCGAAGTAGGGTTCCTCAGCGTCGCGGGAGGCGACATCGCGAGAAGCGGAGGCGCAGCCGGCCAGCAGGGCCAGCGACAGAACAACACTCAGGGCGCGACACGACGACGTGACGACCATCCAGCGGTGACCTCTATCCGGAGCCGCGCCCCGGCCGCGCGCGCAGGCGCCAGGCTTCGGGGGGAGTGATCGCTGTGGCAGTGGTGCCGGCACCCGGTATCACTGCCAGAGCGGCCTGTCGGCGACTCGCTGTGGTACATGGCTCCCGACAGGTGGAGCCGCGTTGAGACACGCCGACTATAAACCAGCCACAGCCGGGTGGCGAGCCCTGCCGCAAGCCTCAGTGCAGGGTGCGTGAATCCCCCGGCAGGGTGTCAACATGCATCGGCGCCCAGTGGCGGGGACGTGCCCCGGGAAACTCCAGGCTCGCCCAGGGGCCGACCAGGGGCGGTGCGGCGGTCAGCCAGGCGATCAGCGCCTGCCGAAAGCCGGCAAGGAAGCTCTCTCGCTCCGGGGTCTCGCCCATGAAGAAGGAGAAGCCGGCGTAGAGCCCTCGGGCATAGGCCTCCCATCCCGAGTAGTGGGCCGCCGCCAGGCCATGGGCGCGTTCCAGCACCGCCACGAAGGCGCCCTCCTCCAGCCAGCCAAGCTGGCGGGCGGCGATGGCCAGGTCGACCACCTGAGCCACGTCCCAGGCAGCCATATCGGTCTCGTTGCAGCCGTCCTCGTTGTCCCGCACCCGCTGCAGGCGCAGCAGGTGAGTACGCTCCTCATCGCTGCACTCGCCGGACTCCAGGGTGGCGATCTCGGAGCCAAGCCGGGCGGCGTTGAGGGTGTAGGGCGCGTAGTTGATCAGGTACTCCTGACGATCGCCGGACTCGAGCAGGAACTCCAGGAACTCGCCCAGTTCCTCGGCCCCCTGGAGTGCGTAGTGGCCGTCGATCCATTCGCGAATCGACACGCACTCGCGTTCGCTCTCCGGGTGGGGCAGGCTCCAGGCCGGGCTGTTGAGCGGCCCCACCAGCGCCATGGAAGTGAACACGCTCAGGCTGGGGCGAGGGCCCGGCTCCTGCCATTCGCCGGCATGCCAGTCGAGCCAGTGGAACAGGCTGCCGGGATCCTCATCGTGCCAGCGGATCTCGAGTGCCAGCGACGGCTCCTCCTCCTCCGGCAGCAGTCCCTCCCAGCTGGCCCAGGCCTCCATCAGGCGGCGGGCATCCGGATAGAAACGGCACAGGGAAGCGCGCAGGGCATCAGCCAGCGACGCCAGGCCCTCGGTGTCGAAACCCTCGCTGTCCATGGCCATCTGCAGGTAGAAGGCGTACTTCTCGGCCATGTGGATGGTGGCCGCATGACGGCTGCCGCGGCGCAGGCCATCGCGCTGGACCAACCCTTCCGGGTCGGCGTGGCCAAAGGAAGTCTCCGCCGGCGGCAGGGCGCCATGGGCGGCATCGGCGGCCAGCTGGTTGAGGTGGTGCGCCTGGGCCGGCAGCCAGTAGCGAGTGAGTGCCTCGATCCCTTCCTCGGGGTGCAGGTCGAGGGTCTCGGCCAGGTACTGGCGGGCATCGTCGCGCCGCGTCGCCGACACCGGCCCAGCGGGCCCCTGTCGCGCCGCCAGCTCCGGCTCACGCACCGCGGCCAGCGCCAGCACCCAGTGCCGGGGATCGGACCGCCAGGCCCGCACGGCCCGCTGCGAGCGCTCCAGCAGGTCATGCCCCACCAGCCCTTGCAGCGCCGGCCGCCAGGGGCTGACCGGCGACTGCCGCAACAGCCGCCAGTCGGCCTCGAAGGCGGGCAGCAGATTGCGCCCATCGAAGAGACTCCTGCCGCGCTGATAGGCCCGCGCCAGGGCCGACCAGTCGCTGTAGCGATGCAACACCAGATCGGCGCCGTGCAGGGCGAAATCGGTGGCCTCGCGGCCGCTGAGCCAGCCCAGGCAGGCCCCGGCCCAGGCCAGGTCGACCAGCCGCAGCCAGTCCCAGGCGGCCCACTCGAGCGGCTCGCCGTGCTCGACAAACTCGAGCAGCACCCGGCCATAGCGCTGCTCGTCTTCCTCGAGCTTGTTGAGCCAGGCGTAGCGGCTCGCCGGGTCGCTCTCCAGCAGCCGCGTGGCGTCCAGGTCCCACCCCTGGCGATCCCCCTGGGCCCCCAGCCACAGCAGGGCGCGAACCAGGTCGTCGCGGCCCTGGATCTGCCAGGCGTCGACCAGCCACTCGGCCAGACCCGACCAGTCCTCCTCGCCGGCGGGTACCACCATCACCGGTGCGAAGCCGGCACGCAGGCGCCACACCTGTGCCTCTTGCTCGGCGGGCCACAGCGGGGGCAGAGCGTCGTGGATCGCCAGCCATTCGCCGAGGCGTTCCCAGGTGATGCCATCGCCATCATGCTCGAGTGCGGCCAGTGCCTCGCAGGCCTCGGCAAAGCCGTCATCACCGCGCATCCAGCCCTCAGCGCTGCGCGCCCGGCGCAGTGCCGCCAGCCAGGCATCCAGGTCGCGGTGATGGGCGCTGATCTCGGCGGCCAGGTGGTGGGCCCAGGCGCGACCGGTTGTCTCGTCGAGCCAGCCGGCGGCGCCGCCCAGGGCGACCAGTTCCAGGGCCGCCAGCAGGCGGGCCGGATCGGCCATGCTGCCGCCCGCACCAAAGGACTCCACCAGGCGCCAGCCAAGTTCGCCACGGTCCGCCACGCCCAGCCCCTGGAGGCGGACCAGGGCGGCCTGCGGCTCCACGCTCAGCGGGTCGGGATCGAAGGCCCAGTCACACAGCACCAGCTGCTGGGCCCACCAGGCATTCAGCGGATCGATCAAGGCTCACCTCGGCATCAGTCAGGAAGGACGGCAGCGGCCGCCGGCGATTTCGGCCCCGTGTTTTCAGGCGCCACAGTGTAACGGAAAGCGCAGCCGACGCCGATGGGTCGAGCCTCTCCTTTTGGCTCGACGCTCTGGCTTGCCGACGCGAGGCCCAGGCTTGGCGAGGCGTTTCAAATAATGCACACTGCGTAAAATATGATGACAACCCCACGGAGGCATCATGCCTGCCCTGCCCGACATCCTGATCCCCAAGGCCTTCATCGCCGGCGAATGGCGTGATGCCACAGACCGCTTCGCCGTGACCGACCCCGCCAGCGGCGAGATTCTGGCCGAGATCCCCGACCTCGACGCCGATGACGCCCGCGACGCCGTGGCCGCGGCCGAGGCCGCCTGGCCAGCCTGGAGGAAACGCACCGCCAAGGAGCGCGCCGATCTATTGCGCGCCTGGTACGACGCCATCATGACCCATCAGGAGGAGCTCGCCCGGCTGATGACCCTGGAACAGGGCAAGCCGCTGGCCGAGTCCCGCGGCGAGGTGGCCTACGGCGCCTCCTTCGTGGAGTTCTACGCCGAGGAGGCCAAGCGTGTTGCCGGCGAGACCCTGCCCAGCCACGGCATCGACAAGCGCATCCTGGTGTTCCGAGAGCCCATCGGCGTAGTGGCTGCCATCACGCCCTGGAACTTCCCGCTGGCGATGATCACCCGCAAGTGCGCCCCGGCCCTGGCCGCCGGCTGCCCGGTGGTGATCAAGCCCGCCGAGGCCACTCCGCTCACAGCCCTGGCCCTGGCGCGTCTGGCCGAGCTCATCGGCTTCCCCGCCGGGGTGATCAACGTGGTCACCGCCAGCCGCCCGGCCGCGATCGGCGAGGTGCTGACCACCGACCCGCGAGTGCGCAAGATCTCCTTCACCGGTTCCACCCCGGTGGGCAAGAGGCTCTTGGCCCAGTGTGCCGGCACCGTCAAGAAGGCCTCCATGGAGCTGGGCGGCAACGCCCCCTTTATCGTCTTCGATGACGCCGACCTGGACGCCGCCGTGGAGGGCGCCGTGACCTCCAAGTACCGCAACGCCGGCCAGACCTGCGTGTGCACCAACCGCCTGCTGGTCCAGGCCGGGGTCTACGACGCCTTCATCGAGAAGCTGGCCGCCCGGGTGGCCGAGCTCAAGGTCGGCAGCGGCCTCGACGAGGGCGTCATGCAGGGCCCGATGATCAACGCCGCGGCAGTGGAAAAGGTCGAGGCACACATCGCCGATGCCCTGGAAAAGGGCGGGCGCCTGGTGTGCGGCGGCAAGCCGCATGCCCTGGGCGGCACCTTCTTCGAACCCACCGTGATTGCCGATGTCACCGAAGAGATGCGGGTCGCCAGGGAGGAGACCTTCGGGCCCCTGGCGCCGATCTTCCGCTTCGAGACGGATGAGGACGCCATCGCCATGGCCAACGCCACGGAGTTCGGCCTGGCCGCCTACTTCTATGCCCGTGACTACCGTCGTATCTGGCATGTGATGGAGGCGCTGGAGTATGGCATGGTGGCAGTGAACGAAGGGATCCTCTCCACCGAGCTGGCTCCTTTCGGCGGCGTCAAGGAGTCCGGACTGGGGCGCGAGGGATCCCACCACGGCCTGGATGAATTCACTGAACTAAAATACGTGTGTATCGGCGGCCTGTGAGCGTCGCCGACCATCCAACAGGAGGCATCATGACCAACGCTGAACTCAACGATCTCAAGAAGCGCTATGTCGCCGACGGCGCAGCCAGTCCCGCCACCCAGTTCGCCGATCGCGCCGAAAACGCCTTGATCTGGGACGCCGATGGCAACCGCATCATCGACTTCGCTGGCGGCATCGGCGTGCTCAACATCGGCCATCGCCACCCCAAGGTGGTCGCGGCCGTCAAGGCCCAGCTCGACAAGGTGATGCATACCTGCCAGACCGTGATGCCCTACGAGGGCTACGTGAAGGTGGCCGAGAAGCTCAGTCAGGTCAGCCCGGTCCGCGGCCACGCCAAGGTGATGCTGGCCAACTCCGGCGCCGAGGCCCTCGAGAACGCCGTCAAGATCGCCCGTGCCGCCACCGGCAAGAACAACGTGATCTGCTTCGACGGCGGCTATCACGGCCGCACCTTCATGACCATGGCCATGAACGGCAAGGTCGCCCCCTACGCCGGTGACTTCGGCAGCATGCCGGGCAACGTCTTCCGCGCGCCCTACCCGGTGCCCTACCACGGCGTCAGCGAAGACGAGGCCCTGCGCGGCCTGAAGATGACGCTCAAGACCGACGCCAACCCCCGCGACACCGCGGCCATCGTGATCGAGCCGGTGCTCGGCGAGGGCGGCTTCTATCCTGCCTCCGCCAGCTTCCTCAAGGCGATCCGCGAGATCTGCGACGAGCACGGCATGCTGATGATCGTCGACGAGGTTCAGTCCGGCTTCGGCCGCACCGGCAAGATGTTCGCCATCGAGCACAGCGGCGTCGAGCCCGACATCATCACCATGGCCAAGAGCATGGCCGACGGCATGCCGATCTCCGCCGTGGTGGGCACCGACGTGCACATGGACGCCTCCGGCCCCAACTCGCTGGGGGGCACCTACACCGGCAGCCCGGTCTCCTGCGCCGCCACCCTGGCCGTGCTCGAGGTGTTCGAGGAGGAGAACATCCTCGAGAAGAGCCAGGCACTGGGCGAGAAACTGGGCAAGCGCTTCGCCAAGTGGCAGCAGGCCTTCGACTGCGTCGACAACGGCCGCCACCTGGGCTCCATGGCCGCGCTGGACCTCGTCTCCGACAAGGCCAACCACACCCCGAATGCCGACCTGGCCGCGGCGCTGTGCAAGCGGGCCCGCGAGAAGGGGCTGGTGCTGCTCTCCTGTGGCCTCTACGGCAACACCATTCGCTTCCTGATGCCCGTCACCATCGAGGACGAGGTGTTGGAGGAAGGCCTGGATATCGTCGAGGCTGCCCTCAAGGAGCTGGTGGGCCAGCCCGCCACCGCCTGATCAACGCCTCGCTCGCGCGATCTCTCCGCCCGGCCACGTGCCGGGCGGTGCTCGTTGAGTCGGACCGATTTCACCAGGCAACGCAAGAGGCGCCGGAGGCAGGTCGTAGAGGAGGTCCTACGCCAGGGATGGCGTCGGTAGCGTACAGGGACGTATTCACAGCGCCTCCTCGGAGACCTGTCGCCGGGAAAGCCTCGAGCGATGTTGTCCTGCTTGCAAGGACACCAGCCAGCCGGGAAGATGGCGGCGTAAACCGAGAGGCAACAGCGTGATTCTGCGAACCCTTTCCCTGCTGCGCTCCCTGCAGGGCGCCAGCCACACCGCCCGGGATGCCCAGGCCACCGTCCAGCAGGCCTGCGACTATCGCTGGCTGCGCGGTGAGCTTCACCACGGCGCCATCACCGAACCGGCCACCGCCCTGGCCGACGGCACCCCCGCCGTGGCCGTCACCCTGGCCTACCCCGCCACCCGCGCGCGTCTGGCCGGCGGACGCTGGCCCGAGAGTCTGGAGGAGCGCGAGCGCTGCTTCGTGGCGGGTGCCCACGCCTGCCGTGCCGCGGGCGCTCCCGCCTACCGCCCCCTGGAAAGCCTCTCCTGGGGGCTGGCCTTTGGTGCCGCGACGGTGCTCACCGATACCGCGCGCTTCCAGTACCTGATCGACCAGCATGCCCTGCGGCTGACCTGGCGTCGGCCGCAGCACCTGCCCGAGGCGCTAGCCCGACGCCTGACCGCCGGCAGCGCCGCCCCCCCCGGCGTTTTCCTGCTGACGCTGACGGTGCCCGCCCGGCGCGAGGAGGTGACACTGAGCGGCGCCTGGCTCGACCGCACCCTGGACCGCTATCGGCGCATCCTGCCGCGCCCCGCCGGCCGCTGAGCCGCGCCGTGATCGCAGGATGCCAAGCGGCGAGTCAGGCCTTGCGCACTTTGGCGATCACCCACAGCAGCAACACGGCCCCGACGATGGCGGTCACCAGCGAACCGACGAAGCCGCCGGCCTGCAGCCCCAGCAGGCTGAACAGGAAGCCGCCGATCACCGCGCCCACCACCCCGACGCCGATATTGCCGAGGATGCCGAAGCCGCCCCCGCGCATGATGTGGCCGGCGATCCAACCCGCCAGGCCGCCGATGATCAACCAGGCAATCAGTCCCATGTGTCACTCCTTGTGCGGTTAGAAGGAAGAGCCCGGCTGCGCGAGAAAGGCCAGCTCCTCCGGGGTCGAGGTGCGCCCCAGTATGGCATTGCGATGCGGGTAGCGCCCGAAGCGGACGATGACGTCACGGTGGCGGTGCTCGAAGCGCAGGCTTTCCTCCAACCCGGGCTGGTCGAAGAGCCCCAGCGCCTCATCGTGGATCGCCAGGGACTCGCTGTGCCTCCAGGGCATATAGAGGAAGGCGCGCCATGGCACGTCCAGGTGGCGGTCGATGCGGCTGGCCACCGCTTCCTGGGCCAGTACCAGCGCCACCGGGTCCCGGGCGAAGGCCAGCGGCGTCTCCCGATGGATATTGCGCGAGAACTGGTCGAGCACGATCACCTCGGCCAGGCGTCCCCGCGCCGAGAGCCGCCAGGACCACAGCTCACCTCGCCCGGCGGCCTCGAGCAGCTCGCCGAAGCGCGCCGTGATCTCGGCATCCAGGTCGGGATCCTTGCGAAACCACTGAGCCGGCTCCAGCTCATCGAACCAGAAGCGGATCACCCCCTCGGCATCAGGCAACCTGGCCATGCGCTTCCTCCCTGTTGGCCCTGCGGAGACACCCCGACACCTGATACCATTCTCCACAGCACACGGCAACCCGAGGAGCGCGTATGTCGCCCCAGCACTTCATGGAGATGGCCTCCTTTACCTTCAATCTGGTGGGCATGCTGGTCTGTATCGGCGGCCTGACCCTGGCCCACCGCACCCGGCATCGACTGCCCGGCCACCTGCTCGCCGGCGCGGGCTTTGTGATCGCGGCCAGTCCCCTGCTCTACGCCATGTTCGCCGGCCCCCGCTGAACGCCGAGGAGGCCCTGCCCATGCGCCAGCCCCTGGCTCGCGAACTCCACGATCTGCTCGAGCGCGGCCGCGACCGCCAGCTGCGTCTGGCAGTGACCGGCCTCTCCCGCTCCGGCAAGACCGCCTTTCTCACCTCGCTGGTCAACCAGCTCCGCCATGTCGGCCTGGAGGCCAGACTCGACCTGCTGCCCGCGGCCCGACAGGGGCGCCTGCTGGGAGCCCGGCGAGTCAATCAGCAGGACCTGGGCGTGCCCCGTTTCCCCTACGACCAGGCCATGGCGGCACTTGCCGAGACGCCCCCGCGCTGGCCCGATCCCACCCGTGGTATCAGCGAACTGCGCCTGGCGCTGCGCTATCGGCCGGCGAAGCGTGGTTGGCTTGCCGGCGAGACCCGCCAGCTCACCCTGGACCTGTTCGACTACCCGGGAGAGTGGCTGCTCGACCTGCCGCTGCTGGCCCACGACTACCCGAGTTGGTGCCGCAGCCAGCAGGCCCTCGCGGGGGAACAGCGGCGCGCCCACTTCGCCGCCTGGCACGCGGCCGTGGACAGCCTGGACCCCGCCGGCGAGGCCGACGAGGCCCGCCTGGCGGACATCGCCGAGCGCTATGCCGAGGGGCTGCGCGCCGCCCGGGAAGCGGGCTTTGCCGACCTGCAGCCGGGGCGTTTCCTGCTGCCGGGCGATCTTGCCGGCGCCCCGGTGCTGCAGTTCTTCCCGCTCCCCGGCGTGGGTGAGGCCGATCCCGCCGCGCTCGCCACCCTGCCCCCCGAGAGCAACTATGCCACCCTGGCGCGGCGCTTCCAGCACTACCAGCAGCACATCGTGAAGCCCTTCTACCGCGATCACTTCCGCCGTTTCGACCGCCAGATCGTACTGGTGGACCTGCTCGGCGCATTGAATGCCGGCCCGGAGCGCTTCCAGGACCTTTCGCGGGCGCTGGCCAACCTGATGCAGAGCTTCGACTACGGCAAGCGTAGCCTGCTGTCGCGGCTCTTCGCCCCGCGCATCGACCGCCTGGCCATCGCCGCTACCAAGGCCGACCATGTCACCCCGGAACAGCATCCGCGGCTGGTGGCGCTGCTCGAGGCGCTGCTGGCCGACCCCCTCAAGGACCTGCGTTTCGCCAGCGTGCCGGTGCGCGCCCTGTCGCTGGCGGCGATCCGCGCCAGCGAGGCCCGCGAGGTGGAGCATCGCGGCCAGCGCACCCCCGCCCTGCGCGCCACCGGGCTCGATGGCGAACCGCTGCTGCTGTTTCCGGGCGAGGTTCCCAGCCGCTTGCCGGACGCTGCCTTCTGGGCCCGCCAGGGCTTCTCCTATCCGAGCTTTCGGCCACTGCCCCTGGAGGGCGGCGCCCTGCCCCATATCCGCATGGATACCGCCCTGGACTGGCTGATCGGAGACAAGCTGTCATGAACCAGCCCCGCGACCCGCGCCCGGGCCAGCGCTTCTCACCCGAAGCCGGCGAGGCGGCCGAAGCCGAGCCCACCTCCCGTGACCCGCGCGCCGCCGAGGCCTTCAACGCCGACCTGGCCAGCCGCCCCCTGGCTGACGAACCGACAGGACCCGGCGAGCGGGCCCTGGAGGCTAGCCTGACCCGGCCGCGGCGGCGCCGCTGGGGGCTGCTCGCCCTGCTGGTCGGCACCCTGGGCCTGGGCGCGGTGGAGGCCGGCAGCACCCTCTATGCCGCCGGCCTGGGTGGCAACTGGCTGGCCGGCGCCTGGAGCCTGCTGCTGCTACTGGCCCTGGCGCTGGGCGGCTCGGCGCTGGCCCGCGAGCTGTGGCGGCTGCGGCGGCTGCGCCGCCACGACCGGCTACGCGAACGCCTGAAGGCGCTTCCCGGGGTCACCCCCGGGGAGGCCCACGCCACCGCCGAATCGCTGCGCCGCGACCTGGCCCTGGATGACGACCACCCCCACTGGCAGGGTTTCCTGGCCGCCCGCCAGGCCCACCACGACGGCCAGGACATCCAGCTGCTGCTCGACCACCACCTGCTGGCCCCCCGCGACCGCGAGGCGAGTCGGCTCATTTCACGGATGTCCGGCGAGACGGCGATCATGGTGGCGGTCAGCCCGCTCACCCTGGTGGATATGGCGCTGGTGGCGTGGCGCAGCCTGGCGATGATCGACCGCCTGTGCCGCCTCTACGGCCTGGAATTGAGCTACCCGGGGAGGATCCGTCTGCTGCGCAGTGTGCTCTACCAGATGGCCTTTGCCGGCGCCACCGAGATGGCGGGCGATGCCGGCATGCAAATGCTCTCCATGAACCTGGCCGGGCGGCTCTCGACCCGCGCCGCCCAAGGCATGGGTGTCGGTCTGCTCAGCGCCCGACTGGGGCTGCGCACCCAACGGCTCACTCGCCCGCTGCCCTTCCCGGAAGAGAGCCTTCCTCGCCTGAGCGACCTACGCCGCGAGCTTTGGCAGCAGCTGCGTCGGCTGGAGACTGAGGCCGAACGCAACGCTTGATGGATATCAATTTCCGCAAACCCCGGGCTCATGATGCATGACCTTGGCGCCGAAACCCGCTAGGCTCGCATTAACCCCGTCTGATACAAGGAGTCTGCCCATGTTCACCTCCATTCTGGTCCCCGTCGATGGTTCCGAGCACGCCCAGAAGGCGCTCTCCGTGGCCTGCCAGCTCGTCCGTCAGGAAGATGGCTGCACCCTGCACCTGGTGCATATCCCGGAAGAGCTTGCCCACGAGACCACCCTGGTATGGGGCATCGGCGCCATCGCCATCGAAGCCAGCCGCGAGGAGCGCGAGGACGCCGGCAAGCAGGTGATCAGCCGTGCCGCCGAGGCCGCTCGCGAGCAGGGTGCCACCAATGTCGAGACCGTGATCGGTCAGGGTGACCCGGCCCGCACCATCCTCAGCGAAGCCCGCAAGCGCGGCATCGACGCCATCGTCATGGGCAGCCGCGGCCTCAGCGACCTGCAGGGAATCGTGGTCGGCAGCGTCTCCCACAAGGTGGCTCACGCCGCCGAATGCACCGTAATCACCGTGCGCTGAGTCCCTTCTGCCTGTTTTGCAATGACGGCGCCTGCGGGCGCCGTCGGCTTTCTGGCCTGGCCAAGGCGCGCTCGCAACCCTCAAGTCACTGATTCCCCGTGGCCGGCTCCCTGGGCGTTTGGCGCGCGCCGCGGGAGTCCGTATAGTAGCTCCCCTACCCCCGCCACACGTTCGTGATCATGCTGCAGAACAACGCCCTGCTTGCCCAACTCAAGCAACAGATTCGCTCCAGCACCCCCCGCGTCGAGGGGGTGATCAAGGCCACCCAGAAGGGTTTCGGCTTCCTCGAGACCGACGATGGCGACTCCTACTTTGTACCGCCCCCCGCCATGAAGCAGGTACTGCACGGCGATCGCGTCGGAGCGGTCCTTCATGAGGAGGGCGACAAGAAGCGCGTCGAACCCGACACCCTTATTGAACAGGGGCTCGACCGCTTCGTCGCCCGCGTGCAGAAGCGCGAGGGCCGGCTGGCCGTGGTGCCCGACCACCCCCTGATCAAGAACGTGCTCAAGGCGCGCATCAAGCGCAGCCTGGAAGAAGACACCATCGGCGACGCCGACTGGATCGTCGCGCGCCTGGTGCGTCACCCCCTCAAGACCGACGATCGCGGCTTCCTCGCCCAGATCGACGAGTTGGTAGCCAAGGCAGACGACCCCGCCGTGCCGTGGCGCGTCACCCTGGCTCGCCACGCTCTGGAGCAGGAGTGCCCGGATGCCGGCGAAGACTGGCCGATGCTTGATGAAGGACTCACCCGCGAGGACCTCAACGCCGAGCCCTTCTTCACCATCGACGGCGAGAAGACCCGCGACATGGACGACGCCCTGCGCATCGTGCACCGCGAGGACGGCGGCTGGGACCTGAGCGTGGCCATCGCCGACCCCACCGCCTACGTGGAAGAGGGGCATGCGGCCGACCTCGAAGCGCGCACCCGGGCCTTCACCGTCTACCTGCCGGGCCAGAACGTCACCATGCTGCCCGAGCAGCTGGCCGACGACCTCTGCTCGCTGTGGGAGAGCAAGGCACGCCCGGTGCTGGCCTGCACCCTCACCGTGCACGCCGACGGCAGCCTGGGTGACTACCGCTTCTTCGCCGCTACCGCGACCTCCCATGCCAAGCTGGCCTACGACCGCATCTCCGACTGGCTGGAGGGCCAGGGCGACTGGGCCCCGGCGCACGAGATCGCCGAGCAGCTCAAGGCGCTGAAGGCCATGACCGAAGCGCGCAGCGCCTGGCGCGCCGAGCACGCCCTGTTGTTCAAGGACAGCCCCGACTTCGTCTTTGACCTGGACGAGGCCGGGAATGTGCTGGACGTGCGCACCGAGGAACGGCGCATCGCCAACCGCATGATCGAGGAGTCGATGATCGCGGCCAACGCCTGCTGCGCCCACCTGCTTGCCGAGCACGTGGGCCACGGCATCTTCAATGTGCACCGCGCCTTCGAACCCGAGAAGGCCGAGGCCGCACAGGAGTTCCTGGCCAGCCAGGACATCCAGGTGGAGCGCGAGCAGCTCACCGAGCTGTCCCGCTACACCGAGCTGAAGCGTGAGCTCGAGGGCCGCGACGACGCCTGGCTCGACGTCCGCCTGCGCCGCTTCCAGGGCTTCACCAGCATGTCGGCGAAGCCCGGCCCGCACTTCGGTTTGGGGCTGACCGCCTACGCCACCTGGACCTCGCCGATCCGCAAGTACGGCGACATGGTCAACCACCGCCTGATCAAGCGGGTGCTCAAGGGCGAGCAGGCCCCGGCCGAGGCCAGCCTGGAGCTTACCGAGCAGCTCACCGAGCGCCGTCGGCTGAACCGCATGGCCGAGCGCGACGTCAAGGACTGGCTCTACGTTCGCTACCTGAGCCCTGCCGCCGAGGCCCAGGAGGCCTTCGACGCCGAGATCATCGCCATCAACCGTGGCGGCATGCGCGTGCGCTTGACGGCCAACGGTGCCACCGCCTTCGTCCCGGCCCCGCTGATGCACAGCGACCGCACCAAGGTGGCGATTGACGACAAGGAAGGACGCATCCAGATCGAGGGCGAAGAGCGCTTCAAGCTGGGCGACCATATCCGCGTGGCGCTGACCGAGGCCCGCGAGGAGACCCGCTCGCTGGTGGGACGCCCCGCGGACTGACCTTTCGGCAACGACAGGCGGCACAGGACGGCGACCCTCGGGTCGCCGTCTTGCGTTGCGGCTGTCGACCTATCGGCTTGACCAAGCGAACCCATGTGGCGCCTCAGCTCGCGCGACTTTCGCCCTGCTGATGGTGATAGAAGAAACGCAGCATTTCCCTAGTGGCGTCGGGACCCTTGGGGTCGGTATAGCTGCCTCTTGGACTACCTCCCGACCAGGCGTGGCCCGCGCCCGTTACCCGCCACTGTTCCAGGCGTGGCTCGCCCTTCACATCGTGATGCGTGGTACGGGTATAGGCATGGCCATTGGCCACCTTCCCCTGCTCCACCGTTACCCTGGCGTGGCTTGTCCCGGGCTTGACTGGCTCGCCCGCTCGTCGCGAGGCGGCATACTGGGCGGCAACGCGATCCGCATTGCTGGGGTGAACGGTCATGTCTTGGTCGCCATGAAAGATGATGGCAGGCACCTCCGACGCCCACCCGAAAGCTCGTGCCGGGCCGCCGCCACCGAGGGGCCCCGAGCCCCCCTTCATCGCCCCCAACGCATCGGGAAGACTCTGGGCCACGCCGTGAGGCAGTCCGGAGTGCACGCCCACCGCCGCATAGAGGTCCGGATAGGTCATCGCCAGTGTCGTTGCCATGGCGCCACCGGCCGATAGCCCGGCGACATAGACCCGGCTCGCATCGAGCCCGTGCGTGGCGATGACCTGACGGGTCATGCCGGCAAGGATCGCCGGCTCACCGCCCTCGCGCTGCTGGTCTTGGGCCTTGAACCAGTTCCAGCATTTCGAACTGTTGGCGGTCATCGGCTGGGCCGGATAGAGCACACAACACAGTTGCTCCTCGGCCAGCCGATTCATGGTGGTCCCGGCAGCGAAGTCATCGGGATCCTGCGTGCAGCCATGCAGCATGACCACCAGCGGTAGTGCCTGCCCGTGATAGCCGCCGGGGAGGTACAGCTTGTAATCGCGCGTGCCGGCATGATGGGTAAAGCAACCAGCGGTAAACGCGCCAGGCTCGGCTGCCTCGTTGATGCCATGTGCCTGCTCGGGCTGCGCCATGGACTCACGCAACAGGCGCCACTTGTCGCGCCAGGCAGAGGGCAGCCCGATATCACCTCCCAGTATATTCCCGGTAGTCGCCTGCCGGGCATGGCCGAACGCCGAGGATGGTGCCGCTCCCGCTGACGGTTCACCGGCCCGTTGCGAACCCGACTCGGCAGAGGCAGGCCTCGACGCCGGCGCCCCCTTGTCAATGACCCGGCAGCTCCCCTCGAAGGTAGTACCCCCGCAGTAGGCGTTATCAGGCGCTTCCTGGCCCCTCTCCTCGGGCATGGCTCCCTGGAGGATGGCCATGGCCTCGTGCAGCTTCCCGGCGCGGGTTAGCCGCGTCGCTTCTTCCATTCTTCGCGTCATGGTGGCGTCGATCATCGTCAATATTCCTATTCAGTGATTCAGTGGATTCGATCCGCCAGGGCAGCCTTGACCGCCGCGCTGGCATGCAGGGCGCCCAACACGACCACCGATTCGATGGTGGCGCGGGCGAGCTCCGGTGATACGTCCTCGGCGATGCGGGCAAGACCCAGCACCTGGATCTGCAGCACCTCTCCGGCGACCTGCAGCGCCTCGAGATCGCTGCGGCTGAAGTCCTGCAGGCCCAGCACGAAGGCCTTGCGCGCCACGGTGTCCTTGACGACTTCCGCATGGGTCGCCAACTGGTTGCGGATCGCTGTACGAATCAGGTCGGTACGGTTGGAGTAGAACCCTTCCTGTACCAGAAGATCGATCTGCCCCAGGTCGACCACCCCCAGGTTGATGGTGATCTTCTCGCTGGAGTCGCCGGTCTTGCGGCGCAGCTCATGCACGCTCATGAGGGATACCTCGTTGGCCCAGGAGGGGAATACCTCGCCTGGTGTTCCAAAACCATCTTTATGGATTCCATATACCATCCATATGGATGGTATAATAGGCCAGTCCGACCAATAGTCAAGACGCGGGCAGACGAAAACGACCCTCCGATGGATGGGCCGTTAGACGGGTGCCGGGAGTGGCGCAACAGGAAACCAACCATCGCGGTGCCCGCCCCCTGCCAGGCAGCGAAGAAGCGGTAGTCGCCCATGCCCGCTTCGCCTGTAGGAGATCACCGCACTCGGAGTGTGGGCAATGTCGGCAATCCCCCCTGCGTTGACGCGCCAGGGGGGCAGGCCATCGCCTCCGACGATTCATTGTGCCAAGGTCAGAAGGGACAGAATCCAGCCTTCATGAGACACGGATGCCATGGCAGCTCGACTCGGCCTACGCGGCAAATCGGTCGGCCTCCTCCTGCTGGCCTGCCTGCTGGCACTCATTCCAGCCGGGCTGATCGGCTGGAAAGCGGTCGTCGAGGTCCGCGATCATTTCGCCGGCGCCTATGCCGAGCAATATACCCTGCTCCAGATGCAGCGGGTGATCACTCCCGTGTCGCGGGAACTCGCCCTGTCGAGGCGCCTTGCCGACTCGATAGTGACCCGCGAATGGCTACTCGCGCCGGAGGACCCGGCCCGCCAGGAGCGATTCCTCGCGGAGGCCGAGGGCTTCCGGCAGCACTTCGCCAGCCGCTCCTATTTCATTATCGATCACGCCTCCGGAGACTATTACCTCGGGGATGGCTCCCGGGATAACAGCGCTGAACCGCGCTACCGTTTGTCACCAGAGGGGTCCGACGATACCTGGTACTTCGATACCATGAGCAGCAGCTCCACCTACGATATCAACGTCAGCGCCGACCAGACCCTCGATCGGGCCATGGTCTGGGTCAACGTCAAGGTGATGGACAACGGCACTCTCCTGGGCCTGACCGGAGGCGGCATCGACCTGCAGCAGTTCATCAGGCGCTTCCTCGGCAACACCCCGGCCGGCATGACCCCGATGCTGATCGACTCCCGTGGCACCCTGCAGGTCCATCCCGACACGGCGCGTCTGGCCCTCGGGGCGGGTCGCAACCCGGTGAAAGCCAATGACAGCCCGCGGATCCAGGCACTGGTCGGCGAGGCCGACCGCGAAACGCTGCGTCGGGCCATGCAAGACGCCATGCGCCGTCCCGGGACCGTGGTGGCTCTGGAGGCCGAACTGGAGGGGGAGCCACGACTGCTGAGCGTGGGCTACCTGCCGGAGCTGCAGTGGCTGCTGGTCACCGCCCTGGACCTGCAGGCCGCCCCGCTTCTCGAGCGCCGCTGGTTCTGGCCCATGATGCTCGCCTTTGGCCTGCTGCTGGCGCTGCTGACGGCCAGCTTCGCCTACAGCACCCACCGCCTGATCCTCACTCCGCTGCAACGGCTGAAACTCTCCGCCCAGGCCATCGCCGAGGGCCACTACCACTCCCGGCTGCCCACCGAGCGCCGGGACGAGATCGGGGACCTGTCGCGAACCTTCTCGCACATGGCGCGTCAGGTGGAGGGCTACACCCGCAACCTGGAAGGCCAGGTCCGCCAGCGCACCCAGGCACTGGAAGAGGCCCATGCGCAGATGGTGTCGGCCCACCGCCAGCTCGAAGCCTCCATCCAGTACGCCAGCATCATTCAGCAGGCCATCCTGCCCGACGACGCCCTCGATCAGCACCTGCGCCATCGCTACGGGGTCCTCTGGAAGCCGCGCGACGTGGTGGGCGGCGACTTCTATGTCTTCCGGGCGACCGAGCGCGGCTACCTGCTGGGCATCGTCGACTGCGCCGGCCACGGCGTGCCGGGCGCCCTGATGACGATGCTTGCCCGCGCCATCATCGACCACGCCCTCGCCCAGGAGGGCGCCGACGATCCAGCGGCCGTGCTGTGCGAAATCGATCGCCAGGGGCGCACGCTGCTGCCCCAGGACCAGCTGCCCGCCTCGATCGCCACCAGCATGGACATGGGCCTGGCCTGGGTCGACCCAACCGCCGGCACCCTGACCTACGCCGGGGCCAAGATCGACCTCCATGCCAGCAACGGCGAGCGACTGGAGATGCTGGCCGGACATCGGCGCGCCCTAGGCCATCGCCGGCCGGCCCGCTATGAGAATCGGGTGGTACCGCTGCGTCACGGCTGGACCTATACCCTGTGCAGCGACGGCTTCCTCGATCAGGCCGGGGGAAGCGACGGCTTCGGCTTCGGCAACCGCCGCTTCCGGTCGCTGCTGCTGGCCCAGGCCAGCCGGCCGCTGGAGGAGCAGATGGCGGCCTTTGAAGCGGCGCTACGCGCCCATCAGGGGGACCTCCCCCAGCGCGACGACATCACCCTGCTGGCCTTCCGCCTGGAGCCGCAGGCTTCCGATGACCCTTTTCCCTTGCCACCCGAGGAGGCAGGCGTCAACCCCTGAGGAGAACCCATGGACCTGCTGAACATGCGGGAAAGCTACCAGCGCGACCGCATCATGCTGTGCTTCAACGGCCCCATCTCGCGTAGCCTGATCGAGGAGATCGGCAAGGCGCTGCGCAACTACCTGGACACCCAGCAGGCGACGCCCTCGGCGGCCATGGATGTCTTCGCCGTCTACATAGAGATGACCCAGAACATTCGCCACTATGCCCGTCGCCATGGCTATGACGATACGCAGGCCTCAGCCACGGTGGCCGTGGCCCAGGACGCCGAGGGGCGCTATCTGGTCTCGGCGGGCAACCTGGTCGAGTTCACCGACGGCGAGCGCCTGGTGCGCGTGATCGAGGCATTGGGGCCACTGGACCGCGCCGAGCTCAAGGCCGCCTACAAACAGCAGCTGCGCCGCCCGCGCGATGCCGAGCGCGAGAGCGGCGCCGGCCTCGGGCTGCTGGACATGGCCCGAAAGGCCTCTCGCCCCCTGCGGGCCTCGCTGCAGGCGTTGCCCGACGGGCAAGGTTTCTTTAGCCTGACCGCTACCATCTGATGGGTACCCTGATCACCATGATTCGTGACCTCGACATTCCCGGAAGCCAATCGACGCCGGCCATCCAGAGCAGCTGGCAGAACGGACGGCTGACCATGCAGGGGGACTCCTACCCCGAAAATTCCTACGAACTCTTCGACCAGGTGGTCGAATGGGTGCGTCGCTTCCTCGCCGAGGAGGCGCGGCCGCTGCACCTATCCCTGGGCCTGGTGTACCTCAACACCAGTTCGGTGAAGGCGATGATGGACATCTTCGACCTGCTGGAGGAGGCCCATGGCGAAGGCCGCGAGGTCGCCGTGGAGTGGTACTACGACCCGCGCAATGAGCGCATCGCCGAGCTGGCCGACGAGTTCCGCGAGGACTGCAACTATCGCTTTGCCATCACCCCGACGACGGCGCCGACATGAACCGCCGGGACGAGCAGGCGCTGCTCGAGCGAGTCGCCACCCTGCTGGCGGACCCGGCCCATTCGGAACACCCGCTCGCTGAGCCTCTGGAGGCCCTCGTCGAACGGTACCGCAGCCAGCAACAGCAGCTGGAGCGGCTGATCAGCATCTCCGACCGCTACCAGCAGCTGGCCCTGGAGGCGCGTCAGGTGACCCAGAAGCGCTACGAAAACAGCCTGCGTCGCCAGCAGAAACTGTCACGCATCTCCGATGGCTACCAGGCGATGATGCGCGAGCGCAACCGGGCGCTTCACCAGGACTCTACCCATGACCCGCTCACCCAACTGGCCAACCGCCGGCTGATCGACGAGCGGCTGCGCCAACTCGAGGCCTCCGGAGGGCACTACACCCTGGCCTTGCTGGACATTGACCGCTTCAAGACCATCAACGACCGCCATGGTCACGACGTCGGCGACCGGCTACTGGTGGCCATCGCCGGCACCATGCGCGAGGTCCTGCGGGATTCCGACCTGTGCGGGCGCTGGGGAGGCGAGGAGTTCATCCTGCTGCTCGCCCAGACTCGAATCGACGAGGCCCGCGCGATCGTCGAGCGGCTGCGGGATCGCGTGTCGGCCGTCACGATCACCAGCTGCGAAACGCAACTCTCGGTGACCCTCAGCGCCGGGATCAGTGAGCATCGCATCGGCGAGCGCCATCTCGCCACCCTGCAGCGCGCCGACCAGGCCCTGCTGGAGGCCAAGCGCAGCGGACGCGACCGCTGCCTGATCGCCGCCCGTTGAGAGCCGCCCGTTGAGAGCCGCCGGCGCCGGCCACAACGCAGGACGGGCACCCCTGAGGGTGCCCGTCCTGTGTTATCGCGCCTGTCGGCAGGAATCGGCTTACCAACCGGTCACTTCCTTCAGGGCATCGCCGATCTCGGCCAGCGAACGCACGGTCTTCACGCCGGCGTCTTCCAGGGCGGCGAACTTCTCGTCCGCGGTGCCCTTGCCACCGGAGATGATGGCGCCCGCGTGGCCCATGCGCTTGCCCGCAGGAGCAGTCACACCGGCGATGTAGGAGACCACCGGTTTGGAGACGTTGGCCTTGATGTAGGCCGCTGCCTCTTCCTCGGCGGTGCCGCCGATCTCGCCGATCATCACGATCGCTTCGGTGGCCGGGTCCTTCTCGAACAGCTCGAGGATGTCGATGAAGTTGGAGCCCGGGATCGGGTCACCGCCGATGCCCACGCAGGTGGACTGACCGAAGCCGTGGTCGGTGGTCTGCTTGACGGCTTCATAGGTCAGGGTGCCGGAACGCGACACGATACCGACCTTGCCCGGCTTGTGGATGTGACCCGGCATGATGCCGATCTTGGTCTCGCCGGGAGTAATCACGCCCGGGCAATTCGGACCGATCAGGCGCACGCCCAGCTCGTCGCACTTCACCTTGACGTCGAGCATATCGAGGGTCGGGATGCCCTCGGTGATGCAGACGATCAGCTTGATGCCGCCATTAGCGGCCTCGAGGATGGAGTCCTTGCAGAACGGGGCCGGCACATAGATCACGCTGGCCTCGGCGCCGGTCTTCTCCACGGCTTCCTTGACGGTGTTGAACACCGGCAGGCCCAGGTGCTCCTGGCCACCCTTGCCCGGCGTCACGCCGCCGACCATCTGGGTACCGTAGGCGATCGCCTGCTCGGAATGGAAGGTCCCCTGGCCGCCGGTGAAGCCCTGGCAGATGACCTTGGTGTTCTTGTCGATCAGGATACTCATTACTTGCCCTCCGCGGCCTTGACGACCTGCTGAGCCGCATCGGTCAGACTGGTAGCAGCGATGATGTTCAGACCACTGGAGGCCAGCTTCTCGGCACCCAGCTCGGCGTTGGTACCTTCCAGACGCACCACGACCGGCACGTTGACGCCCACCTGCTCGACGGCACCGATGATGCCCTCGGCGATCATGTCGCAGCGCACGATGCCGCCGAAGATGTTGACCAGCACCGCCTTGACGTTATCGTCGGAGAGGATCAGCTTGAACGCCTCGGCCACGCGCTCCTTGGTGGCGCCGCCGCCCACGTCAAGGAAATTGGCCGGCGAACCGCCATGAAGGTTGACGATGTCCATGGTGCCCATGGCCAGGCCGGCGCCGTTGACCATGCAGCCGATGTTGCCGTCCAGGGCCACGTAGTTCAGCTCCCACGCGGCCGCCTCGGCCTCGCGAGCGTCTTCCTGGGAAGGATCGCGCATCGCCTGCAGGTCCGGGTGACGGTAGAGGGCATTGCCATCCAGGTTGAGCTTGGCGTCGAGGCAGTGCAGGTTGCCCTCGTCGGTGATCACCAGCGGGTTGATCTCGAGCAGCGCCAGATCCTTGTCGTGGAACAGCTTGGAGAGGCCCAGGAAGATCTTGGTGAACTGCTTCACCTGGTCGCCCTTGAGACCCAGGGCGAAGGCCAGCTCACGCGCCTGGTAGGGCTGCGCGCCGACCAGCGGGTCGATCTCGGCCTTGAGGATCTTCTCGGGGGTCTCCTCGGCAACCTTCTCGATCTCCACGCCGCCTTCGGTGGAAGCCATGAAGACCACGCGGCGGGTGGCGCGATCGACCACGGCGCCCAGGTAGAGCTCCTCGGCGATGTCGGTGCAGTTCTCGACCAGGATCTTGGTCACCGGCTGACCGTTGGCGTCTGTCTGATAGGTCACCAGGTTCTTGCCCAGCCACTGCTCGGCGAAAGCCTTGGCCTCCTCCGGACTCTTGATCAGCTTGACGCCGCCGGCCTTGCCGCGGCCACCGGCGTGGACCTGGGCCTTGACGACCCACTTGTCACCGCCGATCTTCTTGCAGGATTCAGCCGCTTCTTCGGGGGTGTCGACGGCAAAGCCCTTGGACACCGGAAGACCGTAGTCGGCAAACAGCTGTTTGCCCTGATATTCGTGAAGGTTCATCGATTCATGCCATTGGTTGCATGTGACTCGAACGGTGGCCCTGTCTCGCCTGCTGGCGGACACCTCGGACCACCACCGTCCCTTCCGATGCATCGCCGGAAGGGGCGCGCCGCCCGATTGGCGGCGCTCGTTGTGCGACTTACTTGCGCTTCTTGCGATTGGCCATGTGGATGGCGTGGCCATCCACCGCCAGCGCCGCCTCGTGCACGGCCTCGGACATGGTCGGGTGCGCATAGCAGGTCAGCGCCAGATCCTCGGCGCTGGAGCCGAACTCCAGGGCGATGACGCCCTGGGCGATCATCTCGCCGGCGTGCTGGCCGACGATATGCATGCCCAGCACCCGGTCGGTCTCGGCGTCGGCGACAATCTTGGCCTGGCCGTCGGTGGCGTTGTTGGCCATGGCGCGGCCGCTGGCGGCGAACGGGAAGCTACCGACCTTGACCTCGCGGCCCTTGGCCTTGGCCTCCTGCTCGGTGAGGCCCACCCAGGCCACCTCGGGGAAGGTGTAGATGACGCTGGGGATAGCGTCGTAGTTCATCTCGGCCTTGTGGCCGGCGATGATGTCGGCCACCATCATGCCCTCTTCGGACGCCTTGTGGGCCAGCATCGGGCCACGCACGCAATCGCCGATGGCATAGACGCTCGGCACACTGGTGCGGCACTGGTCGTCCACGTGGATGAAGCCGCGCTCGTCCAGGTCGATGCCCAGACCCTCGGCGACGACACCCTTGGTGTAGGGCTTGCGGCCAACGCAGACAATAAGCTTGTCGAAGGTCATCTCCTGCTCACCCTCGGCGTCGGTGTACTTGACGACCACTTCCTGGCCCTTGACCTCGGAGCCGGTGACGCGGGCGCCCAGTTTGATGTCCAGGCCCTGCTTCTTGAGCAGCTTCTGAGTCTCCTTGGCGATGGCGGTGTCCACCATCGGCAGGAAGCTATCCATGGCCTCGAGCATGGTGACCTCGGCGCCCAGACGACTCCACACACTGCCCAACTCCAGACCGATGATTCCCGCGCCGATCACTCCCAGACGCTTGGGCGTCTCCTGGAATTCCAGGGCACCAGTGGAGTCGACCACGATGCCCTCTACCAGCGGGGTCGGCGGAATCTCTACCGGCACGGAGCCGGCTGCAATGACGATGCTGTCGGCCTCAAAGGTGGTGGCCTTGCCATTGAGATCGGTAACTTCGACCTGCTTGGCGCCGGTCACCTTCCCGGTACCCTCGATACCGGTCACGCCGTTGGCCTTGAACAGGCCGGCAATGCCACCGGTGAGGTTCTTCACGATCGTATCCTTGCGGGCGATCATCTTCTTGACGTCCATCTGGACGTCACCGGCCTGAATCCCCATGTCGGCGAAGTCGTGCTTCGCCTCGACGAACTTGTGGGAAGCTTCCAGCAGCGCCTTGGAGGGGATGCAGCCCACGTTGAGGCAGGTACCGCCAAACACGACATTGCCTTCCTTGCCGATCCACTTTTCGACGCAGGCAGTCTTGAGGCCCATCTGCGCGGCACGGATGGCGGCCACGTAGCCGCCGGGGCCCGCGCCGATCACGATCACATCAAACTTGTCAGCCATGTTGGCTCCCTTTGCGTGTCTTCGATTGGGGTGCCGCCGGGATCATCCGGCGGCACGTGCCGCTCAGATATCCAGCAGCAGGCGCGACGGATCCTCGAGCAGCGCCTTGATGGTGACCAGGAACTGCACCGCATCCTTTCCATCGATCATGCGGTGGTCGTAGGAGACCGCCAGATACATCATCGGACGGATCTCGACCTTGCCGTTCACCGCCATGGGACGCTCCTGGATCTTGTGCATGCCCAGGATGGCGGTCTGCGGCGGGTTGATGATCGGCGTGGACATCAGCGAGCCAAAGGTGCCACCGTTGGTGATGGTGAAGGTGCCGCCCTGCATCTCGTCGATGCCCAGCTTGCCGTCACGGGCCCGCTTGCCGAAGTCGACGATGCCCTTCTCCACATCGGCGATCTTCATGCTGTCGGTATCGCGCAGCACCGGGACCACCAAGCCACGGTCGGTGGAGACCGCCACGCCGATGTCCTGATAGCCGTGGTAGACGATGTCGGTGCCATCGATGGAGGCGTTGACGTCCGGGAAGCGCTTGAGGGCCTCGGAGGCCGCCTTGACGAAGAAGCCCATGAAGCCGAGCTTTACGTCGTGGGTCTTGGCGAAGGTGTCCTTGTACTGGGCGCGCAGGGCCATCACCGCGCTCATGTCCACCTCGTTGTAGGTGGTGAGCATGGCGGCGGTCTGCTGGGCCTGGACCAGGCGCTTGGCGATGGTCTGGCGCAGGCGGCTCATCGGCACGCGCTTCTCGGGGCGCTCGCCCTCGACGGCCGGTGCGGCCGCAGCGACCTTGGGGGCACCAGCGGCCGGCTTGGCGGTCTTCTTCGCGGTGCCGTCCTTGACCGCCTTCTGCACGTCTTCCTTGAGGATGCGCCCCCCCTTGCCGGTACCCTGGATGGCGCTGACGTCGAGGTCATGCTCGGCCAGCATCTTGCGGGCCGCCGGGGCGAGGATCTTGTCGCCAACCTTCTCGTCGCCGGCGCCGTCATCGGCGGAGGCAGCCGGGGTCTCGTCGGCGGAGGTGTCGGCGCTGCCGCCGGCGCCCTCGGTGAAGAGCGCCAGCACCGCTTCGGACTCGACCTGACTGCCCTCCTCGGCCCTGATCTCGGTCAGCGCGCCATCGGCCGGTGCCACGACCTCGAGCACCACCTTGTCGGTCTCGATCTCGGCCAGCACCTCATCGCGCTTGACGGCGTCACCGACCTGCTTGTTCCAGCTGGCGACAGTGCCTTCCTGGATGGACTCGGGGAAGGTCGGCGCCTTCACCTCGTGCTGCTTGCCGCCACCCGCGGCGGGCTTGTCGGCCTTGGCGTCGCTCTGCTTGTCCGCCGTGGCGTCGGCCTTCTTGGCCTTGCCGCCGCTTTCGGCCTTGCCCTCGCCGATACGGCCCAGCACCTGCTCGGACTCCACGGTCTCGCCCTCTTCGGCGAGCACCTCGGCGAGCACGCCGGCCTCGGGAGCCAGCACTTCGAGCACCACCTTGTCGGTCTCGATCTCGACGATCAGCTCGTCGCGCTCGACGCTGTCACCGGCCTTCTTGTGCCAGGCGGCCACGCTGCCCTCGGCAACGGATTCCGGAAAGGTTGGGGCCTTGATCTCGGTAGCCATGTCGTTTCCCTTGTCTGTTCTATCTCGTCCCGGTGGCGTGCCTTACAGATTGAAGGCGTCTTCCACCAGCTGGCGCTGCTGTTCGATATGGACGGACATGTAGCCCGCGGCGGGTGCTGCAGAGGCCGGACGCCCGGCGAACTTGAGCGCTCCGCCCAGGTTGGTCTCGAGCATGTCGGCCACGGCCCGCATATGATGCTGGCTCGAATACCAGGCACCCTGGTTGAGGGGCTCCTCCTGGCACCACACCACGTCCTTGACGTTGACGTAGGCCTTGAGCGCCTCGAAGAGCTCCTCCTTGGGGAAGGGGTAGAGCTGCTCGATGCGCACGATAGCGACGTCCTGGCGGTCGTTCTCGTTACGCCAGGTGGCCAGGTCGTAATAGACCTTGCCGGCACACAGGATGATGCGCTCGACCGCCTTCGGGTCGCGGTCGCCCTGATCGGGCAGCACCATCTGGAAGCGACCGGTGGCCAACTCGTCGAGGCTGGAGGTGGCCTCCTTGTGACGCAGCAGGCTCTTGGGCGACATCACCACCAGAGGCTTTCTCACCTTGCGGATCACCTGGCGACGCAGCAGATGGAAGATCTGCGCCGGCGTGGTCGGCACGCAGACCTGCATGTTGTGCTCGGCGCACATCTGCAGGAAGCGTTCCAGGCGCGCCGAGGAGTGCTCGGGGCCCTGGCCCTCGTAGCCATGGGGCAGCAGCATGGTCAACCCGCACAGTCGGCCCCACTTGGTCTCCCCGGAGGAGATGAACTGGTCCACCACTACCTGGGCACCGTTGAAGAAGTCACCGAACTGGGCTTCCCAGATCACCAGGTGGTTGGGTGCCGTGGTGGCATAGCCATACTCGAACGCCAGCACCGCCTCCTCGGAGAGGTAGGAGTCGTGGATGGTGAAGCGCGGTTGGCCGTCGGACATGTACTGTAGCGGCACATAGCTGGAGCCGTCCTTCTGATTGTGCACCACCGCATGACGGTGAGAGAAGGTGCCGCGGCCCACGTCCTGGCCGGTGATGCGCACAGGGTGCCCCTCGTCGAGCAAGGTAGCGTAGGCCAGGGTCTCGGCGAAGCCCCAGTTCAGCGCCATGCCGCCGGCCTGCATCTTGCGACGATCTTCATAGATCTTGGCGACCTGACGCTGCACCTCGACCCCGTCGGGGACCTCGCACATCCTGGCGGCCAGGCGCTGGAGGCGCTTCATCTCCACGGCGGTATCGGCATGGCCGGTCCACTCATGACCCAGATAGGGCTTCCAGTCGACGAACAGCGAGGTGTTGGGCTCCTGCACCAGGGCGTTGGCCACGTGGTTGCCGGCCATCAGATCCTCGCGATAGGTCTCGATCATCGCCTTGGCGTCTTCCTCGGAGAGCACGCCCTGCTCGACCAACCTCGCCGCATAGAGCTCGCGGGCGGTCTTCTGTTCGCGGATCTTCTGGTACATCAATGGCTGGGTGCCACTGGGCTCGTCGGCCTCGTTGTGGCCGCGGCGACGGTAGCAGACCAGATCGATCACCACGTCCTTCTTGAACTGCTGGCGGAAATCGAGCGCCACCTGGGTGGCATGCAGCACTGCATCCGCATCGTCGCCGTTGACGTGGAAGATCGGCGCCTGGACCATCTTGGCGATGTCGGTGCAGTACTCGGTGGAGCGAGTATCCAGCGGATTCGAGGTGGTGAAGCCGACCTGGTTGTTGATCACGATGTGGATCGTGCCGCCGGTCTTGTAGGCACGGGTCTGGGACATCTGGAACGTCTCCATGACCACGCCCTGACCGGCGAAGGCCGCGTCGCCATGGACGTTGATCGGCAGCACCTTGGTGCCGTCGTCGTCGTCGCGCCGATCCTGGCGGGCGCGCACCGAGCCCTCGACCACCGGAGAGACGATCTCCAGGTGAGAGGGGTTGAAGGCCAGCGCCAGGTGCACTTCCCCGCCCGGGGTCATGACGTTGGAGCTGAAACCCTGATGGTACTTGACGTCGCCGGAGCCACGTTCGATGACCTTCTTGCCGTCGAACTCATCGATCAGCTCGCCGGGGTTCTTGCCGAGGATGTTGACCAGAAGGTTGAGGCGGCCGCGGTGGGCCATGCCGATCACCATCTCCTTGACGCCATAGCCGCCGCCGCGCTGGATCAACTCGTCCATCATGGGGATGAAGGCTTCGCCGCCCTCCAGACCGAAGCGCTTGGTGCCCGGGTACTTGGACGCCAGGTAGTTCTCCAGTCCCTCGGCCGCGGTCAGCCGCTCGAGCACATGCTGACGCACCTCGTTGCCGAACCTCGGCGCACTGCGCACCGATTCGAAGCGCTGCTGCAGCCAGCGCTTCTCCTCGGTGTCCACGATGTGCATGATCTCGCAGCCAATGGCGCGGCAGTAGGTGTGCTCCAGCGCCTCGACGATATCCTTGAGCGGGGCGCGATCCAGGCCGAGAAAGAAGGAGCCGGTCTGGAACTCGGTGTCCATGTCGCTCTTCGAGAGCTGATGGAAGGAGAGATCGAGATCGGGAACCGGCGTCGGGCTGCGCAGGCCGAGCGGGTCGATATTGGCCTTCTGGTGACCGCGGAAGCGATAAGCGTTGATCAGCTGGAGAACCTTGACCTGCTTCTTGTTCTCTTCACCGTCGGCAACAGCGGGGGCCAGGGCGGTGCGGCGAGCGCGGCCCAACTGGTAGAACTGGTCGCGTACCGGGGCAAGCGGGACGTCTTGCGAGGGGCTGCCTTCGGGGGCCGGCAACTGGTCGAAGTAGTTGCGCCACTCATCCGGTACAGCGGCGGGATCATCGAGGTACTGCTCGTAGAGCGCTTCCACATAGTGGGCATTGCCGCCACTGACGTGGGAGGAGCGCCACATCAACTCCATTATGCCTTGTTGCATCTCTCGGTCACCCTGCACTGATGGGGTGGTATCGGCGTCACCGCACGCGGGGTGCAGCGACATCGGTGGTGCCCTGCCGGTGGGGCCAAGCTCATTCCGGCGCTAGCGGCCAGCGGCCGAAAGCCTTGAATTCCATGCTCAGGAGCCGGTGCCCTGGGCACCGGCTCCTGACACTACTGTGCCGCCTGGCGGCTGAGACAAGGCGTCGCAGCCGGAAACCGTGGGCCATGATAACAAGCCCCGGGCCACGTTTTAAGTGGCATTAAGTGGCATTGGCCAGCAGCATGTCGCGGATCTTGCCGATCGCGCGGGTGGGGTTCAGCCCTTTCGGGCAGACCGCCACGCAGTTCATGATACCGCGGCAGCGGAACACGGAGAACGGATCCTCCAGTTCGGACAGGCGCTCACGGGTCGCGGTATCGCGGGAGTCGGCAAGGAACCGATAGGACTGCAGCAGACCGGCCGGACCCACGAACTTGTCCGGATTCCACCAGAACGACGGGCAGGAGGTGGAACAGCAGGCGCACAGGATGCACTCGTAGAGACCGTCGAGCTTGTCGCGCTCCTCAGGCGACTGCAGGCGCTCGATGGCCGGTGCCGGGGTGTCGTTCTGCAGGTACGGCTGAATACGCTCGTACTGCTTGTAGAACAGCCCCATATCGACCACCAGGTCACGGATGACCGGCAGGCCCGGCAGCGGACGCAGCGCCAGCTTGCCGTTCTTCACCACCTCGGAGAGCGGGGTGATACAGGCCAGACCGTTCTTGCCGTTCATGTTCATGCCGTCGGAACCGCACACGCCTTCGCGGCAACTGCGGCGGAAGGCCAGGCCGTTATCCTGCTCCTTCATCAGGTGCAGGACGTCCAGCACCATGATGTCACGGCCCTGGGTGTCAACCTGGAACTCCTGCATGTACGGCGCGGAGTCGGTTTCCGGGTTGTAACGATAGATGGATACCTGAAGCATCTTGACTCACCCTCGTGATAGCGGAGTTAGTAGGTGCGGACTTTCGGCTCGAAGGTGTCGACGGTCTTGGGCGTGAAGTTGACGTCGCGCTTCGCGAGCCGCTTGTCGGCCGGAAAGTAGAGCGAGTGCTTCAGCCAGTTGACGTCGTCACGGTCCGGATAGTCGTAGCGGGAATGCGCGCCACGGCTCTCCTTGCGCTCCAGGGCCGAGATGGCGGTGGCTTCGGCCACTTCCATCAGGTTATCCAGCTCCAGGGCCTCGACGCGAGCGGTGTTGAAGGCGTTGGTCTTGTCCGGCAGGTAGGCGTTGGCGATGCGCTCGCGCAGTTCGGCCAGCTGCTTGACACCCTTCTGCATGTTCTCTTCCTCGCGGAACACGCCGAAGGAGTTCTGCATGATGCTCTGCAGGGCACGCTTCAGCTCCGGCACGGTCTCGCCGCCCTCGGACTCGTTCCAGCGGTTCATGCGCTTCATGGCCGATTCGATGTCGGACTCGGAGGCATCGAGATACTCGATGCCCTCGTTGAGCGCACCCTCGATAAACATGCCGGCCGCACGACCGAAGACCACCAGGTCGAGCAGCGAGTTGCCGCCCAGGCGGTTGGCGCCGTGGACCGAGACGCAGGCCGCCTCGCCACAGGCGAACAGGCCGTTGACGATATGGTCGTTGCCGTCGGCATCCTGCATGATCGCCTGGCCATGCACGTTGGTCGGGATCCCGCCCATCATGTAGTGGCAGGTCGGCACCACCGGGATCGGTTCCTTGGCCGGATCGACGTGGGCGAAGGTCTTGGAGAGCTCCACGATGCCGGGCAGACGCTTGCCGAGCACTTCCTCGCCCAAGTGGTCCAGCTTGAGGAACACGTGGTCGCCGTGCTCGCCGCAACCGCGGCCCTCGAGGATCTCCATGACCATGGAGCGCGCGACCACGTCGCGACCGGCCAGGTCCTTGGCGTTGGGCGCGTAACGCTCCATGAAGCGTTCGCCGTCCTTGTTCACCAGGTAGCCACCCTCGCCGCGGCAGCCCTCGGTCACCAGGGTGCCGGCACCGTAGATCCCGGTCGGGTGGAATTGCCACATCTCCATGTCCTGCATCGGGAAGCCGGCGCGCAGGGCCATGCCGATGCCGTCGCCGGTGTTGATCAGGGCGTTGGTGGTGGAGGCATAGATGCGACCGGCACCGCCGGTGGCCAGCACGGTGGCCTTGGACTTGACGTGGACGACCTCGCCGGTCTCGATGTCCATGGCGATACAGCCCACCACGTCACCGTTGGCGTTCTTGACCAGGTCAACCGCATACCATTCGTTGAGGAAGGTAGTGTTGTTCTTCAGGTTGTTCTGATAAAGGGTGTGCAGCAGGGCGTGGCCGGTCCGGTCCGCCGCGGCACAGGTGCGAGCCGCCTGGCCGCCGGCGCCGAAGTCCTTGGACTGACCGCCGAACGGACGCTGATAGATGCGGCCGTTATCGAAGCGGGAGAACGGCAGGCCCATGTGCTCGAGTTCGAACACTGCCTTGGGGCCCTCGGAGCACATGTACTCGGCCGCGTCCTGGTCGGCGATGTAGTCGCCCCCCTTGACGGTGTCGTACATGTGCCAGCGCCAGTCGTCATCGGGGTCGGCGGAGGCGATGGCACAGGTGATGCCGCCCTGGGCGGAGACGGTATGGGAGCGGGTCGGAAAGACCTTGGACAGCACGGCGGTCTTCTTGCCGGACTTGGCCAGCTCGAGAGCGGCACGCAGGCCGGCACCGCCACCGCCGATGATGATGGCGTCGAAAGAAAGGCTACGCATGTTGGACATGTATCAAGCTCCCCACAGAATCTGAATGCCCCAGACCAGGAACACGAAGATGGCCAGGATGATGACGGTCTGGGCGCCGAGGCGAATGCCGGTCGGCTTGAGGTAGTCGGTGGTCACGGTCCACAGGCCGACCCAAGCGTGGGCAGCCAGGGACACGAAGGCCAGCAGAGAGAAGATGCGCATCCAGGTCTGGGCGAACAGGCCACTCCAGGTGGCGTAGTCGAGGCCCGGATTGAACAGCAGATAAAGAACGATAAAGAGGGTGTAAAGGGCCAGGATGACCGCCGACACGCGCTGGATGAGCCAGTCGGACAGGCCGCTGCGGCCAAAATTGGTGATGTTGGTTACCATACCCAGACTCCCGCCAGAATGATCAGGACCGCACTCACCACCACGGTGATCTGTGCTTTCTTGTGGCCGCCCTCGAGGGTCACACCGATGTCCATATCCATCACCAGGTGCTTGATGCCGGCCACAAAGTGGAAGGCCAGCGCCGAGAGCAGACCCCAGGCGATCAGCTTAACCAGGAAGTTGTTGGCCAGGGCATCATTGACGGCGGCGAAGCCCGCCGGGGACGAAAGCGACTTGCTGAGTGCCCAGAAGGCGAAGATCAGGCCGACGAACAAGATCACGCCGGTGATGCGGTGGGTGATGGAGGTCAGGGCGGGAAGTGGGAACTGTATCGTGGACAGATCCAGATTTACGGGTCGTTTGCTATTCACGGCTCTCTACACACTCTCTGTGGCCCACTTGACGACAGGACGGGCAGGTCCCGAGCGGGCGGTGGTTTCGGGAAGTAGCGGCGCTTGCCGTGATGCAGGGCAAGACCGCCTGTTCCTGCCAGTCGCGCGGGGTGGATTATAGGGACATGGCCGGGCCATGACAAACGAAGCGACGGCTAACTAGACCATGGTGCAAAGGCCGCCGCCTCCCCGACCACGCCATTCTGGAGCCACTCCGTCGCGCGTCCGCACAGGAATGGTGCACAGCACCATTTATTATACAACACTCTTACCTAAAGCGAGACAATGCACAGCACCCGGGTCGCCATGGGCTAATTGACAATCGCTGGAACGCTTCTATAGTGGGCGAACCTTTTCGCCGGCAATTGCTGCGAACTCGCTAGTGAAATAACGACTTATTGCCCTAACACGAACTCGATAGGAGGCCTCCATGGCTGACAGGAAAGCGACGCTGACGGTAGACGGTCTGGACAAGACGATCGAACTGCCTGTCTATTCGGGCACCCTGGGCCCGGATGTGATCGACGTGCGCGGGCTGGGTGCCGAAGGCCTGTTCACCTATGACCCCGGCTTCATGGCCACCTCCTCCTGCCAGTCCGCCATCACCTATATCGATGGCGGCCAGGGCGTGCTGCTCCATCGCGGCTACCCGATCGACCAGCTGGCCAAGGAATCCAACTTCGTCGAGATGTGCTACCTGCTGCTGTTCGGTGAGCTCCCGGACGACGCTCAGTACGCCGACTTCGAGTCGCGGGTCCGAAACCACACCATGGTCCACGACCAGATCAACAACTTCTTCAAGGGCTTCCGCCGTGACGCCCACCCGATGTCCATCCTGTGCGGTGTCGTGGGTGGGCTGGCCGCCTTCTACCATGACCACATGGACATCAACGTGGAGGAGGACCGCGTCATCAGCGCCGTCCGCCTGATCGCCAAGATGCCGACCATCGCCGCGATGTCCTACAAGTACAACGTCGGCCAGCCGTTCAACTATCCGCGCAACGACCTGAACTATGCAGAGAACTTTCTCTACATGCTGTTCAGCACCCCGTGCGAGGAGTACAAGATCAACCCGGTCTACGCCAAGGCCATGGATCGCATCTTCATGCTGCACGCCGACCACGAGCAGAACGCCTCCACCTCCACGGTGCGCCTGGCAGGCTCAACCGGCGCCAACCCCTTTGCCTGCATCAGCGCCGGTATCGCGGCCTTGTGGGGCCCGGCCCACGGCGGCGCCAACGAGGCGGTGCTCAAGATGCTCGACGAGATCGGCGACGACTCCGAAGAGAACATCCAGCGCTTCATCGACAAGGCCAAGGACAAGGACGACCCGTTCAAGCTGATGGGCTTCGGCCACCGCGTCTATCGCAACTTCGATCCTCGCGCCAAGGTCATGAAGGAGACCTGCGACGAGGTGCTGGCCGAACTGGGCCTCGCCGATGACCCGCAGCTCAAGATTGCCAAGCGCCTGGAGCAGATCGCCCTCGAGGACGAGTACTTCGTCCAACGAAAGCTCTACCCCAACGTCGACTTCTACTCCGGCATCATCCTCAAGGCCATGGGCATCCCCACCAACATGTTCACCGTGATCTTCGCGGTGTCCCGCACCATCGGCTGGATCTCCCACTGGCACGAGATGGTCAGCGACAGCTACAAGATCGGCCGCCCGCGTCAACTCTATACCGGCCACACCCAACGCGACTATCCTGCCGGGTCTGCCAAGTAAGCAGCCGGCAGAGGTGGCCAAGGCCGCATGCGCCACCCTTCAGAAAGCCGCCTTCGGGCGGTTTTCTGCGTCATGATCCCCCAACAAGAGTGAGCAATCAGGATGAGCAAGAGCATATCGACCGTCGCCTTCATCGGCCTGGGCGTGATGGGCTTTCCCATGGCCGGCCACCTGGCCCGCGCCGGCCTCACCGTTCGCGTCTACAACCGCACCGATGCCAAGGCCGAAGCCTGGGCCGCCGAGCACGGCGGCAGCCACCACCCCACCCCGCGCGAGGCGGCCCGGGGCGCCGAGCTGGTGTTGCTCTGCGTGGGCAACGACGACGACGTGCGCCAGGTCACCACCGGCGATAACGGAGCGTTGCACGGCATGACCGAGGGCAGCCTGCTCGTGGACCACACCACGGCCTCGTCGGACCTGGCAGAGGAGCTGGACGCCGCCTGCAGGTCACGCGGCATTGGCTTCATCGACGCCCCGGTCTCTGGCGGCCAGCAGGGCGCCGAAAACGGCGCCCTGACCGTCATGTGCGGCGGCAGCGAGGCCGACTATTCCCGCGTCGAAGCCACCCTTGGACACTTCGCCAAGGCGGTCACCCTGATGGGCCCCGCCGGCAGCGGGCAGCTGACCAAGATGGTCAACCAGATCTGCATCGCCGGGCTGGTCCAGGGCCTGGCCGAGGGCCTGCACTTTGCCGAACAGGCCGGCCTCGATCAGCAGCGCGTGATTGATGTCATCTCCAAGGGGGCCGCCGGCTCCTGGCAGATGGAGAACCGCCACGGCACCATGATCGCGGACGAGTACGAGCACGGCTTCGCCGTGGACTGGATGCGCAAGGACCTCGGCATCTGCCTGGAGCAGGCCCGGCGCCTGCACGCCCGCCTGCCGGTGACCGCCCTCGTGGATCAGTTTTATGCCGACGTTCAGGTGATGGGCGGAGGGCGCTGGGACACCTCCTCGCTGCTGCGTCGGCTACGCGCCCTGGGCCACCGCTGAGCACTGGGGCGACGCCTGACGCCGCCCCTCGCCCTCCTTTCCGTAAGTATGATTTAGCTGCTACTTTTGGTTGACAAAGCTCATACCAGGAGCCTCCGAGCAGCGCAGGACCGTTGTCCACACATTCTGTGGATAAACCTGTTCACAACCACTCGGAAAAGCCGTCAAATCGCCATGAACTGGGGCCTGGCCTTAGATTGATCAATTTTTGATCTTGCATAAACCATTGATTTAAATAGATTTTATGAAAAAGCCTGTGATCACGGGCGATTGCGGCCCTGCTGTGCACAGACACCCTGACGAAACCCCGCCTGGTGGACAAGTCAAGCAGAATTCACCCTGAAAAAGGGGCCGTGAGGGAGGCGATGCACAGGAGGCTGCAACGCGGATGGCGGGCACCGCGTGATGAAAAAAGGGCACTCGGTGATGAGTGCCCTTTTCAGGAAGAGTGGCGTCCCATAGGGGGTTCGAACCCCTGTTCCCGCCGTGAAAGGGCGGTGTCCTAGGCCACTAGACGAATGGGACGCAGATGCCTCGAGGACGGGAATGGTGGAGCCTAGCGGGATCGAACCGCTGACCTCGACACTGCCAGTGTCGCGCTCTCCCAGCTGAGCTAAGGCCCCGCGCCCTGAAGACGAGACGTATAGTACTGATTAGCCTCGCCTTCGTCAACAGGAAATCACGGGAGTTCGCGAAACTCCTTCTCGAAGCGCTTGGCCTGCTTCTTGGAGACGCCGCCGAGCACCTCGATGGCGTGACGCAACCGCGCTCGGGTCATGTCGGAGCCCAGGATCGCCATGGCGTCCATCACCGAGGTGCTGGCGGTGGAGCCGGTGATGGCGATGAACACCGGGGCCAGGAACTCCTTCATCTTCAGGTCGAAGTGGCCGGCCAACCCCTTCACTTCTGCCAGCAGCGCCTCCTTGTGCCAGGCGGGCAGCGTTTCCAGGCGCCACACCAGGAACTGCAGCAGCCTGAGCAGGTCCTCTCGGCCCAGCTTGACGCCGTCGAAGCTCTCCTCGGTGATGCGCGGCAGGCCCGAGAAGAAGTGGCCGGCCAGTGGCGCCACCTCGGAGAGGGTCTCAACCCGCGGACGCACCTGAGGCAGGATCTCTTTCACGTAGCGCTCGTTGAAGGCCCACTCCATCAGCGCCTTGAGGAAGGCAGCGTCGTCGAGTTCCTCGCGGATATAGAGGCCATTGAGCCAGGTGAGCTTCTCCAGGTCGAACACCGGGCCGCCCAGCGACACCCGCTGAATATCGAAGTGGGCCATCATCTCGTCGAGGCTGAACTTCTCGCGCTCGTCGGGCATCGACCAGCCCATGCGGCCCAGATAGTTGATCACCGCCTGGGGCAGGTAGCCCATGCGGCGGTAGTAGTTGATCGACGTGGGGTTCTTGCGCTTGGAGAGCTTTGACTTGTCCGGGTTGCGCAGCAGCGGCATGTGACAGAGCTCGGGCATCTCCCAGCCGAAATACTCATAGAGCAGCTGGTGCTTGGGCGCCGAGTTGATCCACTCCTCGCCGCGCAGCACGTGAGTGATGCCCATCAGGTGGTCATCCACCACGTTGGCCAGGTGATAGGTGGGCATGCCGTCGGACTTGAGCAGGATCTGGGCATCCACCTGGGCCCAGTCTACCTCGATGTTGCCGCGCAGCATGTCATGGATCATGCAGGCGCCGCTGGCGGGCACCGCCATGCGAACCACGTAGGGCCACGCCTCACGTTCGCGGCGCGCCTGCTCCTCCGCCGGCAGGGCCAGGTCGGAGGGCTTGAGCGCCAAGTGCATGCCGGCGGCCTTGCGCGCCTCGCGCAGCTCGTCGAGCTCCTCGCTGGTGCGGTAGCACTTGAAGGCGCGCCCCGCCTCGATCAGCTGGCGCGCGTACTCGGCGTAGATATCGCCGCGCTCGCTCTGGCGGTAGGGGCCATGGGCTCCCCCCACATCGGGGCCCTCATCCCAGTCGAGGCCCAGCCAGCGCAGCGAGTCGAGGATCATCTGTTCCGACTCGGGCGTCGAGCGCACCCGGTCGGTATCCTCGATGCGCAGGATGAACTGGCCGCCGTGCTGACGGGCGAAGCAGAGGTTGAACAGGGCGATATAGGCGGTGCCGACGTGGGGATCGCCGGTCGGTGACGGCGCGATACGCGTGCGTACGGTCATGTCGTTGCGGTGTCCCGGATCCAGTGGTAGATGAATGGTCGCATTATACGCACCTGCCGCCGCCTCGGCAGCCGTCGTGCGGGAATCATCCGACGGGATCGCGGTCAACGTCTGGCCACCCGACCCGGTCGACCTGGAGACAACCACTTGGAGAACACCATGCTTGCGCAACTTCCCGAGGGCTTTACCACGCTGGTGACCGGCGCCGGCGGCGGCATCGGCCGAGCGGTGGTGGATGCCCTGCTGGCCAGCCCCAGACCGGGGCGGGTGATCGGCGTCAGCCGACAGTCTGGACCCGTTGTGAATGATGCCCGCTGCGAGGCGCTGAACACCGACCTCACCACCGCCGAGGGCCGCGAGGCGCTGGTCGCTCACCTCGACGGCACGCCGCTTCACCTGACCTTCAACACCATCGGTATGCTTCATGACGAGGCGCTCGGCATCCACCCCGAGAAGCGTCTCGACGACCTGGATGCCGAAGCCCTGGCGCGACTGTTCCAGGTCAACGCCACGACGCCCGCCCTGCTGCTCCGGGCACTGCAGCCCAACCTGAAGGGCCACCACCCGGCGCTGGTGGCGAGCCTCTCGGCCCGGGTCGGCTCCATCGAGGACAATCGCCTGGGTGGCTGGTACGCCTACCGCGCCAGCAAGGCGGCCCACAACATGCTGATGAGAACCGCGGCGGTGGAGCTGCGACGGCTCAATCCGACCATTGCCGTGGCCTGCCTGCATCCCGGCACCACGGATACGGCCCTCTCACGCCCCTTCCAGGCCCGCGTTCCCGAGGACAAGCTGTTCACCCCGGCCTTCGTGGCCGAGCGACTGCTTAATGTGCTGGAGCAACGCCGCCTTGGAGAAAGCGCCAGCTTCCACGACTGGGCCGGCGAACCCGTGGCTTGGTGATCGGCATAAGCGGTTAATCAACGTTGATGCGCGATATTGCACAGCCGCTAAGGATCCCGGATGATCCATCCGGTTTTTCCTAACGCTCAGATCACACAACACATACAACGACAGGATGGAGAGATGGATTCACTAGGCCCGCGCATCAAGGAGCTCCGGCTGGAGGCCAACCTCAACAAGGCAGCCCTGGCCCGTCGGGTGGGCGTTTCCGATGTGACCATCTCCTACTGGGAGTCAGGCGCCATCCGTCAGATCGGCCATGAACGGCTGGTGGCCCTGGCCCAGGCCCTGGGCTGCCCGCTGTCGCGACTGCTTGAGGGCGATAGTGGCAACCGGGCCACTCCCCTCTATCTGCGCAGCCAGCCTCCCGCGCCCTGGCAGGACCCCGCCGCCGGCCGCATCGAAATGAGCGCGGACCTGCTGCCGACCACGCAGCAGCAAGGGCAAGGGTGGCACAAGGAGTGCTACCTGCTGACCCCGGCGCCCGGCGATATCTTCGATTTCCTGAACGATCACGACCTCTTCGCCGTGACCCCCACCGACCGCTTTAGCCAGACGGGCCTCTATCTGGTGGAAGAGCATGGCCAGCTCTGCATCCGCCGGGTCTCCCAGCGGGAAGACGGATCGCTGCAGTTCAGCGGCCAGGAGGACGCCTCTTCCCACCCTGCTCCCCCCGATGCACGGCTGCTGGGCAGGCTGCTGGCCCGCTGGCAGGCTTCACCGCTCTGAGGTGACGTGGGCACCCCACTCGCCCAGCTCGATCCCAGACGCTATTCGCCCCCCCCGTGCTATTCGACCCCGAGCACTTCGACGTTGTCGTGGGTGCGGCGCGGTTCGCTTCCTATCAGGAAACGTCGAGAGGTGCTCGCGACCTGCCCAAGGCCATGGCGAGAGGTGCTCACCAGCGAGCCGCTCAGATGCTCGCCCCGCTCGCCGATCCGAGCACGAACCTCCGTGGGCTGCACGGTGGCCTCGGAGAGGTTCACGGTGATGGAATAGCCCCCGTCAGGGAGACCGCTGCCCGAACCGAAGGGTCCGGCCTGGAAGCGGCCGCCGGTCAGCGTCGTACGCTCCTGCCAACGGACTCCGCTCAGTTCTCGCTGAACTACCACCTGCAGGCGGGTGTTATCCGGCAGATTGCTCTCCCCTTCCACCTGCAGGCGCCGATCATTGCCGAGGCTGACCGTAAATTCGATCGCTACCGGCTCGTCGAAGGGGTCCACCATGGGCTCGGGCTCGGCGGGGGGAGATGGCTGGGCAACCTGCTCTGGCTCGTCCGACGCCTCCCCGGACTCATTATCGTTCCCCCCGCAGCCCGCCAACAGCACCAGCATCACGCCAAGGCCGCACCATCGATACCACACGTTCATGCATGACCTCCGAAGCGATGATTCCTTGGCCAAGGCTATCATCGGCCCGGGCTTCCCGTCCCATCGGTCACTCAACGTGGCTCGGCGCACTGCCGGCAAAGCGTGGTGAAGGGCACGGCGTCGATACGCTCGGGCGCGATCGGCTCCTCGCACACCTGGCAGACATCTCCCTCCCCAGCAGCGACGCGCGCCAGGGCGTGCATCACCTGGCGCAACGCCTCCTCGGCCTCCCTTTCCAGGGCGTCGACCACCTCGTCATTCTGCAACTCGACGGCCTGCTCCTCCATGTCCTTGTCCAGAGGGCCTCCCCGTTGCTCCTTGTGGGCCCGGTAGCGCTCGAGTCGCTCGATCAGCTCGTCGCGCAGCCCCTCCAATACCCCTTTCCGGTCCGCCATGATGCCCTCTCCTGTCATTGTGACATGGCCTGCAGCGCCCTGGCGGCGCTGCCCTGCCCTACTTCATAGCACATTGCCGCGCCGACCAACCCCCGACGCGGGTCAAGCCTTGCCCCCTGCACCATTGGTGGGCTGCAGAGAGCAGTACTCGCCGAAAGGCCTTTTCCTCTACACTGCGGCCCCTAGCACCTGAATCCAGGGCTTTTTGTCAGACAACACACGAACTCGCAGAAGGAGTGAGGGCATTGGATCCCATCTGGTGGTTGGCCTACCTGGCCCTGGGAAGCTTCGTCGGCCTGATGGCCGGCCTTCTCGGCATCGGCGGCGGCGGCATCATGGTCCCGATCCTGACCTCGATTTTCGTGATTCAGGGGGTCCCCCATGAGCACATCGCCCACCTGGCGCTGGGCACCGCCATGGCCGCCATCGTGCCGTCCGCCTCGGCCAGCCTCTGGTCGCACCATCGGCATGGCGCGGTGCGCTGGCACATCGTGCGCCACATCACGCCCGCCATCCTCGCCGGTACCTTCCTGGCCACTTTCATCGCCGCCCTGATACCGACCCGCGGCCTGGCGGTCTTCTTCGCCGCCTTCATGGTGCTGATGTCCCTGCAGATGCTGGCCAACCTGAAGCCCAAGCCGGCCCGCACCCTGCCGGGGCCGGCCGGCCTGTCCGGCGCGGGGCTCGGCATCGGCAGCATCTCCGCGCTGGTGGCCATCGGCGGCGGCTCGCTCACCGTGCCCTTCCTGACCTGGTGCAACGTCCGCCTGCCCCACGCCATCGGCACCTCGGCCGCCGTGGGTCTACCGATCGCCCTGGCCGGGGCACTGGGCTACCTCATCAACGGCTGGGGAACCGCCGGCCTGCCGGATGCCGCCTGGGGCTATGTCTACCTGCCCGCCCTGCTGCTGATGGCGCCGTTCAGCATCCTCACCGCGCCTCTCGGCGCGAGGCTCGCCCACCGCCTGCCGGTAGGGATTCTCAAGCGAGTGTTCGCCTTCATGCTGATGGCCCTGGCGCTGCAGATGCTCTACACGGTGTTCACTGCCTGAGGCCCAGTCGCGCCATACCGTCCGGCGAAATCCCTCGCGCGACGCTGCCCGTCAGGTCATGCCGAGGGCCGCATAGCCCTCCTCGGTCAGCGTCAGGGTCTCGCCCCCGCTCGAGCCGGCATGCGGCGTCACCGTGATCAGGCCCTTCTCCTCCAGGGCCGCGATATCCTTGCGCAGCGCCGGTAACAGGGCGTCCTCGTCGGAGTAGCCGAAGGGCGAAGACAGCACTCCGCCATGCTGCAGCACGCGGGCCAGCAGCTCCATCTGATGGTCGGTCAGATCGTGAGGCATTGCCGTCTCCTCGCGGGAAAGGTTCCAAGGTTATCGCCGATCGCGCTTGAAGCATTTTCACAGGCGCTTCGCCGGATCATTGCTTAGATTTCTAAAGTGGGATGATTGAAACGCGCAACCTTGATTTCCGCATCCTAGCGATACCCCATCCCTGAACAGGAGGTCGGCGTGGACACCATCACCCTGACTCACAAGGTACAAGGCCTGACCCTCATCTGCCGCCAGTGTGGCAACACCGAGGAGGCGGTCAGTCTTGACCTCGGCCGTTTCCGGGTCGAGAGGCTCTCCCGCGATGCCGGTACGCTGCGCTGCTTGAACTGCCAAGCCGCGGTGACCATCCGGCTCCACGAACTGGACCCGATCGCCTTCGCCAGGGCCGGCTAGGGCCGAGGGGAAGACGACAGCACCGACATGGGCAACCCACCACGGGGACTGATAGAATTGACACCCTTCTCGAACAACCCCGTGATGCCCGATGCCCCAGCTCGACCGCACCTTCTCCATCGCGCCGATGATGGATTGGACGACCCGCGACTATCGCGCCTTCGCCCGCACCCTGACTCGCCGTGCCCTGCTCTACACCGAGATGGTCACCACCGGGGCCATCCTGCACGGCAGCCCGCGGGAGCGTTTCCTGGGCTTCGATGCGTTAGAGCACCCGCTGGCCCTGCAACTGGGCGGCAGCGACCCCGGCGAGCTCGCCGAGTGCGCCGCGATCGCGGAGGCCTGGGGCTATGACGAGGTCAACCTCAACGTGGGCTGCCCCAGCGACCGGGTGCAGAACAACCTGATCGGCGCCTGCCTGATGGGCCATCCAGAAAAGGTCGCCGCCGCGGTGCGCGCCATGCGGGAGGCGGTGTCGATCCCGGTCACGGTCAAGTGCCGCATCGGCATCGACGATCAGGACGAGGATGCCGACCTCGAGCGTTTCATCGCCATGGTGGCCGACGCCGGCTGCGACACCTTCATCGTGCACGCCCGCAAGGCCTGGCTGCAGGGGCTCTCCCCCAAGGAGAACCGGGATATTCCGCCGCTCAACTACCCCCGGGTGCACCGCCTCAAGGCGAGCCGCCCGGAGCTGCATATCGGCATCAACGGCGGCATCAAGACCCTCAATGAGAGTCGCGCTCAGCTCAAGCAGGTGGACAGCGTGATGGTGGGTCGCGAGGCCTACCAGAATCCCTGGCTGCTGGCCGGTGTGGATGCCGCCTTCTACGGCGAGCCGGGGCCGGCGGCCAGCCGTCACGCGGCGGCACGAGCCTTTCGCCCCTATATCAGCCGGCGCCTCGAGGAAGGCGCCAAGCTCAACCACATCACTCGCCACCTGCTGGGCCTCTTCCAGGGCCAGCCGGGGGGGCGACGCTTCCGCCGCCATCTTTCCGAAAACGGCCACCTCGACGGCGCCTGCCTGCGCGTCTTCGACGACGCCCTGAGCCTCGTGCCAGAGCGCGACACCGTACCTATCTGAACCTGCCCCCCCCTATTCGAGTCGGTCCAGCACCTCGGCCACAGCGTCGAAGAGCCGCTCCAGCTCCGTCTCCGTGCTGCCGAAGGGCGGGCCAAACTGCAGAGTATCGCCGCCATAGCGCACATAGAAGCCCGCTTCCCACAGCGCCAGATGGGCATCCCGCGGGCGGATGGTGGGGTCGCCATCGCGCGGGGCCAGCTGAATGGCACCGGCCAGGCCGTAGTTGCGGATATCCACCACCCGGGGCCGCCCCTTGAGCGCATGCAGCCGCGCCTCGAAGGCCGGGGCGATGGAGCGCACCTGGGCCGGGAAGTCCTCGCGCTCGAACAGCGCCAGGGCCGCCAGGGCCGCCGCACAGGCCACCGGGTGGCCGCTGTAGGTGTAGCCGTGGGGAAACTCGATGGCGTGCCGAGGTCCGCCGGCGTGCATGAAGGTGTCGAAGATCTCGCTTGATGCGATCACCGCGCCCATGGGCACCGCCCCGTTGGTGAGCTGCTTGGCGATCGTCATCATGTCGGGGGTCACGCCGAACGCCTCGGCACCGGTCCGCGCCCCGCTGCGCCCGAAGGCGGTGATCACCTCGTCGAAGATCAGCAGGATATCGTGGGCATCGCAGATCGCCCTCAGCCGCTCAAGATACCCCTTCGGCGGCACGATCACGCCACCGGAGCCGGACATCGGCTCGACGATCACCGCGGCGATGTTGGAGGCGTCGTGCAGGGCGATGTGCTCGAGCAGCGTATCGGCCAGCTCGGCACCGCTCTCGGCCTGGCCGCGGGTGAAGGCCAGCCCCGGCTGCAGAGTGTGAGGCAGGTGGCTGACCTCCATCAGCTGGCCGTAGTGCTTGCGGTTGCCGCCGATGCCGCCGAGGCTGGTGCCCCCTACGTTGACCCCGTGGTAGCCCTTGGCGCGGCCGATCAGCCGGGTCTTCTCGGGCCTTCCCTTCAGCCGCCAGTAGGCCTTGGCCATCTTCACCGCGGTGTCGGCGGACTCGGAGCCCGAGTCGGTAAAGAAGACGTGATCGAGCCCTTCCGGGGTAAGGCTCGCCACCTTCTCCGCCAGCCGGAAGGCCAGCGGATGGGCCACCTGGAACCCCGGCGCATAGTCGAGGGTGCCGAGCTGGTGGGCCACCGCCTGCTGGATCTCGGCCCGGTTGTGCCCCGCCCCGCAGGTCCACAACCCCGAGAGCGAGTCGAACAGCCGCCGGCCCTGGTCATCGATGAAGTAGCGCCCCTCCGCGCCCACCACCACCCGGGGGTTGGCATGGAAGTCGCGATTGGCGCTGAACGGCATCCAGTAGTGCTGGTTCAGCTCGCCCGAGCGGCCGGCGGTCGCGGCCGGGGCCTCACCCTGGCGATTATCCAGGTCGATCATGGTAGCTCTCCCCCGTTGGCATGGTCGATGGCGACGCCCCGCTGGCCCCGGGCCGTCCCATTCGGAACAGCAGGTCAGCAGGTCAGCAGGTCAGCAGAGCATGGTCGAGGATTCTGTCGAGTAAAATATGACTTTACTCGCCCAAAGGTGAGCATTGTCTCAACTTTTCAATAGTGGGAGTCGTGCAGCGGTGGCAGGCTGGAATGGAAGTCCTCGATGGCGCTCTCGGCCTCTTCGATGGCATCGAAGCGGGCGATATGGAAGAGCGCCTCGCCCTCGTTGGCCAGCGGCAATCGGCTCATGCCGATGACGATACCGTCGGCCATGGAGAGCACCTCCCCTTCGGCGTTGCCGAAGGGGTCGGCGACCCGCCCCAGCAGCTCGCCCCTGGCCACCCGGGCGCCGAGCCGCACCTGGGGGCGCAGGATGCCGTCGATGGGTGCCCGGGCCCAGCTCGAGCCGTTGGCGATCTCCGCCGCCGGCGGCTGGCGCCGGCGCTGTTCGCCGGTGAGCATGCCGAACCGTCGCATCACCCGCAGTACCCCCCGCACGCCGGGGGTGATCGCCCACTCGTCGAAGCGCAGCGCCTCGCCGGCCTCGTAGGTGAGTACCGGAATACCACGATTCTGGGCGTAGTGACGCAGGCTGCCCTCGCGCAGCTCGGCGTTGAGGATCACCGGCGCGCCGAAGGCATTGGCCATGCGCTCGGTCTCGCTGCCGGTCACCAGCTGGGCGCGGATCTGCGGCAGGTTGGTGCGGTGGATCGCTCCGGTGTGCAGGTCGATGATATGGGTGGCCTGATCGACGATCTGCTCGCGGAACAGCGCGGCCACCCGCCCCCCCAGCGAGCCCGACTCGCTGCCTGGAAAGCAGCGGTTGAGATCGCGCCGGTCGGGCAGGTAGCGGCTGTGCTGCACGAAGCCGAAGACATTGACGATGGGCGCCGCGATCAGGGTACCGCGCAGGCCCTGGATCTGCTTGGAGCGCAGCAGCCGGCGCACGATCTCCACGCCGTTGATCTCGTCGCCGTGGATACCACCGCACACCAGCAGTGTCGGACCCCCCTGGCGGCCGTGCACCACCTCCACCGGGATGTAGAGCGGCGCATGGGTATAGAGCCGGGCCACCGGCACATCGATCTGGGTGCGAGTGCCGGGAGCAATCCGTATGCCGGCAAGGTCGAAGGGCGCGCGGGCCATGGCGGGGTCATCCTGTAACGGGGCGATGTTTCCTTTATACCCGTGTCATCAGGGCGGTGGCGAGAGCGACGACGGCCATTCCACCAACCATACATTGACGAATGTAAAAGCCGCGGCAATCGGGTAGAATCATTGCCTCACCGCTTGATGGAGTCCGCCCCCATGGCGCGAAAGACCAAGGCCGAGGCCGCCGCGACCCGCGAGGCCCTGCTCGACGCCGCCGAGGAGGTATTTCTCGAGAAGGGCGTGGCCCGCACCTCCCTGGAGCAGATCGCCCGCCACGCCGGCATGACCCGTGGCGCCGTCTACTGGCACTTCAGGAACAAGTGTGACCTCTTCCAGGCCATGCTCAACCGGGTGCGCATGCCTTTCCAGGAACTGGTCGAGGAGATCGGCGACCCGAGCCTCGCCGAACGTCCTCTGGAGGCGATCCGCCTGGCCTGCCTCAGCGGCTTCGAGCGCCTGGAGCGGCCCCGCTACCGCCGCGTGCACGCCATCCTGATCCACCACTGCGAGGTGTTCGGCGACATCGACCCCCTGGCCATGCAGAACGAGATGGCTGAGGAGTCCTGCGGCGCGCTGCGTGACTACCTGCAGAGCGCCACCCGGCTGGGCCAGATACGCGAAGATCTCCCCCCGGAGCTGGCCGCCAAGCTGCTGCAGTCCATGCTGAGTGGCCTCTTCCATGACTGGCTGCGCAACCATGAGCAGTTCTCCATCGTGGAGCAGGGCATGGTGCTGGTGGAGACCCAGCTCAGGCTCTTCGCTCCCTCGGCATGACTCCCCACAGGGACCTCGTCCAGCAGGGCGAGGCGCTCGCCACCCCCGTCGGTTGCCGGCTACGCCAAGGGCGCAGCCGGTCGCGCTGACGCGACTCCCGCCTCTTCAGCGGCCGTGCCTTCTGGCATAGAAGGCATCGATAGCGCTCTGCGCCTCCGTCGAGCGGCAGCGCTCGAGCAGCGCCTGCTCCTCGCGGTCCATAGCCGCCTCGACCGCCTCGGCCTGCCCGTCGCGCATCAGTGCCTTGGTGGCCAGCAGGGCGTCATAGGGCCGGGCCAGCAGGCGGGCGGCACAGTCGAAGGCCTGTTCCAGGGCTCGGCCGTCCGGCGCGGTGTCGGTCAGCAGGCCGATCTCGCACGCCTCCCGGGCCGTAAAGGCGGTGCACAGCAGCAGCATCTCGCTGGCCGCCTTCGGCCCCGCCAGGCGCGGCAGCAGCAGGGTCGTCGCCCCGATCGGGCTCAGCGCGAAGTGGGTGAAGGGCAGCTGGAAGCGGGTCGAGTGGCCCCCGTAGGCGAAATCACAGTGCATCAGGATGGAGATGCCGAGCCCCAGGGCGATGCCTTCCGCCGCCGCGATGGCCGGCTTGGGAAAGGCCTGCAGGCGACGCAGGAAGGTGATCGCCGTGACGCTGTCGGCCTCGGCCAGGGCCTTGTAGTTGGCCAGGTCGTTGCCCGCCGTGAAGCAGTTCTCGGTGCCGGTGATGATCAGCACCCTGACGCTGTCGTCGGCCTCGGCCGTCGCGAGCCCCTCGATCAGCTGCGCGTAGCTCGCCTCGTCGAGGATATTGCGGCGCTCGGGGCAGCTGATCTTCAGCACCATGATGCCGTCGTCCCGGCGCGAAGCGGTGATTCGGGTCGCCATGAGATGTCTCCCTTGTGTTGGTAGGGGCCGGCCTGCAGGCAGGCCAGCCCTGGTTCCCTGGGCCTTTCGGCACCTCAGCCGTCGACCTGCCAGCCGCCACCCAGCGCCTTGAACAGCGTGGCGGTGGCGGTCAGGCGATCGCGCATCGCCTCGGAGAGCGCAAGCTCGGCGGCGAGCATCGCTCGCTGGGCATCGAGCAGCTCGATGAAGCCGACGAAGCCCTCCCGGTAGCGCACCTCCGCCAGCTCCAGGGTCCGCTCGAAAGCGGTCAACTGGCGGCGAATCGCCTCGACGCGCTCGCCGCTGGCCTCATAGGTGACCAGGGCGTTGCGCACCTCGTTGAAGGCCTGGGCCACGGTGGCGCGGTACTGCACCTCGGCCTGCTCGGCCAGTGCCTCGGCGGTGTCGATACGAGAGGCGCTGCGGCCGAAGTCGAACAGCGGCCCCATCACCGTGGCGGAGAGCCCCCAGGTACCCGCGCCGGAGGTGAGGAGGTCGCCGGCATCACCGGCCGCCGTGCCCAGCAGACCGCCCAGGTTGAAGCGCGGCAAGCGGCTCGCCTCGGCCACGCCGATGCCGGCGTTGGCGGCGACCAGCCCTGCCTCTGCCGAGCGGATATCCGGGCGGCGTGCGAGGAGTTCCGAGGGAAGCATCGCCGGCACCCCGTCGGGCAGGGCGATCGCTTCCAGGTCGGTGTCACCGAAGTCCAGCTCGCTCATCAGCTCGGCGGGGCTCATGCCCACCAGCAGGGCCAGGGCGCCTTCCAGCACCCCCACCCGCTCACGCTGCGACGGCAGCTGAGCCAGGGTCGATTCCAGTTCCGACTGCGCCTGGCGCAGCGCCAGCTCATCGCTCTCCCCCACGTCGAAGCGCAGCTGCTCGAGGCGGAAGGTCTCCTCGCGAGACTCCGCCGTGGCCTCGGTGATACGGAGCTGGCGCTGGGCGCTGCGCAGGTCGAAGTAGGTGGCGACCACGTCGGCGATCACATTGAGGCGCACCGCGTCGTGGGCGAACAGGCTCTGCTCGAGCAGCGCCTCGGAGGCCTCCCGCTCACGGGCCAGCCGACCCCAGAAGTCGAGTTCGTAGTCGAGCACGCCGGCCAGGGAGAAGAGGCTATCAGTGCTGCTCTGTCCCAGCGGCGAGGCGGCCCCCGGGGTACGCTCCCGGGCCGCCTCGGCCTGGGCGCTCACCGACGGCAGCTGCTCGGCGCGGGCCAGCCCGAGCCGAGCGCGGGCCTCCTGGATTCGCGCCAGCTGCAGGCGCAGCTCCAGGTTGTCATCCACGGACCTGGCCACCAGGGCATCCAGGTGCGGATCCTCGAACTGGTGCCACCACTGTTGCCAGTCGGCGCGCGCCTCGTCGGAGAGCAGCACATGCTCGGGCCAGGTCTCGGGAAGCTCCAGCTCCGGGGCCCGGTAGTCGGGCCCCACGGCACAGCCGGCGATCAGCGCGGTGGAGAGCAGCAGGATCGGGAGAGCCTTACGCATGGGTCGACTCCTTCTGTTGCCGGGTCATCTTGCGCTCGCGCTGCCAGGTGGTGAGATCATCCATCAGCTTGTAGGCCAGCGGCACGAAGATCAGCGCCAGGGAGCTGGCCATCAGCATACCGCCAACCACCACGGTACCGATCTCCTGACGACTGTTGGCGCCGGCGCCGGTGGCGAACACCAGCGGCAGGGTGCCGATGATGAAGGTCATCGCCGTCATCAGGATGGCACGGAAGCGCTGCCGTGCGGCGCCCAAGGCGGCCTCGGTGGAGCTCATCCCGGCACGGCGGTTCTGGGCGGCGAACTCCACGATCAGGATGGCGTTCTTGGCCGCCAGGCCGATCAGCACCAGCAGGCCCACCTGGAAGTAAATATCGTTGGGGAAGCCACGCAGCATGGCAGAAAGCGCCGCCCCCAGCACCCCGAAGGGCACCGCGGTGGCTACCGCCAGCGGTAGCGTCCAACGCTCGTATTGGGCGGCCAGGATCAGGAACACCATCAGCAGGCCCAGGCCAAAGGCCAGGCCGCCGGCGCCGGCCGCCGCATCGAGCTGATAGGCCTCGCCGGTCCAGCCCAGGGACGCATCGCCGCCCTGCAACACCTCGGCGGCCACCTCCTCCATGGCCTCCTTGGCCTGGCCGGTGGTATAGCCCGGCGCCGCATCGGCCAGGAACTTGGCGGCCGAATAGACGTTGTAGCGGTTGAGGATGTCCGCCCCCGCCTCCCGGGTCAGGGTCACCAGCGAGGAGAGCGGGATCATCTCGCCGCTCTGGGAGCGCACGAAGACCTTGTTGAGATCCTCGGGCTTGCTGCGGAACTCCCCCTCGGACTGCAGGTTCACCTGCCAGTTGCGCCCCGCCAGGGTGAAGTCGTTCACATAGAGAGCGCCGAAGGTGCTCTGCATGCTGGCGAAGACCTCATTGATGGGCACGCCCATGGCGCGGGCCTTTTCACGATCCAGGTCCGCCCGGTAGCGCGGAATGGAGGTGTCCAGGGTGGTGCGGGCGTTGGCCAGCTCCGGGCGCTCGTTGGCGGCGGCGGCAAGCCGGCCAGCCAGCTCGGCGACCTCCTCGGTGGTAGCGTCGCCGCGCACCTGCAGGTAGCCCTCCACGCCGCCGGTCAGCGATAGCCCCATGATGGGCGGCGGGGCGAAGGAGATCACCAGTGCCTCGGGGAGTCCGCCGCCCATGCCCATGATCCGGCCGGTCAGGGACTGGGCATCCTGGCCGGGGCCCTCGCGCTCGCTCCAGTCGGCGAGGTTAGCGAAGCCCACCCCGGCGTTGGTGCGCAGCGAACCGGCGATGATGTCGAAGCCGGCGATGGCGGTGAACTCGTCGACCTCATCCAGCTCCAGTAGCATACCGGAGAGCTGGTCGCGCACCGCCTCGGTACGCGGCAGCGCGGATACCTGAGGCAGCTGGTAGACCACCAGCGCCACGCCCTGGTCCTCCTGGGGCACCAGCCCCGGCGGCAGGCGGGTCAGCGAGAACACCGTCAGAGCGATCACGCCGACAAACAGCACCACGCCGATCAGCGCATGGCGCAGCAGCTTGGACACCAGCCAGGCAAAGCCGCGCGTCAACTTGTCGAAGCCGGCGTTGAACCACTGGAAGGGCTTGGCCACCTGGTGTGACTGCTTGTCGAGCAGCAGGGCGCACATGGCCGGGGTCAGGGTCAGGGCCACCACGCCGGAGACCACCACGGAGACGGCGATGGTCACCGCGAACTGACGGTAGAGCTCACCGGTCAGGCCGCCCAGGAAGGTCACCGGCACAAACACCGCCACCAGCACCAGGGTGGAGGAGACCACGGCGCCGGCCACCTGTTTCATGGTCTCGACGGAGGCCTCACGAGCCTTCATCCCCTTCTCGTTGATCAGGCGTTCGACGTTCTCCAGCACGATGATGGCGTTATCCACCACGATGCCGATGGCCAGCACCAGGCCGAACAGCGTCAGCAGATTGACCGAGAAGCCGAAGGCCAGCATGCCGGCGAAGGTGCCGATAAGCGACACCGGAATCGCCGCCACCGGGATCAGGGTGGCGCGCCAGTTCTGCAGGAAGACGAAGGTCACCGCCACCACCAGCGCCACGGCCACCAGCAGGGTGATGAACACCTCACGGATAGAGATCTCGACGAACTCGGTGGTGTCGTAGGGCACCGTGTAGGAGAGCCCCTCCGGGAAGCGGGTGGAGAGATCCGCCAGTGCCTCGTGAACCGCGGTGGCAGTCTCCAGGGCGTTGGCGCCCGGCTGCAGGTAGACCCCCATGGGAACCGCGTCCTGGCCGTTGTAGGTGGCCGAGAAGGCGTAACTCTGGGAACCCAGCTCGGCGCGAGCCACGTCGCCCAGGCGCAGGGTGCTGCCGTCCTGGTCAGACCGCAGGATGATGGCCTCGAACTCGGCCGGGTCGGCGAGCTGGCCCCGAGTAGTCACCGAGAAGGTGTAGGCCTGGCCGGGCGGCGAAGGCTCGGCGCCGAGGCTACCGGCGGCAAACTGGGCGTTCTGCTCGCGGATCGCACTGGCCACGTCGTTGGGGGTCAGACCGTACTGGGCCAGCTTGTCGGGGCTGAGCCAGACGCGCATGGAGTAGTCCTGGGCGCCGAACAGCGAGGCATCACCCACCCCGGGAATGCGCACCAGCTCATCGAGCACGTTGAGCAGCCCATAGTTGGACATGAACAGTACATCGCGGCTGCCGTCCGGCGAGAAGAGCACCGGCACCATCAGGATATTGTTGGAGCGCGCCTCGACGCGCACGCCCTGGTCGCGCACCTGCTGGGGCAGGCGAGCGGTGGCGGCCTGCACGCGGTTGTTGACGTTGATAGCGGCCTGATCGGGGTCGGTTCCCATCGCGAAGGAGATGGTGATCTGCAGGCTGCCGGCGTCGGTGGAGGTCGACTCCATGTAGAGCATGTTGTCGACGCCGTTGATCTCCTGCTCCAGGGGGGCGGCAACCGCCTCGGCGATCACCGTGGAGTTGGCGCCGGGATAGGCGGCCTGCACCACCACCTGGGGCGGCACCACGTCGGGGTACTGCTCCACCGGCAGGGCGCGCAGCGCCGCCAGGCCGACCAGCACGATGATGATGGAGATGACCGAGGCAAAGATCGGTCGATCGATGAAGAACCTGAGCATCACGCCTCCTCGTCAGCGGCGATCTCGTCATCCAGCGAGACCTCGCCAGCCGTCTCGTTCAGGTCGACCTCCTCGGCGGAGTCCACCACGCTGGCCTGGACCGGCATGCCGTCCTGGAGGGTCACCAGGCCGCTGATCACGATGCGGTCTCCCGCCTCGAGGCCGGCCAGCACCACCTGGCGGTTGTCGACGATGGGGCCGAGTTCGACGTCCCGGGCGTGGGCCTGGTCGTCCTCGACCACGAAGATGCGCGGACCGCTGGGGCCCTGGCCGACCGCCTCCTGGGGCACCAGGAAGACGTCATCGAGCTCCTGCACCAGCACGCGCACGCGCACGAACTGGCCGGGCACCACGTCGCCGTTGGGGTTGGGGAAGACGGCACGGGCCGAGACGCTGCCGGTGCGCGGGTCGATGGTGCTGTCGGTGAAGTCGATCTGGCCGCGCTCGGCGTACTCGCTGCCGTCGGGCAGGGTCAGCCAAGCCTCACGGGGGGCCTCCGCCTGGGCATCACTCATGGCGCGGCGGGCAGCACGCTGCAGGGCGGCATCGCGCTCGGGCAGCGAGAAGCGCACGTGGACCGGATCCCGCTGGGTCACGCTGGTCAGCAGGGTGCCGCGCTCGATCAGGCTCCCCTCGGGGAAGCTCTCCAGGCCGGTCAGGCCAGCCAAGGGCGCCTCCACCTGGGTGTAGCTGAGATTCAGCTCGGCGCTGGCCACCCCGGCAGCAGCCAGGGCATAGCGCGCCTCGGCCAGCTCCCGGGCGGAGAGCGAGCTGTCGCGCTCGCGCTCGCTGACCGCGTTCTGGTTGAACAGGGTCGAGATCCGCTGCCACTCGCGGTTGGCCTGGTTCAGCTCGGCCTGGGCGTTGGCCCGCTCCGCCTCGGCACGCTTGAGCTCGATCTCGTAGGGTTCACGATCGATACGAAACAGCGCTGCACCGTGCTCGACCACCTGGCCCTCGGTATAGAGGCGCTCCTCGAGGATGCCCTCGACCCGTGCGCGGACCTCCACTTCCCGGGAGCCCCGTGCACGTGCCGCATACTCCTCGATCACCTCCACGCTGCGCGACTCCACACCGACCACCACCACCGGAGGGGGCGGACGGTCGCCACCACCGCCACCGGGCGCTGCGGCCTGGTCGTTATCCTGCCCGCAGGCGGACAGCCCGACGGCCAACAGGCCGGCCAGGGCCAGGGTCTTCAGGGGCCTGTGCCCCTCAAGGGGTGCCAATCGCATGGAAGTCTCCACTCTGGATGATCTCGTCAGGGGCCCGGCGGCAGGGGGGAAGCGCGCCGGTGCACTGCTCAGGAACAGGCGGGGATTATAGCTACATTCATGTATGTATACTAGCGACTTTTCCGCCTCCGGCCCGCTTGCAGGCAGAAAAAAACCGCCCGGGGCGGGGCGGCAAGGCAGGGTTGGTACAGACAAGACTTGAAACGATAACGGGTCATTTAGCAGAGGGTTGAGGTCCCTCTCAGAAAATATTATACAATAAATATAACATGATCAAGTTTAGTATAATTTTTACCGACTCGACCCGAGTCTGGCCTGCCGCTAAGCTGCGGCGATACATCGATGTAAAGCCACGCAGCAGGCCATCCGGAAAACCGCATAGAAAACCGCCACCGACAAGACAATGGAGCAAGGGAATGGATGCGCTGGAACTGGTGAAAGTCGAACAGCTGGAGGTTGCGGTGCGCATCTGGCATCCCGAGGCGACCCGGACGGTCGTGGCCTGGCACGGCCTGGCCCGTCACGGCGGCGATTTCGAGGACTTCGCCAGGGCGCTGGGCCCCACCTGGCGAGTGCTCGCCCCGGATACCCCCGGGCGCGGCCTTTCGGGCTGGCCCCTCTTCCCCGCCCACGACTACCTCTACTCGCGCTATACCACCCTGGCCATCGCCCTGCTCGACCACTTCGGGCTGGACCGCGTGCCCTGGGTAGGCACCTCCATGGGCGGGCTGATCGGCATGCTGCTCGCGGCGCACCGCGAGACGGCCTCGCGCATCGAACGGCTGGTCCTCAACGACGTGGGCCCGGAGCTGGACCCGCAGGGCCTCGCCGACCTGGGCCGCTACTTCGCCGCGCCACACCGCTTCACCCGTTTCGGCGATCTGGAGGCCGAGTTGCGCCGCCACTATGTCGGCTTCGGCATCGACAGCGACACTGCCTGGCGGCGACTGGCCCTGGGCAGCGCCAGACGACTGCCCGACGGCAGCTGGACCTACCACTACGATCCCCGTATCGGCGAGCAATTCATCCACGATACACCGCGGGACACCTGGGCCGACTGGAAAGCCATTCGTTGCCCGCTGATGGTGGTGCGCGGCGCCGACTCCCCGCTGCTGCGCCGCGACAGCGTGGAGAAGATGGCCAAGGCCCAGCCGGGACTGGTCATGCTGGAGGTGCCCGGCTGCGGCCATGCCCCCATGCTCGACCGGGCCGTCCAGGTCGACCCCATCGCCGACTTCCTCGCACGGCCGAGAGAGACACTGATGCCGGCAACGGCGGATGCTTCCTCCCCCGGCTGGTGGAAACGCCTGCTCGGTCGATTCAAGAGGTAGACGCTCGGCCGGGGCCACGGCGCTACTCCTGGCAGGCCTCGAGGGTAGATACCGCGCGCTCGACCGCCCGGCGGTAGCCACCGCCGAACAGCAACAGGTGGTTGAGCAGTGGATAGAGCTGGAACAGCGTCTCGCGCCTCGGCCAGTCGGCCGGGGCGCGGCCGTTCCAGTAGGCCTCGAAGAAGGCCTCGCCGGGTGAGCCGAACAGGGTGAGCATGGCGAGATCCACCTCAGGGTAGTGACGGTAGACGGCCGGATCGAGGATCGCCGGCCCCCGCGGGGTGAAGAGCACGTTACCCGACCACAGATCGCCATGCACCAGGCTCGCCGGGGCGTCCGGCAGCCACGCCTCCAGCCCGTGGGCGATCGCCTCGAGGCGAGTGCGCAGGGGGCTATCGAGCAGCCCTCGGGCGTGGCAGACCTCGACCAGCGGCAGCAGGCGCCGCTCGCGCTGAAACAGGCGACCGTCGGCGAGCGGTGCATTGGGCTGGGGCGTGGCGCCACAGGCGTTGTCCCGGGGCCAGCCGTGGGCCTCGCCGGTCACCGCATGCAGCCGGCGAAGCCCCTCGCCCAGGGCGACCTCGCACGCTCGGCTTCTCGTCCCGCCCGGCAGCGACTCCATCACCAGAAAGCCATTGCCCTCGGCGAGTACCGTGGGGACTACCAGCCCGCTATTCGCCGCCGCGAGTGCGCGAAGGCCCTCCGCCTCGCCGGCCAGCCGGGCCGCGTCATCGGACTTCACCACCACCTCGCCCCGGTCGGTGGCCAGGCGGTAGACCGCGGCAATATCGCCGCCGCCCAGCGGGAGAAGCTCGCCGCGCGGACTCAGTCCGCAACACTCCAGCAGTTCCAAGAGATCGGCTTGCATGCACTTTCTCCTTGACCCGACTGACACAGACTCGCCACTGCCGGCGTCACAATCAAGCTACGCTGGCATGGAGACCCGCGACAGGCTGCCAGGGGTGAACCCCAGATGAACTCCGGCCGGCTCCCGGAGTCGTCACCACATACCCGGAAAGCACGGGGAAGAAGCAGGCCAGCCGCGAGGTGATCGATGGCCCGACCCGACAAGACCCGGCACCCCCAAGAAGGCGAAGCGTTGCAGCACCGGCTGCTGGATGTGATCGACACCTTGGTCCAGGAGACGCAACCCCAGCGTGCTACAGACGTCCGACCGACGCTCGACGACCGCCTGGACCGTGACCTCGGCCTCGATAGCATGGCGCGCTCCGAGCTGCTGCTGCGCCTCGAGGACGCCTTCGCCGTCCAGCTTCCCGAGAGCGTGCTGATGGCGGATACCCCGGCGGAGCTGCTCGAGATCCTGATGACCGTCCGGGGTGCCACCCCGGAGGCACCACCGGTCGCGCGCGCGCCGACCCATGCGGCGGTGGAGGGTGTTCCCGATGCCGCCGACAGCCTCAATGCGGTGCTGGACTGGCACCTGGCGCACCACCCGGATCGTATCCACCTGCACGTCCACGGCAGCGATAACACCCCGCAGACGCTGAGCTATGCCCAGCTCGGGCGTGGCGCCCGGATCATCGCCTCGGCCCTGCGCCAGCGTGGGGTGTCCCCCGGCGACCGGGTCGCCCTGATGCTGCCCACCGAGCCGGACTACTTCATCGCCTTCTTTGGCATCCTGCTAGCCGCCGCGGTGCCGGTCCCCATCTATCCTCCGGCGCGGCCGGCCCAGCTGGAGGAGCACCTGCGACGCCACGGCCGCATCCTGACCAACGCCGGTGCGAAGATCCTGATCACGGTGCCCGAAGCCCGCCGTGTGGCACGCCTGCTGCGCGCCGAGGCGCCGCGGCTGGCCAGCATCGTCACGGTGGCGGAACTCGACGAGTCGGGCGACACCGATATCGACACCGGCACCGGCACCGGCACCGGAGACGCCGATCCTCCCGGATCGTCGAGCCTGGCGCTGCTGCAATACACCTCGGGCAGCACCGGGGATCCTAAGGGCGTCATGCTGACCCACGGCCAGCTGCTGGCGAATATCCGCGCCATGGGCGAACGACTCGAGGTGACCTCCCGGGACGTCTTCGTCAGCTGGCTGCCGCTCTACCACGACATGGGCCTGATCGGTGCCTGGCTGGGTAGCCTCTACTACGCCGTCCCGCTGGTGGTGATGTCGCCGCTCACCTTCCTCGCTCGCCCCCAGCGCTGGCTCGAGCTGATCCACCACCACCGAGCCACCCTCTCCGGCGGCCCCAACTTCGGCTACGAGCTCTGCCTGCGTGCCCTGGACCGTGAGCGCGTCCGGGGGCTGGATCTGAGCTGCTGGCGAGTCGCCTTCAACGGTGCCGAGCCCGTCAGCCCTCTCACCATGCAGCGTTTCACCGAGGGCCTGGCCGACTGCGGACTGATTCCGGGCGCCCCGATGCCCGTGTACGGCCTGGCCGAGGCCGCGGTGGGACTGTGCATTGCTCGACCCGGCCACGGCCTCGCGCTTGACCGGGTCGAGCGCGAGGCTTTCACCACGCGGCAGGAGGCGCGTCCGGCACACGGCCAGGAGCCGGCCCTGACCTTTGTCAACTGCGGCCCGCCGCTGCCGGGCTACGCGATTCGCATCGTCGAGCGTGACGGCAGTGAGCTGCCGGAACGACACGAAGGCGACATCGAATTCCGCGGCCCCTCGTCCAAGGCGGGCTATTTCGACAATCCCTCGGCAACCCGCGAGCTCTTCGATGGCGACTGGTTGCGCACCGGCGACCGCGGCTACCTCGTCGACGGCGACCTCTATATCAGCGGCCGGGTCAAGGATGTGCTGGTGCGTGGTGGGCGCAACATCTACCCCTATGACCTCGAGGAAGCCATCGGGCGCATCGAGGGCGTCAGGAAGGGCTGCGTGGCAGTGTTCGGCCACCTCGACCCCGAGAGCGGAGTCGAGGAGCTGATCGTGGCGGCGGAGACCCGCATCGACGACCCGGCACGTCGCGATACCATCACCCAGGCGATCCGCGACGTCACGGTCGACATCGTCAATATCCCGGCCGATGCCATCCGTCTGGTCCCACCTCACAGCGTGCTGAAGACCTCCAGCGGCAAGATCCGCCGTGCGGCCACCGCCGAACACTACCGCAGCGGTCGCCTCGGCCAGGGCGCTGCACCCGTCTGGCGTCAGGCAGTCGGCCTGGCCACGAAGGCCGGCGTGCAGCGTGCTCGGCGGCACCTGAAATGGCTCGGCAAGTACCTCTATGCCATCTACGCCTGGAGCGTCTGCGGCCTGGGGGCCGCCCTGTTGTGCCTGTTGGCGCTGCCCCTGCCACGGCTCACCTGGCGCTGGCGTGTCGCGCATCACATCACCCGTCTGGCCGCGTGGCTCACCGGTATTCGCCTCACACGACGCGGCATCGATCGACTGCCCCTTCGGGCACCCTGCGTGCTGGTGGCGAATCATTCCAGCTATCTGGATGCCCTGGCACTGACGGCAACGCTGCCCCGGGGATTTCGCTACCTGGCCAAGGCCGAGCTCCAGCGCCGCCTACTCTCCCGACTGGTGCTGACACGCATGGGAACGCTGTTCGTGGAGCGCTTCGACCCCCGCCAGGCCACCCGGGACTCGCAACGGGTCTTCACCGCCCTCGAGGGCGGTGACTCCCTGGCCTTCTTCCCAGAGGGCACCTTCCACTCGGTGGCAGGCATCGATGACTTCCACATGGGGGCCTTCGTCATCGCGGTTCGATCCGGCGTCCCCGTGGTACCGGTGGCCGTGCAGGGCACTCGGGCGGTGCTGCGCGGCAGGGAGTGGCTTCCCTGTCCCGGCAAGGTGACGGTCAGCATCGGCGAGGCGATCCTGCCGACGACCGGCGGCTGGGCAGAGGCCGTCAGGCTGCGCGACGCCACCCGGTCATTCATCCTCGCCGAAAGCGGAGAACCCGACTTGCGGGCCCACTGAACAAAAAAGCCGCCCCGAAGGGCGGCAAGAGCAAGGGACTGGAGGAAACGCGAAAGGGGACTATCACTCGGGCAGGAGCACCCCGTCGATCACATGGATGACGCCGTTGCTGGTCTCGATATCGGCCTGAATCACGGTGGCATCGTTGATCATCACGCTGCCATCCATGGTGGTGATGGTGATCGACTGGCCCTGAACCGTCTCGGCGCTGTCCAGGCCCATGGCATCCTCGGCCATCACCTTACCGGCCACCACGTGGTAGGTGAGGATCGCTTGTAGGGTCTCCTGGTTCTCCGGCATCAGCAGCTCGTCCAGGGTGCCCTCGGGCAGCGCGGCGAAAGCCTCGTCGGTCGGCGCAAAGACGGTGAACGGGCCTTCGCCCTTCAGGGTGTCGACGAGGCCGGCGGCCTCGACGGCGGCTACCAGGGTCTCGAACTGCCCGGCGGCGATGGCGGTGTCGACGATGTCGTGGGATGCCTCTGCGTTTGAGTGGCTGCCGGCGTGAACTGCGCCCGCCATCATCAGGCCGGCCATGCCGGCGCCCATCCAACGGGTTGCTGTCTTGAAGCTTGTCATGGTGTCACTCCTCGAGAGGTTGTCCAACGGGCAGTCTGTCAGGGGCCCTGAATTGCCTGGGTGTGCCTGAGGGCATCCCTGTACGAGACACCATATTTGTACACTTATTAGACAGGAAGTTCACCATGTCACAGATTTTTTTCCACTGGCACCGCGTGCGGCACCATGGCACAAGGGATAGCGGGGAACTCGAGGCCCCAACCGTCAGCCACCCTTCAAGGAGAACCGAGATGTACAAACTGGCCTTCTTCGTGCCCATGGCGGACGCCGAGGCGGTAAAGGAAGCCGTATTCGCCACCGGCGCCGGGCGCATCGGCGACTACGAGGCGTGCTGCTTCGAGACGCGGGGCACCGGGCAGTTTCGTCCGCTGGCCGGCGCCAACCCGCATATCGGCCGCGTCGGCGACCTGGAGCGAGTAGAGGAACTCAAGGTAGAACTGGTCTGCGAGGATCACCTGATCCGCGAGGCGGTGGCGGCGCTCAGGGCCGCCCACCCCTACGAGGAGCCGGCCCTTGATGCCTGGAAGCTGGAAAGCCTGGAATGACGGGGTGACGCCTGGCTTGCGCCGAGCGGCGGGCGCATCAGGCCAGTCACGTCATACAGAACCCGCCAGGCTGAACCCGTCATGCCGAGCCGAAGTAGCGCTCGCGGTCCTCGGGGCTGATATCGCTGACGTGCAGCGGATAGTCATTGCCTTGGCGGTCGCTGTAGAAGTGACGCAGGGTGCGCTCGATGGTAGGAAAGGCGAGCTCGTCCCAGGGGATCTCGTGCTCCTCGAACAGCGCCACCTCGAGGCTCTCGAAACCGGGCTCGAAGCCGCCGACGAGATCGGCCCGGAAGATCATGTAGACCTGATTGATATGCGGCAGGTTGATCAGCGTATAGAGCCCGTGGATCTCGACCTCGGCGCAGGCCTCCTCGAGGGTCTCACGGGCGGCGGCTTCAACGGTGGTCTCGGCGTTCTCCATGTAGCCCGCCGGCAGGGTCCAGTACCCCTTGCGCGGGGCAATGGCGCGGCGGCACAGCAGCACCCGAGTGTCGCTGACCGGCAGGGTGCCGGCGACGATACGCGGATTCTGGTAGTGGATGGTGCCGCACTCATCGCACAGGTAGCGGGGGCGGTCGTCCCCCTCGGGGATAGCGAAGCGCACGGTATGGCCGCAGTGGCTGCAGAAATTCATGAGACTCCCAGGCACAGGCTGGCGGGCTTGACGCCGCTCTCGAGAGACGGGTAGAAGGAATCAAACCCGACGGAAACCCCATGTTAGAGAATCTTCGCGAACGCCTGCAAGCGCACCGGCCCCGCCGGGCCACCCTGCTCCTGCCTGAGGCGGCGGTGCTGATGCCCATCGTCGACCGCCCCGAGCCCACCCTGCTGTTCACCCGCCGCGCCGCCCACCTCAACACCCACGGCGGCCAGGTGGCCTTCCCTGGCGGCAAGCGCGAGGCCGGCGACTCGGACCTGCTGGCCACCGCCCTGCGCGAGTCGCACGAGGAGATCGCCCTGCCGCCCTACCAGGTGGAGCTGCTCGGCCGGCTGTCGGAGGTGGTCTCGCTGCACGGCCTGCGCGTCACCCCCTACGTGGGCCTGATCCCGCCGAACCTGCCGCTCGTCGCCGACCCTAGTGAACTGGACGCCATCTTCGAGGTCCCCCTGGCCCACTTTCTGGAGGATCGCCGCCACCATACCGACGTCATCCCCATGGACGGCCGGCCCCTCTATGTGCCCAACTACCATGTGGACGGCCAGGTGATCTGGGGCCTCTCGGCGATGATGCTGGTGGAGCTGCTGGCCGAGGGGTTTGGCCGACCGGTGAACCTGCACCTGAAGCCGCCCGGCCGGCTCTGCTACTTTCCCGAGCGTTTGCTGCGCATCCAGCAGCAGGCCACTCGTTGACTTCCCCTTCGTTCGAGGAGACCAAGACGCTGAGCGCCTTCCCTCCCCCCGCCCTGGCCCCAGAGGCTCTGCCACAGCTGATCGATGCGCTGGTCGAACAGGGCTGGTACCTGGGCACCGGAGTTCTCGACGGTGACCTGTGCGCCGATTTGCACGCCGAACTGCAGACCCTGGCCGAACACGATGCCCTGGAGGCCGCCGGCATCGGCCGCGGCAGGGAACTGACGCTGCGTCGTGATATCCGCGGCGATGCCATCCACTGGCTCGACCGCGAAAGCCTCGCCCAGCGCCGCTATCTTTCGGCCATGGGTGAGGTGCAGCAGGCGCTGAACCAGGCGCTGTTTCTCGGGCTGTTCGAGTACGAGGCCCATTTCGCCCACTACCCGACCGGGGCCTTCTATCGCAAGCATCTCGATAGCTTCCGCGGTCGTGCCAACCGGGTAGTCTCCACCGTGGGCTACCTCAATCCCGATTGGCCCGAGGACGGCGGCGGTGAGATGGTGCTCTACGCCCCCGATGCCCCCGGGCTCGAAGTGGCCCGGGCGCGCCCCGCCGCCGGCACCTTCGCCTGTTTTCTCGCCGAGCGCGTGCCCCACGAGGTGCTGCCTACCCGCCTGCCGCGGGCCAGCATCGCCGGCTGGTTCCGGCGCAACGCCTCGCTCGGCGGCCGGGTGGACCCGGCGCACTGATGGCCGACGACCGCGGGCAGCTGGCGGCGCGCTGCGCCGCGCTGGAGGCGGAGAACCGCCGACTCAGGAACAGTACTCAGCGCCTCCAGGGCGAGCGCGACCACTACCAGTGGCTGGCCGAGAGCACCACCGACCTGATCAGCCGCCACGCCCGGGACGGCACCTTCCTCTACGCCTCCCGCGCCGCCCGGGACCTGCTCGGCTACGAGCCCGAGGCGCTGATCGGCGTCTCCGCCTACGACCTCTTCCACCCGGCGGACCTGGCCGACCTGCTCAACAAGTCGCCGAGGGTCTACTACCACGCTGGCTTCTACCAGCAGACCTACCGCTTTCGCGCCCGGGATGGCCACTACGTCTGGTTCGAGACCACCAGCCGCACCCGCCGCGACCCCGCCACCGGCGAACTGCTCGACATCCTCTGCGTCTCCCGGGACGTGAGCCGGCGCCTGCGCGCCGAGGCCAACCGCGAGCGCCTGGCCCGGGTGGTCGAATCCACCACCGACCACGTGCTGTTCATGGATGACCGCGAGCGGCTGTTCTATGCCAACGAGGCCGCGCGGCGCCTGCTGCGACTGCCCCGGGAGGGCGTCACGGCACGCCTGGCAGACGCCTATACCGAAGGCTCGCTCGGCGAATTGCGCGATATCGTGCTGCCTGCGGTGGCCCGCTACGGCTCCTGGAGCGGTGAGCTGGCGATGCGCGGCCCCAGCGGGCCGGTCCCGGTGCTCAGCGTGGTGATGACCCACCGGGGGCCGGCGACCGAGCCGGGCCATGTGTCGCTGCTCAACCGCGATATCGGCCTGCACAAGGCCGCCGAGGCCCAGGCGCGCCGCCACCAGGAGCAGATTGCCCACGCCAATCGCCTGGCCACCACCGGCGAGTTCGCTTCCAACATCGCCCACGAGCTCAACCAGCCGCTGGGCGCCATCGCCAACTACGCCAGCGGCGCCCTGCTCAAGCTCGACGCCAACCCCGACCTCCCGGCCGAGGCGCTGCGCCTGCCGCTGTCGCGCATCAGCGAGCAGGTCGCCCGCCTGGCCGAACGCCTGCGTCATATCCGCGCCTTCGTGCGCAAGGGCCAGACTCGCCCGCGCCCGATCACCCTGCTGGAGGTGGTGGACGCCGCCTGCCGGCTGTGCGAGTGGCAGTTTCAGCAGGCCAGCATCAGCCTGGAGCACCACCTGCCCGAGGCCCTGCCCAGGGTGGTCGCCGACCCGGTGGCCCTGGAGCAGGTGCTGGTCAACCTGCTGCTCAACGCCCTGGAGGCGAGCCGCGAGCAGCCGGACGCCGAGCGGGTCAGCCTGCGCGCCCGCCAGAGCGGCCGCCGCGAGGTGACCCTGACGGTCAGCGACCAGGGGCCCGGCGTGCCGGCCGCCGAGGCCGGGCGCATCTTCGCCCCCTTCCATTCAGGGCGCCCGGAGGGGCTCGGCATGGGGCTCGCCATCAGCCACTCGCTGATGGAGGCCATGGGCGGCGACCTGCGCCTGCTGCCCGCCACCGGTTCCGGCGGCGCCACCTTTGCCGCTACACTGCTGGCCGAACCCGCTCCCCCGGCTCCCGCGAGGCATCCGTGACCGACACCCCGACCGCCTGCATCGCCGTCGTCGACGACGACCAGGCTCTGCGCGAGTCACTGGCCTGGCTGCTCGACTCCGTGGACCTGGCCAGCCGCGCCTTCGCCGACGGCGAGGCCTTCCTGGCGGCCGACCCGGACGCCTTCGATGCGGTGCTGCTGGACGTGCGCATGCCCGGCCTCTCCGGTCTGCAGGTCCAGCAGCGCATGAATGAACGGGGAGATGACCTTCCGGTGATCTTCATGACCGGCCACGGCGACGTGCCCATGGCGGTGGCGGCCCTCAAGGCCGGCGCCCTGGACTTCATCGAGAAGCCCTTCAACCATCAGCAGCTGATCGACACCGTGCAGCAGGCGCTGCGGGTCCACCAACAGCGGCGCCGGGAACGAGCGCGCCACGACGCCCTGCAGGCCCGCTATGCGGCGCTGCGCCCCAAGGAGCAGCGGATCCTGGTGCATGTGGCAGAGGGGATGACCAGCCGCGAGATCGCCGAGCATCTGGGCATCAGCGCCAAGACGGTGGAAGTCTATCGGCTGCGCGCCATGAAGGCGCTGGGGGCGGGGAGCCTTGCCGAACTGGTGCGGCTCTGCGTGGCGCTGGAGCTGGTGGCGGCGCTGCCCGAATGCGATCCCGAGTAAGCCGCCGTCCACACCCACCAACGAAAACGAGCGCCCGAGGGCGCCCGTTCTGCTGTCACTCGTCGCGGAGTGCCAGCTCCTCGAAGATGCCGTTGAGGGCCGGCTCGGCGTCGGGTTCCGGCTCGGCCGGGGGGGTGAGTGCCACCAGCTGGCCGCTGGGCGACTCGAGCAGGCCACGCAGCTGCTCGTAGTCGAAGGCCACACCGTTCTGGTTACCCTCGTTGAGGCGGGAGATGGTGTCGATCAGGGCCGACATGCCGTGTTCCTGCTCCTCAAGGGACTCGAAGACCTGCACCAGCGGCTGGCCATCCTGCCAGCCGACCTTGATCGGCTGGTCGATGATAGTGACCTGGGTGCCCACGGGCACGTTGTTGAACACCGATTCGATGTCCTCGGGGAACATGCGGATGCAGCCGCGGCTGGCGCGCATGCCGATGCCGTCGGGCTCGTTGGTGCCGTGGATCAGGTAGCCGGGGATATCGAGCAACACGGCATGACGTCCCAGCGGGTTGTCGGGGCCGGGCGGCACCACGGCCGGCGGCGGGTCGCCGCGCTCGGCGGCCTCCTCGCGGATGGAGCGCGGCGGATACCAGGCCGGGTCCTCCAGGCGCATGGTGGTCGTGGTGACCCCCAGCGGCGTGTCATAGCCATCGCGGCCGATGCCGATCGGATAGGTCTCGACCCGCTGCGTCTCGCCCTCGGCCACTTCCGGATAGTAGTAGAGGCGCAACTCGGCGATGTTGATCACCACCCCGGTGCGTTCGGCGTCAGGCAGGATGAAGGCACCGGGAATCGTCACCTCGGTGCCCTCGCCCGGAATCCAGATGCTGACGTCGGGATTGGCGTTGATGATCTCCTCGTAGCCGACGCCATGCTCCCGGGCGATATCCATCAGCGTGTGCTCGTGGTCCTCCACCGCTACGGTGAAGCTCTCGCCGATCACGTTACCCTCCGCCGGCATCGGATAGTGACCGCGGGGCCACTCGGCCTCCTCTTCGGCCTGAACAGCGCCGGTGAACGCCAACATGCCGGCGAGAAGCCCACCCAAGGAAAGTGCCAACCACTTCGGGGGTTCCCCCGACTCACCTGGCCTACATCTCGTTAATGCCATCTACTCACCTCATCAAGGCAGCCTCGGCCTGCAAGGCCTCGTGAAACTCATGGTGTCCATAGTGTAACGGGGAGCGTGGCCATCATGAGCAGCAAGACTGTTGGGATTTGTCACTGAGGTCCCTGAAGCCTTGCACCGCGGGAGTTCATCATGACACGGCACGATCGCACATCGCTGACGCAACGCCCAGGCCGCCCTGCCCGAGACGGCGAGGCCACGCCCCTCATGACGCTGTAGGTGAGTGCCACCGCAGAGTTGGCTCAGCCAGTCTCGGTCGAACAATACCCGGTAGCCGTCGTCAAACCAGATAGGGCATTGTGCTCGGCGCCACATCTCGGTAAGGATAGAGCCAGGATCAGCTGCCCAAGACGGACGTACCACGGCCTACCGCTGGAGGAGCCATATGCAACCGCTGAGCTATTACTACTACAACGTGCTGGAAGGCCTCGAGAAGCCGTGCGATGTGCCGACGACCCAGTTGCAGGAGGGCTACGACATCCTGTATCAGCATGGTGGGCGCATCGAGATCGACCTGATGCGCAAAGCCGAGGATAGCAATACCGAGGGTCAGCCCTACCACTGGTACGAGGCCCTCGACGACGAGCAGCGGGCAAAGCTGCACAAGGCCCTGGATGACGGCAACCCGGCGAAGATCCTCAAGATCATGCAGCGAAACGGCTATGCCGGTGTGCTCTACCATCATGCCTGGGAGCACTTCCGGGCAGGAGCCGGCGCCGAATAGCTGGCCGTTGACACCTCGTGCAAGGGCCCGCGAGCGATCGCGGGCCCTTGTCGTGTCTGAGCGTTAGCCTGCCGAACTGGCCTATGGCTTGGCCATCAGGTCCGTGCGCCAGGCCCGCCAGAAGGTCACTCCCTGCAGCACCGCGAACACGGCCTCGAAGAGGGCCGGTAGCCACAGGAAGCCCGAAGCGAACAGGAAGAAAAGCGCAAAGAGCGCTCGACACAGGATCGACAGCAGTGCCGCCAGGCGATTGTGCAGCGGTGACAACGCAGCCGGCAGATAGAGCAGCCCGACCACGATCATGGCCAGGCCGGCATAGCGCACCCAGGTCAGAGGATACGGCAGATCGGCGCCCATCCCCCCCAGCAGGCTGACGGGCCACAGCCAGAGCCACAGGCCCAGCAGCACATTGAGGGCGATCCCCACCTTCATCACCCGCCGATAGGTCGCGAACACATCGTGTGAGGTCTGCATGGTATGGCTCCCGGGCCGGTTGCCCCTAGAAGGTAAGCAGATAGTCGAGCAGGGCCGAGCGCTCCTGTGGGGTCAGCTCGGTCCCGTAGGCATGCCCCTGGCGGCCGTTGCCGGGCTCGCTGGTGTCGATACAGAAGCCTTCTTCCAGGGGCTCGCCTGGCGTGCAGTCGGGCGCCACAAAACCGCCTTTCTCCTCATCCAGCACATCCAGCCCGCGAACGAAGGCTTGCGGGCGCTGCTCCGGGGGGAGCAGCAGGTCATGCAGGGTCGGCACGGCCCCGTTGTGCAGGTAGGGAGCCCGCAGCCAGAGGCCGTCGAGGGGCAGGTTGGCGTAGCCGTTGGTCTTGCGGAAGTGCCGGAAGCGATAGCGCTCGTCATCGGCGAACAGGGTCAGCTGGTCGCGGCGCAGGGTCTCGGTGTAGCTGTCGAGCCGGGCCGGATCGACGCCAAGCCCCTCGTTGGGCACCACCTGGCCGAGGCGCTCCCCGTCGAAAACGTAGCGGTCGCCGTCCTGGTAGCCGTGGCAGTCGGCGCAGTGGCGCATATAGAGCCGCTTGCCGGCGGCAACGCCGTCGGCATCGGGGCGATAGGGGCTGGGCGGCGGCGCCAGGTCCAGCAGCCAGTCGGCCACCCGTTCGATGGCAGGGTGATCGACGCTCTCCTCGGTCACCCCGGCCCCGATGGCGGCGCTCAGGTTGCGCTCTTGCAGCGAGGCGTTGTTGCCATCCCAGTGCAAGTCCATGCCCTGGCGGGGGCGCTGCAGGAAGACGGCAGGGAAGTCGCTGGTGCCGATCCGCTCCGACTCGTCCAGCATGGCCACGTCCATGTCGAACTGGATCAACTTGTAGGGATTGAAGGTATCCACGCGACCCGGCCCCCATGGCGGCTGCTCGGCCAGCAGCGGCGCGAGCATCGCCCGGGTCCCCAGCAGCCCCTCACGCACCCGGGGCAGGACCGCGTGCCGCCACACCCGCCGCTCGATCCAGCCCAGCTCCTGCCCCTGCTCATCCATGGCAGCGAGCACGCTGTCCGGCGCTAGCCGCGGGTCATCGGCGTTCTCCAGCAGGAAGCTGATGAAGCCGTGGAGGTCCAGGTTGTTGGACGGCATGCCGGAGATCTGCCTCGCAGGGGCGTCAGGGGTCTCGCGCACCGTACCGACATGGCAGAGCGCACAGTTGAACCAGGCGAGATCCACACCGCGCACTTCTCGTGTCCCCACACCGATCGGCAGGTCCCCCCGGCTCGCCTCGTCGCCCGGGGCGTAGAGAAAACCGAACACCTCATAGTGCCCCCCATCGAAGACGTCCGGGAAAAGGCTCGGCAGCACCCGCCACAATCGGACCGGCAGCCCGCTGACCTCGCTGCCGATCGAGCCATGCAGGAAGTGGGTCTCCGGGTCGGCGTAGTGACGCACCGACTCCCCGCTGTAGCGCCACAGGGTCGGCAAGCCGATCGCCAGGGCCAGCACCCCGGCCACCACCACGGCCAGAACGAGCAGGCTCAGCGGCAACCGCCGCCAACGCCGGCGGCGGGCCTCCTGTTGCACGGCGGTAACGGGCGGCTCCTGTCGTCTCATGGCAGCCTCATGGGGTCTGGGATGGCGGCACCGGGGGCAGGCCCAGCTCGGGTCGGGTGTCGTAGATGGCCATCAGGGCCGCGATCATGCGCTCGTGGTCACCGTCGAAGCGGGAGAGCTCATAGCAGCCCAGGGGATTCTTCGGCGCGTTGAGCAGGCACTTGTTGCAGAAGGTGCAAGGGCGTGCCGGCTCGTCATGACCGGTCTGCCACTGCCTCGGCAGGTCGGGGTTGGCGATCAGCGCCCGGGCACTGGAGACCGCGTCACAGGCTCCGCTGCCGATGGCCTCGCGCACCAGAGAGGCACGCTGATAACCGCCGGTGCTGATCACCGGGATATTCACCGCCTGGCGGATGGCACGCGCCTCGTCCAGGCCGATGCCCTCCACCTGGCGGTCGCGCCGGTGGCGGAACCACAGCCAGCGAAAGATCCCGCGCAGTGGCGGGTAGCGGAACAGCAGATAGTTGCGAAAGGTATCGACCCCGGCGGAGAGCATGGCGTCATAGGTACTGGCGATGGTCTCGAAGGAGAAGTCCCCGGCCGGGTTCAGGGGGTGGGGGAAGAGGCTGCCCAGCGAAACATGCAGGGCATCGGCACCGGCGGTCTCGGCCCAGCGACAGACCTGCAGGGTCTCCGCCAGGGTATTGCCTTTGCCCTCCCAGGGCAGGATGTCGTTATGATCCACGGCGCTGATCTTGACCTGCAAGTGGAAGTCCGGCCCCACTCGCTCGCGAATGGCGCGGATGACCTCCAGCAGGAAGCGCGCCCGGTTGGCCAGCGAACCGCCGTAGCGATCCCGCCGGTCATTGATGGCCGAGCTCAGGAACTGGGTAAACAGGTAGCCGTTGGCGGCATGCAGTTCCACGCCATCGAGCCCGGCCTCCCGGGCGCGCCAGGCGCCTCGGGCGAAGGCCTCGATGGTGCCTTCGATCTCGTGGGTGTTCATGGCCCGGCACAGGAAGCCGTGCAGGCCCTCCTTGTGGTTGGTGGAACTGAGTGCCCGGCGATGCTGGTTGTTGACCCCCGGTAGATCCATCTGCCGGCCGGAGTGGCTGAGCTGCAGGATGTACTTGCAGTCGAAGCGGTGCACGGCCTCGCCGAGCCGCTGCCACAGTTGAATGAAGTCATCGCGGTGGATGGTGGCGTAGCTCGCCAGGATGCGTCCTTCCATCTGAACCGGCACGAAGGAGGAGATGATGGCGCCCACCCCGCCCCGGGCGAACTGGCACTCCCAGTTGATGCGCGTCTGGGTCAGGCTGCCGTCCTCGTTATCGAATCGCCCGGAAATGTTCGAGCGGAAGAGACGGTTCTTGACCTCCAGGTTGCGCCACTTCAGCGGCGTGAAGATGACATCCTCGCTCATCACGCGCCCTCCCCTGACCGGGATGCCAGGGCCCGGCCCCAGACATCGGCCAGCAGCGCCAGGATGAAACGCCGGGCCGGACAGCGCGCCCAGCTATCGCCCATGAAGGCCAATTCTTGATCCCCACTGATTCGAACCCCCTCGGCGAGCCGCAACAGCACCAGGTCCCCCGGCACCAGGCGACGCGGCGAGCAGGGCGTCGACAGCGGCGCCAGCACCTGGCGCAGCAGCGTCTCCGGCGCACTGAGGCAGCGCCCCAGCACCGCCGCCTGGGACAGTGCCGAGGCCCCCGGCGTGCCGGCCAAGGCTCGCATCGCCTCGAGCGCCCCCACCAGGTTATGCACCGCCACGCTGGTGGCATGCAGGGTCATGGGATCCCCCTGGGCACGCTCATGCAGCAGCTGGCGATCCCGGCGGAGTCGGCCACTGAGGCGCTGGAGCAGCGCCTTCAGCGCATTCATACGCGGATAGTCATTGAGCCGCCGAGCGGCCGCAAACGTGGCCTCATCGGCCCGGTAATCGTCGCGGAACCGCCGCCCCAGCAGTCCCTGGGCGGCGGGTCCCAGCGCCTCGGCGTCGGCCTGGCCGGCCACCCCCTCCACCAGGGCCGTGAAGGCCGAATCCTGGCGCCAGGAGGATGCCTCGGCGCCTTCATCGAGGCGCCGACCCAGCTCGGCGTGGCGTACCTCGCGCCCCTGGGCCTCGCGGCCAAGCAGGGCCGGCAGCGGCTCACCGTCGAAGACGAAGGCACCTCGCAGACGGGCCAGGCGCAGGCGGTTGATCAAGCCGCCGCTGACTGCCAGGGAGCGATCGAGGCGCGAATCACCATCGAGCAGGCGAATCTCCTGAGGGTCGGTGACCTCCAGAAGACTGATCAGGCCGGGAACATCCACTCGTCTGGCCACGTTGCCTCCCTCTCTATCCGCTAGTCCGCTATCCGTGATCTATCCGTGCTAGCCGCGGTTCCACGGGAAGAAGGCGTTGCGTACGCCCTCCAGCCGCGGCGCCAGGGCGGGGAAGTGGCGGCCGATGACCGACGTCATGTCGTTGTTGTCGATCCACTCCATCCCCGCCCGGGTGTAGATCTCGGGGGTGTAGTCCTCGGTGAAGAAGCGGTCGCTCTTGAGGCGTCGAGAGGCCATCAGGATGAAGATCCTGAAGGCGGTATCGCTGAAGGCGAAGCCAGGCGGCGGGGTCTCGGCCAGGCAACCGATCAGCAGGTCGACCTCTTCCACGTCGCCATAGACCGCCTCCAGCTCGCGCTGCCACTCGGGGTTGTCGGTCAACTCGGCAAAGCTCCCGGGGGCCGGCATGTCGATCAAGCGGCGGAAGCGGCAGTAGCGCGGCACCCCACGCTCGCGGTCGCGCAGCACATCCACCGTGGCCAGATCGATCACCCGATGATGCGGCGCCTGCTTCTCGTGCTGCTGCAGATGGCGCGGAAAGTTGTGCAGCACCAGGGCGCCGGGGTGGCTGGTGCCCAACGAGTAGAGCGCATCGCCGAGCGACATCTCCTGATAGAGCGCCTGGGTGAGAGACCCGGCCACCTCGGTCAGGCCACACTCCTTGATCAGGCTATCGTCGGCCAGGCGCCGGAAGCTGAAATCGTCGGGAATCAGCGGATGCATGCGATAGACGGCGCTGAATTCCTCGGTAATGGCGTAGGGGGCGGCATGGTGATCCGCCGGCGAACCGACGATCCCGCTGTACAGTTCGCTGTCGCTGACACGTCCCCGGCTGCGGTAGAAGTGCTCGTCGAGCACGCCCCACCAGTTGGCACGCATGCCGAGCCTTAACTCCGGGGTATCGAGCAGCGCCGGGGTCCACTCGACGGTGTGGATCTTGGCGATCAGGGCGGCATTCACCAATCGGGCCTTCTGGAACAGCCATTCGCCATCGCGGTCGGGGTGCTCGATCCGCAGCCGGTCGACGATGGCGTTGTGCTCTCGGGCGAACAGGGTGTGCATCAGCGACAGTCCCACCCACCAGTTGCCGTTGCTGCCCGCCAGTTCGATGCCATGCTCATCCAGCGGCAGGTGGCCGTCGGGCTTGAGATAGAGCTTGCCGTCGGACAGCAGTTCGCCGCTGTCGGGGTCGGTACGCACCAGGCGCTGACGGCGCAGGCTGCTGCCATAGAGCTGGGACGCGTCCCACCACTGCGTCTCGGTATTGAGGAAGGTATCGGGATGGCCCTCATCGGCGGATGATCGGGTGCTGTCCCGGCGGCTGCGCAACACCGTCATCTTCTCCCAAGGCCAGTCATCGTCCTCGTCCAGGGGCACCTCGTAGCGTTCGGCCTCGGTGTCGTTGCTGCCGTGACTGAACCAGTCGTGCACCATGAACTGCAACCAGGCAGGCACCAGCACATTGAGCGTGGCCGCCGGCACGAAGGCGTCTCGAGTCATCAAGCGCCGGCTGACCACCCGTGGGCTCGGCGTCATCAGTCTCTCACCGGTCTCGCCGAAGGTCTCGGCAGGCGGCACGTTGCGGCCGAAGCGCGTATAGGCCTTGCCCATGGCCGGTTCAGCCAGATCGTTGTAGCTCCCATCGGCGGTGCGGAACTGATGGACGTCGATCGCTTCCCGCTCGGGGTCTTGCGGACGCTCGCGCTCGGTGGAGTAGAGGTTATGCCAGCGCAGGTTGCGGCGCAGGGCGACGAGATTGATAAGGGCGATGAGGAAGGGGAACCGGTGCCATTGACGGCGGCGGTTGATTCGCCGGAATACCCGACCGAGCAGACCACTACCACGTTGACCGAACATGGGACTCCTCCCTGAACAATGGCGTCGCTGCCAATCCCGGACACCCCGAGGTCCAGAATTCTCATCTCGCAGGTTGAACGTGACCCTACTGAACTTGACAACTAACCTCTAGCACAGGGTTTGGCTGCCCACCAGCAAGGGGCCGGGGGAGCATCAGGCTCTTTACGCGCAAGGGGGCAGCGGGGGATGGGCAACTACGCAGCGGGATTTCGCGCCATGGTACTGCTGGGGGTGGTGGCCAACCTCCTCTTCGCCCTTCCTGCGGTCTTTGCCCCCAATTTGGTGATCACCCTGGTGGGAGGAAACCCCGTTACCGAACCGGTATGGCCCGCCTTCGCCGCCTGGCTGCTGATCCTGCTCAGCCTGTTCTATCTGCCGGCGGCATTCGATCCCTTCCACTACCGAGCCATCGCCATGCTGACCGTACTGGCACGTTTCGCCGGGGTGGTGTTCTTCACCTTGCTCCATCCGCAATTTCCGCTGTTCGCCCTGATCGACCTGTTCTTCGGCGTGACCCAGGGCGTGTTGCTGCTGCTGCTTCGCCGCGCTGGAAAGACGGCATAACCCTCGAGGAGAGACGGTCATGGCATCCAGACACCAAGACACTTTCGTGACCTCGCGGCGCTGGCTGACATGGCTGTTCCTGCTGCTGGCGGCCGGCGGTGTGATCGCGGCAGTGGGCTGGTATCAGCTGTTCCGCGAAGAGCCGCAACGGTTCGACAACGCCGAAGCCTACTACCTCTATGGCTCCATCGGCGCCGAGCAGGAAGAGGGCATCCCCTACTGGATCTGGCGCGTATTGCCGGATGTGTTTCCCCAGCACCTGCCCGGGGAAGGCGGCTACGCCGCCCTGGGAATGCTCTGGGAGGAGGGCGAGGCGACCCCGGTCGGCTTCTCCAAGAAGACCATCGGCTTCCCGCGCATCGCCATCAACTGCGCGGCCTGCCACACCGCCAGCTACCGCACCTCCGAGGATGGCGAACGCCAGATTGTACCCACCGGCCCCCACCAGACATTCGACCCACAGGCCTACCTGGGCTTCCTGGGGGATGCCGCCAACGACCCGGACTTCACCGCCGCCAATCTGCTGTCGGCCATCGAGGAGGAGACCGACCTCTCCTGGCTCGACCGCTTGCTCTACCGTTTCCTGATCATTCCACGCACCCGGGATGGGTTGCAGGAGCAGGCCGCACGCTTCACCTGGACCGAGGAGCGCCCGCGCTGGGGACCGGGGCGGATCGATCCCTTCAACCCGGTCAAGTTCCACCCCGACCTGCTGGCCCTGGACCCCGCCGAGGACGACACCATCGGCAATTCCGACATCATGCCGCTGTGGGCGATGGACGAGCAGCAGGGCTTCGCCCTGCACTGGGACGGCCTCAACGACGCCTTGACCGAGGTGGTGCTGAGTGGCGCCATCGGCGACGGCGCTCGCCCCGACTCACTGCCCGTGGCCGCCCTCGCCGACCTGGAAGAGTACTTGCGCGCCAAGCGCCCCCCGCCCTACCCCTTCCTCGACGCCCTCGACGCCGACCTGGCCGCCGAGGGCGAGGCGGTGTTCCAGCAGACCTGCGCCGGCTGCCACGGCCTGGAGGGCCCGCGTATCGGCACGGTGATCCCCCAGATGGAGGTCGGCACCGATCCCCATCGCCTCGAGATGTGGACCACCGAGGCTGCCGAGCGCTACAACGCCTATGCCGAAGACTACCCCTGGGACTTCAATGCCTTCGTCAAGACCGACGGCTATGTGGCCAAGCCGTTGACCGGCATCTGGTTGCGCGCGCCCTACCTGCACAACGGCTCGGTCCCTACTCTGGAAGATCTCCTCCGACCCGCCGAGCAGCGTCCCGAACGCTTCTACCGCGGCTACGACGTCTACCATCCCGAGCGCCTGGGCTTCATCCATGACGGCGAGGCCGCCGAACGCCACGGCTTCCTCTATGACACCGCCGAGCCGGGCAACAGCAACCAGGGGCATGAGGGCGCGCCGTTCGGCACGCAGCTCGCCGAGGAGGACAAGACCGCACTGCTCGAATACCTCAAGACGCTCTAGGAGCCATTTTAGGAGCCATGCCATGGCCGAATACCTGAAGGTCGTCTTTCCCTATCGGCGCGAGGTCTGGATCGACGGCGAACCCGCCGCCTGGACCCAATCGGTCTGCCAGGTCGATGCCGGTTGGTACACAGTGACGCTGGCCCCGCCGCCAGACTTCAAGCCCGAGTGCTACCAGGTGCACCTCATCGGCACCCTGCCCTCGGCGCCGCTGATCATCGAATTCACCCTCAAGGAGTCGGGCTCATGAACCCTGTCGCCAGGCTGTCGATCGGCCTGCTCATGTCGCTGATGGCGCTGGTCGGCTGTGCCTCCTTCCCCGAAGCCCGACCCCTCGAGCATGTCGATACCGCCAGCGGCTACCGCTACGCCAACCTCGAGGGAGCAACGAACAGCGAGGAGATGTTCGTGATCCTCGGCTTCTCCGGCGGGGGCACGCGGGCCGCCGCCCTCGCCTACGGCGTGCTGGAGAGGCTGCGTGACAGCTGGGTCGAGATGGAGGGAGAGTCGCGCAACCTGCTGGACGAGGTGGACGTGATCTCGTCGGTATCCGGCGGCAGCTTCACCGCGGCCTACTACGGGCTGCACCGTGACGCCATCTTCGAGGAGGGAGGCCGGTTCCAGAGCGACTTCCTCTACCGGGACGTCGAATCGGACTTGAAGCGCCGGCTGCTCAACCCCTACAACTGGGCGAGGCTGGCCTCGCCCACCTTCGGGCGCATCGAACTCGCCGACGAGGTCTACCAGGAGCTGCTCTTCGACCAGGCCAGCTTCGCCGATCTGGCGGACAACGGTCGCAAACCCTTCCTGCTGATCAATGCCACCGACATGGACAAGGGTGCCCAGTTCACCTTCGTGCAGTCGCAGCTGGACCCGATGTGCGTCGACCTGGACAGCATCACCCTATCCCGTGCCGTGGCGGCCTCCTCGAACTTTCCCATCGCCTTCACACCCCTGACGCTCAACAGTTATCCCGGACGCTGCGGCTATGAGGAACCGCCCTGGGTCGCCAACGCGCTACAGGGACTGGATACCAACCCCCGTCGCTATTATCGTGCCCGCCACTGGCAGCGCTACCAGGAGCCCGAGCGAGACCATGTGCACCTGCTCGACGGTGGCGTCTCCGACAATATCGGCCTGCGTCCCGCCCTCGACGCCCTGCGTGCGCCCACCCTGCAGGAGGTGGAATGGAGCGTGCTGAACAAGATGAACCGGGAACTGGTGGACAAGCTGGTGGTGATCGTGGTGGACGCCAAGTCGGGGGGCCTGGATGCGAACTTCGATACCTCTCCCCGCTCCCCCGGCCCCAAGCACGTGATCAGCACTATCGCCACGACGCCGCTGGCCAACTACTCCTTCGATACGGTCGAGCTGCTCAGGGAGACCCTGCGCGACCGCGAGGACGCCCAGCGGCTCTCCCGAGAGGCCGGCAACGGGCTGCACCAGATCGATCTCTACTACATCTACGTGGGCTTCGACCGGCTGGAGGACGACGCCGAACGGGAGCGCTTCCAGCGCATCCCCACCAGCTTCCGCCTGCCCGCCGAGGAGGTGGATGCGCTGCGCCGCATCAGCGCCCAGCTGCTGGAGCAGTCGCCCTGCTTCCAGGCCCTGCTGGGCCAGGCAGACGGACAGGAAGGGCGGTTCTGCCGCTATTGAGGCCCCGGCCTTCCTCCCACCGCCTGCCGGGGCCTCACTCCCAGGGGTCGATGCGCAGGTAGAGCCGGCCCTTGAAGCCCTTGCGGCTGGTGAGCGGCACATAGCGGCCCCGGTCGTCCTCCTTGACCGGCCGGCCGCGCCCTTCACCCCAGTCCTCATCGCCAAAGATATAGCGCAGTCGCCAGCCCTCCTCGGCGGCGGTCGCGAGGATCACCACCTTGTCGCGGAACAGGTTCTCGTCGGGTACCCGCCGGTTGACGAACCAGCGTCCGGCCACCTTGAACTCGGTGCTGCGCACGGCGATATCGGCCACCAGCATCATGGTGCGCCCCTGGCTGACGGTGATCTTCGAGCTGTCCAGGTAGACCGAGAAGAGCACCGGGTGACGGGCTTGATCGAGGCCGGCCCGTTCGGGATGGCACATCTCGTCGTAGCGCCGGAAGATGGCCGAGTCATGCTCCACCCGGCGGTCCGAGAGGGCCACCGGGGGGTATAGCCGCGGCGACACCGTGCACTCGAAGTGATAGCTGCCCTCGATGTCGCGGCCCTCGTCGCGGGCCTGCTGCAGCGAGGGCGGCAGCGGCAGATGCTCGACCACCAGTTGCCCCTGCATGCGGGCATCGCCGAACAGGAAGCGCGTCAGGTTCTGGTAACCCGATTCGGAGTTGACCATGCCGAAGGGGCCGCTGTGGGCCAGGTAGAGATGCACCCGCGGCGCATCCTCGATCCAGGCACAGTCGATCTTGACCAGGCCGTCACTCCGGGCGCCCACCAGGTGGCGGGTGGCCTCGTAGTCGCGGTGGTTGGTACCCACCAGGCAGAAGAAGCGCTCCGGCGGGAAGTGGCCGCCCAGGTGGTTGACTCGGCCGTTGCGCGGGGTGAGCTTGAGGTAGTCGGCGATGCTGCGCCGGTTGAAGTTGCGGATGTCCCACAGGTCCACGAAGCCCGGCACGTTGATGCCGGCCACCTCGATGCCGTCATGGGGCGAGCCATAGGTGAAGACCTTGTCCACACAGTCGCGGGCCTCGGCTCTACCCACCTCGGGATTCTGCAGCAGGCAGCGGCACACCAGCCCACCCATGGAGTGAGCCACCAGGTAGACCCTGAAGGCCGCCCGCGCCTCGGCGTCGTCGCCGCAAATGCGCTCGCGCAGCCACAGGATGCGCTCGCCAAGGGCCTGGGCCGCCTCGGGGATCGAGGGGCGCTGCCCCTCCCCCGCCTCATCTTCGTAGAAGCGGTGGATCAGCAGCGTCCGGCGGGGCAGCCGGTCCTCGCGCTCCGCCCCCTCCGCGTAGACATCCCGATAGCCGTGGTCCTTCATCAGGCGGATCACCGGGGATTCGAAGATGAAGGTATTGAAGCGGCCGCTGGGCCCCTGGCGGACCCGCGTCGCGCCCAGGTTGAAGCCCATGTAGGGCGTGTTGATGGTGGCCTCGATCTCGCTGTCGCGCATGGCATAGCCGCGCACGTAGATGATGGGGTGATACCGCTCCTGGGACATCCTGGCGCTCCTCCGTGGGATGGAACCGGGGTAAGCCGGTGGCTAGTCGCCGCGCGGGTCGCCGGGCAGGTAGTGGCCGGTGACCAGGCGATAGGCGTCCGAGGGGAGATCCCCGGGAACCCCTAGGGCTTCCCTGATCAGCGTAGTCCAGGATTCGGGGCCGGCCGGCCGCGTGCCGGTTCAGGCCTTGAGGACGTAGCGCAGGGTCACGTAGAGACCAGAAAACCCCGCCGATTGGCGAGCCCTCACCTTGAGAGCGAAGCGGGCTGGATCAGCCGCCACATTGCGTGCCGGGAGTAGACGCTGGCGACGCAGAGTCAGCTCGCCAGCGGCACGACAGGGCGGGACACCCGGCAGGGAAACCGCAGTTCACCGGACGCCAGGCGCAGTCCTCCGTTTCAGGGCATCAGCACATAGCGCCCAGGGGCGTCGCCTAACGGCGAATAGCGCTCGCTGCCAAGTGCAGGCGGGGCTACCTGGCCGCTCGAGTGCGCGACCAGCCATTGCTGCCAGGCCGGCCACCAGGAGCCCGACTGTTCCGAGGTAGTCTGCTGCCAGGTATCCGGATCGAGATAGCGCTCGCCCTGGTACTGGGTGCGCAGCCGGAAACGGCGTGTCGGGTGGTTCGGCTCGCTGACGATGCCGGCATTGTGGCCGCCGCTGGTGAGCAGGAAGGTCACCTCGTCGGCGTCCGTGAGCAGGTGAACCTTGTAGACGGACTGCCAGGGCGCCACATGGTCGGAGGTGGTGCCAACCGCGAAGATCGGCGCGCGTATGTCCTGGATCGCCACCGGACGATGATCGACCTGATAGCGACCGCTAGCCAGGTCGTTGTTGAGAAACAGCTGACGCAGGTATTCGCTGTGCATGCGGTAGGGCAGCCGGGTGATATCGGCATTCCAGGCCATCAGCGCGTTCATCGGCTGGCGCTGGCCCAGCAGGTAGTCGTGCACCATCCGCGACCAGACCAGGTCGTTGGAGCGCAGGATCTGGAAGGCACCGGCCATCTGGTAGCCATCCAAGTAGCCCTGGTCCCACATCATGTTCTCCAAGTAGGCTACCTGGCTCTCGCCGATGAAAAGCGTCAGTTCCCCGGCCTCGGTGAAGTCCACCTGGGTCGCCAGCGTGGTGAGGGACGCCAGCCGCTTGTCGCCGTCGCGTGCCATGGCGGCGGCGGCAATGGAGAGCAGGGTTCCCCCCAGGCAGTAGCCGACGCCGTGCACTCGCGGACTCCCGCTGATTTCGGTCACCACGTCCAGGGCCGCCATGGGACCCAGCCGACGGTAATCGTCCATGCCCAGGTCACGATCCTCCGAGCCCGGGTTGCGCCAGGAGATCATGAACACCGTATGGCCCTGATCCACCAGGTACTCTACCAGCGACTTGCCGGGCGTCAGGTCGAGCACGTAGTACTTCATGATCCAGGCGGGCACGATCAACACGGGCTCTGCCTGGACCTGCCGGGTGGTCGGCGTGTACTGAATCAGTTCCATCAGATGGTTGCGGTACACCACCTTGCCGGGGGTGACCGCCAGGTGCTCGCCCAGGCGGTAAGCCTCCGCCCTCACCGGGGGCTTGCCGGAGACGGCACGCTCGCAATCTTCGAGGAAGTTCTGCCAGCCGTTGACCAGGTTCCGCCCGCCGGAGGCCAGGGTCGTATGCGCGATCTCGGGATTGAGCCAGGGGATGTTGGAAGGCGAGGCGTGATCCAATAGCTGGCGCGTGACGAAGTTGATGACCCGCTCCCGGGCTGGCGACACTCCCTCTATCTCGGTGGTGGCGTTATGCCACCACTGCTGGGTCAGCAGGAAGGACTGATGGATCAAGTTGTAGGGCAACTGCTGCCAGGCATCATCGCGGAAGCGTCGATCCTGGGGCATGGGCTCGATGCAGGCCGGCGTCGCCGGATTCATGGCCAAGCGAGCTGCATACTGAGCAAAGCGAGTCGACTTGCGTACAAACTTCTCGCCGAGCTCCACCTGCTTACCCGGCGACAGGGCCAGATGCGTCAGCCACTCGAAGTAGACGCTGGCAAGCCCGGCGGGGGTAATCCCCGCCGTCATTCTCGCCAGGTTGGCCTTGAAGGCGCGATCCAGCGCATGAGTGGCGTAGTAGCCGGGATTGGGCCGCTCATCGGCAGCGGGGAGCGGCGTACAGGGTTCGGGGGTCGTCCGAGATTCATGCCTCATTTGACTGAGCCTCCATGATGACGAGTAGCCATGGCCGATACCCAGGCTACCATATACCGCACTGCATCATGATACCCCGCCAGAAGCGCTCGATCAGGCCTTGAGGTCGAGGACGTGGCCGGCTGACCCCCGTCTCCCGCGATAGCTTCACGCTCAGCCACCCCATGGAGGGAAGCGACTACTACCGCCGCCTAGACGGGGCCACCGATGTCTTCGAGAATGCCCGGGGCGGGCGCGTCGGAATCGTGCGCAACGCCGATGGCGCGCAGGGCCTGTTGATCGCCGCCCTGGTCATGTTGACCATGGGGCTCGCGGACTTCGACCTGAGCCGCATGACCGATCACTACCCGGACACCGGGATGTTCCTGCTCCACTATGCCGGCTGGCTGGTGGTGGGGGCTGCCCTGCTCATGCTGGCAGCGCTGTGGCCCGCCGGGCTCGGCTCCGGCTGGGGCATGTGGCGGCGGTGAAAGCAGCGGACCGAGTCCGTCAAGGCCGGTGCTTGATATCGATCAAGCCTGGCCTTCGGCTCTGCGACTAGGCTGAACACCATGCCTTCCCACTCTGCATGCCGCCAAGCCGCTTCCCGCGAGAACCCGCTAACATGAGCCAGCGAATCCTGATCCTGCAGGGACACCCCGATGCCAGCGAGGCGCACCTGTGTCATGCCCTGGCCGATCACTACCGCGAAGGCGCCCAGGCCCAGGGCCATGAGGTGCGCCTGATCGACCTGGCGACCCTGGAGATCCCCTTGCTGCGCAGCTAGAAGGAGTGGCAAGCCGCTGTCCTCCCCTCCTCGCTGAGGGCGGCACAGGAGGCCATCGGCTGGTGCCAGCACCTGGTGCTGGTCTTCCCGCTCTGGCTCGGCGACATGCCGGCCCTCGTCAAGGCGTTCTGCCGCCGCGAGGGGCTGGCGCTGAGCACGTTCCAGTAACACCGCTGACCGTTGCACGCGGCATCCGAACCCGCCGCGGAAGGTTCTGCCGCTATCGACCTCGGCGAACGGGCCGGCCTCGATCAAGCCCGTCACCCGCTCGGTCTGGGTGGTGCTCTCCGTACTCCGCTCGCCCGTCCGGCGGCTGAAATCCATCACGGCGATCTTGGTGACCTCGCCGGGGGCGAGGCAGAGCGAGTGCAAGAGCCGGCCGAGCGCCAGATGGTCCTGGCGCCATGCCTGCTCGAAGGTGAGGAGCACCCCCTGCACCGGACGCTGCGATGCCTGGGCCTGGCCGGTCGCGGCGAAGGGATCGAGCGCTCGGGTGATCTCGCTCACCTTCGACGGAGCCGGAACGTGCGGATCGCGGATCACGATCTGCTGGAAATAGGCGGGCTCGGAGATGGCACCCCCATATTCGGCACGAGGTATTCGGGGGTCTCGCGATCGAAGATGGCGGGATCGAACAGAAACGGGCTGGACGGGGCTTCGGGCAAGCTGCCGCTGATGGCCACAGGTTCTTCGGACATGACGTTCCTCCCCGATGCCACCAATGGGCATTCGTGCGCAGCGTCTCCGGCTTCAAGGAAGTTGAAGCCGGTCTCGCGGAATCACGGCACGCGAGATTCTTGTTATCAGGAATGTCTTTCGATGCTAGACACCCGAGTTCGACACTGCCAGTCCGACTCTGACCTGAAGTCGGCTGCTGTGGCCTGAAAATTCAGCGACTTAGTCAATTCCGAACGAATTGTTTGTAGTGACATGCGCTTTCCTGGGTGCCTTGCCAGTTATCGCTTTTCCGGTCTACCGTGGTGACATGTTCGTTAAAGTCACCAAATCCGGCCCGCGCCGCTACGTGAAGCTCGTCGAGTCCTACCGCGACGAGGCCGGCCAGCCGCGGCAACGCGTGATCGCCACCCTGGGGCGCCTGGAGGCCGTCACCCCGGGGAGTCCAGCGCGTTGATCAATGGCCTGCTGCGCGTCTCCGGCCAGCCGACGCTCGAAGCAGGCACCGGCGAGACCGACTTCGCGCCGGCGCGCTCCGTTGGCGATACCTGGCTGCTGACGTCGCTCTGGAAAGAGCTCGGCCTGGATGACGCCTTCCACCGAGTACTGCGCACCAAGCGCCCGTTCGATGCCGAGCGGCTGCTGCGGGTCATGGTGTTCAACCGCCTCTGCGATCCCGAGTCCAGGCTCGGTGTGCTGCGCTGGCTGGAGGACGTCCTGGTGCCCGACGTGGACACGGCTTCGATCAGCCACCGCCACCTGCTGCACACCCTGGACACCCTCTCGGACTGCAGCGAGGCCCTCAACGACGTGCTGGCGCAGCAGTGCCAGCCACTGATCGATGAAGAGCGACCGATCGTCTTCTACGTCCTCACCACGATCCAGGCGGAGGGCGCTACCTCCCACGATGGGGATCTCCGCCACTACGGCCCCTCGCAGGGGGACGGGGGCGACCGACATGGTCGCCCTGTCCGCCGTGCGCGTCGAGGGTCGCCCCCTGGAACTCATCCTGGCAGTACCGGGCCGCCGTTATGGTGAGTTCGATGACTTGCTGAAGGCGTTTCATCAGACCCACTGCCAGGATGCCGATCACGAAGCCTATGGCGAGCTGGCATGGCAAGGTCATCGACTGATCGTGGCGCACCGGCCGGATGTCGCCAATGCCCACACGGCCGCACGCGATCAGAAGATCGAGGCGCTACAGGCCGATGCGCGCCAGTGGTTCGAGAAGCTGGATAACCAGGATGCCGGACGCCGCTATCGTGGCAGAAAGCTCTCCGATCCCGGCGTAACGGCCATATTCTCAAGGTCGACCTGACCGCCGAGACGTTCAACTACGTGCTCGATCAACGGGCGCTGGATCGCGCCAGGATGATGGATGGCAAGCTGCTGCTGGTCACCAACATGGCCGATCATGAGCCTGAGCAGATCGTCGAGCGCTATCGGGCGCTGGCTGACATCGAACGCGGCTTCCGGGTGCTGAAGAGTGACATCGAGATCGCGCCGGTTTACCACCGGTTGCCGGATCGCATCCGTGCCCATGCGCTCATCTGCTTCCTCGCCCTGGTGCTTTACCGCGTGCTGCGGCTGAAGGCAAGTGATCACAAGCTTTCGCCGACGCGGGCACTGGAAATTGCCCGCAAGATTCAGTTCCACCAGGTCCTGCTTCACCGTCGCGAGACGGCGAGCGGCCTGACCAAATTGAAGCCTGAGCAACGCGACCTTTTCGAAGCGATTGGCCTGCCTGCACCTGCCGCATCACGCTTGTAGTGCCAATTTTGAAAAGGCGTTTCCAGGCTAATCAGTGGTTTACGCTTCTATCTGTCGAACTCGGGGGAGCCTCGTCGCAGGCGTTTCGTTTAGCTCGCGCAATTCATCACAGTCTTGTCATAGAGGCTGGTCGCACGCTTCCGCCTCTGTGATCGGTAGTGGCATATTACGGGCCATCGTGACCGATTTCGGCCGGAAGCGGTCTTTCAGGTCATTCTGATATAACGCCGTGCTCTGCGGAAACGTTGGAGCGAAACGGAAAATTTGTCCGACAGAAGCGCCTTGTTATGAGCGCCAAATTCATATACCAAGACCAATACCTGATGAAATTCAATATATTTCACAACACTTACATTCTATGCTCGCCGAAGGAGAGCTTTGACGGCGTCTGAGTACTCAAAGCCCAATTTTGAACCTGGGGTCTCTGGCTCTGCGCTTATTTCCCCCCCAGCCAGCAGGAGGTGCGCTTTAACCGCTGATAGTTCCAAGGAGCTTTCTACGGCAGCTTCATTGAAAACCTCATCCAAGAGATTTTTCCGGATCCGAAACAACTCTTCTGCCTCCTTGACCCTCAGCTCAATTTTCTGTGCCCTACCCACGTAGTTTAACGCCCAGAATAAGACAGAAAATGCGCCTAAAACAACTGCCGAAACCGCAAATGGGGCTGCTTTCACTAACTCAATAAAGCTTACTTCTTCACGGGAGGTAACTACGAAAATGACTATGCCATAGACAATAAGAAATAAGGCAAGAAACACCACAGCAGCCGGATTCCTGAACAATCGTACATACAAGCTAAATATCCTAGGGATTGCTCTATATGCTTCAATATCGCCGCTGGCCATATCTTATCTCCTTTGAATTCGGCTTATCGTTTAGCGGTGTAAGTCCTGGGCGTCGAATTAGGCTCTTTTCGCATCGTTCCTAGTCCACTAAAAGCTCATCATAACCAATTCTTGCTTCCGATTAAAATCAATGCTCAGCCTATCTGGCTAGTATGCGCTCTCACACATAACAGCTTTATTATATAGCGTGCTCGATATTTCAATTGACCACGCACGCGCGTTCAACAGTGTTATGCTACCTGCTCGACCACCTCTCATCCAATTGAAATCACTAGACATTAAGTATAGCTCGGGAGTATAACACCAATCATCGTGCATGCTTCGTATATCCAATGAACGTGACCGCTGCCTTTGCCACCATGGCCGCTTTGCCTCAATCACCCCATCAGCATAGGCTAAGATTCTTCAATCGGCCAAGAGCGGTCTTTCAGGTGATTCTGATATAACGCTCCAATAACCGGCGCGCGGCTTTTTGCGCGTCCGGCGCCGCAGGCGCGTAGTTGATTGGCTTGTTAAGCATCATTTGGGGAGCCTTCAGTTGGAGGTCTGCCATTATCGGGACTGCTCCCATCGACGCTTTGTGGTGAGACCGTTATTTGTATCTGAACGGTTGGTTCTTTCATTCCCAAAGTCCATAACTCGTCCTTTAGGTTTGGCCCGACATATTCGGGCTTAGTTGACCCCAGTTCGTCTAAGTGCTGAGAGAGCATTTCAACAGTGACTTCGAAACGTTGCCGTGGCGACTGAAAGACTGATGCCATCGAGCGAATAACTTGCGGGCTGAAGCGAGCGGGTGGAAGGTTCGCCAATGCTTCATGCGCATCGATTAAGGTCTGTGCGACTTTCAGTGTTCGGCACTTATCTCCAATCGATTGATCAGTGAAGGAGAGTTCGTGATCAGCATTGTGTGCAAATTTGTTACGTATATCTCGGACCTGGTCTAGATCGAAGCGAACGTCATCAGAGATCCATGTCAACGCTCGTGCGATTGAGATTCGAGAAGAAAACGATCCCAATACACCGCTATGAGACAGCAGTGATGCGTTAGAATAATGAAGTCTTCGATCAAACAGTTGCTTCAAGCGTTCGTCAATGAGCGCAGCGCCCAATACCGCGCATGCTCTATCGGACTCCGAGCGAAACGTGCCGCTGAAGGTGTCGAGGTCGAATTGTTTAGACGAACGTGGCATAGTGTCTGTGATGCTTAACGTTAGGCATGAGACGCGGCTGCGAAGCAGCCATCGCGCTCGATGCCGTTGTTGGATAGCCCAACCACAGGGTCAACCGTCAAAATCCTGCAAGTTCGCGAAGACAGACTCCATTCTCCATCCACGCATCCTCATACATAACCGGAAGTTCAAACTCCAAATCCGTACCAGCAGCCTTGCGATTAAAAGCCACTGTAAGAGGATCTGCGAGCACGAGGGCTTCAATGAGGCGAGCTTCTGGATCTTGGTACGTGAACGATCTTGCACTCCGTTCACCATCGACAACGATTGGCTCCAGTTCGGCGGTTGACTCCTCGCTCCATCGGAGATAGGCGTATTCAACAGCTGCGTCGCGCCGCTCAACTACTCCCTGTTGAATTCGAATATCGTTAATCCCTAGCCGGAGAGATAGGGCAGGCAAGCGGCCCTCTTCTTTAAAGTATACAACCGAGCCATAAACAACGGCTGGCTGATTTTCCCGGTACGCCCAGTCCCGCAGCAAAACGTGGAAAGCGTAACCACACCCGTACAATTTCCCTTGGGCACGATACGGTGTGAACCTCAGCTCTAGCAGAAGAGATCCCTCCCCCGGCACTGCCTCCAGTAGAGAGTTCAATTCTTTAGCGTTAAAACTCGCGGGCTCCCACTCTTCCTCGGCACTCGCGGGATGATGGATCCCAGTGACACCGAAGAGTATCAGAGCAGCAGCTAAGACAAACATTTTCATCGGCAGCCTTCCATACGGGTGGCGATCCAACAGTTGTATTATATAGCATGTTCGATATTGCACTTGAACGCGCACGCGCGTTCAACAATGTTATGCGCACGCTCAACCCCCTTCCATCCTATTGAAATCCCGAATTATTAAGTATAGCTCGGCAGCATAACACCAATCATCGTGCATGCTGCATATCCCCGATGAACGTGCTCGTCGCCTTTGCCGGTATGGCCGCTTTGGGTCCTGGCCGTGTGAAAACAGAAAAATCTGGCCTGACTCAAAAATCTTCCCCCTCAGCTTACTGTTGAGCCAACAAAAAGCCGTTGCTTGGATGATTGCCGACTGATGCTGTTGTGAGATCGGGAAATCATGACGACACCAGAAAGCACATATCTCGCCCTTATAGCGCTTAAAAACATGCGAAAAAGGGCTGTTACGCCCTGGCCGCCCTCATCAACCCATTGACTCCCAAGATTTTTATGACACGCTTGAGGTTGTACGCCAACACATGAAGACTCATTTCGGTGCTCACATTTTTTAACCGTTTGGTCGTAAAGTGTGTCGCCCCCATCCACGCCTTCAGCGTGCCAAAGGGATGCTCCACCGTTTGTCGTCTCAGGCGCATCATCTCTGGGTTCCAATCGAGGCGTGACTGCGCAGCTTCGAGTATATCTTCGTGTTCCCAGCGCCTTATACGCCTCTGTTTGCCAGTCGTGCATTTCTCCTTCATGGAGCAGCTTGCACATTCCGAACTCCAGTATGTATGCAGCTTCATCCCTTTATCTATCGTTTCATACCGCCATGTCAGCCGCTGTCCAGCGGGGCAGGAGTATTCATTACTGTCAGGGAGGTATCGAAATGCGTCTCTTGGGAAAAAGCCCTTTGCCTGGTTTGGTGATGTCAGCGGCTTGGGGAGATAGGTAGTGATCCCTTCCTTGTGACAGGCCAGAATCTCCTCGCCCTTGAAGTAGCCTCTATCAGCCACGACCTTCAGCTCCTTGATGCCAGTGGCCTCCCGCGCTTGCTTGGCCATGTTAGAGAGCTGCCCCCGGTCATGCCCGACGTTGGTCACCTCATGGGCCACAATCAAATGGTGCTGGCTATCGACCGCAGTCTGTACGTTGTAACCCACATTTCCAGTACCTCTGCCACTGGTGGCCATAGCTCTGGCATCCGGATCCGTCAAGGATACTTGCTGATCGGGAGACTTCAGCCTCGCCTCCTCAACTGCTTGTAATCGTGCAGTTTCTTCCCGGAGTTTCGTGATTTTTTCCTTCAGATGCGCTGTCTTGGCCTCGGCCAGTGCAGGCTCCTCGCGATCGGCTGCGTCAAGCTGACCAAGGTACCGGTTGAAGCTTTCTTCGATCTGCTCAAGGCGACGCTTCATCTTGGTCGCTGTGAAATTACGGTTGCGGTTGTTGACCGCTTTGAACTTGCTGCCATCGATGGCAACGATGGCTTGGGAGAACAGCTCCAGTCGCCGGCAAAGCACGATGAACTCTCGGCAGACACGGCGTATGGCCTCGCCGTTGTCCTTTCGGAAGTCCGCTATCGTCTTGAAATCCGGCGTGAGGCGCTCCGTCAGCCACATCAGCTCGACATTGCGCTGCGCTTCTCGCTCCAGGCGGCGGCTGGATTGGACACGATTGAGATAGCCGTAGAGATAGATTTTCAGGAGTACAGCGGGGTGATAGGCGGGCCGGCCGGTGGCATGGGGATCGACACCTTTGAAGCCGAGTTGTCCGAGGTCGAGCGCCTCGACGAAGGCCTCGATGGCTCGGACTGGGTTGTCCTCTGAGACGAAATCATCCAGAAGCTCAGGGAACAACGTAGCTTGAGACCGGGACTCCCCTGATACGAAACGCTTCATCGGTACCTCCACGAGCTGTCACGGGTAGAGTATAGCGGGAGCCACGTTTTCACACAGCCTCGGCCAGAAGCGGACCAAACCGCTGTAGGGCTTCAGACTGGTCGAAAAGGCTCTATGCCCAGCCTAGTTGCTGTAAGCCGATGGTGTCGTTCCAGATCTTGGTCATGTGCCGAATTCTCCCCTCGTCGAATTCCATGGCATAGACATAATCAGTTGCTACCGTCTTGCCGGTTGGCTCAACAGGTCCTCCCGGTCCGGTTTGTGACCCGTGAAACACTGCAAAGGCTGCAACGCACTTTCGCTCCCCGTCTTCAGCCATGAATTTTAGTTCATAGTGACCGTCTGGAATTGGCGTAAGGAGGTTCTTCATCCACTCGCAATATCCTTCCAGAGTATCTACCTCGGACAGTGTACTCGACTGGCATGAAAACGTCGCACTTGGATGGCAGTATTCCTTGCAGCCCTCCCACCCCCTTCCTTTATCACACGCTTCAAAGAAGCCTTCCGCTTGACCAAGAATCCTACTCATTGTCGCCTCCACTCACGCTTAGACATTCAGGACACGATTATTGATCGCATCAGGCAGTCACTGTTACACAATCCTGTGCGTTGCAGGATGTCAACCGACCGATTTGGATCGTCAACTTCCTCGGCACTTCCATCAGAGTAGGCCAAAGTTCTCCAATCGGCCAGAAGCGGACCATCAGCATGTTCTTATACAATGCCTTCAAAACATGAAGTTTCGACGTGGAGATGATGGCGAAACGGAAAATTTTCGCTGCACGTGGTACCGTTATGTGAAAGTCTCTGGCATGCCCACGACCTTACAAACTCAAATATTATTCACTTAGTGACGAACTGTAGGTGTAATTAACAGCATTGATTTCTATCTTTTTCTCAAGAAGTATAAGGCTCGTTCACACAAGCCCAATGCTGCTAAAGCGTTCTTATAGACCATTAAATATGGTTTTCATTTAAGCCTAATATCAATTTGTTTCTGTACCTATGCGCAGATTTCCTGGAAATTTTCCATCACCTAAACTAACTCTAACCGAGCCATCCTTTTGTATAATTTCAGCCCTGCCCCATTTGCATGAAAAACTTATTAAAGATTTTTTGCGTCGGAAGATCTATAATAATAAATATTTCAACTGATGCTACAGCGCAGCTTTTCATTGCTGACATTTATTCAAGTCACGGAATTCTCGGGATTGGAGCAACGAAGTTCAGATAAAGCTATTTTCATTCAAACCGCTGTTCGCGCTCCTCATCCTCCCGCTGTTCACGCACACTCTCATTCTCGATCCACTTAACGAGTTTTGCAGACACCGATTTAGCAGCCACAGCTATCTCCTCGCTCTCATGTTCAACCAACACACCAATGGCATCCGCTCTAGATTGCATCACGTTAGCTCGGCTACCAGACCACGATGAAGGTGTGACGCGCTCGGCGAATGCCTCCAGGACGGCTTCTGGCTCAGGAGAAGCTTCCAGCAACCTGATCGCTGACTCCAACATCGTAACTGCCCCCTGATCCCCATCCTTTGACCAAAGGCTGATACCCGCCGCGACAGGCGCCCACACGCTAGCATCGTTTCTGGAACGGCACCACCCAATCAAAAGGTCCATATCGATTTTGGCGAGAGGAGAGCGACGCAAGCCTCCATGGCGAATAAAGAACAGTCGTCTATGTTGTTCTTTTTCAGTGCCCTCAAAAACGAGATTGAGAAACGCCTGTGGCATCAAGGCGATAGTTGTCTCGATAGCACTTTCGAAGGCATGAATGAAGCCATACTGCTCATCAATAACAGCAAAGATAGTGTCCAGCCACTCCAGCTTTTCGGCATCGTTTCCGTCAAAACGCAATGCGGCATCGATGACGCGCTCCATGTCATAATCCAGGGACCCGCCAGGGTCCCTGTCATCTTTTTGGAGTCTCTGGATCGCTGCCCTTAGACCTACCCGTCGAAGGTCGAAACCAAGTGTATCTACAGCGTCATCTTTGCCATGTAGCTTCATGCTTAGAGCATCCAAAACCACGTCATCGCCGTTCGGTATACTCAGGAGCTGCTGAGCAAGATCGAGAACACGGTCACTGGGCAAATTAGCATAACCGTCACGCCATAAAATTGGACCATACATCCACGGACGTGTGTCAGGATCATCCAGAAGCGCCATGCAACGATCTAGGTCGGTTTCTGTGAACTCCCGCCTTGGGTGCAAGCCGACCAATGCATGTCGAAGTTCTGGGTGCTGTGCGCACTGGTCGAGTAGCCCTTGTGCTAGAGTTGGATCAACAGAGTCAACCTCTTCGATGAAACCGCCAAAGACTGTGAAGTTCCTGTTGGCTTCAGGCTTATGTTCAAGTTGATCGACGAGTTGCTGCCAACAAACTCGCAAGTCATGTGCCCCCTTCGCCAACCCCCTTCCGAATGCAGTACAATATGGCATCCAGTCGTTGGAGAAAAGGTTGGGATCCAACTCGTCGAGCTCATGGTCTGAGGCTGCGAAGTCCTCACCTAATCGGAGCGCCTTGGCTTCAAGTCGCTTCTCAGCTTCGCGATACTTGTTGGTGTCCTCATGATCAAAATCGGCGTCTAGCGCCCAATAGTCGTGCCCCTTGTTTAGCACATATGTCAATATTTTCGGAACCAAGCCCTCGGGCTCCAACTCCCTCTCCAATGCGGCAAGGTTATCTGGCAGCGGCTCAAAATCATCATCGTCTTTGCGCTTGGTATGGTCGAAATAAATCGTTGATCGGACGGCTTTCCAACCTTCTCCCCAAGGGTGATAAGAATGTAGCTTGCGAGCCGAATCGACGAGTTTTTCCCTCATGGCTTTGTGGTGCCACATCCCTCGAAATTCGTTCGCCAGGGTCAGCCGTGCAGGGCCTTCAAGATCAGGATCGCCAGAGGTTCCCAATCGCACCGCAACGTCGATAAAGGCGCATCGCCACTCCACAAGTTCATCGTGGTTGGGTTGGTACCCGAAGTCTCTTGGGCGAGCACCAAATTCATTCATCCCAAATCCTGTCCACGGTGGCCCATCCAGGGCAGTCGAGAGCATCCTGAAACCCAGCGACCTACGTCCAACCACGTCTGACGAAAGGCATTCATTCATAATCCCAATGCGCTGATTTAGAGAGGCATGTGTGCCAGACAAATATGCCTGGAAAAACCTCGTGATCTTATCTCGAACTGCGTCGTAGTTGTTGCTTTCGTCTTCGTGGTCCGCGACACGGATTAGGAGCCTAACGCAACGGTCAAAGGCACTCGGTTCGTATGCCAACGACTGCAAAAGATTGAGAATGGTCGTCCGCCGTGGATTGTAACGCGGTTCCATACCCTCAAAATCAGGCGCGGTAAGTTCTGCTTCGATCCTGTCGAGCAGTGCTTCAGGCGCGACCGGGCCGATATAGTCCAGTATTCGTGCCGCCATGTCTTCCAACACTGATATTCGCCCCAGCAGCCCATCTGGCTGGAGCCAAGCTTCAACGATCTCTTTCGCCACGGGGTGATCGTGCAACAGCCCCAGCCTGTGTGCGAACGACATTAGCAAGCGTTGACGACCGGAGGCTTCAAAGGTCGCCCTGAGTTGATCAACCGGGACACCATCAAGTGCCGAGGCAGCCAGCTTATTCGCAATGGCATGGGGCAGGATGGCCCTCCAATGTGCCCTCTTCTGCACAACATGACGGTCCAACAGCTTCTTGACTGATCGAAACAATTGGCTCCGGGAGTGCCCCAAAATCGAGCCCAGAACTTCCAACTCGCTGTGACCGACCTCAGGGTTTGAAACCGAGAATGAATATACCAGAGACAGTACTTCAGCCTGTTCCCGCAGATCGTCGTCCGGATGTTTACGCTGCTCAAACAAGCGGTTAAACAACTGCACGTCTGAAAGCTGAGCCAAGCTCTCGCCTTCCTCCACTCTCTCGGCGATTGCTAGGGAAACCCTCGCGTTCCCATCAGCGAACTCTGCTATCCGGCGGGCGTTGTGCTGGCCGATCCCGGGGAACCGACGGATCAGAAGCTGCTCGGCCACCTCCGGCCCAACCGCTTCAATGTGGATTACCTCAGTTGTCTGAGGCTTGTCATCCCTGATGTCGTACTCAACGGTGATGAGGCTTACCTCACTGCCTGCAGCTGATACTTTTCTGGCCAGTGCAGAGTGAAGTTCTGACGGGCAATTATCGAGGATCATGATGGCATGTCGGCCCTCAGCGATAAGTCTGTCCAGCATGGCTGCTGCCGAAGGATCCGGCTCAGCACCAGTATCGACGTACACAGCTAGAGTCCGATCGAGAGCATTATTGCCTACAGTTTCATCAAAGAGTGCCTGCACGATCCTGGTCTTCCCGACGCCGGATAAGCCCGTTATACGAACGGCCTTGACCGTAGACCTTATGAGGTCACGCATCGGTTCAATGGCATCTTCAATACTGAGCTTCTGGCCCTTCCCTGACGGCAGCATGACCGTCACGCCTGGGGCCGAAATCAGTGTATCGTCGACATCTTGAGGTGGATTGCTCCAGGCCCCGTATGACTGCCAACCGGAGTATCCCTGACCGAGCTTTCCTTTTACCCACAGCATAACCGACGGATGCTGACGCAGCCATTGAACCAGCTTAGAGCGGTCATAGAAGTCTAGGTGAATACTGCCGCTGTTGGGATCATCTTTCACAGCTTCTCGCATTGCCTTAAGACGCCCCTTCTTGTTCGGCGGCGAACAATCATCAGCCAAGCTAACGATAATATAGCCGGCCCCCTTCGAAGCCTGCTCTGAGATTGTCGCCGACAGCTCACCGTCGATGACCATTTCCTGCGTGATCGCACTTTTTGGCATCGAGTGTTTCTTGGCCTGGAGAATCGTATCAGGTTTTTCAATAAATCCGGTGCTTAATGTACCGACCGGGACCTGAACGTAGATATCAATTCCTTCGTCAGGGGCATTGATTGAACCTGACCAGCTTACCCATGCAGGGCTATGGCCATGCGCTGCCACTTCGGCCTCAGCGAGTCTCGCAATCAACTCTTCTAGCTGGGTATCGGACAGCCGGATTAATTCGTCTTTCTCGATGTCAAAGATTTCCACGATATCCCCTCAGCACAATATTCGATTCTTTTTCCAATAATCCAGCCGACATGAATAATGTTGCCCGATGAAACGCTTAGCCAAGTTCTTGCTGTACATATTTTTGACCGGCTTGAATAAGCTCGTACAACTTTTGGTATGAGCACACACCATGTGTCAAAGGCTTGCCGTTAATAGACTTATCCAAGGTTACCCCAGACCATGTAATAGGTAATTTGGATTTTTCGTCAGGATTTAGATTGAATATCATATCGTGAGACCAGCAGTTCCGAAGTATGCGCCAAAACTGGAACCAAGGCTGCGATTTTAGATTTTCCAATTGCCTAGTTTGGTGGCAATACAACTTTATCAATGGAAAAAGCTCTTTTACTGCCGAACGATATGATGATTGATAAAGCTCTTCAGCGGCGATGCGCATACTGGCTTTATCTTTGATCAAGCTCACAGCGTCGGGAAACACCTTGATTTCCTTGCCCAATTCATCATGAAGTTCCTCGAAAAAAGCCGGCATATCTTCGTGCGACCACAATATCAAGGACGCATAACTTAACTGAATGAGATTAATCTTAGTTTGAAAGAAACCTAGCAAATCCTGCTTCTTCATGATTGTTTTGCCTAACAAGAATTAAACGAGCATGCTGCCTTGGCCGGCATGGCCGCTTTGGGTCCTGGCCGTGTGAAAACAGAAAAAATCTGGCCTGACTCAAAAATCTTCCCCCTCAGCTTACTGTTGAGCCCACAAAAAGCCATTGCTTGGATGATTGCCGACTGATGCTGTTGTGAGATCGGGAAATCATGACGACACCAGAAAGCACATATCTCGCCCTTATAGCGCTTAAAAACATGCGAAAAAAGGCTGTTACGCCCTGGCCGCCCTCATCAACCCATTGACTCCCAAGATTTTTATGACACGCTTGAGGTTGTACGCCAACACATGAAGACTCATTTCGGTGCTCACATTTTTTAACCGTTTGGTCGTAAAGTGTGTCGCCCCCATCCACGCCTTCAGCGTGCCAAAGGGATGCTCTACCGTTTGCCGCCTCAGGCGCATCATCTCTGGATTCCAATCGAGACGTGACTGCGTAGCTTCAAGCACATCCTCGTGCTCCCAACGCCTGATTCGTCGTTGCTTTCCGGTCGTGCATTTTTCTTTTATGACGCAGCTTGCACATGACGAGCTCCAGTAAGTATGCAGCTTCATCCCTTTATCTATCGTTTCATACCGCCATGTCAGCCGCTGTCCAGCGGGGCAGGAGTATTCATTACTGTCAGGGAGGTATCGAAATGCGTCTCTTGGGAAAAAGCCCTTTGCCTGGTTTGGTGATGTCAGCGGCTTGGGGAGATAGGTAGTGATCCCTTCCTTGTGACAGGCCAGAATCTCCTCGCCCTTGAAGTAGCCTCTATCAGCCACGACGTTGAGCTCCTTGATACCCGTGGCCTCCCGAGCTTGCTTCGCCATGTTAGCCAGCTGGCCACGGTCATGACCGACGTTGGTCACCTCATGAGCCACAATTAAATGGTGCTGACTATCGACCGCAGTCTGTACATTGTAGCCCACAACCCCGGTACCTCTACCACTGGTGGCCATCGCCCTGGCATCCGGATCCGTCAAGGAAATTTGCTGGTCGGGAGACTTAAGACGCGCCACCTCAACTGCTTGTAATCGTGCAGTTTCTTCCCTGAGCTTCGTGATTTTCTCCTTCAGGTGCGCTGTCTTGGCCTCTGCCAGTGCAGGCTCCTCCCGATCAGCTGCATCAAGCTGACCCAGGTACCGGTTGAAGCTTTCTTCGATCTGCTCAAGGCGACGCTTCATCTTGGTCGCGGTGAAATTACGGTTGCGGTTGTTGACGGCTTTGAACTTACTGCCATCGATGGCCACGATGGCCTGGGAGAACAGCTCCAGTCGCCGGCAAAGCACGATGAACTCTCGGCAGACACGGCGTATGGCCTCGCCGTTGTCCTTTCTGAAGTCCGCAATCGTCTTGAAATCCGGCGTGAGGCGCTCCGTCAGCCACATCAGCTCGACATTGCGCAGCGTCTCGCGCTCCAGGCGGCGACTTGACTGGATGCGATTGAGATAGCCGTAGATGTAGAGCTTCAGGAGAACAGCAGGATGATAGGCGGGTCTACCTGTCGCATACGGATCGACCCCCTTGAAACCAAGCCCTCTGAGATCGAGGCCCTCAACGAACGCCTCAATGGCACGGACCGGGTTATCGTCGGCGATGAAGTCGTCCAAAAGCGCCGGGAATAACGTGCTTTGATCTCGGGCCTCTCCTACCACGAATCGCTTCATCGCCATTTCCTCAGCGGGCCTTGGCAAAGTATAGCGGCCGGTGCGTTTTCACACAGCCTCGGTCGATATCTGCCGGTCGCAACCACCCTGCCTTGCTCAGGTATTGATTCTCCGATATCCAAGCACGCTACCGCCCGGCGGCACCGAAGGGCGCCGCCTCCTTGGTTATGGGATCAACAAAGTCGCCAAGCAGCGACACCACCACCTCGCTTGAACACATGCAGTAACACTCAGCCTACTAAAGATTTCTTCGGCTTGCCCACTCGTATCGTGAGCTTTCTCATGCCTAAGGGCTTGACGTGCTAATGCTCGTTGAGGTGCTGACGCCCTTGCGAGGTCTCGTGGTCGATCGGCTGACGGGCACGGTGTGATTGCCGAGAGTAGATCGGCAGGCGGGCAGGGTTAAGACAGGGGTGCCTGGAGAGCGTTTGTGAGCCCCGGGCCAGGCGGTGGCGTGCCCAGTGTCGAGGGTCGGGCTGGGGATGGACTTAGCGGGTGCCGGCGTTTTGAGCGGCGTCGGGAAACAGTCGCGGCACCAGGTGCAGGAAGAGCAGCATGCCGGCCAGCTCCACCAGGGACTGGATCACCACCACGGCCACCGCCACCTCGAGGCCGGCCGGCAGGGCCAGTGCCAGCGGCAACACCACGAAAGAGTTGCGCGAGCCGAAGCCGAAGGCCAGCACCCGCCCCTGGCGGGCGGGCAGCCGGAAGGCCCGCGCCAGCCACCGGGCGAGCAGCAGCGCCGCCCCCAGGAAGGCCACGAAGAGCGGCACCAGCCACAGCAGCAGGCCCAGGTTCTCGCGCACCTGGCCCACCTGCCCCGATGCCACTACGAAGAGCACCAGCGCCAGCAGCGGCACCGGCAGCCAGCCCAGGGCGGCGACACCGCGCTCCCGGTACGCGCGCCCCGCCGCCCAGCGCTCGGTGAGCCAGGCCGCCCCCAGCGGCAGCAGGATGAGCCCGACGAAGGCCATCAGCAGCTCACGCTGCAGCAATCCGGCCATGGCCGCCTGATCCAGGAACAGCCAAAGGTAAATCGGCAGCAGGACCAGCTGCAGCAGCAGGCTGACGGGGGTGAAGGCGATGGCGGTGGGCAGCTCGCCCCGCCCCAGGTAGGTGAAGGTCAGGAACCAGTCGGTGCAGGGCACCAGCAGCACCAGCAGCACCCCCAGGCGCAGGGCCGGGTCGTCGGGCAGCCACTGCACCAGGCCCCAGACCACCAGCGGGATCACCACGAAATTACCCACCACCGCCGCCGTCAGGAAGCGGCCCTGAGCCAGGCCGCGTCGCAGCCGGACCATGGGCACCTGGGTGAAGGTCGCGTAGAGCAGCAGCCCGAGCAGCGGCCACAGGGCCGCATCGAGGCCCGATGCAAACGCCGGCGACGAAGTGCCGAGCCATAGCCCGGCGAGGATCGCCGCCAGATAGAGAAAGACCTGGTAGTGCTCCAGGCGTTCGCGCATCAGGCCTTGAGGACGTAACGCAGGGTCTCGACGACCTGGTCGGTGGTGGTGCACCAGGCCATGGCCGCGGCGTCGACCTCCTTGAGCGGGTGGACGATCTCCTCGCCGTGCAGGGTCACGTAGGGCTTGCCCAGGGCGGCGCAGTAGCCGGCATCGAAGGCGGCGTTCCACTGCTTGTACTTGTCGCCGAAGCGCACCACCACCAGATCGCTCTGCTCGATCAGGGTGCGGGTGCGGATGGCGTTGACCTTGGAGGACTGGTGGTCGCGCCAGAACTGGCTGGGCGTCTCGCCTAGATGATCGCCGGCGGCGTCGCTGGCGGCGTGGTCGGTCACCGGGGCGGTGAACACCACGTCCAGCCCAGCGGCCTCGGCGCCGCGCTGGATCTCGTCGCGCCAATCGGTGTGGATCTCGCCGGAAAGATAGACGAAAAAGCTCATTCGAGGCTCCTCAGGGGAAGGGGGATGGCATCCGCCATGATACCCCAGCACGCCTTTCGTGAAAAAACATTCCATGAAAGCCGTCAACAGGCGACCGGGCGGCGGCTCCCGGCAGCGCCGGGTCAACCGGCCGTGACGCGGTCCCCCGCTCGCAGCCTCTGCCCCTCCCCCGCCAGCAGGATGGCGTTCTGGCCGAAGAAGGCGCCCTTCCAGGCCAGCCGGGGCTTGAGGGTCATCAGCGTCTTCAGCGGCTCGCCGGGGTGGCGAATCTCGCCGCTCTGCTGGTCGACGGTGGTGATCTTGCAGCGCTGGCAGGGCTTGCGCAGCCCCAGCCACCAGCCATCTGCGCCGATCTCGCGCCAGCCATCCTCGGCGAAGGGCTCGGCCCCCTCGATCACGATGTTGGGACGAAAGCGATCCATCGGCAGCGCCTCGCCGCCACTGGCCTCGAGCGCCCGGTTCAGCGCGGCCAGCGATGCCGTGGTGGCCACCAGGAAGGGGTAGCCGTCAGCGAAGCCAGTGTGCGCCTGCTCCCCCTCGGCCAGGAAGTCGGGCTCGACGCGGCGGCGGTGGTCAGGTGCGAAGCGCACCAGGCGCAGGCCGCTGCCGCGCAGGTCGCCGAGCACTCGGGCCAACCACTCACGCGCTTCAACGCCCTCATCAAGGGCGTCGCAGCGGTCTTCCCAGACATAGACCGAGAGCCGCTCCCGTCCCTGGGCGGCAAGGGGCACATGCAGAGGCTCTTCCCCGGGTCGGGTCAGCACCAGGGCATCGCTCTCCAGGGTGACGCGGATGCGCGCCATGGCCGGCAGCTGACGCTGGGTGACGAAACGCCCCACATCGTCGACCACCATCCAGCGACGATCCCAGGCCAGCCCCTCGGCGGTCAGCCGCGCCGCGTCCAGGGGAATGCCGCCCAGCGACTTGACCGGGTAGATATTGAGTTGGCTGATTCTCACGGGCGGCTCCTCGGGCGGGAAATCTGCCAAGCCAGGCCCAGCCAGAAAGGCATTACAGTCGTTGGGTTTCGATCACGTGGCCGATGATGGGATAGCCAGCCTTGCGGGCGGCCTTCTCGGCCTCGAACTGCGCCTCGATCCTGGAGATGCTGGATGAGACATGCTCGAAGACGGTATCCAACTCGAGCGGCTTGGTACGCACCGCCAGCTTCACCAGGTGGCCGGTTTTCGGCGACCCGGCCGCCTTGCTGCGTGGCGCCTTGGGCTTGGCCTCGTCGCCGGCTTCCCTGGGCCACTCGGGGGCCGAGGTCGCCGCCTTGCGGCGGGTTTCCTGCGCGTTATCCATGAAGGTATTGATGTCGCGGCGCATCTGCCGCTCGAACTCATTCAGTTCCGTTTCCATCGTGTCTCCGTCTACTTCAATCATCACGGTATTGTACCAGAACTTGCGAAAATGCCACCCACGGTTGATGTTCCGAGTTGGCTCCGGCAAGAACCAGCTCCCAGTCGGGGGAGACATCAAAAACGGTTGCCGCCGAGAAGACATGACAGCCTGTCGGCAGCTCATGACGCAACTGGACGGCAAGGTCCACTGCGGTGGATCATCTCCATCCTGCTGGGTAAGCTGATGCACCTCGCGCCGGCAATGCTACCTCACTCTCACGACACCTCGAGAGCGATCTTGAGCACGCCGTCGCGCTGGTGGGAAAAGAGATCGTAGGCATCGACGATCTTCTCCAGCGGGTAGCGGTGGGTGACCATGGGGCCTAGGTCCAGGCGGCCGCTGTCGATAATCTGCATCAACCGGCGCATGCGCTCCTTGCCACCAGGGCACAGCGAGGTAACGATGCGATGGTCGCCCAGGCCCGCGCAGAAGGCGTCCAGTGGAATGGTGAGACTCTCGGAGTAGACCCCCAGGCTCGACAGGGTGCCGCCGGGCTTGAGGACCCGCAGCGACTGCTCGAAGGTCTGCTGCAGCCCCAGCGCTTCGATGGAGGCGTCCACGCCGCGCCCGCCGGTGATCTTGAGGATCTCGGAAACCACGTCCACCTCGCGGAAGTTGAGGGTCACGTCGGCGCCCATCTTCTTCGCCATCTCCAGGCGTTCGTCGACCCCGTCCACGGCGATGATCAGCCCGGCGCCCCGCAGCCGGGCGCCGGCGGTGGCACACAGGCCGATGGGCCCCTGGGCGAACACCGCCACGCTATCGCCGATCCTGATATTGGCCGACTCGGCGCCAGCGAAGCCGGTGGACATGATGTCCGGGCACATCAGCACCTGGTCGTCGGTGAGGCCGTCGGGCACCGGCGAGAGGTTGGCCTGGGCATCGGGCACGCACAGGTACTCCGCCTGGGCACCGTCGATGGTATTACCGAAGCGCCAACCGCCCATGGGCTTGTAGCCATGGGCATGGTGGCCACCGTCCTGGGCGCTGCAGCCGTCCTGGCAGGCGTAGGAGGTAAAGCTCGGGCAGATCGCCCCGGCGATCACGCGCTGGCCTTCCTGGTAGCCCTTCACGTTGGCGCCGAGCTTCTCGATCACTCCTACCGGCTCGTGGCCCACGATCAGGCCCTTCTCCACCGGATACTCCCCCTTCAGGATATGCACGTCGGTGCCGCAGATGGTGGTGGTGGTCACCCGGATCAGGGCGTCGTTGGGGCCGATGTCGGGAATCGGGCGATCATCGATCTCGATGCGGCCAGGCTCGACGAACAAGGCGGCTTTCATCATGGCGGGCATGGGACAGGCTCCTGATAGAAGGAAGGGTGCCCTTCAGCTATAGCAGGGGTTTGCCCCACGCGCCCTTGATGGGTATCAATGTTGTGCTGCAATACCTATAAAATACCGGTTCATGTGCCGGCTTCCCATCCCTCCAGCGCCGCCGTCGCCTGCAGTCTGCCCACCCGCCCGCTCTTGTTGCCCAAGGAACTGATATGTCTCCGGCCGATACCCTGCGCCGCCCGGGACGTGGCCTAGACTGCCCATGAGAGGACGACGCCGGAGGAATACATGGCCGTTGCCGAGTTCCGCATCCATGCCGAGTTGAACGACTTCCTGCCGCCGGCGCGGCGCCACCGCCCCTTCCACCTTGCCGTGACCCGCCGCGCCTCCATCAAGGACGTGATCGAGGCCTTCGGCGTGCCCCACACCGAAGTGGACGTCATTGTCGTCGACGGCGTCTCGGTTGGCTTCGACCACCGCCTGGAAGCCGAGGCGAACCCGCGGGTCGCGGTCTATCCCTGGTCGCGGACGCCGCCGCTCGACCGGGTGCGCCACCTGCGCCCCAGGCCCCCCATGCCGCCGCGCTGGGTGCTGGACGTCCACCTGGGGCGGCTCGCCGGCTACCTGCGGCTGCTCGGTTTCGACTGCCGCTACCGCAACGACATGGACGACCCGCAGCTGGCCGCCTGCGCCGTCGCCGAGGGCCGGGTGCTGCTGACCCGGGACCGGCGGCTGCTCAAGCGCAAGTGCCTCACCCTGGCCCACTTCGTGCGCGCCGACACGCCCCGCCGCCAGCTCGAGGAGGTGTGCCGGGTCTTCGACCTCTTCGACGCCTTCGCCCCCTTCACCCGCTGCAGCCACTGCAACGGCCTGCTCACCCCGGTGCCCAAGGCCCGGGTGCTCCACCGCCTCGAGCCCCTCACCCGGCGCTACGTGGAACGCTTCCTGGAGTGCACCGGCTGCGGGCGGCTCTACTGGCATGGCAGCCACGTGGCCCGGATGCGCGAGCTGGTGGCCGAGCTCGAGCGGGGCCGGCCAGAGGGACGGTCAGCACACCCGGCGAACGGTGCCCCTCCGCTATCCTGCGGGTAAGGGAGAGACGCTGGAGGTTTGCCATGGCCCTTGCCATACCCGATGACACCCTGACCCTGGCGCTGGCCGGAGACGTGATGCTGGGCCGCGGCCTCGACCAGGTGCTGCCTCACCCCGGCAGCCCAGAGCTCTACGAGCCCCTGGCCCGTCGAGCCCAGCTACCCCTGGGGGGACAGCCTCGAGGCGCTGCGCGGGGCCACCCTGCGCCTGATCAACCTGGAGACCGCCATCACCGAAAGTGCCGCCCCCTGGGCCGGCAAGGGCATCCACTACCGCATGCACCCCGCCAATATCGGCTGCCTGACGGCGGCGGGCATCGATGCCTGCGCCCTGGCCAACAACCATGTGCTGGACTGGGAGCGCGCAGGACTCCGCGAGACCCTGGCGGCGCTGGATGCGGCAGGCATCGCCCGGGCCGGTGCCGGAGAAAATGCCGAGGAGGCCGGCCGGCCGGCGGTCCTTCCCTTGCCCGGCGGCGGCCGCCTGCTGGTGTGGAGCCTGGGGCTTGTCGACAGCGGTGTTCCGGCGGACTGGCGGGCCACCGCCACCCGCTCCGGGGTCAACCTGGTGGTAGCCGACGACGCTAGCGTCGCCGCCTCGATCGCCGCCGAGAAGCGTCCCGGCGACCTGGTGGTGGCCTCGGTGCACTGGGGCGGCAACTGGGGCTATGCGGTATCCGCCGAGCATCGCCGCCTGGCCCACCGGCTGATCGACGCCGGGGCCGACCTGGTCCACGGCCACTCCGCCCATCACCCCAAGGGACTCGAGCGCTACCGGGGCCGACCGATCCTCTACGGCTGCGGCGACCTGATCAACGACTACGAGGGGATTCGCGGCCACGAAGGCTATTTCCCGGAGCTGGCCGTGCTGGTGGGGTGCCGCTGGCATCCCGGCCGAAGCGAGTGGCTCGACCTGTGGCTGACGCCGCTGCGCCGCCGACGCTTCCGCCTGGAGCACGCCACGGCCGACGAGGCCGACTGGCTGGCCGAGACCCTCAACCGCCATGGCCCGGGCTCGGGGAGGGAAAAGTGCCCGCCGCTCGCCCGCGGCGAGGACGACCGCCTGCATTGGGCGTTGGCGGACTAGCCCTCATCCTCCTGCGGACGATAGGCCCTGATCAGCCGCTGCTGCACGCTCTCCGGCGCCGGCTCGTAGTGGCTGAAACGCAGGCTGTAGGTGCCGGCACCGCCGGTCAGGGCATTGAGACGGCTGGGGTAGTCGAGCACCTCGGCCAACGGCACCAGGGCCTGGAGGCTGACCTGGTCGCCCAGGGTCCGGGTGTCGAGGATGCGCCCGCGACTCGCCGAGAGGTCCGCGGAGAGATCGCCCATGGCCGCGCCCGGGGCCGGCAGCGCCACCGGCCGCAGGCGGATGTGATCCTCGTCGTGGGAGTCGTGGAGCACGCTGTCGAGCGTCGCCTCCTCTACCTTGGTCAGGGCACAAAGCTCTCCGGGCCCGCAGCGTTCCACCACCTGGTCCACCAGCCGCTCGTGGGCTTCCGCCACCGAGGCGAAGTCCGCCTCGCCGTCGGGGGAAAAGAAGCAGTCCACCACCCGCGTCGCGCCCTGGGCGGGCAGATTGAGGGCCAGGCACTCGGGGCCGAAGCGCTCGCGCAGGGCGTCCAGCAAGGCCGGCAGCCGCTCGGGGGCGGCATCGATCACCACCGCCACCGTCTCCACGGCAGGCAGGATGGAGAGGGTCGCGCCCTGGAAGTCGGCGTAGCCGGTCAGGGCGAGGTTGCGGATCCTCTCCGGGCCTCTGGCGTCGTCACTCATCGGCTTCCCCTCCCGGCCATGGCGCCCTTGAGAAGGTTAGCAGGTGGCTGGTGCCGGTGAGCCTCGAGCGACTTGATTTTGGCCTGCCACCGCCTACGCTGCTGTCACGCAGCGGTCGAGCCGCCCCCTCATCATCCAGCAGGAGATTCCCATGAGCCTTTCCCCCTTTCATCTGGCGATTCCCGTTAACGACCTGCCCGCCGCTCGCGCCTTCTACGGCGAGGTATTCGGCCTCGAGGAGGGACGTTCCAGCGAACAGTGGGTGGACTTCAACTTCTTCGGCCATCAACTGGTGATCCACGAGCACCCGAAGATGCCCTACCAGGAGCAGGCCAACACCAACGCGGTGGATGGCCACGACGTGCCGGTCCCCCACTTCGGGGTGGTGCTGGGCTGGGACGAATGGGAGGCCCTGGCCGAGCGACTCAGGGCCCGCGGCACCGAGTTCGTGATCGAGCCCTATGTGCGCTTCAAGGGCGAGGTGGGCGAACAGGCCACCATGTTCCTGCTCGACCCCTGCGGCAACGCCCTGGAGTTCAAGGCCTTCAAGGACATGAGCCAGCTGTTCGCCAGGTAGGCCGCTCTTTCCACGTCGCTAGCCTCTCGACACGTCGCGGCCCTGGATGGCGACGACGGCGCCCGAGGGGTCATCCGCCGGTACCGAGACTGCTATCGGGAGATCAGCGCCGAGGGTCAACGTGATGCCGTTTGACGTGGTGCCACTGGCACGAAATAGAAGTCCCCGCCTTCATGGCCGGCGGCCCGTATCGGGCGCATTTCCGGTGTCTGCGAGACGCCCTCGGCACTCGGTGCCCGCCGCCTCACGTTGACGGCCACCTGGGCAAACAGCATGTTCTCGCGCATTACCTCCTGATTGCCCTCCAGCACGTCGATCAGTGAGCGGGAGAAGAGGGAGTGTGGCCTGTCGGTACGATCGGGTGACGGCCGTTCGCCGCCCGAGGAAATGACGATCCGGGCGCGGCGTTGCAGTCCGGCCCGAATCTCGTCACCACTCAGCTGCCGTTGGGGGCTACCCAGCAGCAGGGAGCTGGAGTCCGACGCCATGTCGCTGGCAAATACCGAGTCGGCCAGCACCAGGATGGAGCGGGCGCGGATCCGGTCGAGGTGGTCACTGACCACGGCATTGTTGATCCAGCGCACCAGGCGCTCCGCCTCGGCATCCACAGGCAGCCAGTAGCTTCGCTGCCGCCGACCATCCTCGCGGTGCGAGCGATTGCCGTGACCAGCATAGTAGATCAGGAGATTGTCCCGCTCGGTCATCCGGCCATGGAGATCGTTCAGCGCCGACAGGATCTGCAGCTGGTTGGCATTCGGCAGGAAGGTCACATTGAAGCCATAGCGATTCTGCAATACCTGGCGGATGCGCTGGGCATCGGTCATGGGCGATTCCAGATCGTCCAGGAACTGGTACTCCTGGTTGCCGATCACCAGCGCGTAGTAGCGTCCGAAGTCGAGTCCGGCAACGCTGGCCGGAGGAGCGGAAACGGCGGGTTCCGGCTCGGGGACAGGCTCGGGGACAGGCTCGGTAAGGGCCGCGACTCGGGGCTCAGCGGCGGGCTCGGGGCGAGCCTGGGCCTCCGCTTCCGGCAGCTCGCGCATCTGGGCCACCAGCGCTTCCCGCTCCTGACCGGCACGCTGGACCTGCGACGCGAGGGTATCGACCTGACGGCGGGCGTTCTCCAGTTGTGCGGCCAGCTCCCGGGTTCGGGCCTGGGCGTCCGCGTCTGCCGCCCCGACCGCGTCCTGGGCCTGAGACAGGCGCCGCTGCAGCGCGTCCCGCTCCTGTATCAGGCGCTGGTGTTGCTGCTGGAGCGTCTGGGCCTGCCGTTCGGCCTGCTCAACCTGAGCGCCGAGCTGCGCCCGCAGCGCGTCCATCTCGGCGTCCACATCGGAGCGATAGACGAGGGGATCCTCGACCGCGCCGGAGGCCTGGCGATAGAGGTTCAGGGCCCTCGCCCGGTCCTGCTGGACCCCCAGGCCCTGCTCATGGAGGAACCCCAGGTTGATCTGCGCTCGGGCATAGCCCTGGTCGGCGGCACGTCGATACCAGGTCGCGGCGGACAGGTAATCCGGCTCCGTCCCCAGGCCCTTCTCGAAGATCTCCCCCACATAGTTCTGGGCTTCCGCATCACCGGCCTCGGCCTGCCCCAGCCAGACGTTCAGGGCCGTGCGATAGTCGGCGCGGTCATAGGCGACGTATTCCCCACCCCGGATCCGGCAGTCCTGCACAGTGGTCCGTATCGCCCGGCGCGGCGTAAGGAAAGTTGCCCCCCCCAAGCGCCGCACCTGTCCCGTCAGCAGGCAGTCGACGATGTAGAGGTCATCCACCGAGGCGGCCTGGGCCGCGAGGTCCGGCCTGACCATGGCACCATTGGGGGCACAGCCGGCGAGCAACAGTGCACTTCCCGCCAGACAGGCTGCTGAAAGATGGGAAAGACGCTTGCGGAAAGCAGGACTATGATCGGGAACATGGACAGGCTTCACGGCACTCTCCCTGCGTATGGATGGCACCTCTCCTACCCCGCCAAGTCTCGACCACCCTCGACGGGTCTTTCGCGGCCCGCTCACGCGGCTTGCAAGCCTGCTGTTCAGTATAGTGCTTGTGACGGCCTGCTCCAGCCCGGCCCAGCGCCACAACGGCGCCGCCGAAGCGCGCTCTTATGTCGTCGGCAGTGTCACGGCGTCCCCCTTCCGACTCACCGTCTATCTGCCCTCCGGCGAGCCGCCGTCACCAGGCCTGTGGCATGTCTATCTGACCGGAGATGGCACGCCCTGGGAGCGTGGGCGCTATCCTAGCCAGGACCCCACGCCGCGCCGGCCCATGGTGCTCGAGCTGATGGACCGCGACCCGGGACCGCGGCTGCTCCTCCACCGCCCCTGCTATGGTCGCCACCCGCCGGATCCGGCGTGCCATCCGCGTCTGTGGACCGACCAGCGTTATGGCGAGGCCGTGGTCGATGCCATGGACCAGGCCCTCGACCGCCTGGTGGCGGAACGGGGAATCGATGGCTTGGTGCTGATCGGCCACAGCGGTGGTGGTCTGCTGGCGCGCCTGCTGGCCGGGCGGCGGGAGGACGTCCAGGCGCTGGTTACCATCGCCGCCAACCTGGACCATGCGGCCTGGACACGCCACCACGGCTACCTGCCATTGGCGGGATCGCTGGACCTGGCCGATGCGCCACCGCTGGATGCCGGGATCCTGCAGTGGCACCTGGTCGGCTCACGGGATCGCCTGGTGCCGCCGGCGATGGTGCACCAGGGCGCCCGCCACGATCCCCATGCCCGGGTGGAGGTGGTCGACGGCTTCGACCACCGTTGCTGCTGGGTCGAGGCGTGGCCTGTGCTTCTGGAGCGCCTGGACAAGGAGCTGGCGGCTAATCGTCCAGACGGGCATTGATCTCCTCGATGGCGACGTTGAGCTGCTCCCGGCGCGTGCCCAGTTCGGAGCGTGCCAGGGATTCCAGGCTGATGCGCAGCAGCTCCAGGGAGAACTGGTCCAGGTCGTCGCGCTGCGCCTCGCGGAGATAGTGGTCCATCACCGCGTCGGTACGCCGGTCCACCAGCACCCGCACGCGGTTGCGATCGCGACCGCCGATGTCCTCCCGCTCCGCCGCCTGCTCCCAGGCCAGGGTGTAGTGACGATGGGCCTGGGGAATGTCGCCGGCCTCGAAAAACTCATTGCCCTGGATGATGTGCTCCCGGGAGCTCTCCAGGGTCGGGGGCAGGTCATCCAGGGTCACCAGCAGGTCGCTCTCGCGTATCAGCATCCACCAGGAGGCGATGGCCACCAGGGCCAGTACGCCGAGCAAGGCCAACACGGTCTTTCTCAACCTGGCGGGAGGTTGGATGGCCTGCAGGAACTGGCCGGCATCGGGAAAGCGCTCCGCCCGGTCGAAGGCCAGGCTGCAGCCGATGGCACGCGCGACTCGCTTGGGCACCTGGTGCAACACCGGCGGCTTCATTCCCCGGCGGGCGGCCTCGTCGGCCGGCAGCTTGCGCCCGGATGGGTCGCGGTAGGGATGCAGTCCAGTCAGCAACTCATGGGCGATACAGCCCAGCGCATAGACGTCATCCGCGGGTACCGGGACCTCACCGGCCAGCATTTGCGGACTGGCATAGGCCGGGGTGATGGCCCCGATGGTGGCCGGGTCGAAGCGGGTATGCTCGTCGCCCTCCGCCCCGGCCTGCACGCGTGCCGCCCTGGCGATGCCGAAGTCGAGGATCTTGGCATTGCCCCCCCGGGTCAGGAAGACGTTGCCGGGCTTGAGGTCGGAATGGACGATGCCCTCCTCATGGGCATAGGCCAGGCCCCGCGACATGCGCTCGAGGATCTGTAACGCCTCCTTGCGGGGCAGGCCACCGGCGGCGCCGCGGCGCCGAATGACCACATCCAGCGGCTCGCCCTGCAGATACTCCATGGTCATGAAGACCCGGGTACCGTCGCGGTCGAAGTCGTAGACGGTGACGATATTGGGATGGGCGAGGCGCTGTGCCTTCTTCGCCTCGCGCTGCAACGCCACCAGGGAATCGGGATGCTGGCGGAACTCGTCGCTGAGCAGCTTCAGGGCCACATGGGGCTGGCTGTCCCGGGCCTCTTCCTTGCGCAGGTCGCGTGCCTTGTAGACCGAGCCCATGCCCCCCTGCCCGAGCAGCGACTCGAGCACGAAGCGCTCCTTGATCACGGCCCCCGGCCCGATGGCGGTCGTGGCAGGCGCCCCCCAGTACTCCGGCCGCGACCAGTTGGACAGCGTCCCGCCGGTCGGCATGCCCCTGTTGCTTTCCCCCTCACCGGGACCGGCAAGCCGAGTGGCCTCTTCGTCTAGTCCCCCGACTCGGGTGGCATCATCATCGTCGGATGACGCCTCGTCGCCCTCGGCCCTGCCGCCCGACAACCGGGTGCGCTGCTCGGCATCGTCGCCGGGTCGGTCGTCCTTCCGCTCTTTCATCGGCGGCCCCCATTCCGGTCAGCCCACGACCTCAGTCCACCAGTTCGGTCCACGGCTCACTCCACAGCTCTCTCCACGGCTCTCTCCACAGCTCACTCCACGAACACCGCCACCGCCGTACAGTTATCCCTGGCCTCGCCCGCCAGCACCGCTTCCAGCAGGGTATCGACCACCGCCCGGGGCGAATCGCCCTGCAGGGCGGAGTGGATGACCTCTGGCGCCACGAAACCGTGCACGCCGTCCGAGCAGAGCAGGAAGCGATCACCCGGCCGCAGATCGGAAAAGCGGCTCTCCAGTTGCAGCTCCGCCGCGGCCCCCACGGCCCGGGTGATGACATTGGCCTGGGGATGGGTACTGGCCTCCGAGGCTTCCAGCTCGCCACGCTCCAGCAGGTCCTGAACCACGCTGTGGTCTCGGGTGCACTGCGTCAGCTGGCCATCGCGCAGGCGATAGAGCCGACTGTCGCCCGCCCACAGCCAGCAGCACTCCCCGACACCTGTCAGCAGCACCACTACCGTGCTGGCACTGGTCACCGGCCGCTCCGGCCGATGCGCCGCGTGCCAGAGGTGACGATTGGCCACGACCAGCACGTCGCGCAGGGCGTTGACCCGCTCCTGCAGCTCGCCGCCGTGAGGCGCCTGCTGCAGTCCGTCGATCACGCTGCGACTGGCCTCATCGCCGGCCTCCTGGCCGCCGACCCCATCCGCCACGGCCCACAGGCGAAGATCCGGCCGATCCAGGCAAGCGTCCTCGTTCACCTTGCGCACCTTGCCGACATGGCTGACGCTCGCCGAGCACAGGCGTGGCAGGCCGGCAGGGGGCATTTCTTGCACCAGTGCCCGGGGAGCCTGCCAACGCACCACGCGATTCTCCCAACCATGGCCCTGCCACTCGCCATCGAGCATGGCGGCGAAACGCTCCGGCGCCGGTAACGCCGCCTGCAGCAGAAGACAGGGCGAGACCCGGCGGGACCCTTCGGTCCACCACAGGCTGAAGCCCTGTCGGCGCCCCAGCAGCGCCTGCTGCATCGCCAGCAGGGCGGGCACCAATTGCTCCAGCGACTCGAGGGCGAAACAGGCCGGGCCCTGCAGCGGGGCCAGCAGGCGGCTGGTGGGGTCGGCCACCCACGGCTGCAGCCGCTCCCCATGGGCGCTCACCGCCTGGTCGAACGGCTCGAGATCCACCGCCGGGTCGACTTCCAGCGCACTCATGGCCAGCGCTTCGAGCTGCTCGAACCAGCTCCCCTCCTGCACCGCCAGGCCAAACAGCGAGCTCTCGGCGGGCAAGGCACCAACCAGGGTCAGGGGGTAATAGCGCCCCACCGCGTCGACGCTGGGCATCAGCACCCCCGTCGCGGGCTTCGCTCCACACACGCCGGCGGACAGGGCAAAGCGCCATAGCGGACTGGTCAGGTAGGCATCCAGCCAGCCCTCGCCAAGACGCTGACGGGAGTCGTGCACGCAACGGGAGAGCCAGGGATCCCAGACCTCCAGGAACTCGCCCGCCACCCGCCGTCGGACAAAATCACCCCGGCACGGCAGCTTGCCGTGAAACCCCAGTACAATGCCGCCGGCCATGGCCTCACAACCCCCCGGCGCAACGGAAGCGCCGCCAGTCACTGTTGCTCAGCGGATTGCGCGAGGATTCGAACTCCACCAGTGCCCGGGCGGAATAGCCGCCCACATTGAAGCTGACCAGGTAGGCCGTGGCCGTCTGCGACGCCGGCTGGGCGGCATCCAGGGCCCGCAACCAGGACCAGCTACCGGCATAGGCGACATTGGGCCTGAGGCCACCGCGGTCCTCGAACATCACGGTGGTGTCCTGGCCACCGTCGCCTGGCCACACGAAGCGCCTGGGCAGGGGCGGCCCATGGCGGTAGCTCAGCACCTGCTCACCCAGGGAAAACAGGAACTGCCGCGCCCGGGCATCCAGATAGCGCGGTGTCATCGAGAAGGCCACTCGCGGGCCTCCGCCGCCGACGAAGAACATCTCACGCATCATCTGGGCACGCTGGAACTGGGCCAGGACCGAGTCGGGAATACCCAGCCGTGCGGCCTCGCCACTGCGCCACTGGAAACGTCCCCCGGGAGCATCCACCAGACTGGCGAGGTTCTCCTGGAAGAAGGCATCCATCACCCCGCCCGGACCGAACAGCCGGGCGAAGTCACCGGTGGGGATGTCCCGGGAACTGCCGGGTTCGAAGGGATAGCGGCCCTGGGCCAGCTCCTGGCAGATGGGCAGCACGGCATCACGGTAGCGCCGATCGAGTTGGCTGCGCAGGTTGCGCATGGCGACTTCCTGCCCCGAGCCGGCCAGGGCGTCCACCCATTCACTGAAGGGGGCCGGCGAGCGGGCCGCTTCGCTGCTCAGTCGGCGCAGGGTCTCGCCTCCGAACTGTGTGAAGTCCCGGTCACCCAGCCCGCCGCCCAGGGCGCTGAGTTCGTGATAGAGCTGGGTCAAGCGGGCGATCAGGGACTCCATGGGCGGTTCGCCGTTATCTCCCAGCACGAAGCGATGCAACTCCCGGAAGTGCGCATCGATACGCGCGCCCGGATGCACGCCCTGGACCTCCTCGCCCCTCGGGTCGACGACGCCCAGCAAGGCGCCGAAGCGCCCGGTCGACGCCTCGGCCTCGGGCTGGGGTACCGGGAAGCGGGTCTGGGTGGCCACGGTTACCATCAGGCGGCGCAGCGGAGAGGTCGGGCCGGTGATCACCGCGAGCAGATCGATGGCCTGGTCCACCTGCAGCAAGGGCACCAGATCCAGGTCCTCCAGCAGGGCCTCCCAGTGGTCGATATAGGCCTGCTCGTAATAGCGGACGAAGTCCTCGGACAGGTTCAGGTGGGCCGCCCGACCGCGGGGTAGCGTCGCCTCCCCGAATACCCAGTGATCCTCGAGAAAGCGGCTCACCAGCTCGCCCCCTTCCTGTTCGGTGATCCGCTCGAAACCTGCCTGGGTGTAGAGGGCCGGAATCGGCTCCGAGAGCGGCGTGCCGCTGCGCCGATGGAACACCAGATCACTGCCGAGGCCGGCCTCCACATCGAGCCGCAGGGCCTCCCCGTGACGCTGATCGTAGCGGGTCTCCAGCCGACGAAACATCAAGGCCGGAACGGAGGCCTGGCGTAGCGAGGCCCGGCTACGGGCCACCAGTTCCTCGTTGACACTGACTGCCGGGAAGGAGCGCGCGCTGTCCGTGTAGGCATTGAAATGCTCGAACAGCGCCTGGGCAATGGAGCGCTGCTGGGGGAACTCGCGCAGCAGCGTATCCCGCACGATGACCTCAAGCTCGGCGCGATTCAGGCGGCCGGTCTCCGCCAGCATCAGATAGCCCTTGAGGTAGGCATAGATGTCGGTGGGCGGCACATTGGGCGTCGACAGACGCTGCTCGATCAGCTTCACCACCCGCGGTACCAGCAGTTCGCGCACACCCTGGAGATAGGCCTGGTCGGCGGAGGCCCCCACGGCCTCCCCGCGGTAGAGCCCCAGGCCCATCAGATAGGGCACCCGGCCCCGATGGCGATTGGCTTCCGTCGCCACGTCGCGCAGGGCGTCCAGGCGCGGCAGCACCTCCGCCAGGCTCGCCTCCCTCGGGACCGGCCGGGTGGCCGTTGCGGCATGGGCCTCCACGGCGGCCTCCACATCCGCCAGGTAGCCGCGGTTGTACTGGTAGCTGGTCACCCAGCCCGCCACCACCACGCCGAGCACCCCGAGCAGGACCAGATAGGCGACGTTCTGGGCCAGCGCCCGGCCCACCTCCAGGCGCCAGTTGACGCCGGCCAGCCCCGATTCGGGGAAGATCACCACCTTGAGCAGGCGATGGAGGAAATAGCTGCGCCCCTGCCCGCCCGGCGCGGCCTCCACGGGAGACGCCCCCGACACCTGCATCCCATAGACCCGGGTCAGGCTGTCCATCATGCGATCGATGGGCGTGCCTTCCTGGGTGCCACTGGTGAAGTAGAGGCCCCGCAGCATCACCGGGCGGTCGTAGCCGGATCCCTCGAAGGTATCGGCGACGAACTGCAGCAGACTCTCCCGCAAGCCGGCCATCTGCCGGGGAAAGCCGAACAACCGGACGCGCCGCTGGGGTTCCCGTTCCTCGACCAGCCGCTCCAGCAGGCGGGCATCCAGGCGCTCCAGCAGCCGGGCATACTCCCCCTCGAGCCACTCGGTCAGCCGTCCCCCCGCCACCGGCTCCGGGCGGGTCATGCCCCAGACCTGCAACCGCCCCTCGTGATCCAGGTCGTCGAAGAACTCCACGAAGCCGGCGATCAGGTCGCACTTGGTGACCAGGAAATACACCGGAACCTGGATGCCCAACCGGCGCTGCAGCTCGTCGAGTCGTCGACGCACCATCTCGGCGTGGCGCTCCCGGGCGTCCACCGAGGGGGCGAGCAGGTCGGCAGCGCTCAACGCCACCAGCACGCCATTGACGGGCCGACGCTTGCGATACTTGCGTAGCAGGTCGAGGAACGCCTGCCACTCGGCGGCATCGGAACCGGCGCTGGAATCCTGGCTGAAGTAACGCCCGGCGGTGTCCAGCAGCACCGCCTCGTCGGTGAACCACCAGTCGCAGTTGCGTGTGCCGCCCACACCGCGAAGCGCGTCCCGACCGTACTTCTGATCGAGCGGGAAGGTCAGCCCGGAGTGACGCAACGCCGTGGTCTTGCCCGAGCCAGGCGGGCCGATGATCACATACCAGGGCAACCGATAGAGGTCCTTGCCCTTCCCGGACTCGCGCAGGAAACCAATGGCCTCCTCGAAGCGTCGCCCCAGCTCGTCGCTACGGCGCTCGTCCGATCCGGCCGTGGCGATGATGGCGTCCCCCAGCCGTTCGCTGGCCCGCTTGACGCGCCGAGCGCGCAGCCACTGCAGCAGGCCCCAGCCGACGAACAGCGCGAGGATGATCCCCAGGCGGACCCAGGAACTGTGGAAGGGTACGAAGTCACCAATCGCCACATAGGGCCCGACATACCAGATCAGCGTCGACACCAGCCCCACCCCGACCAGGCCCAGGAAGGCGCGTTGCCGGAATATCGAGAGCACCGCTTTCACGGGACACCTCCCGGCGGACGATGCAGGATCTCGATGCGGCGGTTCAGGGCCCGGTTGGCCGGGTCATCCGGCGGATGATAACGGGGCTGATCCTCACCGATACCGACATGATCGACACGATCCGGGTCGGTGAGCGGCTCGCGCAGCAGGGCAGCCGCACTCTCCGCCCGAGCCAGGGACAGCTCATAGTTGTCCCGGAAGCGGGCGGAGCGAATCGGCACGTTATCGCTGTGCCCTTCCACCAGCACACTGCCGGGCACCTGCTGGATGGCGTCGCCGATCTGGCGCAGTAACGGACGAAACGCCTCGGTCACCTCGGTACTCGCCGAGGCGAACACCTCGCCCCGCAGGATCACGCTGGTACGCCCATCCTCGCCGCGCTCGATCCGCAGGCGCTCGGGGTCGACCCCCTCCAGCAGATCGGCCAGCTCAAGACGGCCCTCGACCGCTACCACCGGCAGATCTATCGGTGACGCGAAGGTGGCCTGGCGAACCTCGTTTAGCTGGGCCATCACGGGGGCCGTGGCCCTGTTCAGCCCGTTGTGCAGGGTGAAGTAGACCCCGCTGCCGATCACCAGGACCAGTGCGACACACACCCAGGCCGGCAGGGTACGCACCAGGCGATGACGGCGATCCTCGACGCCCTGCCAGGCCGGCGACAACGCGTCCGGCGGCGCCTCACGCCACTGCCGGATCCGCGCATAGAGGCGCTCGCGCAGCTCGGCGAGCAGGGCCTCCCCCCCGGGGATCACCCGGTATTGCCCCTGGAAGCCCAGGGCCAGGCAGACATGGAAGAATTCCACCAGGTCACGCCGCGGCTGGCGATCCGCCAGCACGCGCTCGATCATCTGGAACACCTTCTCGCCGCCGGCACTGTCGCGATGAAAGGTCAGCAGCAAGGCACGCCCTGGCCAGAGGCTGTTGGCTCCCCAGGGCGTGTTCATGACTACCTCATCGATGAAGGTGCAGAGGGCATAGCGCGCCGCCAGGATGGATTCCTGCGAGGCACCCTGATCGATCGCGGCCTGCTCGAAGGCCTGCACCTGACGAACGGTTTCCGCATGCAGGGCGGCGACATCCGCGTGATCCCGGGTGCCGCGCAGGCCACAGCAGAGCATGAACAGCGGCATCGCCGCCTCCACCAGGGGGTTCAGGGCGGTGGTGCGGAACGCCGCTAGTGCAGGGGCCCCGTCTCCCCCGCCGGCGGACGGCGGCGGGCCCGGCGCCCCTCGCCCCGGCGCCTGAGGAAATGTCGTGCGCCTACCCGGACTCGGACGAATGATGGTGCGATCGCCGGAACCGGGCGGCGGCCGCTCATCGCTCATGCCCCACCTCCTCGGATAGCCCAGAGGTCCATCTTCAGGTCGGGATACCGCCCCGCCACATGCACGGCCAGGCCACCGGAGTCGGTCAGCGCCTCCCACATCGGGTGGCGGCTGTCCAGTTCGAAGTACACCCGGGAGCTCAGTTGCGGAATCTGCCTCGGGGCCGTCGGCATGGGCACCAGCCGGATCCCGGGGAGGTTGTTGTTGACCAGTTCGGCGATGCGCTCCACCGGTGCTACCTTGGCGTGCGCCGGGAAAGAGGCCCTGACCTCCTCGGTGGGCACGGCGGCCCCCACCGACAGCACGAAGCTGGCCGAGTGGAACAGCGCGGGATCCTGGGCCCGGGCCACCCACACCCCATGGGCACCGGTCTTCTCCAACGGCACCGGTACCGCCGGCGACTCCCGTACGGTACGAAACTCGGCCCGCAGGACCCCGAGCACGCTTTCGAAGGAGGGCTGCAAGTCAGCGTGATGGTAGGGCTCCATCTCCGGTGGCAAGCGATCCTCCCGCGTCAGGGTGGCCAGCTCCCCGGCCAGGGCAAGGGCAAACCGATAGAACGCCTCCGGTGGCACATGGGTGGACGCGGCGAAGTGCTGGGCGACCGGAATATGCCGATTGACGATCTGCAGCATGAGAAAGTCGGCGATCTCCCCTGCGCCCCCCTGGCCGCTCGCCGTGACACGCCCCGCCAGCATCTCGGCGCGTTGTCGCAGTAGACCGCACAGCTCGGTCAGGTACCCCTGTAGCCGTTCCGATGCCCGGCAACGCAGCACCGTGGGCAGGAAGACCTCATTCAGCACCAACTGCCCATCGGGACGCACCTCACTCACCCGACACAGCGGAATACAAGCGTACTCATCCAGCGTCTCGCTGGCCAGGGCGAGCCGGGTCTCGAGCCGCCCCACCTCCACCGGGGTGGACGCTGCGCTGTCCAGCACCCGATCCCGGACCTCGAGAACATCCGCCCGATAGCGGTAGAGCCCGGGTGGCGCCCCTTGCCGGCAGACGTCCACGGTCCCCTCACGCTCCAGGGCCAGGGCCAGGTACACCAGTTGGTCCCGGACATCGGTCTGCACCTCCAGCGGCGGTGGCAAGGGGGCATCGCCGGGCATGTCAAAGGGGGTGCCATCGGGGAAGACCCCGCGCGCGACGCGCAGCCCCAGCTTGCCGATGCCCAGCAGGTCGGTATCGATATCGACCGCCAGAAATCCCCAGGCATGGGTGCCATAGGCGACCAGGCGACCGGCCACATAGCCTTCGACGAAGCGATCCTGCTGCTGCAAGTGCTGCGGTTCGAGAAAGAGGCCCTCGCTCCACAGCACACGGCTGTTGCGTGACATGAGTACCGTCTCCCCTCGCGCCTAGTCGATCTGGACGGCGACTCGCACCCCGTCCAGCGTGATGGTGAAGGTCGCCTCGTTGCGTTCCTCCACCCCGCCCTGGGGGAGCGCCGCGACGGTCCGCCACTGGGCAGCGGGATCCCGAACATCGAAGAACTCGGCCATCACCGCCAGATAGCGCGCCTCGGGGGAAAACACCTGGACCACGGCCTGCTCCTCACCCTGGCAGAGCACTCCGCCGGCCGACGCCTCGGTGGTCCCCATCTCCACGGGACAGAGCTCGAAGGAGTCACGGGAGAGCAAGGCCACGCCCAGGGTATCGGTGTCCTGCATCACCAGCTCCTGAAGCGAGGCATTCAGGAAGGCCTCTCGGTCGCGCAACTGGTAGAGGCGGATGGTCACCGGCGACGGTCGCCCCTCGGCATTGGGGTTCAGCCCCGCCAGGACCTGGATTCGCCCCGACACCGGTTGCGGCCCGGGCGGCTCCTCCATGGCCGCACAGGCGGCCAGCACCAGCGCCGTCGCGACCGCCAGCGCCCCCTTGTACGACTTGCTGCCCCAGCCTGACCACCTGGCCATGAGATCGCCCCCCCCCCCCTAAAAACTAAAAAATCCCCTCGCCCCCACCCTCCTGCCGGGCCACCCTTACCGCCGAGAGTCGTCCTTCACCCCCGGCTATGGGTGGAATGGGTCTTGAGGGCCTGGATCTGTCGTTCGTAGGCGTCGCAGAACGCATCACCGAACAGCCGATTGAAATAGCCTTCGCTGTCGCGCTGTATCGCCGCATAGTGCGTCTGAAACTGGCGCCAGTATTTCGGCCCGCTCATGCGCCCGAGCAGTGACCCATGCTCATCGTTCTGTGCGAATCGGGCCTCGAGCTGAGCCGGATCGAACTGGTGGAGCATCTCGAAGAAGCCGCTGCGCATGCCCGCCAGCATGGCCAGTTGATGGAAGCGCAGGTCCTCGAAGCCGGCCTCGAATGCTTCCACCGCCGGGAGGTAGTCGGGGTTCTGCTTGACGATCAGGTTGTGCAGCGCATCCTCGGGACTGGTGGAAAACTTCAGCGGGTTGTTTTCACGTGCCTGGATCAGCGTCACCGACATCCGAAACTCGTTCTTGACCTCCATCCGCGCCTTCAACAGGTCCATCACTCCCTGGATGGCCACCCGAAGGATACGGCCGAGTTCCTCGGCCTGCTCCGGCGGCACCCGGTCCGGGTCCAGCCCGGCCCCCGCGAGCAGCTGCCGCAGCGCCTGGTCCGGTCGATCACCCGCCGGCGATGACTCGTCGGCCTGGCGGGTTCCTGCCTTCGGTATCGGCCGGGCCGGCGGCGGCTCGTTGGCCTGACCGCCCCTTTCTTCCTGCATCGACCGGGCCTCAGGCGGTGGCGATGCCAACGGTGTCGGCTCTGCCGGACGAGCCGGTTCACTCGGAACATCGCTCGCCTCCCCCTCGGCGTCGCGAGGAAGCGGCGTCTTGGACCCACCGGCATCCCTGGCCGGAGCGGATACCGGCGCGGCTGATGGTGGCTGTGACTGGGGCTGGGGTTTAGGCCGGGGTTTAGGCTGGGGAGGCGTCGAGCCGGACAGCTCCTGCCACCAGTCATCCGGCAGCAGCGGTTCGGCGGGGGCATCACTCGATGGCGACTGGGCAGCAGGCGAGGCGGCCGGGGGCTCAGGCGGCTCACTCGGCGGAGGCGTTTCCGTAACACGGGGCGCACGGAAGTGCTCACTCAGGTAGGAGTGGTCGGATGGCGACGCTTGGGTCGGCTTCGATGGCGACTGCACGGCCCCACCGAGCAGTTCCAGGGGATCCGGCACCTCGTGGTCGGCAGGAGTGCCCGGCAGGAGCGGCGGCGTCACTGCTTCTTGCGTGTCGATCCGGGCACGGATACGGCAATCACCGATCAGGAACTCGAGTCCATCCTGGAGCAGCAGAGGTTCTGCCGGATCCAGCCGGGTCATGCCATCTGCCAGCAGGATGCCATTGGCACTCGAGTCTTCGAGGAAATAGCGCCCTTCCTGGTAGCGAATTCGCGCATGGCAACGCGAGATTTCCATCTCCGGGTCGGGCAACACCCAGTCGTTGTTGGGTGCCCTGCCCAAGGTACCGCCTCTGTCCAACCAGCGGTGACTGGCTTGGCTCCCCAGACGCGACGCGGCCTCGTTGATCACCGTCAGTGTGAGTGCCATGAGCCTACCCCAACCCAGGTGGATACCAAGCAAATACCCGATACCGTCACACAGCCGAGCTGCGCCATGGAGTCAGTGTCTACTGAAACAGTAGTGGCCTCGGGGCTTCCTTGCCAGGCGATACCGACAGGCGGCTAGCTCTGATATACCAGGCGCAGACAGCCCTCTTCCAGATCCGAATAGACATACAAACCATCGCCCTCACCGCCCAGGTCGATGATCACCGATTCGGGAGAGTCGAAGCGATTGGCGGCAATGGCCCGTGCCGCAGTCGCATTGAGCTTGTGCGTCTTGATATAGGCATTCCAGCGCTCGGTATCGCGCGTCTCGATACGCCCCCCGCGATCCGTCGCTTGCTTGAGCAGTTGCCTGAAGCTGTAATAATCCACATCGACCATCCGCGCTCTAACCATAATCGATTCGGCAACCGCCCCTTGTCGTCATCCTGAAGGCATCTCACGGGGCCTTTCGCCGGATAAGGACACGGCGGGCAGGCCTCTTGCCCTCAGAGTCAGCCACGCGGGAACCAGCGTCAAGCAAGGGCCGACACGATCGGGCATCGAAGGCCTCCGTCAGCGAAGACCTCCGTTATCGAAGGCATAGGCGAATTCGGCATTCGCCACGCTGACGTGCACCCGCTCCACGGGGCAGTGGTCGACCAGGCGCGTCAGGAACTCCCGGCTCAGTACCGGCAACAGCGAGTTGGTCAGGATGGCGTCGATCATCCGCCCTCCGCTCTCGAGCTCGGTACAGCGCTCGAGGATGAGCTCGAGCACGGCGTCATCGTAGCTGAACGGCACACCATGACTCTCCTGCACCCGCCGTCCGACCCGGCCGAGCTGCAGACGAACGATCTCCCGCAGCATGTCGTCGCCCAGTGGATAATAGGGAATGGTCACGATGCGTCCCAGCAAGGCCGGCGGAAACACCTGCAGCAGGGGCACGCGCAGCCGCTTGTTGAGCTCCGCCGTGTCGGGGCGTTGCCGACCGCTGTCACACGCCTGCATGATCAGCTCGGTCCCCACATTGGTGGTAAGGATGAGCAGGGTGTTCTTGAAATCGATCATCCGCCCCTCGCCGTCCTCCATGGTCCCCTTGTCGAACACCTGGAAGAAGATCTCGTGCACGTCCGGGTGGGCCTTCTCCACCTCGTCGAGCAGCACCACGCTATAGGGGCGGCGACGCACGGCTTCGGTCAACACGCCCCCCTCCCCATAGCCGACATACCCCGGCGGAGCACCCTTCAGGGTGGAGACCGTATGCGCCTCCTGGAACTCGCTCATGTTGATGGTGATCAGGTTCTGCTCGCCGCCGTAGAGCTGCTCCGCCAACGCCAGCGCCGTCTCCGTCTTGCCGACCCCGGAGGGGCCGGCCAGCATGAACACCCCCACCGGCTTGCCGGGATTGTCCAGGTTGGCGCGAGAGGTCTGGACCCGCCGGGCGATCATGTCGAGGGCGTGATCCTGTCCCTTGATCCGGGCGGCCAGACGATCCGCCAGGCTCAACACGGTCGTCACCTCATCCTTCACCATCCGCCCGACCGGGATGCCGGTCCAGTCGGCCACCACGGAGGCCACGGCCTGGGCGTCGACACTGGGCAGGATCAGCGGCGTCTCGCCCTGCAGCCGGTCGAGTTCCTCCTGCAATTCCTCCAGTCGCGCCATGGCCGCCGCCGGATCGAACCCCGGCTCCCCCTCCAGCTCGTTACCGCCAGCGGCAGCGAGCTCCTCCGTCGGGGGGGCCGGCTCGGTGTCTTCCTCAATACTCTCCTCAATACTTTCCTCAACCAGAGGAGGCGTATCGACGCGGCCCGCATGCTCCCGCAGCTGTCGGCGCAGTGCGAGGATCTCGTCCACCAGCGACTTCTCCCGCTGCCAGTTCGCCTCCAGCGCCTGCAAGCGCTGCCGTTCGGCGTCGAGGGCCTCGGCCACCTGCTGGTCTCGACCTGCTACCGGCAGGCCCACCGCCCGCTCCCGGGCGATGATCTCCGCTTCCGTCTGCAGCACCTGGATACGCCGCCGGCTGTCCTCCACTTCCGCCGGGACCCCATGCTGGGAAATGGCCACCCGGGCACAGGCGGTATCCAGCAGGCTGACCGCCTTGTCCGGTAGCTGGCGGGCCGGGATATAGCGATACGATAGCTGGACGGCGGCGGTCAGCGCCGCGTCGCGCACCAGCACCCGGTGATGCTGCTCCAGCACCGTCGCCAGCGAGCGCATCATCGCCACGGCCTTGTCCTCGCTGGGCTCCGGCACCTGCACGGCCTGGAAGCGACGGGTCAGCGCCGGGTCCTTCTCGATGTACTTCTTGTACTCGGCCCAGGTGGTGGCACCGATGGTGCGCAGGGTCCCGCGCGCCAGCGCCGGCTTGAGCAGGTTGGCGGCATCGCCGGTGCCGGCCGCCCCTCCGGCACCGACCAGGGTGTGGGCCTCGTCGATGAACAGGATGATCGGTTTCTCCGAGGCCTGAACCTCCTCGATCACCTGGCGCAGGCGATTCTCGAACTCGCCCTTGACGCTGGCCCCCGCCTGCAGCAGGCCGACATCCAGGGAGCGCAGGGAGACGTCCCTGAGCGGCGGCGGGACGTCGCCGCTGGCCAGGCGCACGGCAAAGCCCTCCACCACCGCGGTCTTGCCGACACCCGCCTCGCCGGTGAGCATGGGGTTGTTCTGTCGCCGCCGCATGAGGATATCGATCATCTGGCGGATCTCCTCATCGCGGCCGATGACCGGGTCGATCTTGCCCTGCCGAGCCTGCTCGGTCATGTCCACCGTGAAGCGCCGTAGCGCCTCCTGCTTGCCCATCTCGGCCGGCGGCACCGGCGAGGCTTCGTCGGTCGGAGCGCCGCTCTTGGCCGCCAGCCGTTCCTCCGGTGAGCCGCCGACGATACGCTCCCATTCGTCCACCAGCCGGTCGGCCGAGACCTTGCGGAACTCCCCGGACAGATTGGGCAGCACATTGCGCAACCCGGTGGTCTTCATCAGTCCGACCACCAGATGACCACTGCGCACTTGGCGCTCGCCGAAGCGGAGCGTCGCCCAGACCCAGCCACGCTCGACGGCCTCCTCGACATGGGAGGAAAGATCGGTGATCGAGGTGGCCCCCCGCGGCAGGGCATCGAGCGCCCGGGTCAGGTCCTGAGCCAGACGCGCCGCGTCGAGTTCGAAATAGCGAATGATGCGCAACAGGTCGGAGTCGTTCTGCTGCAGCAACTGGTGAAACCAGTGCGCCAGCTCCACATAGGGATTGCCGCGCAGGCGACAGAAGGTGGTGGCACTCTCGATGGCCTGATAGGCAAGCGCGTTCAACTTGCCGAAGAGTTGGGTACGGCTGATATCTGCCATGGCTAACCTCCCTCGCCGGCTGCTCCCGGCCCACGCCGGGGGACGCCACGGCGCCTGTGCGCATCACGGATGAGGGCCTGGGCGACATGGTCATGCGCATGCCGCCCGAGCCAGGTGGACATGCCCAGCCGCTGCCCACGCGCGAGCCGCAGCAACGGCGCCTGACGGGGTTTCAGCCGCAGTTCCAGGTCCCAGCTGAGCTCGCCGCCCGTATAGGCGCGCACCAGATCACCCAGCTCGGTCAGACCCGGCTGCCCCGGTAGAAAGGTCTCGTATTGCACTCGGGTGAGCGCCTCGAGCACCACCCGGAAACTGAACTGACACTGCCATGAGCGGCGTCCCAGGCTGGCATCTCGTCCCAATCGGCCGACCGCTCGACCGCGCCCCAGGCACAACCGCTCGTGCTCGGGGATATCCAGCCAGCGGGCCTGGAAGGGCACCACCCTGACCGAGACCCCGAAATGATCCTCCAGGATGTCCTCCAGTCCCTCCTGGCAGCGCGCCATGGCGGCGAAGCGGCCGACCCGATACAGCTTGGCGCGATCGCCCACGCTATCGCGCCCCTGCAGGCCCGGCGTGCCCAGGCCGACCAGGGCACCGAGGTACCAGAAGAACCGGTTGTCGGGGCGATCCGCCTCCACGGCCGGTTCGGCATCCGCCCAGGCGCGATAGAACAGCGAGGCCAGGCGGTGATGAAAGAGATTGAGGAAATCGGCGAAGCTCGGGTCCTGGTGCAGGCGGCGGCGCTCATCCGCATACTCGGTGAGATGCAGCGGCAGCGGACCATTGGGCCCGAGCAGGCCGAACCCCTCGGCGTAAAGCCGGGGCACCTTTCCATGCTCGATAAGGCCGGGCTCGATATGGGTGAGCTCACCCGGCGCGAAGCGCAGCGAGGGCACCTGGGCGAGGCGGACCACATCCTCGGCGACCCGCCGGCTGCGCCCCAGCCGCGGGTGATCTGGCGCACTGGCCTCGACCCAGCGCAGGGCCGCGAACAGCGTGAACCGCTCCGGTGCTTCTGTCAGGGATCGCGGCAGCGTCGCCTGGGGTCTGGGTAACGTCATAGTGCCTCCCTCATGCCCGCTCGCACCGGCCAGCGCATGATCTCACCACGCTGCAGCGATTCGACGACGGTCTCGGTGAAGCTGTTGACGGAGACATACTTGGCAAAAAAGCGCTCCAGGACGGCGCCGAGCAGAAAGGCCCCGACGCCGGTGAAGGCGTCCTCGTCGAGGCGTAGCCGCAACTCCAGTCCATTGCCGAAGCAGATGGGACCATTGACCGGCATGCGGCCCACGACGGGCTTCGATGCGATGGACACCACCCCCTCCACATGACGCGCCATTGGGCCCCTGGGGTCGACGTAGAGATCGAGCAGCTGGCGCAACGCCCGGGCCCCGTCGCCCTCCTCATCGAGCAGGGACAGGTAGTTCAGCGACAGATGGCTGACCAGCCGCCAGGCCGTTTCACCGGACTGGAACGCCTCCCTGGGCCGCGTCGGCCCCACCAGGATACGCACCGATTCCACCGGTGCCGCCGTCTCCAGGGTAAAATCCGTCGCGCCCCTGCCCACCGCCATCTGGATCGGCAAGTCCCGGTTGCTGCACAGCAGCTTCACATCGAGCTGGCGCAGGGTGGCCGAATAGGGGGCATGCCGCTCGTCCACCAGCGAGATGAAGACCTCACTGCCGAGATAACCGGTGCGGCTCCCGCGCCGCCGCTGGCGGGTGGAGCTCAGCCGCGGTCGTCGCGAGACGAGGAAATAGGCGCCGGGCTCGGCCTCGTCCACGCCTCGCCCGACGCGGTAGAACAGGTGGAAGGGGTAGCCGCCCTCCCGGCTGTGGGTATAACCGGTGACGCCCTCGACCCGGTACACCTCCAGGTCCAAGGGTCGATTGCGATCCGGCACCACATGAAACTCGGTCGCCTCCGGCTTCACGGTGATGCGGTCGGCGGTATAGGGGAACAGATTGATCGCCGGCGTCACGTTCAGCCGGAAGGCCTTCGCATCCAGGGCGTGTTCGAGGCGGGGATCGGTGCGCCGCAACAGCAGCGTGATCTCGAGGCGGTCTCCGGCCAGCCGACGTAGCCCGGGTTGCAGGCCGGTGAGCTCGGCAAACAGGAAGCGCGGGGGGAACGCAAAGTACTCCTGTAGCAGCCGATAGCCATCGAAGGAGCGCCTCACCGAGGGCAGCAGCGCCTCCCGGCGGTCGAACCCCGGCTGGCGAATGCCAATGCCGGGATCGACCCTGGCTTCCCGATCGGAATCATCGCGCAGGCAGGCGCCGGCGAAGGCACCGTGCAGTATCTCGTAGAGCCACATGGGCAGCTCGTCGCCGCCATGCAGGTAAAACGCCAGGCGATCGAGGGGCAGGTCGGCGAGGCTGCCTCCATGGGTCAGCTCGAGCTCGAGCTGAATGGCCGAACGGATGCCCGCGGGTATCGGCACGCCACGGGCCGCCATCATCCCCGGGTTGACCAGGTAACGGGCCTGGGCCAGCCGTAGGGGCCACAAGCAGACCTCGTGGGCCGTGCGATACTCACACGCAGTCTTCTCGCCCTTGCCCAGTTGACTGCGCAGGGCCGTCCCGGCCGGAATGCGGTACCCGGCATCCAGGGTCCCGGCCGCCAGGTCCGGCTGCAGGACCACCATGGCCATGGACGGTAGCGGGGCGGTGAGATGCGGATAGACCAGGTCGAGCAGCCGATGGGTGAACTCCGGAAAGCGTGCCTCGATCTTGTGCTGGACCCGCGCCGTCAGGAAGGCGAATCCTTCCAGCAGCCGCTCGACATAGGGGTCGGCGCAGTCGAGCCCCTCCATGCCCAGGCGCCCGGCAATCTTCGGATAGTCCCGGGCGAACTCGGCCCCCATCTCCCGGATGTAGCGCAGTTCCTGTTCATAGAGCCTGAGCAGACTGGGGTCCATAGCATCCGCCTGGGAGTCGGGAAGCCATCAATGCCCCGCCACCTCACGCACGGTGACCGAGGCATCACTGAGATCGAGTTCGGTGTGCAGGTAGAGCGGCTCGGGTAACGGCTGCCCCCAGAGTTCGCCCTCGATCAGGAAGGCCAGGGTATTGAGCCTGCCCTCGGCACCCGGTTCGACGGGTGTCACCAGCACATGCCGAAGCCGCGGCTCGAATCGCTCGATGGCGCTGCGCAGCCGATCCGCCAGCAGTGGGGCATCGGCCCCCGTCAGGTGCGTGCCCGCCATGTCCGGCACGCCATAGTTGAGCACCGAGCGTTCGATATGCGGGTACTCCCCGAGCCCCACCAGGTCCGCCATGCAGCCGGTGTTCAGCAACCAGCCCAGATCTCGAAGCACCAGTTGCCGCAGGCGTCGAGACGAGATCACTCGATCATCACGGGACTCGTCCCGATTGGGCACCAGGCGACGGTGCCGAACGTCCACCAGCGACGCCAGTGGCGGCGCCTGGGGCCGTGGCCGAAGCTCCAGCACCTGGCGAAAGGAACGGATTTCCGGGCGATTCTGCCAGCCCTCGATACCCTCGCTGTCCTCATCCGCCACTCGCTCGATGCCGAGCGTGCCGAGCATGTCGCGGATCATGTCGCGGGTGAGGCCCGCCTCCTCGAGCGCCGCGTCCCGATAGGCCAGGCCGAGCCACTCGAGGAAGCGGGCGCGATCCGTCAACCGGTCCAGCAGGGACGGCTGCAAGGCTTCCTTGTTCACCAGTTCCGGCATGTTCCCCGCTCCCGATCAGCACCCACGCGACGACGGACCACGGCCCGGCACCCGCACCGGCCGATCCGTTGACAGTTACGTGCCCCTGCCCTCAAGCCGTCTCGTTCTTGGCGATGTTGTAGCCGAAGTCCACCTCGGCCTCCGCCGTGCCGTCGCTGTCCTGTGGGGTATAGATCACCTTGAACTCCGCGAAGTTGAGGGTGATGGACTCCGTCAACCGCTCCTCGCCCTGGGAGCCGCCGGTCTGATAGGAACTGACGAGGACGCTCTTCATCTCGATCACCAGATACTCGATCGGCTCATCGCCCCCGGCCTTGCGCACGGTCAGCGTGGCTGACGGGACATGCTTGCCGACGGCCACCGCCTGTATGATCCCTGTTGAGGCCTTGTCCACGTACTTGGTGATGTTGAGGTCCTGAAAGCTGACCTTGCCGGCGCCCCCGCCGCGGGCGATATGCATGGTGCCGGAGTTGCTCGCCCCCCAACTCCAGGACAACACATCGATCTCGTCTTCGTGGGCATGGTCGGCGGACTCGCCATCGATGCCCTCCAGCTTCAGAAACATGTCTACAGCCATGACACCTTAACTCCCCTTACCCGTTCCACTGCATCGCCGGCCCTGGACACATCCAGCCCGGCCCCATACTCCCGACCTCCTCGTCAGCCCCTTATTCCATTATCCGCACTCTTCATTTGCCCTTGGCGGATGGCAACTTCGAGACCAGGCGTAGCGAGACACTGAGCCCTTCCAGCTGATAGTGCGGCCGGAGATAAAAAGTCGAGGTGTAGTAGCCGGGATTGGCCTCGTCCTCCATGACCTGCACCTCGGCCGCCGCCAGGGGCTTGCGTGCCTTCGTCTCTTCGGTGGCATTGGCGGGATCGCCGGTGACGTACTTCATGATCCAACCCTGCAAAAACTTCTGCATGTCCTCGCGCTCCTTGAAGGAGCCCACCTTGTCGCGAACGATACACTTGAGGTAGTGCGCGAAACGTGTCGTGGCGAACAGGTACGGCAGCCTGGCCCCCAACCGGGCATTGGCCGTGGCGTCCGGGTCGTCATACTCCGCCGGCTTGTGCAGGCTCTGGGCACCGATGAAGGCCGCCACATCAGTATTCTTGCGATGGATCAGCGGCATCATCCCACTCTTGGCCAGTTCGGCCTCACGGCGATCGCTGATGGCGATCTCGGTGGGACACTTCATGTCGACACCGCCGTCGTCGCTGGGGAAGGTATGCACCGGCAAGCCTTCCACGGCACCACCGGACTCGACGCCACGAATCCGCGTGCACCAGCCATACAGCTTGAACGAGCGATTGATGTTCACCCCCATGGCATAGGCGGAATTGGCCCAGGTGTACTTGCTCGCGTTGGGGCCGGCGGTATCTTCCTCGAAATCGAACTCCTCCACCGGCTCGGTGGCGGCTCCGTAGGGTAGCCGGGACAGGAAACGCGGCATCGCCAGGGCCAGGTATCGGGAGTCCTCCGATTCCCTGAGCGATCGCCAGCCGGCATATTCGGGCGTGGAGAAGATCTTCGTCAGATCACGGGGATTGGTCAGTTCCTGCCAGGAGTCCATCTGCAGCAACCCGGGATCGGCGCCGGCAATGAAGGGGGCATGGGCGGCCGCGGCGATCTGGGCCATCCCGGACAGCAGCTCCACGTCCTGGGGTCCATGGTCGAAGTGGTAATCGCCGAGGATACAGCTCACCGGCTCCCCACCGAGCTGGCCATACTCCTCCTCGTAGATCCGCTTGAAGATCGGGCTCTGGTCCCAGGCGGTACCCTTGTACTTGCGCAGGGTCTTGTGTAGTTCCTTCTTGCTGATCGGCATGAAGCGGATCTTCAGCATCTCGTCGGTTTCGGTATTGTTGACGAGATGGTGCAAGCCCCGCCACGCGCCCTCCAGGGCCTGGAACTTCTCGTGGTGGAGCACCTCGTTGACCTGGTCGGTGAGCTTCTCGTCGATCTCCGCGATGATGGCATTGATGGTGCTGATGGCATCATCGGAGATGACCGTGGTCTCCCGCAGTGCCTGCGCCGCCAGGGTCTTGACCGCCGTCTCCACTTCTTCGCGCGCCCGGTCGGACTTGGGCCGGAACTCCTTCTGCAGCAGCTGGCTGAAGTCGTCGGCAGTAAGCGCTTCCGCCTCGGGTTGGCTCTGCGGCGCCTTGTCGGTGTCTGTCTCGGCCATGACTTAGCCCTCGCTCTGCGTTTCGTCGTCGCCCTTCGGCGTCGCGCCCAGTGTCTCGAGCAGACCCTGATCGTTCAGGACCTTGGCGATCAACTCCTCGGCACCGGACTTGCCATCCATGTAGGTCACCAGATTCGCCAGTTGCTGCCGGGCTTCCAGCAGTTGCCGCAGCGGCTCGATCTTGCGTGCCACCGCCGCCGGCGAGAAATCGTCCATGCTCTCGAGTTCCAATTCGACCGCGAGATTGCCTTCGCCGGTGAGGCGGTTCGGCGCCGCAAACTGGAGGCCGGGACGAAGCGCCTTCATGCGCTGGTCGAAGTTGTCGACGTCGATCTCCAGCAGCTTGCGACCATCCACCGGCGGCAGTTGCTCCTGGCTGTCTCCGACCAGGTCGGCCAGCACCGCCATCACGAATGGCAGCTGCACCGTCTTCTCGGCACCGTACAGCTCGGTGTCATACTCGATCTGCACCCGTGGTGCCCGGTTCCGGGCGATGAATTTCTGGGAACTGGGCTTGACCATGATTGCGTACCCCCTTCAGTGCTGTTGTTCAGGCGACGTCTCAGGCCTCTTCGCGCTGCCCAGGAGGCATCGTCACTCGGTCTTGTCGTCGCCGCGCAGCTTCTCCCCCTGGGCCACGGCATCGGGCGCCACATCCCGAAGAATAGACAGGAAGTCCATGTCCACCAGCCGTTGCGCCCGCTCCATCAGCAGGGGGATCGGACTCGATGGCTCATGGCGACGGAAATATCGGGCAATACCCTCCATGGCGGCCACGGCATCCTGCCGACTCTGGATGTCGCCTGCCATGGCCGATGGCAGAGGGACGGCGGCTCCCGCCTGCTGGCTGGCTGCCATCTCACCCTCGAACGCCCGAGGGCCTGCTGCCTCGCTCGCTTCGGTATCGGCCCCGGCTAGGCCCCCCTTGGGCATATAAGTACGCAGCGCCACGCCGACCCGCTGCAATTGCTCCTTCAAGCGGGATAGATCGGGGGCCTGCTCGGGCCCAACGTGCTCCCGAAACAGGTTCTCGATGGCGTCCAACTCATCCACGGCCCGACTGAGGGCCACCGCCACTTCCCGTGACGTTTTCTGACCGACGGCCTGAAACACCGCCTGGATCAACCCCACCTGGGGCAACTCCCCCCCATACCCCTCGGGCGCCCCGGTCTTGCCCTCGGCGATCTCGATATCCTGCAGGCTGAACCGGCCCACTGCGCGGTCCTCCACCAGGGGAATATTGCGCAGCGGTTTCAGGACCTTGTGAAAGTTGGTGAGATTGAACAGCGCACTGGAGCGCTCCATGGCATCGCCGTCTTCGTCCAATGGCGGAAACAGCGACTCCCAGTACTGCTCCAACAAGCCGCGGAGCAGTTGCAGTCCATCAGCGAAGCCCGATATTCCATGGGTGTGAAGTAACGCGGCCGTCAGATAGACAGCGGGGCGAAGGTCATGGCTCTTGTTCAGTGCCACGAGACAGGCCGACCGCAACTCTTCCCACTCGGGTTCCTCCTCGGCCACCCCCCACTTGGCCAACATGTCCAGGGCGAGTATCTCGCCCGCAGCATCCAGATCCACCCCTGCCGGCGGCTCCACGCTATGCGGCTCGAGCAACGCTTGCAGATCCATGACAGGATCCCCGTTTAGAGTGTTCGCGATATGCCTTATGCCCCTCGGCGATACCGCCTTCCCCGTTGCACTACAGAAGCAAGAAGCAGAAGCGAAACGACGCCGAGGGAGTACCAGGCTTTGTCTGAAAAGTCGGCAAGCTCAGGTCAGACAAGGCAAACATCGGCGAAAAGACGGAGTTTACGGGGTGTAAATGAGTACTTTGAGCCGATGTTTAACGCCGTATGGCCGAGCACAGCCAGCTTCCGGACAGACCCTAGATGCTGCATCCTGCTTTTATCAGGTATAGCACCTGTACCGGCGCGTAACCGTACGAAAAAGATGTCATCCCGAAGATACAACCAAGCGACTGAAAAACCAGCGTTATTTTGACATCCAGCCAGGGGCAATCTCAGATATTTCTGATAGGTAACCCCAGCCACTGCTGCTGCACGTCTCCCCGTGCCCGGGTCTCGAACAATGGCTCGCCGGGGCTCAGCAGCTTGCGCTCCTGGGCCGCCGCCTCGCGCTGACGCTGTCTGCCATGGCACAGCGCCCACTGCAGGTGCTCCGGCGTCAGGGGGCGCCCCAGCAGATAACGCTGCCCGGCCGCGAAGCGACCCTGGTGCTGCGACCACCAGTCGGCCACCAGGCGCGGCTCCGGCCAGGGCAGATCCTCGTCGGCATCCATCGCCACGTTCTCATCCTCGGAGTTCTCCGTGGGGCCGGCCTCGAACCCCTCGGGCCACTCCCCCTCGAGGTCCTCGTAGGCCAGGTCCACCCCCGTGATCAGGGTGAAGGCTTCGCCGGCGACGCGGGCGAGCTCCGGTATGCCCATCTGCTCCAGCAGCCAGGGAACATTGACCGGATTACCGAGGATGCCGCAGGCCACCACCGCATTGCGTAGCGTGTGCGGCTGCCGGGCAAGATGCCCCAGCCACTGCTGCCCCTCGTTGGGCGGTAGCGCGCGCAGTGCCACCCTGAGGGCGGGTGCCGCGAACAACGGGTGGTCCGCCTCGACGCATGCCAGGGCCACGCGAGGCGCCGCGCCGCGATCCCCGAGCAGGGTCGCCGCCCAGGCGGCGGAGAAGCGCACCGCCTCGTCGTCGCTGGTCAACTGCGCCTGCACCGCCGGCAGCAGGTCCGCACGCCCCAGGCGTGCGGCCGCCCGCAGCGCCGTCGCGCACAGGGCCGGCTCACCGGCCTCCAGCGCCTCCAGCAGCGGTCGCCCGGGATCCACCCGTTGGGTGGCCGCCGCCGCCAGCCCCAGCCGACGCCAGAAGGGTGAGTCCGCCACCAGCAGATCCCTGACCTCGCCGCGCCAACAGGCGCGATCGACCCAACCGAAGGCCGAGACCAGCCCGTGCTGCGTCTCGGGGGCCGAAGCGACCACCTCGTAGACGCGCCGGATACGCGCCGCGTCCCCGCTTTCCAGGGCCAGCATCGCGGCGGCGAAGACCTCGCCGGGCTCCTCGTGGGCGAGCTCTGCAGCACAGACGTCCCAGCCAGCGTCGCCGGCGATGCGCAGGCCGTCGAGGTGGGCCTCGACACGCTTGTCCAACTTAGCCAAGTCGAGTAGTGAATAATGCGGCGCAGCAACAGCCTCATCACGCAGAAGCCAGAGAAAAGCACTCTCTTCAGCGTGCTGATCGACCACCTTCTCAATGGCGTGCAAATACATCACAGTGACCACGTCAATCAATCCTCGGATCGCACAAGATTATTATCACCAGTCGTTGTCATCCAGCGCCTTCTGAGGTTCCGGCGCGGTACAGGCAAGGTTGGCGAACAGAAGCGCGGCAGGCAGTAAGTAACGCATGGCGAAGGCCTCTATAGCGGTACAGTTTGAATGGGGAGCCCAGTAGCCGGCAGTCGCTCCACTTCGGGAATGCTTGATGAAATGCAGCGTCACGAGCATTCGGCTTCTGTTCCTCTTCTCCAACCCGACAACTTCAACCGTTTTTAAATGATTTGATGCCAATCCTGGCCATCGAAAATCGTAACGTCCTTGAGTCCAATTGAAAGCATCCGTTGGTCGGTGGCGGTCAGCCGACCTGCCGAGGAGACAGGAGAAGCCATCTTGACCACCTCCAATTCTTCATCACGCCATCGGTAGACAAGATTCGTACTGCATACGTAAAGCACGCCTTCAAACATACAAACACTTCTTAAGTCCTCCTCCGTATCGGACTGACCCAAGATATCCCAGACAGATTCCCGCCCCTTGAGAAGAGTGCCGCACTTACCGCAGATATAGACCATACCATTGGGTGCACAATGCACCCCATGCAATGCAGCGTTGGTTGGTGAGTCCATCTGATGCCAAACAGATCCATCAAACCTCCATATCTCTCCATCCCACCCGACTGCATAAACCTCTTCTGCGGAGAAGCCGTCGACTGAAAGGAAAGCTGTCGTGCTACGCGATTCGGGATCTTTCGGCTTGCAGGACTGGTCTACTCTGACCCAGCTCGAGCTGCCCGTCTTCCGGTAGGCCTGGCGCGCAGTACCGACACAAAACACGTGTCCGTCCGCAATAGCCCGCACTGCGGTCAAAGGGCCATTCGAAGTAGGCGAGTGTTCACCCAGTGCCACGACTTCCTGTCGAAGAGTATTGTTGCCGATGTCCACTTCTCGACCGGACTCGGCAATCGCTATGAAGGCGTAGTCCGGCACTAGTGTCGTGGTGCACGAGACCAATCGCTCTCCGATTCCGACCGCAAGCCATTGGCCGCCGCGCCGCGTCAGTATCAGGCCATGCGGGGCCTCACTCTCCGCCCGAGCGTCCTCAATACCGATAAGGCGAATGGTTGCTGAATCGATGATAGCGCCGTCGATAAAACTGAATTGAGATTTATCCATTCAAAACCCCATCAAGTGTTTCGCAACGTCTTGAAGAACGGCATCTTTAGGCGCATTCGAGCTTGCATCGATATCTGTCTCAGGGGTCACGCTGCACTTGCCGTCGTGATACTTGTTCAGCTGTGCCTCGATGCACTTTTGCGAGCAACCAGACCGCGGAAACGCCATGCGCACAGACTTGGCTCCCACGCGGGTTGCTTTTTTACGCGACCATTTTCCATCCTTTGAGAGGTTTGTTGTCGCCGCGTGTCGATACAAGCTCAGATCTCGATGGCTTCCCGTGTGCCAGCTCGGCCCCTCAGCGCAGACGGTAGGCGCCGCAGAGTACTTATATGCCCCCCACTCTGCTAGGCCCTCAAAACTCGCGCCCTCGATCAGATGATCACCAGTTTGTCCAGGACAACACTCCTTGCCATTCTCCGACTGCGACTTGCTGACCAACATGCATTTACGCGCGTTGAGACAGTTGTTCTTTTTTACTGCTTGAGAGAAGTCGTCGAAAAGTTCGAGGCGTGCCTTGTTATTAACCTGCCATGCAGACATAGCCGGCGAACCCTTTCCTGGGCTAGGTCCGATAGAGGGCGGAGGCGAGGGACAGTTCTTCTTCCAGTCTTTCTCAGGATCACAGTGCTTCTGGACCTTTCGCTTTTCTTTTTTGCAAGGATCACCAACCGATACGCTGGCACCATCGGCATACGGCCATGGCGGAGTTTGACCAGGCGAAGAAGCATGATTATGCGTCGTCAAATCCAAATGACGCACAACGTTTTCTCCCTCAAACTTCACGTCCATCGACCAGGCCGTGAAATACACCTTCCCCCGATTGACGCTGGTCACCACCCCCTTCTTGGCCGCACTTCCCGCCTCGTTCCCTGTGCTTTTCTTGAAGTAGGACTTGTTCTTCAGCATCACCTCCTTCCTGGAGATCTTGACGTTCTTGCTGCCGCTGGTCGCATCCTTGGCCATGCCGGTATTCGGGTAGGGCACCGGCACGCCGGGCGGGGTGGCCGGATTTTCCGGGGGCGTCATGCACACATCGGGGAAGGCGGCGATGGCCTTCCCGTCTGCCGCCTTGCAGGAGATCTCACGACCGTTGGCAAAGACATCATTGCCCATCAGGAAGCCCTCACCGGCTGGTAGCTCAGGACGGCGGCGGCGCGGCGGCCGTCGTCGTTGCCGAAGTGAGCGAGCACGTGATTGCCCGGGGCGTAGGCCTTGGTGACGGCGGCACGGGTGACGCCGAGGATCACGCCACCGATGGCCGCGCCTACCTCGCCGATGCAGTCGGCCGGGTGCCAGATGTCGTATTCCGCCTTGCGCTCGCGCAGCAGCCGGCCCAGCGCCAGGGCGGCTTCCTTGAAGCCATACTGCTCGCCGGAGACATCCACGATGCGGAAGTCCGTGGCCGCCAGGGTGGTCCCCACCTCGGCCAGGGTGTTACGGATCGCCGCCACCAGGCCGTCCGCCCGCAGGGGCTGGTCCTCGGCCTCCACATGTGCCGGCTCGGTGCCGAAGCCCAGGCCCATGCACAGCAGCTGCGGCGTCTCGCTGGGGCGCGCCAACTCGACGACGAGCGCCGCGGCCGCTTCGCCGGGAATAAAGCCGTTGGAGTTCTGGCTGGTCAGCAGCCGATCGCGAGCCTCATAGGCGGCGAGAGCCGGCCCGCTCAGCAAGCTGTCGACACCGGCAACGATGGCCCGGTCGCAGGCTCGGCTGGCGAGCAGCTCGCGGGCTCGCCATAGCCCCGCCGCCACCGCGATACGCCCACCGGCGATAACCCGAGAGCCGGGATGGAAACGCAGGTCGAGCTCGGCCTCCACCTCGGGGATCAGTGCCTCGTCCAGCCCATCGAGGCGACCGGGACGGGTGCTCTCGGCGACGCCCAGCAGCAGGGGTGTCGCCGCCGGATCCAGGCCCGGCACGCTCTCCAGGCACTCCCGCAGGGCCATGGCCAGCATCTTCACCAGTTTGACTCGGCCCCGCCATGGCTGTTCCAGGGGCACCTCACAGCCCAGGATCCACTCACCGCCGGCATCCATGAAGCGGGTCTCCTGGAAATTGTCGATGGCGCAGCGGATGGCCGCGCAGGCGGCCGGTGCGGTCAGCCCCACGCCGGTGACCATGCCCGTGGCCAGGATCGCCAGCACCGGCGCGATCATGGCTCGTCTCCCATCTCGCCGGAGCGCTTGGTACGCACCACGGAGGCCAGCGAGGTGTGGTACGCCTTGCCCAGCTCGCGGGCACGCCACCAGCCACGCGACATGCGTCCCGCCAGCGCCTGGGGGATCTCGAAGATGCTCCGGCGCAGCGGGAGGCTGGCGCGCCAGCTGAGGGTGAACAGGCCGGCCTCCGGCAGCAGCACCACGGTGTCGATCACGGCCTGGGTCTCGTGACGGTCGCCTCCCTTGTGGAAGAAGACCACCGGGACCTCCACCTCGGGCAACCGGAAGGCGGTGCGCCCTTCGGGGGTCAGGTTGAGCAACTGAACGGGCTCGCCGCCTCTCGGATAGGGAATCTGCTGATCCGCGGGGGCGGCCTGGTAGTAGGCGTCCTGGAAGTCCGTGGGCAGGAAGGGGAACACCTCGTCCAGCCAGTGCTGGTCGTAGGTGCCGGCATAGCCGAGCCGCGGTTGCCAGCCACGCCCCAGCGGGCCGAATGCCATCGGCCGATAGTCCCGGTTGGGCATCGTCACGGGGTGATCCGGCGCCTCGGTGTTGGGCATGGGGGTGCCGTCGACGAGCGCCGCCTTGAGCTTGCGGTGATAGCCCTTGCCCACGGGATTGGCCATGTAGGCCGCGTGCTTGCTCGCGTCCGGGTGAAAGTCGTCCAGGCCGCCGAAGGCCCGATCGTAGGTGATGGGCATGTGGGAGAAAGGCTGCGGCGGCCCCGGGCTGATGGCGATGAGGCCGGCCTGCCAGGTGCGTTCGCCGACCATCTGGAGATACTTGGTCATCCCCGCCACCTGCAGCCCCACCGGCACACGCGCCACCGGCCGCCCCCCCGGGGCATGTGCACTGCCGTGCAGCAGCACATCGCAACGGGGTTTCCAGGGCACGTAGTCGGTCTCGAACACCGGTGCCGAGAGGCCCGGGTCGCCGGTGAAGGTATCCGCCGTCACCAGGGACAGCTGATCCTCGGCCAGGCGCGGCGGCGCGGCACTGCGCGGAAACTCGAAGGTCCCCTTGACGACCACCACCAGATGCTCCCGGCCGCTGGGCTCCATGCCCAGGGTGTAGCCGGCCTGCATCCGGGTGGCGTTGATCAGCTCCATGGCACGCTACCCGTTAGTTGATCTGCACCGAGCCTAGTTGATCTGCACCGAGCCGCCCTTGATGCGGTTCACCCCCGAGGATCGGCTCAGCAGATAGGCCCCGCGCAGCAGGATCTTGCCGGCCCGGGTCAGGGTGATGCTGGCGCGCCCGCAGCGCAGCACGATCTCCTGGTCGGCCCGCAGCTCCAGGCGCGCTCCATCGGTCTCGGCGATCAGTCCCGACCGCCCTGGCGCCCCATCGGGGCTATGCACAGGGCTATGCAGAGGGCCATGCACAGGGCCATGCACAGGGCCATGCACAGGGCCATGCATCCGCCCCAGGATCAACGGACACCCCGGCTCGCCGTTCTCGAACATCAGCGCCAGTTCCCGGCCGATATCCTCACCCCCCAGATCGGTCATGCTACGGGCACGGGTTCCCGTGTCGTCATCGGGGTTGGACCGGGCGTTGCCGGGAAATGCCACCAAGGGATAGCCGCCCCTATCGAAGCCGACCAGACGGCCGATAACAACACCATCGATGCGGTCATGGCTTGCCGGGGTACACTGTCTTGGAACGACTTCCGCGAGATCGTCGGTCATGGTGAGTCTCCTTAGCCGGTTTTTCCCGGTCAGTTCTGCAGGACCTTCTTGCCCTTGATCACCACATTCTTGCTGGCCTTGACATTGATACCACCGGAACCCTGAATGGTAATGTCCTTGCCCTGGATGGTGATGGAGCCGTCCTTCTTCAGGGTAATGCTCGACTTACCGGTGCGGATGACAACCTGGTCGCCCGCCTCGAGGGTCAGGTTCTTGCCCACCTTGACGGTCATGCCCTGGCCCACGCTGAGGGAATCGTTGTTGCTCACCGAGCTCGAGCGATTGCCGCCGACTTTCTCATCGCGATTGCCGGCCACCTTTTCGCTCATGCTGGCGCCCACCGCCGTACTCTGGAGCCCCCCAACGATCACCGAACGGAGGCCGCCGACATTCGTCTCCTGAGCCCCTCCCACGTTGACCATGTCGTTGATCCCCACGGACTGGGTGCGGGTCATGACAACATTGAGGACATCGTTGCCGCTGATCGTATGGGTACGATTCTGGCTGATGGTGACGGACTCACTCCCGCCTACGGCCTCGGTACGGCTCGCTCCAACTTGTAGCGTTTCATTGCTGCCAACGGTCTCGCTGCGATCATTGCCGATGCTGCTCTGTTCGTCGTTGCCCACGGAGCGGGTACGATCATGGCCCACTGCATGCTGTTCGTCGTTGCCGACGACGATATCGTGGTCCTTCTGGGCATGGACATGCACCAACTCCTCACCTGACGTATCGTTCATCGAGATCTCGTTGTAGCCGCCGCCTCCCGGCGTGGAATTCGACTTGACCCCGCCGACCATGGCATCGTCGGGCAGGCCAAACGGCGGCATGCAATCGGCGTTATAGACCCGGCCGACGATGATCGGCCTGTCGGGGTCCCCTTCCAGAAAGGCAACGATGACCTCCTGGCCGATGCGGGGCACAAACATGGCACCCCAGCCACTCCCGGCCCACGCCTGCGAGACACGTACCCAGCAGGAGCTGTTCTCGTCCTTGGCCCCCTGCCGATCCCAGTGGAACTGGCATTTGACCCGCCCATACTGGTCCGTCCAGATCTCCTCGCCCGGCTTGCCGACGACGAGGGCCGTCTGCAGCCCCTGCACCACCGGGCGTGGAGTCACGCATGCCGGCCGGAAGCAGACGCCGCTGTCGATGGCCGAGAAGGTGCAGCGGAACGAGGCTTCCTCAGCCTCGGTGGTGGCCTCGTATTCCGCGGCTCGGGCATCGACACTGCTGCTGGTGATCAGGTATTCCCTGTTCTGGTCGTCACGGGGATGGCCCTTGAGCTCGAACAACCCGCCGCACATGATCGCCCGCAGATTACCCATCGCCTTGACGCACTCGAACTGCGTCTGGCTTTCATCACTACGAACGGCTGCCAGATGGCTGCCCCGGGGGGACGCCTGGATAAACCTGCCGGGATAGTCATAGGCCTCATAACTGCCCGCCTGGTGTTCCTGAGGACGGGACTCCTTGGCTTCCGGTGGATTACGGGGGTTCTCGAAGTCGAAATCGCGCAGGGCGAAGAGCTCGGTCTGGATCTGCTGACCCAGCCACCAGTCCCAGACATGGTCATGGGCCCGTCCCCTTTCCGAGCCCGGTGACAGGAAGTTCACCTCGCTACACCCGGGAATTCGCTCATGAGAAACAGGAGCATCCGCCAACACCAGGACATGCTTGCCCTCGCAATGACGGAAGAAGTAGTAGATGCCCTCCTCTTCCATCAATCGACTCAGGAAGTCGAAATCACTCTCTCGGTACTGCACACAGTATTCCCGGGTTTCGTAGTCCTGAGAGAGCGCGTCCTCGAAATCCGACTGTCCATGTTCCGCAAACAGCGCCTGGATGATTTCCGGAACGCTCTGGTTCTGAAAGATGCGACAATCCCGCGTCAAGCTGAGATACCAGAACCAGGGGCGCAGTCGCGCGTGGTAGAGCGCATACCGACCACGCCTGCCGACCTGGGAAAAGCCCACGACACAACCATCGAAGTAGCGCTCCCGCTCTTCCAGCTTGATACATAGGGTAAGCTTGCCGCCCAGTACGTCCGGAAAAGCGATATCCTCGGAGGTCGCCAGGAGTTCCACCGTGAATTCGAACAGCCGGCCAAGCTCCTCCGCTCCCGAGAAACGCAGGATGCGGAAATCATTGGAGAAGTGGCCGGTGAGCCGGAGATGCTGCTGCTCACTCATCGTTCCCTGCCTTTCTCGTACGTGCAGAGGCGCCGAATCCAATTGGCAGCGCTGAACATTAGCCAGTCTAGTAGAGCCCTGAGAAACGTGCATGGGCACTCTAGCAAAGGTAGTGGCAGCACGGTCGCAACCCACAAAGAGCGTGCAGATTACATCCTATAATTCAGTGGCAGCGCCCGAAACCTGTGACTAATCTCTCGAATGAGGCATCTACAACAACCACTTCTCGAGCAGTCCGGCAGGAATCAGGCGGACAGGCAGCGAGAGATCGACAGCGGAACGTCCCGAGCAAGGGAGGAAGAGCCGTGGTCCATTCACGTGGCCTGACGGGCAAGCGCGCTTCATATGCTACTTCTCCTGCCCGGCTCCAGGCATGTCGATGCCGAGGAGGATGGGCCGCACGCCTGTTCGTCCTGCTTACGGCTATGGCTCTGCCGATCGCAGTTCTGGGACAGGAGGCGCCACCCCCGGAACAGCCAGAGCCGGAACAACCGGAACCCGAACCAGAGCCCGAACCGGAGCCCGAACCAGAGCCCGAACCAGAGCCCGAACCAGAGCCCGAACCGGAGCCCGAACCAGAGCCCGAACCGGAGCCCGAACCAGAGCCCGAACCAGAGCCCGAACCAGAGCCCGAACCAGAACCAGAACCAGAACCACTGGAGCCTGAACCGGAAGATCCTGCACTACGGGAGGGGCTGACAGAACGCCAGCGTACGGTAGCACGCACGCTGAACAATGCGTGCGGCGGGATACGTCAGCTACCGGCAGGCCAGCGCACATCCCGGCAGAATGACCTGCTCACCGTGTGTGAGGCGGCAGCGGCAGACGAGGATCCCGGTCCCAACTACTATGATGGCCTGGCTCCCGATGAAGTGGCCTCGCAGGGCCGTGTCAGTATGCAGACCATGCGACAGCAGTTGGATAACGTTTCCAGCCGCATGAGCGAAGTACGCGCGGGAGCCACCGGCGTAAGCACCCGCGGCCTCAGCCTCGCCATGCAGGATGGCCAGGCACCCTCCAGCCTGTACAACAATATCCTCGGCGGTGGCGCCAGCAGCGACAGCGACATTCTGGCGTTCAGCCAATGGGGCGTCTTCGTCAACGGCTCCGCATCGCAAAGCCGCCGCGACAGCAGCGAGGCGGAGCCCGGCTTCCGCCGCCAGAGCTACGGCCTCACCACCGGCATGGACTATCGCCTCACCGATGACACCGTCGTCGGTGGCGCCCTGGGCTTCACGCGAACCGACACGGACCTGCGCGACAATGCAGGTGGTGTCGACGTGGATGGCTACAGCCTTTCCCTGTATGGCACCCGCATGCTTTCCGATGCGTTCTACCTCGAGGGCATTGCCACGGTGGGACGCAACCGCTATGACACGGTGCGCACCGTCTTCAGTGAACCGATCAGTACCCAAAGCGCCCTGGCAAAGCCCAAGGGCAACGAATATGGCCTGGGATTGAACGCCGGTTACGATCTCTCCAGGGGCCCCTGGACGACCAGTTACGAGGCCAGCCTCAACTATCTGCGAGGGGAAATCGACGCCTACACCGAGCGTCCCAGCCATCCCGACAACCTCGGTGCGGGTGCGCTGCTGCACATCGAGAGCCAGACCATCGAGTCACAGACAGCAGAGGCCGCCGTCCGGCTCTCCTATGCCTCCAGCCAGTCGTGGGGCGTCATGCACTACAGCACCCGCGTAGGCCTCGAGCATGAATTCAGCGACCGCAGCCGCCTGATCAATGCCCGTTTCCAGGAGGATCCCACCGACACGACCTTCTCGTTGAGCACCGACTCCCCGGAACGCACCTACCTGAACCTGGGGGCCGGGCTCACGGCCCAGATGGCACAGGGCCGCGCCGCCTATATCTTTCTCGAGACCGTGGAAGGCCGCAGTGGCTATAGCCACTACCAGGTCGATGTGGGATTCCGCCTGGAATTCTGATGCCGCAGCGGGCTCACCCCCGCTGCTTATCGCCTGGCGGCATGGCACTGACACAGCGCGGCCGTGGCGTTTCCGCCACGGCCGCGTCGTCTGGGGGTAAAAGCAGGCGGAATCAGAAGTTCGGCTTGCGCTTCTCGACGAAGGCGCTCATGCCCTCGGTCTGCTCCTCGCCGGCGAAGCAGAAGGCAAACAGGGCGTTTTCCAACGACAGAGCACTGTCGAGATCCTGCTCCAGGCCATCGTGGATCGCCTGCTTGGTGGCCCGCACCGCGCGCGGCCCGTTGCCGCCGAGCTGTTTGGTGAGCTCCTCGACGTAGGCCTCTAGCTCGGCCTGAGGCATCACCCGGTTGACCAGGCCGATACGCAGGGCCTCGTTGGCGTCGATCTTGCGACCGGTGGTGCACAGGTCGAGCGCCATGGCCGGGCCGACCCGGCGCGGCAGGCGCTGGGTGCCGCCGAAGCCCGGGATCACGCCGAGCAGCACCTCGGGCTGGCCGAAGATGGCGTTATCGCTGGCCACCGCCCAGTCGCAGGCCAGCGCCAGCTCGCAGCCGCCGCCCAGGCAGAAACCGTTGACCAGGGCCACGGTGGGCACCGGCAGGGTCTCCAGGCGCTTGAAGGTCGCCAGCGCCTGGCGGGCGAAGGCGCGCGCCTCCTCCGGGGTCTTGCCGCGCATCTCGGCGATGTCGGCGCCGGCGACGAAGGACTTCTCGCCGGCGCCGGTGATCAGCACGGCTCGCAGGTCGTTACGGGTCTCGAGCTCGGCCAGCACGCGCTCCAGCTCACTCAGCACATCGCTGTTCAGCGCGTTCAGCGCCTTGGGACGGCTGATGGTCAGTCGCACGATACCGGCGTTATCGACCACCTCGATCGGGGTGTCGCTCATGGGAAGGCTCCTTGGCTTGTTGTTCGGAAGGAAAACAGCCCAACCCTAGCGAACGCTTGGTTGGGCGGCAATCCCCTCTTTTGTCGGGCTCGGTCTGTCGGGCTAGGCTCAGGCCATGCTGACCACGACCCTGCCGCGCACGCGACCGGCAAACAGTTCTTCTGCCTTGGCGATGGCGTCCTCGAGGCCGATCGTCTGCGTGATGGCATCCAGCTGTTCGGGGTCGAGCAGTTCACCCAGCCGGCGCCACGCCTCGATCCGTTCCGGCCGGGGCTTCATGACGCTGTCGATACCCGCCAGCGTCACGCCGCGCAGGATAAAGGGAGCGACACTGGAGGGCAGGTCCATGCCCTGCGCCAGTCCACAGGCCGCCACGGTGCCACCGTAGCGCGTCGCTGCCAGCACGTTGGCCAGTGTGTGGCTGCCCACCGAGTCGATGGCGCCGGCCCAGCGCTCCTTGGCCAGGGGCCGGCCCGGCTCGGACAGCTCACCGCGGTCGATGATCTCCTGGGCGCCCAGCTCTCGCAGGTAGGCCTCCTCCTCGGGGCGACCCGTGGCAGCGATGACGCGATACCCCAGCCGCGACAGCAGGGCAATGGCGTAGCTTCCCACGCCACCGTTGGCGCCGGTCACCAGCACATCACCCTGGCCGGGCAGGACACCGTTTTTCTCCAGCGCCATGACGCAGAGCATCGCCGTGTAGCCAGCAGTACCGATGGCCATGGCCTGGCGAGCAGAGAAGGCAGAGGGGAGCGGGATCAGCCAGCGACTCTCCAGCCGCGCCTTTTCGGCCAGGCCGCCCCAGTGACCTTCACCCACGCCCCAGCCATTCAGCAGGACGCTGTCGCCCGGCTTGAACTCATCGGAGGTCGAGGTTTCGACCATTCCTGCCAGGTCGATCCCCGGCACCATGGGAAACTTCCTGACCACGGGGCCCTTGCCGGTAATGGCCAGGGCATCCTTGTAGTTGAGGGTGCTGCAGTCGACCCGCACGGTGACGTCACCTTCCGGAAGCTGCGCATCGTCCAGGGTCTGGATTCCAACCCGCTGGGCACCTTCCTCTTTCTCGATCAAGATCGCCTTGAACATTGTGCTTCTCCTTTATAGACCGATCGTCTAATTAATGACATGCAAATAGGGTTACCGAGGCAGCCCGTCCAGGTAGCAGCGGATGAAGACCTCCATGGGATGGGCACTACGCTCCAGCCTGGCACGCATGACGGCCCCTTCCCAGCCGATCCAGAAGGCTTCGGCAAGCCGGCCACAATCGGCGTCTCGGGAAAGCTCCCCCGCCGCTTGCGCCTCTTCCAGGCAGCGCGCCAGACGCTGCTGCCAATCATCCAGCGTGTCCCGCAGCCACTGCCGATAGCCTTCCGGCAGGCCACCGACCTCCTGGCCCAGATTGCCCACCAGGCACCCCCGGCGAAAGTCATGACGCGTCATCCCCTCCTTGGCATCGGCAACAAACGCATGCACCCGATGAAGCGGCGAAAGCCGGGTATTCAACAGATGACGATCCAGCTTGTTGGCGAAATAGGCCCCGTAGTGCTCCATGATGGCCCGACCAAAGACTTCCTTGCTGGAAAAATAGTAGTAGAAGGAGCCCTTGGGGACACCGACGCGCTTGAGAATACTGTCGATCCCCGATGCCGCGAACCCCTGCTCGGTCAGCACCTCGGTGCCGCTGCGAATCAGCGCGGCGCGCGTGTCCTGATCGGCACGCGGCGATTTGGGGGGGCGGCCACGGCGTGGCTTGGCGGCGGAATGATTCATGCCAGACAATATAGACCAGTCGTCTATAGAAAGCCAATAACAAGCCGGGTGGCACTCCGCCACCCGGCTCGTATCGCGGCATCACCTCGCCACATTACCTCGTCACATGAACCTGACGCTGTGGCTCGATGTTGTCGACGTGCTACTCGTAGACGTGGAAGCCGCGGCCGCTCTTGCGCCCCAGGTAGCCGGCGGCGACCATGCGCCGGAGCAGTGGGCAGGGGCGATACTTCGGGTCGCCGAAGCCTTCCTGCAGCACCTCCATGATGGAGAGGCAGACGTCCAGGCCGATCAGGTCGGCCAGGGCCAGCGGCCCCAGGGGATGGGCGGCGCCCAGCTTCATCGACTCGTCGATGTCCTCAGCGCTGGCCACGCCCTCCTGCAGCAGGAAGGCCGCCTCGTTGATCATCGGCACCAGCAGGCGGTTGACGGCGAAGCCGGGGGAGTCGGCGATGGCCACGGCGGTCTTGCCCAGCGCCTGGGTCAACTTCTCGATGCGCGCCACGGTGGCGTCACTGGTCTGCTCGGCGCGGATCACCTCGACCAGCTTGAGCACCGGCACCGGGTTGAAGAAGTGCATACCCACCACCCGCTCCGGGCGCTCGCAGACCGCGGCGAGCCGCGTCAGCGACAGCGACGAGGTGTTGGAGGCCAGGATCGCATCATGGGTCAGCCGGCTCAGGTCGCGGAACAGCTTCTCCTTGAGGGCCGGCTGCTCCGGCGCGGCCTCGATGATCACCTCGCAGTCACGCAGGGCATCCAGGGCGGTGGAAGTGGCCAGACGCGCCATGGCGGCGTCCTTGTCGGCATCAGAGAGCTTCTCCTTGGCCACCAGCTTCCCCAGCCCCTTGTCGATGCTGCCGCGGGCCCGCTCGAGCTGCTCGTCGGCGACGTCGTAGAGCTGCACATCGAAGCCGCTCTGCACCAGCACCTGGGCGATGCCTTGCCCCATGGTGCCCGCGCCGACGACGCCGATCGGTTGTTGGCTCATTTGTACTCTCCTTGATGTAATCTGGCCTTGCACTTGTCGGGTTACTGCTTGCGCGCTTCTTCTCGCAGCACGAACTTCTGGATCTTGCCGGTGGAGGTCTTGGGCAGGTCGGTGAAGATCACCGTCTTCGGCGCCTTGAAACCCGCCAGGCGCTCGCGGCAGTGAGCGATGATATCGGCCTCGGTGACCTCGCCGTAGCCCACCTTGAGCTTGACGAAGGCGCAGGGGGTCTCGCCCCACTTCTCGTCGGGCTTGGCCACCACCGCGGCCTCTTCCACCGCGGGGTGCGAGTAGATGGCGTCCTCCACCTCGATGGTGGAGATGTTCTCGCCCCCGGAGATGATGATGTCCTTGGAGCGATCCTTGATCTCGATATAGCCGTCGGCATGCCACACGGCCAGGTCGCCGGTATGGTACCAGCCGCCCTCCATGGCCTGCTCGGTGGCCGCCTCATTCTTCAAGTAGCCCTTCATCATGTTGTTGCCGCGCATCAGGATCTCGCCGATGGTCTCGCCGTCCTTGGGCACCGGTTCCAGGGTGTTGGGATCGGCCACGCAGAGCGCTTCCAGCATGGGGTAGCGCACGCCCTGGCGAGACTTGAGCTTGGCCCGCTCCTCCATGGGCAGGTCGTTCCAGGCCTCACGCCAGGCGCAGGAGGTCACCGGGCCGTAGACCTCGGTGAGGCCATAGACGTGGGTCACGTCGATGCCCAGCGTCTCCACGCCGGCAATCACCGAGGCGGGCGGCGCGGCCCCGGCGGTGGTGACCTTCACCGGATGATCGAAGTCCCGCTTCTGCTCCTCCGGCAGGTTGACCAGGCCGTTGAGCACGATGGGGGCGCCACTGAAGTGGCTGACCCCCTCGTCGGCGATCAGGTCCATGACCTTCTTGGCCTCCACCTTGCGCAGGCAGACATTGGTACCGGCGGTGGCGGCGATGGTCCAGGGGAAGCACCAGCCGTTGCAGTGAAACATCGGCAGGGTCCAGAGGTAGACCGGGTGGTGGGGCATCGCCCACACCAGGATATTGCTGACGGCGTTGAGATAGGCGCCGCGATGGTGGTAGACCACCCCCTTGGGCTTGCCGGTGGTCCCGGAGGTGTAGTTGAGCGAGATTGCCTGCCACTCGTCGTCGGGCAGCCGATAGGGATAGGCCGGGTCGCCCTCGGCCAGCAGCGCCTCGTATTCGAGTTCGCCGATCGCGCGGCCCTCGGGCATGAACTGCTCGTCCGCCACGTCGATGATCAGCGGCTTGTTGTCGAGCCTGGCCACCGCCTCCTCGATCACGTCGGCGAACTCCGGATCGACCAGGATCGCCTTCGCCTCGCCGTGCTCGAGCATGTAGGCGATGGCGTCGGCATCCAGGCGGATGTTCAGGGTGTTGAGCACGCAGCCCGCCAGGGGCACGCCGAAGTGGGCCTCGAACATCGCCGGCACATTGGGCAGCATCGCCGCCACCGCCTGGCCGGGCTGGACGCCGCGCGTCTCCAGCGCCGAGGCGAGCCGTCGGCAGCGCTCCCAGGTAGTGCCCCAGTCGCGGCGGATCTCGCCGTAGACCACCGCCGGGTAATCCGGATAGACCGAGGCGGTGCGCTCGATGAAGGTGAGCGGCGAGAGCGCCACATGGTTGGCGGGGGTCTTGGGCAGGCCCTGTTCGAAGATGCTCTGGCTCATGGCTGGCTCCGTGGCATGGCGTGGAATCTGGTTTGCAAGGATCGCCGCCGGCGCGGGGCCGGCGGCGAATCGAGGAGGGGTCAGTGGGCGGCGGCGTCGAAGGCGGCCAGGCTCGCCATGCCGGCCTCGATCACCGCGCGCTGGGCGCGACCCACCGGCAGCCACTGGCGGATAGCATAGTCGGCGCTCTGGCACTTGGCCTGATAGAAGGGGTCCGGCCGTCCGGGCTCATCGCGGCCCTCGGCGATGGCCGCGCTGGCCGCCAGCGCCGCCTCGCCCATCTGCCAGGCGCACAGCACGTGGCCGGCCAGGTTGAGGAAGGGGGTGGCGTAGGCCTGAACGGCATCGGCACCGCTCTCGGGGTCGGCACCCGCCTCGAGCACCGCGGCCATGGCGGCGCGCAGGTCGGCGGCGCCACCGGCCAGGCTCTCGCCCAGGGCGGCTAGCTCGCCGTTTTCACGGAGCGCCGCGGCGGTGGCCTCGACGTCACCGATCAACCCTTCGAGGGCCGCTCCGCCGTCGCGCTGCAGCTTGCGACCGGCCAGGTCCAGGGCCTGGATGCCGTTGGTGCCCTCGTAGATGGGCGCGATGCGGGCGTCGCGCAGCAACTGGGCGGCGCCGGTCTCCTCGATGTAGCCCATGCCGCCATGCACCTGCACGCCGTGGGAGGCGATCTCCACGGCCTGGTCGGTGGAGAAGGCCTTGACCACCGGGATCAGCACGTCGACCCGCGCCTGGGCGGCGACGCGCTCGCTCTCGTCAGCCGCATGGCGGGCCAGGTCGAGCTGGGCGGCGCAATAGAGGGCCAGCGCACGCAGGGCGTCGGTGCGGGCCCGCATGGAGAGCAGCATGCGTCGCACGTCCAGGTGGTCGCTGATGGGGCAGTCGCTGCGGCCGGAGCGCGGGCTGCGGCCCTGGGTGCGCTCCAGGGCGTAGGCGAAGGCGTGCTGGCAGGCGCGCTCGGCCACGCCGATGCCCTGGATCCCCACCTTGTGGCGCGCCTCGTTCATCATGGTGAACATGTGGTTGAGGCCGCGTCCCTCCTCGCCTACCCGATAGCCGATGGCGCCGTCGTTCTCGCCGAAGCTCAGGGTGCAGGTAGGCGAGCCGTGGATGCCCAGCTTGTGCTCGATGGAGGCGCAGGTGACGTCGTTGCGCTCGCCCAGGCTGCCGTCGGCATTGACCAGAAACTTGGGCACCAGGAACAGCGAAATGCCCTTGTTGCCCTCGGGGGCATCGGGCTTGCGTGCCAGCACCAGATGGATGATGTTCTCGGCGGCGTCGTGCTCGCCCCAGGTGATGTAAATCTTCTGACCGAACAGCCGATACTGGCCGGCGCCATCCTCGCTGGGCACGGCACGGGTGCGCACCTTGGAAAGATCCGAGCCGGCCTGGGGCTCGGTGAGATTCATGGTGCCGGTCCAGGTGCCCTCCACCAGCTTCGGCAGATAGGTGGCCCGCTGCTCGTCGCTGCCGTGATGGGCCAGGGCCTCGATGGCGCCGGCAGTGAGCATGGGGCACAGCCCAAGCGCCATGTTGGCACCGTGCAGCATCTCCTGCACGGCGCTGGCCACCACCTCGGGAAGTCCCTGGCCGCCCAGCGCCTCGCTGACGCCGATGCCGTTCCAGCCGCCCTCGGCGTAGGCCTGATAGGCCTCGATGAAGCCGTCGGGCAGGGTCACGCCGCCGTCGGCGCGACGGGTGCAGCCCTGGCGATCGCCGCTGGCGTTGAGCGGGGCCCACACCTCGCCGGCCAGTCTGGCGGCCTCCTCCAGCACCGCCTCCACCAGATCGGGGCTGGCCTCCTCGAAGCCGGGCAGCGAGAGCGAGCCATGCTCGAGCAGCTCCTCCAACACGAAGCGGATGTCGCGAACGGGGGCGGCAAAGGGGATCATCGAAGCACCTCGGGGGAAAATGATAACGGCGATAGTAGATTCCCTACTTTTCGCCAGCCATTATCCCAAGGTCTTAGCCGCGGTCGGGGCTGGCTTCACCCCCGACCGGGCAGCGGCTCGAAACCGGGCAGTTCGGCCTGGCTGGGCTCGTCCTGGACACCTTCCACGGTCTCGTCGAAGTAGGCCACATGCGACTCATCGGCCGGCGGCGGGCCGACCATCGGCTCGGCCACCTCCACCTCGGGCACCACCCCCGAGAGATCCTCCATGTGCTCATGCTCGACCGCCCCCTGCAGCTGCTCCTCGGTGACCGCCAGTTCGGCCCCCGCCGAGGACATCGGCGTGGAGGGCGAGAACGGCGCCACCGGCACCGGCGCCGGGCGCACGCTGCGGCGCCAGCCGAAGAAGGCCACCAGGAACAGGCCCAGGGCACCGAAGCTCCAGAACAGGCCGGCATCGCCAAGAACACCCATCACCGGCGAGATCAGCGGCGGGCTGAGCGCCGAACCGATGGCGTTGATCAACAGCAAGCCCTGGCTCATACGCACCAGGGCGCCGGCCGGGGCGCGGTCGGCCGCATGGCCCACCGCCACCGGGTAGAGCGAGAAGACCCCGCCGCCGAGCAGGAACAGCAGCCCCGCCAGCAGCCAGGGGGACATCGGTAGCCACAGGATCGCCGCGGAGATCAGCGCGCAGGAGGCGCCGATGATGATCAACACCAGCTGGCGGTCGTGACGATCCGACCAGCGCCCCACCGGGTACTGCAGCAGCATGGCACCGAGCACCACCACCGCCATCATCTGTCCGATCCGATCCACCGAGAAGCCGGTGCGCTGCAGGTAGAGTGGTAGCAGAGAGTAGACCGCGGCCACCGCGATGCCGGAGCCGAAGCTGCCCATCACCCCGGTGGGGGTCAGGGTGATCAGGCGATGGGGCGGCAGCGGCTCGGCCTTCTCGATCAGCGGCGAGACTCGCGGGATCATCGCCATGGGCAGCACGGAGAGCGAGGCCAGCATGGCGATCACCATGAAGGAGGCCGCCCCACCCATGGCCTCGGTGACGCCCAGCAGCAGCTGGCCGAGCACCCCGGCGGCGTACAGCGAGATCATGTAGAGCGCCAGCAGGCGCCCGCGCACCTTCTGCTCACCGGCGGTGAGCAACCAGCTCTCGATGACCAGGTAGACCCCCACCGTGGCCCAGCCGCCGATCAGGCGCAGCGCGAACCAGGCCCAGGGATGATCCACCAGCCCCTGCAGCAGCACGGTGACCGCCACAAGCGAGGCGAAGCTGCCGTAGGCTCGGATATGGCCGATGCGCAGCAGCAGGCGGTCGTTGAGCATGGCCCCCAGCGCCAGGCCGATGAAGTAGGCCGAGGAGACCCAGCCGATCACCACCGCCGACTCGCCGGCGGCGTCCAGGCGCAGGGTGATCACGGTGGCCAGAAAGCCGTTGCCGATGCCCAGGATGAAGAGCCCGAGCAGCGGCGCCAGGGCCATGGTCAGCAGTTGCCGCGACATTGCATGCCTCACAGCGAGAGGGAAGACGGAAAGGGTGGCAGAACGCGAGACATCTCGCCTGCCCGGCGGACCGGATGCGGCGCCTCGGGCACCGGCGGGATAATCAGAGCGCGGGAATCATACGCCCGATTGGCGGCGAGTCAATCGCTTTCCAGACCGGGCGCCACGAAGGCGAAATTTTCATCCGCCAACTCTCGATAACTCGGAAAGATCATCCAAGGCACACCGCAACCGCCTCGCGCCTCGCGCCTCAGTGCTTCTGCAGCAGCACCACATCGGCGGCGGGAAACGCCACCGTCATGCCGAGTTCATCGGCCAGCCAGCGGAAGGTCGCCTCGCTGAAGAAGGCCACATGGGTGGGGTCGAGGATATAGTGCCAGCCCGCGAACGCACCCCGGTCGGTGACCCGCTTGGTCATCAGCCCCAGCCATCCGCCGGGGCGCAGCAGGCCGACCAGGCGGGAGAGTTCACGGCCCGGCTCGAACAGATGCTCGACCACTTCGGTGGCGGTAATAAAGTCGTAGGTCTGCTCGAACACCCCGGCGTCGAGGGCATAGAAGGGGTCATAGATCGCCATGGGATGTCCCGCCTCCTCGAACATCACCGAGAGCGTCGGCCCGGGGCCGGCGCCGAAGTCGAGCCCCCGGGCGCCGGGGGCGAGCCGCTCGCGCAGCGGGTCGCAGAGCCGCGACAGGAAGCGGCGATAGCCGGGGTCGTCCGGCGAGTTCTCGTGCTGGTCGTAGACCGCCCGCTCCTCCTCCGGGCCCAACCGGAAGGCCGGCGGCACGAACACCAGGGCGCAGCGGTGGCACTGGTGGTACTCACGACGCGCATCGCGGTGGTAGCAGGCTGTGTCGTCAGATGCGCATAGCGGGCAGGTCGGCATCGTCGTATCCTCTGTGCCATAACATTCTTCCCTTACTGGGGATAAGATCAAGGAGTTGTGAATGCTGTCAGGTCTGGACCACCTGGTCATTACCGTGACCGACATTTCCCGTGCCGTGGACTTCTACTCCCGGGTGCTGGGGCTGGAGGTGCGCTATCGCGACCGCGAGCGCGTCGATCTGATCCTCGGCGACCTCGCCCTGCGCCTGCACTGGACCGCCACCGACATCGAGCCCCGGGCGGCGACCCCCACCCCGGGCAGCATCGACATCTGCCTGCGCAGCCTGCTGCCCCTCGACGAGGTGGCCCGCCACCTGGAGGCGCTGGAGGTGGACGTGGAGCTCGGGCCGGTTCCCCGCCAGGGCGCCACCGGCATGCTGGAGTCGCTCTACCTGCGCGACCCGGACGGCAACCTGATCGAGATCAGCCGCCCCCAGCGCCAGGAGAGCCCCACGGAAGACGCCGGCGATTGAATCCTCCGCCCAGCCACCGGTGGCATTGTGTCCGGCGGCCGGTATCATGGGCGCCTGACACTCGCCCATCTTCAGGGACGACCCATGACCGACGATTCCCGGAATGACGGGGTCCAGAACGACAGGATCCAGAACAACAACGTCATCATCGATCCACGCAAGTCCCCCGACACCACGATGCCCATGGTGGTCTATGCGCTCTACCTGGCCAGCTTCGTGGTGGGCTTCACCTCGATCATCGGCGTGGTGATCGCCTACGTCTATCGCGGCAAGGGCACCGATTGGCTCGACGAGCACTACCGCTACCAGATCCGCACCTTCTGGATCGGCCTGCTCTACGCCACCATCGCCTCCCTTCTGGTGCTGGTCGCCATCGGTATCCCGCTGCTGATCGCCCTGGCCGTATGGCTGATCGTGCGCTGCGTTAAGGGCTTCCGCGGCCTGCAGGAGAAGCGCGCGCCGGACAACGTGGACACCTGGCTGTTCTAGGCAAGGACCAGGCGATATGGCCGAGACCCGCTCCCACTCCCATCCCCGTCGAGCCCGTGCCATTGCCGGGCTGTGGAAGGCGCTGTCCGGCCGACGGCTGGTCACCCTGTGGCACCTGTCACGGATTGCAGGACCGCTGGTGCACCGCTTAAGCCGCCGCGAGCGCGAGGTCACCGAGATCAATCTGGACCAGGTCTTCCCCGACCAGGATGGGGCAGAACGGCGCCGGCTGGCACGAGCGAGCCTGACCCACTCCACCGCCACCATGCTGGAGTTGGGCTTCGCCTGGATGGGCGACCCCGAGCGGGTCGAGGCCGCGATCCTGGCCGTGCACGGCCGCGAGCTGCTCGACGAGGCCCGCGCCGAGGGCCGCGGAGTGATCGTGCTGGCGCCGCACTTCGGCAACTGGGAGGTGCTCAACTTCTGGCTCTCCAGCCACTTTCCCTTCACCGCCATGTACGAGCCGCCCAAGATCGACGAGCTCGACGCCGTGACGCGCCATGGGCGCGAGCGCATGGGGGCGAGCCTGGTGCCCACCAATCCCCGCGGCGTGGCCGCCCTGCTCAAGGCACTCAAGCGCGGCGAGGCGATCGGCATCCTGCCCGACCAGGAGCCGGACTGGGGCAGCGGCGTCTTCGCCCCCTTCTACGGCCGGCTCGCCTATACCGCCACCCTGCTGCCCAAGCTGGTGGCACGCACCGAGGCCCGAGTGGTCACCGGTGTCGCCAGGCGAATTCCCGGTCGTGGCTTCGAGATCCACTTCCTGTCCGCCGATGAGCGCGTCTACTCGCCGGACGAGATCGAGTCCGCCACCGGCGTCAACGCCTGCGTGGAGGCCTCCATCGCCCTGGACCCGGCGCAGTACCAGTGGGAGTACAAGCGCTATCGCAAGGTAATACAGCAGCAGGAAGGCCATCCCGAGCACCGTCGGTTCCGACTCTACTAGGCGATTTACTCTCGTCCGTAGCGGTCGTCCAGGCGGACGATGTCGTCCTCGCCCAGGTAGCTCCCGGACTGCACCTCGATCAGCTCCAGGGGAATCAGCCCGGGGTTCTCCAGGCAATGCACCCGGCCCACGGGGATGAAGGTCGATTCGTTCTCCCCCACCAGAAAGGTCTCGTCGTCCAGGGTCACCCGGGCGGTGCCGCTGACCACGATCCAGTGCTCGGCGCGATGGTGGTGCAGCTGCAGCGACAGCCGCCCGCCGGGCTTCACCGTGAGGTGCTTGACCTGGTGGCGCTCGCCCCCGTCCACCGTCTCGTAGTGGCCCCAGGGGCGGAAGACCGTGCGGCTCTGGCGGGTCTCCGGGCGGCCGCCGGCCTCGAGGCGCTCGACCAGCCCGCGCAACGCCTGGCTGCTGGCGCGGTCGGCCACCAGCACCGCATCACGGGTCTCGACGATCACCAGGTCCTCCACCCCCAGGGTCGCCACCAGCCGCGACTCCGCATGCACCAGCAGACCGCGACTCGCCTCGCAGATGACGTCGCCGCGCAGGGCGTTGTCCTGGTCGTCATGGGGCAGCACCTCCCACAGCGCCTGCCAGGAGCCAATGTCGCTCCAGCCCGCGTCCAGCGGCACCATGGCCGCCCGGTCGGTGCGCTCCATCACCGCCACATCGATGGACTCCGCGGGGCACGACAGGAAGGCCGCTTGTGCGGGGCGCAGGAAGTCCAGGTCGGTCGCGGCACCCGCCAGGGCCTCGCGGCAGGCGTCGAGGATCGCCGGGGCGTGGGTCGCCAAAGCCGCCAGGGCATCCGCCGGGCGCAGCATGAAGATCCCGCTGTTCCAGTAGTGATCACCGGCTGCCAGAAAGCCCTCGGCCCGGGCGGCCACGGGCTTCTCGACGAAGCGCGCCACCACGAAACCCTCGCCGCCCAGGGGGTCACCGGCCTGCAGGTAGCCGTAGCCGGTCTCGGCGCGGGTCGGGACCACACCGAAGGTGACCAGCCGCCCCTCCTCGGCCAGGCGGGCGGCGCGGACCAGGGCCTCGCGGAAGGCAGTGTCATCGCCCAGGTGATGGTCCGAGGGCAGCACCAGCAGCGGCCCCTCGCACCCCTCGCGCTGGGCCAGCAGGGCCGCCAGGGCGATGGCCGGAGCGGTGCCGCGCCCCTCGGGCTCGAGCAGCAGGGTCGCCCCCTCGATGCCGGCCTGGCGCAGCTGCTCGGCCGCCAGGAAGCGGTGTGCCTCCTGGCAGATGACGATGGGCGGCGCGACCGGCAGCCCCTCGAGCCGGGACAGGGTTCGGGCCAGCAGGCTGTGATCGTCCTCCAGGGAGAGAAACTGCTTGGGGCGCGCCCGACGCGACAGCGGCCAGAGCCGCACGCCGTTGCCGCCGGCCAGGATCACGGGCGTCATCATTCACTAAAGTCCTCATGCAGCCAGTCGCGCAGGGCGTCCAGGCCGTGGGTTGCGGGACCCGGCTCGGGCAGCATGCCGGGCACGAAGCCGCGGGCCAGGAAGGGCTCGAGCAGGGCGGCATCACCGCTGATAACATGCACCGGCACCCCGTAACCGGCGTCCTCGCCGATGATCAGCGGCGCGGCCTGGTGGTCGCCCAGCAGGATCAGCAGGGCCTCATCGCCCAGGTGGTCCGCCGCCCAGCGGGCGCTGACTGCAAGCGAATAGTCCACCGAGAGCGCGTAGTGCTCTCTCACTTGCTCGATGTCCTGCCAGAGCACGTCGGGCGGGATGCCAGTATCTTCCCACTGGTGGAAGATACTGCCATCCCCAATCGCGTCCCAGTCGTCGAGCACCGGCAGGATCGGCGTCCAGGGCGCATGGCTCGAGATCAGGGCGACCTGGGCGAACAGCGGCGCATCCAAGGGCCGGCGAATCTGCTGCTCGAAGTGGTGCAGGGTGAACTGGTCGGGCATGGTCACCCAGTTGAAGGGCGGCCCGGCGTAATCGATGTCTCCGGCGGCGTGGATCTCGTCGAAGCCATAGGCCTCGCCCTCGGGCCAGGCCAGGGTGATGGCGGGCATCACGGTCAGGGTCCGGTGGCCGGTGGCGCGGAAGTCATCCACCAGGGTGGGCCTGTCGCTTGCCAGCATCAGTCGGTACCAGAGCGAGTTGTCGATCTCGAGCCCGCCCAGGGTACTGGCGTGGGCCAGCCAGGACTGGCCGCCGCGGATCGGCGCGTCCAGCATCCCCGTGGCCACCGATAGCCCGGCGGCCCCCAGGCGCTGCGCCATCTCATCGAGTCGCGGCACTGTCACCTCGGCGAAACGCGGATCGAACACCGACGATTCCCCGTAGGACTCCACGAACACCAGCAGCACATCGCGCCCGGCGAGCCCCGGCAGCGCGGTGGCTCGGGTGGGCGCCGCCGCCATGCTCGCCGAGAAGTCGCGGTGGGCTCGATGGGTCGCGACCAGCTGCTGGCCCTGGAAGCGCAGGGTATCCATGGCCGGCGCGCGCGCCACGGGCAGCCAGCGCTGATGGTGCCACTGAGCCGCCATCAGCGCGGTGCTGGCCACCAGCAGCAGGGCGGCGACAAGCGTGATCGCGGCGCCAGGCGTCTGCCGTTGGCCGGCGCGCAGTCCGAGATTCAGCGCCCAGCCGCCGAGGCCGATCAGCAGCAGGGCCGCGAGCGAGGCGGCCCAGGCCAGCCAGGTATCCTGGTTGCCCTCCAGCAGGTGGAACACCGAGCGCAGCAGCGGCAGGTCCAGGTAGAGGTTCAGCGAGCGCCCGAAGGCCAGGTGGGTAGCCGCATCCCCCAGGCCGGCGAGCACCGCTACCAGCACGGTGAGGGTCAGCAGCGGGCGCAGCCAGCCCAGCCGACCGGCCGGCAGCAGCGCCAGCAGGGCCCCCAGCAGCACCGCCTCCAGGGCGATCCAGCGGGTGGCGATCTCCCCGAAGCGCAGCCAGAGTGGCAGCAGTAGCAGCAGATTGAGCAGGACGGTAACGCCCAGCAGTTGTAGCATCGAGTAAGTATCCTCGAGGTCGGGCCGCCGGGGCGGACGGGGCGGGACACCTTCAAATGGTAGCTCACGGGAAAACTGTGTACCTATGACATACTATGTACAGGGATTGTCGCACAAGCTCCGCGGCCGCCATGCGTGCAGGATCCACCGTCCGAGACAACACTGAGTCAGGAAGCCCGGGAGACAGACGCGATGCCCCTGAGACAACACCCCTGTCTAGCCGCTTGTTTACCGATAGCGCTGCTGCCGGTGCTGGCACTATCGCTGGCTTTACCGGCCGCCGCCGAGACCGATCCCCGGCAGGTCGATGCCCTCTTCGGTACCGTCACCGAAAAGGCCGAGGCGCTGGCCGGCCGTGCTCATGACGCTGGCACGGGCGCGCTGCCCGAGGCCCTGCGCGACCTGGACTACGACACCTATCGGCAGATTCGCTTCCGTCCCGAGGCCGCGCTGTGGGGCGAGGAGGGACTCTTCTCGGTACAGCTCTTCCACACCGGCTTTCTGTTCGAATCGCCGGTCTACCTGCATACGGTAGAGGACGGCGAGGTGACGTCGCTCGACTTCGACCCCGCGCGCTTTCGCTACGACGATGCGGCCGAGCACCTCCCGAAGCAGGACCTGTCGGGCGCTGGCCACGCCGGCTTCCGCCTGCACTTCCCGCTCAACCGGGCCGACTATCACGACGAGTTCGCGGTCTTTCTCGGCGCCTCCTACTTCCGCCTGGTGGGCCGCGGCCAGGGCTATGGCCTCTCCGGACGCGGCCTGGCTATCGACACCGCCCTGCCCCGCGGCGAAGAGTTCCCGGCCTTCCGCGAGTTCTGGCTGATCAAGCCGGCCGCACAGGCCACTAGCATGACGGTGCTCGCCCTGCTCGACAGCCCTTCGCTGGCCGGCGCCTACCGCTTCGACATCGCCCCGGGGCGTGATATCCAGGTGGAGGTGACGGCCCGGCTATTCGCCCGACGCGACGTGGACAAGCTTGGATTAGCACCACTGACCAGCATGTTCTTGTTCGGCGATGTCAGCCCTAACCCGGCGGACGACTTTCGCCCCCAGGTACACGACTCACAGGGACTGTTGATGCACACCCATGCCGATGAGTGGATATGGCGGCCCTTGATCAATCCGCGAGAACTTCGCATCAGCCGGCTGAACGACGAGAATCCGCAGGGGTTCGGTCTCGTGCAACGCGAACGTGACTTTGACGAGTACCTGGACCTGGAGTCACGTTATGAGCGTCGCCCCAGCCACTGGATCACTCCGCTCGGCGACTGGGGCCCTGGCGGCCTGGAACTGGTCGAAATCCCCAGCGACTCCGAAACCAATGACAATATCGTCTCCTATTGGGTCCCCGAAGAACCGCTGCACGCCGGTGAAGAGCGAACCTTCCGCTACCGGATCGCCACCTTCGATGCCAATCGGCCCGAAGAGCCCTTGGCCAGCGTCGTGAGCACCCGCCAGGGCTGGGGGGCGATTCCCGGCCAGAGCGACCCTCCGCCCCGCAGCCGGCGACAGTTCGTGGTCGACTTTCGCGGGGCGGAATTATCCACCCTGCACGACACGCATCCCGTAGCGGCTACACTCGAGATATCGAGTGGCGAGTTCCACGAACTGCAAGTGCATCAGCTTCCCGACGGTAATACCTGGCGCGCGACGTTTCGTCTTCAGCCCGACGGCGATAACCCGACAGACATGCGCCTCAAGCTGATGCTGCGCGACCGTCCCCTCACCGAAACCTGGAACTTTGTGTGGAACCCCAATGAACTACGCTAGCTCTTCGACACGGGCCCCCTGGCTAGCCGCGAGACGCTGGATATTCGCGCTGCTGGTGCTTGCCAGTACGGCTTCAGGTGGTTGGGCGATGTTCGAGATCCTGCGCGTCAATGGCATCACCCCCTTGCAGACGGTGGTATTAGGCCTGTTCGTGATCACCTTCGGCTGGATCACGATCGCCTTCTGGACGGCGATCATCGGTTTCGTCTTGCGGCTTACGCATCGAGATCCCTTGACCCTGTCGGGTGTCGCTCTCCTGGCGACGGCACGGCACCTTGGGGAACACCGTACCGTGCTGGTGATGCCGATCTACAACGAAGACCCGGTTCGCGTCGCCAATGGTCTGGAAAGCACCTGTCGCTCCTTGCTGGATCAGCCCGGCGCCGACGGGTTCGAGGCATTCGTGCTCAGCGATACCCAGGATGCCATGATCGCCCGCCAGGAAGAGGCCGCTATCGCCGCCCTACAGCAACGCCTCGCGCCGCATTTCACCGTTCATTACCGTCGTCGCGAGAATAATCAGGGGCGCAAGGCCGGCAACCTGACGGATTTCTGTCGTCACTGGGGCCGGCATTACGATTACATGATTGTGCTTGATGCCGACAGCATCATGGGGGGCCAGACACTGATTTCGTTGGTCGCTTCCATGCAAGCGAACGCCAGGGTCGGATTGATCCAGACGATCCCGATCCCCATCCGCTCGGACAGTGTGTTTGGACGCTTCACGCAATTCGCCGCCGCCCTGCACAGCCCGTTACTGGCAACCGGGCAGTGTTTCTGGCAGGGCGAGACCGTTAACTTCTGGGGCCATAACGCCATCATTCGCACCCAGGCCTTCATGGAAAGCTGCGGTCTGCCTGAGCTCCCGGGTCGCCCCCCCCTGGGGGGTGAAATTCTCAGCCATGATTTCGTCGAGGCGGCACTGTTGCGTCGCACCGGCTGGGAAGTGCATCTGGATGTGCACGTCGGTGAAAGTTATGAGGAAGTCCCCAGCAATATCCTCGATTTCGCCAAGCGCGATCGACGCTGGATCCAGGGCAACATGCAGCATCTTCGATTGCTCGGCGTTCCCGGTCTTCACCCCGTAAGCCGTTTCCATTTCTTGTTCGGAGCCATGGCCTACCTGACCTCACTGCTGTGGGGATTGATGCTGGTGGTGAGCACCGTGGACGCGATCGGCCGTGCCCAGGGAAGACACGATTTCTTCAGTGCCGGCTATCAGCTCTTTCCCGACTGGCCGATCTCCACTCCCGGTCTGATCATTCCGCTGATTATCAGTACGGTGGTGCTCCTGCTCCTCCCGAAGATGCTGGGGTTCCTGCTGTCCTTCATCCAGCAGCCCGAGGCCTTTGGTGGGAGGTTCAGGCTAGTGCTGAGTACGCTGTTGGAAATTACCATTGCCATCCTGATCGCCCCGCTCATGATGGCCTTTCACAGCCTGTTTATCCTGAGCGTGCTGAGCGGCCATAAAGTCAGCTGGGACGCCCAGGTACGCGAGGGCCGCTCCGTTCCCTGGAAGGACGCTTTTCTTCACACCTGGGTCGCGACTCTGCTCGGAGCGGGCTTGGCCTACGCCACTTTTGCCCTGGCGCCGGTGTTCTTCTGGTGGTTGGCTCCGGTATGGGTCGGCCTGATGCTGTCGGCACCGCTGGTCAAGCTCACCAGCAGTCTCACCCACGGCCAGCGACTGCGTCGCCTCGGCCTGCTGAACGTTCCGTCGGAAGTCATGCCATCGCCCCTGGTGCGGAATATCCAGTCGGCAGTGCTCGAGGATCATGGTGCCCAACTCAGGCCGCCGCCCACGCCCCTGCCGGGCAATATGCCGTTGCAATCCTTCAGTGCCCACCCAAAGCAGTCGCCGCAGGTGACTCGGCAAAGCGACCCGGGCACGCCCACTCCACACAAACCGGTGCGCAACGTCGATGCCTCCAATGACCATCATCCCAACTGAGATTTCGACGGCGCGGCCCACTCAGGCTCTATGAGCCTCGATACAGGAAGGCCATGACCCTCAGTCTCACTCCGCTTCGCCACCGACTCATTCGAAGTATGGGCATCGCCCGCTCGCTGATCATCTACTGGCGGCCCGGGCGGCAGCGATCGCTGCGCCGCCTCTATGCCGACTTCGTCGGGCCCGGCGATCTGGCCTTCGACGTTGGCGCCCACCTGGGCGATCGCACGGCAGCCTTCCAGGCACTGGGCGCCCGGGTGGTGGCCCTGGAGCCCCAGCCCGGGCTCTATTGCTGCCTGGTGCGGCTGGTGGGCGGGCGAGCCGGGGTCACCCTGCGGCCCTGGGCCGCCGGCGCCACCCCCGGCGAGGCGGAGCTGGCGGTGAGCGATGCCACCCCCACCGTCTCCACCCTGGCCCACGAGTGGCGCGCCACCATCGGCGGGCGCAACCCCGGCTTTCGCGACGTACGCTGGGAGGGCCGCCAGCGCGTGACGGTGACCACCCTGGACGCCCTGATTGCCGAGCACGGCACCCCGCGCTTCTGCAAGATCGACGTCGAAGGGTTCGAGGCCGAGGTCCTGGCGGGGCTCTCCCACCCCCTGGAAGGCGTCTCGGTGGAGTTCGTGGCCGGCGCCCTGGAGGTGGCCCAGCAGTGCGTGACATGCCTGACCGAGCTGGGTGACTATCGCTTCAATGTCATCGAGGGGGAGCGCCGCGCGTTCCGCTGGCCCGCCTGGCGCGCGGCGAGTGCCACCCTCGAGTGGCTGGAGCGGGGCGCCGACGGCCTCGCCTCCGGCGACCTCTATGCGCGGCTGGCCGCCCCGAACCCCCTGCCCTCGGAATCCACGACCCGGGAGTCGACCCCATGAGTTCAGCCGGCATCCCTGCCGCCTTCCCCCGCTGGCAGGACCTGACCACCCCGGAGCTCGCCGCCCTGCCCCGGGAGAGCGTGGCGGTGATGGTGCTCGGCGCCATCGAGCAGCACGGCGCCCACCTGCCGCTCTCCACCGATCTGGACATCGGCGAGGGGCTGATGGCGGCCGCCCTCGCGCAGCTGCCGGCGCGCTTTCCGCTGGTGCGGTTGCCGTCCCTGGCGGTGGGCGCCAGCGACGAGCACCTGAGCTTCCCCGGCACCCTGAGCCTGTCGCCGGAGCTGGCCATCGCCACTCTGGAGGCCCACGGCGACGCCGTGGCCCGGGCCGGCTTCCAACGCCTGGTGTGGTTCAACAGCCACGGCGGCAACAAGGCGGTGATGGACCTCGCCGCCCTGCGGCTGCGCCGCCGACACGGCCTGCTGGTCGTGAAGACCCACTACACGCGCATGCCTCTGCCGGAGGGTCTACCTGAAGCGACACTGCCCGCCGAGGAGCTTCGCCACGGCCTGCACGGTGGAGCCCTGGAGACGGCCTTGATGCGCCACCTGGCACCGGAGAAGGTGCGTCTGGAACGGCTAGGACAGCCGAACTCCCGGGGCCAGGCCATGGCAGAAGAGGGCCAGCTGCTGGGCCCGGAGGGTGAGGCGGCCTTCGCCTGGCTGGCCGAGGACCTGCATCCGGAGGGGGTGGTCGGCAACGCCCACCTGGGCACCGCCGAACTGGGCGGCCGCCTGGTGGCCCACTACGCCCAGCGCATCGCCCGCATCCTGCGCGAGACCCGTACGATGCGCCTGGAGCGGATCAGCGGCGGGCCCTGAAGAGACTTTCTTCGGGTCGTTCGCCGATCAGCGCCGCGCCCGGAAGACCTCGTCGAGCAGGTGGCCGGCGCGCTCCGCCTTGGCGGTGAGATAGCGGTGGTTGTGGTCGTTGAGGGTGCCATAGAGCGGCTGGCGCTCGACTACCTCGATACCGCCCTCGGCCAGGGCCGCCATCTTGAGGGGGTTGTTGGTCATCAGCTGCACGCGGCGGATACCCAGCGCATCCAGCATGTCCACCGCCACCCCGTAGCGCCGCTCGTCCTCGCCGAAGCCGAGGATCTGGTCGGCATCCAGGGTGTCCAGCCCACCGTCCTGGAGGGTATAGGCGCGCAGCTTGTTGGCCAGGCCGATCCCGCGTCCCTCCTGGGCCAGGTAGAGCAGCACGCCGCCGCCCAGCGCCTCGATCTCGGCCACGGCGTTGCGCAGCTGCTCGCCGCAGTCGCAGCGCAGGCTGCCGAACAGATCGCCGGTAAGACAGGCGGAGTGCAGACGCAGCGGCACGGGCACCGCCGGCGCGTCCAGGGTCGGGTCGCCGATCACCACCGCCACGTGCTCGCGCAGCCCGTCGGGCTCGCGGAACAGGATGAAGCGGCACTCGAAGGCATCGGCCAGGGGAATGTGGGCCTCGCTGACCCGGCGCAGCATGCCGCGGGCGCCGTCCAGGCAGCGCGCCGCCTGCTCGGCCTTCACCGCCAGCAGGGTGCCGTCGGCCACCGCCGCCGCGACCACCGACTCCTGCCCCTCGGCGACCCGCGCCACCAGCGCCGAGGGAATCAGCAGCGCCCGGCGCATCAGCGCCAGGGCGGCCAGGTCGACGGCCTCTGCCGCCTCCAGGGCCGCCCGGCACTCGTCCAGCCCCGCCTGGCCGAGGCTCGCCGCCGGCGTGGCCCCGAAGGCCAGGGCCTCCAGGCGGCGAGACGCCAGCCCGGCAGGCAGCGGCAACCGGGCCGCCTCGTCGGCGCCCCTTGCACCGAGGATCTCCAAGCGGTGTCGGCTCAGCACCAGCGCCGGCGTGGTGCCGGCCAGCTCGCCCAGCCGCGAGGCAGCCGCCTGGGCGGCCCCCTCGATGGCCTGGACCAGCACCCTGGACTCGCCGGCGACAATCAGTACCGGCAACCCGCGTCGCAGATCGAAGATGGCCCGTTCAACCTGATGCATCGCTCTCTCCTGGTGGTATCGAGGCGCTTTGCGTCGCGCCGGAGAACTGCGCATGATGGCAGCCAGCTCCCCGACAGGAGGCCCCATGGGCGACACTGACCCGACGCTGTCCATTGATCAAGCCTGGCAGGCCCTCGTCCATGCCGCCCACCCGGACGGTGAGGCCGCGGCGGTGTCCGGCCTGCGCCTCTCCCCGGCCGGCTGGCAGGCAGAACACCCCGTCGCGCCGGAGGCCGGCGAGCTGCTCGACTGCCTGGTCCCGCTGGCCACCCGGCGCGGCCGGCTGGCCATCGCCCAGCTCGGCCAGAGCCTGGACGGGCGCATCGCCACCGAGAGCGGGCACTCCCACTTCATCAACGGGCCACAGAGCCTGGTGCACCTGCACCGGCTGCGCGCCCTGATGGATGCCGTGGTGGTCGGCGCCGGCACCGCCTGTGAGGACGATCCGCGCCTGACGGTGCGCCACGTCACCGGCCCCCACCCGGTGCGGGTGATCCTCGACCCCCGCGGCCGGGTAACACCGGACCGGCTCCTGCTGCGCGACGCGGAAGCGCCTACCCTGCACCTGCATGGCGAAGGGGCGAGCCCGGAAGGCCCGGCGGGGGATCATGTCCAGCGCCTGGCGCTGCCGCTGGCCGGGGGCGGCTTCGCCCCCAAGGTCGTGCTCGATGCCCTGGCCGCCCAGGGTCTCACCCGGGTGCTGATCGAGGGCGGCGGCATCACGGTGTCGCGCTTCCTCGAGGCCGGCGTGCTGCATCGGCTGCACCTGCTGATGGCGCCGCTGCTGATCGGCTCCGGCCGGCCGGGACTCGCCATGACGCCCATCGCCACCCTGCAGGAGGCGCGCCGTCCCGCGTCGCGGACCTTCCGCTGCGGTGACGACACCCTGTTTGATCTCGTGCTTGACGCCCCCCTCACCTGAGCCCCCGGGGCCTGAGCCATCGCGACCGCTGGCAACGTTGACGGGTGCCGCTCGGGCCACCCGACGCAGCAGCACCAGGCCACCGGGCAGGCTCGCCACCAGCACCACCACCCCATAGGCCATGGAGACCGCCACCCCCTGGGCCGGCGGCAGCCCGGCAAGCCCCCAGACCAGCGCGGCGGCGCCCTCGCGCACGCCCCAGCCGGCCAGGGAGAGGGGGATCAGCATCGCCAGCAGCACCGGAGGCACCAACGCCAGCAGGGTGCCCAGCGGCAGCTCGACGCCGATCGCCCGGGCGGCGCAGACAAACACCAGCGCATAGCTGATCACCACCAGCAGCGAGCCGGCGAGTTGCTTCGGCCACACCGAGGCGGCCAGCAGGCTGCGCCGCAGGTCACTGCCGAGGCCGACCAGGGCCGCCGGCGGGTGCCTGGCCAGTTGCCAGCCCAACGGGACCAGCAGCAGCACGGCCGCGATCCCGGCCGGCAACCAGCCCGACGCGGCCACTGCCTTGACGCCCCGTGCCATCAGCTCATGCCAGAGCGGCGAGGCCGCGAGCACCGCGAGGGTCAGCAGGGCCATGGCCAGCTGGCCGGAGGCACGCTCGATGATTACCGCGCGCCAGGCGCCGCCGCGACGACCGCTGTCACGGGAGTGACGCCAGGCCCGGGCGGCATCGCCGGCCACGCCGCCCGGCAGGACCTGGTTGAGGAACAGTGCCTGGTAGTACTCCCGCAGGGCCCGGCGGAAACCCAGCGACAGCCCCAGCAGGCGCGCGGTCAGCCGCCAACGCCAGGCGCTGAGTGCCAGGGGCGGCAGGGTCAGGGCCAAGGCCAGCAGGGCCCAGCCCGGCGAGAGCCGCTGCACCTGGGCGAGGATCGCCCCCGGCTCCAGCCACCAGACAAGCCCGCCGAGCAGCGAAAGCCCGACCAGCGGGCGCAGCGCTCTTCTGGACACTCGCCGGGGCTCTCGTACGGGCTCTTGCGGAGACAGGGCCATGCTCAGGCGCCTCCGGGTAGCAGCGGCGGCAGGGCCAGCAGGTCGCGATGCCCCACGGTCAGCCCCAGCTCACCCGCGGCGAGGCCGTCCAGCCGGCTTGCGCGCCAGCGCTCGAGGAGTGGCTGCTCTTCCGGGGCCTGGGCCAGTGCGGCGTCGTGCCAGCCCTGCACCAGCGGTTCGGCCAGCGGCAGCAGCTCACTCTCGCCGGCGGCGAGATGCCAGGGCGTGGCCGCACTCTCCACGCGATAGCCGGTGGCGGCCATCGCCGCGACCAGCACGGCGGGCGCCTCGCCGCCCAGCGCCGGGCCGAGCCCCTTGTCGCGGCGCTGGTGAGCCTGGAAGAGCGTACGGACCGCGATATCCTCTTCGTCCTCGATACGCTGCCCCGCGGCGTCGAGGAAGGCCCAGTCACCGTCCACGCTGAGGGTGAACAGCAGCGCCTGGCGGCGCGCCACACAGGCCGTCACCAGCGATTCGACCCAGGAACGCGACACCAGATCGAACAGCGCCGAGGCCACCACCAGGTCGGCGTCCGCCATCAAGGCATCATCCACCGGTGAAAGGTCGCGGCAGCAGGCCTCGATGACCAGCCGCTCGCCGATCGCGTCGCGCAGGGTCGCCCCTTGCCGGCGGGCCAGGGCCAGCAGCGACGGATCATGATCGACCAGCCGCCAGCGCTGGGGCCCGGGCAGCCGCGGCGCCAGGAAGCGCAGGTTGCTACCGCTGCCGCAGCCCAGGTCGACGATGCCATAAGGGCCGCCATGCCCCCCGGGCCGGGCGGCGAGCCAGTCGGCGGCCCGGCCGGTCAGGCGGTGGCTGCGCGAGCGGGCGTCGAGCCACTCGCGGCGGGAGAGCCAGTCGGGGCTGAAGCGCTCCCGGGGGGAAGGTGCACCGGCGGCAAGCCGATCGGATTCGGGCGCATTCATCGCGGCATCTCCTCGGACAGGGCATCCAGCGCGGCCAGGAAGCGGTCGCCGGCCTGCTGCCAGTCGACCAGATCTTCGCGGGCCTCCCGGGCGCCGCGCCGCAGCCGGCGACGCAACTCGGCGTCGTCGAGCCAGTCGGCCAGGACGTCAGTCAGGGCGCCGGTATCGTCGGGGGGCACGGCCAGGCCGGCCGCTGGCGGCAGGGTATCGATCAGTGCGCCGCCGGTGGTGGTGAGCACCGGCAAGCCCCGGGAAAGCGCCTCGGTGACCACCATGCCATAGCCCTCGTAGCGCGAGGGGAGCACGAAGAGCTCGGCCCGGTGGTAGGCGGCGGCCAGGCCGGCGGCGTCTCGCTCCCCGCCCCAGAGGATGCGCTCCGCCAGGCCGTACCGTTGTGCGGTCACTAACAGCCGGGCCGCGTGGTCGGGGTCTCGCTCATGGCTGCCGATGGCCTCGAGGGTCCAGTCACGGTCCTGCAGCCCGGCCAGCGCCTCCAGCAGGACGTCATGGCCCTTGCGCGGGATCAGGGTCGCCACGCAGAGCAGGCGGCGGGGTCCCGGGGATTCGAGGTCCAGGGCGCTGGCGGCAAGCGGTGCCGGCTCGACGCCGGGCTCCACCACGGAGAGCCGGGCGGCCTCCACGCCGAATCGGTCGAGGCCACGGGCCGTAAAGCGGCTGGTGACGATGACACGCCGGGCAAGCGCCAGCGCGCGGGTCTCGCTGTCGATCAGGTGCCGGCGGCTCGCCTCGTCGAGTCCCGTCTCGTCGGCCAGCGGGTGGTGGATCAGGGCGATGATCGCCAGGCGGTCGGCGTGGGGGGCGATCACTTCGGGGAGGCCGCCCATGGCGAGCCCGTCGATCACCACGCGGGCGCCGTCCGGCAGCGTCGCGAGGGACCGGGCCATGCTCTGCCGTGCCAGGTCGTCGGGCTCGGGGAAGCGGCCCTCGAGCCCCACCACCTCGACGGCCCGGCCGCGGGCCCGCATCGCCGCGACGATGCGCGCGTCGTAGACGTAGCCGCCGGTGAGCTGGTCGGGGTCGCCGGCCACAATCAGCGTCAGCGCTTCTGCCATTACAGTGCGCCCTCGAAGCTCGCCGAGGCGATGTGGGACTCGTGGAGGGCCACGGTCATGGCCTCGAGCCCGCTGGCGCCCTCCCCCAGCTTGCCGAGCTGGATCGCCGTGGCCAGGCGCTCGAAGACCACCCGGGCCATGAACTCGGTGGTGGTGTTGCGCCCCTGGAACTCCGGCAGCTCATCGAGGTTCTGGAAGTTGAACTCGCCGAGCACCGCCTTGAGCGCCTCGCCGGCCAGGCCGATATCGACCACCAGGTCGTGGTCGTCGAGCTCGCGGCGCTGAAAGGTGACATCCACCACGTAGGTGGCGCCATGGGTGCGCTGGGCAGGCCCGAAGATCTCGCCGCGAAAGCTGTGGGCGATCATGAAGTGGTCGCGAACGGTGAGTCGGTACATGTCAGGGCTCCAGTCGTCGGGCGTCAAATCAGTCAGGCGTCGAATCAGTAAGGCACGGAGTAGCGCAGACGGTGGCAGAGCACCTCGCCCGCCCCGGCGGCGAGCCGCGGCATCAGGGCGGGGAGTTCATGGAAGTCGCTCTCGCCGCTGATCAGCGCATCGAGGCAAGGGTCGCGCAGCAGGTCCAGCGCCAGCGCCAGGCGGCGGCGATGGTCCCAGCGCGGTGTGCGCTCGGCGGGCAGGCGGCCCACCTGGCTGCCGATCAGGCGCAATCGCCGGGAGTGGAAGGCCTCCCCCAGCGGCAGGCTCGCCTCGCGATCACCGTACCAGCTCATCTCCACCACCCGCGCCTCGTCGCCGGCCAGCGCCAGCGCCTGGCACAGCCCCTCGGGATTGCCGCTGGCGTGGACCACCAGGTCATTGTCGGCCGGCGCCTGGTCGGCCAGGCGGAAGTCGACGCCCAACTCGCGGGCGAGCTCGGCCCGTCCCGGCGAGATGTCCACCAGGCAGACCCGAGTGCCGGGGATGGCCGCACAGAGCCAGGCCACCAGGGCGCCGACCACGCCGGCCCCAATCACCGCGATACGGTCGCCGACCCGGGGCTCGGCGTCCCAGCAGCCGTTGATCGCGGTCTCCATATTGGCGGCGAGCACCGCCCGGGCCGCCGGCAGTCCCGGTGGCAAAGGCGTGACCGCGGCGGCGGGCACCACATAGCGATCCTGGTGGGGGTACAGGCAGAACACCTCCCGGCCCAGTAACTCGACGGAACCGGCCTCGACCACCCCCACGCTGACGTAGCCGTACTTCACCGGCCAGGGGAAGTCCCCGGCCTGGAAGGGCGCGCGCATGCGCTGCCACTCGCTCTCGGGCACTCGCCCCTGGAACACCAGCGCCTCGGTGCCGCGGCTGACGGCGCCGAACAGGGCCCTGACCCGCACCTCCCCTTCGCTGGGGGCGGGTAGCGGCTCCTGGCGCAGTGCGCCGTGACCCGGGGCCAGGGTCCAGAAGGCGGTGGCAGTATTAACGGACATGCAGGCTCCAGCAGCAAGGGGAAACGATAATACTTCTACAATAATGGTACACTTATCCAGATATGAACAACCCTATCGATGCCGGTGGCCCTCCCGGCAGCCGAACGCAGGGCCCGACTGCTAAGGTAATGATCAGAGTCCCTGAGGCTCAGCATAGCGGCAATGCCTCGCCACCATGACGTTCGACAGTGGCTATCGACAACCACCCGGGAGCCCCTATGCCCTCTCCTGTCTCGCAGCACCCTCTCAGCGATGCCCCAGCCGGCGCGGCGCGGCCGTGGCGCCTGGTCATGGAGATGGCCCTCGGGGCCGTCGCCCTGCTGGGGCTGTTGGTGCTAATGGGGCTTTTGACGAGCAGGGCAGGAGCGGGCGTCTCCCCGTGGGTGGCAACGCTGGCCCTGGCCAGCTACCTGGGCATGGCGACCCTGCTGTGGCGCGCCCTCAGGCGCGGGTCCTGGCCCCAGGCGGGGCTCGGCCCGGCCAACCGGATCACCCTGGCGCGGGCCGTACTGGTGGCCCTGCTGGCCGGTGCCCTGGCCGACCCCGAACTGCTGGCCGCCCAAGGGGAGTGGCTCTTCGTCCTGGCACTGGTCGCCCTGACCCTGGACGGCGTGGACGGCTGGGTGGCCCGACGCACCGGCAGTGCGAGCGCCCTGGGCGCGCTCTTCGACATGGAGCTCGACGCCTTCTTCCTCCTGGTGCTCTGCCTGGCCCTGTTGCAGCTGGATCGCGTCGGGCCCTGGGTGCTGGCCATCGGCGCCATGCGCTACGCCTTTGTGGCGGCGAGCTGGGTCTGGCCCTGGCTCGCCGCCGACCTTCCCGAGAGTTTCCGGCGCAAGGCGGTCTGCGTGTGGCAGGTCGCGGCACTGATGCTCGCCCTGCTGCCGGCCACGCCCGATATGCTGGCCGGCTGGCTCGTGGCCACCGCCCTGGCGGGGCTAGCCGGCTCCTTCGCCGTGGACGTGCGCTGGCTCTCCCGTCACCGGTGATACTCGGGGCTGGCAAATGCCCCCGGGGCTGCTAGAGTTAACATTCGCTTGACGGGGTGCCGGTGAATTCCGGCTGAGATAGCGCAGGGGCTCTCCAGAAATGGGCAGTACCCAAGCGCTGGTCCCGTTGAACCTGATCCGGTTAGTACCGGCGTAGGAATCAAGCGGCGGCCCCGGCTACCCTCGCGTAGCGCTCCCCCCAGGCCCCACTCCCTTCCTTGCCCGCTCTCCGGATCGCCTTTCAGCTTCGGAGAGAGACCATGGGCTATCGCTTCAGCGACCTGACCGCCGCCTGCCAGGACGACTGGCGCGCCTATATCGAGCATCCGTTCGTGCTTGGCCTCGGCGATGGCACCCTCGACGAGAGCGCTTTCCGTCACTACCTGAAGCAGGACTACCTGTTCCTGATCCACTTCGCCCGCGCCTATGCGCTGGCCGCCTACAAGAGCCGCACCCTGGCCGACCTGCGCCAGGCCCATGAGGGCCTCAAGGCGATCGTCGATCTCGAACTCGGCCTCCACGTTGGCTTCTGCCGCGAGTGGGGCATCTCCGAGGAGGAGCTTGCCGCCCTGCCCGAGGCCCGCGCCACCATGGCCTACACCCGCTATGTGCTGGACACCGGCAACCGCGGCGACCTGCTCGACCTGCATGTGGCCCTGGCTCCCTGCCTGGTGGGCTATGGCGAGATCGCCGACTGGATCAACGCCCGCGCCGAGACGCTGCGCGGTGACGCCAACCCCTATGACGCCTGGATCGCCATGTACGAGAGCGAGGAATTCCAGGCCGCCCGCCGCGCCGAGGAGGCCTGGCTCGACGCCCGCCTGGCCGACGTCACCCCGGCGCGCTTCGCCGAGCTCACCCAGGTGTTCCGCGACGCCACCCGGCTCGAGATCGACTTCTGGCAGATGGGGCTGGACCGCGCGGACTGACGGCGACTCACTACTCACTACTCACCACTCACGACTCAACACTCACCACTCACGACTCACGACTCACGACTCACGGCCTACCCCCTCCCCAACAACACCGAGGTTCCCCGAATGAGCAAGACCGCCCACTTCCTCGCCGAGACCGCCAAGGTCGACGAAGCCGCCATCCAACCGCTGCCCGGCTCGCGCAAGATCTACATCGAGGGCTCGCGCCCCGATATCCGGGTGCCCTTCCGAGAGATCTCGCTGTCGCCGACGACGACCTCCGGCGCCGATGAGGAGAACCCGCCGCTGCTGGTCTACGACACCTCCGGCCCCTACACCGACCCCGTGGCCGAGATCGACCTGCGCAAAGGGCTGCCCGAGCTGCGCCGCGCCTGGATCGAGGAACGCGGCGACACCGAGTTCCTCGACGGCCCCACCTCCGAGTACGGCCGGCGCCGTGCCAACGACCCGACGCTTGCCCCGCTGCGCTTCGACCTGACCCGCACACCACGGCGTGCACTCCCTAGAAAAGATGGTCGGGCAGGAAACGTCACCCAGCTGCACTATGCCCGCCAGGGGATCATCACCCCGGAGATGGAATTTATCGCCATCCGGGAAAATCAGCGTAGACAAGCCTTGGGGACAGCCGAGGTCGAACGAATTCTGGGCCACCAGCACCCGGGCCAGAACTTCGGTGCCAAGCTGCCGGAGGAGATCACCCCGGAGTTCGTGCGCGCCGAAGTGGCCGCCGGCCGGGCGATCATTCCCTGCAACATCAACCACCCGGAGTCCGAGCCGATGATCATCGGCCGCAACTTCCTGGTGAAGATCAACGGCAACCTGGGCAACTCCGCGGTGACCTCCGCCATCGAGGACGAGGTCGACAAGATGACCTGGGGTATCCGCTGGGGCTCGGACACCATCATGGACCTCTCCACCGGGCAGAACATCCATGAGACCCGCGAGTGGATCATCCGCAACTCGCCGGTGCCCATCGGCACGGTGCCCATCTACCAGGCGCTGGAGAAGGTCAAGGGCGTGGCCGAGGACCTCACCTGGGAGGTGTTCCGCGACACCCTGATCGAGCAGGCCGAGCAGGGCGTGGACTACTTCACCATCCACGCCGGCGTACTCCTGCGCTATGTGCCGCTCACCGCCAAGCGGGTCACCGGCATCGTCTCCCGGGGCGGCTCCATCATGGCCAAGTGGTGCCTGTTCCATCACCGGGAGAGCTTCCTCTACACCCATTTCGAGGAGATCTGCGAGATCTGCAAGCGCTACGATGTCGCCTTCTCCCTCGGTGACGGCCTGCGCCCGGGCTCGGTGGCCGACGCCAACGACGAGGCCCAGTTCGCGGAGCTCGAGACCCTCGGCGAGCTGACCAAGATCGCCTGGAAGCACGACGTCCAGGTGATGATCGAGGGCCCCGGCCACGTGCCCATGCATCTGATCAAGGAGAACATGGACAAGCAGCTCGAGGCGTGCCACGAGGCACCCTTCTATACCCTCGGCCCGCTGACCACCGACATCGCCCCGGGCTACGACCACATCACCTCCGGCATCGGCGCGGCGATGATCGGCTGGTTCGGCTGCGCCATGCTCTGCTACGTCACCCCCAAGGAGCACCTGGGCCTGCCCAACAAGGATGACGTCAAGACCGGCATCATCACCTACAAGATCGCCGCCCACGCGGCGGATCTCGCCAAGGGGCATCCGGCTGCGCAAAGGCGTGACAACGCCCTGTCCAAGGCGCGCTTCGAGTTCCGCTGGGAGGACCAGTTCAACCTCGGCCTCGACCCGGACACCGCCCGGGAGTACCACGACGAGACCCTGCCCAAGGACTCGGCCAAGGTGGCCCACTTCTGCTCCATGTGCGGCCCCAAGTTCTGCTCCATGAAGATCAGCCAGGAGGTGCGTGACACTTACAAGGACCGTGCCAACGAGCACGGCCTGGAAAGCGACGCTGAGGCGGTAAAGCGTGGCATGGAGGAGCAGGCGGAGAAGTTCCGCAAGACCGGCAGCCGGCTCTACCAGGAAGTGTGACACCCGCATCCTCGCAGGAGCCCCTGCAACATGGACGACGCGGCCCTGCTTGTCAGGGCCGCAATCGTTGATGAGCCACGTCAAGGCGCAGGCAACCCCGGCATTGGCTAGGCTGAAGCCATGACCCACCTCGATTCCCAGGAGAGCCCCATGTCATTGATAGAGAGCCACAGGTCGGAGACAGACCGCTACGCCTACCCTCATCGCGTGCTGCACTGGCTGGTGGCCGCCGTTCTGCTGTTTTCACTGGCCAGCGGCCTGACCCTGGGGTACCTCGGTTTCGAGGGGGCCATGGAGCGCCTGGGCCGCGCCGGCACCGACTTCCTCTATACCGCCCACAAGTCCCTCGGCGTGGCGATTCTCGCACTGATGACGCTGCGCCTGATAACGCGGCTGCTCTACGTGGTGCCCGACCATGACCCGCCGCTGCACCCCTTCCAGCGTATTCTGAGCACGGCGGTGCACCATCTGCTCTACCTGGCACTGCTGGCCCAGCCGATGCTGGGCTGGGCCGCCACCGCCAGCGGCGACTTTCCAGTGCAGTTCCTGTACTGGCATCTGCCCGGCGTGGTTCCCGTGAACGAGGCGCTGTCGGAGCGGCTGTTCGAATGGCATGGCTGGCTGGGCTGGGCGATCCTCGGCCTGGTGACCCTGCATATCGCCGGCGCCCTCTTTCACTGGCTGATCCGTCGCGACAAGGTGATGGAGCGAATGAGCCTGTTCTGATCCGGGGCAGGAAAGCTGGCACGCTCCCTGCATCAATCGGGTAACGCCCGAACGACCAGGGAGCCCGCCCATGTCAGACCGCCCGACCTTTACCCCTTCTGTTGCCACGCCGCTGGACGCCGCGGCCTTCCGCCGCCGCGCCCATGAGCACCTCGCGATCATCTACGGCCCCCGCGCCGACGAGGTGCTGCGCCGTCTGCAGACGCTGCTCGACCACCAGGCACCGCCGCCCCCCTCCCGGGATGACGTCGCCGTGCCGCTCTGGAGCGAGCGGGACCAGTGGCTGATCAGCTACGGTGACAGCCTGCTCGACGGCGAGCGCGCGCCCCTCGAGGTGCTGGGCGAGTTCCTCGATGCGCGACTGCCCGACACCTTCAGCGGCGTGCATGTGCTGCCCTTCTTCCCCTGGAGCAGCGACGACGGTTTCTCGGTGATCCACTACCGCGAGGTGGACCCGGCGCTGGGCGACTGGCCCCAGGTGCGAGCCCTGGCCGAGCGTTGCGACCTGGCGGTGGACCTGGTGCTCAACCACGTCTCCCGGGAATCGCTGTGGTTCGTCGACTACCTGACCGGCAGCCAACCGGGGCGGGACTACTTCATCGAGATGGATCCGGAGACCGACCTCACCGCGGTGGTGCGTCCGCGCAGCTCGCCGCTGCTGGTGCCGGTGCCCACCCGCCGTGGCACCCGCTACCTGTGGGCGACCTTCTCCGAGGACCAGATCGACCTGAACTTCGCCAACCCCGACGTGCTGCTGGAGTTCATCGGCATCCTGCTCTTCTACCTCTCCCAGGGCGCCCGCATCATCCGCCTGGACGCCATCGCCTACCTGTGGAAGGAGGTCGGCACCCCATGCATTCACCTGCCCCAGACACACGAGGTGGTACGCCTGCTGCGCGCCGTGGTCGACCATGTGGCGCCGGGCACCCTGCTGCTCACCGAGACCAACGTGCCCCACCACGAGAACCTCAGCTACTTTGGTCTAGAACGTCTTTCAGCCACCAACCCACCCAACGAGGCGCACCTGGTCTACCAGTTCTCGCTGCCACCGCTGGTGCTGCACACCCTGACCGGCGGCGACGCTACCCTGCTGGCCAGCTGGATCAGCAGCCTGCCGAGGCTTCCGCCCGGCTGCAGCTACCTCAACTTCACCGCCAGCCACGACGGCATCGGGGTGCGCCCCCTGGAAGGCTGGCTGCCCGCCCACGAGATCGAGGCGTTGCTGGAACTGATGCACCGCTTCGGCGGCTTCGTCAGCATGCGCCGCCGTCCCGATGGCGAGGACACCCCCTACGAGATCAATATCACCTGGTTCGATGCCATGCAGGGCACCCGGCGTGGCCGGGACCCCTGGCAGATCGAGCGCTTCCTGTGCAGCCAGCACCTGATGCTGGCCCTGCAGGGCATCCCGGCACTCTACCTGCACTGCCTGACCGGGACCCTCAACGACCTGGAAGGGGTGGAGCGCAGCGGTCGGCTGCGCTCCATCAATCGGCGCCGCTGGCGCCTGGATGAGCTCGATGAGTTGCTCGATAGCCGCAACACCCCCACCCGGGAGGTGTTCCTGGCGCTCAAGCGACGCCTGGCCATTCGCCGCGCCGAACCTTGCTTCCACCCCGACGCCCCCCAGCGGGTGCTGCCCTCGACGCCGGCGCTGCTGGTGCTGGAGCGCGGCCCGCTGACCAGCGGCCGGCGCCTGTTGGCGATCCATAACGTCAGCGACGAGCGCCAGCCGCTGGCGGTAGCGGCGCTGGCCGAGGGCGAGTGGTTCGATCTGCTGGAGGGTGCGCCCTGGGCCGGCGAGGAGAGCCTCGCCCCCTACCGCACCCTGTGGCTGGTGCAGAAGCCGTAAGCTGGAAGCTTGTTACCACCCAACCCAGTGTCAAGGTTTTTCTTCCAGCTTCCAGCCGCGAAGCGGCGCTCTTCCAGCTTCAAGCTCCGGGCGTAGCCCGGGGATCGTTGTCTGCCTCCACGGCGTCGTGGAGGCGGCTCAAGAGGTCGGGGATGGCCGAGCGCACCCGGTTCCAGCTGGGGATGAAGGGGCGCTCGCCGGGATTGTCGAGGAAGGCGTTGCCCGCCTCCAGCAGGTTGGCGGCGAACAGCTCCACGGCTCGCTCCTCGGCGTGGCGGTCCAGGGCCAGGCCGTTCATCACCGCGTCATGGTGGTAGGCCTCGATCAGGTCCAGCGCCAGGCGGTAGTAGGTGGCCTTGAGGGTGCGGAACCCCTCGCCGCTGAAGGTCACGCCCTGGGTGGCCAGCTTGCGGTAGAGCGCCTTGGCGATGTCCAGGCTCATGCGGTTGAGCCCGGCCGAGGCGTCCTCCTCCGAGACCGGCTGGTGCTTGTGGTCGTAGCAATCGGCCAGGTCCACCTGGCACAGCCGCTTGGTGGAGTGGTTGCGGTGAACCTCGGAGAGCACGCCGATCTCCAGGCCCCAGTCCGCCGGGATGCGGATACCGTCGAGCACCTCGGCGCGCATGGCGAACTCGCCGGAGAGAGGGTAGCGGTAGCTGTCCAGGTACTGGAGGTAGGGCAGCGGCCCGTGCATCTGCTTGAGCGCCCGCAGCAGTGGAGTGACCATCAGCCGCGACACTCGGCCGTTGAGCTTACCGTCGGCGATGCGCGGGTAGTAGCCCTTGCAGAACTCGTAGTTGAAGTGGGGGTGGGCCACGGGATAGAAGAGCCGCGCCAGCAGGCCCCGATCGTAGGTGAGGATGTCGCAGTCGTGAAGCCCCACCACCGCGCCGCGGGCCGAGGCCTGCACGAAGCCGGCGCAGAACCAGACGTTTCGCCCCTTGCCGGGCTCCTGGGGAGAGAGGCCATGGCCCTCCAGCTCCGCATCCAGCGCCCGCAGCCGCGGGCCGTCGTTCCACAGGATACGATGGCGCTGGGGCAGGCGGGCGAAGAACTGTCGGGCGTGCAGGAACTGCGCGCGGTCGGCCCGGTCGAGTCCGATCACTACCTCGGCGAGATAGGGCACCTCGGCCAGCGCCTCGACAATATGGGCCAGCGCCGGCCCCTCCAGCTCCGAGTAGAGCGAGGGCAGGATCAGGCTCATCGGCCGGCGCCGGCCGAACTCGCAGAGCTCCGCCTCCAGGGCCGCCACCGGCCGGCGGGTGAGGTTGTGAAAATCGGTGATGATACCGTTCTGGTGAAAATCGCTCATGCCACCGCCTCCCCTGCCGCTGCCGGCTCATTCCTGAGCGCCGCCGGAATCACCCGGCGGTCAGCTCGCCCCCACCAGTAGGCCACCCCCTCGGCCCAGCCGGCGGGCCCCGTGGCCTCGCTGCGGTAGAGCGACGGCTGGGCCGGCGACACGTCCAGGCCGTGGCAGCCGCGGATCACCACCGCCTGGTCCACCGCCTCCAGCATGGAGATGTCGTTGGGGCCGTCGCCCAGCGCCAGGGTCAACGGCCGGCGGCCGCGCAGCGCCTCGCAGCGCGAGATCAGCCAGCTCACCGCGCTGCCCTTGTGGGAGGTGCCGGTGGCGTGCCAGAAGCGACCGCCGCGCACCAGCTGCAGGCCGTCGCCGGCGAGCCCCTCGCGGAAGCCCTCGAGCCGCGCCTCGTCGTCCTCCCAGACCAGCGGTTCGCTGCCCTCGCGCATGCGCGCCAGGCGCGCCTCGGGCTCTGACAAGCCGGTGAAGGCAACGAGCTCGTCCAGGGTCATCTCGCTCATGGTGGTGAAGCGCACGCCGAGGCGCTCGCGCCATATCGCGAGGCGCTTGCGCACGAAGCCGATGTCCACGCCCAGGGTGCGGATGCCCAGGCCATCGGGGCCAAGGCGGTCCAGCCGGGCATGGCACCAGGCTGGCGGCAGGCCCACCACGGCGCCGTTCTCGGCGATGAAGGGGGTGTCGGTCAGGCCCAGCTCGCGGCGCAGCGGCACGATCTCGCTGCGGGTCTTGCTGGTCACCGGGATAACCGCCACGCCCAGCTGCCGTAACCGGGCCAGCCAGGGTCTGGCGGGGCTCCAGTCGTAGCTGTGGTGATCGAGCAGCGAGCCGTCGAGGTCGGTGAACAGCAGTCGCGGAGTGAGAGCCGCGTCGAGGCCGGCATCCGGCGTGGTGCGTGAATCGGTCATGGGCAGCTCCCGGGCAGACAGTCAGATCACTCTTCTGCCAAAGCAATGCACAGGGCGTGCCAGGCCGCGAGGATGGCCATAGCCCTGCATGTTCTCATGCGCAAACTGGTAGCCGGTGATCGGTGGCCGGCACCCGGGGATCGGCGCGGGAACTTCACACTCGCACCAGCGCACCAGCATGGTGCAATCTACTGCACCAAGGGAAACAGGTCGCACCAGAACGAACGGCGCCCCGTGGTAACAACCACGGGGCGCAGGTGCTCAGTCATACGGGAGCGAGCTTAGAAGCGGTAGCGCAGGCCCACGCTTGCCGCATCGAAGGTGGTATCCGACTTGTCCAGGTAGCGCATGTAGTCCGCACCCACCGCGAGGTTGGGAGCGACGTCGAACTCGGCACCCGCGCCGTAGGAGAAACCGCTTTCGCGGTCGATATCGAAGTCCACCTCGGTGAAGCCGGCCAGGCCGTAGAGACGGAACTCCGGCGCTACCGGCAGGATGCCCTTGGCATAGGCGCCGATCAGGTAGTCGAGCTCCGCGGGGCCATCTGAGCCACCGCCGCCCAGGTGGCCTTCCACGGCGAAGTAGTCATTGAACTGCATGCCACCGTTGAGGCGCAGGCCGACGCTGTCGCGGCTGGACGCGTTGTCGGGATTGACCTCCCAGAACATGGCGTCACCGCCGATGTAGGGCTGCGGGTAAAAGGCCTGTTGAGCCTGAGCGGTAGTGGCCGCGCCGGCGACAAACAGAGCGGCCGTAGCAGCGACGAGAGTGAGGCGTTTCATGGCGTCCTCCTTATTAACGAACACTGTTTGATAACAATGACAGTGTGGCTCTCTACCCACCAAAGATCAAGGGCAGAATGTGCAATGTTGCGCTACACCCTGTCGCTCGCTGGCGACCTGCCCGATGGACCCAAGGCATGGCTATACTGCCCTTTCACGACGAGAAGGAACCATCGGATGCGCCACTGGCTGATCGCCAACACCCGGGCGGGAAATGGCTCACGGGGGGCCGAGTTCTGGAGTGACAGGCTTGTCCGAGCCGGCATCGAGACGCTGCAGGTGCGCGACCTTGCCGATGCCCTCTGGGAGGATGAGCTAATGGCCGACGATATCGTCCTGGTAGCGGGCGGAGACGGCTCGGTCAACCGGGTCGCCCGAGCCTGTCTCGCACGCGGTGCCATCCTCGGTGTGCTCCCCTCCGGCACGGCCAACGACTTCGCCCGAAACCTGAGCCTGCCGGAGGATCCCGACGTCCTCTGTGCGGTCATCGCCCATGGCTCGACCCGGCGAGTCGATGTCGGCTGGCTCGGAGAGCGGCTGTTTCTCAACGTGGTGCATATCGGCCTGGGCACCTTGCCCACCACCCAGGCCTCGTCACGCCTCAAGCGCTGGCTGGGACGATTCAGCTATGCCGCCATGCTGTTGCAGCTGCGGCGGCTGGGGCTGATGCGTGGATTCCGGGCGGAGATTACCTACGCTGGTGGCCGCCTGGAGGAGCGCTGGCTCTCCATCGCCATCGCCTCTGGCGCCTTCTTCGGTGGCGGCCAGCGCATTCCAGGCGCCGCCGTCGACGATGGCCGCCTGACGCTGATCGCCGTGCGCCCCCGCGCCTGGTGGCAACTGGCTTGGACCTTCGTGGTTACCCGCTTCAATGGAGCGACCTCGGCCGGAGATCACTGCGTTCAGCAGTGCCAACCCGACGCCTGTCGCATCCGCCTGGGCCGCAAGCGCCAGGTCACTGCCGATGGCGAACTACTGGGGCGATTCAGTGAGCTGCAGCTGCGCGTCGACGCTGGCGCGCTGCGGGTGATCACCGGCAGCGACTGAACCCCTCACGCCCGTTTCGACAGCCCCAGCACCAGGATGCCCGCCAGCACGATGCCGCCGCCCACCAGCTGCACCGGCGAGAGCGCCTGGCCGAGCACTACATACCCCAGCACCAGCGCCGCTACCGGCTCCATGTTCATGGCCGGGGCGTTACGCGCCATGTCGAGCCGCGGCACCGTGATGAAGAGCACCGAGAAGGCCACCGCATAGAACAGCGCCAGCAGAGCGAGTCCCGTCCAGCCGGGCAGCGACTGGGGCAGCGCCATGCCGCCCGGCACCAGCCCGAGCGCGCCGGCGGCCACCATCGCCACCAGCACCGTGAGCATGGTCAGCAGGCTGCGCAGGGTGCTGCCCACCGCGGCCAGGCGGTGCTCGGTGATCCACAGCGCACAGGCGAAGGCGCTGGCGGCGGCCAGGCCGAAGCCCACACCGGCGAGCCAGCCCGGCCCCATGGCCGCAGGGTTGTTCAGCCAGGCCGGCACGTCCAGCACCACCACCAGCCCCACCAGAATGACGCCCATGATCAGTGCTGCGCGGGCGGTGGGCCGAGGTCCGCCCAGCGCCCAGGAGAGCAGCGCCAGCTGGAGCGGCAGGGTGTTCATCAGCAACAGGGCCACCACCACCGGGATGCGCGCCACCGCCGAGTAGAGACACAGGCTCTGCACCGCCACCAGCAGACCCACCCCGAGCTGCCAGCGGCCGCTGCCGGCAGGCAACCGCAGTGACTTGCGCTGGAGAACCACCAGCGCCGCCAATGCCAGGGCAGCCACGCCGGAGCGCAGCACGATCGCCAGCAGCAGGCCGGCGCCCGCATCGAAGGCGACGCGGGCGGCCACGTGATTGGCGGCGAACAGGGTCGCCATGCCGCACATCAACGCCAGGGCCAGAGGCCGGGGGAAGGGAGCAGGCGCCGTGGATGCGGCGGAAAGGGTCGACATGTCACGGCTTCCGTGCAGAGTGTATGGGTTAGGTGCAGTGCACCATGATGGGCGTCAAGCCGAGAGGCAACCACCGATGGCGGCCTCATGTTAGACTAAAGTCCAAACTCTATCTCACTCTCTATCCCACAAGGGGCGTCGATGAACGAGCCGGTGCTGGTGATCAACTGCGGTTCCTCTTCCATCAAGTATGCGCTGGTGCCGGCAACGGCCGACCAACCCCGCCTGACGGGCCTGGCCGAGCGGCTGGGCAGCGACGATGCCCGGCTCAAGGGAGTGGACAGCCGCGGTGAGGTCTTCACTCGCTCCCTGGGCAATGCCGGCCACGTCCAGGCCCTGGAGGCGATCCTCGAGGGGCTCGAGGGCCGCCGGCCGGGCGCCGTTGGGCACCGCATCGTCCACGGCGGCGAGCGCTTCACACGGGCCACGCTGATCGACGACGACGTAGTGGCCGCCATCGAGCAGACTGCCGCCCTGGCCCCGCTGCACAACCCGGCCAACCTGCAGGGCGTCGCCGCCACCCGTGCGCTCTTTCCCGAGCTGCCCCAGGTGGCGGTGTTCGATACCGCCTTCCACCAGAGCCTGCCGCCCCGTGCCTACCGCTACGCTCTGCCTGAGGCGCTCTACCGCGATCACGCCATCCGCCGTTACGGCTTCCATGGCACCAGCCACGCCTATGTGAGCGGGCGCGCCAATGCCCTCACCGGCCGCACCGGCGGCTGGTTGACCGCGCACCTCGGCAACGGCTGCTCCACCGCCGCGGTCTGGGAGGGCCAGAGCCTGGATACCAGCATGGGCATCACGCCGCTGGAGGGGCTCGTCATGGGCACCCGCAGCGGCGACGTCGACCCCGGCCTGCACGCCCACCTGTCCCGCCAGTTGGGCTGGTCGATCGAGGAGATCGACCGCGTGCTCAATCACGAGAGCGGACTGCTGGGCCTCTCCGGCCTGACCAACGACATGCGCGAGCTGGAGGCCGCCGCCGACGAGGGCCACGCCGGCGCCATGCTGGCCATCGAGGTGTTCTGCTATCGCATCGCCAAGTCGCTGGCCGCCCTCTCCTGCGCCCTGCCCCGCCTGGACGGCATCGTCTTCACCGGCGGCATCGGCGAGAACTCGCCGCGGGTGCGCGAGCAGGTGGTGGCCCTGCTGCCCCACTTCGGCCTCGCGCTCGACCCCGAGGCCAACCGCGCCTCGCTGCGTGGCCGCGAGGGCCGCATCGACACCCGGACCCCGAACCGGCCCGCCCTGTGGGTGATCCCCACCGACGAGGAAGGCCGCATCGCCGACGAGACCCGCCAGCTGCTGGGAGAGACCCTCCGATGACACCGCGCCCTATCTGCCCCGCCCCCCAGGCCATCCTGCTGGTGCCCACCGGCGAGGGTGCCGGCCTCACCTCGGCCTGCCTCGGCCTGATCCAGGCGCTCGACACCATCGGCCTGAAGGCCGGCTTCCTCAAGCCGCTGAGCCAGGACGAGCTCAACGGCCCGGGGCCGGATCGCTCTTGCGCCCTGGTCGGCAGTACCCTGGGGCTGCGCCCGCCGGCACCGATTGCCCAGGCCGAGATGGAGCGCTTGCTGCGCCAGGATCGCCTCGACGTGCTGATGGAGCAGGTGATGGAGCTCCAGGAGGCCGCCCTCGAGGCCTTCCCCGACGGCGCCCCCGAACTGCTGGTCATGGAGGGCCTGGTACCAACGCGCCACGCCAGCTACGCCGCCCAGGTGAACGCCCAGCTGGCCCACGCGCTCAATGCGCGGATCATCCTGGTGGGCAGCGGCGACCTGGCCGAGCCCCAGGCCCTGGCCGAGCAGCTCGACATGCACGCCCGCGCCTTCGGCGGGGTCGGCTCGGCCCGTACCCTGGGCTGCATCCTGATGCGCATGCACAACATGCCCGGCGGTGAGCACCCCAGCGGCCTGGCCCCCGGCACCGCCGCGCCGGCCCTGGGGGAGGCGCTGCTCGCCGAGCTCCGCCGCCACTCCCCGGCGCTTGCCACCGAGCGCTTCCACCTGATCGGCATGGTGCCCTTCGCACCGGCGCTCTCCGCCCCACGGGTGCTGGACGTGGCCCGCGCCCTCGGCGCCACCTTCCTCAACGAGGGTGAGCCCGAGCGCCGCGTGCTCGCCACCAGCCTGTGCGCGCGCAGCGCCTCCAACGCCCTGCACATCTTCAAGCCCGGCAGCCTGGTGGTGACCTCGGGTGACCGCGACGACGTGGTGCTGGCCTCGGCGCTGGCCACCATGAACGGCGTGCCCCTCGCCGGCATACTGCTCACCAACGGCTTCCTTCCTGGCGACAACATGATCGAGATGTGTCGTCCGGCACTGAAGACCGGCCTGCCGGTGATCAGCGTCGACACCGACAGCTTCACCACCGCCAAGAATCTCGGCCAGATGGGCAACGACATCCCCATCGATGACCTGGAGCGCGCCGAGCGAGTCGCCAACTTCGTGGCCGCCCATATCGACCTGGAGTGGCTCAAGGACCACCTGAGCCGCGGCTATACCCGTCGGCTCTCCCCCTCGGCCTTCCGCCACCAGCTGGTCAAGCTGTCCCAGCAGGCCGACAAGCGCATCATCCTGCCCGAGGGCGCCGAGCCGCGCACCGTGGAGGCCGCCGCCATCTGCCAACGTCGCGGGCTGGCCCGCTGCGTGCTGCTCGGCAAGCGCGAGGAGATCGAGGAGGTGGCCCGCCAACGCGGCATCGAGCTGTCCGAGGGACTCGAGATCATCGACCCGGACAGTATCCGCGAGCGCTATGTGAACGCCATGGTGGAGCGACGCAGCGGCAAGGTGAACGCGCTCACCGCCGAGGCACAGCTCCACGACAACGTGGTGCTCGGCACCATGATGCTGGCGCTCGACGAGGTGGACGGCCTGGTTTCCGGCGCCATTCACACCACCGCCAACACCGTGCGCCCGGCCTTCCAACTGATCAAGACCGCGCCGGGCTACAAGCAGGTGTCGTCGATCTTCTTCATGCTGCTGCCCGAACAAGTGGTGGTCTACGGCGACTGTGCGGTAAACCCCGACCCGGACGCCGAGGCCCTGGCCGAGATCGCTCTGCAGAGCGCCCGCTCCGCCCAGGCCTTCGGCATCGACCCCCGGGTGGCGATGATCAGCTACTCCACCGGCGAATCCGGCTCAGGCGCCGACGTCGAGAAGGTCCGCCAGGCCACCCAACTGGCCCGGGAGCAGGCCCCGGAGCTCTTGATCGACGGCCCGCTGCAGTACGACGCCGCCGCCATCGAGAGCGTCGGCCGCCAGAAGGCGCCGGACTCCCCGGTGGCCGGCCGCGCTACGGTGTTCGTCTTCCCCGACCTCAACACCGGCAACACCACCTACAAGGCGGTGCAGCGCAGCGCCCGGGTGGTCAGTGTCGGCCCCATGCTGCAGGGCCTCAACAAGCCGGTGAACGACCTCTCTCGGGGCGCCCTGGTGGACGACATCGTCTACACCATCGCCCTGACCGCCATCCAGGCCACCCAGCGCGTCTGAAGACGGTGGATTACTCGACGCTGCCCTTGAGCCGCTCGCTGCGTCGGCGCAGCAGCTCCATGGTGATCAGCAGCAGGGTCGAGAGCAGGATCAGGATGGTGGCCATGGCGGCGATGGCCGGGCTGATGTTCTCGCGGATGCCGGAGAACATCTGGATCGGCAGGGTGCGCTCGGTGGGGCTCGCGATAAAGAGTGCCACCACCACCTCGTCGAAGGAGGTGGCGAAGGCGAAGAGCCCCCCGGAGATGACCCCGGGCAGGATCTGCGGCAGCACCACGGTGAAGAAAACGCGCAGCGGGCTCGCGCCGAGGCTGGCCCCGGCGCGCACCTGGTTGAAGTCGAAGCCCTGCAGGGTGGCGTTCACGGTGATCACCACGAAGGGCACGCCGAGCACCGTGTGGGCCAGCACCAGGCCGGTGTAGGAGTTGAGCAGCCCCACCTGGGCGAAGAAGAAGTACATGCCCACCGCAACGATCACCAGGGGCACCACCATGGGCGAGATCAGCAGCGCCAGGATCAACCCCTTGCCCGGGAAGTCGGCGCGGTTGAGGCCCACCGCGGCCAGGGTGCCCAGCGACATCGCCAGCAGTGTTGCCAGGGGTGCGACGATCAGGCTGTTTTGCAGCGCCGCGAGCCAGGGGCCAGAGCTATCGAAGATCGCCTCGTACCAGCGTAGCGAGAACCCCGGCAGAGGGTAGGTCAGGAAGGAGCCGCTGCTGAACGAGAGCGGGATGATCACCAGCACCGGAGTGATCAGGAACAGCAGCACCAGGCCACAGAGCACCCGGAACGTCCAGAACCAGAGCTTTTCCACCGGCGAAGCGTAGGGGGGCAGTGCCATATCATCCTCCTCCCGGGCTCAGCGCCGGATAAGCTGCCTGCGATTCACCAGGCGGTGATAGACCAGGTAGAGCAGCAGGGTGACCACCAGCAGGATGCTGCCCAGGGCAGCCGCCATGCCCCAGTTGTTGGTGGTGTTGGTGTAGTAGGCGACGTAGTAACTGACCATCTGGTCGGCGGGTCCGCCCACCAGCGCCGGGGTGATGTAGTAGCCCAGCGCCATGATGAACACCAGGATGGTGCCCGCTGCCACCCCGGAGACCGTCTGGGGCACATAGACCTGCCAGAAGGCCGCGAAGGGATGCGCACCGAGCGAGACCGCGGCGCGCTGATAGCTGGGGGAGATGCCCTTCATCACGCTGTAGAGCGGCAGCACCATGAAGGGCAGCAGGATATGCACCATGGCGAAGAACACCCCGATGCGGTTGAACACCAGCTGCATGGGGGACTCGATCAGCCCCAGCGCCATCATCGACTGGTTGGCCAGGCCGTTGGACTGCAGCAGGATGATCCAGGCCGCGGTGCGCACCAGCAGCGAGGTCCAGAACGGCAGCAGCACCAGGATCATCAGCAGGTTGCTGGTCTTCGCCGGGAGGGTCGCCAGCAGGTAGGCCAGCGGAAAGCCTAGCGCCAGGCAGATCAAGGTGACGCCACCGGCGATCACCATGGTGCGCTGGAAGACGGCCTGGTAGAGGCGGTCCTGCCGGTCGACGCGTTTAACCTCGCCGTCCGCCCCGCGCTCCAGGTCCAGGGAAGCCAGCACGTAGCGGTCGGTGGCGGGCGGTGCGGCTCGCTGGATGCCGAGCCAGGTGACGGTCTCCCCCCAGGCGGAGTCGATCTCGATCAGGGTGGCGGTCCAGTCATCGACGCTCTCCCCCGCCGCCGGCAGCCCACGCAGGGTACGCATCAGCAGGCCGCGATAGCCGGTGTCCTCATAGTTAAGACGACGCCCGATCCGCCCCAGTCCACCGCCCTGGCGAGAGTCGCGAAGCTCAGCGGCAAGGGCCGCCATGGTGGCCTCGTCGGGCAGGCCAGTGCCGTCCCACTGCTGCAGCGCCGCCGCGGTCTGCGGCATCACCGTGGCCAGCTCGCTGTTGTCGACGCTGCGCCAGAGCATGCTGCCGATGGGCACCACGAAGACGACCACCAGGAACAGTGCCAGGGGCGCGACCAGGGCGACAGCCCTGAGCTTGCGCACCCGCTCGGCGCGCCTCAGCTGGGCCCTGAGGTTGCCGGCGGGGCTGGCCTCAGGCGTCGACGCCGCGGATGTGGTCATGGGCTCCTCCCGCTGAGGTCAGGCGGCTGCCACGGCGAGTCCGCGGCAGCGCAAAAGAAGTCTGGCAGCGGCGCTCGCCGCTGCCAGGGGTGAATCAGCGTGCCGCCCAGGCGTTGAAGCGCTGCTCCAGCTCCTCGCCGAAGTCGACCCAGAAGCCGGTATCGATGGCCAGCGCACCTTCGAGGTTCTCCTCATTAGTGGGCATGCGCTGCGCCTGCTCCTCATCCAGTTGGGCGATGGCATCGGGATGCACCGGGCCGTAGGGAATCTCGCTGGAGTAGACCGCCTGAGTCTCCGGCTGGCTGGCGAAGGCGATGAAGTCGTAGGCCTCCTCGACATGCTCGCTGCCGGCGACGATCGCCCAGTAGTCCAGGTCGTAGATGCTCTCGTTCCAGACGATTTCCAGGTTGTTGCCCTCCTCCTGGGCGGCGGCGATGCGGCCGTTGTAGGAAGATGTCATCACCACGTCGCCGGCCACCAGCCACTGGGGCGGCTGGGCGCCGGCCTCCCACCACTGGATGTGCGGCTTGATCTCGTCGAGCTTGGCGAAGGCGCGGTCGACGCCCTCATCGGTGGCCAGCACCTCGTAGACCTCGTCGGCGGCCACGCCATCGGCCATCAGCGCGAACTCCAGGGTGTACTTGGCGCCACGGCGCAGCCCGCGAGTGCCGGGGAACTGCTCGACGTCCCAGAAATCGCCCCAGGAAGCGGGCTCGCCGTCCACGGCGTCGGCATCATAGGCCAGTACCGTGGACCACACGAAGGTGCCCACGCCACACTCGTCGATGGCCGAGTCGATCAGCACGTCGGCGAGCCCGAGGCGCTCCCAGTCGATGGGCTCGAACAATCCCTCGAAGCAGCCGCGCACCAGTTCCGGCGACTCCATCTCCACCAGGTCCCAGCTGACATTGCCGGTCTCGACCATGGCACGGATCCGCGACAGCTCGCCGTTGTAGTCCCCCGGCGTCAGGTCGACCCCGGTGCTCTCGGCGAAGGGGACATAGTAGGCCTTCTGCATGGCATCCCCCGACGCCCCGCCGAAGGAGATAACGGTAAGCGCCAGGGCGTTGGCGGACAGGGCCAGACCGGCGGCAAGCACGCTGCCGACGGCAATGCCGCGGGCCAGGGGCTTGAGGGGTGAGGGCTGATGGGTCATGGGACTCTCCCGATGGTGGTTGTGATTGTTGTCATGCAGGTCGTGGCGGTGGCTGCCGTCACCGCCTTGGCGCCCCGGAGGGCGGTCATCGTCCGCCGGGCATGTCCAGGGCGCGCACATCCTCGTCACGCCAGCCGACCTCGATGACATCCCCCGGTCGCATGCTGCTCTGGAACTCGGCGACCGGGAGCCGCGCCACGAAATGGTCGTTGCCGGCCACCTCCAGGCGGATGCGCAAGTGGTCGCCCAGGTAGATGAACTCGCGGACTCGGGCCTGCAGGCGGTTGGGCAGGTCGCGGGTTGCCCCGTTCAGCTTGATCCGCTCCGGGCGGATCGACAGCTGGGTGGCATCGCCGCTGGCCAGCCCGGGGCCCACCAGCGCCCCGGTGGCCTGGTCGTCGCCGAAACGCACTCGGCACTGCTCTCCATGCACCGACTCGATGCGCCCCGGCAGGGTGTTGTTCTCCCCGATGAACTGGGCCACGAAGGTATTGGCGGGGTGCTCGTAGAGCGCCTGGGGGGTATCGATCTGCTGGATGACTCCGTCATTGAACACCGCGACCCGATCCGACATGGTCAACGCCTCGCCCTGGTCGTGGGTGACGAAGACCACGGTGAGGCCCAGCTGCTCGTGGAGGTGCTTGATCTCCAGCTGCATCTGCTCGCGCAGCTGCTTGTCCAGGGCGCCGAGGGGTTCGTCCATCAGCACCAGCTGTGGTTCGAAGACCAGCGAGCGAGCCAGCGCCACGCGCTGCTGCTGGCCGCCGGAGAGCTGGGTAGGTCGCCGTTTGGCAAACTCACGCAGCTGGATCATGTCCAGAATCTCCGACACCTTGCGGTCGGCCTCGGCGGCGGGCAGGCGGCGGGTCTTCAGCGGGTAGCGGATGTTCTCTTCGACGGTCATGTGCGGAAAGAGGGCGTAGTTCTGAAAGACCATGCCGAAGTTGCGTTTGTGGGGGGGCACGGTGTTGAGGCGCTGGTCGCCCAGATAGATGTCGCCCGCGGTGGGGTTCTCGAACCCCGCGAGCATCATCAGGCAGGTCGTCTTGCCAGAGCCTGAAGGGCCGAGCAGGGTCACGAACTCACCCTGATGGATGGTCAGGTGGAGGTCCTTTACCACCAGAGTCTCGCCATCATAGGTCTTCTGCACTGCCTCGAAGCGGATCATCGGCGACTGCCCATCCGACACCGGGGTGTCGTTGCCGTCGGATATCTTGTTGTCGGACATCGTGGCTCCCGGCATGAATTCAGACGTTCGCAGAAAATGTCTAAATTCCAAGCTATGACGCCCCTCCTCTCCCGTCAAGGGGGACCGTTGACGAAGCGATAAACGCTGGAGCCCCGACCCGCCTCAAGGCCGTTGCCCGGGCCGCTGGCCCCGGCTGTCGAATGGGCATATCCTCTGGCCATGGACCCGCCTTCGGTTCCCTGAAGGTCACCCGCTTCATCATGGAGACTCACATGCCCGGCTTGCTTCCCGACGTCGATCCCGATGGTCTGCTGGAATACTCGGTGGTCTACACCGACCGTGCCCTGAACCACATGTCCGCTCGCTTTCAGGAGGTGATGCGCGATATCTCCGGCCAGCTCAAGCGGGTCTACCACGCCCACAGCGCGGTGATCGTGCCCGGCAGCGGCACCTTCGGCATGGAGGCGGTGGCTCGCCAGTTCGCCAATGACCGCAACTGCCTGGTGATCCGCAACGGCTGGTTCAGCTATCGCTGGAGCCAGATCCTCGAGATGGGACACATCTCCGCCGACATCAACGTTCTCAAGGCACGCCGCCTCGACGAACACAAGCCGACCTCGCCCTTCGCCCCGGCCCCTGTCGGGGAGGTGGTCGAGGCGATACGCGACCAGCAGCCGGACATCGTCTTCATGCCCCACGTGGAGACCGCCGCCGGGATCATGTTGCCCGATGACTACATCCGCCAGGTGGCTGAGGCCATCCACCAGGAGGGTGGCCTGCTGGTCCTCGACTGCATCGCTTCCGGCACCATCTGGGTCGACATGCAGGATCTTGGCGTCGACGTGCTGGTCAGCGCACCCCAGAAGGGTTGGAGCGCCTCGCCCTGCTGCGCCATGGTGATGCTCTCGCACCAGGCCCGCGAGGCGATCGAGGAGACCACCAGCACGAGCTTCGCCTGCGACCTCAAGAAGTGGCTCTCGATCATGGAGACCTACGAGGGCGGCGGCCACGCCTACCACGCCACCCTGCCCACCGACGGGCTGGTCACGCTGCGCGACGTGATGGTCGAGATCGAGGCCTACGGCCTGGAGAAGGTGCGCGAGGAGCAGCAGGCGCTGGGCAACGGCGTGCGCGAACTGCTGGCCGAGTTCGGGTACAGCAGCGTGGCGGCCCCCGGCTTCGAGGCCCCCGGCGTGGTGGTCAGCTACACCGATGACGCCGGCCTGGCCGGCAAGTTCGCCAAGGCGGGCCTGCAGGTAGCCGGCGGCGTGCCGCTGATGTGCGATGAAGGCGAGGGTTTCCAGACCTTCCGCATCGGCCTGTTCGGCCTGGAGAAGCTCCATGACCGTGAGCGCAGCCTGGCCAACCTGCGCGCGCCCCTGGAGGCGATCGCCCGGGCAGAGCCGGTGCCACCCGGCGAGGCGTAGGCGATCCGGCATCCGCGGGAAGGAGAAGGGGCGGCCATTCGGCCGCCCCTTATTCGGCCGCACCCTACGTGTTAACCCCAAGGGTATTAACCCCTTAAGCTCCTGGGCGAAAGCGCCGATGGCATGGCCTCAGAGGCTGCCGACACCGCGTGGCACGAAGCCCAGGTTATTCTCGACCACCTTGACGCCCGGCGTGTTCTCGGCGGCCACCTGCACGGCCATCTTCTCCTGCTGGTTTTCCACCAGTCCCCAAAGCTGTACCTTGCCCTCCGAGACAATGACGTTGATCCTGTCGACCAGTACGCCGGTATTTTCGTCGACTTCCTGGAGGATGGCCTTGCGGATCTCGCGATCGTCTACTGAGACGCTGGCCTTGGTGGCCGCCACGGAGAAGCCGCGCAGCAGGTTGGAGCGGCTGACGATGCCCACCAGCTGGCCCTCCTTGACCACCGGCACCCGCTTGATGTGATGCTTCTCGAGCACTCGGGAGATCTTGTGCAGCGGCATCTCCGTATCGATGGTGATAGGGTCCTTGGTCATGATCTCACTGGCGCGGCGGCCGTGGGACTTCACATAGTCGGCGGCGTCGTGGCCAGCGAACAACTTCAGCCACCATGATGACTTGCGAGGACTGGTGTCGTTTTCTACGCGCCGCATCAGGTCCCCTTCGCTGACGATGCCGAGTACCTTGCCACCGTCATCCACAACGGGCACCGCGCTGATGCCGTGCTCCAGCAGCAGGCTGGCGATTTCGCTCACCTCGCTGTCCGGCGACACGGTGATGACGCTCTGGGTCATGACATCTGCAGCTTGCATCGGGCGTTCTCCAGGATTGGTCGTAATTACCTTTTGAAGATAGCAACTCGCCGGCGTCGCTGCATTGATCCGATCCATGGCTGCTCGACGTCGTTTCAACCCTGCACGACGACTCACGACGACTCACCACAACCCACGACAACCCACGACAACCGGGAAGGACCCTCCCATGACCGATGATATTCAACGCGCTGCGCGCCAGGGCCTCGCCCTGTTGGACCTGACCAGCCTCAACGACGACGACACCGATGCCGCCATCGAGTCACTGTGTCGCCGCGTCAAGACCCCCGCCGGCACCCCGGCGGCGGTGTGCGTCTACCCGGCCTTCGTGACCACCGCCCGCCGCACGCTCAAGGCCCTGGATCTGGAAGGCAAGGTCAAGGTGGCCACGGTGACCAACTTTCCCCACGGTGGCGACGACATCATGGCCGCCGCCCGCGCGACCCGGGAGGCAGTCGCCTCAGGCGCCGACGAGGTGGATGTGGTCTTCCCCTGGCGCGCCCTGATCGCCGGCGACGAGGAGAGCGGCCGCGAACTCGTCGCCTGCTGCCATCAGGCCGCCGGCGACGCTACCCTCAAGGTGATCCTGGAGACCGGCGAGCTCAAGGATCCGGCGCTGATCCGACGCGCCGCCGAGCTGGCCCTGGAAGGCGGAGCCGACTTCCTCAAGACCTCCACCGGCAAGGTGGCCGTCAATGCCACCCTCGAAGCCGCCGAGATCGTGCTCACCGTCATCCGCGAGCGCGGCCCTGCACTGGAGCGGCCCATCGGTTTCAAGGCCGCCGGCGGTGTGTGCACTACCGAGGAGGCACAGGCCTACCTGCAGCTGGCCGAGCGGATCATGGGCGCCGGCTGGATCACCCCCGACCACTTCCGCTTCGGCGGGTCGGCTCTGCTCGATGACCTGCTGGTCACCCTGGGCCTGGGGGTCGTGTCGACCGGGGGCGCGGCATGAGCCAGCTGGGTGCCGGTGCCTTAGGGCCCGAGACACTCGCCCGCCACTGAGCTCAAGGGGGATCAAGCGCCGTCGGGGACGGCTTCCTCGTGGCCCGGCCCCTCGGCGTGGACCCGCTCCACGTCGACGATCCGCGAACGGCTCATCACCACCTTCCAGCGCTGCAGGGTCGGCGGACGGTCGCCCTGCACCTCTCGGATCACCAGGTTGATCAGGTGGCGCTTCTCGACCTCTTCGCGCACCACCTGCCCCTCATCCAGCCGATAGACCCGGTGGCTGCCCTTGTCCATCAGCCGCGCCAGCGGCGCGAGGTCCAGCGTCAGTGTCTCGCGGGTGTGCTCATAGCCGCTGAGGAAGCGGGTCGGCGACATCCGCGAGCGGGAGCGGTAGTGCAGCACCACCTCCTCGCGCTGGGCCACGCTGCGCTTGCGCACCCGCTGGATCTCCTCATCCACATTGAGGAAACGACCATAGTCGAACCACTCCAGCTGGTGGCCCACCGGCACGTTGCGGGTGGGATCCAGGTACTGCCGGCGCCACTTGGGGCGCCCACGGCGCAGCAGCCGCCACAGGGTATTGCGCAGATCATCCTTGAACACCTCGCGCAGGGCGTAGATCACCGCCATGGCCAAGACGAACAGCGTGGTGATGTCGGAGAGGGTGTCACGCACCTGCAGCAGCCCCAGCGAGACGAACACCATCACTACCGCGGTAGCCAGCGCCTTGACCGCCTTCTGCTCGCCGCCGCCGAGCTCCTGGGTCTTCTGCTTGAGGGTCACGGGGTACTCGATCAGCCGGCGCAGCAGGCGCATCTTGTTGGACATCCGCGTCGGGTCCCGAGTCACCCGCTGGGAATTGTACTCCCGGGCCTCGCGGTAGGCGCCCTCCTCCTGGCAGATCGTCAGCAGGCGCTTGCGAATCTCGCGAAAGCGCGCCCCCCTGGGCAGGCTGGCAACCAGCGCCAGCAGGCTCTGCTCGGTGAACCAGGAGAGGTAGTTGTCAATGGTGACGTAGTAGCGGCTGAGGCTCTCCTCGGCGGGCTGCTGGCGACGCAGCCGCTTGAGAATGCCCATGGCCAGCTCGGCGTGCTCCTCGAGCCGGGTCTCCAGCGAGGCCTCCGTCTTGTCGCCGTCGCGTGCCCTCGCCTGTCTGCCGGCGGCCTCGCTCGCCTCCTTGATGGCCGAGGCGCTCGCCTTGCCGGGGTCGGGTTTCTCCTGGCCAGTGGTGGCGTTCTTCTTGCCGGCCGGGGACGTCGCCTTGTCGGGGGTCGCCTTGTCGGGAGTCGCCTTCTCCTTGCCGGCGGCCGCCTTCTCGGCCCGGCGCACCCGGCGGGCGGCATCCAGCAACGGCCGGTTGGAGCCCTCCAGGGCCACCACATACTGGTAGGCGTAGAGGCTCATGCCGAGGCGGTACTGCTCCGGGTCGAGCCGGCCACGCTCGGCCAGGCGGCTGAGCACCAGCGGCAGCCGGTAGCGATCACTGTAGTAGGTACGCTTGACGTGGATTGCCGCGTGGTAGAACACCTCCTCGGCGAGCACGTTGGGGCCAAGCCCCAGCTCCCCGGGCACAAACAGGTAGAGGTCTAGCTGATGGGACGTCTCCTCCTGCAGCACCCGAGAGATGCGCAGGGAGAGACTGTCCGCGCGATCGACGCTGATCATTGGCCGGGATCCGGAGAGGCACCGCGGGGGTTGGTATCCCCCTCGGGGTCGGCCACCCCGGCCTCGCCGGGTTCGCGGCCGCTGGCATCGCGGGCGTCGCCGCGCTCGCTGCTGCCATCCAGGCGACCGCCGCCTCGTCCCTCCATGCTGACGCTGAGCCGCGGCACCCCGAGATCAATGTCCTGCTCTTCCATGCGCTGACGCAGCAGCAGGTTGAAAGCGCGAGCCACGTCCCACTGCATCTCCGGGGCGGTGCGAAAGCGCATGCGCAGTATCGGACAGCCTTCCTCGAAGGCCTGGATACCCTGCATCTCAATCGGCGACCAGATGTAGTGGCGCATCATCGGATCCTGGCGCAGCGACTGGGCGGTCTCCTGCATCAGGGTAATGGCATCGTCAATCTTCATGTCATGGGGAATGCGTATCTTCATCAGGGCGATGCCGAACTGCCGCGACATATTGTGGATCGAGGCGATGCGGCTGAAGGTGATGATGTGCACCACCCCATCCAGGTCACGCAGTCGAACGGTGCGCAGCGTCAGGCCCTCCACCGTGCCTATATGGCCGTTGATCTGCACGAAGTCATCTACCGCCATGGAGTCCTCGATAAGGATGAAGATGCCCGTGATCAGATCCTGTACCAGGGTCTGAGCCCCGAAGCCGATGGCCAGGCCGATCACACCGGCACCCGCCAGCAGCGGTGTGACGTTCACCCCCAGATTGGCCAACCCGACGATGGTGGCGATGATCACGATGGTGGCGAAGATCACATTGCGGATCATCGGCGTGATGGTCTGAGCCCGGGCCTGATTGACACGGCGCCCACGCGAGCGGGCCGAACTGGTCATGGCCCGTTGGATGGCGGTATCGGCGAAGATCCATGCCAGCCAGGCCAGCAGCAGGGTAAACGCGAGGGCCAGCAGCGCCTGGCCGATACGCGCGCTGGCCACCCCCTGCTGGCCGAGGCCGAGCAGGGAGCCGCCCCACACCTGCAGCGAGAACTCGGCGAAGGCCAGCCAGGCAGCGGCATGGGCCAGTACATAGCCGAAGCGCTCCAGTCGCTGGCGATACTGGCTGACCCGCCGACGCTTCTGGCGCTTTCTGCGCCCCTCCCCGTGGCGGCGCAAGAGCCCGGTGATGACCAGCGCCAGCACCAACAGTGAGGCGGAGATGATCGAGCGGGCCAGGGCGGTGCCCACATCGCCACCGGTGACGAAGATCGCCACCAGCGAGCCCCCCACCAGCAGCAGCGCAGGCACGTGCCACAGGCTGCCCAGCACCTGCACCACGCTGGCGCTGCCTCTGCTTTCGCGACGCTCACGCCAGGGCCTGTTACGGATGATGTGCTGGATCGGCCGCTTGAAGCGCAGAATGAAACGCACGCTGATCAAAGCCGCCAGCATATTGGCCAGCACCGAGAACAGCCCCGCCAGCTCGTCGCCTAGCAGCCCGGAGAGGCGAGTGGAGTTGAAGGCGTCCCCCAGAGCGACCAGCGCACCGATCAGGAACAGCGGGCGCAGGGCTTGCTGCTGGAGGAGCTGCACCGCCACGAAGCGGTGGCCGCGGGTGAACACCGAAACGAAGGTCTCCACCACCACCGAGAGGGTTCGCCCGCACAGGGCGATGTAGGCCACCACCAGGGCCATGGTGCGACCGGCGCTCTCCGGAATCAGCTGCGCCAGACCCAGCACCAGGAAGAAGGCCAGCGCCCAGGGCAACATCCGGCGCAGGAAGTGAACAGTGAGCAGCCAGGCTAGCGGGTCCCGGGGCAGATCCAGCGGCCAGCCGCGGCGACGGGCCAGCAGCCGCCCCAGGGCGACCAGAATCACCAGCAGACCGGCCCAGATGCCCAGCAGCACGGCGCCCTCCACCAGGAAGCGCATCAGCTCGGTATTGCCGGTGCCGGTCACCAGCCCGCTGAAATCCTCCCAGCCCTGTTCCAGCTGCTCCTGCCACCGGTCGACGGGGGAGTGCCCTGCCTCGGCCTGATCGCCAAGGTCGCTGAGGGTCTCGGCCAGGGCACCGAGCAGCCCCTGTCGGGGCGCCAGGGCCGCCTCCTCGGCCGCCTCGCCGTGCACCGACTGCAGCTCGCGCAAGCCCTCCAGCAGCTGGTCACGCCGTTCGGCGTCCTCCAGGGTGGCGATCACCTGCTCGAGCGAGGCCTGGAACGCCCGGGGGTCATGCTCGGTGGCCGGCTCCTCTCCCGCCCCCGCCAGCCCCTGCAGGCCGAGCTGCTGGGCCTGGGCAGGCAGCACCAGCAAAGGCAGCAGCCACAGCAGACAGGTGAGCAGGCTTCGCAGTGGTTGGGACATCGTTTCTCCATCTTCGCTCGGCGACGCCTGTCGCCAATATGTTAGGCTCCTCGCGAGCCCATCGGTCACGCACAGGATGCCGCCATGACGCCTCTCCCGCCACCCGAACCCCGCAATCCCGAGGGCGAGACACGTCGCGTCGGGGTCGAGATCGAGTTCGCCGGGCTGCCGCCCCGCGATACCGCCGAGCTGGTCCGTGAACTCTTCGGTGGCGAACTGGTGGTCATCAGCGCCCACCGCCTGAAGGTCCAGGGGACCCGCTGGGGCGAGTTCGTCATCGAGCTCGACACCCAGTATGCCCACCCCGACAGCGCGGTGCTTGACGCCCCGCCGAAGGACGACACCGAGTGGGAGCGCGAGCGCCACCGGATGCGGGTCGACTTTCACACCCGCACTCGTGAGCTGATCGGCGACGTGGTCACCGGCCTGGTGCCCACCGAGATCGTCTGCCCCCCGGTGCCATGGAACGAGCTCGAGGAGCTCGACGCCCTGTTTGTCGGGCTGCGCCAGCATGGCGCCAAGGGCACTGACGCCAGCCTGCTCTATGGTTTTGGCCTGCACCTCAACCCCGAGGTGGCAAGCCTCGAGGTAGCGAGCATCCTCGACCACTTGCGCGCCTACCTGCTGACCGCCGAGTGGCTGCGCGATCAGATCGACGTGGACATCACCCGCGAGGTGCTGCCCCACGCCAACCCCTTCCCCAAGCCCTATGCGCTGAAGGTGCTGGCGCCGAACTACGCGCCGGACCTGGATACCCTGATCGGCGACTATCTGGCGGATAACCCGACCCGCAACCGAGAGCTGGACATGACCCCGCTGTTTGCCCATCTGCGGCCGGACTACCCCCATGAGCTGTTTCACAACAAGCTGGTCAAGGCACGCCCGACCTTCCACTACCGACTGCCGGACGCCCGCCTCTCCGAACCGGGCTGGGGCTCGGTGACGGAGTGGAACCGCTGGCTCGAGGTGGAGAAGCTGGCTGCCGACAAGGAACTGCTGCAGGAACGCAGCGCCGGCTATGTGGCCAAGCACACCCGCTCGCCGCTGGCCCGGCTGTGGCTGCGAATGCGCGGCTGGGCGGGGGCCAGATGAGCGAGACTCGCCCCCTGATCGGCATCACCACCTCCGACGACAAGAGCCACATCGCGTGGCTCTTCGACTGGTTCGCGGTGTGGCGCCACGGCGGCCGCCCGCTGCGCCTGTCGCCCTCGCGCCCCTGGCCCAAGCGTCTCGATGGCCTGGTCATCGGCGGCGGCGATGATATTCAGGCCCACCTCTACAACGCCGAGGTACAGTTCGACGTGCGCCTCGATCCCCAGCGCGACGAGCTCGAACTCGAACTGCTCGAGACCTTCATTCCTCGCGGCATCCCGGTGCTCGGCATCTGCCGCGGCGCCCAGCTGATCAACGTCTACCGCGGCGGCACCCTGGACCCGGATATCTACACCACCCACGAGGGGCTCAAGCGGCGCCGCACCGTGCTGCCGCGCAAGACGGTGGATATCGTCGGCGCCAGCAAGCTGCACCGCATCCTCGGCGTCAGTTGGTGCCGCATCAACAGCCTGCACCACCAGGCGGTGCAGAAGGCCGGCGAGGGCATCGAGATCGTCGCTCGTGACCGCGAGGGCCTGGTGCAGGGCATCGAATCCCGCGACCACGAGTTTCTGATCGGCGTGCAGTGGCATCCCGAGTGGCTGGTCTTCAATCGCCCACAGCAGCGGCTGATCCGCGCCCTGGTCAAGGCCGCCGCCCGCCATCGTGACCGGCCAGCGGGCAAACACGCCCCCTGACACGCCAACGGCCACCCGAGGGTGGCCGTTGCAGGGTCGTGCCAGGCGCGAATCAGCTCTCCAGGATGGCCTCGAGGGTGATCTCGGCATTCAACAATTTAGAGACCGGGCAGCCGGCCTTGGCCTTCTCGGCACACTCCTCGAAGGCCGCCTGATCGGCCCCCGGGATCTTCACCCGACTCACCAGATGAATGCTCGGAATATGGAAGCCGCCTTCCGGGTCCTCGGCCAGCGTCACGGTCGCCTGAGTATCGATGCTCTCGGCCTCCATGCCGGCATCGCCCAGTATCAGCGACAGCGCCATGGAGAAGCAGCCGGCATGGGCCGCACCGATCAACTCTTCCGGGTTGGAGCCCGCCTCGCCCTCGAAGCGCTGGCGAAAATCATAGGGCGTCTCCTTGAGCACGCCGCTCTCGGTGGACACCGTGCCCTTGCCGTTCTTGATGCCGCCCTGCCAGCGGGCGGAAGCCGTCTTGGTGATGCTCATGGGTCACTCTCCCTAAATGAATGGCGTTGATGAGGTGAATGGCACTCCCAGTGTAGACGCCTCTCGCCCCAGCGCCTCTTACGCCAGCGCATCTTACGCAAGCGCCCCTGAAGCCAGTGACTGCAGCGCCGCCTCGTAATCGGGCTCCTGCTTGATCTCCGGCACCAGCTCGGCGTGGATCACCTTGTCGTTCTCGTCGAGCACCACCACCGCCCGGGCAGTGAGTCCGCTCATCACGCCGCTGCAGAGGGCCACGCCCCAGTCCCGGTGGAACTCGGGGTGGCGAAAGGTCGAGAGTGTCTCGACGTCATCGAGGCCCTCGGCGCCGCAGAAGCGCTTGGCGGCGAACGGCAGGTCGGCGGAGACCACCAGCACCACGGTATTGGCCATCTGCGAGGCCAGCTCGTTGAAGCGGCGTGTGGAGGTGGCACAGGTGGGGGTATCGATGCTCGGAATGAGGTTGAGCACCTTGCGCTGGCCGGCGAAGTCCGCGAGCGTCACGTCGGCCATGTCCATGTTGGTCAGGGTCAGGGCGGGGGCCGCCTGGCCCACCTCGGGGAAATCACCGGCCACGTCCACCGGGTCGCCGGCGCGGGTTACCTGTCTCATGCAGCACACTCCTGGATCATCATGGGGAAAAACGAGCCTATCGAGACGCCGTCGGCTGGGCCAATGACGGCATCAACGCTTGCCGTCACGTAACTCGGCCAACGCCTCGGTCAGCGCCTCTGCGCCCAGCTCGCGCATCGCCGCGACGTTGCGCTCGGGGATCGCTTCGGGGTCCGGGTAGTGCTCGAGCGCCTGCTCGAGGCCCGCCTCACGCAGCAGGTGCAGCATCGGGAAGGGCGAGCGATTGGTGAAGTTGGCCGCATCCTGCGGCTCGGCTCCCTCGAAGCAGTAGTCGGGGTGGAAGCTGGCCAGCTGGTAGGTGCCCTCATAGCCCTGCTCCGCCAGCAGCGCCTCGGCGATGGCCAGGAAGTCCAGGTAGTCGTCGAACGCCTCGAGCCCAGCGGTCAGCACCAGCAGGGTGGTCTCGATGGTGGGTATCTCGTCCAGGCGCTCGCACTCGGCCACTAGCGCCAGCAGGGCGCTCTCCCAATCGCCGGCGTCCACCGCCACGTAGCGGATGGTATCGCGGTCCACCTCGCGGCCGGCGAAGGGGCAGACGTTGCGGGCGACCACGAAGGTCTCGACCCAGGCGCGGGTGGCGTCGAGAGGGACGGGAGTAAGGGGCATGGGCGGCTCAACAGCGGGAAGGGTCCGGCAGTATAGCGCAGTGCCGCTTCTCCTACCCTCCTGGGCCTCCCCGCCGCGAGGCCAATCGGTCCGCGAGCCGCGTCGGCTCCGGCAGCTTGGTGCGCCCGAGGCACCCCACTACCCAGTCAAGCGCGGTGGCAAGCGACACCCGATGCCCCGGCGAGACGAACAGCGGCTTCACGCCGACCCGCGAGCGCAGCACCGCGCCGATCACCTCGTCCTCCGGGACATCCACCAGCGGCGTCCAGTCGCCCCGCTGCGGCCCCGGTTCGCCATGGCGGCCACACAGCCGCGACTTGGCCACGCCGATCGTCGGCAGGTCGAGCCACAGCCCCAGATGGCTGGCCACTCCGAGCCTTCGCGGATGAGCAATCCCCTGGCCGTCGACCATCACCAGGTCGGGACGCGCGGCAAGCTTATCGAAGGCCTCCAGCGCCGCCGGCACCTCGCGAAACGACAGCAGCCCCGGAATGTAGGGCATGCGCGTCGGCTCACGATGCACCACCTGCTCCACCAGCTCGAACTCGCCTCCCGAGATCGGCGGCCAGGCCAGCACCACCACCGCCGCCCGGGTGATCTCGCCCTGCTCCTCGAAGCCGATATCCACTCCGGCGACGTGGCGAACCGGATCGAGACGGTCCTCGCGCTCCACCCGTCCGGCCAGGCGCCGCTGCAGGGCGATGGCCTCCCGAGGGGCCAGATTCCAGTCGTGGAGGGGGGCATCTGACATGGGGACTCCTGAACAGCCGCTTACCAGTGGCGTAGACTATCGCCCTCGGGACGCAGGCTGGGAAGGGACAAGGAGACCAAATGAAGCTGATCCATACCGCTGACTGGCACCTGGGCCAGAGCTTCCACGGCCAGGAGCGCCACGCCGAGCACCGCGCCTTCCTGACCTGGCTGCTCGACACCCTGGTGGCGCGCCGGGCCGACGCCCTGCTGGTGGCCGGCGATATCTTCGACGTGGTCAACCCCTCGCTGCGCGCCCAGGAACTGCTCTACGACTTTATCGTCTCGGCCCACGAACGGCTCCCGAGGCTCGATATCGTGCTGATCGCCGGCAACCACGACAGCGGCAACCGCATCGAACTGCCCGCCCCGCTGATGCGCCGGCTGCGCACCCACGCCCTGGGCCGGGTCAACTGGCTGGACGATGGCACCCTGGACGCCGAACGCTTGCTGGTGCCACTCACCGACACCGCGGGTGAGACCCGCGCCTGGTGCCTGGCGCTGCCCTTCCTGCGCCCCGCCGAGGTGACCGGCTCGGCGCGGGCGAGTCATGACGCCGAAGACAAAGCCCCCAATGACTATGTCGCCGGCATCAGCCGGGTGCATCGCCAGCTGGTCGAGGCCGCCCGCCATCGCCGCGAGCCCGGCCAGGCGCTGGTGGCCATGAGCCACGCCCACCTGCACGGCGCGGCGGTCTCCGAGGCCAGCGAGCGGCCCATCGTGATCGGCGGCGAAGAGTCGATCTCCGCCGCCCTCTTCCCGCCAGAGATCGCCTATGTGGCGATGGGCCACCTGCACCGCGCCCAGCAGGTGGGCGAGCCGCGCATCCGTTACAGCGGCAGCCCATTGCCCCTGGATTTCAGCGAAGTCAGCTATCCCCACCAGGTGATGGAGGTGACCCTCGACGGCGAGGCGCTGGGCGATACCCAGGCGATCCCCGTGCCGCGCCCGGTGGCCATGCACCGCATCGGTCCCGGTCCGCTGGATCGGGTGCTGGCCGAGCTCGAGGCGCTGGAGGATGACCCGGCACTCGAGCGCGAGCGCTGGCCCTGGCTGGAGGTGCGCGTAGAGCTGGAGGCGCCGATTCCCGACCTGCGCGCCCGGGTGGAGACCGCGCTCAAGGACAAGTCCCTGCGCCTGCTGCGCCTGGAGCGACGCCTGCCCCGGGTGGAGGAGGACGCCGCAGCGGCCCGGGTCGACCTGCAGGCCCTGGGTCCGCGCCGGCTCTTCGAGCGCACCTGGGCGTCACGCTGGGGCGAGCCGCCGGGCGAGGAGGTGCTCGCCGACTTCGACCGCCTGCGCCAGGAGGTACTGGACGCCGACGACGGCGATGACAGCGCCCGGGAGGCCCGCCCATGAAGATCCTCGCCCTGCGCCTGGAGAACCTGGCCTCGCTGCCCGGCCCGCTGGAGCTCGACTTCACCACGCCGCCGCTCAGTGATGCCGGCCTGTTCGCCATTACCGGCCCCACGGGGGCGGGCAAGAGCACCCTGCTCGACGCCCTCTGCCTGGCGCTCTATGGCAGCACCCCGCGGCTGCGCCAGGCGCCCAGTCGCGACAGCCAGATCGATGACACCGCGGACACCACCCTGACCACCAGCGATGCGCGCACCCTGCTGCGTCGGGGCACTGCCAGCGGCTACGCCGAGGTGGACTTCCTGGGCCGCGACGGGCGCCGCTACCGCGCCCGCTGGGCGGTGCGCCGCGCCCGGGAGAAGGCCACCGGCCGCCTGCAGGCGGTGGAGCAATCGCTGCGTGATCTCGACGACGAGCGCCTGCTCACCGCCCAGAAGCGCGAGTTCGAGCGCCTGCTGCCGGAGCGCCTGGGGCTCACCTTCGACCAATTCACCCGCGCCGTGCTGCTCGCCCAGAGCGAGTTCGCCGCCTTCCTGCAGGCCGACGACAACGCCAGGAGCGACCTGCTGGAGCGCCTCACCGGCACCGGCGAGTACTCCGAGATATCAAGAGCTGCCTACCGCCGCGCCAGCGAGGCGAAAAAAGCGGTCGACGGCCTGGAGACGAGGCTCGCCGACGACCTGCCCGCCGAGCCCGAGGCCCGCACCGAGCTTGAGCGCGCCGCCGAGGCTACCCAGCAAGCCCTCACTCATCTGCAAACCCAGGCCGAATCGCTCAAGGCGCAGCAGCGCTGGCATGAAGACGACGCCCGCCTGGATGACGCCTATCACGAGGGCCTGACGCAGCAGCAGGCCACCGAGGCCGACTGGCAGGCCTTCGCCGACCGGCGCGCCGACCGCGACTGGCGCCGGCTGATCGCCCCCCGCCGCCAGGATCTCGCCCGCCAGGACAGCCTGCCGGGGCTGATCACCGAGGCCGAGGGCACCCGGGACGCCAGCCGTCAGGCGCTGGCCCAGGCACAGCAGGCGGCCCAGGACACCACCGCCGCCCACCGCCAGGCCGGCGAGACCCTGGAGGCGGCCAGCGAGGCACGCCGCCAAGCGGAGCCCGCGCTGAACCAGGCCCGCGAGCAGCATCACGCCCTGGCCCAGTGCAAGCGCGAGCTGGCCGAGCTCGAGACCGACCAGAGCCGCGCCCGGGCGCAGGCCACCCGGCTGGGCGAACAGCACCGGTGGGAGCTCGATGTCCAGCGACAGCGGCTGGAGCAGCAGCGCCAGTGGCAGGCGGCCCTGGCCGAACTGGTGGGTGAGCACTCACATCACCACGCCGCCCGCCAGGCCATCCAGCAGGCCCACGATCGGGCCGCCGCCCGTCAGCTGGGGCTGGGCGAACTCCAGGCCGCCTGGCGCGAATGCCACCAGGCCGAGCAGGCCCACCGTCAGCTCGAGACTCGCCTCGTCGAGGCCAATGAACGCCTGGCGACCCTGACCCGCGACGGCCAGGCGGCCCGCCGGCAGCTGGAGGAGCGCAAGGCCCACCACGACAGCCTCAGTGCCTTTATCACGCGGGCCCGCGCCGCCAGAAGCGAGAGCGTGGCCACGCTGCGCGAGGGCCTGCAGGAGGGCGAGCCCTGCGCGGTTTGCGGCGGCCTGGACCACCCCTGGCGCCAGCACCCGCCGGCCAGCCTCGAAGCGGCCCAGCTCGCCGCCCAGCAAGCCGAGGAAGAGCACGAACTCACTACCGTTCGCCAGGCCCATGAGCAGGCGCTGAACGACCACCAGGAGCTGCAGGCGCAGTACAAGATCGCCCGTGACACCCAGCAGCAGTTGAAGGAGGAGCAGCCGGCCGCCCAGGCGCGGTGGGACGCCGCCCGCCAGGCGCTCGAGGCCCACCCGCTGCACCGGGAACTGGCCGCCGTGGCCGGCGACGAGCGCGACACCTGGCTGAGCCAGCAGCGCCAGCACAGCACCGATGAGCGGAGCGCCCACCGAGCCAGCCTCGAGAGGCTCCAGCGCGCCGAGGCCGAACTCGCCCCGCTGGAGGAGTCGCTGCGCCAGGGGGATCTGGCGCTCACTCGCCTGGAGGCCGAGAAGACCAGCGCCGAGGCACAGCTGGCCGAGCGGGAGCAGCGTCTCCCCGCCCTGCTGCGCCGGCACGACGACACCGAGCGCACGCTGCGCGAACTGCTCGGCGACCACGCCACGCCGGAGGCCTGGCAGCAGCGGCTCGAGAGCGCCGAGACCCAGGCCCGCCAGGCCCTGGATACCGCCCTCACCCGCCGGCACGATGCCGAACGCGAGCAGCAGCGTCTGGCCCAGCGGCTCGCGCACCAGGAGGAGCAGCTCACCGCACTCCATCTGGAGCGCGACCGGCTCGCCCGCTCCCTCACGGAATGGCGCGAGCATCACCCCGAGCTGGATGACGCCACCCTCGTCCGCCTGCTGGCCCAGCACGACGACGAGGCCCGCGAAGAGGAGCGCCAAATCGCAGCGGCCGACCAGGCCCGTCAGCACGCCGTCGCCACCCTCGCCGAGCGTCGAGCCTCCCTGCTGCGCCACCGTCGCGGCCAGGGGCTGATCGATGCGGAGAGTGAGAAGAACGACGAGGCCCTGCTCGGCGACGCCGTGGCCAAGGCCCTGCAGCGCCGCCAGGCCACCCTGACCGAGGCCCACGACGAGCTCGCCCCGCGACGGGAAGCCGCCCAGCGAGCCCGCGACAGCGCCGCCTTCGCGCTGAGCGACGATGACCGCCGCCGTCAGCGTCAGCAGGAAGGCCAGAGTGAACTGGAAGCGGCCCAAGCCGAATACCGCCGCTGGGGCCAGATCAGCGAGCTGATCGGCTCCGCCGACGGCAAGGTGTTCCGGCGCATCGCCCAGGGCTACAACCTGGAGCAGCTGCTGGATCACGCCAATACCCACCTGGCCGGGCTCAGCCGCCGCTATCGCCTGGTGCGCGGCGGTTCCCCGCTGGGCCTGCTGGTGGTAGATCACGACATGGGCGATGAGCGCCGCTCGGTGCACTCGCTCTCCGGCGGCGAGACCTTCCTGGTCTCGCTGGCGCTCGCCCTGGGGCTGGCCTCCATGGCCTCGGGAGAGCTCACCATCGAGTCGTTGTTCATCGACGAGGGCTTCGGCAGCCTCGACCCGCAATCGCTGGCGCTGGCCATGGAGGCCCTGGACGGCCTGCAGGCGCTGGGCCGCCGCGTAGGCGTGATCTCCCACGTCCAGGAGATGCATGAACGCATCCCGGTACAGATCCAGGTGGAGCCGCTGGGCAACGGCACCAGCCGGACAAGAATTGTCAGCGTGTGAGGCCGCCCAGCGTCTCAATGCTGCTTATAATCCGAAGGTTTCCTTTACCTTCGCTTCGAAGGCCTTGTCATCCATCTGCCTGCGCATTGGCACGAACAGCTCTGCCTCCTTGCCGACCTGAATGGCAATATCACTGTCGGCATTCTCGATGATATGTTTCACGGCCTGCGCTATAGGCAGCGGATCAGGACCCTCATTGATCGCTTTGGCCACAATCGGCACGAAATGAGACACCAACTCCTTGTAGGGAGAGCTGTCACCCGTTGTTCTGCTATTGGCGACCAGCCCTTTTTTCACAAAGTTGGTCCCGAACAGTCCGGCGAGGACCGAATGCACTCTGATGCCAAAAGGCGCAACCTCGAACCTCAATGAATCGGTAATGCCCTCGACGGCATATTTACTGGCATTGTAATGGGAGAGCAAGGGAAGCCCCATCCTCCCCAGGAAGGAGGAGATATTGATGACAACACCACTTCTCGCCTCCCGCATGTGCGGAAGAACCTCTCTAGTCATCTTTATCAGGCCAAAAACGTTCACATCAAACTGCTTGAATATCTCTTCATCGGTTCCCTCCTCCAACGTCGCAAGCAGGCCGAAGCCCGCATTGTTCACCAACGCATCAATCTTTCCTTCTTCAGCCATGACATGCTGGACGGCTTTCTGAATGGATGCCGTATCCTGCACATCAAGCGCCACTGTATTGATCTTGACACCGAGTTTTTCGGCCTCCTCCATCAGCGCCTGACTGCTGTTTCTGACGCCGGCATATACGGTATATCCATTATCAGACAGCAACAGCGCTGTTGCCTTACCCATGCCGGAAGTTGCGCCAGTGATCAAGACGGTCTTATTCATGGTGGGATCCTTCTTTGGGATTTTTGGGATTGAGGGACAGACCTTGATTCTCCATTTCGCCAGCCGGCGGCGGCTCTGCTACACCGTCCAGGGCAGCGGCGGCGGCATCAGGCGCTCGTCATCCGTGAAGCCGGCAACGCGGCCGAAACGCTCGCCGCCGGCCTCCCATTCGCGCTGCGCCTCGGCGATCTCGGCCTTGCTGTGGCCAACGAAGTTCCACCAGATCAGCACCTCCTCGCCCAACGGCTCGCCGCCGATCAGCAGCACCCTCGCGCCCGCCGGCAGCTCGAGTTCCAGGGCGTCGCGGCCTCGGCCCAGATAGGCCAGTTCGTCGACGGCCAGCGCCTCGCCCTCCAGGGTCGGCTCCCCTTCCAGGGGCAGCAGGGCGTACTCGAACTCGGGCCGGAGTGGCAGGCTCAGGGCAGTGTCTCGCTCGGCGGCGAGATCCAGCCCTACCAGGGGCGAGAAGGTCAGGGTAGGCGCCTCGCGGCCTTTGAGCTCGCCGACCAGCAGCGTCAGGGTAACGCCCTCCTCGCGCCAGACCGGCAGCTCGGGATAGTGATCGAAGCGCGGCGCGGTGTGGCGATGGGCGTGCGGCAGGGCGATCCACAGCTGAGCCGCGTGCAGCTGCGGGTCGTCCGGCAGCGACTGCTCGGTGTGGCTGATGCCGCGGCCGGCGGTCATCAGGTTGACCTGCCCCGGGCGGATCACCTGCTCGCTGCCCAGGCTGTCGCGATGCAGCACCTCGCCGGCGATCATCCAGGTGAAGGTCTGCAGGCCGATATGCGGATGCGGCCCCACCTGCAAGCCGCGGCTGTCGCCCTTGAACACCACCGGCCCGGCGTGGTCGAGGAAGCACCAGGCCCCCACCAGCCGCCGGTGCCGGGTTGGCAACACCCGATGAATGGGGATGCCGCCCACCTCGGCCACGCGCGCGGCCACATGCTGTACCTGGCGCCGGCCATCCACCACCGGGCAGTCCAGGGACGATGACGCCTCGGCGTCCTTGATCTGATCGCTCATGCCAGTCTCCTCGGCCATTGCACTCGATGGTCTCACCATAGCCCGTCAACGTGATGCCGTCCCTAGCGACTCATCCGAACTGCCGGCAAAAGGCCATCCCGCCGGTGAGGCGTCAAGCAGGTAGGTGGCTGTCACCCGAGGCAGCTCAGAGGGCGCTGGGTCCGGCGGGCACGATGCCGCCGGGATTCAGCGCCTTGATCGAATAGTAACCCGCCTTGATGTGGTCGAGATGGACGGTCTCGGCGATGCCATCCAGCGCCTGGATGCGGTGCAGGTAGGCGTGCAATGCCGGCATGGCGCTCAGGGGGTTGCGGTTGCACTTGAACAGCCCGTGGTAGGCCGCATCGAAGCGCACCAGGGTCACGAACAGGCGGATGTCGGTCTCCGTCAGCGCCTCGCCGAACAGATAAGAACGCCCGTCGGCGAGCCGCGCCTCGAGCTCATCGAGCTTGGCGAACACCATGGCGTAGGCCTCGTCGTAGGCCTGCTGGCTGGAGGCGAAGCCCGCCTGGTAGACGCCGTTGTTGAGGTCGGTGTAGATCGACTGGTTCAGCGCCTCGATCTCGGCGGCCAGATGATCGGGATAGAGGTCCGGCCCCTGGTCGACGAGGTGCGAGAAGGCACCGTTGAGCATGCGCAGGATATCGGCCGACTCGTTGTTGACGATGGTGCCGGACTGCTTGTCCCACAGCACCGGCACCGTGGCGCGGCCGGAGACCTCGGGGTCGGCGCGGGTGTAAAGCTCATGCATGTAACGCGCGCCGTTGAGGTGATCTTCATCGGCGCCGGGGAAGCCCCCGAACTGCCAGCCCTGGTCGGTCAGCCGCGGATTGACGACGGTCACGCCGATCATCTCCTGCAGACCCTTGAGCCGGCGTGCCATCAGCGTGCGTGAGGCCCAGGGGCAGATGTAGGCCACGTAGAGGTGATAACGACCGGCCTCGGCCTTGAAGCCGCCCGTGCCGGTGGGGCCGGGCGCACCGTCCGGGGTGATCCAGTTCCTGAAGGTCGAGGTCTGGCGAATGAATCGCCCCTGCTCGTCCTGCGCCTGGACTGGCTGCCAGTTCTCCTGCCAGATGCCATTGACCAACATCGTGTTTCCTCCATTCGTTGAGGCACCCTCCATTGCCGGAGGGTGCCTGATCAGGATTCGCTGCTGCGATCAGATGCGCTTCGCCACCAGGCCATCCAGCGAGAGTCGGCCGGCCCCCTGAATCGTCAGCGCCACGGTGGCGGCCAGCAGGGCAAGCCCGAATTCATAGCCGTTATTGGCCAGGAACAGGCCGTTGCCGATATGCACGCTGAAGATGGCCACCAGCATGGTGAAGGCGGAGACCAGCGCCGCGGGGCGCGTCAGCAGGCCGGCCATCAGCGCCAGGCCACCGAAGAACTCGGCGCCGCCGGCCAGCAGCGCCATCAGCAGGCCGGGCGCCAGGCCGATGCTGGCCAGCCACTGGGCGGTGCCTTCCAGGCCGTAGCCACCGAACCAGCCGAAGAGCTTCTGGGCGCCGTGAGCGCTGAGGATCAGGCCGACCGGGATGCGCAGGGCCAGCGCGCCATAGCCGCCGGTGGTGTCGAACAGGGATTTCAAGAGTTGGGTCTTCATGGTGCTTACCTTATCTGGATGTCTTGGGTTACCTGGGGCGCCCCACCGTTAAGCTAGATAGGGCCTCCTCAAGCGATGGGGAGACTTTACTATCACCAGATGAGCGGAATAAGATCGATAGCATTGCATGACTATAAATGTTTCGTTGATAATCGCAGCGACCTCATCTCAAGGAGCCGGCCATGGACCGCATCGATGCCATGCGCACCTTCGTCACCGTGGTCGCCGAGGGGAGTTTTACCCGGGCCGCCGAGCGTCTGGAGCTCTCCCCTCAGCTGGTCAGCAAGTATGTCTCGCAGCTGGAGCAGCATCTGGGCGTTCGCCTGCTTAACCGCACCACCCGCCGGCTTCACCTGACCGAAGCGGGGGCCGCCTATCGCCAGCGCGCCCAGCAGGTGCTGGTCGAGATCGACGACATGGAGAGCCAGCTCGGCGAGATGCAGACCCAGGCCCGCGGGCGGCTGCGCATCAGCGCGCCGGTGTCATTCGCCATCCGCCACCTGGCGCCACTGATCAACGGCTTCCAGCAGGCGCACCCCGCCGTGGATATCGACCTGCAGCTCAACGACCGCAAGGTCGATATCGTCGAGGAGGGGTTCGATATTGCCCTGCGCATCGGGCGCCTGAAGAGCTCCTCGCTGATCGCCAGGCGCATCGCCCCCGTGCGCCTGGTGCTGTGCGCCTCGCCCGAGTATCTGGACACGCATGGCACCCCCGAACGCCCGCAGGATCTCGCCGGACACCGCTTTCTGCATTACAGCTACATGGAGGAGAGCCAGGAGCCACTGTTGCAGTGGCTGCCGCGCGGGGGCGGCAGAGAGGCAAGCGAGATGAGCAGCAACAACGGCGATGTGCTGGTGGAAGCCGCCATCGCCGGGGCCGGTATCGCGCTGCAGCCGACGTTCATTTCAGGCAGCGCCATCCAGCAGGGCAGGCTGAAGATCGTGCTCGCCGAGCATGAGCCCGAGCCGCTCGGGCTCTACGCGGTATACGCCCACCGCCAGCTGCTGGCGAGCAAGGTGCGTCACTTCGTCGACTTCCTGGCAGGCTACTTCGGCGACCCGCCCTACTGGGACCGTTTCTGATCTCCGCAAGGCACAGCGCTTTGCCCTGTTCCGCCGCATCGCTTGGCGGTGGTATCGTCGGCGCCTCAGCCATTCACCAGGACAGCCGCCATGTCACAGAAGATCTACTGCACCGCCAGCTTCAAGCCCAAGCCCGGCCGGGAGGAGGCCCTGTTTCAAGCCCTGCAGGCACTGGAGCCCAACGCCCACCGCGAGGACGCCTGCCTGCTCTACACGGTGACCCGCCATATCGACAACCCCTTCGCCCAGGGCGAGAGCTACCCCATCGTCTTCCACGAGATCTGGGCCAATCGCGTGGCCTTCGAGGCTCACTGCCAGCGCCGCGAGGTTCGTGAGTTCTTCGCGACCCACCTGGAAGATCCCAACGGCGACATCGCCGATGCCAACGTCTGCGTCTATACCGACGAGCCGGTGAACTACGACGCCCCGGCACTGTAGCGGCCTGCCCCGGCGCGCTACCGCCACCACGGAGGTCGCGCGCCCCGGCCCGGGGGCTCCCTGGAGAAACAAGGGCTCCTTCATCGCCTCCCCGCAGCATCGGCCACGCACGGCCGGCATGGTAGAATTCCCGCACCAAGGTAAGACTTCGGGGAGGCAACTTCCATGCAGACACTTGCGCTTGCCATCGCACGCACGCCGCTGGTCGCCGTCTACGGCACGCTCAAGCGCGGCCTGCGCAATCACCACTGGCTCGATGGCGCCGACTTCATCGGCAGCGACCGTCTGGCCGACGTGACCCTCTTCGACATCGGCCCCTTCCCCGGCGCCAAGCTTGAGCCCTCCCGCGGGGTGGAGGTCGAGGTCTTCCAGGTGAATGTCCGCCTGCTGGCCGGCCTCGACCGTCTGGAAGACTACCGCCGGCACCAACCCCACCAGGGCCTCTATGACCGTGCCATTCACCCTACTGCCTTCGGTCCCGCCTGGCTCTATCTCTACAATCCCGCTGTGGCAGGCTTCGACGCCATCCGCCAGGGCGGATGGTGTCCGCACAGGTAACGACCTCGTCAGCAGGGCCTGTCTCTGGTTAGATGCGTCTTGGGTGACATACGTCCACGACGACATCCATCCCCATCAACACCCCGGAGCCCGCTCATGTCTCGCGCCATCGACATTCCTGCCGCCGACGGCACCATCGACGCCCATATCTTCACGCCCGGGAACGCCAAGGGCCCCCTGCCAGGCGTGGTGCTGTTCACCGATATCGGCGGCCTGCGCCACTGCTATCACGAGAAGGCACAGCAGATCGCGGACAACGGCTATGCCGTGTTAATGCCCAATGTCTACTACCGCGATGCCAGCGGCCCCGTCGTGCCGGAGGGCAAGTCCTTCCGCGACCCGGACGTGCGCCCGACGCTGTTCGAGTATGCCGGCCACCTGACGCCCGAGGCGCAGTCCCACGACTTCGCCGCCCTGCTCGGCTGCCTCGACAGCGAGGCCGAGTTCGCGGAGGGCAAGGTAGGCGTGGTCGGTTACTGCATGACCGGCGCCTTCGTGCTGCGCATGGCGGCCGAATACCCGGACCGCGTCGCCGCCGCGGCCGGCTTCCACTCGGCGCGGCTGGCGGAGTCCGACGATTCGCACAGCCCCGTACGCGTGGTGGGCACCATCGAGGGGCGCGTCTACTTCGGCCACGCCGACCAGGACGAGCTGCTGCCCCCCGAGCAGATCGCCCGCATGGACGAGGCGCTGGCCAGGGCCGGCGTGCACTTCGTCACGGAACTCTACAAGGGTGCCGCACACGGCTTCACGGCGAAGGACGCCCCTTCCTACGATGCGGCTGCCGATGCCCTGCATCACAAGCGGCTCGCCATGCTCCTGGAAGAGACGTTGTAACGGGCCCCTTCCCTGGAGGCGCTCGACTTCGCAGCAGAGTCGCTGGATGCCATCTGGTCGGAAGGGGCGATCTACAACATCGGCTTCGAGCGCGGGGTGAGCGAGTGGCGCCGCTTCATCAAGCCCGACGGCATCCTTGCCGTCTCCGAGTTGACCTGGCTTACCGAGCGCCGCCCCGCCGACCTCGACACCCACTGGCGCGAGCATTACGTGGAAGTCGACACCGCCTCCGCCAAGCTGGCCCTGCTGGAACGCCAGGGCTACGCCCCGCTGGGCTACTTCGTGCTCCCCCGCCGCTGCTGGCTTGACGGCTACTACCGCCCGCTCCAGCAGCGCTTCGCGGCCTTCCTCCAGGCCCATGGAAACAGCCCCGCCGCCGAGGCTATCGTCGAGGAGCGCCGGCACGAAATCGAGCTGTACGAACGGTATGGCCAATATTTCGGCTATGGCTTCTATATCGCGAGAAAGTGCCATTACGGATGAAAATCGCGAGGCGTTACCACGGCCGCTTACGGCCGAGGCTGTGTGAAAACTCAAAAATCCATTGCCCGTTCCTATATCCAGCCGTCAGCCCAAGCTAAGCAGCCTACAAGCCGCCTCAAAGCACATTCGGCATCACCACATGTGCGGTTGTTCGAAACAATGCTCCCCGAGACATCTTCCCTAGAGAGCGTCACAGAAGGCGACAGGTGCTACAGAGAGCGACAGGCACACTATGCCCGCATCGCCTGAATCAACTCCTTGGTACCGAGGATCTTCATGACGCGTTTCATATTGTAGGCCAGCACGTGAAGGCTCATTGCCGTGCTGACGTTCTTGAGGCTCTTGGTCAGAAAATGCGTCGCTCCCATCCAGGCCTTTAGTGTGCCGAACGGGTGCTCGACGGTCTGACGTCTGAGACGCATCATTTCCGGCTTCTGGACCAGTCGAGATTGTACGGCCTCAAGAATATCCTCATGCTCCCAGCGTTTTATACGCCGGTATTTTCCAGTGGTGCATTTAGCTTTCATCGAGCAGGTTGGGCAGGCTGAACTCCAATAGCAATGCAGCGTCTGCTTCTTTTCGACGTTCTTGAAACGCCAGATCAGTCGCTCTCCCGCAGGGCAGCGATATTCGTTGCTTTCGGGAATGAAGAGAAATGCCTCTCTGGGAAACATTCCCTTGGCCTGGTTCGGCGAGGTTTTCGGTTTGGGGAGATAGGTGGTGATGCCGACCTTGTCGCACGCGAGGATCTCTTCTCCCTTAAATTAACCGCGATCAGCCACTACGTTGAGATCTTTGATGCCGCTGGCATCACGCGCCTTTTTGGCCATCCGGGAAAGTTGACTGCGGTCACTACCGACATTGGTGACCTCATGGGCGATGATCAAATGATGCCGGTTATCCACAGCCGTCTGTACGTTGCACCCCACTACCCCGGTGCCTCGCGTCGTCATGGAGTGAGCATCAGGATCCGTTAACGACACTTGCTGGTCAGGTGCTCGGGTTCTTTTTATTTCAATGGCTTGCAGTTGCTGAACTTCATCGGTGAGGGCGATGATCTTTTCCTTCAACTTCGCTGTCTGCGCCTCTGTGACAGCGGGGTCGCCTTGGTCAGCGGAGTCGAGTTGGCGTAGGTAACGCTCGAAGCTCTTCTCGATTTCCTCTGCGCGCCGCTTCATCTTGGCAAACGTATAGTTGCGGTCTCGGTTGTTGACCGCCTTAAATTTGCTCCCGTCGATAGCAACGATTGCTTGTGAGAAGAGCCCCAGGCGCCGGCATAGCACGACAAAGTCTCGGCAGGTGGCACGGATAGCCTTTCCGTTGTGTTTACGGAAATCGGCAATCGTCTTGAAGTCCGGTGCCAAGCGCTCTGTGAGCCACATCAGCTCGACATTGCGCTGTGCCTCCCGCTCCAGGCGGCGGCTGGATTGGATGCGATTGAGGTAACTGTAGAGATAAATTTTCAGGAGTACAGCGGGATGATACGCGGGCCGGCCGGTGGCATGGGGATCGACACCTTTGAAGCCGATCTGTCTGAGGTCGAGCGCCTCAACGAAGGCCTCGATGGCTCGGACCGGGTTGTCCTCTGAGACGAAATCATCCAGAAGCTCAGGGAACAACGTGGCTTAAGACCGGGATTCCCCTGAAACGAGGTGCTATGCTGATGCTCTGAAACGAATTTAATTTTTGAATGTACAGAATCATGGGGTTTTCTTGCGATTTGAGCGAATAATTAAAGGCATCACATAAAGTACCACCCAAGCCAAAGCCGTACACAGCACCGCAGTCTGCTCGCGCCCAAGTCCAACGGCTATTCCTATGGCTGCCGTGAACCAAATACCAGCCGCCGTGGTAAGCCCAGAAGCGCTTTGTTCATCTTTTCGAGTGATGATGGTGCCGGCACACAGAAAACCGATGCCGGCAATCACACCTTGAATGACACGGCTCATCTCAGAATCCGAAATACCCGCTTGCTGTGGGATAAATATAAAAAGAGCAGCCCCCATACAAACCAACATATGTGTACGTATTCCAGCAGACTTGCCACGCTGTTCTCGTTCGAGCCCAAGCAGGCCACCCAAGAGAGCGGCGAATAGCAATCGAATCACAACAATAATAAACTCACCTAAATCGTTAAAATCCGAAAACTCAGACATGATGGTACGGCCGATAAGCTCCATCTCTTTTCTCCTATAAAGTGCGACTCAAATTCGGCGGTCTCAATGACCAAGTGCAACACCTGACCCATCCGGTATGGTGTTGCCATGACTCACTGCTATCGTCACCTCTCTGCTGAAGACCGAGCCGCCATCATGCTGATGCGTGCTCACCACTCGATCCGGGCCATCGCGTGGCAATTGGGACGTGCGCCCAGCACCATCTCACGGGAACTGGCACGCCACACGATCAGGCCCGACAAGGCCTATGATGCCAGTCTCGCCGGTTTCCGGGCCCAACTGACCCGCCGCCGGCCTCGCCGTCGACCCAAGCTGGATCTTGATGGCGAGCTGTTCGAACTGGTGGTCTATCTGCTGCGCAAGTACTGGTCACCGGAGCAGATAGCCCGCACACTAAAACGCATGTTCCCTGATGATACGGACCGCCAGGTCTCACACGAAGCGATCTATAACGCGCTCTACGTCATGCCTCGTGGCTCGCTCAAGAAAGAGCTGATCGCCTGTCTGCGGCAAGGCAAAGGTAAGCGACGCCCGCGCAGTCGCGGCAAGGATCGGCGACAACAGACTCCGGATCTGGTCAGCATCCATCTGCGGCCTCCTGAGATCGAAGATCGTCTGATGCCGGGCCACTGGGAGGGAGACCTCATCATTAGCGCCAACAATCGTTCCGCCGTCGGTACGTTGGTAGAGCGCACCACGCGACTGGTGATCCTGGCGAAAGTGGATGGCACCACCGCCACAGCGGCGGCAGTGGGCTTCAGCGACAAGCTCAATGAGGTGCCGCGAGCCCTGCGCCTGTCCATGACCTACGACCAGGGCAGAGAGATGGTGAAACATGCCGAGATCACTCAGAAGACCGGTACCGCGATCTACTTCGCTGACCCGCATAGCCCATGGCAGCGGGGGTCCAATGAAAACACCAACGGGCTGCTGCGGCAGTACCTGCCGAAGGGCACGGACCTCTCCGTCTACAGCCAGGAAGAACTAGACGCCATCGCCGACTCACTGAACACACGGCCTCGCAAGACGCTGGAATGGCGAACGCCGCTGGAAGTCTTCGCCGAGGTACTCAAGAAGTCGGTCACCGGTCCGAGCACCCTTCAATAGCGTTGCACTTGGAACTTGAGACCGCCCTCCAATTAGTGCGACTATAATTTCAGTTTCCATCATGGCCCTTCCTTCTCGTTTGTACGTCCTGCGAGGTTAGGGATAGTGACGTCAAATTAACTATTGCACAATTCACCTCTGATCGACTGAATCGGCCAACTCGGCACACTCACAGCGTCAGCGGATACCTTCTGATCGAATACGGGGGTCTATTTCTAAACAATCGAGGTCTGGTTTGGATCGGTTCCCCGACCACCCACATCAGCGTAGCCTAAACGTCTCAATTCGGCCAGAAGCGGCCATTGAGACTCTCCTGATTTATAACGTCTAAATCACCGTCAAAAAACAAAGCTACGAAAGAGCGGCGCTTATTTTCGTCCGAGTGCGTTTTCCTTGTTAGGTTCCAGTTTCTTCAAGTGGATAATCCCAGTTTCCCGATGATCTGTATAATATGGAACTTTTACCTCCGAAAGATCGCACTCCCCTCTTTCTAGAGGTACCCGAAACTTCGCGGTCCCTTTATGAGCATGTATATCGTCATCGTCCCAATGTGGTTCCGCGACATCAGCTTGATATTCCATCGTTAACACGAGATGGGATGCACCCTGAGTAAAAAAAGCACCCGTGCTATAAGAACTTGTCTTGTTGGTTTCGAACTCTATACCTATTGTCGACCAAGTTTGTGCGACAGTCATTACTCCAGTATTACCTTTTATAAACTCACCATCACGCCGGCGTGTTTCGATAGTGCCACTCCAACAGCCATTGATATTTGGCAGGCTTATTCCCAAGAATAGCCGCGACCACTTATTTTTCCAGAGGTGATGCTCAACGAGCTTTACACCCATTAGATACACGATGATGGTTGCCGGTGCTGTGATCGCTGCTGCCCCCCAATAGCTGGTTAGCCAACCAAGAAGCCCTCCTAATGAACCGGAAATTACGCTTGATACTGCCGCGACCTTATAAAGCACACGTATACGCTCGCCAGCATTTAATACGTCGTTTACTGAGTAGGTATGCAGCATATCGTTCTCCTTGTAACGCCGCCATAAATGGCGCGAGGAACGAGCGTCCGGCGACCGAAGTGAGCGTATTTAATGGCTTGGTTAAGCATTTTTCTCATTAGTGAGCTCCTCATACCAATTTCGTTGGTTCTCTGGGAGCATAATAGGAACACCAAACTGTATACGGCTGACTTTAGTATCCTTTGAGGTGGCTTCACCTTTTAGATCAGCGCCTATTTCAGCTATCTTCAACCCGCCGCCGCCTGAAGTTGTATCACTCGACTCAACAGTAACCGCAACATCAAAATCTATTATTGTTGATTTGAGACGAGCACTACTTGAAACCCTGGAATTTTTTGGATAATCGTGGCCTCCATCGCCGCTAGGAACAACAAACGCACCAACGCCTTCGGAATTTTGTGCTTTCTTCACACCTGAAAGCACATTGACAAGAACTGATTTGACGAACTCATCTAGTTCCATTTTCATCTCCAAGAATGTTCTTGATGCTTAACTGGTCAGCATTTATACGCCATGCTACGCACGGCGAAGAAATGATGACCAGTTATGCTGCGCGCTCGACCGCGCTCATCCTATTGAAATCCCTAGACATTAAGTATAGATCGGCAGCATAACACCAATCATCGTGCATGCAGCATATCCCCGATGAACACGCTTGCTGCCTTTGCCGGCATAGCCGCTTTGGGTCGTCATCTGTCTTACGCCCTTCATCAGCATAGGCTAACATTCCTCATTCGGCCAGAAGCGGACCAAACCGCTGTAGGGCTTCAGACTGGTCGAAAAGGCTCTATGCCCAGCCTAGTTGCTGTAAGCCGATGGTGTCGTTCCAGATCTTGGTCATGTGCCGAATTCTCCCCTCGTCGAATTCCATGGCATAGACATAATCAGTTGCTACCGTCTTGCCGGTTGGTTCAACAGGTCCTCCCGGTCCGGTTTGTGACCCGTGAAACACTGCAAAGGCTGCAACGCACTTTCGTTCCCCGTCTTCAGCCATGAATTTTAGTTCATAGTGACCGTCTGGAATTGGCGTAAGGAGGTTCTTCATCCACTCGCAATATCCTTCCAGAGTATCTACCTCGGACAATGTACTCGACTGGCATGAAAACGTCGCACTTGGATGGCAGTATTCCTTGCAGCCCTCCCACCCCCTTCCTTTATCACACGCTTCAAAGAAGCCTTCCGCTTGACCAAGAATCCTGCTCATTGTCGCCTCCACTCACGCTTAGACATTCAGGACACGATTATTGATCGCATCAGACAGTCACTATTACACAATCCTGCGCGCTGCAGGATGTCAACCGACCGATTTGGATCGTCAACTTCCTCGGCACTTCCATCAGAGTAGGCCAAAGTTCTCCAATCGGCCAGAAGCGGACGTTGAGATATTTCTCATATGAGTCCCGCTTAATAGGCGCAAGCCTGCGAGCGTCCTAGTTGACGAGATTGCTACGCAGTGCATGCCTCAGAGAACCTCTCAACCCATTCCTGGCCTTCATGTAGCTCATTGAAAATCTCTTCAATACCAACGTTGTTTAAGAGGCTTTCTTCATTGCCGAAAATTCTGACTTCAACCCCATCGCCAAGATAGACTGACGGGAGTGAAAGCTTTGAAAAATCCAAGCTTGTCGAGGAAAAAGAAATTTTCTTGAAATTATCTACTCCTGATCGTGACAAGGCTTTGATAACACCGAGCTTACTGCCATCTAGTTCTTGACCTATTTCATCAATCTCCTTCCTGGCTTCATTGCTAATTAGTTCCAAGGAAAGGCCAAGCTTACTCAGCGCCTTCTCTATCCCTGGAATCATCTTTGATTTTCTTTCTGCCACATCCTTAGGCAGAGCACTACAAATCAAATAGTATAATATCCCAAGGTTGTGGCTTCTAACCCCAAGTTTCATTCTATCCTCAAACGCATGACCTTCTGGAATGTCCAGTATATCGTATATCTTTGCGGATTCTAAAACTCTTTGTATCAATGACTTAGGAAAATTTAGAACTAGGCGAGTAATTATTGAACAAATCTTAAAAGCAACAAAGAGATCTTTGCATTGCAAATGATTAGCTAAGATATGCACGCAAACCGAATACTCTGTGATATTTTGGTTATAAATATAGCTCAGTGCTTCTTTTTCATACATCCGGGTTTCAACGTCTCGTGCATCATCATCCAGTTCATTTACTAAAGCCAGCCGTGCAACCATCTCGTTCGACATAGCTGACGCCTCAAGGAGTGATACAGTCGATACAGGAGATCTAGCTAACAACTCTCCGTGGGCATTTACGAAGTGCGAGAAAAGAATAGGGTTATCTGATACTTTCCCATCTAAACCGAACTGCTTTCCTATGGTGATTCTGGCCTGCCACGGCCGGACTGCTTTTTTGCTTCGATCAATCAGAGTATAGTAGTCGGGAAGACGCAATGATCTAACGTGCTCTAAAAAATATTTAGCCTTGTAAAAGTCGTACTCTGCACCTCCTTTAGTGTTATTTGAGCAATACGCGTCATTCATTTTCCGCAAATGATTCATCCCCCATACTGTAGAGGTTGAATCTATAAAGTGCGTAAACTCATGGACAACTAAAGGCATTATTTTTGACAAATAAAGATAGTCTTTAGATCTTCTGGCTTCTATAAGCTTTTCAAATGCGCGTGTATCAATGCTATCTAGGCAAATGATGCAGGTAAAAAAATCGAAGGAGCCCATGGTATCTGCTTCGAGTAGTCTTCTATAAGTCTTTAACGTATCTTTAATTTTGTCTAAATTCATTTACAAATCGATTCCTGAATAAGGCTAGAGCGCACCATCGCACTTCAGTGCGTTCGAGTGGCGCGAATTGTCAGCTTTGATTATGAAGCACGATGAATCTTGCACGTTCATATAGTTCATCAAAGGTTATTATTTCTGGGTTTGATATATTCTTTCTTAGCAACTCGAATGACCTAAGCTTATCCTTATTAACTCCATTCCCTGTTGAAAACTCAGCCATACTACCTATCACAAGATAGGATTTCGGCTGATAATTATATATTTCCTCTCCGGTAGGATTGCCGAACTTATCGTCTAAGCTGATTTTACTGTCGAGGCTTTCAACAGCAGATGCTACCGTGCCCTGAACTTGAGAGATTGCACCTGCCAACTCCTTTGACGGGGCCCAACATCCGGATCTATATGGCTTAGTATCAAGTAGCTCCGTCGTATGAGTTTTAATTTCGACAAAACATAGATTAGATATAACTCCTTTTGTCTTCATAAGAGCATCAACACGTTTACCATGCGCGCTAACATTATGCCCCTGGACAACCTGCTCTAACTTCTTGTCGTCTAGTCCGGACAGGAATATATATCCAAGGCCATATCCGAAGACCCATGGGTTCTTTTCAAAATACTTCTGCCAAAGCCCCTCATTATTTGTTTTCTTCCTTAATTTAAGGCTGCTGAAGTATTCTGAATCATTCAGCAGCTTTTCATACACATCAAGCTGTTTCTTTCGATACCCAACTGCGACGATGTCTTCAGTTGTAACCTCGGAGCGAAGAACTTCTGCAAACAACTCTTGATTCTCATGCAGAATACTTTTTGCTTGACTATTCGATAGAACAATCCTATTTAGCTCTTCGTCTGTAATATTAATTCGTGAAGGGCTATCCAGATTAACTGATTGGATATTCCGAATAAACTCAAGTAGCTTACCAATTTCTTCACCAACGAATGAGAAGCTAGCGTTATGCGGTTTATCCGTAGCCACAGTATAGCCTTGTATATTTAAAACGGATATGCCTCTTGTATCTTCAAGAAATTTAGCAGTTATATACGATTTCGCGTCCTCTTTGTGGCGAAGAACAACTTCATCTTTGACCTTGGCAAAAGCATATGAATCAGGTGAGTCAATCACTTTCGAGGCAATGCGAACTCTTCTATCAGAATCGCCAAAAGCTTTAAGCCTTGGGCTAATGTAAGTTTTTCCAGCTTTTGGATTTTGATAGTCATCCATACGCGAAATATTTCCTAGGCTCTCAGCAAAAGCTAACTGTTCAACTGGAATTAGACAGCTAGCGCGTTTGTTGACTTGAAAACGCCGGCACGTTAATTCGAATAATGTCACATGTCACTCACGGCCTAATCCTCTAAAAATTAAGGTTATTAAATACCGCCCGGCTGTATAACACTAATCATAGTTCCAGCTGCATCAGACGGATAAACGTGGTGTCCTCATGTGCTGTCATGTCCGCTTTGGGTCCTGGCCGTGTGAAAACAGAAAAATCTGGCCTGACTCAAAAATCTTCCCCCTCAGCTTACTGTTGAGACAACAAAAAGCCGTTGCTTGGATGATTGCCGACTGATGCTGTTGTGAGATCGGGAAATCATGACGACACCAGAAAGCACATATCTCGCCCTTATAGCGCTTAAAAACATGCGAAAAAGGGCTGTTACGCCCTGGCCGCCCTCATCAACCCATTGACTCCCAAGATTTTTATGACACGCTTGAGGTTGTACGCCAACACATGAAGACTCATTTCGGTGCTCACATTTTTTAACCGTTTGGTCGTAAAGTGTGTCGCCCCCATCCACGCCTTCAGCGTGCCAAAGGGATGCTCCACCGTTTGTCGTCTCAGGCGCATCATCTCTGGGTTCCAATCGAGGCGTTACTGCGCAGCTTCGAGTATATCTTCGTGTTCCCAGCGCCTTATACGCCTCTGTTTGCCAGTCGTGCATTTCTCCTTCATGGAGCAGCTTGCACATTCCGAACTCCAGTATGTATGCAGCTTCATCCCTTTATCTATCGTTTCATACCGCCATGTCAGCCGCTGTCCAGCGGGGCAGGAGTATTCATTACTGTCAGGGAGGTATCGAAATGCGTCTCTTGGGAAAAAGCCCTTTGCCTGGTTTGGTGATGTCAGCGGCTTGGGGAGATAGGTAGTGATCCCTTCCTTGTGACAGGCCAGAATCTCCTCGCCCTTGAAGTAGCCTCTATCAGCCACGACCTTCAGCTCCTTGATGCCAGTGGCCTCCCGCGCTTGCTTGGCCATGTTAGAGAGCTGCCCCCGGTCATGCCCGACGTTGGTCACCTCATGGGCCACAATCAAATGGTGCTGGCTATCGACCGCAGTCTGTACGTTGTAACCCACATTTCCAGTACCTCTGCCACTGGTGGCCATCGCCCTGGCATCCGGATCCGTCAAGGATACTTGCTGATCGGGAGACTTCAGCCTCGCCTCCTCAACTGCTTGTAATCGTGCAGTTTCTTCCCGGAGTTTCGTGATTTTTTCCTTCAGATGCGCTGTCTTGGCCTCGGCCAGTGCAGGCTCCTCGCGATCAACTGCGTCAAGCTGACCCAGGTACCGGTTGAAGCTTTCTTCGATCTGCTCAAGGCGACGCTTCATCTTGGTCGCGGTGAAATTACGGTTGCGGTTGTTGACCGCTTTGAACTTGCTGCCATCGATGGCAACGATGGCTTGGGAGAACAGCTCCAGTCGCCGGCAAAGCACGATGAACTCTCGACAGACACGGCGGATGGCCTCGCCATTGTCCTTTCTGAAGTCCGCAATCGTCTTGAAATCTGGTGTCAGGCGCTCCGTTAGCCACATCAGCTCGACATTGCGCTGTGTCTCGCGCTCCAGACGGCGACTTGACTGGATTCGATTGAGATAGCCATAGATGTAGAGCTTCAGAAGAACGGCGGGGTGATAGGCGGGTCTACCTGTCGCGTGCGGATCGACACCCTTGAATCCAAGTCCTCTGAGATCGAGACCCTCCACAAACGCCTCAATGGCACGAACCGGATTATCGTCGGCGATGAAGTCGTCCAAAAGCACGGGGAACAACGTACTTTGATCTCGGGCTTCTCCAACCACGAATCGCTTCATCGCCATTTCCTTAGCGGACCTTGGCAAAGTATAGCGGCCGGTGCGTTTTCACACAGCCTCGGTCGATAGCTGCCATTACGCTCTCCCCTCCGCCTGCCGATAGACCAGATAGTCGTGCTCACACTTTCTGCAGGTTGCCGTATAGCTCGGGCCGTCCTTTGAGACCTTGACGCTCTTCCAACTACAGACGGGGCACGACGGCTGCTTCATCGAGGTGTTGGCGTTGCAGCTTCCGCACTTCACGTAGTAGCCGTACTGGCCATACATGCCGGTCAGGTTATCGGCTTCACCGCACTGCTTGCATGTCAGCAGGCTGATGGCCGGGGATGGGGTGTCTGCCGGCGGCTCGGCGGTGTCTGGCTCAGGTTGACAGGTTCCGGGGGTGGCCACGTAACTCAGCGGCGCGGGTTCGCTGACGGGGGCGGCGTTCGGGGTCGGCTCCTGAACCTTCGTTTCCTGCACCGCCTTCGCCGTGCCCAACTGCAACGTTGAGGTATGTTCCAGCAGGAAGTTGCCGAGATTCTCCAGCTCCTGCAGGGTGAAGCGCGGTTTGACCTTGATGAAGGCGCTGACGCCGTTGCCGATGATCTCCTTCACCTTGCCGCCCACGAACTCGGTCTTCACCACCTTGTCGGCCACGTCCTTCGGCATCTTCTCGCGGTGCAGGATCGCGGTACTGGACACAGCACAAAGCTTTTGCCAATCACGACCTCCGAGCTTGGTCTGGATACCCAACAACTTGCCCAGCAAACGCGCCAGGTTGTTGCTCAAGAGCGCGTGTAGCAGGTCCTTCTGCAGTTCCGCCTGGCGAATCGGCGACGCCATGCCGGACCAGTTGCCCTTGTAGCTGCGCGACCACTCGCCCTCGGCGTTGACCTGCACCTCACCGACGATGCTCTTGGATTCGATGATGATGAAGCCGTAGGGGTGGATCACCAGGTGGTCGATCTGGGCGCACTCGCCGCCATGCTCGATCACCAGATCATGGATGATGCGGACCTGTTCGCTGTTGCCGAACTCCCGACGCAGGTGGAAGGCCACGTCCTGTTCCTGCTTGTGGCCGTAGTAGCCGCGCTCGTCGGCGCCGGTGTAGGCGTCCTTTTCCTTGAGGATCATCGTTTGGTTATTCCCTACGTGTTTCGCCGGCCGTTCTTTAGCGTTTTTAGTGCCGGCTCTGCCGGCAACATTCTGTAACTGAACAGACTGACAGCTAAGCCGCCTGAGCACCAGTAGGCAAACGCTTACAAGACACTGTCGTTTTTCACCTACACCCTGAGTTCAAGATGCTCGAAGGCCGGCATCAGGGTCTCGACCAGGTCTCGAAGCTCGCTACTCGGCGGCGCGTCGGCCACCGGCTGGGCATAGGCGGGGTCGAGGCACTGGCCGGTTCTGGCCACCTGGAGGGCGTAGCGTTTCACGCCTTGCTCGGCGAGATCGAGGGCCAGGCGGCGCAGACTCGCCAGGTCGAGGTCGCGCCAGTGCAGCGTGGTGCGGCACTCGAAGTCGATGCCACTTGCGAGCAACAGCTCGAGGCTCCGGGCGTGGGCGGCGCCCATGCCGGGGCGGCCGACGATGGTATCGAAGCGCGCCGCCGGGCCCTTCACGTCCAGCCCCACCCAGTCCAGGTGTGGCAGGGTCTCGGCCAGGCGCCGCGGGTAGACGCCGGCGGTATGCAGCCCCACCTTGAACCCCAGGGCGCGGGCCCGCGCAGCGGCGGAGGGCAAATCGGCGTGAAGGGTGGGTTCGCCGCCGCTGAACACCACGCCCTCCAGCAGGCCCTGGCGCCGTTCGAGGAAGGCCTCCACCTCGGCCCATTCGCCGGGCGCGGCACGGCGAGGCTCCAACATCTGCGGGTTGTGACAGTAGCCGCAGCGCAGCGGGCAGCCCTGCAGGAAGACCACGCAGGCCAGGTGATCCGGGTAGTCCAGGGTGGTCATCGGGGTAAGGCCGGCCACGGGCAGCCGCGGCCAGGGAGATTCGTCGTGGGACATGGGCGCGTTCCGGCCGAACGCCCCGGGCACAGGCCCGAGGCGCCCGGCATGGCGGTGGGGTCAGGGGGTGGCGGCCTGCTCGCTGAAGTGGCGCCGCTCGCAGTGCTCGGACTGCTTGCCGCGGTTGAACTGGCTGACCGGTCGGTGATAGCCCATCACCCGGGTCCAGACCTCGCAGCGCTGGCGCTCTTCGTTGGGCAGGCTCTCGACGCTATGACGCATGTAATGCTCCTTTTCACGGTGGTGGTGTTGCAGAGAAATGCCTCAGGTCGTGGCTTCGGCCTGGGCGCGTCTGGCCAGAAGCGTTTCGTCGCACTTCGGGCAGAACTCGTGCTCGCCGGCCAGATAGCCGTGCACCGGGCAGATCGAGAAGGTCGGCGTCACGGTGAGATAGGGCAGGCGGAAGCGCGACAGCGCGGTGCGCACCAGGGTCTTGCACGTGGCGGGGCTGGAGAGCCGTTCGCGCATGTAGAGGTGCAGCACGGTGCCGCCGGTGTATCGGGTCTGCAGCGGGTCCTGGTGCAGCAGTGCCTCGAAGGGGTCATCGGTATGCCCCACCGGCAGCTGGCTGGAGTTGGTGTAATAGGGCGACTCCGGGGTGCCCGCCTGGAGGATGGCGGGGAAACGCTTGGCGTCCTCCTTGGCGAAGCGGTAGGTGGTGCCCTCCGCCGGAGTCGCCTCCAGGTTGTAGAGGTGGCCGGTGCTCTCCTGGAACTCACGCATGCGGTCGCGCACGTGCTCGAGCAGCTCCAGCGTCAGCTGCTGGCCCTCGGTGTCGGCGATATCGAAACGGTCGTCGAAGAAGTTGCGCACCATCTCATTGAGGCCGTTCACGCCCAGGGTGGAGAAGTGGTTGCGCAGGGTGCCCAGGTAGCGGCGGCTGTAGGGGTAGAGGCCGTCGTCCATCCAGCGCTGGATGCAGTCGCGCTTGATCTCCAGGCTGTCGCGGCCGAGTTCGAGCAGGCGGTCCAGCTCGCCGAGGAGCCCCGTCCGGTCGCCGGCAAAGCGATATCCCAGCCGCGCGCAGTTGATGGTCACCACGCCCAGCGAGCCGGTCTGCTCGGCGCTGCCGAACAGGCCGTTGCCGCGCTTGAGCAGCTCGGTGAGGTCGAGCTGCAGCCGGCAGCACATGGAGCGCACCATGTGCGGTTCCAGGTCCGAGTTGAGGAAGTTCTGGAAGTACGGCAGCCCGTACTTGGCGGTCAGCGCGAAGAGCCGCTCGGCGTTGTCACTCTCCCAGTCGAAGTCCGGGGTGATGTTGTAGGTGGGAATCGGGAAGGTGAACACCCGCCCCTGGCAGTCGCCCTCCTCCATCACCTCCAGGTAGGCGCGGTTGAGCAGGTCCATCTCGGCCTCGAGCTCGCCATAGGTGAAGGGCTGCTCCTCACCGCCGATGATCGGCACCTGGTCGCGCAGGTCGGCCGGGCAGGTCCAGTCGAAGGTGAGGTTGGTGAAGGGGGTCTGGCTGCCCCAGCGCGACGGCACGTTGAGGTTGTAGATGAACTCTTGCACCGCCTGCTTCACCGCCGTGTAGTCGAGCTCATCGCGGCGCACGAAGGGCGCCAGATAGGTATCGAAGGAGCTGAACGCCTGGGCGCCGGCCCACTCGTTCTGCAGGGTGCCGAGGAAGTTGACCATCTGCCCCAGGGCGCTGGTGAGGTGCCTGGGCGGCGCACTCTCTGCCCGGCCCGGCACACCGTTGAAGCCCTCGATCAGCAGGGTGCGCAGCGACCAGCCGGCACAGTAGCCACTGAGCATGTCCAGGTCGTGGATGTGCAGGTCCCCCTCCCGGTGGGCCTCGCCTACCGCGGCGGGATAGACCTCATCCAGCCAGTAGTTGGCAATCAGCTTGCCCGAGGCGTTGAGGATCAGCCCTCCCAGGGAGTAGCCCTGGTTGGCGTTGGCGTTGACGCGCCAGTCGGCGCGCTGCAGGTACTCGTTGACCGTCGAAGCGACGTTGACGGCGCCGGTCGGCTGGCGTTGCATGGGTGTTCCCTCCCTGGCCAATTATCTATATATGGTGTCATCAATTCTTTGAAACACCATATGTTGTGCCTGGCAAAGGGTAAACACCCAGGCGGGGCAAGGGAATGATCCAGGTCAGGAAAAGGCAGCACTGCCGCCGTCGGTCACTTGGAGGGCGTCTTCGATGACGACGCGGTCAGCGGTGGAAGCACCATGATCTGCTCGCGCAGCGCGCTCTTCTGCTCCTCCAGCGCGCCGCGCCAGGCGTCACACTCCTGCCGGCGCCGGGGAGCATTGCGCGAACTGGCGGCAAAGGCCTCGATCCCGTCCTGCCGCGTACACAGATCCTGGAAGTCTCCCAGCAGGGTCTGGCGTTGCTTCAGGCCGGCCAGCAAGTCGCGGTGGCGCTTCGGTTCCAGCTCGGCCAGGTAGCGGATGCGCTTCACGGCCTTGCGCAGGTCGTGGAAGGCCTCGTCGGAGGCATCGCGAGAGAGCGCGGCCAGGTCGCGGTCGTGGCCGGCGATGCGCTTGGCCAGCACCGCCTCGATCCGCGCCGGGGAGAGACGAGCAAGCGCCTGCCGGAAGCCTGCGGCGTCGAGAAAGTCCTGCCAGGCCTGCATCTGCTCGGCGTAGTCAGGCTGACGAAGCTGGTGGCACAGCGCCTCATGCTGCTCCCGCTGACGAACCAGCAGCCAGCGCTCCAGGGCCTGGCGGGAGCGCGGCGCCAGCGGCGGCGGGTGTTGCGCCAGGCTCTCCAGGAAAACGTCCAGGTCGCGCAGGTCGCTGGTGGCCTGGGCGCGCCGTTTGAGCCGCTTCAGCTGCTTCTTGAAGCCGGGCACCTTTATCTTTTTGGATTTCTTCTGACTTCCCGCTCTCTTGGCGGTGGCCAATACGGCTTCGCCGATCGCCCGACTGCGGCGCAGTTTGACACGGTACTGGTGCAGAAACTCGGGGTCGACGCCGGCGATCACTCCGGGTTCCAGCGCCCTGGCCATCCGACACTGATGCGTGAGCAGTCCATGAATGCGATGGTCCAGGTCGGCCTTGCCCAGCTCGGGGGGCTCGGGCGCCCGCCGCTTGAAGAGCGCATGACTGGCCTCCTCCGGGGTCAGGCTGTTCGCCAGTTCGGCGCTGTGCTGTGCCACTGAATGCCAGGAAGTATCCGTCAGGGTGAGGTGCAGTACGCCACCGGTGGGAAGGTCGCCAGGCGCCTCACTGCAGAACCAACCGGCCAACTCCAGCAGGGCCGGGTTGTGGCCAATCACCAGCACCCTGTCGGCCTCGTCCGGCAGATGCTTCAACCAGGCGAGCAGCGCCTGGCCATCGAAGGTGTAGAGGGCCTCGTCGCGGCCGGCCCGCTCGGCCAGGGAGAGTTCGGGCATCCGTTCGGCGATCTCGACAAGCGTCTCCTGCGCGCGTGTCGCAGCGCTGACGTGAATCTCCCCTTCAAGTGCCTGCCAGCGCTGCAGAGCAGGCGCCATGGCAGCCGCCTGGCGCCGCCCGCGCCGGCGCAGCGGCCGCTGGTGATCGCTCATGTCGCCGCTGGCCTGGCGGGCCTTGGCATGACGCATCAGGAAGAGGTGCCGCATGTGTTCGCTCCGAGCCACGCTGTGTGGTGCCAAGCTTAGGCCAATCCGGCCCACCTCTCCTCAGTGGTACCGGCCTCGTGGTATAGCTCGTTCCGGCAACACCGGACGTCACCTGCTCACAAGGAGCCCCATGCATATCGGCATTCTCACCCTGCGTATTTCACTGCCCGGCTGTCGCTCCCTCAAGGAGAAGCGCCAGCGCATGGGCGGCCTGCACGAACGCTTCGGACGCAACCCGGCGGTGGCCGTGTGCGAGAGCGGCGAGCACGACCGGCTGGAGGCGAGTGAATGGACCTTCGTGGCGGTGGCCAACACGGGGCCCAAGGTGGAGGCCCTGCTCAGCGAGATCGAGGACAAGATCCAGCGAACCGTGGATGGCCGGGTGATGGAGGCGACCCGAGAGTTGCTCTAGTAGGCAGCAACCCACAGCTTGTTACCGGGGGCGCTCAGGCACAGGGGCGTGGACGCACACAGAGGAAGCACAGAGAGGAGACAAGGATGACGGATGAACGCGCAGGTTCGGCGCGCAGCCTGCTGATCACCGGCTGTTCCAGCGGGATCGGCCATGCCGCGGCCCACGCCATGGCGGCACGGGGCTGGCGGGTCTTCGCCACCGCACGCGCCGAGGCGGACGTGGCCAGGCTCCGCGAGGAAGGCCTCGAGGCCCTGTCGCTGGACCTGGCCAGCAGCGCCTCCATCGAGGCGGCGGTGGCCACCGTGAAGGAGCGCACTGAAGGGCGGCTGACGGCGCTGTTCAACAACGGCGCCTACGGCCAGCCCGGCGCCGTGGAGGATCTCTCCCGGGAGGTGCTGCGAACCCAGCTCGAGACCAACCTGCTCGGCACCCACGAGCTCACCACCCGTGTGCTGCCGATGATGCGCGCCCAGGGCCACGGGCGCATCGTGCAGAACAGCTCGGTGCTGGGGTTCGCCGCCCTGCCCTACCGCGGCGCCTATGTCTGCTCCAAGTTCGCCCTCGAAGGCCTCACCGACACCCTGCGCCAGGAGCTTCAGGGCAGCGGCATCCACGTCAGCCTGATCCAGCCCGGCCCCATCACCAGCCGCTTCCGCGAGAACGCCTACCGTGCCTTCCAGGCCAATATCGATACCGTCCACAGCGCCCATGCCGACACCTACCGCCAGGTGGCGGCCCGCCTGGCCAACCAGGAAGGCAAGGCACCCTTCACCCTCGGCCCCGAGGCGGTGGTGGCCAAGCTCATCCACGCCCTGGAGCACCCGCGCCCGAAGCCGCGCTATGCGGTGACGCTGCCCACCCATCTGTTCGCCGCGCTCAGGCGGGTACTCAGCACCCGCGGCATGGACAGAGTGCTGCTGCGCTCGACGCGAGATGAGCGGGAGTGAGAGGCAAACGGATGAAAGGAGAGAGACGTGATGATCGCTGATAGAGCACGGAGCCCGAGAGGCGCCGGAACGAGCAACGGGCAGCCCTCGGTCAAACTCCGTGGCCCTCATCGGCGGCGGCCTGGATGCGCCGCCTCTTCCGGTCGCGGTGCATCGCGCGCAGATTGGCCACACTCATCAGCGTCTCATTGGCAACGGCCACCCAGGAGCCAACGATCACGCCGTTGAATCCAAAGCTGGCGTGGCCGGCCAGAAAGAAGCTGCGTACCCAGATCACGTCTCGCATTAATCCGCCCACGACGAAGAACGTCGAGCCGATCGCCACGACCCATCCCGAGAGAGACATCGCTACCAGGGCACCGGTGAGGTAGAGACACATCGCCAGTGCCGCTACCCACCGGCGAGGACGGGCGGCGACCCCGAGATTGTAGGCCACACCGACCAGCAGGATCGCGCTGGTTTCATAGGCCTCGAGCATGGCGAAGTGGATCGACCAGAGTCCCAGAGCAATGGATACCGCCCTCAGCAAGCCGGCCCGCGTATGGGACTGCAACGCCACCATCTGCGTCAGGCATGCCGTGATACCCACCACCCAGACCATCATGACTCGCTCCCTTGCCCGTCACCGATACCCACCATCATGAAGCGCTCGAAGCGTGAGCCGTACATGATCTTGGCCTCTGCTCCCCCACCGCCATACAGCCTGTCCGCCGGGCGGCCGGCGAAGCACCACAGCAGGCGAATCAGCAGGATGGAAAAAGGCTTCATGGGCGACGCACAACTCGGCGATCTTGAAAAGGAGGTACCTGCTGCCCATCTTCCTTTTTTCTCAACCGAAGCGCGAGAAAATCAAAGCCACCACCTTTATCAACCCATCACCACCCTTCGAAATCCAGATCGTCTATGCTGCAGGAAGCACGAAAAATTGAAGGAGAGCATCATGAGGGGATTTGCGTTGCGCGGCGTGCATTATATGGGACTGGTACTGCTGTTGGCGCTTTCCAATCAGGTGCTGGCAGCCGAAGTCAACTGGCCGCGAATGACCGAGTCGGCGGACGGCGTGGCGATTGCCTACGAGGTGCAGGGGAGTGGCGAACCAACGCTCGTCTTCATCCATGGCTGGAGCTCCGACGGGCGGTACTGGCGCGGGCAACTGCCGTACTTTTCGCAGAGTCATAGAGTGATCACGATCGACCTTGCGGGACACGGCCACTCCGGACTTGGGCGTGACGCCTTCACCATGCCCGCCTTCGGAGAGGATGTGAAGGCGGTGCTGGATGCCCTGGAAGTGGAGCGCGCGATCCTCATCGGACACTCCATGGGCGGGCCGGTCAGCGTGGAAGCGGCACGCCTGATGCCGGAACGCGTCATCGGAATCGTGGGCGTCGATACCTTCCACCACGTGGCTTCGGAGATCAGCCAGGCGCAGCGCGACGAGATGCTGGAACCTCTGCAGCAAGACTTTTCACCGGCCGCGCGCCAGTTCGTGGCGTCGATGTTCATCGATAGCACCGATTCTGAGCTGCGCGACTGGGTCATGCACGACATCGCGGCCGCGCCGCCTGAGGTGGCCATCAACGCCATGGATGACATGCTGTCGCGGCATGCCGACGGGGAAGCGGCGCGGCATTTCGAGGAACTGACGATCCAGGTGGTGGCGATCAACGCCGATCTGTGGCCCACCGACCTCGAGGCCAACCGGCAACTGCAGCCCGAGTTCAACGCCGTGATCATGGAAGAGTCCGACCACTTCCTGCACATGGCCAAGCCGGCGGCCTTCAACCGTGAGCTGGAACGGATGATCGGCACGCCACCATGACGTTGCAGAAAGACTGTGAAGCCCTGCAGAAAACCATCTGCTGTTGCGCTCGCCGAAGAACGCCCGCCACCTGCTCGAATCCATTGCACAGCTGGAGGAAGGGGGTGGTCTGGAGAGATCGCGATGCACCCATTCAGAATGGGGACGCTCCGATTGGCATCCGCGGTGACCGGTTGGCGGAGTTCTCCCCAGAACTCCGCCTCGTCATCAACACAGAAATACGGCTACTCGCATCCGGCAGGCTCCCCTGCCCAGCCTACCTCACGCAGCCTGACCTCGAGGTCATGGCGGCGGTAGTCGTTATCGAAGGCCATCACCTCGAACACGGTATCGTCCCGCGTGGGGCGCACCCTGCTCGGGGAGAGATGCCAGCAGCGCGGCGCGAACGGGCGCCACCGGTAACAGCGGCGGCTGGTACACCACCGAACTCCCCGGTCCGGGGCGATAGACGAAGCGCAAGTCGAAGCACCAGCCACATTGCCAGGGCCAGCACCAGCGCCGCGACGCCTGCCGGCACGGCCCATCGCCAACGGCGCCGGGATTGTTCTCTCATGGCCACCCTCCCCTCCTCGCCATTGGCAGCGTAGCACCACACTGATCGCGACAGGCGCCCTCCCGACCATCATTGCCGAATCGGCTCCCGAGCCCTATGGTCGAAGCCCCACACGCCCCCTGGGCAGAGAGAATAGCCCCCTTGCCGGGCAATCTCAGTGCGCATACTCTATGCGCATAGCCCTTCGAAACAGGAGACTTCTCCATGTCGCCACTCTTCGATGTCACGGCACCCAAGAAGCCCACCAATGTCAGCATCAACAGCGACCTGCTCCAACGCGCAAGGCGCCTGGGGATCAACCTCTCTGCCACCTTAGAGAGTGCGCTGACCGAAACGGTGCGTACCGAACAACAGGAACAGTGGAAGCGGGAAAATGCCACGGCCATCCAAGCCTACAATCGGACCGTGGAAGATCACGGCACCTTCGGCGATGGCGAAAGGCAATTCTGATGGCCCAGTTCCAAGCCTACGAAAACCGGAACCTGAGCTCGTGCAAACGCTACCCCTACCTGCTTGATATCCAGAGCGACCTGCTCGACGAGCTTCGCACAACCGTAGTCGTGCCATTCAGCCCAGCCACTCAAGCCGAAAGCATGCGAATGACCCATTTGAACCCCATCATCGAGATCGATGGCGAGCGCTATATCCTCATGACGCAGGAACTCGCCGGCATCGAAAGGAAGCGACTCGGCAAGGTGGCGTGTGACCTTAGCCGATATCGAGATCCGGTCGTTGCCGCCGTCGACTTCCTGATAACCGGCATCTGATCCCGCTACGGTCGCCCATATGAGCGGCCTACCGACTCACCCCCAGGGACTTGACCCTGCGGTAGAGTGCGGCGAGAGCGCCTCCGCCCAGCATCATGCCAAGGCCCGCCACCACCACGACCAGAGCGTCGTAGGCGACAGTACCGGAGGAGGAGTACACCCCCACCAGCATGCCGATATGACGCACCACCAGAGTGACGCCGATCAGGAAGGTACCGGCGCTCACCAGGTCGTCATCCCTGACCCGCCCCGCCTCCTCAGCCTCGCCATGCAGCCTGTCCGCCAGTCGGCCGGCGAAGCACCACAGCAGCACGCCGCCCACCATGGGCACCCCTACGGTGGCGACGAGCACCGGCAGTAGCTCGGCTGACCAGAACTCTCCTACATGAGGGCCCAGCAGCGCCGGCAGCACCGAGAACAGCGTCTTCAGGAAGAGATAGAGACCCAGCAGGCGTATCAGCAGGATGGAAAACGGCTTCATGGGGTCTCCCGGTTATTCTGGCGGCTCGTCGTCCTCGATGGGCCCGCCCAGCGTATCGAGCATCACGCTGTGGCACTCCACCTCGAACCACTCATCGAAGCGCTTAAGGGTCAGCTTCGGCCACAGCGCCGGATCGGTATACCAGCCCTCCAGTTCCGACTCGAACAGGCTGCGCCAGTTGGCCTTGACCCAGCGCCTTACCTCTTCGGGCGATTCCGATACCTCGTCGCTGACCAGAAAAACGGTCAGGTCACTGTTGGCCTCTTTCAGGGTAACGTTGACACCGCTCGGCGAGGGGTCGGCGTCATTGATCCACTGAACGGCAGGAGCCTTGTAGCGCAGCAGCAGGGCGGAGCGGTTGAGCATTGATGTTCCCCTAGGAATGCATACGAGTGCCGATTTTCGGCCAAGTTAGCTTGGCAATTGAAGTGACCCAGTTCCCACGATTACTGCCTCTCCAGCAATGCGGATCGAAAGACCGTCTTCGGTGCGTTCAGCCTCGGCATGGATACGGCTTGGGCGACCCATCTCGATGCCCTGCTCGATCTGCCAGCGCCATCGGCTAATTCCCTTATTCTGCGCCAGATGCCCTGCCAGGGCCGCGGCGGCGCTACCGGTGGCCGGATCTTCACGGACACCGCCTTCGGTGGAAAACATCCGAGCTCTCACGGATTGCGATTCATCAGTTTCATCACCAGCAACGTAGAGGTAGATCTGATCCTGGCCGCTGGGTGACACACACCTTCCCCAGGCACTTGGCGAAGGCCGCGCCTTCTCGAGAGCCTCCAGCGAGTCGAGTTCGATCAGGTGATAGGGCAGCCCGCAGGAGGCAAGCACCGGCTCGCTCAGGACCTGGTGCACCGCCAATCCCAGCAACTCAGCGGCGGAGGCCTGGGTCAAGGTACTCGCCAGGATGCTGACGGGTTCTGCCGTGATAAGTCGTGCCAACGCCCGATCGAACTCCACGACCAGGGGTCCGACGCCCGCCTCGAGAATCAGCGGACACCCACGCTCGGCCATGCCCAGCTCCACCAGCAGGTGTGCCGTGCCTACCGCAGGGTGGCCGGCGAAGGGTAGCTCTGCAGTGGGTGTAAAAATGCGAATCGGGTAGCGATGCTGGCCGGTTGACTGGCCGACGAACACCGTCTCGGAGAGGTTCAGTTCGTTGGCGATGGCCTGCATCGTGCTGGACTCAAGACCCTCGGCGTGGGGAAAAACTGCCAGAGGGTTGCCGGCAAAGGCTCGGTCGGTGAAGACATCGAGCAGGAAATACTCAGTCATACAGCCTCGCCTGGAACCCGATGAAGACGTCACGGATATTCTCGACGCTGCCGAGCTCGGCGACGGCGTCGGTGGGGGTCTGGTACTTCAGCTGGATCAGGTTCGGCAGCCGCTCCTGGGCGAGCACGGCGACGCCGCTCTCCACGTAGTGATCCAGGATAAAGCTCAGGAACTCGCGCTGGCGGTAGTCGTACTCCGCAAACAGCTGGCTGCGATGGGTGGCGACCCGCTCCTCTCGGCTGATCGGTGGCAGCGCGAAGGCGATGTAGGCCAGCACATCGAAGAGGTCGCTGTTCTCGGCATCCACCAGGCGCGCGATATCGCGCAGCTGCTCGCTGCCGTAGCCCTTCTCGGCCAGGCGATCCAGCAGCGCCTGACGGGTATCCGGGCGGCTCCACAGCTCGCGCAGGGTCTCCTCGTCCTGAAACAGGGCCGGCAGGTCACCGTAGAGCCGGCGGATGAAATCGGCGGCACTGATCGGCGTGCCGTCCGGGCTCCAGAAACTGGTAGAGCTCATATGCTGCAGCTGGCGAACCTTGCCCGACGCCAGCTCGATTTCCACCACGGGCCTGCCGCCCTCACCGCCGCACTGGCTGGGCACCTCGCCACACACCGGGCAGGGCTCCGGCGGTTCCTTCTCGCAGGTGCAGGGGCGGTTGCCGCATGCCTCGCAGAGCACCGGCGGGCTGGTCACGCAGGTGCAGGGGTTCTCGCCGCAGCTGCCACAGGGCTCGGGCGCCACGGGCTCACCGTCCCACTCGGGGTCGTTGAAGTGCTCGTAGGCGCGCACGAAGTCGAGGATGGTGAAGTGGTCCTTGCCGTCGAACAGGCGCGTGCCCCGGCCGATGATCTGCTTGAACTCGATCATGGAGTTGACCGGGCGCATCAGCACGATATTGCGGATATTGCGCGCATCCACGCCGGTGGAGAGCTTCTGCGAGGTGGTCAGGATGGTGGGGATGGTCTTCTCGTTGTCCTGGAAGCGGCGCAGGAAGCGCTCACCCTCGGCTCCGTCATCGGCCGTCACTCGCACGCAGTAGTTGGGGTCGGGGTGCGTCTTGGCCTGGTTGATCAGGTCGCGCACCGCCAGGGCGTGCTCCTGGTTGGCGCAGAACACCAACGTCTTCTCGCGCGGGTCGATCATCTCCATGAACACCTGCACCCGGTACTTCTCGCGCTCCTTGATCCTGATGAGCCGGTTGAAGTCGGCCTCGGTATAGCGCCTGCCCTGCTCCACCTCGCCCTGCACCACCTCGTCGTCCGGGGTGTAGACGTAGTCGTCCAGGGTGGTGGCGATCTGGCGCACCTTGAAGGGCGTCAGGAAGCCGTCGTTGATTCCCTCCTTCAGCGAGTAGACGTAGGCCGGCTCGCCGAAGTAGGCGTAGGTGTCGGTGTTGGTGGTGCGCTTGGGGGTGGCGGTGAGGCCGAGTTGCACCGCCGGTGCAAAGTACTCGAGGATGGCGCGCCAGCTGCTCTCGTCGTTGGCGCCGCCGCGGTGGCATTCGTCGATGATGATCAGGTCGAAGAAGTCCGGCGGGTAGTCGCCGAAGCTGGGCGCCGGGTTGCCTTCCGCATCGCGGCCGCTCATGAAGGTCTGGAAGATGGTGAAGAAGAGGTTGCCGTTCTTGGGCACCCGCCCCTGCTTGCGGATCGCATCCGGCGCGATGCGCACCAGGGCATCCTCGGGGAAGGCGGAGAAGCTGTTGTAGGCCTGGTCGGCGAGGATGTTGCGGTCGGCCAGGAAGAGGATGCGCGGCCGGCGCCGGGTCGCCTCGTCGCCCTGCCAGGCCGCCAGGTTCCAGCGGCTATGGAACAGCTTCCAGGCGAGCTGGAAGGCGATGGCGGTCTTGCCGGTACCGGTGGCGAGTGTCAGCAGCACGCGCTGGCGGCCGGCGGCGATCGCCTCCAGTGCCTGGTTGATGGCGTTGTGCTGGTAGTAGCGCGCCTGCCACTGGCCTCCGTTGTCGTGGAACGGCACCTCGCCGAAGCGCTCGCGCCAGGCGTTGGGCTCGGGGAAGGTCTCGGCCCAGAGCGCCTGTGGCGTGGGGTAGCCGGCCACCGGGCCTTCCTCGCCGGTGTGCATGTCGACCCGATAGAGCCCCACCCCGTTGGTGGCATAGGCGAAACGCGCCTGCAGCCGCTCGGCATAGCGCTTGGCCTGGGCCAGGCCCTCGGTGACGGGAAGGTCGCGCTTCTTGGCCTCGATCACCGCCAATTTCTGGCCCTGGTAGAAGAGCACATAGTCGGCGATGTCGCCCCGGGCGCGCTGCCCTGCGCCCTGCAGCCGCCCCAGGGTGATCACCTCGCGGCGTACCCGGCTGCCCGCCACCACGCCCCAACCGGCCTCTTTCAGGGCCGGGTCGATCAGCTCGGCGCGGGTATCGGCTTCGTTCATGAGCGGCTTCCCTGTGGTGCGATCTCTGTGTCCTTCAGTGCCCTTCGGCTCACTATCTCGATTCGGCGGTGGGATGTCCAACCATGGGCAACGTGTAAGAGATCCTTACAAGCTGCGCGATCGACAGCGGTCCCCTGACTCGCCGACGCACGGTGACGCTGCCTCTTTGGCCACCCATCTGCTCGAAGAGCGAACTGCTGATGAAAACTCGATAAAAAACCATAAGCTCGAAAACTCAGGCTAAACTATTGTTTTTATGAATATAGTCCAAGAAACGATGCCTCCCCCTCCCACTGGAATCAAATCCCGATCAAGAAATCAGGCCCAGATGGGTACATAGCCAGCACGGGGGCGCTCTGGGTCCGCAACCTCGATCAACTCAGCCTCCTGTGCCTGCTTGATCACCGCCATCACTGCCGAGGCCTGGAGAGCGGGGGCTCATGCCTCTCCGTCACTCATCGACCGCCGTGCCTTGGCAGTCAGGCGGTACTTCTGTAATCGGCTGGATGGTTTTTCCGGCAACGTATACTCGACCAGTCCCTCGTCCATCAGCTCTTGCAGGGTCCGCTTGAAGGCGCCCGTCTTGCTCTTGAGACCGAGCACATGGATGAGGTCTTTAGAGGAGAGCGCTCCCTGCTGCCGCAGTGCCAGAAGCACCGCATCTGACTGGGCCCCTGACTGGGCCCCTGACTGGGCCCCTGACTGGGCCTTGCCCTCAATAGACACGGCCTGTTCGTGAACCGGCAGCCGAATCAGGAAGTAGCTGCGATCCTCATCGCTGTCGAACTCCGGCAATGGCGAGCCATTGGTGCTCATGGCACGCAGCACCTTGGGAATGCCAGTAGAGCGCCCCTCGGTGAGGTCCAGCTCCTTGAGGAATTCGCCGATACGGCGATTACGGTAACGGCGACTAACCGCTCGCCCAACCCTCAGTTCCTCCATCCGAATCGACCGGTCCGGGCCTGGAAAGCTGAGTACTATGAGTTCTTCCGGGGTGATGCGCACCTCGATGGGCTCACGAATCTCGTAGGAACGGTGATAAACCGCGTTGACCACTGCCTCTTCGATGGCCGCGTAGGGGTAATTCCAGAAACGCTCTGCCTCGGCGCGATCCGGATGCTTGAGTACCGTTTCGGTGAGGTAGTGGCGTTGGATATACTCCAGGGCATCGCGGGTAATGCGCCCCAGAGGACCGCGGAACACCTTCTCGTCGAAACGGTCGCCGCCAGGACCGTCGGGAAACCACACCACATCAATCTGGGTAGCCGGAAAGAAGCGGCCTGGATCGTCGTTGAAGAACAACAGGCCCACGTTCTTCGGGAAGGCGGACTCGGATGGGCCACCGGCAATATTCATCCTTCTGCAGAGTTCCTCGCGGCGGAGCTGAGCTACGTCGACGGCCAGCTCGCTGCCCACCTCGTTAAGAAACTCCTCGATCAACCGCAGCGAGACGTCATCAAGAGTCGCCGTCTGACTGTAACGGTCATCGAAGGGCACGGTGGCAGCCAGCGACAGCAGTTCGCGCTCATCATCGCCACGAGCGCGAACTGTGCTTGTATGCTTGCGAATATACCAGCCCCATTCACGCTGAGTGTTGGACAGGCTGCGCCGAGCCTTGTAGGGACGGACTTCGCCCCCTGGGGCCCACAGGACGAGCAGCATCTTTCCTTCGATGCAGTAGGTCGCCGTCAGCGGATGATAAGGCGGCTGAATCGCCGAGTTGCCAAGGTTGAGCAGCTCCTTCTGGATGGCATCAATCTCGGATGGCTCGATCCCTACGGGAGGTAACTGTGGCTGCCCATCACGCTCCTCGACGCCAATCACTACATAGCCACCGCCCAGATTATGGAAGTCATTGGCGAAGGCACAAAGCGTATGCAGAATCGCTTCTGGATTCCATCCTGCTTTGTATTCAATACGCTCTTCTTCCACCGTGCGCTGGAGCAGCAAATCCTGGAGGTTAATGGGCAGCTTGCTGTTCATCCAATGGCCTCCTCCACCGCCGTCTCGGCCTCCCTGGCCGTCAGCTCTCCGGAGAAGGCCTTCTGCAGCAGGGACTGCTTCAGCTCGGCGAGAGCGGCGAGTTTTTGTTGGTAGATGAATTCCAAGCGCTGCGCTTCGTGAGAAAGTTCGTCAAAGGTTGACGACAATTTTTCTTGCTCATCACAAGAAGGAACTGGGACTTCATATTGCTTAAGCTTCTCTATGGGCAAGGCATTATAAGCTGACCCACGAGAAATCCTCTTAAGGTTTTCCACAAAACATATAAGTGCGTATTTCAAAAAACTAGAATTTATATTTTTAAAATCCTTCAGCCAAAGCACATTGCCATCTTTAAAATAAAATTCATCATTATTATCTACAACATACACCTCACCGATCGTCCCAATCGCTGTGATTAAAATATCATCAACCTCTGGAACACCATGCTTACTCTTGATTTCTACGTACCTCTTCTTGGAAATAAACAGCGGTTTTGAAATGGCTTGACCATGCGCAAGCTCCTTTATCTCTTTGGTTCTAAAGAACGGAACTCCACTCTCAGTGTATTCACTTTTAAAAATTCTTTTGCTGGAAGTAATATTTCCGAGATCCGATAGTTTTTTATTATTCCAGCCCACACCCCGATGACTAAAACCCGAATTCAGGTAACTCTCGAACAATTCGCGGGCGTTAGCAAGGTTTTTTTCGGTATTAGCAACGACCGTATCGATTCCCTCAAAGGCCTCATCAAGGATGGCGACGATGCGCTTTTGTTCTTCTATCGACTCAGGAAACGAGACAAGAAATTGGCTTTCTAGCTTCTGCCTAGGAAGCTCCGTCTGCCCACTTGCCCCTTCCCCACTGCTAATAATCTCATCTTCAATCTTGATGAGCATATAGCCAAAAAAATCATGATAGAACAACCCATCAGCGGGCCTAACAATTGTCACATGGGTATCAACGGTAGCCGACTCACTCGGCTCACTTCGAACTTGCGCGACTCGCCCCAGAGTCCCTGTGCCCGTAGAATTCACCAGGACATCGCCGAGCTGGATCAAGCGCTCCTGCGGAACCTTTTTGGCATCAACATCATGCCGGCGAGCGAGAGCGTAATTTATAGAATGGTCGCGAACACACTTCTGGTTGATGACGCATACACCACCCGCATCAGTGTACTTGGGGGCAATGCCGCGTTTGATCATCTCACTGACTTCGCCTAGCTTAGCGCTCTTCCACCCTTCCCTCATAACATCCCCCGAATCCCTTCCAGGATCTCCTCGGCTTCGCGATCCAACGTCTCGATCTCGTTGATGATCACCTCAGGGTCGCGCAGCGGCGCTACCTCGGCCTTGTTGGGGTTCTTCACCGAGAGATCGAAGCTGTCGCGGTCCAGGTCATCGACGCTGACCTTCCAGGAATTGTCGGAGTCGGCAAAGCTGGCCTGCAGCCTGACGAAGTCGGCGAGGTCGTAGTCGTTGAGCGGGTTGGTCTTGCCCAGGCTGCGGCCGGGGTCGAGCTGGTAGTACCAGATCTCGCGGGTGGGGGCGCCCTTCTCGAAGAACAGCACCACCGTCTTGACTCCGGCGCCGAGGAAGGTGCCGCCGGGGCAGTCGAGGATGCTATGCAGGTTGCAGCTCTCCAAAAGCTCCTGGCGCAGTGCCTTCGATGCGTTGTCGGCGTTGGACAGGAAGGTGTTCTTGATCACCACCGCCGCGCGGCCGCCGGCCTTGAGGCGCTTGATGAAGTGCTGCAGGAAGAGGAAAGCGGTCTCGCCGGTTTTGATCGGGAAGTTCTGCTGGACCTCCTTGCGCTCCTTGCCGCCGAAGGGCGGGTTGGCGAGGATCACGTCGAAGCGGTCTCGCTCCTGCAGGTCGGCGAGGTTCTCGGTGAGGGTGTTGGTGTGCACCAGGTTGGGCGCCTCGATGCCATGCAGGATCATGTTCATGATGCCGATGACATACGGCAGGCTCTTCTTCTCCTTGCCGAAGAAGGTGTGGTTCTGCAGGGTGTCGAGCTGCTCAGTGGTGAGCCGGCGCGGCTCGTCGCTATTGATGCCGTAGCGCAGGTAGTCGTGGGCCTCGCAGAGGAAGCCCGCCGACCCCGCCGCGCCGTCGTAGAGGCGCTCGCCGATCTGCGGGTCGATCACCCGGATCATGGCGCGAATCAGCGGGCGCGGGGTGTAGTACTCGCCACCGTTGCGCCCGGCGTTGCCCATGTTCTTGATCTTGGCCTCGTAGAGGTGCGAGAGCTCGTGCTTCTCGGCCTGGGAGCGGAACTGCAGGCTGTCCACCAGTTCCAGGGCGTCGCGCAGGCTGTAACCGCTCTGGAACTTGTTGCGCACCTCGCCGAAAATCTCGCCGATCTTGTACTCGATGGTATCCGGCCCGCTGGCCCGCTCGCGGAAACCCTGCAGGTAGGGGAAGAGCTCGCGATTGACGAAGTCCAGCAGGTCGTCGCCGGTCAGGGCCCGGTCGCGATCCAGGCTGCCATCGCGTTGGCGTGGTGCCGCCCAGCTCGACCACTGATAGGCCGTATCGATGATGAAGTCGAAGGGCTTCCCGGCCAGGGTGGCATTGATGGCGCGGCTCTGCTCCAGATCGTCCAGGTACTTGAGGAAAAGCAGCCAGGAGGTCTGCTCGGTGTAGTCCAGCTCGGTGGCGCAGCCGGCCTCTTTCCACAACACATCGTCGATGTTCTTGAAGGTCTGCTCGAACATGGGGTTCCGCGGTTCCTTGCGATGGGAATCTTGGGGGCAATGCTACGCCGCGGCGTCGGCCTGCGCCAATCGCCCGTGGCGACCGGACCGGGACTCACGCAGGCGCCTCCTTCACTCCGCCCGTACCGAGGTGCCTTATTTTAATTTCGGCCCGAAATTAAAATAAGCGGCCACGCTATTTTCATTTCCGGCGCTCGGATGGCGCTCACCGCGCCATGACATGTCGATGCCATCGACATCTCCGGCGGACGTGTCGAAAAAATCGCGTTTCTTGAACATGTCGCTGCGACATGTCGACGCCGTGAACATGACGAAGCCCCCTACCGCTCATACAGCAACAAGCCCGGCACGCTGACCGGGCTTGCTACCTTCAGGGGCGGGCGTCGACTCAGCCGAGCCGGTCGTACCCGTTATCGAGGAAGGGGTAGTCGATGTAGCCGGTCTCGGCGCCGCCGTAGAAGGTGCTCGGGTCGGGCTCGTTGAGCTTGGCCTGGAGGCGGTAGCGCTCGGGCAGGTCGGGGTTGGCGATGAAGGGGCGGCCGAAGGCCACGGCGTCGGCGGTGTTGTCGTCCAGCCGGGCCTGGGCGCGCTCGGCGTCGTAGTTGCCGCAGTAGATCAGCCCACCGCTGAAGCGCTGGCGCATCTGCTCGCGGAAGCCTTCGGGGTAGGTAATGTCGCTACCCGCGAAGTCGGGCTCGTTGAAGTGGAGATAGGCCAGGCCGCGGCGTTTGAGCTCACCGGCCAGGTAGAATGCCATCGCTTCCGGCTCTTCGTCGGTGAGGCCGAACAGTTCGAGGAAGGGGGTCAGGCGGATGCCGACGCGTGTGGGGCCGAACACCTCGGCGACCGCATCGACCACCTCCAGCGGGAAACGCGCACGGTTCTCCAGCGAGCCACCGTACTGGTCGGTACGCTGGTTGGTACCGGTGGCGAGGAACTGGTTGAGCAGGTAGGCGTTGGCGGCGTGGATTTCCACCATGTCGAAGCCGGCGCGCCTGGCCCGCACGGCGGCCTGGCGGTAGTCCTCGACGATGCCGGGGATCTCGTCGGTCTCGAGCGCCCGCGGCGTGCTGGTGGGGTGCGGCCCCGCCGTGCCGTCCTCGAACTCGACGAAGCACTCCGCGCCCTCGCCCTTCAGCGCGCTGGGGGCCACGGGCTGCTCGCCGTCGGGCTGCACCAGTTCGTGGGAGACGCGTCCCACGTGCCACAACTGCAGGGCGATGCGCCCACCCTTGGCGTGCACGGCCTCGACGACGCCCTTCCAGCCGGCTTCCTGCTCGTCGGTCCAGATCCCCGGCGTATAGGCGTAGCCGCGAGCCGTCGGCGAGATATTGGTGGCCTCGCTGATGATCAGCCCCGAACTGGCGCGCTGGCCGTAGTACACCTGCTGCAACCTGCCGGGCACGCTGTCCGGCGTGCGCGAGCGGGTCAGCGGCGCCATGATCACGCGGTTGGGCAAGCTCAGGCTGCCAAGCTTGAGCGGGGTGAATAGCGATGTATCAGGCATCGAGGCGCCTCCTGCTGAAAAATGAATGCACATGTTGGAAAAATCAACGTCATCCATAGTAAGCGTGTTAACAATTTCTGTCAGGAAAGTGGGTGAATCGCCCGGATAGCCTGGCGCTATGGATGATGACAGCATCGGCCTGCCCCGGCGGCCATGATAGGCTTTCCCTCATCGCCACCAAGGAGCGCGCCATGACCGCCGCCGAGATGCTCGACCGCCTGGTGGGCTTCCCCACCGTCTCCCGTGATTCCAACCTGGACCTGATCGCCTTCGTGGAGGGCCTGCTCGACGAGCACGGCGTTCCGCACTGGCGGGTGGAGAGCGACGACGGGCGCAAGGCCAACCTGCTGGCGCGCATCGGCCCGGACGTGGCCGGCGGCGTGGTGCTCTCCGGCCATACCGACGTGGTGCCGGTGGACGGCCAGCCCTGGTCCACCGACCCCTTCCGCCTGGTCGACAAGGGCGACGGTCGCCTCTACGGCCGAGGCACCTGCGACATGAAGGGCTTCATCGCCTGCGCCCTGGCCGAGGTGCCTCGCTGGGTAAGCCTCGAGCTGACGAGGCCGATCTGGCTGGCACTCTCCTACGACGAAGAGGTCGGCTGCATCGGCGCGCCGCGCATGATCGAGACGCTGATGTCCGAGCATCCGCTGCCCGCCGCGGTGATCGTCGGCGAGCCGACGCTGATGCACCCGGTGGTGGCCCACAAGGGCGCCACCAACCTGCGCACCACCGTCACCGGCCGCGCCAGCCACTCCAGCCAGGTCAACCAGGGGGTCTCGGCGATCCACGTGGCGGCGAGGCTGGTCACCTATATCGAGGAGGTGATGGCCGAGCTCAAGGCCGAGGGGCGCGTCGACGAGGCCTTCAACGTGGTGCACTCGAGCCTGCACGTGGGCAAGATCGCCGGCGGTACGGCGATCAACATCATGGCCCGGGAATGCACCTTCGAGTGGGAGATCCGCCACCTGCCATCGGATCGCTTCTCTGACCTTCTGGGCCGGGTCAGCGCCCGGGCGGCCGAGCTCGAGGCCGAGATGCAGCGGCGTGCGCCGGAGGCCTCCATCGTCACCGAGGCGCTCAACGAGACGGTGCCGGCGCTGGCCGACGACAACAACGCCGAAGTGCTGGCACTCTGCAACGCGCTGCTCGGCGAGCGCCCCGCCGGCGCGGTGGCCTACGCCACCGAGGCGGGGCAATTCCAGCGCCGAGGGCTGCCCACGGTGATCTGCGGCCCGGGCAGCATCGGCCAGGCCCACCAGCCCGACGAATATATCGAGCGCGAGCAGCTCGAGGCCGGCACCCGTTTCATGGTGGCGCTGGGCGAACGACTGTGCCACGACTAGCTTCCGTCAAGGAGAGACCCATGCCCCGACTGCTGATCGTCAAGACCGGCGATGCCTTCCCCGAGGTCGTGGAATCCCACGGCGACTTCGAGGCGCTGTTCCAGCAGGCGCTGGCCCGCGCCGGCTTCAGCGCCACGGTGTTCGACGCCCGCCACGCGCCTCTGCCCGCACTCGAGGGCATCGATGGACTTTATATCACCGGCTCCCACGCCATGGTGAGCGACGCCGAGCCCTGGAGCGAAGCCCTGAAACCCTGGCTGGTGGAGGCGCGGGAGCGCAACCTGGCGATGCTGGGAGTGTGCTATGGCCACCAGCTGATGGCCGCGGCCTTCGGCGGGGTCAGCGACTACCATCCGGCGGGGCGCGAGTCCGGCACGCACGCCGTCACGCTCACCGACGCAGGCCGCGACGATCCCCTGCTCGGCCAGCTGCCCAAGCGCTTCCCGGCCCAGCTGACCCACGCCCAGTCGGTGCTCCAGGCGCCGAAAGACGCGGTGATACTGGCGCGCAACGCCCACGATGGCTATCAGGCGCTGCGCTACGGCCCGCGCCAATGGAGCGTCCAGTTCCATCCGGAGTTCACCGCCGAGGTGATGCGCGCCTACCTGGCCCGCCAGGTCGACAAGCTGCGCGACCAGGGGCAGGACCCGGAAGCGCTGCTCGAGAGCATCACCGTCACTCCGGAGGCCGGCTCACTGCTGACCCGCTTTGCTGAAGCAGTGGCAAGCGACTCGCCGAGCTGAGACGTCAGCAGGATCAGTGGCGCTCGCCCACCGGCGGACCAGGCTCACCGCGCTCGATGCTCTCTTCCGCCGCCGCGTCGCGCAGGCGCCGGGTATCCGGCGCGCCTTCGGCGGCCTTGCGGCGCTGACGATAGAGGTCGCGCAGGGAGCTTGCCAGCATGGCGGCGACGATCATGCCACCCCCCAGGAAGGCCAGCGCCGCCGGCACCTCGCCGACCCACCACCACACCAGCAGGGTGCCGGCCAGAGTCTCGACCAGCATCACCAGGCTGACCTCGGCGCCGGGCAGGTAGCGCGCGCCGGTCTGGATCAGGAAGTAGGCTAGCGGCAGAATCAGCCCCATCAGCGCCAGGCGCTGCATGTCCTCGGCATCGGGCAGCTGGGCGCCGCCCATCAGCGCCGCCGGCACCAGCATGGCCAGACAGCCCAGCGGCAGCACCACCGTGGTATCGAGCCCCCGGGTGCCGCTGCCCCGCTGGGCGCTGGCCACCGTGGTGTTCACGGCGATGGCGATCGGAATGATCAGCGCCACGGCCAGTCCCAGTAGGCTACCCTGCCCCACCTCGCCGGCGGCCATCAGGCTCGCCCCGATCACGCACACCGCAATCACCACCCAGGTCTGGCGGCGCAGCCGCTGCCCGAACAGCAGCATGCCGATCAGTCCCGCCGCCAGCGGCGCCAGGTTGAGCATCACCAGCACGTTCCCGGCCGTGGTCAGGCGCGTGGCGCCGACGAAGGCCCAGGCACTGGCCGCAAAGGCCAGCGGGCACCAGAGCGCCGCCGGCCCGCAGGCGCGAATGGCCTGGGGCAGGCGCTCGCGATAGCGCAGCGCGGCGATCAACAGCAGCACCAGGCCGAGCATCAGCCCGCGCCAGAACATGAAGGTGGCCACATCCACGCTGGTGTCCTTGACCAGCAGGGCATCCGGCGAGAGCAGCAGCACACCGGTGACGGTGATCAGGTAGCCGCGTAGACGAAACGGCAGCCGCTTCCACATGCAGCATCCTCCTTGCCGACAACACTTCAGGGGCCCCGTTTCAGGGGCCCCAACGACAACAGGCCGGAGCTGAGCTCCGACCTGTCGGGGGTGTGGCGCCGCCTGAGGAGGCGGCAACCGGTGTCTCAGGCGCGTGACGGGCGGCGGATCGGCGCGTCGCCGTCCTCGCGACGACGGCGCGGGGCACGCTCGGGGGCACCGCTGTCCTCGCTGATCTCCAGGGCGCGGCCGGCGACGCGGGCGCGGGCCATCTTGGCCAGGATGCTGGCCGGCAGCGAGCTGGGCAGCTCCACCACGGAGAAGGAGGTGCGGATATCGATGCGACCGATACGGGCCCCTTCGATGCCGCCTTCGTTGGCCAGGGCGCCAACCAGCTGGCCCGGCTTGACGCCGTCCTTGTGGCCCACGGAGACGCGGTAGCGGGTCATGCCTTCGCTCGGGCCACGGCTCTCACGGCGCGCCGGCTTGCCGTCGCGGGAGTCGCGGTCATTGCGAGTCTCCTTGCGCGGCGCCTGCATGCGGCCGATGGGGGACTCGTCGGCACGGGCCAGACGGGCAAAGGAGCAGGCCAGCTCGATGGGATCATAGCCCTCCTCGACCAGGCGACCGACCAGAGCGAGCTGCTCCTCGGCACCGGCGGTCAGCGCGGCGATCACCTTCTGGTGGAAGACCTCGTCGCGGTGAGCGCGAATGGCGGCTTCGTCGGGCACTTCCATCTCGCCGAGCTTCTGGCCGGTGGCCTGCTCGATCCAGCCCACCTTGCGGCCTTCACGGAAACCCACGAAGGTAATGGCGACCCCGGTACGCCCTGCCCGGCCGGTACGACCGATGCGGTGCGTATAGGCCTCGGCATCCTGGGGCAGGTCGTAGTTGATGATGTGGGTCAGACGCGACACGTCCAGACCACGAGCGGCCACGTCGGTGGCGATCAGAATATCCACCTTGCCCCGCTTGAGGCGGGTAACGGTGCGCTCACGCAGGCTCTGGTCCAGGTCACCGGACAAACTGGCAACGCTCAGGCCACGGGCACTGAGCTGTTCCGTCAAGGTGGTGCAGGCCGCACGGGTGCGTACGAAGACGATGGCGCCATCAACGGGCTCAACCTCGAGAATACGGGCCAGGGCTTCCAGTTTGGCGCCACCGTCGACACGAACCAGGAACTGCTCGATGCTCGCCGCGGTGCCCTTCGCCGAGGCAATGGCAACCTTGACCGGATCGACCAGATAGCGGTTGACGATGCGCTCGATCTCGGTCGGCAGGGTCGCGGAGAAGAACACCCGCTGGGCTTCCTTGGGGGTATCGGCGACCACGCGCTTGACGTCGTCGATGAAGCCCATGCGCAGCATCTCGTCGGCTTCGTCGAGCACCAGGGAGGTGAGCCCGTCGAGCTTGAGGCTGCCGCGATCCAGGTGATCGATGACTCGGCCCGGGGTGCCTACCACGACCTGAGCGCCGCGCTTCAGCGCGCCCAGCTGCTCGCGATACTCCTGACCGCCGCACAGGGTGGCGACTTCCAGGCCCTGGAGGTTCTGACCGTACTTGCTGAAGGAAACGGCCACCTGCTGGGCCAGCTCACGGGTCGGCGCCAGCACCAGCACCTGGGGCTCGCGGCGAGTCAGCTCGATGCGCGACAGGATCGGCAGAGCGAAGGCAGCGGTCTTGCCGGTGCCGGTCTGGGCCTGGCCCAGCATGTCACGACCTTCCAGCAGGGCCGGAATGGTCTGAATCTGGATCGGCGAGGGGATCTCGTAGCCCAGAGTCTTGACGGCAGAAAGAACGGCGGGCAGCAGAGCGAGGTCGCCGAAGCTCGGCGAGGCGACAGAAGTCGAGGTCATCAATCACACCTTGGTAGGCCGGAATCACCGGCATAAATTCATTGGCGTCCCTGACGCGAACAAAACGGTCAGGCGGGCTGCGCCCTCAAGGGGTTGCAGCACGGGACATCGGAGTCGGGGACGCCGGTCGCACCTAGCATCGGTTCCATGCCATCGGGGATGGCGATCAGGAACCCTGTGGCGACCATTTGCGCCGATCTCGCCAGAGTGGCGGGATCTCGGTTGGCGCTCCATCTACACAATTCGAACGCTTGCGGCAGTCAGCGATGGCGCTGGGCCTGGCGTTGCGGCGCCCATCCTGTGATCGGTCGATGACCGGCAGCGATGGCGTCGTACATGATGGTGGGGTCAGCACATGCGAGGAAGGCCGCATGCTACCATCGTCCCCTTCCACTGGCCAGCTTTTTCGCCGGGCCCGCCCTGCTTTCCACTTAGGGAGACGCTCCATGCCGACGCTGTGGGTCGACGCCGACGCCTGCCCCAAGGTGGCACGCGATATCATCGTGCGCGCCGCCGAACGTACCTCGACTGCCGCCTGGTTCGTGGCCAACCATGCGGTGCCCCTGCCCCGTTCACAGTGGGTCAAGGCGCTGGCGGTGAGCCAGGGCTTCGACGCCGCCGATGACGAGATCGTCGAGCGCATCGCGGCCGGTGACCTGTTGATCACCTCCGACCTGCCGCTGGCCATGTCGGCCATCGAGCGTGGGGCGAAGGTGATGACCACCCGCGGCGAGGCGCTCAACGAGAACAATATCCGCGCCCGGGTACAGATGAGGGACTTCATGGAGACCATGAGGGCCAGCGGGGAGCACAGCGGTGGGCCCAAGGGCTACTCGGACGCCGACCGCCGGGAATTTGCCAATGCGCTGGATAGATGGCTGGCGAAGAACGGTTGAGCCATAAGGCATCTGTACCCGGGTCCAGATGCGACTGATACAAGGGCAGCATGGAGACCATGAGGGCCAGCGGCGAACACAGCGGTGGGCCCAAGGGCTACTCGGACGCCGACCGGCGGGAATTCGCCAATGCGCTGGACCGCTGGCTGGCAAAGAACGGTTGAGCCCATCATTTACCACCCGGCTCTCACCAATAAAGAACCACCATCGCGCAATACCTACCTGGGCGCTGTTTTCACTGGTGGGAGCCACGCTCCGCGGGGCGAAAGGCCGAGGCCACTGCATTGCCTGGTAACACCGCTGGGCGCCTGCGGCGCCATTCGCCGGGCAAAGCCCAGTCCCACCAGCAAGAACCAATGCCACCTGAGACCGAGGCCTCCGCCTTGCTTTCAAAGCGATGGATCATCGCTGGCTGGCAAGGAACCGTTAACCCTTCTCGCGGATGCCCTTGCCCGGCAGGCGCTCACGGTCATGGGGGCGTTCGAGGCCCAGCAGCGGGCCGTGGGGCACGATGCGGGTGGGGTTGATGTTGTCGTGGCTGTAATAGTAGTGGCGCTTGATATGGTCGAAGTCGACCGTCTCGGCGACACCCGGCCACTGATAGAGCTCGCGCACATAGTTGGAGAGGTTCGGGTAGTCCTCGATGCGCCGCAGGTTGCACTTGAAGTGGCCGTGGTAGACGGCATCGAAGCGGATCAGGGTGGTAAAGAGGCGAATATCGGCCTCGGTGAGCCATTCGCCGGCCAGGTAACGGCTCTCCGCCAGGCGTGTCTCCATCCGGTCCAGCGCCTCGAACAGCGCCACCACGTGTTTCTCGTAGACCTTCTGCTCGGTAGCGAAGCCCGACTTGTAGACGCCGTTATTGATGTGGTCATAGACATCCTCGTTGACCGCATCGATGGTCTCGCGCAGGTCCTCGGGGTAGAAGTCCAGGCGGTTGCCGGTCAGCTCATCGAAGGCGCCGTTGAACATGCGCAGCAGCTCGGCCGACTCGTTGTTGACGATGCGTTCCTGCTGCTTGTCCCACAGCGCCGGCACCGTCACGCGGCCGGTGTAGCGCGAATCGGTGAGGGTGTAGAGCTGGTGGTGGAAGTCGACGCCGTTGACCGGGTCGCCGCTGGCGCCCTCGGCCACATCGTAGGTCCAGCCCTCGTCGAGCATCAGCGGGCTGACATGGGACAGGCCGATGAGATCCTCGAGCCCCTTGAGCTTGCGCAGGATCATGGTGCGGTGCGCCCAGGGACAGGCCAGCGAGACATAGAGGTGGTAGCGTCCCGCTTCGGCGGGCAGGCCCGGCTGGCCGTCCGGCCCCTCGCCGCCGTCGCGAGTCACCCAGTCGCGCAGCTGAGCGGATTCACGCACGAATTCGCCGCCGTGCTTGTCGGTGTCATACCACTGGTCATGCCACTTGCCGTTGATCAACAGGCCCATGGAGCTTCTCCTCTGTGGGCGACCTGACGCCGCCGATTGGATTGCGATGCCTCCATCTTAGTGCGAAATCATCGACGCTTCAGCGCATATTCTGGGCTTATTCATTCGAAGAAATCGAATCCTCTTCGAGCAAGCAGCCGCTCGCCTCCCTGAGCAGCGCCTCGGCCAAGGCTCGGGTGGCGGGGCCGGCACGGTCGCGGTCGCGGTGGATCAACTGCACCGGAATCTCGCGCACGCCGCCGGCAGAGAGCGGCAAAGGCTTCAATCGCCCCGCCTCGAGCCCCTCATGGATGCGCGTCTCGGGCAACCAGGCGAAGCCCAGGCCACGCTCCAGCATGTCGATGGAGGTCTCCAGGTGACTCACGGTCCAACGTTGCTCGGCCTTGAGCCAGCCGGAGTCGAGGGACTGGCGCTGCGCCGAGTCTCGCACTACCAACTGGCGGTGCTGCACCAGGTCACGCAGGTCGAGGCTGCGCTCGAGACGGTGCAGCGCGTGCCCGGGATGAGCCACCGCCACGAAGCGCACGGTGACCAGCGGCTCGCCCAGGAAGCCCTGGGCCGAGAGGCCGGAGATGACCAGGTCGGCGCTGCCGTCGTAGAGCATCTCGATGCCGCCGTTGAGCACCGTCTCGTGAAGCTGGACCCGCACATAGGGGTAGGCCTCGGAGAAGTCGTCCAGGGCGCGGGCCAGGGCGTCGGAGGGGAAGACCTGATCCACGGCCAGCACCACTTCAGCCTCCAGCCCCTCGGCGAGCCGGCCGGCCACATCCTCCAGGGCGGCGGCGCTCTCGATCAGCTGGCGGGCACGGCGCAGCAGCAGCTCGCCGGCCTCGGTCAGGCGCACCTGCCGGCCGACCGGCTCCAGCACCTGAACGCCGAGCAATTCCTCGAGCTTGTGCACCGCATGGTTGAGGGTGGAGGGACTCTTGTGGATCGCCTCGGCGGCGCGAGCAAAGCCGCCGTGGTCGACCACCGCGGCCAGCATCTGCCACTGGGCCAGGGTGACGCGTGACATTTCGATATCCTCGAATGAATAAAGCGAAACAATGCGCTTAAGTTTCGAAAAAGTCGGCCTAGAATGCCAGATAACGCTTCATTATGAAGCCCTCACGACAACCAGAGGTCCCTGTCATGACATCTTCCCTCCTTCGCCAGGTCGATCGCCTGCAGCCCAGCCAGCCGAGCCAGGACGGCGACGGCGTCAAGATCAAGCGGATCCACGACTTCGGCGGCGGGCTGGACCCCTTCCTGATGCTGGACGAGTTGGGCTCCGACCGGCCGGATGACTATATCGGCGGCTTTCCGCCCCACCCCCATCGCGGCATCCAGACCCTCACCTACGTAATTCACGGCGGCCTGACCCACGAGGACCACCTGGGTCACTCGAGCACGATCAATGCTGGCGATGCCCAGTGGATGCACACCGGCCGCGGCATCATCCACTCCGAGATGCCGCTTACCGACCGCCATGGCCTGCACGCCTTCCAGCTATGGCTGAACCTGGCTGCCAGCGAGAAGATGAGCCCGGCGGATTATCGCGATGTGCGTAGCAATGAAATGTCGCGCCTGTCCATCGATGGCGCCGAGCTGATCGCCCTGGGCGGTCGCTGGACCCGTAATGACGGCGAGACCGTCGTGGGACCGCTGGATGCCCTGGCCGGCAGCGGTTGCGTGGCCCATGTGAACCTGGCGGCGGGTAGCGAGCTGGTCCTGCAGACCGACGCCCCTACCCTGCTGGCCTATGTGTTCGAGGGTGAGCTGGCGGTGGGTGATGCCAGGGTGCCGGCGGGCCACCTGGCACGGCTTACCGAGGGCGACCTGCTGGCGCTGACAAGCCCCGCGGGCGGCCAGGCCCTGCTGCTGGCGGGCACGCCCCACCGGGAGCCCGTCGCCCACTACGGGCCCTTCGTGATGAACAGCCAGGCGGAGCTCCAGCAGGCGCTGCATGACTATCGCGACGGCACCTTTACCGGCTGAGACCAATTTCCGTGGAATAGGGTTGATTTCCGGGCCCGCCCGGGCTTTAATAACATTCAGTAACAAATGGTGTTTTTTCGGCTCTCTCGCATCGCATAAATTCGGCGCGGGAGGGTTACTGTGCGTACGTACAGGATAGGCATGTCATACATCATGGGTTAAGGTTCAGATGCCTTTTTTGTCTTTTCCATTATTCACTGGCCCTTACCCATGTTGCGAATCCTTCATTCGCTGCCCCGCACGCACAAGTTATTGCTATTGCCGGTTGCCACCATGGTCACCGTGCTGGGCGCACAGAAAATCGTCACCACCTACCAGGATGTCCAGCGTGAACACCGAACGCTCGACACTGTGATTGTCCCCCTCGAGGTCGATGCCAGCCCTGGCCTCCCCTCGCTCAGTTTTCAACGCAGCCCCCTTGGCGATGCCATCGACATGGCCAGCCAGGCGCTGGACGCCACACGCAACCATCTGCCTCTGGCAAAGCTTGTCGATGGCGAGGCCCTCGATTTGGACCTGATCGACAGCGCCAGTGCGTCAGCCGATGGCGACCTGCCACTGGCGCTCACCCGCCCGGCCGCCAGTCAGCCTGAACCCGAATCCGCCGAAGAGGCCCTGGTCGGCGCTCGACTCGACCAGGGTGCCGTGCACATGGCCGTGGTGGTAGGCACCATCGGCAGCGGCATGCTCGACCACGACGGCGCCATGGTGGCCGATGCCACCTCCTATGAGGTGGTGTCGGATGAGGAACTGGGGCTTTTCGAGAATGGCCCCGTGATCCTCGAAAAGGAGATTGCCACCACCGAGCCCTTTGTGCCGGAGTGGCAGACTTACACCGTCAAGCAGGGTGACACCTTCGCGGTGATGGCTCAGAACCGCCTTGGCATGGGCTACAGCGAAGTGCTGCGCCTGCTCGATGAGTTGCCCGACAAGAACGCCCTGGCCCGCTGGCGGGCCGGCAACAGCTTCGACTATCAGCTCGACGAAGACGGCAATCTGCTTTCCCTGCGCATGATGCGCAACGCCCGCAACGGCTTCCTGGTGGAGCGCGATGATGCCGGCTTCGAGGTCGCCACCATCGAGCGCACCGGCGAGGCCTCCCAGCGCCTGTTCGCCGGCACCGTCAGCGGCAGCTTTACTCGCTCGGCGCAGGCCACCGGCCTCTCCAGCGCAGAGATCAGCGAGCTGTCCCGCGTGCTGGGCAAGAAACTCGATTTCCGCCGCGACACCCGTCGCGGCGATCGTTTCCAGGTGCTGGTGGAGTCGGACATCATCGACGGCTCGAGCTTCGACCCGCGGGTGCTGGCGGTGCAGTACGAGGGCGAGCGCTTCGACATGACCCTGGTCCGCAACAGCGCCGACAGCAATTTCTACACCCCGGACGGCGAGAGCCTGGACCCGGCCTTCGAGCGCTACCCCTTCGAGGGCAGCTACCGGCTGAGCTCCGGCTTCAACCCGAATCGCAGGCACCCGGTCACCGGTCGCGTGAGCCCTCATCGCGGCACCGACTTCGCCATGCCCATCGGCACACCGATCGTCGCGCCCGCGGATGGCCGCGTGGAGAAGGTCGCCAATCACCCGACGGCCGGGCGCTACATCGTGGTCCGCCACGACAACGGCTACCAGACCCGCTACCTGCACCTCTCCCGCCCCCTGGTCAGCCGCGGCGACCGGGTGACCATGGGCGAGCGCATCGCGCTCTCCGGCAACACCGGCCGCAGCACCGGCCCGCACCTGCACTACGAGGTGCTGGTGAACAACAGCCAGGTCAATGCGATGACCGTGGACCTGCCGGAGAACATGAGCCTCTCCGGCGACACGCTGGTGGCCTTCCAGCGCCAGGCCGAACCGCTGCTGGCTGCCCTGCAGAGCGGCGACACCGGCACAGTGGTGGCAAGCCGTCGCGGTGACGACCAGGACTGAGCCTTCGCCTGATACCATCCAGCGCCCCGCTTGACAGCGGGGCGCTGCGGTTAGGGCCTCTGGCCAGTCGCTGTTGACCCTCTCTCCAGGCACGGAGACACCGCTTGTCCTCACCCCATATGCGCCGCAGCCAACCCACTCCCCCACCCGCGAACCGCCTGGCGGCCTTCTTCAGCGTCTTCCGCTACAGCCGTCGAGCGCTGGTGCTGGTCTGGCAGACCTCGCGGCCGCTCACCATTGGCCTGGCGCTGTGCACCCTAGTGGCCGGCGTGCTGCCGGCGGTAGCAGCCTGGATCGGCCAGCTGATCGTCGATGCCGTGGTCGCGGCCATGGCACACCATCGCGAGACCGGCGCGCCCCTCACCCTCGAGAGTGCCTGGCCGGTGCTGCGCTACGTGCTGGCCGAGGCCGGAGTGATCGCCGCCATCGCCATGGCCCAGCGCGGGCTCTCGGCCCAGCAGTCGCTGCTGCGCGCCCTGCTCGGCCAGAAGGTCAACGTGATGATCCTCGAGAAGGCCGGCACCCTGAGCCTGGCCCAGTTCGAGGATTCGGAGTTCTACGACAAGCTGACCCGGGCCCGCCGCGAGGCATCGATCCGCCCGCTGGGCCTGGTCAACAAGACCTTCGGCCTCGCCCAGAACGGCATCTCGCTGATCAGCTTCGGCTTCCTGCTGGTGCAGTTCTCGCCCTGGGCCCTGCTGATCCTGGCAGTGGGCGCGCTGCCGGTGTTTCTCTCCGAGGCCAAGTTCTCCGGCGACGCCTTCCGGCTCTTTCGCTGGCGCTCACCCCAGACCCGCATGCAGATGTACCTGGAGACGGTGCTGGCCCGGGAGGACAGCATCAAGGAGGTCAAGCTGTTCGGCCTCGAGCCGCTGCTGCTCGAGCGCTACCGAAAGATCTTCGACACCCTCTACGGCGAGGACCGCCGGCTGACGATTCGCCGCGAGAGCTGGGGCTTCGGCCTCGGGCTGCTGGGCACCCTGGCCTTCTATGGCGCCTACGCCTGGGTGGTGGTGGAGACCGTCTCCGGCACCCTGACCCTGGGCGAGATGACCATGTACCTGATGGTCTTCAAGCAGGGGCAGGGGGCGCTCTCGGCGAGCCTCACCGCGATCAGCGGCATGTACGAGGACAACCTCTACCTTTCCAACCTCTACGAGTACCTGGAGCAGCCGGTGGCGGCCCAGGCCGGCACCCTCACCGAGGGCGCACGCCCCGGCGACGGCATCCGCTTCGAGAGCGTGGGCTTCACCTACCCCGGTGCCGAGCGGCCGGCGCTCTCCGGCATCTCGTTGCATCTGCCGCCCGGTGCAAGCCTGGCACTGGTGGGCGCCAACGGCTCGGGCAAGACCACCCTGATCAAGCTGCTCACCCGGCTCTATGAGCCCACCGAAGGGCGCATCCTGCTCGACGGCAGCGACCTGCGCGACTGGGATATCCAGGCCCTGCGCCGACGTGTCGGGGTGATCTTCCAGGACTTCGTGCGCTACCAGATGAAGGTGGGCGAGAACCTCGGCGCCGGCGACGTGGTGGCCTTCGAGGACGAGGCGCGCTGGCAGGAGGCGGCGCGGCGCGGCCTGGCCGATGACTTCATCGCCGCGATGCCCGGCGGCTACCACACCCAGCTGGGGCGCTGGTTCAAGGGCGGCCAGGAGCTCTCCGGCGGCCAGTGGCAGAAGATCGCCCTGTCGCGGGCCTACATGCGCGAGAGCGCCGACATCCTGGTGCTCGACGAGCCCACCGCGGCCATGGATGCCGCCGCCGAGGCGGCGGTGTTCGCCGACTTCCGAGAACACAGCCACGACAAGATGACCATCCTGATCTCCCACCGCTTCTCCACGGTGCGCGCCGCCGACCAGATTCTGGTCATCGATGGCGGCGAGATCCTCGAGCAGGGTAACCACGAGAGCCTGATGGCCGCCAACGGCCGCTATGCCCGGCTCTTCCGGCTGCAGGCAAAGGGGTATGAATAGGCCCCATCGCGCAATAAATTGCCGAGGGGCCGGACCGGCTCCTACAAAACCAGCGGCCGGTTGAGCGCCCGCAGCAGGTCGCCGTCGCGCTCGTAGATATCCGGGCGGAACACCAGCTGGCCATCCTCGCCCGGATGCACCGTCCAGTAGTGCAGGATCACCGGCATGCGGCTGGCCAGCGGCACGTTGCGGGTCTGGCCACTGGCGGTCAGGGCCCGCACGTTCTGGTCCGATCCGGTGTCGTCGATCAGCAGCTGGGCGAATTCCAGCACCCCCTGAACGCGGATGCAGCCGGAGCTGAAGGCGCGCTGCTCCCTGGCGAAGAGCCCCTGGGCCGGGGTGTCGTGCAGGTAGACCAGGTGGTCGTTGGGGAAACGGATCACCACCTGTCCCAGGGCATTCTGAGGGCCGGGATCCTGGCGGATCATCACGTTGCCCGGGTTCCACCAGTCGACCTGTCGCGGGTCGAGACGCTGCCCCGAGGGGCTGAGTACCCGCATGTTCTGGCGCTGCAGGTAACCCAGGTCGCGGCGGATCGCCGGCAGCACGTCCTCGCGCAGGATGGTGGGGGGCACCGTCCAGGTGGGGTTGACGGTCATATGGGTGATCTCGGAGCGCAGCGACGGCGTGCGCCGATAGGGCTGACCCACCACGATCCGCGAACGCCAGATCTCGCCGCCGGGGCGAAAGTAGCTGAGCCGGTAGCCGGCGATATCCACCAGCACGAAGGCCTCCGGCAGTCCGTGCAGCAGCCAGCGGGCACGCTCCAGGTTGACGCGGATCTGATCGATGCGCGCCGTCACCGGTACGTTCAGGGCCTCGCGGGTCTGGGGGCCGACGATGCCATCCGCCTCCAGCAGGTGGCGACGCTGGAAGCGCCTCACCGCTGCCTCCAGAGGCGCATCGAAGTGCCGTGGGTCCGGGGTCTCGAGCTCGGCGCGCGGGAAGGCGCCAGGATCGGCGGCCATCACCTCGAGCTCGCCTTCCATGGCCAGCCGCTCACGAAGCCGAGCGACCGCATTATCCACGTCCCCTGGCCGCAGCACCTGCGGCTGCTCGGGAAACATCGGCCAGCCTCCCACCCGTTCGATGTTGCGGTAGCGGGCCAGGCCGCTACGCAGCCGCTCGTAGGGGGCATAGGCGGGGCGTGCCTCGCCGAAGGCCTGTTCGAAACGCTGGCCGTCCACGGCACGGGACATGGTGTCGAGATCGAACCGTGCCGGCTCCACCGGGACCTCCCACTGGGGATCGACCCGGCGCGGGTCAAGGCGCCCGCGCTGCAGGTGACGCAGGGCGGCCAGCAGCAGCGTCGAGGTCTGCAGATCGAAGCGTGCCTGCTCGGTCGGCGTGGCATTCGCCTCCTGGAGTCGACGATGCTCGGCGATCAGGCGGTCCGCCCGGTAGTCCTGCGGGTCAAGGCCATCGCTTTCCAGGGTCTCCAGGGCTTCGGCAAAGGCCGCCACCTGCTGGCGTTCCGCCCAGGCCGGGCGGTGATCGCGGGCCGCGTAGAAGCCGCGCAGCTCGCCCTCCCCCTCGGCCACCAAGCGGGCGATTTCCGCCTCCAGGTTGTCCTGCTGGGCTTCACGCAGCGCCTCAGCGCTGGCCGAGACGGATGCCATCAGCGCCACAATGGCGAGGATGGCGACAAATGACCGCATGTTCGGCTCCTTTTATCGTTGAAGGCTAAATTGGCTTTCCCTGGCTCTCTCCATAATAATCCCAGGTGCGGGGCCACAGGGAAGCAGGCCCCGCGTCACCTTGCTTGGCTTCTCGCCAGTCACCGACACTCAAGGTACCGTCTTCATGACCCGATCACTGCTTCCGCTCCCCCTGCTCGCCGGCTGCGCGCTGCTCGCTTCCGGTCAGGCTCTCGCCGATACCTTCCTCGCCCAGGCCCTGCATCCTGGCGTCCTCCACGGCCAGACCCTGGACCAGCGACTCAACCGCCTGGCCCCGGAGGCCGACCCTCAGGTCATGGCGCTGGCCGCCAATGCCCTGGCCTGTGCCGATCCGGACGCCGAGCGACTGGCGGTCATCGACTACTCGCTGCCCTCCACCGAGCCGCGCCTGTGGGTCTTCGACCTCAACCGCGACGAGCTGCTGTTCGAGGAGTTGGTCTCCCACGGCCGCGGCTCCGGCGACGCCATGGCCACCACCTTCTCGAATGTCCCGGAGAGCTACCAGTCGAGCCTGGGCCTGTTCAAGACCATGAACACCTACTACGGGCGCAACGGCTACTCGCTTCGTCTGGAAGGATTGGAAACCGGCATCAACGACCTGGCCTATCAGCGCGCCATCGTCATCCACGGCGCCGACTACGTGAGCGACAGCTTCATCGAGCAGACCGGCCGCCTGGGCCGCAGCCACGGCTGCCCGGCGGTGCGTCAGGACGTCACCTACCCGCTGATCGACAGCATCAAGGAAGAGCAGTACCTGTTCGTCTACTACCCGGATCAGGAGTGGCTCGAGGGCTCCGCCTACCTGGCCTGCGACCGAGACGGCGGCCAGCTGGCCATGCGCTGAGGGCAGCGCTGCGTTCCCCGCAGCAGGCACCAGGATCGGGCACGTCCGTGCCGCACTGCACCATCAGAATACCCATGATCCCACTGGACGAGGGCCGCCTGGCGAAGGCGGCCCTCTTTTTTGCTACCAAGCCAATGAAAAGACTTTAAAAACCTGTAAGTGGCAAATCACTTGCTTAACACAGGTCAAGACTTGGTGGACGTGGACCAGGCTCCGTGGAGCACGAGTGCGTCGAACCTGACCTTCAACGTCGAAGGGCTCGTTTGCTAACGCGACTAACTGATCCGCGAGGTACCGCCATGGACATTCTCAACAAGGCCAACAGGATCCGCCTGCTGGACTTCACCACCCCCCAGATGCGTGCGTTCCACTTCTCCTGGTTCGCCTTCCATATCTGCTTCTTCGGCTGGTTCGGCATCGCCCCCCTGATGGCGGTGGTCCGTGAAGATCTCTCCCTCACCCAGACCCAGATCGGCAACACCATCATCGCCTCGGTGGCCATCACCGTGATCGTGCGCCTGCTGATCGGCGTGCTCTGCGACCGCATCGGGCCACGCAAGGCCTACTCGGGTCTGCTGATCCTGGGCTCGATTCCGGTGATGAGTATCGGCTTCGCCAACAGTTTCGAGACCTTCCTGCTGGCACGCCTGGCCATCGGTGCCATCGGCGCCTCCTTCGTGATCACCCAGTACCACACCACCATGATGTTTGCCCCCAACGTGGTGGGCACCGCCAACGCCACCAGCGCCGGCTGGGGCAACCTGGGTGGCGGCACCACCCAGATCCTGATGCCGCTGATCTTCTCCGGCCTGCTGATGCTCGGCGTCAGCGAGACGCTTGGCTGGCGCCTGGCCATGGTAGTGCCCGGCATCGTGCTGTTCATTACCGGCATCTGCTATTACCGCTTTACCCAGGATGCGCCCAACGGCAACTTCGAGGACCTGCGCGGCCGGGGCGAGCTTCCCCAGGCCAACGGCGATAGTGGTGCCGGCCAGACGTTCCTGGCAGCCGCCAAGGATATCCGCGTCTGGGCCCTGTTCGTGGTCTATGCCATCTGCTTCGGCGTCGAGCTGACCATCAACAACATCGCCGCCATCTACTTCTTCGACCACTTCGACCTGACCCTTGCCACCGCGGGACTGATTGCCGGCCTGTTCGGCCTGATGAATATCTTTGCCCGTACCATGGGCGGCATCTTCTCCGACCTCTTCGCCCGGCAGGGGGGCCTGAAGGGCCGCGTGCGCTGGCTGTTCATCGCCCTGGTGTGCGAGGGGATCGCTCTGGTCGCCTTCTCGCAGATGCACGTGCTCTCCTATGCCATCGGCATCATGCTGGTCTTCAGCCTCTTCGTGCAGATGGCCGAGGGCGCGACCTATGGCGTGGTGCCCTTCATCAACAAGAAGGCGCTGGGCGCCGTGGCCGGGATCGTCGGTGCCGGCGGCAACGTGGGCGCGGTGGCCGCGGCCTTCCTGTTCCGCTCCGAGGCGATCACCTACCAGCAGGGGCTCTTCTACCTGGGCCTGACCGTGCTGGTGCTGGCCTCCTGCGCCCTGCTGGTCCGCTTCTCCCCGGAGACCGAAGCCGAGGAGGCCAAGGCCTACCAGGATGCCGTGGGCGAAGACACCGGCGCCGGCGCCCTGTCACTGCGCTGACACTAGATCTGAGCCCCAGAACCGCGCCCCGCCATCGGCACCCGATGGCGGGGCGCTCCCGTGTAGAGTCTCTCGATTAGCCTGGAAAGATAGCGCGTCACGCTCTGGCTGAGGCGGACCAGCCCATCAGGCCACTTGCGTATCAGGGGTCGGCTTGGCGCGCGTATGGGCCCGCTCCTCTTCGATCAGGGATTTGAGTTCCGGAATACAGCTACCGCACTGGGTGCCGCAGGCGAGCCGCGCACCCAGCGCCTCGACGCTGGTATCGCCCTCGCGAATGGCGGAAACAATCGCCTTCTGGCCCACCTGATGGCAGCTGCACACCGTGGGGCCGGTATCGGCGGCGCCATCGTCACAGCCGGCCAGCAGCCGGCTGCGATGCTGAGCGCTCAGCTCGGCCTCGCTGAAGCGCTGCTCGAGCCAGGCCAGGCCGGGCAGCTCGGTGGGGGGACCGACCATCGCCCACCAGCGCAGCTGCCCGTTCGTCACCGCCGCGGCACGCAGTCGTCCATCGCCGGCATCCTCGCACCACAGCGTCGCCGCCTCGGGCAGCCAGGCCGCCAGGCGCTCGAGCCAGTCGCACTCGGCCTGCACACCGGCCAGCTGCCAGCGCTGGCACCCCCGCATGGGAATGCGCGCCCAGTAGTCGCTCTCGCACCAGGGCGTGGCGTCGGTGAGCCCGTCGATGACCAGCAGCGTGGCCTCCCAGGTGGTGGCCAGGGGGGCCAGTGCCACGGCCCCATGCTTGGACTCGGGCTGGCCGGAGAGAGGGTCTGTATAGCCGGTGATCAAGGCCCCGCTGCGGGCCTGCCGGGTGAAGCGGTCGCTCCAGTGCATGGGCACGAACAGCTCGCCGCGCCGCTGGGCATTGGCCACGCGCACCCGGGCGCGATACTCACCGGCCTCGCCGGTGAGCACCGCCAGGCGCTGGTCGGTGACGCCGTATTCCACGGCATCGTCGGGATGTACCTCGATGAACGGCTCGGCGCGGTGATTCATCAGCCGCGGGGCCCGGGCGGTGCGGGTCATGGTGTGCCACTGGTCGCGAATGCGCCCGGTATTGAGGCGCAGCGGACGCGACGCACTGAGACGCTGCTCGGGAGCCCGCGGCCTGACCGGCACCAGCCGGGCCAGGCCGTCGTCGGTGGCGAAGCGGCCATCCTCGAACAGGCGCGCGGTGCCCCGGGGCGCCTGGCCGGTGACCGGCCACTGGATCGGCGCAAGCGCATCGTAGGCATCCCGGTCGAGTCCGGCCAGGCCGGAGATATCGAACAGTCGCTTGCCCGCCCCGGCGCTGGCGGCGGCGTTCTCGAAGCCGGAGAGCCGGGCATGCTCATCGAAGATCTCGCCGGGGTGGGCATAGGCGAAGGCCTCGCCATAGCCCAGCCGCCTGGCGACCTCGCAGATGATCCACCAGTCGTGGCGCGCCTCGCCCGGCGGCGGCAGCAAGCCGCGCTGGCGCGAGATGCAGCGCTCGGAGTTGGTCACGGTGCCGTCCTTCTCCGACCAGCTCGAGGCCGGCAGCACGATATCGGCGTAGTCGAGCAGGTCGGTGTCGGTGACGCACTCGGAGACGATCACCAGCGGGCACTGGGCCAGCGCCGCGCGCACTCGGGCCGCATCCGGCAGGCTCACCGCCGGGTTGGTGGCCATCACCCAGAGCGCCTGGACCTCGCCGCGCTCTATCGCGGTGAAGAGCTCAACGGCCTTATGGCCGGGGCCGCTCGGTAACGTCGGCGTCAAGGTCTCGGTGGCCCAGAAGCGGGTGACCCGGTCGATGGCACCTGGGGTGTGATAGTCCATATGGGCCGCCAGCTGGTTGGCCAGCCCACCCACCTCGCGCCCGCCCATGGCATTGGGCTGGCCGGTGATGGAAAACGGCCCGGCGCCGGGCAGGCCCAGCTTGCCGCCGGCCAGGTGGCAGTTGATGATGGCATTGCACTTGTCGGTGCCGCTGGAGGACTGGTTGACGCCCTGGGAGTAGAGCGTGACCACGTGCAACTGCGTGGCGAACCAGTAGTAGAAGGTCTCCAGGCGCTCCGGGTCCAGATCGCAGTCGGCGGCCACGGCCGCCACCGAGCCATCCTCTTCCCGGGCCGCGGCCAGGGTCTCTTCCAGCCCCTGGGTATGGCGCGCCAGGTAGACGGAATCGAGCTTTCCCCGGTCGGCCATCCAGTTCAGCAGGCCATTGAACAGGCGCGCGTCGCTGCCGGGCTCGAGGCCCAGATAGAGGTCGGCGATTTCACAGCTGTCGGTGACCCTGGGGTCGATCACCACCACGCGCATCAGCGGGTTACGGGTCTTGGCCACCTTGAGGCGCTGGTAGAGCACCGGATGGTTCCAGGCCAGGTTGGAGCCCACCAGCACCACCAGCTCGGCCTCTTCGAGATCCTCGTAGCAGCACGGCACCGCATCGGCGCCGAAGGCGCGCTTGTAGCCGGCCACCGCCGAGGCCATGCACAGCCGTGAGTTGGTATCCAGGTGTGGCGTACCGAGAAACCCCTTGAACAGCTTGTTGGCGACGTAATAGTCCTCGGTCAGCAGCTGACCGGAGAGGTAGGCCGCCACCGATTCGTCGCCCTGCTCACGCCGGGTCGCGGTCAGACGCTCGGCCACCGCGTTCAGTGCCGTCTCCCAGTCGACCTCGACGCCATCCACCCGCGGCCGGACCAGGCGGCCCTGCTGCCCCAGGGTCTCGTGGAGCGCCGAGCCCTTGACGCACAGGCGGCCGTAGTTGGCAGGGTGCTGACGATCGCCCTCCACGGCGCTCAGGGTCCCCTTCTCGAGCGTCGCGGTCACCCCACACCCCACCCCACAGTAGGGGCAGGTGGTCTTCGCCTGACGGCTCATCGGCGCAGAATCTTTGGCCTGATACATGGTGACTCCTCGTTTCTCCGCCGCCCGCTGCGAGAGGGCCCACAACGCAAAGACGCCCACTGTCGGCATCACGGGATGTCGACAGGGGACGTCATCGTCGTCGAAGGACCGGCGTTGGTCCTCGGCAGATTGTCTATGCTGTGGTGCTGACTATTCTCTGGTACTGAACCAAGCAAGGGCCATGCCAGTTCGATCTGATCCGGCCCTGCGGGCGAGCCGCTCGGGGGTCGCGGCATCGCGCCTGCCTCGCATCGGGACTCCACGGGTGGCCTCCGCCGCACCACGGCATTGCGCTCGGCCAGCGCCTTGCACCAGCATGATGCAGTGCAGCAGGCGGCAGGGCGTCGATCGATGCGCCCTCCTTCGCGGCGCCACGCGCCCAACGGCGGTGCATGGGCCCCTCACCCGCCCCGCGATGGAACGAAAATTGCAGGGCCAGGATACCTGCGCCTCAACCACTGCTAGACGAGCCCACACCATGCCCCCAGCGCTTGATGTTCTACTGGTCGATGATGAAGAGGTGCGCGCCGCCATGGTCGAGGAAGCCCTCACCCGAGAGGGCCACCGGGTGATCTGCCACCTCAGGAGTCCCGCCAGCCTCAATGACATGGTGGCGCGGCATCAGCCAGATGTGGTGATCATCGACATGGAATCGCCGGACCGCGACACCCTCGACAGCATGGCCCAACTCAATCGCGAGAACCCGCGCCCGGTGGTGTTCTTCGCCGACCAGCACGACCCCGACACCATGCAGTCGGCGCTCAAGGCCGGCGTCAGCGCCTATGTGGTCGACGGCCTGGTCCAGGGGCGGGTCAAGCCGATCATCGAGGTCGCCATCGCCCGCTTCGAGGCGTTTCAGGCGATGCGCCAGGAGCTGGATCGCACCCGTACCCAACTCACCGGACGCAAGCGCATCGAGCGCGCCAAGGGGCTGCTGATGCGCCACCAGAGCTGTGACGAGGAGCAGGCCTACCAAATGCTGCGCAAGCTGGCCATGGACCGTGGTCAGCGCATCGCCGAGGTCGCCACGAGCGTCATCGACATCCTCGAACGTCTGGAGAAGGGCCTATGAACTCGCTGCCTCCGGCCGAGCTGCCGCGCCTGCAGCTGGGTTTTATCCCGCTGCTCGATTGCGTCCTGCTGGTGGTCGCCCGCGAGCGCGGCCTGTTCGCCGACCAGGGCCTGGAGGTGACGCTGTCGCGCCAGAACGCCTGGTCGACGCTGCGCGACAAGGTCGCCGCCGGGCTGCTCGACGGCGCCCATATGCTGGCGCCCATGCCCCTGGCCATGAGTCTCGGGCTGGACCGCGCGCCCTGCGACACCCTGGCACCGATCACCCTGAGTCGAAACGGCAACGCCATCGTGCTCTCCCGGGAGCTGGCCGATGCCTGCACGGCACGGCTGGGCGATGACCCGGCCACCAGCGCCAGGGCCTTGGCCGGCTACCTGCCGGGCGCCAGCCGGGCGCCGCGCCTGGCGATGGTCTACCCCCACTCCTGCCAGCACTATCAGCTGCGCCACTGGCTGAGCCTGGGCGGCATCGATCCCGAGCGGGCCGTCGAGCTGGAGGCCTTGCCACCGCCGCGCATGGTCGACGCCCTGCAGCAGGGCAGGATCGACGGCTTCTGTGTCGGCGAACCCTGGGGCAGTCTCGCCGAGCACCGCCAGGTCGGCCGTATCGTCGCCAGCGGCGCCCAGCTGTGGCCGGAACAGCCGGAGAAGGTGCTCGGGGTGACCCGCTCCTGGGCGCGGCACTATCCGGCGACCCTGGCCAGGCTGATACGCGCGCTGGTGGCGGCCAGCGACTGGCTGGCCGAATCGCCGGCCCACCGCCGGCAGGCGCGCGACTGGCTGGCCCTACCGCCCTACCTCGACCGCTCGGTGGAGCATCTCGAGACCCTGCCCCTCGATGCTCCCCCGCTGCAGCAGCGTCTCTGCGGCCGTGACGTGCTGCGTCCCGATCCGGCGTTCGCCGAGGGGCTCGCCGAACGGCTCGACCAGCCACTGCGCGACCGGGGACAGCGCCTCGACCTCGCCACCCTACGCGAGTGTTACAGCCCCGTGCATTTCGATCGCGCCCTGCACCACTGACGTGCAACCGGCCCCACCCCGGGGCCGGCCTCTCCTCTGAACGACCTATCCAGCCAACTGAAAAACAAATAAAAAGTTGATATTCACCCCAGTTGGCAAGCAGCTTGCTTCACTCAGGTTGATACCCATTTCGGCGGCAACGCGGTCGCCCGACGGTCAATGGCGACCGTCACCACCAGACAACGACGTCTTGGCGTCCTGCCCAGCAGGACGCCAGGGCGTTTTTTTTTGGCCGCTTGCTTCCCGGCACGTCATCGAGGAGTCGACCGACATGACACTATCTTCCGCGCTCCGCGCCACCACGACCTCCGCCCCCACGCCCCAGGACCGGGTGCTGATCATCGGCAACGGCATGGCCGGCCAGCGGCTGGTCGAGGCGCTGCTGGCACAGCCCACACCCCCCTCGTGCATCACCGTGATCGGTGCCGAGCGGGTACCGGCCTACAACCGCATCCTGCTCTCGCCCCTGCTGGCCGGCGAGCTGGACCACGCCGCCCTGACCCTGCGCGACGCCGACTGGTACGCCGAGCAGGGTGTCGAGCTGATTCTCGATGATCGCGTCGAGCGCATCGAGCGCCAGGCGCGCCGGGTGATCACCGCGAGCGGTCGCAGCCTGGCCTACGACCGCCTGGTGCTGGCCACCGGCTCGCGCCCGGCGCGGCCGCCGGTGCCCGGCATCGATCTCAACGGCGTGCACGGCTTCCGCGACCTGGACGATGCCGCCGCACTCACGAGCTGCGCCGAACGCGGCGGCAACGCCGTGGTCATCGGCGGCGGCCTGCTGGGTATCGAAGCCGCCGAAGGACTGCGCAAACGCGGCATGCGGGTCAGCGTGCTGCAGCGCGATGCACACCTGATGAACCGTCAGCTCGATGCCACCGCCGCCAGCCTGCTCGAAAACGAACTGGCCGAGCGCGGGCTGGACGTCATCACCGGCGCCCACCTCGCCGCCCTCGAGGACGACGGCCACGGCCAGGTCGCCGCCGTGTGCCTCGAGGATGGTCGCCGCCTGCCCGCCGACTGCGTGGTGGTGGCCGCGGGCATCACCCCCAACGCCGAACTGGGACGCGACGCCGGGCTCGACAGCGACCGCGCCATCCGGGTCGACGCCGCCCTCACCACCAGCGACCCGTCGATTCACGCCCTCGGCGAGTGCTGCCAGTTCGAGCACCACACCTACGGCCTGGTCGAGCCAATCTGGCGCCAGGTCGAGGTACTCGCCGCCCACCTCGCCGGTGAAGCGGTCAGCGGCTACGTGGAGCTGCCCAGCGCCACCAAGCTCAAGGTGAGTGGCGTATCGCTCTTCGCCTTCGGTCCCATTGATCCCGCCCCGGAGCACGACGTGCTGAGCTACCACGACCCCGAGCACGGCGACTACCGTCGCCTGCTGCTGCGCGATGGCCGCCTCGAGGGCGCCGTGCTCTACGGCGACACCCGCCTCGGCCCCTGGGCCTTCGAACACGCCCTGGCCGGCAGCGACCTCAGCGCCTGCCGCCAGGCCCTGCTCTTCGGCCCGGCCGATGTCCAGGCGCTGCTCGACGCAGCCGCCGAGGACGCCGACCGCGCCACCGACTCCGCTCATCTGGAACGCCCCGTCGAGGAGGCCGCATGAACACCCCCGCATCCCCCAAGCAACACTTGATTGTCATCGGCAACGGCATGGTCGGCCACCACCTGGTCGAGCAGCTGGTCGAGCGCGGCGCCACCGAGCGCTATCGGATCACGGTGTTCGGCGAGGAGCGCCACCTGGCCTATGACCGGGTCCATCTCTCCGAGTACTTCAGCGGTCGCGACGCCGCGTCGCTGGCCCTCTCCACCGCCGACTACTACGCCGAGCACGGCATCACCCTGCGCCTCGATGAGGCGGTCACTGCCATCGACCGCGACGCGAGCGAGGTGGTCACCCCGGACGGCCGCCTCCCCTACGACCGCCTGGTGCTGGCCACCGGCTCCTTCCCCTTCGTGCCGCCGATTCCCGGCAACGACCGCGCGGGCTGCCTGGTCTATCGAACCCTGGACGACCTCGATGCCATTCGCGCCGCGGCCGACAATGCCGCCACCGGCGTGGTGGTGGGCGGCGGGCTGCTCGGCCTGGAGGCGGCCAACGCCCTGCGTGGCCTGAACCTCGACACCGCCGTGGTCGAGTTCGCCCCGCGGCTGATGCCGATGCAGGTGGATAGCGAAGGCGGTGACCTGCTGCGCGAGAAGATCGAGACCCTCGGCGTGCAGGTGCATACCGAGCGCGCCACCCAGCGTATCGAGGACGGCATCGACGCGGCGCATCGCATGGTGTTCCAGGACGGCAAGGTGCTCGAGGCCGACCTGATCGTCTTCTCCGCCGGCATCCGCCCGCGGGACGAGCTGGCTCGGGACTGCGCCCTGGAGATCGGCGAACGGGGCGGCGTGGTGATCGACGACCGCTGCCTGACCAGCGACCCGGCGATCCTTGCCGTGGGTGAGGTGGCGCTGTGGAATCAGAGCATCTTCGGCCTGGTGGCGCCCGGCTACCAGATGGCCCGCGCCGCCGCCGACACCCTGATGGCCGACCGCCTCGACCGCGCCCCGGAGACCTTCCGCGGCGCCGACATGAGCACCAAGCTCAAGCTGCTCGGCGTCGACGTCGGCGCCATCGGCGACGCCCACGGCGACCGCACCCCCGGTGCGCGCATGTTCCGCTATCTGGACCCGCTCAAGCAGCAGTACCGCAAGCTGGTGGTCTCCAGCGACGGCAGGCGGCTGGTGGGCGCCATGCTGGTGGGCGACAACAGCGTCTACGACACCCTGATGCAGTACTACGCCAACCGCCTCGAGCTGCCCGAGGACCCGGCCGCGCTGATCCTGCCCCAGGCCGGGGCCGCCCCGGCGCTGGGCCCGGACGCCCTGCCCGACACCGCCATGATCTGCTCCTGCCACAACGTCACCAAGGGCGACGTCTGCGCTACCCTCGACGGCGGCGCCGTGGACCTCGGCGCGGTGAAGGGCGAGACCCGTGCCAGCACCGGCTGCGGCGGCTGCACGGCGCTGCTCAAGACCCTGGTGGATCACGAGCTCGAGGTCCGTGGCGTCGAGGTCGACAAGTCGATCTGCGAGCACTTCGCGCATACCCGCCAGGGGCTCTACGACATCGTGCGTGTCGAGGGCATCAAGACCTTCAGCGAACTGATGGAAAAACACGGCTCTCCACAAACCCATGGCCTGGGCTGCGATATCTGCAAGCCGGCGGTGGCCTCGATCCTCGCTTCCTGTTTCAACGAGCCGATCACCGATGCCGCCCATATCCCGCTGCAGGATACCAACGACACCTTCATGGCCAATATGCAGAAGAACGGTACCTACTCGGTGGTGCCGCGCATCGCCGGCGGCGAGATCACCCCTGACAAGCTGGTGGTGCTGGGCCAGGTGGCGCAGAAATACGGCCTCTACACCAAGGTCACCGGCGGCCAGCGCATCGACCTGTTTGGCGCCCGCCTCGAGGACCTGCCTGATATCTGGGGCGAGCTGATCGACGCCGGTTTCGAGACCGGCCACGCCTACGGCAAGTCGCTGCGCACCGTGAAGTCCTGCGTCGGCAGCACCTGGTGCCGCTACGGCGTGGATGACAGCGTGGGCATGGCGATCCGCCTGGAGCATCGCTACAAGGGCCTGCGCGCCCCCCACAAGATCAAGTTCGGCGTCTCGGGCTGTACCCGGGAATGCGCCGAGGCCCAGAGCAAGGACATCGGCGTGATCGCCACCGAGAACGGCTGGAACCTCTACGTCTGCGGCAACGGCGGCATGCGCCCGCGCCACGCCGAGCTGTTCGCTACCGACCTGGACGATGCGCAGCTGATCCAGACCATCGACCGCGTGCTGATGTTCTATATCCGGACCGCCGACCGTCTGCAGCGCACCTCGGTGTGGCGCGAGAACCTGGAAGGCGGCCTGGACTACCTCAAGGCCGTGGTGCTCGAGGACAGCCTGGGGATAGGCGAGGAGCTGGAGCGTCAGATGCAGACCGTGATCGACAACTACCAGTGCGAATGGGCCAATGCCATCGAGGACCCGGAGAAGCTCAAGCGCTTCCGCAGCTTCGTCAACGACAGCCGCCCCGATCCGGACATCATCATGACCAGCGAGCGCGGCCAACTGCGCCCCGCCTGAAGGAGACCTTCCCATGACTATCGCCACTGCAGCAGCCAACACCATGACACAGACCTGGCAAGCCCTCTGCACCCGCACCGACCTGGTGTCCTACTCCGGTGTCGCCGCCTGGCTCGAGACCGCTGAGGGGCCCACCCAGGTGGCTATCTTCTACGTTCCTGGCCAGTCGCAGGAGCTCTATGCCCTCGACCACCGCGATCCCTTCTCCGGTGCCAACGTCATCGCCAGGGGCATCGTCGGCGATATCAAGGGCGAGCCGGTGGTCGCTTCGCCACTCTACAAGCAGCACTTCCGCCTCGCCGACGGCCAGTGCCTGGAACAGCAGGATGTCCAACTGCGTACCTGGCGCGCCGTCTTCCAGGGCGAGGAGGTATGGATCGAAGCCTGAAACCGGCGCTGGCCGCCCTTGGTCGAAATCTCTATGCTGTCGGTGATGCAATGCAGCACAACGGAACCGTCATGGAGGCAAGCCGATGAGCGAGACCAAACGGATCGACCTGGCCCTGCAGGGGGGCGGCTCACATGGTGCCTTCACCTGGGGCGTGATGGACCGCCTGCTGGAGGATCCCCGCATCGAGATCGAGGGGATCAGCGGTACCAGCGCCGGGGCCATGAACGGCGTGGTGATGGCCGACGCCCTGACCCGCGGTGACCGCGACACCGCCCGCCAGGCGCTGCACGACTTCTGGGAAGCGGTCAGCCGCGCCGGCAAGTCCAGCCCCATCCAGCGCACCCCGCTGGACAAGCTCACCGGCAACTGGAGCCTCGACCACTCGCCGGGCTATATCGCCATGGACATGATGAGCCGACTGGTCTCCCCCTACCAGTTCAACCCCTTCAACCTCAATCCGCTGCGCGACATCCTCAACGCGCGGGTCGACTTCGAGCGAGTGCGATGCTGCCCTGACCTCAAGTTGTTCGTCACCGCCACCAACGTGCGCAGCGGTAAGCAGCGAATTTTCACTCGCGAGGAGATGAGCGTGGACGCGGTGATGGCCTCGGCCTGCCTGCCCACGGTCTTCCAGGCCGTGGAGATCGACGGCGAGGCCTACTGGGACGGCGGCTACATGGGCAACCCCTCGCTGATGCCGCTGATGGAGCACTGCGGCTCCCGGGACATCGTGGTCGTGCAGATCAACCCCATCTACCGCGAGGAGCTCCCCACCAGCGCCGCGGCGATCATGAACCGCCTCAACGAGATCACCTTCAACGCTTCGCTGATCAAGGAGGTGCGCATGATCGCCATGCTGCAGCGCCTGCTCGGCGACCACGGCGTGGACATCGGCTGCTACGCCGGCACCCTCTTTCACCGCATCGCCGGGGACGAGACCCTGGGCAAGCTCTCGGTTTCCAGCAAGATGAACTCCGAGTGGCCCTTCCTCAGCCATCTGCGCGACGAGGGTCGGCGCACCGCCGAAGGATGGCTGGCCGAGAATTTCGAGGATTTGGGCAGCCGCTCCACCCTGGACGTGGAGAGCGTGTACCGGGATACGGAATAACTCGCCGGCTGCGTTGACGCTTCGCGAGGCGCTCGCCTTGCCGTCTTACATCGAGCCGTACCATGCTCAGGACACGGTGGCAAGCACGGCCGCCACCGGACCAGGGCCCACCGACACAGGAGGAACACCATCGCGGTACGACACCGTCGGCGGCTGTCACCTTCCTGACATCGCGCGCTGACAATGTCGACATCGGGACGTCACAAACGACGTCCGCTCGCGACAATCAGGAGAGCTGCGCCGATGGTACGCATCGACAAGAAGGCCACCCGCCTCTATGTACTGGACACCAACGTCCTGCTGCACGACCCCGCCTCCCTCTACCAGTTCGACGAGCACGAAGTGGTCATCCCCATGACCGTGCTCGAGGAGCTGGACAAGCACAAGAACGGCGTCCGCGAGATCGCCCGCACCGCCCGCCAGATCAGCCGTACCCTGTCCGATCTCACCGCCGATGTAGGTCTCGAGCAGATCCGCGACGGCATTCCCATCCCGCGCCTGATCGGCCCCGAAGGGCGCCTTCGCCTGCTCTGCTACACCGACCTGAAGCCGCTGGAGCCACTCGAGGAGAGCCCCGACAACCGCATCCTGGCCGAGACCTGCCGGCTGCGCCAGGAGCGCCCGGACGCCTCGGTGATCCTGATCACCAAGGACATCAACCTGCGGGTCAAGGCCGCCGCCCTGGGCGTGCCGGTGGAGGACTACCTCAACGACCGCGCCTTCGACGACAGTGACGCCATGCTGGAGGGGGTGCGGGTCTACCCGGATGCCGGCAGCGAGCTATGGAACGGCCTGGCACTCGACGTCAAGGTGGAGCGCGAGGCGCAGCGGGTGATCTACCACCTCGACGGCGAGATCCCCACCGAGTGGCACCCGGGCATGCTGGTGGCGGATGGCGATATTGATGCCGGCTTCGAGGCCATCGTGCGCGAGGTGAGCGGCCAGCGCGCCCGCCTCGAGCTGCTCGCCAACTACCGCCACGGCGCCAGCGTCTGGGGTGTGCACTCCAGTGACTGCCGGCAGAACTTCGCGCTCAACCTGCTGATGGATGACGACATCGATCTGGTCACCATCGCCGGCAGCGCCGGCACCGGCAAGACCTTCATGACCCTGGCCGCCGCCTTCCAACAGACCCTGGACACCAAGCGCTTCGAGCGTATCGTCTTCACCCGGGCGCCGATCTCCATGAGCGAGGACATCGGTTTCCTGCCCGGCACCGAGGAGGAGAAGATGTCGCCCTGGATGGGCGCCTTCCACGACAACATGGACAACCTGCTGCGCAACGAGGACGGGGAATCCAGCTGGAACAGCGGCGCAACCCGCCAGCTGCTCGGCGCCCGGGTGCAGATCCGCGCCCCGGGCTTTATGCGCGGGCGCACCCTCAATGACACCTTCCTGATCATCGACGAGGCCCAGAACTTCACCCCCAAGCAGCTCAAATCGCTGATCACCCGGGCCGGGCGCAACACCAAGATCGTCTGCCTGGGCAACGTCGGCCAGATCGACACGCCGTATCTGACCGCCAACACCTGCGGCATGGCGGCGCTGGTGCAGCGCTTCCGCGACTGGCCCCACGCCGGCCACATCACCCTGAAGAGCGTCGAGCGCTCGCGCCTGGCCCTGGCCGGCGAGGAGCTGCTCTGACACGCCCCCTCCCGCTGAGCCACGACACTCCACCGGAGGCCCGCGAGGGCCTCAGGCGGCGCTGAACAACAGCACCAGGGCGAGCCCCACGGCGACAGCCATCATCAGCACCGAAGCGTGGCGGCGCAGCCACGCTTCACTCTCTCCCAGCGCATCCAGCGCCGCGGTTCCTGCCTCCTCCCGGGCGACCCACCAGGCCACCCAGGCCGCCTTCGCCGCGGCCAGTCGCATCAGCCAAGGCCAGGTGGCCACCCACAGTCGACCCAGGCCACTCGCCAGCGGCCACCACAGATCCCCCGCCGGCAGACGCCGCCAGGCCCTCCACAGCGGCCAGCGGTGCATCAGCCAGCCGACCAGCAGGGCCAGGGCCGCCCCCAACAAGGCCGGCCACCAGAGGCCGAACAGCTCTGCTGGGGGCGGCACCGCCGGACGCATGCCCAGCATCGGCAGCCACAGCGGCAGCGTCAGGGCGCTGACCACCAGCAGCAGCCAGGCCAGCGGCATGGGGGCTGCAAGCGGCACCAGGCCGTCCCGACGCGCCTGCCACTCGCCCTGCCACTGGCACCACAGGGTGCGCGCCATCAGCAGCGTGGTGCCCACCGCCGCCAGGGAGAGCCAGGTCACCAGCGTCGAGTGGCCGCCCTCATAGAGCGCCGCCTTGAAGGCCCACTTGGTCGCAAGCCCCGAGCCCATCACGCCGGCCAGCGACAGCGCAGGCAGCATCAGCAGCAGGGCCAGCACCCAGGCAGGCATCCGCGGCGGGTGCTCGCCGATGCCCACGCCGAGAAACAGCGCCCCCTTGGTCAGGCCATGGTGGGCAGCAAACAGCACCACCACCGGCGCCAGGGCCGGCCACAGCGCCGGCGCCAAGAGCCCGGTTCCTACCAGCGCCGCGAGCATGCCCAGCTGGCTGATGCTGGAGTAGGCCAGCACCGCCTTGGGGTGGCGCTGGCAGACACCCAGCAGTGCCGCGCCGATGGCACCCACCAAACCAACGAACACCATGGCGCGACCCAGCCCGGTGAAGGCATCCGCCGCAGCGGTCTCCCCCAGCGGCAGGGTTGCCATCCAACCCACCACCCCGGCCTTGACCATGGCGCCGCTGAGTACGGCGCTCGCCGGCGTAGGTGCCACCGGGTGCGCCAGCGGCAGCCACAGGTGCAGACCCGCCACGCCGGCCTTGACCCCGAAGCCGAGCCACAGCAGCAGCCCGATCCAGGCGCCGTGCTCGAGGTTGACGAGCCCCTCGCGAAACTCGCCCAGGGTCAGCGCCCCCAGGCTGCCGGCGCCCCACAGCAGGCCAGCCAGGATCAGCCCCTCGCCGAGCACCGCCATGATCAGGTAGGCGCGCCCACCGATCAGGGCATCGCGAGTACCGGAATGGATCACCAGGCCGTAGGCGGCGAAGGTCATCACCGCAAAGCCCAGATAGAAGCTGGCGATGTCCTCGGCCACCAGCAGCAGCAGGTTGCCGGAGAGCGTCAGCGGCCAGAGCACGGAGAAGCGCGCCAACCGCGCCGCCGACGCGCCGTTGCCGGCATTGGCTCGCTCACGCTCTCCCGCCAGGTAGCCCCGGGCGTACCAGCCGGACAACAGCCACAGCAGCGCAGTGAATGCCAGCAGCACCCGGCGCGGCTCGTCCAGCACCCAGACGCCGCCCAGCAGCCAGGCCGACAGCGCCAGGCTGCCATCGCCCCCCAGCAGCACCAGCGCCAGGGCCGGTAGCGGCGCCGTGGCCCACAGCGTATCTAGGGGGAAACGCACCTCGCCACGCGCGGCCAGCGCCGACATCAGCGGCTCGCGCAGCACCAGCACCAGCGGCCAGAGCAGCGCGGCGATCATCAACACCACGAAGCTCACCTGGCTCATGGCAGATACTCCAGGTTGGCCACCCGGGTCGCCCACTCAAGCGGGCTGTAGGGCATGCCCGCCAGCAGCCCCGCCATCACGCTGAACAGGGCCGTGGCCAGCGCCGGCAGCAGCAGCCAGTTGCTGGTCTCGAAGCGACCGAGATGGCGCTCCTCGGGCCACACTCCCACGCCATGGTCGGGGCCGGGGCAGAACCACAACCGGTAGAGGATCGGCAGGAAATAGGCGGCGTTGAGCAGGCTGCTGGCGACCAGTACGGCGATCACCCAGGGCATGTCCGCCTGTACCGCCCCGGTGCCCAGATACCACTTGCTGAGGAAGCCCACCAGAGGGGGCAGCCCGATCATGCCCAGTGCCCCCACGCTGAAGGCCAGGCTGGTGAGCGGCATGCGCCGCCCCGCCCCGTCGAGCTCGTCGATGCGGTGGATGCCGAGCTCCTCGGCGTAGTTGCCGGCACAGAAGAACAGGGTGACCTTCATCAGGCCCTGATGCAGCAGATGGGAGAGCGCGGCGATGGTGCCGAGCGGCCCGAACAACCCGATGCCCAGCACGATGTAGCTCACCTGGCTGACCGTGGAGAAGGCCAGCCGCGGCTTGAGTTCCACCTGGGCCAGGGCGCGCAGCGAGGCATAGAGGATGGTGACGCTGGCGATCACGGCGAGCCCCGTGAGCAACCCCAGCGCCTGGCTGAGTTCGGCGCCGTAGACGTCATAGACCAGGCGCACGATGCCGAAGGCCCCGGCCTTGACCACCGCCACCGCATGCAGCAGGGCGCTGACCGGCGCTGGTGCCACCATGGCCCGGGGCAGCCAGCCGTGCAGTGGCACCAACCCCGCCTTGACCCCGAACCCGACGATCAGCACCCAGAAGATGGCGATCAGCATCCCGCGCTGCTCCGGGCCGAACTCGGCGAGGATCTCCCGCTGGCCGAAGCGGATATCGCCGGCCAGGGCGTGCAGCGCCACCATGCCGACCATCAGCACCAGCCCCGCGGTGAGGGTGAAGCGCAGATAGAGGGTGGCCGCGGCCAGCGCCTTGGGGGTGCCCCGATGGGCCACCAGCGGATAGGTGGAAAGCGTCAGCAGCTCGTAGAAGATCAGAAAGGTAAAGAGGTTGCCCGCCAGGCTGATGCCCAGGGTGCTGGCCACGCAAAGGCTGAAGAAGCCGAAGAAGCGGCGCCGGTTGGGGGAGTCCTCCAGATACCCGATGGCATAGATGGTGGTGAACAGCCACAGCAGCGAGGAGAGCCCGGCAAACATGATGCCCAGCGGATCGGCGCGCAGCACGAAGGCCAGCCCCTCCAGCACCGGAAACTCCACGGCGTAGGACTTGCCCTGGCTGAGCCCGCGCACCATCCAGGCCACCAGGGCGATCTTGAGCACCGCGGCAGCCAGGTTGATCCCGGTGCGGGCCCGAAAGGCGCCCTCCGGCAACAGGAAGATGATCGCTGCCGCCGCGAGCGAGGTGGCCAGGGTGGCGACCGGGAAGAAGGCGGCGCTCATGGCACCCCTCCCTGGCGCAGCAGCGACAGCGGCCACTCCGCCACCAGGCCCAGGCCCACGGCAGCCAGTGCCAGCAGCAGCGGCACCAGGTCCATGCCAGGTGGCAGGGGGTGGAAGTCACGGCGCGGCGCCTCCTCCACGAAGGAGCAGCGCAGCACCCGGAACACATAGGCGGCGGTCAGCAGGGTGCCGAGCACCAGCACCGCGACCCAGGTCCACTGGCCCGACTGGAGAGAGGCCTGCAGCAGCAGCCACTTGGCGGTGAACCCGGCGCTGGGCGGCAGCCCCATCAGGGTCACCGCGGCAACCCCGAAGGTCATCAGCGACAGCGGCAGCCGGCGGCTGGTACCGGCCAGGTCGACCAGGCGGCTGGCACCAGTGGAGAGCATCAGGTTGCCGGCGGCCATGAACATCGCCGCCTTGGCCAGGGCGTGGCCGGCCAGCTGCAGCCAGGTGGCCTGCCAGGCCAGGGCGGCCACCGACGCCGCGGTGCCGGCCAGCAGCGGAAAGAGCAGCATCAGGTAACCGAGCTGGCCCACCGTGGACCAGGCCACCACCTGCTTGAGTGAATCGGCCCGCCACGCCTTGAGCCCGCCCCACAGCACCGCCGCCGCACCCAGCAGCCCCAGCGCCGAGGCCGCCGCCACGGCGTCGGGCAGCAGCAGTTGCCACAGGGTGATCAGGATGAAGAAGGAGGCCTTGACCACCAGGGCACCGTGCACGGCGCTGACCGGGGTCCAGGCGCTGGCGTGGACCGGCGCCAGCCAGCCATGCAGCGGGAAGATCGCCGCCTTGAGCAGCAGCCCACCGGCCAGCAGCGCCATACCGATGCGGGTAGTGGCATCGGGCTCGGCCACCGACGCCAGGCCGGCCAGCTCCAGGGTGCCCCAGGCGCCCAGCAGCAGCGCCACCCCCAGCAGCCAGGCCAGGGAGCCCACCAGGGCATAGAGCAGGTAGCGCAGCCCGGCGCGGATCGCCTCGGCCTTGCCGGGCAGCAGCATCATGCCCACCGCGCACAGGCCCATCAGCTCCAGACCTGCGTAGAGCAGCAACAGGTCGGCGGCCACCCAGATCAGCCCCAGAGCGAACGCCAGCCCGCCCAGCAGCGGCCAGAAGCGCTGATGAAAGGCCTCGGCGGGCAGCGCCGCACGGCGATGCCCCACGGCGTAGGCGGCACTGGCCAACAACACCAGCTGGGTCAGCAGCAACAGCAGGGCCGCCAGGGCGTCAAGCCGCCAGTGCAGCGAGAGACCGCCCAACGCCAGGCTGCCGTGCAGCGTACCCTCAGCCGCATGGGGTAGCAGCCAGAGCGTCACCAGCGGCAGCGCCCCGGCGGCCAGCACCACCCCGCGCATATGGCGCGGCGGTCTCAGCCAGGCCAGCAAACCCAGCGGCAGGGGTGCTATCAACGTCAGCCACAGCATCAGGTTCGCGGCTGAATTCATTGGCCGGCCTCGGGCTCGAGGGTCACGCTGCCCTCCAGGGCATGCAGGCGGCGCAGCAGCAGCACGCCCAGCACCGAGCCGACCAGCGCCACCGCAAGCCCCACCAGAATCAGCCCCTGGACCTCCGGGCCGGGGCCGGCGAGCCCGGCCAGCAGCAGGAAGACCCCGGAGCCCAGCACGTTGAACGCCAGCAGTCGGCGCAGCAGGTGGCGATGGTGAGCGAAGGCCCACAGCCCGAGCGCCATCACCAGCAGGCCGGAGAGTACCAGGGACACTATGTCCCCCCCGTGAAGCCCGCCTGCATGCAGGGTCAGCCGCTCGGTAGCGAGCAGCCCTACCAGCGCCAGGGCGGTGAGGGTCAGCCAGGCCGTGGCAGCGAGCCAGCGCGCCGGCGCGTCGCCGCCACGGCGCACCGTGGCGTCCCGCGGCGGCAGGCGCGGCACGTCTCCTGCCCGGCCCAGTCCATGCAGCAGGGCGGCACCGGTGAGCAGCGCACCCAGCAGCGCCTCGGCGCCGGCCAGCCAGGGGGTGCCCAGCCGCCACCAGGTGAACGACATCACCAGGGCGAAGACGATGAACGATAGGCAGGCGCGGCGCAGATGAGGATCAAGCAGACAGAGAAGCGCCAGTAGAATCAGGGCGATGGAAGTCATGAACCAGATCCTGACCATGTCGCAGCGCGATTGCCAGGCCGCGCCCTCACGCTGGGTCAGCGTCGTTGAAGACCGAAGATACGCTGCTGGACCCGCAGATGCGGTTGCGCCCCTCATGCTTGGCCCGGTAGAGGGCTCGGTCGGCGTCGCCCAGGGCGCCCTCCAGGCTGCCTCCCGGCGTCAGGGTCGTCAGTCCCAGGCTGACCGTGAAGCGCAGCGTGGCATCCTCCACCTCCAGTTCGATGGCGCCCACCGCCTCGCGCAGGCGATCCAGGATGGTCAATGCCTCATCGGGGGTGGTATCCACCAGCAACACCGCGAACTCCTCACCGCCGATGCGGGCGAAGAGGTCATAGGGGCGCAGGCACTCCTTGCAGGTGGCCGCGAAGGCCTGCAGGGCGAGATCGCCGGCCGCATGGCCATGAGTATCGTTGAGAGCCTTGAAATGGTCGATGTCGAGCATCGCCAGCAGCAAGGGCTCTTCATGTCGCAGGGCCCGGGCCTGGACCGCCCCCCCCTGCTCGAAGAAGGCGCGGCGGTTCAGCGCCCCCGTGAGCATGTCGGTGACGACCAGCCGGCGGACCTTGAACTCCTCGTCCTTGCGCTCGGTGACATCGATCAGCAGGCCGTCCCACAGGATGCAGCCGTCGCGGCGTCGCTGAGGCCTGGCACGGGCCTCCACCCAGCGCAGGCCGTCCGACAGGTCGAGGCGAATCTCCAGCTGGCAGGCCTCCAGGCTCACCGCCGACTGCGCCAGGGCCATCTCGAGCTGCCGGCGATCCTCCTGGATGATCAGGTCAAGCAGTCGTTCGGCATCCTCCATGACTTGCTCCGGCGTCAGCCCCGTCAGTGTCACGAGCCCTTCGCTGGCGTAGAGCAGCTCCAGGCGCCCGGCCACGTCCTGACGCAGGCGAAACATCGTCCCGGGCAGGCGCGAGACAGTATCACCGAGCCTGGCCAGCAGCTGGCGGTCATGGAGTTCCCGCTCGCGCATGCCGGTGACGTCATACTGGATCACCAGTAGCCTCAGCGGGCTGGCCGGCCGCTCATTCAAGGGCTGGATCATGGTGGTATGGTGGCGCAGGGCACCATCGGCGCGCCGGCAGAGCACCACCCCCTGCCAGGGCTGGCGGCTGGCTCGGCAGTATTCCAGGGCGCGGGCGAAGCCGCCATGCAGGGGGTCGGCATCCAGCGTCACCGCCCGGCGGCCGAGGAGCTGGTCGGGAGAGTGGCCGGCATGCCGCTCGAAGTCGGGATTGACCTGCAGCACCACCCCGTGCTCGTCGAGCAGCATGACCGCTCCCGGGTAACGCGACAGCAGCAATTCACCGAGGCCGGGAGCGGCACGCTCCTCTCCGGCCCACCAGCGATGCCATGCCTGCCTGACTCTCTCCATGCTCAAGCCTCGACACTCCCTGCGTCCAGCGAAAGGGCCTCTCCGGACCCGAGCTCCACCCTAACCCAGAATGCGTCGTTGGGCACCCGTGCGAATCACCAGAGCCGCTCCGGCACACTTGCCGGCTTACAGCCCGAGTTTGTCCGCCACGTAGTCGGCGTCCTTGTCACCGCGCCCGGAGAGATTGACCAGGATATGCTGGTCGGCAGGCAGCGTCGGCGCCTCGCGCATGGCCCAGGCCACCGCATGGGCGCTCTCCAGCGCCGGGATGATGCCCTCGACCCGGGAGAGGGTCAGGAAGGCATCCAGGCACTCGTCGTCGCTGGCGCTCTGGTAGTCGACCCGGCCCAGCTCCTTGAGGTAGCTGTGCTGGGGCCCCACGCCCGGGTAGTCGAGTCCGGAAGCGATGGAGTGCACCGGCATGGGGTTGCCGGCGTCATCCTCCAGCACATAGCAGGCCATGCCGTGGATCTCGCCGGGCTTGCCCAGTGTCAGGGTGGCGGAGTGGCGCTGGGTGTCGAGGCCCTCGCCGGCCGGCTCCACGCCGACCAGATGCACCGAGTCGTCGTCGAGGAAGGCCGTGAACATGCCGATGGCGTTGGAGCCGCCGCCCACGCAGGCGGTGACGTGGTCGGGCAGGCGGCCATGGCGGGCCAGAAACTGCTCGCGGGACTCGCGGCCGATGATCGACTGGAAGTCGCGCACCATCTTCGGGAAGGGGTGAGGCCCCACCACCGAGCCGATGGCATAGATGAAGTGCTGCGGGTCCTTGAGGTACTCCTCGAAGGCGCTGTCCACGGCATCCTTGAGGGTCGCCGTGCCGCGGGTGACCGGCACCAGCGTGCAGCCGAGGATCTTCATCTTGGTGACGTTGGGATGCTCCTTCTCGATATCCACCTGGCCCATGTGGATCTCGCAGGGAATGCCCACCAGCGCGCAGGCGGTGGCCAGGGCCACGCCGTGCTGGCCGGCGCCGGTCTCGGCGATCACCTTGGTCTTGCCCATGAACTTGGCCAGCAGCGCCTCGCCCAGGCAGTGGTTGATCTTGTGGGCGCCGGTGTGATTGAGGTCCTCGCGCTTGAGGTGGATCTGGGCGCCGCCCAACTTCTCCGAGAGCCGCCGAGCGTGGAAGATCGGACTGGGCCGACCCACGTAGTCGGCGAGCAGGCTGGCCAGCTCCTGCCGAAAGTCCTCGCGAACGCGAATCTCCTCGTAGGCGGCGTCGATCTCGTCCATCACCGTCTTGAGCTCGGGCGGGATCAGCTGGCCGCCGAAGCGACCGAAGTAGCCCTGGGCATCGGGGAGATTGGCGAAGGGGGAAGTGCTCATGGTGTCTGTCCTTGAGGCATGCCGAAATATCATCGGATCAGTTTGCCCAGCCGCCCCGAGACTGTCGAGGCGACCTTGGACGAGCGGGCGCGGATCGTGAGGGCTCAACGCGCCAGGCGCTGGCTCAGCCAGTGGCCGATATCCGCGACCTGCTGGGGACAGACCGCATGGGCCATGGGGTACTGACGATAGTGGGCCGGATAGCCCAGCGACTTGACCCGCTCGAAGCCCGCACGACCCAGCGCCTCGGGCACCACCGGATCGAAGCTGCCGTGGTGCACCTCGACGGGCAGCTCGCGATTGGCCTCGGCAAGCGCAATGCGCTCGGCGGTAGCGAAGTAGGTGGAGAGCGCCAGCAGCCCGCCTAGCGGCTTATCGAAGGAGAGTGCGGCCTGGTAGGCCACCGCCCCACCCTGGGAGAAACCGGCCAGGATGATGCGACGGCTGTCGATGCCGTGGTCGATCTGCTCGCGCACCAGGCCCTGGATGCGTTGCGCCGAGGCCATCAGCTGGGGCTCGTCGACGCGGCGGTCCAGGCTCATCTCGAGGATGTCATACCAGGCGGGCATTACCATGCCGCCGTTGATGGTCACCGGCAGACGCGGTGCATGGGGCATGATAAAGCGCACGCTGGCGTCCGCCGGCAGCGAAAGCGCCGGCACCAGCGGCTCGAAGTCGCTACCGTCGGCGCCCAGGCCGTGAAGGATGAAGACACAGGCATCGGCGGGCTTTGCGCCCTTCGGATCGATGATCAGCTCACCGGGTTGGCTCATGGGATGGGGTTCCGTTGGTCGAGGAAATCAGACTCGACACCCTACCGCAAAGCCCCGGCGGCGGCGAGACACGCAGCAACTCGGCGAGCACAGTCAGAAGGGCCAGATGACCGGGATCAGCGTCAGCGCCACCACGAAAGGCATGGGGCTGGTGCCGGCAAACACCAGGCGGTCGCCGCCCTTAAGCCGCTCGCGGGGCCCCGGCACGCCCACCCAGGCGAGGTCGAAGAGCCCCATGGCCAGCTCCGGCGAGCGATCCACCAGCAGGCCATGCACCAAGACCCTGCCTAATGGCGATGGTGCGGAACCATGAATCGCTGTAATGCAAAAAGGCCCGCACGAGGCGGGCCTTTCTGGTGACTCTACCGGGTTAGCGGAGGAGTCGCATCCGGGTCAAGTGGCGATTAGCCGATGACCTGGATGTTGGAAGCCTGGAGGCCTTTCTTGCCCTGAGTGACGTCGAAGGAAACCTTCTGGCCGTCTTGCAGGGACTTGAAGCCTTCTGCCTTGATCTCGGAGAAGTGAGCGAACAGGTCGTCACCGTTGTCGTCCGGAGAAATGAAGCCAAAGCCTTTAGTGTCGTTGAACCACTTGACGGTACCGGTAGCCATTATCGAATTCCTCTAATAGCGTTTTGATTTGCCGGGAAATACCCGAGTTGCAGTGGGTAGAACAAGAAACTTTTCACCGGGAAATCGATGCTATGAGCGTTTCGATGACCACTTGCGATGTTCGACTTGCTAACCAACTGCGCACATAATGCGCCCTTCTCGGGCGCAGGTCAAACACTATTTGCGATCGATGACAGGAAAGTTACTCCCCGGCCAGAATCCACGCCGCCGCCTTCTCGGCGATCATCAGCGTCGGCGAGTTGGTGTTGCCGCTGGTGATGGTGGGCATCACGCTGGCGTCCACCACCCGCAGCCCCACCACTCCACGCACCCGCAGCCGGGGACCCACCACCGCCATGGGGTCGTCGTCGCGACCCATTTTCGCCGTGCCCACCGGATGAAAGATGGTGGTGCCGATATCGCCGGCCAGCCGGGCCAGGTCGTCATCGCTCTGGTACTCCACTCCCGGCTTGACCTCCTCCGGCGAGTACCCGGCGAAGGCGGGCTGTTCGGCGATGCGCCGGGTAACCCGCAGCGAATCCGCCGCCACCTTGCGATCCTCCGGTGTGCTCAGGTAGTGGGGCGCGATGGCCGGTGCCTGGCGCGGATCGCGGCTCTTGATGCGCACCGTGCCGCGGCTGGTCGGATTGAGGTTGCAGACGCTCGCCGTGATCGCCGGGAAATCGTGAAGGGGCTGCCCGAAGGCCTCCAGGCTCAGCGGCTGGACGTGGTACTCGATGTTGGGATGTTGGTATTCGTCGCTGCTGCGGGTAAAGGCGCACAGCTGTGAGGGGGCCATGCTCATGGGGCCGGAGCGCTTGAGCGCATACTCCAGGCCGATCTTCGCCTTGCCAACCAGGGAGTTGGCCATGGTGTTAAGGGTCTTCGCCCCGTTCACGCGATACACCGAGCGGATCTGCAGGTGGTCCTGCAGGTTCTCGCCCACCCCGGGCAGGTCAACTGCCACCGGGATGTCATGCTCACCCAGCAGATCTGCCGGACCGATGCCGGAGAGCTGCAGCAGTTGCGGCGAGCCGATGGCGCCGGCGGAGAGAATCACCTCGCGCCCGGCCCGGACCACCATTTCCTCACCCCCGCGCTCGACCCGCACGCCGACGCAGCGAGGCTCGCCACCCTCGCCTGCTCGTTCCAGTTCGAGCCCCAGCACCTGGCTGGAGTGCCAGAGGATCAGGTTGTCGCGCTTCTCGATGTCACGCAGAAAGGCCTTGGCCGTGTTCCATCGCCACCCCTTGCGCTGATTGACCTCGAAGTAGTCGACACCCTCGTTGTCGCCGCGGTTGAAGTCTCGGGTGCGCGGGATGCCGGCCTCCACGGCCGCGGTGGCGAAGTCATCGAGCACCTGCCAGCTGAGGCGCTGTTTCTCCACGCGCCACTCGCCGCCGTGGCCGTGGAAGTCACGGTGGGCGGGATCGGCCTGGCCGGGCGCATCCAGGCGATGATGGTCCTCATGCTTCATGAAGTCGGGCAGGCAGTTGTCCCAGCGCCAGGCGTCTTCGCCGGTGAGTTCGGCCCAGCCGTCGTAATCGCGGGCCTGGCCGCGAATATAGAGCATGCCGTTGATGCTCGAGCAGCCACCCAGGGTCTTGCCTCGCGGGTAGATCAGCGAACGGCCATTGAGGCCGGGGTCGGGCTCCGTCCGGAAGCACCAATCGGTGCGGGGATTGTCGATGCAGTAGAGGTAGCCCACCGGAATGTGGATCCAGTGGTAGTTGTCGCGACCGCCCGCCTCGATCAGCAGCACCCGGTTGGCCGGGTCGGCGCTCAAGCGGTTGGCCAGCAGGCAGCCAGCGGTGCCGGCCCCCACCACGATAAAGTCGAATTGTTGTTCAGCCATGGCGTGCCAGCCCTGTCTTATTTATGCGTCGGCATGGCGAACTCGGCGCCGGCGTGGATGGAATCGGACCAGCGCTGCATGATCGACTTCTGCTTGGTGTAGAAACGCACGCCCTCCTCGCCATAGGCGTGGGTGTCGCCGAACAGCGAGCGCTTCCAGCCGCCGAAGCCGTGCCACGCCATGGGCACCGGGATCGGCACGTTGATGCCCACCATGCCTACCTGGATGCGGCGGCCGAACTCGCGGGCCACGCTGCCGCTCTCGGTGAAGCAGCTCACGCCGTTGCCGAACTCGTGATCGTTGATCAGCTGGATGGCGGTGGCGATGTCGGGGACCCGCACGCAGACCAGCACCGGGCCGAAGATCTCCTCCTTGTAGATGGTCATCTCCGGGGTGACATGGTCGAACAGGGTGCCGCCCATCCAGAAGCCCTCGGCGCAGCCCTCGCCGGTAGCGCTGGCGTCGAAGTCGCGGCCGTCGACCACCAGCTCGGCACCCTCGCCCACCCCCTTGTCGATATAGCCGGTGATGCGCTGGTGCGCCTGGGCGGTGACGATCGGACCCATCTCGGCGTCGAGCTCCATGCCGTTCTTGACCTTGAGGGCACGGGCCCTCTCGGCCAGGCGAGGCACGACCCGGTCCGCCACGTCGCCCACCAGCACCGCCACGCTGATCGCCATGCAGCGCTCGCCGGCAGAGCCGTAGGCGGCGCCGATCAGTGCATCCACCGCCTTGTCGAGGTCGGCATCGGGCATCACCACCATATGGTTCTTGGCGCCGCCCAGGGCCTGCACACGCTTGCCGTGACGGGCGCCGCGCTCGTAGATCAGGTTGGCGATCGGGGTTGACCCGACGAAGGAGAGCGCGCGGACATCGGGGTGGTCGAGCAGCGCCTCGACGCTCTCCTTGTCGCCCTGGACCACGTTGAACACGCCGTCGGGCAGCCCGGCCTGCTTGAGCAGGTCGGCGATCAGCAGCGAGGCGCTGGGGTCCAGCGGACTCGGCTTGAGGATGAAGCTGTTGCCGGCGGCGATGGCGACGGGGAACATCCACATCGGCACCATGGCCGGGAAGTTGAACGGGGTGATGCCGGCCACCACGCCCAGCGGCTGGCGCACCGTCCAGTTATCGATGCCGGTGCTGACCTGCTCGGTGTAGTCGCCCTTGAGCAGCTGCGGGATGCCGCAGGCGAACTCGACGATATCGATGCCGCGGGCCACCTCGCCCTGGGCGTCGGTGAACACCTTGCCATGCTCCCTGGTGATCGCCTCGGCCAGTTCGTCCTTGTGCGCGTTGAGCAGCTCGAGAAACTTGAACATCACCCGGGCGCGACGGATCGGCGGGGTATCGGCCCAGGCCGGGAAGGCGGCCTGGGCGGCGGCCACGGCGGTGTCCACGTCGGCGCGGGAGGCCAGGGCCACCTGGCCGGTCACCTGACCGGTGGCCGGGTTGAAGACCTCCTGGCTGTGGCCTGACTCGCCGGCCGACATTTGCCCATTGATATAATGCGGAATGCTGGCGTTGCTCATGGTGGCCTCGTCTCGTCGTTGTCGGTATAGGGGCAGGCGTCCATTGTCCGGGACAGGGGCGACAGACGCCCTCCTGTTTTCCCCTAGACTAGCCCTATCGTCATCCGAATCAATTGAGTAATTCATAACCACGATATAAGTTAATCTGATATCACCCCATGATGATCAGGAGGCCTTCCCATGCAGGATCTCCAGACCCTGCGTGCCTTCGTTACCGTGGCCCACGAAGGCAGCGTCTCCCGCGCCGCCGAGCGCCTGCATCTCACCCAGCCGGCGGTCAGCCTCAAGCTCAAGCAGTTCCAGGCGAGCCTCGGGCTCACCCTGTTCCGCCGCCGCCCTCAGGGGCTCGCCCTGACCGACGACGGTCAGACGCTGCTGCCCGCCGCCGAGAAGGCCCTGGCCGCCATGGCCGCCTTCGACCAGAGCGCCCAGGCGCTGCACAGCACCCTGCGCGGCCGACTGAAGATCGGCACCATCGTCGATCCGGAGTTCATTCGCCTGGGGGCCTTCCTGCACCGATTGGTGGAGCGTGCCCCGCAGCTCGAGACCGAGCTCTCCCACGGCATGAGCGGCAGCGTGCTGGAGCGGGTCTGGGAGACCCCCTGAATCAGTCCTTACGCCTACATCTACATCTACATCACCGGCACGCCGGTGACCCAGACGTGCAGATGGAAGGCGAAGAGATAGTAGGCGACCAGGCCGACCACCACGGTGATGGCGGTACGCACCAGGCTCGGCGCCTGCGCCGCGGGTGCTGGGCGACGACGCGCCGAGCGGAAGTCGAACACCGCCCACAGCAGGAAGGCACCGAAGAAGACGATATCGCCGAGCCGGCCGTTGGCCAGCAGGTGAGAGAAGGCCCACAGCTTCACCGCGATGATCATCGGATGACCCAGCTTCACCTTGAGGTGGTTGCCCGGCACATAGGCCGCCACCAGCAGGATGAAGGCCGGAATCATCAGCAGGGAGACGGCGTGGCGCAGCCCCACGGGCGGGAACCACACCCAGGTCGGATCGAGGCGCATCTGGCCATAGCCCCAGATCGCCAGCGCCAGGCCGACGATGGACACCACCGAGTAGGCGGCCTTCCAGGGCATCTCGCCCAGGCGCTGGATCTGGGCGCTGCGCCAGTCGTCGGCAACGATACGCACCGAGTGCACCCCCAGGAAGATCAACAGGCCGAGTATCATCACGGTCATGGCAGAGACTCCATCAGCGAAAGGTAAACAGGCCGCCAGCCTACCGCACCCGCATGACCGCGTCGCGCCCTCCCCCTTCGACTTTCCCCGCCGCGCATCGCATCATGGGGAATTCCACCCACCACCGGCTGCACGATAACCATGGCACTGGACACCACCGCGCTGAATCGTCAGATGACCCACTTCGACGGCCACGACGAGATCTGGCTGTTCGGCTACGGCTCGCTGATCTGGAAGGTGGACTTTGCCTATCTGGAGCGACGCCCCGCCTTCATCCACGGCTGGTCGCGACGCTTCTGGCAGGGCTCCCACGATCACCGCGGCACCCCGGAGGCCCCGGGCCGGGTCGCCACCCTGGTACGCGAGCCTGGCGCGGTCTGCCACGGCATGGCCTACCGCATCACCCCGGAGGTGCTCGCGCCGCTGGATGTGCGCGAGAAGAACGGCTACCTGCGCGAGGTGGTGGGGCTGCACTTCGGCGACGGCGACAGCGCCGAGGGGCTGATCTATCTCGCCACCGAGGACAACGCCGCCTTTCTCGGCGACGCCCCGCTGGATGCCATCGCCGAGCAGATCGCCCGGGCCCACGGCCCGAGCGGCCCCAATCGCGACTACCTGCTCAACCTGGCCAAGGCCCTGCGCGCGCTGGACGTCGTGGATGAGCACGTCCATGACCTCGCCGCTCGGCTGCCGGCGGCTCAGGAAGACGCCTGACGCCGCCGCCACAGCATGAGGCCGCCGGCCATCACCAACCAGGTCATGGCCGCGGCCACGACGTCATCGAGCACGATGCCGGCCCCGCCGGGCACCGCCTCGGCCAGGTTTACCGGTGGCGGCTTGGTGCTGTCGAACACCCGATAGACCACGAAGGCGGAGGCCATCGCCCAGGGCTGGCGGGCACCCGCCAGCCCCAGCACCGCCACCGGGAAGGCGACGATCTCGTCCAGCACGATGCGCCCGTCATCCTTGGCGCCCAGCTGCGCCTCGGCCAGGTGACAGATCGGCACCGCGGCCAGCAGCAGCGCCAGGGTGATGCCAACCTGCATGCGTCGGGTCCGGCCCAGCAGCCACCAGGCCAGCGGCAGGCCGAGCAGCGTGCCGACGGTGCCCGAGGCCCAGGGCGAGAGCCCCAGGCCGAAGCCGGTGGCAAGCGCCATCAGTGGATCTGGCATCAACCGGCCTCTCTGGCCTGGCGCTCCAGCTCTGCGGCCACGTCGGCGGGCAGCCCCAGGGCCTGGCCGAGCTGATCGAGCCAGGCGCGTTCCATGGGGTTCTGCTCGTCGACCACCGCCACGCTCATCAAATACATCTCACGCGCCGCCTGGGGCGAATCGACCTGTGCCGCCAGGGCATTGGCATCCAGCGGCGCCTGGAGCTGATGCTCCACCCAGGCGTGCAGCTCCTGGTCGGCGCCCAGGGCGTCGATCTGCTGGGTGATCAGCGCACGCTCCTGGTCATCGATATGGCCATCGGCGCGGGCCGCCATGATCATCGCCTGCAGCAGCTCCAGGCTGCGTTGCTCAAGGGCCTGGCCGCCCAGGCGCTCCACCGGCTCGCCCTCGGAGGGGACATCGGCGTCCTGCCCGCGGGAATTCTGCCAGGCCTTCCAGGCCATCATCCCCACGCCGGCCAGGGCGCCGTACTTGATCACCTTGCCACCCGCCTTGCGGCCACTGCCGGAGCCCAGCAGCAGCCCCAGGGCGCCACCGCCCAGCAGGCTCTTGACATCCACCCCCGAGCCGCCGGCCTGACCGGAGGCAGCACCACCACCCCCCAGCTGGCGGGAGAGGCCACCCAGCACCCCCTTGATATCCAGGCCAGAACCACCCCGGCTGGTGCCGCCCGACTGGCCGGACGCCTGCTGCATCAGCTGCTCCAGAATCTTGCTGGCATTCATCATGCTCTCCTCTCAAGTGGTGTTACGGCAGAAAGAGTCTGCCTGAGTTCACTCTATCCCAGCCCAGCGAGATGCAACATCGACTGCGGCATCAGCCTTTTACATGCACTTCGACATCAGCTTTGTCTTCAGCAGGGCAACGCCTCATCATGAATACCACACCAGAAACACCGGAGCCGCCCCGCCATGAGCGTGACCCTCGATGATATCCGCGCCGCCGCCGCCCGCATCCGGGGCAGCGTCGAACACACCCCCTGCCTGCACTCCCACACCCTATCGCGCATCGCCGGCTGCGAGCTCTACCTCAAGTTCGAGAACCACCAGTTCACCGCCGCCTTCAAGGAGCGCGGGGCGCTCAACCACCTGTTGAGCCTGAGCGAGGAAGAGCGCAGCCGCGGGGTGATCGCCATGTCCGCCGGCAACCACGCCCAGGCGGTGGCCTACCACGCCGCCCGGCTCGGCATCCGCGCCACCATCGTCATGCCGCGGCATACGCCCAACCTCAAGGTCAGCAACACCCGCGCCCTGGGCGCCGAGGTGCACCTGGAGGGCGACGGTGTGGCCGAGGCCGGCGAGGTGGCCCATCGCCTCGCCGCCGAACGCGACCTGGTGTTCGTGCACCCCTACGATGACGAGCGCATCATCGCCGGCCAGGGCACCATCGCCCTGGAGATGCTGGAGGAGGCGCCGGAACTCGACGCCCTGGTGATTCCCATCGGCGGCGGGGGGTTGATCGCGGGCAACGCCATCGCCGCCACCGAGCTCAAGCCGGGCATCGAGGTGGTGGGCGTGCAGACCCGGCGCTTCCCGGCCATGAAACAGGCGCTGGCCGGCGAGCCGGTCCAGTGCGGCCAGGCCACCCTGGCCGAGGGCATCGCCGTCAAGCAGCCCGGCCGGCTCACCCTGCCCATCGTGCGCGAGCGGGTGCGCGATATCGTGCTGGTGGATGAACCCGAGATCGAGCGCGCCATCCTGCTGCTGCTGGAGATCGAGAAGACGGTGGCGGAGGGCGCCGGCGCCGCGGGGCTCGCCGCGGTGCTCGCCGACCCGGCGCGCTACCGCGGCCGCAATGTGGGGCTGATCCTGTGCGGCGGCAACATCGACATGCTGGCGCTCGCCTCGGTGATCCAGCGCGGCCTGGTGCGCAGCGGGCGCATCGTGCGAGTGCGGGTCGCCATTCCCGACGTGCCCGGCGCCCTGGCCGAGCTGACCCGGCTGCTCGCCGACCAGCGCGCCAACGTGATCCAGATCGCCCATCAGCGCACCTTCACCGACCTCTCGCTGCGCGCCACCGAGGTGGAAGCCACCCTTGAGACCCTCGGCAGCGACCACACCCGGGAGGTGATCGAGGCGCTCCGCGCCGAGGGCTACGACCCGGTGCTGCCGGCCATCGAGGTGCATCCCGACGAGCGCTGGTCCGCACGCACCCAGGGTTAGCCCAGCGCCGCCGCCCGTGCCCTACTGCTTTCTGCGCGTAGCGTCGTGCCGGCGGCAGGCGTACCCTGATGTTCACCGAACATCGTTACGATCATCACCGATCGATCACCGCAAACAGGGAACCGTGATGAGCAACAAGATCCGCGTCGACGCCCCTCTCGTCATCCTCCATGGCGACGAGATGGCCCAGGTCGCCTTCGATAAGATCCTCGATACCTTCGTGACCTCACGACTGGATATTCCGCTGGTGGAGATCGACCTCTCGGCCGAAAACCGCCTCGTCACCAACGGTCAGGTGATCGTCGACGCCATCGAGGCGCTCAAGGAGCACGGTGTCGGCATCAAGAATGCCGGCATGACGGTCAACCGCAGCCAACTCGGCGAGATGCTCGACAAGCACCCCGAGATCGACGGCATCCGCCTGCACCCGCTGGCCACCAAGTCGCCCAACGGCGCCATCCGCAAGGGCATCGGCGGTAACATCACCCGTGAGGACATCGAATTTCGCAACCTCAAGGTCTCGCGCCCGGAGTGGATCGGCCGCGACATTGTGGTGGACACCATGGACACCGGCGGCATCAAGGAGAGCTTCAACGAGCTCTCCCGCGCCACCGGCGTGGTCAAGCTGATGTTCGTGGGGGAAAGCGGCGACCCCGTGGAGCTGCACCGCCGCGAGGTCAACAAGGGCGACCCCTGGCTGCTGGCCACCAACGACGTGGAGGACGTCAAGTCCTGGGCCCACCGCTTCTTCAAGCGTGCCATCGACGAGAAGCGCGACATCTATCTGGGCCTCAAGGACACCGTGATCGCCGGCTACGACGGCGTGATGCGCGCCGCCATCGAAGGCATCTATGACGAGCACTACCGCGAGCAGGTCGAGTCGCTGGGGCTCAACTACTTCTACGAACTGATCGACGCCCAGGCCGCACGCCTGGTCGCCAACCCCCCGCAGCGAGCCCTCTGGGGCGTGCCGGACAACACCACCGGCCGCAAGCTCTACAAGCTGGTGGAGCAGCTCAAGCTCTACGGCATTCCCGACCGCAAGGCTCAGGTGTCCATCTCGCGCATGAGCGCCGGCGGCGGTGACCAGTACGGCAGCTTCAACGCCCCCGCCAGTGAAGAGGGTATCCTCAAGGTGATCGTCGACGGCGAGGAGAAACACGCGCGCCGGGTCAGGAAGGGCGACGCCATCCTGCTGATGTCCAACGACCAGGCTGCGATCAAGGACTGGGTGCTGCAAGTCTTCCGCGACGCCTCGCGCAAGAGCAAGGAGGTCTACTTCGGCCTCAAGCGCGAGTACATGGAGTATGATGAGGTGTTCAGCACGGCAATCACCGACGTGCGCCGGGAACTCGCCGAGGCGGGCACCCCGCCGCCGTCGTTCATGATCATGCGGCCCTCCAGCCAGCTTACCAAGATGATCACCGACCCGCCCCGCAACGCCCTCTATCCGGCGCAGAACCTGGACGGCGACATCTTCTCCGATATCTCCGCCGCGCTCGGCGGCAGCCTGGCCACCGCCAGCTCCATCATCGAGAGCAAGGACGGCACCATGCTGTTCGAGGCGCCCCACGGCACCGCTCACGACCTCTACCTGAAGTATCTGGAAACCGACGGCAAGGAGGCGCACTTCAACTCCTCCGCCCTGCTGTTCGCCGTGGCCAACGCCCTTGAGACCCTGGGTGACCGCCAGGAGAACGATACCCTGATCGACTACGCCCACTCCCTCAAGGCGGCGCTGATCGACACCGTGGGCGCCGGTATCATCACCGGTGACCTCAAGGGCAAGACCAACGACCCGGCAAGCGAGACCCTGGTCGACATGAACGGATTCCTCGACGCCGTGGCCAGCCGGCTGTAACACCCCGCTCGCAACACCGACACCACCGGGGCCTGCCCAAGTGCAGGCCCCACGTCATTGGAGCACTCGCCTCCCCCGCCTGAAACACCGATACTAAAGCCATACACCATCCCCGGAGCCACCCCATGAGCGAACACGAACGCACCATCATGGCCTTAGACGATCAGGGCCGAGAGGTGATGATCGACATCCTGGTCAGCGTGAAGGAGCTCGCCGAGCTCACCCCCGCCGGCCCGGTCAGCGGCGAGCCCGCCATGCGCACCCGCGAGGGACATCCGGTGACTTACCTGGGCGGCGGCGAGTTTTCCATCACCCTGCCCGGCGATGAGACCGACATCATCGTCAGAACCGACGATCCCGATTTCTCGTAAGCAACCCGGACTGTTCTACTTCGCTCAACTGCAAGCAGGCCCCAAATGGACGTGATCCTGCAGGGATACTTCTCCTTCGAAGGCCTCTTCGGCGTGCCCCTCCTCCATTGACTCAGAAGTTATGTTATAACATCTCTCCCTCAATTCTGAAGGAGATCCCGCATGTCGATGCCTGCGCTCTCACCCTTCCTCGATCACCAGTCCGAGGAGGGACTGCCCTCCCACCTGGCGCTGGGTGACGAGATCGATGTCCTGCCGCGCATCTTCGAGGACGGCATCACGATCGCCGTGATGCGGCGGACCCCTTCGGCCGCCCTGCAGCAAAGCGTTCAGGCACAGTGCCACACGGACCGCGCCTGGCAGCTGGCCTGGCTGGGCCAGCCCGGCGACGAGCTGCGTGCCGACCTGCTCAAGCGGCTTCCGGCTCCCCAGGCGGCCGAGGCGCTGGTGGAGGACGTCCAGCTGCTGGCCGAGGCCATGGCCTACCTGTTCGATACCGACACGGTCGGCATCCGCCTGCGCCTGCTGGACGCGGCCATGTGCCCGCGCTTCCACGTCGACAACCTGCCGGTGCGCCTGGTGACCACCTACCATGGGCCGGGCAGCGAGTGGCTCCCCGAGGCCGCCGTCAATCGCGCCGGCCTGGGCGCGCCGTCGACGGACAAGCCGGAGATCGTCCGCGACCCCGACGCCATCCAGCGGCTCGAGGTGGGTGACCTGGCCCTGCTCAAGGGCGGCGGCTGGGAGGGCAACGAACACCAGGCGCTGGCGCATCGCAGCCCGGCCCTGTCCGAGGGGCAGAAGCGCCTGCTGCTGACCATCGATCCCGCGTGAGAGCCGACGCCGGACACCGCCGTTTTACGACAAGTGAGAGCCATGCCGTATTCCCCTGACGAGGCTCGCCTGGTGGCGATGCCCGACGATGATTACATGAACGATGAGCAGCTGGCCTTCTTTCGAGAGCGACTGCTCGAGGAGAAGGCCCAGGTGGAAGCGCACCTGCGCGAGGTGCGTAGCGCCATGGCAGCGCATGAGCGCAACAGCGATGAGCTGGACCAGGCGGCCTTCGAGGAGGAGCTGCGCCTGCAGCTGCGCCAGGCCGACCGGGAAACGCGCCTGCTGGCCAATATCGACGCAGCCCTGCGCCGCATCGACTCGAACGATTACGGCTACTGCGAGGAGACCGGCGAGCCGATCGGCCTCCCGCGGCTGCTGCTGCGCCCCACCGCCCGCCTGTGCCTGGAAGCCAAGGAGCGCCAGGAGCAGCAGGAACATCACTATCGCAAGACCCGAGGTGAAGGCTGATGACATCCCTGCAATATCCCCTGCCGGTGACCGTGCTCTCCGGCTTTCTGGGCGCCGGCAAGACCACACTACTCAACCACATCCTGGCCAACCGCGAGGGCCGCCGGGTGGCGGTCATCGTCAACGACATGAGCGAGGTCAACATCGACGCCTCGCTGGTGCGCGGCGCCCCCGGCGACGCGGGTGAGGTGGCGCTCAATCGCGCCGAGGAGCGGCTGGTGGAGATGAGCAACGGCTGCATCTGCTGCACCCTGCGCGAGGACCTGCTGATCGAGGTGCGCCGGCTCGCCGAGGAGGGACGCTTCGATACCCTGGTAATCGAATCCACCGGGATCTCCGAACCGCTGCCGGTGGCCGAGACCTTCACCTTCGCCGATGACCAGGGCCGCAGCCTCTCGGATATCGCCCGGCTGGACACCATGGTCACGGTGGTCGACGGCGCCAACTTCCTCGCCCAGTACCGCGAGGCACAGTCGCTGGCCGAAGCGGGCGAGAGCCTGGGCGAGGAGGACGAGCGCAACGTCGCCGACCTGCTGGTCGACCAGATCGAGTTCTGTGACGTGCTGCTGATCAGCAAGACCGACCTGCTGACCGCCGCCCAGCTCGACGAGCTCACCGCGGTGCTGCGCTCGCTGAACCCCGAGGCCGAACTGATCCCCATCCGCCACGGCCAGGTGCCACTGGACAAGGTGCTCGACACCGGCCGTTTCAGCTTCGAGCGCGCCCAGCAGGCGCCGGGCTGGCTCAAGGAGCTGCGCGGCGAGCACGTGCCGGAGACCGAGGAGTACGGTATCGCGAGCTTCGCCTACCACGCCCGGCGCCCCTTCCACCCGCAGGCGTTCTTCGATCTGCTGCACGGCGACTGGTTTGGCGGCAAGCTGCTGCGCTCCAAGGGCTTCTTCTGGCTGGCCACGCGGCCACAGTTTGCCGGCCAGTGGAGCCAGGCCGGCGGGATCGCCCACTACGGCTTTGCCGGCATGTTCTGGAAGGCGGTGCCCGAGTCCAACTGGCCGGAGGACCCCGACTACCACGCCGCCATCATGGACAAGTGGCAGGAGCCCTTCGGCGATATGCGCCAGGAGCTGGTGTTTATCGGCCAGAACCTCGATCAGGCGCGCATCCGCCAGGGGCTGGACGCCTGCCTGCTCAGTGAGGAAGAGCTGCTGGCCGGCAAGGACGCCTGGCAGGCGCTGCCCGACCCCTTCCCCGCCTGGGAGTAGTCCATGCTCGATACCGACCTGCTGCCGGTCACGGTGCTGACCGGCTTTCTCGGCAGCGGCAAGACCACCCTGCTCAACCGGCTGGTGCGCCAGCCCGCCATGCGCGATGCGCTGGTGGTGATCAACGAGTTCGGCGACATCGGGCTCGATCACCGGCTGGTCGCCGAGGGCGATGAGCATAGCGTGGTGGAGATGAGCAGCGGCTGTCTGTGCTGCACGATTCGCGGCGACCTGAGCCGAAGCGTCCAGCAGGCCAGCGAGGCGCTCGAGCGCGAGGGCGGCCGGCCCATCTCGCGAATGATCATCGAGACCACCGGCCTGGCCGACCCGGCGCCCATCCTGCACACCCTGATGACCGACCACTGGCTGGCCCACCGCTTCCGCTTGGACGGCGTGGTCTGCCTGGTGGATACGGCCAACGGCTTCTCGACCTTGAATGCCCATCGCGAATCCCAGCGCCAGGCGGCAGTTGCCGACCGGCTGCTGCTTACCAAGACGGACCTGGTGGATGAGGAGCAGCTGTCGCGACTGGCCAGCCATCTGGCTACGATCAACCCGGCCGCTGAGCAGTTGCAGGTGCGCCATGGTGAGCTGGCGGCCGAGCATGTCATCGGTGGCGGCTTGCCCGCACAGGGGCGGCGCGCCGACCGCTGGCTGCGAGCGGCTTCCTATGCTCAGGTCTCGCCCGCCGTGGATATATCACCACCGACACACGGCGCCCTGGTCTCGATGAAGGCGCCTGCCTCCGGCCCGGCGCTGACCCGGCACGACGAGCAGATTCGTTCCTTCTGTTTCACCGTCGAGCACCCCATCGCACCCGAACTCCTCGAAGACTGGCTGGACCTGCTGATGTCGCTGCTGGGCGAGAAGATCCTGCGGGTGAAGGCCATTGTAAAGATTGTCGGGCGCGAGCAGCCGCTGGCCCTGCATGGCGTGCAGCATATCTTCCACCCCCCGGTGACGCTGCCCGCCACAGCATGCCCGGACGGCATCTCACGCTTCGTGTTCATTACCAATGGCGTGGCCCCCGAGGCCGTCACCCGGCTGTTCGACTATTTCCAGTCACCTCAGGCCGAGTAGGCCGAACCCTTGCCCGCAGCCGGCCGATGCGCCGGGGCAAGCGCGCCCCGGACGGCTCGGCAAGGCACTCAGGACAACAGCGGCAGGCCGGCTGCCGGCGCGCTGCCGGCCTGCCAGGCCAGCATCAGCCCGAGCCCCAGGATCGTCAGCCCGCCGGCCATGGCCAGCCAGCCGCTCAGCTGGCCCAGCCGCGCCAGGCGGCCGTCGTCGAGGCGGTGGTAGTGGCGGGTGATCCAGTCACGAGCCAGCACGCTGGCCAGCGCCAGCGCCGATACCGTCATCGCCGTGCCCAGTGCCATCACCATGACCGCCGCGGCGCCCAGCACCGCATGGCCCAGCAGACTGGCGGCGCCCATCATCAGTACCGCCCCGGTGCAGGGGCGCAGACCGATCACCACCACGGTGGCCAACGCCGTGCGCCAGTTGCCGACCTCGTCGGGGGCGATATGGTGTCGGGCTCCGCAGCCACAGCCGTGAGCGTGGTGGTCTTGATAGCCGTGAGCGTGGTGGTCTTGAACGCCATGAGCCTGGTGGTCGTGCGCGTGCGCGTGCGCGTGAGGATCATGGGCGTGGGCATGATCGTGTTGATGGTCGTGATCATGCGAATGGCCGTGCTCCTGTTGGTGGCCATGAACGCCGTCGGCCGCCGTGTGGCGCAGCAGCCGCCAGGCCCGCAGGCAGAGCCAGGCTCCCAGCAGCGCCACCATCAGGAAGCTCGCCAGCTCCAGGCTGGCCACGCTGCCCATGGCCCGGCGCGTCAGCCAGCCCAGCCCCTGAACCAGCACCAGCACCATGGCGATGGCCATCATGCCCTGCAGCAGGGCGGCGCTGAACGACAGCCCCAGGGCCCGCTTCAGGCCGCCACCCTGGGAGACCAGATAGGTGGAGAGCACCGCCTTGCCGTGCCCGGGGCCGGCGGCATGGAAGACTCCGTAGCCGAAGCTCAGCGCCAGCAACCAGCCGGCGGTGGCCCAGCTCGGCGTCTCGGACCAGCCGCTCACCGCCAGGGTGAGCGCCCGGTGAAGGTCGCGCTGCCAGGCCAGGATCTGCAGGCTCAGCCCCCGCATCACCCCGAACTGCACCAGCAGCACTGCCACGAGGGCCAGAGCCGCCAGGCCGCCCAGCAGCCATCGGTGGCGTGTCAGGAAACCTCTCAGCCGGTGGGAAACGCCGGCCGGGCCGGTAAACGAAGGGAGCGAGCTGGCGTGACGCGACATGGTGTACCTCGGGTAGGCCTATGGCTGGTGATCGGTCGACGCAAAATGTTATGTTATAACATTTACAGCCGCAATCACCGAATGAGCCATGCATGAACAAGTATCCCCTGGAAGATATCGCGGCCTCTCCCTCCGCCCGTCTCGGCACGCTGAGCTGGGTCGGCATGGAGGGCATTGCCCTGCCGCTCAAGGTGGCCGACCAGGCCATCGCCGGTCGCGCCTCGGCGGGCGTCAGCCTCGACGACCCCACCGCCCGCGGCATTCATATGTCGCGTCTTTACCTGGCGCTGGCCGAGCTGGAAGGACAGGAGCTCTCGCTGCCGCGGGTGGCCGCGGTGCTCGACGCCTTTCTGGAGAGCCACGAAGGGCTCGCCCATCAGGCCTTTCTCGACCTGGAGGGCGAGGCGCTCCTGCGCCGCCCGGCGCTGATCAGCCCGCTGTCGGGCTGGAAGACCTACCCCTTCACCCTCTGCTGCCGCCGGGATGCCCAGGGCCTGCACGCCATCCTCGAGCTGAGCGTGGGCTACTCCTCCACCTGCCCCTGCTCGGCGGCTCTGGCGCGCCAGCTGATCCAGCAGGCCTTCGACGAGGACTTCACCGAGATGCCGGTGACCCGCGAGGCGGTGCACGCCTGGCTGGGCAGCGATCAGGGCGTGCTGGCCACTCCCCACAGCCAGCGCAGCCAGGCGCACCTCGCGCTGCGCCTCGACGCCAGCCGGGACGCCCTGCCGCTGCTGGCGCTGGTCGACGACGTCGAGCGGGCTCTCGGCACGGCCCTGCAGACCGCGGTGAAGCGCGTCGACGAGCAGGCCTTCGCCCTGGCCAACGGTCAGAACCTGATGTTCTGCGAGGACGCCGCCCGACGCCTGCACTCCACCCTGCGCGACCAGCCCGGCATCGAGGGCTTCGCCCTGCGCGTGGTGCACGCCGAAAGCCTACACGCCCACGACGCCGTGGCGCGCAGTCAGTGGAACTGGCAGGAGGCGTGATGGACATGACATGGGCCCGACACCAAGGGAGCACGATGCAACTCTTCAATACCCTGACCCGCCGCCGTGAACCGCTGCGCACCGAACGGCCGGACCGCGTGACGCTCTACGTCTGCGGCCCCACCGTCTACAACTACGCGCATATCGGCAACGCCCGCCCGGCGGTGGTCTTCGACCTGCTGTCGCGGGTGCTGCGCCACGACTATTCAGAGGTGGTCTACGCGCGCAACTTCACCGACGTGGACGACAAGATCAACACTGCGGCGGCCGACGCCGGGGTACCGATCCGCATCATCACCGAGCGCTATATCGACGCCTACCACGAGGACATGCAGGCACTCGGCGTGCTTCCGCCGGATCTCGAGCCCAGGGTCACCGAACATATGCCCGAGATCGTTTCGCTGATCGAGACCCTGATCACGCGCGGCCACGCCTATGAGGCCGAGGGGCACGTGCTCTTCCAGGTCGGCTCCTTTGCCGAGTACGGGCAGCTCTCCGGACGTCGTCCCGAGGAGATGCTGGCCGGAGCCCGGGTGGAAGTGGCGCCCTACAAGCGCGACCCGCTGGACTTCGTGCTGTGGAAGCCCTCCTCCCCCGAGCAGCCGGGCTGGGAAAGCCCCTGGGGACGCGGGCGCCCCGGCTGGCACGTGGAGTGTACCGCCATGATCGGCGAGCACCTGGGCCCCACCATCGATATCCACGGCGGCGGCCAGGACCTGATCTTTCCCCACCACGAGAACGAGATCGCCCAGGGCAGCTGCGCCCACGGCGCCCGCTACTGCCACACCTGGGTGCACAACAGCTTCGTCACCGTGGACGGCCAGAAGATGTCGAAGTCGCTGGGCAACGTGCTGCTGGTGCGCGACCTGCTCGACCAGGCCCCCGGCGAGGCGATTCGCCTGGCGCTGCTCGCCACCCACTACCGCCGCCCGCTGGACTGGAACGCCGAGCGTCTGGCCCGAGCACGCCGCACCCTGCTCCACCACTACCGGGCCCTGGCCGAGGTCGAGGCGCTCGAGGTGGAAACACTCGAGCCCGACGCCGAGCTGCTCGAGGCGCTGCGCCGCGACCTCAACGTCGCCGAGGCGCTGACCCGCCTGCAGCGGCTGGTGAACGACCTGAAGGCCGCCACCAGCGACGCCGAGCGGGCCCGCGCCAAGGCCGTGGTGCTAGCCTCGACCAGACTGCTCGGCCTGCTGCAGCAGACCCCCGCCGAGGCCCTGGCCGCGCTGGCGCCCGAGCGCTCGGACCTGCCGGTGGCGCGCATCGAGGCGCTGGTCGCCGAGCGTGAAAGCGCGCGCCAGCAGCGCGACTTCGCCCGGGCCGACGCCCTGCGCGACGCGCTGACCGAGCTCGGCGCGGAGGTTCGCGATACGCCCGAGGGCCCCCGCTGGCAGCCGCTGACGCTAGCCTCCGACAGCGCCTGACGCCCCATTCCCCCTGACAACCGCCACGAGAACGACGCCATGACCGAGACGCCCTCCCCCGCCCCCGGCGAGAGCCTCACCATCACCCTGCCGGACGAGCGCGAGCTGACGCTGGCGTCTCCCACCTGTGTGGCGGAGATCGCCGCCGCCATCGGCCCCGGCCTGGCCCGCCAGGCGCTGGCCGGCCGCGTCGATGGCGCCCTGGTGGACGCCTGCGACCCCATCACCCGGGATGCCCGGGTGCAGGTCATCACCCCCGGCGACCCCGAGGGGCTGGAGATCATCCGCCACTCCTGCGCCCACCTGGTGGGTCACGCCATCAAGCAGCTCTACCCCGGCGCCGAGATGGTGATCGGCCCGGTCATCGACGACGGCTTCTACTACGACATCGCCTTCGAGCGCCCCTTCACGCCGGAAGACATGGCGGTCATCGAGGCGCGCATGAAGGCGCTGATCGCCGAAGAGTACGACGTCATCAAGCGCCGGGTGCCCCGGGAAGAGGCGCTGCGGCTCTTCCGCGAGCGCGGCGAGGGCTACAAGCTGCGGCTGATCGAGGAGATGCCCGAGGAGGCCACCCTGGGTCTCTACTTCCATCAGGAGTACGTGGACATGTGCCGCGGCCCCCACGTGCCCAACACCCGCTTTCTCAGGCATTTTCGACTGACCAAGCTCTCCGGCGCCTACTGGCGGGGCGACGCTCGCAACGCCCAGCTGCAGCGCCTCTATGGCACCGCCTGGGCCGACCGCAAGGCGCTCAAGGCCTACCTCAAGCGCCTGGAGGAGGCCGAGAAGCGCGACCATCGCCGCCTGGGACGCCAGCTGGGACTCTTTCACTTCCAGGAAGAGGCCCCCGGCGCGGTGTTCTGGCACCCCGGCGGCTGGACGGTGCTGCAGACCCTGATCGCCTATATGCGCCGCCGCCAGGCGGCCGGCGGCTATGTGGAGGTGAACACACCGGACATGATGGACCGCGGCCTGTGGGAGACCTCCGGCCACTGGCAGAACTACCAGGAGCACATGTTCACCACCCGCACCGAGGACGGCCGCGACCTGGCGCTCAAGCCGATGAACTGCCCCGGCAGCGTGCTGCTCTACCGCCACGGCCTGAAGAGCTACCGCGACCTGCCCATCCGCATGGGCGAGTTCGGCAAGGTGCACCGCTATGAGCCCTCCGGCGCCCTGCACGGCCTGCTGCGGGTGCGCCACTTCACCCAGGACGACGCCCATATCTACTGCACCCAGGAGCAGATGAACGCGGAGTGCCGCCGCGTGGTGGCGCTGGTACTCGACATCTACCGCGAATTCGGCTTCGAGGAGGTGCGCCTCAAGCTCTCCACCCGGCCGGAGAACCGCATGGGCAGCGAGGCCGTCTGGGACCGCCTCGAGGGCGCCCTGACCTCGGCCCTGGAGGCGATGGCGCTGGATTACGAGCTCAACCCCGGCGAAGGCGCCTTCTACGGGCCCAAGCTGGAGTTCGTGCTGCGCGACGCCATCGGCCGCGACTGGCAGTGCGGCACCCTGCAGGTGGACATGAACCTGCCCGAGCGCTTCGGCCTCGACTACGTCGACGAACAGGGCCAGCGCCAGCGCCCGGTGATGCTGCACCGTGCGCTGTTCGGCTCCCTGGAGCGCTTCCTGGGCATCCTGATCGAGCATCACGCCGGCAAGCTGCCCGCCTGGTTGGCCCCGCAGCAGGCGGTGGTGATGTCGATCACCGAGGCCCAGGCCGACTACGCCGACGCGCTGGCCGAGGCGCTGTGCGGCGCCGGGCTGCGCGCCGAGGCCGACGTGCGCAACGAGAAGATCGGCTACAAGATCCGCGAGCAGACCCTGCGGCGCATTCCGTATCTGCTGATCGTCGGCGGCCGGGAGGCAGCGGAAGGCAGGGTGACCCTGCGCCACCGGGACGGCACCGACCTCGGCACCCTCGACGTGGACGAGGCCCTTGCCCTGCTCGACGAGCAGTGTCGGGCCCCCGACCTCGACGCCCGGCGCCGCGACCAGGCTGCCCGTCTCGAGCGGCTGCGCGCCCCGGCCGGCGCCGAGGAGGCCTCTGCATGAGCACGCTTGACGACCCCGAGGCGCGCTTGAGCCGCCGCCATGCCGACCTGCCGGTGCTCGACGACCAGGCGGTGGTGCGCGACGAGGCGCTGGTCGGCCGTCCTCAGGGCCAGCCCATGGCGTTTTTGGAGGTGCCCGCGCACTGAGATAACCCAGGCACCGCCCCCTGACGAACACGCCATGCTAGTGTGTCACGGCTAGCAGAACGTAGCGGCCCACGGCTCAAGCCTGCGAGGGGGGTGCATGACGTACAAGTCCAGGATCGGGTTGATCGCCGTTGCCGCGGGGGCTGTGCTGGCCACCCTGGTGGCATTCTTGATCTACTCCAACGCCGTACCCGCGCCGATGCGGGTAACCGAGCCGATTTCCTCGATCCCGGCCGTTGACACCGAGGCGTTTCGCCACCTGCAGTCGGTAGTCCTCGGCAGTGCCGCCACCCCGGGGAACCGCATCGATATCCTCGAGAATGGCGAACAGATCTTTGAGGCCAAGCTGACGGCCATCGAGCAGGCCACCCAAAGCATCACCTTCGAGACCTTCGAGTTCTGGGGGGAGGGAATCGCCGTCGACTTCGCCGAAGCGCTGGCCAACGCCGCGCAGCGCGGAGTCGCCGTTCACGCGATCATCGATTATGTCGGTTCAGTGAAGGCGAACCGCGAGACATTTCGCCGGATGGAAGATGCCGGCGTGGACGTGGTGCGCTGGCGACAGCCTTCCTGGTACCAACTGTCGCGCTTCAATCACCGCACCCATCGCAAGCTGCTGATCGTCGACGGCACGATTGGATTCATCGGTGGCGCCAACGTCGCCGACCCCTGGCAGGGCAATCCCGAGAGCGGCGGCTATCGAGACAGCCACTATCGCTTCGAAGGCCCTGTGGTCGCCCACCTTCAGAACTCCTTCATGCTCAACTGGATCGAGGCAAGGAATCAGCTACTGTACTCGACGACGTACTTGCCCGAGCTGGAGGCGCAGGGAGAACTTGGCGCCAAGGTGGTCGACAGTTCACCGCGAGAGGGGACTCAGCGCATACGGTTGATGCTGCTCCTGGCCGTGTCCGGCTCGCGCGACAGCATCCGCCTGGCCACACCGTATTTCTATCCCGATGACTTGATCATGGACGCCTTGATCGACGCCCGTGAGCGCGGTGTCAGCGTGGACTTGCTGCTTCCGACCGAAGGGCACTACAGCACCCTCGTGAGGGAGGCGTCGATGAATCGCTGGGGCAAGCTGCTGGAGGCCGGTGTACGAATCCATGAATATCAGCCGTCGAAGTACCATGGGAAACTCTATATTGTCGACGATTATTGGATCGCCATCGGCTCGTCCAACCTCGACAACCGCTCCTTCCGGCTCAATGACGAGACCAACATCGTCATCATGGATCGAGACCTGGCGGCGACACTGAGGTCGATGTACGAACGCGACCTCGAACAGGCTAAGCGTTACGACCTGGAAGCCTGGCAAGACCGCCCTCTTTCAAAGCGCCTGGTGGGCTGGCTGGCCATGAGCATCGGGTGGCACCTGTGACAGCTGGCCACCATGCGGCACCCCCTTGGGGTCTGAAGCCCCCCGCTTATCGTTTATGTCTATAGTGCCTGTAGGCTTATCGTGCCGAGTCCGGCGCAAAGGGGATTGTGGCTCGGCCCGTGGCAGCCTGCATGGGAGCGCTTCGACAATGTAACCAGCAAAGCGGTCCTCTACGCCGCTGTCGCCGCTGGTGAGAGTGAGTGAGGTAACGGACATGGCAGACGACTTGCGCGACAGCGCCTTGAAATACCATCGATTTCCCCGCCCCGGCAAGCTGGCGATCCAGGCGATCAAGCCCATGGCCAGCCAGCGTGACCTGTCGCTGGCCTATTCGCCCGGCGTGGCCGCGGCCTGCGAGGAGATCGAACGTGACCCCCTGATGGCGGCCGAGTACACCGCCCGCGGTAACCTGGTTGCCGTGATCAGCAACGGCACGGCGGTGCTCGGGCTGGGGGCCATCGGCGCGCTGGCCTCCAAGCCAGTGATGGAAGGCAAGGCCGTGCTGTTCAAGAAGTTCGCCGACGTGGACGTGTTCGATATCGAGATCGAGGAGCGCGACCCGGACAAGCTGATCGAGATCATCGCCGGCCTGGAGGCCACCTTCGGCGGGATCAATCTGGAAGACATCAAGGCACCGGAATGCTTCGAGATCGAGCGGCGCCTGCGCGAGCGGATGAAGATTCCGGTCTTCCACGATGACCAGCACGGCACCGCTATCGTCACGGCCGCCGCCCTGCTCAACGGCCTGAGGGTGGTGGACAAGGAGCTCGGCGACATCCGTTTAGTCTGCAACGGCGCGGGCTCCGCGGCCCTGGCCTGTCTGGATCTGGCGGTGTCCCTGGGGGTTCGCAAGGACAACATCCTGGTGTGCGACCGCAGTGGCGTGATCCACACCGACCGTGCCGGCGGCCTGGACCAATACAAGGCGCGCTATGCGGCCCGGACCGAGGCCCGCACCCTGGCGGATGCCGTGAACGGCTCCGACGTGTTCTTCGGTCTCTCGTCGGGGGGCGTGCTCAAACCGGAGATGGTGGCGACCATGGCCGATCGCCCACTGATCCTGGCCATGGCCAACCCCACCCCGGAAATCATGCCGGAGGAGGCCAAGGCGGTACGCCCGGATGCGGTGATCGCCACCGGCCGCTCGGACTACCCCAACCAGGTCAACAACGTCCTCTGCTTCCCGTTCATCTTTCGGGGGGCCCTGGACTGCGGCGCCACCACCATCAACGAGGAGATGAAACTGGCCACCGTCAAGGCCATCGCCGACATGGCGACCACCACGGTCCCGGAAACAGTGGCGGTGGCCTATGGCGGACAGGCGCTGACCTTCGGCCCGGAGTACATCCTGCCCAAACCCTTCGACCCGCGCCTGATCGACACCATCCCGCCGGCGGTGGCCAAGGCCGCCATGGACAGCGGTGTGGCCGCTCGACCCATTGCGGACCTGGACGCCTATACTCGCACGTTGTCACGACTGGTATACCGCTCCGGCAACGTGATGGAGCCGGTGTTCGAGCGGGCTCGACAGAATCCTCTCCGCCTGCTGTTCGCCGAAGGCGAGGATGAGCGCGTCCTCCGCGCCATGGAGGTCTGCGTCACTCAGCACTATGCCAAACCCTTACTGATCGGCCGCCGCACGGTCATCGAGGCCCGCATCGAGGAACTAGGCCTGCCGGTGAAGGCCGGCATCGATTTCGAGCTGATCGATGCGCATGACTATCCCGACTACGCCGATCTGGCCAGCGAGTACCACCAGCTGATGGGGCGGCGTGGTGTCCACCCGGAAGCCGCCGAGAAGCGAGTGCGCAGCCGGGCCACCATCCTGGCCTCGCTGTTGCTGCGCCGAGGCGATGTGGATGCCATGATTGCCGGCCCGGTAGGCACCTACCACGAGCATCTGGACCTGGTGCTGGACGTCATCGGCCTGCGGGAAGGCGTCAGTACGCCCGCCGCCCTGCAGTTGCTGATCCTCGAACGGACCACCCTGTTCATTGCCGATCCCTTCGTCAATTACGATCCCGATGCCGGTCAGATCGCCGAGATCACCCTGCTGGCCGCGGAGCAGATTCGCCGCTTCGGCATCACACCCAGGGCCGCCCTGGTCTCTCACTCCAACTTCGGCAGTTCCGACTTCGGCAGCGCAGAAAAAATGCGCCAGGCACTGGCGCTGATCCGGGAACGTGCACCGGATCTGATGGTGGACGGCGAGATGCAAGCCGACTCGGCGCTGTCCACCGGCGTGCGCGGGCGCATCCTGCCCGATTCGCTTCTCGACGGCGAGGCCAATCTGTTGATCATGCCCAACCTGGACGCGGCGAACATCGCCTTCTCCGCCCTGAAGGTACTGGGCAATGGCGTGTCCGTGGGCCCCATCCTGCTGGGGGCCGCCAAGCCGGTTCATGTGCTCAACCGCACGGTCACCGCACGGGGTATCGCCAACATGGGCGCCTTCGCCGTGGTCGAGGCACAGACCGATCGATAACCAACAACAATTCCGTCCCAACCAAGGGAGACGATCCATGGCCTTCGAAAACTACAATGACTTCGATCCACAGGAGACCCGGGAGTGGCAGGAAGCCGTCGACGTGGTGGTGGAGCGGGTGGGCCCCGAGCGGGCCACCTATCTGCTGCACAAGGCGGTGGAAGAAGCCTACCGGACCGGCGCCGAGGCGCCGGACACGACCCGCACGCCCTATGTGAATACCATACCGCCCCACAAGGAGGCCAAGCTGCCCGGCGACGAAGCCCTGCTGCAGCGGCTGATTGCCTACCTGCGCTGGAATGCCATGGCCATGGTGGTGCGCGCCAACAAGAAGCCCGCCGAACCCGGGGGGCATATCGCCAGCTACGCGTCTTCGGCGGTGATGTACGAAGTGGGTTTCAATCACTTCTGGCATGCCCCTACCGACACTCATGGTGGAGACATCATCTACGTCCAGGGGCATTGCGCACCGGGCATCTACGCGCGCGCCTTTCTGGAGGGGCGGCTCACCGAGGAGCAGCTGGAGAACTTCCGACTGGAAGTGGATGGCAAGGGGCTCTCCTCCTATCCCCACCCCTATCTGATGCCAGACTTCTGGCAGGTCTCCACCGTCTCCATGGGCCTGGGGCCGATCATGGCCATCTATCAGGCCCGGTTCATGAAGCACCTCCACAACAGGGGGCTGGCCGACACCGAGGGACGCAAGGTCTGGGCGTTTCTGGGTGATGGCGAGATGGATGAGCCTCAGTCCCAGGGCGCCATCTCGCTGGCCCACCGGGAGAAGCTGGACAACCTGATCTTCGTGATCAACTGCAACCTGCAGCGTCTGGACGGCCCGGTGCGCGGCAACAGCAAGATCGTTCAGGAACTGGAAGGCAACTTCCGGGGTGCGGGGTGGAACGTCATCAAGTGCCTGTGGGGGTCGGGCTGGGACGAACTGCTGGCCAAGGACACCCAGGGGCTGTTGCGCAAGCGCATGGGGGAGTGCGTCGACGGCGAGTACCAGAACTTCAAGGTCAAGGGTGGCGGTTATATCCGCGAGCACTTCTTCGGCAAGTATCCGGAGCTCAAGGAAATGGTCGCCCATCTGTCGGACGACGACATCTACTACAAGCTGGTCCGCGGTGGCCACGATCCGCAGAAGGTCTACGCGGCCTATCACGCGGCGGTCAACACCAAGGACAAGCCCTCGGTGCTGCTGATGAAGACCGTCAAGGGCTACGGCATGGGTGAGGGCGGCGAGGGCCAGAACATCACCCACCAGAAGAAGAAACTGGGCGAGGACAATCTCAGGCATTTTCACCAGCGCTTCGGACTGCCCTTCAGTGACGAACAGGTCACCAAGGCGGCCTTCTTCAAGCCCCCCGAGGACAGCGCCGAGATGCAGTTCCTGCACGGGCAGCGCAAGGCGCTGGGGGGCTATCTCCCCCAGCGCCAGCGCAACGGCGATGTGCTCAAGGCGCCCCCCCTGGACATGTTCAAGCAGGTGCTGGCGGACACCGGGGAACGCACCATGTCCACCACCATGGCTTTGGTGCGCATCATGGTCTCCCTGGCCCGGGACAAGACCCTGGGGCCTCGGCTGACGCCGATCGTCGCCGACGAGTCACGCACCTTCGGCATGGAGGGCATGTTCCGGCAGATCGGTATCTACGCCCCCGAGGGGCAGAAGTATGTGCCCATGGACGCCGAGGAGATCATGCCCTACCGGGAGGACCAGAAGGGCCAGATCCTGCAGGAAGGCATCAACGAGGACGGGGCCATGTCGTCGTGGATCGCCGTGGCCACGTCCTACAGCAACCACGGGGTCACCATGATCCCGTTCTACGTCTACTACTCCATGTTCGGCTTCCAGCGCATCGGCGACCTGGCCTGGGCGGCCGGCGACATGCTGGCGCGGGGCTTCCTGATTGGCGGCACCTCGGGGCGCACCACCCTGAACGGCGAGGGTTTGCAGCACCAGGACGGGCACAGCCAGCTGTTCGCCCAGTTCATCCCCAACTGCATGGCCTATGACCCCACCTTCCACTATGAGGTGGCGGTGATCGTGCGCGATGGCCTCAAGCGCATGTACGAGGATCAGGAGAACGTCTTCTACTACATCACCACGCTGAACGAGAACTACCATCATCCGGCGCTGCCCGACGGCGCCGAAGAAGGCATCATCAAGGGCATGTACCCCTTCAGCAAGGCCAAGGGAAAGGGACCCCGGGTACAGCTGCTGGGCTGTGGCAGCATCCTCAACGAAGTGATTGCCGCGGTGGACCTGCTGCGCGACGACTGGGGCGTGGCGGCCGATGTCTGGAGTTGCCCGAGCTTCAATGAGCTGGCCCGCGACGGCCAGGCCGTCAAGCGCTGGAACCGGCTGCATCCCGGGAAGACGCCGCGCAAGAGCTATGTCGAACAATGCCTGGAAGGTTCCGAAGGACCGGTCATCGCCTCCACCGACTACATCCGAATGTTCGCGGAACAGATTCGACCCTTCGTGCCGCGGCGTTACGAGGTACTGGGCACCGACGGCTTCGGTCGCTCCGACAGCCGTGAGGCGCTGCGCCGCCACTTCGAGGTGGATCGTCATTACGTCACCCTGGCCGCGCTGCAGGCTCTGGTCGACGAGGGCAAGCTCAAGAGCGGCAAGGTCCGGGATGCCATCGCCAAATACGGCATCGACCCCGAAAAGCCCAACCCCCTGTACGCCTGAGCCGGAGGAGAAGAAACGTGGCCATCCAAGACATCAAGGTACCCGACATCGGCGACTATACCGATGTGCCGATCATCGAAATCCATGTCCAGGCCGGGGACAGCATTCAGGCCGAGGACCCGCTGATCACCGTGGAATCCGACAAGGCTTCGATGGACGTGCCCGCCCCCCAGGCCGGCACCGTCAAGGAGATCAAGGTCAAGCTCGGTGACTCGGTTTCCGAGGGGTCGACGATCCTGACGCTGGAGGCGGAAGACGAAGCGGCGTCCCCTGCCACTCCTGCCCCCTCTCGTGCCGCGGAAGAAGAGAAGACGCCGCCACCGGCGGATCCCCCCTCGAGTCCACCGACGGCCGCGCCGTCGACCGGGCCGATCGCGGATTTCAGCCGGGTTCACGCCAGCCCCTCGGCTCGCCGCCTGGCTCGCGAACTGGAGGTGGACCTGACACGAGTGCCGCCAACCGGCCTCAAGGGCCGGGTCACCCAGGAGGACATACGCAGCGTCGCCAAGGGCGGCGCGGCGGCGCCGGTTGCCGCAGCGCCTTCCGCCGGCGGGGGGCTGGATCTGCTGCCCTGGCCCAAGGTCGACTTCAGCAAGTTCGGCCCGGTGGAGACCCAGCCACTGTCGCGCATCAAGAAGATCTCCGGTGCCAACCTGCATCGCAACTGGGTGCAGATTCCCCACGTCACCAACCACGACGAGGCCGACATCACCGACCTGGAAGCCTTCCGGGTGCAGTTCAACAAGGCCAACGAGAAGGCCGGCATCAAGGTCAGCATGCTGGCCTTCATGATCAAGGCCGCGGTCGCCTCCTTGAAGCAGTTCCCCGAGTTCAACGCCTCGCTGGACGGCGACAATCTGATCCTCAAGCAGTATTACCACATCGGTTTCGCCGCCGACACGCCCAACGGCCTGGTGGTGCCGGTGATCCGCGATGCGGACCAGAAAGGCGTGGTCGAGATCGCCCAGGAAATGGGGGCGCTGGCCAAGCTGGCCCGCGACGGCAAGCTCAAGCCCGATCAGATGCAGGGCGGCTGTTTCACCATCTCCTCGCTGGGCGGAATCGGCGGGCTGTATTTCACCCCCATCATCAACGCCCCCGAAGTGGCCATCATGGGCGTGTGTCGCTCCTACTGGAAGCAGGTCTCGCCGGACGGCAAGGAATCGGCCTGGCGATTCGTGCTACCCCTGTCGCTCTCCTGGGATCACCGGGTGATCGACGGCGCCGCTGCGGCCCGTTTCAACGTCCATTTTGCCAATCTGCTCGCCGACATGCGGCGCATTATCATGTGAGGAGTCCACGACATGGCCAATGCAATCGAAGTCAAGGTGCCCGATATCGGGGACTTCAAGGACGTCGAGATCATCGAAGTGCTGGTCAAGCCGGGCGATGCGATCGACATCGAAACCCCGCTGATCACTATAGAGACCGACAAGGCCTCCATGGACGTGCCGTCTCCGGCTTCAGGAACGGTCGGAGAGCTCAAGGTCAAGGAGGGTGACAAGGTCTCGGAAGGCTCGATCATCATGCTGCTGGAACCGGCCGAGATCAATTCCCGGGTGGCGGACCACGACCCGCATCCGGCGGTCCATGAACCAGGGGTGGGGTCCGCGGCGCCCGGCGATGCCGGCGGGGGTTATGGCGGTGGCAGCCTTGAGGAGGTTCGGGTGCCGGACATCGGCGATTTCGATGACGTCCCGGTGATCGAAGTGCTGGTGCGGCCCGGCGATACGATCCGTGCCGAGGACCCGCTGATCACCCTGGAGACCGACAAGGCCTCGATGGATGTACCCGCGCCCAAGGCCGGCAAGGTCAGCGACGTGATGGTGGCGGTCGGCGACAAGGTCTCGGAAGGCTCGGCGATCCTGATGCTGGAAGCCGAAGGCAAATCCCCCACCTCCTCACCCTCTCCCGCCCAGGGAGCGGGGGAGAAGGCGGCCGCCTCCCCCGCGCCTGCGGCAGCCACTCACACCGGCGGAGCCGACCTCGAGTGCGAGATGCTGGTGCTCGGCGCCGGCCCGGGCGGCTACTCGGCCGCCTTCAGGGCCGCCGACCTGGGGATGAAGACCGTGCTGGTGGAGCGCTATGCCACCCTCGGCGGGGTATGCCTCAACGTCGGCTGCATCCCTTCCAAGGCGCTGCTGCATGTCGCGGCGGTCACCGACGCGGCCAATGACATGGCCGAACACGGCATCGCCTTCGGCAAGCCGAAGATCGATCTCGACAAGCTGCGCGGCTGGAAGGAAAAGGTCGTCGGCAAGCTCACCGGGGGGCTGGCCGGCATGGCCAAGGCACGCAAGGTCCAGACGCTGCGGGGGATCGGGACCTTCCTCGACCCGCATCACCTGGAAGTTGCCCTGACCAGCGGAGACGGCCAGGAACCGTCCGGCGACAAGCAGGTGGTGAAGTTCGACAAGTGCATCATCGCCGCCGGTTCCCAGTCGGTGACACTCCCCTTCATTCCCGACGACCCCCGGGTGGTGGACTCCACCGGCGCGTTGGAACTGACCACCATCCCCAAGCGCATGCTGGTCATCGGCGGCGGCATCATCGGCCTGGAGATGGCCACGGTCTACTCCAGCCTGGGCACTCGCATCGACGTGGTCGAGATGCTCGACGGGCTGATGACCGGCGCCGACCGCGACCTGGTCAAGGTCTGGGAGAAGGTCAACACGCCGCGCTTCGACAAGGTGATGCTCAAGACCAAGACAACCGCCGTGAAGGCCCAGAAGAACGGCCTCAAGGTCAGCTTCGAGGGCGACAACGCCCCCGCCGAGCCCCAGCTGTACGACATGATCCTGCAGTCGGTCGGGCGCACGCCCAACGGCAACAAGATCGGTGCCGAGAACGCCGGCGTGGCGGTCGACGAACGCGGTTTCATCGGCACCGACAAGCAGATGCGCACCAACGTCGGGCACATCTTCGCCATCGGCGACATCATCGGCCAGCCGATGCTGGCCCACAAGGCGGTGCATGAGGCGCATGTCGCGGCGGAAGCCGCCGCCGGTCAGAAGAGCTTCTTCGATGCCCGCCAGATTCCCTCGGTGGCCTACACCGACCCGGAAGTCGCCTGGGCCGGCAAGACCGAGACCGAATGCAAGGCCGAGGGCATCAAGTACGGCAAGGCGGTATTCCCCTGGGCCGCTTCCGGTCGTGCCATCGCCAACGGCCGCGACGAAGGTTTCACCAAGCTGCTGTTCGACGAGGAGACCCATCGCATCATCGGCGGGGCCATCGTCGGCACCCAGGCGGGGGATCTGATCAGCGAACTATGTCTGGCCATCGAGATGGGCTGCGACCCGGTCGACATCGGCAAGACCATCCATCCGCATCCGACCCTGGGCGAGTCGGTCGGCATGGCCGCAGAATTGTTCGAAGGGGTGTGTACCGATCTGCCTCCGCAGAAGAAGCGATAGGGCGAACACCATCGGGCGGCTGATGCCGCCGCGTACACGCGGCTACCCAACCTCAGCCGTCTACCCTGGAACTCCCAAGCATAAATAAATGCAAACAATCGGGGAGGACGTAACAATGGCCGATCAACCTCGTCAGCAAGGAGAATACGAAGACTTTACCGGGGAGTCAGGGCCCGGTGGGAGATCCGCGAAAATGACATGGGGCTTGCGTGCCTTCGGGTTGATCATGGCGTTGGTGGTCTGGATCGCCATGGGGTTCGCCGAGGGACTGTCGTCGGACGCTCGCTGGGTCGCGACGATCGCCACCCTGATGGCGGTCTGGTGGATGACGGAGGCGATCCCGCTCTCGGCCACGTCCCTGCTGCCGATCGTGCTGATCCCGATGCTGACGGCGCGGACCGTCGGCGAGGCCACGGCGCCCTATGCCAGTTCCATCGTGTTTCTTTTCCTCGGCGGCTTCTTGATCGCCATCGCGATGGAGAAATGGAACCTCCATCGCCGCATTGCGCTGCTGACGCTGGCACGGGTGGGTGTCGAGCCGAAGCGCATCGTGCTCGGCATGATGCTCGCCACGGGCTTTCTGTCGATGTGGGTCTCGAACACCGCGACGACCCTGATGATGCTGCCGATCGGGCTCTCCGTACTGGCCCTGGTCGCAGAGCGTAGCGGCGAGACGTTGAAGACGGCCGCGCCCGGGCACGACCCCGCAGGCCACGAGCACGATCACCATAGGCCCGGTCACGTGGACTTCATCTACGACGAAAACATCAAGCGTTTCGGTGTCTGCCTGCTCCTGGCGATTGCCTGGTCGGCGAGCATGGGCGGCCTCGGCACCCTGCTCGGTAGCCCACCGAACGCCATCGTCGCGGGCTACGCCGCCGATGAGCTGGGCCGCACCATCGGCTTTCTCGACTGGATGATGCTTGGAGTGCCGCTGGCCTTCACCTTCATCCTGGTGGGTTGGGTATTGATGACTCGTGTGCTCTACCGCTTCAAGATCGCGGAGATCCCCGGCGGCAAGGAGATGATCGCCGGCGAGATCCATAAGCTCGGCTCGCTCAGCCAGGGCGAGAAGATGGTGATGTTCGTCTTCGGCTCGGCGGCGTTCCTGTGGGTCGTGCCCGGGTTGCTCGCCAACATACCGGGAGTGGGTGAGCGGCTGGGGCCGCTTGGCAATCTTAACGACACCGCCATCGCCGTCGCCGCCGGTATCGCGATGTTCATCCTGCCCGGTAGAGGCCGGAGCGAGATGGTGCTGACCTGGCAAGATGCCGAGGATGGGTTGCCCTGGGGCGTACTGCTGCTGTTCGGTGGCGGCCTGAGTCTCGCCGGCGCCGTCGCGGCGTCCGGCCTCGACAACTGGTTCGGCCAGCAGGTCACAGGCCTCGGCATGCTTCCGATCATCCTGTTAGTCGCCGCCGTCGCCACGATCATCCTGTTCCTGACCGAGGTGACCAGCAACACCGCGACCGCCGCGACCTTCATCCCCGTGCTCGGGGGCGTTGCGGTCGGCATCGGCGCCGATCCGATGACGCTGCTCATCCCGGCGGCCTTTGCCGCGACCTGCGCCTTCATGCTACCGGTTGGTACGCCCCCGAACGCCATTGTCTTCGGTACCGGCGCCGTTACCATCGCCCAGATGGCGCGCGGCGGGGTTGTACTCAACGTCATCGGGATCGTCTTGATCACCCTCTTCTGCTACCTGATCGGCGGCTTCGCGCTCGGGCTGCAGTTCTGATCATTGGCAGTGAGCGGTAAGACCGATCAGAGCGCGCCGGTTACTCCACCCAAGGAGGTTGGCGACAACGATGCCATGATCTTCAGCACCCCGACTCGCTTCGGGAATATGACGGGACAGATGCGCACCTTCCTCGATCAGACTAGCTCGGATATGGCATGGGCGCCGGGCGCACTTCCCCCAACCCCCATGTGTTTTCTGTGCCGGAGACAGCACGCCGCGGCGCCATCCGGGCACCAGCTAAGGAAATCGGGGACGCACCCCGATTTCCTGTCGCCAAGGCGTAGATCCGAAGCGTGAACTCTGGCATCAGAACCAGGGGATCAACGCGGACGGAAGTGGAACTCCCGGTGAGCGATCACCCCGTCATGGTTGCGGTCCAGGTAGAGGAAGTTGGCTGGCAACGTGCCTGCGTCGGCCTCTTCTCGGGAAATGACGCCATCACCATTCGTGTCCAGACTCTCGAAGCTGTTCTGCCCCGAATTGACCGAAGAGGGGTGGATCGGCTGATTGAACTCCTGAGAGCCCCTTTCGGCGAGAGCGATGCGTCCCTGGTCATGCGTCCGCTGGGCCAAAGCCAGCTGGTGCTTGCAGCGAGTCCTGCCATGCAAGTTGCCTATGAGCTTCCCTCTTCCATCGACCGCCTCGCTGACGTACCGACGCTCTCGATGGCTGAAGAGTCTGATCTGGTCCATTGGGAGCTGCACGGCCCCAATGACGAGACCGCAGTTGTCAGCCTTCGCCCGCGAATGATGTGCAGCAATTTCGACATGCTGCTGGCCGCCGCACGAGAGGGGTTAGGCGTGGCGCTTCTGCCCAACAACATCTGCCAGCCGGGACTGGATTCGGGTGAGCTGGTTCAAGTGCTGCCGGAGTGGCGTTCGCCCTACGGTACGATCCAGGCGGTCTTCACGTCTCGCAGAGGGCTGGTACCCGCCGTCAGGGCTCTGATCGAGTTTCTTGCCGAGGCAATTCCCTGCAAGCTTTCCCTGAATGGCCAATCCGTCGCCGGCTGACGCAGGGCCTGGGCCTGTGCGGCTTCGTCACCGGTATTGGTTCAGTCCTGCCGCACGGCTGAACCCGATGAAGGTACGCACCGCGCCATGGGCTGCGGCCCGGCCATGTCATGCGGCTCAAGAAGTCTGCGGCGGCGCTTGATACGCTGCGCAAGCCGCTAGCCGGGACGCTGCTGCCACTGGCAGAAGCAAAAACCCCTCCACAAGCTGACCGAGTGGTCACACAGAAAATCCAATCAACCTACTGATAAAATTGGAAATTATTTATCCATCATCGCCAGACATTGCATCATCAACAAACGGCATCGTTTCAGCCCTAGCTGCACATTGAAGCGCCTTCCCATCGACCTATAGGCTTTGACCATCCAGGGCAGCCCGGCACTCCCCGTAACAGCGGCGGTATGCCAAGGCGCCTGTCGAGCCCAATAACTTCAATAAGGACGTGCCCATGATGCCCCATACTCTGGCCGATCAGGTTACCCACTATCGTGACGACATCACCACCTGGCGCCGGCACCTTCACCGCCATCCGGAACTCTCCTTCAAGGAAAGCAGGACCGCCGATTACATCGAGGAAGTTCTGCGTTCCTTCGGTAATCTGGAACTCAGCCGCCCGACCCCCACCAGCGTGATGGCCCGCCTGATTGGTGACCTGCCCGGCAAGACACTGGCCCTGCGCGCCGACACTGACGCCCTTCCAATCCAGGAAGAAAACGACTTCGAGTTCGCCTCGTGTGAGCCGGGGGTGATGCATGCCTGCGGCCATGACGGCCATACGGCCATGCTGCTCGGCGCCGCCAGGATCCTGTCCCAGCACCGCGAACGACTCCAGGGTGAGATTCGCTTCTTCTTTCAGCATGCCGAGGAGTATTTCCCTGGCGGCGCGAAGGAAATGGTGGAAGCCGGCGCCATGGAGGGCGTCGACTGGGTCATGGGTGCCCATCTGATGTCAGATGTCGAGACCGGCAAGATCGGCGTGCGCAATGGCCCGATGATGGCGGCCCCAGACGGCTTCTTCATCACCATCCAGGGCAAGGGCGGTCACGGCGCCATGCCCCACCAAGCCAGAGACAGTATCGCTATCGGTGCCGAAGTGGTCTCCAACCTGCACCAACTGGTGGCCCGGCACACCAATCCGCTGGAGCCCTTGGTGGTCACGGTAGGCAAGTTCGTCGCGGGTGAAGCTCCGAACGTGATCGCCGACAAGGCCGAACTGGCCGGCACAGTGAGAAGTTTCGATCCCGAGGTGCGTGCCCAGGTACCGATACTGATGGAGCGCATCGTCAAGGGCATCACCGAGGCCCACGGCGCCAACTACCGCTTTGAGTACCTCAGCGGCTACCACCCGGTGATCAACGACGAGGCGCCGACTCAGCTGGTAAGGGAAGCGGCTATCGAGGCCTTCGGAGAGGCGGCAGTGATCGATACCCCGCCCAAGATGGGCGCCGAGGACTTCTCTGCTTTCTTGCAGGAGGCACCGGGAAGCTACTTCTTCATCGGCTCCGGTAATGCGCAGAAGGGCAGTGATTTTCCGCACCACCATCCGCGCTTCACCATCGATGAGGATGCCCTTCTGATCGGCACGCGCCTTTTCTGCGAGGTTGCCCTTCGCTACTGCGCCTGACCCGAAAGGAGCGCAGGTTTAACACACACTGAACGACAATAACGAGTCTTCGATATGACCACCACGACCCAGCAAGCTGCCCGAAAGGGGCGGCCTGATACCTCTTGGCTCAAGGGCCGCTTCCGGATGCCCCATGTTTACGTGATCATGGCGGCGCTGATCCTGATCGCCTACCTGATCACCTGGCTGGCGCCCCAAGGCAGCTTCGAGCGAGTCGAAGGGCCCCGCGGTACGCAGCTGGTGGCCCCCGGTACCTTCCAGTACCTGGAGGGTGACCGCCTCGGCTTTCTCGACCTGCTGTTCTCGATTCCCCGCGGTCTGGTGGAGGCCGGCCCGATCATCTTCGGGGGGCTGATGATCGGTGGCCTCTTTGCCATGCTTCAGCACACCGGCCTGCTGGCGTTGATGATCCAGAAGGTAGTGAATGCCTTCTCGCGTCGTCCGATCCTGATCGTTCCGGTGATGATGATCCCCATGACATTGTTCACCACCTTCACCGGCGCCATGGAGCTGGGCCTCGTCTATGTTCCGGTGATGATCCCGCTGATGCTCCGGATGGGCTACGACCGCTTCACCGCCACCGCCATGGTGCTGGTCAGCACCTGTGCGGGCTTTTCGGTGGCCTTGACCGCACCGGCGACGGTAGGGCTGGCCCAGACCCTGATGGAGCTCCCGCTCTATTCGGGCATCGGCTATCGCAGCCTGATCCTGGCCTTCATCAGCCTGACCGGCATGCTCTACGTCATGCGCTATGCCATGAAAGTGCAATCCAATCCCCAGTCGAGCTTGGTTCATGACGATGGACAGAACGGCGCCTTCCTGACCAGCGAGGATAATGTTCCCAGCTTCAGTACCTGGCGCAATGTGGTCGGCGGGCTCTTCCTGGCCGCTGGCATGGGGGTCATGATCCACGGTTTACTCAACCACGGCTGGTACTTTATCGAGATCGGTGGTTGGTATGCCTTCATGGCCATCGTGCTCGGGCTTGTCTATGGCTTCACCTTCAGCCGCATAGCCGAAATCTTCCACGAGGGTTTCAATCTGGTGCTGGTCGGTGTGATCGTGATCGGTCTGGCCCGCGCGGCATCGATCCTGCTCAATGATGGTAACGTCCTCGATACCATCGTCCATGGTATCAGCCAGTTGATCGATGGCACCCCCTCCTACCTAACCGCAGTGGGCATGTTCATCGTGCAAGGGCTGTTCAATTTCCTGGTCGGCTCCGGCAGCGGCCAGGCGCTGATTACCATGCCGATCATGAGCGGGCTTTCTGATTTGCTTGACGTGACACGCCAGACCGCGGTACTAGCCTTCCAGTTCGGAGATGGTTTCACCAACATCATCTTCCCCGGGGTGGCCCTCGCGATCCTGGCCATCGGCAAGATCCCCTACGGACGGTGGCTGAAGTTCATCGCGCCGCTGATGCTGGTCTGGTGCACTTCTGCTGCCATCTTCCTGGTCATCGCCCAGCACACTGGCTGGTAGCCCCCACACGCTCAACCATCAACCCTTTGCCAGGCATCCCGATGCGGATGCCTGGCATTTTATATGGGCATACGAAACGACTCATCAACGTGGATGCATCACAGGCATCGCATGAGAGAAATACGGCATTTCAAACAGAAAATACAAAAATATAACCTGTCTTCAGCATCGTGTTCGATATCGATGTTTCTCCAATAACAAGCCCACAAATGGACATAACTCTCTCATGATCTTTCGACTGACTCCTCTTGCGTCCGTCCTGCTTACTGGCTCTCTGGTGGCGTCTGCCTCAGCCTCCGCCTTCGAGATCAACGCCGGCGACACCAGGGCCAGCGTCTATGGCTTCGCCAAGCTGGATATCATTCAGGACCTGGATGACAATCTCGGCAATGCGGTGAACCCCGGGGCGATTCGAGCGGATGGGCAACCTGGCCCAGACGGCCATAGCACCCTGCATGCCTATCAGAGCCGCTTCGGCATCACCACCTCAACACCGACATCCAACGGCGACCTGAAAACCCGCCTCGAGGGGGACTTCTTCGGCAGTGGGGGGGAGAATTTCGCCTGCGCCATGCCTATGGCGAGTGGAATGGCCTGCTGGCCGGCCAGACCAAGACCAACTTCGGCAGCGACCGCTTCATCGGCTTCACGCCGACGGTGGATTTCAATGGCCAGGTCGGCCAGGCACAGCTGGGGCGCCTCGCACAGCTGCGCTACAGCCTGGGGGGCTTCGCCGTCGCTCTGGAAGATCCCAGCGGCTTCATCGGCGCCTCGACCTTGCCTCTGGACGAAGCCAATACCAGCAAGAGCCGCCTGCCGCACCTGACGCTGCGCTATCACGGCGGTACAGACACCTTCCAGTACGCCTCCTCCGCCATGCTGCGCGAGATCGAGTTCTATCGCGGCGCTGACGACAGCACCGACCGCACCCTCGGCTGGGGCCTGGCCCTGGAGGCCAGCCTGGCGCTCGGCGAGGCGGTCAAGGTTCAGGGTGCCGTGGTCCACGGGGACGGCATCGGCAACTACCTCTATGGTAATCCGGCACTGGCCAGCGGCGTGGGCGCAGGCTACCTGGACAGCAGTGGCCAGGCCCAGTCCATCTCCGCTACTGGAGGCGTGCTGGGGCTCAGCGCCCGGGTCGGCCCCGGGAGTCTCAACCTGGCCTACGGTATCGCTACTGCCGATATCGACGATGCGATCGCTGATGACGCAATCCATCCCCAGGCACCGGCTGACGATCGCTGGGAAACCCTGTTCGTCAACTATATGTGGTCGCCGGTTCAGAACGTCACCTACGGGGTGGAGGCCGGCTACCATCAGCGTGAAACCGCTCGGGGCGACTCCGGCGATGCGGTTCGCCTCCAGGGCATGGTGATGTACCGGTTCTAGGTACCCTTCCCTCGACTGGCCTGTCTTGTTCATCGATTGCCCCGCCACGGCGGGGCCTTTTTCCTTAGCCCGGCGCCTCGATGCACAGTGCCTATCGCATGAGAGCAAAACGGCATTGTTCCCAACGACAGCTGCGGACATAGCATCAACGCAAAGACCACGCTTCGCATCCAATAACTATTCGAGGAAGCCACGATGCTGATTCCCGACCACCAGCTCCCCACCGTGATCGCCCTGACCGGCGCCTATGCCATCCTCATCCTGCTCTATGCCTACTATTTCTATCGCAAGGTGAGGACCTTCGCCGGCTACAACGTCGCAGGGCGCAGCATGCCGCTGCTGCCGATGATCCTGACCATCCTGGGCACGCTGATCGGAGGTGCCATGCTGCTGGGCCTGATGGCTGATGCCTACCGCATCGGCGTCAGCCAGATGTGGATGCTCTTTCCCCTTATCGGGGTGCTGGCGATCCTGACCGCCTTCTTCGTCAAGCGCCTGCGAGAGCTGGGCGACCGGCATGAGCTTTACACCGTTGGCGACTATGCGGCGCTACGCTATGGCCCCCTGGCACGCTACCCCGCCTCCATCGCCAACCTGGTGGCCATCTCGGCGCTGACCGGGATGCAGTTCGTTGCCCTGGCCACCATCCTCAAGCTGATCTTCGGCCTCGAAACGACCCACGGCATCCTGATCGCCTGCGCCTTCCTGACCCTCAAGACCTACCTGGGCGGCTTCACCTCGGTGGTCTGGTCGGATGCCGTTCAGGGCACCATCCAGACGGCGGGCATCGTGGCCCTGTTCGTGGCCGTCTATGTCATGTCAGGAGGCTGGGGCGAGGTTATGTCCAGCGCCGAGGCCACCGGCCAGCAGGCGCTGTTCCAGCTGACCAATATCTCCCCCTACCAGATCTTCCTGTTCATGTTCACCCTGGGTGCCGCCGTACTGGTACGTCAGGACCTCTGGTCGCGGATCTGGTCGGCCAAGGACCTGGGTACCACCATGAAGGCCTACTGGTGGGCGGTGATCCTGCTGCTGATCAGCGGCCTGGTGGTTGTGATGACCGGCGTGTTCGCCAAGGTGGGGCTGGGCATCGTCGCCGAGCCGCCCTCGATGATCTATTACCACGTCATCCAGGAGGCGATGCCCTTCTGGTTCTTCGCGCTGATGTTGATCACCCTGATCGCGACGGTGGTCTCCTGCGCCGACTCCTTCTTCATTGCCGGTGCCTCCACCTTGGTCAGCGATTTCATTCAGCCCAACGCCAAGGGCGCCACCGATCGTCAGCTACTGATGTGCAGTCGCGGCGCGGTAATCGTCATGGCCTTGATCTCACTGCTGCTGGCACTCGCCGTGCCGCGTCTGATCCAGCTGTGGATCACGGGCTCGGCGATTCTGGTCGCCAGTCTGCTGGTCCCTCTGTTGCTCGGGGTGCTGTGGTCCCGGCCCAGCCGGCTGGCCGGCGCCAGTGCCATGTGGGTCGGGCTGGTGGTGGCCCTGAGCTGGCAACTACTGGGCCAGCCTGGCGGCTGGAGCCCGGTATTCATCGGTGTGCCGGCATCGGCGCTCACACTGTTCACGGTGATGGCATTGGAGCCGGCCAGACGCCGCTCCGCGACCGCAGCGAAGATCAGCTGACCGTCACGTTATGGCCCGGTGGCAGGCGTGCCCCGGGCCGGCCGATTCACGCAGAGGGCCGGCGCTGACTCACATCTTGAGCGATTGATAGAGGTGTTCGAGGAAGTGGCGCTTCAGGGGAGAGTCACCGTCGCTGCGCCACAGGGCTGAAGTCTGGAAGGTCGAGTCGACCCCGGTGAGCGGCCGCACGGCCACCCGGTCACACATCCAGCGCCGCGCCGACTCGATGTGAACGCTGACGCCCATGCCGGCCGCCACGAAGGCAAACACCGCCTGGCTGTTGTAAGCCTCCTGCACGATGCGGGGTTCGAAACGCTGTTCCAGAAAGATGGCGTCCAGGTGGCGCCGGTAGTCCCGCCAGTTCTGGCGAATGCCGATCACGAAGGGCTCACCACGCAGGTCGGCGAGCGTCAGTTCAGCTTTCTCGGCCAGCGGGTGACCGGGCGGCAGCAGTACCACGAAGCGATCGTCCTGCACGACACGGGTATCGAACCCCTCGGCCTGGATCACCCCGGAGACGAAGGCAAAGTCGAGGCGGTCATCCTCCAGCAGATGCAGCTGCGGGGTATTGGGCGCATACAGCATCTCGACCTCGACGCCGGGATAGCGCTCTCGAAAGGCGTGCACCACGTCGGGCAGCCTGCCGAGGATCGCCATGTCGGTATAGCCGATGCGCAGCTTCCCCTTTTCCCCACCGGCTGCCTGTCGGGTCAGCTCGATGGCGTCATCCAGGTCATCAACGATGCGCTGGGCCTTGTCCAGGAAGACTCGCCCCGCTTCGGTCACAGAAACGCTGCGGTTGCTGCGTATCAGCAGCGGCTCACCGATGGCCTCCTCGAGCTGCTGGACGGTGCGACTCAAGGCCGGCTGGGTCAGGTGCAGGGCCGTGGCGGCCTGGCCGAAATGCAGCTTTTCAGCCACCACGATAAAGGCCTTCAGCTGGCGGATTTCAACTCTCACGGCGATAACCCCGGCGCATGGTGGGATGAATGTTCAACATTATACTTCGCCGCCTCCCTTACTAATAATCGAGGTTAATTAAGCTCCACACGTCCAATAACAAGGTACCACCATGACCACCACCGTGTTCAGCGCGAAGAAGATCATTACCATGAATCCCTCCCTGCCGGAGGCCACCCATATCGCCGTGCGCGACGGCCGCATCCTGGGCGTCGGCACCGTGGAGAGCATGGCCGACCTGGCCCGCCACCAGGGCGAGATGCGCCATGATGATCGCTTCGCCGATCGGGTGATCATGCCTGGCATGGTAGAGGGCCACAGCCATGCCCACGAGGGGGCGCTCTGGCAGTACCTTTATCTCGGCTACTATCCGCGCAAGGACCCCCGGGGCCAGGTCTGGGAGGGCATCCGCGACATCGCCGCCATGCAGAGTCGCCTACGCGAGGCCGCCGCGCGCCTGCCCGCCGACGAACCGATCATCGCCTGGGGCTTCGACCCGATCTTCTTCCAGGGCGAGAGCGTTGATCGCCATGCCCTGGATGCCGCCGTGAGCGACCGCCCGGTGGTCGTCGTGCACCTCTCCTTCCACGCCATGACCGTCAACAGCGCCATGATCGAGCGCGCCGGCCTGGATCGCCACGCCGATATCGAAGGCATCCTGCTCGATGACCAGGGCAGGCCTACCGGCTCGATCAAGGAGATGGCGGCCATGCATGCCATCCACGAGAGCCTGGGCGTGAGCCTGTTCGATATCGTCTCGAAGCCCGACACCCTGCGCCGCTTCGGTGAGGCGGCCAGGCTGGCCGGGGTGACCACCGCCACCGACCTCTTCAACCCGCTCACCGACGAAGGTATCGCCTCGCTGATAACCGTGACCGAGGAAGAGGACTTCCCGATCCGCATCGTGCCGGCGATGAGCACCCTCGGTCGCCCCATCGATGAAGGCATCGAGCGCCTGGCGGCCTGCCGCGAGAAGAGCAACCCACGCCTCCACTTCGGGCTGGCCAAGGTGATGACCGATGGTTCCATGTCGGCCTTCACCAGCCGACTGAAGTGGCCCTATTACCATAATGGCCTGCCCAATGGCGCCTGGAATGCGACACCGGAAGAACTCAATCGCATCGTCCAGGCCTACCATCAGGCCGGCGTGCACCTGCAGATCCACACCAACGGCGACGAAGCGGTGGAGCTGATGCTGGATACCCTCCAGGAGGCGCTGGAGCTGTGGCCGCGTCTCGACCATCGCCACACCCTGCATCACTGCCAGGTCGCCGATCAGGCACAAATGCGCCGCGCCAAGGCCCTGGGGCTGTGCATGAACCTGCTCACCAACCACCTCTACTACTGGGGGGACGTCCACGCCGATACCGTGCTGGGCGGGGAGCGCGCCCAGCGCCTGAACCCGGCCGCCTCGGTACTGCGTCACGCCGTCCCCCTGGCCATCCACAGCGATGCGCCGGTCACACCGCTGGGCCCGCTGTTCACCGCCCATGTGGCCTGCACGCGCAAGACCGCCACGGGCCAACTGCTCGGCCCCTTTGAGCGCATCAGCGTTCCCCAGGCGCTGGAGGCGATCACCCTGGGCGCCGCCTACACCCTCAAGCTGGATCACCTGATCGGCAGCCTGGAAATGGGCAAGTATGCCGACATGGCGGTGCTCGACCGTGACCCACTGGCCGGCGACGGCGAGCAGCTGGCCAAGATCGAGGTGGTCGCCACCGTGCTGGGCGGGCGCGTCCATGAAGCTTGAGCCAACGGAGGTGGGCCGGCTCATCCCGGTGACAGTCATCGGCGGCTTCCTCGGCGCCGGCAAGACCAGTTACCTCAACACCCTGATACAGAAAGGCATTACCCCCGGCTCGCTGATCCTGGTCAACGATTTCGGCGACATCAATATCGACAGCGCCCTGATCGACTACCGTGACGACCGGGTGATCGGCCTGACCAACGGCTGCATCTGCTGCACCCTGGGCGGCACCCTGGCCGAGCAGCTCGCCGAAGTGCTGCGATTCACGCCCAAACCCACGGCGATCTACATCGAGGCCAGCGGGGTGGCCGACACGGCGCGTATCGCCGATATCGCCCGGGTCTCCCGTCAGCTTCGCCTCGAGGAGGTGGTCTGCCTGGTCGATGCCAGCCAGGCGCTGGCCAACGCCAACCACCCGCTGATCGGCGAGGCCTGGCGGGATCAGGTGCGCACCGCACATCGCCTGCTGCTTAACCGCCTTCCGGATGACGGCGACTTTCGCCAACGGCTGGAGGCCCTGCTGGACGCACTCAACCCGAAAGCAAAGCGCCTGTTGCTGGAGAGTCCCAAGGATGCACCGGCACCGCGTCCAGCACCCCCGGTGCCGCGCTTCGCCCCCGCCACCCGGACAGGCGGCGCCCACCCCTGCACCAGCGTGACCCTGAGGCCTTCCGGCGCGGTCGATACCGAGGCCGTGAGCAAGCTGCTGACCGAGCACGCCGACGTGCTGTTACGTGCCAAGGGGTTCCTGCGTTGCCGGGGATATGAATCGCTTCGGCTGCTGCAGTTCAGCGGGCGCCACCCGCAGTGGCAGTCCTCCCTCAAGCCACCCGCAGCGCCTCAGCTGGTGCTGATCGGCACCCCGGGAGAACGCTTCGAGGCCCTCTGCAGCGACCTGATGGCGCTGGCCAACGACTGAGCCTGCTCCCGATGCCATTTTCATCAACGTACAACGGAGAGAAACCATGCACTTCTCGCAGCTGACCCAGCGCATCGCCGGCGAAGGAACCGCCGCCTGGGAGATCCACATCCAGGCCCTGCAGCGCCGCGCCCGCGGAGAGGAGGTCACCATCCTCTCCGTCGGCGACCCGGACTTCGACACCCCGGCCCCCATCGTCGATGCCGCGGTCGCCGGCCTTCGCGATGGACATACCCACTACCCCGACATGCGCGGCAAACTGGCGCTGCGCGAGGCGATCGCCGCCTACCACCGCGGCCAGGGCGTGAAGGATGTCGGCCCCGAGCGCGTCATCGTGCTGCACGGCGCCCAGTGCGGCCTCTACGCCGTGGCTCAGTGCCTGCTCGACCCGGACGACGAGGTGATCATCCCCGAGCCCACCTATGTCACCTACGAGGCCGCGGTGCGCTCCACCGACGCCCGCATCGTGCGCGTGCCCTTGGACCCCGATGAGGACTTCCGCCTGCGTCTGGAGCGCCTGGAGGCCGCCATCACGACGCGCACCCGAGTGATCATGCTCAACAGCCCCCACAACCCCACCGGCCAGCTGATCGACCGGGCCACCTGGGAAGGGGTGGCAGCGCTGTGCCGCAAGCATGATCTCTGGTTGGTGTCCGATGAGGTCTATGCCGAGCTGGTGCATGACGGTGAGCATCTGTGTCCTGCCTCCCTGCCCGGCATGGCGGAGCGTACCGTGGTGATCAACAGCCTCTCCAAGTCCCACGCCATGACCGGCTGGCGATTGGGCTGGGTGATGGCCCCCGCGCCTCTGGTCGATCACCTCTTCAACCTCTCCCTGTGCATGCTCTACGGCTGCCCCAGCTTCCTCCAGGACGCCGCCGTGGAGGCCCTGGCCCACCCGCCCGCCGAGCTGGCCGAGATGAAGACCACCTACCGGGCACGCCGCGATGCCGTCTGCGACGCTCTGGCGGATAGCGAGCTGCTGCGGGTGGTGCGTCCGCCCTCTGGCATGTTTCTGATGATCGACGTGCGCCGCACTGGGCTTTCCGCCAAGGCATTCAGCCAGGCGCTGCTCGATGGCTACGATGTCTCGGTACTCTCCGCCGAGGCCTTCGGCCCCTCCGGTGCCGGCTTCGTACGCCTGAGCCTGACGGTGGACGAAGCGCAGCTGCGCGAGGCATGCCTGCGCCTGAAGGCCTGCGCCTGTGCGCACGCCGTCGCCACCGCCTGACGCCTCCCCTGGCTCTTGAGCAAAGCGCCCCGCCGGGTAACCCGGCGGGGCGCTTTGCAATTAGTTCGAAAGGCTTGGTTCAGCCGGCAATCTTTACCAGCTTGCGGTTGACGAACTCCTCCATGCCATCGCAGCCCAGCTCGCGACCGAAGCCTGAGCGCTTGATGCCGCCGAAGGGCAGCTCGGCGGCCGAGCCCGGTCCTTCGTTGATATGCACCATGCCGGCCTCGAGCCGCTCGGCCAGTCGCCGAGCCCGCTCCAGGTTGGTGGACTGGACCACCGCCCCCAGGCCGTAGGCGGAGTCGTTGGCCAGGCGCACCGCCTCCTCCTCATCCGCGACCTTGAAGACGACGGCCACTGGGCCGAAAAGCTCCTCGCGGAACAGCTGCATCTCCGGGGTCACCCCGGTCAGCAGGGTCGGTGCATACCAGGCCCCGGGACGGTCGAGGCGCTGACCACCGGTGATCAGCGTAGCGCCCTGGGCGATGGCATCCTGCACCTGAGCCTCGAGAGTCAGCAGGGCCTGCTCGGAGGAGAGCGGGCCCATGAAGGTACCCTCGGCCATGGGGTCACCCACCGGGATTCCTTCGATGGCCTCGCAAAAGCCCGTCAGAAACTCATCATGTACCTTGGCATCCACCAGGATACGCTTGGCCGCATTGCAGGCCTGGCCGGCGTTACCGAAGCGGCCTATCAGCGCCTGCTGAACCGCCTGCCCCAGGTCGGCATCGTCCAACACGATGAAAGGATCCGAGCCCCCCAGCTCCAACACCACCTTCTTGAGGTGGCGCCCGGCAATCTCGGCCACCGCGGAGCCAGCCCGCTCGGAGCCGGTCAGCGACACACCCTGCACGCGCGGGTCGGCGATGATCTCCGCGGCTTGCTCATTGCTGGCATAGACGTTGACGTAGACGCCCTCGGGGGCGCCGGCGTCCTGGAAGATCTGCTCCATGGCCTGGGCCGACTCGGGGCACTGGGGCGCATGCTTGAGCAGGATCGTGTTGCCGTTCATCAGGTTGGGGGCCGCAAAACGCGCCACCTGATAGTAGGGGAAGTTCCAGGGCATGATGCCGAGCAGCACACCGAGCCCCTCCTTGCGGATCTCCGCGCTACCCCCACTCGCCACCTCGATGGGCTCATTGGCCAGGAAGCGCGGGCCCTGCTCGGCGTAGTAGCGATAGATGGAGACCACGATATCGATCTCGAGGCCGGCCTGGAACAGCGGCTTGCCCATCTCACGAGCGATGATGGCAGCCAATTCCTCACGGCGCTCGACGTAGAGGTCGGCGACTCGCTGCAGCAGCGCCACACGGGTGGCCTGCGCGCTGTGGCGCCACTCGCCGAAGGCGTGGTCGGCCCTGGCGATGGCCTTCTGGATCTCGTCATCGGTCGCCAGGGCAAAGGTCTTCTCCACCTCCCCGGTGGCCGGATTGGTCACGGCGTACTGGATCATCGGTTACTCCTGTTGTGATTGTCGTTATGCCCTTTGGTGAGGGTCGATACAGGCGTGATCAGGGCAGATCATGCTGAGGGTCAGTCACCACGTGGATCAAGGCCGGCCGACGCAGCTCGATCACAGCACGCAGTGCACGCTCCACGGCACCGGCCGCCTCGTCGTTGTCCAGCACCGTCTCGCCGTGGCCGCCGTAGGCACGGCACAGGCCGGCGAAGTCCGGATTGGCCAGCTGAGTGCCGCTGACCCGCTCGGGGAAATGCATCTCCTGGTGGGAGCGGATGGTGCCGTACTGGCCGTTATCCATCACCAGCATCAGCATGGCGGCGCCGTGCTGCACGGCTGTCGCAATCTCCTGGCCATTCATCATGAACTCGCCGTCGCCGGCCACCACTACACAGAGCCGCTCGCGGCTCTCTAGCGAGGCCGCCACGGCGGCGGGCACGCTGTAGCCCATGGAACCGTTGCGGGTGCTGAGCTGGCTGGGGAAGGTGCGGGTCGGCAAGAAGCGCTGCGCCCAGGCGCAGTGGTTGCCAGCGCCGAAGCTATAGACGGCGTCGGTAGGTAGACGCTTGACCAGCTCACCCACCACCGCGCTCATATGGGCTGTTCCCGGGCGAGTCAGAGGCAGCTGCTCCAGGGCAGGCAGCGTCGAGAAGGCCACTTGGGCGGCCCGCCCTTCGGCGCACCAGTCGCGCCAGGCCGCAGCGCGACCCAGATCGAGGTCTGCGACCGCTTCGGCGAAGGCCACCGGCGTGGCGATGAGTTGGCGGGTCACCGCCCCGCTGCGACCGCGCAGGCCGGTGTCGATATTGACCAGGATGTTGGTGCGCCCATGCCCCTGGCGGGCGGTGAAACCCTCGGTGGGCACATCCGTGGGCAGCGCCCCTACGGCGACGAGCACATCGGCCTGCTCGAACATGGCAAGCGTCGCCTCGGTGCGCCCATAGCCCAGGGAACCGCAGTTGACCGGCGAGTCGAAGGGCACACGGTCGGTGGCGCGCCAGTCCTGCACCACCGGAATGCCGTTGTGCTCGGCGAAGCGGGTCACGGCCGCGGCGGCCTCCGGTGTCCAGCGTTGCCCACCGATATAGAGCAGCGGGCGGCTCGCCACCAGCAAAGCCGCCTTGAGCTCGTTCAGCTCTCGGGGGGATACCCCGCCTTCAGCGACCGGCAGCACCGGATGCAACTCACCGGGAACCGCATGGGTAATCACGTCTTCCGGAAGGCCGATCACCACGGGGCCAGGGCGACCGGAACTGGCGGCAAAGAAGGCCTCCGCCACCACCTCGGAGGCGCGCTCCGCTTCGTCGAGCACGAACACCCGCTTGCACTGGGTACCAAACCAGGCGTGGGGGTCGAACTCCTGGAAGGCCTCACGCATGCGATCGGCCACTGGAATCAACCCTACGAACAGCACCATGGGCACCGCATCCTGCCAGGCCGTGTGCAAGGCCACGAAGGCGTTGGCGGCACCCGGGCCGCGCGTGACCATGGCCACGCCCGGCTGGCCGGTCAACTTGCCGTGGGCCTCGGCCATATAGGCCGCACCGCCCTCGTGCCGACAGACCACGGTGTCGATGCTCGAGCCGTGCAGGCCATCCAGCACGGCGAGATAGCTCTCGCCGGGCACCACGAAGACGCGCTTCACGCCGTGCAGGGCCAGGGAGTCGACGATGGCCTGGCCGGCATGCTTAGTGTTCATGTCTTGCTCCTGGGTTCCAGAGGTAAGTCTGGTCCCATGCTAGAACCGGCCCTGGAGCGTGGATAATGCTTTATATCACTTGAGTGATACGCCAAGGGCATGGTGGCCGGGCAGAATAATCGGCGAAGTAACCGATACGATCACTCCAGTGCCTCCAACCATTCGCACTTCAACCTGCCCCTTTCCCCCAGCGCCGGCAGCGCCTCGCTGAATCGCCCCCTGGCGCGTAGAGTGAAGATCTCCGACGCAACGCCTGAGCTTGCCCCGCTCTCCTGACACACGCCAACTCATCCATGCCGGCAAGGGTAGGCTGAAGCCCCCTTGCCGACAGCCTATGGAGGAACATCCCGATGATCATTCGTCATTCCAACGAGCGTGGCTACGCCGATCACGGCTGGCTGAAGTCTCGCCACACCTTTTCGTTTGCCGACTACTTCGACCCCAACCACATGGGCTTTCGCAAGCTGCGCGTGATCAATGAAGATCGCGTTCAGGGCGGCCAGGGATTCGGTGCCCACTCCCACCGGGACATGGAAATCCTCTCCTACGTGCTGGCCGGCGAGATGGCTCACAAGGACAGCATGGGCAACGGCGCGGTCATGCGTCCTGGCGATGTACAGCGCATGTCGGCCGGCACCGGCGTGATGCACAGCGAGTTCAACAATGCCCCGGACCGTGAGCTGCACTTCCTGCAGATCTGGATCGAGCCGAGCCGGCGCGGCATTGCCCCGGGCTACGAGCAGAAGGCCTTTCCCGTCGAGCAGCGCCAGGGGCAGTGGCGGCTGGTGGCCTCCCGGCAGGGACGCGACGGCTCGGTGAGCATCAATCAGGACGTCAACCTCTACGCCGGGCTGTTCGATGCCGGCGAACGGGCGCCGACGCCCGCGGTGCGCCATGCCTGGCTGCACGTGGTGCGAGGCGAAGTGGAGATCAACAGGCAGCGACTGTCGGCCGGCGATGCCGCCGCCTTTCAGCCGGGGGAGCCCATCGAGGCAGTGGGTGTGAAGGCCTCGGAAATCCTGCTCTTCGACCTGGCCTGAACGGTAACGGGGAGCCTGGCTATTCTGGAATCGTCGGTTGCATCATTGGCAAGCAAGCCCTGGGACCGTCAGCATTCGCCATGGAGGCCGCCATGACCGACGCCGCCAAGCCCCGACCCTACCGCAGGCACCGGCGCCATGCCGTGGCCAGCTGCGCCTGGCTGCTGGCACTGCTGCTGGCCCTGTTGCTGACGGCCGCGCCGGCGGCGGCCAGCTGCCCCAGTCCTTCCAGCACCGACCTGGCAGCCATCAAGGGCATCGGTGAGCATTCGGCCCTGCCCGAAGGCCGCGAGGTGGTCGCCGACGGCGTGGTAACCGCGGCGTTCCTCGGCCGCGAACGCCTTAACGGTTTCTATCTGCAGCAGGCGACCGAGCAAGGCCCCGTCGGTGTGTTCGTCTATATGCCCACGCCGACACAAGATGACACCGAGCTGATCACTCCCGGCCGGCACCTCCAGCTCCACGCCAGGACCGGCGAGTTCCATGGCCGGATTCAGCTGCAGCGGGTCGAGTGGATCGAACCCTGTGCCAGCGACCAGCTGCCCGAGCCAAAGGCGGTGGCGTGGCCCCTCGACGAGGAGGAGCTACCACGCCTTGAGGATCTGCTGCTGACGTTTCCGCAGCCAATGACCGTCACCGGCAACTACGAGCTCGCCCGCTACGGCACCCTGAGGTTGGCCGCCGAGCGCCTGTTCCGGCCCACCAATGCGCCAGACGCAACTCAGGAACGCTCTGTGCTCATGCTGGACGACGGCAGCTACCGCACCTTTCCGAGCCCCATTCCCTATCTGGATGAAGATGGCAGCAGCCGCGTGGGCAGCCGCATCGAGGGGCTGACCGGGGTGCTCACCCGCGCCTTCGACGCCTACCGCCTGCACCCGACCCGTGAGCCGCACGTCGCGGACGCCAACCCGCGCCCGGGGCCGCTGCCGGCGCCGGGAGAGCGGCTGCGCGTGGTCACCTTCAACGTCGAGAACTACTTCACCACCCTCGGCCAGCGCGGCGCGGCGAATGCCGAAGAACTGGAACGCCAGCGGGCAAAGCTTGCCGCGGCGGCAGAGGGCCTGCAGGCTGACATCCTGGCCCTGGTGGAAGTCGAGAATGACCCGCGCGCCCTGGCCGACCTGGTCGAGCAGCTGAGCGAGCGGACCGGGGTCCGCTATCGCGCCGTCGGCGGAGGCACCGACCGCGGCTCTGATGCCATCAAGGTCGCCCTGCTCTACCGGCCGGACCGGGTGGAGGCCATGAGCGAACGCTATGCCGATAGCGACCCCGTCCACCACCGCCCGCCGCTGGCGGCCTTCTTCCGCCGCCTGGAGGGTGGCCCCGCCTTCGGCGTGGTGACCGCCCACTTCAAGTCCAAGACCGGCTGCCCCTCCCGGGGCGATATCGACCGCGGCCAGGGCTGCTGGAACGAGCGCCGCGTGGCGCAGGCCCAGGCCATGAGCGCCTTCCTGGAGCGCCTCGCTGCCGCCGAGGGGCATGAGCGCCTGCTGCTGATCGGCGACCTCAACGCCTACGGGGCCGAGGACCCGATCCGCACCCTGGCCGACGCGGGCCTGATCGATCTGCTGGCCCGGGAGCTTCCGCCCGAGCGCCGCTACAGCTATGTGTTCCGCGGGGAGTCCGGCTATCTGGATCATGCCCTGGCCAGCCCCGAACTGGCCGCGGCAGCCGCCGAGGTCCGGCCGTGGCCCATCAACGCCGACGAGCCGCCGTTCCTCGGCTACGACGGGCCGGACAGTGCGGCGCCCCATGTCCGCCCCGACCCCTTCCGCTCCTCGGATCATGACCCGATCGCGGTGGATCTGGAGTGGCCTTAGCAGATAGCCTTGAAAAATTCTGGAACAAGCGGGAATGCGGTAATCTCGATGCATCGCCTGGGGAGTGACCGAAGATGATGACACGCCGCAGCTGGGGCGTTGTCGCAGTGGTGACAGCGATTTGCGCAGCTGCCCTATCGTACTTCCTCGCTGCACCACAGAGTTCCGGGCCGACCCCGTCTGCGCCATTGCAGGGATCCGACTGGATTTCGGCTGCAGCGGACATCGCGGCAGAAGAATTCGACCGGCTGGCGGGTCCGTGGGAATTGGAGCTTCCGGCGGATCATGGTGCGCACTCCGAAGCCCGCACGGAGCTATGGCAGGTCTCGGTGCACCTTACGGATGACGATGGCCAGCCCGTCGGCGTCCAATTTCTGCTTTTTCGCATTGGTCTTGCCGGTCCCGATGCGCCACCACCGACCTCGCCCTGGGAGACGCGGGAACTCTACCGCGGCCATGCCGTGCTGGTCGAGGCGGCTGACGCGGCCAGCGTCGCGCAGGAGCGGTTCGGTCGCGGTATGGCGGGTCTTGCCGGATATGATATGAATCTCGGAGAGCTTCGCCTCGACAACTGGTCGCTCAACTTTCCGGCCCGAGCGGATCCGGGCCAGTGGAACCTGAACACGGGTCCGGGCGATATCCGGGTCGAGCTGAACCTGACGCCCGAAAAGGAGCCTCTTCGGTTGGACGCCGACGCGGTGCCCTTCCGCGGCTACGCCTTCAGCCGGCTACGCGCCGAAGGCACCTTGGAGACACAGACGGGCCAGCGGTCGGTTTCCGGTACCGCATGGTTCGAGCATCTGTGGGGCGAGCTACCGATCCCCGGCGGCTCGCCCGTGGCATCGGACCGGCTGCAAGTTCAGCTCGACGACGGGTCGGAGCTTTCGGTCGTCCGGTCCCGCCGCCTCGACGGGGCGGGCACGCCGACGGTGGAGGCGCTCCTGATCGATGCACAAGGCACCGTCGTCGCCTTCGACGACGACGCAGCGCAGCTGGAACTGGCGCGCCACTGGCAGGGAGCGCAGGCCGCCTGGCCCGTGGACTGGCGGCTGCGGCTTGGAGATCTGCAACTCGTCATAACGCCGGTCGTGGATGCGCAGGAGCATGCCTTCATGGTCAGTGTCTGGTCGGGTCTAGTACGAGCACAAGGACAACATGGCGATCGACCGGTCTCCGGGGTGGGAACCTTGCAGCTGACGGGATACGGAAACTGATGACAGGGAGAGCGCAATGAAGCAGCAGATCCTGATCGGTGGCACCGTCGTCACCCTGGCTGTCGCGGGGCTGGCGATTGCCTGGCTGGGCGGATTTCTACCTTCCTCATCCGGTGCGGATCCGGAGCGGTACCGCTCGCCCACCGGAGAGGTTCCGGCGACTGAGCAGCGCCCGGGCGATCCGGCGGCGGGCTACCATACGCTGGTCAACGAACCCTATGTCAGCTGCGGCATGCCGCGCGAGGCATGGCGCCGTCTGGCGCCGGAAACCGATCCGGCCGACCTGCTGCCCGGTCGTGAAGACCCCAATGCCGAGCTGCCCTATTTCCTTACCGCCCACGTCAATGCCGACGGCGTCGAGATCGTCTCGAACAACTGCCTGACCTGTCATGCGACACGGATCGGGGATGAGGTGGTGGTCGGACTGGGCGATACCTTCGCCGATTTCACTGTCGATGCGCGCAGCATGGTCAACCAGGTAGGCCGCTACGTGCGCGGCCCGGCACAGACCGCCGCCTGGCAGCACTGGGCCGACCGGATCGAGGGCATCGCGCCCTACATCCGGACCGGCACCATCGGCATGAATCCGGCCACCAACCTCAGCTGGGCGCTGATGGCGCACCGCGATCCGCGCACGATGACCTGGTCAGCCACCCCGCGGCTCGAGCCGCCCCCCGAAAGTCCGGTACCGCTTCGCACCCCGCCCTGGTGGTGGATGGGCAAGAAGAACGCCATGTTCTACACGACAATAGGCCGGGGCGACCATTCGCGCTACATGCTGTTCGCGTCACTCCTGTGCGCCGACACGCAGGAGGAACTGCGTGAGATCGACACCTACGCTGCGGACATGCGCGCCTATCTCGAAAGTCTCGCGCCACCCCCCTTCCCGGGCGAGATCGACGCGGCGCTCGCCGAAGAGGGCCGGGCTGTGTTCGAGGCGAATTGCGCGAGCTGCCACGGCACCTATGGCGAATCCTCCAGCTATCCCAATCGGGTCATCCCGCTCGAGCAGATCGGGACCGACCCGCTCTATGCCGCAACGATGACCGACGGCAGCCTTGACCGTTTCTACGAATGGGTGGAGCGCTCGCCGCATGGAGGCACCGTGCGGGCGGCGCCGGCGGCGGGATATATCGCCCCGCCGCTGGACGGGATCTGGGCGGTGGCGCCCTATCTGCACAACGGCTCGGTGCCGAACCTCGCGGCGCTACTCGACAGCCGACTGCGCCCCCGCTACTGGCGCCATGTCGAGACGCGGGATTACAACGCGGAGGCGATGGGCTGGCGCCACGAGGTGCTGGAGGCCGGCAAGGATGCCGCCGACGACCCGGCCGAGCGGGTCCATATCTACGACACAACGCTGCCTGGCTACGACAACGGCGGCCATGACTTCGGTGACGCCCTGAGCGAGCAGGAGCGCCGCACGGTGCTCGAATATCTTAAATCGCTTTGATGCAATAGCCGCAATCTGTCGATACAAGGGAAGCTATAACCAAGAAGACAACTCAGCCCCAGTGAGGAGCGCCATGGAGTCACCACAGGACGCTGCCGAAGACCGCCCCTGGGTCTACCACTACGGCCCGATCCCGGCCGAGCTGCCGCCCCCGGAGCACCCCAACCTGGCCGCGCTGATCAGCGCGGCCAGGTTGATGTCGCCATGATGGCCCAGACGAGAAGTCGGTAAACAACCAGAGCGCGTCCCGGGTTTCCTCTGGTTCCTGCCCCTATGGGCCCCACCCTGTCGGGAGGCAGTCGGATGCGTCAACGACTACCTTTCCCAGGTATGCACAGCAAAAGTGGAGGAAGGGCATGAGCCAGGAAGCCGGCGCTGAAAGCGCCAAGAAAGCCCAGCTTTACCGCATGGTCATGAAGGAGCACTTATGCCCCGTTGGCCTGAAAAGCAAGGATCTACTGGAGCGCAAGGGGTTTGATGTCGATGATCATCACCTGACCACGCGGGAAGAGACAGATGCCTTCAAGGCTAAGCACGGGGTGGATACCACGCCCCAGACATTCATCGACGGCCAGCTAATAGGCGGCTACGACGAGCTGCGGGTGCATCTCGGCCTGGACTCACCGAACGACGACGAGACCACCTATCAACCGGTAATCGCCCTGTTTATCACAGCCTTCCTGCTGGGGCTCGCCGTCAGCTGGACCGCTACCGGCACCCTGCTGAGCGCCAGGATGCCGGAGTATTTCGTGGCTATCGCGATGGTCCTGCTGGGGCTGCAAAAGCTCAAGGACGTTGAGCGCTTCAGCACCATGTTTCTCAACTACGACCTGCTGGCCCAGCGCCATGTGCGCTATGGATACCTCTACCCTTACGCCGAGACGCTGGCGGGCATCCTGATGTTGGCGGGCGCCCTTGTATGGTTGGCCGCACCGTTGGCGCTGTTCATCGGCACGGTGGGGGCGGTATCGGTATTCAAGGCGGTCTATATCGACAAGCGTGAGCTCAAGTGCGCCTGCGTAGGTGGCGACAGCCAGGTGCCGCTGGGTTTCGTGTCGCTGACAGAGAACCTGATCATGATCGGCATGGGTATCTGGATGCCGTTGCGCCTGTACCTGTTGTCGTGAGCCCAGGCCAGTACCGAGGGAACCGGAAGCGCTGGAGTGGGGTCTCGGGAAGCAGACCCCGGCTCGGTTCTTCTCTTCGGGAACGCTCGGGCACTCAGGGCACCGCGGTTGCTTCGCTTGTTGCCCGAGTTCAAGGGTCGAGGTCTGCTCAAACCGTGGACGTTACGCGCCAGAGGGATACTCGCGCGTGTGACGTTCAGTCTTCTGGAGCGGCTTTCAGAAGGTTTTCAAGGCGGTCGACCTCGGCCCTGGCGTCGACAAGTTCACTGATGTCATATTGCACGCCGAGATAATAGATCAAGCGACCCGAGGCATCACGCAGCGGCTGAATCGATAGCCGGTTGTGAAACAGCGTGCCATCCTTGCGATAGTTGCGCAGTGTCACTTCGACGGGAACATGCGCCTTGAGTGCGGCACGGATCTCATCGAGCGCAGGCTGGTCGCGATCATCACCCTGGAGGAAGCGGCAATTTCGACCCAGGATTTCCTCCTGGCTGTAGCCCGTCAGCCGCTCGAAGACGGAGTTGGCATAGACAATCGGGGAGTCCGGCATATCCGGGTCGGAGAGGGTCACGCCATTCACGCAGGTATCCAGGATCTGAGTCAGGACGTGCGGGATGATTCCGGTGTCTTTATCGGCGGTAAACAGCATGGTGTCTCCAGCGGAGGGTGCGCTCGGTAGTGGAATTAGTCTGTCTTTTTCTGGCCGAGTTCCCTTTCAGCCAGGGCCTTCAGATCGCGCACGACGCGTTCCGTGCCGTCCTGAACCGCAAAGCGAATGAGCTTCTCGAACGGCCGCATGGCAAAAGTCAGACGCGCCAGCTCGAAGCTGAAGGTCAGCTGCGTATGCTCCTGCCTCGGTTCGAAGAAGTAAGTGATCACGAACGGATCCTTGATGCCCTTGAAGCACACGCGGCGCTCGGGTTCGAGTGCGATGACCCTAAAGTCTGCTTCGCTACGACGCCCTTGATCAACCCTCACCTGGCGGGCCGTCCAGCCTATTGTCAGCGGCCCGCTGCTCAAGGGTCTAAGCTGCTTAACCTCGGGGGACCATCGAGGATAGTTGCGGACGAAGTCGGTCACCACAAAACCATAAACATCAGGCAGTGGGCACCGAATAAGAGTACTGGATTGGGACTTTACCATTGTTCGAGCGCTTCCCATGGAGACGGTTTGCGGGAGTTCGAAACGCTACGGGCATATGTGTAAAAAAAGTTTTCGAGCCTCTCTGCCCACCCTCCTGACTTTGACGGTAGCAGCATTCCGGAACCGGGAATAGACCCGGACGAAACCCGAATGATACTTGATAAAGTTGCCATTACGAGCACAACCTTATGCCATCGGCTTCATCGATTGCGACGGCAATCCGGTGACCATATCCGGCTGTGCCGGATATGGTCACCGCCCCTGAGTGAGTCACTCCATTTCCCTTATCCCTGCTGCTTCAACCACGCAGCGGTGTCGATGACCTCCGCATAGGCGAAGGCGAGGCCCGCCATGAAGGCCGCGTGCACCTGGGAAGCCGGCACTGTCTCTCCATTGAACTCCTGATCATGGGTCGCGCAAGCGTCCTGCAGCACCGTGACCGCATAGCCTAGATCCGACGCGGCTCGGGTCGCGGCATCGATGCACATGTGGCTCATGGCGCCGGTAATCACGAGGCGCTCGACGCCCTGCTCCTGCAGATGCTCGTGCAGCGAGGTGCCCAGGAAGGCATTGACGTTGTTCTTGAGGATCACGGTTTCGTTGGCCGATTCGTTAGGCGCCATCGAGGGGTGGATGCTCGCCCCTTCACTGCCGGGAACGAAGAACGGCGCCTCATCCGAAGGGAACTCGTGACGCACGTGCACCACGGGGAGCGCCTCCTCGCGGCAGTGCCCGAGCACGCTGGCCGCGTTCTCGGCGGCTTGTTCGATGCCCACCAGCGGCCACTTGCCGGCCGGAAAGTAGTCGTTCTGCAGATCCACGATGACCAGGGCGGTATTGCGCATGATGCTCTTCTCCTTGGAGGTTGAAGCCAGCATCATGGCAGGCTTGGACCCTCACCTACCACCCCGATCATTCCGCCCGATTATTGCCGATTTCCAGCAGCCACTCCCCGAGCAGCGGGAATGGCGTCACGCTGGAGCCGAAGAACGGCTGGTCACGACTCAATACCAGCATCGCCAGCTTATCCCGGCTCGAGCCAGTGAGGATGAGGCGCAACCCCGGCGAGTCGCCCCCCAGATTGAGGGCATCCCGGGCCGCCTTCAGCGCGAACATCGCGTTGATGCCGGCATCGGTGTTCAGGGCATGCTGGGCCTTATCCCGGCTTATTCATGACGCCGGCCTAAAACGAAGATGGCGAGTGGTTTTCTCTCGTAGAATCAAACTGTTCCTGCCAGAACACGATTCAAGAGGACCACTCGCCATGGGTGAAAGCCCATCCACCTGTATGCCCTCCTGCAACGGCTCTGTTCGTGTCGAGCTGAGCGGCCAGCGCACCACCGGCGACATGCTGAGCGGCCTGCAGCGCGAAGGCAACGCCGGTCCGGCCGAGAACGCCGATCCAGTCGCCATCGTTTTCTGGATAGGTCACATGTTGCATGTAACGAAAAGGCGCGCTACCTTGTTACATGACACGAATCGGAGGAATTGCCATGGTGGCAACCAATAACGTCAACAGCCGGGTGAAGAAGCACCGAGCCGCCTTGCGTGCGGCTGGCCTACGCCCGATCCAGATATGGGTCCCGGACACCCGACAGCCCGGCTTCGCCCAAGAGGCTCGCCGTCAGTGCGCTATCGTGGCGGCGGTCGACGCCGGGGATCGCGACCTGCAGGACTTCATGGACGGGGCGCTGCTGGATCTTGACCTTGATGATGATGAGGGTGACGCATGAGGCGTGGGGATCTCGTCACCATCGCCCAGTCGGGTGACTTCGGTAAGCCTCGTCCCGCCCTCATCGTCCAGTCTGACCAGTTTGCAGGCACAGGCAGTGTGACGGTGCTGCTGCTCTCCAGCACCCTGGTCGATGCCCCATTGATCCGGCTCGATGTTGAGCCCACTCCCGAGAACGGCTTGCAGCGACGCTCCCAGATCATGGTGGACAAACCCATGACGGTGAAACGAGAGAGAGTGGGAGAGTCCTTCGGTCACCTCGATGACAGCGCCATGGTCGCCGTCAACAGGGCGCTGGCAGTGTTCCTGGGCTTTGCGTGAATGAGGCTCACCATCGCATACCCCACAGCTCCCTAAGACCTATCCAAGGCACAGCCTTGGGGTGCCGTTTCGCTCACCGTGCGAGGCGTCATGGCATCCTTCACCGCCATACTATTTCGGGATCGCCAGCGGTTCTAGCGTGAGGCTGGGACAGTCGTCTACGTTGTGTCTACACGTCCTGTACCGTCCCCCCATCGGAGGTGAATCCGCATGAGTGAATCTGATCTGGGCACAATGAATGCGCAACGCCTCGTGACGCTATTCCGCTCTCGTGACGCCTCGCCACTGGAAGCCACCAGGGCAGCTATCGAACGGATCGATCGTTTCAACGACAAGGTGAATGCCTATGTCTACGTGGATCGCGAGGGCGCAGAAGCTGCGGCCATGGCCTCGGCGCGGCGCTGGGGCCAGGGTAATCCGTTGAGCCCGATCGATGGGGTGCCAGTCTCGTTGAAGGATCTCACTGAGGTTGCCGGTATGCCGTGTCGCGAGGGGTCGCTGACCGTACCGGACACCCCCAGTGAGCAGGATGCTCCGCCCGCCAGGATGTTGCGGGAGGCCGGTGCCGTCATCCTGGGCAAGACCAACACCCCTGAATTCGGATGGAAAGCGGTCACTGACAATCGGGTGTTCGGGGCCACCACCAACCCGTGGGATACACGCTTGACGCCGGGGGGCTCATCCGGCGGTGCCGCCGTGGCCGCCGCACTCAACATGGGAGTGCTCCACCAAGGCGGTGATTCTGGTGGTTCGATCCGGATTCCTGCGGCCTTCACCGGTGTCTTTGGCTTCAAGCCCACCTTCGGTTGGACGCCCCAGTGGCCGCCGGCCAAGGAGCCGACCCTCTCGCACCTGGGGCCTCTTACCCGCAACGTGCGCGATGCAGTCAGCATGCTCAACGTCATCGGCCGCTATGACTATCGGGATCCCTATGCCACGCGGGGACAGCCGGATGACTGGGGGGAGGACCTCGACGAGGGATTGCATGGCATGCGCATCGCCTACTCGCCCGATCTGGGATATGCCCAGGTCGATCGGCAGGTCGCCGACCTGGTGGCCGAAGCCGCCCGAAAGCTGGAACAGCTTGGAGCCGAAGTGGTGGAAATCCACCCTGGCTTCGAGTCTCCCCTGGATATCTTCAAGAAGCTCTGGTTCACGGCCTCGCTGGAGCAGTGGTCACTGCTCGATGATCGTCTGCGTGACAAGCTGGATCCCGGCCTCGTGGCCAATGCGCGAGAGGCGGAGCACTGGAGCGCCGTAGATCTGTTCCGGGCGCTGGTGGAAAGGGCGCGACTGACCGAGCGCCTTGAGCATTTCAATCAGGAGTACCACCTGCTGATGACGCCGACCGTGCCCATACCGGCGTTCGAGATCAACCAGGAAGTCCCTCCCGGGAGCGGCATGAGGGACTGGGAGGAATGGGCACCATTTTCCTATCCCTTCAATCTCAGCCAGCAACCCGCGGCCTCGGTGCCCTGCGGGTTCACCGATCCCGGGCTGCCGGTGGCCTTCCAACTGGCAGGCGGGAAGTACGATGACAGGCGGGTACTGCGCGCCTGTCATGCCTTCATGGAGGCCCATCCTCCACGGTTTCCTTCGAAACCTGACCCGACCCAATATTCACCCGCTGGAGCGAGGCAAGCCAAACGATAGAGGAGGTTGTGAGGGCGGTAAGCGGCTGGAGTGCAGCAGCGAAAGCGCTTGGCGTCAGCCTTCGAGTGCGCCGGAAAGTGCAGCAGCGGCTAGATGCCATCCAGAGTGAAAACCGCCCACTGTGGGGCGGCTGAATCATCAGACTCTCGCAGCAGACCCTTGCGGGGCCACGTCAGAGCAGGGGGCCCTGCTCAGCGCCGCAGCTTGCGTGCGTTAGATCGAGTCTTGCTGCTGTATGGCTTCAGCGCCGCTTCGGTGATCCGCGCTGGATTGGCACCGCCGGCCGCCGCCACTGCCGCTCGCTCCGTCGCTGTGGCGAAAATCGTCGCCTTCTCCATCACCATGCCCATGGCTTCGGGGCCGGACATGGCGCCGCTGGCCATCATCATGGTGCGGCGGGCGATCACCTCAGCGGCAGACAGTGTCATCATGTTGTAGGAAGAGGCGATCTTCATCCACGCGGTCATCATGTTCATCGGGTTATTTTGCATTTCGTCAGGTACTCCTCGACTTTCGGTTTTTCTATCTTCGATTCTTGGTCTTCGAGTTCTGGATAGCGGGTATTGACGCTCGAATCTCATTGTATGGACCTCGAGACGCAGGGTTGGTTCAGGATTGCCTTGTTTGACCTTTGCTCGTCGACTTTTTACGCTCCCACCGTGGAGCCCGTGACCAAGGGTGTTCATGCAAGGTGTTCACTTATGAATAAGGTGTCCATTGATGAATAGTTGGGCACCTACGCTGCCCTCGCTGCTGGCAATCGGCGGCCTGCTGTTGAGCCTGCTGTTGATAGGCGCCGCCCTCTATCGACGCGGCGAGCAGCACCGTCGGGCGCTGCTCGGCGAGCACCATATCCGGCAGAGGGCCCTGGAGCGGCGCGACCAGTTCTTCACGCTGTCTCTGGAGCTGCTCTGCCGCGTCGACCTCTCGGGCTGCTTTCTGTAGGTCAATCCGAGCTTCCGCACCCTGCTGGGCTACCGTGAGGCGCAGTTGATCGGGCAGCCCTATACCCGGTTGGTGGTCAGCGAGGATGCGCCCGCCATCGAGGTGGCGCTTCAGCAGTTGGCGGCGGGGCAGGATGTGCGCGACCTGGTCGCGCGGGTCGAGGATGCTCAGGGCAACCTGCACTGGGTGGAATTGACATCCTCCCCTCCCTCAGCTCCTTAGAAAGCTGCCGCCTGCGGCGGAAAGGAAGGGGATTCCCGGGTTGTCGCCCTCCCGGCTCCTGCTTCACGGCCCGTTGCCTTCGGTGATGGCACCGTCGGTCTTATACAGGCTCCACAGGCTTAACCTCCCGTGTGCCCCACGGTAGTTTTCTCGTGATGGCGGAGCTTGTCGGCCCCCGCCAGAATCGCCTTGCCCGCCTGCAAGATATTACGGGCGGCGTTGATGTCGCGGTCGATGCCCTGGGTACCACAGGCCGGACACGTCCAGGTGCGGACATTCAGCGGCATCGCGTCAGCGATGTGGCCGCAGTGGAAGCAGCGCTTCGAGCTGGGATACCACTTGTCGATCTGGACGAAATCGCGCCCGTACCACTCGGCCTTGTAGGCAAGTTGGAGGGTGATCTGGTGCCACCCCACATCGCTGATCGCCTTGGCCAACGACCGATTCTGGAGCAGGTTCTTGACCTGCAAGCTCTCCGCCGCAACGACTTGGTTCTCGTGAATAAGTTGCGTGGTGAGCTTGTGGGTGGCGTCCCGGCGCTGGTCGGCCCGCTTGGCGTGCAACCGTGCCACCTTCAGTCGGGCCTTGGCCCGGTTGTTTGAGCCGCGCTGCTTGCGCGACAGCGCCCGCTGGGCGCGGGCCAGCTTGCGCTCGGTCTGCCGTATGACGCGCGGATTGGGGATCTTGTGGCCGTCGCTGGTGATGACGCGATGCGTCAGCCCCAGGTCGATGCCGACCATCTTCGGCGTCACCGGCAGCGCCGCCTGCGCCTCTTCCACCAGGAAGCTGACGTGATAGCGGCCGGCGGTGTCGAGGCTGACGGTGATACTGCTGGGCTCGCCGGTGAAGCGGCGGCTCCAGCGGATGTTCAGCGGGTCTTTCTGCTTGGCCAGCCACAGCTGACCGTCGCGCCAGCGGAAGCCGTTGGCCATGTAGGTGGCCGACTGTTTTCGCAGCTTTTTCTTGAACGTCGGATACCTCGCCTGCCCTTTGAAGAAATTGGCAAAGGCCCGATCCAGGTGGCGCAACGACTGCTGGAGGCAGACGTTGGACACCTCGGCGAGAAAGGCCGTTTCCGGCTGCTTCTTGAGGTGGGTGAGTGCCTTGGCGGTGGCGTTGTAGCCCATGCGCTCCTGGCGCTCGAACCAGGCATCCGTGCGTTCGCGCAGGAAATGATTGTAGACGAACCGCACACAACCGAACGTCCGCGCCAGCTGTTCGGCCTGCTCGGGCGTCGGGTAAAAACGGTAGCGGTAGGCGCGAAGGACGGTAGCCATACATCAAATCTAGCGCGCTATATTTAGCCTGTCAACAGAGGCGCTGACGCGCCTCGCGCTTTCCTTCCTCGCACTAGAAGTACGAGGTTTGACGCGCATTTTGATCAGCGATTGGGTACTGGCGACTGCCTGCCGTGACGCGGTCAGGCTCAACGATCTGGGTCTGGGCAGTCTGCACATGGCGGTGAATGTCTCTCCCATGCACTTCCCGCCCGGGTTTTACCACCGGGGTCATGCGCACCCTCGAGGAGAGCGGGTTATCACCAGCTGCTCGAGCTGGAGCTCACCGAGGGCGTGCTGATGGACAGCACCGAGCGGGTGATCGAGGCCCTTCGGTCGCTGCGCGATCACGGCGTGAGGATCGCCATCGACGACTTCGGTACCGGCTTCTCGAGCCTGAGCTATCTGAAACACTTGCCGATCAACAAGATCAAGATCGACCGCTCCTTCGTGCGCGAGGTGGATAGTGACCATCGCGACGCCGCCATCATTAAAGGCGTGGTCTTCATGGCTAGTATGCTTGGACTGGATGTGGTGGTTGAAGGGGTCGAGACCGCATCGCAGTATGCTCACCTGGGCAGGCTGCATTGCGAGACCTTCCAGGGGTTCTACTTCGCTCGACCCATGCCGATCGAGGCCGTGGTGGCCTTCCTGGAGGAGCACCAGGGGCGTGTTGAATGAATAGCGCTTGTCGGGCGATATCCGCCTCAAACCGTCTGCCAGAGTGCCTGGTTTCGTCCCGCGTCCTTGGCTGCGTAGAGCCCCTGATCGGCACGCTTGATGGCGGGCTTCAGGGAGGTTTCCTCGGGCATGACCAAGGTCACGCCCAGGGAGACGGTATAGGATAACCAACCGTCCTCAGTGACATCGAGACCGACCTTGACCGCTGAGGTCTCCAGCCTCCGGCGCAGACGCTCGGCCACTTGCATGGCCTGTTCCTGGGTGGTGGCCGGCAGCAGAACAGCAAACTCCTCGCCGCCCATCCGGCACAGCACATCCCCCTCGCGCAGCAGTTCCCTGGCCTGGTGGGCGAAGGCCTGCAGCACCAGATCGCCCACGTCGTGGCCGTGGGCGTCATTGATGCGCTTGAAGTGGTCCAAGTCGATGACGATCAGGCTTAGCGGCTCTCCGCGGCGCTTGGCGCGGGCGATTTCCATGGCCGCCTGGTCCTGGAGGTAACGCCGGTTGCCGAGTCCCGTCAGCGGGTCGGTCATGGCCTGCCGGGCCAGGGTCTCTTCCAATTGCTTGCGTTCGCTCAGATCGAAGACAATGGCGCGGGAGTGCACGAAGCCACGCTGAGTGGCGTAGGCCGTGGCCTGGATGATGACGGGGAGCTTCTCCCCGTGGCGGGTGAGTAGCTCACACTCGGCGGACCCTTCCTTGTCCGGCCCCACGACTCCCTGAAAGGCGGCTTCGAAGGCCTCTCGGGTTTCGGGGGTGATGAGGTCTCGGTAGTGCACCTTGCCGATCACTTCGTCGGCACGATAGCCCAGCCAGTCAAGCTCGGTATGGTTCATCTTCACGATACGGCCATGGGCATCCAGCGAGTGATAGCCGCAGGGGGCATGCTCATAGAGGTCTTGCACCTCTCTCGCGTGCTGCAGGGCCTCCCGCTTCAGGACCCGTTGCCGATGGCTGCTCAGCACCCAGAACACGCCGAAGGCGATGGACAGGCCATACAGCAGGGTCATGATCAGCAGCGGGGGCGCTTGGGCACACTCGAGCCGGGTATCGAGATGGGCTCGAAAGATCGGGTACTGGGTGGCCGTCACGAGCACGACAGGCACGATGACGGCCAGTGCCAGGCGGGTGCAGAGGACTTTCAGCGTCAATGAGATATCTCCAGGAAGAATGACGCGGGGAAATAGAGCCGACGCATTCTAGGGGAAATCCCCAGGGATAAGAAACGTGGTTACCCTTGGGGGGGCAGGGTGTCAGGCAGCGCCAGGAGGTCGTCCAACGGCATGGGTCTGGCGAACAGGAAGCCCTGCAGCAGGTCGCAGCCGCGGCGGGCCAGGTCCTCTTGCTGTTCCTGCTCCTCGACGCCTTCGGCGACCACTGCCAGATCCATGTGATGGGCCATGGTGATGATGCCCTCCACGATGGCGGCATTGGGGCGGCTGGTGAGGATATCCTGGATGAAGGCGCGGTCCAGCTTGATCTTGTGGATGGGCAGGTCGCGCAGGTAGCTGAGGCTGGAGAAGCCGGTACCGAAGTCGTCGATGGCCACCGAGATGCCCATCCGACGCAGTGTACGGATCATCTCGATGGCCTGCTCGGCTCCCTCCAGCAGGATGCTCTCGGTCATCTCCAGCTCGAGAAGCTTGGGCGGCAGGCCGGTCTCGTCGAGAATGGCCTGCACCTCAGCGAGGAAGCCGTCGCGGCGGAACTGCAGTGACGAGATGTTGACCGCCACCGGGTACACTCGCTGACCCTTGGCATGCAGGTCGGCGAGGCTCCGGCAGGCGTGTCGTAGCACCCAGCGTCCCAGGGGGATGATCTGACCGGTTTGTTCGGCGATGGGGATGAAAACACCGGGAGAAATCATCCCGTGTGTCGGATGGTGCCAGCGAACCAGCGCCTCGACGCTGCAAATGCGGCCACTGCGGGCATCGACGATCGGTTGGTAGTAGAGCGCAAACTGCTGGTCGCGCAGCGCGGTGTGAAGGTCATGGCGAAGCAGCACGTGCTCGCTGGTGTGCTGCTTCGCCTCCGCCAGGTACCACTGCCAGGTGTTGCGTCCTTGCTGTTTCGCCACGTCCAGGGCCAGATTGACTTGCTGCAGCAGCTCATGGGCCTGCTGAATGGGCTCGTCGCTGCAGGCGATCCCGATGCTGGTGCTGATGTGCAAGGCGCGACCGTCGATCTCGAACGAGTGCTCGAAGGTGGCCAGGATCCGCTCGGCGGCAACGGCGACTTCCTCACGAGTCGTCAGGGTTGGCATCAGGACGGCGAACTCGTCCCCGGTAAGGCGGGCCAGGGTATCGTGGGGACCGAGCAGCGGCTGCAGGCGTTCGGCAACGGCCACCAACAGTTGATTGCCGAGGCGGTGCCCCAGGCCATCATTGATCGCCTTGAAGCCGTCCAGGTCGAGGTACAGCACCGCCAGCAGGCGCCGATTCTGCCGGCTCCTTCGGAGGTCGTGTTCGAGACGGTCATCCAGGGCCGTCCGATTGGGCAGGCCGGTGAGCAGGTCATGAGTGGCCTGATAGACAATCCGGGCCTCCTGCTGTTTTCGCTGGGTGATGTCGCGACAGATGCCGTAGACGCCGACGATCTCGCCCTCGACGGTCACCGGGAAGTTGGTGACCTCCAAGTGGTAACTGTGACCGTCGGCATGGGTACCCACCGTCTCGTAATGGCGTGAGGTTCCTGCCCTGGCGGCATCGAAGGCCGCCTGGGTCAGTTCACGATAATCGGCTGCGACGAACTCGTTGAAGTGGCGACCGACCATGTCCTGCTCCGGGTAGCCGGTGATCCGTTCCATGGCGGCGTTGCCCCGCTGAAAGCGGCCCTCGAGGTCGAACTCGTACACTCCGTCGGGATGGTTCACGAATAGCGAGCGGTGCCACTCGGCCAGCGTGCGGTGGTGGACGTTGTGACGGTCCTTGGTGATCGCCAGGGCGATCAGGGCGGTTGCCTGGAGAAGCCGTCGCTTGCTCACGTCGGTGGGGGCGGCGGGTTGGCGATAGGCGATAATAGGTGCCGAAGGTTCCCAGTAATTCGCCCTGAACGGAGATCACCGGGCTCGACCAGCAGGCAAGGAGCCCCTCGGCTAGGGCAGCGTCGCGAAAGGCGTCCCAGCGCGGATCCGTCTGGATGTCCTCGGTGATGACTTGACAGCGCAAGTAGGCGGCCGTCCCGAAAGAGGCCACCGCCGAACCGATGGGAACATTCTGGAGCCGTTCGAAATAGGCTCGAGAGAAGCGTTGGCTGGGTATCAGGCTGAGGGTGCAACCTACCGGGTCATAGCGCATGAAGGCTACCACGGCACCGGGGAGCCGAAGACTGAGCCAAAGAGCAATGGCATCCAGGATATTCTCCAGCGGCGCCTGCTGGGCGATCAGTTCGTGGACCTCCTGCTGGGCCTCCAATAGGGTGAGCTCGTCGGTCACGCCTTCGCCTCCATGCGACATCCCCCCTGGCGTTGTTAGGAGGCTGATAAAATTAATGAATACTGGATGAGTCGATCAGGCGATGCAAGCCAGATATCGGTAGATTAAGGAATAAGGGGGCTTGATGGCGCCGGTAGGGCACCTCTGCTGAGGTTTAGACGGCTCGATCAGGTGCCTTCATCGTTCGATTGCAGAAAATAACCGAAACCACGCTTGTTGTGGATCATCGGGGACGCACCATCGAATTCGATCTTTTTGCGTAGATAGGTAATATAGACTTCGACGATATTCGTATGCGGATCAAAGTCGTATCCCCATACCCCCGTGAGGATGTCAGTACGAGACTGCACGGTGCCCTTACGCTCGGCGAGGAACGTCAGCAGGGCAAATTCGGTCGCCGTTAGTTTTAGATCGTGCCCGGATCGAGTGGCAGTTTTTTGGACAAGGTCAACTCATTCTGGCGGGAGCTGGGCTCTACTTGGCGAATGGAGCCGATGGCTCCCAGCGCAGTGTTGGCAGCCTTACTGAGAGTCCTCCCTAGAAAATCAGCATCAGGATACCGATAACGACTACCAGCCCAATGAGAAAGATGATGCCCGCAGTGCTGGCGAGGAATTTCAACATGACTACCTCCGTCTAACAGCAGTTCCGCATGGTTTCAGTGCAGCTGATAATGTGTAAGCAACAGTCCGGCTGTTACATTGTTTAGCAAAAGTTTACCCTACTGCTACATTAATAGGTTTTTCTTTTACTTTCTAGCACTTAGCGAGTCGAAAGACGCGGGTGCTACAGGAAGAACCCTAGTCGTTTTTCAACGTTACTTGCAAGCCGGAAAAGCGCCAGCTGGCCCGCCGGGGTCAGACCCTTAAGTAGATTTTTGGTTCTGACCCGAACGATTCGGCCAGCATGTGTCTGGCAAGGAGCTACCCTTCAAGCTCTGCAAGCGCCGCCGCGACGGCTTCGGCATACTGGCCTTCCGTAAGTCCCCAGTCGTTCAGTACCTGTTGATCGGGTGTTTCATTTGTCGCGGTACGTAGCTCTTCGGCGGATTTATTCTCGAAGCAATGCTTGGCATACGCCTTCGCCTGGGGGTCATTCAGCTGATTGATGAGTTGCATGTTGGATTCTCTTGGCAAGTGAATGATGACCCCGTATTATTCATGAGATCGGCCTGAAAACGAAGATGACGGATGGTATTCTCTTGAGAAATCAGAACGTTCCGGCAAGAACCTGATTCCAGAGGACCATCCGCCATGGGTGAAAGCGTATCTCCCTGGATCCCGTCCTGCAACGGGCCCATCCGCGTTGAGCTTGATGGTCAGCGCACCACCAGCGACAGCGGCGCTCTGCTGCTGCGCGAAGCCCTCGACAACAGCGGCGTGATCGATGCGCTGGAGGACAATCTGGTCGACCGGCGCCACCCGCTGCGTATCCGTCATTCGCTGGCCAGCCAGCTGCGCACCCTGGTGCTGCAGCGCGCGATGGGCTGGATCGACCTCAGCGATACCGACACGCTGCGCCGTGACCCGCTCTGGCTGTTGGCTTGCAGCGATGCTCGCGGGATGACGCCACTGGCCCAGGATCGGCCGTCTCAAGCCACGCTGTCGCGGCTGCTGACGTGCCTCGGGCGCAACGACAACATAGATGCCGTGCACGAAGGCCTGCTGCGACTGGTGGTCTGGCGTCTGTCCTCGCTGAAGCGTGGCGAACGCCCCGAGCAGCTGACGCTGGACATCGACGGCCTGCCGATCGAGGTCCACGGCCACCAGGGCGGCTCGGCGTTTCATGGTCTTTACGGTGCCCGGATCTACTCGCCGCTGGTCGCCTCGCTGGCCGAAACCGGCGACATGGTGGGTGGTCTGCTGCGCGAAGGTAACGCCGGCCCGGCCGAGAATGCCGACACCTGGATCCCGCACCTGGTACGGCGACTCAACGAGAGTACCGGGGCTCAAGTCCGAGTGCGCATCGATGCCGGTTTCACCGACAACGACACGCTGGAGGCGCTGGAAGATCGCGACATCGAGTACCTGGGCCGGCTGCGTAGCCACACGAGCCTGCAGAAGTTGGCGGCGCCTTACCTGAAGCGGCCCCGAGGCCGCCCGCCCGAGCAGCTTCGTGAGTGGTGCCACGACCTTGAGTACCAAGCCGGTTCCTGGCCGACGCCACGGCGCGTGGTACTGGTGGTGCAGGAACGTTCCGATGATCTGCTGCTGCATGCCTTTTTCCTGGTCACCAATCTCGGCAAGTTCGACTGGCCGCCGGAGAAGGTCCTGGCGCTCTACCGCAAGCGCGGCAGCGCCGAGGCGCACATGGGCGAGGTGAAGTCAGCGCTCGACGTGCACCTCTCGTCGACGGATCGCGGCGCCTCCACCGTCCAGGACGTCATGGCCCGCAACGAGGTGAGCCTGTTGCTGAGCCTCTATGCCTACCAGATACTGCATGGTCTACGCTGCCTGCTGGAGCACCAAACCCGCCAGGGCTGGAGCCTGACACGGATGCGCGAGCAGGTGCTCAAGATCGCCGCCACACTGTCGCTGCACGCCCGGCGTATCACCGTTCACCTCGGCGACGCCGCCGACAAATGGTGGCCAACCTTGCTGAAGGGACTGCCGAGACTGACGGCCTTGGCCTGACCCCGGCGTTATCACGGCTCACTCACCAAGTAAGGCGGCCAAAACGAAGGTCGGCGGTGACGGCTGCTCCGATGGCCGACATTGATTCCCAGCCGTTATGAAAAGCCCGAACGAAAGCCGGTCCGGTTATAGATTAAACGGTTACCGAGTGGCTTGATGACGTTGTGGTGGGCCGATACCAGCAGCGACTCGGTTCAGCACCCTCATTCGGCAACCTGATGAATGAGGCGGGCTTATCGACGATTTAAAGCTATGACTGGATAATTATGGCTCCAATTATAATTGACTGGATGTTGCAACCGCCCCACTGTCTGCGCCGATTTTTCGACGTCGAAGCGACCGGCACGGTAGGCCGCAACCAGGCCACTGGTATGCCAGGTTAGGGCCGAACTTGAACGGTCGGGCTCGCTTCTGCGGTCGCTGGCCATTGACAGCCATCACCACCACACCACCAAGGAGCAGCCCATGGCAGCGAGAAAAGGCCCCAAGTTCTATGTCGTCTGGGTCGGCCGGCAAACCGGCATCTTCACCTCCTGGGAGGAATGCAACCGCCAGGTGAAGGGCTACCCCAAGGCGCGCTACAAGTCCTTCCCCTCCCGGGAAGACGCCGAAGCGGCCTTCTCGACAGGCCCGCGCGGTGCCGCTCCCGCCAAGCAAGGAGAGTCCTCGGGCAGTGGGGGCGTGACGCCTGCGAAGCGGCCGGCACGGCGCAAGACGCCCTCTTCACCGGGCACCGCCGTCGCCGGGGGCAAGACCTACGACACGGAGATTTACTGCGACGGTGCCTGTGAGCCCAACCCCGGGGATGCCGGCTCAGGCATGGCGATCTATCGTGACGGCAAGCTCGCGGAGCTCTGGTACGGCCTCTACACCCCCAGGGGAACCAACAACACCGCGGAGTTGAACGCCTTGCAGCAGGCCCTCCATGTCGCCCAGGAGGAGATCGCCAGTGGAGCATCCGTGCGGATCCACTGCGACTCCACCTACACTATCAATGCCATCACCAAGTGGGCCAGCGGCTGGAAGAAGCGCGGCTGGAAGAAGGCCGATGGCCAGGCGATCAAGAACCCCGAGATCATCCAGCCCACTTACGCGCTCTACGAAGGCCTGAAGTCGGCGGTGACCATCGCCCATGTCAAAGGCCATGCCGGGGTCGAGGGCAACGAACTGGCCGACCGCATGGCGATGTATGGCGCCGACCAGCAGGAACGCGACTTCATTCGCTACCCGGTCCACTACACCGTAGCGGACATCCTTAAGCTGAGAAGAGGCTGACGCCGCTGCCCATGGTGCAGCGGTGAAGAACCTGCCGACTTCGCTTATCTCGAGCTCCGACCAACCACTCAGCGCATAAATAACCTCAAGAAAATGGTGAATACCGCCTATTTTTACCACCATGTTGCTTTTTATTTTTCCTGAGGTATTGTCATGTAAACCTGCCCCATAAAAGCAGGAAAACTCCCCAGCATCACCATTATTTATTGTGAGGCAACCAATTGGCTCGCAGACATTTTATCCTGAAAAAAATAGGGTACATTGACTACCTCTTTACCAAGGGAATGCGTCACCCCTTCTTCTTCCGCGGGCGACCCATCGACTACGCCTGCGTCATCAGCCGCGTAGAGAATCTGGCGGCCGGCAGCGGTCTGACGAGAGCGGCTATCAACTGCACGATCAGATACCTGGACCTCTCCTCGGGAAAGCGCCAGGTCATCACCCTCACCAACCCTACCGAAGCCAATCCCTCGGCGGGTCTGGTCTCCATCCTCTCCCCATTGGGGTCCGCCCTGCTCTCATCTGCCGAGCAGGAGGTGGTGGGCGTCCGGATTCTCGGTATGGAGCGCAAGCTCCGCGTCCTCGACGTGCACCGCTGATACGCACTTCAATTGCCGCACATGCTGGATAACCCAGCCTCGAAAGCTTGCCGGCAAAGGCGGCATTTTGCCGGAACCTGACCAGGAGGAGTGACCATATGAGCAAGGAAAAGGCCAAGAAGGCTCCCCAGAAGACGCTCAAGGAAAAGCGCAAGGAGAAGAAACAGAAGAAAGGTCGTGAAAACGATGGATAATCCTCACCAATGACCCATCAAGATGGTCGCCTTTGACGGCCATCTTCCTTTCACCGTGCAGGCCCGACGCTACCGGCAGACGGGCGTCTCCATAATCGAGATCTGGTCGAACGGCATCGGCAGCGGCCGACGGCTCGACAGCGGCAGGCGCAGGGTATCGAGAGCCGCCCTCGCCCCACAGTATTGCAGCCTGCAGGCCTCGAAGGGCGCCGCCTCCCCGCTCACGAGGCACGCGCCTCTCCCCTTACCATAGAGGAGAGACACGCCGCTTGCCCCGTGACGCGCCTCCCGCTCGGGCGCCGTGGGCGGAGGCTCAGGCGACCAGGCCGTTCCTGCGCAGCGCCGCCATCACCTTGGTGGCCAGCTTCTCCAGGCGCTTGAGGTCGCCGAAGCGCGGCACCTCGCCCTCCTCAAGACGGTTCTCCCACTCCTCGAGCTCGGTATCGAGGAACTCCAGCAGCTTCTTCGAGCAGCCCCGGCAAGGCCCTCGACAGAGGCTCGCCTCGGGCGTGGCGAAGGGAACACGTGTGCGGATCTCACGGATCAGGCCATGCATGGCGGTGCTGAGGTCGGGACGGGCGGGCCGGGGCATCGTCTGCGTCTCCTCTGACATGACAGGGTGTGAACCTGCGGGCGCGGTAGTATCGCACCACAGCCTCGCAGGCCCGTTGCGCTGAGTCAGGGGGATGCAAGCTCGATTCTTGTTAAGGAGGGCATCAGCCGGAGCGTCGCATCCTGTGGGAGGACCCCGACGCACGGTAGGTAGCTTGCTAATAACAATTCTACGCGTCTGGCGCCGTCACGGCCAGATGGCATTCATCACCTCCGATCCGGGATTGGCGGGAGGGGGAGTGCGGTTATTGGGGCAGTTATTGGAGTATGTCCCAGGTTTCCCCTGTCCCTCGGTGCGATGACTACAGAGAAAAAATAAATGTTACCGGTATTTACAAACAGCGTTTCTCTACTAGCCTAAGTCATAAGGGGAGCATGCCGACGGCGCGGGAAGGGTATTCACCATCGTGACCAGCGAAGCATCACCGAGAGCAGCAAGCCACTTGGAGTTTCAAGCAGTTGGGAGGGACCAATGATGAATCAGGTCTGGCGATTACCCCACCCCCCTTTCGCGAAGCCGTCATCTCTCAAGTCGCGCCTCGTGCTCAAGGAGGAACAGCCAACATGAACATCTCCTTTGGTGCCCCGCTCACCTCCCATTGGCAGCATATCCATGCCGACTGGTGGCAGGACGATCAGGGCAACGACATCCATCGTGTCGAGATCGACGACGACACACTCTACCACTGCCACCTCGCCGGTTCGCCGCTGCCGTGGGATGCGGTGGCCACCAGCCTGGATGAGGCCATGGCCGTCTGCGACACCAGGCCACAAGAGCGCCGCGAGCCGGTACCGGGGCGCGTGCCGGGGAACAGGACCCGATACCAGCGGCGCTGATCCGGGACAATGGCATGCCCCTCGCACCCATGGCAGGCCGAGGCCGTCAGGTATCGAGGGGCTGGAGCGCCGCGGATGCGCGCCATCGTGCAGAGACCGGGGGCTTGCACCCGGCGGCTTTTGGGTTATTGGTGGGTTATTGGAGTACGTCCCCAATTTCCACATGCCGACAGCTCCTCGATCATCTGCTTGATCCGGTCGGTGCAGGCCTTGAGGTCGGCGTCGATCTCTTCCAGCGGGCGCGCGGGGTGAACTGGTAGAAGTGCCGGTTGAAGGGGATCTCGAAGCCGACAATGCCGATACGGCCGTCCAGCGGGTCGCGCTTCTCCTCGTCGATCCAGGCGTCGGGGACGTGGGGCTTCACCTCGCGCTCGAAGTAGTCGAAGACAGATTCGCCCAGCGGCACGTTCTCGTTGTCGCGCAGGCCGGTATCGGGCTCGGGGTTGCCGGTCTTGTCCAGGCAGATGTCGGCCTCGGGGTCGCGCTCGGAGAGGGCGCCCAGGATCGCCTTCTGCACCGGGGCGCCGAGCTTCTGCAGCGGCTTCTCGTCATCGAGCCGGGCCATGCGCTCGGGGCTGGCCTGGTAGTTGAGGCGCAGCGGGCGTTCCACGGTGATGCGGCGATAGCCGAAGGCCTCCACCGGGAAGAGCTTGCTCTCCTCGCTCTTCTGGCAGGCGCCGTAGAGGCGCACGATCGCCTCGATGTCGCGGCTTGCTGCCCAAGGACTTGCGCATCTTGCTGGCCCGGCCGGTGGCATTGATCAGCTGCACCTGGCCGCGGCGCTCGGCGGGCTTGTGGTTGGAGAGAATCCACACATAGGTGGCGATGCCGGTGTTGTAAAGAGGTCGGTGGGCAGACCGACGATGGCTTCCACCAGGTCGTGTTGCAGCAGATAGCGTCGGATCTCGGACTCCCCGCTGCCGGCGCCCCCGGTGAACAGCGGCGAGCCGTTGAGGATGATGCGGCCGTACTGGGACTGTTTGAAATCGCCGCGCAGCAGATCCGCCACGGACCAGATAAAGGCCGCCAGCTGAGAGTGACTCTCCGTGTTCACGATGCTTCCCCGGGTATTGGTGCGATAGACAAGAACTTGCCTTGGCATAATACACGGGAGGCCCGATCGGCCCCAGCCAGGGTGGCGTGACACGCCGGATGCACCTGTCGTCACAGAGACTTCTAAATTAAGTTGGGCTAGTCTCATATTGGGGCCATTGAAATGAAGTCACCTTGGCAACGGCCTGATGCTTCGCGAAAGGACTCTCGACAACATGGCCACTATTATTCCCGCTCTCAGTACCATCTCACGCATGACCAGTGGTGAGCGGCGCCTTGGCCGCAGGCTGGAAAGCTTGCTTGAGGATGACTACCTCGCCTGGTACGACATTCCGCTAGGCCAGCGACGTCGCTATCCCGACTTCATTATCCTGCACCCCGCGCGCGGTCTGCTGTTTCTCGAGGTCAAGGACTGGAAGATTGATGCTCTCCGCTCGATGACCCCGGAGAGCGTGGTGATCGATACTCCGCAAGGCCGCAAGACCGTCAGCAACCCGCTGACACAGGCCCGCCAGTGCGCCTTCGCCGCCATCGACCGGTTGAAGCAAGACCCTCAGCTGACCCAGAACGACGAACGCTACCAGGGAAAGCTGTGCTTTCCCTACGGACATGGCGTAGTTTTTCCCAATATCACGCGTCGCCAATGGGACCAGGCCATTTCTGAGGAGGATCAGGAACGCCTGCTGCCGGCACATCGTCTTATCTGCAAGGACGAAATGCTCTCCACCACCGATCCAGAGGCATTTCAACAGCGTCTTTGGGACATGTTCGACTACCGCTTTGGAGAGCAGCTCAGCCTGCCGCAGATCGATCGAATTCGCTGGCAGCTATTCCTGGAGGTCCGCATCGACGCCCCGGCGCAGGACCTGTTCAACGACGCTGCTGGCGACGATGACACTTCGACCAGCGAGCTCATTCCCGACATTGTCCGCGTCATGGACCTTCAGCAGGAACAGCTGGCCAGGAGCATGGGAGACGGCCACCGGGTTATCCACGGTGTTGCCGGATCTGGCAAGACCTTGATTCTCGGATACCGTTGCCTGCATTTGGCCCAGGCGGTCAGCAAGCCGATACTGGTGCTGTGTTTCAACATTACCCTGGCTGCACGACTACGCCGCTTTATCTCGGAGAAGGGCATCGAGAACAAGGTCAAGGTTCACCACTTTCATGAGTGGTGCAGCCGTCAGCTGAAGACATATAACGTAGACCTGCTGCCCGGCAATACGCCTGTCTACGAACGACAGGTGGAAAGCGTTATCCAGGCCGTCGACCGGTCTCAGATCCCCAGAGCACAGTACAGTGCGGTGATGATCGATGAGGGCCACGACTTCGAGCAGGAGTGGCTAAAGCTAGTCGTGCAGCTGATCGACCCGAACACCAACTCCCTGCTTCTGCTGTACGACGATGCCCAGGCGATCTATCAAAAGCGCACCCTGAAGTTTCCACTCTCCGCCGCCGGCGTCCAGGCACGCGGCCGAACCACCATTCTGAAGCTCAACTACCGAAACACGCGGGAAATCCTGACGTTCGCCTACGAGTTCGCGCAGGACTTCCTGAAAGCCCAGGATGCCGATGATGACCACATCCCGCTCATTGCCCCGGAGGTGGCTGGCGTAAGCGGCCCCAGTCCCGCTTTTCGCCGCTTCAACAGCGCCGACCAGGAGGCTCGATATCTGGTGCGCTGCATCATGACATGGCGAGAACAGGGCAGCGAGTTGAACAGTATTGCCGTCATCTACACCAGCAACGCTCAAGGGCGGTACTTTCATACTGCACTCCAGGCCGCCGGGATTCCCAGCCGCTGCCTGCTGCAATCAGTCGACAAGCGGGCCTACGACCCAGAGGCCGACGAGGTAGTGCTGCTTAGCCGACAGAGCAGCAAGGGGCTGGAATTCGACACCGTGATTCTCTGTGGGCTGGGAGAGCTACACAACGATGAGGGTCACCTGGAACAGGAGGCGCGCCTGCTCTACGTGGGCATGACGCGGGCACGGCGGCGACTGATGGTCACCAGCGGCAGAGACAACTGGTACACCAGGAGGCTGATAGAGCTATCGACCGAAAGAGCCGGAAGAGAGGCCGCAGGGGCAGCAGGGGCAGCAGGATGATCAGGCAAGCTTGGTGGGCCCAGCTGGACTCGAACCAGCGACCAAGGGATTATGAGTCCCCTGCTCTAACCAACTGAGCTATAGGCCCTTTCAAGGAAGGTGCGCCAGGGCGCCGGCGTATGATAGCGAATGGCGATGAAGGTGGCCATAGCCGGTACGTCTTTGGCACTGCCCGCGGCACTTCCTTCCCTCGCCGCGGTCTTCCTTGGGCCTGCCCCTTCTGGAGATCCGCCGGTGCGCCTTCGTTCTCTTTTCCGCTCTTTTCGCCGCTCTCTTTTCCGGTCCCCCGCCCTGGGCACTGCCCTATTCGCCCTGCTGGCTGCGTTGCCGGCGGCGGCCGCCGCCTGGGAGCTGGACCCGGCCCACTCACGGGTCGCCGCCACGGTGATTCAGATCGCCCCCGATGGGCCCATTCCGCACCAGCACGAGGTGCGCCGGCTGAGCGGCGCCGCCGAAGCGGACGGCACCCTGGTGCTGCCGCTGCGGCTGGCCCAGAGCGACGTGGTCGAACGCCTGGGACCGCTGCCGCCCTGGCTCTCCGGTTTCACCGAGCGCCCCATGGCCACCCTGACCACCCGTTTCCCACCGGAGCGCCTGGAGCGGCTTGCCATGGGCGAGTCGCTGGTGGAGGTGCTGAACCTTTCCGTGCAGTCCGGCAACACCACCCGCAGCGAGCCCCTGGCGGTGCGCTTTACCCGGGAGGCCGCGGATCGGGTGCGGGTCACCAACGCCGAGCGGGTGGCCCTGGACGGCCAGGCGCTGATGGCCGACCCCACCCTGCGCTCGGTGATGCTGTTGCTCGGCTACGAGCAGATCGGCGACGAGGTGCCGGTGAGCTTCGACGCCGTGCTGGTGAGGCGCTGAGGATAGGGGGGGGCGAGCGCCTTCTACTCCGTCCCCGGCGACTCGCGCGCCATCAGGTACTCGGCCAGCGCCTGGTAGGCGGACAGCGAGGTCGGATCGTTGGCCGCGTTGCCCGCTACCGGATGCGAGGCGAAGCGCACGATCACCACCTGCGCCGTGGGATAGATGTATATCGTCTGCCCATGCACGCCCCGTGCGGCGAAGGCTCCGCGATCGTTGTGCAGCACCCACCACATGCCGCGATAGCTGCCGCCCGGGAGGCTCGCGTAGCCTGCCCGGGCAAAGGCCTGGCGATCTCCTCCCTGGCGGATGCGCGCGACCGCCGCTTCGGGAAAGAGGCGCTCGCCGCCGCGTTCTAGGTCCAGATCTCGGCCAGCAGCCCGGTCATCGACTTGGTGACGGACATGGCGCCATGCACACCGGCCTCGTCCAGGCAGCCGGCATAGCGCTCGCAGCGCACCGCGGGAGCGAGCCCGCCACGCCGCCGCGCGGGTCGGGGTCCACCACCTCCACCCGATCCGGCTCGCCCAGCGGCCAGATCAGCAGGCGCTCGCCATCGTAGGCCACCGCCGAGACCTCGGCATTCACCAGCCGCCCCTTGGCATCCTTGAGGCCGGCGAGAAAGCAGTGGATGGTTCCCTGCTGCAGGATCCGGGCGTGAGCCATGGGGATACTCCGTGTTGGGCTGCCTGCTCAGGCTAATACAGTCGCCAGACGCCTCGCGAGCGTTTCCGCTGAGACCTGCCCCTCCGCACCCGCCTGCTAAAAAAACTCACCTCCCGGGTTCAGAACCGCTGCCCGCCTTCGTTATCCCTCGTGCCACACCCAATAAACGATAAAGATTCGCATTATCATCGAATCACGTCGTGTGCCGCCGGGTGCGTACCCCCGGCAGCGCACGGCCTCCCCCGAGATGCCGCGGCCATCCCGGCGACGGCAGCGACGAACGCACAAGGTGACACCATGAGATCACGGCTCGAGGAAAAGCAAAGAGGCACCGCCCTGGGCACCCGGCCCGCCCCCCTGGCGACCAACCAGCTGTTCAATGCCGGCCATGCCGAGGCCTACTGGCAACAGGCGACCCGCTGCGTCGACCTGGTGCGGCGCAAGGTGGCCGAGGTGGACCGCCCCTTCAGCGGCGCATGCCCCGAGCAGCTCCAGGGGCTCTTCGCGACCATCGACCTGGACAGGCCCCTCGGTGAACTGCGCCCGGCCCTTGAGGAGCTGGAGCGGGTCTACCTGGATGACGCCGTCTACTTCCACCATCCGCGCTACGTGGCCCACCTCAACTGCCCCATCGTGCTGCCCGGCATCCTCGCCGAGGCGATCCTTTCGCCGATCAACTCCTCGCTGGACACCTTCGACCAGAGCGCCGGCGGGACCTTCATCGAGCAGTCGCTGATCAACTGGACGGCGAACCGCATCGGACTGGGCCAGGACGCCGATGGCGTCTTCACCAGCGGCGGCACCCAGTCGAACCTGATGGCGCTGATGATCGCCCGGGACCACCACGGCGCCTCCCTCGCGGACCACGCCGGCAACAAGCACGAGGGCCTGCCCGCGGACTACCGCCGGCTGCGCATCCTCGGCTCCGAGGTCAGCCACTTCAGCCTGCAGAAGTCGTCGGCGATCCTGGGCCTGGGCTACCAGGCGGTGATGCCGGTGGCCTGCGATGCCCACTACCGCATGGAGCCCGCGGCCCTCAAGGCACGCCTGGCGGAGTGTCTGGCGATGGACCTGATCCCCATCGCCGTGGTGGCCACCGCCGGCACCACCGACTTCGGTAGCATCGATCCGCTCGAGGAGATCGCCGCGCTGTGCCGCGAGCACGGCATCTGGCTGCACGTGGATGCCGCCTACGGTGGGGGCCTGCTCTGCTCGCCGCGCTATCGCCATCGCCTGGCCGGCATCGAGCACGCCGACTCGGTGACCATCGACTACCACAAGACCTTCTTCCAGCCGGTGAGCTGCAGCGCCTTCCTGGTGCGCAGGCGCAGCGACCTGCGCCACGTCACCCATCACGCCGACTACCTGAACCCCTTGTGCCAGGCCGAGGCCGGTACCCCGGACCAGGTCAACAAGAGCCTGCAGACCACCAAGCGCTTCGACGCCCTCAAGCTGTGGCTGACCCTGCGCATCATGGGCGCCGAGGCGCTGGGCGAGATGTTCGAGCGGGTCATCGACCTGGCCGGCGAGGCCCACGCCGAACTGGCCCGCCACCCGGACATCGAGGTGCTGCTCGACCCGCCCATGAGCACCCTGGTGTTCCGCTACCGCCCGGCGGGCCTCACCGATGCCGAACTCGACGAGCTCAACGCCTACGTGCGCTCGGCACTGTCCCGCCACGGCGAGGCGGTGATCGCCGCTACCCGGGTCGGCGGGCGTCGCTACCTCAAGTTCACCCTGCTCAACCCCGACACCCGGCTCGAGGATCTCACCGCCATCGTCGAGCGCATCGTCCACCACGGCCGCGACTGGTGCGAGACCCAGGCCCCGGCACGCGCCGCCGCCTCCTGACCCCCGAGAGGACTTCCCATGACCCAACACGTCCATGACTTTATCGCCATCGGCCTCGGCCCCTTCAACCTGGGCCTGGCCTGCCTGACCGACCCCATCGAGGGGCTCGACGGCCTCTTCCTCGAACGTCGCGACGGCTTCGACTGGCATCCCGGCATGCTGCTGGAGGACGCCACCCTGCAGACCCCCTTCATGTCGGACCTGGTCACCATGGCCGACCCGACCAGCCGCTTCAGCGTGCTCAACTACTTGAAGCAGCAGGGCCGGCTCTACAACTTCTACATCCGCGAGAACGTCTTCCTGCTGCGCAACGAGTACAACCGCTACTGCCAGTGGGCTGCCTCCCAGCTCGACAGCATCCGTTTCGGCACCGAGGTAACCCGGATCGACTTTGACGAGGCCACGGGCGTCTACGGGGTGAGCTGCCGAGACACCCATAGCGGCGAGGCACGGGTCCACCTGGCCCGGCACCTGGTGCTCGGCACCGGCACCACGCCCTACCTGCCGGAGGGCTGCCGCGACGTGGACCCGCGCCCGCTGCACTCCAGTGAGTACCTCGGGCACAAGGCCGAGCTGCAGCGCCAGGATGCCATTACCCTGATCGGCAGCGGCCAGAGCGCAGCCGAGATCTACCACGACCTGCTCGCCGACATCGACCGCTTCGGCTACCGGCTCGACTGGATCACCCGCTCCCCGCGCTTCTTCCCGCTGGAGTACGGCAAGCTGACCCTGGAGATGACCTCGCCGGACTACATCGACTACTTCCACGCCCTGCCCGAGGCCACCCGCAACGCGCTGATGCAGCGCCAGAAGAGCCTCTACAAGGGCATCAACCTGGAGCTGATCGACGCCATCTACGAGCTGCGCTACGCCAAGGAGCTCAGCGGCGAGGTCCGCTCCGAGCTGCTCACCAACACCCGCCTCGAGACCTGCCGCCATGACGCCGAGCGCGGCGAGTACGAGCTGACCCTGTGGCACAGCGAGCAGCAGCGTCACTTCCGCCACCGCACCCCGGCGCTGATCATGGCCACCGGCTACCGCTACCATATGCCGGAGTTCCTGGCGCCCATCACCTCGCGGATCGCCTTCGACGACGCCGGCCGCTACGCCGTGGGCCGCTTCTACGACATCGACGGCGGGCGCGGCGAGATCTTCGTCCAGAATGCCGAGCTGCACACCCACAGCCTGGTGGCGCCGGACCTGGGCATGGGGCCCTACCGCAACGCCTGCATTATCCGCGCCTTGACGGGCAGGGAGATCTACCCCATCGAGGAGCGCATCGCCTACCAGCGCTTCGGCGCCCCCAGCGAGGCCGTCTTCGCACCGATGGACGTGGAGCCCGCATGAGCCCGACCCCCTGGCTGGTAGCCGTGACCGCCGTGGCGGTGATCAGCGACGCCATGCTGCTGCCCTTCTACCCGCAGTTCTTCGCCGAGCGCTTCGGCGTGGAGGCCCCGTCGCACATCGGCGCTTACCTGGCCATGAGCTGCCTGGTGGTGCTGCTGGCGCTGCCCGCCTGGGCGCGCCTGGCGCGCCGGATCGGCACCCTGCGCCTGCTGATCGGCACTCAGGTAGTGGCAGGCCTGCTGAGCCTGTCCTGCGCGGTAATCACCTCGCTGCCCTGGTTCTGGGGCCTGTCGCTGGCGATGCTGGTGGCCAAGGCCAGCTACCTGCTGGTCTATCCCTACCTGATGCACTTCGCGCCACTGGATCGCCACGCCACGCTCATCGGCGTGCTCTCGGTGGTGGTGCATGCCGGTGGCATCCTCGGCGCCATGGTCGGCGGGCTGGTCCTGGAGCATTGGCAGGCGGCCCAGGTGTTCCGGGTGATGGCAATCAGCGACGCCCTCCAGGTCGCGGTCTGCCTGCTGCTGCTCCGGCGCGGCCGGGTGCCCCACGCTGCCCCCGCCACCCCGCCGGCCCCCGGCACCAGCGGCGCCATCCTGCGCCTGGGCCTGGTGATGCTGCTGTTCTATTTCAGCGCCTACCTGGCCCGGCCCTTCTTCGCCCAGTACTGGGAGCTGGCCTCGGGCCTGCCCGGCGAGACACTGGCGGGCGCGGTCTTCGCCATCCCCGGCGGCGTGGCCGTGGCCCTGCTGGCCATCGACCTGCTGGGCCGGCGCCCGGGCGGCGAAACCATCGCAGTGCCTCTGGCCATCGGCCTCACCGGCCTGCTGCTGCAGGCCAGCGGCGAGATCGTGGCCATCCTGGCCGGCCGGCTGCTGTTCGGCTGGGCGCTGTTCCGCGTCACTGTGCGCCTGGAGGTGCGCCTCTTCCGGCTCAGTACCCCGGCCCGCTACGCCAGCGATTTCAGCAAGATCCACGTCTTCCAGGGGCTCGGCGTGCTCGTCGCCTCCTGGGGCGCCGGCCGCCTGGTCGACGCCCAGGGCCTGGCCAGCCCCTTCCTCGTCGCCGCGCTGGGCTTCGTGCTCTGCGCCCTGGCCCATCGCCTGCTGCTGGCCGCGCCCGGCGAGCCCGCGCCCCGGCCCTCCGAATCCGTTTCTGCAAGGACCTGACCCATGAACCTCTTCGCCCCCATACCGACCACCCGCATCACCTACCGCCGCCACGCCCAGGGCCTGGGCACCTTTAGCCTGCGCCCCCTGCACCTGCCCGAGGACCTGGCACGGATCCACGCCTGGGTCGCAGCACCCCGCGCCCACTTCTGGGGCATGCAGGGCCACTCGCCGGAGCGCGTCCAGGCCTTCTACCGCGACCTCCAGGAGAGCGAGCACGCCCAGGGCTATCTGGGGCTGTTCGACGGCGAACCGGCCTTCCTGGTGGAGTGCTACGACCCCCGCCACGATCCCATCGGCGAGCACTACGCGGTGGCCGAGGGCGACCGCGGCATGCACTTCCTGGTGGCCCCGGCCGAGACGCGGCTGCCCGGCTTCAGCACCCAGGTGATCACCACCATCCTGGCCTTCATGTTCGAGGATGCTGGGACGCAGCGAGTGGTCGTGGAGCCGGACGTCCACAACCGCCAGATCCATCCGCTCAACAGCCGGGTCGGCTTCGTCTACGAGCGCGAGGTCGAGCTCCCCGAGAAGACCGCCCACCTGGCCTTCTGCGACCGCGCGGCCTTCGCCTCGGCGGTGAGCGGCGAGAACCCTCGACTCAACCCGTCCCTGGCCACCGACCCGGCGCGGGCCGCCGCCCACCTGAGGCCCGAGTTCTGGAGCCGGGCCAACCGCTGGCTGATCCGCAAGGCGATCGCTGAGTTCAGCCACGAGCGGCTGCTGGCCCCCGAGAGCCTGGCTGTCGAAACAACAGCCGTCGACGCCGAGGGCCACGGCGACTACCGGATGGTCGCCCCGGAAGGCCGCGTCGAATACCGCTTCCGCGCCCGTCGCCTGGCGCTGGATCACTGGGTGATCGACCTCGCCTCCCTGGAGAAGCGCATCGACGGCGCCCCGGCCGAGCTCGACGCCCAGCACTTCATCCTCGAGTTCCGCCGGCCCTTGGGCATCGGCGACGAGATGCTGCCGGTCTATCTGGAGGAGGTCGCCAGCACCCTGTTCGGCGGCGCCTACAAGCTCGCCGGCACCCGCTCCGACGCCGATGGCCTGGTCGACGCCGACTTCCAGACCCTGGAGGCCGCCATGACCGAGGGCCACCCGGTGTTCGTGGCCAACAACGGCCGCATGGGCTTCGACGCCGTGGACTACCACGCCTATGCCCCGGAGGCCGCCGCCCCCATCACCCTGGTGTGGTTGGCCGTGCATCGCGAGGACGCCCACTTCAGCGCCATCGAGGGGCTGGACTACGCGGCCCTGCTGCGCGACGAGCTGGGCGAAGCGACGCTCGCCGACTTCCACCGCAGGCTCGAGGCCCGCGGGCTCGATCCAGCGGACTACCTGCTGATGCCTGCCCACCCCTGGCAGTGGTTCCACAAGCTGGCCATCACCTTCGCCGCCGAGGTGGCCCGAGGCCGCATCGTTTGCCTGGGCTACGGCCACGACCAGTACCGCGCCCAGCAGTCGATCCGCACTTGGTTCAACGTCAGCCAGCCCAGCCGGCGCTACGTGAAGACCTCGCTGTCGATCCTCAACATGGGCTTCATGCGCGGCCTCTCGCCCCACTACATGCGCGCCACCCCGGCCATCAACGACTGGATCAAGGCCCTGGTCGAAGGCGACCCGGAGCTGCGCGCCCAAGGCTTCACGGTGCTGCGCGAGGAGGCGGCCATCGGCTTTCGCCGCGACGCCATCGAGCCCGCCTTCGACCGCTACAGCGCCTACAAGAAGATGCTGGCCTGCCTGTGGCGGGAGAGCCCGGTGCGCTACCAGCAGGACGGCCGTCAGCTGATGACCATGGCCGCCCTGCTCCATGTGGACGCCGAGGAGCACGCCCTGCTGCCCAGGCTCATCCAGGCCTCGGGGCTAGCCACCGGAGACTGGCTGGACCACTACCTGCGCGTCTACTTCCGCCCGCTGCTGCACTGCTTCTACGCCTACGACCTGGTGTTCATGCCCCACGGCGAGAACCTGATCCTGCAGCTCGAGGACGGCGTGCCGGTACGCGCCATCATGAAGGACATCGCCGAGGAGATCGGCATCATGAACACAGAGGTCGCGCTCCCCGAGGAGATAGCCCGCATCAGCGTCGAGGTGCCCGAGTCGCTCAAAGTGCTGTCGATCTTCACCGACGTCTTCGACTGTTTCCTGCGTTTCATGGCCGCCATCCTCGTCGAACAAGGCGATATCGACGAGAAAACGTTCTGGGCGCGGGTGGCCCGCTGCGTTATCGACTATCAGCAGGACCACCCCGAGTTCGCCGAGAAGTTCGCCCGGCACGACCTCTTCGCCCCGGAGTTCACGCTCTCCTGCCTGAACCGGCTGCAGCTCAATGATCATCAGCAGATGATCGACCTGGCCGACCCGGCGAAGAACTTGCAATTCGCCGGCACCCTGGCCAACCCCATCGCCGCCTACCGGCCGGCGCCGGTCGCGTCGAGGTCAAACGAGGACACCTTGGCCTGACAGGAGTGGCTGGCCAGGCGTCGTTATGGCGGCGCCTGGCCTCATTATTTGATAATAATTCTCATTTGTATATAATGCGTTTCTCCTGTTCCCAGGACGGAGCTCGCATGACTGCCCCACCCGATCTCGATGCCCTCTTCCAGCGTCACGCCACGGACCTCGCTGGCTACCTTCGCCGCCAGCTGCCGTGTCCCCACCTGGCCGAGGACCTCTGCCAGGAGGTCTTCCTGCGCCTCGGCCAGCATCCGCAGCCGGGCCGACTGGTGGAATCCCGGGCCTACCTGTTTCGTATCGCCCGCAACCTGATCATCGATCATCACCGCCGCCACCGCTCGCGTCCGGCTTGCCAGCCGCTGGATGAGACCGACCTCTGCCTGGCTTGCCCGCGCGCCTGCCCCGAGCGGGATACCAACCGGGCGCAGTGTCGAAGAGCGCTCTATGCCGCCCTGGAGACCCTGCCGCCGCGCCTGCGCCAGGCCCTGATATGGCACCGGATCGAGGGTCTCACCCAGGCCGAGATCGGCCGCCGGCTGGGTGTCTCGGAGCGCATGGCCGGACGCTATGTCGCCCAGGCCATCGCCGGTTGCCGAAAGCGGCTGACCGACACACCGACCAGATACGGCATTTTTTGATAACGATTATCATTTTGTTTATTATCCCGTGACGCTACCCCCGGTGGAGGTCCCATGAATCAAGCGCTGTCGCCGCTCTACATCGGCCCCCTGGCGGGCTTGAGGCCCCCGAAGGTCTCGGCGACGCCCACAGCCGACAGCTACCCGACCAGCGAACTGCTCGACCCGGCCTACCTGGACGCGCTGTTGGCGCGCTTCGGCGCCCAGTACCCTCAGGGCGACCGCCGGGCGGTGGCCTCGCTGTGGTCCAAATGGCACTTCAGCAGCCTCTGCGGCCATGGCCTGGTGGCCAACTTGCTGCTCGAGCGCGACCTGCCGCTGGGCCTGGACGAGCTCCATCTCCAGCAATCTCCCGAGGGGCAGACCACCGGCCTGGTGTTGCGCCATGCCGGCCGTCCCCTGGCCGATCTCGAACCCCACACCCGCTTCGCTACCCTGCTCGACGACCACCTGACGCCGCTGATCGAGGCCCTGGCCGCGACCACCGGCGCCTCCCCCAAGGTGTTCTGGAGCAACGTGGGCAACTACTTCGAGCACTTCGCCGGCGCCCTGGCCAGCCATCCCATGGCCGCGCCGGACGTCGCTGAACCCGCCAGGGCGCTGATGGAGAGCCGCACGCTGCCCGACGGACGTCGCAATCCGCTCTATCGCCCGGTGCGCTATATCGAGAGAGAGGCCGACAGCCCCCGACGAGTGCGCCGCCTATGCTGCATCCGCTATCTGATCGATGAACTCGGCGTCTGCGGCAACTGCCCGCTGGCCTGCCGGGGCCGGGTCCGCACCGCCGAGACGCCCTGACCCCGTCCAGACGAAGGCCCACCTCGTTGCCGGGGTGGGCCTTCGTGGCGTGCCTAAGTGCGCTGGGGCTCAGTAGCGCCAGGTCAGGTTGAGCATGACGTTTCGCGGAGCGCCGTAGAAGGCCTGGTCCCACTTGAGACTGGTCAGGTACGTCTCGTCGGTGACGTTGTTGACGTTCAGCGAGCCGGTCAGGTTATCGCTGAAATCGTAGCTCGCCATCAGGTCGACCAGCGCGTAGGCCCCCTGCCGGGTCTTGCCATCGGCGAAGTCGCGGTCGCGCTCGATCTCATCCTGCCAGCGAAGCCGCGCCCCCACCTTCAGGGCATCCAGGGACGCCGGCCGATAGCTGGTGGTGGCACGCACCAGGTGGCGCGGGATGTAGGTGTTGGTGGCATCGCCCTCGGCGTCCTCGATCTCCAGGTAGGTATAACCGACGCTGGCGTGCCAGCCCGGGGCCAGCTCGCCGGCGAGCGTCGCCTCCACCCCTTCGCTGGTGATGCCGTCCCCGCCCGTGAAGAAGGCGGTGCCATCCGGCCGTGTACCCGCCGGCTGGGCCACGTTGTTCTGCTCGGTGCGGAACAGCGCCAGCGAGGCATCGGCGCCGCCGTCGAACAGCTCGGCCTTGAGGCCGACCTCCTGGCTCACCCCGTCGACGGGGTCGAGGTAGTCACCCTTGCGGTCGATGGCGGTCTGGGGCTGGAAGATCTCGGTGTAGCTGGCGTAGAGGGACGCCCAGTCGGTGACGTCATAGATCAGGCCGGCGTAGGGCGTCAGCACCCGATCGTGGTCGCTCTCCTGGGAGACACCGTACTGCTCGCCGGTGGTGTCGGCCCAGCTCAGCCGGGCGCCGGCGACGGCGGTCCAGCGCTCGGCGAGGTCCAGCTTGGCGGCGCCATAGAAGCTGCGCTCCTTGACCGTGGCATCCCCATCGGTGCCGGGGAAGGCCACCCAGGCGTCGGGTTCGGGATAGCGACCGTTCCAGTCGTCCAGCGGCGGGAGCCCCTGGCCGCCCGCATCGAAGTCCGCCGTGGGATAGCGAGACTCCTGCTGGTTGCGACTCTGGCTCCAGTCCGTCCCCATCACCACCTGGTGGCTGCGGCCGAAGGCATCGACGTCGCCCTTGGCATGCAGATCGGCCACCCACTGCTCCAGGTGGCGGTCGTACTGGCTGATGAACAGCTGGCTGCTGTCGACGGTGCCCGTGGCAGCATCCGGCACGCCCCAGATATAGAGCAGCTGAGTGTCGGAGAGCATATCCAGATGGGTCAGGGTCCCCTTCAGCGACCAGCGGTCACCGAGGGCCTGCTGCACCTCGAGGAAACTACGACGGGTCTCCACGTCCCAGAAGGACCAGTGGGGCGCCGAGGAGGTCTCGACATCGTAGTCGGTCGGGTTGCCGGCTGAGTCATAGAGCGGCAGCGAGCCCCACATGTTGCCGTCGGTGTTGTTCTGCTGCCAGGTGTGGCCGAGGGTCACCAGGGTGCTGTCGCTGACATCGGCCTCCAGCACGCCGTAGAGCAGCCCCCGCTCGCGGCTCAACCGGTCGAGGTAGGAGTCGCTCTCCATCCCCGCCGCCACCAGGCGCCCGCGAATGCGTCCCTGGGCATCCAGCGGCCCGGCCACATCGGCCTCGAGGCGCCGCTGGTCCCAGGAGCCGACGGTCGCCGACACCGAGGCCTGGGGCTCGAAGGTAGGTCGCTTGCGCACGAAGTTGACCGTCGCCGCCGGATTGCCCGAGCCGGACATCAGCCCGGTGGCGCCCCGCACCACCTCGACCCGGTCGTAGATCGCACTGTCCACGTCGCCATGCACGTTGTTGTAGGGCATCGGCACGCGCACCCCGTCGACCTGGAAGTTCGAGATCTCGAAGCCCCGGGCCGTGTAGTAGGTGCGGTCCGTCTCCAGGCGCTCCACCGTCACCCCGGGGGTGCTCTCCAGGATGTCGTTGGTGGTGTCCAGGTTGAAGTCGTCGATCTGAGCCCGGGTCACGGTCGACACGGACTGAGGCGTCTCGCGTGGCGTCAGGTCGAGTCGCGTGGCGGTGCTGGTGAGTGGCACCCGGTAGCGCTCCGAGCCCTCGGTGATGATCGACAGGGCCTCGGCCTCGATGGTCACCGTCTCGAGTTCCTCGGCGGACTCGACCTGCTGGGCCAGCAGGGCCGGTGAGCACAGCAGGAAGGCACCGGCGGTGGCGAGACCAAGGGCCCGGCGAACGGCCTCGGCCAGGGGATCGACCCCGAAGGGGTGGGCGGCAGAATGGGACATGGGTGTGCAAGCCTTCGGTTGTTGTGTGCGGAATGAACGCGCATGTTAATCACTATCATTTGTGTAAACAAGTAGGAATCATTCTCAAATTCCGGACATTCGTCACCGAGAGATCTTATTGATACGCATTATCAACACGGGTAAGGTAGCGCCTATTGGCCGCCCCGCCCGGGGCCCGCTGAAGGAGCGCCCTGCATGTTCGAAATGCGCGGAGCCGGTTTCGCCGTCGGCGACCGACCCCTGCTCGCCGCCACCGACCTGACCCTCGAGGGCGGCCGGGTACATGGCCTGATCGGCCATAATGGCTCGGGCAAGTCGACCCTGCTCAAGCTGCTGGCCCGCCAGCAGCCGTCAAGCCGCGGCGAGCTGCACTTCGCCGGCCGCCCCCTCTCCCGCTGGGGCCATCGTGAGTTCGCCCGCCGGGTGGCCTACCTGCCCCAGCAGCTGCCCGCCACCGAGAACCTGCTCGGCCACGAGCTGGTGGGCATGGGCCGCTACCCTTGGCGAGGCCTGCTGGGTCGCCACACCCGCGAGGACGAGGCGGCCGTCGACCTTGCCATCGCCGCGACCCACACCGAGGCCTTCAGCGACCGCCTGGTCGATACCCTCTCCGGCGGCGAACGCCAGCGGGTCTGGCTGGCCATGCTGCTGGCCCAGGGCAGCGACTTCCTGTTGCTCGACGAGCCGCTCGCCGCGCTGGACATCGCCCACCAGGTGGAGGTGCTGGCGCTTATCCGCCGGCTCAGCCAGACGCTGGGGCTCGGCGTGGTGATCGTCCTTCATGATATCAACATGGCGGCGCGCTACTGCGACCATCTGGTCGCCTTGCACGGCGGGCGCGTGCTGACCCGAGGCACCCCGGCCGAGCTGATGAACGAGGCCACCCTGGAGGCCATCTACGGCATCCCCATGCGGGTGATGCCGCATCCTGCCGGCCACCACCCTGTCGCCCTGGTCCATGCCTGACGCCCCCCTGGCGGCCTGCGCCCCATACCGAGACCCTGACCCAGAATCCCGTGTCCCGATGACCATCTCCCACTTGCGCCCCGCCGCGTCCTCATCCCCCTCGCCCGTGCCCGCCTGGCGGCTTCGCTGCGTTCTCGTCGCGCTGCTGTTGGCCCTGGCGCCGGCGCCTCGCGCCCTGGCCCAGCCGGCCATCGCCACCCTCGACTGGACCCTGGCCGGGACCCTGGTGGCGCTGGGCGTCACGCCGGCCGGCGTCGCCCAGGTCGATGCCTACCATGCCTGGGTCGGCACGCCGCGCCTGCCCGAGGTCACCGCCGACCTCGGCCTGCGCAGCCAGCCCAACCTGGAGCTGCTGGCGAGCCTCGCGCCCGATCGCATCTTGATCTCGCCGATGTTCGCCAACCTGGCGCCGCGGCTGTCGCGCATCGCCCCGGTGGCGACCCTGCCGCTCTACTCCCCGGGCCGCGAGACCTGGCCCCAGCTGCGCGAGCTGACCCGCGAGGTCGGCCGCCTGGTCGAACGGGAAGCGGCCGCCGAACGGCTGATCGCCGAGACGGAGGCGCGGCTGGCGGCGCTGCGGCAACGGCTTCCCGCGCGGGTACCGCCGCTGCTGGTGGTGCAGTTCATGGACGAGCGTCATGTCCGGGTGTTCGGCGAGGGCGGCCTCTACCAGGCTGTGATGGTCCGTCTGGGGCTGGAGAACGCCTGGCACGGCGAGACCAACGCCTGGGGCTTCTCGCTGGTAGGCCTCGAGCAGCTGGCCGGCCTGGAGGCACAGCTGGTGGTGGTGGAACCCTACCCGGTGGGCGTCCAGGCGGCGCTGGCCGGCAGTGGCCTCTGGCAGCGGCAGCCCAGCGTGCGCCAGGGCGCCCTGATCACCCTGCCCCCGGTCTGGAGCTTCGGTGCCCTGCCCTCGGCGATGCGCTTCGCCGACCACCTGGTGGCCGCCCTGGAGGAGGCGCCCCATGACGACTGAAGCCGCCCGCCGCCACGCCCCTGCCCTGGTCTGCCTGCTGCCGAGTCTGGCGCTGCTGGCCCTGGTGGCGGGATCGCTCGCCGAGGAGGGGCTCCTCGAGGGCCTGCGGGCGCTGACGGTGGTGACGCCGGAGAGTGCCGAGTCGCTGGTGCGCCACTACAGCTGGTGGCCGCGCCTGGCCATGGCGCTGCTGACCGGGGGCGGCCTGGCCCTGGCCGGGGTGCTGATGCAGCAGGTGCTGCGCAACCCGCTGGCCGCCCCCACCACCCTGGGGGTGGCCAGCGGCGCCAACCTGGCGCTGATGGCCGCCACCCTGCTCGCCCCCGGCCTGCTACTGGCCGGGCGCGAATGGGTGGCCCTGACCGGGGGAGCCGGCGCCATGGCGCTGGTCTTCGCCCTGACCTGGCGCCGCGGGCTCGCGCCTGCGGTGGTGGTCCTCGCCGGCCTGGTGGTGAACCTCTACGCCGGGGCCCTGGGCATGGTGCTGCTGCTGTTTCATCAGGAAACCCTCAAGGGGCTGCTGATCTGGGGCGCCGGCTCGCTGGCCCAGAACGGCTGGCATGACGCCGCCTTCCTGGCCCCGCGGCTGCTGCTGGGCGGCCTGGCGGCCTGGCTGCTGCTGCGGCCGCTGGCGGTGCTCGAACTCGACGACGCCAGCGCCAGGAGCCTGGGGGTGTCGCTGAAGCACCTGCGCCTGGCGGGGCTGGGGCTGGCGGTCTTCCTCACCGCCTGCGTGGTCAGCGTGGTGGGGGTGGTCGGCTTCATCGGCCTGGCGGCGCCCAATATCGTGCGCCTGGCCGGCGCCCGCCGGCTGGGCCCGCGGCTCGTCTGGTCGACGCTGCTCGGCGCCCTGCTGCTGGCCACCACCGACCTGCTGCTGCAGCGCCTCGCCGGCACCCTGCCGACCCTGATCCCCACCGGGGCCGCCACCGCCGCCCTGGGGGCGCCGCTGCTGCTGTGGTTGATTCCCCGGCTGCGCCTGGAGGCCGGCCGGCAGCCCGGCGCCGCCACGGCCCTGGCCCCGCGGCACCCGGCTCCCGGGCGCCTGGCCGCGGGGCTGGCCCTGGGCCTCATGGCCGCTACCCTGCTCGCCCTGCTGGTGGGCCAGGCGGCCGGCGGCTGGTTCACGACCCTCGACGAGGCGGTGCTGGCCTGGCGCTGGCCGCGACTGCTGGCTGCCGCGGGCAGCGGGGTGATGCTGGCCATCGCCGGCACCCTGATCCAGCGCGTCACCGCCAACCCCATGGCCAGCCCCGAGGTGCTGGGCATCAGCGGCGGCAGTGCCATCGCCCTGATGGCCGCGATCTTCCTGCTGCCCGCCCCCGGCAACCTGACCCTGGTCGTCGCCGGAACCCTAGGGGCGCTGGGCAGCCTGGCGGTGCTGGTCCTGCTCAACCGGCGCAGCGGCTTCGTGCCCGAGCGGCTGCTGCTCAGCGGCGTGGCGATCACCGCGCTGTTCGATGCGGTGCGCGCCATCCTGCTGGCCGGCGGCGATCCCCGCGGCCAGCAGGTGATCGCCTGGCTCTCGGGTTCCACCTACTACGTCGACCCCGTCAGCGCGACGCTGGTGGCGGGCCTCGCCGTGGGGCTGGCCCTGGCGGCACGCCCCTTCGCCCGCTGGCTGGATATCCTGCCGCTGGGGGCCGCCACGGCCGCGGCGCTGGGGGTGCGGGTGGAACGGGCGCGCCTGGCGCTGCTGCTGCTGGTCGCCCTGCTGACCGCCTGCGCCACCCTGGTGGTGGGCCCGCTCTCCTTCGTCGGCCTGCTGGCGCCCCACATGGCGAGGCTGGCGGGCTTCTCCCGGGCCCGGGCGCACCTGCTGGGGGCCGCACTGATCGGCGCCCTGCTGATGGTGCTGGCCGACTGGCTGGGCCGCCAGCTGCTGTTCCCCGCGGAGATCCCCGCCGGCCTGGTGGCCTCGCTGCTGGGGGGCGCCTACTTCATGTGGGGCCTGCGGCGCCGGTAGTAGGCAGGGCGATGTATGAGAGTAGACATCAGTGATTATAGCCCTGCCATCATGGTCGAGCGGTTCCTGGAACGCTGGGTCGGCAAGCTCGGGGCGTCGACTCGACGTCCCGAAACGCACGGGCGAGGAGGGGGGATAAGCCAGGGGTCGTCTAGGTGTCCTGTATCGCTAGCACACCGGAGTAAGGCCCGAGAAACCCCTCGGCTACCGGCGAACCAGCCAGCCGTAGGTGGAACCCAGCACCAGCCCGAAGATGATATGCCCCACCAGGGTGGAGATGGGCGCGACCAAGCCGAACCCCATGCCGAACATGCCCGAACCGGCCAGGGGGAATACCGTGACCATCACCACCAGCCAGGCGCCCAGGCCGAACACCAGCCCACGGCGGGTCTCGCTGCTGCCGGGCAGGTACGGGGCCAGCAGCGCGAACAGCGCACCCCAGATCAGCGTGCCGACCGTGAAGTGAATGATCCACCCCACGACGATGCTGTTCGGCGTGCCCAACACGTTCTGGGCCGTCAGGTTCATGATCTCGACGATGTTGTACCAAGGCATGATACCGGCCGATAGGCGCAGAATCATGAACATGGAGATGACCAGGGTCGCCACCAGTCCCGCCACCATCCCACTGCCCAAGCGAACGATCATGACGCACCTCGATGGCAGTTGTCCTGGCTAAAGTATAGGCGCAATGACTGCACCAGGCGCCAGGGCCGATCACTCTCGCCAGGGGTCGCATCACGCCTTGCGACCGGCATGCGGCGACCAACGCGGGAGGGTCGCACACTGTCATGCCAGCCGGAACAGCGGAACCAACCCGAACCACAGCACATAGCCCAGCGATGCGACCATCAGGCCATCGATGCGCGCGAGAGGGTGGTCCGTTCGAAGGTGCCGGGTCAACAGCCACACCAGCCAGGCACCGTGGGGGACGGCCACCCAGGCGATCCCATCGAAGGCGTCACCGGCCAGCCCCATCAGCTGCCAGCCCACGGCGACGGCAGCGGACAGCAGCGTGAAGCCGAGTGCCACCTTGAGCGCTCCCCTTCGCCCCAGGCGCACCGCCAAGGTGCGCTTGCCGGCGCCCGCATCCGCCTCGAGATCGGGGATGCCCGACAGCGTAATGGACGGGAGGATCGCCAGCAGCAGCGGCAGGCTCAACAGCCATGGCAGCGGATCGCCCCAGGCCCCGCCGAGAAACGCATAGCCGCACAGCAGCACGCCGATGCTGTGGGTGACGGCGACATCCAACTCGCCCAGGCCGCGATAGCTGAGCATCAGCGGCGGCAAGGTATAGCCGATGGCCAGGACCGCCAACACCCCCAGCAGGAGGGTCACGGTCGCCTGGGCCGCCGGTGCGAGGCCAAGCAGCCAGGCCGTACTGCCCACGAAGCCCAGCAACGCGGCGACGATCCCGGCCTTGACCTCACGCGGGCTCAACAGGCCCTCCACCAGCACCCGCGACCCGCCAGTGAAGGTGCTGTAGAAGCGGTTGGAGCGATCGGTGCGCAGGTCGACCACCTCGTTGACCAGCACGGTGGCCACCTCGAGCAGGAACAGGCAGAGGTAGCCGAGCCAGAACACCGGGTTGCTGAACACGCCCCCGCCCGGCGAGGCGGCCAGGCCGCCGACTGCGTAGGCGATCCAGGTCATGGGGTAGAACTGCAGGCGCAGGGCGCGCAGCCACGCCCCCGCCTTGTGCTTGAGCCGTTCCGTCGGGGTGATCCGGCCTCGCGCCAGCTGACACCCCAGGCGGTTGGCGCGCGCGAGCCAGGCCTGACGCTGCTGCGGGCTGGCGTCCTTGACCGAACCGAAGGCGAGCGCACGCACCGGGCGAACGCCGCAGAAGCCCAGTGTCGCCCGCGCCATGGCATTCTTGCCCGGCTCGCGATAGAGCAGCCGGTGGATCAGCGGCGGCGTATCCATGGTCGTGATCAGCTGCGCCGATCGGCCCTTCAACAGCCCCTGGTAGCCGATGCCCCCCTCACAGGTCCTGAACGCGAACCCCGGGGCCATGATCCGGTCCAGAAATCCCTTGAGCAGCGCGGGAACCGACCCCCACCAGGTGGGGTAGATGAAGACCAGATGCTCCGCCCAGGCGACAAGCTCCCTCGCCCGGCAGAGGTCGGCCTCAAGCGGCTGATCGTTGGGCGACGGTGTCTGCACGTGCGGATCGAACACCAGCGTCGCGAGATCCAGGCGGCACAGCTGAGTGCCCACCGAGCGGGCGCCTTCGCAGAAGGCATCCGCCAGTGCCCCGCAGAGGCTGTCGGTGCGCGGGTGACCGAGGATGACCAGCACCTTGACCGGCGCTCGGGCCGGCTCCCCTTCGCCGGCCGGGGCGTCGTTCTTCCTGGACGTTGTCATACCTTACTGTGTCACCGCATCGTCTTTCGGAGAAGCGAGAGGAACATGCCTGTCATCGAGCACGAGGCCGAGATCGCGGCCAGCCAGGAGGAGGTGTTTGCGCTCATCGGCCGAGTAGAGACATTCGCCGACTACAGCGACGCCATAGACACCATAGTTCGCCTGGGGGAGCGTCGCTACCGCTGGCGGCTCCGCGTGGCCGGCCTGCCGCTGAGTTTCGAGGTGGAAATCACGGAGTTCACGCCCCCCGAACGCTTCGCCTGGCGCTCGGTGGGTGGCGTGCCCAACCACGGCTGCTACCGCCTGACCCCCATCGAGGGCGGCACCCGCATCCACCTCACCCTGGCGTACAGCCTGCCCTCCCGCGCGATCGAGAAGTCGGTCAACCTCGCCGCCAAGCCCCTGCTGCGCAAGCTGAGCCGGGACATCATCGGCAGGGTGGAGGCCCAACTGCAATCGAATCGAAACGGACGGGAGTAGCCATCCCGTCTCTTGAGTCAGCGGCGGCCCTTCCCTCCCACCCAGCGCTCGGGTGCATCAATGCACCTTGTGTGTAACAAATTGTGTGCTATTGTTTCAAAAAGTCTTCCCCCGTAAGCGCATGGCCTCATGGATGGTCACGAAGCGGTTGACGGCACGCAGGCGCATTTATCATGAACTGGAGGGTCCTCATGAACACTCACCGCACAGCCAACATCATGACCAGGGCAATATTGGGCAGCAAAAAGGCCCCCTCGGAAGGTCGGGCGATAACCAGAGCACAGCGCCAGCAAGACGATGGGCCCATGAGCGTCACGCAAGCAGCGAATGCCCGACGAGATGCGGAGTACCTGGCCAGGCGCAACGGCCTCAAGGAGCCCCTGCTTCAGCTCTGGAAGGTCAGCTGATAGAGACGCGACCCATCATCTGGCTCGTCGGTGTAGCCGTCGAAGTGTCCGCTCAAGGTGGTCCACATCATCTCGGCCTGGTGGCGCTCCAGCCTCACATACTCGGCAGCGCACCCAGGCCGGCGTCGGCGCTCAGCGCCCCGGTCTGCACCCGCCACTGGGCGGCGTAGCGGCCGTCGGCCTCGAGCAGCGTCCCATGGGTACCGCGTTCCACCACTCGGCCGCCCTCGACCACCACGATCTCGTCGGCGTGGACGATGGTGGAGAGGCGGTGGGCGATCATGATCACGGTGCGGCCGTGGCCGATGCGCCGCAGCGAGCGCTGGATGGCCGCCTCGGTCTCGTTGTCCACGGCGCTGGTGGCCTCGTCCAGTACCAGGATGGGCGGGTCCTTGAGCAGCGCCCGGGCCAGCGAGAGCCGCTGGCGCTGGCCGCCGGAGAGGCGCACGCCGCGCTCGCCCACCGGGGTGTCGAGCCCTTGGGGCAGGGCCTCGATGAACGCCCAGGCCTCGGCGGTCTTGGCGGCTTCCACGACGTCCGCCTCGCTCGCGTCGGGGCGACCATAGGCGATATTGTCGCGAACGCTGCCCTCGAACAGGTAGACGTCCTGGCTGACCAGGCCGATGGCGCCGCGCAGCGAGGCGAGGCTCACCTCACCGATGGGCTGGCCGTCGATGCAGACCTCCCCGGCGCTGGGGTCGTAGAAGCGCAGCAGCAGCTTGATCAGGGTCGACTTGCCGGAGCCGGTGGCACCCACCAGCGCCAGGGTATGGCCGGCGGGCACGTGCAGGCTGACCGTCTCCACGCCGACGTCGCTGGTGGCGTAGCGGAAGCTCACTCCCTCGAAGTCCACCTCGCCGCGCACCGGGGAGGCCAGGGGCGTGCCGTGGTTGTCGCGCACGGTGATCGGCACCGCCAGCAGGTCGAGGATGCGCCGGGTGCTGGCCATGGCGCGCTCGAAGAGGTCGATCACCTCGGCCAGCCCGGTCAGTGGCCACAGCAGGCGCTGGGTGAGGAATACCAGCACCCCGTAGGCGCCCACGTTGAGGTCGCCGCGCAGGGCGAGCATGCCGCCCACGGTGAAGGTGGCCAGGAAGCCGGCGAGTATCGCCATGCGAATCACCGGGATGAAGGCCGAACTCACGCGAATGGCGCGGCGGTTGGCCTCCACGTAGGCCTCGCTCACCTCGCGCAGGCGCGCCGCCTCGCGGGCCTCGCTGGTGAAGCTCTTGATGGTGGCGATGCCGGCCAGGTTGTTGGAGAGTCGGCTGGCGAGATCCCCCACCTTCTCGCGCACGTCGGCGTAGAGCGGCCCCGCCTTGCGCTGGAAGAAGAAGGCGCCCCAGATGATCAGCGGAATCGGCGTGAAGGCGAGCAGCGCGATCAAAGGCGAGATCACGAAGAACACCGCCCCCACCGCCACCACGGTGACCCCGACCTGGATCAACGAGTTGGCGCCGCCATCGAGGAAGCGCTCCAGCTGGTTGACGTCGTCGTTCATGGTGGCGACGAGCTGCCCCGAGCTCCTCGACTCGAAGTAGGCCATGTCCAGGCGCTGGGCGTGCTCGTAGGTGTCCAGGCGCATGTCCGCCTGGAGGCGCTGGGCCAGGTTGCGCCACAGGATCTTGTAGAGGTATTCGAAGATCGACTCGCCGGCCCAGATAAAGAAGGTCAGCACCGCCAGCATCAGGATCTGCTCCTGGGCCGATTCGAAGCCGATTCGGGCGACGAAGCTACGCTCCTGATTCACCACCACGTCGATGGCCACGCCGATCAGGATCTCCGGGGCGATATCGAAGATCTTGTTGATGATCGAGCAGCTGGTGGCGGCGATGATGCGCCGCCGGTAGCCGCGGGCGTAGCGCAGCAGGCGCACTAGCGCCTGGAAGCTGTTGGGGGAGGCAGTTGTGGTCATCGGCAATCCTTGTGCTTGGCCCGCGCAGCATAGCCGAGGGCGCTTGCCCCCGGCCAATATCAGCTCTATCAGGGATAGCGGCCCCCGCGCTGACGCCCCGCCGGCGCTAGCCGGATGCGGACAGTCGGCGCAGATCGGTGAGGATAGGGGTACCGGTGGTGGGGTCGTGAATCAGGGTGCAGGCCACGCCGTAGAGTTCGCGCACCAGCGCCTCGGTGACCACCTCGGCCGGCGCGCCTTGGGCAACGACACGCCCGGCGCGCATGGCCACCAGGTGGTCGGCGTAGCGGCAGGCGCTGGCCAGGTCGTGCAGCACCAGCGCCAGGGTCCGCCCGGCACCGGCCAGGCGGCGCACCAGCTCGAACACCTCGAGCTGATGGCCGAGATCCAGCGCCGAGGTGGGCTCGTCGAGCAGCACCAGCGGGGTCTGCTGGGCGATGGTCATGGCGATCCAGGCGCGCTGGCGCTGGCCGCCGGAGAGCGCCTCCAGGGGGCGTTCGGCCAGGGCCTCGAGCCCCGCCGCGGCCAGGGCCTCCTCCACCACGCGCTGATCCTCGTCGGACCACTGGCTGAGCCAGCCCTGGTGGGGCTGGCGGCCGAAGCGAATCAGGTCATGCACAGTCAGGCCCTCCGGCGCCGTGGCCTCCTGGGGCAGCAGCGCCAGGCGCCGGGCCAACTGGCGGGCCGGCAGGCGCTGGATGTCCGCACCGTCGAGCAGCACCGCGCCGCCGCCCGGGGCGTGCAGCCGCGCGAGCCCGGCCAGCAGGGTCGACTTGCCGCAGCCGTTGGGGCCGACGATGGCGGTGACCTGGCCCGGCGGCAGGGCGAGATCCAGGCCGTGGATTACCGCCGTGCGGCCGTGGGCCAGATTCAGGGCCTCGGCCTCCAGGCGGTGCAGCGGCAGAGGGGACGCGTTCATCTCGAGCTCCTCGAATCGGGTCTCAGCAGGATCCACAGCAGCCAGGGGCCGCCGACCACGGCGGTGACGATGCCCACCGGCAGTTCGATGGGGGCCAGCAGCAGCCGGCCCACCAGATCGGCCAGCACCATCACCAGGGCACCGGCCAGCGCCGAGGCGAACAGCGGCACGCCCCGGGATGAGGAGAGCGAGCGGGCGATCTCCGGGCCGATCAACCCCACCATGCCCACCGGCCCGGCCACCGCCACGGCGAGTGCCGTCAACAGCACCGAGAGCGCGAGCACCTGGACGCGACGACGGTGCAGCATCACGCCGAGCCCGGCGGCCACGGCGTCGGAGAAGCGCATCAACGTGAGAGAGCGGGAAAGCGCCAGTGCCAGCCCCAGCCCCAGCGCCAGGCCCGCTGCCAGCGCCATCACCGCCCCGCCCGGGCGCGCATTAAGGGTGCCCACCGTCCAAGGGTAGGCGGCATTGGCGGTGTCGATGGCCACCCGCGCCAGCAGCAGCTGGGTGATGGCGCCGAACACCGCACCGATGCCGATGCCGGCGACGATGAAGCGATAGCCGCGGGTGTCGCCGCCGTTGGCCAGCCCGAAGGTAATGGCCGCCGCGGTGGCGGCCCCCGCCAGGGCCATGGCCGGCGGCGCCAGCGACACCCCCAGACCCACCACGGACGCCACGGCGAAGGCGGTAGCGCCGTTGTCGATGCCGATGATGCCCGGCGTGGCCAGGCGGTTGCGGGCCAGGGTCTGCATCAGGCAGCCGGCCAGGGCGAAGGCCGCGCCGGTCAGCCAAGCGGCTGCCAGGCGCGGCAGGCGAAGGTCGTGGATCACGAAGGCGGTGACCCCCTCGCCGTTACCGCTCAGCGCCCGCGCCAGCTCCGAGGCGCCGACCGGGATGCTGCCGAGCATCAGGTAGGCCACGGAGGCAACCAGCAGCAGCATGACCAGCAGCAGGTTGGCGGCCAGAGCGCGGCGCTCCACCAGCAGGCTGAACTCGCCATGGACGAGTCGCCAGTAGCCCGCCGGGGCACGCTGGCTGCGGCTTTCGGGGTCAGACCCCGGCAGCGTGGAAACCGCTTGCGACCTGCCGAACCCGGGACTCATTGACTCGGCCGGGGTCTGACCCCAGGACTCCTTTTTCATCCTTGGTCTCCTAGAGCGCCGGCAGCCGCCGGGCGCGCACCACGGCGACCAGCACCGGTGCACCCAGCAGGGCGGTGAGCACGCCCAGCGGCAGCTCGGAGGGCGCCACCAGCAGCCGCGAGGCCACGTCGGCGGCGAGCACCATCAGCGGGCCGAGCGGCAGGCAGAGCCACAGGGTGCGGCGGATGTCCGGTCCGGCCAGGGCGCGGGCGGCGAAGGGCACCACCAGGCCGACGAAGGCGATGGGACCGGCGATGGCGGTGGCGGCGCCGACCAGCAGCGCCACCACCAGCACCACGGCGAGCCGCACCCGGCCCGGTCGATGGCCGAGGCCCGCGGCCACCCGCTCGCCCAGCGCCATGGCCGCCAGGGGTCTTGCCAGCCACAGGGTGAGGCCCAGCGCCAGGGTGAGGCTCGGCAGCACCGCCAGCAGGTCCTCCAGGCGCCGGCCGGCGAGGCTGCCGATCACCCAGAAGCGGATCTCGTCGGCGCTGCGCTGATCGAACAGCAGCAGCAGCGAGGTGAGCGAGCCCAGCAGCGCCGTGAAGGCCGCCCCGGCCAGGATCAGGCGTACCGGGTCGCCGCCCAGGCCGCGCAGACGCACCACGCTAAGCACACAGGCGCAACCAAGCAGCGCGCCGAGCTGACCCACGGCGATACGCAGGGTAGCGGCACTGGCACCCAGCCACAGCGCCAGGGCCACGGCAAAGGCCGCCCCGGCGCTGACCCCGAGCAGCCCGGGCTCGGCGAGGGGGTTGCGCGACACCGCCTGCAGCAGCGCCCCGGCCACCCCCAGCGCCACGCCCACGACGATGCCGAGCAGGGTGCGCGGGCCGCGCAGCGCGCTCACCACGAAGCGCGCCTCCTGGCCGCCCCCTCCCAGCAGCACCGCCAGCGCCCGGGCGGGGCCGACATCCCCGGCGCCCAGCAGCAGGCTGGCCAGCACGGCGAGCAGCAGCAGACCGCTCAGCGCCAGCGCGATTCGGGCAAGACCGGGCCGGCCGCGGGGGGCGACATGACCGATGGCGAGACCCACCATCAAGGCAACAGCGCCGTTTCGAGCTCCTCGAGGATCGCCTGGGCGGCCAGCGGGCCGGTAGCGCTGGTCCACAGCTGGCCGTCCACCGGGATGACCCGGTCGGCTTGCACCGCCGGCAGGCGAGCGAAGGCCGGGGAGTTCCGCGCCGCGTCCAGCGCCTCCTGCCCCTCTTCGTTGAGGGTGGCCAGGAACAGCCAGTCACCGTCCAGCCGCGAGAGATTCTCCAGGCTCAGGGGGTCGCTGTGCACCCCGCCATCGCGCACCAGGCCGGCATCGCCGATCGCAAGCCCCGCCGCCTGGATCAGCCCCGAGGTGAACAGCCATTCCGACATCACCATGGGGCCCTGGGGCATCCAGCGAATCAGGTTGGCGGAACCAGTGAGCTCGGCCGCCTCAAGCGCCTCGGCCAAGGCGGCACTGCGCGCATGCACCTCGGCGATGGCCGCTTCCAGCGCATCTGCCTGGCCCAGGGCCTCACCGAACAGGCGCGCCTCGGCCTCCCAGTTATCCGCGGCCAGCGGCTGGGCCGGCGGCACGATGGTGGGCGCGATGCGCGACAGCAGGGCGTACTGGTCGTCACTGAGCTGCGGCGCGGCCAGGATCAGGTCGGGGCGCTGGGCCAGCACCGCCTCGAGGTTGATCTCGCGCACTACGCCGACGATGGCCGGGTGCACTGGCGTGGGATGGGCCTCGAGGTGGGCTTCGATATAGCGGGCCACGCCGTCGCCGCCGCGAGTGGTTACCGCCCCCACCGGGACGATCCCGACCGCCAGCGACGTATCCAGGGCACCCTCGTAGAGGGTGACGATACGCTCGGGAGACTCGGGCACCTCGATCTCGCCATGGGCGGTATCGAGAGTACGTGCCTCGGCGCTCATGGCCAGGGTCAGGCCGGCTGCGACCAGCATCAGGTGGTGGGGCAAGGACAGGGAAAGGCCGAGCGGGAGGGGCAGGAACGAGGGCGAGCGTGGCATGGAGAACTCCCGGGCAGACAAGGGCGGAGGCCATGCATGTTAATGATTCTCATAATTATTAGGTATCACCCTCGCCGGAACGCCGCGTTCGACGCGACGCAACCCCGGCCGTTGCGCGTTATGCAACGGAGCGTTGCGCCGGCGCGGCTGTGCGCCAGGGAACTTTCCCGCCTAGAATCCTCGCCTCAATTGAGAATACAACTCATTCATGAGGATGCCATGACCCGCCTTGCTCTGCCCTTCCGGCCCACTGCCCTGGCCGCCGTTGCCGCCCTCCCCACTGCTTTTCTTGTTGCTCATTCTGCGCACGCCGAGCCGGCGCCGTCCGGGGAGAGCGCTCGCCTGGAGAACATCGTCGTTACCGCCACCGGCTACGAGCAGGCGCTGCGCGATGCGCCGGCCAGCATCTCGGTAATTACACGGGAGGAGCTCCAGGAAAAGCGGGTGAGCAGCATCGCCGACGCCCTGCGCGACGTGGAAGGGGTCGATGTAGGCGGCCAGGTGGGCAAGACCGGCGGTCGCAATATCAGCATCCGGGGCATGCCCAGCGACTACACGCTGATCCTGATCGATGGCCGCCGCCAGAACACCGCCGGCAGCGTGACACCCAACGGTTTCGGCGAGACCTCCACCAGCTTCTTCCCGCCAGTCTCCAGCATCGAACGCATCGAGGTGATCCGCGGCCCCATGTCCACGCTCTACGGCTCCGATGCCATGGGTGGCGTGATCAATATCATCACCCGCAAGGTGGGCGACGAGTGGAGCGGCTCGGTGCAGGCGGAAAGCACCTTCAACGAGCACGACAAATACGGCGACAGCCGCGAGACCAGCCTCTATGCCAGCGGCCCACTGATCGAGGAGACCCTGGGGCTGCAGGTACGAGGCCGCTTCTACGAGCGCGACGCCTCGCACCTGACCTATACCGAGGCGGACGGCACCGAGGTGGCGGTCAGCCAGCGCGGGCCGAGCCCGGTGGAAGGCGATATTTATAGCCTGGGGGCCAGGCTGACCCTGACCCCGGATCAGGATCACGAACTGTGGGTCGACGGCGAGACCAGCCGACAGAGCTTCAACAACGACGACTGCCAGCTGGGCACCCTGGACGGCCGTGATCGCAACTGCACACCCGACCCGGGCGCGGCCAACGGCTATGACGACGAACTGCGTTTCGAGCGCGACCAGGTTGCCATCGGCCATACCGGGCGCTTCGCCTCCGGCACCCTGGAGTCGAGCCTGATGCACAACACCACTGAAACGGTGGGGCGCACCATTCCCGGCACCCAGGGGCAGCCCTATGCCGGCTTCCCCGGCATCGTGGGCGGCAATGCCCGCGAGTTGGAGACCACCAACACCGTGCTCGACAGCAAGTATGTGATGCCACTTGGGGACCACATGGTGACCCTGGGCGGCCAGTGGATGGACTCAGAGCTGAGCGACGGATTGGCCACCGACACCTTCGAGCAGACCACCTGGGCGCTGTTCGTCGAGGATGAGTGGTGGCTGGCGGATGACTGGGCGCTGACCCTGGGGGGCCGCTACGACCACCACGATGCCTTCGGCAGCCAGTTCAGCCCGCGCGGCTACCTGGTATGGAGCGCCACCGAGGAGTGGACCCTCAAGGGCGGCGTCAGCCGGGGCTACAAGACGCCCTCGCTGAATGACCTGCACGCCGGCATCAACGGGGTGACCGGCCAGGGCAGCGTGCTCACCATCGGCAACCCAGACCTGAAGCCGGAAACCAGCACCAGCAGCGAGCTCAGCTCCCAGTACGACAACGGAGAGGGCTTCATGGCCAGCGCGACGCTGTTCCACAATCGCTTCGCCGACAAGATCGCCACCGGCCCGGATACCGTGGTGAGCGGAGACCCGCTGATTCCCGACGGCACTTATGCACAGGACATCAATATCGACGAGGCCGAGACCCGGGGTATCGAGCTCTCCACGCGCATCCAGCTATCGGAGAGCGTCAACCTGAGCGCCAACTACACCTATACCGAGAGCGAAGAGAAAAGCGGCGAACAGAAAGGCGAGCCGCTGACCGACACCCCGAAGCACGCCGTCAACGGCACCCTGCGCTGGCAGGCCACCGACAGGCTCAGCACCTGGCTCTCTGGCGAGTACCGCAGCGAGCGCTACCGCGATCGTGAGCGGGTACGTGGTGCCGCCTCCTATGCCGATCTGGGCGACTTCGAGTCCTATGCGCTGTTTCATCTGGGCGGTAGCTATCAGGTCTCCGACGCCTTCACGGTCAGCGCGACGATCCAGAACCTGTTCGATGAAAACTTTGTCGACTACCGCGCCTACGATAGCGGCGCCAGCTACGGTAATGTCTACGCCAACAGCGAGGAAGGTCGGCGCCTCTGGCTCTCCGCCCGCTATGAGTTCTAAGGCGTTCCTTATCGTCTGACAGCACTCTCTTCGATCCCGACCTTCGCCCCGGCACCGCCGGGGCTTCTTGTGCCAGAAGAAAACATGAGACGCAGAAGCAATTGACAATGATTTTCATCCGCATGATTAGCTGGCATACTGCAGCCGTCAAGGACACCTGCCACGGTCGCTTCCATGCACGACTTCGATGAACTCAACGCCTTCGCCTCCGTCATGGCCTCGGGCAGCCTGACCCGCAGCGCCCGGGAGCTGGGCCTCGCCAAGTCGACCCTGAGCCGGCGTGTCAGCCAGCTGGAGAGCCGCCTGGGCCAGCCGCTGCTGCGCCGCCAGGCCAACCGGCTCTTCCCTACCGAGGCCGGCCTGCTGTTCCACGACTACTGCCGCGACATGCTGGCCCTCGCCGAACGCAGCCGGACGGCCCTGGACGAGTTGCGCCAGGAGGTCAGCGGCGAGCTGCACGTGACGGTGCACTGCGCCCTGGCGCGCTGCTGGCTGGCTCCGACCCTGGACGCCTTCCTTACCCGCCACCCCGGCATCGCGCTGACCCTGCACACGGGCGAAGCACCCTGCACCGGCCCGGACGGCCAAGGGGTGCATGTCTGGCTGGGCGAGGTGCCGGAATCCGGCCTGCGCCAGGAGCCGCTGGGCGTGCTGACCCGCGGCCTGCATGCCCACCCCGATTATCTGGCCCGCCACGGCGCACCCGAGCACCCTCGCGAGCTGGCTGGCCACGCCTGGATCGATCTGTTGGGCACCAGCCGCGAGGGCCTGGCCTTGCATCACCCCGAGCAGGACAGCTTTCACTTCCGGCCTCCCGTCTCACGGTTAAGGGTCGACCTGCCGGTGCTGCACATGGACGCCATCAGCCGCGGCCAGGGCATCGGCCTGCTGCCCCACTGGATGGTCGAGCGCCACGAGCAGCACCACCCGGGCCAGCTGGTCGCCTGCTTGCCACACTGGCAGCCCGCGCCGCTGCCGATCACCCTGCTCTACCCTTTCGGCCACCAGCCGCGGCGAGTCACCGCCCTGCTCGACTGCCTGCGCCAGGCGGTTCCCGAAGCGTGGCAGGTGGCACGCCAGGCCGCCTGAGCCCGCAAACGGTGTCTCGGTCGCTTGCCAGCCCATCCGTCAATTCAGGACAATGGCGCGCCCGCTCCCCCAAGGATGACCGCATGATCGCCGAACTCTTCGCCGTGATGGCACCGGTGCTGGCCGGCGCCGGCCTGGGCTTCACCTGGGTCCGCCTGGGCCACCCCTACCCGGTGGAGTTCGTCACCCGCCTGGTCTTCAATATCGGTACCCCGGCGCTGATCATCGCCTCGCTCGCCAATGCCGAGATCGATGCCGGCAGCGTCGGACGCACCATGCTGGCCGCCGCCCTGGTAATGACCGCGATGGCCGCCGCCACCCCGCTGATGGCGCGGCTGCTGGGCCGCGACTGGCGGGTGGTGCTGGCGCCGATGATGTATCCCAACACCGGCAACATGGGCCTGCCGGTGGTGCTCTACGCCTTCGGCAGCGCCGGCTTCGCCTTCGGCATCACGGTGATGGTCACGGTGTCGCTTTTCCAGTTCACCGTGGGGTCGATCATGGCCAGCCAGGGCAATGCGCTGAAGACCCTGGCGCGCACCCCCACCGTCTATGCCATCGTGATCTCGCTGGGGCTGCTGCTCACCGACACCTCCCTGCCGCGCTGGCTCGACAACAGCGTCGACCTGATCTCCGGCTTCACCGTGCCGCTGATGCTGATCACCCTGGGGGTGTCGCTGGCCAGCATCCAGGTCCGCAGCCTCAAGTCTGGCGTCGGCTTCAGCCTGCTGCGCATTCCGGTGGCGGCGGGGCTGGCCTGGGGCATCGCCGCCCTGCTGGGGCTTCCGCCGCTGGCCCAGAGCATTCTGGTCCTGCAGATGAGCATGCCGGTGGCGGTGTTCAACTATCTGTTCGCCCAGAAGGCTGGCCGCGAGCCGCAGTACGTGGCCAGCCTGGTCTTCTGCTCGACCCTGCTCTCGCTGTTCTATCTTCCGCTGCTGCTGGCCTGGCTGATGTAGCCGGAGGCGTCGCCACATGGCGACAGGGAACGCCCCCACCTCGCTGGAGTCGCTAGACTGTTGAAGGACTCACCGCAGGAGTCGGACCGCACTACACGACATCAACGAGGGGGAGAACGCAATGCCTGTCGATCTACGAAAACTGCCTGCCACCCTGCTGCTGGGTGGCCTGGCAGCCGGCGGCCAGGCGCTGGCCGCCGAGACCCTGCCCGAAATAATCGTCGAGCGGATCGAAACCGAACACCACGACCTGCGCCTTGAGCGCGTGGCCACGGGGCTCGAGCACCCTTGGGCGATGGCCCAGCTGCCCGACGGCAGCTTCCTCGTCAGCGAGCGCCCCGGCCGCCTGGCCCACGTCAGCGAGGCGGGCGAGATCACCCACCTGGGCGGCGTACCCGAGGTCAATGCCCGCGGCCAGGGCGGCCTGCTCGACGTGGTGCTGCACGCCAACTATGGCACGGGCGACGGCGAGCACGACTGGGTCTACTTCACCTGGAGCCAGGCCGGTAGCGGCGGCACCGCCACCACCCTCTCCCGGGCACGCCTGGAAGGCGACGCCCTGACCGACGTCGAGGAACTCTTTGTCCAGGATCGCTACTCCGGCCCCGGGCGCCACTACGGCTCGCGCCTGGCCTGGCTGCCCGACGGCAGCCTGCTGATGAGCATCGGCGACCGCGGCAGCCACCCGCCTCGCGCCCAGGACAAGGACGACCACGCCGGCAGCGTGCTACGCCTCACCGAGACCGGCGCGGCGGCGGACGACAACCCCTTTGTTGATGACGACGACGCCCTGGACGAGCTCTTCAGCATCGGCAACCGCAATATTCAGGGCATGACCGTGGCCGCCGACGGCCGCGCCTGGGCGACCGAACACGGCCCGCTGGGCGGCGACGAGCTAAACTGGATCGAGGGCGGCGAGAACTACGGCTGGCCCGAGGTGAGCCTGGGCGTGGACTACTCCACCCGCCGGCCCATCGGTGCGGACTCCCTGCCCGGCATGCGCGACGCCGAGTACGTCTTCGCGGGCCGCTTTGCTCCCTCGGGGCTGGCCGAGGTGGCAAGCAAGCACTTCCCCGAGTGGGAGGGCAACCTGCTGGCCGGCGGCCTGCGCAGCGAGATGCTCAAGCGCCTGGTGCTCGAGGGCGACGCCGTGGCCGAGAGCGAGGTGATTCTCGACGGCGAGATCGGACGCATCCGCGACGTGCGCCAGGGCCATGACGGCGCCCTCTACCTGCTCGACGACGACGACCGCGGCAGCCTCTATCGGCTGGTGCCGGCCGACTGACAGCGGCCGTGCCTTGTACCCGGCCGACACTCTCTACCAGCCCTCTCCGGCCCCGCCACTGGCGGGGCCGGCCTGCGCCAGCCACGGGACTCTGCATGCGACTGCGCAACCTCATCATCCTGACCGTCATCGTGCCGCTGTTCCTGATCCTGGTGGTCTTCAGCCTGGTGGCGATCAGCTCGCTGGAGGACAACGTCCGCTCCAAGCTGCAGACCGAGGTCCAGATCATCACCCACGCCATCGGCACCTCCCTGGGCTACGCCATGGCCCGCGACTCGCCGGAGTCGCTGGAGGAGTCGCTGCACTCGGCCTTCTCCTTCCACCGCATCTATGGCGCCTACGTGTTCGATCGCGAAGGCCGGGAGATCTACGGCCTGGGGCTCGGTGAGACGCTTTTCACCCCCGAGGAGATCCGCGAGGTGGTCAACAAGGGCGAGCCTACCGGCGACAATCGCCAGCACGATGGCTGGTCCTACTACTCGGCGCTGATGCCGCTGACCACCCCCGACGGCGAGGTGCGCGGGGTGCTGCAGGTCAACCGCCTCAATACCGGCATCGAGAACTACACCGGCTTCCTGACCCTGGTGGCCGGCCTCGCCTTCCTGATCGGATCGGCGGGCATCGTGCTGGGCATCTGGTGGGGCTTCCGGCGGCATATCGAACGCCCGATCAACCGCCTGCTGGAAGTGATGGCACGGGTCGAGGGCGGCGATCGCGAGCAGCGCGCCGCGCCACGAGGACCCGAGGAGTATCGCCGCCTGGCCGTCGCCCTCAACGGCATGCTCGACGCCATGGCCGAGAAGGATGCCGACATCGAGGCACGCCGCCTCAACGAGATCGCCCTGGAGAAGCGCCTGCGCAAGTCCCGCAAGCTCGCCGAGCTGGGGGTGCTGGCCACCGGGGTGGCCCACGAGATCGGCGCGCCGCTCACGGTCATCAACGGCCAGGCCCAGCGCCTGGCCCGCCGCGAGGTGATCGGCGACGATGAGCGAACCCGCCTCGGCCGCATCCGCGGCGAGGTGGCGCGCATCGTCGAGATCGTGCGCCAGCTCATGGAGCTGGGCCGGCGCCATAACGTCGAGAAGGAGTGGGTGGCTCTGGATACCCTGCTGGAGGGGGCCCTTGAGCTGGTGGAGGAGGACATGGAACAGCGCGGCATCCACCTACAGGCCGAGCTGCCCGTCCCACCTCCGCGGCTGCTGGCCAACGCTCAGCAGCTGACTCAGGTGCTCACCAACCTGTTGCGCAACGCTGCCCAGGCCGAGGGCACCCGCTGCGTGCGGCTGCGCGCCGAGACCCGCGGCGACCAGCTGCACCTGTGGCTGGAGGATGACGGCACCGGCATTCGCGAGGCCGACAAGCCGCAGGTCTTCGATCCCTTCTTCACCACCAAGCCGGTGGGCCAGGGCAGTGGCCTGGGCCTCTCCATGGTCCACCGCATCATCAACGACCACGGCGGCACCATTTGCGTCTTCGACAGCGAGTCCGGCGGCGCCGGGTTCGCCATCACCCTGCCGCTGGGCGACACTCTGGAAGTCGCCGACGCCGCCCGTCATGAACCGCGAGGACGCCAACCGTGACACGAAAGGATTCCGTGCCCCCCTGCCCCATCCTGGTCGTCGAGGACGACCCGGCCATTCTGGAGCTGCTCGAGGAGGAGCTTCAGGAGGCCGGCCACGCGACCCTGGGTGCGGCCAGCGCCGAGGAGGCCATCGCCACCCTCAGCCACACCCCGGTGGCCATGGTGATCAGCGACGTTCGCCTGCCCGGCATGAGCGGCATGCAGTTGCTCGAGCAGCTGCGCGGCGAGGGCAGCGCGTTGGGCTTCATCGTCATTACCGCCTTCGGCACCATCGACCAGGCGGTGGAGGCACTCAAGCTCGGCGCCGATGACTTCCTGACCAAGCCGCTGGACCTGGAGAACGTCCGCGAGGCGGTGTACCGGGTGCTGGAGCACCGCCGGCTGGCCGAGCGCTTCCGCCAGGACGGGCCGCCCGGCCACTTCCACGGCATCATCGGCGAGAGCGAGTCGATGCAGGCGCTGTTCCATGACGCCGCCCGCCTGGCAAACAGCGACGCGCCGATCCTGGTGCTCGGCGAGAGCGGCACCGGCAAGGAGCTGCTGGCTCGGGCGATCCACGCCGAGAGCCCGCGCGCCGACGGCCCCTTCGTGGCGATCAACTGCGCCAGCATCCCCGGCGAGCTGATGGAGAGCGAGTTCTTCGGCCACGTGAAAGGCGCCTTCACCGGCGCCAGCGACAGCCGCCAGGGCCTGTTCCAGTCGGCCCGGGGCGGTAGCCTGTTCCTCGACGAGATCGGCGAGATGTCGCCGGGGCTGCAGGCCAAGCTGCTGCGCGCCCTGCAGGAGAAGACGGTGCGCCCGGTGGGCGGCGAGCGCGAGGAGCCGGTGGACGTGCGCATCATCGCCGCGACCCACCGCGACCTGGAACAGGAGATCAAGGCCGGCCAGTTCCGCAGCGACCTCTTCTATCGCCTGGAGACCTTCTCGCTGCGCATCCCGCCGCTCCGCGAGCGGGAGGGGGACCTGGAGCGGCTGGTGACGGCCCTGATCGACAAGCATGCCGACGCCCAGGAGAAGCGCATCGAAGGCATCGAGCCCGCCGCCCTGCAGGCGCTGCTCGCCTACACCTATCCGGGCAATGTGCGCGAACTAGAGAACGCCATCATGCGCACGGTGACCCTCGCCGACGCCGGCGAGATCCGCCACGCTGACCTGCCCGAGCGCCTGCGCGAGCAGGCACAGGCGTCACGCCACGAAAGCGGAGAGGCGCTGGCCGGCAACCTGGCCACAGGCGTCTCGACCCCATCCTCGACCCAGCCCTGGCCGCGCCTGGAAGAGGTCGAGAATCGCTATATCCGCAAGGTGCTGGACGCCACCGGCGGCAACAAGCGCCGCACCGCCGAAATCCTGGGCATCGCCCGTCGCACCCTCTACCGCCGCCTCGACGACTGAATAAGCCCTTCGAGCAGCCAGAAAAAACCCCTGCACCTGGCAGGGGTTGAAGGACGCGGTCTGGACATAGATGCCGAGGGGACGGCGGGAGCATCGTCCGACCGTGCCGGGGAACACCGTAATGAGATGATGAGGCTCAGTCTTCCGGCATCTCCCACTCGTCTTCACCACCCGGCTGGGCCGCATCCTCGCCGCTGGGCATCGGGTCGGTGCCGCCGCCGAAGCCGGGCTCATCGGTCGGTGATCCGGACGCCGGAGCGCCCGGGTCGGCCATGGGGTCGGATGTCGGGTCGGTCGCCGGGTCGGTCGCCGGGTCGGTCGCCGGGTCTACCGCCGGGTCAGCGGACTGAGTGGCGGGATCGGCGGGCTGGGTGGCCGGATCGGGTGCCGTGGGATCGTTGACCGGATCGGTAACCGGCGGAGCGGCCGGATCAGCCGGCTCCTCGTGCATGCCGGCAAAGGCCAGGGGGCTGGCCAGCAGGCCAACGGAGACACCGAAAACGCCCAGCTTCTTCAACAGGTCCTGTGACATCATGCTTCACTCCTTTCCTTTCCGATCATCAATCGTCGTGTCGTGGCGAGATCGCGGTCAGTAGTTGCCCGCCTCTTCGTCGTCCATCATCGGCTCCTGATTCTCCATGGGGTCCATGGGCTCCTCGCTCATGGCAGGATCCTGGTCCATGCTCGGCTCATCACCCATCGGCGCTTCCTGGGTCGGCTGCTCCATGGGGGGATCATCCGGTTCCATGGGCGACAACTCATCGTCGTTGCCGCAGCCGGCCAATGCGAGGCTGCCAAGTGACAGGGCCGCGATGGCGGCTAGCGCCTTGAGGCGGCGATGTCGGGGCATGTGGTTGCGGTTGCTGACTTGCTGCATTCGCTCATCCTCCTCTCGAGCGGGGTGTCACAATCATTAAGCAGATACCGCGCCACCCATGCCATAAAATAGATTTAATTGTTTTAAATCATAAATTTATCAAAAAATACGGCATCGAAGAACGATTTTCCGAGGCGTGTCACAGTGTGGCAAGGTGGCACATGAGTCAGGGATGGCCAGGCTCGATTCGGCAACATCATCATGTTCGCGTATAGTTATTGTCCAAGAAAAAGGCCTGCCTGCACAGGCGGGACGTTGAATAGGCGGTTCCACACCGTACCCGAACCTTCTCTACGCTAAGGGCACGGCCCCGCCGCCGATACTCGCCCTCACCAGGAGTTAACACGATGTATCACAAGATCATGGTGCCGATAGACCTCGCCCATATCGAGGTCATCGAGCCGACGCTGGAGACCGTGGCCGACCTGGCCAGGCACTACGACGCCGAGGTGTGCTACGTCGGCGTTACCTCCAACGCACCGGGCAGCGTCGCCCGCACGCCGCAGGAGTTCACTCAGAAGCTGGAAGCCTTTGCCCAGAAGCGTGCCGCAGTCCACGGCCAGCCGGTGAGCACCCACACTATCGTCAGCCCCGACCCCATCGCCGATCTGGACGACAATCTGATCCAGGCAATCAAGGAGGTTGGCGCCGACCTGGTGGTGATGCCCACCCACCCGCCCAAGCATCTGGACGTGATCATGCCTTCCCACGGTGGCAAGGTGGCCACACACACCGACGTCTCGGTGTTCCTGGTGCGTCCGCGCAAGGCCTGAGCCACCCCCCCATTCACCATACGACGCTACGCAAGGGAGAGAGCCACTATGGCCAATGACCAGAACGCCAACGAGAAGCCTGAGGCTTCCGAGGGTATTCCGGCCCCGGAAGGAGCGGCCAACCTGATCGACACGGACTATGTGATCGGTCAGGACAACATCACCGCTTCACCGATGGGCGTGAACCTGGACCTGCATGGCAAGGTCTTCACCATCTCGTCCATCGTGATCCTGTTCTTCGTGATCATCACCCTGGCCCTGCAGGACCAGGTCACGCCGATCTTCGATGTCGCCTTCAGCTTCCTGACCGGCAACCTGAGCTGGTTCTTCCTGCTCTCCGCAAATATCTTCGTGCTGCTCTCCATCGTGCTGATCTTCACCCCGTTGGGGAAGGTACGGATCGGCGGCATGGATGCCACGCCGGACTTCAGTTACACCGGCTGGTTCGCGATGCTGTTCGCCGCGGGTATGGGCATCGGTCTGATGTTCTACGGGGTATCGGAGCCCTTGACCCACTTTGGCACCGCCCTGGACGGCACCTCCATGGAGAACGGAGCCCGTACCGACTGGGCACCGCTGGGCGCCGCCGCGGGTAACGAGCAGGGCGCGATCTCGCTGGGCATGGCCGCCACCATCTTCCACTGGGGCCTGCACCCCTGGGGCATCTACGCCGTGGTGGCGCTGGCGTTGGCTATCTTCTCCTTCAACAAGGGCCTGCCGCTGACCATGCGCTCGATCTTCTATCCCATCTTGGGAGAGCGCGTCTGGGGCTGGCCAGGGCATGTGATCGACATCCTGGCGGTCTTCGCCACCCTCTTCGGCCTGGCCACCTCGCTGGGTATAGGTGCCTCACAGGCCACGGCGGGCCTTGGCTACCTGTTCGGCATCCCGGATAACAATGTCACCATGGTGCTGCTGATCTCAGCCATCACTGTCGTGGCCATGGGCTCGATATTTCTGGGCGTCGACAAGGGCGTACAGCGCCTCTCCCTGCTCAACATGGGGCTGGCCTTCCTGCTGCTGGCCTTCGTGATCATCGTGGGCCCGACCCTGATGATCGCCACCGGCTTCTTCGAGAACCTGCTCGCCTACTTTGTGCACCTCCCGGCGCTTTCCAATCCCTTCGGCCGCGAGGACGCCAACTTCAGCCAGGGCTGGACCGCCTTCTACTGGGCGTGGTGGATCTCCTGGTCGCCCTTCGTCGGCATGTTCATCGCTCGCGTAAGCCGTGGGCGCAGCGTGCGCGAGTTCCTGGTCGCCGTGCTGCTGGTGCCGTCTACCGTCTCGGTGCTGTGGATGACCGCCTTCGGCGGCACCGCCATCGATCAGGTGATCCGCGATGGCTTCGGAGGGGTACAGGACGCCGCACTGGAACTCCAGCTGTTCGTGATGCTCGGGCAGTTGCCGTTGGCCCAGATCACCTCCTTCGTGGGCATCTTGCTGGTGGTGGTCTTCTTCATCACCTCGTCCGACTCCGGCTCGTTGGTGATCGACTCCATCACCGCCGGCGGCAAGGTGGACGCGCCCAAGCCCCAGCGCCTCTTCTGGGCGATCATCGAGGGCGCCATCGCTATCGCCCTACTGCTTGGGGGCGGTCTGGCGGCCCTTCAGACGGCGGTGATCACCACCGGCCTGCCCTTTACGCTGGTGCTGCTGGCGGCGTGCTACGCCATCGTCAAGGGGCTGATGAGCGAACCGCGCTGATACCAGCCGATATCGCAGCATGCACGAAGCAGGGCGGCCATTGGCCGCCCTGCTTCGTTTAGCTCCACAGCTCGCCGACAGGGGTGTCGGCCGAGTAACGGCTGGCCACCTGGGCCTGCAGCAGTTCGGCGGTGGCCAGGGCATCTATCAGCGCATGGTGCCCATGGTAGGCGGGTAGCCCGTAGCGCTCCCGGCTGTTGTGCAGGCGGATCGATACCGGCGGGCGGCCCAGCCAGCGTCGAAAGCGGGCCCACAGCGACTGGCGGTACAGCCGCGCCTCCAGCGACATGGTGTCGATCATCGGGAAGCGCAGCCCCTCCCCCAGCCGAGCCTGGATGCCGCTGTCCAGGAAGGGTCGCTCGATGTGGCGGTAGTGCACCACCACGACTCGCCCCTTCAGCAGCGCGAGCAGCTCGGGCAGGATCTCGGCGAGATCGGGGGCGTTCTCCACCTCGGCATGGGTGATGTGGTGCAGGGTTACCGACTGCTCGGTGAGCACCCGAGCCGGCTTGAGCACCCAGTAGCGCCGCTCCCGCAGTGGAATGCGCACCAGGCTGAAGGGGACCACCCCGACGCTGACGATGGCGTGGCGGCGAGGATCCAGTCCGGTGGTCTCGATGTCCAGCGCCGCCATCGGCACCTCGCCGATGGGCGTGGCCGGATCGGGGCAGCCCGCAGCGAAATAGGCCTCGAGCAGCGGGTGCTGGACCCGGGCGGCTCGGTCGGCCAGGTACTCGGGCCAGCCAGGAGGCTGCTGCCGCATTGTGCCTGGCAGACGAATCACTGGCGCCCTCGCGGGCGGCGCGCCACGCTCGCCGGGACCGGATAGCGGAACTTGAGAAACTTCTGGGCGTTGCTGAGCACCTGGAAGGCGTCCTTGAGGGTGTGGCGTTCGCTCTCGCTGACATTCTCCGGATTGATGTTGTTGTCCGGGGTGCGCTCGTGCGTCAGGCCGATCACCTGGTGATGGATGCGCGCCATGGAGAGGAACTCCAGGGCATAGCGCAGCTTGTCGCTGACCCCCTGCGCCAGCAACTGGGTGCGGCCGATGTCATCCAGGCGCGCGAAGCTGTTCTGGGCCCGGGAGCCACAGGCCAGGGCGTGGACCCGGATCAGGTCGGTGAGCGGGGCGGTGCCGCGCCGCTTGAGGTTGATGGAGTTATTCTGCTTGCCATCCTTTTCCATCACGAAGGTGCGGAAGAAGCCCAGCGGCGGCGTGCGATTGAGTGCGTTGCGGGCCATGGCGGCCAGGAACAGCGCGCTCTTCGGCGCCTGCTCGGTCACCAGGTCCTGGAGCTGCTCGACATAGGCGTTCTCGCCATAGACGGCGTCGAGGTCGAAGAAGATCGAGCTGTGTAGCAGTCGCTCCGGGGTCGGGTCGTGGATCCAATCCTCGAAGTAACCCTTCCACACCGACAGCGGCTGCCGCCAGCGCGGGTTGGTGGCCATGATGTCGCCGGTGCAGTAGGTGTAGCCACAGGCGTGCAGGCCATCGCTGACGATCTTCGCCATCTCCAGGAAGTAGGCGTCGTGGGCCACGGGGTCGAAGGCGTCATCCAGCACCAGGGCGTTGTCCTGATCGGTGACGATGCTCTGTTCGTTGCGCGCCATGGAGCCCATGGCCATGAAGCAGTAGGACACCGGCGGCGGGCCCAGCGTCTCTTCGGCCAGTTCCAGCAGGCGGCGGGTGAAGCTGCGCCCGATGGTGGAAAGAGCACTGCCGATCATGCGCGAGTCGGCGCCATCCTCGACCATGCGCACGAAGGCGGCACGCACGTCCGGGGCCAGCTTGGCCAGGCCTTCGGCCGAAGACTGGTTGAAGATATTGCTGACCAGGTAGAGGCTGGAGTGGGTCTCGTAGCGGATGATATCGGAGAGGTGGACGATGCCCACCGGGTGGCGGCGATGCATCACCGGCAGATGGTGGATATTGTTGCGCAGCATGGTGAGCATCGCCTCGTGGACCGACTCGTCGGACTGGATCGCCACCAGCCGGTCGCCGATCACCTCCCCCACCGGGGTGTCGGCGGGTAATCCCTTGGCCACCACCCGGCGAAAGTCGCTGTCGGTGAGGATGCCGCGCACCTGCCAGGCCCGCTCCTCGCTGTCGCGAAAGGTGTAGCGCGGGTTGTCCCCGGGGGCATCCAGCACCAGCACCGCCGAAGCACCGGAGTCGCTGATGTGGCGAGCGGCTTCCTGGACCGTGGCGTTGGCTTCCACCATCATCGGGTAGCGGCTCAGCAGCTTGCGCACCCGGGTGATCATCATGCCGTTCTGCTTCTTCTGGTGTTCCACCGCGGATTCGAGCCGTGGACGCTCCAGCTCCACGAAGTCCGCGAAGTGCTCGTCCTTCTCGCAGAGGCGCTGGAAGAGCGCATCCGGAAGGAAGTAGATGAGACTGTCTTCCATCGCCCGCACGGGATAACGGACCCGGTGGTTACGCAGCAGACTGAAGTGGCCGAAGATGTCACCTTCACCACGGCGGTCGTAGAGGTCGCCGTTGCGGCGATACACTTCCACGGCCCCGCTGCGGATGTAGCCGAGGTCGTGGATCTCCTGATCGAACACCAGGATGTCGCTGCCGGCACGATAGTAGGCCACCTCAACCTGACCGGCGATTTCGTCGAGCAGCTCGTCGGAGAGGGCATCGAAGGGCGGAAAGCGCCCCATGTGCTGGCGGATGTCCCACAGTTCCACTTCCATCGGTCACGCTCCCGTCCGGAGGCCATCTGGGGCCAAGTCTGGGAGTTCGGCAAGGCGCTGTAAAGCCACGCCGCGCGATGCCGCGACCACCACGAGCGCACAGCAAAGACCGCATACGACAACGGCCACCCCGGAGGGTGGCCGTTGTTCGGTCTGCCGATGGGGGTCGGCGTTGGATCAGGGCCGTCTTACGACTGGGCCATCTCCTGGACGCGCTGCATCAGCTCAGGGTCCTGCTGGATAGCCTGGCCGATGGCGTTGAAGGTATCCACGTCGAGACCGCTGTCCTCGACCACTTCGACCATCTTGTCGTTGGCTTCCATGCGGACTTCCTGCTGGGTAGCCTCGTCCTCGGCAGAGTGCAGGCGCTCGGTGTACTCCTGAGAGATCACGGCGATCTCCTGGGAGGCATCGGCGAACTGCTGGAGCTGATCATCGGAAAAGTCCATGGCCGGAGCGGCGGCCTGTGGCTGCTCTGGAGCGGCCGCTGGATCCTGCTGGGCATGGGCGGTTGCGGACATCAGGCCGGCGCTGAGAAGGGCGGCAGAGAAGAGAGCAGTCATCCGTTTCATGATTTCCTCCAGATGGAATGAAGAGCCCGTCGGGGCGTTACGTGTATCCGACATGTGTGATGGCAGTGAGCGGTCGGCGTTCAGAATTTTCGTGTAAAAGTTCGCAAGATGAAGTGTGTATAACGTTACATCCGTACCCCAAGGGCGACACCCTGAGTGACCACTTCGCCATGAGGCCCGTCATGAGGGCCTCAAGCCACGCGCACGTAGATGCCATCAAGATGCATTCGCGATACGAGCATCACTGCTGCGCGGAGACACTTTTCGAACCCCCGCCGCCGCAGTATGGTCTGTGGCACCCCACTCCCCTGACATGGACGTTTCACATGCCCCCTGCTCCTGCTTCCCGCGCCGCCAGCCTGTGGCTCGCCGCCATGCCCCTGTTATTCGTTGCGCTGTGGAGCACCGGCTTCATCGGTGCCAAGTTCGGCCTGCCCTATGCCGAGCCCTTCACCTTCCTGTTTATTCGCTTCGCACTGACCCTGGCGCTGCTCGTTCCGCTGGCCCACTGGCTCTCCGGCGAGTGGCCCCGGGGCGCGCGGCTGTGGGGGCATATCGCCATCTCCGGCCTGCTGGTCCACGGCGGCTATCTGGGCGGGGTCTTCTATGGCATCTACCTGGGCATGCCGGCGGGGCTCGCCTCGCTGCTGGTGGGGCTGCAGCCGCTGCTCACCGCCGGGCTCGCCGGACCGCTGCTGGGCGAACGCCTGGGTGGACGCCAGTGGCTGGGGATGGTGCTGGGGCTGGTCGGGGTGGCGCTGGTGCTGGGCGGCAAGCTGGACCCGGGCGAGGCGCTGTTCCAGGGCTTCGGCGCCGGTGCCCTGCTGGCCATCCTGGTGGCCCTGGCCGGCATCTCCTGCGGCACCCTCTACCAGAAGCGCCACTGCACCGGCATGCCCCTGCTCTCCGGCACCGTGGTGCAGTACCTGGCGGCGGGCGCGTTGCTGGGGCTCGGCGCCCTGCTCTTCGAGGAGCGCAGCGTGGCCTGGACACCCGCCTTCGCGCTCACCCTGGGCTGGCTGGTGCTGGTGCTCTCCATTGCCGCCATCCTGCTGCTGATGGCGCTGATCAAGCGCGGCGAGGCCTCGCGGGTGGCGAGCCTCTTCTATCTGGTGCCACCGGTCACCGCCCTGCAGGCCTGGTGGCTGTTCGACGAGGCCCTGCCGCCCATCTCGCTCATCGGCATGGCCGTCGCCATCGCCGGCGTGGTGCTGGTGGTCCGGGACAAGCCACCCGCCAGAACCTGAGCCGAGTCGCCCCCGCTGAACACCGAAGGCGCTGGCGAACTCGGCGGAACTGGACCACTCTCGTTGTGAATGACGGGATGCAAGCGCCAGCCTGTTCAGGGTAACACTCGGGCATATACTCGAGCATGAAAGGGCAATGAATGCAGGGACGACACACACCATGAAGGCAACGACGACGCGCCGCCGGTTCCTGGCAAACTCGGGATGGGCCGGAATAGGTTTTCTGCTGTTTTCATTCACCACGATCGGTCTTGCCGGCAATCGGCCGGCGCCCCCCAGCAACAAGCCCGGCGATTCTACGCCGGTCATGCGCCAGGGCTGGCTGCTCAATCAAGACGATCTCTGATGTACATCCCCTTCGAGGCACTCGGTGGACCGGATGACGAGGTGGATGTCTGCCTTATCGGAGGCGGCGCCGCCGGTGTGATCATGGCCGTCAAACTGGCTCTTCAGGGCCATCGCGTCCTGCTGTGCGAAGGTGGCGACCAGACCTTCAGCGAGCGCTCACAGGCGCTTTACGAAGGCCAGGTGCAAGGCGACCCCTACCCCGCTCTGGAAGACACGCGGCTGCGTTACCTGGGTGGCTCGACGAACCATTGGGGCGGCATCAGTCGCCCGCTGGACCGCTATGATTTCACGGCGAAGCCTGCCGCTCCCGACACGGCATGGCCGATCGAGCGAGAGACACTCGATCCGTACTACGCCGAAGCCGCCGATATTCTCGACCTGCAACCCATCTCACCGGACCAGGAAATTGTCGGGTCGAGCCTGAAGCGGATTCACTTCTCCCGTGGCCAACCGATCCGCATAAAGAATAAATACGCTTCCAAAATCAAAAACTTACCCACCATCAAGTGCTGCCTGGCGGCCAACCTGTTCGGCCTGGAAACCCAGGACGGCAGGGTAAAGAGCGCCACCTTCAAGAGCTACCAGGGCAGCTTGCGTCGGGTGCGGGCACGCTACTTCGTACTGGCATGCGGAGGGATCGAGAATTCGCGGCTGCTGCTGTGGTGCAATCGACAGACTCAAGGGCGCCTGATCCCGCAACCCGCCACGCTCGGCCGCTACTGGATGGAACATCCCCATGCCACGGTCGGGCACGCCCTGATCCTCGCCCCCGCCCCGCTGGACCTCGTGGATCACTACGACATCTTCCTGTCGCCAACCGCCGAGGCCATCACCGAGCACGGCATCCTCAATTGCGGACTGCGTCTGCACCGCATGGAGGACGTGGTGACCCAGCGGTTGATCTACGACCTCTCGACCATTGCGCCGTCACTGGCCCGCCGTTTCGACGCCCTTAGCCGTCAAGGCCAGGGGGTCTATAGTCTGTTGCTGCGTGCCGCCTGGGAACAGGAGCCCCGCCGCGAGAACCGTATCGAGCTGACTCGCGAGGTAGACAGCCTCGGCATGCCTCGCGCCAGGCTAATCTGGCGTCAATCGGCGCTGGACTTGCGCACCATCCGCGACACCACGCTGCTGTTCGGTGACTATCTGCGCAATCACGATATTGGGCGCCTCCAGCTCGCCGACTGGCTGACCACCGCACCCATCCGCCCACCGGCCGAGGGTGAGCTGGCCGGTCGTCATCACATGGGCGGCACCCGCATGAGCCATTCCCCCGAGCACGGCATCGTCGATCGTGACTGCCGGGTTTTCGCTCAGGACAACCTGTATATCGCCGGTTCCAGCGTGTTTCCCAGTGTCGGGCATGCCAACCCCACACTGACCCTGGTGCAGCTAGCGATACGCCTGACCGCTCACCTTGAAGGACGGCTCAGCCGGCAGGCCGCGTACTTGAACTCCGGAATCTTGCCGAAGGGGTCCAGCGCCGGGTTGGTCAGGAGGTTGGCCGCCGCCTCCACATAGGCGAAGGGCACAAAGACCATGCCGTCGGGCATCCCGGGGTCGACTCGGGCGGCCAGGGTGATCTCGCCGCGGCGAGTGGCGATAGTGAACCGCTCGCCCGGCGCCACGCCGAGCCGATTGAGCTCACCCGGCGAGAGGCTGGCCACCGCTTCGGGCTCCAGGGCATCCAGCACCGTGGCGCGCCGAGTCATGGCGCCAGTATGCCAGTGCTCCAGCAACCGCCCGGTGGTGAGCACCGTGGGGTAGTCGGCATCCACCGGTTCGTCCGGCGGCAGCGGCCGGGTGGGGGAGAACTTCGCCCGGCCGGAGGCCGTAGGGAAGGCGTCGGAGAAGACCACGTCCTGACCCGGCACATCATCGGCGGGGCAGGGATAGGTCACCGAGCCCTCCCGCGCCAGGCGCTCCCAGCTGATGTGATCCAGCGACTGCATGCCCTGCTTCATCTCGGCGAAGACCTCGCTCGGGTGGGTATAGTCCCAGGCCAGGCCGAAGCGCCTGGCAATCTCCTGGATGATCCACCAGTCCGGTTTAGCCTCTCCCGGAGGCGCCACGGCGGCACGGCCCAGCTGCACCTGGCGGTTGGTGTTGGTCACCGTGCCCTCCTTCTCCGGCCAGGCGGTGGCCGGCAGGATCACATCGGCGAACTGGGCCGTTTCGGTGACGAACAGATCCTGCACGACGAGGTGCTTCAGGGCGGCCAGCGCCTGACGTGCGTGCGCCAGATCCGGATCGGACATGGCCGGGTTCTCGCCCTGGATGTACATGCCCTTGATGGTGCCGGCGGTGATGGCGTCCATGATCTCCACCACGGTGAGCCCCGGCTCGGGGTCGAGCTCGACGTTCCACAGCTCCTCGAAGGCGGCGCGCAGCTGGGCATCGCCCACCGGCTGGTAGTCCGGCAGCACCATGGGGATCAGGCCGGCATCCGAGGCGCCCTGGACGTTGTTCTGGCCACGCAGCGGATGCAGGCCGGTGCCGGGCCGGCCGGTCTGGCCGCAGGCCAGCGCCAGGGAGATCAGGCAACGAGCGTTGTCGGTGCCGTGAACATGCTGGGAGATACCCATGCCCCAGAAGATCATCGCCCGCTCGGCGGTGGCGTAGGCGCGGGCGATCTCGCGAATGGTTTCGGCCGCCACGCCACACAGCGGGCTCATCGCCTCCGGGGTCATGTCCACCACGCTGGAAGCCAGCGCCTGGAAGCCCTCGGTGTGGGCGTCGATGTAGGCCTCGTCATACAGCCCTTCACCAATGACGACATTGAGCATGGCGTTGTAGAGTGCCACGTCACCGCCGGGAGCGAAGCGCACGCTGCGCCAGGCATAGGCGTCCAGCGCCTGCCCGCGGGGATCGAGGATGATCAGCTTGGTGCCGTTTCTCGCCGCCTGCTTGAAGTAGGTGGCCGCCACCGGGTGGTTGATGGCCGGGTTGCAGCCGGTAAGGATAACCACATCGGCCTCGAGCGCCTGCATGAAGGAAGCGGTCACCGCTCCGGAACCCAGGCACTCCATGAGGGCGGCCACCGAGCTTGCGTGGCAGAGTCGCGTGCAGTGGTCGACGTGGTTGGAGCCGAAGCCGGTGCGTACCAGCTTCTGGAACAGCCAGGCCTCCTCGTTGGAGCACTTGGCGCTGCCGAAGCCGGCGAGCGCCCCCGGCCCGTGGGCCGCCTTGAGATCGACGAGCCCAGCCGCGGCCAGCTCCAGCGCCTCCTCCCAGCTCGCCTCGCGGAAGTGGGTCAGGGGGTTGGCCGGATCGAAATCGGGATCCAGGCCCTTTGGCACGCCTTCGCGTCGGATCAGCGGCCGGGTAAGCCGAGCCGGATGGTTGGGGTAGTCGAAGCCGAAGCGACCCTTGACGCATAGCCGGCCCTGATTGGCGGGGCCGTTCTTGCCCTCGACGAAGAGGATCTGTTCATCCTTCACATGGTAGGTGAGCTGGCAGCCCACCCCGCAGTAAGGGCAGACGGAGTCTACGGTACGGTCGGCGGCCCTCGAATCGCCCCGGCCGTCGGCATCGATCAGGGTGGCCGGCATCAGCGCCCCGGTGGGACAGGCCTGGACGCATTCGCCGCAGGCCACGCAGGTGCTCTCGCCCATGGGGTCGTCGAAGTCGAAGACCACCTTCGAGGCCGCTCCGCGGTGGGCCAGGCCGATGACGTCGTTGCCCTGCACCTCGCGGCAGGCGCGCACGCAGAGGCCACACTCGATGCAGGCGTCGAGGTTGACATTCATCGCCGGATGGCTGGTGTCTTGGGGACCCAGGCTGTCCCGGTGGTGCACATGGTGAACCGTGGGCGCGGCACGCTCGGCCCGCGCCGGCAGCGTCTCGCGCTCTGCCGTGGCATCGATGGCAAGCTGATCGGCCATGGCCCAGAAGTGGCTGGAACGATCGGGGCTCGCCTCGCGCTGGGGCTGGTCGGCGAGCAGCATCGCCATGACGCCCTCGCGAGCCTCGCGGGCCCGCTCGGAGCTCGCGCTCTTCACCACCATGTCGGGGGCGGCCTCGCGCAGGCAGCTTGCGGCGAGCACCCGCTCGCCCTCGACCTCTACCATGCAGGCGCGGCAGTTGCCGTCGGCCCGGTAACCTGGGACGTCCTTGAAACAGAGGTGAGGAATGGTCTCGCCGTTACGCCGGGCCACCTGCCAGAGGGTCTCTCCTGGCCAGGCGCTCACCTCGACGCCATCCAGGGTCAGGGTAAAGGTCTCGGCGTTCGGAGTCTGCGTGGTCTGCATGGCCTGCCTCCCTACCCTTTCACGATGAGGTTCTGGGCGGCGAGCTCGCCGCGGAAGTCGCGCAGCAGGCTCAGCACCGGGTTGGGCGCCGCCTGGCCCAGGCCGCAGATGGAGGCATCCATCATCACTCGTGCGAGCCGCTCGAGCTGATCGACATCCCACTCGTCGCGCTCGAGCAGGGTCAGCATCTTCTCGGTACCGACCCGGCACGGCGTGCACTGACCGCAGGATTCATCGGCGAAGAAGGCCAGCAGATTGGTCGCCACGGCGCGCAGGTCGTCACGGTCGGAGAGCACAATGATCGCCGCCGAGCCGATAAAGCAGTCATGCTCCTGCAGGGTGTCGAAGTCCAGCGGGATATCTGCCTTGCTGGCCGGCAGAATGCCGCCGGAGGCGCCGCCGGGCAGATAGCCAACCAGGCGGTGGCCCTCGGCCATGCCGCCGGCGTACTCCTCGAGCAGCTCGTTGAGGGTGATGCCGGCGGGAGCCAAGTGGACGCCGGGCCGCTTGACCCGGCCGGAGACCGAGAAGCTGCGCAGGCCCTTTCGCCCGTGCCGGCCCTGGCCTGCGAACCCGTCGGCGCCTTTCTCCCAGATCAGCGGAATCCAGTAGACCGTCTCGACGTTGTTGACCAGGGTCGGTCGGCCGAAGAGCCCACGCTGGGCGACAAAGGGCGGACGGTGACGCGGCTTGCCGGGCTTGCCCTCCAGGGACTCGATCAGCGCCGACTCCTCGCCGCAGATATAGGCGCCGGCGCCGCGGCGCAGGATCACGAAGCCGGGTGAGACCAGGCCCGTGGCCTCGAGTTCCCCGATGGCCTCGTGAAGCACCCTGAGCAGGCCGGGATACTCGTCGCGCAGGTAGATATAGAGGGCACAGGCCTCCACCGCCCAGGCGCTGACCAAGGCGCCCTCGAGGAACCTGTGCGGCTCGCGCTCGAGATAGAAGCGGTCCTTGAAGGTGCCGGGCTCGCCCTCGTCGGCGTTGATCACCGCATAGCGGGGACCGGACTCGGCGCGCACCGCTTGCCACTTGCGGAAGGCGGGGAAGCCGGCCCCACCCAGGCCGCGCAGGCCGGCATGCTCCAGCGTCTCGGTCAGCGACGCGACACTCACCTCGCCGGAACGGCACTCACCCAGCAACCGGTAGCCGCCGGCCGCGCGATAGTCGGCCAGGCGCTGCCAGACGATCGCCTCAGGATGGAAGTGGCCGGTGTCGACCACCGCCTCGACTCCCTCCGGGGTGGCGAAGAGCAGGTGGTGATGGCCCACCTCTGCGACCGGCGCGGTATCGCAGCGCCCCATGCAGGGAGCGCGCACCACCCGCACCGCTTGCGGGTCGAAGCCCGCCAAGAGCCGCTCATGCAGTGCCGCGGCGCCTGCAAGCTGGCAGGAGAGCGAGTCGCAGACCCGCACGGTGACCTCTGGCGGCGGCGCCTGATCGTCATGCACCACATCGAAGTGGGCGTAGAAGGTCGCCGTCTCGTAGACCGCCGCCATGGGCAGGTTCATGTAAGCGGCCAGCGCCCGCAGCGCCACCATCGACAGGTGGCCGTGGTCGTCCTGTAGGACATGCAGGTGCTCGATCAGCCAGTCACGGCGGCGGAGCCCTGGGTCGCTGCGCTCGTCGCCGAGCAGCAGCCGCAGCGAGGCCAAGGCAACGGGCAGCGGGTCTCGGCCACGGGGCTTGCCGCGGAAACGGCGCTGGGACGTGACGGTCGACTCGGTCATGGCAGACGGCTCCCGGTTGGGGTGGGCAAGCGAGGCTAGAGCCTTTCAAGATAGGCCGATCCACCGAGGTTGTTCATCTGCTGGCGGATCCAGGCGCTGCGTCGCTCCACGTGAGGGCTCGGCCGCGCCGCATCCCAGCCCCGCGGGTTGGGAAGGATGGCCGCCAAGCGGCTGGCCTGGACGGCGCTGAGCTGGCCCGCCGAGACGCCGAAGTAGTGCTGGGCCGCCGCTTCCAGGCCGAATACGCCGCTGTCCCACTCGGCGATATTGAGATAGACCTCGAGGATGCGCTGCTTCGGCCACAGCGCCTCGATCAGCAGGGTGAACCAGGCCTCCAGCCCCTTGCGGGCCCAGCTGCGCCCGGTCCACAGGAAGAGGTTCTTGGCGGTCTGCTGGCTCAGGGTGCTGGCCCCGCGCAGGCGGCCGCCGGCGCGGTTGGACTCCCAGGCGCGGCGCATTTCCACCAGGTCGAAGCCGCGATGCTCGGGGAATCGCTGGTCCTCGGCGGCGATCACCGCCAGTTTGGCATGGACGGCGAGCTCGTCCCAAGGGCGCCACTGGTGGCGAAGTTCGACGGGCTCTCTGGCGATCCAGGAGTGCACCTTGCGCTCTACCATCACCATGGAGCCGAACACTGGCGCATGACGAAACAGCAGCACCAGCACCACCGAGAGCACCGCGAAACCCAGCAGCACTCGCCACAGCCAGCCCCACAATCGGCGACCCCATGCCCTGATCACCTCTCTACCCACTGTCGTTCGACCCACTGCCACTCGCCCCCGCGAACCTGACGCCGAGCAGCCAGTATACGGGCTCGTTCGGCGGTCCGGGAGGCGAGCGACCGGTGCTTACTCAACGCGCCGGCCTTAACGCGCTAGCGATTCTTGTGCAGTCGCTCGGCGTGATAGCGCAGGTGATCCTCGATGAAGGAGGCGATGAAGTAGTAGCTGTGGTCATAGCCGGGCTGGCGACGCAGGGTCAGCGGATGGTCATGCTCGGCGCACACCGCCTCCAGGCGCTCGGGCCTGAGCTGCTCCTCCAGGAAGTCATCGGCCTCGCCCTGATCGATGAACAGCGGCTGGCTGGAGGCGCCGCGGGCCACCAGCTCACAGGTGTCGTACTGGGTCCACTGGCCGCGCTCCTCGCCCAGATACCCCGAGAAGGCCTTCTGGCCCCAGGGGCACTCCGAGGGATTGACGATGGGCGCAAAGGCCGAGACCGAGCGGTAGTGGCCGGGCCGGCGCAGGGCCATCACCAGCGCGCCGTGGCCGCCCATGGAGTGACCGCTGATCGACTCGCGGCCGTTTACCGGGAAGTGCTGGCGCACCACCGAGGGCAACTCCTCGGTGACGTAGTCGTACATGCGGTAGTGCTTCTTCCAGGGCTCCCGAGTGGCATTGACGTAGAAGCCGGCGCCGGAACCGAAGTCATAGCCGTCGTGCTCCCCGGGCAGGTCGGTGCCCCGGGGGCTGGTGTCCGGGCAGAGGATGGCGATGCCCAATTCCGCGGCCAGGCGGTGGGCCCCGGCCTTCTGCATGAAGTTCTCGTCGGTGCAGGTGAGCCCCGAAAGCCACCATAGCAGCGGTACCCGCCCGGTCTCCGCCTGGGGCGGCAGGTAGATGGAAAATACCATCTCGCAGTCCAGCGCCCTGGAGCCATGGCGGTAGCGCTTGTGCCAGCCGCCGAAGCTCTTGTTGGCCGATACCAGCTCAATGTTCTCGGTCATGCTCATCGGAAAGCCTCCCTGCTCAATAGTGAAGGACGGTGCGGATGCTCTTGCCGGCGTGGAGCAGGTCGAAGGCCTCGTTGATCTGCTCGAACGGCATGTCGTGGGTGATGAAGTCGTCGATGTTGAGCTCGCCGTTCATGTACTGGTCCACGTAGCCCGGCAGCTCCGAGCGGCCCTTGACGCCACCGAAGGCCGAGCCCTTCCACACCCGGCCGGTGACCAGCTGGAAGGGGCGGGTGGAGATCTCCTCGCCGGCCCCGGCCACCCCGATGATGATCGATTCACCCCAGCCCTTGTGGCAGCACTCCAGCGCCTGGCGCATGACGTTGACGTTGCCGATGCACTCGAAGGAGTAGTCGACACCGCCGTCGGTCAGGTCGACGATCACCTGCTGGATCGGGTCGCTGTAGTCCTTGGGGTTGACGAAGTCGGTGGCCCCGAACTGTTCGGCGAGTGTGAACTTCTCCGGGTTGACGTCGATGGCGATGATGCGCGACGCCTTGGCCATCACCGCGCCCTGGATCACCGCCAGGCCGATGGCGCCGAGGCCGAAGACGGCCACTGTCGAGCCCGGCTCCACCTTGGCGGTATTCATCACCGCACCGATACCGGTGGTCACGCCACAGCCCAGCAGGCAGATCTTGTCCAGCGGCGCCTTCTTCGAAACCACCGCCAGGGAGACCTCCGGCAGCACGGTATACTCGCTGAAGGTGGAGGTACCCATGTAGTGGTGCAGCATCTTGCCATCCAGCGAAAAGCGGCTGGTACCGTCCGGCATCAGGCCCTTGCCCTGGGTGGCGCGCACGCTGCCGCACAGGTTGGTCTTGCCGGAGAGGCAGAACTTGCACTTGCCGCACTCGGCAGTATAGAGCGGGATGACATGGTCACCGGGACGCACGCTGGTGACCCCCTCACCCACCTCCTGGACGACGCCGGCCCCCTCATGACCCAGCACCGCCGGGAAGTTGCCCTCGGGGTCGGCACCGGAAAGCGTGTAGGCGTCGGTGTGGCAGACGCTGGTGGCGGCGATCTTGACCAGCACCTCGCCGGCCTTGGGGCCTTCGACGTCGATCTCGACCAGTTCCAGCGGCTTGCCCGGCTCCAGGGCGATGGCAGCACGTGATTTCATGGCGATATCCTCGTTGATGATGTTCAGAAAGTGGAACCAGTGTAGGCAATGCTCCGTCTTGAGATAAACTGCATTAAAGACATGACATTATTGCCCATCAACAACAATCCGTCCTCACGAGGTGACCATGCAACGCTGGGACAGGGTGGAAGCGTTCGTCGAGGTGGTACGGCTGGGTACCTTTGCCGCCGCCGCTCGGCAGCTCAAGGTGTCCAACTCCCATGTCAGTCGACTGGTCAGCCAGCTGGAAGCTCAATTGGGGACCACCCTGCTCTACCGTACCACCCGCCAGATTCGGCTGACCGATGCCGGGGCCCTCTACTATGAGCACTGCCACCACCTGTTCGACGGCCTGAGGGAGGCCGAAGCCGCCATCAACGACCTGCAGGCTCAGCCCCGCGGCGTGCTCAAGCTGACCTCGGCGACCACCTTCGGCGAGCGTTTCGTGGCCCCGCTGATCAATGACTTCATGCGGCTCAATCCGCAGCTCGAGGTGCGGTTCCACTTCACCAACCGCCAGGTGGATATCATCAACGAGGGCTACGACATCGCTATCCGCATGGGCACGCTGAAGGACTCGACGCTGATCGCTCGGCGGCTCTGCGAACGCCACGAGTATGTCGTGGGCTCCCCGGACTACTTCGCCCGCGAGCCCGTGCCACATACTCTCTCGGAGCTCTCCCGGCACCGCTGCCTGGTAGGTTCCAGGGATCACTGGCGGTTTGACATACACGGCATCCGTCGCGAGGTGCGCGTCGAGGGCCCCTGGGAGGGCAACTCCGGCCCTGCCCTGCTCGACGCGGCCCTCAAGGGCCTCGGGCTGGCCCAGCTTCCCGACTACTACGTGGACTCTCACCTCGCCAGCGGCGAGCTGATCTCGGTGCTCGACGCCTATCAGCATGACGACACCGCGGTCTGGGCCGTCTATCCTCGTCATCGCCACCGCTCACCCAAGGTCTACCGGTTCATCGACTATCTGGTGGAGCACATCGAAGAGCTGCTTCCGGTGCACCGAACCGCCAAGCCTGGCCAGGAAGTCTCCGCAACGCCTGACGCGGTGGAAAAAACAGGCAAGGTGCCATAGCTTGAAGGAGTATCGAGACTGGAGCTTCGCCATCACTCTCCGAGGTACCGATGAAGCATACCTTTTTCCCGTCAGGCGCTGCCCGCTCAGCCGCCCTGCCCCTGATGGGCCTCGCGCTGCTATCTCTCTCACTGCTGGGCAGCCCCGTCGCCCTGGCCAACGACTATCCCACGGAGAGCCGGGTCGACTACGTCCTGGGTTGCATGGCCGCCAACGGCAACAGCTACCTGACCATGCAGAAGTGCTCCTGCAGCATCGACGTCATCGCCGAACATCTCAGCTACGAGACCTATGAACAGGTCGCCACGGTGCTGAGCATGCAGGACCAGCGGGGTGAGCTGGGCGTGCTGTTCCGTACCGAGCGTGGCATGCAGGACCAGCTCCGTGCCCTGCGCCAGGCCCAGGCCGATGCCAACCTGCGCTGCTTCTGACTCCCGTGGCACAGCGCCTCTTACCCTCATCTCGCCGGCGGCTCCTGACGGGGCTGGCACTCTCGGCGGGCCTGGCCTCGCCGCTCGCGGTGGCCGATGACCCCGATCGCATCCAGGGGGAACGGCTGTTTCGCAACCAGTGCGTCGGCTGCCACAGCCTGGCCTCCGGCGTTCATATCGCGGGGCCAAGCCTGCACGCCCTGATCGGACGCCCGGCAGGAAGCCTCTCAGGCTTCGGCTACTCCCTTGCGCTGGAGGAGGCCGATTTCGTGTGGAATGCCGAGACCCTCGACGCCTTCCTCGCCGCCCCGGCCGACTTCCTGCCCGGCAACCGCATGGTGCTGTGGGGGCTCGGCGAGGGACCGCGCCGCCAGATCATCCGCTATCTCGACGCTCTCGCCTCCGACGCCGAGCCCTAAGCTCTCCACCGGGGGCGCCTCAGTCCCCGCCGCCCTTGCGCGCCATCAGCCCGCGGGAGGGGTTGTAGCCGAGGATTGCCAGCGCCAGCAGTACCAGAGTCATCGCTACGCTGATCAGGATAGCCTCCGGGTTGACGCGCTCGTAGAGCGCGAAGCGGATCATCTCCACGGCGTGGGTGAAGGGATTGAGGGCGGCAATCTGGTAGATCAGATAGCTGCCCTCGCGGATGCGCCACAACGGGTAGAGCGCCGAGGAGAGGAAGAACATCGGGAAGATCACGAAATTCATGATCCCGGCAAAGTTCTCCAGCTGACGCACGAAGGTGGAAAGCAGCAGCCCCAGGGCGCCGACCATGAAGCCGGTGACCAGTAGCGCCGGCAGGATCCACAGATACCCCATCGGCGGCGCCTGGATGCCGTACCACCAGGCGATGGCCAGGAAGACGTAGACCTGCACCACCGAGACCAGGGTGCTGGCCAGCAGCTTGCACACCAGCAGGTACCAGCGCGGGAAGGGACTGACCAGCAGCACCCGCATGCTACCCATCTCCCGGTCGTAGACCATGGAGAGCGAACTCTGCATGCCATTGAATAGCTGGATCATCCCCACCAGCCCCGGCACGATGTAGACCTCGTAGAGGATATAGGTCTGATAGGGCTCGGTCATGGCCACGCCCAGCGCCATGCGAAAGCCGGCGGCGAACACGAACAGCCAGACCAGCGGCCGCACCAGGGCGGCGAGGAAGCGGCTGCGCTGGTGCAGGAAGCGCAGCAGCTCGCGCCCCACCACGCCGCGCAGGCAGTGCCACCAGGGCATCAGTCGCATGCGACCTCCTCTGCCCCTACCAGGAGATCGAAGGCCTCGCCCAGGGTGGAGACACCGAGCCGAGCGGTGAGCGCCTCGGGCGTGCCATCGGCCAGCAGCCGCCCACGATGCAGCACCATGACCCGGTCTCCGGTGCGTACCTCATCGATCAGATGGGTGGCCCAGAGCACCGCCACGCCCTCCTCGGCGCAGAGTCGATGGGCATGCTCGACCAGGTCACGCCGAGAGGCAATGTCGAGCCCTACGGTGGGCTCGTCGAGCAACAGCAACCGCGGCGTGTGAAGCAGGCCACGGGCGATCTCCACGCGGCGGCGCTGCCCTCCCGAGAGCTGTCGCACGCGGATCCGCCGTCGATCGGCAAGCCCTACCCTGGCCAGTTGGACCTCGCCGCGCCGGCGGGCCTCGCCGGGCCCCATGCCGTGCAGGGCCGCATGGTAGGCGAGGTTCTGGGCCACGCTGAGATCCAGGTCCAGGGTCGGCTGCTGGAAGACTACCCCGATGCGGGCATGGGCCTGCACCGACTGGCGCCTCACATCGAAGCCACCGATGCGGATCTCGCCCCGGCGCCGATCATGCAGCCGGGTGATCAGCGAGAAGAGCGTGGTCTTCCCGGCACCGTTGGGCCCCAGCAGCACGACGAACTCCCCGGCCGCGATGGCCAGGGAGATCGCTTCCAGTACCGGACTGCCACCATAGGCGAAGCTCAGGTCGCGGACCTCGAGGGCCGGCTCGCCCCCGTCTCTGGTCATCGAGTCACTCACGGCTCGACGATCACCCCCCAGGGGAAGCGCCCCACCGGGATCGAGCGGATCGCCCGCAGGCCATCCACCTCGATCACCGTGACATCGCCGCTCACCCCGTTGGTGGTGTAGAGGCGGCTCTCGTCGCCGTTGAGGGCCAGGTGCCAGACCCGCTGCCCCACCAGGATGTAGTCGAGGATCTCGTAGGTCTGCTGGTCCACCACCGCCACCCGGTTGGAAGGCCCAAGCGCCACGAAGGCATAGCGCCCGTCGGAGGTCAGGGCGACCCCTACCGCCTGGACGGTCTCCCTCGGCACGCCGGGGACGTCGAAGCGCAGGGTGTGCTTGACGTCGAAGGTCTCCTGCATATCGAGGATCGATACCGTGCCGGCGATCTCCGCCGAGACCCAGGCCTCTCGGCCATCCTGGGTGAACTCGACGTGCCGCGGTCGGGCCCCCACCAGGCGATGATGAACCGCCTCCATGGCCTCGGCATCGATGATGTGCGCCATGTTGGAGGTCTCGGTGGTGGCGATCAACCAGCGGCCGTCGGGGCTGATACCGAGGCCCTCGGGCTCGACCCCTACGGGAATCTCGGTGACCAGCGTGCGGGCCTCGTAGTCGAGCACCGAGACGATATTGTCGTCCTCGTTGGAGACGTAGATATAGGGCCGGTTGGGGTCGACGCGGATCACCTCGGGATCGTCGCCGGAGGCCTGGCTGCGCACCACCTGGAGGCTTTCCAGGTCGATCATGTCGATGGACTCGTCGTCGCCCACTGCCACGAAGAGCTCGCTACCGTCGCTGCTGAAGGCCATGGAGCGCGGCCGACGCCCGACGCGGATGGTCTCGACCACCTCGAGGCTGGCCCCATCGATCACCGAGATGGTGTTGTCTTTCTCGTTGGAGACGAAGATGCGTTCGGCCTGGACCGCCAGCGGCAACGCCAGCAGGCCACCCAGCGTCAGCCCCAGCAGGGCATGCCGGGAAGCGGGGACCCAGCCCCGCGGGTTCAGAAGCGACATGGTGATTCCCCCTCATCGGCGCCGAGTGTATCGAGTGGTGTGCGAGGATGCAGATAGCCCTCCTGGGGCGAGACCGACGCCACCATGCGCGGTCCGGTGATCAGGATCGGCTGGCGCAACTGCTGGTTCCAGGTGCGGTAGCTGACCGGCAAGCCGAGGTAACCGGCCAGTTCGAACTCCTCGCTGAGCATGTACTCGAGGACCGTGTCTCGTTCGACGGAGCCGGTTCGTGCGGTCGCCTCCCCCAGTGAACGCACGGCGAGCCAGGCGCCGAAGTCGCGGGGCGTCATCCAGCGGTCGGCCAGCTTCTCGAACCGCCGCTGCAGCTGCACCGCGCCCCAGGACTCATGAGCACGATGCCAGGCGGTGGCGATCAGCCCCTGGGTGCCCACCACCGGGCGCGGCGTCCAGGTCTGATAAGGGAAGTACTCGCCGAAGTAGTCCGTCTCGTCGGCGATCACCAGGACGTCGTGTTCGGCAAAATCCTGGACGAACACGGGGATCTCTCGCTGGATGGCGTGGAAGCCCCCCTCGGCACGGCGCGCCATGGGGTCATGGGGCCACATCTTGTCGCCGACGATACGATGGCCGTAGCGCTCGGCCGAGGCGCGCAGGGTCTCGGCCAGCAGGCGATCCTCGTCGGTGTTGCCGTAGACCAGCGCCCAGCGCTCCCACTGCTTATAGCCGAGAAACTGGGCCAGCGCATCGGCCAGCATCCGCCGGCTCGGCGTGGTGTGGTAGAGGTTGGGGTGGCAGGACTCCCCGCGCAGCTCGTCATCCGGGGCCCAGGCATTGAATACCACCCGGTCGCCCAGGGCGGGGTGGGCCATCATCTCCTGCAGCGCCTCGGCAGGCAGGCCGCTGATGATCCAGTCGGCCCCCTGGTCGATCAGGCCCTGCAACGCCTCACCGACATCATCGCCCAGCGCCACCTCGGCCTCGTGCAGCACAAACTCCTGGCCGAGAAACTGCGCCGTGGCGTTGTTGTCGTTGATCCCCAGCCGAGTCCCCTGGCGTCCCTCATCATCGAGCACCGGGGCGAGCACCGAGAGCGGTTCCTGGTCATCCGGCCGCTCCATGCCCAGATAGCCGAGGGTCATGGTCTCAGGGGCATCGGCCGGTAGCGTGGCCGACCAGCCCAGGCCGATGATGATTCCTCCCAATGCCAACCAGTGTGGCAAGGGAGAGCGTGGCAAGGTTCTCATGCGTGCTCCTCAGGCAGCCTGGGCTGCCGCTGTCCGTGGTCTTGTTGTTGTCGTCGATGTCGCCGGCATGGCGGCATACAGCTGCCGCGGCCGGCATGCCCGCTAGGGCATCCGCTCCATGATCACTCGCACCATGAGGCCGAGTGTCTCCTCCAGCAGATAGGGCTGCTCACACATGGCCGGCAGCGTCTGCTGGCGCATCTGGAAGGTGCGCTGTTCCCAGAACAGCGCTTCCGAGAGCTGCTCGATTTCTGCCGGGGCCGCCCCCTCGTCGGCGCGCAGCGCCTCGAGTTCATCGACCATGTCGGAGATCGTGTCGAGCCGGGCCAGCTGGGCACGGGCCGCCTGACGAACGGCGTCGATGGCACGGCCGCGCTGGCGGTCGGTGAGCTCGAAGAGCCCGGCGAACAGCAGCGTGAGCCGCCGCTCGGCCTCGTCATCGTCCACCGAGGCCACGAACTCACGGACCCGCTCGAGCGCCCGTGCATCGGGGGTGTCGCGGGCCGTGGCGAAACGCGCTACGCGGCCGACTTCCTCGTCGTCCCACCAGCGCTGCTCCAGCTCGTCCAGGGAGGGGCCCGTCCAGATGGTGCCCCAGGCCAGTTCGGGGATCAGGCGCTGCACGCAGGGCCAGTCGGGAGGGCCTGCCGCCGCGCGCTGGGCCTCGACCCGCGGGCTCTCGGAGAAGAGCAGCCCCGTACCGAATGTCACAGCCAGCAGCGGGACCGCGAGTCTGGAGAATCGCGGACGCCACCTCATGATTCACCTCCGTCGGTACCGGAGTGGAGTTGTCCGCGCCGGTCGAGTAGCGGCACCCCGTACTCCGTGAGGATGGCGTGGATCTCGTCCCGGTGGCGGTCGATGAAGTCGTTGAGCCAGTCCTTCCAGTGGGGCTCGCCACGGCGAATGCCCATGGTGATGCGGTAGTCCAGCCGCGCACCGGAGTCGTCGTCGGCCAGAGGAATGACCCTGAGCGGAGGCTCCTCGAGGGCGGCATAGTAGCCGGCCAGGGGGCCCCACAGCACGGCCCCCTCGGTGCGGCCGGCCACCACGTCCGCGATGGCATCGCGAACCGGGGCCCGGACCCGGGTATCGACCATCAGCGGATAGCTCTGGACGGTGGCGCCAGTGCGGCGCAGGGGCACCAGGGGGGGAGTCTCGGTCACCACGCCGATGCGCCGCCCCCGCAGCGCCGGATCCGTCAGGCGGGTGGCCTCGAGGTCGGACGCCTCCGGCACCACCAGGGCGTAGACCGAGCGATAGACCTCATTGGTGTTCTGCACGAACTCATAGCCTGCCACGGCGCCGATCATGAGGTCGCAGACCCTCAATTCCAGGGTATTGCGCACGAAACCCATCACCTGGGGCGACCAGACATAGGCCAGGGGCACCCCCATATCCTCGGCCATCAGCTCGGCGATACGGTTCTCGAAGCCCTCACCGGCCTCGTTGCTGAAAGGAAGGTTATTGCCATCGGCGCAGACTCGCAGCGCCTCGCGTTCCTGGCGCTCCGGCAGATCGGCCACCGCCGGGACACTGGCGCAGCCGATAAACAAAGCGACCAGCAGCGGCCAACGTCGCAGCATTCCTTCACACATGCGTCCTCCGATCCCGGATAGGAAAACCAGGCCGAGCGTCGCTGGCCCTCGGGTCTACTCATCATCGTCGCCATCGCCGTTTTCCGCCTCCTTCTGCATCGACTCGATGATCTGAGGGCGGCCTCGGCCCAGCCCACCCTCGCCGCGGGCCAGCATATAGCTGAAGATATAGGGAATATTGCGCATGACGTAGGGGTCGTCGGCGAAGGAGGGCATGACCTGGCCAGGTTGCACCTCGCGCCCCGCCGCTACCGTTCCGGCGAAATCGGCCCAGCCGCGCCGCTCCGCGGCGCGGATCAGGCTGGGGGCAAAGGAGGAGCCCAGCCCGTCCGGGCCATGACAGGCCATGCAGGCCCGGGTGTAAACCATATAACCCTCGTAGGTCTGGGGGTCGACCTTGCCATCCTCGACCACGTAGTCACCGGGTAGATAGCGGCGGGCGTCATCGGCGTCTTCCGCCACCGCGGCGGGAGGCGACAGCAGGCAAAGCAGGCCGATCAGCAGAAGCGGGTTACGGGGAATACGCGTGAATACCGTCATTCAGTGCGTCCTTCTCGTGAAACCGGGGACAACCCCCTGGGGCGGGATAGACGGCGGGGCACGGGCTTCCGCTCGTGCCCCGCCGGGTGGAGGTGAGGCAGCGCTCAGTCGGGCAGAGCGAAGACCGTCAGCACCCCGCCGAGGTTGGTGTACTCGCTGATGCCAGCGAACGCACTCACGGCACCCAGGCCTTCTTCGGGGTCCTCTAGCCCTGCCGCCAGGCCGATCCCGGCCCAGCCGCCGACCCCGGAGAGCACGGCCACATACTGCTTGCCTTCATACTGGAAGGTATTCACGTTGCCGATGACCCCGGAAGGCGTCTTGAAGCGCCACAGCTCGTCGCCGGTCTCGATGTCCACCGCCTTCACATGCCCCTCGAGGGTGCCGTAGAAGGCCAGGTCACCGGCCGTGGCCAGGGCGCCGCTCCATACGGCGAAACGCTCATCGATCTCCCAGACGACTTCGCCGGCAACCGGATCCCAGGCGATGAAGCTGCCCATACGACCTTCCATGCCGCCGTTCTCCACTGGAGCCGGCATCATGGTCAGGGTCGCCCCCACATAGGGCTGGCCCGCCACATAGTCGGTCTCGTAGGGCTCATAGTTCATGCAGATCCGGTTGATACCGGCATAGAGCAGCCCAGTCTTCGGCGAATAGGCGCTCGGCTGCATGTTCTTGGCGCCCATGGCGGTGGGGCAGATATCGGTGGTATTGACGTTCACCCCCTGGCGGTAGGTGCTGTACTCCTCGTTGACGTTGGGTCGGCCGGTCTCCATGTCGTAGCTGTCGGCCCAGTTGGTCTCGGCGGCAAACTTCTCGGCCACCAGCAGTTCACCGGTCTCGCGGTCCAGCAGGAAGCCGAAGCCGGTGCGGTCGATGATCGCCAGTCCCTTGCGCTCCTCGCCGTCGAACTCGACGTCGATCAGCTGGTTTTCGTTGACGCCGTCATAGTCCCATTCGTCGAAGGGCACCTTCTGGTAGACCCACTTGGTCGAGCCATCGTTGGGGTCACGGGCGAAGACGGTGATCGCCCACTTGTTGTCGGCCGGCTCGCCGTCCTTGGTGCGCTGCTCGGGGTTCCAGGTCCCCGGGTTGCCGGTGCCGTAGTAGATCAGGTCGAGGTCAGGATCATAGGTGACCCAGCCCCAGGGGGCCCCGCCACCGCGCTCCCACTCGCCTTCCGGCCAGGTGGAGATCCCCAGGTCGGCCTCGCCGACCGGCTCGCCGAGCATGGTGGTGGTCTCGGGGTCGAGCAGCACCTCGTCGTCGGACCCCTGGGAGTAGCCGCGCCACTCCATCTCGCCGGTCTCGACGTTGTAGGCGGTCAGGTGGCCGCGCACGCCGAACTCGCCGCCGCTGTTGCCCACGATCACCTTGTCGTGCACCACCAGCGGCGACATGGTCATGGTCTCGCCTTCAGTGTGATCACCGTTGCTGGCGTCCCAGAGCAGCTCGCCGCTCTCGGCATCCAGGGCAATCACCGTGTTGTCGCCCTGGTTGAGGAACAGCCGCCCGTCGGCGTAGGCCAGGCCGCGGTTGACGGTGTCACAGCAAAACACCGGAATGACCCGCGAGTCCTGGTCCGGCTCGTAGGTCCAGATGATGCGCCCCTCGTCCTCCAGGTCGAGGGCGAAGATCTTGTTGGGGAAGGGGGTGTGGATGTAGAGACGCCCGTCGCCGACATACAGCGGCCCGCCCTCATGCCCCCGGAGCACGCCAGTGGAGAACTGCCAGACCGATCGAAGCTCATTGACGTTGTCGCGGTTGATCTGGTCCAGCTGGCTGTAGCGGTTACCCTGGTAGTTGCCAAGCTGGGTGGGCCAGTAGTCGGGGTTCTCCTGCAGTTCCAGGAGATTCTGATTAGCATGGGCAATGGCTGCCGAGAGCAACCCGGCAGCCATTGCCGTGTAGAGGATTGGACGAAGCATAGCGTGTCTCCGAGGTACGTCGCGCTGAAAGGCATGCAAAGGTTTCGCACGCCACTTATGGTTGTTGTCCTGATTCAGGCGTTGACAGTAGAAGGTCTAGCACATCTTTCAACGTGGTCGGCCCGGCCCGGAGGAAAACCACACCGCCTCGATGAAAAAGACTTTTGTCTCTCAGCAACAATGGCGCCACATCCCTGCCAGAGCGCATGATAATGGGGTCCCGACTCCTGCCGTGACGCTGTGATCGACTCCCCTCCAGACATCTACGACCTTGGTTGCAAGGAAGAACTCGTCCAACCTGCTTGAATGAATGGTGGAGTCTGACAAGAACCGACCAACCACCCGTGGAGGAATTCCCATGTGGACCAAGCCCGCCTATCAGGATCTACGCCTCGGCTTCGAGGTAACACTGTACATTTCCAATCGCTGACCTCTATCAGGAGGTGGTACCGATACGGCTGACGTTACCCGAGGGGACGTCAGCCTTTTCTTTGCCCCTGTGCCGGCAGGGCGACCCGAAACGGGGAGAGTGACATGCAGGTACTGGTGCTTGGCGCCGCGGCGGGGGGGGGCTTCCCGCAGTGGAACTGCAATTGCCGGCTATGTCTCGGTGTACGCAGAGGCGAGTTAGCGGCCAGGCCGCGGACCCAGTCCTCGCTCGCCATCAGCAGCGATGGCGAGCGCTGGCTGCTCTGCAATGCATCTCCCGACATCCGAGCACAACTGTCCGCGAACCCCGACCTGCACCCCAGGCGGGTGCCTCGGGACAGTGGCGTCGCCGCCGTCCTGCTGGTCGACGGCCAGATCGATCACGTCACGGGGCTGCTGTCGCTGCGCGAGGGATGCCCCCTGGACGTCTGGTGCACGCCCAACGTTCACCAGGACCTGAGTCGTGGTTTCCCGCTCTTCCCGATGCTTGAGCACTGGCAGGGCGGTCTGGCCTGGCAGCGCATCGGGATCGATGAGGAGCACCTGGAGGCCCGCTTCGAGGTACCGGCCTGCCCGGGCCTGAGCTTCACCGCCGTGGCCCTGACCAGCAATGCCCCGCCCTACTCGCCGCGACGGGGCGCGCCCACGCCGGGGGACAATATCGGCCTGCTGATCGAGGACAGACAACGGGGCTCCCGGCTCTTCTATGCTCCCGGCCTGGGCCAGCTGGATGACCGGGTTCGCGGCTTCCTGGCCCGGGCCGACTGCGTGCTGGTCGACGGAACTCTGTGGCACGACGACGAACTGATCCGTGCCGGTGTCGGCAGCGCCACCGGGCGCGACATGGGGCATCTGGCGCTGGCCGGCGAGGGCGGGCTGCTCGAGGCGCTGGAAGCCCTGCCTGCGACCACCCGCCGGGTGCTGATCCACATCAACAACACCAACCCGATCCTCGATGAGCACTCCGAGGAGCATGCCACCCTGACCGCGGCGGGAATCGAGGTGGCCCACGACGGCATGCGCCTGAAGGTGTGAACCCTTCGGTAATCCCCGCCGTCACACGTAGCAAGGGGCCTGACGTGGTCTGGCCCAGCAGGAGGAGTGCCGCATGACTCGCATCGCGTCGCCGCCGACGACATCGCAGGAAGACGCCATGTGCCCGTCTGCCTTCCGCGAGGCCCTGATGGCCAAGGGCGCCTACTACCACATCCACCACCCCTATCAGGTCGACATGGCCGAGGGGCGCGCCAGCCCCGAACAACTGCGCGGCTGGGTGGCCAACCGCTTCTACTACCAGATCAACATTCCCCAGAAGGATGCCGCCCTGCTGGCCAACTGTCCCGACGCCGGCTTCCGACGGCGGTGGATCCAACGCCTGCTCGACCACGACGGCCATGACGCCGACGGCGGCGGCATCGAGGCCTGGTTGGTGCTGGGCGAGGCGGCGGGCCTTACCCGCGATGAGCTGTGGTCCCAGGAACATGTCCTTCCCGGCGTGCGCTTCGCAGTGGATGCCTACGTCAACTTCGTGCGCCGCGCTGACTGGCGCGAGGCGGCGATCTCCTCGCTCACCGAGCTGTTCGCCCCGGAGGCCCATCGCAGCCGCCTGGCCACCTGGCCGACCCACTATCCCTGGATCGACGCGGCGGGCTACGGCTACTTCCGCAAGCGCCTCACCGAGGCGCGACGGGACGTGGAACACGGGCTCGAGATCGCCCTGAGCGTCTGCACCACCCTCGAGACACAGCGGCGGGCCCTGGAGATCCTTCAGTTCAAGCTCGATGTGCTGTGGTCGATGCTCGACGCCATGACGCTGGCCTATCAGCTCGGCCGACCGCCCTACCACACCGTCACCGACCAGCGGGTCTTTCACCGGGGGCTGTCATGATAGCTGCCGACATCCGTGACACCAGTGTCTGCCGCCTGCGCCCGGGCTGGCGCCTGCAGTGGGAGGAGAGCCAGCAGCGCCACGTGCTGCTCTATCCCGAAGGCATGGTGCAGCTCAACGACACCGCCGGTGCCATCCTCACGCAGCTCGATGGCCGGCGCGACGTCGACAGCGTGATCGAGGAACTCGAGGCACGCTACCCCGAGGCCCCCACCGGGGCCATCGCTCAGGACGTACGCGACTTCCTGGTCGAAGCCACCCAGCAGGGCTGGATACAGCATGACTGATCACACCGATACCACGGCCGCCAGCGGCCAGGGCGCGCCGCTGTGGCTGCTGGCCGAACTCACCTACCGCTGCCCGCTACAGTGCGCCTACTGCTCCAACCCGCTGGACTTCGCCGGCGTCAAGGAGGAGCTGACCACCGACGAGTGGCTCGATGTGCTGCGCCAGGCCCGCGCCATGGGGTCGGTCCAGCTGGGATTCTCCGGTGGCGAACCGCTGGTGCGCCGGGATCTCGAGACCCTCGTCGCCGAGGCCCGCCGCCTCGGCTTCTATACCAACCTGATCACCTCGGCGCTTGGCCTCGACGAGGCGCGGATCGCCGCCCTGCGCGATGCCGGGCTCGACCACATCCAGATCAGCCTGCAGGCCTCCGACCCCGACGTCGCCGCAGCGGTGGCGGGCTCCTCGAAGGCGCACGCGCGCAAGCTGGCCATGGCTCGGGCGGTCAAGGCGGCCGGCTACCCCATGGTGCTCAACGTGGTCCTGCACCGCCACAACATCGATCAGCTCGATGCCATCATCGCCCTCTGCGACGAGCTCGGCGCCGATGCCGTGGAGCTGGCCAACTGCCAGCTCTATGGCTGGGCGCACCTCAATCGTTCGGGGCTGCTGCCGAGCCGCGAGCAGCTCGAAGCCGCCGAGGCGACCACCATCCGCTGGCGGGCGAGGCTCGCCGAGCGGGGACGCGAGATGCCCCTGCTGTTCGTGGTGCCCGACTACTATTCCGATCGACCCAAGGCGTGCATGGGCGGCTGGGGGTCGATCTTCATGACCGTGGCCCCGGATGGTGCTGTCCTGCCCTGCCACAGTGCCAGGATGTTGCCAATGACCTTTCCTAGCGTGCGCGACCGGCCGCTGCGCGAGATCTGGTACGAGAGCGAGGCCTTCAACCGCTACCGCGGCGATGCCTGGATGCAGGCGCCCTGCCGCAGCTGCGACGAACGCCACCGGGACGTCGGCGGCTGCCGCTGCCAGGCCTACCTGCTGACCGGCGACCCCGCCGCCACCGACCCGGTGTGCTCGCTCTCCCCGAATCACCACCTGATCGAGGCGGCCCGTCACGAGGCCGCCGGAAGCGCCGGCACGGTCGGCGAGCTGACGCAGCGCAACGTCCACGAATCGCGGGTCTTCTGCCGGTCATGAGCGAGGCGGCATCGGCCGGCGCTCCGGACGAAGCCCTCCTGGAGGCCGGGTTGCCCCCCGGCAGCCGCTGCGCGATTCGCCACCTCTCCAACGGCCTGCGGATCGTGGCGGCAGAGGTTCCTGACGCCCGCCAGCTGCGCCTGGTGGGCGCAGTCGGCGTCGGCTATCTCGACGAGCCCATCGAGTGCCGCGGCCTGGCCCACCTGCTCGAGCACGGGCTCTTCCTCGGCTCCGCCAACTCCCCCGCCGAAGGCGAGTTCGCCGCATGGATCGGCGAGCAGGGCGGCCGCTACAATGCCCACACCGACGAAAAGGTCACCGACGTCCACCTCCACCTGCCGCCTGAGGCAGCCGACGAGGGACTGCGGCGCCTCACCGACCTGCTGGGCCATCCGCGCCTCGATGCCGAACGCCTCGGCCGAGAGGTCGCCGTCCTCGACGCGGAATTCCAGGCACGGCTGGCCGATACGGCCCTGCATCGCCTCGCCGCCCTGGGTCGGCTCTTCCATCCCGATCACCCGGCTGGACTCTGCCATGCCGGCCACCGCGGCACCCTGGGCGCTCACCGGGCGCTAGCGGCCAGGCTGAAGGCCTTCCACCGTCGTCACTACCGCACCAAGCGGATGGCCTTGGTGATGCTGGGCCCGCTGCCTCTGGAAGAACAGCTAGCCCTGCTGGAACGCCATGGCGCCCGGCTTCCCCGGGGGGGCAGCGAACCCGTCCCGGCAGCCTGGCGCTGGCGCGACCCCCGCGCGCTGGCCTGGTGCCCACCCGCACCACCGACCCGCGGGGACGGCACGACGCTGGAACTGATCTGGCCGCTTCCCGACGCGGTGGCCAGGGGGCATCGCAGCCAACTCATGGCCCTGGCGGCACGGCTGGCCGATGGCCGCCTGGCGGCCAGGCTGCAGGCCACGGCCGGCCTGTACGACCTCGCCATCGACCCGGCCCCCGAGGGCACCGGTCCCGCCCTGGCCATGCGGCTGGCACTGGAGGAGCCGGCTCCCGACCTGCCTGCCTTGCTGACCATCTGTCGCCATGCCCCGGGACAGCGCCTGGCAGAACCGCTACCCCCACCGCCACCCCCGCCCATCGACCTGGATGCCTGGCCGCGCCGCCAGGCGTGTCGGCTCGCTGTCGACACCCCCTCACCACCCGACGAACCGCCACTGGCCCACTGGCTGACCGGTGACCGGTGCCGCATCCTGTGGCGGTGCGCCCCGGAAACGAGTGGGCCCTGGTCGACGCTGGACGAGACGGGGACATACTGGCGCGCGCTCTCCCTGTCCTCCTCTTTTCCCGCGGCCGACGCGGCACGGCGGCTTCCCCCGACCCTGCACCACTCGCCCAAACCAGCGCCCACCGGAAACGCCACCCCGGGATGCCTTCGCCGCGACGCCCGCCTCACACTCTGGTGGGGCGGGCCGGCCTGGCCACGCCCCACGGGTAGCGCGAGCTGGTGCCTGGGCTGGGCCGCCGATCCGGCCGGCCAGGAGGCCCGGCTTCGGCGCTGGCACCGACGCACCCTGACGCTGCGCCAGGCCGCCGCCTCCCGGGGACTCTCCCTGGACCTGGCCTCGGATACCGGAGGCGACTGGCTCATGACCGAGGGCAATCCTCGGCGGATCGCCTCCCTGGTGGAGCAGGCGATCGCCGCCTGGTCGACGGGCCCCGGCGATCGCCGCGCGGCATCGCCTGCGGAAGGCCTGCTCGCCAGGACCCTGCTGCTCCAGCTGGAGACCTGCCCCGCCGTTGGCGATGCCCCCCCACGCCTGCTCGGCTGGGCCAGCGGCGAGCTCGGCGCGCAGGAGGCCGTGCGGGACGCGGAGCACTTCGCCGACACTCTGGCAGCGCCTGCCGATCCCTCCCGCGCGTCTGCCGCCTCTGCGGAGGCGATCGGCGAGTCCTGGCTGCCCCCCCAGGGCGAGGAGCGCGCGGTGATGCTGGAGGTGGGAGGACGCGATGCCAGCCCACGCACCCGTTGGGTGATGAAGCTGCTGGCCGCCTGTCACGACGCCGCCTTCCATCAGGAGATGCGTCAGCGCCACGGCTTCGGCTATGTAGCGGCAGTACGCTACCGAGAGGCCGCGGGTTGGCCCAGGCTGGGCTATGTGGTGCAGTCCCCGTGGGCCAGCGTGTCGGAGCTGCATCGGGCGATCGACGACTTCCTGGTCCGACGGGGCGAGCTACTGGCTCGGCTCGGCGAGGCCGAACTCACTCGCCTGAAGCGCGGCCTGCTGGCTCGACACGGGGCGCCCGAGACCCGCCGGGAAGCCATCGAGCGAACCTGGCAGGCCCTGCGTCATCGCCACGGCAGCGGCGAGCGAGACAGCTGGCTGGCCCCGTGGGAAGCAGAACTGACGGTGCTGGAAGGGCTGGGCAACGCCGACCTGGCCACTCAGGCCACCGCCCTGGCCGACGCAGCGCTTCCTCGCCACTGGTGGTTCCACACGCCGACTGCCCTGCCATTGCCATGCAGGAACTCACTAGTGTCAGCGGGGCATAATCTCCCCTCGCGGCGCCACCTAGACTGACAGCAGTGCACGCCCGAGCTCCATGGAGCCATGCGATTGCAACCACCGCCACGAGAGGTGAACGACCATGCTGACACGACTGAGTCTGAATGAGGAGCGCAAGCCCATGAGCCTGATGGATACCCTGAAGCGCTGGTTCGGGGGCCAGAGTGCCTCCCCCACCCCAGCCAGCCAGACCCGGGAGGCCACGGCCAAACCCTCCGTCGCAGCGAGTACCCAAGCCCCGCCAAGCAGCAGCATTCGGATACACCCGGCTGTGGACGGTGGCGTGAAGGCAGGAAGCGACACCTTCAGCGGCGGCACCCTGCACTGCCACTGCCCCGACAAGCGGGTCGAGGTGGCCATCGAGGCGCAGTGCGCCCACAACCATGTGTGCGGCTGCACCAAGTGCTGGAAGCCGGACGGCGCCCTTTTCTCCATGGTCGCCGTGGTCCCCCGCGACAAGCTCAAGGTGGCCGCCAACGGGGACAAGCTGGAGATCGTCGACGCCTCGGCCGCCATCCAGCGCCACGCCTGCAAGGGGTGCGGGGTGCACATGTATGGTCGCATCGAGAATACCGACCACCCCTTCCACGGCCTGGACTTCATCCATACCGAACTCTCCGACGATACCGGCTGGGCAGCGCCGGAGTTTGCGGCCTTCGTGTCGTCGATCATCGAGTCTGGCGCCAACCCGGACAACATGGACAAGGTACGTGGCAGACTGAAGGAGATGAAGCTGGAGCCCTATGACTGCCTCTCGCCGCCCCTGATGGATGCCATCGCCATCCATACGGCCAAGGCCAAGGGCATCCTCTAGTTCAGGCCAGACCAGAAGCCCACGCTAAAGGAGTAAAGGCGCCCCGAGGGGCGCCTTCACTGTCGTGGTTGCCGATATCGCGGACGACTCGGCTAGTTACTTGAAGTTCTTGCGGTAGGACTTGAGGATCTCTCCGACGATGCCGCTGCGGAAGCTCAGCACGCAGACCACGAAGATCACCCCAAGGATCGGCCCCACCCAGTTACCCAGCGGCGACTGCGCCAGCAGGTGCTGCAGGCTGACCACGATGCCGGCACCCATCACCGGGCCGAACAGCGTGCCCACCCCGCCCAGCAGGGTCATCAGGATCACCTCGCCGGACATGTGCCAGTGGGCGTCGGTCAATGAGGCGAGCTGGAACACCACCGTCTTGGTGGAGCCGGCCAGGCCCGCCAGGCCGGCGGAGAGGACGAAGGCCACCCACTTGTAGGCGTCGACGTTGTAGCCCAGCGACACCGCCCGCGGCTCGTTCTCGCGGATCGCCTTGAGCACCTGGCCATAGGGCGAATGCACGGCGCGCTGGATGATCGCGAAGCCGATCAGGAAGATGGCGAACACGAAGTAGTACATCGCCAGGTTGCTGCGCAGGCTGATGAAGCCGAACAGGTCGCCACGCGGCACGCCGTGCAGGCCGTCCTCGCCGCCGGTGAAGGGCGACTGCACATAGACGAAGAACACCAGCTGGGCCAGCGCCAGGGTCACCATGGCGAAGTAGATGCCCTGGCGACGGATCGACAGGGCGCCGAATACCGCCCCCAGCGCCACGGCGGACAGGGTCCCGGCGATGATGCCCAGCTCCGGGGTCAGGCCCGGGTAGCTGGCCAGCAGGTAGCCGGTGATATAGCCACCGGTGGCCAGGAAGGCCGCATGGCCGAAGGAGAGCAGCCCCGCGTAGCCGAGCAGCAGGTTGAAGGAGCAAGCGAACAACGCGAAGCACAGCACCTTCATCAGGAACACCGGATAGGCCATGAAGGGCGCCACCAGGCCGATGACAATCAACACCAGATAGAGGACGTTACGGCGCATATCGGCGCGCCGCTGGCGCTTCATGGAGGGGGTCAGCGTCTGTGTCTGGGTCGCGGACATGGTCATGCCTCCTTGCCGAACAGGCCGGCGGGTCGGATCAGTAGCACCAGGATCATCACCAGGAAGATCACGGTGTTGGCCGCCTCGGGGTAGTACACCTTGGTGAGGCCCTCGATCAGGCCCATGCCCAGCCCGGTAAGCACGGCGCCGAGGATCGAGCCCATGCCGCCGATCACCACCACGGCGAAGACCACGATCAAGAGGTTGGACCCCATGGTCGGTGACACCGGGTAGAGCGGCGCAGCCAGCACCCCGGCGAACGCGGCCAGAGCCACGCCGAAGCCATAGGTGAGGGTGATCAGCAGCGGCACGTTGACGCCGAAGGCCTGCATCAGCGCCGGGTTCTCGGTGCCGGCGCGCAGGTAGGCGCCGAGCCGGGTGCGCTCGATGATGAACCAGGTGGCCAGGCAGACGACGATGGCCGCCGCCAGCACGAAGGCGCGGTACTTGGGCAGGAACATGAAGCCCAGTTGGAAACCGCCCTGCAGCAGCTCGGGGGTCGGGTAGCGAGCCCCGGAGACGCCGAAGAAGTTGACCAGGGTGCCCTCGAAGATCAGCGCCAGGCCGAAGGTCAGCAGCAGGCCGTAGAGGTGATCAAGGTGGGCGATGCGGCGCAGCATGAACCGCTCGAGCAGCATGCCGAACAGGCCGACGACGAGCGGCGCCAGCAGCAGCGCCGCCCAGTAATTGATGCCCAGGTAACGCATGCCCAGCAGGGTGGCGAAGGCCCCCAGCATGTACATGGCGCCGTGGGCGAAGTTGACGATCTTCAGCAGGCCGAAGATCACCGCCAGGCCCAGGCTGAGCAAGGCGTAGAAGGCGCCGTTGATCAGGCCCAGCAACAACTGGCCGAGGAATACCGCCGCCGGCACCCCGAATATCATCATCATGTCAGGAATCTCCCGTCAGAGGGAGCGGCGGCTTGCGCCGCCGCCGATCTTGCTCGCTTCAGTTCTGCACCAGCTTGCACTGGCTCTCGGAGAGCGGACGGAACGCCTCCTCGGCGGGAATGGTGGCGAGGATCTCGTAGAGGTCCCACTCATGCTCGGAGTCTTCCGGCGACTTCACCTGGGCCAGGAACATGTCGTGGACCATGCGGCCATCTTCGCGAACGCGACCGTTGCGTGAGAAGAAGTCGTTGATCGGCTTCTCGCCAAGAGCGGCACGCACCGCTACCGGATCATCGCTGCCCAGCTCGGCCACGGTCTCCAGGTAGTGGGTGGTGCTGGAGTAGATGCCCGCCTGCACCATGGTCGGCATGCGGCCCACGCGCTCGTAGTAGCGCTCGGCCCACTCGCGGGACTCGTCATCCATGTTCCAGTACCAGCCGGTAGTCAGCAACAGGCCCTGAGTGGTTTGCAGCCCCATGGCGTAGACATCGTTCAGGAATACCAGCAGACCGGCGAGCTGCTGGCCGGCTTCGACCACCCCGAACTGAGCGGCGGTGTTGATGGCGTTGACGGTATCGGCACCAGCGTTGGCCAGGCCGATGATCTTGGCGCCCGACCCCTGGGCCTGGAGGATGTAGGAGGAGAAGTCGTCGGTGGGGAACGGGTGGCGCACACCACCGACGATCTCGCCGCCGCTCTCCTCCACCACCTTGGTCACGTCACCCTCGAGGGCATGGCCGAAGGCGTAGTCGGCGGTGAGCATGAACCAGGTGTCGCCGCCCTGGTCGACGATCGCCTTGGCGGTGCCGTTGGCCAGCGGGTAGGTATCGTAGACCCAGTGGATATGGTTCGGGGTGCAGTGCTCGTTGGTGATGCTGGAAGCCGCGGAGCCGGAGATGATGCCCAGGCCGTTGTTTTCCTCGATCACCCGGGTGGCGGCGATGACAACCGACGAGGCCACCATGCCGGAGACCATGTCGACGTTGCGGGTATCGAACCATTCGCGCACGGTATTGGCGCCCACGTCGGCACTGTTGCGGTCATCGGCGCTGAAGACCTCGATCGGCGCGCCGTTGACGCTGCCACCGAAGTCCTCGACGGCCATGCGCAGCGCTTCGAGGCCACCGGGGCCGGCCAGGTCACGATAGGTGCCGGACATGTCGGCCAGGTAGCCGATACGCACCTCGCCATCGCTGATCTCGGCCTGGGCGGTGGCGACCATGGCAGCGGTAGCGGCCAGGGCGACAGCGGTGGTGAGGCTCTTCTTGATGAAGCTCTTCTTGGTAAAGGTCATGTGGGTCTCCTCTGCCCCGAAGCGGGGCTCTTGTTGTTGTTGCGACTGTAGTGTTGCGTCTGTTGTGGCAACGATGATTGTGACTGCTGCTGCGACGGCTGTAGCGTTTATTAGCGTTGTCAAGGCCTGCGGCGGCGACGCTTCACACGCCCAGCAGGGTATGCAGGTGCTCGCGCTTGCTCGGCAGCTCGGCCGCCGAGATCTCCTCGACGATCAGGCCGTGATCCATCACGAAGTGGCGGTCGGCCAGCGGTGCCGCGAAGCGGAAATTCTGCTCCACCAGCACGATGGTCATGCCGCGCTCCTTGAGCTTGACCAGCACCTGGCCCAGCGCCTGGACGATGACCGGCGCCAGCCCCTCGGTGATCTCGTCGAGCAGCAGCAGCCGCGCCCCGGTGCGCAGGATGCGCGCCATGGCCAGCATCTGCTGTTCGCCCCCCGAGAGCCGCATGCCCGGGCTGCGACGCCGCTCGTAGAGGTTGGGGAACATCGCGTAGATCTCGTCGATCGACATCCCGCCGGAGCGCACCGTGGGCGGCAGCAGCAGGTTCTCCTCGACGTCGAGGCTGGCGAAGATGCCGCGCTCCTCGGGGCAGTAGCCGATGCCCAGCCGCGGGATGCGGTGGGCCTTCATGTCGAGGGTCTCGTTGCCGTTGATCATGATCGAGCCGGTACGCCGGCCGACCATGTTCATGATCGCCTTGAGGGTGGTGCTGCGCCCGGCGCCGTTGCGCCCCAGCAGGGTGACCAGCTCGCCGCGCTTCACGTTGAAGTCGACGCCGTGAAGGATGTGGGACTCGCCGTAGAAGGCGTGCAGGTCGCTGACCCGCAGCATCTCGGCACCATCGCGGTCCGGGTACTCCATCAGGCTCTCGGCTGGCTGGGTCATGCGCTGGCCTCCTCTTCCGCTTCGCTGCCCATGTAGGCCTCCTTGACCCGCGGGTCGGCGGAGACCGTGGCGTAGTCACCCTCGGCCAGCACCGCGCCGCGGGCCAGCACGGTGATGCGGTCGCACAGCCGGCTGACCACGCTGAGGTTGTGTTCCACCATCAGCACGGTACGGCCCTTGGCCACGCGCCGGATCAGCTCGACGATGCGGTCGACGTCCTCGGCGCCCATGCCCTGGGTCGGCTCATCGAGCAGCATCATGGTGGGGTCCATGGCCAGGGTGGTGGCCACCTCGAGGGCACGCTTGCGGCCGTAGGGCATCTCCACGGTGAGCACGTCGGCGTACTCGCGCAGGCCTACCTCCTCGAGCAGTTCGATGGCGCGGTCGTTGAGGTGGTCGAGACTGCGTTCGGACTTCCAGAAGTGGAAGGAGGTGCCCATGGGGCGCTGCAGCGCCACGCGCACATTCTCCATGGCGGTCATGTGGCCGAACACCGCGGAGATCTGGAAGGAGCGCACCAGGCCCAGACGGGCGATCTGGTTGGCCTTCAGGCCGGTGATCGGCTTGCCGCGATAGAGAATCTCGCCGCGTGTCGGCGGCAGGAACTTGGTGAGCAGGTTGAAGACGGTGGTCTTGCCGGCCCCGTTGGGGCCGATCAGGGCGTGGATATGCCCTTCCTGGACCTGCAGGTTGACATCGTCCACGGCGGTGAAGCCGCGGAATTCCTTGGTCAACCCCCGAGTCTCCAGTATGAAGTCCTGGGTCATGTGACGTCCTCTCAGGATCGCGTGAGCGATTCGCCGTTGGTGCTGTTGTCGTTGTTGTATGCCATTGTCGTTGTCGTTGTCGTTGTCGTTGTCGTTGTCGTTGTTCTGGCCATCTCGGCATCGGACTGGCCGGGAACTCAAGCTTGCGAGGCTAACCGGCACTTTACGTTAACGTAAGCTAGAGGACTCGGCGCGACACGGCAATAGCACGATGGGCATGACTCGACCAATGGCGTAGGCCCTGGCTTTTCAATAGCTTGCAAACAAACTCTCACTGAGCATCAGCCCCTTGATACGCAAGGCATTTCCCGAACGGCTCGGCCTCACACTTCAGGAGCGCTGAGAGAGAGCCGAGGGCTCTCACCGCGGAGGGCAGCCCTCGAGTCGACGTCCATGGGCATCAAAAGGATAAGCAGGTAGACTGACATCCATGACTGAATGTTCTGACCGGAGGCCTCCTAGCCATGCCCCAGACACCCCCTCCCGGCCAGCCCTGGCCGATCGGCTTCACCGCTACCTGCATCCGCGCCGGGCTCTATATCCTGTTCATTGCAGGCCTCGCCCAGGGTGCCTATATCGAGGCGCTGCACTACCCCGAGGTGCGCTTCTCGGAGTACGGCTTCACCGAGCTGGCCCAAAGCGCCGTACTGCTCGGCGCCTCGCTGCTGCTGCTCTACACCCGCCAGGTGCTCAAGGTGCTGCCCACGGTCACCCTGCTGATGTTTGCCTTCACCTTCAGCTCGTTCATCCGCGAGCAGGACTACTTCCTGGACACCTGGGTGGCACGCCATACCTGGAAGGTGCTGGTGGCCCTGGTGGTCCTGCCGCTGCTGTTCTGGGTAATCCGCGAACGCCAGCGCTTCGTCGAGGAGTTCACCAGCTACGCCAACAGCTTCTCCTTCGGCCTGTTTGCCGCCGGGGTGCTGGTGACCTACGTCTTCTCGCGCCTCTACGGCCGCGGCGCCTTCTGGGAAGCCATCCTTCAGGAGCACTATGTGCGGACCTTCAAGGACGCCGCCGAGGAGGTAGTGGAACTGCTCGGCTATGCGCTGATCCTGATCGCGGTGATCGAGCTGACCCTGCTTGCGCGGCGCTGGGCCCTGGCGCGCCGGGCGGGCTGAGGCCGAGGCTGGACACACTCGGGCGCCTCCCGCCCAGCAAAAAGCCCCCGCAGGCACTGCCTGCGGGGGCTTTTTCGTCATGGCCAAGTTCGTCACGGCAAAGGCCGTGCTCGCCTGCCCTTACTCGTCGAGGAAGGAGCGCAGCGGCTCGGAGCGACTGGGATGGCGCAGCTTGCGCAGCGCCTTGGCCTCGATCTGACGGATCCGCTCGCGGGTGACGTCGAACTGCTTGCCGACCTCCTCGAGGGTGTGGTCGGTGTTCATGTCGATGCCGAAGCGCATGCGCAGCACCTTGGCCTCACGGGCGGTGAGGCCGCCGAGCACGTTGCGGGTCGCCTCGATCAGCCCCTCGCCGGTAGCGGAGTCGATGGGCAGGATCATGGTGCCGTCCTCGATGAAGTCACCCAGGTGCGAGTCGTCGTCGTCACCGATGGGGGTCTCCATGGAGATCGGCTCCTTGGCGATCTTGAGCACCTTGCGCACCTTGTCCTCGGGCATCTCGAGACGCTCGCCCAGCTCCTCGGGAGTGGGCTCGCGGCCCATCTCCTGGAGCATCTGCCGGGAGACCCGGTTAAGCTTGTTGATAGTCTCGATCATGTGCACCGGAATACGGATGGTGCGCGCCTGATCGGCGATGGAGCGGGTGATCGCCTGACGGATCCACCAAGTGGCATAGGTGGAGAACTTGTAGCCGCGGCGGTATTCGAACTTGTCCACCGCCTTCATCAGGCCAATGTTGCCCTCCTGGATCAGGTCCAGGAACTGCAGTCCACGGTTGGTGTACTTCTTGGCGATGGAGATCACCAGACGCAGGTTGGCCTCGACCATCTCCTTCTTGGCGCGGCGTGCCTTGGCCTCGCCGATGGAGAGGCGACGGTTGACCTCCTTGATCTCCTGAACCGGCAGGCGAACCATCGCCTCCTCGAAGGCGATCTTGCGCTGAGCGCGCTGGATGTCCGTACGCAGCGGCTCCAGGCGGTCGGCGTATTTCGGGAACTCCTTGCCGAAGACGTCGAGCCACTCGGGGTCGGCTTCGCTACCCGGGAAGGCCTTGATAAAGGTCTTGCGGGGGATCCGCGCCTTCTTGACGCAAAGCTGCATCACCGCCTTTTCCTGGGCGCGCACCTGCTCGACGCTGATGCGCACCTGGTTCACCAGACGCTCGAAGTGCTTCGGCACCAGCTTGATCGGCGAGAACAGCTCGGCCAGGCGCGCCAGCTCCTCCTGGGCCTCCTTCGAGTGGCGGCCGTGGGCCGTGATAGCGGTCTGAACCACGGCGTTCTGTTCACGAATCTGCTCGAACCGGGCGCGGGCCTCCTCGGGGTCTGGGCCACCGGTGCTCTCCTCCTCGGCCTCGCCATCCTCGTCGTCGTCGCTCTCGTCGTGGGGCTCCTCCTCGGGCACCTCCGCCTCGGCTACGCCGGGAATGCCTTCGTCGGGATCGATAAAACCGGAAAAGAGATCCGAGAGGCGGCCGGGGGCTTCCTCGTCCTGGGTGGTATCGTAGGCATCGAGGATCGACTCGACGGCGCCGGGTAGATAGGCCAGCGCGGACATCACCTCGCGGGTCCCCTCCTCGATGCGCTTGGCGATCTCGATCTCACCCTCGCGGGTCAGCAGCTCCACGGTACCCATCTCGCGCATGTACATGCGCACCGGGTCAGTGGTTCGGCCCACGTCGCTCTCCACCGCCGCCAGCGCCGCCACGGCTTCCTCGGCGGCGGACTCGTCGGTGGAGTGATCCGACATCATCAGGGTATCTTCATCGGGAGCTTCCTCGACGACGCTGATACCCATATCGTTGATCATGCCGATGATGTCTTCCACCTGATCGGGGTCGGCGATATCCTCGGGTAGATGGTCGTTGACCTCGGCATAGGTCAGGTAGCCCTGTTCCTTGCCGCGCGCGATCAACTCCTTCAGACGTGACTGCTGCTGCGCATTTCCAGCCATAGAAACCCTATCTCGACGAAGAAGAATGAAGCACCTGAAGCGCTCGGTGGAGAAAACTTGTGAAGCCGAACAGTATAGCGCCGTAACGCCTCTCTCTGCCAGTTTGCTCTATTTGCGCGGTCAATCAGGTGTGTTAGGTTATCAGGTTGCGCCGCTTTTCGGGCAGTCTCCCCTATGTGGTGACGGTAGGAGAAAAATCAACCCCGGCGCCAACCTGAATGATGATATGAATAATTATAGTTGACCTTGCGGTCAGCCATGCAGTTCAGTGAGCAGGGCCATCAGCCGCTGCTTCTCGTCCCGTGACAATCGCTCGCCGCCCCGCTCCCTGGCCAACAGCGCATCAATCTCCTCCTGGGGAGAACGCCGCTGCCGGGTACGGCGAAAATGCTCGACCAGCCCCTCCAGTTCGGCGCCACGCGCCTCCCTCGGGATCAGCAGCTCACGGCGAGCCAGCGCCGCCAGGCGTTCGCCCTCGGCACTGCCGTGGAAGTGCGCCAGCAGCACCTGGGCGCTGCGATAGCGTCCCGCTCTCAGCAGGCGGATCACCTCGCGGCAAAGGCGCCCGTCCGGGTCGTCCTCGGGGCACCAGTCATCCTCCTCCGGCAGCCGTCCCACCAGCGCAGGCTCATGCACCAGCAACTGCAGGGCGCGGGCCGCCAGGCTCAGGGCCCCACCGGAGCGCGCCGCAGGCGCTGCGCTTTCTCCCAGTGGCGGCGCCGTTTCGGGCATACCAGCCGCCTGGTCGACCCCATCGCTGCTGGCCATATCCCGGCCGGGCGCGGATTCGCCAGCGGCCGGCCTGGCCCGCGCCAGCAGGGCGCTGAAGTTTGCCGCCTCGACGCCGGTGCGTCGCGAGAGCTCGCTGAGCATCAGCGACTTCAGCACGCCCTCCGGCAGCCGGGCCAGCGCCGCCAGCACCTGGCTGGCGTAGCGCTCGCGATCCTCGATGCGCGCCAGATCGCGTCCCGCCGCCGCCTGGTCGAAGAGAAACTCCGACAGTGGATTGGCGCAGGTGATGCGGCCCTGGAAGGCCTCGGCCCCCTCGCGACGCACCAGAGTGTCTGGATCCTCCCCCTCGGGCAGGAACAGGAAGCGCACCTGGCGACCGTCGATCATCAGCGGAAGCACCGTCTCCAGCGCCCGCGATGCCGCCTGGCGCCCGGCACGGTCGCCGTCGAAGCAGAACACTACCTCGCTCACCATGCGAAACAGCCGCGTGAGGTGCTCCTCGCTGGTCGAGGTGCCCAGGGTGGCCACCGCATTACGGATGCCGAATTGGGCAAGGGCCACCACGTCCGTGTAGCCCTCGACGATCACTACCCGCTCCAGGCGATGGTCGGCCTGGCGCGCCTCGTAGAGGCCGTAGAGCTCACGCCCCTTGTGGAATACCGGGGTCTCGGGCGAGTTGAGGTACTTGGGCTTGGCATCACCCAACACCCGGCCGCCGAAGGCGATGGTGCGCCCCTTGACGTCGCGGATCGGAAACATCACCCGGTCGCGGAAGCGATCGTAGGTGCGCCCGCTCTCCTCACGGTGCACCAGCAGGCCGTACTCCACCTGCACCGCATCGCTGATGCCGCGCTCGGTGAGATGGCGCTTGAGCCCCTCCCAGTCATCCGGGGCGTAGCCGATGCCGAAGCTCTGCTGCACCTCCGAGGAGAGACCGCGCCGCTCCAGATAGTCCCGGGCACCCTGCCCCTCGGGCATCTTCAGCCGCTCGCGGAAGAAGCTGGCGGCCAGCTCAAGCAGATTGACCCCCTCCTTGCGCTTGCGTTCCCGGGCCTGGGCCCGCGGATCATCGGCGCCCTCGCGCGGCACCTCCAGCCCCAACCGCCCGGCCAACTGCTCCACCGCCTCGGGGAAACGCAACTTGTCGTACTCCATCAGGAAGCCCAGGGCGTTGCCGTGGGCGCCGCAGCCAAAGCAGTGGTAGAACTGCTTGTCGGCGCTGACGGTGAACGAGGGCGTCTTCTCCTGATGGAAGGGGCACAGCCCTGAGTAGTTGCGACCGGCCTTCTTCAGCTTGACCCGTTCGCCCACCACTTCGACCACGTCGACGCGGGCCATCAGGTCATCGAGGAAGCGCTGAGGAATCTGTCCTGCCATGAAATCGGATCACCTCGACGAGCCGCGATGCGATCGCTGCAGGATGCCGGCACCTGTTGAAGGCCGACACCCCGGAAAAAACAAGCGGCCACCGGATGGCGACCGCTTGGCATCCTCCTGAGACGGCCGAGCCCGAAGCCCCGACAGTCTCCAGCACGGATCAATAGAGCCGTTCGAAGCGCTTGCGCTCACGCTGAAGCTTCTTGGCGTGACGCTTGACGGCAGCCGCCGCCTTGCGCTTGCGCTCTGCGGTGGGCTTCTCGTAGGACTCGCGACGACGCACTTCGGAAAGAACACCGGCTTTTTCGCAAGAACGCTTGAAGCGACGCAGTGCGACGTCAAACGGCTCGTTATCACGTACTTTAACAGAAGGCATTAAGCACTCACCTACCTTAGGTAACTAGAGTTCGGTTAGTACGCACACCCCTGTGGGTGGCAGCTTTCGCGACGAAAAAGACGCCCGGAACGCAGGGTAGCGAGCCGGAAGGCAGAAACGGTCGCGGGAATCGCCACCTGGGTGCACGACCCAGTATTGCAGCGCACAGTAGTCTAGTCGCGCTCCTCATCCTTTGCAAATGCTTTCCCCCCTCAAACCGCGTAGAATGCCGGCCTGTTCTGCACAACCGAGCCGACATCATGCGTGTACTGGGCATCGAGACCTCCTGCGACGAGACCGGCGTCGCCCTCTTCGACACCGAGCGCGGTCTGGTGGCCGACGCCCTCTATAGCCAGATCGCCATGCACGCGGAATACGGGGGCGTGGTGCCGGAGCTGGCCTCCCGGGATCACACTCGGCGCCTGCTGCCGCTGATCCAGCAGGTGCTCGACGAGGCGGGGCTTTCCCGCGGCGATCTCGACGCCATCGCCTACACCGCGGGCCCGGGCCTGGTGGGTGCGCTTATGGTGGGTGCCGCCACCGCCCACGGCATGGCCCGGGCGCTGGACATTCCGGTGCTCGGCGTTCACCACATGGAGGGCCACCTGCTGGCCCCCATGCTGGAGGAGGAACGCCCCGAGTTCCCCTTCGTAGCCCTGCTGGTCTCCGGCGGTCACACCCAGTTGGTGGAGGTGCGCGGCCTGGGGCACTACACCCTGCTCGGCGAATCCGTGGACGACGCCGCCGGCGAGGCCTTCGACAAGGCCGCCAAGATGCTCGGCCTTGACTACCCGGGCGGCCCCCAGGTGGCACGACTGGCAGAAGGCGGCGACGCCAAGCGTTTCCGCTTCCCGCGGCCGATGACCGACCGCCCGGGGCTCGACTTCAGCTTCTCGGGCCTCAAGACTCACACCCTCACCGCCATCCGTCACCTGGACGCCAGTGGCGCCCTGGACGATCAGGCCCGCGCCGACGTGGCCCGGGCCTTCGAAGAGGCGGTGGTGGACACCCTGGTGATCAAGTGTCGCCGCGCCCTGGACCAGACCGGCCTCAAGCGCCTGGTGGTGGCCGGCGGCGTCAGCGCCAACGTGCGCCTGCGCGAGCGGCTGGAGCGCGAGTGCGCCAAGCGCGACGCCCGGGCCTACTACCCCCGCGGGCGCTTCTGTACCGACAACGGCGCGATGATCGCCTATGTGGGAGCGCAACGCCTGCTGGCCGGCGAGCGCGACGAGATCGGCGTGATGAAGGCGGTACCGCGCTGGCCGATGGATACCCTTCGGGAGCCGTAAGCTGGAAGCTGGAAGCTGGAAGCTGGAAGGCAGCAAGAGACCTTCACTGCCAGCGTCAAGGTTTTTCTTCCAGCTTCTAGCTTCCAGGAGCGAAGCGACGCTCTTCAAGCTTAGAGAGGTGGCTCGTCGCCGCGGCCGAGGCGCTGGATATTGAGCACATGGCGCACCAGCACCAGCAGGGTGAAGGCGATCACCACGATGACGTAGTCCGGGGCGAGCCACAGGCTGGCCAGGGGCGCGGCGGCGGCGCTGGCCAGCGAGGCCACGGCGGCGGTGCGCACCCGCCAGGCGAGCAGCGCCCACAGCAGGGCGCACACCAGCGCCACCCCGGGCGTCAGCACCAGCATCACTCCGAAGGCGCTGGCCACCGCCTTGCCGCCGCGGAAGCGGTGCCAGAGCGGGTAGCTGTGGCCCAGCAGCACCGCCAGGCCCACCAGGCCCTGGGCCCAGGGCGGCAACCCCAGCAGGATCGCCAGCACCAGCACCGGCATGCCCTTGGCGGCATCCACCAGCAGGGTGGCCAGCGCCAGGCGCCGCCCATGGAGGCGCAGCACGTTGGAGAACCCCGGGTTGAAGGAGCCGGTCAGACGCGGGTCGCCGACGCCGGTCAGCCGGCAGACGGTCAGGGCCCCCAGCCAGCTGCCGCTGAGATAGCCCAGCGCCACCAGCGGCGGCAGCAGGACCACCAGCGGCGGCATCAGGGTAAGTGGCGCCTCCATGGCCGGCCTCCCGAGAAGGAATGGCACCCATTCTGCCAGGCGGACCGAAGCGAGCCCAGCGCCTGCGGTGTTACCCGAGCGGTGGCTCGCGTACAATCCCGCCACGCCTGCCGGGGCCGGCTCGACGGTTGCGGCGCTCACCCTCTGACTGCGGAAGAACCCCACACCATGGATCTCGTGCTGATCGAGTCCCTCGGCGTCGACACCGTCATCGGGGTCTACGACTGGGAGCGCACCATCACCCAGCGCCTGGTGCTCGACCTCGCGCTGGCCACCGATATCCGCCCGGCAGCGGCCGCGGACGACATCGCCCTGACGCTGGACTATGCCGCCATCAGCGAACGCGTCGCCGCCTTCGCCGCCGAGCACGACTTTGCCCTGGTGGAGACCTTCGCCGAGCGGCTTGCCGACACCCTGCGCGAGGAGTTCACCATTCCCTGGCTGCGCCTGACCGTGCGCAAGCCGGGCGCGGTGCCCGCGGCGGCGGCCGTCGGCGTACAGATCGAGCGCGGCCCCCGCCCGGGAGCGGTGTGATGACTCGGGTCACGGTGAGCATCGGCAGCAATATCGAGCGCGACCGCCACGTACGCACCTGCCTGGACGCCCTGGCGGACACCTTCGGGACGCTTCTGATCTCGCGGGTGTTCGAGAGCGAGCCGGTGGGCTTCGAGGATGGCCGCAACTTCTACAACCTGGTGGCGGCCTTCGACAGCGGCTGGTCGGTGGGCGAGCTGCAGGCCTGGTGCAAGCGGCTGGAGTTTGCCAACGGCCGGCGCAAGGACAGCCCCAAGTTCAGCCCGCGCACCCTGGACATCGACCTGCTCACCGTGGGCGAGCTGAACGGCGAGCACGATGGCGTTGCCCTGCCCCGCGACGAGATCCACCGTCACGCCTTCGTGCTCCAGCCCCTGGCCGAGCTGCTGCCAGAGGTTCGCCACCCCGAGAGCGGCGAGACCTATGCGGCGCTGTGGGCCGACTTCGAGGCCGGCGACCAGCGCCTGTGGGCGGTAGATTTCAGCTGGGCCGGGCGGGTGATCTCCCGGGCCGACTGACCCGACTCAGAGGGTCGGTGCCGCCAGCGCCGCCTCGATGACCTCGCAGCGGCGCCTGGCCAGCTCCTCGCCCAGTTCGCGCCCCTGGAAGCCCTCCTCCACCAGCGTCTTCGGCAGCACCTGGGCGGCCAGCCGCCAGGCCAGCGCCAGGTCGTCGGCCAAGGCCGGCTCCTTCAGACTCACCAGGCTGACCAGCGGCGCCACCCGCTCGCTGCGCCGCCAGGCATCGATGCCATCCAGCCAGGCCAGTATCCGCTCGCCCGTCAGCGCCCCCTCTCGGGCCTCGCGACACAACTCGCGGGTCAGCGCCGCCTGGCGGGCCAGGGCGGCGTGAGCCCTGGGCAGCCGCAGCCGCTCGGCCAGTAGACTCCGCTCCGTCTCGCCCAGGTGCTCCACCAGGCGCGCCCAGCGCCAGCGCGCCAGCGCCTCGCCGTCGAGCTCGTCCGGCAGGCAGTGCAGTCGGCCCAGGGCCTCGTCCAGCGCCTCGGGGTCGTCGGCCAGCTCCGGCATCAGCACCGCCAGGGCGCCGCAGTCGGTCAGCGCCTGGAAGTAGACCTCCGGCCAGGGCTCACAGAGCGCTTTCTCGGTCTCGGTCCAGACCCGCTCGGCCACCAGATGGCCGATCTCGCCGCTTGCCACCAGCTCCCGCATCAGCGCCCGAGTCTCCGCGGCGATGGTGAAGCCGAGCCCGGCGTAGCGGGCCAGGAATCGCGCGGCGCGCAGCACCCGCAGCGGGTCCTCGACGAAGGCCGGCGAGACATGACGCAGCACCCGCGCCTCCAGATCGGCCAGGCCACCGTAGGGGTCGATCAGCTCGCCTTTGGGTGTCTCGGCCATGGCGTTGAGGGTCAGGTCGCGGCGCGCCAGGTCCTCCTCCAGCGTCACCTCGGGGCTGGCGTGCACCACGAAACCGGTGTAGCCGTGGCCGGCCTTTCGCTCGGTGCGCGCCAGGGCGTACTCCTCATGGCTCTCGGGGTGCAAGAAGACCGGGAAGTCGCGTCCCACCGGCTTGAAGCCGCGTTGGCGCATCTCATCGGGCGTGGCGCCCACCACCACCCAGTCATGGTCGTAGACCGGCCAGCCCAGCCGCTCATCACGCACCGCCCCGCCCACGCAGAAGACCTCCAGGCCCTCCACGGCGGGGTCCCGCGTCACGCTCATGGCTCAGGCCTCCACGCGGTCGGGATCGCGGAGCTGCCACTCGGTGAAGCCGCCATCGAGGCTGTAGACCTCAGCGAAGCCCTGCCCGGCCAGCCAGGCGGCGGCCTGCTGGCTGGAGTGGCCGTGATAGCAGACCACCACCACCGGCTGCTCGGCCGGCGTCTCGTCGAGAAAGGCGCCGACGCTGTCGTTGTCCAGTCGCCGGCTGCCGGGAATGCGCCCCTGGGCGTAGCTCATGGGATCGCGGATATCGACCAGCGCCGTCTTGCGGCCCTCGTCGAGCCAGGCCTGCAGGGTCGGGATGTCGAGATGCTGGAAGCTCATGGTGGCCTCTCGTGGTCAGGGCTTGGGGAGAAAATCGACGGTGTCAGCGCCGCCGGCCGGGCACGCTGGTGCGCTCGCCGCTCTCGAGGGCCAGGGCGGTGAGCACCCCGCCCCACACGCACCCGGTGTCCAGGGCCTGGGCGTTGACGAGACTGTCCGGGGTCGCCCCCTGCAGGGCCGCCCAGTGGCCGAACAGCAGCCGGGCGTCGTCGGCACGGGGATACTGGAACCAGGGCGCGAAGCCCGGCGGTGCGCTGTCGAGCCCCTCCTTGGCGCCGAAGTCGAGCCTTCCAGCGGCATCGATGAAGCGCATCCGGGTGAAGACATTGACGATGGCACGCAGCCGGTCGACACCGTCGAGATCGTCTCGCCACAGCGCGGGCGCGTTGCCGTACATCCGTTCCAGGAAGGCCCCACCGTACTCGCCGCCGAGCACGGCCTGGACCTCACCGGCGAGACCGGCGGCCTGGTCCAGAGACCACTGGGGCAGCAGGCCGGCGTGGGTCATCAGGGTGTCCTGCCCCAGCGTCTCGCGCACCAGTAGCGGCCGACACTGCAGCCAGTCCAGCAGCGCCTCGCGGTCCGGGGCGGCGAGGATGGCGTCCAGGGTGTCCTTGCGGTTGAGGCGGGCGCCGCCGCGGGCCACCGCCAGCAGGTGCAGGTCGTGATTGCCGAGCACCACCCGGGCCGCGTCGCCCAACGCCATCACCTCGCGCAGACAGTCCAGCGACCCCGGGCCGCGGTTGACCAGGTCACCGGCCAGCCACAGCCGGTCGCGGCGGGGGTCGAAGTCGAGGGTCTCGAGGAGCCCGACGAACTCCGCGTGACAGCCCTGGAGGTCGCCGATGGCATAGGTGGTCATGGGCTCTCCCTGAATGGAGTGAGGCAGTGGATTCAGTGCACCTGGTTGGGGCCGGCCAGCCGGAAGGGCGCGATGGCCACCTCGAAGGGGCGCTGGGAGGCGGTATCCACGCAGGTGTAGTCGCCTTCCATCACTCCCACCGGACCATCGAGGATCGCCCGGCTGGTGTAGCGAAACTGCTGCCCCGGCCCGATCATCGGCTGCTGCCCCACCACCCCCTTGCCGCGCACCTCCTGGACCTTGCCGCTGCCCTGGGTGATCTTCCAGTGGCGGGCCATGAGCTGGATGCTGTGGCACGAGGCGTTGTGCACCGTCACCGTATAGCTGAACACGTAGCGGCTCTCGGTCGGCGCGGACTCCTCCTCACGGAATTCGGGCGTTACCTCGACCTTGACCTGGCCCTGCAGGGCCTCCGGCAGCACGGGCCTCATTCGGGCACCTCCTCTGCGCCGCTGGCGGCCAGGTGGTTGGCGATGCGCACGAACTCCTCCACCGTGAGGGTCTGAGGACGGCGGGCGGAATCGATGCCCAGGGCCGCCAGCTCGTCCACCGCGATACGCCCCTTGAGGTTGTTGCGCAGGGTCTTGCGGCGCTGACCGAAGGCCTCGCGCACCAGGGTGAAGAGCAGCGCCTCATCGTCGGCCGGGTGCGGCAGCGCGGCGTGGGGCGTCAGGCGCACGATGGCGGAGTCCACCTTGGGCTGCGGCACGAAGGCCTCGGGCGGCACCACGAACAGCGACTCCACCCCGCAGCGGTACTGGGCCATCACCGAGAGCCGACCCCAGTCGGGGCCGCCCGGCTCGGCGGCCAGGCGCTCCACCACCTCCTTCTGCAGCATGAAGTGCATGTCGGCGATGGCATCGCCCGCCTGCAGCAGGTGGGCGATCAGCGGGGTGGAGATGTTGTAGGGCAGGTTGCCTACCACCCGCAGCGGCTCGCCCTCGCCGCGCAGGGCGCGGAAGTCGAACTTGAGGGCATCGCCCTCGTGGATCACGAAATCGGGGTAGTTGAAGAACTGCACCCGCAGCCCTGGGATCAGATCACGGTCGAGCTCGATCACCTCGAGATGCCCCTCGGCGGCCTCCAGCAGCGGCTCGGTGAGGGCGCCCTGGCCGGGGCCGATCTCCACCAGGCGCTCGCCGGGGCGCGGCCCGATGGCGCGCACGATGCGCGAGATGATGCCGCGGTCACGCAGGAAGTTCTGGCCGAAGCGCTTGCGAGCCCGGTGAGCCGGGGGTCGAGATGACATTCAGGGGTGTCCTTCTATCTCTGTCTTGGATGCGATATTGACTTCAATGCGAGGCTGATCTGGCGGCAAGCCTGCGAGCGGGGCCGGCCTTCCGGAGGCGCTGTAAATACATCCTTGTACGCTACCGACGCCATCCATGGCGTCGGACCTCCTCTTTGGCTTGCCCCCAGCGCCCCTCACGTAGGTGTTATAAAGAACTTCCGGCCATCTGGGCGGCCAGGGCCACGGCCACGCGCAGGCTGCCGGGATCGGCGCGGCCGCTGCCGGCCAGGTCCAGGGCGGTGCCGTGGTCAACCGAGGTGCGCACGAAGGGCAGCCCCAGGGTGATATTGGCCGCGCTGCCGAAGCCGGCATACTTGAGCACCGGCAGGCCCTGGTCATGATACATGGCCAGCACCGCGTCGACCCCCTCCAGGTGACGCGGCGTGAACAGGGTATCGGCGGGCAGCGGGCCGTCAAGCCGGAGCCCCTCGCCGCGCAGTGCCGCCAGTGCCGGCTCGATCACCTCGAGCTCCTCGCGGCCCAGGTGGCCGCCCTCGCCGGCGTGGGGGTTGAGCCCGCACACCGCGATGCGCGGCGCGGCCAGGCCGTACCAGCGCTTCAGCTCGGCCTCGAGGATGCGCAGCACCCGCGAGAGGCGCTCGGCGGTGATGGCATCGGCCACCTCGCGCAGCGGCAGGTGGGTGGTGGCCAGCGCCACCCTCAGCGCCGGCGAGCCCCGCCAGCCGGGGCGGGTGGCGTGCAGGGCGCGGTCGGTGGCGAGCATCATCACCACCTCCTCCACGCCGCAGGCGTCGCGCAGGTACTCGGTGTGGCCGGTGAAGCCGGCATGTCCCGCGTCGAGGATCACGCCCTTGTGCAGCGGCGCGGTGACCATGCCGGCGGCGTGGCCGGCGCGGCAGGCGGCGATCGCCACGTCCAGGGTCTCGAGGACATAACCGGCGTTGGCCGGTTCCAGCACGCCGGGGCTGGCCGGCGCACGCAGTGCCACGGGCCACACCGGCAGACGCCCGGGTGCGGCCTCGGGCACCGCCTGGCCGGGCGAGAGCTCGACCAGTTCGAGATCGCCCCCCAGGGCGGCGGCACGCTCTGCCAGCAGCCTGGGGTCCCCCACTGCCACTACTCGGGTAGCCGGCAGTGGCTCGGCCGCCAGCATGGCGATGAGTTCCGGGCCGATACCGGCCGGCTCACCGGTGGTCAGCGCCAGCAGTGGGGCGGCGGACATCAGCGGCCGTCGAGCCGGTTGTCGACGAAGGCCTCGGCGCGGATCTCCTGGAGCCAGACCTCCAGCTCCTCATTGGCCCGACGCTGAAACAGCGCCTGCTGGGCCTGCTGGCGGCTGGCGCCCTCCTGCTCCATGAAGCGTTCCACCTCCCGCTCGGAGAGGTTCACCCGGCTGCCCACCCGGCGCTGCTGCAGCTCACGCAGCACCAGCTCGCGGCGGATCTCCTCGCGCACGGTGGCCAGCGCCAGGCCGTCGGCCTCCAGGGCGTCGGCGAACTGCTCCAGGCTCATGCCGTTGCTCTCGGCGATGGCCCGCACTTGACGATTGAGCTCGGTGTCGTCGATGGAAAACCCGGCCTCCCGGGCCATCTGCAGCTGGATCTCCTCGAGGATCATCTGCTCGAGGAGCTGCTCACGCAGCACCCGCTCCGGGGGCAGGTCGATCTGCTGGGCGGTGAGCTGGCTGCGGGTCTGAATCACGCGCTCCTCCAGCTCGCTGTGCATGATGGCGCCCTGGTTGACCACGGCCACGATGCGGTCCAGCGCCTGGCGCTGCGTGGACTGGAACTGCTGGGCCTGGACGCTCAGCGGCACGGCGACAAGGCCCAGTGCCATGACCAGGCCGGCGGCCATCACGCTGGTGCGCCGGCGGCTCACTGTCTGCTTCTGTTTCATCTTTCCTCTCTAGCATTTGGCAACGGCGGGTGGCACCCGATCAGAAGGCGGTGGAGCGATAGCCCGGGATGGCCTCCTCGAAATAGCTGTCGGCCTCGCGGCCAACGCCGCCCAGGCCCTTGAACACGAAGCGCAGGAAGATCCCGCGATCGGTGAAGTCATCCTCCACCCGGGCCGTGTCGTTGTCGTCGATCCACTCTCGCCAGACCAGCTGCAGACCATAGCAGCAGTCGTTCCACTGCACACCCGCCAGCTGCTCCAGGGAGCGGTCGTTGGTATTGTCGTAGAGAAAGCGGCCGATCAGGTCGACACGGTGGCTGGCCTTCCAGGCGAACGACAGGTCGAACTCCTCGCGGTTGAAGTCGCGGAACTCGTCGTCTCCCGGCTCCACCGAGGGATCGAAGCCTTGGAGCTCCCAGCGGTAGCCGAGGTTCAACGCGTGGCCCGTCGGGGAGCGATACTGCAGATCCACGGAGGTGCGCTCGGTCTGTTCGAGGTTGTCGTCATAGAGCCACTGCCAGCGGGTGCGCCAGCGGTCGGTGACCTGCCAGTCGGCGCGAGTCACCACGGGAGAGCGGTCGCGGGTGGCGCGGTACCAGCCCGGGAAGTCGCGGTCGCGATCGGGAATCACGTCGGGATCGCCTGCCAGGTCGATGGTGCGATCTTCGAAGTAGTAGGCCTGCCCCAGGCCCACGGCGAGGCGCTGGCGGCCGCGCGCGTCCTCCAGCAGCCGTGAGTCGACGCCCAGGGAGAGGCGATTGAGGTCGCCGACGCGGTCGCTGCCCGAGAAGCGGTACGGCGACCAGAGCTGGCCCCAGGAGAAGGCGCGTTCGCTGGTATCGAAGTCGGGAAACTCCGTCTGATCCCGGGCCGGCACATAGGCGAAGTTGGCACGGGGCTCCAGGGTCTGGCGGTAACCGCGCCCACCGAGCGCCAGCTCGCGCTCGAACACCAGGCCACCGTCGAGGGAGGCCACCGGCACCTCGCGGGTCAGGCTGGTGTCGCGGTCTTCGACATTATTTCGGTCACCGTAGTCGAGCTCGTAGGCGGTGGCCAGCCACTCCAGGCGCGGCTCCAGGTGGCCCCAGCTCTCGTCGAAGCGCCAGCCCAGCGCCGGGGAGAGATGCAGCCGCGAGCCGGTGGCGGACTCACGCAGCGGCACCCGGTTCTCATCGACGTCGCGCCAGAAGTAGCTGTAGTTGGAGCCCCACTGCTGGTAGAAGCCGCCCTGGTTCCAGCGCGCGTTGGCGGAGAGGCTCGGCAGCCGGTAGAAGGGCTTGTCGCGGTCGGCCAGGGGGTCATCGAGCCTCTGGAAGCCCTGGGCGCGGGCGTCGAGCCGCCAGACGTCGCCACGGTAGTCGATCTGCGCCAGGCGCGGCATGGCGGAGGTATTCTGCTCGGCGAAGTCGCTGCCGAAGTCGTCGAAGTAGCGCCCATCGCTGGCCGCCCCGTAGCGCAACTGGTAGCGGGTCCGCGCATCGAAGCGCCCGGCGTGGCGGTAGTCGACATACCAGCGGTCCTCGCCCTCGAAGCGGCGCGAGGCGGCGTTGGGGTCGTCGCTGGAGCCGCCGTCGTCGCTGCCGAGGAAGGCCCCCTCGATCTGACCAGCGTCGCTGGGCAACAGATAGCGGTATTCGCCGCCCAGCAGCAGGCCACGGTCGGTGATCCAGCGCGGGGTGATGGTGGCGTCTTGGTTGGGGGCGATGTTCCAGTAGTAGGGCTGGGCGTAGTCCAGGGCGTCGCTGGAGATCCCCACGGCCGGCCACAGGAAACCGGTCTGGCGGCGGTCGTCGATGGGGAAGCGTACCCAGGGCCAGTAGAAGACCGGCACCCGCCCCACCTCCAGCCGCGCATGGCGGGCGATACCGAAACCTCTCTCTCGGTCCAACACCACATCGCCCCCCACCAGCCGCCAGAGATTGTCGCCGGGATCGCAGGTGGTGAAGTTCGCCGAAGTGAGCCGGTAGCGACCGTCCTCCAGGCGCTCGAGCTGCAGGGCATCGCCGCGCAGGTGGCGGTCGTGGATGACGTAGTGGGCGTTATCGATACGCGCGGCATCGCTGACCAGCGACAGCTCGGCGGCGCCGCCACGCACCAGCAGGTTCTGGTCGCGCAGCGCCATCGGCCCCTCGGCGAAGGCACGCTCGCGGCTGCCAGGCACCCGCACCTCGGGCGTCTCGAGCTGGGCGGTGTCACGGCGCAGGACCACCTCGCCGAGCAGGATCGTCTCGCCATCCTCGCCGTAGCTGGCGCTGTCCGACTCGCTGGCTACCCGCCCCGGCGACGGCTTGGCAAGGCGATAGTCGGGCATCACATAGGTACCGCGGCACAGGGCCCCGGTGGGACGGTCATCGCCCCAGGGGCGGAAGTCCAGCGACTCAGCGGGCAAGGCAGCGGGCGAGGCCGCCGCAGAGTGGGCGCCGGCCAGGCTCAGGGTCGCCAGGCCGGCCAGGGCCGTCCATGAGAGTCGCTTGCCCATGTTCCTCGATGTCCTTGGCGGGGTGAATCGGTATTATACAGGCCACACAGCGCCTGTGCTGCCGGCGGCCGAACAGCGCCCAGCATGCGGCGCGCTCCAGCGGCCGTCAACCGACCCGCCGCCGGAACCTTTCACACCACCCAGGGAGCCAGCCCACCATGTCCGACGCCGCCCCTTCGCGCCTCGAACTGCTCAGTCAGTGGGCCGCCGAGCGCCACGGCCTGACGACCGGCGAGATCGACCTGCACCTGGCCGCCGGTGACGCCAGCTTCCGTCGCTACTACCGGCTGTCGCTGCCGGGCGGCGCCACCCGCATGCTGATGGACGCCCCGCCGGAGCAGGAGGACAGTCGCCCCTTCGTGACCATCGCCCGCCGCTGGGCCGCCGCCGGCCTGCCGGTGCCGACCCTGCACGGCATCGACCTGTCCCGGGGCTTCCTGGAGCTCGATGACCTGGGCGACACTCCCCTGCAGGCCTGCTTCGGCAACGAGATCGACGCGGCCACCCTGATCTGGCACGAGCACGCCATGGCGCTGATCCATGAGCTGCAGAACCGCGCCGGCTCGGACGCACTGCCCCCCTTCGATGGCGACCTGCTGGGCCGGGAACTCGACCTCTTTCCGGAGTGGTGCCTGGGCGAGTGGCTGGGGATGAAAACACCACCGGGCTGGGAAGCCCTGCGCGAGGCGCTGATCGCCTCGGCCCTGGACCAGCCGGTGGTCACGGTGCATCGCGACTATGACGCCATGAACCTGATGGTACAGGGTGATGCCCTGCACCTGATCGACTTCCAGGACGCCGTCGCCGGCCCGCTCAGCTACGACATGGTCTCGCTGCTGCGTGGACGCTACTGTCGCTTCGACGCCAGCCGCTTCGCCAACTGGGTGGAGGCCTTCCGACAGCGCGCCGTGGCCGATGGCCGCCTGCCCGCCGGCGTCGATGCAGCGATCTTCCTCGAGCAGGCCCAGGCCATGGCCGCCCAGCGTTCGCTCAAGGTGCTGGGGATCTTCTGTCGGCTGACCCTGCGCGACGCCAAGACCGGCTATCTCGAGCGGCTGCCCCACTTCCTGGGTCACCTTGACGACAGCCTGGCGGGGCTCGAGGGCCACGCCGCCTTCAAGGCATGGCTGGTCGAGACCTTCCGCCCGGCCCTGATGGCTCGCCTCGAGGGCACCACATGAAGGCGATGATCCTGGCCGCGGGGCTCGGCACCCGCATGCGTCCGCTGACCGACCACTGCCCCAAGCCGCTGCTGCCGGTGGCCGGCCAGCCGCTGATCGTCCACCACCTGGCGCGGCTGCGGGCGGCGGGCATCACCGAGATCGTGATCAACGTCAGCTACCGGGCCGAGCAGATCATGGCCGCCCTGGGTGACGGCGCCGACGTCGGCGTGCGCATCGCCTGGAGCCGTGAGGAGGCCCCGCTGGAGACCGGCGGCGGCATCCGCCAGGCGCTGCCCCTGCTGGGCGAGGCCCCCTTCCTGCTGGTCAACGGCGACATCTGGTGCGACCTGGACCCGGGCCATCTGGCGCTTGGCGACGGCGACCTGGCCCAGCTGGCACTGGTGGACAACCCCGACCATCACCCGGACGGCGACTTTCACCTGACCCATGACGGCCGCGTCCACGCCGAGGGCGAACCGCGCCTCACCTTCGCCGGCATCAGCCTGCTCGACCCGGCGCTGGTGGCCGACGAGGCCCCGGGCGCCTTCGCCCTGGCGCCGCTGCTGCGCCGCGCCATGAATGATGGACGCGTGGGCGGCCACCACCACCGCGGCGAGTGGGTCGATGTGGGCACGCCGGAGCGACTGGCCGAGCTCGACCGCCGCCTGCAGGGCTGAGCCACCCTGACGGGAGTGCTATGCTGCCCCTCTTTTGCCTGTTTCAGTAAGGAAGACCCAACATGAAAGCCAGCGTGAAATGGACCGACGGTCGTCAATTCGTTGCCGAGAGCGGCAGCGGGCACAGCGTGGTGATCGACGGCCCGCCCGACCACGGCGGCCGCAACACCGGCCCGCGCCCCATGGAGATGCTGCTGATGGGCCTGGGCGCCTGCACCTCCTTCGATGTGCTGGAGATCCTCGAGAAGTCCCGCGCGCCGGTGAGCGACTGCGTGGCGAGTCTCGAGGCGGAGCGCGCCGACGCCGTGCCCAGCGTGTTCACCAAGATCCACGTGCACTTCACCGTGTCCGGCAAGGGGCTGAAGGAAAAGCAGGTGGCGCGCGCCGTGGAGCTCTCCGCCGAGAAGTACTGCAGCGCCTCCATCACGCTGGTGAAGGGCGGGGTCGATGTGACCCACTCCTATACCATCGTCGAGGAGTAACGCGGACTAGAAGCGATAGACGCTCTTGGTCATCACCTTGGACATCAGCGACATGCCGAACTTGACCGGGGCGGGGAAGCGGGCGCCGCCGGCTTCCAGCGCCAGCTGGGCGTGGTGCGCCTCGTCGATGGCCATCTGGCGCAGCACCGCCCGGGAGCGCTGATCTCCCACCGGCAGTTTCACCAGATGGTCCTCCAGGTGGCGGCCCACCTGCTCCTCGGTGGCGGCCACGAAGCCCAGGCTCACGCGGTCGCCCACGGCTCCTGCCACGGCGCCAATGCCGAAGGAAGCGGCGTAGAAGAGCGGGTTGAGCAGGCTGGGGCGGTCATGCAACTCCTCGAGGCGCTCGTCACACCAGGCCAGGTGGTCGATCTCCTCCCTGGACGCCTCCTCCATCTGGTCACGCACATCGGGCAGCTTGGCGGTCAGCCCCTGGCCCTGATAGAGCGCCTGGGCACACACCTCACCGGTGTGGTTGATGCGCATCAGTCCGGCCGCATGGCGGCGCTCACCCTCGTCCATGGGTTCGTCATGCACCTCGGCCGTGGCCGGGGACGGCCGCGACGCCTGGGCGGCATGGGGCACCAGGGTGCGCAGCACGGTATCGAACTGGTGGATCAGGTTGTCGCTATGGGAGAGCTTGCGGTTCATGACAATCTCGTTGAAGAAAAACAGCACCCGATGCGTCGAGCGCTTGAGTTCGCGCGGTTGCCCGCAATGCGCCGGCTAGCCAGCCGGCCAAGTGAAGCGTCGACCGCCCATCAGGTGCATATGAACATGGTAGACCGTCTGGCCACCATCGTCATTGCAGTTCATCACCACCCGGTAACCCTCCTCGGCGAAGCCCCGCTCACGGGCCAGCCTGGCGGCCACGATAGGCAGTCGACCGACCAGGGCCCGGTCGCTCTCCTCGAGGTCGTTGAGGGTCGCGACATGGCGCTTGGGGATCACCAGCAGGTGGGTCGGCGCCTGGGGGGCGATGTCCTCGAAGGCCAGCAAATCGTCATCCTCGAAGACGATCTCGGCAGGGATCTCGCGCTTGATGATCTGGCAGAACAGGCAGGCCATGGCGTCTCTCCTTGGTCGGGCTCGGCGGCGGTGAGGGTCTGGGTAGTCGTGGCTTAGCGGAAGCGGCGCTGGGCCAGCAGATGGCGCACCAGCGGCGCCAGGATCAACTCCATGGCCAGCGACACCCGCGCGCCCGGCACCACCAGGGTATGGGGCCGGCTCATGAAGGCATCCTGGATCATCGCCAGCAGGTAGGGAAAGTCCACGGTGGCCGGCTCCCGAAAGCGGATCACCGCGAAGGACTCGGCATCGGAGGGGATGTCCTGCACCTCGAAGGGGTTGGAGGTATCCACCGTGGGCACCCGCTGGAAGTTGATATGGGTGCGCGAGAACTGAGGCTGAATGTAACGCACGTAGTCATCCATGCGCCCGAGGATCGTGTCGATCACCGCCTCCTGGGAGTGGCCGCGTAGCTTGGTGTCGCGCACGATCTTCTGGATCCACTCCAGGTTAATGGTGGGCGCCACGCCCACCAGCAGGTCCACATGGCGCGCGATATCGTGCTCGGGCGTCACCAGCCCACCGTGCAACCCCTCGTAGAAGAGCAGATCGGTACCATAGGGCAGCGGCTGCCACTCGGTAAAGGTGCCGACTCGATAGCCGGCCTCGATCATCTGCTTGTCCTCGGCGTGGATGTAGTGACGATAGGTGCCACTGCCCTGCTCGCCGTACTCCTGGAACAGCGCCTCGAGCTCGTCGAGCAGGTTGGCCTCCACGGCGAAGTGGGAGAGCTCATCCTTGCGCTCCGGCTCCTCGCGGAAGATCCGCGCCAGCTCCTCTCGGGTATAGCGGTGGAAGGCGTCGCCGTCGACGACGGCGGCGTGGACGTCCTCGCGGGCGAACATGCGCTCGAAGGTTCGCTTGACCGTGGTGGTTCCGGCGCCGGAGGAGCCGGTCACGGCGATGATCGGATATTCGCGGGACATCAGGCCCCCCCTGCTCCGGCAAGCGCCGCCACCACGGCCTCGGGCACCGCCACCGGCCGCCCGGCGGCCGGATCGATCAGTATCACGTTGAGCCTGGCGGTGGCCACGGGCCGGCCGCCCTCGGCGTGGCAGACGCGGTGGTAGACGGTGATCGCGCGCGTGGGAGCCGGGATCGCCGTCTCCACCACCAGGGCATCGGGCCAGCGCGCCTCGGATTGGTACTGCACGGCGAGATCCGCCACCACGCTGGGATAGCCGCCCAGGTCCCACTCGGTGAGCCCCAGGGCACCGAAGGCCTGGATTCGCGCTTCGTGGAGCAGCGACACCAGGGTGTCGTGCCCCAGGTGGCGGCCGTAGTTCATGTCGGTGACGCGCACCGTCAGCGGATGGCGGTGCACGATAGCCGCCGTGGGAAACTCGAGCCTGACGCGCTCCATGCTCGTCTCCTTATGTTGGTCTTGTTCTGGATGGAGAGGGTGGGTCCCGTTTTGGATCGCGGTGGCTCAGTGCTCGCCACGCTCTCGAGCGATGGCCCGGTAGGCGATATCGCGACGGCACAGCACACCCTCCCAGTGGATGGCGTCAACACCCCGATAGGCCTGCTCGGCCGCGGCCGAAACCCCCTCGCCCAGGGCAGTGACGCAGAGCACGCGCCCGCCGGCAGTGACCAGCCGGCCGCCCTGCTCTCCGGTGCCGGCATGGAAGACCTTGCAGCCGGTCGCCTCGGCGGCCTCGATGCCCTCGATGGGGTCATTCTTGCGATAGCTGGCGGGGTAACCGCCGGCGGCCAACACCACGCCCACCGCGGCGCGCGCATCCCAGTCGCAGGCCTTGCCCGCGAGCTGGCCAGTGGCGCCGGCCAGGCACAGCTCGGCCAGGTCGGACGCGAGTCGCAGCATGATCGGCTGGGTCTCGGGATCGCCGAAGCGGCAGTTGTACTCGATCACCCTGGGGTTTCCCTCGGCGTCGATCATCAGGCCAGCGTAGAGGAAGCCGGTGTAGGGGTGGCCCTCCTCGGCCATGCCGCGCACCGTGGGCAGGATGACCCGCGCCATGATCCGGGCGTGCACCTCATCGGTGACCACCGGCGCCGGGGAATAGGCGCCCATACCACCGGTATTGGGGCCGGTATCGCCCTCACCCACCCGCTTGTGGTCCTGGCTGGTGGCCATGGGCAGCACGGTCTCGCCGTCCACCATGACGATGAAGCTGGCCTCCTCGCCGTCGAGGAACTCCTCGATCACCACCCGGGCGCCGGCATCACCGAAGGCGTTGGCCTCGAGCATATCGCGCACCGCCGCCTCGGCCTCGGCGAGGGTCATGGCCACGATCACGCCCTTGCCGGCGGCCAGGCCGTCGGCCTTGATCACGATGGGGGCACCCTGCACGGCGAGGTACTCGAGCGCCGGCGCGACCTCGGTGAAGGTCCGGTAGTCGGCCGTGGGAATAGCATGACGGGCCAGGAAATCCTTGGTGAAGGACTTGGAGCCCTCCAGCTGGGCGGCGCCGGCGGCGGGACCGAAGATCGCCAGCCCCGCCTCGCGGAAGCGGTCGACCACGCCGGCCACCAGCGGCGCCTCGGGGCCGACGATGGTCAGGTCGATGCCCTGGTCACCAGCGAAGGCCACCAGGCCGTCGAGGTCGTCCACCCCGATGTCGACGTTGGCCATGCCCGGCTCCCGGGCGGTTCCGGCATTGCCGGGCGCCACGAAGACCGACGCCACCAGGGGCGACTGAGCGACCTTCCAGGCCAGGGCATGTTCGCGGCCACCGCCGCCGATGATCAGCACCTTCATCCGTTCCACCTGCATTCTGCGAATCGAAAGCTCGACGAGCCGTAACGAGGCGGCATTATGTCAGAAAGTGCAGAGCCGCGCCCGGGGCTCACTTCGTCTCGTCATCGTCCTTGCCGCCGGCCTGGCCGATGGTCTTCTGCCAGAACTTCATGTTCTCTTCGGTCAACTCGCGCATCAGTTCTATCGGGGTGACGCGCATGGCCTGCTGCCACTGGTCCTGCACGCGTTTCTGCTGCTCCAGCATCAACTGGGTACCCTGCTCAAGATAGCGCGCCAGCGGCAGCGGCTGGGTCATATCGTAGACGCGGATGAACTGCGCCAGCAGATCGTTGGAGAAGACCTCCGCATCGCCGTCGGCCTGCTCCTGCTCGATGATGATCGACAGCAGGATGGTGCGCGTCAGGTCCTCGCCGCTCTTTGCGTCCTCGACCCGGAACGGCACCTCGTCGAGGATCAGCTTGCGCAGATCCTCAAGGGTCACATAGCGGCTCTGTTCGGTATCATAGAGCCTGCGGTTGGCATACTTGCGAATCACGCGCACGGCGCTGCTCCTCAATCGATGTGGGGGCGTCTGCCCCTGTACGGCTATTGTGCACCGCGAAACCATCCATGCAAGGTATAGTCGCCAACGCGAGGCCCTGATGAACCTGATCCTGCTTGATCCGGAGGATATCGAGAACCACCGCTTGGCCCGGGTGACCGACCCGCGCCGGCTGCGTCATCTGCGCGAGGTGCACCGCGCCGCGCCCGGTGACCGCCTCACCCTGGGTGTGGCGGGCGGCGGCATCGGCCGCGGCGAGCTGCTCTGCCTCGACGAGCACGAGGCCACCTTCGCCCTCGATGGCCTCGATCAGCCACCGCCCCCGGCCCTGCCGGTTCATCTGGTGTTGGCGCTACCCCGCCCCCGCATGCTGGCGAGAAGCCTCGAGCACGTCACCGCGCTGGGCGTGAAGGCGATCACCCTGCTGCAGTCACGCCGGGTGGAGAAGAGCTACTGGCAGTCGCCGGAGCTCGCCGCGGAGAAGATACATCAGCACCTGGTGCTGGGCCTGGAGCAGGCCCGCGACACCCTGCTGCCGACAGTCACCCTGGAGAAGGGCTTCCGCCCCTTCGTGGAGGATCGCCTGCCCGGCCTGCTCCAGGGCCGGCGCGGCCTGCTGGCCCACCCGGGCATGGCCGCTGCCTGCCCGCGGGGCATAGACGACCCCACCCTGCTGCTGGTGGGACCGGAGGGAGGGTTCATTCCCTGGGAGGTGGAGAAGCTGCTCGAGGCCGGCTGCGAGGGCATCCACCTGGGGCCGCGGATCCTGCGGGTTGAGACCGCGGTCACTGCCCTGCTGGCGCGGCTGTTCTGAGACCAGGGGGGGAGGCCAACGGCTCAGTCGTCGTGCCCCTCGCTCAGCTCGTCCGGCTCATGTTCGAGAAGCGGCGATTCCTCGTTGCAGTCCGGGCGCTGCAGGAAGGTCTCGCGCACGTCCAGAAGCCCCAGATGCGAGAGGGTGCGCCGACCCAGCAGCAACGGATAGTTCATCTCCTCGCGATCGCGCAGGCTGAACTGCTCCTCGTAGATGGTATCGCCCAGGCAGACCTTCATCAGCACCACCGGGCGCTCATCGCGGCCTCCCGCGCCCCGCACGCGCAGATCGCGATAGAGCGGCAGCTCGAGCTCCTCGGAGAAGGCCTCGCCGCTGGCGGTGTCCTCCAGCTTGAGACGAAAGCGCACCCACTCCTCGCCGTCGCGCTCGAAGCTCTCTATCTCTCGGGCGTCCAGCGAGGAGGTGAGTGCGCCGCTGTCCAGCTTGGCTTTCACCGCCACGCCCCAGGGCTCGATGGTGGCCCGCTCCACCCAGCCAAAAACCTTGTCGGCCTGCGCCTGTGGAGTGGCCAGCGCGAGGCCGGCCAGCAGGCCCACCATGGCCGCCGGCAGCCGCCAGCCAGACATGCTCGATCGCATGAAAATTCCTCCTTCGTGTAAAGCGCCCTGCCGGGCAATGCTTGACGATATCGCTTCTCTCTTCAAGGCTAAAGAGCTGGACGCCGTCAATTCCGCTGTGAACTCACCACTCGACACTGGCGCCACTGCCAGGACAGGAGGTCAACCCATGAAATATCAAGGTGTTGCAAAAGCGTCTCTGACCACTGGTGCCGCCTTGCTGGCAGCCAGCCTGACCGCTTATGCCCAGGCCCAGTACGAACCCCAGGGGCTATACTCGGTCATGTCGATCCTCGATGCCGAGGTCTACTTCGAGGCAGCGCCGGACAGCGAGGCCGGTGATGTCAGGGACATCCTGCTCGGCGAAGACAGGCAGGTGCACTCCCTGGTGGTGCGTCCCCACAACAGTCTAGGTATCGGCGATGACGCGATCGTGATAGGCAACGACAGCTATCACCTGCTTTCCTACGAAGACGATGACGGCAAAATCACCCACGACGTGATCGTCGAGATCCACGAAGAAGCCTTCGAGGAGTTGCCGCGCTACGACCAGGACTGGTGGGACCTGGCTCGGGAGCGGGCCCGCGAGGCCTGGGAAACCACCCAGGAGGGCGCCGAGCGCGCTGGCCGAGCGATCGGCGAGGCAATCGACGACTTGTCCAACTGAAGCCACGTACCGGCGTGAATGATCTGTCCTCTCTCGCCGGCACCGAGCCTCCCGTTAACGCTGCAGCCGTTCGAGCAGGCGCAAGGTAGCGAAGCCGTCCGGAGTCACGCCGATCGACTGCTGGTAGGTACGCAGCCCACGCCGGGTGTTGGGACCCATGATGCCGTCCGGGGTTCCCACCTCGAAGCCGCGAGCGTTGAGTGCCTGCTGCATCTCGCGCACTTGGGCACGGCTGAGCGGCTGTTCGTCACGGGGCCAGCCGGCGCTGATCCCTCCGCGGCCGGCGATCTCCTTGGCCAGGGTGCCCACCGCCAGGGCATAGCTGGTGGCATTGTTGTAGCGAAGGATCGCCCGATAGTTGGGCCCTACCAGGAAAGCCGGCCCGCGGGCACCCGCCGGCACGATCACCGAGGCGGCATCGAACGCCGGCAGGCTACCTCCGCCGACCGGGCGCACGCCCTGCTCCGCCCACTCGCGGGCGCTGCGCCGGGTGGCGAGCTCTGCCTGGGCATAGTCGAAGCCGTTGGGGATCTTGATTTCAACGCCCCAGGGCTCGCCGGTGCGCCAGTTGGCTCGGGCCAGGTAGTTGGCGGTGGAGGCCATGACGTCGGGAATGCTGCCCCAGATGTCGCGGCGGCCGTCGCCATCGCCGTCCACGGCGTAGGCCTCGAAGCTCGAGGGAATGAACTGGGTATGGCCCATGGCCCCCGCCCAGGAGCCGATCATGCGCTGCGGGGCGATGTCGCCGGCCTCGATGATACGCAGGGCAGCGAGCAGCTCACCACGGGCGAAATCGCTGCGGCGGCCTTCAAAGGCCAGGGTCGCCAACGCCTCGAGGGTCGAGAAGCTGCCGAAATTGCCGCCGTAGTTGCTCTCCATGCCCCAGATCGCCACGACCACCTCGGCGGGCACCCCGTAGCGTTGTTCCATGCGGCGCGCGGTGCCGCGATGCTCGGCCAGCTTGGCGCGTCCCTGAGTGACTCGCTGGGCGGAGACGGCGCTATCCAGGTACTGCCAGATGGGACGCACGAACTCCGGCTGGGAGCGGTCGAGCTCGATCACCCGGGGCCGATAACGAACGCCATCCAAGGCGCGGGCCAGGGTCGATTCGGAGATGCCCTCGCGGCGAGCCTCCCGACGGAATTGGGCCAGCCAGGCGTCGAAGTCGGCGGGCGTCGCCGGCTCGGCCTCGGCGGCGTTCGTGCCGGCCTGGGCGGCGGCGGCCGTCTCGCTCGGGTCGTTCTCATCCGCCGCTTTGGCTTCTCGGGCCGGGCCGCTCTGACAACCGGCCAGCAGGCCCAGCAGCAGGCCCAGGGTAAGGGTCCGTTTCATCACGCTTGCGCTCTCCTTTGCTGGGGTCTGGGCGATCATCGCGCAGAATCGGCGGCACCGCCAGCCCCCTCTACGCGACGGCGAGGCGCCAGATCACCAGCCCGTGGCAGGCCACCACCACCACCGTCAGCAGGGTACGCAGTGACTGGTACCAGCCGGGCAGCAGCTCACGGCTCACCTTGCCGCACTCGTGCAGGCGGACCAGCAGGAAGCCAGCGATAAGCACCCAGGCACCGGTGACCGGATGCAGCAGCAGCGCCGGCCAGGCGATCAGGCTCGGCGCCATGCTGAGGACCAGCCGGGCACGAAAGCCGTCGCTGTCTTCCGACTCCAGGGACATCGCCACACCCCACTGCACTCCGCCCAGGAAGGAGAGGATCACGGCGCTGTAGGTGAGGAAGGCCGGAATGGCGATGACCTGCCAGGCCACCGGTGCCAGCCAGGCCGCTCCTGCCAGCGCCAGGAATGGAATCAGGCCGGCGAGACCGAGGCCCCAGGGCAGTCGAGGAAGGCAAGCGGCGGTCATGGCGTCTCCTGGTCAGGCTCGGAAAATAGCGAAAGCCGTGGGGACGGGGGTGGGAAGCGCTCGGGATCCACCGACCAGGGACGATGGCGAGCACTCCCCGGCGGCAGCTCGGCGATATCGGGCAGCCAGTGTGCCACGTAGGCCCCCTCGGGGTCGTAGCGCTCGGCCTGCCAGAGGACATCGAAACGGTGCCCTCGGGGGTCACGGCCAACGCCGGCCACATAGCGCCAGTTGCCCCAGTTGCTGGCCGCATCGTAATCGAGCAGGGCGTGCTCGAACCAGGCCGCCCCCATCCGCCAGTCGCCCTGAAGCTCATGCACCAGGTAGCTCGCCACGAGCTGGCGAGCCCGGTTGGAGAGCCAGCCGGTGGCAGCCAGCTCCCCCATGGCCGCGTCGATGAAGGGCAGTCCGGTTCGCCCCTCGCACCAGGCCCGGAAGGGCTCATCGGCTTGCGGAAACCGGCGCGCGCCGAACAGCGCCGCCGCCTCCTGACGCGCCGCCCAGTGGAAGTAGTCGCGCCACAGCAGCTCGAAGATGACCCAATAGCTCGATTCACTGGCACCGTGCTCGGCCTCCCAGCCGCGCACCGCGTCGTGGATCTGGCGCGCCGAGAGGCAGCCGTGGGCCAGCCAGGGCGAGAGGCGCGTGGAGAAGTCGGTGCCGAGCAGGCCGTTACGGGTCTGCTTGTAACGCGAAACGGCGCCGCTCTGCCACAGGTAGTGCTCGAGACGGGCGAGTCCCTCGGCCTCGCCGCCGGCAAAGCGGAAACCGCCGCGATCATCGCACGCCCAGCGGGCAGCTTGGCTGCACACCTTATCCAGCGCCGGAAAACCGCGCGGTGCCGAATCGGGCCAGGGCGGCAGGGTCACCGGCGCCGGAAAGGCCGCAGGCACCGCTCCGTCGCGCTCCACTCGACGACGAAAGGCCGAGAAGCTTCCCGGCAGGTCGGCCACCGGCATAGGCAGGCAGGCCTCGTCATACAGCAGCCCGCCGTCGGACTGCCGCAGCTCGACACCCTTCTCCAGCCGCTCGGCCAACAATGCAGAGGCCTGGGCCTCATCCCAGCCGGCCTCGTGCCGCACCCGCACCTGGCTTGCCCCATGGAGGTGCGCGAGGTCGGCGACCACCGTCACCGGGTCGCCCACGCGCACCAGCAGATCATTGCCGCGCTTGAGCAGCTCGCCGCGCAGGGCCATCAGGCTTTCCCACAGGAAGCGAAGTCGGGCGGGCCCGATGCGTGGGATATCGATACCGGGCAGCGGCGACAGCCAGGAGCGATCGAGCGCATAGACGCAGAGTAGCTGCTCCGGCGGGGTCTCGAACTGGAACAGCGGATTGTCGGCCAGGCGCAGGTCGTGGCGTAGCCAGATGAGCGTCAGACTCATGAGGTAGCTCCTGCGCGACGCGCCTCGCGCCGGCAGCGCTCGCTGCAGTAGCGAACCTCCGTCCAGCAGCGCGCCCACTTGCGGCGCCAGGCGAAGGGTCGTTGGCAGTGGCCGCAGGGTTTGCTGGGCAGGTGAGGTTTGAGATGCACGGTAAGGTCCCGCCTTCATGGACAGGAAATTATTATCGTACAATAAGTGTATAACTTAAAGCCCGACCGCTCCCCCGCCCCATGACGGCAGAAGGCCGCCCTGGGGCGGCCTTCGATGGAGAGGCTATGCACTGCCGATCAGGAGGGGTCGGTCTCCTTCGGTTCGCGCCGGGCGTTGGCCTCGGTCTCGTGACCGCTCTTTAGCTCGTGGGTGAGCGGATCGTAGTTGGGGCGCAGTTCATCCTTGACCGTGCCGCTCCACAGCTTGGAGCCGACGAAGTAGCCGGCCCGACCGATCACGTGGGCGGCCACCGGGGCGGTCATCAGGATGAAGACGATGATGGCGAAGGCGCGCGCCGCCACTCCCACCTCGGCGAAGTGCATCGCCACCGACAGCATGATCAGGATCACCCCGAGGGCCGCGGCCTTGGTGGTGGCGTGCAGGCGAGTCAGCAGGTCGGGCAGGCGCAGGATTCCCAGGGCGGCCAGCAGCATGAATGTGGCGCCCGTCAGGATGAGGGTGCCCTTGATGAACTCAATCATCGCGCGGTCCTCCACGTTCCAGGAAACGGGCGAAACCGATCGCCGCCAGGAAGCCCATCAGGGCGATGACGATGGCGGCGTCGATGAAGCTCGACACACCGGAGCTGATGGCGTAGACGCCCACCAGGCCCACCACGATGGTGGAGAACAGCTCCAGGGCCACGACACGATCGGGCAGGCTCGGCCCACGCACCACGCGCACGAAGGCGAGGACCAGCCCCAGGCTCATGATGACCTGGCTGATCAGGATCACGGTATCCATGCGGGCACCTCTCGGCAAGGCTCAGCGAAACAGTTCCAGGGCACGGTATTCCATTTCCTTGAGGTTGCGGCGTAGCTCCTCCTCATCGTCGAGGAACATGGCGTGGATGTAGAGCACCTTGCGGTCGTCGGAGACGTCCAGACTCAGGGTGCCGGGGGTCAGGGAGATCAGGTTGGCCACCATGGTGATCTCCAGTTCGGTATGCGCCTCCAGGGGCAAGGCGATCACCCCGGGCTTCATGTGCCAGGGCGGGGTCAGGATGTCGAAGGCCACCTTGAGGTTGGCCATCAGCAGCTCCTTGATGAAGAAGCCGATGAACCCCAGGATCCTCGGGATGCGTCCCGGATAGCCCTTGAGGGCCTCCACCTGGGGCTCGATCAGCAGCAAGGCGATGTAGCCGATCACCAGCCCCACCACCAGGTTGAGGCCGGTGAAGTCGCCGCTCAGCACGACCCAGGCCAGGGCCAGCAGCAGGTTCCAGATGGCTCCGGTCATGGGCTTGCCTCCTCGCTTGCCGGCGCCTCGATGAGGGCCTCGCTGACGTCCACGTTACCGCCCAGCACCGCATCGATGTAGCCCTGGGGGTTCATCAGCTGCGCCCCGACGGTGTTCATCAGGCCCATCAGTGGCTCGGCAAAGATGCCGATCAGCAGCGACAGCGCCGCCAGCACCCCCACCGGCAGGGTCATCAGCCACAGGCTCGCCTTGACCATGCGGCCATCGTCACCCACCCCGGTCTCGCGCTCGGGCACCAGGTTATCCTCGGGCAGCGCCTTCCAGAATACCTCGTTCCAGATCTTGACCATGGAATAGAGCGTCATGAAGCCAACCGCCAGGGCGACGGCCGTGACCACGTAGGCCTCCGCCTCGATGCCGGCGCGCACGATCACGAACTTGGCGAAGAAGCCCGACAGCGGCGGGATACCGGCCAGGGAGAAGGCGGAGAGGAAGAAGGCCACGGCAAGCCAGGGGCGCTCCTTGTAGAGCCCGCCCATCTTCTTGAGCTGGTAGGTGCCCTGCAGGCGACGGGTGATGCCGCTGATCAGGAAGAGGTTGGTCTTGACCACGATGTTGTGCATGACCGCGAAGATGCCACCGGCGATGGCCAGGGGCGTGTAGAGCGCCAGCCCCAGGATCATGTAGCCGATCTGGCTGACGATATGGAACGACAGGATGCGGCGGAACTCGTACTGCGCCGCCGCGCCCAGCACCCCGGTGACCATGGTCAGGGCCGCCCCCCAGATCAGCAGGTCCTGGGTATAGTCCAGGGTCTCGTCGAACATGAGGGTAAAGACCCGGTACAGCGAGTAGACCCCCACCTTGGTGAGCAGGCCGGCGAATAGCGCCGACACCGCCACCGGCGGCGTGTGGTAGGAGGCCGGCAGCCAGAAGAACAGCGGGAAGGCCGCCGCCTTGATGCCGAAGGCCACCATGAACATCACCGCCAGCACCTCCACCATGCCCTGATGCTCGGCCTCGTGGAGGCGCAGGGCGATGTCGGCCATGTTGAGGGTGCCCACCATGCCGTAGAGCAGGCCGATGGCGGTGAGAAAGATCACCGAGGCCAGCAGGTTGAGGGTCACGTACTTGATCGCCCCTTCCATCTGCGCCTTCTCGCCGCCGAGGATCAGCAGCGCGAAGCTGGCCACCAGCATCACCTCGAACCAGACGTAGAGGTTGAAGATGTCGCCGGTGAGGAAGGCGCCGGCCACCCCGGCCAGCAGCAGGTGCATCAGCGGGTAGAAGCCGAACTTCTCGTGGTCCGGCCCGGTAGAGGCCAGCGAGTAGATGGCGATCACCAGGCCGATCAGCGCGGTGAGCACGATCATCACCGCGCTGAGCATGTCGGCCACCAGGGTGATGCCGTAGGGAGCCTCCCAGCCGCCCATCTGGATGATCACGTAGCCATCCTGATACACCGAGGTGAACAGCCACAGCGCCACCACCAGCAGTGCCAGGCTGCCGGCCACGGCGGTGAAGCGTTGCATGGGCCGCGAGCGCCAGAACAGCAGCGAGATGGCACCCGACAGCAGCGGCAGGAGGACGGGGAGTGCGACTTCGGGCCTCACGTATCGGTATCCTTCATCTTGTCCAGGTCATCGGCCTTGACGATCTCGTAGGCCCGGCGAATCAGCACCACGGCGAAGGCCAGCACGCCGAAGGCGATCACGATGGCAGTCAGTACCACCGCCTGGGGCAAGGGGTCTGCCACTATCCCTTCCGGGGCCAGCATGCCCTCGGGAATCAGCGGCGGTGCGCCGCGGGTCATCCCCGCCGAGGTGAAGATCAACAGGTTGGCGGCGTTCGACAGCAGCATCAGCCCGATCACCAGCTTGACGATGGAGCGGCGCAGCATCAGGAAGATCGCGGCGGCATACAGCATGCCGATGGCAATCGCCATCAGGGGTTCCATAGGGCATCTCCTGTCCGGTGGGCGGCGTTCTCAGGGCTCATCCTTGTCCACCTCCATCAGGGTCATCACCATGGTGAGCACCGAGCCGAGCACGGCCAGGTAGACGCCGATATCGAAGATCAGCGGCGTCGAGGCCTTGAAGTCGATGCCGGGGATCTCCCACCACTGGGCGGTGAGGAAGGGCTCGCCGACGAACCAGGCCGGCACCACCGAGATCATGCCCAGCAGCAGACCCATGCCGATCAGGTCTCGGGGGTCGAGCATGCGCAACACCTCCTTGGTGGCGCTGACTCCAAAGGCGAACAGGTACACGGTAAAGGCACCGGCGGCCACCAGGCCGGCAATGAAGCCGCCGCCGGGCTCGTCGTGGCCACGCAGCAGCAGGAAGATCGAGAACATGAGCTGCAACGGGACCAGCATGCGTGCGGCGGTGTTGAGGATGATGGTGCCGGACTTAACCATCGGCGTTCTCCTTGACCGAGGCGCTCTTCTTCGGTTTCTCCGGGGCGCGCAGCTTGAGCATGGCGAAGACCCCGATGGCGGCCAGGGCCAGCACGAAGATCTCGCCCAGGGTGTCCAGGGCGCGGTAGTCCACCAGGATCACGTTGACGATATTGCGTCCATGGGCCAGCGGCGCGCTGTTGGCGATCATATAGTCGGAGATCGGCACGAACTGGTCGATGCTCCAGGAGGTGAGCACCAGCAGAGTGATCAGCCCACCCAGGCTGCCGGCCACCACCACGTCGCGCACCCGCTCCAGGGGAGTGGAGAGGTTCGAGAAGCGCGGCAGGCGGAACAGCACCAGCACCAGCAGGATCACCGTCAGGGTTTCCACCAGCAGCTGGGTGATGCCCAGATCGGGAGCGCTGAACAGGATGAAGATCAGCGCGATGGAGAAGCCCATGATACCCACCGAGACCACGGCACCGAGCCGCGAGTGGGAGATGGTGGCGAACAGGGCGCCCATCACCATGGTGCCGACCACGATGGCCTCGTGGAACTGCACGTCCAGGGCGATATGGAACTGGGGCGCGTGGCGCAGCAGCAGCGAGTTGCCCACCAGGGCGATCAGGGTAACGATCATCACCAGGATGTAATTGCGCATATAGCCATTCTGCAGCAACCGAGTCTGCCAGTCGGAGACCACCACCACGCCATCCATGAAGGCGTCGTAGCCGGCCTCCGGGCCGCGGGAGAGCAGCGGGTCGAGGCGTGCCAGCCGCGCGCGCACGCGATCCCAGCGCGTGAACAGCAGGTAGCCCAGCGCCAGGCTCACCAGCGACATCAGCAGCGGCAGGTTGATGCCGTGCCACAGCGACAGCTTGACCGCCACCGGCGTGCCGGCCACCGCCGAGGCCGCCGCGGTCAGAAGCCCGGTGCCGGCCAGCGTCGGCAGCAGGCCCAGCAGCAGCGAGAGCATGGCCAGCACCGCCGGGCCCAGCAGCATGGAAGCCGGCGCCTCATGGGCCACCCGCGGTGTCTGGCGGCGCTGCCCGAAGAAGGGCCGCAGCACCACGATGGCCGCCACGGCGATGGTCAAGATCGCCGCGGAGAAGGCCAGCAGCAGGACCAGCCACCGCCAGGCGCTCGCCTCGAGCACCGACTCGAACATCAGCTCCTTGCCGATGAAGCCGAACAGCGGCGGCACCCCGGCCAGCGACAGCGCCGCTACCATGGCCACCACGGCGGTGATCGGCATCAGCGGGCGCAGCCCACCCATGGCGGTGACGTCCTTGGTGCCGGTCTCGTGGTCGAGGATGCCGGCCACCATGAACAACGCCCCCTTGTAGAGGGAGTGGGCCAGCAGGAAGGTGACGAAGGCGATCATCGCCCCCTCGGTGCCGATGCCCAGCAGCATGGTCAGGGTACCCAGCGCCATCACCGTGGAGTAGGCGAGTAGCTTCTTGATGTTGGTGTGGCGAATGGCCAGGAAGGCGCCGGTGAACATGGTCAGTGCCCCCACCACCGAGAGCGTCACCGTCCACATCTCGGTGCCGCCCAGGCTCGGCTGCAGGCGGGCCAGCAGGTAAATGCCCGCCTTGACCATGGTGGCCGAGTGCAGGTAGGCGGAGACCGGGGTGGGGGCCGCCATGGCGTTGGGCAGCCAGAAGTGGAAGGGAAACTGGGCCGACTTGGTGAAGGCACCGAGCAGCAGGCAGATCAGCAACGGCGTGTAGAGGTCATGGTCGCGCAGCACATCGCCCATGGCATTGAGCTCGGAGAGCGACCAGCTCTCCCCGGCCACACCCAGCATCGCCAGGCCCGCCATCAGCGCCAACCCACCCGCCACGGTGACGAAGAGCCCCTGGCGAGCCGACTTGCGCGCCTCGAGATCGGTGTGATTGAAGCCGATCAACAGGTAGGAGGTGATGCTGGTCAGCTCCCAGAACACGAACAGGGTAAACAGGCCGTCGGCCAACACCAGCCCCAGCATGGAGACCATGAAGGCAAGCAGCGCCAGATGAAAGCGCATCAGGTCGGGGTGCCCCTTCAGGTAGCCCCCGGCGTAGATCAGCACGAAGGTGCCGATGCCGGTGACCAGCAGCGCAAACAGCATCGACAGACCGTCGACCACGAAGGTCAGGCTCATCCCCAGCGAGGGCACCCACTCCATGGCAAACACCAGGGTCTCGCCGGCCATCACCGCCGGCAGTTGACTCAGGAACCACAGCGCCAGGGCCCCGGGGAAGGCGGCCAGGAAGAAGCTGGCGCGATCGCCGAACCAGCGATGGAAGAGCGGCGCCAGCGCGGCCAGCAGGAATCCCGATAGCACGGCGAATTGCATCAAGGTAGCTCTCCTGGTCTGGTTCGTCCGAAGGTCCAAGGGGCGCCCATCGGGCCTAGCCGACCTGGATCAGCATTCGCCTAATGGATGACGCGGCGCAGCACCCAGCGGCCTGTTTATCAATAGTGAAAGCCTATAGACTCTCGCCGGCGAGTGGCAAGAACGGGCCATGCATCAACGTAAACGAAAGTCGCCATTGTATCATTAGTTAATGATTATCATGCGAATTTTCGCTGCGCCCGGTTGCCGCATACCAGCGCCTCGGCACCCCTCCGGGTCGTCGAGATGAACACGAGCCGGGCGGTGACGTGGCTGCCCGGGCCCAAGGCATCCTGGCGATGCCCGGCCTGGCCAATTGCGCCCCCGCCATTGCGTGGATGAGCAAACCAATGGCACTGATGTGGATCCCCCTCCTCACCCTGCTCGGCGCCCTGGTGCCGATATCCACCTCTCGCCATGGTCGCCGCACCTGCGTCCTCGCCACCCTGATCGCCCCCCTGCTCGCGCTCGGCCTGGTGCTGCTCCAGGCACCGGCGGTGCTCGGCGGCGAGGTGGTCCGTTTCTCGCTGACCTGGATGCCCCAGCTGGGCCTCGATCTCGCACTGCGCATCGACGGCCTGACGATGCTGTTTGCGCTGCTGATACTGGGCATCGGCAGCCTGATCCTCTACTACACCGGCCACTACCTGAGCGCCAAGGAGGACGACGGCCGCTTTCTCTCCTACATGATGCTGTTCATGACCGCCATGGTCGGCATCGTCATGGCCGACAACCTGCTGCTGCTGTGGCTGTTCTGGGAGCTGACCAGCATCACCTCCTTCCTGCTGATCGGCTTCTGGGGACACCGCAGCGACGCCCGACGCGGGGCGCGCATGGCCCTTGCAGTGACCGGCGCCGGCGGCCTGGCCCTGCTCGCCGGCCTGCTGCTGATCGGCCAGACGGTGGGCAGCTTCGACATGAGCGAGGTGCTGGCCGCCGGCGACCTGATTCGCGCCTCGGATCACTACCCGCTGATCCTGGCGCTGGTGCTGTTCGGCGCCTTCACCAAGTCGGCCCAGTTTCCCTTCCACTTCTGGCTGCCCCACGCCATGTCGGCCCCCACCCCGGTCTCTGCCTTCCTGCACTCGGCCACCATGGTCAAGGCCGGGGTCTTCCTGATGGCCCGGCTCACCCCGGCGCTGGGCGGCAGCGAGCTGTGGGCAGTATCGCTCTCCCTGGTGGGCCTCGCCACCATGCTCTACGCCGCCTGGTTCGCCCTGATGGAGCGTGACCTCAAGGGCATCCTGGCCTTCTCCACGGTGAGCCACCTGGGCCTGATCACCCTGCTGCTGGGCCTGGGCAGCCCGCTGGCCATCGTCGCCGCGGTGTTCCACATCCTCAACCACGCCACCTTCAAGGCGGCGCTGTTCATGAGCGTGGGCATCATCGACCACGAGACCGGCACCCGCGACATCGACCGTCTGGGCGCCCTGTGGTCGATGATGCCGCTCACCGGCACCATGGTGATCCTGGCGGGCTCCGCCATGGCCGGCTTTCCGCCCTTCAACGGCTTCCTCTCCAAGGAGATGTTGTTCGAGCAGAGCCTGCTCAACAACGTGCTGGGGGCATTGAGCGCGCTGATCCCGCTGCTGGTGATGGTGGCCGCTACCCTCTCGGTGGCCTACTCGCTGCGCCTGATCTGGAGCCTGTTCTTCGCCGCCCCCAAGCTGACCCGGGAGCAGAAAGCGCAGCCACCCATGCAGGCGCACGATCCAGCCCGCGGCATGCTGGCACCGGGCCTGTTCCTGGCGGCGATGAGCCTGGCGGTGGGCCTGTTCCCCATGGCCCTGGCCGGCCCTCTGGTCAATGCCGCCAGCCTCGCCGTGCAGGGCGACACCACTCCACTGTTCACCCTCTCGCTATGGCACGGCCTCAACCTGCCCCTGGCCATGAGCCTGGTGGCGGTGGCTGCCGGGGTGCTGGTACTGCGCCAGCACCGCCGCCTGGCCGCGATCACGGCCCTGTTCCCCGCCCGTGACGCCGGGCGAATCTTCGAGGCCGCCGTGCTGCGGGTGATCAAGGCGGCGCTGTGGCTGACCCAGCGCCTGGAGAACGGCTCCCTGCAGCGCTACCAGGCGCTGCTGCTCCTGTGCGCCCTGGCCATGGTGGCGGTGGGACTGGCCAAGCTCGACGCCCTGACCGGCCCGCTGGGCCTGCAGCCGGTTGATGGCATGCTGGTCCTGGGGGCGGCACTGATGGTCTTCGGCGCCATCGGCAGCGCCCTGAGCCATCGCTGGCGGCTGGTCTCGCTGCTGATGCTTTCGGTAGTGGGCCTCACCGTCTCGCTGACCTTCGTGCGCTTCTCCGCCCCCGACCTGGCGCTGACGCAGCTCTCGGTGGAGGTGGTGTCGATGATCCTGTTCATCCTGGCGCTGTTCTTCCTGCCCCAACGCCCTCCCCTGCTGGTCTCGAGCCGGCGCATCCTGCGCGACCTGCTGCTCGCCGTCTCGCTGGGGCTGGTCGTCGCGATGCTCAACTATGCGCTGCTGACCCGTGAGACGATCTCGATTGCCGACTACTTCCTGCGCGAAGCGCTGCCCGGCGGTGGCGGCACCAACGTGGTCAACGTCATCCTGGTGGACTTCCGCGGCTTCGATACCCTGGGAGAGATCACCGTGCTGACCCTGGCGGGCCTGGCCACCTTCAAGCTGCTCAACCGCATGCGGCTGTTCATGCCGGCGGGCAACCTGGAGGGCATTCGCTGGTCGCGGCACCGCCACCCGATGATCCTCGCCGTGGTGGCCCAGATCCTGCTTCCACTCGCCCTGCTGGTGTCGGTCTACATCTTCCTGCGCGGCCACAACCAGCCTGGCGGCGGCTTCATCGCCGGCCTGATCACCGCCGTGGCGCTGATCCTGCAGTACATGGCCCGCGGCCACGACTGGACCCGCGAGCGCCTGCCGATCTCCTACCCGGTGGTGGCGGTCTCCGGCCTGGCCATCGCGGTGGCCACGGGCCTGGCCAGCTGGCTGTTCGGCTACCCCTTCCTCACCTCCGCCTTCGGCCACTTCCATATCCCGCTGATCGGCGAGATCGAGCTGGCCTCGGCGATGCTCTTCGACCTGGGGGTCTACCTGGCCGTGGTCGGCGCCACCCTGATGATCCTGATCAACCTGGGCAGGGTCACCACGATCCATCGCCCGACGCTGGAGGAACGCTGATGGAAGCCCTCTTCTCGATGGTGGTCGGCATGCTCACCGCCAGCGGCATCTACCTGCTGCTGCGCGGGCGTACCTTTCCGGTCATCGTCGGCCTCACCCTGCTCGGCTATGCGGTGAACCTCTTCCTGTTCTCCACCGGAGGCCTGCACACCCACGCCGCGGCAGTGATCGGCGAGTCGATCAACCCGGCCGACCCGCTGCCCCAGGCGCTGGTGCTCACCGCTATCGTCATCGGCTTCGCCATGACCGCCTTCGTTGTGATCCTCGCGATCCGCGCCCGCAGCGAGCTGGGCAGCGACCACGTCGACGGCCAGCAGGGTGAAGGGGGAGATGCCAAATGATCCAGCACCTGATCACCCTGCCGGTCCTGATCCCGATGATCGGCGCCTTGGTGCTGCTGCTGACCAGCCAGGCCAGCGACGCCCGCCGGCGCCAGTTGAGCATCGCGATGTGCGTGGCCCAGGTGCTGGTCAGTGCCTGGCTGCTGTCCCGCGCCGCCGGCGGTGAGCTGCTGTTCTACGCCCTGGGCAACTGGCAAGCCCCCTTCGGCATCGTGCTGATGGTCGATCGCCTGTCGGCGCTGATGCTTGCCCTCACCGCGGTGCTGGCGCTGGGCTGCGTGCTGTTTGCCAGCGCCGGCGAGGATGCCCGCGGCAGCAACTTCCACGGCCTCTTCCAGCTGCAGCTGATGGGGCTCAACGGTGCCTTCCTCACCGGCGACCTGTTCAACCTCTTCGTGTTCTTCGAGATCCTGTTGCTGGCTTCCTATGCCCTGCTGATGCACGGCGGCGGCAAGGAGCGCATCGGTGCAGGCCTCCATTACGTGATCCTCAACCTGGCGGGCTCGGCGCTCTTCCTGGTGGCGCTGGGCGTGCTCTACGGCGCCACCGGCACCCTCAACATGGCCGATATGGCGCGCCGCGTCGCAGTGATGTCCGGCGACCAGGCGGCGCTGGTGACCGCCGGTGCCCTGCTGCTGATCGTGGTCTTCAGTCTCAAGGCCGCGCTGCTTCCCCTCTATTTCTGGCTGCCGCGCACCTACGCGGCGGCGCCGGCGCCGGTGGCCGCGCTGTTCGCCATCATGACCAAGGTGGGGCTCTACGCCATCCTGCGGGTGCAGTCACTGATCTTCGCCGACACTCCCGCCGCCGAGGCGATCACCGCCTGGCTGTGGTGGGCGGGGCTGGCCACCATCGCCCTGGCCGGTATCGGCGTGCTGGCGGCCCGAGACCTGCGCACCCTGGTGGCCTACCTGGTGCTGGTCTCGGTGGGCACCCTGCTGGCCGGCCAGGCGCTGGGCACCATCGAGGCGGTCGGCGCCCTGCTCTACTACCTGCCCCACACCACCCTGGCGTGCGGCGCCCTCTACCTGATCGCCGAGCTGATCGGGCAGCAGCGCGGCAAGGCGGGCACCCGCCTGGTGCGCGGCCGCCGCCTCTACCAGCGCCACCTGCTGGGCGGCATGTTCCTGATCGCCGCCGTGGCCGTGGCCGGCCTGCCGCCCCTGGCAGGCGCCCTGGGCAAGCTGCTGCTGATGCAGGCCGCCGAGGGAGCCGCCCGGCTGTGGCTGTGGCCGCTGCTGCTGCTGGCCGGGCTCTGTGCGCTGCTCGCCATGTCTCGGGCCGGTTCGGTGTTCTTCTGGGCCAGCTACAAGGGCGAGGTGGACAGCGGCCGAGTGTCACGGCCCCAACTGGCGGGCGTGCTCTGGCTGCTGGCCAGCGCACCGCTGCTGGTGGGCTTCGCCGGTCCGGTCAGCGACTACGCCCGCGCTACCGCCGAACAGCTGGCCGAGCCGCAGGTCGTGGTCTCCCGGCTGCTCGGTGAATCCCCTGCCCTGCAGTTCGGTCGGCTGACCACATCCGAGGGAGAGTCACCATGAGAGCCATGGGTCGCCTGCTGCCCACCCCCACCCTGTCGCTGGTGCTGCTGGTTGTCTGGCTGCTGCTGGTGCGCAGCGTCGCACCCGGCCAGCTGCTCCTCGGCGCCTTCCTGGCGGTGGGCATTCCACTGCTCACCCGCGGCTTCTGGGAACCGCTGCCGCGGGTGCGTCACCCGATCAAACTGACCCTGTTCGTGATCAAGGTGCTCCTTGACATCGTCAAGGCCAACCTCCAGGTGAGCCTGCTGATCCTGTCACCGAAGCGCGAGCCCCATCCCGGCTTCATCGAGTACCCCCTGCAGGTCAAGGAACCGCTGACCATCACCCTGCTGGCCAACACCATCACCATGACCCCGGGCACCGTCTCCACCAACATCCGCCTGGACCGCTCGTCGCTGCTGATCCATGTGCTCGACATGCAGGATGAGCAGGCGCTGGTGCGCGAGATACAGGAGCGCTATGAGCGCCCGCTCAAGGAGATCTTCGAATGCTAGATATCGCGTTGATGATCAGCCTGGGCCTGATCGTGGCGGCCATGGCCATGAACGTGCTGCGGCTGGCCATGGGACCCGACGTGCCCGACCGGCTGCTGGCCCTGGACACCCTCTACGTCAACTCCATCGCGCTGATCGTGCTGCTGGGGCTGTGGCTGAACACCAAGACCTACTTCGAGGCGGCGATCCTGATCGCCATGCTGGGCTTCGTCGGCACCATGGCCATCTGCCGCTACCTGCTGCGCGGCGATATCATCGAGTGAGGAGGCCAACATGACGTTCTACGTGATCGCCGAGGGCGTGATCGCCTTCCTGCTGGTGGCGGGCGGCGTGTTCGCCTTCACCGGCTCGCTGGGCATGCTGCAGTTCAAGGACTTCTTCATGCGCCTGCACGGCCCCACCAAGGGGACCACCCTGGGGATCGGCTGCGTGCTGATCGCCTCGATGCTCTACTTCACCATCACCCAGCGCGAGTTCCACGTGCAGGAGCTGCTGATCACCCTGTTCCTGTTCATCACCGCGCCGGTCACTGGCCACATGCTGGCCAAGACCGGCCTGCACATGCACCTGCGCTTCATCACCAGCACCCGCGGCTCGCTGCCGGAGCTGCGCGATGAGGACGTGGGCCAGAGCCGGGTGGCGCGTCCCGCCAAGGCACGCCACCCCTGGCGCATACGCCGCAAGTCCCTACAGAAGTCCCGCCAGAAGCCCCGCCTGCCCCGCTGACGCCAGGGACAGGTCAGGCCAGGCAGCCCTCAGCCCCCGGGAGCCACCCAGCCGGACAGCTCGTTGTCGATGATGGCAACGAGCGCGGCGATATGGTCGTCGCGCTCATTGAGGCAGGGCACATAGGTGAAGGACTCGCCTCCCGCCGCCAGGAAGGCATCGCGGATCTCCTCCTCGATCTCCTCCAGGGTCTCCACGCAGTCGGAAGAGAAGGCCGGCGAGATCACCGCGATGTGCTTCCTGCCCTGTCGGGCCAACTCGGCCACGTGCTCCACGGTGGCTGGTCCCACCCACTCCTCGGGCCCGAACTGGGACTGGAAGGCGGTCTGGATGGCCTCGCTCTCCCAGCCCAGTGCCTCGCGCAGCAGCCGCGTGGTCTTCTGGCACTGGCAGTGGTAGGGGTCGCCCTCCATCAGATAGCGCTTGGGCACCCCGTGGTAGGAGGCCACCAGCACCTCGGGCGGCGTCGCCGCGGTCGTATAGGCCTCGCGCACCGTGTTGGCCAGCGCCTCGATATACTGAGGATGCTCGAAGTAGGCGGGCACGGTACGCAGCGCCGGCTGCCACTTGAGGGTCATCAGGGTGCGGAACGCCTGATCATTGGCGGTGGCGGTGGTCGGCGAGGCGTACTGGGGGTAGAGCGGGAAGAACAGGATCTTCTCGCAGCCCGCCGCCTGCATCCGCTTGAGCACGCTGTCGGTAGAGGGGTTGCCGTAGCGCATGCAGAAGTCGACCATCACCTGATCGCCGAACATCGCCTCCAGGCCTTCGGCCACCTTGCGGGTCTGTTCCCGGGTAGTGGTCAACAGCGGGCTCTCATTCTTCTCGGTGTTCCAGATGCTCCGATAGGCCTCGCCGGACTTGAAGGGCCGCCGCGACAGGATGATCAGCTGCAGCAGCGGCTGCCACTTCCAGTCCGGGTAGTCGACCACCCGCTTGTCGGAGAGGAACTCGCTGAGATAGCGGCGCATGGACCAGTAGTCGGTGGCATCCGGCGTGCCCAGGTTGGCCAGCAGTACGCCCACCTTGGCGCGGGGGACCGGTGGGTGGTCGCCCGGCGCATGGGCCAGGCGACCGTTGCCGGGGCGGTCCATGTCGGGGTTGGCCGAATCCTGGGTCGCGGTGGTCATGGGATGGCTCCTTGGTCGGTGCGCTCAGGGTGGTGATGTGGGTGTGACAAGACGCGGACTAGTGTATCAGGCCCTCGCCGCGGCGGGGATTAAGTTGTACTATAAATATTATTCGTACAGCCTTAGGTCAACCCATGCCCCACCCCCTGGTGCTGGTACTCGGCGATCAGCTCAGCCTTGAGCTTGCCAGCCTGCGCGACCTGCCCGACGACGCCGTGGTGGCGCTGTGCGAGGTGTCCGCAGAGGGCACCTATGTGCCTCATCACCCGCAGAAGATCGCCTTGATCCTGGCCGCCATGCGCCACTTCGCGGCGCAGCTGCGCAAGCGCGGCGCCCGGGTTCACTACAGCGCCCTGGACGACCCCGACAATGCCCAGGCGCTGGTGCCCGAGGCGGAGCGCCTGGCGGTGCTGTACGGCTGCGCCGAGATCCTCGTCGTGCGCCCCGGCGAGTGGCGCCTGTGGCATGACATCCAGGCACGAGCCGAGGCCGCCCTGCCCTGGCGGATGCTCGAGGACGACCGCTTCTTCACCTCGCCGGAAGACTTCGCCGCCTGGGCGCACGGCCGCAAATCGCTGCGGCTGGAATACTTCTATCGCGAGAGACGGCGTGACACCGGCCTGCTGATGGAAGATGGCGCGCCCGCCGGCGGCAAGTGGAACTATGACCACGACAACCGCCAACCGCTGCCGGCCGACCTGGCGGTTCCCGAGCTACCCCGCCACGGACGAGACGCCACTACCGAGGCAGTGCTCGCGCTGGTGGCCAGGCACTTCGGCGATCACTTCGGCAGCCTCGAGGGCTTCCACTGGCCGGTGACGCGGCGCCAGGCGCTGGTCGACCTGCGCCACTTCCTCGAACACCTGCTGCCGGACTTCGGCCGCTACCAGGATGCCATCAGCGACGATGAGCCCTACCTGTTTCACTCGCGGCTCTCCGCGTCGCTCAATCTGGGGCTGCTCTCGCCCCGGGAGCTGTGCGAGGGAGCCGAGCGCGAGTATCTCGAGGGGCGTGCCCCGCTCAATGCGGTGGAGGGGTTCATTCGCCAGATCCTGGGCTGGCGAGAGTATGTCCGCGGCCTCTACTGGACCCGCATGCCGGACTACAAGCACGCCAACGCCCTGGGGGCCAGCCAGGCGCTTCCCGCCTGCTACTGGAGCGGCGATACCGAGCTGCGCTGCCTGCAGCGCGCGATCGAGATGACCCGCGACAACGCCTATGCCCACCATATCCAGCGGCTGATGGTCACCGGCAACTTCGCCCTGCTCTGCGACGTCGCCCCCGAGGCCCTGGGAGACTGGTACCTGGCGGTCTATGCCGATGCCTGCGAGTGGGTGGAGCTGCCCAACGTGCTGGGCATGGTGCTGCACGCCGACGGGGGATTGATGGGCTCAAAGCCCTACTGTGCCTCGGGCAAGTACATCGACCGCATGTCCGACCACTGCCACCAGTGTCGCTTCGACCCGAAGCAGGTCACCGGCGAGGGCGCCTGCCCGCTCAACAGCTTGTACTGGCACTTCCTGGAGCGTCACGCCGAGACGCTCTCCGCCAACCCGCGCATGAAGCTGATCTACGGGTCACTTGCCAGAATGAACGAGCAGAAGCGGGCCGATATCCGCGACCAGGCCGAACGTTTCCTGGCGAACCTGCCGCGCACGACGGCCTGGCACGGTGAGGCCGAGGGACAGCGCGGCGTCCACCTGGCCGGCTACCGCGAGGAGACCTCATGAGTCGACGCGCCCCCCTGCATGCCCGCGAACCGGTGACCCTCTACCACGACGGTCACTGTCCCCTTTGCCAGCGCGAGGTGGCCTGGCTCGCCCGACACCGTCACCGTGAGCGAGTGGCACTCGTGGATATCCAGGCGACTGGCTTCGACGCCGAGGCAGTAGGCAGGAGCTTCGACGCCATGATGGGCCGGCTCCACCTGCAGGACGGAGGCGGGCGCTGGTTCGTCGGCATGGACGCCAGCCGCGCGCTCTACGCCGTGCTGGGCTATCGTCGGCTGGTATGGCTGAGCTGCCTGCCGGGTATCGCACCGCTGATGGATGCGGGGTATCGCTGGTTTGCCCGCCACCGGGTGCGCCTGGGGCGCTGGATGGAGGGGCGGCGGCGGAAGTAGCGAGGTGAGAAACGTGGCGGGAGTGAGAAGACGTGGCAGTACGGTAAGCCAGCGGCGCCGGAGAGGCTCAAGCCGAGGTCCGTCTCAGAACACCAGCGGCATGCGCGAGGTCAGAGGGTCGTGGTAGTGCGCCTCGCGGCCGATCATTTCGTCGTGGGGCACCTGCTGCACCAGATAGGCGCGATGGATGCCGGCGCGCTTGAGCTCCAGGTAGACGTCATCCAGCGAGCGGAACAGCACCGGCTTGCCCTGGCGGACCAGCATGTGACGCTGGCCCTCGATATCTTCCAGCTCCACCTGATAGAAGCGGCTGCCGGCATGACCGATGATGCGAATCTCGTAGTTGTCGTGATGGGCCGCAAAGGCCTTGAGATCCTTGAATTCCATGGTTCCCTCCAGGGGTTCTTGTGATTGCAGTGCGCCATAGTCTGGCGCCATCAGATGACGCCACAGTGACGACTGGGTGTCGAGGCTGTGACCATCGACACGCCGGAGGGTTCCGCAAGTGACTGATTACAGGCTATTGGTAGCTTGAGGGATCGATGGCCTTCCCCAAGGAGTTGCGGTCGATCCAGTTACCCGCCTTGGTCTCCTTGTAACGGAACACCACCTGGTCGCCTACCCGCACCGGCAGCTCGGCGTCCTCGGTCTGGTAGCTGTAGGCCTCGCCCTCCACCACCAGCTGGTAACGATAGAGATCGGGCATGCCCAGCCACTCCTTGAAGGGACCTTCACGCTCCAGGGACTGAAGCTCGCCGCGCGCCTGAAGCTTGGGGGTGCGCTGCCGATTGCCGCGCCGAAATCCGCCTGCCATGGTGCCTCCTCTGTTCTGTCTGCTCTGTTTCTCTGCCCAGTTCGCCGGGCTCAAGCCGGATGCTTCGGTCTACTCGCCGAAAGTGTCGCCGTAGCTGTCCGGCGCCAGGTCCTCGAAGCGGGTGTACTTGCCGATGAAGGCCATGTGTACCGTGCCGATAGGACCGTTACGCTGCTTGCCGATGATTAGCTCGGCCAGCCCCTGGTTGTCGGGGTTGTCCGGATTGTAGACCTCGTCTCGGTAGACGAAGGCGATCACGTCGGCGTCCTGCTCGATGGCGCCCGATTCACGCAGATCCGACATCACCGGGCGCTTGTTGGGACGCTGCTCCAGCGAGCGGTTGAGCTGGGAGAGCGCCACGACCGGGCAGCCGAACTCCTTGGCCATGCCCTTCAGCGAGCGGGAGATTTCGGAGATCTCGCCGGTCCGGTTCTCTGAGAATCCGGGGATCTGCATCAGCTGCAGATAGTCGATCATGATCAAGCCGACGTTGCCGTGCTCGCGCACCAACCGCCGAACCCGTGAGCGCATCTCGTTGGGCGATAGCGCCGCGGTATCGTCGATGAACAGCTGCTTGTCCTTGAGCAGGTTGACCGCCGAGGTAAGTCGCGGCCAGTCCTCGTCCTCCAGCTGACCGGTGCGAACCCGGGTCTGGTCGATGCGACCCAGCGACGACAGCATGCGCAGCATCAGCGACTCGGCGGGCATCTCCATGGAGAACACCATCACCGGCTTGTCGCTGGAGATCACCGCATGCTCCACCACGTTCATGGCAAAGGTGGTCTTGCCCATCGAGGGGCGTCCCGCGATGATCACCAGGTCCGATGGCTGCAGGCCGGTGGTCATCTCGTCCAGATCGCGGAAGCCGGTGGAGAGCCCGGTCATCTCCCCCTGCATGTTGAACAGCTCGTCGATGCGGTCCACCGCCTTGGCCAGCAGCTCGCTCATGCCGATGGGGCCGCCCGACTTGGGGCGCTCCTCGCTGATCTGGAACACCAGACGCTCGGCCTCGTCCACCAGCTCGTCGGCGGGCCGGCCCTGGGGACTGAAGGCGCCGTCGGCGATCTGGCTGGCGGCGCGGATCAGCTTGCGCAGTGTGGCCCGCTCGCGAACGATGTCAGCGTAGGCGCGGATATTGCTGGCGGAAGGCGTATTGCGGGCCAGCTCGGCCAGAGTGGCCAGGCCTCCCACGGTATCGAGCTGGTCGCGGCCCTCCAGCGCCTCGGAGAGGGTCACCACGTCCAGCGGCCGCCCCCCCTCGGCCAGCCCCGCCATGACGTTGAAGATCAGCCGGTGCTCATAGCGATAGAAGTCGTCGGACACCAGACGGTCGGCGACGTTATCCCACGCCTGGTTGTCGAGCATCAGGCCGCCAAGCACCGACTGCTCCGCCTCCAGCGAGTGGGGCGGCACCTTGAGGGCGGCGGTTTCCTTGTCGTGCACGAGCATTTCAGGCATCGCGATGGTTCACCCTGGGCTTTGCGGGGAGGCCATTCTACCCTAGACGGACAGCGGGCCCCATGCCCGGCTCAGCGACATCCAGACGCGACAAGGGGCGCGGGAATCTCTCCCCGCGCCCCTGGTCAGGCGGTGACCAGGACTTACTCGGCCACTATCACCACGCGTACGGTGGCGTCGACTTCCGGGTGCAACTGCAGGTGGATGTCGTACTCGCCGGTGGCACGGATCGGGCCTTCCGGCATCTTCACTTCGCTCTTGGCGACGTCGAAGCCGGCGGAGGCGATGGCCTCGGCCAGATCGCGGGGACCGATGGAGCCGAACAGCTTGCCCTCGTCGCCGGCCTTGGAAACCAGCGAGAGTTCGATCTCGTTGAGCTGGGCAGCACGAGCCTCGGCCTCGGCCTTGCGCTCGGCGGCCTGGGCCTCGAGCTCGGCGCGCTGGGCCTGGAAGGCCTCGATGTTTTCCTTCGAGGCCGGTACGGCGAGGCCGTAGGGCATCAGGTAGTTACGGCCGTAGCCGGGCTTGACGGTAACCTGGTCACCCAGGCCGCCGAGCTTGCCGATATTGTCGAGCAGAATGACTTCCATCTCGTTAACCTCTTGTCAGTTGCGGCTGGCCAGACGCCCGCGGAAGTCCGCGAAGACGTCGATGAAGGCCAGCAGCAGCACAATCAGAATCATGGGCCAGGTGGTGATCAGCAGCACATAGAAGACGACCAGCCACAGCCCGTTCATCCCTTTCAAACCGATATAACCATGCACCAGCGCGATGCCGGCAACCAGCAGCGGGATCCACAGCAGCATGCCCAGGGCAGGAAGGCCCAGCACCGCACCGACCACCCCGAGGACCACCAGCACGGCGAGTTCGCGGGACGTCAGGCGCAGGGCGTGAAACTCCTCGCGAAAGCCGCCGGGATTGTAGAGCCCCGCCTGCCAATTGCGCGCGAGTGCCAGGCAGGCTACCGCGGCGATCAGCACGACCAGCCCGGTGATGCCACCGATCAGCACACCGGCCAGCTGCTCGGTATCGAGCCCCTGGGTGGACAGCTCGCTGAGCAGGCGCTCTACCTCGGGCGAACCCTGGCGAAGCTGCTCCAGCATGGGGCCGGCCCCGCCCGGCGGCAGGAAGACACCAAGCTGGATCATCCCGGCGCCGACCAGGGCGCCGATGATCAGCGCTTCGGCCCAGCGCATGCGGGAACGCAGCACGATCGCCATCAGGGTGACCAGCAGTACGCTGGTCAACGGGATGACGTCACCCTGAGCCCACCACCAGCCGGCCGGTATGCCGGCCGCCACGATCACCGGCAGCGCCGCCGTGAGGCCACGGCGCAGGGTGACCAGTGCCGCGATGGCGGCCCCCAACCAGAACAGCCAGGGGATGAGCGTGGAGAGGGCTGCCCCGCCGACGGCGTAGGGCGTGCCCCGCATCATCCAGCGGGCAATCGCGAGCATCACGCCAGGCGCTTACTGGTGGCTATCGGTGAAGGGCAGCAGGGCCAGATAGCGGGCGCGCTTGACGGCGGTGGCCAGCTGGCGCTGATAGCGAGCCTTGGTACCGGTGATGCGGCTGGGTACGATCTTGCCGGTCTCGGTAATGTAGGCCTTGAGGGTGTCCAGATCCTTGTAATCGATCTGTTTCACGCCCTCGGCGGTGAAACGGCAAAACTTGCGGCGGCGGAAAAAGCGTGCCATGTGAAGACTCCTTCAGACGTGCGATGGGTGAGATCAGGCGGTTTCGGCGCGGGGCTTCTCGTCGCGACGCGCGCGCTTCTCTTCCACCGGCTTCATCATCGGGGAAGCTTCGGTAACCGCTTCCTTGCAGCGCACCACCAGGCTACGAATGATGGCGTCGTTGAAGCGGAAGATGTTCTCGATCTCGTCGAGAGTCTCGCCTTCGCACTCGACGTTCATCAGCACATAGTGAGCCTTGTGGATCTTGTTGATCGGGTAGGCCAGGTGACGACGACCCCAATCCTCGAGACGATGCACGGTGCCGCCATTTTCGGTGACGAGGCTGGTGTAGCGCTCGACCATGGCCGGGACCTGCTCGCTCTGGTCCGGGTGGACCATGAACACGATTTCGTAGTGACGCATGGAATCTCCTTGCGGTTTGGCAGCTTCCGCGGGAGACCTGAGCTCCGGGGAAGCAAGGAGGTGATAACGGAAAAACACGAGTGCCCGCTCGGTGGATGAACGGGCGCAGGTATTCTAAAGAGTGCGCGCTTCGCGCGCAAGCTGGAAGCTGGAAGCTGGAAGCTGGAAGCTGGAAGGCAGCATGGTGCCACCAGCCCTGACGCCAAGGGGGTTATCTTCAAGCTTCCAGCTTAAGCCCGCGAAGTGGGCGCTCTTCCAGCTCCCGGCGAAGCCGGGCCCCGCTGCCGCACCACTTCGAACAGGCAGATACCGGTGGCCACCGAGACATTGAGGCTCGACACGCTGCCGGCCATGGGCAGCTTGACCAGCAGGTCGCAGGCCTCACGGGTCAGGCGGCGCATCCCCTTGCCCTCGGCGCCCATCACCAGGGCGGTGGGGCCGTGGAGGTCGGCCTCATAGACCAGCGCCTCGGCCTCCCCGGCGGTGCCGGTGATCCAGACGCCGAATTCCTTGAGCCTGGCCAGCGCGCGGGCCAGGTTGGTGACCTGATAGACCGGCACGCTCTCGGCGGCCCCGCAGGCCACCTTGCGCACCGTGGCGTTGAGCGGGGCCGACTTGTCCTTGGGCACGATGACACCGTGGACGCCGGCGGCATCGGCGCTTCGCAGGCAGGCGCCGAAGTTGTGCACGTCGGTGACGCCGTCGAGCACCAGCAGCAGCGGCGGCGCCTCGAGGGGCCAGGCCTCCAGCTTGAACCACAGCGACGCCTCACTTTCGAAGGCCAGCGGCGCGGCGAAGGCCACCACGCCCTGGTGAGCGGCCCCCTGGGCAAGCCGGTCGAGGTCATCGCGGGAGCGGGTCTGGATGCGAGCACCGCGACCGGCGGCCGCCTCCACCAGCTCGGCGAGACGGCCGCCGGCACTGCCCTCCTGGACCCACAGCTCCCGCGGCGACTCGCCACGGTCAAGCAGGGCGCGTACCGCATGCACGCCGAACACGGCCTCCAGGCCGCCGGGAATGCCCAGGTTGCCGCCGGCGGGACGGCGGGGTCGCTTGTGTTTCATGGCAGTCATCCACGGGGAAGAACGAAGCGGGGCGCCGGCGGCAGGGCCGCCGGCGCCCCTCGAGTCAGGGCAAGCTCAGCGCCGCGAGCGGCGGCGACGGCCACCACCGCGCTTCTTGCCGCCGCCCTCCTCCTCCTTGGCCGCCGGGGCGGCATCGGCCTTGGGCGGCTTGCCCCCGGCTCGGGCACGCCCCTTGTCGGGGGCATCATCCACGGCGCGGCGACGGCGCGGCGCCCGCTTGGGGCGTGGCTTGTCGTCGGCCAGGGCGAAGTCGATCTTGCGGTCGTTGAGATCGACCCTGGCCACCTGCACGGTCACGCCATCGCCAAGCCGATAGCTCATGCCGCTGCGCTCGCCCTTGAGGCGGTGCTTCTCAGGCTCGTAGTGGTAGTAGTCAGAGGGCAGCGAGGTGACATGCACCAGGCCCTCGACGTAGACCTCGTCGAGGCGCACGAAGATGCCGAACTGGGTGACCGAGGCGATGGTGCCGTCGAACACATCGCCGAGCTTGTCGGACATGAACTCGCACTTGAGCCAGTCCTCGACGTCACGGGTGGCGTCGTCGGCGCGGCGCTCGGTCATCGAGCAGTGCTCGCCGAGTTCGAGCATCTGCTCGAAGGTATAGGGCGCCCACTTGCTCGGCGGTTCCACCGCCGCCCCCTCGGCCCGCAGCACGGTATTGGTCTGACGCGGCCCGCGGATCACCGAACGGATAGCGCGGTGGACCAGCAGGTCCGGGTAGCGACGGATCGGCGAGGTGAAGTGGGCATAGGCCGGGTAGGCCAGGCCGAAGTGGCCGTCGTTCTGGGGCGAGTAGACCGCCCGACTCATGGAGCGCAGCATCACCGTCTGGATGACGTCGGTGTCGGGGCGATCCTTGATGACCTCGGCCAGTTCCCGATAGTCCTGCGGGCTGGGATCGTCACCGCCCCCCAGGGAGAGTCCCAACTCGGCCAGGAAGAGGCGCAGCTTGTCGAGGCGCTCCGGCGAGGGCTTCTCGTGGATGCGATAGAGGGCCGGCAGGTCGTGCTTGTCGAGGAAGCGCGCCGTGGCCACGTTGGCCGCCAGCATGCACTCCTCGATGATCTTGTGGGCATCGTTGCGGCTACGCGGGACGATCTTCTCGATCTTGCGCTCGTCGTTGAAGACGATGGCCGTCTCGGTGGTCTCGAAGTCGATGGCGCCACGCGCCACGCGGGCCTCGCGCAGCACCCGGTAGAGACCATGCAGATTGTTCAGCGAAGGCACCAGCTTGTGGTGCTCTTCGCGCAGCGCATCACCCGCCGAGTCCTCCTCGTCGAGGATCGCCGCCACCTTGTTGTAGGTGAGGCGCGCGTGGGACTGGAACACCGCCTCGTAGAAGCGGTAGCGGCTGATGGTGCCGCTCTGGGAGATGTTCATCTCGCAGACCAGGGCCAGCCGGTCGACGGCGGGGTTCAGCGAGCAGAGCCCGTTGGAGAGCAGTTCGGGCAGCATCGGCACCACCTGCCCGGGGAAGTAGACCGAATTGCCGCGGCGGATCGCCTCCTGGTCCAGGGCACTGCCCGGACGTACGTAGTGGGAGACATCGGCGATGGCCACCAGCAGCTTCCAGCTGCCGGACTTGGTCTTCCAGGCACAGACGGCATCGTCGAAGTCCTTGGCGCTCTCGTCGTCGATGGTCACCAGCGGCACGTCGCGCAGATCGATGCGGCGTTGCTTGTCCCCATCGGCCACCTCGGCGGACATGCTGGCGATCTGGTCATGGACCTCCGGCGGGAATTCGGCGGGGATCTCATAGCTGCGGATGGCGATGTCGATTTCCATCCCCGGATCCATGCGCTCACCGAGCACCTCGATCACCTCGCCCACCGGCTGCACCCGGGTCTCGGGCTGCTGGACGATCTTCGCCGAGATCACCTGGCCGTCCTTCGCCCCGCCGCAGGCGCTGTGCGGGATGATCACCTCCTGGGTGATGCGCGGGTTCTCGGGGATCAGCACCCCGAATTCGGGGGTATTCTGGCGGTAGACGCCGACGATGGTCTGGGTGTTGTGGGAGAGCACCTCGGCGATGGTCGCCTCGTCGCGGCCTCGGCGATCCCGACCGCTGACGCGGGCCAGCACGTAGTCACCGTGGAAAGCACGACGCATCTGCCGGGGCGGCAGCACCAGATCGGGCTTCTTGCCGTCCTCGCGGAGCAGGAAACCGAAGCCGTCGCGGTGGCCCAGCACCTTGCCGCGGATCAGATCGAGCTTGTCGATCAGCGCATAGGCACCCGCGCGGTTGCGCAGCACCTGGCCATCGCGCTCCATGGCGGCCAGGCGACGACGCACCGCCTCCTGGAGGTCCTCGTCATCGAGGCCCAAAAGGCGGCTCATCGTCTCGTGGGTGATCGGCTTGCCGACCTCCTCGAGCCGGGCGAGCAGGTACTCGCGGCTGGGGGCAGGATTATCGTACTTGTGGGCCTCGCGGCTGGCGTGCGGGTCGTCGCTGAGCGTCCAGTGGGTCATGCGGAGAGCATCCTTGGCAGGGTCGATGACGGCATGAGTGGGATGGCGCGCAGGCGCCGCGAGCATGAAGTCTGGCGTATCGTTTCGATTGTCATGCGCGCAGTATAGCGCCGCGCCGTCCACCACCCAACCATGGCGACCCTCGCCGCCAGGGCGGAACGCGAGAAAACTGCGCCGCGAGGCCCTTATGGCTCTTGCATTGGCGAGGGAATCGGGTATCATGCGCCTCGCCTGCCCAGATGGCGGAATTGGTAGACGCGCTAGCTTCAGGTGCTAGTGTCCGTAAGGACGTGGAGGTTCAAGTCCTCTTCTGGGCACCATCGCTCCCCCGGGAACGATGATCGGGAGTTCTCTCCCAGCTCTTTATCAGCTCGACTCGTTCGTGTTCGCCCAGGTGGCGGAATTGGTAGACGCGCTAGCTTCAGGTGCTAGTGTCCGTAAGGACGTGGAGGTTCAAGTCCTCTCCTGGGCACCATCCTTCGGGATGCCCGTGAACACGACGAGATGCATGATGCGCCCAGGTGGCGGAATTGGTAGACGCGCTAGCTTCAGGTGCTAGTATCCGTAAGGATGTGGAGGTTCAAGTCCTCTCCTGGGCACCATTTCATATCGCCTCATGCCGGCTGAACCAGTCAAGAGCACCACAGCAAGACCATCTCAAGAAGCCGCGACCAGAATCGCGGCTTTTTTGTGTCTGTCGATTGTGCCTGCCCCGCTATCAGAAGCCAGCTATCAGAAGCGGCCCGGCAGGCGCGCAACCTCCTCCAGGGCCCAGCCTCGCGTCACCACCTCCCCCTCCAGCACCTCGGCCACGTCCTCGGGCAGGCGGGGGAAAAAGTTGAGCCCGGTTCGCGCCTCGATCTCGTCGACGCTGACCAGATAAGTGTCCAGTGGCTCATCGCCGCGCACCTCCTGGGGCATGATGAAGGCCAGCACGCGAGGCTCCTCCCCCGGCACCGCAATGATCTTGAAGAAGGCCTCGGGAATCTCCACCAGCCCCACACGATTGAAGACATTGTCGAGAAAACGTTCGGGAAATATCGGCCCGGTGATCACCTGAACCTCATCGAACCGTGGTACGAAGCGGTCGATCACCACCTCCTCGAGACGCTGCCAAAGCCGCCTGTTGAGGTCCGGCCGCTGGGGCGACATGTTGCTCATGTAGAAGGTATCGAGCTGCGCCTCCCGCCCGTGCACCGCAGCGATGGCGTAGTTGGGCGCCATATGGCCTCGGTCATAGCCGCTGCCGGCATAGTGATCGGCACCGATCGGCCACAGGGTGCGCCAGTCGCTCCGGAAACCGGGGCGCGGGCCGGCGCGCGGATCCTCCACCGCCTCCAGCCGATAGCTGACCCACAGCGGATTGACCCGCACGTCGGACCAGCCCACCAGGAAGCCGTCGTTGCGCAGCACCCGGTGGACGCTGGTGGGCGTGAGGCTCTGCCACTCCGGCACGCCCATCCACACCAGTTGGTCGCGCACCTGGCGCTCCTGCCCGTACCAGAGGCCGGAGGTGACCACAACGAACAGCAGGGTGATACCGAAGCGGCGCGCCTGGCGGCGCCAGCGCGTCACGGGGGAACGACGACGACTCATCCTTGAAACGGCTTCCAGCGAGGGACAGAGAGCGCCGGGCGCGCCTGGCGCCCGACAGGAGAGGAGATAGCCCCCCGGCTACCAGCCCAGCGAGAACATGGTCTCCAGATCGTGGCGGGAGTGCACCTGCATGGCATTGAGGGTCTCGGTGTCGCGGACCCCTTCCACGGCGTTCAGCCGCTCGGTGACCAGCTCGGCCAGGCTCTCGAAATCGCGGGTGCGGGCGATGGCCACCAGATCATAGCGTCCGCAGGTGGAATAGACCTCGCTGATTCCCTCCACGTCGGCCAGGCGCTCGGCCACCGCCTTGACCTGGCCCTTCTCGGCATTGATCAGGATCACGGCATTCTGCATCGGGCACTCTCCCTGCGGCGGGCCCTTCTGGGCTCGGTGGATGTTTGACCGGTGGCGACCGGCAATGGCGCGAGTATAACAGCGCCGGACGCGCGGCAGAATCTCGGCTCAGCCGTGCAGGCTACCTTCAAGCTCGAGAAGCCGGCGCTTGAGCGCCGGCCCGCCGCTGTAGCCGCCCAGGCCGCCGGCGGCCACCACCCGATGGCAGGGAATCAGCAGCGGCAGTGGGTTGGCACCGTTGGCGGTGCCGATGGCACGAGCGGCACCCTCGCGGCCGAGCCGGCGCGCCAGCTCGCCATAGGTGCGGGTCTTACCCCAGGGAATGCGCAACAGGGCGGCCCAGACCTGGCGCTGGAAGTCGCTGCCTCCGGGCGCCAGCGGCAGGCTGAAGCTGCGCCGCCGGCCAGCCAGGTAGGCCAGCAGCTGGTCACGGGCCTCGACCAGGGCATCGTCGTCTCGGTGGGCCCCTTCGGGGTCGGGCCGCCCCTCGGCGGCCAGGGTCAGCCGCCGCAGACCCTCGGGCTCTGCGCACAGCAGAATCTCGCCAAGGGGGGAGGCAAAGCGGGTGAAGATCATCGGCTCTCCTGGGCTCCGGCATGCCGCGCGACAGATTGCCGCACGGCGAATGGCTGGTTCGCATCGCTACAGGCACTCTACTACCATAGGACAACGAACTCCGCAGGGCAGCCCCTGTCGGAGCTAGAGGTGGCTGATCACCCACAAGAAAAAAGAAGAACAGGAATCGTTCCTGAACCCGTGACGAAAAGGAGATCCCATGGCCAACCATAGCCGTCGTGACTTCATGCGCAACAGCCTGCTGGGCCTCGCCGCCCTGCCGCTGGGCGCTGGCATTCTCTCCAGGACCGCCTTTGCGCAGGACCTGCCGCGCCTCGATCCGAGCGCCGACCAGGCCCAGGCCCTGAACTACGTCGAGGACGCCGCCGACGCCGCCGATCACCCGGCTTACGAGGAAGGCGAGGTCTGCGACAACTGCATGTTCTGGCAGGCCGACAGCGAAGGCTGTCAGCTCTTCCCGCAGAACAGCGTCGAGCCCAAGGGGTGGTGCCAGTCCTGGACTGCCCAGGCCTGATCGCTCTCCCCGACACGCTTGAAAGAACACTTGAAAGAAACCCGCGCCTTGGCGCGGGTTTAATCGTTTCAGGGTCAGTCTCAGGCCCTGGCCGCGTCCTCCGGCAGGGGCCACTGGTAGCGGCGCACCACCTCGTCGCCCTCCAGTGATTCCAGTCTCACGGGGAACCCCCACAGCTGATGCAGATGGCGGATCACCGGATAGACGCTGCGCGCCAGGGGGCGGCGGCTGTCCTGGACGTGGCGCAGGGTCAGCGAGCGATCCCCGCGGATATCCGCCGAATAGATCTGGATGTTGGGCTCGCGCAGCGACAGGGCATACTGGGTGGCCAGCGCCTCGCGAACCCGCCGGTAGCCGCGCTCATCATGGATCGCCGACACCTCGAGCATCTCCTCCTGGTCATCGTCCACCACCATGAACAGCTTGAGGTCGCGAATGACCTTGGGCGACAGGAACTGCTGGATGAAGGACTCGTCCTTGAAGTTCCTCATGGCGAACTCCAGGGTCTCCCGCCAGTCGCTGCCGGCGGCGTCGGGAAACCACTGGCGATCCTCCTCCGTCGGGTTCTCGCACAGGCGCCTGAGGTCGCTGAAGATGGCAAAGCCCAGCGCATAGGGGTTGATCCCGCTGTACCACGGGCTGTCGAAGGCAGGCTGATTCACCACCGCGGTATGCGACTGCAGGAACTCCAGCATCAGCCCTTCGTCCACCAGGCCCTCCTCATAGAGCCGATTCATCAGGGTGTAGTGCCAGAAGGTCGCCCAGCCCTCGTTCATCACCTGGGTCTGGCGCTGGGGATAGAAGTATTGGGCCAGCTTGCGCACGATGCGCACCACCTCGCGCTGCCAAGGCGCCAGCAGCGGCGCGTTCTTCTCGATGAAATAGAGCAGGTTCTCCTGGGGTTCGGCGGGGTAGCGCCCGCCCGCATGCAGCCCCAGCGGGTCCTCCTCGTCGTGACCGCCGGCCAGCACATCCGCGGGAGCCCGCCCGGGGATGGTGCTCCACAGGGTGTTGACCTGAGACTGCAGATACGCCTCGCGCTCCTTCTGGCGGCGCACCTCCTCGGCTGCGGAGATCGGCGAGGGGCGCTTGTAGCGGTCGACGCCGTAGTTCTGCATGGCGTGGCAGGCGTCCAGCAGTTGCTCCACCGCCGCCACGCCGTGGCGCTCCTCGCACTCGGCAACGTACTGCCGAGCGAACATCAGGTAGTCGATGATCGAGCTGGCATCGGTCCAGGTGCGGAACAGGTAGTTGCCCTTGAAGAAGGAGTTGTGGCCATAGCAGGCGTGGGCCATTACCAGCACCTGCATCATCAGGGTGTTCTCCTCCATCAGGTAGGCGATGCAGGGGTCGGAGTTGATCACCAACTCGTAGGCCAGGCCCATCTGGCCACGCCGATAGGCCTGCTCCACCGCCAGGAACTGCTTGCCGAAGGACCAGTGGTGGTAGCCCACCGGCATGCCGACACTGGCGTAGGCGTCCATCATCTGCTCGGTGGTGATCACCTCGATCTGGTTGGGGTAGATATCGAGGTGATACTCATCGGCCAGCCGGGCGATCTCGCGCTCGAACTCGGTCAGGATCTCGAAGTTCCAGTCGGAGCCGGTAGCAATGGGCTTGCGTCGTGTCATGGTTCCTCCTCGGCGCCGCGTCGGGCGCTCAGCCGCCGACGGCGCGTCGCTTGAACAGCTCACGGAACACCGAATAGATATCTCCGGCCTCGACGATCTGGCGCATGGCGAAGCGCGCCGGAAACTCGGCGGCCACCGTCTCGTACTCTTCCCACAGCGCCTGGTGGGCGTGGGGCGTGATCTCCACGTAGGTGAAGTACTGCAGGCGCGGCATCAGCTTCTTGATCAGCAGGTCGCGACAGGCGACGGAGTCATCGTCCCAGTTGTCGCCGTCCGAGGCCTGGGCCACGTAGAGATTCCACTGCCCCGGCGGGTAGCGCTTGGCGATGATCTCGTCGACCAGGGTCAGGGCGCTGGAGACGATGGTCCCGCCGGTCTCCCGGGAGTAGAAGAACTCCTCCTCGTCCACCTCCTTGGCCGCGGTGTGGTGGCGCACGAAGACCAGCTCGACCTTCTCGTAGCTGCGCTCCAGGAACAGGTAAAGCAGCAGGAAGAAGCGCTTGGCGATGTCCTTGTGGGCCTGGGTCATGGAGCCGGAGACGTCCATCACGCAGAACATCACCGCCTTGCTGGAGGGCATCGGCTGGTTGACCAGGTTGTTATAGCGCAGGTCGTAGGTGTCGATGAAGGGCACCGCTTCGAGGCGCTTCTCCAGGCGCTCGATCTCCGCCTTGAGCTCATTGATGCGCGCCGGGTTTCGCAGCACCGGGTCCTTGCCCTCCTCGATCTCCAAAGCCTCCCGAACCTCGCGAAGGGCTCGACGAATGGGCGCCCGCATGGCAATGCGTCGAGCGTGGGCCTCGCGCATGGAGCGCACGATATTGATCCGCGCCGGCACACCGTGACGGGAGACCCCCGCCCGCACCGGCCGCACCTCGTTGAGATCCACCAGCGCCTTGCGCTCCAGGTGGGGCAGTTCCAGGCCGTCGAAGACGAAGTCGAGAAATTCTTCTCGACTCAGGGTGAAGGCGAACTCGTCCATGCCCTCGCCCTGATCCGAGGCGCCGCCCTCTCCGGCTCCGCCGCCGCCCCCTCCGCTGGGCCGACGCAGGCGGTCACCCTCGATGAACTCCCGGTTCCCCGGGGCGACAATCGAACGTTTCCCGCCCGGGCCATGCTGGAACACCGGCTCCGAGATGTCGCGACTCGGGATCGAGACCTTCTCACCACGCTCCATGTCGGTGATGGAGCGGCGGTTCACCGCCTCCTCCACCGACCGCTTGATATGGGTGCGGTAACGATCCAGGAAGCGTTGCCGGTTGACCGCGCTCTTGTGCTTGGCGTTGGCCCGTCGATCGATGAAATAGGACATGGATGACCTCCTCGGCCTACTGCGACTTGCGCACCCGCAGGTACCACTCGGAGAGCAGGCGCACCTGCTTCTCGGTGTAACCGCGATCCACCATCCTGGCCACGAAATCCTCGTGCTTCTTCTGATCCGCCTGGGAAGCCTTGGCGTTGAAGGAGATCACCGGCAGCAGCTCCTCGGTGTTGGCGAACATCTTCTGCTCGATCACGCCGCGCAGCTTCTCGTAGGACTGCCAGCTGGGGTTCATGCCGTTGTTCTGGGCCCGGGCGCGCAGCACGAAGTTGACCACCTCGTGGCGGAAGTCCTTGGGATTGGAGATGCCGGCCGGCTTCTCTATCTTCTCCAGCTCCTCGTTGAGGGACTGCCGGTTGAACAGCTCGCCGGTTTCCGGGTCGCGGTACTCCTGGTCCTGAATCCAGAAATCGGCGTAGGTGACGTAGCGGTCGAAGATGTTCTGGCCGTACTCGGAGTAGGACTCGAGGTAGGCGGTCTGGATCTCCTTGCCGATGAAGTCGACGTAGCGTGGCGCCAGATACTCCTTGATATAGCGCAGATAGCGCTCGAAGGTCTCGCGGGGCAGCTGCTCCTGCTCCAGCCGCTGCTCCAGCACGTAGAGCAGGTGCACCGGGTTGGCCGCCACCTCCTGGCTATCGAAGTTGAACACCTTGGAGAGGATCTTGAAGGCAAAGCGGGTGGAGAGCCCGTCCATGCCCTCGTCGACCCCGGCAGCGTCGCGGTACTCCTGGATCGACTTGGCCTTGGGATCGGTGTCCTTGAGGTTCTCGCCGTCATAGACGCGCATCTTGGAATAGACGCTGGAGTTTTCCGGCTCCTTGAGCCGCGAGAGCACCGTGAACTGCGCCAGCATGCGCAGGGTGTCCGGCGCGCAGGGCGCCTGCTTGAGCGAGGAGTGCTCAAGCAGCTTCCGGTAAATCTTGACCTCCTCGGAGGCCCTCAGGCAGTAGGGCACCTTGACGATATAGACGCGGTCGAGGAAGGCCTCATTGTTGCGGTTGTTGCGGAATGCCTGCCACTCACTCTCGTTGGAGTGGGCCAGCACGACGCCCTCGAAGGGAATCGCCCCCATGCCCTCGGTGGGGTTGTAGTTGCCCTCCTGGGTGGCGGTCAGCAGCGGATGCAGCACCTTGATCGGCGCCTTGAACATCTCCACGAACTCCATCAACCCCTGGTTGGCGCGGCAGAGGCCCCCGGAGAAGCTGTAGGCGTCTGGGTCATCCTGGGAGTACATTTCCAGCTGACGGATATCCACCTTGCCGACCAGCGAGGAGATGTCCTGGTTGTTCTCGTCCCCAGGCTCGGTCTTGGAGATGGCGATCTGGTTAAGGCGTGAGGGATAGAGGCGTACCACTCGGAAGCGGGAGATGTCGCCGCCATATTCCTTGAGACGCTTGGCCGCCCAGGGCGACATCACGCTCTTCAGGTAGCGCCGCGGGATGCCGTACTCCTTCTCGAGCAGCTCGCCGTCCTCCTCGGGCGAGAACAGGCCCAGCGGCGACTCGTAGACCGGTGACTCCTTGATGGCGTAAAAGGGCACCTTCTCCATCAGTAACTTGAGCCGTTCGGCAAGCGACGACTTGCCGCCGCCAACGGGCCCGAGCAGGTAGAGGATCTGCTTGCGCTCCTCGAGGCCCTGGGCGGCATGACGGAAGTACGACACGATCTGCTCGATCGCCTCCTCCATGCCGTAGAACTCGGAAAACGCCGGGTAGCGGCGAATGACCTTGTTGGAAAAGATGCGTGACAGCCGTGGGTCTTTGGCCGTGTCGATCACCTCGGGCTCGCCGATGGCCTCCAGCATCCGCTCGGCGGCCGATGCAAAAACTGACGGCTCCCGGTGACAGAGTTCCAAGTACTCCTGCAGGGTCAGCTCCTCCTGCTGGACGCGCTCGTAGCGATTCTGCACATGGTCGAAGATGCTCATCGATGTCTCCTTAAAGCCCGATGATTCGGCGCCTGGTGCGGTCAGCGGCGCTCTGGATCGTGGCAATCTCAGCGTAGGACAGTCCGGCACAGCATTAGCGGACATCGAATCAACGCTGGACCTTACCCCTAAGAGCCTGATGTCGACCAAGGGTTCGTTGGCAAGGGGGCCGTTTTACCAACGCAACACGACCGGGGCCCGTCGAGAAGGCTCCTTGAGCCCTGAAAGGCGGCGCCCGGGAGGGCGACGCCGGGCTCGGCAGCGGGCTATAGCGCCGCCGCCACTCGGGTTCCCTGATCGATGGCGCGCTTGGCGTCCAGTTCGGCGGCCTCCTCGGCGCCGCCGATCAGGTGCACCTCCAGGCCCTCGGCGCGCAACGGCTCGAACAGTTCGCGCACCGGCTCCTGGCCGGCGCAGACCACCACGGTATCCACCTCGAGCAGACGAGTTTCTCCACCCACCCGCAGATGCAGCCCGGCATCGTCGACGCCCTGGTACTCGCAGCCGGTCAGCGTCTCGACGCCGCGGTGCTTGAGCGAGGCACGATGCACCCAGCCGGTGGTCTTGCCCAGGCCACGACCCGGCTTGGAGGCCTTTCGCTGAAGCAGGAAGACCCGACGAGGCACCTCGGGGCGGCGCGCCACCTTGAGGCCGCCTGGCGTCGCGACCGACAGATCCACGCCCCACTCGTCGCACCAGGCGTCGCGGTCCAGCGCCGAGTGCCCGCCCTGGGTGAGCAGCTCCGCCACGTCGAAGCCGATGCCGCCGGCGCCTATGATCGCCACCCGCCGCCCGACCCGCTCCGGATGCAGGATCGCTGCGGGATAGCTCATCACCTTCGGATGATCGAGGCCGGGCAGCTCGAGGTGGCGCGGTCGAACCCCGCTGGCCAGGACCACTGCATCGAAATCGCGCAGCGCCTGGACATCCGCCTCGCAGTCGAGGCGCACCCACACGCCGTGCCGGTCAAGCATCACCCGGAAATAGCGCAGGGTCTCGTTGAACTCCTCCTTGCCCGGGATGCGCCGTGCGTAGTTGAACTGACCGCCCAACTCGGTGCCGCGCTCGAACAGGGTCACCGCATGGCCCCGCTGCGCCGCGGTGAGCGCCGCCGCCAGGCCCGCCGGGCCGCCGCCCACCACGGCGACCCGCCTGGGGGTCTCGGCAGGCGCGATGAGCAGTTCGGTCTCGTGGCCGGCTCGCGGGTTGACCAGACAAGAGGTAGCCTTGCCCTGGAAGGTATGGTCCAGACAGGCCTGGTTGCAGGCGATGCAGGTATTGATCTCCTCGGCCCGGCCCTCGGCGGCCTTGGTTATCCAGGCCGGGTCGGCAAGGAAGGGGCGCGCCATGGAGACCATGTCCGCATGACCCTCGGCCAGCACCCGCTCGGCGACCTCGGGCATATTGATGCGGTTAGTGGTGACCAGCGGCACCGACAGCTCGGCCTTCATGCGCCGGGTCACCTCGGTGAAGGCCGCCCGCGGCACGCTGGTGACGATGGTCGGCACCCGGGCCTCATGCCAACCGATGCCGGTGTTGATCAGACTGGCGCCGGCCGCCTCGACGGCGCGCCCCAGGGCGACCACCTCGTCATGGGTGCTGCCCTCCTCCACCAGATCGATCATGGATAGCCGGAAGATGATCAGAAAGTCGTCGCCCACCGCCTCGCGAATGCGCCGAACGATCTCCACCGGGAAGCGGATGCGGCTGGCGAAGTTACCGCCCCAGGCGTCATCGCGGTGGTTGGTGCGACGGCAGACGAACTGGTTGATCAGGTAGCCTTCCGAGCCCATCACCTCCACGCCGTCATAGCCGGCCGCTCTGGCGAGCCTCGCACAGCGAACATAGTCGGCGATCTGCTGATTCACCTCGTCGTCGTCAAGAGCGCGGGGCATGAAGGAATTGATCGGCGCCTGGATGGCCGAGGGGGCGACCAGCCCCGGGCTGTAGGCATAGCGTCCCGCATGCAGGATCTGCATGCAGATGCGCCCGCCCTCGGCGTGGACCGCCTCCACCACCCGGCGATGGTCGGGCAACTGCGCCTCACGCTCCAGGGTGGCGGCTCCCTGGAAGACGGCGCCTTCAGGATTGGGGGCGATGCCGCCGGTGACGATCAGCGCCACCCCTTCCCGGGTCCGCTCGGCATAGAAGGCGGCCAGACGCTCGAAGCCGCCGGGCATCTCCTCCAGGTTGGTGTGCATGGAGCCCATCAGCACCCGATTGGGCAGCGTCAGGTGGCCCACCGACAGGGAACGGAACAGATGGGGATAGGCGGTCACGGCGCGCTCCTGATTCATTTCCGGGGATTCAAACAACTGTATGATAGTTCTGTTGGCCGTGCAAAACCGATGCGCTCGGATTCGAGGCGCCATCGACGAAGCATCCCCCAGAGGAGGCGGCACAGGAAAGCAGAGATACACTGACAGGGAGGCCTGTCAAGAGGGAGAGAAAGGAGGGTGCCGAACGGAGCGGCAGAAGGCGTGGGCCCCATAAACGACAAAACCCCGAGCGAAAGGCTCGAGGCTTGCGAGATTCATGTACAGCGATATGCGTGCAGAAATGGCGGACCGGACGGGACTCGAACCCGCGACCTCCGGCGTGACAGGCCGGCATTCTAACCAACTGAACTACCGGTCCGCGTGGTGGGTGATACCGGATTCGAACCAGTGACCCCCAGCATGTGAGGCTGGTGCTCTAACCAACTGAGCTAATCACCCACGTGAACTGCATAGAGTGCTGCATCTTTCTACTACTGTTACTATTTGCTGGTGCTGTCAGGCCATCATCATGGCGGACCGGACGGGACTCGAACCCGCGACCTCCGGCGTGACAGGCCGGCATTCTAACCAACTGAACTACCGGTCCGCAAGATGATACCTGGGCGAAGACACGTTGGCGGACCGGACGGGACTCGAACCCGCGACCTCCGGCGTGACAGGCCGGCATTCTAACCAACTGAACTACCGGTCCGCTGCGTGCTTCTCGTGATCAGGCACTGCTCTAGAAGCAGTGGTGGGTGGTACAGGGTTCGAACCTGTGACCCCCAGCTTGTAAGGCTGGTGCTCTCCCAGCTGAGCTAACCACCCCTGGACACGTGGCGCTGAATTCTACAGGGGACGGGATCAATGTCAACGCTTTTTGCCTGATGGGGTCCGGGACGTCATTCCGCCGGTATTTCATCGACTTGTCCCTGCCCCCGGGGCTCATGCGTGCTCGACCATGAAGGCGGCGATGACCTCGGCCGCCTCATCGATCAGCGCCGCCTGGGTGCGGCCGCTGGCGCGTCGCGGCCGCCAGTCATGATCGCCATCCTCGAGCAGGTGAACACGGGCACCAACCAGGTCATAGCCCGCGATTTCCTCCCGGCTGCCGAAGGGGTCACGACTGCCCTGAACCACCAGGATAGGACAGGCGATCAGCGGCCAATGGGAGAGGCGCAGAGCATCCGACCTACCCGGCGGGTGGAAGGGATAGCCACACAAAATCAAGCCGGCAGCACCGTCGCGGGCCGCCAACAGGCTCGACACCCGCCCCCCCATAGACTTGCCGCCGAGCCACAGCGGTGTCAGCGCGGGGTGTGTCAGAGTGTCGCACCAGCGCATCAGCTCTTCGACCAGGCGATCGATACGAGGAGGTGGCCGACGCCGCGCCTCGCGGCGCATCTGCTGCAGGTAGGCGAACTCGATGGCCAGGGTCTGGACACCGCGATCGGCCAGAGCGTCGCGACAGCGCTCAAGAAATGTGGAATCCTGACCAGACCCCGCGCCGTGGGCCATCAGCAGTCGACCTATGCGGGCCTCGCCGCGCACCTCCAGAGGACCGTCGGGCAGCCACCAGCGACCACAATCGCCCGCTGCCAGGCGCTCGCGACACTGGGCCGGGGTAATGGGCTCATAATCCTGAGCGACATAATGTGACAAGGGATCTCCTCGTGAGTTCTCCGACTACACCGATTGGCGTGTTCAGGATTGGGACGGGCTGCGATACAATCCATTACGTCTTGACCTGCATCATCCTCGGGGCGCTGGGTCCGTGACAAACTGACGCAGCTTCAACCCGCTACCGCGTTCGATGGGAACCTGACATGAGCACAGCACTTGAACACCCGACCTACAACTACAAGGTAGTTCGGCAGTTCGCGATCATGACAGTGGTGTGGGGCATCGTGGGCATGCTCCTCGGTGTCATCCTCGCCGCACAACTGGTATGGCCGCAACTCAACCTCGATCTGCCCTGGACGAGCTTCGGCCGTCTACGGCCGCTGCACACCAACGCCGTGATCTTCGCCTTCGGGGGTTCCGCGCTGTTTGCCACCTCCTACTACGTGGTGCAGCGTACCTGTCAGACCCGGCTGTGGTCCGACAAGCTGGCCGCCTTCACCTTCTGGGGCTGGCAGGCGGTGATTCTCTCGGCGGTAATCACCCTGCCGCTGGGCATGACGACGACCAAGGAGTATGCCGAGCTGGAGTGGCCGATCAACATCCTGATCGCCGTGGTGTGGGTCAGCTATGCCCTCGTCTTCCTGATGACTATCCAGCAGCGCAAGACCTCCCACATCTACGTGGCCAACTGGTTCTTCGCCGCCTTCATCCTGACCGTCGCCGTGCTGCATATCGTCAACAATGCCGCCATCCCGGTCACCGCCATGTACTCCGTCTCCGTCTACGCCGGCACCATCGACGCCATGGTGCAATGGTGGTATGGCCACAACGCGGTTGGCTTCTTCCTGACCGCTGGCTTCCTGGGGATGATGTACTACTTCGTTCCCAAGCAGGCCGAGCGCCCGGTCTACTCCTACCGCCTCTCCATCGTCCACTTCTGGTCGCTGATCATGGTCTACATGTGGGCGGGGCCGCACCACCTCCACTACACCGCCCTGCCCAACTGGGCCCAGTCGCTGGGCATGGTCATGTCGATCATCCTGCTGGCGCCCTCCTGGGGCGGCATGATCAACGGCATGATGACCCTCTCCGGTGCCTGGCATAAGCTGCGCACCGACCCGACCCTGCGCTTCCTGGTGGTGGCCCTCTCCTTCTACGGCATGTCCACCTTCGAAGGCCCGATGATGGCGGTAAAGACCGTCAACGCCCTCTCCCACTACACCGACTGGACCATCGGTCACGTCCATGCCGGTGCCTTGGGTTGGGTGGCGATGATCACCATCGGCTCCATGTACCACCTGATCCCGCGCCTGTTCGGCCGCACCGAGATGCACTCCGTGGGCCTGATCGGCGCGCACTTCTGGCTGGCGACCATTGGCACCGTGCTCTACATCGCCTCCATGTGGGTCAACGGCATCCTCCAGGGCCTGATGTGGCGCGCCATCAACCCCGACGGCACCCTGATGTACACCTTCATCGAGTCCGTCGAGGCCAGCGGCCCGGGCTACATCGTGCGCCTGATCGGCGGCCTGTGCTGGGTCGCGGGCATGCTGATCATGGCCTTCAACGTCTACATGACCGTCAAGCGCGGTGAAGGCGCCCGTCAGCCGCTTCCGCAGACTGCCTGAGCCAACCGGGGATACCGACACCAATGAAACACGAGATCGTCGAAAAAAACGTTGGCCTGCTCACCGTACTGATCCTGGTGGTCATCAGCTTCGGCGGCCTGGCCGAGGTCGTGCCGCTGTTCTTCCAGAAGCAGACCACGGAGCCGGTGGACGGGCTGAGCCCGCTCTCCGCCCTGGAGCTGGAGGGCCGCGACATCTATCGCCGCGAGGGCTGCGTCGGCTGCCACTCGCAGATGATCCGCCCGTTCCGTGCCGAGACCGAGCGCTACGGCCATTACAGCGTGGCCGGGGAGTCGGTCTACGACCACAACTTCCTGTGGGGCTCCAAGCGCACCGGCCCCGACCTGGCGCGCGTCGGCGGCCGCTACAGCGATGACTGGCACCGCGCCCACATGTACAACCCGCGCGACGTGGTGCCCGAATCGATCATGCCCTCCTACCCGTGGCTCTTCGAGCGCACCCTGGACGGCGACGATACGCCGAAGAAGATGCAGGCGCTGCGCCTGGTGGGCGTGCCCTACACCGACGAGGACATCGCGGGCGCCACCCGCGAGGTGCGCGGCCAGCAGGAGATCACCGCGCTGATCGCCTACCTTCAGCAACTGGGCACGGTGCTCGAGGGAACTCGCTGAGCATGGATACCGGGACTTTCCGCGGCATCATCACAGGCCTTCTGATTCTGGCCTTCATCGGCATCACCGTGTGGGCCTACTCGAAGCGTCGCAAGCCGGACTTCGACGAGGCGGCCCACCTGCCCTTCGCCGATGATGATGAGCAACCGCATCGTGACAGGAGCGCCTCGCCGAACGGGGCCGATTCCCGCAAGAGCAAGGGAGACAGGAACACATGAACAATCTCTGGGGTGACTCCCTTTCCGGGTTCTGGAGCGCCTGGATCATCGTCATCACGTTGGGCTCCATCGGTCTTGCCTTCTGGCTGCTCTACGCCAACCGCAAGACCGACAAGACCCCCGATGCCGATGGCAACATCGAGACCACCGGGCACGCCGCCGATGGCATCGAGGAGTATGACAACCCGCTGCCGCGCTGGTGGTTCCAGCTCTACGTGGGCACCGTGATCTTCTCGCTGGGCTACCTGGTACTCTACCCGGGCCTTGGCAACTTCGCCGGCGTACTGGGCTGGACCCAGGAAGGGCAGTGGGAAGAAGAGGTGGCTCGCGCCGAGGAGCGTTTCACGCCCATCTTCGCCCAGTATCAGGAGATCCCGATCCCCGAACTGGCCCAGGACGGCGACGCCATGCAGGTGGCCGAGCGCATCTACCTCAACAACTGCGCGGTGTGTCACGGCTCCAACGCCCAGGGCGGCTACGGTTTCCCTAACCTGACCAACGACGACTGGCTCTACGGCGGCGAACCCGAGAACATCGTCACCAGCCTGGTGCGCGGGCGCAACGGCCTGATGCCCTCCTGGCAGCAGCTCGGCGAGGAGAACATCGAGAACGTCACCCAGCACGTCCTGGCGCTATCCGACCTGGAGCATGACGGGGAGCGCGCCGAGCGCGGTGCCGCGACCTACGCCTCGGTGTGTGCCGCCTGCCACATGCCCGACGGCACCGGCAACCAGGCGCTGGGTGCGCCCAACCTGACCAACGATATCTGGCTCTACCAGGCACCGGGGCAGAGCGTGGCCGACTCCGTGCGCCAGAGCCTGCGCAACGGGCGCAACGGCCACATGCCGGCCCAGGAAGCCTACATCGGCGAGGAGCGCGTCCACCTGGTCGCCGCCTACGTCTACAGCCTGCGCTTCCGGGACTGACCCGGCGCTCAGGAACAAACAGAAGGGTGCGGCCTCACGTCGCACCCTTTCTCGTTGGCACGCGGTCTCGATACAATGGGTGCACTGCAACACATGGGCACTGGTCCTCTCCCCTCCTGCTGTGAGCCTGCCATGAGCGACAAGATTCCCACCCGCGATGTCACGCCGTCACCGGTCGAGCACCATTCTCCCGGCGCCACGGTACAACAGGAGATGTACGCCAAGCGTCGCCACATCTATGTGCGGGAGATCAAAGGCCTCTTCCAGCGCGTGAGGCGGGGCGCCAACTGGCTGCTGATGCTGGCCTTCTTCCTGCTGCCTTGGGTGCCCTGGGGCGATCGTCCGGCAATCTGGTTCGACCTGCCCGGCCGGGAGTTCCATATCTTCGCCGCCACCTTCTATCCCCAGGAGTTCATGCTGCTCTCCTGGCTGCTGATCATCTGCGCCTTCGGACTGTTCTTCATCACGGTGTTCGCCGGCCGGGTGTGGTGCGGCTACACCTGCCCGCAGAGCGTCTGGACCTTCCTGTTCATCTGGTTCGAGCACCGCCTCGAGGGGAGCCGGAACCGCCGCATCAAGCTCGACCGTCAGGGCATGAGCGCCGACAAGCTGTGGCGCAAGTCGGCCAAGCACGCGATCTGGCTGGTCATCGCCCTGGCCACCGGGGTGACCTTCGTCGGCTACTTCACGCCGATCCGCCAGCTGGTCGTCGACCTGCCGACCCTGCAGGCCCATGGCTGGTCCTATTTCTGGACCGGCTTCTTCCTGGTCTTCACCTACCTCAACGCCGGCTGGCTGCGTGAGCAGGTGTGCATCTACATGTGCCCCTACGCCCGCTTCCAGTCGGTGATGTTCGACCGCGACACTCTGATCGTCTCCTATGACACGGACCGCGGCGAGCCCCGTGGCGCCCGCAAGAAGACCCTCAGCCACGCCGAGGCCAGGGAAGCCGGCTACGGAGACTGCATCGACTGCGACCTCTGCGTGCAAGTCTGCCCCACCGGCATCGACATCCGTGACGGCCTGCAGTACGAATGCATCACCTGCGCGGCCTGCATCGATGCCTGCGACAGCGTGATGGACAAGATGGGCTATCCTCGCGGCCTGATCCGCTACACCACGGAGAATGCCTTGGAGGGCAAGCCCACCCACATCCTGCGTCCCCGCCTGATGGGCTACCTGGCGGCACTGATCGTGATGATCGGGGTCTTTGCCTGGGCGGTGGCCGACCGCACCCCGCTGGGCTTCGAGGTGGAACGCGAACGCACCGAGCTCTACCAGCTCACCCGCGATGGCCGCCTCAGCAACGTCTACGTCGTGATGGTGCGCAACCTGGACGGTCAGGCGCACAGCTATCACCTTGAGGCTTCCGGCCTGCCGGGGCTGGTCCTGGACACCGACCGCATCACGGTACCTGCTGGTGACAGCCGCCGCGCCGTGGTATCGATCACCGTCGACCCCGAGGTGATCGAGCGCCCCAGCCACCCCATCACCCTGCGCATCGAGGCCGATGACCACCCACGCATCACGCTGGAGCGAGAGACTCGCTTTATCGGTGAACTCCGGAGATAACATGTCTCACCCCGTGACCCCCTGGTACAAACAGTTCTGGCCCTGGTTCCTGCTCGGCCTGCTGATGCTCTCCATCAGCGTCAGTTCGACCTTCGCCTACCTGGCCGTTCGCAGCGCCGACGGCATGGTCCAGGAGGACTACTACGAGCACGGCCGCGCCATCAACATGGTGCTGGCCAAGCAGGAGCGCGCCGCCGAGTTGGGCCTTTCTGCCAGCCTACGCATCGATCCCCTTACCAGCGACGTGATCCTCGACCTGGAGGGCGGCGAGAGCTTTCCCGAGAAACTCGACTTCGAGCTGATCTTCCCCACCCAGGACGACCGCGACATCGAGCTGACCCTGGAACACGTGCGCGACGGCCGCTATCTGGGCCAGGCGCCCGACAACCTGCGCTACCGCTGGTACCTGCAGCTGCAGCCGCAGAGCGACGACCCCGAGTGGCGCCTGGTGGGCGAAGGCCGCTTCCCCGACGAGGAGGCCGTACGCCTGACTCCCGGCCGGGCGGCACCCGCTAACGACTCCTGACATGCCTGACTGGCGAGGAATCCTGAGCCCATGAGTGAGGCCGTCGCTGCCGGCTCGGCGGGGTGCTACCACTGCGGCAGCAGAGTTCCCGCGGGAGCCCCCTGGTCGATCACCCTCGACGACACCCGCCAGCCGCTGTGCTGCCCCGGCTGCGAGGCGGTGGCCCACGCCATCGTCGATGGCGGCCTGGAAAGCTACTACCGCTTCCGCACCGAGCTGCCGGAACGCCCCGACGAGCGCGAATCCGTGCGTGCCGAGACCTGGGCGGTGTTCGACGACCCGGGCCTGCAGCGCCAGTTCGTGCATGCGGAGGGCGACGACAGCGGCCGGGTGCATGCCACCCTGGCCGTGGATGGCATCACCTGCGCCGCCTGTGCCTGGCTGATCGAGCACCGCCTCAACGCCCTGACGGGGGTCGACTCAAGCGCCGTCAACCTCACCCACCACCGGGTGCGGGTGAGCTGGGACCCCGAGACGGTCAAGCTGTCGCGGCTACTGGCCGAGATGGCCGCCATCGGCTATCAGGCCCAACCCTATGAGCCCGACGAGGCCCAGGCGCGCCTGCAGCACGAGGAGCGCATGAACGTGCGCCGGCTGATCATCGCCGCGGTGGGCATGGCCCAGGTGATGATGTTCTCCATCCCCATCTACGTGGCCGGCCCCGAGGGCATCGGCGAGGATTTCAACGCCCTCTTCCACTGGCTCTCCTTCGCCCTGACCACCCCGGTGGTGTTCTTCTCGGCGGCGCCCTTCTTCCGCAACGCCGTGCGCGACCTGCACACCCGGGTGCTGGGCATGGACGTGCCGGTATCCCTGGCCATCGGCTTCGCCTATACGGCCAGTGGCTATGCGGTGATCACCGGCAAGGGCGAGGTATACTTCGACTCGGCGGCGATGTTCACCTTCTTCCTGCTCTTCGGGCGCTACGTGGAAGCTCGCGCCCGACGCCGCAGCGGTCACAGCGGCAACGCCATGGCCGGCGCCCTGCCGCTCTCGGCGATTCGCCTCACCGAGGAGGGCGAGGAGCGCATCCTGCCGGCCAGCGAGCTCGCCGCCGGCGACCGCGTGCTGGTCAAGCCCGGCCACGGCGTGCCCGCCGACGGCGTGATCGAGGACGGCGAGTCGAGCCTCGACGAATCCATGCTCACCGGCGAATACCTGCCGGTCACCCGGCGCCTCGGTGACACCGTCACCGGCGGCAGCCAGAACATCGAGAGCCCGCTGGTGGTGCGGGTGACCCACGCCGGACGCGACGCCCGGGTAGCCGGCATCGTCGACCTCACCGACCGGGCCTTCGCCAGTCGTCCACGCCTGGCCCAGATGGCGGCGCGCATGGCGCACCTCTTCGTGCTGCGCCTGCTGCTGGTCACCGCGGTGGTGACCATCGCCTGGTGGTTCATCGACCCGGCGCGAATGCCCTGGATCATGCTCTCCGTGCTGGTCGTCACCTGTCCCTGCGCCCTGGCCCTGGCCACGCCCACCGCGCTCACCGCCGGCCATGGCCAGCTGCGCCGCCGCGGGGTGCTGGTGACCCGCGCCGATGCCATCGAGTCGCTTTCTCAGCTCGATCGCGTGATCCTCGACAAGACCGGTACCCTGACCACTGGCCAGATGGCGCTGGTCGAGACCCATCCGTTGGGCGGGCTGGACCCCGAGCGCGCCCGCACCCTGGCCGCCGCCCTGGAGGCGCGTTCCGAACACCCCATCGCCCGGGCCTTCCACCCCTATCGGCTGGCCACGATGCACGCCACCGGGGTGGCAAGCCGAACTGGCCAGGGCCTGGAGGGCCTTCTGGAGGGACGCCGCTGGCGGCTCGGCAAGCCTGACTTCGCCGCGCCGGACCACACCCTCGAGGCGCCCGGCGACGGCCAATGGCTACTGCTCACCGAGGAGGGTGAGCCGCGCGCCTGGTTTGCCCTGCAGGACCGGGTGCGCGAAGATGCCGCCGACACCGTGGCGGCGCTCAAGGCACTGGGGCTCACCGTGGAACTGCTCTCCGGCGACACCCCCGGCGCGGCGGGCGACCTGGCCCGGCGACTGGAGATCGCCACCTGGCGCGGCGGCGCCAGCCCCGAGGACAAGCTCGCGCGCATCCGCGAGTGCCAGGCCGCCGGCGAGAAGGTCGCCATGGTGGGTGACGGCATCAACGACATTCCGGTGCTCGCCGGCGCCGACGTGGCCATCGCCATGAACGGCGCCACCGACCTGGCGCGCACCAGCGCCGACGCCATCCTGCTCAGCCCGCGCCTGTCACGCATCGTCGAGGCGATCGAGATCAGTCGGGCCACCCGTCGGGTGATGCGCCAGAACATGGTCTGGTCGGTGTGCTACAACTTTACCGCCATGCCCATCGCCGCCATGGGCTTCGTCCCACCCTGGCTGGCCGCCTTGGGCATGTCGGCCAGCTCCCTGGTGGTGGTGGGCAATGCCCTGCGCCTCAACCGCTTCCGCAGCCGTGCCATGCCCGTGGCGGCGCCCCTGCCGAAGCCCTCTCCAGAACCGAGTCGGGTGACCCCATGAGCATCCTCTACCTGCTGATCCCGCTGTCGCTGATCCTGCTGGGCCTGGCCGTCTGGGCCTTCTTCTGGGCGGTAAAGAACGACCAGTTCGAGGACCTTGAGGGCCCCGCCCATCGCATCCTCTTCGACGAGGACGAAAACGACCTGACCGCCGACGAGCGCCAGCGCCGCCGCGACTCTCGCGAGCGCGCCAGGGCGGAGCGTGCGGACCCCGACGAGCCCAACTGATGGACCCCACCGGCCTTGGCCTGCCGCCGCTGCTGGCGGCCTTCGTGTTCGGCCTGCTCGGCGGCGCCCACTGCATCGGCATGTGCGGCGGCATCATGAGTGCCCTGACCTTCGCCGTGCCACCCAGCATGCGCTCGACGGCGCGTCTCACCGGCCTGCTGCTGGGCTACAACCTGGGACGCATCGCCAGCTATATGCTCGCCGGCGCCCTGGTGGCCGCCCTCGGCACCCTGCTCACCCTCACTCCCGGCATGCGCACCGCCCTGCAGGGCTTCGCCGCGCTGATGCTGATCCTGATGGCACTCTACATCGCCGACTGGTGGAAGGGGTTGCTCAGGGTCGAAGCGCTCGGCAAGCGCCTGTGGCGCCACCTGGAGCCGGTGGGTCGGCGGCTGATGCCGGTGGTGAAGGTGCCCCAGGCGATGGCGCTGGGCGCCGTGTGGGGCTGGCTGCCCTGCGGGCTGGTCTACTCGATGCTGGCCTGGAGCCTGGCCACCGCCGATCCGCTCAGGGGCGCGGCGCTGATGGGCGCCTTCGGCCTCGGCACCTTGCCGGCGCTGCTCGCCACCGGCCTGGCGGCACGCCAGCTGGGTGGACTGATCCGCCACCCGGCCACACGCACGCTGGCGGCACTGTCGATCATCGCCTTTGCGCTATGGCAGCTGTGGCTGATGCTCCCCTCTCAAGGCCACGGGTGATTCGGCACTATTCCACGCCGGATTGACGCAGCTCAACGCCCCTGGCGCCAAGCCGACCTAGCATGAGAGAAAATTCATAGCCGGGAGCGCCGTCATGCCCGTTCAGGCGAAACGCAACGATCGCGCCGGGCCATCCTGGGCTGCCGGAAGCAGGCACTCGATGCAGTTCCACGACCACGACGGATCACACTATCTCACCTATCCCGCTCGCCTCGACGCGGGTGGCGCCCCCGCCGCGCTGTCCCAGGCCCTGACCGAGCGCCCCACCGGGGCACCGCTGGCGCTTCACGTGCACCTGCCCTTCTGCCGGCAGGGGTGTCGTTTCTGTGCCTCCCAGCGGGTGCCGTCCCGGGATAGCCGTCAGGCCGAGCCCTACCTCACTCGGCTCGATCGTGAAATGGTGCTGATCAGCCGCCTGCTGGATGACCTCCCTGCCGTGCAGCGACTGCACTGGGGTGGCGGCGCCCCCGCCTTCCTGTCGCTGGACCAGATGGGCGATCTGTTCGACCGTCTCGACGCCCGCTTCGGGCTCTCCGGCGCCCGGGAGCGCGACTTCAGCATCGAGATCGACCCGCGCGAGGCCGACGTCTTCACCCTGCGCCACCTTCAGGCGCTGGGCTTCAACCGCCTGAGCCTGGGCGTCCAGGAGCTCGACCTTCGCGTGCAGAAGGCGATCAACCGGATCCAGCCCCGGGTGCTGACCGAGTCACTGGTGGACGAGGCCGAGCGCCTCGGCTTCCACTCCCTCAACCTGGACCTGATCGTGGGCCTCCCGCTACAGACGCCCGAGGGTTTCGGGGAGACCATCGACCAGGTGATTGCCATGACCCCGGCGCGCATCACCCTGCGCCGCTATGCCCACCTGCCTGAGCGCTACCGGCCCCAGCGCGAGATCCAGACCGAGGACCTGCCCGACGCGGCAGCCCGCCTGGCGATCCTCGACGAGGCTCGCGACCGGCTGGATGACGCCGGCTACGTGCACATCGGGCTCGGTCAGTTTGCCCGCGAGGATGACTGCCTGGCGCTGGCCCTGGAAGAGGGCCGCCTGGCGCGCGACCTGCAGGGCTACACCCACTATCCACCCGGCGACCAGATCGGCCTCGGAATCGCCGCGATCAGCCGTATCGGTGACACCTGCACCCGAAACGCCATGAGTCTGACCGACTACGAGGCGGCGCTGGATGCGAGCCGTCTGCCCGCCGCCGCCAGCCACCGGCTGGACCCCGTCGAGCGCCTGCGTCGCGACGCCATCGAGGCGCTCGCCTGTCGCCACGAATTGGACCCGGCCGCGCTGTCGAAAACCCATGGGCTCGACGCCACGATGGTCCTGGCCGACGCCCTGAAGCGCCTGGCCCCGCTCTGCCAGGCGGGGCTACTGGCGCGCCACGGCGAGTGCCTGAGGGTGACACCCGATGGGGTCTGGGGCCTGTCCCATTTGCTTGCCGCCTTCGACCCCGAGGCCTCCTGCCTGTCCTGAGTCCCCAGCCTGGCGTGCCTACCTCCTTGGAGGTGGTTTGCCCTGCCCGCAGAATCCTCCATACTGTCCACCATGATCATGATCAAGGAGGAGGCGGCCATGCCTGATAGTCTGACCGGACGGCGGCGCTCTGTACTGCACGAAACTCGCTGCCAGACCTGCAGCCTGAGTTCGCTGTGTCTGCCGCTGGCACTCGAAGTTCAGGACATGGACCAGTTCGACGCCATCATCCGCCGGCGTGCACCGCTCAAGAAGGGCGAGACGCTGTTTCGCCAGGACAGTCCCTTCACCAGCGTCTATGCGGTGCGTTCAGGCAGTCTCAAGCAGGTGACCACCGAGGGTAGCGGCGACGACCAGCTCACTAACTTCTACCTGCCCAGCGAGCTCGTGGGCCTGGACGGCATCGATGGGGAGCACTACCCCGGCACCGTAGTGGCACTGGAGACCACCACCGTCTGCGAGATTCCTTTCGACCGCCTGGATCAGCTGTCGGAGACGTTGCCCGAGCTGCGCGTCCAACTCTATCGCAGCATGAGCAAGGAGCTACGCGACGATCGCCGCATGATGCGCCTGCTGTCGCGCAAGACCGCCGACCAGCGCCTGGCCAGCTTCTTCGCAGGCCTATCCGACCGCTTTCGCCGCCGCGGTTATTCTCCCTACAGCTTCCGCCTCTCCATGTCGCGGGCCGACATCGGCAACTACCTGGGCCTGGCCGTGGAAACCGTCAGCCGCATCCTCGGCCGCTTCCAGAGCCAGGGCCTGGTGGAGGTCTCGGGCCGCGAGGTGCATATCCTCGACCTGGAGTCCCTGACCCTGGTCGCCGAAGAGGAAGGAGCAAAATAGCCAACCCTACTCGTTGAGGAGATCGATCCGGCTGGCCAGCAGCCGCGTCTGCTTCTCCTCCAGCCCCGCGAAGTCGAACAGCTGGCGATCGCCCAGCTGTGACGGCGCCACGTTGGTCACCGCCTTGAACATGCTCTCCAGGCGCCCGGGGTGCTTCCTCTCCCACTCCCCCAGCATCTCCTTGACCACCTGACGCTGCAGGTTGGGCTGGGAGCCGCACAGGTTGCAGGGGATGATCGGGAACGCCATCAGGCGGGCGAACTCGGCGATATCCGCCTCGCGGCAGTAGGCCAGCGGGCGGATCAGGATGTTCCTGCCGTCGTCGGCGAGCAGCTTGGGCGGCATCGCCTTGAGGCTGCCACCAAAGAAGAGATTGAGGAACAGCGTCTCGAGAATATCCTCGCGATGATGGCCCAGAGCCACCTTGGTGGCGCCGATCTCCTCGGCGAAGCCATAGAGGGAGCCGCGGCGCAGCCGCGAGCAGAGCGCACAGGTGGTCTTGCCTTCCGGCGTCTTCTCCTTGACCACCGAGTAGGTGTCGCGCTCGAGGATATGGTACTCGACACCAATAGACGCCAGGTACTCGGGCAGCACGTGCTCGGGAAAGCCCGGCTGCTTCTGGTCGAGGTTCACCGCCACCAGCGAGAAGTCGATCGGGGCGTTGCGCTGCAGGTTGCGCAGGATCGACAGCAGGGTGTAACTGTCCTTGCCGCCGGACAGGCACACCATGACTCGGTCGCCCTCGTGAATCATGCCATAGTCGATGATGGCGTTACCCATCTGGCGGCGAAGGCGTTTCTGAAGCTTGTTGAACTCCCGCCGCCCGCGGGCATCCAGGGTCGGCGAGGGGGCTTCCTGTATCGGGGAGGTCGTCACGGAGGGGGCCTCCTGGCGATCGCGAGGGTCGAAGTTCAAGGCGTCTTGCATGGTCGGTAAGCGCTACCAGTGCGGGCGAAAATGACGGGCGCCCATCCTACCATTGCCGGCGCCATCAGGCGACGCCGTCCCGGCCGCTCAGGAATAGCACCGAACGTCACTGGCCTGGCGCTCCAGCCGCAGGAAGATCAGCGCCGTGGTCACTGCATTGCCCAGGGCGGTATGGCGCCCCATCAGCGGCACGTCCAGCAGTTGGGCCACCTTCTCGAAGCGCGGCGCGGACTCCACCTCCGGATGGCGGCGGCGCAAGCGGCGCAGATAGCTCTGGGCCACGTCGATGGTGGCGTTGGGCAGGTCGAAGCCGAAGCGCGGGCGCAGCTCACGGTTGAGGATCGCCAGGTCGTAGCCCAGGTACCAGCCTACCAGCGGGCGGTTACCGACGAAATCGAGCAGGCGCCCCAGGGCATCCTCCACGGCCAGACCGCCATCCAGATCGATGCCGCGCAGACCGTGGATGCGGATCGACTCGCCGGAGAGGCTGGCGGGACGTGTCAGGCGCAGATCCAGGGATTCGCTGGTCAGCACCCGATCCCCACGCACCTTGACGGCGGCAATCGAGACCAGCTCGGCGCTGCGGGTGTCGAGGCCGGTGGTCTCGGTATCGATGACCACCATCTCGTCCCCGGTGTAGGGGTGAAACAGCCAGGCATAGTCACCATTGGCTTGCCGGCGCCGGTCGGCGGCGCGCCGCAGGGCCTTGATCATGACGGGGTCTCCTTTTGTCGTTGTCGTTCCTTCGGACGTCAGCGTCACGAATATTCCAGGTGAAAGCGGTGCGAGAGGCGCTGCTTGAAGTCCTTGACGATATGCAGCGCCTCACGCAGCAGATCGCGCTCAAGGGACGAAAGCTCCTGAACCACCACGCGGTCGGGCTTGCGCTCGCCGCCGCTGCCCAGGTGTTCGAGCTGCTGCTTGAGGCGCATTTCGGTGAACAGCGACAGGGCCTCGCCCAGATCCTCCGCGAAACTCGGTTCCAACCGGCCGTCCGCCGCCAGGGCATCCAGCCGTTCCAGGGTGGAGGTCGGGCGGATGCGCCGCTCCAGGGCCATCACCCGCACCCCGTGGACGATGGGAAAGATGCCGCCCTTCTTGATGTCGATGCCGTGCTGGGGCCGCTTGAGCGAGCCGAACAGGGTCAGCGGGGTGGAGAAGCGCAGAATGGTGCGGGCAAAGTAGGAGAGCAGCAGCTCGTCCCCGGCGCAGCGCTCGAACAACTCGTCGCGCACGCGGTCGAGCAGCGCCGGGTTGCCGGCCACCGCGTGGGAGTCGAGCATGATGGCCAGCTTCATCAGGCTGTCGCCGTCACGCTTGCTGGCCCATCTGGCGATGCGCTCACACCACTGGGTCACGGTACCGACCCATTCCGGGTTGGAGACCATGATGTTGCCCGGGCAGGGCGGGTAACCCAGCTCGATCAGCGTCTCGGTGAAGCGCTGCATCTGCTCGCCGCAGTCGGGCCAGTCGAGGTCGTCTGTCAGGATCAGGCCGTTGTCCTGATCCGTCTTGAGGATCTGCTCCCCGCGCCCCTCGCTGCCCATGACCATCAGGCAGCTGTCACGGTGGTAGCTCTCGTCGACCTGAAAGCCCCAGGCCTTGCTCATGATCCGTCCGTTGAGCGCCGCCAGCAGGCCCATGGCGAAGCGCAGCTTGACCCCCTGGGCCATCAGCGCCTTGACCAGTTCCGGCGTACGGCGGCTGGCAGCGGCCAGCGCCTCGAGGCTCTCGGCCTGCTCCACCTGCAGACTGACCACGTAGCTGCGGCTCGAGAAGAAGCTGAGCACGTCGGTCAGTTCGACGACGCCAATCGCAGCCTCCTTCTCCACTACCACCACTCGCTCCACCTTATGGCGGGTCATCACCACCAGCGCCTCGAACAGATACTGCCCCGGGCCCACCGTGATCAGCTCGTTGCGACCCAGCCCTTCCAAGGCGCTGTCACGATCACGCCCCTCCACTACCAGGGCGTTGAGCAGGTCGGTCTTGGTGATCATGCCGGGGCCGGCATCACCCTCCACCAGCAGGCTGTCGGCATGGCGCTCGTTGATGGTGGTCACGGCCTCGGCGATGGTGGTGGCGGCCGGGACGATCAGCGGCTCACGCATGCACTCGTCGACCCGCGCCAGCATGAAGCCGGCCATGGTGACCCCGCCTTCGGCGCGCTGCTCGGTCAGCAGGCGCGCCTTGTGGGCGAGGGTCTGTCGGAAGAACTCGGAGAAGGGCGGGTAGTCGTCGCAGAGTTCGAGGAACAGTGCCCTGGGCAGCAGGTAGCAGAGGCTCTCCTGCTCGGCCCGGAAACGGTAGCGGCTCTTGCCGTTGAGGATGCTGATGGCGCCGAAGAGGTCGCCGCGGGTGTAGTGGCCGATGCGTGAACGGGCCGCTGCCAGGGTCGGGTCGACTTCCGCCACCTCGCCCTTCTGGATGATGAAGAGGTTCTCGCCGACCTGCCCCGTCTCGAGAATGATCTCGTCTCGGTCGAAGTAGGCCAGGTCAACGCCCTGACGAACCCGCTCGCGGCCGGCCTCATCGAGCAGGGTGAACGGCGGTTGGGAAAGATCGACCTCGACCATGGCGCTGACCTCGCGGGCGGCTTTCCGACCATGGCGCACCTGATCCCCGCCACCCCGGTCGGGGCTGCTGGCTGAGGGAAGGGCCGGAACGGGAACGGCGTTTATGGCCGCCACCTGATGGTTGTTGGAGGACGGGCATGCCGCGACGGCGGACCCGCATGTCCTGCCTGGCAGGAGGACTCAAGAAAGGATAGCAGCCTCTCCATTGCCCTTATAAGCTAGACGAACGTCTTCCCTCCCGGCGTCTTAGACCATCGTCAAAGGCCTGCGTTGGCAGGACGAAAGCCGGCCTCGCCGCCCCCTATACAATCGTCCTAATCCGGTTCCCCCCCACTCTGTAATCAGCCGATAACATGCTTACAAACCATTGATTATAAAGAAACCAGCTAACGCCTATTAAATCGTATTTTTCTCATGATACGAAAGTCTGGGATTCATTTTCGCCACTCATTGCCCACTATCCACACTGCATCGCGCAGGGCAATCGCACGGCAACGATGCTTTCCGATTCCGGCGCGGTCTGCCCCACAGGCCTCCCCACAACCGGGATGAGCCCCCGGGGCTCGCAAAGGCCGGGCAAGAGCCAAGTGATTGCCCCTGGTGACCCGCAATCAATCGACCACCCAATTTCCCAACCCCACCAATAACAAGTGGAGAACACGACAATGGCGGAAGAGAAAACCGATTCCTCCGGCTACTGGAAGGCGAACGTGCGCCTGATCACCGGATGCCTGATCGTCTGGGCCTTCGTTTCCTACGGATGCGCCATCCTGTTTCGGCCGCTGCTCTCCGGCATTCCCGTGGGCGGCACCGACCTGGGCTTCTGGTTTGCCCAGCAGGGCTCCATCCTCACCTTTATCGTGCTGATCTTCTTCTACGCCTGGAAGATGAACAAGCTCGATCAAAAATACGGTCTGGGGGAGTAAACCAGCATGAGTCAATTTGCCATCAACCTGCTGTTCGTAGGGGCCTCCTTCGCCCTCTACATCGGCATCGCCATCTGGGCCCGAGCGGGCTCCACCAAGGACTTCTACGTGGCGGGCGGCGGCGTCCACCCGATCACCAACGGCATGGCCACCGCCGCCGACTGGATGTCCGCGGCGTCTTTCATCTCCATGGCCGGCCTGCTGGCCTCCGGCGGCTACGCCAACTCATCGTTCCTGATGGGCTGGACCGGCGGCTACGTGATCCTGGCCATGCTGCTGGCGCCCTACCTGCGCAAGTTCGGCAAGTTCACGGTGCCGGACTTCATTGGTGACCGCTTCTACAGCAATGCGGCACGCCTGGTGGCCGTCATCTGTCTGATCACGGCCTCCGTGACCTACGTCATCGGCCAGATGACCGGTGCCGGCGTGGCCTTCTCGCGCTTCCTCGAGGTCTCCAACACCTGGGGCATCTGGATCGCAGCCTTCATCGTGTTCCTGTATGCGGTATTCGGCGGCATGAAGGGTATTACCTATACCCAGGTGGCCCAGTACGTGGTGTTGATCATCGCCTACACCATCCCGGCGGTGTTCATCGCCTTCCAGCTGACCGGCAACCCGATCCCGATGTTCGGCATGTTCAGCACCCACACCGAGTCCGGCGTGCCGCTGCTGCAGAAACTCGACGACGTGGTGGTGGCGCTGGGCTTCCGCGATTACACGGCGGATGTGGACAACAAGCTCAACATGGTGCTGTTCACCCTGTCGCTGATGGTCGGCACCGCGGGCCTGCCCCACGTCATCATCCGCTTCTTCACCGTGCCGAAGGTGGCCGACGCCCGCTGGTCTGCCGGCTGGGCCCTGGTGTTTATCGCCCTGCTCTACCTGACCGCACCCGCCGTGGGCTCCATGGCGCGCCTCAACCTGATGACCACCGTCTATCCCGAGCTCGCCGGCCAGGTGGAGGACTACGAGGCCGCTTCTTCCGAGCCGATCCTCTATGCAGACCGTCCGGAATGGGTGCGCACCTGGGAAGAGACCGGCCTGATCACCTACAACGACCTCAACAACGACGGACGCATCCAGCTGTACAACGATGCCAATCCCGAGTTCAACGAGGTGGCCGAGGCGCGCGGCTGGGCAGGCAACGAGCTTGAGGTCAACAACGACATCCTGGTACTGGCCAACCCCGAGATCGCCAATCTGCCCGGCTGGGTCATCGGCCTGATCGCCGCCGGCGGTATCGCGGCTGCGCTCTCCACCGCCGCAGGTCTGCTGCTGGCCATCTCCTCGGCCATCAGTCACGACCTGATCAAGACCATGATCAACCCCAAGATCTCCGAGAAGGGCGAGATGCTGGCGGCGCGGATCTCCATGGGCGGCGCCATCCTGCTGGCCACCTACCTGGGCCTCAACCCTCCGGGCTTCGCCGCCCAGACGGTGGCCCTGGCCTTCGGTATCGCCGGCGCCTCGCTGTTCCCGGCGCTGATGATGGGGATCTTTTCCAAGCGTATAAACAGCAAGGGCGCCGTTGCCGGCATGCTGACCGGTCTGATCGCCACCCTGCTGTACATCTTCACCTACCTGGGCTGGTTGTTCATTCCGGGCACCAACATGCTGCCCAACACTCCGGACAACTGGATCCTGGGCATCTCCCCGCTCTCCTTCGGTGCGGTGGGTGCGATAATGAACTTCGCGGTGGCCTTCGCGATCTCCAGTGCGACCGAGGAGCCTCCGCAGGAAATCCAGGACCTGGTGGAAAGCGTGCGCTATCCCAAGGGCGCTGGCACTGCCATCGACCACTGACGCCTCAGGCCATTCTGGGCCATAATGGCCCCCTGGCCCGGCTCGCCGGGCCAGTCAATCCCCACCGATCGGGCTTCCCTAGGGAAGCCCGATCGCTTTGAGTAAGGACCTTTCATGATTTGGCACTTGATCGCGGCGGTCTTCGCCGGTCTCGGCGCCGCCGGCCTCGGCATGCTGCTGCGCATGGCCAGCGGCAAGCGGCTGCCGCGATGGATCATCCCGGTATTCGCCGGTATGGGCATGCTCGGCTACCAGATCAACGTCGAGTACTCCTGGTACGAGCACAAGCAGCAACTGCTGCCCGAGTCGGCCCGGGTGGTGCAGGTCGAGCACGACGCCATGTTCTGGCGCCCCTGGACCTATCTCTTCCCCATGGCCACCGCGTTCAGCGTGGTCGATGAGCAGAGCATGGCAGTTCAGGAGCAGGAAGGTGAACGGCGGGTCGAGTTCCTGCTTTACCACTTCGAGAAGCAGGTCCAGGACCGCGTCACGACCCAGACCTGGCTGATGAACTGCACCACCCGCGAGATGCTGCCGCTGGATGCGGACACTCGCCAGCCCCTTCTCGAGCACAGCCGCCGGCTGACCGAGGACGCTCCGCTCTTCCTGGCGGTCTGCCAGACCGCCTGACGCTCCGCCGCCTGCCTTACCGGGTCACATTGCCCTAGAATGGGCGCCAGACTCGAGGGAGAGAGACCATGTTCTCAGGCTGGCTGCTGGTTGCCATATCGCTGCTCTACATCGCCGTCCTGTTCGGCATCGCCTGGCGTGGCGACCGGCATGCCCGCCAGCATGGCGCCAGCCGGCGCCGGCCCATCATCTACAGCCTGGCACTGGCCATCTACTGCACCTCCTGGACCTTCTATGGCGCAGTGGGCCAGGCAGCCACCGGTGGCTGGTCCTTCGCCAGCATCTACGTCGGGCCGATCCTCACCTTCCTGCTGTTCTGGCCGGTGCTGGCCAAGATGATCCGCGTGGCCAAGCACCAGAACGTCACCTCCATCGCCGACTTCATCGCCTCGCGCTACGGCAAGGCCCAGTCCCTGGCCGCCTTCGCCAGCCTGGTGGCCCTGATCGGCACCCTGCCCTACATCGCCCTTCAACTGAAGGCGGTATCCACCTCCTTCAGCGTGCTCACCGCCTCCGGTGACCCTACCGATACCCCGCTGTTCGCCGACACTGCCTTCTACGTCGCGGTGGTGATGGCGGCCTTCGCGATCCTGTTCGGCACTCGCCACACCGACGCCACCGAGCACCACGAGGGGCTAATCCACGCCGTGGCCTTCGAGTCGCTGGTCAAGCTGGTCGCCTTCCTGGTGCTCGGTGCTTACGTCACCTGGGGCATGTTCGGCGGCCTGGGCGAGCTCTTCGCCCAGGCGGAGGTCCAACTGGAGCTGCAGCGCCAACTTTCCCAGCAGGACTTCGGCCAGAGCTTCTGGGCCCAGACCCTGCTGGCGATGCTGGCGATCCTCTGCCTGCCTCGCCAGTTCCACGTGGCGGTAGTCGAGAACACCCACCCCGACGATGCCGCCAAGGCGCGCTGGCTCTTCCCGCTCTACCTGGCGGCCTTCGCCTTCTTCGTACTGCCGCTGGCCGCCGCCGGCCTGACCCTGTTCGCCGACAGCGGCATCGAACCGGACACCTATGTGCTGGCGCTGCCCATGGCGGCGGAAAGCGAGTGGCTGACCCTGCTGACCTTCATCGGCGGCTTCTCTGCGGCCACCGGCATGGTCATCATGGCCGCCGTGGCGGTATCGATCATGATCTCCAACGAGATCGTCATCCCGGCGCTGTTCCGCCTGCGCTGGTTCGACACCAAGGCCCGAGACTACGGCCGCCTGGTGCTGCGCGCCCGGCGCATCACCATTGCCGCGGTGCTGGCCATGGCCTACGGCTTCTATCAGCTGATCGGCGAGTTCACCTCGCTGGCCTCCATCGGCATGCTCTCGTTTGCCGCCGCCGCCCAGTTCGCCCCCGCGCTGATCGGCGGCCTCTACTGGAAGCGCGGCAACCGCCTGGGGGTGATCGTCGGCATGAATGCCGGCTTCGCCATCTGGGCCTACAGCCTGCTGATGCCGGCGATGATCTCCGCCGGGGTGCTGCCGGGCCATTGGATAGACGGCGGCCCGCTGGGGCTGGCCTGGCTGGCGCCCACCTCGCTGTTCGGGCTGAATGTCGGCGACAGCTTCACCCACGGCGTCATGCTGTCGCTGGGGGTGAATCTGTTCTGCTACATCTTCGTCTCCCAGGTCACCTCCCAGCGGGTGGTGGAGCGCATCCAGGCCTCGCTGTTCGTGGACAGCGTGGAGACCCGCCAGACCTCGGTGAATCGACCCTGGACGGGGGCCACCACGGTGGGCGACCTCAAGGTACTGTGCGAACGCTTCCTGGGCGCCAATCAGGTGAGCCGCGCCTTCCACGACTACGCGCGGCGCAGCGGCTCGACGCTGGAGGACGGCACTCGTGCCTCCATCGACGTGATCCAGTTCACCGAGCGCTTCCTCGCCTCGGTGCTGGGGGCCTCCTCGGCGCGCATCGTGGTCAACTCGGCGCTGCAGGGCCGCGGCATCGGCATCTCCGACGTGATCTCCATCGTCGACGAGGCCTCCCAGGTGCTGGAGTTCAACCGCGCCCTGCTCCAGGCCACCATCGAGAACATCAACCAGGGCATCAGCGTGGTGGACCAGAACCTGCGACTGGTGGTGTGGAACCAGCGCTATCTGGAGCTGTTCCGCTTCCCCGACCATCTGATCCGGGTCGGCGCACCGATGGACAAGATCTTCCGCTACAACGCCCATAACGGCGAGTACGGCCCCGGCGACCCCGAGGAGCACGTCCAACTGCTGCTCGACAATATCCGCGAGGGCCAGCCCCACCGCTACGTGCGCTACCGCCAGGATGGCAGCGTGCTGGAGGTGCAGGGCAACCCCATGCCCGGCGGCGGCTTCGTCTACACCTATCAGGACATCACCCAGCAGAAGCGCATCGAGGAAGCGCTGATCCGCTCGGAGAACAACATCCGCATCTATACGGACAATGTGCCCGCGCTGATCGCCTACTTCGACAAGGAATGCCGCTACCTCTTCACCAACCGCGCCTATGAGCAGGCCTTCGGCATCGACCGCAATGCGGTGATCGGCAAGCGAGTTCAGGACGTGGTGTCACCGGAGATGGCCCGCGAGCGTGAGCCCTGGATCAGGCGAGCCCTGGCCGGCGAACGGGTCAGCTTCGAAGTCTCCCTCCGCCTGCCCGAGGGGCGCCGCTATATGCTGGTGACCTACACGCCCCACTTCGGCGACAGCGGGGCGATACTCGGCTTCTTCGCCCTCTATCAAGACATCACCGAGCGGCGCCAGGCGGAGATCGCCCTCAAGGAGACCAACGAGACCCTGGAGGAGCGAGTGCGCGAGCGCACCCAAGCGCTCTCCGAGGCCAACGCCGCCCTGCGCCAGGAAAACCGGGTGCGCGCCGAGGCCGAGCTGGCGCTGCGCCAGGCCAAGCAGCTCGCCGAGGATGCCAACGCCTCCAAGACCCGCTTCCTGGCCGCCGCCAGCCACGACCTGCTGCAGCCGCTCAACGCCGCCCGGCTGTTCACCTCGGCGCTCTCCCAGGAGATGGAGCCCGACACCATGAAGCGCACCATCGGCCATATCGACAACTCGCTGCAGGCCGCCGAGGAACTGCTCGGCACCCTGCTCGACATCTCCAAGCTCGACGCCGGCGCCCTGACCCCGCGGCGCAGCCACTTTGCGCTGGCCGACATCATCCGCCCGCTGCGCGCCGAGTTCGAGGTGATGGCCGAGGATCGCGGCCTCGACCTGCTGGTGGTGCCGACCCGGGCCTGGGTCGACAGCGATGCCCAGATGCTGCGCCGGATCATCCAGAACTTCCTCTCCAACGCCATCCGCTACACCCAGGAGGGCCGGGTACTACTCGGCTGCCGCCGCCACGGCGACCGCCTTTCCATCCAGGTGTGGGATTCGGGGCCCGGCATTCCCGAGTCCAAGCAGGCAGAGATCTTCCAGGAGTTCCGCCGCCTCGACCAGGCCTCGCGCCACAAGGAGAGCGAGAAGGGACTGGGGCTGGGGCTGTCGATCGCCGACCGCATGAGCCGGGTACTCGACCACCCGATCACGGTGCGCTCCAAGGAGGGCTCAGGCACCATGTTCGCGGTCAGCGTGCCGGTGGTCGAGGCGCGCAGCGAGGCACAACAGGCCGAGGAGGCCGCCTCGCCCAAGCGCGCCGGCAACAAGCTCGTCGGCATCCGCGTGCTGTGCATCGACAACGAGAGCCTGATCCTGGAGGGGATGAAGGCGATGCTCTCGGGCTGGGGCTGCGAGGTGTTCACCGCCACCACCATCGGCGGCGCCAAGTCCGTACTGCGCCACCTCGATGGCGACCCCGACGCGATCCTGGCCGACTACCACCTGGACAACGAGGTCACCGGCCTGATGGCGCTCGAGGCCCTCGGTGAACGGCTCGAGGGCGCGGTGCCCGGCATCGTTATCACCGCGGACCGTACCGAGGAGGTGGCCGAGGAGGTCCGGCGAGCCGGCTACCAGTTGCTGCTCAAGCCGGTGCGCCCCGCCGCCCTGCGCGCCCTGCTCACCCGCACCCTGCAGGCCAGCCGCGCGGCGCAGTAGCGCTGACGCACAAGCTGGAAGAACACCGCCCCCATGACAAGGCCATGGGGGCGGTGTTCTTCCAGCTTCAAGCTTGAGGCTTACAGCTCCTGAGCCGGCTCCGCCGGCTCAGGATTCCACCTTCGGCGGCTCGACCTCGAGCTTCTGGGCGGCGATCACCGCCTGGGTGCGCGAGTGCACGCCCAGCTTGCGCAGGATGGCGGTGACGTGGGCCTTGATGGTCGCCTCTGAAACGCTGAGCTCATAGGCGATCTGCTTGTTGAGCAGGCCCTCGGTGAGCATGTTGAGCACGCGAAACTGCTGCGGGGTCAGCGAGGCGATCGCCTCGGCAAACTTGGTCTCCTCCTCGTTGGCCTCGCCCATGACCGCGGCCAGCTCCGCCGGCAGCCACACTTCACCGTCGAGGATCTCCCCCACCGCCTCGGCAATCAGCTGCAGCGAGGAGGACTTGGGAATGAAGCCGGAGGCACCGTAGTCGATGGCGCGACGTACCACATAGGGTTCGTCGCTGCCCGAGACCACCGCCACCGGGATATCCGGCGTCTGGCCGCGCAGCTGAATCAGGCCTGAGAAGCCGTGGGCCCCCGGCATGTGCAGATCGAGCAGGATCAGGTCGGCGTCCGGGTGGCGATTCACCACCTCGGCGGTGGCCTGCATGGTGTCGGACTCCACGATCTCGGCCTGGGGCGCCAGCTGGCGCAGCGCCTGGGTGAGGGCTGCGCGGAACAGCGGATGGTCATCGGCGACGATGAATTTCTGGGCAAAGGCCATGGATTCTCCTCCGGTTCCTCTGGCAGCGGGCGTGGACCGCCACTCGGGGTCTTATATGACTGTGGGGCATGTTACCCCATGGCAGAGGCGATTCCCAAGCGCTCCGACAACATTGTCGACAATATTGTCCGTCAAGCGCAAAAAAGCCGGCCACGAAGGCCGGCTCTGCAAGAGAGTAGCGCAGCGCGTATCAGCGCACGGCGCGATTCTCGATCAGCTCATCGACCACACTCGGATCGGCCAGTGTGCTGGTATCGCCCAGGCCGTCGCACTCATTGGCGGCGATCTTGCGAAGGATGCGTCGCATGATCTTGCCGGAGCGTGTCTTCGGAAGGCCCGGGGCCCACTGAATGACGTCCGGCGAGGCGATCGGACCGATATCCTTGCGCACCCACTGGGTCAGCTCCTTCTTGAGCTCGTCGGTGGGCTCCACATCGCCGTTCAGGGTCACATAGATGTAGATACCCTGGCCCTTGATGTCGTGGGGGAAGCCCACCACGGCGGCCTCGGCCACGGCATCGTGGGCCACCAGGGAGGATTCGATCTCGGCGGTCCCCATGCGGTGGCCAGAGACGTTGAGCACGTCGTCGACGCGACCGGTGATCCAGTAGTAGCCATCTTCATCGCGACGGCAGCCGTCACCGGTAAAGTAGACGCCCTTGTAGGTGGAGAAATAGGTCTGGGTAAAGCGCTCATGGTCACCCCAGATGGAGCGTGCCTGACCCGGCCAGGAGTCGGTGAGCACCAGGTTGCCCTCCACGGCGCCCTCGAGGGTGTTGCCCTCGCTGTCGAAAAGCGCCGGCTGAACGCCGAAGAATGGCAGGGTGGCAGAACCGGGCTTGAGATCCGTGGCACCGGGCAGCGGCGTGATCATGATGCCGCCGGTCTCGGTCTGCCACCAGGTGTCGACGATCGGGCACTTGGAATTACCGATCACCCGGTAGAACCAGTCCCAGGCCTCGGGGTTGATGGGCTCACCCACCGACCCGAGGATGCGCAGGGTGTCGCGCTGGCTGGAGTCCATCACGCTGTCGCCATGAGCCATCAGAGCGCGGATGGCGGTGGGTGCGGTGTAGAGAATGTTGACCTTGTGCTTGTCGACGATATCGCCCATGCGGCCATGGGTCGGATAGCTGGGCACGCCCTCGAACATCAGGGTGGTACCACCGTTGGCCAGCGGACCGTAGACAATGTAGCTGTGGCCGGTGACCCAGCCCACGTCCGCGGTGCACCAGTAGATATCACCATCCTGATAGTCGAACACATACTGGTGGGTCAGGCTGGCGTAGACCAGGTAGCCACCGGTCGTGTGCTTGAGGCCCTTGGGCGCACCGGTGGAGCCGGAGGTGTAGAGGATGAACAGGGGATCCTCGGCGTTCATCTCCTCGGCCGGGCAGTCGGCGGACTGCTTCTCGACCAGCTCGCCGTACCAGACGTCGCGGCCATCCTTCCATTCGATCTCGCCGCCGGTGCGCTTGACCACCAGCACCTTCTCGCAGACTTCGGTACCTGGACGGGTCAGGGCCGCGTCGACGTTGTCCTTGAGCGGCACCTGCTTGCCGCCACGAACGGACTCATCGGCGGTGATCACCAGCTTGGAGTTGGCGCCGATCACCCGCTGGGCCACGGCATCGGGGGAGAAGCCACCGAAGACCACGGAGTGCACCGCACCGATGCGAGCACAAGCCAGCATGGCCACGGCGGCCTCGGGGATCATCGGCATGTAGAGGGTGACCACGTCGCCCTTGCCGATGCCCAGCTCTTTCAGGGCATTGGCCAGCTTGCAGGTACGCGCGTGGAGATCACGGTAGCTGATGTGCTCGGACTCATCGGGGTTGTCGCCTTCCCAGATGATGGCGGTCTGATCGCCCCGCGCTTCCAGGTGGCGATCGAGACAGTTGGCGCTGACATTTAGGCTGCCGTCCTCGAACCAGCGGATGTCCACGTTGTGCGGATCGAAGTTGGTGTGCTTGATCTTGGTGGGCGCCTTGACCCAGTCGATGCGCTTGGCCTGCTCGGCCCAGAAGGCATCCGGGTCGTCCACGGACTGCTGGTACATCGCCTGATACTTCGCCTTGTCGGCCCAGGCCTTGGCGGCGATGTCATCGCGCACCGGATAGACGTTCTGTTGATCGCTCATGGAAGTGCCTCTGTTCTTGGGATGGCCCCGTCAGATGAGTGTAGCCTGCCAACCTTGCCTTGGGATTGTGTGGAGGATGGCCGACGCTATTTAAGATGGGCTCAGCATACTCCCGCCCGCCCCTACTTCCTCTTAGACATTGGTATGAACGAATTCCCTTTAAATAACAATTGGTTAAGTAGTATTTTTAAACACCTCCCAACCAAGATAGACCAAGGTCTGAGCGCAGTGACGGCAGCGATAACGCTGCCCCTGCCGCACCAGCGCATGGCGCCGGGCGCTGAAGGCGTGCTCGCGGCAGTCGCAGGCGTAGCGGTGGGGGGACGGACTGGCGCGGCCGGTATCGAAGCGGTGGGTAGTGCGAGGCGCCAGGCCGAACAGTCCCCGCATCACGGTCTGCCACTCGCGGCCGTGGGGACGGGCCCGGTGGCCATCCTCCAGATGGTGGACCAGCCAGTGAGCCATCTCGTGGGGCACCACCTCCACCAGGAACTCGCGACGATTCTCGGCGTAGAGCACCGGGTTGAAGCGTAGCCCACCGCGACCGAAGTGGGCCTGCCCGGCGCCCTTCCCGCGCAGGTCGCACCAGACCCGGGGCCGCGGAAGCCCCGGATGCACCTCATGGCAGAGTCGCCAGGCGGCCTCCACCCGCTCATGCAGGACGGCAAGCAACGCCTCGCCCTCGAGGGTGGCGAGGCGATCGAGGTCGGGGGTGGGCAGCGCGGGTCGGTTCATGGGGTGCTAGAATGGCCTCTCGTCCGCCAGGCGTAAAGCGCCGTTCCTGCCCTCCTGTCCGCGAGAGTGACGATGTCCGATACCCCCCAGCCCGAACCCCTGCTCGACGATGATCAGCTCGACCGCCTGGATGACTTCCTGGCCTCCTACCGGGTCGGCGAGGACGCCCTGGACCTGATCGGCAGCCACGGTTTCCTGGTGGCCCTGGCGGTGGCGCCCAGCGAGGCCGATCCGGCCGCCTGGGTGGCGGAGCTGTTTCAGGGCGAGCCGGATTTCCATGACGCCCGCGAGCGTGAGGAGATCCTCGGGCTGCTCGAGCAGCTGCGCCGCAACGCCATCGCCGCCCTGGAGCAGGGGCAGCTGCCGGAGCTTCCCTTCGAGCTCACCCTGGACGACCTGCCCGCCGAGGAGACGCCCATCGGCGACTGGTGTGCCGGCTTCATGGAGGGGGTGTTCCTGGACGAGGCTTCCTGGTTCGAGGAGGATGAGGAGGCCGCCGCCGCCCTGCTGCTGCCCTTCATGGCGCTCTCCGGACTGTTCGACGACGAGCCCGACATGGCCGAGTTCGTCGGCGATGGCACGCGCCTGGAGGCGCTGGTACGCCAGTTGCCCGAGCTGGTGCTCGACCTCTACCTGCATTACCGGGTGCCGCCGGAGACCCCCAAGCCGATGCCGCGCAGGAAAAAGCCTGCCGGGCGAGTTGGACATAGACGCAATCCGTAAGCCCCGAGCATATAACTTGTCACCTTGGGTGATACGCCGACGACGAAGCCTTACCTGGCACGGCGATGGCAACAAGACCATAGAGGCGTAAAACAAGCTCAAAAAAAAGCGCGGCCGAAGCCGCGCTACCTACAAGAAACATTTAGTTACCTTGCATAGCCTCACGGAGGGTCTGGCCCCCGTCTACATCCTCATACTGGTCGCTGCCATAATCCCCGGAAACACCGTCATCGCCTGAGCGGACTACGAGTTCCTCATCCCCACGAATATCTACATTATTCAATTTGTAGCCAAACTCGTCCTTGCCGAAACCGAGGAAGCCTCCTTTGGTAACCACGACATAGATATCGTTATTCTGAGTGTCGCGAACCACGCGATCGACGTCACCGATCTCTTCACCGTCTTCTCGGCTATAGATGGTATAACCTTCGATATCGCCGACTTTCATGCTCATCAGGTCACTGCCCTCAGAGTCCCGATCGCGGGAAGTCTGATCACGATCCTGTTGGGCTTGATCCTGCTGATCCGTGTCACGCATCTGGGCGTCGACATCTTGGGCGCGCTCGACCTCGACGCTGGCTTCACCCGTCTCTTCGACCGTGACGTTGGGGTCGGCCTGTTCGACAGTGACGTCGGGATCCGGCTGCTCAATGGTAACTTGCGGCGCCTGTTGCTCGACGGTTACGCTCGGCGGCTGTTGCTCAACTTGAATTTCGGCCGGCTCCTGCTCAACAGAAACGTCGGCTGACTCACCCTCGACGCGCACCTCGGGTCCCTGACCCTGCGAGCCTTCCTGTGTCATCTGTTTCTGCTCATCGAGCTCTGCATCCTGATTCTGGGCCAGGAGTCCCTGGGAAAGCCCGAGACTCAGGGCGCCAACTGCGATGGCAATTGCTGTCTTTTTCATGCTCTTCTCCTACTTGATTTTTTACCTTGAACCATGATTGCCAAGGAAAAATTTTCCTGTTCGTTGGCCGAAATAGCGAGACAATCAAGGCAATATTCCACGTAAAATTATCTTTACTGTTTACCAACAATCACTACGGCCACTACGGCCACTACGGCGGAGGCACCACATTCCCTGTGGCGCACGATGCAATATGCTTACTCAGGCACTTCCCTTGATACTCCTGCTTGAGCATAGGAGGTAAGGGCAAGTTTTTCTGTGCGCCAGCAAACATAACCTAATGTTCCATAAGAGATGAAAAATACGGGTATACATAGGCTGCCATCGTGAATCATGATCAACCACGAAAGCCGGAAGGAACGGGCTCCCTCACGGCATGCACACCGATTGGAAAGCAGCGCATCTCGACGACGGATTATCGATCCAATAGCAACCGGTCCTCGCTCATGTCAACGTCAATAGCCGACCGGTGGCTTACCCGGCAGGCCGGCTCTGTCGCTGAAAATATAGTCGCACCAAGTGCTATCGAAGACGTGTGAGCATTCCATCCAGGCTGCCGTACAGCCACTCCTTGAGCCGCTGCCAGCGCGGACGCCGTGACCAGGCCTGAAGGTCGATCTCGTGGCTGGCGGCAAAGTTGCGCTCGAACAGCTCTGCCACCTCGGTCGCCAGGCGTCGATCGGCCACCTCCTGATTCGCCTCCAGGTTCCAGTGCAGGCTCCAGTGGTCGAAATTGCAGGAGCCCAGGCTCACCCAGTCATCGACCAGCGAGAACTTGGCGTGGATGAAGGTGGGCTGGAACTCGTGAATGCGCACCCCGGCCTTGAGCAGCCGGCCATAGAAGCGCTGGCCGGCGTAGCGCACCCCGGGGTGATCATGGGCTTCGCCCGGCAGCAGCAGCTGTACGTCCACGCCGCGGCGGGCGGCCCGGGCCAGGCGCAAACGCAGGCTGAAGGTGGGCACGAAGTAGGGGGTGCAGATCCAGATGCGCTGGCGGGCGCCGGAGACCCGGCGATGCAGGGAATGGCGGATCGCCTGGTAGCGATAGCCCTGCCCCCACACCACCCGTCCGGCCATGCCGCGGTAGCCCTCGGCCTGGCGGGTCTCGGTGGAGAGCCCGTGCACCAGCCCCGCTGACCCGCTGCCGCGGGTCAGCGGCGAGTCCCACAGTCGGCAGAACAGCCGCACCCAGTCGGCCACCACCGGCCCTTCCATGCGCAGGGCCACCTCGTACCAGGCGTCTAGGAACTCGTCCACGGCGCCGAAGCCACCGGTGAAGGCGACCCGACCGTCCACTACCACCAGTTTGCGATGGTCCCGGGTCAGGTTGCGGGCCAGGGAGTGAAAGCCCAGCGGATTGAAGAAGCGCAGCGCCACGCCGCCGGCCTCCAGGCGCTCGCGATCCTCGCTCGAGAGCCCCATGGCGCCGTAGCCGTCGAGCAGCAGCATCACCGTGACGCGGCGCTTCGCGGCTTTCTCCAAGGCACCGATCAGTGCCGACGCCAGGCGCCCCGACTCCATCAGATAGAGCTCGATCAGGATCGACGACTCGGCACCCTCCAGCGCCTCGAACATGGCCGGCAGGAAGCGGCTCGCCTCGGGCAGCAGCTCGAAGTGGTTGCCGTCTCTCCAGATCCCGTGCATGGCAGACTCCCTGTCCTGGGAAGCAGGCCTGACCCGAGGCCTTCCCGGAGACTATACTGGCCTTTTCCTTCCCTTTCCTGCGTCGGGGCAAACGGATGGCCTTGCGGCACCTTCTCACCACTCCCCTGCACGCGCTGATGACCCGGCTGATCGCCGCCTGGGTCCAGCCGCGCCTGATCGAGCCCGCCCCCGAGGCGCTGGCGCTCGAGCCGAGCCTGCCGGTGCTCTATGTACTACCGCGCCCGGCCGTCAGCGACACCTTCCTGCTGGCCTCACTGACCCGCCAGCACGGCCTGCCCCTTGCGGGTGGGCGGCGGCGAATCGGCGAGGTGGAACTGGCGGCCTGCCTCGCCCTGCCGGCACCGCGACGCCGTCTGTGGCGGCGCCGCCCCCGCCCCGAGGCCCCCTTCCTGCCGCTGATCGAGCAGCGCCTGGCCGAGGCCGGCCGTGAGGTCCAGCTCGTGCCGGTGAGCGTCTTCTGGGGGCGCGCCCCGGGCAAGCGCTTCGGCTTCTGGCGGATGGTGGCCGCGGATAGCTGGCGGCTCACCGGGCGGCTGCGCCGCCTGCTCTCGATCCTGGTCAATCGCCGCAGCGTGGAGATCCACTTCGGCGCCCCGCTGCGCCTTGGCGACCTGATCGACCCCGCCCAACCGGGTGCCGCCCTGACCAACCGCAAGGCGGCGCGGCTGCTGCGGGTGCATTTCCGCCGGGTGCGTACCCGGGTGCTGGGCCCCGACCTCTCCCACCGGCGCACCCTGATCGAGGGGGTGGCCAGGAGTCCCGAGGTCCGCGAGGTGGTCGAGGCGCTGGCCGCCGAGGGACGCCCCTCGGCGGAGCGACTGCAGCGTCGCGCCCTGCGCTATGGCCGCGAGATCTCCTCCAACATGACCTATCCGGTGCTGCGCTTCATGGACGGCCTGCTGCGTCGGCTGTGGAACCGGCTCTACGACGGGGTCGATGTACGCGGCCTGGAACGGGTCAAGGCGCTGGCCGGCGACCATACCCTGGTCTACGTGCCCTGCCACCGCAGCCACATCGACTACCTGCTGCTCTCCTATGTGCTCTACCAGGATGGCCTGATGCCGCCCCACATCGCCGCCGGCCGCAACCTCGACATGCCACTGGTCGGCCCGCTGCTGCGCCGCTGCGGGGCCTTCTTCCTGCGCCGCAGCTTCCGCGACAACCGTCTCTATGGCGCGGTATTCAACGAGTACCTGCACCGACTGATCTCGCGGGGCCACCCGCTGGAGTACTTCATTGAAGGCGGCCGCTCGCGCAGCGGACGCATGCTGCCGGCGCGTGCCGGCATGCTGGCCATGACCCTGCGCTCCTTCCTGCGCAGCGCCGCCACAGGCCACTACCAGCCGCTGGCCTTCGTTCCGGTCCATATCAACTACGAGCGGATCATCGAGAACGCCAGCTACCAGCGCGAGCTGCGCGGCGGCAGGAAGCGCAAGGAGAGCCCCCTGGCCCTGTTGCGGGTGCTGGGCCAGCTGCGCCAGCCCTTCGGCCGGGTCTCGGTCAGCGTAGGCGAGCCGCTGCTGCTGGCCGACTTCCTGGATGGCGAGCTGGGCAGCGGCTGGCGAAAGGCCCGGGAGACCCGTCCGGCCTGGCTCGGCGAGGTGGTGCCGCGTCTCGGCGAGACCCTCTGCCGGCGCATCAACGCCGCTGCGGCCCTCAACCCCATCAACCTGGTGGCCCTGGCGCTGCTGGCCACGCCCCACCACGCCATCGAGGCGCGCCTGCTGGAACGCCAGCTCGACCTGCTCGCCGAGCTGCAACGACGACTGCCAGGCGCCGCCCATGCCAGCCTGCCACCGGGCACGCCGGCGGAGTGGATCGACCAGGCCCTGGCGCTGGGCATGGTGCAGCGGCGCGAACACCCGCTGGGCGACATCGTGCTGGCCGACGCCACCCAGACCCCCCTGCTCGGCTGGTACCGCAACAACGTCCTGCACCTCTTCGCCCTGGCCGGGCTCACCGCCTTCGCCTTCCGCCACCAGCCGGCCCACGCTCTGGACGAGTTGGAAGGGCTGCTCGCCCCCGGCTGGCCGATCCTAGCCCGGGAGCTGATGGTGGCACCCCCCACCTCCCTGCGCGAGGCACTCTTCGCCATGCTGGGGGGACTCACCGAACTGGGGCTGCTGGCGCGCAGCGCGTCGGGATGGCAGCGCCGAGTGGAGCCGCTGGAAGCCGGCGAGTGCCTCGACCTGCTGGGCCAGCTGATGCAGCCATCGCTGGAGCGCGGCTACCTGCTGCTTGCCGTGCTGCTCGACGCCGGCCCAGGCCGCCTCACCCCCGAGGCGCTGGCCGACCAGGGGCGCCAGCTGGCCGAGCGTCTGGCGCTGCTCTCGGGGCGTGACGCCCCGGAGTTCTTCGATACGCGGCTGTTCGTCAGCCTGGTGGAGAGCCTGGAGCAGGAGGGCTGGCTGTGGCGCGAGGAGGAGTGCCTGGTCTACGACGACCGGCTCTGCGAGGCCGCCAGTCACTCGCGCCGACTGTTCGACCCCGCCCTGCGCCACCGGTTGCAACTGGTGACCCGCCAGGCTTGATCAGCCCGCCTTGAGCGCCCGGTGCACGTAGAGGTCATAGCGGCTGGTCTTGCCCTCGATCACGTGTCGGGGGACCGGCCCCTCGATGGGCGGCGCCTTGCGCGGGCGCTTGACCACCACACGGTGGGTGGCCACATCCAGGGCCGCCTCCAGCAGCCGTGGGGCGTCCTCGTCGTCGCCGGCCAGGGTGCGGAACAGCCGCATCTCCTTCTTGACCAGCGCCGACTTGTCGCGGTGGGGAAACATCGGGTCCAGGTGAATCACCTGGGGGGGGAAGTCAGCCGCCACCACCAGGGCCTCGAGCTCCGTGGCGGCATCGCCGTGCACCAGGCGCATGCGGGCGGCGATATCGGCGGTCTCGACGTTCCTCAGGGCGCGGACCAGGCCATCCTCGAGCAGGGCGAAGACCGCCGCCACTCGCTCCACCAGCAGCACCGGCGCACCCAGGCCCGCCAGCACGAAGGCGTCGCGCCCCAGGCCTGCCGTGGCGTCCACCACCGAGGGCGTCACTCCCTGAGCGAGCCCGCAGGCCCGCGCGATGAGCTGGCCGCGCCCGCCCCCGAAGCGGCGCCGATGGTCTGCCTTCCCGGAGGTGAACTCCACCGCCAGCGGGTGCCCGTAGCGCTTCTCGTCACCGGCCAGCACCAGGCGGCCATCGCGACACTCAAGCAGGAGTTCCGCCTCGCCCCCCAGGGGCAGCCCCAGGCGCTCGGCCAGGGTGGTCAGCGTCTCGCCGCGAACGGCCACCGGCGGCAGCACACTCACCGGGCCTTCTTCCAGGCCACCTCGTTGCGCAGATAGACCGGCTGCACCCGATGAGCCGGCTGGCCGCCGCCCGCTTCCAGTTCGGCCATGGCCAGCAGCGCCATATCGGCGGCATCGGCCTCTGCCTCCGGCAGGCGCTGGCTGAGCCCCGCCTGTACCTCGGCGGGCATCTGCTCCCACAGCCCCCAGCCGGAGCCGATGCCGACCCAGTCGTGGTCGTCGTGGCCGGCCGGCAGACGCAGACGCTCCGGGGACATCACCGCCTCCTCGAGGAGTGGCTCCGGCAAGCCGTCGCGGCACTGCCAGGCCGCCACGTAGATCTCGCCCATGCGCGCGTCCAGGGCGGTGACCATCCAGCGGAAGTGGTGGCGGCGGTGGGCGCCCAGGGCCAGGGCCGCCAGGGTGGAGACCCCGATGAGCGGGCGGTCGAGGCCGTAGGCCAACCCCTGGGCGGCGCCGGCGGCGATGCGCAGGCCGGTGAAGGAGCCCGGCCCGCGGCCGTAGGCCACGGCGTCAAGCTCCGCCGGACGCACACCGGCCTCGGCCAGCACCTCGTCGACCATGGGCAGCAGCCGGCGTGTGTGGGCCCGCGGCGCCATCTCGAAGCGTGAGAGCAGTTCATCGTCGGCGCCCGCGCGGCGGCACAGCAGGGCGGCGGAGCAGGCGCTCGAGGAGGCATCCAGGGCCAGCAGGATCGACATGGCGACACCATCGCAGGGTAGAAAGGGGGCTCATTATACGTGGCGGGAGCGCAAACGACGATGGCCCGCCAGGGCGGGCCATCGGAGTGATCGGAGCGAGGGGCTCAGCCCTCCAGCGCCTTGAGCACCTGCGCCTTGATATCGTCGACGCTGCCGACGCCCTCCACGCGGTGGTAGGTCGGCGCGGCTTCCGGATCCTGCTCGGCCCAGGCCTGATAGTAATCAACCAGCGGCGCGGTCTGCTCGTGGTAGACCGCCAGGCGGTTGCGCACGGTGGACTCGCGGTCGTCATCGCGCTGGATCAGTGCCTCGCCGGTGACGTCATCCTTGCCGGCTTCCTTGGGCGGATTGTACTCGACGTGATAGACACGGCCTGAGCCCGGGTGCACGCGGCGGCCGGCCAGGCGCTTGACGATCTCCTCGTCCTCCACGGCGATCTCCAGCACATGGTCCAGCTTGACGCCCGCTTCCTTCATGGCATCGGCCTGGGGAAGGGTGCGCGGGAAGCCGTCGAACAGAAAGCCGCTCTCGCAGTCGGGCTGGCTGATGCGCTCCTTCACCAGGCCGATGATGATGTCATCGGACACCAGGCCACCGCTGGTCATGATCTCCTTGGCCTTGACCCCCAGTTCGCTACCCTCCTTGACGGCGGCACGCAACATGTCGCCGGTGGAGATCTGCGGGATGTTGAAGCGCTCGCAGATGAACTGGGCCTGGGTGCCCTTGCCGGCACCCGGGGCGCCCAACAGGATCAATCGCATGTTCTTGTCCTCAAGTACAAGTGGCTGTCAGTAGTGAAGAAACGGTTGGAGTGGAACGATAACCGCGGCCCGGGTCGGGCACAAGCGCCGCCCCTCTACCCCACCTCCTGGCCCGGATAAAAATCCATTAAAATCAATACACTAAGATACAAATAACACTTTGGTCTGGCGACCATAGCGCTAGACCCACCGACAAAAACGACGGCGCCCGCAGGCGCCGTCGTATTGTTGCCAGAACCGCCGAGCAGGGTCGAAGGGTCAGAGCAGCAGGCGGCGAATATCGCTCAGCAGCTGGGCCAGCAGCGCGGTGAAGCGCGCCGCATCGGCCCCGTTGACCGCCCGGTGATCATAGGACAAGCACAGCGGCATCATCAGCCGCGGCTCGAAGGCCTTGCCGTCCCACACCGGTTTCATCGACGCCTTGGAGATGCCAAGAATGGCGACCTCCGGGGCATTGACGATGGGCGTGAAGGCAGTGCCACCGATGGAACCCAGGCTGGAGATGGTGAAACAGCCCCCGGTCATCTCCTCGCGCTTGAGCTTCTTGGTCTGCGCCTTCTTGGCCAGCTCCACGGACTCCTTGGCGATGTCGATCAGCGACTTTTTATCCGCATCGCGGATCACCGGCACCATCAGGCCGTCCGGGGTGTCCACGGCGAGGCCGATATGGACGTATTTCTTCCACACCAGCGTCTCGCCGTCGGCACGGAGGCTGACGTTGAACTGCGGGTACTGGCGCAGCGCATAGGCGCACGCCTTGACCAGGAAGGGCAGCGGCGTGAGCTTGGCCCCCTGGGCCTCCGCCTCGGCCTTCATCGACTTGCGGAAGGCCTCCAGCTCAGTGATGTCGGCCTCGTCGAACTGGGTAACGTGGGGCAGGTTGACCCAGCTGCGGTGCAGGTTGGTGGCGCCCATCTTCATCAGGCGACCCATGGGCTTCTCTTCCACCTCGCCGAACTGGCTGAAGTCCTGGTCCGGGATGGGCGGAATACCGGAGCCGCCAGCCGCCGGGGCGCCGACCGATGCCTGGGCCTTGCCCTGGTTGGCCATCACCTGCTTGACGTAGGCGTTGACGTCCTCCTTGAGCACCCGCTCCTTCGGGCCGCTGGGCTTGACCAGGCCGAGATCGACGCCCAGCTCGCGGGCCAGCATGCGTACCGCCGGGCCGGCGTGGACCAGCTTGCCATCGCGGGGCTTGTGGGCGGCCATCTCGGCTTCGGGGCTCGGTCTGCCGCTCGGGGTCGGCGTGGACTTCTCGGCCTTCGTTCCCTCGGTCTTCGGTGCTTGGGCCTTCGACTCGGCGGACTTCGGCTTGGCCGCACCGGCCACCTCCATATAGCCGATCAGATCACCCTCGGAGACGGTGTCGCCCTCCTTGACGGTGACCTCGAGCAGCTTGCCCTTGTAGGGGCTCGGCACGTCCATGGAGGCCTTGTCGGACTCCAGGGTGATCAGCGGGTCTTCCTCGTTGATCTCGTCACCGACGGCCGCGGCGATCTCGATGATCGGCACATCGGAGGAGCCGGAGAGGTCCGGTACGCGGATTTCTCGGCGCTCGGGCTCGCCGGAGCCGGCCTCTTCCTGCTTTTCTTCAGGCTCGGGCGAGGCGGCCTCGGGCTCGGACGCTTCGGCGGCGGACTCGGCGTCGCCGCCCCCCTCGCCGGCGATCTCCATGGTGCCGATCACATCGCCTTCGGAGACGGTATCGCCCTCCTTCACCGTCAGTGAGACCAGCTTGCCCGCCTGCGGGCTCGGCACGTCCATGGAGGCCTTGTCGGACTCCAGGGTGATCAGGGTATCCTCGGCAGCGACCTCGTCGCCCTCGGCCACGGCCACCTCGATGATCTCCACGTCGCTGGAGCCACCCAGGTCAGGCACCTTGATCTCCACGGTGCGCTTGCCGCCGCCGGCCTTGGCCGCAGGCTTCTCGGCGGAGGGCTCGGTGGCCTGCTCGGAGGCAGGCTCGGACCTGGCCGGTGTCTCGCTCTCGCCACTGCTGTCGCCACCGCCGGCACCCTCGGCCTCCAGCTCGACGATATCATCGCCTTCGGAGACGGTGTCGCCCTCCTTCACCAGCACCTTGATGACCTTGCCGCCCTTGGGCGAAGGCACATCCATGCTGGCCTTGTCGGACTCCAGGGTGATCAGGGTGTCCTCGGCGGCGATCACGTCACCTTCGGACACCGCGATCTCGATGATTTCGACATCCTCGCTGCCGCCGATGTCGGGAACTTTGATGATTTCGCTACTCAAGGTCGCGCTCCTTCAAACTCGTACCTGGGGCGGGCCGCCAGGCCCGCCGCTTGCGGATCAGTCGGTCAGCGGATTGGGCTTGGTCGGGTCGATGCCGTACTTCTCGAGGGCTTCGCCGACCACCTTGCGATCCAGTTCGCCACGCTCGGCCAGGGCCTTGAGGGCGGCCACCGTCACGAAGAAGCGATCGACCTCGAAGAAGTGGCGCAGCTTCTCGCGGGTATCGGAGCGGCCATAACCATCGGTGCCCAGCACGTGGTACTCAGTAGGCACCCAGGCGCGCACCTGGTCGGCAAACAGCCGCATGTAATCGGTGGAGACAATCGCCGGCCCTTCGCGGCCCTCGAGGCAGCGGGTCACATGGGGCTTGCCCGGCTCCGCCTCGGGGTTGAGGAAGGCCTCGCGGTCCAGCGCCAGCGCCTCGCGGCGCAGCTCGTTGAAGCTGGTCACGCTCCAGATATCGGCGCCGATGCCCCAGTCGTCGCGCAGCAGCTCGGCGGCCGCCTCGACCTCGCGCAGGATGGTGCCGGAGCCCATCAACTGGACACGACCCTTGTCGCCCTGGGTCTCGCGCAGCAGGTACATGCCCTTGATGATGTCTTCGGCAGGCACCGTATCGAGCTCAGGATGCTCGTAGTTCTCGTTCATTACCGTCAGGTAGTAGAAACAGTTCTCCTTGTCGGCGAACATGCGCTTCAGGCCGTCCTGGACGATCACCGCCACCTCGTGGGCATAGGTCGGGTCGTAGCTGCGGCAGTTGGGAATCGTGGAGGCCAGCAGGTGGCTGTGGCCGTCCTGGTGCTGCAGGCCCTCGCCGTTGAGGGTGGTGCGCCCGGCGGTGCCGCCGACCAGGAAGCCACGGGCCTGCAGGTCGCCGGCCGCCCAGGCCAGGTCACCGATGCGCTGGAAGCCGAACATGGAGTAGTAGACGTAGAACGGCAGCAGCGTGATGTTGTTATTGGAGTAGGAGGTCGCCGCGGCGATCCAGGCCGACATGGCGCCAGCCTCGGTGATGCCTTCCTCGAGGATCTGGCCCTTCTGATCCTCGCGGTAGAACATGATCTGGCCCTTGTCCACCGGCTCGTATTTCTGGCCTTCCGACGTGTAGATCCCGAGCTGGCGGAACATCCCCTCCATGCCGAATGTGCGGGCCTCATCGGGAATGATCGGCACCACCCGAGGACCGAGCTCCTTGTGCTTGACCAGGCCGTTCAGCACGCGTACGAAGGCCATGGTGGTAGACACTTCACGGCCTTTGGAGCCGCCGGTCTGAGAGGCGAAGATCTTGTCATCCAGCGGCGGAATGTCCAGCGCCTCGAAGTCGCTGCGCCGGCTCGGCACGAAGCCACCGAGTCGCTCGCGCTGGAGATGCATGTATTTGAGCTCGGGGGAGTCGTCCTCCGGCTTGTAGTACGGCACTTCCTTGAGCTGCTCGTCGTTCAACGGAATGCCGAAGCGGTCGCGGAACGTCTTCAGCGCCTCGTATTCCATGGTCTTGACCTGGTGGGCCTCGTTGGCGGCCTCACCGTCGCCGCTACCCATGCCATAACCCTTGACGGTGTGCGCCAGGATCACCGTGGGCCGGCCATTGGTGGTATGGGTGGCCTCATGGTAGGCCGCATAGACCTTGAACGGGTCGTGGCCGCCGCGGTTGAGCTTCCAGATGTCCTCATCGGACATATCCTTGACCATCTCGGCGGTTTCCGGGTACTTGCCGAAGAAATGCTCACGGGTATAGGCGCCGCCGTTCGCCTTGTAATTCTGATACTCGCCGTCGACCGCCTCATCCATGCGCTTCTGCAGGATGCCCTTCTTGTCCTTCTCGAAGAGCGGGTCCCACAGGCGGCCCCAGACGACCTTGAGCACGTTCCAGCCGGCACCGCGGAAGACGCCCTCGAGCTCGTCCATGATGCGACCATTTCCGCGCACCGGGCCGTCGAGACGCTGCAGGTTGCAGTTGATGACGAAGATCAGGTTGTCGAGTTTCTCGCGGCTGGCCAGGTGGATGGCGCCCAGCGATTCCGGCTCATCGCACTCGCCGTCGCCCATGAAGCACCAGATCTTGCGGTCGTGCATGTCCTTCATTTCACGTGAATGAAGGTACTTCATCACGTGGGCCTGATAGATGGCCTGTATCGGGCCGAGACCCATGGATACCGTGGGGAACTGCCAGAAGTCCGGCATCAACCAGGGGTGGGGATAGGATGACAGGCCATCGCCATCGACCTCCTGGCGGAACTTGTCCATCTGCTCTTCGGAGAGACGCCCCAGCAGGTAAGAACGAGCGTATACGCCCGGCGCCACATGGCCCTGGATGTAGACCAGGTCACCTTCGAAATCGCCGTTCGGCGCGCGGAAGAAGTGGTTGAAGCCCACATCATAAAGGGTCGCCGCCGACATGAAACTGGCGATATGACCACCGAGCCCCGGGTTTGCCCGGTTGTTGCGAATCACCTGGGCGATGGCGTTGTAACGGACCAGCGAGCGAATCCGCCGCTCCATGAACAGATCGCCCGGTAGTGGCGCCTCACGGTGCACCGGAATGGAGTTGCGATGCGGGGTTGTCACCGAGAAGGGAGGCTGGGTCCCGTCGCGGCGCAGGCGATCCGCCAGGCGGGTCAACAGGAACCGGGCGCGCTCGTCGCCCTCGCGATCCAGCACCGATTCCAGGGATTCCAGCCACTCCGTGGTCTCGACCGGATCGAGATCCTCTCTTGCCTCCAGACTCATATGACGTTTCTCCGAATGACATGGTGTAGCGTCCACCCGCTTGTGCGGGCATCTGGGCGTACTCTCGCCAGAGAGAGTCACGCCGCCTGACATTGTGTAGTTTTCTTACATGACGACGCATACAAGCCGCCGTTTCTGGGTGGAAGATACCGCAAAGAGGCTGAACTGCCAATTCAGGCTTTTTTGGGAAAAGCTTCCAGATATTGATTATCGCACCGCAACACAATGAGTTAGCAAGCATTAGGCATGAGTAATTCGACCAAGGTCAAGCAGTTGTAAGTAAACTACCGTATGAAGCGAGCGAACGACTCGAATGGGACAGCGTCAGGCCAGTGGCCGATCGAGCACCGCCCCTCGAGCCAGCTGCTGTCGGAAGAAGGCCCAGTCGAAGGCGAGACCGGGGTCAGTTTTTCTCAGCGGCGCCACCCGAGCGTGGCCGGTGATGCGCGTCTCGTCCAGCCCCGGGTAGGCCGCCAGCAGGTCGACGGTCACCCGCGCCAGCGCACGGTACTGGCCCAGGCGATAGGGCGTGACCTCATCACCCTCGAGCTCGATACCGAGGGCGAAATCGTTGAGCGCGGTACGCTCCCGCTGACCGTCGCACCAGCGAGAGCGGCCGGCATGCCAGGCCCGACGGTGAAAGGGCACGAACTGCACGCATTCGCCGTCGCGACGAATCAGCAGGTGAGCGGAGACCCGGAGATGGGCGATCTCGGGGAAGAAGGGGTGGGCGGCAGGGTCCAGACAATTGGTGAACAACCGCTCGATATGCTCGCCGCCGAACTCGCCGGGCGGCAGGCTGATGGAGTGCAGCAGCAGCAGCGAAACCTCGCCCTCCGGCCGGTCGTCGCAGTTGGGTGACGGCACCCGCCGCGCGCCCTCGAGCCATCCCTGTCTGATCGGCATCGGTCTCCCCTGACGTGACCCGCTTGGATTCCCTATAATGAACGCCCCCGATCACCTCGGCCACCCGGCGCCGGCTTCAACCCTACGAGTACCCCGCATGGACTACCAGGATGCCCTGCCCTACCACGACAAGCTCAGCGAAGAGATCCGCGACGCCGCCGCCCGCCTGCTGGCCGAGGACCTGGGCCCGGGCGACATCACCGCCCAGCTGATCCCCGCCGACGCCACCGCACGCGCCCGGGTCATCACCCGCGAGGCGTGCGTGCTGTGCGGCGTCGCCTGGGTCGACGAACTGTTCCGGCGCCTCGACGTCACGGTGACCCTGCGCTGGAGTGCCGCCGACGGCGACCGCCTCGAAGCCGGCCAGGTGTTCCTGGAGCTCGAGGGCTCCGCCCGAAGCCTGCTCACCGGGGAGCGCGCGGCGCTGAACCTGCTGCAGACCCTCTCGGCCACCGCCACCCGCACCCGTCACTATGTGGAACTGATTCGTGACTCCGGCGTGCGCCTGCTGGACACCCGCAAGACCCTGCCGGGGATGCGACTGGCCCAGAAGTACGCGGTGACCTGCGGCGGCGGCCACAACCACCGCATTGGCCTGTGGGACGCCTTCCTGATCAAGGAGAATCATATCGCCGCCTGCGGCGGCATCGAGGCGGCGGTTCGCGAGGCGCGCGGCATCGCCCGGGACCTGCCGGTGGAGGTGGAGGTGGAGACCTTCGCGGAGCTGGATCAGGCCCTGGCAGCGGGCGCCGACATCATCATGCTGGACAACTTCGACCTCGATGACATGCGCGAGGCGGTCAAGCGCACCGCCGGCCGGGCGACCCTGGAAGCCTCGGGCAACGTCGAGGAGGCCACCCTGCGCGCCATCGCCGAGACCGGCGTGGACTGCATCTCCAGCGGCGCCCTGACCAAGGACGTCAAGGCCATCGACCTGTCGATGCGCCTGGTCGATTGAGGGGCACTCAGGTCTCCACGGCGGCGAGGCGCTTCGCCAGCCGTTTCCGACACAGCCGCTCGCCGCCGCGCTCCACCCACTCCTCGCCCACTTCCTGCCAGCCGCGCCGCACCAGGCGCTCCGCCAGCACCAGACTGGCCTCGATGTGGGCCCAGTCGTGGCCCTGCTCCATCAGCAGACGCTCGGCATGAATCAGCAGGGTGGAGCCCATTCCCCGCCGCGAAAGCGACGGCCAGACATAGAGCGTCTCGATGCGCCCACGGGGGATGTCCATCTCGAGGAAGCCTACGCAACGCCCGTCGCAGTCGGCCACCAGGGTGGTGAAGAGCGCATGGCGCGCCGCCCAGGCGCTGGCGTCACGGGGCAAGGCCGATGCCCAGGCCTCCCGCTCCGCGACGCTGTAATGGGACATGGCCCCCTGCATCACGGCGTGGTGAAAGACCTCGGCCTGATCGGCGGCGTCCCGTGCCCGGGCCTGGCGATAGCATATTCGTGCACTCCCGGGGCGTCGGGCCTCGGTGCCGGCCGGCGTCAGCGTCTCGTTCATGAAAGTTCCGTGGCAGTGAACGTTGCCGAAAGACTACACAAGCACAACCGTCGAGCCAATCCCCTCGCCGCCAGGCCTTGCGACGGGCATAATCCGCCCATGATCGATGCCCCGACTCCCCCCCGCTTCACGCTGTCGCCCATCGGCGTCATCGAGAGCGACTATCCCGACAAGTTCGGCATTCCCCGCCAGCCTGGCCTGGCGACGGCGGCCCGAGCCAGCCTGGTTCTCGTGCCCCCCTTCAACGACCCGCTGGCGGTGCGCGGCCTGGAGGATTTCAGCCACCTGTGGCTGACCTTCGTCTTTCACCTCAGCCCCGACCAGGCCGACGCCGAACGCTGGACACCGCTGGTGCGCCCACCGCGGCTGGGCGGCAACGCCAAGGTCGGCGTATTCGCCAGCCGCAGCACCTACCGCCCCAATCGCCTGGGGCTGTCGCTGGTGGAACTCGTTGAGATCGACACCCGGCGCGGGGTGCGCCTGGTGCTGCGAGGCGCCGACCTGGTCAGCGGCACCCCGGTGCTCGATATCAAACCCTACCTGCCCTGGGCGGAATCACGCCCCGAGGCCCGCGCCGGATTCGCCCCAGAGGCGCCGCCGCAGTTGGCGGTGGCTTTCAGCGCCGCCGCGTCGGCGACTCTGGCCGAACGCCCCGACAGCGACTCTCTGGGCGAGCTGATCATTCAGGTGCTGGCTCAGGATCCTCGCCCCGCCTACCGGCAAGGCGCCGAGACACGCACCTATGGTGTGCGCCTGCGCGACCTGGACGTGCGCTTCCGCGCCGTCGCGGCAGAGGGTGCCACGTGCATGGAGGTGATGGAGATCGTGCCGGCGTGAACGACCCGCCAGACACGACGAAGGGCCCTGAGGGGCCCTTCGCGGTATTGCCATGTGCGGCTCGGTACGCCGGCCTCAGGCGAAGGTGACGCCGATCCGACGGCCCACTTCCTCGTAGGCCTCGATCACGCCGCCCAGGCCCTGACGGAAGCGGTCCTTGTCGAGCTTCTCGCGGGTCTGGGCGTCCCACAGCCGGCAGCCATCCGGGGAGAACTCGTCGCCGAGCACGATCCCGCCCTCGAACAGGCCGAACTCCAGCTTGTAGTCCACCAACAGCAGGCCGCCGTCGGCGAACAGCGCCTTGAGCACCTCGTTGACCTTGAAAGTCAGCGCCTTCATCTCGGCGAGCTGCGCAGGCGTGGCCCAGCCGAAGGTCTCGGCCAGCGACTCGTTGATCATCGGGTCGTGCAGGGCATCGTTCTTCAGGAACAGCTCGAAGGTCGGCGGAGTGAGCGCCTGCCCCTCGGTGACCCCCAGGCGCTTGACCAGGCCGCCGGCGGCAATATTGCGCACCACGCACTCCACCGGGATCATCGTCAGCGACTTGACCAGGCTCTCGGTGTCGGAGAGGCGCTTCTCGAAGTGGGTCGGGATGCCCGCCGCCGCCAGCGTCTCCATGATGAAGGCGTTGAAGCAGTTGTTGACCATGCCCTTGCGCGCCAGCGACTCCATGCGCTCGCCGTCGAAGGCGCTGGTGTCGTCGCGGAATTGCAGGATCACGCGGGACGGGTCATCGGTGGCGAAGACCGACTTGGCCTTGCCGGCATAGAGTTCTTTACGCTTTTCCATGGAAGCCTCCGGAGGCTTGGGAGAGGGAGAAATGGGAGAGCTCAGGGCCGAGGGTCAGGCAATGGCCTGCCAGGCCAGGGCCGCCTCCTGACAGGAGACCCTGAGCCGGGAGTCGTCGCCGTCGAGCAGCGGCACCAGGGCCGCCAGGGCCAGCTCGGGACGATTGTTATGTTCGGAAAGGTGCGAACAGACGATGTGCTGCAGGCGGTCCAGGCCGAGGCGCGGCAGCAGCGCGGCGGCCTGGACGTTGGCCAGGTGCCCCCAGTCGCCGCCCACCCGGCGCTTCAGCTGCGGCGGATAGGGCCCGTCAGCCAGCATCTGCAGATCGTGGTTGCACTCCAGCACCAGGGCGTCGCAGCCCGCGAAGGCTTCGGCCACGTGCTCGGTGGGGTGCCCCAGGTCGGTGAGCACACCGAGGCTGCGCTCACCGCCCTGGACGCGAAACTGCACCGGCTCCCGGGCGTCGTGGGGCACGGTCACCGGGTCGACGGTCAGGCCCTTGACGGCGAAGCGCTGCTGGGGCGTGATCCAGTGACGGGTCGGCAGCTCGCCGAGCCGCCCCGAGGCCCAGGTGCCGGGCGTCAGGTAGACCGCCACGCCGTGACGGCGCGCCAGGGGGCCGACGCCGCGGATATGGTCGCCGTGCTCGTGGGTGACCAGCACCGCATCGAGCTGGCGGGGGTGCAGCCCGAAGTCAGCGAGCCGCCGCTCGGCCTCGCGCAGGCCGAAACCGCAGTCCACCAGCAGGTGGGTCTCGCCATCGCTGACCAATGTCGCGTTGCCCTTGCTGCCGCTGCCCAGCGAGGCGAAGCGCAGCCGCCCCGCGGCATCGCTCCCCCCGCCGTCCTGCGCCACCGTCATCAGCGCAGCAGGCCCGACACCCGCTCGAGCAGCTCGCGCTGGTCCTCGGGACCGAAGTCGCGCTCGCTGGCGTTCACCGCCCGCAGCACGGTCTGCCGAGGCCCTTCGGACTCCAGCACCAGGCGGATCTGCTGATGCATCTGGCGCACGTCGGCGCTGAAGACGACCTGCAGCGGGTTGCGGTTGCGCTCGGTGACCGTCATGTAGCTGATCAGGAACTCGCGGCCCGCCGGGTCGCTCTCCAGCAGTTCGCGGCGCTCTTCCACGGTGAAGTCCTGACGCAGCTGATGGTCGAGCTCGGCCCAGGTGCGATCGATCTCCAGCGGGATCTCGACGAGCCACTCGTCGCCGCGCTGCTCGAGGCTCAGCCGCGCCTCGCCGGCCAGGCGCTGAGCGGCCAGGGACGAGGCGCTGGCGGTGGCGCTGCGCGTCCCGAAGTACTGCTCGAGGGCGTCCAGACAGGCACCCACGGGGGCACCATTCTGGTCACAGCGCACCTCGCTGTCGCCGGCACGCAGACCCTGGCGCACGCTGAGGCGCGCCTGGCTGGTCTCGATCACGCCGCGCGAGGAGTCACTGGCCTGGATGCCCAGGCCGCGGGTGCGGGCGAAGTCCTCGAGCTGGGGCCAGACAGCACCCGGATCGGCGCCCACCACCAGCCAGGCGTCACTGCCGATGACGCGGCGCTCGACGAAGTCGCGCTCCATGGCGCGCCCAGCGCCCAGGGCCTGGGGGCTGGGCGCCCGAAAGCGGCCGTCGGGGGCGCGGAAATCGCCGGCCGCCTCAGGCACCGGCATGGCATCGCGATAGCGTTGGGGGTCCCGGCTCTCGGGCAGGGTCAGCGCCGGGGCGGTGCGCGCCTCGGCGTAGTCGACGTTGCGGTCATGGTAGTAGCCCGACTCACGGGCACAGCCCGCAAGGGCCACGGCCGCCACCAGAGGAAGCCATTTCAGCGCTGAGTTCATGCGTCTACCTTGCATCCAGTTCTCCAGGTTCCGGCGCAGCGCCGATCAGTCCTCGATCACGCCGGCCAGTTGCAGGGCCTCGCTGATCGTGGAGTGGTACTTCTCTGAGAGCCAGGTGAGCGGCAGGCGGATGCCTGGCTCGATCAGCCCCATGCGGTAGAGCGCCCACTTGACCGGGATCGGATTGGACTCGATGCCCAGGTTGGTGTGCAGCGGCATCAGTCGGGTGTTGAGCTGGTGGGCGTGGTCGGTGTCGCCGGCCACCGCCGCCGCACAGAGGTCGTGCATGGCTCTGGGGGCCACGTTGGCGGTCACCGAGATATCGCCGTGGCCGCCCATCAGCATGAAGTCGCAGGCGGTACCATCGTCGCCGGAATAGAGCATGAAACCACTACCCTTGAGCCGTGCGATCAGATCCTCGGCCCGCTCCAGGTTGCCGGTGGCGTCCTTGAGGCCGACGATATTGTCCACCTCGGCCAGACGCAGCACGGTCTCGTTGTAGAGGTCGCAGGCGGTTCGACCCGGCACATTGTAGAGGATGACCGGCAGCTTGCTGCCCTCGGCCACGGCCTTGAAGTGGCGGTAGAGCCCCTCCTGGGTGGGCTTGTTGTAGTAGGGGCAGACCGACAGGCAGTAGTCGGCCCCTACCTCGCCGGCATAGCGGGCCAGTTCCACTGCCTCGGAGGTGGCGTTGGCCCCGGTACCGGCGATGACCGGGATGCGGCCGTTGACCTCCTCCACCACGGTCCGGATCACGTCGAAGTGCTCGGCGAACGACATGGTGGTGGGCTCGCCGGTGGTGCCAGCGGCCACGATGCCATCGGTGCCGTTGTCGAGGTGGAAGTTCACCAGGCGACGCAGCGCCTCCCAGTCGATGTCGCCATTGACCTTCATCGGCGTCGCCAGGGCGACGATACTGCCAGTGATCATCCTCATCTATCCTCTCGATTCGACGGCTGCGCCATGGCCCGGTAGCCACCGGGTCGTCAAAGGGTGGGGCCCATGGCCCGGGATCAAATGGTACTCAGCCGGCCAGAGCCTGTACAGCAGGCGAATCACTTTGACAGCGCCACGGCGCTTGCGTGTAATCAAGCTCCCCCACTAACGCGCAGGAGACTTCCATGAGCGTGAGCATCGGCCAGCCGGTCCCCGACTTCACCGCCACCGCCACCGGCGACACCACCGTGACCCTCTCCGAGCTCAAGGGCCGGCAGGTGGTAGTCTACTTCTACCCCAAGGCCAGCACCCCGGGCTGCACCACCGAGGGCGGCGACTTTCGCGACCGCAAGACGGACTTCGACGCCGCCAACACCGTGATCCTCGGCGTCTCCCGGGACGGCATCCGCGCCCAGGAAAACTTCAAGGCCAAGCAGGACTTCAACTTCGAACTGATCTCCGACAAGGAGGAGACGGTGTGCGGGGTCTTCGATGTGATCAAGCTCAAGAAGCTCTACGGCAAGGAGCACCTGGGCATCGAACGCAGCACCTTCCTGATCGACGCCGAGGGCAGACTGGCCAGGGAGTGGCGCGGGGTCAAGGTACCCGGCCACGCCCAGGAGGTGCTGGAAGCCGCCCAGGCGTTGCACAACGGCTGAGCGCCACCCGAGGCCGCCACGCGGGCGGCCTTCGCTTATTCCTCGACCAGAACCTCGACCTCCTCCTCGCGCTTGTGCCGCTGAATCCCCCGGGGCCAGGCGTAGACCAGCGCCTTGAGCAGGGTCGCCAGCGGAATGGCGAAGAAGATCCCCCAGAATCCCCAGATCCCGCCGAAGAACAGCACCGCCACGATGATCGACACCGGGTGCAGGTTGACCGCCTCGGAAAATAGGATCGGCACCAGCACGTTGCCGTCCAGCGCCTGGATGATGCCGTAGGCGAGCACCACATAGGCAAACTCGCTGGTCATACCGAAGTGGAAGCCCGCCACCGCCGCCACCGGAAGCGTGGCCACCGCCGCGCCGATATAGGGCACCAGCACCGAGAAACCCACCAGCACCGCCAGCAGCGCCGAATAAGGCAGCCCGAAGTAGGCGAAGGTAAGAAAGGAGATAGTGCCCACGATGATGATTTCGATGAATTTCCCGCGCACATAGTTGGCGATCTGGACGTCCATCTCGTGCCAGATGCGGCTCATCAGGGCACGTTTGCGTGGCAGCAGGGACAGGGTGAAAGCGACCAGCCTGTCGCGATCCTTGAGCAGGAAGAACACCAATATCGGCACCAGCACCAGGTAGATGATCAGTGCCAGCACGTTGCCCAGCGAGGCTAGCGACAGGGTCAGGGCACGCTGGCCGAGCTGGGTCATCTCGCGCCCGGCCACGGCGATCCAGTTCTGGATCTGGTCGGGGGTGATCAGCTGCGGGTAGCGTTCCTGCAGGTCGTCGAGCAGCTGCTGACCGCTGGCGAACATCCGCGGCGTCTCCTGTACCAGCCCCACCAGCTGATTCCATATCAGCGGCATCAGGATGAAGGCCATCGCCAGCAGCATGCCGATGAAGCCAAGGAATACCAGGGTCACCGCCAGCAGGTGAGGCACGTGGCGCCGCTGCAGCCAGCTCACCGCCCCCTGCAGCAGGAAGGCAATCACCAGGGCGGTGAGGAAGGGTGCCAGCATGCGCCCGAGAAAGATCACCGCGGCGAAGCCGAGAACGAGCACCACCAGCAGGATGACCGCCTCTTCATCGGAAAAGTAGTGGTCGATCCAACCCTTGAAGACCGTCCGCAGGGTCATGAAGACCCCTCCCCGCCCTTGCGGATCCAGTAGTGATAGATGTCGCCTCGCTCCTCTCGCGCCAGCATGTCATGGTGACTCTGAGCGGTGAAGGTCTCGAAGTCCTGCCAGGAGCCGGCATCGGTGGCCATCACCTCGAGTAGCTGGCCCGGGGCCAGGTGCGCCAGCGCCTGCTTCGCCTTGAGTAGCGGCAGCGGGCAGGGAAGACCGCGGGCATCGAGCAGATGGTCGGGTTGCAGAGCCATGATCTCTCCCGGAACAATGAGGGTGGGGCGGATAGCAGCCGGGCGCCGGAGGCGTTGCGGCACGGAAACCCTTGGGATTTAAAGGCACTTTACCGGCTGAATCAATGTCAGACCATGGCCACTCAGGCCCACCACAGGAGATTCCGAGCATGTCGCGCCGTTTTCCCCGACTCGCCATCGGCGCCCTGTGCCTGGCGCTGGCCCTGCCCACCACTGCCCAGTGGACCCAGCCCCAGTGGGACAGCGCCGCCGGGCTGCCGAGCCTGGCCAGCGGCGACAGCCAGGCCGCCAGCGGCGAGGAGTTTCGACTGGGGCGTGCCTGGCTGCGGCAGTTCCGGGCCCGCGCGCCCCAGTGGCAGGACCCCATCGCCCAACACTACGTGGAGTCGATGGTCACGCGCCTGCTGCCGCACAGCGGACTCGGCGGCAGCCAGCCGCTGGTGACCCTGGTCGACAGCCGCCAGCTCAACGCCTTCGCCGTGCCAGGGGGCATCATCGGCGTGAATGCCGGGCTGTTTGCCTTCGCCGACGAAGAGGCCGCGCTGGTCTCGGTGCTGGCCCACGAACTCGGCCACCTCTCCCAGCGCCACTACGCCCGCGGCCAGGCACGCGCCGAACAGACCCAGGTACCGGCCATGGCCGCCATGCTGGCCGGCATGCTGATCGCCGCCGCTGGCGGTGGCGACGCCGGCATCGGCGTGGCCATGGGCTCCCAGGCCGCCTTCATCCAGGACCAGCTGGCCTACTCTCGGCGCTTCGAGCAGGAGGCCGACCGCATCGGCCTGCAGGCCATGGCCCAGGCCGGCTACGACCCCCAGGCCATGGTGCGCATGTTCCGCGCCATGCAGCGCATGGCCAGTCTGCAGGGCGGCAATCCGCCGGAGTTCCTGCTCAGTCACCCGGTGACCGAATCGCGTATCAGCGACACCCAGGATCGAGCCGGCCAACTCGCGGTGCCCTCCCCCCGCGACAATGACCTCCAGTACCACCTGGTGCGCGCCCGCGCCCTGCTGACGATCCACGAGCGCGACCCCCGGCAGGCCGTCACCCGACTCACCCAGGACGACGTGCCCGAGGCCGCCCGGCGCTACCTGGGCGCCCTGGTGGAGGCCCGTCAGGGCAACACCAGCAGTGCACTCGCGACCCTCGATGCCCTGGCACGCCAGGAGCCAGACCTGGGCCTGCTACCCGCCTCGGCGGCCGTGGTGGCCTTCGATGCCGGCCGCTATGATGACGCCATCGAGCGCAGCCGCCGCCTGCTGAGGCTGATGCCGGGGCACCTGCCTGCCACCCTGGTGCTGGGTGAGGCGCTGCTGCAGCGCGACCCCGACGAGGCGTGGCGGGTGCTGCGCGACCTCGCCGAGTGGCGCCACGAGGACCCGCAAGTGTTCACCCTGCTGGCCCAAGCCGCCGGACGCAGCGGGCGGGAGGCCTGGGGCCACCTGGCCCGGGCCGAGCAACTGCAGCTGAACGGGCGCATCAGCGAGGCCATCCGCCAGTTGGAGGTGGCCCGGCAGGTGGCCGAACGGGAGGGAGACGCCGCGGCCACTGCTCGTATCGAGCAGCGCCGCGAGGCGTTTATCGGCTATCGGGAGACCCTCGAGAAGTTCTAGCGCTGGAAGTCGACCATCAGCGCTGGAAGTTCAGCATCCGCTCCAGGGGCTTGAGGGCGGCCAGGCGCAGCGCGTCCTCGACGAAGATCTCGCCGCTGCCGTGGCGCAGGGCGTCGGCCAGGTTATCCAGGGCGTTCATCGCCATCCACGGACAGTGGGCGCAGCTCCTGCAGGTGGCACCGTTACCGGCGGTAGGCGCCTCGAACAGGGTCTTTCCCGGCACTGCCTGCTGCATCTTGAAGAAGATGCCGCGGTCGGTGGCGACGATCAGCTTGTCGTTGGGCAGCTCCTGCGCGGCCTTGATCAGCTGGGAGGTGGAGCCCGCCACGTCGGCCAGCTCCACCACCGAAGCCGGCGACTCCGGGTGCACCAGCACCCCGGCCTCAGGATAGAGCGCCTTGAGCTCCTCGACCCCCTTGGCCTTGAACTCCTCGTGGACGATGCAGGCACCGTCCCACAGCAGCATGTCGGCGCCAGTCTTCTTCTGGATGTAGCCGCCGAGGTGCTTGTCCGGGGCCCACAGTATCTTCTCGCCGCGGGCCTGGAGCGCCTCGATCACCTCCACGGCGATCGACGAGGTCACCACCCAGTCGGCGCGCGCCTTCACCGCCGCGGAGGTGTTGGCATAGACCACCACGGTCCGGTCGGGGTGCTGGTCGCAGAAGGCGCTGAACTCGTCGGCCGGACAGCCCAGGTCCAGCGAGCAGGTCGCCTCCAGGGTGGGCATCAGCACGCGCTTCTCCGGCGAGAGGATCTTGGCGGTCTCGCCCATGAAGCGCACACCAGCCACCACCAGCGTATCGGCCTCGTGGCGGGCGCCGAAGCGGGCCATTTCCAGGGAATCGGCGACGCAGCCGCCGGTCTCCTCGGCGAGCTGCTGGATGGCATCATCGGTGTAGTAGTGGGCCACCAGGACGGCGTTGTTGGCCTCGAGGAGCCGCTTGATCTCCTCGACGCGTGCCTCGTCCTCGGCGGGAATGCGGGTGGGGCAGTAGGTGCGGGTCAGGTACTCGCGTACCTCCGCACGGGAAGTCATGATCGTCATCGTGTCTACCACTGTGACTGGCAGGGGCTCCCCCTGCATGATCGGGTGCATCGCGACTCGCGCGCTCCGCGCGGAAGATGCGCCTGGGGCCAACCCTTGCGTCTTTCGCCGTGGTCGGTCCGAGACTCTATTCTAGCCGAGAACGGGGACATATTGACCAGTCCTCGGCCAGAAAAGCGTCATATGGGCGATATGGGGGTCCACCGGGCAAGACCAAGGGCCGCACGAGACGGATATCGACGAGACGCGCCAGCCAAATCGAAAGACGAAAAACTCGGCCTGAACGTTATCAAGCCGGGCCTAACTACTCTCAGGTTACTTAATTATTCTTAGATTACGTCATGGAACCGTTTAATCCGTTGCCTTCTTGACATCTCTCTTGACATCTCCATACTTGGATTCTGCCTTGCCGCCCTGCTTTTCGGCTTTACCCTTGTACTCCGTCTCCTTGTTGCCGGTCACCTTGCCGACAACCTCCTTGACCTTACCCTTCGCCTGGTTAGCACGACCTTCAACCTGATTCTTGTTCATGAGCCGATCTCCAAGTGACTGCTCCATTTGGGCTCTGTCTCTCCCCATGAAGTGAAGCAGTTTCAAGGGGGAAGTTCCCAACTCCAGCGTAGTTGACACTCGATGCATGGTCTGTGCGGTACCTAACCTACCTCAAAGCTGCGACCTGATTGGCAGTAAAATCTTTTCGGAGAACTTTTCCCGCAAGGGACGGCCCTTCCATTGGGCAAGAGAATATGGCTCTGCCGACTGCAGATCGGCCTCGAACACCGCGGTCATCTGCGTGGCGAAGTCCCTGCTATAGATATTCAGACTCGCCTCGTCATTGAGTCGAATCGAACGCATGTCGAAATTGGTAGAACCCACCGACACAAACTCGGCATCGATGACCAGCAGCTTGGTATGCAGCATGGTCGGTTGAAAGACGTGAATCTCGGCACCTGCCTGCAGCAGCTCGTCCCAATCGGCCTTGGAGGAGATCTTGACCGTAAGCGCATCGAGGTATGGACCAGGCAGCAGGATGCGAACGCGAACGTCACGACTGCGGGCAGCGGTCAGGGCCTCGATCAACAAACGGTCGGGAACAAAGTAGGAAGCTGCCAGGTCGATCGTCTCCCCGGCCGCCGCGATGGCGAGCAGATACATCAGATGCATGCTTTCGCTGCCCCCGGATGGAGAGGCAACAAACACGTGCGCGTCCATGTCGCCCTCTTCCTGAAGGACAGGAAAGTAACTCGGGCCGTTCAGCACCTGGCCCGTGGCCTTGATCCAGTTGTCGTTGAAGGCCGCCTGCAGCTGCGCCACCACGGGCCCTTCAATTCGGAAGTGAGTATCTCGCCAGTGATCGGGGTCGCCACCGTCGCCACTCCACTGATCCGCGATGCCCACCCCTCCGGTGAACCCGATGCGACCATCGACCACCAGCAGCTTGCGATGGGTGCGATTGTTCATCCGGCCAACGTTGTACCAATGCAGCGGCCGATACCGATGCAACTGGACGCCGGCGTCCTGCATGGCGTCCAGCAGCGACTGCTCCATCTTGGTGCTGCCGACCCAGTCGATGATGACGCTGACCGGCACGCCCGCACGAGCCCGTTCGGAAAGCGCTTGCGAGAACTCTTCCCCAATCGCACCTGACCAGTAAATGAACGTCTCGAAGGTGATCGACGTCTGCGCCGATCGAACAGCCATCAGCATCGCAGGAAAGATCTCGTTGCCGTTTTGCAGAGCGGTCACCTGGTTGCCGCGCACGATCGACGGGCCCAGCAGGACGGACATCTCGCGCCGAAACTGCGGATCGGAAACAACGTGACGATGCTCAGCCTTGTGCTCTACCACCTCCTCTGACGTCATGAAATTCTGCAACGCCACCAGTATCAAGCTGGTGGCCAGCACGGTGGCACTGATCACCCAGAACATGGATATTCTTCTCCCAGTCAATATCGTTCTAACCGCGTGGACTCCCACGCAGTGTGCCTGCCATCCAGCTCAGGGCATCCGACTACGGGAAAGCATACATCAGGCCATTCTTGACCGCCCAAAAAGGATAACCGCTTCCAGCTCCACCTGCGCCTCCTCATGAACCATTTCTGTCGTTACACCTGACAGCGTTACCCCATGGTGCAAGAAGCGTCGCTGCGCTACCACACCGAACGGAATAGAGGATCTGGCTGACTGAAGCAGATCAAGCACTTCGCGAGCGTTCGTTATCGAACAGACAGATCACAAGGACACTATAAACTTGACGTGTGCTAACGGTACCAGCGGCATCTCGATGGTCTACAATCACTACCTACCGGGAGAACAATCATGGCCACGAAAAAAAACAAGCCAGCCAGGTCGTCGCGAGTGGAAAGCGAAGGCGCCAAGTCAGCCACGGACTCGCAGAACAATGACGGCGTGCTCAGAACGAACGACGTCGTCGCAAAGCAAGCCAACGCAAGCGATGCCTTCGTCGCCTCGATGCCCTACAACAGTATCAAGGAACTCGAGTACGATCACGATAATGCCGTATCGCCACCAGCCGGGGTGACCGCAGAGCCAGGCTCCAGTGCGTTGACCGCGAGCACGACCACAGAGGAAACAGGGACCCAAAAAACCGGCGGGGCTGCGCCACTCGGAACGAACGCGAACGTTGCTTCGCTTGATCGGGTCAGAGTCGATGCAAGTGATCGACCCCTGACGACCAATCAGGGGGTTCCCATTGGCGATAACCAGAACACCTTGAAAGTCGGATTGCGTGGGCCATCGTTACTCGAGGATTTCATCCTGCGGGAAAAGATCACGCATTTCGATCACGAACGCATCCCCGAACGAATCGTCCATGCCCGCGGCTCAGCAGCCCACGGCTACTTTGAAGCCTATGACGTGCTGACCGAGTACACTCGCGCGGCACCGTTCGCCGAGAAAGGCAAGATCACGCCCGTGTTCGCACGCTTCTCCACTGTGGCCGGTGAACGCGGTTCGAAAGACACTGCTCGCGACGCGCGTGGCTTCGCGGTGAAATTCTATACCGACGAAGGCAACTGGGACCTGGTCGGAAACAACATACCGGTATTCTTCATCCAGGATGCGATGAAGTTTCCCGACCTGGTCCACGCCCTCAAGCCGGAACCGCATCACGGCATGCCTCAGGCGGCGTCTGCCCATGACACCTTCTGGGACTTCGTCTCCCTGATGCCGGAGTCCACACACATGCTGATGTGGGTGATGTCTGATCGCGGCATACCCCGCAGCTATCGGATGATGCAAGGCTTTGGCGTGCATACCTTTCGCCTGGTCAACGAGCAGGGTGAATCCGTCTTCTGCAAGTTCCACTGGAAGCCGCTCCAGGGAACCCACTCACTCCTCTGGGACGAAGCCGTGAAGATCTCCGGCGCGAACCCCGATTTTCATCGGGCTGATCTGTGGGAAGCCATCGAATCGGGTGAATTCCCGGAATGGGAACTGGGACTGCAGATATTCACCGAGGAACAAGCCGAAGGCTTCAGCTTCGATGTGCTCGACTCGACCAAGATCGTGCCGGAGGAACTCGTACCGCTTACTCCCGTCGGACGCATGGTACTGAACCGAAACCCCGACAACTTTTTCGCGGAAACCGAGCAGGTCGCGTTCTGCACAGCGCACGTCATACCGGGCATTGACTTCTCCAATGATCCTTTGCTCGCCGGTCGCATCCATTCCTATGCGGATACGCAGATCACGCGACTCGGAGGGCCCAATTTCCACGAAATACCGATCAATTCGCCCCTTGCCAATGTACAGAACAATCAGCGCGATGGCATGCACCGTCAGGCGCTGCATCGCGGGCGCGTTGCCTACGAACCGAACTCGCTGGCAGGCGGCTGCCCTTTCCAGGCCGGCACTTCCGGATTTGTCTCTTTCCCAGAGGCCATTACTGACGACAAGGTCCGCGGAAAGCCGGAGAAGTTTGCCGAGCACTATGCCCAGGCTACACTGTTCTTCGACAGTCAGAAGACTGTCGAGAAGGCCCATATTGCGGCCGCTTTTCGATTTGAGCTGAGCAAGGTTGGCGTCCCAGCGATACGGGAGCGGATGTTGTCCTCACTGGTAAACGTTTCAAGGGAACTAGCGGAAGAGGTCGCATTCGGGCTCGGTATGGAGGTGCCTGAAGCGATGCCGAAAGCGATTACCGACCCCAAGCCGCCAGAAGTGACCGTTTCTCCTGCGCTGTCGCTGATGGCAATACCGGGTGAATGCGGTGTCCGCACACGCCAGATTGCCGTGTTGGTCGAGGATAGCGTCCACCATGCGTCGCTCGTCAGCCTTTATGGTGCGTTGACCGAGGCGGGAGCAGTAGTGCATTTCGTGGGGCCACGGGTTGGCATGTTCGACGGCGATTCCGGTGAGAAAATAGAAGCCAACAAGTCAATGGAGAATTCACCAGGATTCCTGTTCGATGCGTTGGTGCTACCCGATGGCAGCGAGGCGGTCCAAGCGCTCGCAGGTAACGGAGATACAATAGCGTTCATCAAAGACCAGTTCAGACACTGCAAGACGATTCTTGCGCTGGGCGCCGGAAATGAGCTGCTGGAAATGGCCGGCATCGTATCAACCCTGGACGAAGACCCGGGCATCCTGCTCGCGGAGAGCACCGACGCGGCCAACATTGCGGCGGCTTTCATCAAGGCAATTGCCGCCCATCGCCATTTTTCGCGCGACAGCGACCCGCCAGCCAAATGACGCAGCCCTACTGTCGACAGGATTAAACCGATGCTCTTTAGTGGATGGGATAACCTGCTCCGCACCCTGGTCGTCGGGGTGCTGGCCTACATTGTGCTCATCATGTTCCTTCGCGTCTCGGGGAAGCGGACACTCTCCAAGATGAATGCCTTCGACTTGATCGTGACCGTCGCCCTCGGCTCGACCCTGGCGACGGTTCTGTTGGCCAAGGAGGTTGCCCTGGCGGAAGGGATCCTGGCCTTTGCCCTGCTCATCGGCCTGCAGTTCACGGTCACCTGGTCCAGCGTCCGGGTGCGGTGGGTGCGGCGGCTGGCGACGGGGGAGCCGATGATGCTGCTATACGGGGGGGAATTCCTGCCAGAGGCCCTTATGAAATCGCGGGTGACGAAAGACGAAGTTCGGGCGGCAACCCGCTCGGCCGGAGTCGACTCATTGGAAAAGGTACTCGCGGTCGTTCTGGAGACCGACGGCTCGTTCAGCGTCGTACGGTCGAGCGAGGACGGGAACGGTTCCAGTCTTGTCGGCGTCAGCGGACCCCATAAATCCCCGGAGTCCGCCGAACGCTAACCCTACCAAACGTCCTCTTGAACGGCATGGAAACGCCGATTTACACGCGTTTCTTGCCGCGCTGGAAAAAGCTCAGGATAGCAAGCAGTATTATTGCGCCTATCAATGACACGATGAAGCTCATAATAGTGATGCCGTCGTTGATGGAGCCTGCGCCGAGTAACGGGCCGATCAGGAATCCGCCGATCAGTGCGCCGACAATGCCGACCACGACGTTGAGGACGATGCCCTGCTGGCCGCTGGTGCCCATGATCATGCTCGCGACCCAGCCGACCAGACCGCCCATGACGAGCCATACGATGATGCCCATGATTCCTTCTCCCAGGTAGTAGTGACGCACCTTGCGCCAGAGGATCAAGCCTACGACTACCGCTCCATTGTCACCGTGCGCTATCGCACTCTCGAATCAGGGTAAACTCAGGGCGTACAGCCGACTCATTAACGAGGCGACGTACAGTTATGTGCGTAACCGCACCGACTAGGCTGCCCCAGTTACCTAGCATTGATGATGCAACTTGCCGGCTTCCCCCGCCTTGTTGAACCCAACGAAGCGACCCAGGACGCCTGCCGGTTCGCCCTCTACCGGTGGTGAGCACGAATCCACGGAAAAGGTGGAAACCGCGACCAGTGTGCCGGACGTGAGGAGAACCAGCGCGACGAGATGCTGACGTCAAAGCACTGACAAATGCCGCGCGGTGGTGTCCCAGCAGCCTGCCATCTCGCTCAGGAGCGAAGCCAATGGACCTGTTACGCATTATCGTGGCGATCCTCTTGCCACCGCTCGGCGTCTTCCTGCAGGAAGGTCTCGGCAAGCATTTCTGGATCAATATTCTGCTCACGTTGCTCGGCTATATTCCCGGCATCGTTCACGCCGTTTGGATCATCGCCAAGCGATGAGCGGAGCGATACCATCAGCCGAGGCATTGAATAGCCATGCCTCTGACGCTCGCAGGCGCGTGCACCGGCTCGCAAGGCTGATGGACAGTTCGATACATCTGCGCGGCGGTTACCGTATCGGGGTAGACGGGCTCATCGGCTTGGTACCGGTGATCGGTGATTTCGCAGCGGCTGGGGTGTCGCTCTACATCATCACGCAGGCAGCGCGCGCCGGAGTCCCCACTCGTGTGCTCCGGCGCATGGCGCTGAACGTCGCGGTGGATACCCTGGTAGGCTCCATTCCGCTCATTGGTGACCTGTTTGATTTTGCGTTCAAGTCCAATCTGCGCAATGCCAGGCTAATGGATGCCTTTCTGGATCGCAGAGCACCGCGCTGACCGAGATCGCCCGACAGATTACATTAAAAGCACCTCCATCACTCACCATCCATTTGCTAACAGAAACTTGTATTCAGGATCCAAGTGGCGATACGCTATAATGAAAAAATTAACCGAATTACAAGATTGGAGTCTCGCATGCCCGCAACCACTAATGAACTCGGTGTCTATGCACAGCTGCGACACAAGGCAGAGGCGCAGCTGCAGGCGGGCGCCTCAGCTAGCCGCTGGTCTCTGGGCGTTGACGCCCTGCGCCTGCTCCATCGGCTCTCGAGCAATCCCGACAATGCGGAAGACGCTCTCAAGCTCCTCCATGAATTACAGGTTCACCAGGTAGAGCTTGATTTGCAAAACGAGGCTATCGCTTCCAACGAACAAACACTTGCCGAGAATTTAAGCCTTTACCGGACTCTTTACAACTCTGCCCCCATTGGCTATCTTCTCGTCGACTTCGAGGGCAACGTTATTCAGAGCAATCACACCGCCGCGGAACTCTTCTGCGTTGGGCGTGACGATCTTGAGGGACGCTCCATCGCTACACTGCTGCCCCCCCAGGGCCGGCCAGCGCTGCACAACCTGCTGCAGCGTGTTGCCCAAAGCGGTGTCAGGGATGGCTGCATAGCCAAGATCGGGGATGGCGGACAGGATGCCCGACACTTGCATTTCCTGGCATCCATGCCCCCACAGGGCGAGCATCTCCTGCTGGCTTGCTGCGAGTGCGCCAGCGCAGATAACTTCGGTTAACCGTTCCTCGTCATGTCTGACTCGACTCCTTCCAATGCGACACCAGAAACTCTGTTGGCTGTTCGCATCCTGGGCATTGGTGCATCCGCTGGCGGCCTGGCGCCGCTTGAGGAGTTCCTTGCCAGGATCCCACCTGACAGCCACATGGCCTATGTGGTGGTACAACATCTCGATCCGACCCACAGGGCATTGCTCCCGGAATTACTTCAGCGCGTCACCACGATGTCGGTACGGCAGGCGACTCATGGCATGTCCATCGAGCCTGACTGCGTGTATGTGATTCCACCGAATGCGGAACTCACTGTTGTCGACGGTTTGCTGAGCCTGGCAAAACCCATGGAACCCAGGGGTATGCGCCTGCCTATCAACGTACTGTTTTCATCCCTGGCCCGCGCTCAGGGGGAACAAGCCATCGGGGTGGTGCTCTCTGGCATGGGTTCCGATGGCACCCAGGGCCTGCAGGCGATCAAGGCCGTGGGTGGACTCACAGCGGCACAACAGCCCGATACGGCACAGTTCGACGCGATGCCCAGAAGCGCCATCAACGCAAATTGTGCCGATATCATTGCGCCACCTGGGGACTTGCCCGCCAGCATCCTGACCTGTCTTACCCACGCACCCGCCCATGTCGCATCGGGTGAGCCTTCGGCAGAACCAGAGGCAGAGCCCCGGCTGGAATCAACACCCTTGCAACGCATTTTCCGCCTGCTTCAACAGCGAACCGGACACGATTTCTCCCTCTACAAACACAGTTCCCTGCAGCGCCGCATTGAGCGACGCATGGCGATCCATCGAATCGCTACGCTGACGCATTACGCAGACTTTCTCCAACGCAACCCCCAGGAGATTGACCTGCTATTCAGGGAAGTGCTCATCGGAGTAACCCGTTTTTTCCGTGATACCCAAGTGTGGGAGTATCTAGCGGATACCACTCTGCAGGCGCTTCTGGCGCGGCACGAGCGAGAGCACCAACTGCGTGCCTGGGTGGTCGGCTGCTCCACCGGCGAAGAGGCTTATTCCCTGGCCATGGTCTTTACGGAGGCGCTGGAAGCCCTCCCACGGCCCCATGGCCTTACCCTGCAGATCTTCGCCTCCGACCTGAGCCCAGACGCCATTGCCACTGCTCGCCGCGGCCACTATCCTGTCGATATCGGCAGCCATGTCTCGGCAGAGCGTCTGGCGCGATTTTTCACCGTTCGAGGCAACGGGTACCAGATCAACAGAGAGATCCGCGACCTGGTACTGTTCGCCCAGCAAGATGTCGTACTCGATCCCCCCTTCACTCGCCTGGACATGATTTCCTGCCGTAACCTGCTGATCTACTTTGATCAGAGTCTGCAACGAAAACTCATCCCCCTGTTTCACTACACCCTGCGCGCAGGGGGGATACTGTTGCTAGGTAGCTCAGAGACGGTAGGACGGTACAATCAGCTGTTTGCTCCCCTCGAACCCAAACTGCGACTTTATCTGCGCCAGGATAATGTCCAGAACCGTGATATCCGGTTGCCAGTCAAGTCGCTCCCCCCCCTGGCCAGAACAGCCAAGGAGACACCCGTGTCCCACAGTCACTCCTCCTCCTTCATCCATGACAATCTGCAGTCAGCAGCCGATCAGGTGTTACTGCAGGTCTACGCCCCCGCCGCTGTCGTGGTCAACGATGAGGGTGATATCGTCTATATCAGTGGGAGCACGGGGAAGTACCTGGAGCCTGCCGCCGGCAAGGCCAACTGGAATTTTTACGCCATGGTGCGGGAAGGCTTGAGGACACCCATCGCCAGCGCCCTGCGAAGGGAGGTGAACCAGAGAGAGCCGGAACACTTGCAGAATCTGCGGGTACAACTACCCGGAGGTGCCACGCAGTGCGTCGATGTTACCGTACAGGCGCTTAATAAGCCTACCGCACTGCGTGGCATGAAGATAATCGTGTTCCGCGACATCGGTCCGACCGACAGGGACAAGTCAAAAGCAGCCACGCAACAGTCTCATCACAAGGAACTGCAACAGTACCAGGATGAAATCCAGACGCTAAGGGAGGAAAACAACGCGTCCCAGGAGGAGTTGCAGTCAACCAATGAGGAGTTGCAGTCAACCAATGAGGAGTTGCAGTCAACCAATGAGGAGCTGACCACGTCGAAGGAGGAAATGCAGTCGATGAACGAGGAGCTGCAAACCATAAACGCTGAAATGCAGACCAAGCTCGACGATCTCGCCCTGGCTCAGAGCGATATGCAAAACCTGCTCAATAGCATCGACATCGCCATTGTATTTCTTGACAAGAACCTGAGCGTGCGTCGTTATACCGACAGGGCATCAAAGATCATCAACATCCGTGAAAGCGATGTAGGCCGCCCCCTCAGTGATCTAACAAGCAGTTTACTATATCCGCAACTCAACGAAGACGCGCTTTCTACCCTGAACACCCTATCCTTTTCCGAGAAGCAGATTTCCTCAACCGACGGTCGCTGGTTTACAGTACGAATCATGCCATATCGCCGACTCGACAATGTAATTGATGGCATAGTGATCACCCTCCTCGATATCACAGCAACCAAGCAACTGGAGCAGAACCTGCGCAAGGATCTGAAATCGTAACGTAAAGGCCATGTTTCTGTGTCTGGAAATCAGCCTGGCAGCACGTCGCTTGGATCACACAAGAGGACATCAGGAAATTCTTGTAGGGGAAGATGCTTTACGAAACCATGCGCTAGTCGATCAAGAATTTACCAAGCAGCACAAATCCGACGCCTGCGACCGAAGACGCCACGCCGAGGACAATGAGCCACACTGTGGAGTTAGTGAAGTGACCGGTAACGTACTCAGCCACTTGATCGCCCAAGGCCTGGGATGACTGATACGAAAGAAAATAAGGATAGCCCCAATAACTATCAACAAAGTGCCATGATTCTCTTGCTCGTCATTTTAATATTTTTCTCTTGGTTGAGTTCATTTATCTTTTTTATCAAGAATAACGCTGCCGCATTCAAGCATTTCATCGACCAGTAAGCTCCAGCAAAACCCCATATTACCATCTGCACGAAAGGTCCGGCTAGAATAAATAGTCCGGACCTACCGCGCTCAGTCTCCCGGGAAATTCAATCAGCGAGTGTAGAAGGACTCAACGGTAGAATTCCAGCTGGTGTCAGCCATATTCGGCCATTGGTCCTTGTCGAATCCGGGCGCATCCTTTAAACTGTCGACATCTACGTCAAGAATAAAACGGTTGTTCGCCTCATCGAGCTTCAAGGCCTTCCAGGGAACAGCAAACAGGCGATCACCCATGCCCAGAAAGCCTCCCGACGCCAGGACAGCGTAACGTATCTTTCCCTCGGCTATATCGAGCATGACATCCTGAATCTTGCCAAGCTCTTCATCTTGCATGTTATAGACATCGTCGCCGGTTATCGTGGACGCACTCAACAGTATCGTTCCCGCCTGCATATTATCGGCGGCAGCAAAACTACTATTATTCGTTTGGAAAGTTGAATCGTTCATTTCTTATCCTTCCTGGCATTATCATTGATATCTTTCAACACGGCTCCATCCTTGCCACCCTGCTTCTGGGCGTCACCCTTTTGTTCCGTGCGTTTGTCATCAGACACTTTCTTGGACTTCTCATTACTCGCACTATCTTCGACCTGATTTTTGTTCATAACCTGATCTCCAGATGATTGCTTAACTTGGACTTATTTCTCACCATGAGCTCATGTAAATGCAAGGTGATGTTCTCAAGGTAGTTGTCGCTTTAGGCTTGGTCTGTACGGTGTCCAACGTATTCGGAGTAATTTTTTTCAGACGGGCCGTCGGGTCACTGCTTCACAAGCGGCGATTCTATGTGTGGTAGCGCACCGAAAGTTCGCTCTTTTTATCTTATAATTGAAGGAATGCTAGTAGTAAGCAACTGTTCTGAAGTCCCAAAAGGGGAAAAACAATGAAGATGAAGCTAATTAAGTTTATCATTTCCGCCGCCATTGTCCCGACCTTCGCACTGAGCACGGCCGTCATTGCGGACGACCGCGACGATTTGCACCCATTCGGAGAGCAACGCACCGGCGATCAGCATATCGAAGAGCAGCGTGCCGGGATGGTCGGTAGGCCCTCCGGTACCTTCTACGCCGACAATGTCATCGGCAAGACCGTCAAGCACCGTGGGGCAGATGAGGACGTTGGCGAGATCGAGGATCTGATCATCGGCGAAGACGGCCGCATCATTGGGGTCGTGGTGACGACCGGTGGCTTCCTGGGGCTAGGCGGACAGGACGTTGGACTAGGCTGGGATCACATCGAGCACACCCTGGAAGATGACGAGTCCATGTTCTATACGGATATAGACGAGGAAACGCTCCGTAACTTGCCCGAGTATATGCGAGACTGATTCAACCTACAGCGTGAGGAGGCACGGCGTGCCCCGCTGAATCAATACCGTGATGTGAAGTTTTCGCAACGAGGAGCCGCGTTGGCCAGCAACTTCCGCCCCCCCACTTCCACGGAGTGATCAGCGCGTGCCAGGTACGCACAAAGAGGGAAAAGCAACCCCATGAGTTCCGAGAAGAGAACGCATATAGATTTTGCACCCGGAGAGAAGCTGCTGCTCCGTTATACCATTCTCACCCTCAGCGCCGTCACTCTGGTGAGTACGATCGTGTTCATTATCTGGGTTCTCGGACAAATTCTCTCCGCCCTTCACGCCCTGGTATTTCCCCTAGCCATCGCGGGCGTGATGGCCCTAGTCCTGATTCCGGTCGTGGAACTGTTCGAGCGCCACTTGCGCATGAATCGGCTCGGAGCCGTGGCCTCCCTGTTTGTGATCCTGTTCGGTCTGTTTCTTACGGTAATGATGCTGGTCCTGCCCACGGCCATCTATCAGGGTAGCCAGTTCTTCCAGTCTGTGCCGGCGATAGCTCAGCGCGGACACGAAAGCCTGTCGTTCAGCTTCCCGAAAGCGTTGCCAGTTATTGAAGACGCCATCAGCAGGATGGATATCCAGTCGATCCTCCCGGATGCAGAGGAGGCCGCAGACCGCACCATGAAATATCTCGGCTTCCTGGTGGGTCTCGGTTTCGTTCCCCTCTACCTCTTCTTTGCGCTGCTCTCCGGAAACAGCCTGAAGGAGCATGCTAAGGGCATGTTGTTTCTGTTCTCGCACAAGAGGCAGAACGAGGTTCTTTACATGGGTCAGGTCTTTATCGATTACGTCACCGCCTTCTTCCGAGGGCAGCTGACCATCGCACTGATCATGGGCGTCATGATGGCGTTCGGATTTACCATCATCGGGCTCGAGGCGGCGATTTACATCGGCCTCGCCCTGGGGCTGCTGAACATCGTGCCTTACCTGGGCTTTATTGTCGGCATTGTTACCGTGTTACCCATCGCCTATTTTCAGCCCGACGGGGGCAGCCAGCTCATCATGCTGGTGCTGGCGGTCATCGCGGTCACACAGCTGGTGGAGAGCGTGCTGCTCACACCCAAGATCATGGCAGACCGCTCGGGACTGCATCCGGCCCTGGTCGTGATCTCGATACTGTTTTGGGGGACTGTGCTGGGTGGAGTTGTCGGCATGATCCTTGCCGTTCCCCTGACGGCGTTCCTGCTCACCCTAGGGAAGCATTTGAGAAGCAAGCTACCCACCACGATATTGACTGAAGAACCGGACCGTCTGATACTCACTGATACCTTTGACGACGATGATCGTCAAATCTGACGGGGCATCCTTACCCGCCTTAGCAGCAACACAAGAGGCTACAATCATGATGCAATCAAGCGAGCACGGCACCACCGATCAGGTTGCGGAAAAGGCTCACGAAGCCGTGAACATGGCCGCCAAGACCGCGGGGAAGGCCGAAGAGTACGCCCGGGAGCACGCATCCCACGCCGATGAGCGAATTCGAGAGGTAGCAGCAAATGGGCGCCAGCGGGCCGATGATGTGCTCGAACGCGTGACCAGCTACGTCCGTGAGAAGCCGCTAATGTCTATTGGCATGGCCTTTGTCGCTGGCGTGCTCTACAAGACGCTAACGCGTCGCCGGTAACGCGCGGCATACATAAAGCCACAATCGGTGGCTCGAGGCATCTGTCCTGAGCAAGAGCAGGAACGCGTCTGAAACAATAGAGTGTCAGATGGCGGTGGCATTTACCGACGCCGCCGCCCTGTTTTCTCTGCTACTACATTTTTCCGCAATACCACTCACCATTTAAACATGGCCACGCATCTGGTTGTCAGGCCCGTCATGATCCTAGGGCGTGTTAACACCTACGACAACAAGGCTTCCATTATCAAACATCACACTCAATTCAATTATCACTGCGTAACATTTTCCGCTTTTTATGTAATTAAAAGTTACTAAAAATCAATTAAATAATCTCTCGATTTCGACTTTACTATTTCTTAAATAGTCCTCATATAAACGAAAATTCTATGTACGGTATCGCACCGACAAACTATTTTTTTATGCCCAGTATCAAATAGCGTTTCCGGGGTTCGGGAACAGCTTTCCAGACCCATCAGGGTCCGGTAGACAGACGTGAATCTGTGGAGAAATATCATGAAGAAGCTAACAACATTTATCCTTTCCGCCGCTTTTGTCCCGGCATTGGCACTCAGCACGACGGCCATGGCGGATCAGCATGACGCCATGAAGGCAGACGGCGAGCAGCATGTCGGTGAGCAGGAGATGGGCGAGCAGGAGATGGGCGGCCAGCAGCGTACCGGTGAGAAGCAGATGAGCAGCAAGCCCGCTGGTGCGTTCTATGCCGACGATATCATCGGCAAGAACATCAAACAGCGCAGTTCAGATGAGGAAATTGGCGAGATCCAGGATCTTATCATCGGCGAAGACGGACGTGTCGTAGGCGTCGTGGTGACGACCGGTGCTTTCCTGGGACTCGGCGGTCAGGAGGTTGGCCTGAGCTGGGATGAAGTAGAACACACCGTAGAAGATGACGAATCCATGTTCTACACCAATGTTGACGAGGACACACTGCGTGACTCGCCCAAGTATGAGCGCGATTGATCCTACTCGCAGTCGGGATTGATCCAACCCACAGTCGGGATTGATCCAACCCACAGTCGGCGGGGGCACATCGTGCCCCCGCTGTCTTTTCCCCATTCCCCTAATTTTTCACAGGTCTACGCCAGGCCTCATAACCCTGAAGGCGTCATCTGGGGCGCGTGAGCCGATGTCATGCGGTGCCTCCTTCGGTGATGACCCGACGGTAGAGGCTTCGGTCGGCTAAGTAGCAGCCGCAGGAGACCTCGATCAGCCCCGCCCGGTCCACTATCGTGATAGCCCCACGGTGATAGCTGATCAGGCGGCGCGCCTGAAGCGCCATGGCGGCCAGGGTGATGCCGGCGCGACGGACCCCCAGCATCATGGCCAGGAGCTCGTGGGTGAGATGCATCTGATCCGAGTGCGCACGGTCCTGAGTCATCAGCAGCCAGCGCGCCAGACGTGCCTCGACCTGATGGTAGTGGGTGCATGCCGCCAACCCGGATAGCTGGTGCATGACCACATAGAGATAGCGCTTCAGCAGCGTCTGAAGCGCAGGGCTCTGCACCAGGTGACGACCAAAGACGACCGCCGGCATGCGCAGTGCAGGCCCTGCCCCTTGCACCAGGGCGAGCCAGGGTGACTCATCGACTCCCATTATCAGAGGCGTCCCCAACATCCCTTCACTGCCGACCATCGCCACTTCCAGTTGCTCTCTATCACTCAGGTTGGCAATCTGGGAAACGAAGCTGTCGAGTGGAAAATGGACATACAGGATCCGACTACCGTGTTCGGTAATCACCTCACCGAACACCAGGTCAATGGTCTCACAGTCGGCAAGGAAAGCTTTCCTCTCTTGATGAGGAAATCTGTCGATAAGCCGATTGGTCATCGGACTCGGAAGGGAATGCTTCATCTGCTTGCTCCTGGTTGGCATAGCGGCAATCGATACATGGCAAGCGATCATCAGGCCCGGGCATCGACTTCAGCCAGGATGTCCACGGGGAGTCACCCATGGACCGCTGAGCGAATGCTGACATGCCCACCCTCATGCCATCGGTGCGCCAGCAGACACAGCAAGGGCACGCCATTCTCGAGTCCCCACCCGGTTCAGCTAGGCGTGGAGCCTTCAACCGTGGCGCTGATAGCTGAGCAGGCGGTCATACTCCTTCTTGACGACCTCATAGCATTCACAGACCCTCGCTTCCAGGCCAGGCCTGTCCAGAATAGTGATATGCCCACGATGATAGGAGATCAGGCCGGCTCTTTGCAGCTTGCCGGCCGATTCGGTAACGCCCTCTCGACGGACGCCCAGCATGTTGGCGATCAGTTCCTGGGTCATGACCAGCTCATTGGTCGGCAAGCGATCCAGGCTTAACAACAGCCAGCGACACAGCTGCTGATCCAGGCTGTGATGCCGGTTGCAGACCGCAGTCTGGGCCATCTGTGTGATCAGTGCCTGGGTGTAACGCAGCAGCAGGCGCTGCAGGGGTCCCGCACGGTAGAACTCGGCCTTGATCATCTGCCCTTTGAGGCGATAAGCGCTGCCGGCACTCTGCACGATGGCGCGGCTCGGTGTAGTTTCCCCGCCCATGAAAAGCGAGATGCCGACGATGCCCTCGCTACCGACGACGGCGATCTCGGTCGAATCCCCCTCCTCCATGACGCACAGTAGCGATACGATGCAGTCCAGTGGGAAATAGACATGGCGCATCGTCTTTCCCGACTCGACCAGCGAATCCCCGAGTTTCAGATCAACCCACTCAAGATGGGGTGTAAGGCGCTGGTATTCTTCTTTCGGGAGCGACTCCAAAAGTTGATTCTGGCGAGGATCATGTTTCAAGTTCATCGCTGACACTCCTGTATCGGGCAAGCTCCCCGGGCGTGGGAGACAAGAGAGGCCTTGCCGATGGTGGTCGACGCTACTGGACAGGCGCGGGAGAGTCTCGCATGACCACCCCGGATCATCTCAAGAGACATGCAGTAGACTGCTCCGTAACACCAGAAACCCGGAAACCCTCAAAGCCGTTGAACTTGAAGGGAAATACCTGGATTCGAGGATCGAGAAATGCCATATACTGTATGTTAGCTCGCAAATGATCTCACGCTGCGTACGCTAACGCACGGAACTGATGATGTCACACCCCTACTCTCGCTGGCTACCGTCAAGGCGCTTGCGGGCCAGGTCACGCCGACTCACGAAGGCTAACCCGCAGGCGGAAAAGGAGGTCGACTGATGGCAACGCCAAGATTTCTGATGATCACGTCCCTGTCTCGAGGATTCGAAAGCTTCACCGGGTCACGGGGTTCTTGACTCACCTTGGTGCATACTCCCGAACCGAGGGCATGTGGGACTGCCCGATGCTTCAACAGCGACCTTTCGTCCCCCTGGGCGCGGAAGTGCCGGTGTGGCAAGACGAGACTCAGACAAACGCCTCGAGACGGGATGTCACAGTCGCCCTGAATACCGAGAAGCCATGGGTTCGGGTGGCCCTCAACGCCATTGTCGATGCGGTAATGACCGTCGATCTCCAGGGCACGATCACCTACATGAATCGAGTGGCTGAAGTCCTGACTGGCTGGTCGGAAATCGAGGCAATCGGCCATCCACTTGCCCGAGTGCTTCCTCTTGTCGATGGCAAGTCACAGCCAACCAGCATGACCTCCGGGCAGCGAGCCATCGAAGAGAACAGAGCGGTAGGCCTCTCCCTGGATTGCGCGCTGCTCCGTCAGGATGGCAGCAGGCTCGAGATCGAAGACTCAGCGACGCCCATTCATGACCGGGACGGTCGCATCACCGGTGCCGTGATCGTGTTCCGCGACGCCTCCATGTCGCAGGTCATGCTGGAGAGAATGGCCTACCTGGCGCAGCATGATGCCCTCACCGGCCTGCCCAATCGCGCGCTGATGACAGAGCGGCTCTCTCGAGCCATTGGCCTGGCCCGACGTAATCGACTCATGGTTGCCCTGCTCTATCTGGATCTTGATGCCTTCAAGCCCATCAACGACAAGCTTGGTCATGCCGTGGGTGACAGCCTGCTCCAGGCGGTTGCGAGTCGTCTTCGGGACTGCATGCGCGACATCGATACCGTCTGCCGTCAGGGTGGCGACGAATTCGTGATCCTGCTTGCCCAGATCAGGAAACCCGAAGATGCCACCAGGGTCGCGGAAAAGCTGCTTGTCGTCCTGAGCATGCCGTACTGTATTCAGGGTCAAGTACTCCACATTACGCTGAGCATCGGCATCAGCCTCTATCCGGATGATGCCGACGATGCCGATACCCTCATGCATAACGCCGACATCGCCATGTACCATACCAAACGGAATGGCCGAAATGGGCACCACTGCTTCGCTGCCGAAATGAATCCTCAGTCCATCCAGCGCAGGCGGACCGAGCCGGGTGTGCATCGGCCCCACCACCCGTCGCAACGCAGTTTCGACTTCTAGCTGAATGTACGCCAACGCACAGAGAGGAAGCCAGCCAGGAGATATCTTCTTGCCAGTGGGGCAAGGAATGCTCGTACAGGGAGTTGCGCTACGCGTCGTACGGAAAGCGACGCCATCATGTCACGAACCATCCCGCCGCATCCTGAAACAGACAATGCGCAACAAGAGGTACACGTCATGAACAATATCGTCTATATCGTAGGTGCAATCGTCATCGTGCTGGTGGTTCTTTCCGTTCTCGGTCTTCGCTGAGACATTCGTTGAGACAGGAGGGGAGCGAGTCGAGAGGCAAGGCTGAGCACGGTGAGTCCCTCTGAGGGTGCAAGGCAACAGATGACGCCCACGCTCAATGGAGATTCCCTGTGATCATCATCAAAGGACTCGTGTTCCTGCTCCTCCTTTTCAGTCATATCGGGCTGGCCAGCGCGGATTACGCCGCGGCCATGCACCACTACGAACGGAAGGAGTTCCGCCAGGTACTGCAGGTATTCGGTGAAGCAGCCAGAAACGGTGATGACGATGCTCGATACATGTTGGGCCGCTTTCACGAGGCCGGCAGCGGTACACCCCAGGACTTCGTGCAGGCTCACCAGTGGTACAACCTGGCCGGGGCACGGGGTCACCGCCATGTTGCCGAGGCCCGCGCCGCCTGCTGAGCCTAAGCAGAACTCATAAGCATAACGAAAAAAAGCGCCGCTGCTTCCTTGGGAGCGGCGGCGCTTTTCTTTATGACTGGTGGGTCGTGTAGGATTCGAACCTACGACCAATTGGTTAAAAGCCAACTGCTCTACCAACTGAGCTAACGACCCGGTGCTTGCGAACAAGCCTGCCTGCAGGTCCGGATGGTGGGTCGTGTAGGATTCGAACCTACGACCAATTGGTTAAAAGCCAACTGCTCTACCAACTGAGCTAACGACCCCTCCGAACGGGAGCAAATATTACTGATTTCCCCCCTGACTGGCAAGGACTTTTTTGCCCTTTGTCGCAGACGCCGATCAGGAGCGGGTCCTGGTCTTGGGCTTGCGCATGGCCTGCACCGGCTTGCGTTTGTGCTTGTCGCGGTTCCAGCGGTTCTTCTCGTCCGGGGTCAGGTCCGGCACCTTGCGCGAATCCAGCCCGGCCAGCTCGGCCAGGTCATCGACCTCGTCCTGGGAGAGCTCCAGCCACTCGCCCGCCTTGGCCCGCTTGTCGAGGAAGATGTTGCCGTAGCGCACCCGCTTGAGGCGGCTGACGGTGAGCCCCTGGGACTCCCACAGGCGACGCACCTCGCGATTGCGCCCCTCCTGGATGACCACATGGAACCAGGTATTGATGCCCTCGCCGCCGAACTCCTGCACGTCGGTGAAGCTCGCCGGGCCGTCATCGAGCATCACGCCCTCGACCATGGCGACCACGTTCTGGCGGGTCACCTGTCCCATGACGCGCACCGCATACTCGCGCTCCACCTGGGTGGAGGGGTGCATCAGCCGGTTGGCCAGTTCACCGTCGGTGGTGAACAGCAGCAGGCCGCTGGTGTTGATGTCGAGGCGGCCGATGGCGATCCAGCGCTCGCCCTTGAGGCGCGGCAGACGGTCGAAGACGGTGCGGCGGCCCTCCGGGTCCTTGCGAGTGCACAGCTCGCCCTCGGGCTTGTTGTACATGATGACCCGCCGCGGCACCTCGTCGGCGCCGCGCAGGGTCACCGGTCGGTTGTCGAAGAGTACCCTGTCGCGCATCTCGATACGGTCGCCCAGGGTAGCCACCTGGCCGTTGACCTTGACCCGGCCATCGGCGATGGCGGCTTCCATCTCGCGGCGGGAGCCGAGCCCGGCCCGGGCCAGGACCTTCTGAAGTTTTTCGCTGGTAGTGCTCATGAGTCGTTCTCACTGGGTGTGGATTCCGCCCCCGGGGCAGCGTCATCATCGACGCGGCTCCGGGCACGTTCGGCCAGGCGAGCCTCGAGTTCGGCGAAGCTCAGCCCGGACCGCTCTGACGCCGTCCCGGCGTGTTCATCGTCGGCCATCCCGGCCGTCGCTTCCGGAGTGCCGGCCTCGGCCCACGCCTCCGGGGGTATCTCGTTCTGCTGTGCGTCATCGGCCGCCTCTCCCGGCGCCTCGTCGGCCTGGGCCAGCAGGTCGAACTGGGGCGGCGGCGGGGCATCGTCCGCGAAGGCCGGCTCCTCGAACGTCTTGAGCTCGTGCATCGGCGGCAGCTCATCGAGGGTCTTCAGGCCGAAGTCGTCGAGGAAGCTACGCGTGGTGGCATAGACCGCCGGGCGGCCCGGCACGTCGCGATGGCCCACCACGCGGATCCAGCCGCGCTCCAGCAGGGTGCGCATGATCGAACCACTCACCGTGACCCCGCGCACCTCCTCGATGTCGCCGCGGGTCACCGGTTGGCGGTAGGCGATCAGCGCCAGGGTCTCGAGCAGCGCCCGGGAGTAGCGCTGGGGACGCTCGTCCCACAGCCGCGAGATCCAGGCCGAGAGCCGCGGACGGATACGCAGCTGGTAGCCGGAGGCGGTCTCGAGCAGCTCCATGGCGCCGCGCTCGTGGCGCAGGCCAAGGCGCTCGAGTGCCTCGCGCAGGGCGCGCCTGGGCGGCCGCTCGTGGTCGTCGAAGAGCCCCTCGAGGCGCTCCAGCGACAGCGGCTCGCCGGCGGCAAGCAGCGCCGCCTCCAGGATCTCGTCCAGGGCCTCGGGATACGCCATGGCGGTCATGGCCGCCCTCCCTCATCATCGTCCGCGAAGGCGCTCTCGCCCTCCGCCTCCAGGTCGCCCCGTTCACCCGCCTCGCCCTCCTCCAGCGGCGCGCGGGCGCGCACGTGGATCGGCGAGAGCGGGGCATTCTGCACGATCTCGATCATCGCCTCCTTGGCGAGCTCGAGGATCGCCATGAAGGTGACGATCACACCCGCCCGGCCCTCCTCCAGGCTGAACAGCGCCTCGAAGGGGGTGAAGTGGTCGTGGGCGAGCCGCTCCATGATGGCCAGCATGCGCTCCCGGGTCGAGAGCACCTCGCGGCTGATCTGGTGGGTCTGGGTCAGCTCGGCCCGCCGCAGGATGCCGGCCAGGGCGCCGAGCAGCTCACTCAGCTCCACCTCGGGGTGGATCACTCGGCTCTCCAGCGGCGGCAGCGCCGCTTTCGCCGGAAACCAGTCGCGGCCCAGGCGCGGCAGCTCGGCCAGCGCCTCGGCGGCATTCTTGAGGCGCTCGTACTCCTGCAGGCGGCGGATCAGCTCGGCCCGCGGGTCCGCCTCCTCGTCGTCGCCACCCTCCTTGGGGGGGCGGGGCAGCAGGGTCCGAGACTTGATCTCGGCCAGCATCGCCGCCATCAGCAGGTACTCCCCGGCCAGTTCGATCTCCATGGCCTTCATCAGCTCCACGTACTCGATGTACTGGCGGGTGATGGCGGCCACGTCGATGGCCAGGATATCGAGATTCTGGCGGCGGATCAGGTAGAGCAGCAGGTCCAGGGGCCCCTCGAAGGCCTCCAGGAAGACCCGCAGCGCCTCCGGCGGGATATAGAGATCCTCCGGCAGCTCGGTGATCGGCTCGTCGAACAGCCGCCCGAGCACCGCGGCCTGCTGGGCCGCGGCGGCGCTCTGCTCGGGGCTGGCGGTATCGGGGGTGGCGCTCACACGGCGTGCCTCTCCGGGGGACGCGGAATCAACGGGGCAGTCTAGCAAGAGCGCGCCCCAGGAGACAGCACCAGCGCCCTACTCCGCCGCTTCGGCGCGGCGATAGCGCCCGGTATAGTCGAAGAGCTTCTCGCGTACCTGCCAGCGACCCCCCACCTTGCGGCCCACCACGAAGTCGGGGTGGCGCAGGCGGCGCTGCTCGACGATCACCTCCTCGGGCGTGGCGGGACGGAACGGCACGCCCGGCGCGCGCAGATGATCGCGCAGGAAGGCCGCGGCGAACGCGCCTCGCTGGGCAGGGGTCTCCAGGGCGAACCACTCGGCGAGCGTGGTGCCATCCTCGTCATGATAGGTGACCTTGAGGCGCGGCATGCCGCGGCCGTTGACGGTGGCCTCCAGCTGCATGCCGGCCACCCGCAGCACCCGGGCGTCGCGCAGGCGCAGCGCCTCCTTGAGCTTGTCATCGGCGTCCACCAGCAGGGTCTCGCAGCCGTGGCAGCGCCGGGCGGCGATATCGTTCTCGGCGCCGCAATCGCCACACACCTTGAAGCGAAAACGAAAGTCGCACTGCTCCATCGCCGACGTTGGTGGTTTTGACCTAGCTCCTTGCGTGCGGGTCGGGGCGTGATAGTCGGAGCTCGAATTTACGCTTTTCGCGCGGGGTCGGGCGCGATTAGAAAGAACAAGCCCCTGGCAACGGCGGCCGAAGTGCTCGATCACCACGTCGCCGTCGCGCTTGCCCCAGAAGAGGTTGGCGTGGCCGCAGGCCGGGCACTCGACCTGCACCGGCTCGCTGTCCGAGTCGGGCTTTGGCGAGCCCACCTCCGGCGCATAGAGGTCCCAAGGGTTGCCGGCGTAGTCGAGGACCAGGCAGTCGGCCTTGCCCGGGGAGAGACGCAGGCCGCGGCCGACGATCTGCTGGTAGAGACTGACCGACTCGGTGGGGCGCAGGATGGCGATCAGGTCCACGTGGGGTGCGTCGAAGCCGGTGGTGAGCACCGCCACATTGACCAGGTACTTGAGCTCACGGGCCTTGAAGGCACCGATGAGCCGTTCGCGCTCGGCGGAGGGCGTCTCGCCGGTGACCAGCGCCGCTTCGCCCGCCGGCAGATAGCCGAGAATCTCCTCGGCATGGGCGACGCTGGCCGCGAACAGCATCACTCCCTGGCGGTCGGCGGCGCGCGCCACCACCTCGGCGATGATCCCCGGGGTAGCGCGGTGACCGGCCACCACCCGGTTGAGCTCTTCCTCGCGGAACAGGCCGCTGGCCCCCGGCGTCAGCGCCGAGAAATCGTAGCGCAACTCTTGCCCGTCCTTGAAAAGGGCAGCGTCGATCCGCACCGGTTGTGCCAGGTAGCCCTGCTTGACCATCAGCCGCAACGGCTGCTCGAAGACGCAGTCGGCGAAGAAGCAGTCCGCCTCACCGCGCACCATGCCGTGATGGTGGCGATGATAGATGAACCCCTGGCCCAGCCGGTAGGGGGTCGCGGTCAGCCCCAGCACCTTCAGCCGCGGATTGGTCGCGCGCAGATGGTCGATCACCCGACGGTAGCTGGCGTCCTCGGCCGGCGATACCCGGTGGCATTCATCGATCACCAGCAGGGTGAAGGGGCCACGCGGATGGTCCGGCGCGGCGAAGCGGTCGAGGTGGCGCACCACCGACTGCACCGAGCCGAACACCACCTGGCGGCCGCTCTCCTTGCGCCCCAGGCCGGCGCTGAAGATATCGGCCGTCAGGCCGTAGGCGAGGTACTTGGCGTGGTTCTGCTCCACCAGCTCGCGCACGTGGGCCAGTACCAGCACCCGGCCCCGGGCCAGGCGCGCCAGTTCGGCGATCACCAGCGACTTGCCGCTGCCGGTGGGCAGCACCACCACGGCGGGGTCGTCCGAGCCGCGAAAGTGCGTCACCACCCGGCGCACCGCCTCCTGCTGATAGAGGCGCAGTGAGGGAGGCGCGGAAGGAGGCATGGGTGTGGCGGAGGCAGGCATGCAGATTCCGGGATGACGAGACGGGGCGCCCATCTTAGCGAGACATCGTGCCGTCGTCAGGGCCTCAGGTGAAGCGCGGCGGACGGCCCGCCAGTTTTTCGACCAGGCAGTCAGGAAACCGACGACATTGCCTACTGGCCGCGTATGAGATCGACGCTCCGCGGATTCAACTGTCAGAAACTTGATCCGGGTCATGCCGGACGTCGCTTACTTGCTGGAGCATTCACTTCGCGCCCCCCAGCAGAGGAGACCGCCATGACTACAATTCCAACAAGCGCCACCCCCCGCCTGCTACCCGAGGAGCTCCTGGCCCTCGCTGGCGATCATGAACGCACCGAACTCGAGCGCTACCGCGACCTCGCCTTCCGCTTCCTTGCCTTCAGCAGCGCCGCCAGCCGGCTGATGGCCGCCCTGGGCATCGAGTGCGAGATGCGCCTCTCGGGCCTGCTCCGGGCCGCACGCCGCCTCGGCCTGGAGGAGCCCCGCGCCGGCGGGGCCATACAACCTGCCGCGCCGGCTGTTACTGCACCGGGCCTGATCAGCAGCCTGGCAATGGCGCGAGGCGCCCTGTCAAAGGCCATGACCGACGCCGCCGCCTCCCAGCGGCTCTATGTGCGGCTCGGCGAGTTGGGCGCGGGCTGCTCTCTGGGGCACGAATTCGTCGCCATTGCCCGCCAGAAGCAGGCAGAGCTAGCCATCCTGCGCGAGCATTGCCTCGAGAGCGGCGCCTGGCAGCTGGAACGCCGCCGCGCCTGACCGGCGACGCACCACGGACCCTGATCGACGGGAGGCGGCCCGAAGGCCGCCTCCCGAATCGTCTGCCGTAGGCGTCTTGTGCTTCAGTCCACCCAGACTCTGGCGTTGCGGAACAGACGCAGCCAGGCGCCGTCCTGGGTCCACTGTGCCGGACGCCAGGAGTTGGTCACCGCGCGAACCACCCGCTCGGGGTGCGGCATCATGATGGTGGCGCGGCCATCAGGCGTGGTCAGGCCGGTGATGCCGGAGGGCGAACCGTTGGGGTTGGCCGGGTAGCGGGTGGTGGTCTGGCCGTAGTTGTCCAGGAAGCGCAGCGCCACCTGGCCATTGCCCTGCATGCTGCGCAGGTGGGCGCTGTCGCGGAACTCGGCGCGGCCCTCGCCGTGGGCCACGGCGATAGGCAGGCGCGAGCCCTCCATGCCGGCCAGCAGGATCGAGGGGCTCTTCTCCACCTGAACCATGGCGACGCGTGCCTCGAATTGTTCCGACTCATTGCGTACGAAGCGCGGCCAGGCCTCGGCGCCGGGGATCAGCTCCTTGAGCTGGGCCAGCATCTGGCAGCCGTTGCAGACCCCCAGCGAGAAGCTCTCCTCGCGGGCGAAGAAGGCCGCGAACTGCTCCCGGGCGCGCTCGTTGAACAGCACGGACTTGGCCCAGCCGCCGCCGGCGCCCAGCACGTCGCCGTAGGAGAAGCCGCCGCAGGCCACCAGGCCCTTGAACGCCTCCAGAGACACACGCCCCTCCAGGATATCGCTCATATGCACGTCGACGGCCTCGAAGCCGGCGCGGTCGAAGGCCCACGCCATCTCCACCTGGCCGTTGACACCCTGCTCGCGCAGCACCGCCACCGACGGACGCCCCAGATTCAGATAGGGCGCGCTGACATCCTCGTTCACGTCGAAGCTGGGTGTGGCGGAGAGGCCCGGGTCTCGGTCGTCGAGCAGGTCGTCGAACTCGCTCTTGGCGCACTCGGGGTTGTCACGCAGCGCCTGCATCCGGTAGCTGGTCTCGCTCCAGGTGCGCTGAGCCATCAGCCGGGTGGTCTCGAGCAGCGGCTCCTCGAAGAGGGTGACGCGCACCTGGTCGTCGTAGCGCGGCCGGGCGATGACGCCACAGGTCTCGAGGCCGGCAGCAGCAAACTGAGCCAGCACCGCCTCGGTATCCCGGCGGTTGACCTGGATCACCGCACCCAACTCCTCGGCGAACAGGCCATTCACCGCCTCGGCGGGCTCGTCGACCAGCCAGTCGAGCTTGATCTCCAGGCCGGCATGGGCGGCGAAGGCCATCTCCAGCAGGGTCACCAGCAGGCCGCCGTCGCTGCGGTCGTGGTAGGCCAGCAGTTTGCCTTCGGCATTGAGCCCCTGGATCACCGCGAAGAAGGCCTTGAGGTCCTCCGGGTCCTCCAGGTCGGGGCAGGTGTCCCCCACCTGGCCATAGACCTGGGCCAGGGCCGAGCCGCCCAGGCGGTTTTTGCCGCCGCCCAGGTCGATCAGGATCAAGTCGGACTCGTCCTGCTCCAGGTTGATCTGGGGCGTCAGGGTGCGCATGGCATCCGTGACCGGCGCGAAGCCGGTGATCACCAGCGACAGCGGCGAGGTGACGCTCTTCTCCTCGCGCTCGCCCCTGGCGTTCTCCTCCTGCCAGGCGGTGCGCATGGACATGGAGTCCTTGCCCACCGGAATGGCGATGCCCAGCGCCGGGCAGAGCTCCATGCCCACGGCGTGCACGGCGTCATACAGTGCCTGATTCTCGCCCGGATGGTCGGCCGCGCTCATCCAGTTGGCGGAGAGCTTGATGTCGGAAAGCTTCTCGATGGGCGCCGCGGCCAGGTTGGTGATCGCCTCGGCCACCGCCAGGCGGGTGCTGGCGGCCGGGTCGATCAGGGCCACCGGAGGACGCTCACCCATGGCCATGGCCTCGCCGGCATGGGTGTCGAAGCTCGCGGTGGTCACGGCGACGTCGGCCACCGGCACCTGCCAGGGGCCGACCATCTGGTCGCGAGCCACCTGACCGGTGATGGAGCGGTCGCCGATGGTGACCAGGAAGCTCTTGGCGGCCACGGCGGGCAGGCGCAACACCCGGTCCATGGCCTCGCGCAGATCGAGGTTGTCGAGCATGATGCCGGACAGCACGCTGGGCGCACGGTGGAACTCGCGGGTCATCTTCGGCGGCTTGCCGAACAGCACGCTCATCGGCAGGTCGACCGGCAGGCTCTCGAAGTGGTCGTCGCGCACGGTCAGGTGGTGCGCCTCGATGGCCTCGCCAACCACGGCGTAGGGGCAGCGTTCGCGCCGGCACAGGGCGTCGAAGGTGTCGAGGTCCTCCGCCGCCACCGCCAGCACGTAACGCTCCTGGGCCTCGTTGCACCAGATCTCGAGCGGGCTCATGCCCGGCTCGGCGTTGGGCACCGCGCGCAGGTCGAACAGGCCGCCGCGCTCGCCGTCCTTGACCAGCTCCGGCAGGGCGTTGGAGAGCCCGCCGGCGCCCACATCGTGGAAGAAGCGGATGGGATTGTCCTCGCCCAGCGCCCAGCAGCGGTCGATCACCTCCTGGACGCGACGCTCGATCTCGGGGTTGCCGCGCTGCACCGAGGCGAAATCCAGATCGGCGCTGGAGGTGCCGGAGGCCATGGAGGAGGCCGCGCCGCCGCCCAGGCCGATCAGCATGGCCGGGCCGCCCATCACGATCAGCTTGCCGCCCACCGGGATCTCGCCCTTCTGGACGTGGCCGTCGCGGATGTTGCCGTAGCCGCCGGCGAGCATGATCGGTTTGTGGAAGCCGCGGCGCTCGATGCCATTGGCGCCCAGGGCGTCCTGCTCGTAGGTGCGGAAGTAGCCGGCGAGGTTGGGCCGCCCGAACTCGTTGTTGAAGGCCGCGCCACCGATGGGGCCTTCGAGCATGATGTCCAGTGCTCTGACGATGCGCTCCGGCTTACCGTAGTCGAAGGTCTCCCAAGGCTGCACGAATTCGGGAATGCGCAGATTGGAGACGCTGAAGCCGGTGAGGCCCGCCTTGGGCTTGCCGCCGATGCCGGTGGCACCCTCGTCGCGGATCTCGCCTCCGGCGCCGGTGGCCGCGCCCGGATGGGGTGCAATCGCCGTGGGGTGGTTGTGGGTCTCCACCTTCATCAGGATCTGGATCGGCTCCCGGGCGCTGCCATAGACGGCACGCTCGTCATTCCCGCCGGTGAGCGGCGCCGGAAAGAAGCGCGGCGCCTCACTGCCCCGGATCACCGCGGCGTTGTCGCTGTAGGCGGAGAGGATGTCCCCGGGTGAGGCCTGGTAGGTATTCTTGATCATCTTGAACAGTGAGTGGCTCTGGGCCTCGCCGTCAATCACCCAATCGGCGTTGAAGATCTTGTGGCGGCAGTGCTCGGAGTTGGCCTGGGCGAACATCATCAGCTCGACGTCCGTGGGGTTGCGACCCAGCTCCTGGAAGGCCCCCACCAGGTAGTCGATCTCGTCCTCGGCCAGTGCCAGGCCCAGCGCGACGTTGGCGGCGGCCAAAGCCTCGCGGCCGCCCTCAACGATATCGACGCTGCCCAGCGGCGCCGGCTCGTGGTGGGCGAAGAGCTGCGCCGCGTCGGAGGCATCGGCCAGTACCGTCTCGGTCATGCGGTCGTGGAGGGTGGCGCGGATCCCCTCGAAGGCCTTCTTCGAGAGCATGCCCTTGAGCCTGACCCGGTAGGCGATGCCGCGCTCGAGGCGGCGCACCTGACCCAGGCCGCAGTTGCGGGCGATGTCGGTGGCCTTGGAGGACCAGGGCGACTGGGTGCCGATGCGCGGCACCACCAGGAACAGCCGGCCCTCGGCGCCTCGCTCCGCCTGGCTACCCTGCACCTGGGAATCCTGAACCTGGGAATCCTGAACGTGAGAACCCTGAACGTGAGAACCATAGTCAAGCAGTTGCTCCAGCACGGCCAGATCGTCGGCGGACAGTTCGCCATCGTGGTCGACGAAGTGCACGTACTCCGCCTGCAGCGACTCGACGTCGGCCGCCGCCTCGCGCAGGGCGGCCAGCAGCTTGGCATGACGGAAAGCGGAGAGGGCGGGGGCGCCGCGCAGTTCGAGCATATCCTGGAGCCTCTGGAAATCATCAAGGACGGGGGCCGCAGCCAGCGGCGGAAAGCGCACATGATACTGGAAAGCGCCGGTGGCGAGAAATCGCACGGATGACAGCCACGCCGCGGCTGGTTATGGTGAAGGGTCGTCACCGCCAGCCGTACTCCGCATGCCACCGACCCCGAACCTTCAGCTCTTGCACCGCTGGCGCCGCCGCCCTGCCCTGCCCGCCCTGGGCCTGGCCGCGGCGCTTGGCCTGAGCCTGTGGCCCGGGCACTCGGGAGCACCCGACGGCCGGCATCTGGAGGAGATCCTGGCCCGGGAATTCCTCCAGATGCACACCCGCAACACCCCCACCACCTACTATGAGGGACGCGAGGGCCCCACCGGCTTCGAGTACGAGCTGGCACGCCGCTTCGCCGCCCACCTGGGGGTGAGCCTGGCGCTGCGTGCGGATCATCACATCGCCAGCGTGCTCGACGCCGTGCGCCGGGAGGGCGACCTGGGTGCCGCCGCCCTGCCGCTGGCCCCGGACATCGACGGCGTGATCTTCAGCCGGCCGATCCTCGCGCTGCAGCCGGTGGTGGTCTACCGTCGCGGCCTGGCACCGGTAACCGGCCCGGATCGGCTGGCAGGCCTTTCCCTGGGCACCCTGGCCGGCGCCGGCACCGACCAGGGGCTCCGCGAGCTCAAGGCGGACTATCCGGCGCTCACCTGGCTGGAGTCGGATGAGTTGGAAGTGGCCGAGCTGCTGCGCCTGATCGAGGATGAGCGCCTCGATGCCGCGGTGATCTTCGAGCACCAGTTCCGCCTCAACCGGATGTTCTTCCCGGGGGTGGAGCGCGGCTTTCCCCTGGGCAAGCCACTGAGCATGGCCTGGGCCTTCCCCGCCAAGGGCGGCCTGGCGCTGGCGGAGGCGGCCAATGGCTTTCTGCAGACGCTGCGCGACGAAGGCGCGCTCGACGCCCTGATCACCCGCTACTTCGGCCACGACGACTACCTGGAGTACGTGGGCGCGCGCACCTTTATCCAGCATGTCCACGCCCGCCTGCCGACCTATACCGAGCTGTTCCGCGAAGCCGCACGCCAGACCGGCTTCGACTGGAAGCTGCTGGCGGCGGTGGGCTATCAGGAGTCCCACTGGGACCCCGAGGCCACTTCCCCCACCGGGGTGCGCGGGCTCATGATGCTGACCCTGCCCACCGCGGGCGACCTGGGGGTGAGCGACCGCCTGGACCCGGTCCAGAGCATCGACGGCGGCGCCCGCTACCTGCGCGAGATAAAGGATCGGCTGCCCGAGTCGATAAATGATGAAGACCGCCTGTTCATGGCCATGGCCGCCTACAACGTGGGGCTCGGCCATCTCTATGATGCCCGCCGCATCACCGAAAGCCGCGGCGGCGACCCGGATCGCTGGGCGGACGTGCGTGAATCGCTGCCGCTGCTGCAGGAGCGCGAGTGGCACAGCCAGACCCGCCACGGCTATGCTCGGGGCGGCGAGCCGGTGATCTACGTGCGCAACATCCGCCGCTACCACGAGATATTGAGCTACGTGGATCGCAGCCAGCAGCAGTTCTACCTGCTTAACGCCCGGCTGCCCGACCCGGAAGAGAGCCATGACGTCATACTATTTCCCGCGCTTGACCAGTGAGCGCCCGGTAAGCGTCTGGGCCATCACGGCCAGCCTGGTGTCGCTGACGGGGGCACTGATCGCCCTGTCCCTGGCCGCTTTCGGCCTGTATGGCTCACTTCCCGCCGCCGTGCTGCTGGCCATCGCAGCGCTGGGCCAGCTGGCCTGGTATCGCCTGGGACCGGCCTCCTCCCAGGCCCTGCTGTGGCCGGCCATGGGGCTCCTGGCCCTGTGCCTGGTCAGCTATCTGCTGCCGGAACACTGGCTGCCCCATGCCGCCTGGGACCACCTGGCCGGCCGACTTCTGGCGGGCAGCCTGCTGGTGGATTGGCGCCCGCCACTGCTGCTGTCGCTGTGCCTGACCGCCCTGCTGCTCAGCCTGATGGTTCGCACCCGCGCCAGCCTCGGCGCCCCCATGCTGCTGAGTATCGCGGCGCTGCTGCTGCTGGCCCAGGCAGTCGAGGCGTTGCACTCGGCGCCCGGCCTGTTGCCGCTGCGGGGCAGCTGGCTCGAACAGGCCACCCTGCTGACCCTGCTGCTGGGCCAGGTGGTCGGTGTCACCGGCGCCTGGAAGCAGCAGTCCTTCCGATTGAGCCGCGCCCTGTGGCCTGGGCTGGGCCTGGCCGTGCTGAGCCTGCTCTTCTGGCATCACCAGAAGGACCTTAGTGAACGCCAGCTCGCCGATCGCATCGACCAGCAGCACGTCCAGATGGCGGAAAGCCTCTCCCGGGAGATCCAGGACCACCTCGCCGCCATGCGGCGATTTGCCAACGTCTGGCGCCTCGTGACCACCTCGCCCGGCTCGACCGACTGGGCCACCCAGGCGGCCCAATACCAGCGTGACTTCCGCTACTTCCTCAACATCGCCTACATCGACACCTCAAGCCGCATTCAGCTCGTGCACCCGCCGAATGCGCTGAACCTGCAGGTTCTCGGTTCACGGCTCTTCGAGGATCAACCCGCCGGCCGCGAGGCGGTCACGCGTGCCCTGCGCGAGGGTACCGAGGGGCGTACCGATATCATCGAACTGCTGCAGGGTGGCCCGGGGGTCATCCACTACCTGCCGGTCTTCCTCGCCGCCGAGTCACGCCCTACCGGCGCCGTGGCCATGGCGGTGAGCCTGCCGGTCCTGGCAGACACGCTGTTTGCCGCCAGCGACCCCGAGGCCCTGCAGCTCAGCCTGTACCATGGCAGTGAGCGCCTCGCCCATCGGCCCGCCGAGGCCCGACTGGGTCCCTGGCAGCTGGAGGCCGAGCTGGACCTCTCCGGCATCCCTCTGCGGCTGCTCGCCGAACCCACCCTCGCGCGACTGCTGAGCGACCTGCCGCGCCAGCCGGTGGTGAGTCTGACCGTGGGCCTGCTGCTCGCCCAGCTGCTCTATCTGGTGCTCTTCTCCCAGCAGCAGATGGTCAACCAGCATCGAGCGGTGCGACGCACCAACCATGAGCTCCGCCGCGAGATACGCAAGCGCACCCGGCTGCAGCAGGAGGTCGAATGGCTGGCCGGCCACGATGAGCTGACCGGTCTGCCCAACCGGCGTACCTTCCTGCAGGCGCTGCGCGCCCATGACCCACGCCAACCCATCAGCGTGCTGCTCTGCGACATCGACCATTTCAAGAAGATCAACGACCGCCTCGGGCACCTGGAGGGCGACCGCTACCTGACCGAGGTCGGTTGCCTCGGCAGCGAGGTGGTGGAGCCGGCCGGCGGACTCTTCGCCCGACTGGGCGGCGAGGAGTTCGTGGCCAGCCTGCCAGGCCGAGGGGCCGGAGAGGCCATGCGGATCGCCGAAGCGCTGCGCACGGCCATCGCCACCCGCGGCCTGATCCACGCCGATGGCACCCCGCTCACCATCAGCATCGGCGTCGCGACAGGCGCCCCCGGCCCCCTGCGGGTCGACGACCTGCTGAATGCCGCCGACGAGGCCCTGTACTGCGCCAAGGCCGACGGCCGGAACCAGGCCAGGCTTTCGGGCTGATTCACTCGCCGCGCCGGGCGGTGAAGAACTCTTGGAGCAGCCGCGAGGCGCGGGCGGCCAGCACGCCGCCGACCACCTCGACCCGATGGTTGTACCAGGGCTGGGCGAAGAGGTTGGCCTTCGACTCCACCATGCCGGTGTGCGGCTCGGCGGCGCCATAGACCACCCGCGCCAGGCGGGCGTGGATGATCGCGCCGGTGCACATCAGGCAGGGCTCCAGGGTCACGTAGAGGGTGCAGCCGTCGAGACGGTAGTTGCCGAGCCGCGCGCCGGCATCGCGCAGGGCGCGGATCTCCGCATGGGCGCTGGGATCATGACCGGCGACGGGAGCGTTGTAGCCGGCACCGATAATCTCGCCTTCGGCATCCACCACCACCGCACCCACCGGCACCTCTCTGGCGGCAAGGCCGAGTCGGGCCTGGTCCAGCGCCCGGTGCATGTAGAACTCATCGCTGCGCAACGCCCTCGACTCCCTGTAGACTGGGATGAAACATCTGTATGAGTGGCCCAGCGAGGCCACGACGGCCCCCCGGAGACTGCGCCCATGCCCACCCCCCTCGACACCCTGGTAGGTCTGCTGGCCCTCGAGCCCCTGGAGGAGGCCCTGTTCCGCGGCGCCAGCCAGGACCTTGGGCTGCCCCAGCTGTTCGGCGGCCAGGTGCTGGGGCAGGCGCTGTCGGCGGCCAGCCAGACGGTGGCGGTGGAGCGCCGCGCCCATTCGCTGCATGGCTACTTCCTGCGCCCGGGCGACCCCCACCGCCCGGTAGTCTATCAGGTGGATGCCGTGCGCGACGGCGGCAGCTTCACCACCCGCCGAGTCACCGCCATCCAGAAGGGCCGGCCGATCTTCTTCTGCAGCGCCTCCTTCCACGGCGAGGAGCCCGGCCTCGAACACCAGACTGCCATGCCCGAGGTGGGATCCCCCGAGCGCCTCGCCGAGCAAGGCGCGCGGCTGGTGCGCTTCGACAGCCACCCCATCGAGTTCCTGCTGGCTGGCGAGGAGAGCCAGCCCGGACAGCCGGCCCACAAGCGCGTCTGGTTCCGTCTGGCGGGCGAGTTGCCCGACGACCCGGCCCTGCATCGCCACCTGCTGGCCTACAGTTCCGACTTCAACCTGCTGACCACGGCCCTGGTGCCCCATGGGCTCGACTACCGCGACCCCACGCTGCAGATCGCCAGCCTCGACCACGCGCTGTGGTTTCACCACGATGTCCGGGTCAACGACTGGCTGCTCTACGACATGGACAGCCCCTGGGCCGGCGGTGCCCGCGGCTTCACCCGCGGCAGCATCTACGACCGCCACGGGCGCCTGGTCGCCTCCTCCGCCCAGGAAGGGCTCACCCGGCTGCGAGCGGCCACTCAGGACTAGCCTCGGCAGCCATGGCGGCGCTACCATCGCTGCCAGTGCCGCAATAGCTCAGTTGGCAGAGCAGCGCATTCGTAATGCGCAGGTCAGCGGTTCGACTCCGCTTTGCGGCACCAAGGACAAGCTGACATGACTGTGCGGTTCAGGCCTCGAGCCCCGGCGTGCGGCGGCGCGGGGAGGGAGCCGGCACCTCGGTGGAGAGTTCCACCTCGATGACCTCGCCCTGCTGCCAGGCCCGCAGCCGAGCCGGCTCCCCCGCGGGGGTATCGCGCACCAGCTCAAGGAAGTGCAGCGGGCTCTCCGGGGTCTCGCCGTTGACCTCCAGCAGCAGGTCACCCGGCGCCAGCCCTGTCTCGGCGGCCTCGCCGCTCACGTCGCTGACCAGCACCCCGGCGCGGTCCGGCAGCCCCAGCGCCTCGCGCAGATCGTCATCCAGCGGCGTGACGGTAATGCCCAGCGCCACCACCACCTGGTCATCGAAGCCCTGGTACTCGATCTGACGTGCCGCCTCCAGCACCTCCGGCGCCACGTGGATGCTGGCCCCGGCGGTGAGCGCCAGGGCGATGGCGTCGCTGGGGCGGCTATCGATGCGCAGCGGCTCATCGCGGCCAGGCAGCGTCAGCTCCAGCATGCCCAGGAAGGTGCTGTCGGTGAGGGCGTCCACGTAGACGCGGGTCAGCGCCACCTCGGCCCCCGCCAGCACATCGCCGAGCAGCTCATGGGTGAGCGGGCGCGGTGGACGCTCACCGGTCAGGGCACGCAGGATGGCACGGGCCTCGGCGCCGCCGATGAAGATCGGAATCACCTCTCGAGCGCCGGGCTCACGCAACAGCACCACCGGCACACCGGCCATGCCCGACATGCCCACGGTGGCCACTTCGACCTCGACCATCGCCTCCGGCGGCACGGCCAGCTCCCGGGCCTGGGTGGGCAGCGCCCAGGCCACCAGCAGGGCCAGGCAGGGGACCAGCAGGCGCCGGCAGAAAAACAAACGCTGGACGGACATGGCGGAGCTCCACGATACATGCCCTGTCAGGATGGCAGCCGTAGCGCCCCGCCGCCATCTCCCGGTCGAGGCTCAGGACTTGCCAGCGGTGAAGCCTCCGTCGACCATCAGGTGGGCACCGGTGATGAAGCTGGCCTCGTCGCTGGCCAGGAACAGGAAGGCGTTGGCCACCTCCTCGGAGCGCCCCGGGCGGCCGATGGGGTGCAGGCTGATCAGCCTCTCCAGCAGCTCATCCTCGAGGTCGGCCAACAGCGGGGTATCGATGTAGCCCGGCCCAATAGCGGTTACTCAACCCGTCTTGACCCGCATCAGCTCGCTCCAGCGGGTGGTGTAACGCGGCGTGCGCCGTTCGCAGCGCAGAGCCCAGGCATTGCCCTTCCGGGGCAGGCCGAAGCGCACGGTATCGCGCCCCATCTCGCGGTTGAGGCGGTCCAGGGTAGCCATCAGCCGCTGGCTGCGCGCGCGGTGGACCTCATCGCCGGGCGTCTCCAGCAGCGAGGGCTGGCTGCACTCGGCCTCCACCAGGTCGAGCAGCATCACCCCGCACTTCTGGTAGCGGTAGCCCTCTAGGAAGATGCCCTCCAGGGCGCGGCGGGCCGCCGCCAGCAGCTCGCGGCTGTCGGCACTGGGCGCGGGCAGCGCCACCAGGGCGGCGTTGCGGTATTGGGGCTCGCCGGCCAGGAAGGGGGAGGTGCGCACGAAGACCTGCACCGCCCTCGTCAGGCTGCCCTGGCGGCGCAGCTTCTCGCCGGCCCGGACGGCATGCTGGCGGACCGCCGCCTCCAGCTCGTGACGCTCGCCGGTGAGCCGGCCGAAGGAGCGCGACACCAGCAGGCGCCGGCGCGGCTCGCTCATGTCGTCGAGCACGATGGCCGAGCGGCCGCGCAGTTCCCAGACGAGGCGCTCCATCACCACCGAGAAGCGGCTGCGCACCCAGCGTGGGTCGGCCTCGCGCAGCTCCCAGGCGTTCTCGATGCCCATCAGCGCCAACCGCTCGGCGCTGCGCCGGGCCACGCCCCACAGCCCGTCCACCGGGCAGGCGGACAACGCCCGACGGGTGGCCTCGCCGTCGGCGTCGAGCCGGCAGACCCCCTCGAAGGCCGGCTCGCGCTTGGCCAGGCGATTGGCCAGCTTGGCCAGCACTCGGGTCGGTGCCACCCCCACCCCCACCGGGATGCCGGTCCAGCGGCCCATGGTTTCGCGCAGTGAGCGGCAGTGGGCCTCCAGCCCCTCCTCGGGAAAGCCGTCGAAGCCCACGAAACTCTCGTCGATGGAGTAGGGCTCCACATCCGGCGAGAACTCCGCGAGCACCTGGTTGACCCGCCGCGACATGTCGCCGTAGAGGGCATAGTTGCTGGAGAGCAGCACCGCCTGGCGGCGGATGGCGGGCGGCAGCAGGTGCCGCGGCGCGCCCATGGCCACGCCCAGCGCCTTGAGCTCCTCCGAGCGCGCCACCACGCAGCCATCGTTGTTGGAGAGCACGCCCACCGGCCGGCCCACCAGGCGTGGGTCGAAGGCCCGCTCGCAGCTCACGTAGAAGTTATTGCCGTCGACCAGGGCGATCATGGCGCTCGCCCCAGCAGGTCGTGCACCACGTGGGTGACCACCCCCCACACCTCGCACTCGCGCCCGGCCAGGGGAATCGGCGCGAAGTGCGGGTTGCTGGCCACCAGCCACACCGCCCCGTCGCGCCGCTCCAGGCGCTTGACGGTGGGTTCGCCCTCCAGGGCGATGACGATCACCCGGCCGGGCAGCGGCTCCAGGCTGCGGTCCACTACCAGCAGATCGCCGTGGTGGATGCCATCGCCGAGCATGGAGTCGCCCTCGGCGCGCACGAAGTAGGTGGCCGCCGGTCGCTTCACCACGTGGGCGTGCAGATCGATCTCCGCCTCCAGGTGGTCGTCGGCGGGGCTGGGGAAGCCGGCCCGCACCCGACAGCCCATCAGCGGGCGGGGCGGCCCCACCCCCTCGCTGGCGGCCCAACCGACAACGCGGACCCGCGTTCGATGAGAGAGCGGCATGGACACCTCCGATAGATACTGTAATTACATACAGTATCAGGCAGGGAGAAACGCTTGGCAAATGCCTCGCCCCTCGCTCAACGGAGCGGCGTGCTAACGTGGAGTCAGGGCGCCAGAGAGCGCCACACGCGACAACAACAACGGCAATGCACGCCGAGAGGACTCCCGCCATGGAACGCCGCACCCACCCGCTGCTCACCGACCGCCCCTTTACCCCCAAGGGCAAGGTGGTCTCCGCCCGCGAGGCGGTGGAGTTGATCCGCGACGGTGACGCCGTGGCCACCGGCGGCTTCGTCGGCATCGGCTTTGCCGAGCACCTGGCGGTGGCCCTGGAAGCGCGCTTCCTGGAGAGCGGAGAGCCGCGCGATCTGACGCTGATGTATGCCGCCGGCCAGGGCGACGGCAAGACCCGCGGGCTGAATCATTTCGGCCATGAAGGGCTGTTAGCCAGGGTGATCGGCGGCCACTGGGGCCTGGTGCCGGCGCTGCAGAAGTTGGCTATCGAGGGGCACATCCAGGCCTGGAACCTGCCCCAGGGGGTGATCTCCCACCTGTTCCGCGACATCGCCGCCGGCAAGCCCGGCACCCTCACCCGGGTGGGGCTCGGCACCTTCGTCGACCCGCGCCAGGAGGGCGGACGAATCAACGCCATCAGCACCGAGGAGCGCGTGCGGCTGATGACGATAGACGGCGCGGAGTACCTGTTCTACCCGGCGCTGGCGCTGCAGGTGGCGCTGCTGCGAGGCACCACCGCCGACACCCTGGGCAACGTGACCATGGAGCGCGAGGCGCTGGTGCTGGAGGCGCTGGCCATCGCCACCGCCGTGCACAACTCGGGCGGGCTGGTGATCGTGCAGGTCGAGCGGCTGGCCGAGCCCGGCACCCTGCATCCCAAGGACGTGCGCATCCCCGGGGTACTGGTCGACTGCGTGGTGGTGTGCGACGAGCCGGAGCACCACTGGCAGACCTTCCGCACCCCCTACAACCCGGCCTACTCCGGCGAGATCAGGGCGCCCATGGCCGCACCGGGGCCCATGGCCCTCTCGGCGCGCAAGATCATCGCCCGGCGAGCCGCCTTCGAGCTGGCGCCCAACAGCGTGGTGAACCTCGGCATCGGCATGCCGGAGGGAATCGGCGCGGTAGCCAGCGAAGAGCGGGTGCTGGAACTGGTGACGCTGACCGCCGAACCCGGGGTGATCGGCGGCCTACCTGCCGGAGGGCTCGATTTCGGCGCCGCCCTCAACACCCAGGCGATCATCGACCAGCCCGCCCAGTTCGACTTCTACGACGGCGGCGGCCTGGACATCGCCTTCCTGGGCATGGCCCAGGCCGATGCCGCCGGCAACGTCAACGTCTCGCGCTTCGGGAACCGCCTGGCCGGTGCCGGTGGCTTCATCAACATCAGCCAGAACGCCCGCCGCGTGGTGTTCATGGGCACCTTCTCGGCTTGCCGGGAGGAGCTCGCGGTGATCGACGGCGCCCTGCGGCTGCCCGAGGGGGGCGAGCCCAAGTTCGTCGCCGAAGTGGAGCAGCGCACCTTCAGCGGCGCCCTGGCCGCCGCCGACGGCAAGCCGGTACTCTACGTGACCGAGCGCTGCGTGTTGGCGCTGACGCCCGCGGGTCTCGCCCTCGTCGAGATCGCCCCGGGGGTGGAACTCGAGCGCGACATTCTGAGCCAGATGGGGTTTACACCGCTGATGCCCGAACCGCCGCAGCAGATGGACCCGCGCATCTTTCAGGAGGCGCCCATGGGCCTGCGCGAGACGCTGCTCGAACGCCCGTTGGACCGGCGCTTCCACCTGGACGCGGCAGGCGAGGTGCTGTTCATTGACTTCGAGAACCTGCAGATCGCCTGTCAGGCGGACGTGGAGGCCATCGAGCAGGAGGTGGAGGCGAGGCTCGCCCCGCTCGGCCGGCGGGTCTATGCGGTGGTCAACTACGACCACTGCCGCATCGACGACACGGTACTGGGTGCCTACACCGCGATGGTGCGTGGCCTGGAGGAACGTTTCTATACCCGGGTGACCCGCTACACCACCAGCGGCTTCATGCGCCGCAAGCTGGGCCATGCCCTGGAGGCACGGGCCATGGCCCCGCACATCTACCAGAGCGCCGCTGAGGCCGAGGCCCACCTCCACGACGTCCACGACGACGACGGCTGAGGCCGCGACTCAGCCGTCGAGAACCAACGCCTCCACGGGTACCGGCCGCCCGAACAGGTAGCCCTGGAAGGACTGGCAACCGTGCTCGGCGAGCCAGGTCCGCTGGGCCTCGGTCTCCACCCCCTCCGCGAGCACCTCCAGCTTCAGGCTGTGGGAGAGCGCGATGGTACTGGCGACGATGGCCATGCTGATCTCATCCTCGAGCAGGTCGCGCACGAAGGACTGGTCGACCTTCAGCTGGTCCAGGGGCAGCCGCTTGAGGTAAGCCAGCGACGAGTAGCCAGTGCCGAAGTCATCCAGGGCAAAGGTGATGCCTCGTTCCCGCAGCCTCAGCATCTTGTCGCGCGCGGCGTCGCGCTCCTCGACGAACAGGCTCTCGGTCACCTCGAGCGTGAGGCGACAGGCCGGGGCGCCGGTGGTCTCGAGGATCTCCAGCACGCGCTCGACGAAGTCCGTTTCGCGGAACTGCCGCGGGCTGACGTTGACCGAGATCTTCAGCCGCGCCGTCCGCGGATCGGCGGCCCAGGCCGCCAGCTGACGGCAAGCCGTCTCGAGCACCCAGTGACCGATCGGCACGATCAACCGATTCTCCTCGGCCAGGGGAATGAACGTATCGGGCGAGACCATGCCGCGCTCCGGATGCTGCCAACGCAGCAGCCCCTCGACGCCGTTCACGGTGCCGTTCCCGCCGACCTGCACCTGATAGTGGAGGCGGAGCTCGCCCCGGGGCAGCGCCTGGCGCAGGTCGCCCTCGAGCCGTGCCCGGGCCAGAAGCTGGCGCTGCATATCGGGGTCGAAGAAGCTCAGGGCGTTGCGCCCCGCGGACTTGGCCTGGAACAGTGCCATATCGGCCTGCTGAAGGATCTCGTCGAGGGTGGCCTCGTGGTCGCGGAACAGGGTGATGCCGAGGCTCGCGGTCACCAGCAGGCGCTCGTCACCCAGGCGGATCGGCGCCTCCAGCACCCCCAGCAGCTTGTTGGCGACCCGCTCGACCATCCGGGCGACGGCGTCCGCCTCGTGCCCCAGGTCGTGCAGCAGCAGGGCAAACTCGTCGCCCCCCAGCCGCGCCAGGGTATCGGTCTCGCGCAGCACCTCGCCGAGTCTCTCGGCGATACGCTGCAGCAGCTGGTCCCCGGCGTGGTGGCCCAGGGTATCGTTGACCCGCTTGAAGTGATCCAGATCCAGGAACATCAGGGCACCGAACTGGCCCGTTCGCACGCTGTCCTTGAGCGTCCCCTCCAGGCGATCCAGCAGCAGGCGTCGGTTGGGCAGGCCGGTCAGCGGATCGTAGAAGGCCAGCTGGTGGATCTCGTGCTCGGCGGCCTTGCGCTCGGTGAGGTCGCTGAAGGTGGCCACATAGTGGGTCAACTCACCGACGGCATCGCGCACGGCGCTGATGGTCAGCCACTCCGGATACACCTCGCCACTCTTGCGGCGGTTCCAGATCTCGCCCTGCCAGCTGCCATCCCTCGCCACCCTGGCCCAGAGCGTCGCGTAGAAGGCCTGGTCATGGAGCCCGGAGCTGAGCAAGCTCGGGTTCTGTCCCACCACCTCCGCCTCGGCATAGCCGGTGATGCGACTGAAGGTGTCGTTGACCCGCAGGATGGCACCCGCGGCATCGGTGATCAGCATCCCCAGGTGGGTCTGGAAGGCGGTGGCGGCGATACGCAGCTGGGCCTCGCGGTCCTGCAACGCCCGACGGGCCTCCTCGAGCTCCCTCAGCCGGCCCTGCAATTCCCGCTCCAGCACCAGTCGGTTCAGGTAATGGCGCAGCAGCCACCCGCCCAGTCCCATCACCAGCAGGAAGAGACCGGCGAGCAGCCAGAAGCGCTGCCACCAGCCGACCAGGATGACGCCGACCTCCTCGCCAACCACCACCACCAGCGGCAGTTCACCTACCCGCTGCATGGCATAGAGTCGCTCGAGCCCGTCCAGCGGCGAGGGGGTGCGCAGAGTGGCCTGGGGCTCGCCGCCGTCGATGAAGGCCTGGGTCAGCGGTTCGACCACCGGCTGGCCCAGCACCTCCATGGCTCCACCGCCGGCAAAGCTCGGCAGCCGGGTTACAAGCTGCATATCGGTGTCGAGCAGGGCAATGCTCTCCCCCCGGGTCATGTTCAGGCGACCCAGCGCCTCGCCGAAGATCGCCGGATCGAGCCGCAGCGCGGCCAGGCCGGCGAAGCGGCCCTCCGGGTCTCGCAGGCGGCGGGCATGGACCAGGTGGTAGGTTTGCCCGTTCGGCGACCAGTAGAGCGGGGTCACCAGAACGTCGAGATCGGGATCGTCGTGAAAGGCGCGAGTGAAGGGCTGCCCGCCGACATCGTAGCCGGGCGGCCACCAGGGCGCCGAGGAGGCAATGATACGGCCCGAGGCATCGACCAGGCTCAGCTCATCGATGAAGGCGAGGCGATCGCGCTGGCCGGCCAGCAGGGCCGCGAGGTTATCGGCCTCGAACGCCGGGCCGGTCACCATTGGCGGCAGGGGATCATCGAGCAGCTGAGCCAGACCGCCAAGGGCATACTCGCTGACGGCGAAGGTGGTACCCACCCATTCGGCAATGATATCGGCACGGGCCACGGCACGCTCGCGGCCGGCCTCGAGATCACTATGATGCTGACTCCCGAGGATGCCGGCGAACAGCAGGAGGATGGTCAGCAGGGCCAGCAGGTAGAAGACGATGGCACGGCGGCGCAGGCGGGGATGGCCAGGCCCTGTCGGAGGCTGAGGATCGAGGGCGTCGCCACTCATGTCACCGGCGTTCCTTGCGTTGGATCAATTCAGACGGAATATCGGCATCTAGGCATTTCGCTCAGCAACTTGAAGGCCACATCACGAGCCACACTGTCATGGTGCCATTGAAGCAGAGAACGCTGCAGGCCACCATGATCGTGAAAAGCGTCTCTCACCACCCCCTTTGGATCCCTGCCGATGGACGACGTCGCCGGCCAGTTCATCGCCTCCAACCAGACCGCCATCCAACTCGCGGTGGCCCTGCTGCTGGGTGCGCTGATCGGCATCGAGCGGGGCTGGGTGGCGCGGGAGCAGAAGTCCGGCGAGCGCATCGCCGGCATCCGCACCCACGCCCTGGTGGGGCTGCTCGGCGGCATTGCTGCCCTGCTCTCCGAGGCGCTGGTCGCCTGGGCCTTCCCGCTGCTGTTCCTGGCCGTGGCGGCCATCGGCCTGGTGGCTTGGCGGGCACGGGTGGCCGTGCACCGCGACTACAGCATCACCGGCCTGATCGGGCTGCTGCTCACCTTCTGCTTCGGCGCCGTCGCCGTGGCCATCGACCTGGCCCTGGCTACCGCCTGCGCCGTGATCACCGCGGTGATCCACCCCGCCCTGCTTGGCCGCGGGGCTGGCGCTGGCCTGGCTGGTCTGAGCCGAGTGGCCCGAAGCGTCAGCCCCGACTATCCTCGCCGCTGCTCCCCTATGAGTCCTCGAAAGGGCGCGCCAGTATCTCGTCAGGCCCATGGCGGCCGAGGATCTCCTCGACTTCGGGCTTTGACGTATCAGGCACGATCACCTTGACCTCATTGGTGTCTCTGTCGAAGTAGAGCTTCTCCCGGGGATACCCCTCGGAGATCAGCTCGTCATAGGCATTGATGGCCTTGTCGGCGCTGCCATAGGCAGCCGTCACAGTCTGTGTCATGACACCCTCCTTAAACAGGGGATATAGAATCACCGGCGCCACCAGGCCCCGGAAAGCGGCAAGGGAAGCCCTCACCTGCCCACAGTGTAGTTATAGCTCCTCGCAAATCACTGACCGCGGCATCGGTTCTATTGTTGTCCCGGGTCAACCTCCTGGCAGTATATCCACGCCGATAAAGCCGCCGGACTGGCGGCGCCACAGGGCGGCGTAGAGGCCGTCGCGGGCCAGCAGCTCACCGTGGGTTCCGCTCTCGACGATCTGCCCGGCATCGACCACCACCAGGCGGTCGAGCATGGCGATGGTGGAGAGTCGGTGGGCGATGGCGATCACCGTCTTGCCCGCCATCAGCGCATAGAGCTGCTCCTGGATCGCCGCCTCCACCTCGGAGTCCAGCGCCGAGGTGGCCTCGTCGAGCACCAGGATGGGGGCATTCTTGAGCAGCACCCGGGCAATGGCGATGCGCTGGCGCTGGCCGCCGGAGAGCTTGACGCCCCGCTCCCCCACATGGGCATCCAGGCCGCGGCGCCCCTTGAGGTCCACCAGCTCGTCGATGAAGGCGTCGGCATGGGCCCTGCGCACCGCCTCGAGGATCGCCTCCTCGCTGGCCTCGGGGCTGCCGTAGCGGATGTTGTCGCGCACCGAGCGGTGCAGCAAAGAAGTGTCCTGGGTGACCATGCCGATCTGGCGCCGCAGCGACTCCTGGGCCACCGCGGCGATGTCCTGGCCGTCGATCAGGATGCGCCCGCCCTCCAGGTCGTAGAAGCGCAGCAGCAGGTTGGCGAGCGTCGACTTGCCGGCGCCGGAGCGACCGATCAGCCCCACCTTCTCGCCGGGGGCGATGGTCAGGTCGAGGCCGTCGAAGACTCGCCTCGGCTCTCCACCGGAAAGCGGCTTCGCCTGGCCATCGGGGCACGTATAGCCGAAGCGCAACGCCTCGAAGCGTATCTCGCCCTGCGGCACCGCCAGCGACCTGGCATAGGGGGCGTCCTTGATCGCCGGCTCCTGGGCGATGGTATTGATGCCGTCCTGCACGGTGCCGATATTCTCGAACAGGCTCGCCACTTCCCAGAGAATCCAGTTGGACATGAAGCGAATGCGCATCACCAGGGCGATGGCCACGGCGATGATGCCCAGCGACACCGCCTCCAGGTACCAGGCGCCAATGCCAATGGCCGCCACCCCGGCCAGCAGCAGGGAGTTGAGCAGGGTCAGGCTCACGGTGAGGCCGGTGGCCAGGCGCATCTGCCGATAGACGGTGGTCATGAAACCCTCCATGGCGTCGCGGGCATAGGCCTCCTCGCGGCGGGTATCGGCGAACAGCTTGATGGTCTGGATATTGCTGTAGCTGTCGACGATGCGCCCGGTCATCACCGCCCGAGCGTCGGCCTGGGCCATGGAGACCGCTCTCAAGCGCGGCACGAAGACCCGCATGATGGCGATATAGCCCACTAGCCAGAGCACCAGCGGCAGCATCAGCCAGGGCTCGGCGCTGCCCATCAGCAGCATGGCACCGGCAAAGTAGACGATCACATAGACCATCAGGTCCATCAGCTTCATCACCGTCTCGCGGATCGCCAGGGCCGTCTGCATCACTTTCTGGGAGACCCGCCCGGCGAACTCGTCCTGATAGAAGGCCAGACTCTGGCCCAGCATGTGACGGTGCGCGAGCCAGCGCCCGATCATCGGGTAGTTGCCGAAGATGCTCTGGTGGGTGACCAGCGCCTGCAGCAGGGTCAGCAGCGGCAGGACGATCACCACCAGCGCCGCCATGCCGGCCAGCCGCCAACCGTATTCGGTGAAGAAGCCCTCTCGCTCGGCACTCGACAGCCAGTCCACCAGCTCACCCAGGTAGCTGAAGAAGACCACCTCCGCCGCCGAAACCAGGGCGGTGAGCAGCGACATGGCGAACAGCAGCGGCAGCACCGGCCGCGAGAAGTGCAGGATGAAGGCGAACAGCTCACGGGGCGGCGTCGCGAGGTCGTCCGCCGGATAGGGGTTCACCAGGGTCTCGAAGTAGCGCAGCAGGGGGCGAAACATGACAGGGTCACCGAAGCGTCGTTCGGCCCATGATACGCCGGCACCCGCCTCGACGCTGCCGGGGCGAGTGCCGGAGCGGCCGGGCAGGATCCGCTAGGCTGCAGGAGAGCACCTCGCGAGACCCTCTCCACCTCGGTGCAGGTGATCGGCCACGCGGCAGGCGAGGCGATCGACGGCCACTGCCCCGCCCCGGGCGACGGCTAGCCGAGCCAGATCCCGCCGCTGGCGGGGGACATCACCGCCTCGAAGAAGCGCAGGGCCAGCGCAGGGCCAGCGCCGGCTCCAGGCCGAGCATGAAGGCGATTCCCCAGGCGCCGCCCCACAGGTGGGCGCTGTGGTTGACGCGGCCTCCGCCACGGCGCTGGGCGCGGAAGGAGTAGATCACGTAGACCGCCGCGAAGAGGATCGCCGGCACCGGCACGAAGAAGACGAACAGCAGCGACCAGGGCCGCAGCAGGATATAGGCGAACAGCAGCGCCGCCACGGCCCCGGAGGCCCCCAGGCTCAGGAAGCGGGCATCGTGGCGGTGGCGCAGGTGGGTGGGCAGGATCGCCACCAGCAGGCCCGACAGGTAGAAGAGCACGAAGCCCGCCGCGCCGATGCGCGGGGTCAGCACCAGCTCCATCACCGTGCCGAAGAAATAGAGGGTGACCATGTTGAACAGCAGGTGGGTGCCGTCGGCGTGGATGAAGCCGTGGCCCAGCAGCCGCCACCACTGACCTTTCGCCACGCCGGGCGGCCAGTAGACCAGCGCATCGAAGAGACGCGGCCAGGCCCAGGCCGCCAGGGTCACCGCCGTGGTCGTAAGGACCAGCAGCAGCATCATGCTCATGGGTGGACCTCGCGAGAAGAGGACACCGCCGCCCCGTGCCCGGCGACCGAGTGGGTCCTCCTCGGCCATCGTCCTGGTGATGACGCATCGCGGGCACCGACCGGCGCCGCGACAGAAAGGGGGGAGCTAGTCCTGCGTGCCCTCAGTATAGTGACTGCCGCTCGGCCAGCCGGGTCTGCTCGCGCCGCCAGGTGGCCGGGGGCAGGCCGGTCTCCCGCCGGAAGGCACGGCTGAACGCGGCCTCCGACTCGTAGCCGACCTCAAGGGCGACCGAGGCCACCGAGGCGCTCGATTGGCGCAGCAGCCCGGCGGCCACCTGCATGCGCCACCTGGCCAGGTAGTGCATCGGAGCATGGCCCGTGAAGCGCGCGAAGCGCTCGTGCAGGGCCGAGCGCGACAGGCCGATGCGGTCGGCGAGCCTGTCGATCGTCCACGCCTCACCCGGGCGTTGATGCAGCAGCGCCAGTGCACGGCCTACATGGCGATCGCGCAGTCCAGCGAACCAGTTCGACTGTTCTTCCGGCATCGCCTCGAGATAGCGGCGCATCAGTTCGACGAACATCGCCTCGCTGAGCCGCTCGAGCACCGCTTCTCCACCGGGCCGCTTGTCGGTCGATTCCGAGAGCGCAAAACGGATGAAGTGAGCGATCCAGTCATCATCGCCGCCTGCCCTGGCACGCACATGCAGCAGGTGAGGCAGGCTGGCGAGCAGCGGGTTGAAGGGATTCGCATCGCAGCCGAAGAAGCCGCATACCAGGGTCGCACCGTGCCATTCGCACTCGCGATCGAGGCGCGACATCGACAGGGACTCGCCCTGCCGGCTGGCGAAGAACGGCAGTTGCTCAGGTCGCGGCAACCCGTAAGGAGTCAAGTCCACCGTGCCTCGCATGCCCGGCTCACTCGACATGACGTGTGGGTCGCCCCTCGGGAAGATCACCACGTCACCCTCGCGCAGGGCCACCGGCGACTCACCTATCACCGAGGCCCAGCATTCACCCTGGGTGAGGACATGGTAGGCCATTACGTGCTCGACCCCCGGCATGATCAGCTCGGCGATCTCAGCGGCCGGGGGTGACTCGCTCACCCAACGGGCACCGCCCTCGACGTGGTAGTCACCGCCGACGGCAAGCTGCGGGTCGTCTCGGCCACCCAGGAGCCCGAGCTGTTCTGGGCGATTCGCGGGGGCGGCGGCAACTTCGGCGTGGTGACCTCCTTCGAGTTCCGGCTCCACCCCGTGGGGCCCCAGGTCTACGCCGGCCTGGTCGTCTACCCCTTCGCCCAGGCGCGACGGGTATTGCAGGCCTGGCGCGACTTCGCCGCCGGCGCCCCCCGGGAACTCAGCGTCTGGACGGTACTGCGCCAGGCCCCGCCGCTGCCCTTCCTGCCCGACTCGATCCATGGCAAGGAAGTCGTGGTCTTCGCGCTGGTCCACAACGGCGACCCCGAGGAGGGCGAACGCCTGGCGGCGAGGGTGCTCGAATTCGGCGAACCCGCCGGCAGCATGCTCGGCACGCAACCCTATGCCGGCTTCCAGACCGCCTTCGACCCGCTGTTGGCCCCCGGTGCGCGCAACTACTGGAAATCCCATAACTTCGTCGAGATCGGTGATGAGCTGATCGATGCGTTGATCCGCGGCGCCTCGGCCCTGCCCGGCCCCGAGTGCGAGGCCTTCATCGCCCAGCTCGGCGGCGCCATGGGCGAGGTCGAGGAGACGGATACCGCCTACGCCGGACGCGACGCCAACTTCGTGATGAACGTCCACGGCCGCTGGCAGGATGCCACCGATGATGACAAGGTGCGCGACTGGGCCCGCGGGGTCTTCCGCGACACCGCGCCGTTCGCCACCGGCGGCGGCTACGTCAACTTCCTGACCGAGGACGAGGAGAGCCGCGTCGACAGCGCCTATGCCCAGAACTACGCCAGGCTCCAGCAGCTCAAGCTGCGGTTCGATCCCGACAACCTGTTCCGCATGAACCAGAACATCGCCCCCGCGGCGCTGGCCAGGACGGCATGATGACACCGGGCCCGCCCCCACTGGGCGGCGGGCTCGGTCAATTCGAGAGTTGGAGCGCCTCAAAAACGAGCCACGACCTCCTCCTGCCCATCGCGCAGCTCGAGCCGTTGCCCTTCACCTGCGAGCCGATCACGGCCCAGAGATGAAACCCTGTTTGGTCTCCCTGCCGACGCGGGTCAGGCTTCCCCGCTCTCCCGCTCATGCAGCCGCCAATCGTTGTCGGTGAGCGCCTCCCCACCGTTCGGGGTGACCCGCACGGTATCGCTCAGGCCGATGCCCCACTGCCCCGGCAGTCGCAGGCAGAGTGGCAGGTGGAAGACCATGTCGGCCGAAAATTCGCGCTCCTGGCCGCGAGCAATATAGCCGCTTCCCTCGACCCAGCTCGGCGGGAACTGAGCCCCCACCGCATAGCCGAACACTCCCGAGAAGAACAGCCGGTCGGCCTGGGGAGCGAGCACCGCCTCGGCGGCCCGGGCGGCGTCATCGAACGAGTTGCCGGGGCGCATCTCGGTGCGCAGCGCCTCATAGAGGTCGCGGCAGAGGTCGCGGACCGCCTGCATCTCGCGGCTGGCCCGGCCGGCCACGGCGGTACGCATCATGGGTGCGGTATAGCGCTGGAAGGCCGAGCCGAACTCCAGGAAGACCGGCTCGTCGCGGCCGATGACCCGGCGCTTGTGATTGACGTGAATGATGCTGATACGTCGCCCGCTGGTGACGATGGGCTGCAGGCTCATGAACTCGCTGCCAGCCGCCAGCATGGCACGGGCGCCCTCGGCGGCGACCTCGTTGTCGGTGACGCCGGGGACGATGATCGCCTCGGCGGCGGCGAGGCCGGCCGAGGTGATCCGCGCACTCTCGTGCAGGCAGTCGAGCTCCGCTGGCGTCTTGACGATGCGGATGGCGTCGAGCAGCGCCCCGCCGTCGTCGCGGAAGTGATCGGCGCCTAGCCGCGCCTGCAGCTCGCGGATCACCCCAAAGCGCAGCCCTGCCCCGAACAGATCAAGGCCGATGCTCTGGAAAGGCGAGAGCGTCTCCGCCAGCGGGGCGATCACCTCGTCAATCCCCTCCCAGCGATAGCCCAGGATTTCGTCCACTGCAGCGGTGACCACCGCCGGCCCGGTCTCGATGGAGGGCACCTGCAGCACCCGCCGGTCGGCCGAAACCACCAGGGCCGTATGCACCGAGACCTCGAAGGTGTGGTATCCGGTCAGGTAGTAGATGTCGGAGGGATCTGTCAGCAGTAGTGCCTCGAGGCCTGCGTTACACATCGCGGCGCGCACCCGGGCGAGGCGAGCCGCGAACTCCTCGTGGGCAAAGGGCAGCTCGGCTCCCTCTAGGTGTTCGGCCAGGGCATGGCGGTAGGCGTGATGATCCATGGGCACTCTCCGGGCGGTGGGGCGCTGAGCGGGAAGGACGTTCGCGCCAGGGGCCGAACGCGGCGGTTCGGGGCTACCGGCAGTGTAGCCCCGGCCCGTCGCAGGCCGCGGGCAGGGAGCGAAAATATCCCTGTTCGCCTCCGGCCCGGTTTCGTAGAATCCCGCCATATGTTGAACGCCACAGGACATCGATATGGGTAGGGCCTTCCAGAACCGCAAGGAATCCATGGCCAAGACGGCCGACGCCAAGACCAAGGTCTACAGCAAGTACGGCCGTGAGATCTACGTGGTCGCCAAGCAGGGCGGCACCGACCCCGCCGGCAACCTGAGCCTGCGCGGCCTGATCGAGCGCGCCAAGAAGGACCAGGTGCCCTCTCACGTCATCGACAAGGCGCTGGACAAGGCCAGCGGCGTGGGCGGCGAGGACTTCTCCGCGGCCCGCTACGAGGGCTTCGGGCCGGGCAACGTGATGGTCATCGTCGACTGCCTGACCGACAACCCCAACCGCACCTTCGGTGACGTACGCGGCTGCTTCACCAAGACCAAGAGCAAGATCGGCACGCCGGGCAGCGTCAGCCACATGTTCGACCACTGCGCCATTCTTGCCTTTCAGGGCGACGACGAGGAGGCCGTCCTGGAGGCGCTGATGGAGGCCGATATCGACGTCACCGATATCGAGAACGAAGCGGGCCGGATCACCGTCTTCGCCCCGCATACCGAGTACGCCAAGGCCAAGCAGGCGCTGCTCGACGTCCTCGGCGAGCTCGACTTCGAGGTGGACGAGATCCAGTTCGTGCCCCAGACCACCACGCCGGTCGAGGGCGACGACGTGGCGATGTTCGAGAAGTTTCTCGATATGCTCGACGAACTGGACGACGTGCAGAACGTCTTCCACAACGCCGAGTTCTGAGTCGACAACCGCTCGCCTTTCCGGCGGCCTGCGATAGAGCGCCGGGAAGGGTATTCGAGGCCGCGGGTGCGCCTGACCAGGTCTATTCCCGGTCGGCCACGGGAATCATCAGGTGCTGGTAGTCCGTCCCCTTCCACATCACATAAGGGCCGCCGTTTTGCGGATCGGTGGGGAAGTTCTCAAGCAGCTCCGCCGGGGCAATCAGCATGAGGTGCGGTCCCTCCTTGACCCACTCGTTGTCGTCGGTGGGCCCTTCGGCATAGGGATCGATATTGCTGGCGCCCTCATCACCCGACAGCATGTACGCCACGCCGATCGACTCGGCGGTGAACGGTTCCTTGTTCTGCCATGCGTGCGCCCACTCCATCCATGCCTCGTCGAGACACATCGGCGCGGTGCCCGATAGCATCGTCGGTGTCGGCATGCAGGTGAAACCGTTGGAGCCCTCCTGCAGGACATTGCCCTCCCAGTCGACCACCTGTGCCCCTTCCCGCATGCCCGGCCAGGCAGCACTCAGGGCATCTGCCTTGAGGTCCGTCTCGGCCAGCGCAATACCGGAACCGACCAAGCTCAGCAGCAGAATAGCCAGGGCACCGGTGCCCCCCCGTCCTTCCATACCTCTATATGCGTTCACCGCCTTCCCCTTCTCGTTGGAGGAGTACCTGTCCACGAGTCCTTTCGAACCGGTTCGGCATCACTGCGGCGAAACCTGACAAGCTCTCCTCGATCCTCAGGATGCCTGCCTGACCAACCCGCTGGGCAGGCAACCTCAGTACAGCCCCATACCGCCGACGCTTCCAGGGAAAGCGATGAACCCTGCCTGGTTCATGGGGAAAAATCAGGCATGAGCATGAGAGGCACGGTGCACCGGAGGATGGGCAATACCAGGCCTTGAGTCAGTCCATCCGGTTCACCGCAGCCCCGCCTCTTCGCTCAGGAAGGCATCGATCCCCGCCGAGTAGTCCGGTTCGCTGTCCAGGAAGCCCGTGTTGTGGCCACCGCGGATCTCGAGCAGCGTCTTGGGTTCCCGGGCCGCCCGGTACACGGCCTCGCCCTCGGCGAAGGGGATGATCTCGTCGTCGCGGCTGTGGATCACCAGCAGCGGTGCGGCGATGCCCCTGACATGCGTCTCGGTGTCATGGGAGAAGCGCGCCAGCCAGCGCGCGGGAAGGAAGGGGTAGACGCGCTGGGCCAGTTCCGGGACCGAGCGGAAGGGCGACTCCAGAATCACCGCCGCTGGTCGCTCACCCTCCGCCTCCCGGGCCTCGGCCAGCTCGACCGCCACGGCGGCCCCCAGGGAGCGCCCGAACAGCACCACCTGACCCGGCGCCTGGCCGGCCTCCTCCTGCAGCCAGTGCCAGCCGGCCTGGGCGTCCAGCGCCAGCCCCGCCTCGGAGGGGCGCCCCTCGCTGCGGCCATAGCCACGGTAGTCGAGGATCAGCACCGAGAGCCCCAGACGGTGGAACTGGACGAGGGAGTCGAGGCGGTGGGAGATATTGCCGGCATTGCCGTGCAGGAAGAGCAGGCTGGCGCGGGGCTGCTCGTGGGGCAGCCACCAGGCATCCAGGGCCAGGCCGTCCTCGGTCTCCAGGGTCACCGGCTCCCAGACCAGGCCGCGATCAGCCGGGGTGCCGATATGCTCGCGCCCCATGTGCGGCAGGTAGAGCAGCCGCTCCTGGAAGGCCCAGGCCAGCGCCACTACCAGCAGGTAGACCAGCGCGCCCACCACCAGCCAACGCAGCAGCATCGTTACCTCCTTCCGGCCCGGTTCTCGGGCCACCGGGCGCTCATGTGTTCGCCACCACCAGGCGCAGCCCGAGCCACAGGGCCACGGCCAGCGAGTAGAGCGCCGTCAGGCCCAGCAGCCCATTGAGCGCCGCCCCATCGCGGCGGTGCATCTCACGCACCAGACCCAGCGCCGCCAGACCGGTGATCCCCCAGGCGCCCCAGGCCCAGGTCGGTAGCCCCAGCGGCAGCGTGGCCGCCAGCGGCCCTACCGTCAGGATAGTGAACAGCCGGCGGGTCACCCACGGCCCCATCCTCACCGCCAGGGTGATCTTGCCGGCCCGGGCATCGGTGTGGCGGTCGCGCTGGTTGTTGACCACCAGGATGGCGGCCACCGGCATGCCCACCAGGATCCCCGCCGCCACCGCCTGGGGCGTGATCGGGCTGTGCTGGGCCAGCAGTGAACCCAGCACCGCCACCGGGCCGAAGAAGAGCCACACTGCGGGCTCCCCCAGTCCCCGGTTGGCGTAGGGCCGCCGCCCGCCGCTGTAGCCGAGCACGCCGAGCAGCGCCAGGCCCCCCAGCACCCACAGCAGCCAGTGGCCGAACAGCACCAGCCAGAGCCCCGTGGCCACGGCAACGCTCAGGGTCACGGTGAGACCCGCGCGCAGCTCATTGGCGCTGAGCCAGCCCGCCTGCAGGGCACGGGTGGGTCCCAGCCGGTCGGGCTGGTCCACGCCGGAGAGGCCATCGAAGAGGTCGTTGGCCAGGTTCACCGCCAGCTGCAGCGCCAGCGCGCAGAACAGGCAGAGCAGCGCGGTCGGCCAGGCGAAGTGGCCCGGCTCCACCAGCGCCTGGCCCAGCAGTACCGGTCCCACTGCCGCCGGCAGCGTTCGCGGGCGCAGCGTCTGCACCCAGATGGTCACCTTGTGGCTCGCCACCGTGGTCATTGTCCTCCTCCCTGAGAGCGCTACCGCCCTTCGCCGTAACGCATGACATGGGGCATACTCTGTGGAGTATCCCATGTTCCTGCAAGGAGAAAGGATGTCTGCGGCCTGGTTGTCCCAGGTGGCCCTGCCCTGGGTGCTGGCCAGCGTGATGATGGCCATGGGCCTCAGCCTGACCGGGGCCGACTTCGCCCGCACCTGGCTCCACCCTCGCCGGGTGCTGCTCGGCACCGGCCTGCAGATGCTGGCCCTGCCGCTACTGGCCTGGGCACTGGTGCTGATGCTGTCCCTGCCGCCGCTGGCGGCAGCCGGCCTGCTGCTGGTGGCCCTGGTGCCGGGCGGGGCCACCTCCAACATGTTCAGCTACCTGGTGCAGGGCGACCTGGCCCTGTCGGTCACCCTGACCGCCATCGCCGCCGTGCTGGCTCCCTTCACCCTGCCGCTGGTCATGGGCTGGAACCTCGAACTGCTGGGCCTCACCTCCGGCGGCCTCTCGCTGCCCTACTGGCACACCGCCGGCCAGCTGCTGATGGTCACCCTGCTGCCGGTGCTGGCCGGCATGCTGCTGCGTCGGGCCCTGCCGCCGCGCTGGCTCGAGGTGGCACTGCCCGGGGTGAAGGTGTTCACGGGGGTGGCAATGATCTCGGTGGTCGTGGCGCTCTTCGCCAGCCATGCCGCACGGCTGCCGGCCCTGGTCAGCCTCGAGACCCTCGCTGTGCTACTGCTCTGCCTGCTGAGCATGCTGCTCGGGCACGGCTTGGCCCGCCGGCTGCGCCTGCCCCACGACAGCGTGCGCGCCATCACCGTGGAGGTGGGCGTGCAGAACGCCGGCGTGGCGATGATGGTGGCCTTCGTGCTCCTGCAGCAGCCAGCCATCGGCCTGGTGCCGCTGCTCTACGGCCTGCTGATGAACGTGCCGGTGTTCCTGTGGATGTTCGCCTGCCTGTGGCGCGACCGTCACCCCGCCACAGGCGCCGTTCGCAGCCGCTGACGTCACCCTGCCCCTACTGTAGCTCGCGACGCCCCCGCAGAGTCCAGCGCCGAGGCCGGGGTCGAGTACGCCGCTCTGGCCGCTCGCGCTATTCCACCGTGATGGTGATGACGTCGGAGACCAGCGGCGGGTCGAAGCTGACGTGGCGGTAGTCCATGAACAGCAGCTGCAGGCTGTACTCGCCCGGTTCAAGCTCCAGGCTGCCCTCGGTCTGGCCGCCGCCGAAGTGGCGGGTGTGGTCGGTGAAGGGCAGCGGTGCACCCAGATCCACGTCCTCCAGCGGCATGTTCACCAGCAGGTGGTGGTGGCCGGTATCCGGGAAGTCGGCACCCGCCGGCGCCACCCCCATGCCCGTGAGCCCCATGCGCACGGTCACCGGGCCGGACAGGGTCTCCCCATCCTCCGGCGAGATGAAGTAGACCTCGGCGCCCTCTGCCGCCGAGTTGCGCTCCAGTTCCGCCATGGCCGGAGCCACGAGCAGCGCGCTGCCGGCAAGCCCCAGCGCCAGGGCACAGATCCGCTTGTTCATTGTTCTCTCCTTCGCCATTGTTCTCTCCTTCGCCATCCTGCGATGGCATGCAGGGCGGCCTCCGCCGCCGGTTGGCACCATGGGCCGGTCATGAGCCCGCCTGGACAAGCCTAGTCCAGACAGCGGGAAAGGGGGGGGAGACGAGGCGGGCTCAGCGGGGCGCCGTGGCATCCCGCGACTCATCCAGCCAGGGCAGGCGGCGCTTGAGTGCCTGCGCGGCCCTGGGCACCGCCACCAGGCGGATCAGGTAGGCAATCGCCAGGCCACAGATGATCGAGAAGAGCATGCCCAGCCCCACGCGGAACATCAGCGCGGTAAAGAAGGCGGCGAGTATCGCAGTGAAGATCTCTTCCAGGTGCCCCTGGATCCAGGCCTTGTGGCTCGGGTTCATGGGTTGACTCCTTGGCGATGTCGAAAGATGGAGAGTCGGCAGGCCACGATAGCAGAAACCCTTCGGTCGCCGCCGGCCTTACGCCCGGCCGGTGAAGGCGGCGCGAGCTACGCCTCGCCACCCTGAGCGGTATCCCGATGCTCCATGCGCGACCAGAGGCTGCCCTCCAGCATGTCGCAGCCCTGATCGCGCAGGCAATCAGCCTGCGCCCGGGTCGCGACACCGGCAGCGCTGACCTTGAGTCCCAACCGGTGTGCCATGGCAATCACCGAGTAGATGATGGCCGAGTAATCAGCATTGTCGAGGCAACCTGCCGTCAACGACTCGTGGAGCTTGATGGTATCGACCGGGAAGCGATTCAAGTGGCCGAGCATCGAGGGATCACCGCCGAAATCACCCACCGTCAGCGTCACGCCCATGCCCTTGAGACGGCCGAGTATGGCCGCGGCACATCCAGGCGCATGCATCAGGCCACTTTCGCTCACCTCGAGCTCGAGCATCTCGCCCGGCAAACCGTTGCGTGCCAAGGCCTCGTCGACCCGGTCGACGAGCTCCTCACTCTGCAACCCGGCGGGCGATACCTGCACCACCATCCTCAGGCCAAGACCGGCCTCGAGCCAGGTCTTGGCATAACGGCATGCCCTCCCCAGCACCCACTGTTCGATCGCCGTGACCTCACCGGCCTCCTCGGCGGCCGATATCCAGTGCGAGGGTTCCAGTATGCCGAATCGCGTCGAATGCCAGCGAGGCTGAGCCGATACCGCCACGACCTGGCCGCTCCGGGCACAGATCAGGGGGCAATAGTAGAGCGCCAGCTCCGCACTCGCCATCGCATCACGCAGGGCGGCCCGATGAGGCAGCCGATGGTTACCATCGACCAGCAGCTTGGATACGAACAGCTGGTAACGACGGCGACCGAGCTGCTGGGCTTGACGCCGGGCGAGAGTCGCGTGGCGCATCAGTTCGGCGACCGTGCGACCGTGCTCGGGAAACAGGCTGATGCCGATGCAGCAGCTCGCCACGACCCGTTGACCGGCCATCTCCACGGGCTGGCTGGTCCAGTCGAGCAGGCGCTCGACGACCGACAGCACCTCGTCGGTCTGCTCGAAGCCGGACAGGATGGCCAGCATCTCGTCGCTGCCGAGACGACCGACGATCTCGCGACTGCCCAGGCAATACTTGATGCGCTGGGCGGTCTGGTGAAGGTAGTAATCGCCCATTTCCAGACCCAGCGACTCATTGATCGCCTTGAGCTGATCGATATCGATATGAAGCACGGCGACCCTGCCCACCCGCTCGGACGGTTCGGCGATCAGCTTGGCCAGCCGCTGCTGGGCATGCTGACGACTCATCAGGCCGGTCAGGTCATCATGGAGAGCATGATCGGCCAGCTCCATCAGCATCTGCCCATGCAGTTGCCGCATCGCCTTCAGGGTCTGCTCCGCCTGCTCCCGCGAGGCCGTCTCACGACGCAGCACCAGGGCCTGCTGCTGCAGCCGGGAGACCTCGCGCAACTGATGCCGCGACATCAGGCGGCTGTATGGCTCGGCGGGCAGCACATGGGAGTGATGATCGCAGATGGCATCGAAGGCGGCCTGGTCGGCAGGCCGGTCGAAATGCTGCAAGGCATAGCCGCAAAGCAGGGTCAGTGGCAAGCGGTGGCAGGCGGCATGCCAGAGGACCTCCAGGAAAACCGCCGCCTCGGCATTGCCCTCGGCACACAGCAGATTGACCAGTTCGCCGAAGGCCCGGGTGGGCAGCGGTTGCACCGCTTCGATGGGGGCGAGGAGGTGCCTCTCGAACAGCGCCTCGACCGGCTGGCCATCGCGCATGATCGCCGCAAGCACGCTCTCGGCATCGTGCGCCACCAGTTGTCCGCTCGCCATGGCGGCCTGGGTGTCCAGGCCGCCTGCCTCCAGGTGCTGGAATACCTCTTCCAGGTGGGGCCGGGTCAACAACACTAGCAGACGTTCGCCGACCTCCGCACCGGCCAGGAGATAGTCGGCCACCACCTCCGCGAGGAATGACTCATCTTCGTAGAACTGGACAAGATGGTCGTGGGTCTGGCACTGAGCGACAGCTTGCATGGGATGCCCTTCGACAGCGAATGATGGTCATCACCCGAACGGCACCTCTACCCTATTGTTATATAAGGACAATACCATCAAGGCATACGGGGATCATCGGAACTCTCGTTGATAACATGCCTCTCCCCGGCAGTCAAAGCATAGTCGAGAACATGTCGCATTTGAGACTTTCCGCCCGGCCGTACCGGACTCCCCGGGCAGCTCCTGGGCCCAACAGCCTCAGGACTGACCGGTAAAGGCACGATAGGCCTCCCAGGCGTCCTCGACGCCCGCCTCCAGGAAGCGCGCGCCGTGCTCGATGCTGGCCAGGGAGGGGTCGGAGCCCATGCGCCCATCGGGAAAGCGCTGGCGGAAGGTGTGGGCATCGCACTGGGCGCTGCCGGTGGGGGCCAGGCGCGGCGACATGGCCACCTCCTTCACCGCCTGGGGGGCGGCGTGCCAGGCCAGCGATACCTCGGAGGCGGTGGCGTGGCTGCCCTCGGCCTCGCCGTAGAGCGACGCCGCCAGCTCGCGACCGCGTCGGCCGGCGAACCAGTTGAACAGTTCCAGGTGGAGCTCGCCGACCGGACGGGACCGCAGGCTGCGCTCGCTGAGCACCTCGGCGAAGGCCGCGTTCACGGTAGCCACGTTGCCGCCGTGGCCGTTGAGGAAGAAGACGTGGGTGAAGCCATGGTGGGCCAGCGACTCGATGGTGTCGCGCAGCACCGCGACCAGGGTGCTGGGACGCAGGGTGAGGCTGCCGGGGAAGGCCAGGTGGTGCTGCGCCATGCCGATCGCCTGGGTCGGGCCGACCAGCACCCCGTGGCGCTCGCCCAGCGCCCAGGCGATCGCCTCGGGGCACAGGGCATCGGTGCCCATCGGGCCGTTGGGGCCGTGCTGCTCGGTAGAGCCGATGGGCACGATGATCCCCGTCGAGCGCTCCAGGTAGGCCTCCACCTCCTGCCAGGTGGCGTGCTGTAGTCGCATCGATTCGATCCTCGTGCCGTGATGAATGACCCCATGATGGCAGATCCCCCGGGGCCCTGCCCTGCTGCCACGACACCGACTTGCCACGCTGTCACTTCGACGCCGCCGAACTCAGCGCCCCTTCTGGGACTCCTGCCACTCCTCGGCGGCCTCCTCGACCCCGGGCTCGTCGCCGCGATTGCGGGCCGCCTGGCGGTAGGCTTCCTCGTCGCGCACGTCATCGATCACCGTCATCAGGTCGTCGACATCCACCGTTGCGGTATCGTGGACAAAGCAGCCGGTGAGCTCGCTCTCCGGGTGCAGCTCGCCCGCCTCATAAAGCGCCCAGATCTCCTTGCCATAGTCGGTGACCAGCAGTTCTGGGGCGAAGCGGCCGAAGTAACGGCGCATGTTGTCCACGTCGCGCTCGAACATCCACTCTGCGCTGTTGTTACCCGCGGCGTCCACCGCCTGGGGCAGGTCGATGATCACCGGGCCATCGGCGGCCAGCAGCACGTTGAACTCGGAGAGATCCCCGTGCACCAGGCCGGCGCACAGCATCTTGACCACGTCACGGATGATCTTGGCGTAGTACTCGCGGGCCTGCTCGGCGCTCAGGGTCACCTCGTCCAGGCGCGGGGCGGTGAGGCCCTCGGCGTCGCTGATCATCTCCATCAGCAGCACCCCGTCGATGAAGCCGTAGGGCTTGGGTACCCGCACGTCCGCCGCGGCCAGCCGGTAGAGGGCATCGACCTCGGCGTTGAGCCAGGCCTGCTCCTGCTCCTTCTGGCCGTAGCGGGTCTTCTTGGCCATGGCCCGGGAGCGGCGGCTGTTGCGCTCGCGGCGGCCCTCCTGATACTGCACGGCCTGCTTGAAGCTGCGTTGCTTGGCCTCCTTGAAGATCTTGGCGCAGCGTCGCTCCCCGTGGGAGCGCACCACATAGACCTGGGCCTCCTTGCCGCTCATCAGCTGGCTCTCGACGGCCTCGATCAGGCCATCATCCACCAGCGGCTGCAGTCGCTTGGGTATCTTCATCTGTCCCCCTGGGGTTCGCCGATGCGCCTCAATGACTGACGCGCCGGGCGCGGAAGCTGCGCCCCTTGATTCTACCGTTGGCCAGCTGCTCCAGGGCCTGGGGGGCCACCTCGCGCTGCACGGCCACATAGGCGCTGTTGGCCAGCACCTTGATCCTGCCCACCTGGTCGCCGGCCAGGCCCGCCTCGCCGGTCAGGGCACCGAGAATATCGCCGGGACGCACCTTCTGTTTCTTGCCGGCGCCGATCTGCAGGGTCGCCATGGGCGCCACCAGGGGCGCCTGGCCGAGTACCGCACGGGGCGGCAGCGCGGCCTCCTCGAGGCGCTCGCCGAGGAAGTCGGTCAGGCGCGCCAGCCGGAAGTCCTCGCCCTCGCCGACCAGGGTGCAGGCGATGCCGGCACTGCCGGCCCGACCGGTGCGCCCGACGCGGTGCACGTGCACCTCCAGGTCCCGGGCGATGTGGTAGTTGAACACCGCATCCAGCTCGGCGATGTCGAGCCCGCGGGCCGCCACGTCGGTGGCCACCAGGATCGAGGCGCTGCGGTTGGCGAAGAGTACCAGCAACCGGTCGCGGTCGGCCTGTTCCAGGTCACCGTGCAGCGCCAGGGCGCTGAAGCCCGCCGCCTCGAGTGCCTGGGCCACTTCGTCGGTCTCGCGCTTGGTGTTGCAGAACACCACACTGGACGCCGGACGCAAGTGCAGCAGCAGCCGGCACAGTCCCTCCAGGCGCGCCTCGTCGCCGTCGGCGACCCGGTAGACCCGCTCATGGATGCTGGTGGCGTCGTGGGTCTCGGCCACTTTTACCGTCACCGGATCGCGCATCAACTCCTCGGCCACGGGCCGCACGGCGTCGGAGAAAGTCGCGCTGAACAGCAGCGTCTGGCGACTTGCCGGGGTCTCGGCGACGATCGCCTCGAGGCTCGCCTGGAAGCCCATGTCGAGCATGCGATCGGCCTCGTCCAGTACCAGGGTCTGGAGCCCGTCCAGTCGGAGTGAGCCCTTGCGCAGGTGCTCCTCCACTCGGCCCGGGGTACCCACGACGATATGCGCACCGTGCTCCAGGGAGGAAAGCTGCGGGCCGAAGGGCGCGCCGCCGCACAGGGTCAGCACCTTGACGTTGGGCAGGCTGCGCGCCAGCCGGCGCAGCTCGCCGGCCACCTGGTCGGCCAGCTCACGGGTCGGGCAGAGCACCAGCCCCTGCACCCGAAAGCTCGAGAGTTCAAGCCGCGAGAGCAGCCCCAGGCCGAAGGCGGCGGTCTTGCCGGAGCCCGTCTTCGCCTGGGCGATCACGTCGCGGCCGGCCAGGATCGGCGGCAGGCTCTCGGCCTGGATCGGCGTCATGGCGGTGAAGCCCAGAGAGGCCAGGTTGTCGCGCAGCTCCGGCGCCAGCGGCAGCACGGCGAAGGCGGTATCGGAAGAGGTATCAGACAAGGAAACATCCTGCAGAAAGCGGCCACCGGGAACAGCGGGCGAGCCAGGGTCGTAAGCGAGCGACGGCGAAGGCCGGGCGGCATGGGCCGGGGAAGCGGAAAAATGGAAGGCCTGCAGGATAACAGAAAGTGGCGCACATCACTCTGCCCGCTGTCACAGCCACGACATTCGCTGCCCGCCTCGCCGCGGGCGGCGGCCCCGCTTACTTACGGGCAGGGCCATGTCTGAATGGCGCCCATCTTCTATAGTCAGTGTCAGGGTGGTCATCTGCCATCCGCGACCATCACGCCACCTGACCAGGGAGCCCGACCACAGACCATGTGCCTGGCGATACCCATGCAGATCACCCGCATCGACGGCGACACGGCGCGAGCGGCCTCCCGCGGCATCGAGCGCGATATCGACCTGATACTGGTCCAGGACCAAGCCCTCGCCGTGGGCGACTTCGTCATCGTGCATGTCGGTTACGCCCTGCAGCGGCTGGAACCCGACGATGCCCTGGCGACCTGGCGACTGCTCGACGAGATGGATGCCTCCGGCGACACGAATGACGACGGAGCCCTCGGACGTGCATGAACTGAGCCTTTGCCGGTCGCTGGTCCGCCAGGCTAGCCGGGTCGCTGCCGAGCATGGCGCGCCATGCATCCGCTGCGTCCGTGTGCGCATCGGGCCGCTCTCCGGTGTCGAGGCCGAGCTGATGCGCGAGGCCTTTCCGCTGGCTAGCCGCCATACCCCCGCCGAGGGCGCGCAGCTGGAGATGACGACCTCTCCGGTCCGGGTGCACTGCCCCCGCTGCCAGCGGGAGGCCGACGCCTGCGTCAATGACCTGAACTGCCCCCACTGTGGCCACTGGCAGACCCGACTGACCGGCGGCGACGAGCTCCTGCTGGTCAGCGTCGACCTCGCCGCCCCCCATCCGATCCCTTAGGAGCTCCATCGTGTGCCAGACCTGCGGCTGCGCCCTTCCCGACCACCTGCAGCACGCCTCGAATGAGCATGACGTCCACACCGTGGAGGTGCTCGAGGGCTTGAAGGCCCACAACGACGAGGCCGCGCGTAATAACCGCGAGCGCTTCGACCGCGCCGGGCTGCTGGTCGTCAACCTGATGTCCTCGCCCGGCGCCGGCAAGACCCGCCTGCTGGAAACCACCATCGAGGCGCTGGGTGGCCGCTACCGGCTGGCGGTGATCGAGGGCGACCTGGAAACCGAGAACGATGCCCGACGCATCCGCGCCAAGGGCGTGCCCGCGGTCCAGATCACCACCGGCAGCGCCTGCCACCTGGATGCCTCCATGGTGCATCGCGCGGCCCATGCGCTGCCGCTGGACGACCTCGACATCCTGTTCATCGAGAACGTCGGCAACCTGGTCTGCCCCGCGAGCTTCGATCTGGGCCAGCATGCCAATGTCACCCTGCTCTCCACCCCGGAGGGTGACGACAAACCGCTCAAGTACCCGGTGATGTTCCGCGGCAGCGACCTGGTGCTGGTCACCAAGACCGACCTGCTGCCGGTCCTCGACGACTTCGACGTCGAGGCCGTGTCGGACCACATGCGAAGGCTCGCCTGTGCCGCCCCGGTGATGGCGCTGAGCAGCAAGTCGGGCCCGCTCGATGCCTGGCTCGAGTGGCTCGAGGCCGGCCTCGCCGAACGGCGCCGGCTGCACTTCCGCCCGGCCCCATCGCCAGGCGGTTCGAGCCTGCTGACGCGCCCCTGCTTTCTCGGCCACCTGGCATCGCCTGACCCATGACGACCCCGACTCCCGGCGACTGGCTGTCGCGGATACGCGCCCTGCCCCGGCCCCCGTCGGGCCGTCTACGGATCATGAACGTCTGCGGCGGCCACGAGCGCACCATCACCCATGCCGGCCTGCGCAAGGTGTTGCCCGACTACCTGGAACTGATCCCCGGGCCGGGCTGCCCCGTCTGCGTCTGTCCCGAGGAGGATATCCATGCCGCGGTGGCCTTGAGCCTCAAGGACGACGTCATCGTCGTCACCTTCGGCGACATGGTGCGCGTGCCCTGCAATGCCCCGAAGCGGGAGCCCCGCTCCCTTCAGGCGGCCCGAGCCCTCGGCGGCCATGTGGTGCCGGTCGCGTGTCCCGGCGAGGTACTGGCCCTGGCCCGCCGGCATCCAGACCACCGAGTGGTCTTCTTCGCCGCCGGCTTCGAGACGACCACCGCCCCCCTCGCCGCCCTGTTCTCGCGAACGGACCTGCCGGACAACCTGCTGCTGCTGCTCAGTGCCCGCCAGACCTGGCCGGCCATCGCCCACCTGCTGGAGGATGGCCGGGCCGGCTTCGATGCGCTGATCGCCCCGGGGCATGTGGCCACGATCATGGGCGCCGAGCAGTGGCGCTTCGTGGCCGAGTCACACGAGCTGCCCACCGCCGTGGCGGGTTTCACCCCCGTCCTGATCCTGGAGGGCCTGCATGCGGTGCTCCGACAGGCACTCGACCAGGCCCCCAGGCTGGACAACGCCTATCCGCAGTGCGTCACCGCCGACGGCAACCGCCGGGCCCGCGAACTGATGGCCGCGACGTTCGACATCACCGCCGCCAACTGGCGTGGTATCGGCTCGCTTCCCGACTCGGGTTATGCCTGCACGGACGCCCTCGCCCACCGCGACGCCCGCCGACAGTTTCCCGAGGTGTTCGAGGCCGCCTATGCCCGCCGCGGCGAGATGCCGCCCGGCTGCGACTGCGCCGAGGTGGTGCTGGGGCGGATCCGACCGCCAGAGTGCCGGCTCTATGGCAGCGCCTGCCACCCGGATACCCCAGTGGGCCCATGCATGGTCTCCGAGGAAGGGGCCTGCCGGATCTGGTGGAGCCACGTCGTCCGCTCGTCGCAGGCGCCGCACACCCAACGGATCGTCGCCACCTCGGTCGACGCTGCCCCTAGTGAGACAGCCCCGATAGAGAAGGCCCCGGTCGAGCCAACGCCCGTGCTGGAAGCGCGACGCTGGCGGCTCGCCGGCGTCGTCCAGGGGGTGGGCTTTCGCCCCTTCGTCCAGCGCCTGGCCAGCCGGCTGGAACTCGCCGGCCAGGTGCGTAACCATGGCGGCGAGGTGGTGATCGAGGCCCAGGGGAGCGCCGACCGGCTGGCGACATTCGAGCGCGCCCTGCTCATTGATGCCCCGCGGCTGGCGCGCCCGCGCCTCGTTCGCCGCGAGACGATCGCGGTGAGGCAGATTCCTTCGTTCGTGATCCGGCCAAGCGATGATGATGACGAACACACCGGCCCGGTCCACCTGCCGCTGGATACCCCGGTCTGCCCGGCCTGTCTGGCGGAGATGCACGACCCGCAGGACCGCCACTACCGCTACCCCTTCACCCACTGCGACCAGTGCGGCCCGCGCTACAGCGTGATCAAACGGCTGCCCTACGATCGTGCGCGCACCAGCCTCAAGGCCTTCCCGCTCTGCCCCGCCTGCCGGCGGGAATACGAGGACCCTCTCGATCGACGCTTCCATGCCCAGTCGATCGGCTGCCCGCAGTGCGGGCCCCGCCTGAAGTTCAAACAGGGCGTCGTGCCGGGCGAGCGGACGCTGTCGGACCCGCGGGAGGCCCTCGAGGCCGCCATCGCGGCGCTGGCCGATGGCCGGATCGTGGCCGTCAAGGGGGTCGGCGGCTATCACCTGATGGCCGATGCCGGCAACCCGACGGCGCTGGCGACCCTTCGCGAGCGCAAGCATCGGCCGCACAAGCCGTTCGCCGTGATGGTCCCCTGGCAGGGCGAGGATGGCCTGGACGCCGTGCGCCGCCATGCCCGGCTGGACCCGGCAGCCGCCGAGGCCCTGCTCGCCGACGAGCGGCCGGTGGTGCTGCTCCCGCTGCACGCCGATCATGGCCTGGCGGAGGGGATTGCCCCCGGGCTCGACGAGGTCGGCGCCCTGCTGCCCTATGCGCCCCTGCACCACCTGTTGCTGGAGGCCCTGGGACGCCCGCTGGTCGCCACCTCGGCCAACCTCTCCGGCGAGCCCATCGTCACCGACCCCGCCACGGCCGAGCAGCGCCTCGCCCGGGTCGCCGACGCCTTCCTGCATCATGACCGCCCCATCCTGCAGCGCGTCGATGACGGCGTGCGGCGGCCCATCGCCGGCCGGGCGCGCCCCCTGCGCCTCGGGCGAGGCGCCGCCCCCCTGGAGCTCGAGCTGCCCTGGCCCCTGCCGCAGGCCGTGCTCGCCGTGGGCGCCCACCAGAAGGCCACGGTCTGCCTCGCCTGGGAGCAACGGCTGGTGCTGTCACCGCATATCGGCGACCTGTCGGACCTTGGCACCCAGCGGGCCTTCGCGCGCCAGATCGAGACCCTGTCGAGTCTCCATAGCGTTCGCCCGACGCAGGTCCTCCACGATGCCCACCCCGGCTATCACGGCACCCGCTGGGCCCGCGACAGCGGCCTGGCGTGCCTGGAAGTCGCCCACCACCACGCCCATGCCGCCGCCCTGTGCGGGGAACACGGCCGCTTCCGGGAGCCGACCCTGGTGTTCACCTGGGATGGCACCGGCCTGGGCCCGGACGGCACCCTGTGGGGCGGCGAGGCCCTGCTCGGCCGACCCGGTCGCTGGCAACGCCACGCCTCCTACGCGCCCTTTGACCTGCCCGGCGGCGAGGCGGCCATCCGGGAGCCCTGGCGCCTGGCCGTCACCCTGGCCTGGCAGAGCGGCCTCGCGACGCCGCAGGCTCCCGCGACCGACGACGAGCTGGCGCTGCTGCGGGGGGTCTGGGAGCGACGCATCAACACCCCGTCCTGCTCCTCCGTGGGCCGGCTCTTCGATGCCGCCGCGGCCCTGCTGCTGCCGATTCGCCGGATCAGCCACGAATCCGAGGCCGCCATGCGGCTGGAAGCCCTCGCCGACGGCGACGGTTGTGCCCTGGACCTGCCTCACCATCGCGACCCGACCGGGGTGCTACGCTGTGATTGGCGCCCGCTGATCCGACACCTCCATGACGCGCGTCTTGCCCCGACCCGACGCGCCGCGGACGTCCATGCCACCTTGGTCCAGGTGCTTCGCTGGCAGGCCGGGGCGGCCCGGGACAGCTCGGGCGTGACGACCCTTGGCCTGACCGGCGGCGTGTTCCAGAACCGGCGGCTGACCGAGGCGGCCGTGGCAGCCCTGGAGGAGGACGGCTTCAGGGTGCTGCTGCACCAGCGGCTGCCCTGCAACGACGCCGCCATCAGCGTCGGCCAGGTCATGGAGACCCTGGCCCGGCACGAGGAGGAGTGAATGACACAGCCTGCTCGGGACACGGCCACCATCACCCTGGCCCACGGCAACGGCGGGCGCCTCATGCGCCAGCTGATCGAATCGGTCTTCGTCCGCCACCTGGGCAACCGCTGGCTGGCCCCGCTCTCCGATGCCGCCGTGCTGCCCCCCGCCACGGACGACCAGGAGCTGGTCTTCACCAGTGACGGCGTCACCGTGCAGCCGCTGTTCTTCGCCGGGGGGGACATCGGCAGCCTCGCCGTGCACGGCACCGTCAACGACCTCGCCGTCGCCGGCGCCATGCCGCGCTACCTGAGCATCAACGCCTTCCTGGAGGAGGGATTGGCGCTGGAGCAGCTTGAGCGGATCGTCGAAAGCCTCGCCGCCGCAGCGCGGGCCTGCGATGTCCAGGTGGTGGCCGGCGATACCAAGGTGCTGCCGCGCGGCCTCTGTGGCGGGCTCTACTTCGGGGTCTCCGGGATCGGCATGCGCCCGCGCGGGCTGACGCTCGGCGCCGATGGCATCCGCCCCGGCGATGCGGTGCTGGTCAGCGGGCCGGTGGGGGACCATGGCATTGCCGTGATGCTGGCCCGCGAGGAGTTCGGCCTGAGCGGTACGCTGGCTTCCGACAGCGCCAGCGTGGTGCCCCTGACCCAGGCGCTGCTGACAATGCCCGGCCTGCGCTTCATGCGCGACCCGACCCGCGGCGGCCTGGCAACCGTGCTCCACGAGGTGATCCATTCCACGGGCCAGGGGGTGACCCTCGAGGAGGCGCGGCTGCCGATCCGCGGCAGCGTGCGCAGCGCCTGCGACATGCTGGGCTATGACCCCCTCTATATCGCCTGCGAAGGGCGCGTAGTCGCCATCGTGGCCGAGGACCAGGCCGACGAGGCCCTGCGCCGCTGGCAGTCGCTTCCGCAGGGGCGCGGAGCGCGGCGGATCGGCACGCTCGACCCGCACCACGACCGGCTGCTGCTGGTCAACGAGTGGGGCGGCGAGCGCCTCCTGCAGGAGCTCGAGGACGACCCCCTGCCGCGCATCTGCTGAGGCTCGGCGGCGTCGGCGCGCCGGCCACCTGACGACCTTTGAACGGGACATGGCACCATGAAGGTACAGCACTTTCTGGCAAGGGAGCACCTCCAGTCACTCCTCGACCGGCTGGTGGAGGCGGGCTATGAGGTCATCGGCCCCCGGGTGCGCGATCATGCCATCCTCTTCGAGCCCCTCTCGCGGGTGGAGCAGCTACCTCTGGGGATCACCGACGAGCAGGCCCCCGGCCACTACCGGCTCGAGCGCACCGATTCCGGACGCGTCTTCGACTGGGCCACGGGCCCCCAGGCGATCAAGCCCCTGACCTTCGCCCCGCGCGAGACGCTGTGGAGGAGCGAGCGACAGCCAGACGGCCGCCTGGTGTTCCGCGAACAGCCCCCCGAGGCCCAGCCGACGGCAGTCATCGGCGTGCGCGCCTGCGACCTCGCGGCGCTGGCGGTCCATGACCGTCATTTCCTGCATGACCCCCACCCGGACCCGCACTACCGCGAGCGACGCCGGAACCTCTTCCTGGTCGCCGTCAACTGCATGCGCTCGGCGGCCACCTGTTTCTGTACCGCTACCGGGGACGGCCCGCGGGTCCAGCACGGTTTCGACCTGGCGCTCTCCGAACTCGACGAGGGCTTCGTGGTGGAGGCCCACACCCAGCAGGGCCAGACCATTCTCGACGCCCTGGAGACCACGCCAGTGACCGGTGACCAGCTCGAGCGAGTGGAGGCGGGAATCGACCATGCCGCGCGCCAGCAGACGCGGGGGCTACCCGAGGGCTCGCTGCCGGAGATGCTGCAGGCGGCCGTCGACCATCCGCACTGGCAGAGCCTCAACGACCGCTGCCTAACCTGCGGCAACTGCACCGCGGTCTGCCCTACCTGCTTCTGCCAGACCCACGTCGACGAGCTCTCGCTGGATGGCGCGACCGCCACCCACGACCGGCAGTGGGGCAGCTGCTTCGACCCCGACCACAGCTACATCCATGGCAGCGTCATCCGCGCCGAGCGGCCCCAGCGCTACCGCCAGTGGCTGACCCACAAGTTCGGCACCTGGGTGGAGCAGTACGGCCGCAGCGGCTGTGTGGGCTGCGGCCGCTGCATCGCCTGGTGCCCGGTGGGCATCGACGTGACCGAGGAGCTGGCCTCGCTGTCTATAGCGCCCGACGCCGCGCCGGCCAAGGCGCCCGACGCCGCGCCCTCTCAGGCCCCCGATGGGGAGGACCAGCCATGACGAGCCCGCTGGTACCCTTTGAAGCCGAGGTGGTCGGCCGCAAGGACGAGACCCCGGACATGTTCAGCCTGCAGCTGCGCTTCACCGACCCCGAGGTGCAGGCCGCCTACCGCTTCGCGATGGGCCAGTTCAACATGCTCTGCCTGCCGGGCATGGGCGAGGTGCCGATCTCGATCGTCTCCGACCCCGACGAGCGGACGATGATCGACCACACCATCCGCAAGGTCGGATCAATTACCCGCAACCTCGGCCTGCTGCAGGTCGGCGACCGGCTCGGCCTGCGCGGCCCCTACGGTCGCGGCTGGCCGACGGAGGAGGCCGAGGGCACCGATCTGGTGATCGTCACCGGCGGGCTGGGCTGCGCCCCCTCGGTCTCGCTGATCGAGTACGTGCTGCAACGGCGGGGGCGCTACGGCCGCCTGCACATCATCCAGGGGGTCAAGCACTCCCACGACCTGATCTGGCGAGAACGTTACGACGCCTGGCGCCAGCACCCGGATGTCGAGGTCTACCTGACCGCCGACACCGGCGACACGCTATGGCCCTGGCACACCGGCCCGGTAACCCAGTTCTTCGACCGGATCGGCTTCGACCCGGCGCGCTGCTCGGTCTTCATCTGCGGGCCGGAGGGCATGATGCGGGCGGTGATCAAGGCGATGCGACAGCGCGAGGTGCCGGAAGAGCGGATCTGGCTGAGCATGGAGCGCAACATGCACTGCGCCATCGGCTCCTGCGGCCGCTGCCAGCTGGGGCCCAAGTTCGTGTGCCGCGACGGCCCGGTCTTCACCTGCCGGGAACTGGCGCCCTACCTGTCACACAGGGGGATCTGACCATGACCACCGGAACCCACCGCGCGCGCATCGCCGTGCACAAGTTCAGCTCCTGCGACGGCTGCCAGCTGGCCTTCCTCAACCTGGGCGAGCCCCTGCTGGCCCTGGCCGAGAGCGTCGACATCCTGCATTTCGCCGAGGCCGGCCCGATCGACGAGGAGGCCGAGGTCGACATCGCCTTCGTCGAGGGCAGCGTGGCCACATCGCAGGACGCCGCGCGACTGCGCGGCATCCGCGAGCGCAGTCGCTTCCTGGTCACCATCGGCGCCTGCGCCACCGCCGGCGGCATCCAGGCGCTGCGCAACCTCCACGACGCCGACGCATGGGTGTCCGGGGTCTATGCCCAGCCCGAGCATATCGACCTGCTCGCCGACTCGACCCCGATTGCCGAGAGCGTCACGGTCGACCTGGAGCTCTGGGGCTGCCCGGTCAGCGGCGAACAGGTGCTCGGCGCCACCAAGGCGCTGCTGGCCGGCCACCTGCCCCGGGTCGACCACAGCGCGGTGTGCATGGAGTGCAAGCGCCAGCAGGCGGTGTGCGTCATGGTCGCCCAGGGCCAGCCCTGCATGGGACCGGTCACCAGCACCGGCTGCGGCGCGATCTGCCCCCGCTGGCAGCGTGACTGCTACGCCTGCTACGGGCCCGCCGTGCAGGCCAACGTCTCGGCACTGGCCACCCACCTGGCCGATACTGGCATGCGGTTCGACGAGGTCGCCCGACGCCTGCTGTTCATCAACGGCCATGCCGAGCCGTTCCGGAGTGAGGGCCTGGACTGGCAGGCACGGGTCATAACGCGTCAGGGCAGCAAGGAGGAGCAGGGATGAGTCACGACACGCGAACCGGCGAGATCCATGTGCCCATCCTGGCAAGGGTCGAGGGCGAGGGCGCCCTGGACATCCGCATCGAGGCCGGCCGAATCGAGGCGCTGACGCTGCGGATCTTCGAGCCGCCCCGGCTGTTCGAGAAGCTGCTCGAGGGGCGCAGCACCCAGGACGTGATCGACAGCGTGGCCCGGATCTGCGGCATCTGCCCCGTGGCCTACCAGATGAGTGCGGTGGCGGCGATCGAGTCGATCCTCGGCGTCACGCCCAGCCCTTGGGTGGAGATGATGCGTCGGGTGATGTACTGCGGCGAGTGGCTGCAGAGCCACAGCCTGCACATCCACCTGCTGGCCACCCCCGACTTCCTCGGCTACGACAGCGCCCCGGCGATGGCCCGGGACCACCCGGACGAGGTGCGCCGTGGCCTGCGGCTCCAGGGGCTCGGCAACGAGATCATCCGCACCTTCGGCGGCCGCTCGGTGCATCCCGTCGGCATCTGCCCGGGCGGCTTCTTTCGTGCCCCCGATGCCGCGACCATGCAGGCCCTGCGTCAGCGCCTGGCGACAGGCCTCGAGGAGGCCCGCGCGCTGATCGCCTGGACGGCCGGGCTGCCGCTTCCCGAGGACGACCAGGACTTCGTCTCGGTCTCGCTGCGCCATCCTCGCGACTACCCCATCACCGCCGGCCGGATCGTCTCCGACCAGGGGCTCGACATCGCCCCGGCCGACTTCGAACAGCACTTCCGCGAGTTCCAGGTCCCCCACTCGACCGCGCTGCACGCCCAGCTCGACGGCCACCCCTATCTGGTCGGGCCGCTGGCTCGGCTCAACAACAACCTCGACCGACTGCCCGATAACCTGCGACAGCTGCTCGACGACAGCGGCGTGCACTTCCCCAGCCGCAACATGTTCCACAGCATCGTCGCCCGGGCGGTGGAGATGCATGTCGCCCTGGGCGAGGCGCTGCGCCTCACCGAGGACTACGACCCCGCCGCCGAGCCCCATGTCGAGGCGCCTGCCCGTGCCGGGGTCGGCGTCGGCTGCACCGAGGCCCCCCGCGGCATCCTCTGGCATCGTTATGCGCTCGACGGTGAGGCCCGGGTCGTCGAGGCCCGGATCGTCCCCCCGACCAGCCAGAACCAGGCGCGGATGGAGGTGGACCTCGCGGCGAGCCTGACGCGCCTCGGCCTGGAGCGCGACGACGACGCCCTGCGACTGCACGGCGAGATGGTGATCCGCAACTACGACCCCTGCATCTCCTGCGCCACCCACTTCCTGGACTTCAATGTCTTGCGAAAAAATGTCTTGCGAAAATAAGCCACGCGGGAATGACCCGGGCGTGGCCGAGCCGGGCATTGCCAGGCAGGACGGGGCCGCTGGCCGACCCGGAGGCCATGCCTATCTCTTCGGGCTCGGCTCGCCCCATGGCGGGGACCGCCTCGGCTGGCTCGTCGCCGAGTGGTTGGGCGATACGCTTCGCGAGCGCGATGACATCACGGTCGCGCGACTCGACCAGCCCGTCGACCTCTTCCTGCACGCGGTGACGCCACGCGACCGCCTGCTGCTGGTCGATGCCATGCGGGGCCAGGGGCCGCCCGGCACCCTCAAGGTCTTTGCGCCGGCGGAGCTCCCCGAGGCCGCCGCGCGGCTGTCATCACACGGACTCGACCTGGCGAGTACCCTGGCGCTGGTCGAGGCGCTGGGGCTTTTCCGGGCGGGCATCCGCATCATCGGCATCGAGATGCCTGGCCCCGACATGACGGCACCCAAGCTCGACGAGGCGCAGGTCCGGCGACTGCACGCGGTGGTCCTGGGCTGGCTCGACGCCGGCTAGCCGCCGACCCGCGACAGCGCTCAGGGGCGGCGGGCGACCGGCATCGCGTCCGGGCCGCCCGCCTCGGCCAGCCGCTCCACGGGCAGCGGTCCGTGGGCCTTGACGGTCTGAATGGCGAAGTTGTTGCGGATGTCGGTGACGCCGGGCAGCCTCAACAGGGTGCCGGTCAGGAAGCCCTCGTAGGCCGCCAGGTCCGGCACCACCACCTGCAGCGCTGGTTCGCCGGCAGCCCCCTCAAAGAGAAGCTCCAGCGGTAGACCTTCGGCTCACTGCTGATCGGCTTAGGCCTGCGCCTGGCCGCCTGAGCCCCATGCGCCCCATGCGCCCCATGCGCCCTGCGTCAAGACGCCGCCCTTATCACTCGGTGGCATCAACCGACCCTATGCCATAGTGGATGGACGATTTCCGATCCAAGGAGAGCCCGATGCAGCAACGTGAGGTCGATATCGCCATCATCGGCGCCGGCAGTGCCGGCCTGAGCGCCTGGCACGCTGCCCGCCAGCACAGCGACAGCGTGGTGCTGATCGAGGGCGGCGAGTACGGCACCACCTGCGCCCGGGTGGGCTGCATGCCCTCCAAGCTCTTGATCGCCGCCGCCGAGGCGGCCCATCAGGCCCGCGACGCCGGCGGCTTCGGCATCCGGGTGAGCGGCATCGAGGTGGACGGCGCGGCGGTGATGGCGCGGGTCAAACAGGAGCGCGACGGCTTCGTGGGGCGGGTGTTCAAGTCGATGCGGCGCATTCCCGAAGCAGACCGCATCACAGGCCACGCCCCAACGTCGACCGGCTGGACCTGGAGAACGCCGGCCTGTCGATGGACGACAAGGGCGTGCCGCGCTTCAACCGCTTCACCCTGCAGTGCCACAACGCCGACGACGGCCCAGCCATGTGTTCATCGCCGGCGACGCCAATCAGGCGCTGCCGCTGCTCCACGAGGCCAACAGCGAGGGGCGCATCGCCGGCGACAACGCCGGGCGCTTCCCCGAGCTGCGTGCGGCTCGGCGCAACGTGCCGCTGGCCATCGTCTTCACCGAGCCGCAGATGGCCACCGTGGGGGAAAGCTATGCCGAGCTGGAGGCGCGCCTGGGCGGCTGCGACTGCCTGGCCGTGGGCGAGGCCTCCTTCGAGGACCAGGGGCGTGCCGTGGTGATGCGCCAGAACCGCGGCCTGATGCTCCAGATCGTTTTCCGCCCCGCTGCTCACCTCCCCGAAGACGATCGACTCGGCCAGCCGGCCGCCGAACATCACCGTGAGGCGGTCGTGCAGATAGGACTCGTTATAGTTGACGCGCTCCTCGTCGGGCACCTGGGTGGTGACGCCCAGGGTGCGCCCCCGGGGCAGTACCGTGACCTTCTCCAGCCGGTCGGCGTGGGGCAGCAGGTGGGGTAGTGGTGAAGGCGCTGGGTGCCCTCCAGGTAATGGAACATCACCAGGATCACGAAGGCCATCCACACGAACAACAGCCACTGCTGGCGGGGGGTGCCAGTGCCGGCACTGCCGTCGCCGCCGGGCGGGGTACCGGCAGGCTCGGGGGGTGGCGCATCGGGTCGAGGGACTTGGGGAGCAGCCATGGCGGCCTCCGCAAGGGGCGTCATTACCACCCTGGCCCCGTCGCCACCGGCTGGCAAGTGCCGGGGCATGGGCGCCCCTCCTCGGCTATGCCATAGTGAAGGCAGCCCCTTTTCAGCGAGCCACGCCACCCGCGCAGGAGAGCGCCATGCGGCGATCGACCGCCCTCCGCCTTCATCTTTTCCGCCGCCCCAGGCTCGCCCTTCTCGCCCGTCTGGCGGGCATCGGCCTGCTGCTCACCGGGCTGCTGCTCGGCCAGGCCGCCGCGTCGCCACTGGCGCGCCCCACCCTGGGCCTGGCGCTGGGCTCGGGGGGCGCCAACGGGCTGGCTCATATCGCCGTGCTGCAGGTCCTCGACGAGCTCGATATCGTCCCGGACCGCATCGCCGGCACCAGCATCGGCGCGGTGATCGGCGGTCTCTATGCGGCGGGGCTCTCCGCGGACGAGATCCTCGACATCTTCGACGACGTGGCGGGCTCGCCCTTGGACGCCCTCTCCGGGCTCGCCGGCCTGGACCTGGACCTGGTCGACCTGATGCACATCGGCCTGAACGACGGCGGACTGTTCGACTCCAGCGGCTTCCTGCGCTTCCTGGCCGGGCATACCGAGGCGCGCACCTTCGACGACCTGGCGATTCCGCTCTCGGTGGTGGCCACCGACTACTGGAGCGGCGACAGCGTGGTGATCGAGGAGGGGCCACTCTTTCCGGCCATCGAGGCGAGCCTGGCGGTGCCCGGTCTGTTCTCGCCGGTGCCCCGTGGCGACCAGCTGCTGATCGACGGCGGCACCTCCAACCCGCTGCCTTACGACCTGCTGCTGGACGAGATGGGCCTGGTGATCGCCGTGGACGTCACCGGCAGCCGCCAGTCTGCGGATGATGGCCCCCCCGGGGTCACGGACATCCTGTTCAACAGCTTCAAGATCATGCAGGAATCGCTGATCCGCCAGGCACTGGCACACCGACGCCCACACCTCTACCTGAAGCCGGAGGCCGCGGGCGTGCGCCTGCTGCACTTCAACCGCATCCACGAGATCCTCGCCCAGGCCAAGCCGGTGGCGGACGAGCTGCGCGATCAGCTGACGATCTGGCTGGCGATCCAGGCCGACGCCGATGCCATCCCCTGAGCCGGTTGGCGCTATGCTCAAGGGGCTAACCACGAACGACCCTCAGGAGGGCGCGCGATGGCCGACACCACGTCACGGCTGACATCCCTCAAGGCACGGATCATCGAGCTGGCCGACATGGCCGGCAGCAACAGGGAGGGAGAGGCCCGCGCCCTGGCCGCCGAGCTGACCGGCGAGCTCGATCGGCTCATGGCAGAGCCCCCGCGGCAGACCGACAGCAAGGCGAGTCAGCTCAGCCCGCCGCCCCGAGCCCCTCGCGACGAGGTCGAGCGCTGCCCTGTGTGCACCCTGCGCAGCTACCACTACCAGCGGGGAACCATTCGCGAGAGCGAGTACGGCGGCCATGAGGCCTTCTACCGCTGCGGCAGCTGCGCCCACGAGGGGTGGCGGGAGATAACGTGATGCCAGCTGGAGGCGCGCCCATGCCCATACGACACGCCAAGACGACCCTGACCACTCTCAGCCTGGCCGGCCTGCTGCTCGCCGGCTGCGGCGAGGAGCCCCCCCGTCTCGCCACGCCCGAGGAGAGCGGCATCCTGAAGGTCGCCACCCGCAACGCGGCCACGACCTGGTACCTGGATCGCGACGAGGCCCCCGCCGGCCCCGAGCACGACCTGGTCAGTCACTTTGCTGAAGCGCGAGGCTGGCAGGTCGAGTGGGCGGTTCACGACGCCGTCGCCGATGTGCTCCAGGCTCTGGAGTCCGGTGAAGTCCACATGGCCGCCGCCGGCCTGACCCACCTGCCCTCCCGCGAGGCGCGTTTTCTGACGGGACCCGCACACACCACGATCGTCGAGCAGCTAGTCTGCCACCGCGAGGCGCGCCCGCTGCCGCGCAGCGTGGAGCAGATGGCCGAGGTGGAGATCCGCGTCACGGCGGACTCCAGCTATGCCGACAAGCTCGACTCGCTGGTCAACGATCACAGCGGCATCACCTTCGAGGAGGACCCGCGCACCACCGAGATACTGCTGGCCGCCGTGGCCGAGCAGGAGGCCGGCTGCACCCTGGCCGATTCCAACATCGTGCAGGTGGTACGACGCCACTACCCCGTCCTGGAGGTCGCCTTGAACCTGACCAGCGGCGATTGGCTGGGCTGGTACCTGGCCGCCGACCAGAAGGCCCTGGCCGAGCAGGCCCATGACTGGCGCAGCACCGCCGAGGCGGAAGCGGCGATCGAGATGGTGGAGAACCGCTACTACGGCTATATCGACGAGTTCGATTTCGTCGACCTGCGGGCGCTCAACCGGCGCATCGACGAGCGGTTACCCGACTTCCTGGAGTTCTTCCTCATGGCGGAGAGCTCCACCGGCATTCCCGCCGACCTGCTGGCCGCACTGTCCTACCAGGAGTCCCACTGGAACCCCCAAGCGGTTTCGCCCACCGGCGTGCGCGGCATCATGATGCTGACCCGCAACACCGCCGAGTCGCTGGGGGTATCGGACCGCCTGGACCCGACCCAGGCGATCGACGCCGGAGCGCGCTACCTGGCCGACCGCCACCAGCGGCTGCCCGAGGAGATCCCCGAGCCCGATCGCACCTACCTGGCCCTGGCCAGCTACAACATCGGCCGCGGCCACGTGCTGGACGCCCGCGAACTGGCCCGGAAACTCGGCAAGAATCCGGACTCCTGGGACGACATGCAGGAGGTGCTGCCGCTCAAGGCAGACAAGCGCTACTACCCCGAGACCCGCTACGGCTACGCTCGCGGCTACGAGCCGGTGCACTTCGTGCAGCGCATCCGCCACTATCGTGACGTGATCGGCGTGGCGCTGGTGGCAACCGAGACGCCGCCCCCGGCGCCCTGAGTCGCCGCCGGGAGGGTGTCTTGAGGTCCTTCCCGGCCTGTCAGGCCCCGCAGAAGGGCCCGAACTGATAGAAACGCCGGCACTGGAACTCGGCCTCGCAGCTGGCCAGCTGCGCCTGGTAGCGGCCGGCACGGGATGCCACCTGGCTAGCCGCCCGCTGCACGGCGGGCTTGCCTCGGTAACTGCCGCGCCGATAGCCGCCGGCCCCCTCATGGTAGGCCAGATAGAGGTGCTGCGGGTTGTTGAGCGAGATACCGGCCTGCCGCTGAGTGCGCGCGTTGTACCAGCCGATGAAGTCGGTGGCATGCTTCATGTGGCTGCGACGGGCCAGTGTGCCGCCGGCCTCGCCGCGATACTCCCCCCACACCGGATCCAGGGCCTGGGCATAGCCCCGCGCCGAGGAAGGCCTCGGCCCCGGAATGAACCCCAGGTAGCGCTTGCGAGGCGGACGCACGTGACTCTGGAAGGAGGACTCCTGCTGAATGAAGGCCATCTGGGTGGCGACGGGCGTGCCCCAGCGCTCCTCGGAGTCCTGGGCGTAGTCGTACCAGCGCGGCTGCTCGCGGAAGATCTCGCAGAGGTTGCTCTGGTCCGGCGGCGGCGACGGTGCCATGACGGCACAGCCGCCGAGCAGGCCCAGCGCTCCCGCAGCCAGGCCGGCATGGAGAAGACGACGCAGCCGCCCCTCGACCCCGCCCGTCCCGCGCCAGCTCAACCCGCGCCCGTCAGGCCAGGGCCGCACGCAGCTTCTCGGCAGCGGCCGCAAGATCAGCCGGTTCGGCCATGGGCAGGTCCAGGAACTGGATATCGCTCATCTCGTCGAGTGGGGTCAGGTGAATGTGCACGTGTGGCACCTCCAGCCCCACCAACAGCATGCCGACACGCTGGCAGGGGAAGGCGCGTTTGATCGCCTTGGCCACCCGCCGGGAGACGCTCATCAGGTGAGCGTAGAGCGGCTCGGGGAGATCATCCCAGTGATCGACCTCCTCGCGGGGTATCACCAACACATGACCGGGCTTCATCGGCTGAATGGTCATGATGACCACGCACTGATCGTCCTCGTGGACGAAATGGCCGGGGATCTCTCCCTGCATGATACGAGTAAAGATGCTTGCCACGGGCGCTCTCCTGGCGGTGTGGACGCAACGCCACCCCGCAGGAACTGCAGTGGCGGCACGAAACCGTTATGCTGAGGACGCAACACCCCTCAGTACGGAGCAGAATACACGATCGATCATTCATTCCAAGCCAGCACGGAGGTTCACATGAAGGTCTACAAACCTGAATGGCGGTGCACGTTTAGCGTAAACGAGGGCGCGGATGAATCGGCCAGCTGGAAGGAACGAATTGCCTGGCAGCTGCGCGAGTTCGCCGACCGGCTCGACGGCGGCGGCAGAACCCTGAAGATCGACTGCGACGTCTCACCCGCAGTGAGCCGGGACGAGATAGATACCTGCATGGGCAAGGGCTTTGCCGTGACCCAGAACCTGCTCACTCAGCTGGCCCAACAGGCTGCCTGTGAGGACGTCATGCGCAATGCCAAGGCCGAACTGTTCGCGGAAGAGGCATACCAACGGCACTGACACGCACCGTCGCAGCCGCGTGACATCCCCACGCCCCATCCGGTAGACCGGATGGGGCGTCTTCATTGGGGGTCTGCCGGATGCACCCGGCGACGCGGCATGCCATCCTTGGTCCTTCGCTCGCCACTGGTCGTGACGCCATGCCGCTTGCCATCAGCCTGATTGCCCCCTCCTCCTTCACCCCTGAAGACGCCATCGAGCGGGGAGTCCGCGGGCTCGAGTCCCTGGGTGTGACGGTGCGACGGCCTGCACCGCTTCAGCGACGAACCCGCTATCTGGCGGGCGATCGAGAGTGGCGCCTGGCCCAACTCCACGCTGCCCACGAAGATCCCGATACCCAGGCGGTGTGGGCGGTGCGCGGCGGATTCGGCTGCGCGCAGTTGGCGGAGGACATCGACTGGGCGCGACTGGCACACCGCCCCAAGCCGCTGATCGGCTACTCCGACCTCACCGCCCTGCTCCACCAGTGCCACCTCCGCGGACTGCCGGCGATCCACGGCCCGGTGGTCAAGGCCGCCAGCCTACTGCTCGAAGGCCCCGAGGAGGAACGCAACATCATTCACACCCAGTTCGAGGAAACTCTCGATCTGATCCGCGGCCCGGCGCGCCTCGACTATCCCCTTGCTGCCTGGGGCCAGGCCCCGACGCGACTGGGGGGCCCGCTGGTAGGCGGCAATCTCGTCACCCTGGCCAGCCTCGCCGGCACCCCGCTGGCCTTCCGCGCACCGCCCGGCGCCCTGGTGATCCTCGAGGACGTCGGCGAGCCCTACTACCGCCTGGAACGCGCCCTCTGGCAGCTGGTGCAGGCCGGCGCCCTGGACCAGGCCGGCGCCGTCTGCCTGGGCACCTTCGAGGGGTGTCGTGCCTTTGATGCCACGCCGCTGGAGGCGATCATCGCCGAGACCCTGGCCCCTCTGGGAGTGCCGCTCTACCACGGCCTGCCGGTGGGCCACGGCCTGCGCAACCGCCCCTGGCGCTATGGCGCCACTGGCGTCATCGAAGGCTCTTGCCTGACGGCAATGGGGTGAAAGGGGGGCGCTTCCCGGGGCCTCGTAGCCTGACGGCTAACGCTCCATTAGATGATTGTCGCCATCTTGCGCCGAACTTCGGCGATCTTCAGCCAGGGGTTGCCGCTTACCTCAGGGGCGGTTACCATGCAAGCCTTGTGACCCTTATTGCATCGCAGCATACGCATCCCGCACCACGAGAACCCTGAGGTAACCCTATGGGAACCCGATCGAAACTGCTACTTGCCTGCTACCTGTCAGGCGCGTTGACCCTCGGTACCCAGGCGGCCATGGCCCATGAGGCCGAGACCCAGGAAGGCATCGCATCCTTCTATCACGACAAGTTTCATGGCCGAACCACCGCCAGCGGCGAGCCCTTCGACCAGAACCAGATGACCGCCGCACACCCCGACCTGCCCTTCGGCACCGAGGTGGTGGTGACCCGTCCGGATACCGGGCGCGAGGTCACGGTGGTGATCAACGACCGCGGCCCCTTCGTGAAGGGGCGCGTCATTGATCTTTCCAAACGCGCCGCCCGTGAGCTCGGCATTCTCAATCGCGGCCTGGCGCCGGTGATCATCACCGCCATCAACTGAGACCGGCCTAGTCCGCGTTTGCGGAGTCAAGCTTGTCCTGGGTACCGGTCTCGAAGTCGCTGGCATCGTGACGCTCACGGAGCTGCATCTCTGGCTCCCCGAAGGTGCGGTTGACCATGCGCCCGCGCAGAACCGCCGGCCGAGCGTCGATCTCCCCAGCCCAGCGCCGCACGTTCCGATACTCCTGCACCTGAAGAAACTCCCCGGCGTCATAGAGCCGACCCAGCGCCAGTTGGCCATACCAGGGCCAGTTGGCGATGTCGGCAATGGTGTACAGCTCTCCCCCAAGATACCGACTCTTGGCCAGGCGGCGGTCCAGCACGTCGAGCTGACGCTTGGCCTCCATGGCAAAACGATTGACGGGGTATTCGAACGACTCCGGCGCATAGGCATAGAAGTGGCCGAAGCCGCCCCCCAGGAAGGGCGCGCTGCCCATCTGCCAGAACAGCCAGTTGAGGGTCTCGGTGCGAGCAGCATGCTCACCCGGCAAGAATTCGCCGAATTTTTCGGCAAGATAGAGCAGGATCGCGCCCGACTCGAACACGCGAGTGGGCGGCGCGGTGGTATGATCCATCAGCGCCGGGATCTTGGAGTTGGGATTGACTTCGACGAAGCCGCTGCCGAACTGATCACCGTCGCCGATGCGGATCAACCAGGCGTCATACTCGGCGTCGGCGTGGCCCAGCGCCAGCAGTTCCTCGAGCATCACCGTGACCTTGACCCCGTTGGGCGTGCCCATGGAATAGAGCTGCAGCGGATGCTTGCCGACCGGCAGCACCGCATCATGGGTGGGACCGGCGATAGGCCGGTTGATGCTGGCGAACTTGCCGCCGCTGGGCTGCTCCCACTGCCAGACCCGGGGCGGAACGTAGGCGTCCTGATCGCTCATGATGACTCCTCAGCGAATGAATACTCATCGCGCACCATACCCTGCCACGCCAGCCGCTTCGAGCCCCGGCCACTCAACGCCGGCCGGCCGTAAACGCAGACAGCCGCCCTTGGGCGGCTGTCTGCGGCAAGTGTTTTCCTGATTACGTATATGGCTCAGCCAGCTTCAGGAGCCGGTAAGGCATCGGCGGTGTTCTGGCCGCCACCGTCAGAAAGCGCGGAATCATGGCCGTGAGGTCATAGCGCCGATTGAAGCGGTACTCGAACTCAGCCAGATAGCGCGGCACATGTTGTCCACGGATGGCATGGTAGCTGCCGGTGATGGCGTTCTTGACGTTGCCCAGCACGGTGTTGACCCAGTTGAAGGCGGGGATCTGCGCACTGGCACGGCCACCGCCAGTGATGAAGCGCTCATGGGTGTAGGCCGGGGTATCGAAGACCCGGAAACACCCCAGGCCATCGCTGACCACCCGACTGCCAGGCGCGATGGCGACCTGGGCATAGCGCCTCACCTCGGCGCGGGTAAAGCCGCTTACGCGACGCAGCTGGACGCGCTGGGGATGGCCCTCCTCATCGGTCTGCACCGCGGCGACGAACGGGAACTTGTGCTCAGCGCCGCGCCCGCGCTTTCCCGGCCGTTCACCGCCGAGGTAGGCATCATCGATCTCGATGCGTCCGGTGAGCGTCTCGCCCTGGTTGCGCTCATGCATGACCTGCAGCAGCTTGTGCTTGAGCTTCCAGGCGGTGTTGTAGCTGACGCCGAGCTCGCGGGACAGCTGCAGCGCCGAGAGGCCATTCTTGCGTTGGGTCAGCAGGTAGATGGCCAGAAACCAGGTGGTGAGCGGCAGGTGCGTGGCGTGGAAGATGGTCCCGGCAGTCAGCGAGGTCTGATGGTGGCAGTGATGGCACTGGTACACCCCGCGCGCGAGTTGGCAGCCGGTGGTGTTGCCGCAGTCGGGGCAAACAAACCCCGTGGGCCAGCGATGCTGAAACAGGGCCGCACGGCACTGCGCTTCGGTGCCGTACTGGTCGAGAAATGCCGGCAATGACAGACCGGACTGGAACTGGATAGGATTGCGAGCCATGACGGTATCTCCTGAGAAACCCTTACCTTTCAGCATAGTCCAGGCCCCGCCAGCGTAGCTGTACAAAGTGCGTAATCAGGAGTGTTTTTGACCTGTCTCTTCTGTCCGTTTCTTCCAACAAGCGACAGGCTGGTACCGGCGGTCGGACTCGAACCGACAAGAGGTTGCCCCCGGCGGATTTTGAATCCGTTTTTCGACAATACAAGGCCGCGCTTGCTACGGGCATTTATCGATAAATCAATCGCTTGAAAATTTCCACTGGTTACACCGTCGGCATGGATTCGCTGCAATCTGCGACCACAGAACGCCAGCGTCTGCAGCGAACGCTCGTCCGCTGCGTAGGCGACGGATCTGCATCGCAGGTCATTTTCACAAGGGATCTACGACCAAGGAACCAGGAGCACAACCAACACGGCGTGAAAGAGTTATCGTCAAATCTGGTGGATGGCGGTCAGGCCGCATTCCTGTCTGATTGATCGGTTACCTGCTCCCCATCCCGAAACTCGACGTTGCTGACGACCAGCTCCAACTTCTGGAAGTGCTTGATACGCCGCCATCGCTTCTGGGCGCTCTGGAGCAGCTTGAAGACCATCACCAGGGTCGTCGCCCGGGAGCCGCAGTTTCGGCTGCGCTTGGTCCTCAGGCGGACTGTGGCGAAGGTCGACTCGATCGGGTTGGTGGTGCGGATATGTACCCAGTGCTCTGCCGGGGAGTCGTAGAACGCCAGCAGCTCTTCCCGATCCTTTTCCAGGCACTCCATCGCCTTGGGGTACTTGGCCTCGAAGCGTTTCAGGGTGCGATCGAAAGCCTTGTGCGCCCCATCGCGGGTCTCTGCCATCCAGATGTCATGGAGGTCGCCCTTGACCTTGGGCTGCACGGACTTCGGCAGCTTGTGCAGCACGTTAGCCGTCTTGTGAACCTTATGCCGACGTCGGCATAAGGTTCATTATGCCGGCCTCCGGATTATGCCGATGTTGCGTGGCTCGACCTTGCCTGGGACGGAGATCGAGCTCGTGAGGTCGGCATAATCCAGGCGATTCTTCTCCTTCCTAACAACCGTGGAAGGAGAAACCTCGATGTCCAACCCATCACAGGTCCGCATGACCGGGCCACTCACACCCTATGCCGAGGGCTTCGCTGCCGAGTTGGCCTGTAGCGCGTCAATCTTGATGAGAAGCCAGCGACAATCAGGATGAGAATCGGGGTGTCGCGGCCCCCTCGCTTTTACCCTTCCTTGCTTGGTGCACAGGTGTCGTCATTCGCGTCTGTGTCGCTGGGCGACACGAGATGACTGGTCTTGATTGTCGCGCGTGTCGCCGGTCGCCCGCGTGAGCGCTTGTTGTCCATCGCGGTGCGGCGACGGTAACTGTCGACGTTGAGCTCAAACAGGGTGGCGCGGTCCGGCAGAGGATCTGCTCGTCTGCTACCGCGCATACTTACTCAACATACGGGGCCTGGCCGACGCCACTGCTCGGGGATACGTAGATATGGTTCGCCCATTCGTCCAGCACAGAGTGGTCGACGGCGAACTCGACTGGCGCGTATTGACGTCCTCGGATGTGATCGCTTTTATCCCTTCGGCGTGTCAGCACTGCGCTTGTATCGGAACAGCGAAGCTAAAGATGACGACGTTGCGCTCCCTGCTTCGCTACTTGCATATCGAAGGCCTGATCCGCAGTCCCTTGGTCGCGGCGGTTCCGCCAGTCGCCGGGGCCAAGCTGGCCGGGCTGCCGCAATCACTGGACGCCGACGATGTTGCGCGCTTACTGGCCGCCTGTGATCGGCGCACGACAACAGGCCGACGAGACTTCGCGCTCTTGCTACTGCTCGTGCGTCTGGGGTTGCGCGCCGGTGAGGCACGCAGACTCCGTCTTGATGACGTCGACTGGCGCACAGGCGAGTTAACTGTCCGGGGCAAAGGGGCACGGATCGACCGACTACCCTTGCCGCAGGACGTTGGTGAAGCGCTCGCCGCGCACCTGCGTCGTGGCCGTCCTCCGACTGCACAAGGTCGTACAGTTTTCGTTCGTGTCCGCGCCCCCCATCAGCCCCTCACATCCGGCGGCGTAACAGATGTGGTGTCGAGAGCCGCTGGCCGAGCCGGTCTGGCCCACGTGACAGCGCATCAGTTGCGCCACACCGTGGCAACGCGGATGGTGCGCGCCGGCGTTTCGCTGCCCGAGATCAGCCAGGTACTCCGACACCGTCAACTGAGCACCACCGCCATCTACGCAAAGCTCGACCGGGAGAGCCTGCGGTGCCTGGCCCGTCGCTGGCCGGGAGAGGCATCATGAGTTCACTACATCAGGCGTTGGCGGACTATCTCCAGCTTCGGCGCTCACTCGGCTACAAGTTGGCGCGATCGGAGAAGTTGCTCCGGCAATTCCTCGTCTATCTCGATGACGTGCGCGCCGAGACGATCATGGCTGAGCACGCAATCGCGTGGGCCTGCCAACCACCGAACATTAAAAGCAGCTGGCATAGCCAGCGCCTGACTGTGGTTCGCGGTTTTGCACACTACCTGCAGAGCGTCGACATCCCGGTCGAGGTGCCAGCGGCCGGCGCGTTACCCTGGCGGCCGTGCCGCGCGACCCCCTACCTGTACACCGAGCAGGAGATCGGGGCACTGCTCAAGGCCGCGACAACGCTGAGCTCGTCGCTTCGGGTCGCCACCTATCAAACCCTGATCGGGTTGCTCGCCGTGACCGGCATGCGTGTCGGCGAGGCGATCCACCTGGACCGGAGCGACTTCGATGCCCGGGACGGGGTTCTTGTCATCCGACACGCAAAGTTCAACAAGACACGTGAACTCCCGCTACACGCGACGACGTTCACCGCACTGCAGCGCTATCTCCGCTGTCGCGAACGACAGCGGCTTCCAGAGCGCGCTCCCGCGCTCTTCATCTCGTCAGCGGGCACGCGACTGCTCTATTGCAACGTGCAATGGACCTTCCAGCGGCTGGTTCGCCGAGCAGGGCTTGTTGCGCGTACCCGCGCTTGTCGGCCTCGTATTCATGACCTGCGCCACAGCTTTGCCGTGCGCACCCTGATCGAGGCGTATCAGACCGGAGGCGATACACAGCAGCGGCTCACCGTGCTATCGACGTATCTGGGGCACGTCGACCCAGCCCGCACCTACTGGTACTTGTCCGCTTCTCCGGAGTTACTCGGTCAAGCCGCCGAGCGTCTGACAAGGGGAGACGGAGACCGATCATGAGTGCCCTCGCACCGACTCTGCAGGCGTTTTTCATGCAGCGACTGCTGCGCGAGCGCAACGCCAGCCCGCTGACCGTGGCGGCTTATCGGGATACCTGGCGATTGCTGCTCGGCTTTGCCAGCCAGCAAACCGGCAAACCACCGTGTTCGCTGGACTTCAACGACGTTAACGTCACGCTCATCGGGGCATTTTTGGATCATCTCGAGCAGGGCCGCGGCAATACCGCGCGAACGTGCAATGCGCGGCTCGCGGCCGTTCACTCGCTGTTTCGCTACGCGGCCTTGCGTAATCCCGAGCACGCGGACAGCATCACCCGTGTGCTGGCTATCCAGACCAAGCGTTTCGAGCGTGCACTCGTCAATTTCCTGGATCCAGCGGAAGTCGACGCGCTGTTGGCGGCACCCGATCGCACAACGTGGACCGGGCGACGTGACCACGCCATGCTGGTCATCGCTGTGCAAACAGGGGCTGCGCATCTCCGAGCTGATCGGGCTGTGCGCCAACGATCTCCACCTCGGCACCGGCGCCCACGTAGTCTGCCACGGCAAGGGCCGTAAGGAGCGGATCACCCCATTAACCCCGGCAACCGTCAAGCTTGTGCGGGACTGGCTCGCGGAGCAGCAGATGGGTCCAGACAGCCCCGTATTCCCAACACGGCGCGGTACACCACTCAGCCGCGATGCGATTGAGCACCGACTCAAAGTCTACATCCCCGTTGCGTCGAGGACTTCCCCAACGCTGGTCGGTAAGCGCGTGACGGCTCATACGATCCGACACACCGCCGCCATGCGCTTGCTCGAGGCCGGCGTCGACACGTCGGTGATCGCATTATGGCTGGTCATGAGCAGGTCGAGACCACGTCCATCTACCTGCATGCCCATCTGGCGATCACGGAACGCGCTCTGGCGAAGTCCCAATACCGCAGACGCCACTCAGCCGATATCACCCGCGCGATACGTTGCTTGCCTTCCTTGAGGCGCTATGATTATGCCGACCTCGCGAGCGCGATCTCCGCCCAAGGCAAGGTCGAGCCACGCAACATCGGCATAATCCGGAGGTCAGCATAATGAACCCAGCAACGCTGATGGTCGGTCTCCGGATAGATCTTGCTCAGGGCCGCCCAGAACCCCATGGCACCGTCGCCCACCGCCAGCTTGGGGGCCTGGATCAGGCCACGCTCTCGCAGGCCTGTCAGCAAGATCTTCCAACTGTCCGCCGACTCGCGGAAGCCGTCTTCGACGGCCACCAGCTCTTTGCGGCCCTGCTCGGTTACGCCGATAATCACCAGCAGGCACAGGCGGTCATCCAGGCGCACATTGCTGTAGATTCCGTCAGCCCACCAGTAGACGTAGCGCCGATCTGCCAGGTCCCGCTGCCGCCACTCGGTATGCTCGTCTTCCCACTGCTTCTTGAGCCGTGACACCGTGTTGGCCGACAGTCCCTTGGCCTGGTCGCCCAGCAGCGCCGCCAGGGCCTCCTGGTAGTCGCCGGTGGAGATCCCCTTCAGATAGAGCCAAGGGATCAGTTCCTCGATGCTGCGAGCCCGCTTCAAGTAGGGTGGCAGCAGGCTGCTGTTGAAGCGGGCGCCACCGCCGCTGCGGTCACGCACCTTGGGCACCTGCACGCAGACATCCCCGAACCCGGTCTGGACCGTGCGCTCGGGCAGGTAGCCGTTGCGGACCACGGCTTGGAGCCCATCATCGAGCCGTTGATCAGCATACTGCGCCAGGAAGGTAGCTAGCTCAGCCTAGACGGACTTGGCGATCAGATCACGGGCGCCTTGGCGCAGCAGTTCGTGCAGCGGGTCAGCCACCTGGGGTTCTGGTTGTGAAAGAGCCCAGATAGTAGAAACGTTCATAGCGTATCCACTCGTGTTGATTGAGATCTTGGTCGTGATCAATCAACAGGATACGCCACCTTTCCTATCTCCTCCCGTACACCAGAAGTCACCATAGCTCGCCCAGGCAATTCGAGCCGTCTTGTTGGCCAACGCAACAATCGCCACATTGACGTGCTTCCGCTCTGTCAGTTGTCGGAGCCAGTTGCTCAGGTTGTCATCCTTTGTTCCCGTGTAACGCACCACTGCTCGGGCACCATGGACCAGTAACGTGCGCAGGTAACTGTCACCGCGCTGCTGATACCCAGCAAGCGATCGCGCCCGCACTTGAAGGCCTTGGCATCTCCCAGGGCCCCGGCCAGAGCACTGGAAGTGATCGTGCCAACGCTTCTCAGGGTCATCAGGGGTTTTGGCTACTGGGTCGGTTAGGGCATGCTGTTCGATGCGATCGGTCATCGCGGCGATGCGCTCGTTGAGATAACTCAGGTCGTCTGCGAGGCCTGCCAGTAAGATCCGGAAATCGTCCGTCAGCCCGTTCTTTGCATCCTCAAGCCAGCACGGAAAAGCGACACGCAACTGGCCCAATACCGGTAGGCGCCACGAGGCCGTACTCACCGACCAGGCCGCGAATCTGGTTGGCCTTGGCGGTGCGCTGCTGGACCAGTTCACTGCGGACGCGATGCGCCGCCTGTATCCGCCCATTCTGGCGCGTTGTACCACCCGACGCTACCACCCCTTAAGCTGGGCAGAGCCGATAAGAGAGTGGCGATCACGTTATTCGGTATCTGACCAGTTCTAGCTCTTCTCAGATTCCACCTGACCCCGTCGCTGCATACAGAACAGCGCCGCCCAGGCAGCCCCGGCCGTCCAGCCGGCATGTACATCCGTAGGCCAATGGACCCCATGATAGACACGGCTTATGCCAACCAACAGCGTGAGCAGTGTCGCCAGCACCAGGATGTATGCCTTCAGCCTCAGCTCGGGCTGCACCCGGGTAAGCAGAGCGGCAAGTGTGAGGTGGGTCACGGCAGACATCATCGCGTGGCCACTGGGAAAGCTTGCGCTATAAACGAGCGAGTCATGCGGTACAAGGTTAGGCCGACTCGGTCAAGTTCACGCGCGCCTTTGCCCGGGCCGCCGTGTCATCAGGCATCTGTATGGAAGACAGCGCAGGAACGGAGAGATTATCTTTGGCGGCGACCGCGAGAGCCTGGGCTACATCTCCACACCAGAGCCGGCCGGCATCGAGGTCAACCGCAGCCATGCCGCGGAGGTGATTTCGCTCCTTGCCAGCTTGCCCATCGCTCGCGCCTGGGCCGGATTGATGGCCTTTTCCATCGACGGCGCGCCCATCATAGGCCGCATCTCTCTGCGGCCGGACCTGTTCATTGTCAGCGGCATGTCCTCATCCGGCTTCGGGCGCGGTCCCATGGCCGGCAAGCTAGCCGCGGACTATATCCGCACCGGCCATCGCGCACTGGTACTGGACGAGACGGACCCGGACCGTTGTGTGACGGAGAGTTGAAGAAGGAGAAATAATTCGCAGCATCTGCCAAATCGGGGACGTGGCCCGGCGCATCTGTCGGGATGCCAATCAGCTCGTCGCCGTCGCCAGTGGCGCTGATCCGCGCCTGCTGCCGGGGTATACGAAAAACAAGAGCTATCACCGCCTGGGTTTGATACCGCACAGACTGTCCACCCACCCTTAATGCACCATGTAAATCAAGATCATAGGAATTTGCTGTCCCGGGGTGCACTACACCATGCAAATCATTCAAGACACCATGCCCACTCTATCGGCAGTGCTGTCTTCCTATCCCTACCTGGCTCTCTTTATCGGCTTGCTGCTATTGGGGGAAGTGGTGTTACTGCCGGCTATATACATGGCCGTCACCGGCCGCATTGACCTGGCTACAGTGGTGATTCTGGCGGTGTCGGCGACACTTATTTCTGATTGTCTCTGGTATGCCCTGGGCCGCCTATTTCCCAGCGCGACACTCAAGCGCAAGTCAGGTCATGTCAGCGGCGAGTTCCTCACGGGACTGGAACTGGCATTCAATGCACGAGCCAGAAAGGTGCTATTTCTATCCAAGTTTGTTTACGGCACACGCACGCTGGTCCAAATTCTGGCCGGTATTCATGGCATGCCGTTTCGCATCTACAGTCTGGTGAATACAGCCGGAGTGCTGGCGGTTACAGCCAGTCTTGTTCTCGTTGCCTATGCGGTCATTGGCAGCACCTATCGACTGAACGAGATTGTGGAACATATGGAGATTGCATTTCTTGTGTTCGTTATTATTGCCGTAGCCGGATATTTTCTGTTGGGAATGAAGGTGAAACAACAATGGTTTCCATAGTGATCCCTGCATTTAATGAAGCGGCGACGGTTGGGCGTTGTGCTAACGCAGGCCTGCATCACCCGTCTGTAGATGAGGTGATTGTTGTTGACGATGGATCATCGGATGGTACTGGTGAGGCCGCAGCGGCAGCCGGAGCAACGGTAATCAGGCTCGATAAAAACAGCGGCAAAGCTGCTGCAATGGACGCTGGCATACGCGCAGCCAAACATAATATCATCCTGTTTCTTGATGCCGATGTCACCGGCTACACCGAACAGATGCTGACCCGCATCGCGAACCCGGTGATCGATGGTAAATTTGAAATGTATGTTGGTGTGCGTGCACGGGAAACAATATGGCTTAACCGGCTACTGCGTTTCTTTCCGATCATAAGTGGCGAGAGAGCAGTGACGCGACGGCTATGGGATTCAATTCCGATTAAAAACCGGAAAGGTTTCAAGATTGAGATTGCACTCAATCACGCATCCAAACAGTTCAAGCGAGGCATGGGATTCGAGCTCATCACCGGTACCCGGCACCATATCAAAGAGAGAAAATACGGGCTGCTATTGGGGTTCTGGAGGCGTGTTAAGATGGTAGCCGAGATAGTGGTAATTTCTTTTCGTCTCTACCTGCTGGAACCCTGTCTCAGCAGCCTGAATCGCGCTCGCTTGAAAATAGTCTCGCTGAAAGGATCGTAAGGGAATGTGCCTAGCGCTTCTGCCGAATCCATCGGTGTCATAATCGAATCCGGATATTGGGGTCCACTTTAGCTTGATGAACCTGTCATAAGCGGCGATGGCGTCTTAGTTCATGACGGCTACCTTGTTTGAATGCTAGATCAGACATGTCGATCTCCTTATTTAGCGGCATTCACCGCACCCCAATGCCAGGCATCTCGCTGTACCAGCTTGTGCAAGGCCTGGCGCCGTTCAGCCAATGGCATAAGCAGCGACTGGAAGTCTTCCTGGCTTCGCACACTAAGGCCGTCCACGCCCCGGGCCCATTCCTGCAAGGCAGCCACAGAAAAATCCGGCTCCTTGGGTGACAAACGGGTAAGGTGAAGGGCTGAAATTTCCAGGTAATAGCCGATCACCTGACGGGCTCGGTCGACAAGGAAACGTTCAGGCTCAGCGGTTTGTTCCAATCCCAGGGTGGCGAGTGTCAGCGCCTCGTCCAGAATGGCGAGTTGCAGATTGAGAGAGAGCGACGCCTCTCGACTGAAGAAGCAGTCAACTACCGGGTACGCCAAACGTTGCTCCGCGCACTGAATTAGCGCCGGCTCCAGGCGTTCCAAGGTGCTTTCAAGAAAGCGAAAGTCGGACCCGTTCCAGGTGGTCTTCAAGATAGCCAGGGGGGGTGTCCCCCAGCATGGAAATCGAAAACGCCAATTGACGGCGGGCAACGGCAGCGCTCACCACAGGGAGCGCATAGGTAATGATTAGGGTCACCAGAACCAGACCATTGAACGCGGCCACACTCGTTAACAGCCGGGCCGCCGCGCCCTGAGGCAAAAAATCACCTACACCAAGTGTCGACAGGGTGAAGCCAACGTAATAGATCAACTCCGAGACACTTGCCGGTCTTCCACTTTGGGAATCGACCACCGCTTCGGGCAGTCCGCTAAAAATCAGTAACCAACCCAGCCATAACCCGGCAACCCAAACCACACCCAATAAGACAAGGGTCGCAGGGCCGGTAACCACGAGGAAAATGCGCCTGCCAAACAGTGTATGCACACAGGCCAGCGCCGCTCGCAGAACATGCGTAACCTGCTTGGTGAGCAATCCGCTGCCTCGGGTGATAAAGTGGTCCATAACATGTCGAGCATGACCACAATTACAAGCACCACTCCAGCCAGCGACAGAAGCATCACCCTGCCTTCTTCAGTGCCTGGAGCACCGTCTTCATGACCGCCTGAGTACCACGCTCCGCGCCAATGATTGTGTAGGATTCCTGCGCGAGTCGCGCGCAAACTGCGGGGCCGATCAGCCCCGCTGTCCCTGTGACCAGGATCCTCATTTCTCGGCATCCCCTGCATCGCTGAGCTGGCTTGGTTCTAGCGGTTTGGTGGCCGGCCCCAGATGATCAAGCCGGACTTGTGAACGGCTTGATCATTGACGTTCAAAAGCTGAAAAGTGCCAAGCTACCCTGCCATCAATTGCGCCTTGCGCTCTTCCATTTGTTCGCCCAGCTTTTCAAGCTCATCTTCCGATATCAGCTTGCGGGCGTGCTGAAACATTTTGTCTTCTTCCTCGGTCGCATGGTGTTCGACCAGTTCCTTCAATACTTTAGCCTGGCCGGAAAACTCGGTACTGCCTGGATCAGCCTGCTTCAAGTCAGGCATGACCTGCTCTTCGACAGCGCGATGTTCCCCTAGTGCTTCGTGGTAGAGCCTTTCGTCTTCCTTTTTCTTGGCCGCTTTCAAGAATGCCGGATAGAATATTTCTTCTTCGATTTGCGTGTGTACATGGAGTTCTTTTTCGATTTTAGCCAGCAACTCCGGGCGCTTCTTAGCGGCCTGCTCGGTAGTATTGACAAGCTGGGTCAATAGATCACGCACATTGTCATGATCCTGCTTGAGCAATTCCAAGGCATTCATGATGTACCCTCCTTTTACTTGATTATTGCGTTCGGGGATTCCCTACCCAGCTTCCAACATTAATAAGAGTGGCTCCGCGTCCCGTGCAGCATAGCGCAACGTCTTTATTTAGGCATTTCCTGTGTCTTGCTGCCTGAGGATGAACCTGAAAGCACGCATTGACTGTGCGCTGACGAACATAGACAAATTATTTAGATTAAGCTAATTTAAAAGTCGTTTTCTTTACACGCGCCGCTCTGCACTCCTGGCGTTTTCAGTCACTCTCCGCCTGCCTGTCGACAATAGGCCGTCGGTGTGTGCGAAACCGAACGGATTCAGACTGTGACGCCGTGCAGGATATATCTTCGGTGATGACTCACTTTGGCTGTTACCGCGGCGCCTAATAGAGTCATGCGTGTAAGCCGTTCTTAATTTGGCTCCAGGTCTCCCGCCGATTGCGTTTAGGAAACACTTACGCTGCCGACTAATAGCACTCCTTCTATTAAGAGATTCTGACGGCATCGACCAGCAGAAAGAGACCAGAGAACATAAAGATGATGTATTCAGTATCACCTAAAATTCAATCAGCGACGACCCCCTTATATTTGGCACCGCAGCAGGAAAGCAGCAGGGAGCTCTATTTCGCGATGCTAGAGGAACGCGGCGGTATAACGGGCCAAATCGACGAATTGGCGCGCTCCACATCTCGCTCCTTCTTGCGCGAACAACTCAGCGTGGCAGCTGAGATCGACGCAGACTTTCCCCCCGAAATGCGGTCATTGCCGGAAGTGTTGCGCAACGCCCACGATCAGACGGCACAGGCTTACCGACACTACCTCGACGGGCGGCATGCCGGCTCGCCGCGTCGCTACTTCAGCTGCCGCTCGCATGCAATGTATTTTCTTCGCGCGGTTGCGCCTACGAAGCTCGTGGACGGCTCTTGGCTCTATGGCTTGCTGCAGTACTGGCAGGATTCGCGGCTCGCGCCGCTTATCCACACCTATCTCGAAGAACTCGGCTGCGGCAATCCGCTGCAAAACCATGTGCTGCTCTACAAGCAATTGCTCGCCCGGTATGGTTGCGATAACTGGCAGGACGGCCCCGACGAGCACTTCACTCAGGGTGCCGTTCAGCTCGCTCTTGCGCATCACGCCCATGAATTTTTGCCGGAACTGATCGGTTTCAATCTCGGCTACGAGCAGTTGCCGCTGCACTTGCTCATCACCGCCTACGAACTTAACGAACTCGACATTGACCCGTACTACTTCGCTCTGCACGTGACGATCGACAATGCCTCATCCGGGCACGCACGCAAGGCCTTGCAAAGCGTGCTCGATGGCATGCCGCGCATTGGGAATGCCAGGGACTATCATCGTCGCGTCGGTAACGGCTACCGCTTAAACCTCGTCGGCATGGGCACACCTCAGGCAATCGCGTCCTTCGATCTCGAGCAAGAACTGTTGCGGGTTTTCGCCGACAAGGCCTTGATCGGAGCAAAACTGCATTCGGACTATTGCCTCATCGCGGGCCGGTCGGTGAGCGACTGGCTTTCTTCACCGGGCGAGATTGCAGATCTGTTGAGGACGCTGCAATCCGCCGGATGGATCCGGCGCGGCGAGAGCCCGGAGCGAAGCCGCTTCTGGCGCCTGTTGACCGATGAGCAGGCGCCCATGTTCGGGGTCTTCGACGGCTACGAGCAGCAGCTTATACGGGACTGGATACTGGACGATGCAGGAACGAAGCCGACCGCAAGAACCACAAATCGCTTTCACAGGCGCCAGACCGCAGGACATGTCGAAGAGGCGGCCGCAGTGCCGCAGAGCGGTATTAAGATCGAACAGATCATCGCTCACCACGCCGACGAGGCGCCGAGACGCAGCAGCTGCTCAGACGTTGATATTCTTTTTCAGCAGTTGGCCGGGGTCGACACCAAGGCGAAGGCGTTCGCCGTGTTAGCAGGCATGCTCTCGCCAGCAAACCACCCGACGCCCCCGGGACTAGCGGCAACGAGGCTCTATGCCGATCTTTTCAGCAGGTAAGTTTCCATGAGCGACGATTGTCTCCTGCATCTCGCGATGACGCTCAAAGCGACCGGGTACTCCTTCACCACCGTTACACCGGCGACCCACGCTCGCGTCAATTCACGGTTAAAGAATGCGTGGGCGCGCAACGCAACCGACGTATTCGGTTGGAGTCGCCCCTTCCGGGAGGGTGTTATAACGCCCCAACTTTTCGCGGCGATGCGCATAGCGGATGTGCTAGATACACAGGGTGAGGGTTGGATCTCGCGAGTGCGTGCGTCGACGCTACGCGGCCAACTTTTTCTGCACTCGGCTTATCCGACAACAGCCTCTGACGCTATTTTCTTCGGACCCGACACTTACCGCTTCGCGAACGCAATCGCTCGGTACCTTTCAGGTAACGTGGCCGATGACGTGCACGTCCAGCGTGCCGTCGATATCGGCTGCGGCTCCGGCCCTGGTGCCGTGATTGTTGCACTCGAACGGCCAAAAGCCGACGTGTTTGCTGTTGACATCAACGACATGGCCTTACAGTACACCGCCGTCAACGCCCAGCTCGCGGGTGCAACAGGAGTGACGATTCAACACTCCGATCTGCTTGACGGCGTTGATGGGGGTTTTGATTTGATCGTCGCCAATCCTCCTTACCTGCTCGATGCGCAGGAGCGCACCTACCGGCACGGTGGCGGCAGCTTCGGCGAAGGACTTTCTCTTGCGATTGCGAGCCTGGCGAGAACGAGGCTGGCCCCCGGCGGCACGCTTTTGCTGTATACGGGCACTGCCATCACCGACGGCACGGACCGGTTCCGCGCGTCGGTCGCGCCGCTTCTCGACAATTCCTCCCTCGAATGGGACTACCAGGAACTCGACCCTGATGTGTTCGGCGAAGAATTGGACGAGCTGGCCTATGCAGAAGCCGATCGCATCGCAGCGGTTTTACTCACCGCCCGCAGGGCAAGGTCGTGAAGATTCACGATAGCCGGTTCCTGCGTGGACCGAACATCCATCGCATGGAGCCGTGCTTTGTGGCGGTGGTTGACCTCGAAGGCCCCCGCACGGTCGCGGTCGAGGAATTACACGGCGCTGCAGCCCTGTTGCGAACGCTCATGCCAAGCAGCACCGCCCCGGTCTTCATTGATGCGACCGAAGGGGCTCGGCTACTCGCGCGGCTGACGGTCGCGGCGCAGGCCTGGGTGGGCAGTCTTCCGACATACTGCGACGCGGTGAGACTCGCGCCTACAGCACCGGAACGGTATTGCTTGCTATGCGACTATCAGCATGAAGCGGTGGTCGAAGAAGCGCTTCAACTGTCGGTTGAGTTCGTCACGGCGATACTGAACCAGCAGCCATTTGACTTCGAAGCGCGACAAGCCAAGTTGAGAGAACTTGCAGACGCCCGCGCCATAGCACCCGCAGCTCAAGTGCTGTTGCGGGCAGCGCGCCAACGCGATATCCCTGTGCTGCGACTCGATGTCGACGCCGGAGCTATAAGTCCGTAAAGGGGGTGCGGACGGAATCTTGGACTATCGACAGAGGTAGTCCATGTACACCTACGAACAACGCATCAAAGCCGTGAAGCTCTACATCAAGTACGGCAGGAGTGCCGCTGCTACCGTCCGTGAGCTTGGGTATCCCTCGACGAAAAACCTGCGCCGCTGGCATGCGATCTACATTCGCACCGGAGGGCTTCCTGAACGTAGCGCCACCAAGACTAAATACTCAGCGCCACAGAAGCAGGCGGCTGTACAGCACTACCTGACTCATGGCCGCTGTTTAGCGAGGACCCGCAAGACACTTGGCTATCCGGCTGCGTACACACTGCGAAAGTGGCTCTTGGAAGTCGAGCCTGGGCTGGTGAGGGAGTCGGCCGGCAGCTACAAGGGTTCGCCCTTCTCACCAGAAGCGAAACGTGATGCTGTCATTGAGCTGTGCTCACGGAAAGAGGCAGCCTCGGTGATTGCCGAGAACCTGGGCGTCAGCAGGCAGGTACTGTACAAGTGGAAGGCCCAGCTGCTCGGTGATGAGGTCTCTCCCCCAATGGCACGACGTGATGGCGCTGCCTCGCCCCCAGAGCATGAAGCGCTCCAGCGGCAAGTCAAAGAGCTGGAAAGGCAGGTTCATAGACTCCAACTGGAGCATGACCTCCTGGCAAAGGCGAACGAACTGATAAAAAAAGATCTAGGCGTCAGCCTGCAGCGCCTGACTAACAAGGAGAAGGCCCTGCTGGTTGACGCCCTGAGAGAGTTTTACCGGCTTGATGTGCTCTTAAGAGAACTGAGCCTGGCTCGCAGCTCCTATTTCTACCACCGCGCCCGGATACGGATGCCCGAGAGGTATGCAGGCGTCCGCGCCACCATCACCCAACTCTTCGAGACCAATCGCCGCTGTTACGGTTACCGGCGCATTCGCGTTGAACTCAATCGGATCGGCATGGTGATCTCGGAGAAGGTGGTCCGACGACTCATGGCGGAAGAACAACTCATCGTCCAAAAAACCCGGTGCCGGCGATACAGGTCCTACCGCGGCGAGATCACACCGGCTCCAGAGAACCTCCTCAATCGCGATTTCAGCGCCGCTGCACCGAACCTCAAGTGGCTGACGGATATTACCGAGTTCCAGGTACCAGCTGGCAAGGTCTACCTGTCCCCGGTAATTGACTGCTTCGACGGGCTGGCAGTGAGCTGGACGCTCAGCACGAGCCCGGATGCGGCGCTGGTCAACACAATGCTCGACAACGCCATAGAGACACTGGATGAAGGTGAGAAGCCGGTCATTCACAGCGACCGGGGCTGTCACTATCGCTGGCCCGGATGGCTTGCCCGCGTCCAAGACGCCGGTCTTGTCCGATCCATGTCGCGCAAAGGGTGCTCGCCGGACAATGCCGCCTGTGAAGGCTTCTTCGGGCGACTCAAGACCGAGTTTTTCTACACTCGGGATTGGCAGGGCGTGACCTTGGAGCAGTTTATCGAGGAGCTCGACGCATATATCCAATGGCATAACCAAAAAAGGATTAAGCTATCTTTAGGAGGTCAAAGCCCCATGGAGTACCGAGCTGGCTTAGGCCTTGCCGCATGAAAAGGCTCCAAAAACAGTCCAAGAAAACCGCCGCACCCCCTCGAGCAGGTGAGTGAGCTACTGCAGGCCATACCCGATCAAGCAATTATCGAGAAACGGGTAATCGCCCTGGCAGCGCTCACCGGGCTGCGCCAGGGCGAGCTACTGACCCTGGATCCGCAAAACGTCCACGCTGGTCGCATCCTGCTGCGACCAAACCAAACGAAAAGCGGCAAGGCCCGGGTGGTGCCAGTTCCGGAGTACGCCCGTGCATGGCTGGAGGACCTACCGTTCGCCACGACCTACTCTCGCCTGCGAACGGTGTGGGAGCAGGCCCGTCAGGCCGTAGGCCGGCCCTCTACGCTTCCACGACTTGCGCCACAGCTATGCCAGCATGCTGGCCCAGGCCGGCGAAAGCATGACCACGGTGCGCGACCTGCTAGGGCACTCCAGCCTGATCGTCACCAGCCGCTACTCGCACATGTTCGATGCCGGGCTGGATGACATCGGCTCACGCCTGCCGAGCTTAAAAGAAGCCTTCTGCGACCAAACTGCGACCACGCACTGAAAAAGGGAGGGAGAAAACGCAAACAGCCGCCCGTAAGCGACTGTTTTTGAGGTGGTACCGGCGGTCGGACTCGAACCGACAAGGGCTTGCACCCGGCGGATTTTGAATCCGCTGCGTCTACCAATTCCGCCACGCCGGCAACGCGACACGCATTATACGTGGGCCCGTTGGCAGGTCAATCGCGGGCCTGACTTCGCGCCATCGAGTCGGTATCCTAGGCGGCTTGCCCAGAACCACCGGATCCCGACACCGCCCATGCAGCGCGCCGACTTCCAATTCGAGCTCCCCGACGAGCTGATCGCCCGCTACCCCTCCGAGCAGCGTACCGACTGCCGGCTACTCTGCGTCGACGGCCCCGCCGGTCAGCTGTCCCACCGCCGCTTCCCCAATCTGCTCGCGCTGCTCGAGCCCGGCGACCTGCTGGTGTTCAACGACACCCGGGTGATCCCGGCGCGGCTGCACGGCCAAAAGGCCAGCGGCGGCAAAGTGGAGATGCTGCTGGAGCGCCCGCTGGACGCCCACCGCGGCCTGGCACACCTGCGCTCGAGCAAGTCGCCCAGGCCCGGCACCGAGCTGGTCTTCGAGGGCGGCATCCATGCCGTGGTGGAGGGGCGTCGCGAGGCCCTGTTCGAGCTGCGCTTCCTCGGTGAGACGCCGTTGATCGAGCTGCTCGACGCGCACGGCCATATGCCGCTGCCGCCCTATATCGACCGCGACGACGAGCTGGCCGACCGCGACCGCTACCAGACCGTCTATGCCCGCCGCGACGGCGCCGTGGCCGCCCCCACCGCCGGGCTGCATTTCGACGAACCGCTGCTCGAGGCGCTTGCCGCCAAGGGCGTGGAGCGCGCCTTCGTCACCCTCCACGTGGGCGCCGGCACCTTCCAGCCGGTGCGCGTGGATGACATCCGCGAGCACGTCATGCACAGCGAGTGGCTGGAGGTGGACGAGGAAACCTGCGTCAAGGTGCGCGCCGCCCGGGCAGCGGGCCGCCGCGTGATCGCCGTGGGTACCACCAGCGTGCGCTGTCTGGAGAGCGCCTGCGCCAATAGCCAGAACGGCGAGATCGCCCCCTACCGCGGCGAGACCGACATCTTCATCTATCCGGGCTATGAGTGGCGCTGCGTGGACGCCCTGATCACCAACTTCCACCTGCCGGAGTCCACCCTGCTGATGCTGGTGGCCTCATTCGCCGGCTTCGAGACCACCCTGGCGGCCTATCGCGAGGCAGTCGCCGAGCGCTACGCCTTCTTCAGCTATGGCGATGCGATGTTTTTGACACGCAAGAGTTCTGGACCCGCAAGGAGCGCTGAGATCGACCATGCGTAACGACTGCTTCATGACCTTCGAGCGCCTGGCCAGCGACGGCCGGGCCCGCCGCGGCCGCCTCACCTTCCCGCGCGGCACGGTAGAGACGCCCGCCTTCATGCCGGTCGGCACCTACGGCACCGTCAAGGGCATGACCCCGGTGTCGGTCGAGGAGATCGGCGCCGAGATCATTCTCGGCAACACCTTCCACCTCTGGCTGCGCCCAGGCATGGAGGTGATCGAGGCCCACGGCGATCTGCACGACTTCGCCCAGTGGCACAAGCCGATCCTCACCGACTCCGGCGGCTTCCAGGTCTTCTCCCTGGGGGCCATGCGCAAGATCACCGAGCAGGGGGTGCACTTCCGCTCCCCGGTGGACGGCGCCAAGGTGTTTATGGGCCCCGAGGAGTCCATGGCGGTGCAGCGCTCGCTGGGCTCGGACGTGGTGATGATCTTCGACGAGTGCACCCCCTACCCGGCCACCGAGAAGGAGGCGCGGCTCTCCATGGAGCGCTCGCTACGCTGGGCCCAGCGCTCCCGTGACGCCCATGGTGATTCGCCCTCGGCGCTGTTCGGCATCGTCCAGGGCGGCATGTACCCCGAACTGCGCGAGGCCTCGCTGGCGGGTCTCATGGAGATCGGCTTCGACGGCCTGGCCATCGGCGGCCTCTCGGTGGGCGAGCCCAAGGAGGAGATGATCCGGACCCTGGACTACCTGCCCACCTGGATGCCCGAGGACAAGCCACGCTACCTGATGGGGGTGGGCAAGCCCGAGGATCTGGTGGAGGGCGTGCGCCGCGGCATCGACATGTTCGACTGCGTGATGCCCACCCGCAATGCCAGAAACGGCCACCTGTTCACCGCCGAGGGCACGGTGAAGATCCGTAACGCCAAGCACCGCCACGACACCCGGCCGCTGGAGGCGGAGTGCGACTGCTACACCTGCCAGCACTTCTCCCGCGCCTACCTGCATCACCTGGACCGTTGCGGCGAGATGCTCGGCTCGATGCTCAACACCATCCACAATCTGCGCCATTACCAGCGCCTGATGGCCGGTTTGCGCGGTGCCATCGAAGCGGGTACATTGGCGAACTTCGTGGAAGGCTTCTATGCACGGCGCGGCCTGCCGGTGCCTCCCACCCCGAATTGATAGCGGCCGGCAGCGATCCCCGAGGGGTCGATGCCGGTCGTCACTGTCCTGCCTTGGCAGGTCAGTCAACCTTACCCATCCCAACTATTCATACCAACCAGGAGACACCCACCCATGCTGGATTTCTTCATCGCCCCGGCCTACGCCCAGGATGCCGCTGCCGGCAGCGGCATGGCCCAGATCGTCATGCTGGTCGGCTTCGTTGCGATCTTCTACTTCCTGCTGTGGCGCCCTCAGGCCAAGCGGGCCAAGCAGCACAAGCAGCTGATCGGCGGGCTCTCCAAGGGTGACGAGATCGTCATCGGCGGTGGCGTGCTGGGCCGCATCACCAAGGTGAGCGACGACAGCGAGTTCCTGACCATGGAAATCGCCGAGGGTACCCAGATCAGCGTGCAGAAGAATGCCGTGGCGGCTGTGCTGCCCAAGGGCACCATCAAGGCCATCTGAATCGTGACCTTCCGGCCCTGCCCCTCGGTGGGGCCGCTTTCGATCGCTGCGGCAACCCCGCGGCGATCATGACGTTTGCACGTCATCTTCCTAACGTCCGCAACGCACGTTGTCAGCAAACGTTGTCAGCAACCTGAGGGCAGGGCTCGCATGCTCAACCGTTACCCAATGTGGAAGTATCTGCTGATACTGATCGTTCTCGCCGTCGGCCTGGTCTACTCGCTGCCCAACCTCTATCCCGAAGATCCGGCGGTACAGATAAGCAGCGGCCGAGGCGATGCCACCCTCGATCAGCGCCAGCTCGAACGCGTCCAGGACTCCCTGCGCGAGGCAGGCATTACCATCAAGGCCGTTGAGAGCAGCGAGAGCAGCGTACTGATCCGCCTCGCCGACGCCGACGAGCAGCTCCAGGCACGCGACCGCATCGCCGCCATGCTCGACGAGGACTTCGTGGTGGCATTGAATCTCGCCGAGTCCACCCCGGGCTGGCTGCAGGCCCTTTCCGCCTCGCCCATGACCCTGGGGCTCGACCTGCGCGGCGGAGTCCATTTCCTGCTGGAGGTGGACATGGACGCCGCGGTGACCCAGCGCCTCGAGGTCAACGCCAGCGCCATGCGCGAGCAGCTGCGCAGCGAGCGCATCCGCTACCGCGGCACCGAGATCGAGGAGCGCACCCTGACGCTGACCTTCACCAGCGAGGAGGACCGCGACGCGGCCCGGCGCCTGATCAGCCGCGAATTCCGCGACTTCGACTACCAGGACATCGGTGACGGTCGCGGCGCGGCCCTGGCCATGTCCCTGACCGACCAGGCGGTCAACGAGATCCAGGACTACGCGGTCAACCAGAACCTCACCACCCTGCGCAACCGGGTGGACGAACTGGGCGTGGCCGAGCCCATGGTCCAGCGCCAGGGCCCCGATCGCATCGTGGTGGAACTGCCCGGCGTCCAGGACACCGTGGCCGCCAAGCGGGTAGTGGGGGCCACCGCCAACCTGGAATTCCGCCTCGAGGCGCGCCCGGACACCCCGGACGCCGAGACCGAAGCCTTCTCGTTCCGCAACGATGAGGCGCGAAGCGCCGACCTGATGCGCGATGTCATCATCACCGGCGACAGCGTCTCCAGCGCCAGCCGCAGCTTCGACGAGAGCGGGCGTCCCCAGGTCAACATCAACCTGGACGGCACCGGTGGCACCCTGATGAACCGTGCCACCCGCACCAACATCGGCCGCAACATGGCGGTGCTGTTCATCGAGCACAAGACCCGTGACAGCGTGGAAGTGGTCGACGGCGAGGAAGTCATCGTCCGCGAGCCCTACACCGAGCGCGGCCTGATCAGCCTGGCTACCATCCAGAGCGCGCTGGGCAACAGCTTCCGCATCACCGGACTCGACTCACCCACCGAGGCCGCCGAGCTCGCCCTGTTACTGCGTTCGGGCTCATTGGCCGCGCCGATCTACTTCGTCCAGGAGCGCACCATCGGCCCGAGCCTGGGCGCCGAGAACATCAAGCGCGGCGTCATGTCGGTGCAGATCGGCCTGCTGCTGGTGGTGCTGTTCATGCTGATCCGCTACAAGGTGTTCGGGGTGATCGCCAACGTGGCGCTGGCCCTCAACCTGACCCTGCTGATGGCGGCCATGTCGATGCTCGGCGCCACCCTCACCCTGCCTGGCATCGCCGGCATCGTGTTGACGCTGGGCATGGCGGTGGACGCCAACGTCTTGATATTCGAACGCATACGCGAGGAGCTGCGCGGCGGGCTATCGGTTCAGCAGGCGATCCATGCCGGCTACGAGCGCGCCTTCACCTCCATCGTCGACGCCAATATCACCACCCTGCTGGTGGCGGTAATCCTGTTCTCGATCGGCACCGGGCCGGTCAAGGGCTTCGCGGTGACTCTGTCGCTGGGGATCATCACCTCGCTGTTCACCGCCCTGTTGGTGACCCGCGCGATGGTGAACCTCGTCTACGGCGGCAAGCCGGTCAAGAAGCTCTGGATATAAGAGGTGGTAATGAAAACCCTCATCAACCGACAGTTCGACTTCATGGGCAAGCGCCGGATCGCCTTCGCGATCTCGGGTGCCCTGATCCTGGTGTCGATCGTCTCGCTGCTCTTCCAGCAGCTCAACCTGGGGCTGGACTTCACCGGCGGTACCCTGGTGGAGGTACGCTACGCTGTAGCGCCTTCGCTCGAAGCCGTGCGTCAGACCCTGGAGGGCGCCGAGTTCCGCGACGTCTCGGTGCAGACCTTCGGCGCCTCCACCGAGGTGCTGATTCGCCTGCAGCAGGCCTTCGATGCACAGGTGGGTGACCGCGTGGTGGCCCTGCTGCGCGACGGTGGTGAAAGCGTCGAACTGGTGCGCGCCGAGTTCGTTGGCGCTCAGGTGGGCGAGCAGCTGCGCGATCAGAGCGGCCTGGGCCTGCTGGTGGCCTTGGGCATCGTGATGCTCTACGTGGCGTTTCGCTTCCAGTACAAGTTCGCCATCGGCGCCCTGCTGGCGCTGATGCACGACGTGATCATCGTGGTCGGCATCTTCTCGCTGTTCCAGCTCGACTTCGACCTCACCGTGCTGGCGGCGCTGCTGGCGGTGATCGGCTACTCGCTCAACGACACCATCGTGGTCTACGACCGCATCCGCGAGACGATCCGCAAGTCACGCATCGACGACATGCCGGCGATCTTCAACGAGGCGATCAACATGACCCTGTCGCGCACGCTGGCGACTTCCGGTACCACTCTGCTGGTACTGATGGCACTGCTGCTGCTGGGCGGGGACATGATCCACCAGTTCTCGATTGCCCTGATCATCGGCGTGGTGGTCGGCACCTTCTCCTCCATCTACGTGGCCGCGGCCCTGCTGCTGGCAGTTCACCTCCAGCGCGAGGACCTGATCCCGGCCAAGAAGGAGGATGCCGAGGCCGAGGAGGAGCTGCCCTGAGGCCGACGCCTCTGCCTGAGCTGCGCCGCCAGCGCACGGCGCTCATGCAAAGACGCCACCCGGCTTGCCGGGTGGCGTCTTTGCTCCAGGCCCGACAACTGTCAGAGGGCCTCGCTGGTGTCAGGAGGCCCCGCTGAAGCGGATACGCGGACCGAAGATCTCGTAATGGAGTTGGTCGTCGCCGTAGCCCATCCGCTTGAGCAGAATGTTCAGGCCCGACATGAAGGGCGTCGGGCCACAGAAATAGACGTCGCCGCGACCCTCGAAGGGCAGCCACCTCTCGAGAATGGCCGTATCCAGATAGCCGATGTGGTCGGCCCCCTCTCCCTGCTCGTAGGCGACATAATATTGGAAGCCCTTCTGCGCACTCAGCGCGAGAAGCTCATCGTGCATGACATGGTGGGAGCGGTCGCGACAGCAGTGGATCAATACCAGATGCTCCAGATCCCAGGCTTGCTTTACCGCATTGAGCAGCATGCTGATCAGCGGCGTGATCCCGATGCCCCCGCCGATCAACACCGGCCTCTCGGAACGCTTCTCGACGACAAAGTCGCCGGTCGGCGGTCGCAGCCAGACCCTGTCGCCGACGCTGGCATCGTGCAGGTAGTTGGAGACATGGCCGGGGACCGAGGTGCCGACGCCCTCAGCCTTGACGGTAATGCGATAGTAAGGCTCACCGGGGGCACTCGAGAGCGAGTACTGGCGAATCTCGTCGTACGCCGAGGACGGCGGCTGGGTCTTGACCCCGATATACTGGCCGGGCCGGAATTCGGCGATCGGCTTGTTGTCTTCCGGCCTCAGGTAGAAGGACTTGACGTCGTCGGTCTCGCGTTCGGCCCTGTCGATGATGAAGACTCGATCGCCACGCCAGCCACCGGGCGTGGCCTCGTTCGCCTGATAGATCCCCTCCTCGGCCTGGATGAAGATCGCCGCCAGGGCCTCGTAGGCCTCTGCCCACGCCGTCAGCACGGGGTCGTCGTCATGCAGCTTGAGGTGGTCGCGAATCGCCTCCAGCAGATATTTGCCGACGATGGGGTAGTGCTCCGGGGCCACCTGCAGGCTGGCATGCTTGTGGGCGATGCGCTTGACAGCCGGTCCCAAGGCCTCCAGCTGGTCGATGTGAGTGGCATAGGCGAAGACCGAATCGGCCAGGGCACGCGCCTGCTCGCCCTTCGCCTGGTTGGCCATGTTGAAGATGTGCTTGAGCTCGGGGTGATGATCGAAGAGCTTGTCGTAGAACAGACGGGTGATCCGCTCCCCTTCATCTGCGAGTAGCGGGGCAGTGCTCTTGACCGTATCTATAGTGGGCTGGGACAGCATGCAAACCTCCGGTATGACGTACGGGCCTTAAGTGGTATCTAGAATACTTGTTATAGCCTGATAAAGCGGGAGGCGCCTCCCTTACTGCTCGCTGGCCCGGTCACGCAGAGTCGGAGCCTCTTGCCCCACTGCACAGCGGCGAGGGCCTCAGCCCTGCATCTTGACCGCGAGGACCTGGTTTCGGTCCAAGAAGGCGCCGCCCTGACAGCGGCAAGCGGCAAGCAATCAGCCTCTTCACCGAAGCAGAATGAAAAAACCCCCGCAGGGATTCCCTGCGGGGGTTATCGTTACTGGCAACTGGAATCTTGCCGCTGGTGGCTCAGAAGTGCGGCTTGAGTTGCTGCACCAGAGCCTTGTAGAGCCTTGGGCCCGCAGCCATCAACTGGCCTTCCACCTCGACCTTGGGCTGGCCGTCCGGGGTGCCCATCAGGGCTCCGGTCTCCTTCAACAGCAAGCTGCCGACGTGCATGTCCTGCTCCTCGAGGCCCAGCACGAAGGCAGCATCGGCGCGGCCAGCGGCCAGCTCCGCCAGGTCCAGCAGGCCGCTACCCGAGGCGCGCTGCACCTCGATGACCGGGCCGAGCTGCTGCACCAGCGTCAGGTAGGCCGGCAGGTGACGATTACGCAGCCAGGTCTCGGGCAGTCCCATGGCGATGCGCGCACCGCCCACCGCCAGGGTCTTGGGCACGCGGATGCGCTTGCCGTTATGCTGAGCACCGCGGCCACGGCTGGCCAGGTACTCGTCGTCGCTGAAGGGGCAGATCACCACCGCATGCTCCGGACGCCCCTTGACCAGGCAGACCACCGACAGGGCAAAGCCTGACGCGGCCACGCCGAGGTTAGAGTAGCCGTGGAAGGGTTCGATCTTCCACAGGGTGTCGGCGCCTTCACCCTCGCCGCCGCGATGGGGGGTGAAGCGCCCGACGACGCCGTGATGGGGGTAGCCACGAGAGAGCTGACGGACGATCAGCGTCTCGGCGTTGCGGGCGGCATCATCGAGCAGGCGGTCGAGGTTGCTCTCTTCGTGGGCATTCTCGATACGCTCGCGAATGCGCAGGAACTGTTCGCCGGCGCTGCGCGCGGCGCGCAGCGCATATTGGACCATCGGATGCATGATCGGGCCTTGAGGAGTCGGTGGTGTTAAAGAACGGGGGTGTTCGCTGAAACGGTTCATTGAAACGGTCGGCGCGAATCCTAGCAGACACCGCGCGATTGCGCCACGCCGGCTCGACGCGGATCCGGGGCAGGCACGCCTCGACATGCTAGACTCTTCCGCCCGGATTCATCGGCCCCTCTTGATCCTTTCTCGATTCGCCTCGATTTATTTCGCCCCAGGAAAGCGCCCCATGCTCGACCGCATCCGCATCGTCCTTATCGGTACCAGCCATCCCGGCAATATCGGCGGCACCGCCCGCGCCATGCACAACATGGGGCTCAACGACCTGACCCTGGTGGCGCCACGCTGCACGGCAGTCACCGCCGACAGCGTGTCGCGGGCCTCCGGGGCCGATCATCTGGTCAACGGCGCCCGGACCGTGGAGACCCTGGAGCAGGCGGTGGCCGACTGCACCCTGGTCGTGGGCGCCAGCGCTCGCTCGCGTACCCTGCCCTGGCCGATGATCACGCCCCGCGAACTGGGAGCACGCCTGCCTGCAGAACTGACCGACCGGGAGGCGCGGGTGGCGCTGGTGTGCGGCCGCGAAGACAGCGGCCTGACCAACGCCGAACTGCAGCGCTGCCATGCCCACGTGCATATCCCCACCAATCCGGACTTCAGTTCGTTGAACCTGGCAGCCGCCGTGCAGGTGCTGGCCTATGAGTGTCGGCTGGCCTGGCTGGCCGGGCAGGAGGCACCCCTCGAGGAGCCCTGCCAGGCCCTGGCCACCCACGCGGAGCTGGAGCACTACTTCGCCCACCTGGAGCGCACCCTGGTCGCCATCGGCTTCCACGACCCCGCCATGCCGCGCCAGCTGATGGCCCGCCTGCGTCGTTTCACCCTCAGGGCGCGCCCGGAGCGCATGGAGCTCAATATCCTCCGCGGCATCCTCACCGATACCGATAAGCTCGTGTCCAAGCGCGACAGTGACAAGGGCCAGCATCGCGAGGGATAACCGGGACGCGGGCAATGCCCTGACCGGGTAACGGCGCCGCCGCGCCTTGAAGGTGGCCCCCCATGCCCCCAATAATGAAGGCTATCCCGGTGACCGACGGCCTAAGCCTCCGCTCTCCCTCCCCCACCCCAGCCAAGGACCGCTGAATGTTTCAACGCCTGCGCGAGGACATCAACAGCGTTTTCGACCGCGATCCCGCGGCCCGCAACTTCCTGGAAGTGTTGACCAACTACCCGGGGCTGCATGCCCTGCTGATCCATCGGCTGAGTCACCGGCTGTGGCGCATGAACCTCAAGTGGCTGGCGCGCTCGCTCTCCACCTTCTCGCGCTGGCTGACCGGCGTGGAGATCCACCCCGGCGCCACCATTGGGCGGCGCTTCTTCATCGATCACGGCATGGGCGTGGTGATCGGCGAGACCGCCATGGTGGGTGACGACGTGACTCTCTACCAGGGCGTGACCCTGGGCGGCACCAGCTGGAACAAGGGCAAGCGCCACCCCACCCTGGAGGACGGCGTGATCGTCGGCGCCGGCGCCAAGATCCTCGGTCCCTTCACTGTGGGCGCCGGCGCCAAGATCGGCTCCAACGCGGTGGTCACCAAGGAGGTACCCGCCGGCGCCACCGTGGTGGGCATCCCCGGCAAGATCGTCAAGCGCACCGAGCCTGACGCCGCCGAGGTGCTGGAGGTGGACCCCGAGCGCCGCGAGGCCATGCGCGAGAAGTTCGGCTTCGACGCCTACGGCATCAGCGAGGACATGCCCGATCCGGTGGCGCGCTCCATCCAGGCGATGCTCGACCATATGCACGCCGTGGACGAGCGCATCGAGCGCATGTGCCAGACGCTGCGCAAGGTCGACGCCAGCTACCGCGACGGCCGGCTACCGGAGCTGCGCGACGAGGACTTCGCCGACATCCTCGACGATGCCGACCCCTGCGCCATGCCGGAGAAGTCACCGGCGACAAGGTCCGAGCCTTCCGCCGAAAAGGGTGATGGCGGCCGCGGGACTAATGGTTGACCATCGCGCTAGGTCTTTACCATAATACTTGCCTGACCGCGCTTCGAAGCGGAACGCCCGTTCACCGATCGCCGACCCGTTCGGCGCCGAGGCCGCCATGCGCCTGACCACCAAGGGACGCTACGCCGTCACCGCCATGCTCGATCTGGCCATGCATGCCCAGTCGGGGCCGATCTGCCTGGCCGATATCTCGAAGCGCCAGGAGATCTCGCTCTCCTATCTGGAGCAGCTGTTTGCACGGTTGCGCCGCGCCGAGCTCGTGGCCAGCGTGCGCGGCCCCGGCGGTGGCTACCTGCTAGCCCAGGCGCCGGACACCATTTCGGTGGCCCGGGTGATCGACGCGGTGGACGAGTCGGTGGATGCCACGCGCTGCGGCGGCCTCTCCGACTGTCAGCAGGGTGACACCTGCCTGACTCACCACCTGTGGTGCGAGCTCTCCGAGCAGATTCACGGCTTCCTGGAAGGCATCACCCTGGGCCAGCTCGCTGCCCGCCAGCAGGTCCAGCAGATCGCCAACCGCCAGCGCGACCGCCTGGACGGCAACGACGTTTTTGCCTCGGCGCCCTGATGGCGCCCAACCGAGCCCCACGACACCCGAGTCCATGACTACACCCGTCTATCTCGATTACGCCGCCACCACGCCCGTCGACCCCCGCGTCGCCGAGCTGATGAGCCGCCACCTGACCCTCGACGGCATCTTCGCCAACCCGGCGTCGCGCAGCCATATGCTGGGCTGGCAGGCCGAACAGGCGGTGGAGAACGCCCGCCGCCAGGTCGCCGACCTGATCGGCGCTGACCCCCGCGAGATCGTCTGGACCAGCGGCGCCACCGAGGCCGACAACCTGGCGCTGATCGGCTACCTGCGCGCCAATCGCCACCGCGGTCGCCACCTGGTTACCTCCATCGTCGAGCACAAGGCGGTGGTGGACACCGCCAGGGCGCTGGAGACCGAGGGCTTCGAGGCGACCTGGCTCGTTCCGGGACGCGACGGGCGCGTCACACCGGAGCAGCTGCGCGAGGCCATGCGCGAAGACACCGTGCTGGTGTCGCTGATGGCGGTCAACAACGAGCTGGGTGTGATCCACGACCTGGCGGCGCTTGCCGAGGTGACCCACGCCGGCGGTGCGCTGTTCCATGTCGACGCCGCCCAGGCGGTGGGCCGCCTGGCGCTAGACGTCGAGCGACTCGGCATCGACCTGATGTCGCTCTCCGGCCACAAGGCCTACGGCCCCAAGGGCGTCGGCGCCCTCTACGTGAAGCGCCACCCCGACATCCGCCTGGAGGCGCTGATCCACGGCGGCGGCCACGAGCGCGGCATGCGCTCCGGCACCCTGCCCACCCACCAGATCGTCGGCATGGGCGAAGCCTTCGCCCTGGCCGGCGCCGAGGGTGAGGCCGACCAGGCGCGCATCGCGACGCTGCGTGATCGGCTGCTCGATGGCCTGTCCGATGTCGGTGGCATCCACCGCAATACCGCGGTGGAGGTGGCGGTGCCCAACATCCTCAACCTCGCCTTCGAGGGGGTGGACGGCGAATCGCTGCTGATGGCGCTGCGCGACGTGGCCCTCTCCACCGGCTCCGCCTGCAACTCGGCGAGCGTCGAGCCGTCCTATGTATTGAAGGCCATCGGCCTGCCGCGGGCCCTCACGCTGGCTTCGCTGCGCTTCAGTTTCGGGCGCTTCACCACCGACGCCGATATCGACACGGCGCTTTCCGCCCTGCGACACGCCCTCACCGGGCTGCGCCGCCAGGCTGTCTGAGCCAGTATGTCCCGACCACCGAATCAAGGAGAGACCCATGGCGCACCTGACCATCACCACCGCGGCCGCCGACCAGATCCGCCGGGTGCTCGACGAGCGCGGAGAGGGCCTCGGCCTGCGCGTCTCGGTCAAGCCCAGCGGCTGCTCCGGCTACAGCTACGTGCTCGACTTCGCCGATGAGGCTGCCGACGACGACGTCTGCTTCGAGGAGCACAGCGTCAAGGTCTTCGTCGCCCCCGAGGCGCTGGAGATGCTCGACGGCAGTGAGGTGGACTACGTCAACGAGGGGCTAAACCGCTTCTTCCGCTTCAACAACCCCAATGTCACGGATGAGTGCGGCTGCGGCGAGAGCTTTACTGTCTGAGCCCACGATATTCCCGAGGCCAGAGGGGCGCCGCCCCTCTTCGCGCGGCGACGATTGTTCAACGCCACCCCGGGGCGGTATAATCCCCGCCCAGTCGGCGCAGTCAGCCGAAGCGCCGGATCGCCGGCCGCCGGATCGCCGGCCCGATTTATCCGATTCACCGCGCCGCCCTCGCTCCGCCCCGGGAGCCCACGGGCGGCGCGGTGCTATTCATCCACTTCCCTCACCCCCTACTGGAGACATGCCCATGGCTACCCAGCGCACCCTGTCCATCATCAAGCCCGATGCCGTTGCCAAGAATGCTGTCGGCGAGATCATCGCCCGCTTCGAGAAGGCCGGCCTCCAGGTCGTCGCCGCCAAGATGCTCAAGCTCGATGACGACAAGGCCGGCGGTTTCTACGCCGAGCACAAGGAACGCCCCTTCTTCAAGGATCTGGTGGGCTTCATGACCTCCGGCCCGGTGGTCGTGCAAGTGCTGGAGGGCGAGGACGCCATCGCCAAGAACCGTGAGCTGATGGGCGCCACCAACCCCAAGGAAGCCGCGCCGGGCACCATCCGCGCCGACTTCGCCGAGACCATCGACGCCAACGCCGTGCACGGCTCCGACTCCCCCGAGTCCGCCGAGCGCGAGATCGCCTACTTCTTCGGCGCCGACGAGATCTGCCCGCGCTGATCGCGTCTCGCCGGGTGGGGGCTCTGCCCCCGCCCACCCTGCCGTTTCCCCTTCCCCGACCCGCTGACCGCCATGACCGCTGATACCGCACCCCAGAAGACCAACCTGCTCGGCATGTCCCGCGAGGAGATGGAAGCCTTCTTCCTCTCCATCGGCGAGAAGAAGTTCCGCGCCGCCCAGGTGATGAAGTGGATCCACCACGAGGGCTGTGACGACTTCGCGGCCATGACCAACCTCGCCAAGGCTCTGCGCGCCAAGCTCGCCGAGATGGCCGAGATCCGCGGTCCCGGCGTGGTCTACGAAGGCACCTCCAGCGACGGCACCCGCAAGTGGGTGCTGGAGGTCGAGGACGGCAGCTACGTCGAGACGGTGCTGATCCCCGCCGACAACGGTAAGCGCCGCACCCTGTGCGTCTCATCCCAGGTGGGCTGCTCGTTGGACTGCAGCTTCTGCTCCACCGGCAAGCAGGGTTTCCAGCGCAACCTCACCGCCGCCGAGATCATCGGCCAGGTGTGGGTCGCCCAGCGCAGCGTGGGCCCGCGCAAGGACACCGCCAACCGGCCGGTCACCAACGTGGTGATGATGGGCATGGGCGAGCCGCTGATGAACTACGACAACGTCGTGCCGGCCATGAAGCTGATGCTCGACGACAACGGCTACGGCCTCTCCAAGCGCCGCGTCACCCTTTCCACCTCCGGGGTGGTGCCGATGCTCGACAAGCTCGGCGATGAGCTCGACGTGAGCCTGGCCATCTCGCTGCATGCCGCCAATGACGAACTGCGCAGCGAGCTGGTGCCACTCAACCGCAAGTACAACATCCGCGCCCTGCTGGACGCCTGCCACCGCTACCTGGCCAAGTGCGACGACACCCGCATGGTCACCGTCGAGTACACGGTGATCAAGGACGTCAACGACCAGCAGTTGCACGCCGAGGAGCTCGCCGAGCTGCTGCGCGAGCTGCCGTGCAAGATCAACCTGATACCTTTCAACCCATTCCCCCACTCCGGCTACGAGAAGCCCTCGCGCAATCAGGTGGTGCGCTTCCAGCAGTGGCTTTATGAGCTGGGCTACACGGCGCCGATCCGCACCACCCGCGGCGACGATATCGACGCCGCCTGCGGCCAGCTGGTGGGCAGGGTCAAGGATCGTACCAAGCGCCACGAACGCTATATCCAGTCGATCCAGATCGACGCCGACTGAGCGGGTGGGCCGCCTTGACTTCAACCGGGCACGACGCTTTGATGGTCAGGCTCTTGATCGCCCCGGCCCGCCTGCCAGCAGCATGCCGCCGGGGCTTCGTGTCGACCGTGGGGAGATCACAATGACGCGTCATACCCGCCAGCCCCGCACCTCGCGACTGCCCACCCTGGCCCTGCTGCTGGGTAGCCTCTGGCTTGCCGGCTGTGCCACCCAGACCCAGGGGCTGGCAGGCAGCGAGCGGGAAACCAGGCCCGCCGATGCCTATACCCAGCTGGGCGCGGCCTACCTGGAGCGCGACAATCTGCAGCGCGCCATGGGCGCCCTGGACCGTGCGCTCGCCATCGACGCCAACGACCCGGAGGCGCTGCAGGCCATGGCCATGGTCTATCAGCGTCAGGGAGAGCGCCAGCTCGCCGACGAGACATTCCGGCGGGCGCTTTCGGCGAATCGCGACTTCACGCGGGGGCGCAACAACTACGCGGCCTTCCTCTACGATCAGGGCCGTATCCGCGAGGCCTGCGAGCAGCTCGAGCTGGCCTCGAGTGACGCCCAGTATCCGGCCAGGGCTCAGCTGTTCGCCAACCTGGGACAGTGCCAGCGCGAGCTGGGCGATCTCGCGGCGGCCCGACAGAGCCTCGAACGGGCCCAGAACATCGACCCACGTAATCCGCGCAGCTACTACGCCCGGGCCGAGCTGGAGCACACCGCCGGCAACCACGAGCTCGCCCAGCAGCAGATCGACACCTTTATCCGCCTGGCCGGCGCCAATCCAGATGCATTGCGCCTGGCCCGGCAGATCGCGGAGGCGAGGGGTGACCGGGCCACTGCGGCCTTCTATTCCGAACAGCTGGACGGCCGCCCCGGCACGCCCTGATCCAAGACTCTTGACGAAGGATGCTCAGCCATGAGCGACACCCAGACACCGGACCCCGCGGATACCGCCTTCTCGGCCACACCGGGCGAGCAGCTCAGGAGCGAGCGGGAGTCCCAGGGCCTATCGGTCACCGAGGTGGCCGGCGGGCTCAACCTGCGCCCGGCGGTGATTCGCGGGCTGGAGGAGGATAGCTACGAGGAGGTGCCGGTCGCCGCCTACCGGCGCGGCTATCTGCGCGCCTATGCCCATCTACTGGGCATCGATGACAAGCCGGTACTCGACGCCTATCGCGTCCGCTTCGGCGGCGAGGAGGCCGAGCGCCGCGTCACTCCCGTGCAGATCACCCGGCCGCCGTCAAAGCTCGGCGCCTGGCTGTTCCGGCTGGTGACCCTGCTGGTGATCGCCGGCCTGATCGGGCTGACCCTGATGTGGTGGCAGAGCCGCGGCGGCAACGAGCCCCCCGGCATCGGTGACAGCAGCCCGGTGGCCGTGGACGGCCTGGACGGCACCACCACCACCATCGCCGAGCCCGAGGCCCCCGCGGTGAGCGAAGCCCCCGCCGAGAGCCTCCCGCCGCTGCCCGAGGAGGGTGAGGGCCTGGGCCTGGTGGAAGACCCCGCCGCCCTGGCCGATGAGTCCCCCGAGGGTGACGCCGACAGCGTCCTGGCGCTGACCGATGCCGTGCCCGAGATGGCCGACGCTGCCACCGGCGATGAGGTCGCCGCGGAAGAGGAGGTCGCCACGACCGCCTCAAGCCAGCGCCAGCTTGAGCTGACCTTCAACGAGCAGTCCTGGACCGAGATCTTCGATGCCAACAACCAGCGCATCTTCGTCGGCCTGCAGGAACCCGGCACCACGGCCAGCGTCGAAGGCGAACCGCCTTTCCGCCTGACCGTGGGCAATGCCACCGGCGTAGAACTTTTGTGGGCAGGCGATAGCGTCGATCTCGGCGCACGCGCCGGTGCCAACAATGTTGCTCGCTTCACCCTGGGAGATTGATCCGTCACCATGCACGCCCCATCCCCCATCATTCGTCGCAAGTCACGCCAGATCCACGTTGGCCAGGTGCCGGTCGGGGGCGACGCCCCCATCTCCGTGCAGAGCATGACCAACACCAACACCCTGGACGTAGCCGCCACCGTGGCGCAGATCCGTCAGCTCGAGACCGCCGGCGCCGACATCGTGCGCGTCTCGGTGCCCGATATGGACGCCGCCGAGGCCTTCGGCAAGATCAAGCGTGAAGTGGCAGTCCCGCTGGTAGCGGACATCCACTTCGACTACAGGATCGCCCTGCGCGTCGCCGAACTCGGCGTTGACTGCCTGCGCATCAACCCCGGCAACATCGGCAAGGAAGAGCGCGTGCGCGCCGTGGTCTCGGCCGCCCGCGACAACGGCATCCCGATCCGCATCGGCGTCAACGCCGGCTCGCTCGAGAAGGACTTGCAGAAGAAGTACGGTGAGCCCACCCCGGACGCCCTGGTCGAGTCCGCCATGCGCCATATCGACCACCTCGACCGCCTCGACTTCCAGGAGTACAAGGTCAGCGTCAAGGCCTCCGATGTGTTCATGGCGGTGGCCGCCTACCGCAAGCTGGCCGGCCTGATCGAGCAGCCCCTGCACCTGGGGATCACCGAGGCAGGTGGGCTGCGCTCGGGCACCGTCAAGTCCTCCATCGGCCTCGGCCTTTTGCTGATGGACGGCATCGGCGACACCATCCGCGTGTCGCTGGCCGCCGACCCGGTCGAGGAGATCAAGGTCGGCTTCGACATGCTCAAGAGCCTGCGCCTGCGTGCCAAGGGCATCAATTTCATCGCCTGTCCCAGCTGCTCGCGCCAGAACTTCGACGTCATCGGCACCATGAACGCCCTGGAGGAACGCCTCGAGGACATCATGACGCCGCTCGACGTCTCGGTGATCGGCTGTGTGGTCAACGGCCCCGGCGAGGCCAAGGAGAGCGACATCGGCCTCACCGGCGGCTCGCCTGCCAACCTCGTCTACATCGACGGCAAGCCGGCCACCAAGCTGCGCAACGACCACCTGGTCGATGACCTCGAGCGGCTGATCCGCGACAAGGTGCGCGAGAAGGAGCAGGCCGAACAGGACATGATCGCCCGCGGCTGAGCGGCAGCACACCATCGCCGCGGCGACCCATCAAGGAGCAAGCGTTGAGCACGTCCGAAAGTAGCAAGAAGAAGATCCAGGCCATCCGCGGCATGAACGACCTACTGCCGGGGCACTCCCCGCTCTGGCAGTACTTCGAGGGCAAGGTGCAGGCGCTGCTGGCTCGCTACAGCTACGCCGAGATCCGCACGCCGATCGTCGAGCAGACCGCCCTGTTCAAGCGCTCCATCGGCGAGGTCACCGACATCGTCGAGAAGGAGATGTACACCTTCGAGGATCGCAACGGCGACAGCCTGACCCTGCGCCCCGAGGGCACCGCGAGCTGCGTGCGTGCCGCCATGGAACACGGCCTGCTGCACAACCAGACCCAGCGGCTCTGGTACCAGGGCCCGATGTTCCGCCACGAGCGCCCCCAGAAGGGCCGCTACCGGCAGTTCCACCAGGTGGGCGTGGAGGCCTTCGGCCTGGAGGGCCCGGATATCGACGCCGAGGTGATCCTGCTCTCGGCGCGGCTGTGGCGCGAGCTGGGTCTGATGGAGCACGTCACCCTGGAGCTCAACTCCCTAGGCTCCTCGCAGGCGCGTGCCGCCTACCGCGACACCCTGGTGGCCTACTTCGAACGGCACCACGACCAGCTCGACGAGGACTCCCGCCGTCGCCTGGCCAGCAACCCGCTGCGCATCCTGGACTCCAAGAATCCCGACATGGCCACGATGCTGACCGATGCGCCGCAGCTGATCGACCACCTGGACGACGAGTCCCGCGCGCACTTCGAGACGCTCTGCGCCATACTCGACGCCGCCGGCATCGCCTACGTGATCAACCCGCGGCTGGTGCGCGGCCTGGACTACTACGGTCGCACCGTCTTCGAATGGACCACCACGGCGCTGGGCAGCCAGGGCACGGTGTGCGCTGGTGGCCGTTATGACGGCCTGGTGGAGCAGCTGGGCGGCAAGCCGACCCCGGCGGTGGGCTTCGCCATGGGCATCGAGCGCCTGATACTGCTGCTCGAGACCCTCGAGCTGGTACCGGAGGACGCCCGCGGCGAGCTGGACCTCTACCTGCTGCCTATGGATGACGCCGCCACCGCTGCTGCCCTGCTGCTGGGCGAGCGGCTGCGCAGCGAGTTGCCCGGCCTGCGCGCCCAGCTGCACTGCGGCGGCGGCAGCTTCAAGAGCCGCATCAAGAAGGCCGACAAGAGCGGCGCCCGCCTGGCGCTGCTGCTGGGCGAGGACGAGCTGGCCCAGGGTACCGCGACCCTGAAGTTCCTGCGCGAGGAGCGCGAGCAGCAGAGCCTGGCCCAGGACGCCCTGGCCGAGACCCTCACTGGACTGCTGGCTGAGCAGGACACCTGATCACCCGGGCAGCCGGCCGTTTACCGGCGTCCACACGAACACAAGGAGACCGCCCGTGGCGGAGCTGAGAACCGAGGAAGAGCAGCTTGACGCGCTGAGGCGCTGGTGGAAGGAGAACGGCATGGCGCTGGTCGCCGGGGTGGCCATCGCCGCCGCCGGCATCTTCGGCTGGAACGCCTGGCAGAACTACCAGGAGAATCAGGCCAGCGCCGCCTCGGCCCGCTATCAGCACCTGATCAACCTGACCGCCGGCACCCAGCTTGACGGCGCCAGCCTGAGCGAAGCCCGCGAGCTGGTGGTAGAGATCACCGACAATCACGGCAAGACCCTCTACGCCGACCTGGCGCGGCTGATCGACGCTCGCCTGGCGCTGGCCCAGGACGATCCGGCCGATGCCCGCGCCGCATTGCAGGCGGTAATCGACGCCAGCAACCGCGACTACGTCACGGGCCTGGCGCGCCTGCGCCTGGCTCGTCTGCAGGTCGCCGACGGCGACGCCGAGACGGCACTGGCCACCCTCGAGGCCGGCGTGCCCGACACCCTGGCCGCTCAACGCGCCGAAGTTCGCGGCGACGCCCATCACGCCCTGGGCCGCGAGAGCGAGGCCGGCACGGCCTGGCGCGAGGCGCTGGACCTGGCCGAGGCCCGCGACCAGCCGCTCTACGGCGTACAGCTCAAGCTCGACAACCTGGGATTGAACTCATGAAACCGACCTTGCTGATCGCCGCCGTGGCCGGCCTGGCCCTGCTGGCCGGCTGCGCCGGCAACCGGGTGGAGCCACAGTACCCACCCAAGGAGCTCAGCGGCTTCGAGGAGCGCGCCGAGCTCGCCAGCGCCTGGAGCCAGCGGGTCGGCCGCGGCCTGGGTCGCGCCGGCTACCCGATCGCTCCCTCCCGGGATGGCGACACCCTGTTTGCCGCCGACGAGCACGGCCGGCTGGCCGCCTTCGACGCCGATGACGGCGATCGCCAGTGGCAGGTGGATCTCGATGTCCCCGTCTCCAGCGCCCTGACCGCCGTGGCCGGTGACGTCTACCTGGGCACCCGTAACGGCGAGGTGCTGGCCCTCAGCCAGCGCGACGGCAGCGTGCGCTGGCGCGCCCGGGTTACCAGCGAGATCCTGGCCGCCCCGCAGCCCAACCAGCAGCTGCTGGTGGTGCAGAGCGTCGATGGCAGCGTGACCGCCCTGGATCGCACCAGCGGCGAGGAGCGCTGGCGCTACACCGCCAGCCGCCCGGCGCTGACCCTGCGCGGCACCGGCACCCCCACGGTGATCGACCCGGTCACCTTCGCCGGCTTCGCCAACGGCCGCCTGGTCACCCTGGACAACAGCAGCGGCCAGCCGCTGTGGGAGCGGCGCATCGCCGTGGCCCAGGGCCGCAGCGACATCGACCGCCTGGTGGACCTTGCCGCACAGCCGGTCCTGACCCCCGATGGCCGCCTGTTCGTGACCAGCTTCAACGGCAACCTGGCCGCCCTGGAAGCCACCCGCGGCGAGCCGCTGTGGGCCATCGACTTCTCCAGCTACCACACGCCGGTGCTGGTCGGTGACTTCCTGTTCGCCGTCAACGAGGCGGGCCACATCCATGCCCTGGACGCCAACAACGGCAGCGAGATCTGGCGCAATACCGCCCTGGAGGGTCGCAGCATCACCTCCCCGGCCTTCGCCGATGGCAACCTGGTGTTCGGCGACTTCGAGGGTTACCTGCATCTGATCGATGCCCGTAGCGGCGAGATCGTCGGCCGCGAGCGGGTCGACCGCTCCGGCATCAGCGTGCGTCCGATCACCGAGGGCCGTCGCATCCATGTGCTCGCCAACGACGGCAGCCTAGAGACCCTGGACATCCAATGACACCCGTGATCGCCCTGGTCGGACGCCCCAACGTGGGCAAGTCGACCCTGTTCAACCGCCTGACCCGTTCCCGTGACGCCCTGGTGGCCGACTTTCCGGGCCTGACCCGCGACCGCAAGTACGGGAACGGCCTGCTCGGCGACAAGGCCTACACGGTGATCGACACCGGCGGCATCAGCGGCGACGAGGATGGCATCGACGCGGCCATGGCCGAGCAGTCGCTGGTCGCCATTGACGAGGCCGACATCGTGCTGTTCCTGGTGGACGCCCGTGCCGGCCTCAGCGTGGCCGACCAGGCCATCGCCAACCACCTGCGGGTCAACCAGAAGAAGACCTGGCTGGTCGTCAACAAGACCGACGGCCTGGACGAGGCCACCGCCACCGCCGAGTTCTGGGAACTGGGCCTCGGCGAGCCGCGGCCTATCGCCGCCGCCCACGGCCGCAACGTCACCACGCTGATCGAGGAGGTGCTCGCGCCCTTCCCCGCGCGTGACGAGAGCATCCCGGCAGACACCGGCACCAAGGGCATCCGGATCGGCGTGATCGGCCGCCCCAACGTGGGCAAGTCGACCCTGGTCAACCGGCTGCTCGGCGAGGAGCGGGTGGTGGTCTTCGACGAGGCCGGCACCACCCGCGATGCCATCGAGATCCCCTTCGAGCGACGCGGCAAGCCCTACGTGCTGATCGACACCGCCGGCGTCAGGCGGCGCAAGAACGTCCACGAGATCGCGGAGAAGTTCTCGATCATCAAGACCCTGGAGGCGATCAAGGAGTGCCATGTCGCCATCGTGGTGCTGGATGGCCGCTCGGGCCTGGTGGAGCAGGACCTGCACCTGCTCGACTATGTGCTGACCAGCGGTCGCGCCCTGGTGCTGGCGGTCAACAAGTGGGACGGCCTGGAGCACGAGGCCAAGGAGAAGATGCGCGCCGAGATCAAGCGCCGCCTGGGCTTCGCCGACTACGCCGACCTGCATTTCATCTCGGCGCTGCACGGCACCGGCGTGGGCGACCTCTACCCGTCGCTGGAGCGCGCCTTCGCCTCGGCCAATGCCCACTGGTCCACCAACCGCCTGACCACCATCCTCCAGGACGCCGTGGAGTCCCACCAGCCGCCCCTGGTGCATGGCCGGCGAATCAAGCTGCGCATGGCCCACCAAGGCGGCGCCAATCCACCGATCATCGTGGTCCACGGCAACCAGACCGAGTCGCTGCCCGAGGCCTACCGCCGCTACCTGACCAACACCTTCCGCAAGGTGCTCAAGGTGCGCGGTACGCCGATGCGCTTCGAGTTCCGATCGGGCAAGAACCCCTTCGACCCCATGGCCGATGCCAGCGACCGCGAGAAGGCCAAGAAGCGCGAACTGGGACGCACCAAGGAGGCGCGCAACAGCCGCCGCCGCTGATTTCGCTGCGTCCACTCCGCCAGCGCCCGGCCCGCCTTCCCAGACCCATTCCTGAAGGAGACACCCCTGCCCATGTTTCGTCTTGTTCCTGCCCGTTTCCGGCGCTGGCGGCTGCTTGCGCCGCTGTGCTTCTCCGCCCTGCTCGCCGGCTGCCTGGCCCTGCCCCAGACCGGCCTGTTCGCCTTCCGCCTGGCGGTGACCTCGCTGGGGGTGGAGGAGGTGCGCATCGGCCCCTACGCCGTGGATGCACGCCTCGATACTAGCGACATCATGTCCCTGGCGATGTCGAGCCTCGGCGCCGGCAGCCTGCCGGTACAGGCGACCCTGGCCATGGGCCTGGGCCTGCCGATGGGCATGCCGCCGGTGGAGATGGCCGGCTTCCGCTGGTCACTGGACATGCCGGGCGTCGACCCGGTCAGCGGCAACTACGAGCAGGACGTGACCCTGACCTCGGGAGACGATGCCAACCTGCGCCTGCCGGTGGCCTTCGACCTGCTGGGCGGCGGCCGCGAGCAGCTCGGCCCCATGGTGGAGCTGGCCAGCCAGCTGGCCCGCCAAGGCGAACTGCCCGCCGGCAGCGAGCTGGCCATCACCCCCGGCGACCTGCGCGGCCTGGGCATGACCCTGCCCGCCGGCCTTCTCACCCCCACCATCCGCCTGGGCGTAGGCGAAGACGGCTCGCTGATTCCGCGGGGGTAATATTGGCAAGGCTCCTCAAGCCTCAACGAGGCTTGAGACTACTGGTGGGAGATCGGCTCTGCCGGGCGAATGGCGCCGCAGGCGCCCCGGCGGTGTTGTTTACGTTAGCGTATGCCGCCCAGGAGCCCTTCGGTCTCCCTTCGTCGAAGCGTCGAACCGCGGGAGAGCCCAGCTCCCACAAAACCCAAGAGTCATTCCCTACTTCCCGTGCAGCCTCCGGCGGCCCACCCACTGGGTGGCGAACTGCCAGGCGCCGCGGCCGCTGCGCCCGCCGCGCAGGGTGGCGAAGCGGATCGCCTCGGCGCGGGCCTCGGCGTTCCAGTCCTCGCGGCTGCCCAGCTGGGTGACCCAGTGGCAGCAGGCCTCCAGGTAGACGTCCTGGTTGAAGGGATGAAAACCCAGCCACAGGCCGAAGCGGTCGGACAGCGAGATCTTCTCCTCCACGGCGTCACCGTGGTGGAGCTCGTCACCCACCAGCCGCGAGCCCTCGTTGTCGCTCATCGACTCCGGCAGCAGGTGGCGGCGGTTCGAGGTGGCATAGAGCAGCACGTTGGGCGGCGGCCCGGTCAGGGCGCCGTCCAGCACGCTCTTCAGCGCCTTGTAGGCGTCGTCGTGGCCCTCGAAGGAAAGGTCGTCGCAATAGACCACGAAGCGCTGGTCCTGATGGCGCAGCTGCTCCACCAGCATCGGCAGGCCGGCGAGATCATGGCGATCCACCTGCACCAGGCGGAGCCCATCCGGGGCCAGGGAGTTGAGCAGCGCGCGGATCAGCGACGACTTGCCGCTCCCCCGGGAGCCCCACAGCAGCGCATGGTTGGCCGGCAGCCCCTGCAGGAAGGCGCGGGTGTTATCGACCAGCGCCAACTTCTGGCGCTCGATGCCCAGCAGGTCGTCCAGGCTCAGGGCGTCCCGGGGCGGCACCGGCAAGAGCCGGCCGCCCAGGCTGTGGCGCTGCCACAGGGCCGCGACATCGCGGTGCCAGTCCACCTCCTGGGGAGGCGGCGGCAACCAGTGCTCCACATGATCCAGCAAGTTGAGCAGGCGACGCGTCAGCTCGGGGTCCATGGCATTCTCCTTATCCGTGTCGTGTGGTTGACCTTGCAGGCGTTCCGGGTATCTTGTGGCGAACCCGATGCCCCGTCCAGAGTCTGACCAGGCTGGACGACCGAGCCCGGTCACAGGAGACCTACCATGCGCTGGATCCACTGCCTTGCCATTGGCGCCTTGAGCCTTACCCTTACCGCCTGCGCTACCTCACCCACCGGGCGACAGCAGCTCACCCTGGTGTCCGATGCACAGCTCAACGAAATGGGCGCCCAGGCGTTCGACCAGTACCAGCAGGACCTGCCCCAGGCCGATGCCGCCTCACAGCGCTATGCGCAGTGCGTGGCCGAGGCCATCGTCGGCGCGCTGCCGGCGGAACAGCAGCGCGCCCAGGACTGGCAGATTCGCGTCTTCGAGTCGGAGCAGGCCAACGCCTTCGCCCTGCCGGGCGGCTATATGGGGATCAACACCGGCTTGCTGAGCGTTGCCCAGACCCAGGACCAGCTGGCCGCCGTGGTCGGCCACGAGATCGGCCACGTGCTGGCCCGTCACGCCAACGAGCGGGTCTCCACCCAGACCGCCACCCAGCTCGGCCTCTCCGTGCTCTCCTCGGTCTCCGGCATGCAGGGCCCGGGGGGACAGCAGATGATGGGTGCCCTGGGGCTCGGCGCCCAGTACGGCGTGCTGCTGCCCTTCTCGCGCCGCCACGAGAGCGAAGCCGACGTGATCGGCCTGCGGCTGATGGCCGATGCCGGCTTCGACCCACGCGCCAGCGTCGCCCTGTGGGAGAACATGGAGGCCGCCGGCGGCGCTCGTCCCCCGGCCTGGATGTCTACCCACCCCAGCCAGGGCCAGCGAATGGCTGGCCTGCAGGCCAACATGCCCGAGGCGGTAGCGCGCTACGAGCAGGCCCGGCAGGCGGGCCGCACGCCCAACTGCCCGCGCCCCTAGGGAAAGGCTGATTTTGTTGCTGCGCTCGACATAAATCGGCGCTTCCCCAAGCTACACACCCCCTATGGATAGCGAATGCTGAAGCTCGGATTGTTGCTGTTGATTGCCCCCCTCCTGCTGCTGATGGGGGTCTACTTCTGGGAGCTGTCGGACGTACGCGAATGCGTCCACGCCGGCGGCTACTGGGACTACCTGGAGGGGGTCTGCCGCGACACGCCCCAGCCCTTCGTCTCCTGGCTGGAGCGTTATCCGTGGCTGGTCAACGGCGGCATGCTGCTCTCGCTGTTCGGCATGGCACTGTGTGTGGTGGGGCTTTATGTAAAGAAACGCTGAGGGCTCCACATCAAGCGGCGCTGAGCCACGTCGATCACAGCAGGTGCCCCGCCAGCGCCAGCCCCACGGCCAGCGCAATGACGATCGTCGCCGTGCCGGTACCCAGCAGGCCGAATAGCCGTCGCTCGCCTGGGCGGCGCAACGAGGCGATCCCCATGCCGGCGGCGACCAGCTGCAGGGCAACGAGGAACAGCAGCTCCACCCCCACCAGGCTGACGCCCGACGATGCACCCTCGCCTTGCGCCGGGGCGCTGGTCGTGATGATCGAGGCCGCGACCACCAGCCCCGCCAGGAACACGGCGCCAAAAAGCGCGATCAGCAGGGACACGATACCCAGGCTGGACGGGCGAAAGGAATCTGACATGGGGGCTCTCCCGTCTCGGGCCTGAACCGCGACGTTGCGGCCAGGCCACTGCTCATCCCAGCGAGTGTCGCAGCGCCGCCAGCACCGGTGCGGTGTCGGGGCGCTTGCTGCGCCACTGGAAGAAGGACTCCGCCGCCTGCTCCACCAGCATGCCCAGGCCGTCACAGGGGCGCGCGCCACGCTCGACGGCCCAGCGCAGGAACACCGTGGGCTCGGCGCCGTACATCATGTCATAGGCGGTGGCGCCTGCGGTGAACAGGTCATCGGGCAGCGGCGGGAGGTCTCCCGAGAGGCTGGCGCTGGTGCCGTTGATCACCAGATCGAAGGGCCCTGCCACGGCATCGAAGCCGCCGCCCGTGATCTCGCCCAGGTCGCGGAAGTCCGCGGCGAGCCGCGCGGCCTTCTCGGCGGTACGGTTGGCGACGAGCAGGCTCGCCGGCCCCTCGGCCAGCAGCGGTTCGAGCACCCCGCGGACCGCGCCGCCGGCGCCCAGCACCAGCACCCGCGCGCCGGCCAGGGTCACGCCATGACGCCTGAGGTCGCGTACCAGGCCCACGCCGTCGGTGGTATCGCCATAGACCTTGGCATCGTCGCTCGCACCGTTACCACCGAGGATCAGGGTGTTCGCCGCCCCGGCGCGCCGGGCGCGCTCGCTCAGGGTGTCACAGAGGCGGAAGGCCTCCTCCTTGAAGGGCACGGTGACGTTGGCGCCGCGGCCTCCCTCGGCCACGAAGTGCCGCCAGGCACCGGCGAAGTCCTCCAGCGGCGCCTCGATGGCGGTGTACTCGATCTCCTCACCGGTCTGGGCGGCGAAGGCGGTGTGGATGGCGGGCGACTTCGAATGGGCAACGGGGTTGCCAAAGACGCAATAACGGTCGGTCATGAGCGGGCCTCCTCTTCTCCCAGCCAGTCGCGGGGGTGCAGATACTCCTCGTAAAGAAGCGCCTCTGGGCTGCCGGGTTCGGGCTCCCAGGCATACTCCCAGCTCGCCAGGGGCGGCATCGACATCAGGATCGACTCGGTGCGCCCGCCGCTCTGCAGTCCGAACAGGGTGCCGCGGTCCCACACCAGGTTGAACTCCACGTAGCGCCCGCGGCGGTAGAGCTGGAACTCGCGCTCGCGCTCCCCCCAGGGCATCTCGCGGCGACGGCGCACAATGGGCAGGTAAGCCTCCAGGAAGGCGTCGCCCACGGCGCGCTGGAAGGCGAAACAGGTCTCGAACCCGCCCGAGTTGAGGTCGTCGAAGAAGAGTCCGCCCACGCCGCGGGTCTCGCCACGATGCTTCAGAAAGAAGTAGTCGTCGCACCAGGCCTTGTAGCGCGGGTAGACGTCGTCGCCGAAGGGCGCACAGGCGTCGCGGGCGACGCGATGCCAGTGCTCAACGTCTTCAAGCACTGGGTAATAGGGCGTCAGGTCGAAGCCGCCGCCGAACCACCAGACGGGATCTTCGCCGGGCTTCTCGGCGATGAAGAAGCGCACGTTGCCATGGCTGGTCGGCACATGGGGATTCTCCGGATGTAGCACCCAGGAGACGCCCACCGCATGGAAGCTGCGGCCAGCCAGTTCCGGGCGAGCGGCGGTGGCCGAGGGAGGCAGGCGCTCGCCGAACACATGGGAGTAGTTGACGCCTCCCTTCTCGAACACGCGGCCGTGCTCGATCACCCGGGAGCGCCCGCCGCCCCCTTCGGGACGCTCCCAGGCCTCCTCGCGGAAGCCTCTACCGCCGTCTTCAGCGTCAAGGCCTGCGCAGAGGCGTTCCTGAAGGTCGAGCAGGTAGATCTTGACGTCATCGAGTCGGGCGTGGGCCAAGGTAATCTCCTCGCAGCCAGGCGGGTGAAAGACAGGAATCAGGCGCGCATCAGCTGGCCGCTGGCCAGGTCGCGGATGGTGCTGGGACGCTCGAGGCCGCCGAGCTCGCCCTCGACGATGGCATCGAGTCCATCGCCGAAGACATCGCGGACCTCATCGGCGCTCATGGCCGGCGGCTCGCTTGCCCGGTTGGCTGAGGTGGAGACGATGGGCCCGCCGAAGGCCTCGCACAGGGCCGCCACCAGCGGATGGGCGCTGACCCGCAGCGCCACCCTGGTGTGGCCGCCACGGACCAGGCCGTGGCTGCGGCCGTTGTCGGGCACCAGCCAGGTATTGGGTCCCGGCCAGCTGGCCGCCAGGGGGGCATGGAGCTCGAAGGGCAGTCCCGAAAGCCAGGGCGCGAACTGGGCGATGCTGCCGGCTACCAGGATCACGCCCTTGGCGGGGTCGCGCTGTTTGAGGCGCAAAAGCCGAGTGAGGGCCTCGTCGTTGTCCGGGTCGCAGCCGAGTCCCCATACGGCCTCGGTGGGATAGGCGATCACGCCCCCCCGGCGCAGAGTGGCAACGGCGTGCGCGATCTGGATGGCCTGGCTCATGGGGGCTCCTCGGCGATGGACAGGGCTGGGGTCTCGAATGGGCCCGGATTCTATCATGCCCCCGAGAGCCGCACCCAGCCTCCGGCGGCGTGGGCCACCCGCCCCTCCAGTTCGAGCTCCAGCAGGCGCCGCTGGCACTCGGCGATGCCCAGCCCGGAGAGCCCCACCAGGGTGTCCACCGGCGTCGGCTGGCCGCTCAGCCAGCGCAGCAGCGGGTCACTGGACGGGGCTTCCTCCTGCGCGGGAGGCTGGCATGGGCGGACCAGAGGACTCAACGCGGGCAGCCACTGGGTCAACTCGGCGACGATATCGTCAACGTCACGCACCAGCACCGCCCCCTCACGAATCAGCCGCAGGCAGCCGCTGGCCTGGGGGTTGTGGATGGAGCCTGGCAGCGCGAAGACCTCGCGCCCCTGCTCACCGGCCAGGCGAGCGCTGACCAGCGAGCCGCTGCGCTCGGCCGCCTCCACCACCAGTACGCCGAAGGCGAGGCCGGTGACGATGCGGTTGCGCCGAGGAAAGAAGGCCGGCCGCGCCGGCGTGCCGGGGGGATGCTCGGAAAGCAGCAGGCCAGCGGGCTCACGCAGTCGCGCATGCAGCCGATGGTGACGCGGCGGGTAGACCACGTCCACACCGCAGCCGAGCACCGCCACGCTGCTGCCACCGGCGTCCAGCGCCGCCTGCTGGGCGGCGGCGTCGATGCCCAGCGCCATGCCGCTGACCACGCACCAGCTGCGCCCGGCCAGTTCGCGGGCAAAGGTGGCCGCGTTGGTCAGCCCCTCGCGGGTGGCGCGCCGCGCTCCCACCATGGCCAGCCTGGGCGGCACAAGCGCGTCGAGATCACCCCAGGCCCACAGCAGTGGTGGCGGGTCGGGGATCTCGGTGAGCAGGGTCGGCCAGTGGGGGTGGCCGGGGTGGAGCAGATGGCGATCGGGGGCCTCGGCGAGCCACGCCTCGGCCCGGGCGATATCGTCATCAAGCGGGCTGCGCCCGGGGTGGTCCAGCCACAGCCGCATCGCCGTGGCGGCCTCCCGGGGCAGCAGCGCCAGCCAGCCATCGGGCCAGGCCGTGACCGTGGTGGCCAGCTCGGCGAGCCGCGCCGCCCCCAGGCCAGGTAGCCTGGAGAGGGCCAGCCACTCCCGGGCGCCGGGCCGCTGGTCGGTCATGGCATTGCCTCAGCGCAGGGCGGCGCCCAGGGCGCGTTCGGGAGTGTGCACGCGGTCACCCACCGAGAGCGAACGGCTGGCCTTCATCACCAGGCCATAGCTCATCTTCTCGTAGGGCTGGAAGACCATCACCAGGCCGGCATCCTCGCCGGGCAGACGCAGAGATTCGCCGGTACGCGGATCACTGACCCGCTCACCCCGCTGTTCGACCATCAGCACATGCCCCGGCTCCAGGCCGTCGCGGCGGCCACGGTCCAGCGCCACCACCTGCAGGCGGCCGATGAATTGCACGCCTCCCGGCACCGCCAGGATGGTTCCCGACACCTCGCGTTCCGGGGCGCGGGGATAGAACTCGGTGACCAGGTCACGGACCTCCAGCGGCAGCACGATGTCGTCGTTGCGCACCTCCTGGCGCGAGGAGGTGACCTCCAGTACCACGATGTCGTCCTCTTGACGCTCGCGGCGCGCCTGACCGACGCTCTCCAGCTCCAGGCCCAGCAGCTCACCGCTGGCCGGATCAAGGAAGCGCTCGCCAACCCGATAGAAACCGACCCGGCCACTGCCCTCCACCTCGCCGCGGGCATAGAGACGGTCGCCAACGCCGCTCATCAAGCGCCGGTCGTCGCCGCCGACCACATAGGCCAGTTCGTCGAGGGACTCGGGGTCGTCGACGATTCGGTGATCGCGCAGGAAGTGGCGGACCGCCTCCAGCGGGATCGGCTCGATCGCCTCGCGGTGAGGAATGGTGCGCATCTCCGGAGAAAGCCGCACCTGGCCCTGGCCGCGCTCCAGCCCCAGGCAGGGGCGGCCGTTGCAGTCATAGAGGTAGACGACATCGCCCGGGTAGATCAGGTGCGGGTTACGGATCTGCGGGTTGACCTGCCACACCTCGGGCCACTGCCAAGGGTGACGCAGGAAGCGGCCGGAGATGTCCCACAGGGTATCGCCTCGCACCACCGTGTAGCGGTCCGGGGCATCGCCGCGCAGGCCATCCGCCCAGCTGAGTCCCTGGGCCATGGCGCCACTGGCCAGGCTCCCCAGCGCCACCGCCATACCCAGCAGCATCGCCGCCTTGCCTGACCAGCAGCGCCACATCTTGCCCTCGTTCGTCTGCTTCATCCCTGCTCTCCCCGCGTCGTTTCGCCTGGCCTGGAGCGCTCTTTTCGAACCTGGCCGGCATGCTATAGTCTGAGGTTATCGACGTAATGCACGTTCGGCGGTTTCTCCGCCGACGGCGCCCCTATAGAATAGTGTCATTCTGTAAATGACAGCATAACGGTGAAACCAACGCCATGGCCAAATTACCGATCCTCGAATTCCCGGACGAGCGGCTTCGTACCAGGGCAGCGCCGGTGGAGACGGTCGACGACGAGGTCCGCCAGCTGGTCGACGATATGCTCGAGACCATGTACGACGCCCGTGGGATAGGGTTGGCCGCCACTCAGGTAGACATCCATCGCCGAGTGATCGTGATGGATGTCAGCGACGCTCAGTCGAACCCTCTGGTGCTGATCAACCCCGAGTACACGCCGATAGGCGATGAGCGCGACCTGATGTCCGAGGGCTGCCTGTCGATCCCCGAGTATTATGCCGAGGTCCCCCGCGCACTCAGGGTCCATCTCAAGGCGCTGGGTCGTGATGGCAAGCCCTACGAGCTCGAAGCCGACGGCCTGCTGGCCCACTGCATCCAGCACGAGCGCGACCACCTCGAGGGTGTGCTGTTCGTCGACTACCTATCCCCGCTCAAGCGCGATCGGGTGATGAAGAAGATGCAGAAGCGCCACAAGCAGATGCAGACTGCCTGAATTCATTCCGTCACCGCCCCTCGAAGGCCGATGCTAGCGCGTCGGCCTTCGTCGTTTGCGGCCGGCTCCGTTATCATGAGGGGCACCCACTCCGGCAAGGCCCTGAACATGTCCCGACCCCTCAACGTCATCTTCGCCGGCACGCCCGATTTCGCCGCCGAGAGCCTGCAGGCGCTGCTGGACAGCCGCCATCGCGTCATCGCCGTCTACACCCAGCCGGACCGCCCCGCCGGCCGCGGCCGCAAGCTGACACCGAGCCCGGTCAAGCGCCTCGCCCTCAAGCATGAGCTGCCGGTCCACCAGCCGATGACGCTCAAGGCGTCCGAGGCCCAGGCCGAACTGGCCGACTTGAACGCCGATATCATGGTGGTGGTGGCCTACGGGCTGATCCTGCCCAAGGCGGTGCTTGAGACCCCACGGCTGGGCTGCCTCAATATCCACGCCTCGCTGCTTCCGCGCTGGCGCGGCGCCGCCCCCATCCAGCGCGCCATCGAGGCGGGCGACACCGAGAGCGGGGTGACCATCATGCAGATGGACGAGGGGCTCGACACCGGCGCCATGCTGCTGGTGCGGCGCACGCCGATAAGCGCCACCACCACCGGCGGCGACCTCCACGACAGCCTGGCCGCCCTCGGTGGTGAGGCCATCGTCGAGGCCCTGGATGCCCTGGCCGACGAAGGCCTCACCGCCACGCCCCAGCCCGAGGCCGGCGTCACCTATGCCGCCAAGCTCTCCAAGGCCGAGGCCGAGCTGGACTTCCGCGAGCCCGCCGCTGCCCTGGCGGCCCGGGTGCGCGCCTTCAACCCCTGGCCGATGGCCTGGTGCGCCTTCGGAACCGACCGCATCCGCCTGCTGATGGCCGCGGAGAGCGCGTCCGCCGCCGGCGAGGCGCCCACCGCGACCGGCACTCTTCTCGATCACGACGGCGAGGCGCTGCGTATCGCCTGTGGCCCGGAGGGCAGTGAGGTGCTGCGGGTGACCCAGGCCCAGCTGCCCGGCGCCAAGGCGCTGCCGGTGAGTGACCTGCTTCACGCACGAGCCGAGCGCTTCGCTACGGGCCTGCGCCTGGGCCACCACGACGAGGAGGCCTCAGCATGAGCCAGCCCCCCGAACATCAGCCCCGCGAGCCGCGCCAGCACAAGCGCGGCCTGGAAAACGACGGTGGCCTGGCCGTCCGCGCCGCCGCCGCCCGCGCCCTGGTGCCGGTGATCACCGGCAAAGGGTCGCTCGCCGGCCTCGACGATCACCAAGTGGTGGCCCGTGACCGCGCCCTGTTCAAGGCGCTCTGCTACGGCGCCTGCCGCACCCTGCCACGCCTCGAGGCATTGGCGGCGAAACTGCTGATCAAACCCTTCAAGGCGCGCGACGCCGACGTTCAGGCGCTGCTGCTTCTTGGCATCCATCAGCTGCTCTACCTGCGTATTCCGGCCCATGCCGCGGTGGGTGAGACCGCCGGTGCGGCCCGGCTGCTTGACAAGGAGTGGGCCACCCGGGTGCTCAACGGCTGCCTGCGGCGCCTTCAGCGGGAGGCCGCCGAGCTGCAGGCCGAGGTGGACCAGGACCCGGCGGTGGCGCTGCTGCACCCCCAATGGTTGATCAAGGTCCTGCGCCAGGCCTGGCCCGACGACTGGCGCGCCATCTGCGATGCCAACAACGTCCCCGGCCCCATGACCCTGCGGGTCAACCGACACCACGGCGACCGCGAGGCCTATATGGACCGGCTGGCCGCGGCCGGCATCCAGGCGCGGCTCTGCCTGCACGCCCCGGACGGCATTACCCTGGAGACGCCCTGCGACGTCCAGCTGCTGCCCGGCTTCGCCGATGGTGACGTCAGCGTCCAGGACGAGGCCGCCCAGCTCACCAGCGTGCTGCTCGGCCCCGCCCTGGCACCTCGGCCGGGGGCACGCGTGCTGGACGCCTGCTGCGCCCCAGGCGGCAAGACCGGTCACCTGCTGGAGCTGTTCGACATCGAACTGCATGCGGTGGACAGCGATGCCGAACGCCTGGCTCGGGTCGAGGACGCCCTGGGCCGGCTGGGCCTCGCGGCGCGCCTGGCCCACGGCGATGCCACCGCCCGGGACTGGTGGGACGGCGCTCCCTTTGACACCATCCTGCTCGATGCGCCCTGCTCCGGCAGCGGGGTGATCCGTCGTCACCCCGACATCAAGCGGCTGCGCCGGCCCTCGGACATACCGGCCCTGGCCGCCCTGCAGGCGCGGCTGCTCGACAACCTCTGGCCGCTGCTGCGTCCTGGCGGCACCCTGCTCTACGCCACTTGCTCGGTGCTGCCGGAGGAGAACAGCGATCAGGTCGACGCCTTCCTGGCACGCACGCCGGACGCCGAGGCCACCACGCCCCAGGACGTGGCCTGGGGGCGTCCGTCGGGCGCCGGACGCCAGCTGCTGCCGGAGATCGACAGCCACGATGGTTTCTTCTATGCCAGACTCAAGAAGCGGCCAGGCTCACGAGACGGCCGGACTGAAAAACTGCCAGACTGAGGTAGAGGGCCGGCCGAGCCGCCGGCCCAACCGACGACCGACAGGAGACCGCATGAGCACCCATATCTACAAGCATATCGAACTGACCGGATCCTCCGAGAATAGCATCGAGGAGGCGATCCAGAACGCCATTACCAAGGCGGCCGAGAGCCTGCACGGCATGCGCTGGTTCGAGGTCACCGACACCCGCGGCCACGTGGAGCACGGACGCGTGGCCCACTGGCAGGTCACCATCAAGGTCGGCTTCACCCTCGACTGATGGCGTGCTGTTCTTCTCCTCGCGGCTGGTTTAGGCTTGCCACCACCCTGTTGCGGCGCACAAGATGCGCCGCGCTTGCTGCCAGCGGACATCAGACTCCATGAAGATCATCATCCTCGGCGCCGGCCAGGTCGGCGGCACCCTGGCCGAACACCTGGCCCGGGAGGAGAACGACATCACGGTGGTGGACACCGACGGCAACAAGCTGCGCGAACTGCACACCAAGCTCGACATCCGCACCGTGGTGGGCCCCGGCTCCTACCCCATGGTGCTGCGCCAGGCGGGCTGCGAGGATGCCGACATGCTGATCGCGGTGACCAGCCAGGACGAGGTCAACATGATCGCCTGCCAGGTCGCCCACACCCTGTTCCGCACCCCCACCAAGATCGCGCGGGTGCGCGCCACCGCCTACCTGACCCGCAAGGGGCTGTTCGCCCACGAGGCGGTGCCCATCGACGTGCTGATCAGCCCCGAGCAGGTGGTCACCGACCATATCCGCCGGCTGATCGAGCACCCCGGCGCCCTGCAGGTGCTGGAGTTCGCCGGCGGCCTGGTGCAGCTGGTGGCGGTCAAGGCGATCTACGGCGGCCCGCTGGTGGGCCAGGATCTCGCCTTCCTGCGCCGCCACATGCCCAGTGTGGATACCCGCGTCGCCGCCATCTACCGCCAGAATCGGCCGATCATCCCGCGCGGCGATACCGTGATCGAGGCCGACGACGAGGTGTTCTTCATCGCCGCCCGGCGCGACATCCGCGCGGTGATGAGCGAGCTGCGCCGCCTCGACCGTGACTTCCGCCGGGTGGTGATCGCCGGCGGCGGCAACATCGGCGAGCGCCTCGCCGAGCACCTGGAGCACAGCCACCAGGTGAAGATCATCGAGCACAACCTGGAGCGCTGCACGGTGCTCTCCGAACGCCTCGACCGCACCGTGGTGCTGCACGGCAGCGCCACCAGCAAGCGGCTGCTGGAGGAGGAGAACATCGAGGAGTGCGACATCTTCTGCGCGCTGACCAACGACGACGAAGTCAACATCATGTCGTCGATGCTGGCCAAGCGCATGGGGGCCAAAAAGGTGCTGACGCTGATCAACAACGCCGCCTATGTGGACCTGGTGCAGGGCGGCGAGATCGATATTGCCATCTCGCCCCAGCAGGCCACCATCGGCAGCCTGCTGACCCACGTGCGGCGCGGCGATATCGTCAACGTGCACTCGCTGCGCCGCGGCGCGGCGGAGGCCATCGAGGCGATCGCCCACGGCGACACCCAGTCCTCCAGGGTGGTGGGGCGCGCCATCGGCGAGATCGACCTTCCGCGGGGCACCACAATCGGCGCCATCGTGCGCGGCAAGGAGGTGCTGATCGCCCACGACGATGTGGTGGTCGAATCCGGCGACCACGTGGTCCTGTTCGTGATCGACAAACGCCGCCTCCGCGACGTGGAGCGGCTGTTCCAGGTCGGCCTGACCTTCTTCTGACATGACGTTATCGGGGAGCACCGCTCGATGAGCCTGCGCATGATCCTGCGCATCCTGGGGCTGCTGCTGATGCTGTTCAGCCTGACCCTGATGCCGCCGATCCTGATCTCGCTGCTGTTCGGCGACGGCCAGTGGGAGGCCTTCGCCATCGCCATCGCTATCACGGTGGTGACCGGCGCGCTGATGTTCCTGCCCAACCGCGGTGCCCGCAAGGAGCTTCGCACCCGCGACGGCTTTTTGATCGCCGCTCTGTTCTGGAGCGTGCTGGCGCTGTTCGGCTCGCTACCGCTGATGCTCACCGGCGAGTCGGCGCTCTCCATCACCGATGCGGTCTTCGAGTCCTTCTCGGGTCTGACCACCACCGGGGCCACGGTGATCACCGGCATCGAGCACCTGCCCGAGTCGATCCTCTACTATCGCCAGCAGCTGCAGTGGCTGGGCGGCATGGGCATCGTGGTGCTCGCGGTGGCGATCCTGCCGACGCTCGGCGTCGGCGGCATGGCCCTCTACCGCACCGAGATCCCTGGGCCGCTCAAGGACTCCAAGCTCACCCCGCGCATCACCGAGACCGCCAAGGCACTGTGGTACATCTATGCCTCCCTGACCGTCACCTGCATGCTGGCCTACATGGCCGCCGGGATGAACTGGTTCGATGCCCTGGGCCACAGTTTCTCCACCGTGGCCATCGGCGGCTTCTCCACTTACGACGCCAGTATCGGCCACTTCGATAGTGCCGTGATCGAGATGATCTGCGTGTTCTTCCTGATCCTCTCCGCGGTCAGCTTCAGCCTGCACTTCGTCGCCTGGCGAGAGCGGCGCCTGACCCACTACTTCCAGGACCCCGAGGCGCGCTTCCTGCTGCTCTTCCTGCTCGGCCTGTCGCTGATCACCGTGGTCTCGCTGTGGCTCACCAATACCTACGACACCGAGCGCGGCCTGCGCCACGGCATCTTCCAGGTGGTCTCGGTGGCCACCACTTCCGGCTTCGGGGTGGCCAACTTCTCGATCTGGCCGGGTGCGCTTCCCTTCCTGCTGTTCATGGCCGCCTTCGTCGGCGGCTGCTCGGGCTCCACCGGTGGCGGCATGAAGGTGATCCGCATCATCCTGATCCTCAAGCAGGGCATGCGCGAGGTGATGCGCCTGATCCACCCCAACGCGGTGATCGCGGTGAAGGTGGGCAAGGTGAGCGTGCCTGACGGCATCGCCCAGGCGGTGTGGGGCTTCTTCTCGGTCTATGTGATGCTGTTCTTCCTGATGCTGGTGGGCGTGATGGCCACCGGCGTCGACCAGGTCACCGCCTGGTCCACCGTCGCCTCGGCGCTCAACAACCTGGGCCCGGCGCTGGGCGAGGCCTCCGACAACTACGGCGACCTGCCGACCCTGGCCAAGTGGATCCTGGTGATGGCCATGCTGCTCGGCCGCCTGGAGATCTTCACCGTGCTGGTACTGTTCACCCCGGCCTTCTGGCGGCGCTGAGGGAATTTGGCCCGCACGGGCCCATCGTGGATAATCCCCTTCTCACTCCTTCAGACCGAGCGTCCATGACCGACACCCAGGACACCGCGATGCCCATCGAGCCGGCGGCCGGCGTCACCGGCCCGCGCCGCGTCATCCAGGTGGGCGAGACCCGCTACACCCTGCTGGGCACCGCCCATGTCTCCGCCGAGAGCGCCGCCGACGTGCGCGCCCTGATCCGCTCCGGCGAGTACGACGCCGTGGCCATCGAGCTGTGCGACTCCCGCCACCATAGCCTCGCCAACCCTGATGCACTGCACAATCAGGACCTGTTCGAGATCTTCCGCCAGGGCAAGGCCGGCATGGTGGCAGCGAGCCTGGCACTGGGCGCCTTCCAGCAGCGCCTGGCCGAGCAGTCGGGCATCGAGCCCGGCGCCGAGATGCGCGCTGCCCTGGAGGAGAGCCGCGAGGCTGGGCTGCCGCTGCTGCTGATCGACCGCGACGTGGGGATCACCCTCAAACGCATCTACCACAACGTGCCCTGGTGGCAGCGCTTCTCGCTGTTCTCTGGGCTGCTTGGCAGCGTGCTGTCGCGCCAGGACGTCTCCGCCGAGGAGATCGAGCGGCTCAAGGAGGGCGATGTGCTGGAGTCCACCTTCAGCGAGTTCGCCGCCGAGTCGGAGACCCTCTATACGCCGTTGATCAGCGAGCGTGACCGCTACATGGTGCTGCGCCTGGCGGAAGATGCGCCCCCGGGGCGCTATCGCCACGTGCTGGTGGTGATCGGCGCCGGCCATATGAAGGGGATGGCAGAACAGTTCGCCGGCGAGCTCCCGAAGGACCCAGGGTCCGAGCGCCAGGCGCTGGAGGTCACCCCGCCGCCCTCTAAGCTGTGGAAGGCGCTGCCCTGGCTGATCACCGCGCTGGTGCTGACCGGCTTCGCCATCGGTTTCTCGCGCAACACTGAGCTGGGCTGGCAGCTGGTGGGCGAGTGGTTCCTGATCAACGGCGTGCTCTCGGCGGCCGCCACCCTGGTGGCGCTGGCTCATCCGCTGACGGTGACGGCGACCTTCTTCGCCGCTCCGCTCACCTCGCTGAACCCCACCATCGGCGCCGGCTTCGTGGCCGCCGGGGTGGAGCTCTACCTGCGCAAGCCCAAGGTGCGCGACTTCTCCACCCTACGCCACGACGTCACCACGCTTGCGGGCTGGTGGCACAACCGCGTCTCGCGCACCCTGCTGGTGTTCCTGCTGGCCACCCTGGGCTCCGCCGCCGGCACCTGGATCGCCGGCTTCCGCATCGCCGGTGCCCTGTTCGGCAGCGGTGCGGCCTGATCAGCCCACTCCCCGCCGCGCCAGAAGGCGTTGCATTGCCGCCGTCGGCGTTTCGATCTTCTCGAATCTCCGGCTGGCGGCGTAGCTGTCGTTGAAGGCGTCGAAATAGTCGTCCAGGGCCTGGGCGGCATCGGCGTCGCCCCCCTGGCGGAGCAGCTCGGCAGCCACCTCGGCGGTACACAGGTGCTCGGCGGAGGCAGGCTTGCGCAGCCGATAGCGGGTCAGCCGCTCGGTGCGCAGCGGCAGCACCGGCAGGGCGTCCAGGTAGGGGCTCTTGCGGAAAATGCGCCGGGCCTGGCGCCAGGTCCCGTCCAGCAGGATCAGCACTGGAATCCGCCCCTCCCCCTTCGCCTGGGCCACGGCGTCGATACCTACCACCCGTTCGGCGTAGTCGGGCTGGTCGTCGGGGAAGATCACAAAGGGGGCATAGCGCGCATCGTCCAGCAGCGCGAGCAGGCGCTCGTCAGGCGCGGTGCGATACCAGGTGAAGACCTCGGTCTCGGGCAGCACATCGCGGATCAGCCGTCCGGTGTTGGTGGGCTTGTGGTGCTCCATGGAGTGGGTAAGCAACCACACCCGCGCCTCGCTCTCGGCGCTCACCGCATAGGGGCAGAGGCAGTTGAGCTCGGGCAGATTGCAGCCCGGGCAGCGCTCGACGAAGCTGCCGCGAGACTTGAACTCGCGCCGCGGCGGGCGCGGATGCCCCGTGGCGGGGTCATGGGAAAGCGCCCCGTCCAGAGGACGATTGGCACAGGTGTCGAGAGTCTCGTGCTGCATGGCGGCTACCGCATTGGAAGAGGCGCCGCATTCTAGCATGGGGCCAGCTCGGAGCTGATCCGTCGGCAGGCCCTGCGAGGAGGCGCCATTAATCCTTCCCTGGAGGCTACCTAGACCATCCCTGGTCCACGGACCTCCTCTTCGGCCTGCCCCCGGCGCTCCTCACTCTTCGCCACTGTCACTCCATTAACGTCTCCGGCACCCATAGCCGCCCTTCGCGCTTCCAGTGGCGTACCAGCGTCGGTACCCCCTTGCCGGCGGGCTGGCTGATCCGGGTCACGCCCGGCGGCGTCAGCAGCGCCGCCTCGGGGTCAACCAGCACGCAGGGGACATCGAAGAGAGCGTACTGCAATAGCGAGGCCGCCGGCATCACGGCAAGCGACGTACCCACCACCAGCAGCAGGTCTGCCTCGCTGACCAGTTCGCAGGCCTCACCGAAGTGGGGTACCTCCTCGCCGAACCAGACCACGTCGGGCCGGAGCTGGCTGCCCTTGTCGCAGATGTCGCCCAGTTCGATGCCCCCGCGCGGCAGCGGGTAGTGCATGCGGCGATCCACGCTGGAGCGCGCCTTGAGGATCTCCCCATGCAGGTGAAGAACCTGGCGGGAGCCGGCCCGCTCGTGGAGGTCATCGATGTTCTGGGTAATGATGCTGACCCGGAAACCCTGTTTCTCCAGTGCCGCCAGCGCCTTGTGGGCGGCGTTGGGGCGGGCGCGGCGCACCTGCTCACGGCGCTGATTGTAGAACGCCAGCACCCGGGCTGGGTCCTTCCGCCAGGCGCGAGGCGTGGCCACCTCCTCCACCGGGTGGTCGGCCCACAGGCCATCCTCGGCCCGGAACGTCTGGATGCCGCTCTCGGCACTGATGCCCGCTCCGGTGAACACCACCAGGTGTGGCGCGCGCTGCTTGGCCATTCGCTACCTCTCGCTCCCGGGGATCTCGTTGCTGACTGCCTGAAACCTATCACCCCCGGGCAGGCCACGACCAGATGGCGACCTCCTCCCGCCCGTCGCCTCGTCATCGAGACGTCATCGAGGCGTCATCGAGGCGTCACGCCGCTGTCATTCCACCTCGTCAGGGTAGAGGCGCTTTATCCCAGACCCGCATTCCCGCCATCATCCCGAGGTGACACCGTGAAAAAGTCCCTGCTTCCCCTGGCCGCTGCCCTCACCCTGGCCGCCGCCTCTCAGGCACAGGCCGCCGAGTCCTGCCCCACCACCCTGCGCTTCGCCGACACCGGCATCGAGGGCAGCGAGGAGCTCCAGCGTGCCTACCAGGGCTTCGTCGACGAGGTCGAGTCCCGCCTCGGCGTGACGGTCGAATTCTTCCCGGTGGGCAACCGCACCACCGCCATCAACGCCCTGCGCTTCGAACAGGTCGATATCGTGCTGGCCGGTCCCTCCGAATACGTGCTGATGGCCGAGCGGGTCGAGGGCTCCAAGCCGATCACCGCCATCGTGCGCCCCACTTCGGGGCGCCTCGTACTGGACGGCGCCGACCTGGCCGGCGCATCACGCCGCGCCGCCCAGGCTTGAACGCCCCTCCCCCATCGCCGTCATCCTGCTGCTGGCGTTCGCGGCCTTCTTCATCAGCGGCTTCACCAGCGCCAACATCCATCCAGACCGGCTTCTATGCGGCGTGATGAACCTGGGCACCTTCTTCGGCGAGGCGATGCCACCGGATTTTCGCCGCTGGGACGTGATCGCCCGCAACGTGGTGGCCACCCTGCGCACCGTGCCGGACCTGGTATGGGCGCTGATCTTCGTGGTCGCCGTGGGGCTCGGGCCGCTGGCCGGCATCGGCACCTCGCGTAGCGGCGTGGTGTGCGGCGCCTGGATCCGCAAGCGGATAATCTAGGCTCTCACCGGCTACCGATGAAGACGAGCACGATGCGAAGGGCGAGCCGGATATTGCATCGCGGCCGATGGGTGTTCAGGCCTCCTCACTCAACCACGCGGTAGATCTCCCAGCGGGTGGAGCCGCTGACCACCAGGGGCTCGATCGCCTTGCCCCACTCCCGGTGGTCGGCGCGCTCGGCGAGCTTGTCCCACTGGGCGCTCAGGGTGGCCAGATCCGCCACCCGGAGGTCCACGGCGACGACCGACTCGGCAGCGCCGATGCTACCGGTGGTGATGGTGTAGTCGGTCTGACCGATCTCGCTGCCGATGGTGGTCCACCACTTCCGGGTCTTCGCAAGCAGTTCCTGCTTGTGGCCGAAGCGGGCCTGACAGTACCAGCGTGCAATGATCATGACATCCTCCCGTGTTCTGCAGGTTGCGAATCGCCGGGTCTTGACTCGGCAAACACAGGGACGCAGCAGGTGGCGGAAGGGTTCCCGCCCCCAGCCTCAGCCGGGAGGACAGCGTACCGTGAAGGCTTCCACCACCCGGCGCAGGTCGTAGCCGAAGCGTTTCTCCACTTCCTCGCACAGGCTCGCCTTGTCGGCGCCCTGGCGGGCCAGGAAGATCACCGCCGCCACGGCCTGGGCGCCGCGTATGCCCTCGGGATGATCGTGGGTGACCTCGGCGCTGCGCTTCGCCAGCTCCAGGGTCTCCTCAAGCGAGCGGGCCGCGAAGCCCACCGGCGGCACCCGCATGGCCGAGCCGTTGCCCCAGCTGAAATAGGGCCGTCGACCCCGACTCGCCGCCCAGCGCATGAAACCGCCACCGAAGCCGGCATCCGGGTAGCGGTGGAAGTAGCTGTAGTAGGCATCGACGAAATCACCGCCGTAGAGCAACACCTCCGCCACCGCCACGCAGAGCACGCTGTCGTCGGTGAAGGTGCTGTGTGGCGTGAACAGCGGAAAGTCCCGGTGCTTGGTGCCCGCCCCTTCGTGCACCGAACCGATGATGTCGCCGGCGATGGCGCCGAGCATGATGACCTCCTCTCCGTTCGGCGGGTGTGGATGGCTTCCCTCCCTGGCGATCACTCCTGATAGGGCTCGTCAGTCCGCGGGGCGTCGGGCGCCTGCTCGAAGACTGCTCACCCCTTCACCACAAGCCTAGCTGGATGGCGAGCCAAGGACCCGGCACCCGGTGTCCGATGAAGGCTCCCCCCCACCCCAGGCAAGGCAAGGCAAGGCAAGGCGCTACGGTTGCGTCTCACCCAACCCCTACGATACTGAAACGATAGGTGGCGGCAGATGGGGGCAGCGCATCAGCCCCGGTTCGTTGGCCAACCATGGGCCGGACGCCGCCGCTTTCGAGCAGCACTCACCGAGGGGCAAGGCCATGAATGACCAGAAACCGTCGTCAGCCAAGCCAGGCGAACAGGCGACACCACCCCACGAGACGCCGCCCGACGAGCTGGCTCGGCGCTATGCGGAGGCCCTGGCGCGATTGTCGACCGGGTCGTCCCAGGCCTGGCAGGGCTGGCTCGAACGCCAGAAGCGCGGGGACGTCTTCACCCTGCCCGACCCGGCGGTAGCAGCCAAGGCGATGACCAGCCTGGGCCAGCAGTTCCTGCTGCAGCCGCAGCGCGCCCTGGAGCTCCAGCAGCAGCTGTGGCAAGGCTACGCGGCGCTGTGGCAGAACACCCTGCTGCGCCTGTCCGGCGAGGCGCCGTCAGCGGCCCTCGAGCCCACCCCGCGAGACAGGCGCTTCAAGGGCAAGGGCTGGGAGGAGAACCTCTTCTTCGACATGCTCCGCCAGGCCTACCAACTGACCGCCGAGCAGTGGTTGAAGGGGGTGCATGAGGTCACCGAGGAGCTGGACCACGACGAGCGGGTGAAGGTCGAGTTCTACGCCCGCCAGCTGATGGACGCCCTCGCCCCGAGCAACTTCGCCACCACCAACCCGGAGGTGATCGAGGCCACGTTGCGCACCGGCGGCACCAACCTGCTGCAGGGCATGGCCAACCTGATGGAGGACCTGGCCCGGGGCGAGGGGTTGCTGCGCATCAAGCAGAGCGATTCGGCCGGGCTGGAGCTGGGCAAGAACATCGCGGTGACCCCGGGCAAGGTCATCTACCAGAATGAGCTGATGCAGCTCATCCAATACGCGCCGGCCACCGAGGAGGTCGACCGCCGGCCGCTGCTGATCGTCCCGCCCTGGATCAACAAATTCTACATCCTGGACCTGACCCCGCAGCGCTCCTTCATCCGCTGGGCCGTCGAACAGGGCATGACGGTCTTCGTCATCGCCTGGGTCAATCCGGACGAACGCTATGCCGAGGTGGCCTTCGATGACTACCTCACCCAGGGCACCCTCAAGGCCATGGACGTGGTGGCGGAGGTCACCGGGGAGGAGACGCTCAACACCATCGGCTACTGCATCGGCGGCACCCTGCTGGCCAGCACCCTAGCGCATCAGGCCGCGAGGGGGGATGAACGGGTGCAGAGCGCCACCTTCTTCACCACCCTGCTCGACTTCAGCGAGGTGGGGCCGCTGGAGGTGTTCATCGACGAGGAGCAGATCCGCTATATCGAGCAGCACATGGAACAACGCGGCTACCTGGAGGGCACGCATCTCTCCAACGCCTTCAACCTGCTGCAGTCCGCCGATCTGATCTGGAGCTTCGTGATCAACAACTACCTGCTCGGCCGTGACCCCCAGGCCTTCGACCTGCTCTACTGGAATTCCGACTCCACCCGCATGCCGAGGCGCATGCAGAGCTTCTACCTGCGCAACATGTACCTGGAGAACCGCCTCGCCGAACCCGAGGGCATCTCCCTGGCGGGGGAAGCCATCGATCTGAGCAAGGTGCGCATCCCGACGTTCTTCGTGGCGACCGAGAAGGATCACATCGCGCCCTGGCAGTCCAGTTACCGCGGCGCGCACCTGCTGGGCGGGCGACCCCGCTTCCTGCTCGGCGGCTCAGGCCATATCGCAGGGGTCATCAACCCGGCCGGCTCGCCGAAGTATGGCTACCGGACCTATGGCCACCTGCCTCGCGACCCCGAGCGCTGGCTGGCCTCAGCCACCCACCACTCGGGCTCCTGGTGGCCGGAATGGCGCAGCTGGGTCAAGCGCCACGGCGGTGGCCAGGTGCCCGCCCGCGAGCCCGGTGGAGAGCACTATCCACCCATCGAGGAGGCGCCGGGTTCCTATGTCCGTGTGCGGGCCGACGAGGCTTAACAGTAGCCCCGCCATCCAGACAGGGGGGTAATCCCCCTTCACCAGAGACCCAACTGGGTGGCCACCCAGCGCCCCGGGGCCAGGGTGCCGACGAAGGCCCCGACCAGCCCCAGGTAGGCCCCTCGCATCCAGGCGCGATGCTGCTCCACCCTGCCCTTGAGGATGGCCCTCATGGCAACGGCCAGAGCCACCAGCATCCACAGCGACAGCAGGTGAATGGGCCCCAGATGGCCCACCAGCGGCAGCACGCCACCGCCCAGCCAGAAGGAACTCAGCGCCGAGAGCGCCATGGTCAGCACCCAGGTGCCGCCCATCAGCCGGTGGAGGCCAGTGCCCTTGGGTGAGAGCAGCAGCATGGCCCCGAGCCCGAGGGCCATAAAGGACGCGTAGAGGTGCAGGGTGAATGCCATGGAAACCTCCGAGGGTCAGGCCGCGGCCTGATCGCCCAGCCAATGCAACTTGTTGCATAAGACTAGCCCCGACCCTTCCGATATGCAACCATGTGCATAACAACCTCACGACACCCGGTCTCCCATGTCCCTGCGCGCCGTTCTGTTGATCACCCTGCAACGTGAGCCCGGCACCGGCTACGACATCCTGCAGCGCTTCAAGGCCGGCCTGGCCCATGTGTGGCAGGCCAGCCATCAGCAGCTCTACCGCGAACTCGATCGGATGCGCGGCGATGGCCTGCTGACGTGCGAGACGGTGCCCCAGGCCGAACGCCCCGACCGCAAGGTCTACCACCTGACCGAGGCGGGCCGACAGGCTCTGGACGCCGGGCTCGCCGAGCCCCTGGCCGCCAGCCCCGTGCGCCAGCCGCTGTTTGCCAAGTTCTTCGCCTGGGAGCGCTGGCCCGAGCAGGCCCGCCACGAGGAGCTCACCGCCCTGCGCGCGCAGCTCAGGGAGCGCCTGGCGACCTACGCCGCCATCGAACGGGAGTGGTTCAGCGACCCACAGGCGCTGACGCCCGCCCAGCGAGCCCCTTGGCATACGCTGCGGCTTGGCCAGCGACTGACCGAGACTTGGCTGGTCTGGATCGAGGAAGTGTCTGAGGAAGGGGAATAGCTATTGGCAAACCCCGGCTTCCGAAGGGAAGCCAGGGTTACTCGGAAGGAAGCGAATCGGCCAGGAAACGTATTCAGAGCACCCAGATATAATGCAGAGCCTTGCGGCAATTCTGGAGCCTCGCAGCGGTGGAGGTATTGTCCGGCAACAGCGGCCGGCCATGCATTATTCGTAGTGGCTCCAGAGCCGGAGCACTTTCACCACTCCTTCGTCCTCGAGCACCTGGTACACCAGGCGATGCTGAATATTGATTCGACGTGAATAGGCTCCCGAAAGGTCACCTACGAGCTTCTCAAACGGGGGTGGCTTCCGGTACGGATCTTCTGTGATCAGAGCCAACAGTTCTTGAGCTTTTGGTTTCAGGCCGCTGGAGGCCAACTTCTTCGCATCTTTCTGGGCTTGCTTAGTGTAAACCAACTTCCATGTCACCAGTCGAGCTCCTCGTCGCATTCGCCCACTGGGGTCTCCATCCCCTCACGGATAGACTCACGCATACCGGGCACAGAGAGCAGGTAAAGCGTTTCCTGGATAGCAGCCCAATCTTCTTCAGACACCAGGACAGCTTTGTTCCGCTTCCCCATGATAACGATCGGTTTGTGAGACTCGGCGGTTTCATCAATCAACCGATAGAGGTTGCTGCGCGCCTCAGTGGCAGTAATTCCGGTCATGACGCACCTCTGGCGTGTATCCAATGCCTACCAATTGTACGCCATCAGGTACGTACGTCAACACGAGCGTAGCGCATAGCGGACTGCCATCCTATGATTGGATGTCGGCTTCCCCCTGTAGTCGCCTCCAACCGATTCCTCGGCCATTGCCCTGCGTTGCCACTCTTTCGAGTGAAGGCGCAGCCTCAAATGCTGGGCTTGGCGGCGCTGTTGATGGTCGCCCTGGTCGGCAACCACTGGCTGCACCCGGCTCGAGCAGCCACGGCGATCACCCCGGGGTGCCGGAAGCCGGCGAGGGCCTGGCGGACTACGGGCGCGGAGCCTCATCATGAGGAGGCAGTGGCGGATCATAGGGGCCGCGGTGATCTAAGGCCATCCCGTCGAAACGCCGGACCGTGGGGACCACGACAGCGGCAGGCGTTACAGCGGCAGAGAAAAGCCGCTGACGCAGTAGAGCAAGATCGGTACTTGATATGCATCAAGCCTATCCTTGAGCCCTGCGGCTAGGCTAAACCCCACGCCTTCCCACTCTGTTGCCGTGAGAACCCACCGCCATGAGCCAGCGAATCCTGATCCTCCAGGGACACCCCGATGCCAGCGAAGCGCACCTCTGTCATGCCTTGGCCGATCACTACCGCGAGGGCGCTCAAGCCCAGGGCCATGAGGTGCGCCTGATCGACCTGGCGACGCTGGAGTTCCCGCTGCTGCGCAGTCAGAAAGAGTGGAAAGCGGCCCCGTTACCTGCCTCGCTGACGGCAGCGCAGCAGTCCATCGGCTGGTGCCAGCACCTGGTGCTGTTCTTTCCGCTATGGCTGGGCGACATGCCGGCCCTCGTCAAGGCGTTCCTGGAGCAGGTGCTGCGCCCCGGCTTTGCCTTCGAGTACGTGCAGGGCAACCCGCTTGGCAGAAAGGGGCTGACGGGACGTTCGGCACGGGTCGTGGTAACCATGGGTATGCCAGCGATGATCTACCGCCATCTCTACCGAGCGCACAGCGTCAAATCCCTGGAGCGCAATATCCTCGGCTTTGTCGGTCTGTCTCCGGTGCGCGAGACACTGATCGGCAGCGTGGAAGCCATGAGCGAACAAAAGCGCAGCGAATGGTTTCGCAAATTGCACGAGCTCGGGGCCAAAACCAGGTGAGATTGGCCTTCTCGGCGCCTGACGCAGTAGCGAGCTTTCAAACGCCCGTTTTTCATCCCGATAATGAGATATTCATGAAGGACGCTTTTCGGCCAGCCTGCGGCTGGCGTCCGACTTCGAACTGGCACCGCAGTATCAGGCGCCGTGGTAACCGTCCTCTTCGGGATTTTCGTGGGCGCCTGTGGGCAGCTCGGCGGCCCAGGCCATGGCGGCGCCGTGTTCATGGCCGGGGAAGGTGCGGATCTCCACGGCCTTGAACAGCCGTTCTTCCAGATGAGCGATCTGTTCGATCCACGCCTGGTCGGTGACCACGGCGGCTCGGTGGTAGTGATCGAGGTCGACGAGCTGGGTCAGGCCGTAGCCGATGTCCTTGAGCAGAGCGGTCAGGGTCATCAAGCGCAGGTTGTCGATCTCGACCACCAGGCTGATGACAGGATGATCCCGCTTGGTGGCCTCGATGGCATCGATGGCGCGCTGCAGTTCGCTGCCCGTCACGATGCCCCCCGCCTTCATCGCCACGACATGGTCTGCCGGGGGGAGATCAGGTCCAACATGGGCGTTCTCCTTGAGGTCTGTAGTAAAACAAAGTGCCTCGGGCGCTTTCAGCATAGCGCGCCTGAACGGCCTTGCCGCATCATCACAGCGGACAAGGGATATGCATTCGACGCTGCTGCGACCGGCGCCGGATGAAGCCGTAGGCTGGCCGGCGGCTTCAGAGCCATGGTATGCCTGATGCGCGTGGACCATTGCCTGAATGCAGACTTTTCGGACAAGGCCTTGAAATGAGCGCTTCTGATTCCCTCTGGCTTGTATTCGGGGCAAGCGGTTATGTCGGCCGCAACATGGTGCCGCATCTTGTGGCGCAGGGGCGACGCGTGCGCGCCGCTGCGCGGCGGCTGTCGGCGATGGAGGCCGAAGGCTGGCAGGGGGTCGATCAGATGCGCGCGGATGCGCTTGATCCGGCCACGCTGGGCCCGGCGCTTGCAGGGGTCGAGGTGGCTTTCTATCTGGTGCATTCAATGGGTGGCGGGCGCGGCTTTCCCGCGCGCCGATGACACCAGCCTGCGGGCGCTGGTACCACGCGACTGCCTGGGATTCGACGCTGCCGTAGAGAAGGCGTTCGAGACCGAGCGTGACATGCTGTCCGGCGACCGCTGGCGCGAGGGGGCCTTCGATCTGCGCGGGTATCGCCACGCTATCAGCTTCTACGGCAAACGGATGACACTGGAGCGGGACTGCGGCGTCGCCGGCGGCGGTGTGGCGGGCACTTGAAGGGCTCGCGACGCGGGCGGCGGGCTATTTCGCACTGACCCCGGTCTGACGGCTGCGCGCGGCGGCGGATCGGTTGCTGGGTGGTGCGGCCCCTGGACCGCGCCAGCACACTGGACCGTTCACCGAAGGCGAAACCTTCGATTTTTGGCACGTGCACCGGGTGTGGCCCGTTGCTCGGCTGATCCTGTTGTCGCGTCTGCACGCTCCGGGCGAGGGAGGGATGGAGATCAGCGTCGAGCCCGACGCAACGACCGTGTCACGCATCACGCTGGTGCTGCATTGGCATCCGGCCGGGGTGTGGAGGCTGCTTTACTGGTTCCTGCTCTGGCCGGCGCATGCGGTGGTGCTGCGCTCGTTCCTGCGCGGTCTGGTTCGGGCCGTGGCTCAGGACAGGATGTTGTAGACCGCCGGATCGATCTGCGAAAAGCGGAAGCGGAACCCGTCTGCCAGCAATCGGTCGGGATGCACGCGCTGGCCGTCAAGCACTACGGTGGCGCCATCGCCCAGAACCTGACGGATCACCATCGCGGGCACTGGCACGCGGACGAAACTGCGCGACACGCGGCCGAAGGCATCGGTCACCTGACGCATCCGCACGGGATAGGGGGAGGTGGCGTTATAGGCCCCTGTCCAGGGCGCGCAGAAGGATATCGATCGCATCCTCGCGGTGGATCCGGCTGACCCATTGCCGCCCGGATCCGATGCGCCCGCCCAGAAACGGGCGCAGCCGTTTGAGCGTTTCGCGTCCGCTTTCGGTGACCGCAAGTGCGATGCCGAAGCGCAGGATCACCACCCGGAGACCGTGGTCGGTGGAGCGCTGCGCTTCAGCCTCCCAGAGATGCGTGGTGTCGGTCAGGAAATCGCCGGATGGGCCGGGGGGGCTGTCTTCGGCAAAGCGCGTGCTGTCACTTATCCCGTAATAGCGGCAGGCCGAGGCCGAGATCAGCGTGGCCGGCTGGCCAGGCATCCCGCCGATGGCGGCGACAATCGCTATTACGCCCTGAACGGTCTCTGGGCCCTGGCGAATGGCTCGATTCGGCGGGCCGGGCAGGCGCCGTGGGCGGCCCGAAGGACGCCCGATCAGGGCCGGCGACCAGATCGACAGCTGGCGGGTGAAGATCGCCGATGCGCCCGCGCATCTGGTGCTGTTCAAGCGGCTGATCGCCGAGATCTGCCGCAAGGCCGAGCAAGACCCCTTCGATAGTCGTGTCAGTCAGAGTGGATAACAAAACACGATAACGAAACATAAGGAGCGGCAGGGAGAGGTCACGACAACGTCACTATCGCGCGCAACCATAGGAGGAACACCCACAGAAGACCCGCTCAGCATGCCCCGACGCGCGCGCAAACCGCTCAGTGAGGCGGAGATCGATCAGCTTATCCTGCTGGCTCGCGGCAATGCCCTGGCCCGACAGTTAAGCGCCGAACGCACAGAGCGCGCCGCCGCAGCCCTGCGGCACCGGGTGACTCTCCCGCAGCAGGGCGGCGATACCCTGAAGATCCTGATGATCTCGGACGTCTACTTCCCCCGGGTCAACGGGGTCTCCACCTCCATCGCCAGCTTCCGCGGCGCCCTCGAACGCCAGGGCCACTCGGTCACCCTGATCTGTCCCGACTACCCGGTGGGCCAGGTGGACGAGCCGGGCGTGCTGCGCATTGCCTCCCGCGGCGTCCCGGGCGACCCGGAGGATCGCATGATGCGCTACCGGGACGTTCTCGCCCTGGGGCCACAGCTCGGCGAACAGGCCTTCGACCTGGTCCATGTGCATACGCCCTTCGTGGCCCACTATGCCGGCATCAAACTGGGACGCCGCCTCGGCGTTCCGGTAGTGGCCACCTACCACACCCTCTTCGAGGAGTACCTGCACCACTATGTGCGCTGGGTGCCAGACCGCTGGCTACGCTTCGCCGCCCGGCGCTTCTCGGTGCGCCAGTGTCACCAGCTGGACGGTTTGATCGCGCCGTCACAGGCCATGCGGGAGGCGCTGGCGCGCTACGGGGTGAGCACGCCCATGGCGGTGATTCCCACCGGGCTGGCTCTGGAGACCTTCACTCGCCCCCAGGAGGAGAGTGACTTCCGCAGCCGCTACGGCCTGCCGCCGGAGTCGCGGCTGCTGCTCTTCGTGGGCCGCGCCGCCCATGAGAAGAACATCGGCTTCCTGATCGAGATGCTGCCGCGGGTGCTGGCGGAACACCCCGATGCCCGCCTGATCATCACCGGCGAGGGGCCCGCCCAGGATGCGCTGGCTCGCCAGGCCCGGGAGGCCGGCCTGTCTGATGCCGTGGTGTTTCTGGGCTATCTGGATCGCGACGGCCCCCTGCAGGCGGCCTACCGTGCCGCGGATCTGTTCGTCTTCGCCTCGCGCACCGAGACCCAGGGCCTGGTGCTGCTGGAAGCCCTGGCGCTGGGCACGCCGGTGGTCTCGACCGCCGTGATGGGGACCCGTGACGTGCTGCGAGACGGCGAGGGGTGCCTGATCGCCGAGGATGACCTCGACGATTTCGCGGCCAAGGTGAACCGGCTGCTGGGCGACGACAACCTGCGCCAGACCCTCGCCAAGCGAGCCCGGTCCTATGCCGCCGACTGGCATGAGGATGCCAAGGCCGCTGAGCTGGCCGAATTCTATCGATACCGACTCTGTTTGGATGCTACCGGTTAGTCAGTTCCGTCTCGAACGCTGCCACCCCTGGCGCCTTGTTCCATTGCCGAGACACCCTTTCGTCATCGTCTACTAACCGTATCGTCACGCCGCTGACCCGTCGCTGTCATGGCTGATCGAGAAGATGACCAGCGTCTCGATCACGATTCTCGTCATCCCACTTCGGAGCCGACATGACCGCCAAGACCTTCCATCGCACCCTGCTGGCCGGCACCATCGCTGGCCTTTTCGCCGCCGCGAGCATGGCCGACAGCGCCGATCTTTCCGCGCGCTATACCGATGCCAACGGCGACATGGTCGCCGACATCCCCACCGATGCATCGCAGTGGGCCGACCCCGATACGCTGGTGTTCGCCTACACCCCGGTTGAGGATCCCGCCGTCTATGCCGGCGTGTGGGCCGATTTCCTCGAACACCTGGAAGTGGCGACCGGTAAGCGCGTGCAGTTCTTCCCGGTGCAGTCCAACTCCGCGCAGCTCGAGGCGCTGCGTGCCGGCCGCCTGCACGTGGCAGGGTTCAACACCGGCAGCACCCCGATAGCGGTGAACTGCGGTGGCTTCCGGCCCTTCACCATCATGGCCGCGGAAGACGGCAGCTTCGGCTACGAGATGGAGATCATTACCTACCCGGATAGCGGCATCGAGGGCATCGAGGACCTGGCCGGTCGTCAGCTTGCCTTCACGGCCCCGACCTCCAACTCCGGTTTTCGGGCGCCCTCCGCGCTGCTGCGCAGTGAATACGGCCTTGTCGCCGATGAGGACTTCGAGACCGCATTCTCGGGCTCCCACGACAACTCCATCCTCGGGGTCATCAACAAGGACTACGACGCGGCCGCCATCGCGAACTCGGTGGGCCACCGCATGCTGGCTCGGGGCGTGATCGACGAGGGGGATTACGAGATCATCTACACCTCCGAGACCTTCCCCACCACCGCCTACGGCACCGCCCACAACCTCCACCCGGAACTGCAAGAGGCCATCCAGCAGGCATTCTTCATCTACGACTGGGAGGGCACGGCGCTCGAGGCCGAGTTCGCCAATTCCGGCGAGGCGCAGTTCATCCCTATTACCTATGAAGAGCGCTGGTCGGTGATCCGCACCATCGCCGAGGCGAATGGCGTGACCTACGACTGCGACTGATTGGAGCCTCCCATGCTGACGCTTTCCCAGGTCAACAAGCGCTATCCCACCGGGGATCGCGCCCTGAGCGACATTGAACTGACCGTCCCGCGCGGTCAGGTGATGGCGCTGATCGGTCCCTCCGGCGCCGGCAAGAGCACCCTGATCCGCTGCGTGAACCGCCTGGTGGAACCGACCTCGGGGAGCATTCGTCTGGGCGATATCGAGCTGACTCGGCTTTCCGGGCGCGAATTGCGCCGAGCCCGTTGCGCCATGGGCATGATCTTCCAGGAGTATGCCCTGGTGGATCGCCTGACGGTGATGGAGAACGTGCTCTCCGGACGGCTTGGCCAGGTAGGCTTCTGGCGCAGCTTCCTGCGCCGCTATCCGCTGGATGCTGTGGCCGAGGCCTTCCGTCTGCTGGAGCGAGTAGGCCTGGAACATGCCCTGGACAAGCGCGCCGACGCCCTCTCCGGCGGCCAGCGCCAGCGGGTCGGCATCGCCAGGGCCCTGCTGCAGAGCCCGAAGCTGCTGCTGGTGGACGAGCCAACGGCGAGCCTCGACCCCAAGACCTCGCGCCAGATCATGCGTCTGATCCGCGAACTATGCGCCGAGCGCGAGCTCGGTGCCATCATCAATATCCACGACGTGGCCCTGGCCCGGCAGTTCGCCGATCGCATCGTCGGGCTGCGCGCCGGCGAGATCGTGTTCGATGGCAAGCCCGACGCTCTGGATGCCGAGACCCTCACCACCATCTACGGCGAAGAGGACTGGGACACTCAGGGGCAGGTCGGCGACGAGGAAGCCACCCATGCTCCCGAGCCGGCCGGCCGCCTGGCGCTGGCCAGCGGAGCAGCGCCATGAGTCGCCAGACGCTGGTCCGGCAGGGAGAGTGGCGGCGGCGGCCGATAATCCAGGACCCCAAGCTGCGCTGGGGCCTTGCACTCGGCGCCCTGGTCTATCTGCTGCTGGCGCTCTCCACCATCGACGTCAACTGGGCCAGGGTGGCCGAGGGCGCCAGCCGTGGGCTGAATTTCCTGGCCGCCTTCGCCCAGCCCGACTTCGTCAGCCGCCGCGGCGATATCGTCGACGGCATCCTCGAGAGTCTGACCATGACGCTTACCTCCACGGTGATCGGCGTGGCCTTGGCGATTCCGTTGGGTCTCGGAGCCGCGCGCAACATCTCCCCCTGGCCTGTCTACTACCTGTGCCGCGGCATCATCACGGTGTCGCGCACCTTCCAGGAGATCATCATCGCCATTCTCTTCGTGGTGATGTTCGGCTTCGGTCCCCTGGCCGGCATGATCACGCTGGCCTTCGCCACCATCGGCTTCATGGCCAAGCTGCTGGCCGAGGACATCGAGGACCTGGACTGGCGCCAGGTGGAGTCCATCCGCGCTACCGGGGCGAGCTGGTGGCAGACCATGAATCATGCCGTACAGCCCCAGGTCATGCCCCGGCTCATCGGTCTCTCCGTCTACCGCCTGGACATCAACTTCCGTGAGTCGGCGGTGATCGGCATCGTCGGGGCCGGCGGCATCGGCGCCACCCTCAACACCTCGATCAGCCGCTACGAGTACGACACCTCGGCGGCCATTCTGCTGACCATCATCGCCATCGTGCTGCTGTGTGAATACAGCTCCAGTTATGTGCGGCGCTGGACCCAGTAAACCTCGGAGATCCTGACAATGCCCGTTTCGACGACGACGCAGGGCACCCCGATCTGGCGCCTGCGCACGCCCCGCGCCCAGTGGCTGGGCTACCTGGCCTGGCTGGCCGGCATCTGCCTCTTCTTGCTGTGCTGGAAACTGATCTCCGACAACACCATGTGGGTGTTCGTCGAGGACGCCGGCCGCCAGGGCGGCGACCTGATCAGCCGCATGATGCCGCCGGAGTGGTCCTACGCTCACCGGCTGTGGAAACCGATGTGGGATACCATCAACATCGCCACCCTGGGCACCGTACTCGGCATCGCGATGGCCTTTCCAGTGGCCTTCCTGGCGGCGCGCAACACCACGCCGCACCCGCTGGTGCGCAGTGCCGCACTAGTGATTATCGTCGCCTCGCGCTCCATCAACTCGCTGATCTGGGCCATGCTGCTGGTGACCATCCTGGGACCGGGCGTGCTGGCGGGGATCATCGCCATCGCCCTGCGCTCCATCGGTTTCGTCGGCAAGCTGCTCTATGAGGCCATCGAGGAGATCCATCCCACCCCGGTGGAGGCGATCAGCGCTACCGGCGCCGGCCGCCTGCAGGTGATGAGTTACGGGGTGCTGCCCCAGGTGCTGCCCGCCTTCGCCGGTATCAGCGTCTACCGCTGGGACATCAATATCCGCGAATCCACGGTGCTGGGGCTGGTGGGCGCCGGCGGCATCGGGCTGCAGCTCAATGCCGCCATCAACAGCCTGGCCTGGAACCAGGTCAGCGTGATCTTCCTGATGATCTTCGTCACCGTGCTGGCCTCGGAGTGGATTTCCGCTCGGGTTCGCCACGCCGTCATTTGAGCACCCTGTCTCAGAGAGGAACACGACCATGCGCTTTCCCGATGCCGAGGTGACCACCCTCGACCTGATGCGCCACGGCGAGCCGGTCGGGCGGGCGGATGCTGCGCGGCACCACCGACCACCCCCTGAGCGAGCGCGGCTGGCAGCAGATGCAGGACGCCATCGCCGCCCTGATGACGGACGGTGAACCGCCCTGGGACGCCATCGTCACCTCACCGCTGTCGCGCTGCCGAGAGTTCGCCCTGTGGCTCGGCGAGCAGCACGACCTGCCGGTGACCACCGAACCGCCGCTGGCCGAGATGGCCCTGGGGGAGTGGATCGGCCGCTAGGTTGGCTCAGGCGGCGCGGGGCGCGGCATCACTACGCACGCAGTTCAGCAGACAGAAGACGGCCAGTGCGCCGGTCACCATGGGCAGCAGGAAGCCCACCGAATAGCTGCCGGTCAGCCACACGACAAGGCTGAACAGCGCTGGGCCCACCAGCACCCCCATATAGGTAAGCACCAGCACGGCGGCAGTGGCCTCGCCTACCTCACCGGGTTCGCAGCGCCGTGCCACCTCGCCCAGATAGACCCCGTTCCAGCCCACCGCCGTGGCGCCGGCGACCACCATCAGGGTGAGGGTCACCCAGGTCGGCACCGCGGTGCCGAGCACGGCCAGCAGGAAGAAGATCAAGGCGATGACGCCGGCCAGGCCGAACAGCACCGGCAGGCTGCCCCCCAGGCGGTCGGCCAGCGCGCCCCAGCCCAGGCGGCCCGTCACCCCCGCCACATGAACCAGCGACACCACGGCGCCCGCCATCACCAGGCCAAGCAGCAGCTCCTCGACCATGTAGGCCACCGCGAAGCTGAGCAGCGAGAGCTGGGCCGCAGAGAGGCAGAAGCCGGTGGCCCCCAGCCAGCGCATGGCGCGGTAGCGGCGCAGCACGCCCAGGCTGCCGGCGCGCTGCATCCGCACGCGGGCATCCCGGCTGGCATCCCAGCGGGTACGCCGCGGCTGCAGCAGCAGAAGCGTAGCCAGACAGGCCACCCCCACCGCCAGGAAGGCGGCCTGCCAGTTCCACAGCGCGGCAAGCGGTGGTGCCATCAGGCCGGCCAGCACGCCGCCCAGGGGAACACCGGTCTGCTTGATCGAGTAGACGAGGTTGCGTCGCTCGGGAGGCGTGAACCGGGAGAGCAGCTCCGCCGCCGCGGGGCTGGTGATGCCGTAGGCGAGGCCCAGCAACAGGGTGGTGCCCAGCAGCGCCAGCGGCGTTCCGATCAACGCCAGCGCGCAGCCCCCCATCACCAGCGCCATGGCCAGCTGGCTGGCCCGGCAACCGCCAAGGCGACGAGCGAGCACCGCCGATTGCAGCGAGGTCAGCATCGCCACCCCGTAGAGCAGGCTGACCTGCAGCCCGACCCAGCCGGTCGGCACACCGAAAGCCGCCGCGACCTGGGGCGCCAGGGTCGGCACCAGCAGCATGCCGCCGCTGCACAGCACCTGCACCCAGGTGGTGGCCACCAGGACCCGCCAGCCCTCCGCATGAGGCGGCGATGACGAAGCGGCGGGAGGCGAGGCAGTCATGGCAGGCTCCGGTGACGACGAAACCGTTAGCCTACACAGATATTTCGCGTGGCGGCCAGCAGCATTGGCGAAACCCGCATTCGTCGCCGGTTCATGCTACCAGGCCAGCGGCTCGCCGTTGCTGTGCCAGAAGCCGCCGGTGGTTTCCAGGCTGAGCGCTTCGATACGCGCGGCGATGCCGGCGGCGGCCTCATCCGGGGTGATCAGGCCACCGAAGTTGACCATGCGGGTCTGCACATAGCCGGGGTGGAGCTGGATAACGGCGATGCCGCGGGGCTTGAGGTCCATGGCCAGCGACTTGCCGAAGGCGTTGAGTGCCGCCTTGGAGGCGCGATAGCCATAGCGTCCACCGGAGTCGTTGTCGGCAATAGAGCCCATGCGGCTGGTGATGTTGGCCACCTTGCTGTCCTCGCGCAGGCAGCCGAGCAGCGCCTCGGTCACCCGTAGCGGCGCGTAGGCGTTGATCTCCATCTGCTCGCGAATGGCATCGAAGTCGATCTCGCCCAGACGCTCGTCCTTGAGCAGGCCGGCGTTGTTGATCAACAGGTCGAGGCGCTGGCCCTCCAGTTCGACCGCCAGGCGGGCGACGTCCTCGTCACGGGTGACGTCGATGCCCTCGATGACCCGGCTGGCCACCTGCCGGAGCTCGGCGGTGTCATCGCCGCTGCCGCGGCAGACGCCGATCACCTCCCAGCCAGCATGGCGATAGTGGCTGGCCAGGGCGAGGCCGACGCCGCGGTTGGCGCCGGTGATCAGTACGGTGGAAGACATGACAACTCCTCAGTAGTAAGGGACAGCAGGACAGTGGCGCAGTCCGGCGCCGACATCAAGCAGGGGCCGTTGCACGAAAGAGGACCTTTTCGGTACTATTTGCATTGAAGAACATCCATGACCGAAGTGCGGCAAGTGCCTGCCGACCGCGTCGCCTGAGGCCAGGCTTCCATGCAGAACACCGATCACGAGATCAGCCACCATCAGAGGACCCGCGACACTCGACGCATTACCGTGCTTGCCATCTGGGTCGACGGTATCGTCGGCCTGGTCAAGGTGATCACCGGCGTCCTGGTGGGCTCGGCGGCGCTGATCGCCGACGGCATCCACTCCTTCTCGGACCTGATCACCGATGGTTTCGTGCTGGCAGCCACCCACTACGGCAGCCAGGGCCCGGACCACGACCACCCCTATGGCCACGGTCGCATCGAGACCCTGGCCACGCTTTTCCTGGGCAGCGTGTTGATCTTCGTGGCGGGCGCCATCGCATGGTCGAGCGTGGAGCGGCTGTTCTCCGCCGCCCAGATCCCACCGCCGGGCATCTGGGCCATGCTGATTGCATTCGCCACCCTGCTCGCCAAGGAGGCATTGTTCCAGGTCACCATGCGCGTGGCGCGCCGCCTGCGCTCAAAGCTGCTGGCGGCCAACGCCTGGCACTCCCGCTCCGACGTGCTCTCCACCGGGGTGGTGCTGGTAGGCCTGGTGGGCACACAGCTCGGCCACGGCTGGCTGGACACGGTGGCCGCAGTGATCGTGGGGCTGCTGGTCGGCAAGGTAGGCTGGGACCTGCTGTGGGAGTCGGGCCGCGAGCTGGTCGATACCGCCCTGCCGGTGACGCAGCAGGAGGCGATGCGCGATGTGGCGCTGAGCGTGCCCGGGGTGGAGGGCATCCACGACCTGCGCACTCGCCAATCGGCCGGACGCACCATGCTCGATCTCCACGTGGTGGTATCGCCGCGAATCAGCGTCTCCGAGGGCCACGAGATCGGCAACGAGGTGAGCCGCCGACTGCGTCAGGCCCACCCGGAGCTGACCGACCTGACCTTCCACATCGACCCCGAGGATGACGCCGGCGCGGGCGATCCGAGCCGCCTGCCCGGCCTGCCGCTGCGCCCCGAGGTGGAGGCGGCGCTGACGCAGCGCTGGTCCACCCTTCCCGACTGGCCGGAGCTGCGCGACCTGGAGCTTCACTACCTGGAGGGTCGCGTCACGGTAGTGGCTTGCCTCGATGAGCACTCGTTGCTGGATAGCCAGCAGACGGCCCGCCGGCTTAAGGCCGCCGCCGCGGACCTCGACTGGTTCTCCCACGTGGAGATTCGCCGCCTGGCACCACTGCCCTCTGCCGCCCGCTGAGGCGTCGGCGATGCCGTCCCTTCTAGATCAGCCGGGTGCAGAGGCGCTGGTCCGCGGCCTGCTGCCGCCGGCGTGACAGCCACTCCTGGGTGACATCGTTGCCCCGGGCGGTGACAATAGCCGGCCACTTTGTGACGGTTCCTACTGACTCGGCGGTTCCTACGGTATGAGCGACCCCCTGCGCATCCTGCATCTCGACGAGCACCTGGTGGCCGTGCACAAGCCGGCCGGCCTGCTGGTGCACCGCACCGCCCTGGCCCGCGGCGAGCGCGTGTTCCTGCTGCAGCGGCTGCGCGACCAGCTCGGCCAGCGGGTCTACCCGGTGCACCGGCTGGACCGCCCCACCTCGGGGGTGATGGTGCTGGCCCTGTCAGCCGCGGTCGCCACCCGGCTCAGCGAGGCCTTCGCCGAGCGCCGGGTTGCCAAGCGCTACCTGGCGGTGGTGCGCGGCATCGGCCCCGCGGCCGAGCGGCTCGAGTATCCGCTGCGCGAGGAGGATGGCAGCCGCCCCAAGGCGGAGATGCCCGCCATGGAGGCGGTCACCGATATCAGGCGCCTGGACAGCGTGGAGCTGCCGGTGCAGGTGGATCGCTATGCCCATAGCCGCTATTCGCTGATGGAGGCACGCCCACTCACCGGACGCCGCCACCAGATCCGCCGTCACCTGTCCCAGCGGGGCTATCCGATCATCGGCGACGCCAAGCATGGCAAGGGCAACCACAACCGGTTCTTCGCCGAGTGCCTCGACGCCCCGCGGCTGCTGCTGGCCGCCACCGAGCTGGCCTTCGTGCACCCGGTGAGCGGGCAGCCGCTGCGCCTGAGCTGCGCCCTGGATACCACCATGAGTGCACTGTTCCGGCGCTTCGGCTGGGCCGGCCACCTGCCGGTGGACGCCGTGGGCGAGAACCAGCCGCACCCCGAACCCGCCGCCATCGACTGACCGACACGCCACCATGACCGATCTGCCCTTCGCTTCCCAAGCCGTCGTCCCGCAGGACACCGTCGAGACGGACGACCACGCCCTGCGCTTCGGCGGCATCCGACGCCTCTACGGCGCCCGTGCCTTCGAGCGCTTCCGCTCGGCCCACGTGGTGGTGGTGGGCGTCGGCGGCGTCGGCAGCTGGACCGTGGAGGCGCTGGCCCGCTCCGGCATCGGCCGGCTCACCCTGATCGACCTGGACGATGTCTGCGTCTCCAACGTCAACCGCCAGCTCCACGCCCTGAACGGCACCATCGGCCGGCCCAAGGTGGAGGTGCTGGCCGAGCGCTGTCTGGCCATCCAGCCGGGCATCGAGGTGGTGGCCGATACCGCCTTCGTCACCCCCACCAACCTGGCCGAACGCATTCCCGAGGACGCCGACCATGTGGTGGACGCCATCGACAGCGTGGTGGCCAAGGCGGCACTGATCGCCTGGTGCAAGCGGCGCAAGCTGCCGATCACCGTCACCGGCGCCGCCGGCGGCCAGACCGACCCCACCCGCATCAAGGTGGCGGACCTGGCCCGCACCGAGCACGATCCGCTGCTGGCCAAGGTACGCGCCCGGCTGCGTCGCGACTTCGGCTTCTCGCGCAACCCGAAGCGGCGCTTCTCCGTGGAGTGCGTCTACTCTGACGAACAGCTGGCCTACCCGGGCAGCGACGGCGAGGTATGTTTCCAGAAGCCGGGCAGCGGCGAAGCCACGCGGCTGGACTGCGCCTCCGGTTTCGGCGCGGCCACCTTCCTCACCGGCAGCTTCGGCTTCACCGCCGCCTCCCGGGTGCTGGCCAGGCTGGCCCGCCACGCCCACGCGACCCCCTGACCCTCTGGAGTTCTCCCCATGACCCGCACCCTTCCCGTCCCCGGTATCTATGCCCACTACAAGGGCAACCGCTACGAGGTGCTGGGCCTGGCCCACCACAGCGAGACCGAAGAGCCGCTGGTGGTCTATCGCGCCCTCTACGGTGAATACGGCCTGTGGGTTCGCCCTCTGGACAACTTCACCGAGCTGGTGGAGGTGCGGGGAGAACCGGTGCCGCGCTTCGAGCTGGAGAAGGCATTCTGAGCCCTTCTCACCGGAAAGGGGGGGGGGGCGGAAACACCACCGGCGCCACGAGGGCGCCGGTGTCTGTGAGATGATGAATGGAAGGCGGGCGATTACTCCTCGCCGGCTTCCTGCATCTGCTTGAGCATGTAGTTCTCGATGCCGACCTTGTCGATCAGGCCGAGCTCGGTCTCGATATGGTCGATGTGGTCTTCCTCGTCGGCGAGGATCTCACGAAAGAGGTCGCGGGTGACATAGTCCTTGACCTGCTCGCAGTAGGTGATCGCCTCGATGTAATCGTTGCGCCCCTCGTGTTCGATCTTGAGATCGCACTCGAGCATCTCGCGGACGTTCTCGCCGATTTGGAGCTTGCCGAGATCCTGCAGGTTGGGGATGCCCTCCAGGAAGAGGATGCGCTCGATCAGCCTGTCGGCGTGCTTCATCTCCTCGATGGACTCGTCGTACTCCCACTTGGCCAGCGCCTTGAGGCCCCAGTCCTTGTACATCTTGGCGTGCAGGAAGTACTGGTTGATCGCGACCAGTTCGTTACCCAGGGACTTGTTGAGGTGCTCGATGACCTTGCTGTCGCCTTTCATGGTCTTATCCTTTGGCTGTCGTCAGGGAAGTATATCTGCAGCTTGGCATGCCGGAAGCGGCATTGCCAGACGCTACCTACCAGTCTAGCGAATTCTGACGAAAAACCAATGAAATCAACTGCCTGATAACGAAAGCGAGAATGATCTCGATTCCGTCAGACGGCGTAGGCGAGATCCTCGACGCCCACCATCAGCTCGGCCTTCACCGCCTCGCGGGTGAGGCCCTTGGCCTGGACGGCACACTTGCCACACTGGGTGCCGCACCCGGTCTCGCGCTGGACGTCGCGCCAGCTGCGGGCGCCGTCCTCGACGGTCTGGCGGATCTGGTGGTCGGAGACCCCCTTGCAGAGACATACGAACATTCACATCACCTCGCTGACGATAGCGATAGTAAATGTAAATGATTCGCATAGGCCCTTGCAAGCGGGAATCAGACCAAGGTCTGATCCGGATCAATATCGCTGCGGCGGCCCATCCGCTACCTGGGCGGCTTGGGCAGCACCACCACCCGGGTTCCCGAGGCGATATCCGCCCAGCTGCGCCGCTCGGCATCGAACAGGATCCACAGGTAGCCGAGGCCAAAGGCCGCGATCGACAGGCAGGCCACCAGGAAGCGCACCGCCGCCTGGGCCAGGGTGATGGAGACGCCGTCGAGGGTCTGCACCCGCAGCCGCCAGGCCTGCATGCCGAGCGTCACACCGCCTCTGGTCCAGAAGAAGGCGAAGAAGGCGAAGGCCGAGACCAGCAGCAGCAGCTGCAAGGAGAGCCCCCAGAGCAGGCCGGCCCCCACCTGCTCGGCGGAAATCCCCAGCAGCTGACGCCCCACCAGCAGGTGCAGCCCAGCCACCAGGAGCCAGATGGCGGCCACCAGGAAACTGTCGTAGAGCATGGCGCCCAGCCGGCGGGTAAGCCCCGCCGGCCAGACGTCGTCGAGGTTGCCGAAACGTCGTTGCATGGAAGTTCCTTGCTCAGGCGGTTCGCCGCAGCAGGTAGAGCCCCACGGCGGCACAGATCAGGGTCGGCGCCAGCACCGCCCAGGCGGGCGAGAAACCGAACACCATGGAGGCCGGCGCCAGCAGGTCCTGCAGGTACTTGAAGACCAGCCCGGTGACCACCCCATAGAAGACCCGGGTACCGGCGGCCACGGTGCGCAGCGGGCCGAACACGAAGGAGGCCGCCACCAGCACCAGCGAGCCCATGGTCAAGGGCATCAGCATCTTCTGCCAGAAATAGAGCAGCGGCTGGGTCGCTGCCTGCCCCTGAGCCTGGAGATAGCGGGCATAGGCCAGAAGCTCGCTGGGTGCCTGGCTGTTGATGGACCGCAACAGGCGGTTGAGCTGCTCAGGCGTCAGGCTGGTCTCCCAGGGCAGGGTGTCATGGCGCTCGGCCTCGGTGTGCTCGTCGTGAAAGCGCGTGACCTCCACCCCCTCCAGCCGCCAGCTGCCGTCACGCCAGGCGGCGCGCTCGGCGCTGGAGGCCTCCACCAGGCGCTGCCCCTCGAAACGGTAGCGGGTCAGGTCGAGCACGGTGTCATCGGCGCGGATGGCCCCGAAGCGGTAGAAGCTGTCGCCCTCGCGCTGCCAGCCGCCGCGCTCGGTGACCACCGCCCCGGCCCCCTGGATGCGCTCCAGGCGCCAGGCATTGGCGAACTGCTCGGTGCGCGGGGCGACGTACTCGGCCACCAGCAGTACCACCACGATCACCAGGATGATCGGCTTCATCGCCCCCCACAGGATGCGGGTGAGCGAGCGCCCGGCGGCACGCATCACGGTGAGCTCGTTGCTCGAGGCCATGCTACCCAGGCCGATCAGCGCGCCGATCAGCACCCCCACCGGGGCGTATTGATAGAAGCGCCAGGGCAGGCGCATTCCCAGATAGAGCAGCACGTGGAAGGCGCCGTAGTCGCCTTCCACGTCGTCCAGGTCGTTGATGTAGGAGATCACCAGGTCCAGGCCCAGCAGCACCACCTGCACCACGATGATGGCCCCCAGGACGTTGCGCGCCAGATAGCGGTCGAAACGATCGGCAATCATCCGCTCATCCCCTTGCGCTGGGCGCGCGCCATCATGATCAGCCCGAGGGCCAGGAAGGCGCCATGGATCGGCCACATGCCCACCAGTGCCGGCAGGGCACCGCGGCCGATGGCATCCAGGGCGGCCAGCAGCAGGCTCAGGTAGGCGACGTGCAGGAAGATCGCCGGCAGCAGCTTGGCGAAGCGTCCCTGGCGCGGATTGACCCGGGAGAGCGGCATCGCCAGCAGGGTCAGGATGAAGACCATCAGCGGCAGCCCCAGACGCCACTGCAGCTGGGCCTGGGCGCGGGTCGAGTCGTCGCCGAACAGCGCCGCGGTGCTGGCGTACTCGGGCGCGTCGAGCTCACGCAGGTCATCGGCCTGGGAGAGGCGCACCGCGTAGGTGTCGAACTCGAGACGCTCCGCCTCGAAACGCCCCGGGGCAACGCTGTAGCGCTCGCCGTCGGTAAGCACCAGAAAGCGGCTGCCGGTCTCCATGTCCAGGGTCTGGTAGCCCCCTCCGGCCCGGGTCATCGCCGTTTCCGGGGTGCCGTCACGTCGACGCTGGCGCTCGCTGATGAAGACGCCACGCATCTCGCTGCCGTCATCGCTGAGTCCCTCCATATAGGCGGTGCGGCCGCTGCCGAACTCCTGGAAGCGCCCCGGCGCCAGGGCCGAGAAGTCGATGCGGCTGCGCTGCTCCTCGAGCATCACCGCGTTGTGCAGGGCGCCGGCCGGCGTCAGCCACAGGCTGCACAGCGCCACCAGGACCGCCACCAGGGTGGCCGGCACCAGACTCACCTGGAGCAACTTGTTGGGGCTGGTGCCGCAGGCCACCATCACGGTGATCTCGCTGTTGAGGTAGAGCTGGCCATAGGCGAGCAGGATACCGAGGAAGAAGGCCAACGGCAGGATTAGCTCGAGGAACCCCGGCAGATGGAACAGCATCAGGGTGCCGAGAATACTGGCCGGGATGTCGCCCTCGGCGGCGTCGCTGAAGTAGCGAATGAAGCGACTGCCCATGATCACCAGCAACAGCACGCCGGCAACGGCGGCCATGGTCAGCAGGATCTCGCGGGTCAGGTAACGGAAGATGATCATGCGGCGCCCGCCATGCAATGGGGCCATGCCTTGGGTACACTGATGCGGCACGGCGACGTGCCGGCATTATCCAGAATCCCCCTGCACTTGTAACCCTGACCCTTGTAACCCCGACGCCTGCAACCAAACACGCTTGTCTGTGGAGACGCCATGGAATTTCCTGTCAAGACGGGTAACCCCGCCAAGGTCGAGACCGCCTGCCTCGTCATCCCGGTGTATCAGGAGGGCGAGCTGCTGCCTACCGCTGCACGCCTAGACGACGCCAGCGAGAAGCTGATCGGCCAGCTCATCGAGCGCGGCGACTTCGACGCCAAGCTGGGCAAGGTGCAGATGATCCCCTTCGCCCCGGGCCTCTCCGCCGAGCGTCTGCTGCTGGTGGGCCTGGGCAAGCGCGACACGTGCCAGGAAGCCGCCTTCCGCAAGGCCCTGGACGCCGCCTTCACGGCCCTGGCCGACCTCCCGATCGATGACTGCGCGGTGGCCTTCACCGATGTGCCGCTGGCCGAGCGCGACGCCGACTGGAAGGCGCGCATGGTGGCCGAGGCGACCCATCGTGCCCTCTATCGCTTCGATGAGTTCAAGTCCGAGAAGGCCCCCGCCACGCGCCTGGCCCAGGTAACCTTGCTGGTCAGCGAGGACGGCGAGGCCGCTGCCGCTCGCGAGGGCGCGCGGATCGGCGACGCCGTGGGCCAGGGCGTGAATACCACCCGCACCTTGGGCAACCTGCCGGGCAACGTCTGCACCCCCAGCTACCTGGCCGAGCAGGCCGAGGCGCTGGGCCAGGCCTCCGGTGGCGCCCTTGAGGTGGAGATCCTCGACGAGGAGGCCCTGGAGGCGCTGGGCGCCCACAGCCTGCTCTCGGTGGGCCGCGGCAGCGCTCAGCCCTCGCGGCTGATCGTCATGAAGTACCAGGGGGCCGATAACCCCGACGAGGCGCCCCACGTGCTGGTGGGCAAGGGCATCACCTTCGACACCGGCGGCATCTCGCTCAAGCCCGGCGAGGCCATGGACGAGATGAAGTTCGACATGTGCGGGGCGGCCAGCGTGTTCGGCACCGTCCAGGCGGTGCTCGGTATCCGCCCGAAGGTCAACCTGGTGGCCATCGTCGCCGCCGCCGAGAACATGCCAGACGGCCGCGCCACCAAGCCCGGCGACATCATCAAGACGCTCAAGGGCCTCTCCGTGGAGGTACTCAACACCGACGCCGAGGGCCGCCTGGTGCTGTGCGATGCCCTCACCTACGCCGAGCGCTTCGAACCGGCCAGCGTCGTGGACATCGCCACCCTCACCGGCGCCTGCATCATCGCCCTGGGCCACCACGCCACCGGCCTGCTCGCCAACGACGACGACCTGGCCCTGGACCTGCTGGACGCCGGCGAGGCGGCCTGGGACCGCGCCTGGCACCTGCCATTGTGGGACGAATACCAGGAGCAGCTCGACTCCAACTTCGCCGACCTGGCCAACATCGGCGGTAAGCCGGCGGGCACCATCACCGCCGCCTGCTTCCTCTCGCGCTTCGCCGACAAGTTTCCCTGGGCGCATCTGGACATCGCCGGCACCGCCTGGACCTCCGGCAAGCAGAAGGGGGCCAGCGGCCGCCCGGTGGGCCTGCTGACCCAGTATCTGTTGGACCGAGAAGGCGATGCCGTGGTGGAGACCGAGGCGGAATAGCGGCGTGGGCTTGCGTTTTTCCCGTATCGCCTTTCTCATGTGGAACTGACGATGAATCCATGACCCGGGCCGGCCCTCGCCGGCCCGAGCTTCCTGTATCACCCCGGGGCCGGCACGCCCCGGGAGTAGCGGAGACCCCTTGCCGTGTCGACTGCCAGCTTCGAACTCCTGCCCAACTCCACCTCCACGGCCGACTCGATCCGTGAGGAGATCCTCGCCAACCCCGGCTTTGGCCGCTACTTCAGCGACCACATGGCCCATGTGCGCTGGACCCTGGACGCCGATTGGCACGGCCGCGAGGTGCGTCCCTACGGGCCGCTGACCCTGGACCCCGCTGCCGCGGTGCTGCACTACGCCCAGGAGATCTTCGAGGGCATCAAGGCCTACCGCCACGCCGACGGCTCGGTGTGGACCTTCCGCCCGGAGAAGAACGCCGAGCGCTTCCGCCGCAGCGCCCGCCGCCTGGCCCTGCCGGAACTTTCCGACGAGGACTTCATCGGCTCGCTCAAGGCGCTGCTGGCCCAGGACCACGCCTGGGTGCCCACGCCGAAGAATGAGGCCGACGAGTGCAGCCTCTATCTGCGCCCCTTCATGATCGCCAGCGAGAAGTTCCTCGGCGTGCGTCCGGCTCATGAGGTGGACTACTACGTGATTGCCTCCCCCGCGGCGGCCTACTTCAAGGGCGGTGTGGAGCCGGTCTCCATCTGGCTCTCCAGCCACTACAAGCGTGCCGCCCCGGGCGGCACCGGCTTCGCCAAGTGCGGCGGCAACTACGCCGCCTCGCTGGCCGCCCAGAAGGAAGCCAGCGCCCACGACTGCGGTCAGGTGGCCTTCCTGGACGCGGTCGAGAACAAGTGGGTCGAGGAGCTGGGCGGCATGAACCTGTTCTTTGTCTTCAAGGACGGCCGCATCGTCACCCCGCGCCTGACCGACACCATCCTCGAGGGCGTGACCCGCGACTCGGTGCTGACCCTGGCCCGCGACGAGGGCCTCACCCCCGAGGAGCGTCCGATCAGCATCGACGAGTGGCGAGAGGCCGCCGCCTCCGGCGAACTCACCGAGGTGTTCGCCTGCGGCACCGCCGCGGTGATCACCCCGGTGGGTGAGCTGGTCACCGAGGAGGGCAGCATCCGCCTGAAGGAGGACAGCGGCAATCCCATCGCCAAGCGCCTGCGCACCAAACTGCTCGACCTGCAGTACGGCCGCGCCGAGGACACCCACGGCTGGTTGACGCGGCTGGTCTGACCCTGAGCTGGAAGCTGGAAGCTGGAAGCTGGAAGCTGGAAGCTGGAAGCTGGAAGCTGGAAGCTGGAAGGCAGAGTGATTCCACCAACCTTGTGATCAAGTTTTTTCTTCCAGCTTCCAGGAGCGAAGCTCCACTCTTACAGCTTATGGCTCCCCGAAGGGGATATTCATGACCCAGATCGATTTCTACGTCCTCCCCGACACCACCCTGGAGGCGCGCCTCGACTTCGCCTGCCGGCTGGCCGAGACCATCCAGCGCAAGGGCTATCGGCTGCACCTGCACGCCGAGGACGAGGCCATGGCCAGAACCCTCGACGAGCGGCTCTGGACCTTTCGCCCCGACGCCTATGTGCCCCACGCCCTGCTGGGCGAGGAAGGCGCCGCGGCCGAACTCGACGCCCGGATTCCGGTGACCATCGGCTGGGCGTCGCCGCCCTCCCCCGACCTGGCCGTGCAGGCGCTGCTCAACCTCTCCCCGGGCATCCCCGAGTGGTTCTCGCGCTTCGAGCGGGTCGCCGAGATCATCAACCAGCACCAGGAGGTGCTGGTGGCCAAGCGCGAGTGCTGGCAGACCTACAAGAAGCGCGGCTACCCGGTCAAGGCGCATCAGCTGCGCGGGCAGTCAGGCTGACGTCGGGCGTCTCGCCGCGCTATAATCTAGGCCATTTTTTGGAAGCACTGCACTCTGGCATGAACCTCTGTTGAGGTTGAGGCTGCACCACCATGTGGGAGCTGGGCTTTGCCCGGCGAATGGAGGCCGAAGGACTCCCTGGCGGCAGACGCCAACACAAACAACACCGCCCAGGCGCCTGCGGCGCCATTCGCCCGGCGGAGCCTGGCTCCCACAAGGCAGCGTCACGCCATGCAAGGCCCCATTTCTCGTCGCCCTCTCCTGCCGTCCGGCCAACTGGCCGGCGGTGCTCATTTCTGGACCCGGAACGCCCATGGACAAGACCTACCAACCCGAGCAGATCGAATCCCGCTGGTACGAGCGCTGGGAGGCCGATGGCCGCTTCGCCCCCTCAGGCAAAGGCGAGCCCTACTCCATCATGATCCCGCCGCCCAACGTCACCGGCAGTCTGCACATGGGCCACGCCTTCCAGGACACCATCATGGATACCCTGACCCGCTGGCGGCGGATGCAGGGGCGCAACACCCTCTGGCAGGTGGGCACCGACCACGCCGGGATCGCCACTCAGATGCTGGTGGAGCGCAAGGTCGCCGCGGAAGAGGGCAAGACTCGCCACGACCTCGGCCGCGAGGCCTTCATCGACAAGGTGTGGGAGTGGAAGCACGAGTCCGGCGGCCATATCACCCGCCAGCTGCGCCGCATGGGCGCCAGCGTCGACTGGAGCCGCGAGCGCTTCACCATGGACGACGGCTTCTACCAGGCGGTCCAGGAGGTCTTCGTGCGCCTCTTCAAGGAAGACCTGATCTACCGCGGCAAGCGGCTGGTCAACTGGGACCCGACCCTGCACACCGCCATCTCCGATCTCGAGGTGGAGAACCGTGACCAGCAGGGCCAGTTCTGGCACTTCCGCTACCCGCTGGCCGACGGCGTGACCACCGATGACGGCAAGGATTATCTCGTCGTTGCCACCACCCGCCCGGAGACCCTGCTGGGTGACACCGGCGTGGCGGTCAACCCGGAAGACCCCCGCTACGCCTCGCTGGTGGGCAAGGCGATCATCCTGCCGCTGGTCGGGCGTCGCATCCCGGTGGTGGCCGACGAGCATGCCGATATGGAGAAAGGCTCCGGCTGCGTGAAGATCACCCCCGCCCACGACTTCAACGACTACGAGGTCGGCAAGCGCCAGGGCCTGCCGCTGATCAACGTCTTCACCCAGGACGCGGCGATTCTTGCCCAGGCCGAGGCCTTCGATATCCAGGGCCGTCCCCTGCCCGATATCGACCCGAACCTGCCCGAGGCATACGCCGGCCTGGACCGCTTCGAGGCTCGAGCGCGCATCGTCGCCGACATGGAGGCCGCCGGGCTCCTCGAGCAGATCGAGACGGTCAACAACACCCTGCCCTACGGCGACCGCTCCGGTGACGTCATCGAGCCGCTGCTCACCGACCAGTGGTTCGTCGCCGTGGAGAGCCTCGCCAAGCCGGCCATCGAGGCGGTGGAGAAGGGCGATATCCAGTTCGTGCCCAAGAACTACGAGAACATGTACTTCGCCTGGATGCGCGACCTGCAGGACTGGTGCATCTCCCGCCAGCTGTGGTGGGGTCACCGCATCCCCGCCTGGTACGACGCCGACGGCAACGTCTTCGTGGCCCGCAACGAGGTGGAGGCCACCCGCGACTACCTGGTCGAGCTGGCCCACTTCATCGAGCACGAACAGGGCGACTTCGACACCGCCATGCGTCTGCGCGGCTTCAATCAGCTGCTGGGCGGCACCACCGAGCTGACCGCCGATGCCCTCAAGACCATGGAGAAGCTGGGCGTGCCGCGCCTCACCCAGGACGAGGACGTCCTCGACACCTGGTTCAGCTCGGGCCTGTGGACCTTCGGCACCCTGGGCTGGCCGGAGCGCACCGAAGAGCTGCGCACCTTCCATCCCTCCAGCGTGCTGGTCACCGGCTTCGACATCATCTTCTTCTGGGTCGCCCGGATGATCATGCTGACCCTGAAGTTCACCGGCGAAGTGCCCTTCAAGCAGGTCTATGTGCACGGCCTGGTGCGCGACGGCCAGGGCCAGAAGATGTCCAAGTCCAAGGGCAACGTGCTCGACCCCATCGACCTGATCGACGGGATCGGGCTCGATACCCTGGTCGAGAAGCGCGCCGGCAGCCTGATGCAGCCCCAGAAGGCCAGGGCGATCGAGAAGGCCACCCGCAGCGAGTTCCCCGAGGGCATCGAGCCCCACGGCACCGACGCGCTGCGCTTCACCTTCCTCTCCCAGGCCACCACCGGGCGCGATATCAAGTTCGACATGGGCCGCCTGGACGGCTACCGCAACTTCTGCAACAAGCTGTGGAATGCCTCGCGCTATGTGCTGATGAACGCCGAGGGCGAGGACACCGGGCTCGACGAGACCCCCGTCGAATTGTCGCTGGCCGACCGCTGGGTCCTCTCGCGCCTGCAGCAGACCGCCGCCCAGGTGACCAGGGCGATGGAGGAGTTCCGCTTCGACCATGCGTCGCAGGCGCTCTACGAGTTCGTCTGGAACGAGTACTGCGACTGGTACCTGGAGCTATCCAAGCCGGTGCTGTGGGATGAGGCCGCCTTGGACGCGGCCAAGCGCGGCACCCGCCAGACCCTGGTGCGAGTGCTGGAGGCGATCCTGCGCCTGGCCCACCCGATGATGCCCTATATCAGCGAGGAGATCTGGCAGCGCGTGGCGCCCCTGGCCGGCACCCTCGCGAAGGATACGGACGGCTCCATCATGGAGCAGCCCTGGCCGGCGGCCGACGAGGCACTGCTCGACGAGACCGCCACCCGCGACATCGAGTGGCTCAAGGGCGTGATCGTGGCGATCCGCAACATCCGCGCCGAGATGAACATCGCCCCGGGCAAGCCGCTGGAGGTGCTGCTCACCAAGGGCGGCCCGGACGACCCAGCGCGCCTCACGGCCAACCGCCGTTTCCTGGCCAAGCTGGCCAAGCTGGAGAGCGTCACCTGGCTCGAGGATCCCGCCCAGGCGCCGCTGTCGGCCACCCAGCTGGTGGGCGAGATGGAGGTGCTGGTGCCCATGGCCGACCTGATCGACAAGGACGCCGAGCTCGCACGACTGGGCAAGGAGATCGACAAGCAGGAGAAGCTGATCGGCGGCATCGAGAAGAAGCTTGGCAACGAGGGCTTCGTGGCCAAGGCACCGGAGGCCGTGGTGGACAAGGAGCGCGCGAAGTTGGCCGACTTCCAGGCGGCGCGCCGCCTGCTGGTGGAGCAGCGCAACAAGATCGCCGCCCTCTGAGCCACCCGTTCCGCCAGGTCCAGCGGCCCGCCTTCGGCGGGCCGCTTGCGTTGGTGCGCCGCCGGGCGTACCTGGCGCCGGTACCGCCCAGGAAGGTTGCATTCTTGTTAAAGTACACTGTTCTGCTAAAAACCCTTCGCCTAAAATGGGCCTGAACATACACCGACCCGAGACCTCACGATGTCACGGACTCCCCCCGCCCTCGCCATCGGGCGCCTGCTGCGCTGGGGCGGCATCGGTATCATCATGCTGCTGGTGGCGGTCTTCGGCTCAGGGCGTACGCATGGTCATCGACTACAGCCACCCTAGTCCCACGGTGGTCTACCAGGAGGTCAACTTGATCATCGCCCCCTGGTTCCTGCTCACCCCGGTGGGGCCGGCCATGGCCCGCGGCATCACCGCGGGCATGGCCAAGGTACAGGCGCTGCTGCCGGGACGTTAATTCGCCTTGCGCCAGCCGCCCAATACCCGCTGATCGGGGCCGAAGAACACCAGCCGATCATGGTCGATCAGGTAGCGGTAGGCGGTCTCCAGCATGCCGGTGACACGGGCCGCGTCCTCGCCCTGGGGGCAGGCGCGCCGGGTGGTGGCAATCTCCGAAAACTCGATGCGATGGCTCTCGCCCAGGCGCACCCGTCCGTTCATCTCGTTGCAGCCGTCGCTGCCGCTGACCCGGCCGTTCTCATGGATGCGGAACCAGGCCGGCTCGGGCAGCGAGAGCCGTTCATCGGTGCCCACCAGCAGCAGATTCCAGCGCTGCTCCACCACCGGGCCCGAGAGGCTCACCTCGCGCTCCGGCGGCGCATCGGGACGCCCCCCACAGGCCGCCAGCAGCGCGGCGGCGGCCATCACCAAGCCCAGGCGGGCCACAAGCGTCGTCTTCATGTGTCGTCGTTCTTCCTTGTCACGTGGCCGGCCACTCACCAGCTGCCGGTGTTGTCCATGGACGCCCAGGGCTCACGGGCGGGGAGAGGGTCGCCCTTCTGCAGCAGCTCCACCGAGATGTCATCGGGGCTCCTCACGAAGGCCATATGGCCGTCTCGGGGCGGGCGATTGATGGTCACCCCGTTGGCCTGGAGCCTCTCGCAGAGAGCGTAGATATCGTCGACTCGATAGGCCAGGTGGCCGAAATTGCGCCCGCCGCTGTACTCTTCCGGGTCCCAGTTGTACGTCAACTCCAGCTCCGGCGCCTTGAGCTCGGCGGAGCGCCCCTCGTCATCGGGTGCGGCCAGGAAGACCAGGGTGAAGCGCCCCTTGTCGTTCTCCTTGCGGCGCACCTCCTTCAGACCCAGCAGGTCGCAGTAGAAGCGCAGCGAGGCATCGAGGTCGCTGACTCGCACCATGGTGTGCAGGTACTGCATATTCAACTCCTTGTTGAGGGATCAGTGAGTGTACTCGCTGAAGATCTCAGGCGTGCGGTCGTCCCGGTGCCAGCCCAGCACCCGGTAGTCATCGTAACGGCCGGTCTCCATGCCCGGCGAGCCGTGGGGCATGCCCGGTACGGAAAGTCCGGCAACGTCCGGGCGCTCATCCAGCAGACGGTGGATGTCCGCCGCCGGCACGTGGCCCTCGATCACATAGCCGTCGACCATGGCAGTGTGGCAGGAGGCAAGCGCCGGGGTGAGGCCCTGCTCGAGCTTGATGGGGCGCATCTCGCGGGTCTTGTGGCGTTCCACCGCGAAGCCCTCGGCCTCCAGGTGGTCGGCCCAGTCGCCGCAGCAGCCGCAGTTGGGGTCCTGGTACATCTCGACCACGGGTCGCTCTGCCCAGGCGGGGGCGGCCAGGAGCGCCAGCAGGGCGCCAGCGACCAGGGGACGAACGGTCTTCTTCATCGCAGTCACTCCGCGGTGTAGGGTGATGGCACGATTGTCGGCATCAACGACGCCCTTGCCAAGGGCCTGGATCAAGTCTGCTCGCAACGGGGAGCCCCAGCATGAGCCACTACTGTGACCTGGCCCCGGGCCATCCGTTTCACGGACCCTACCACGACCACGAGTACGGTTTCCCGGTGGACGACGACGGCGCCCTCTTCGAGCGCCTGGCGCTGGAGATCAACCAGGCGGGGCTCTCCTGGCTGACGGTGCTGAAGAAGCGTGCCGCCTTCCGGGAGGCCTTCGACGGCTTCGCCATCGACCGGGTGGCCGTCTATGGGGAGCGCGAGCGTACCCGGCTGCTGGCGGACGCCGGCATCATCCGCAACCGCCTCAAGGTCGACGCCGTGATCCACAACGCCCGGGTACTCCAGGCCCTGCGTGCCGAACACGGCAGCCTCGCCACCTGGCTCGACTACCACCACCCGCTGCCCCATGCCGACTGGGTCAGGCTCTTCAAGCGCACCTTCCGCTTCACCGGCCCCGAGATCACCGGAGAGTTCCTGATGAGCACCGGCTACCTACCCGGCGCCCATCGCGACGACTGCCCGGTACAGGCGCGCATCCTCGACGCCGGGCCGCCCTGGGTTCAGGCCTAGCAACGGGGAACTGTCAGCCCACCCATGGCATCATAGCGGGGCACTCTCTGCGAGGACTCCCTCCCGATGGATTCGATTACCCAGGCCGCCCTGGGGGCCGCCGTTGGCGGTGCCGTGCTGGGCCACCGGCTGGGACGCAAGGCGGTGCTGATCGGTGCCGTGCTCGGCACGCTGCCCGATCTCGACGTGGTCATCGACTACGGCGATGCCGTGGCCAACGTAACCGAGCACCGCGGCTTTTCCCACTCGCTGTTCATGCTGGCGGGGCTGGCCACCGCTCTGGCGCTGCTTTCGGCGCGCTTCGCGCCGGCCCGGGACATCTCCCTGGGACGCTGGGGGACCTTCTTCGGCCTCTGCCTGCTCACCCACCCGCTGCTCGATGCCCTGACCACCTACGGCACGCAGCTGTGGTGGCCGCTGGACGTGCCGCCCGCGGCCTACCCCATCGTCTTCATCATCGACCCGCTCTACAGCCTGCCGCTGCTGGTGGGCATCGGCGTGGCGCTGGCCACCGGCAACGGCCGGCGCGGCCCGGCCTGGGGGCTGGCGCTGGCCAGCGTCTACCTGATGTTTGCCTTCGGCGCCAAGCAGCTGGTGGAGCATCGCCTCGAGCCGGTGCTGGCCGAACGGGGACTGCAGGAGGCCCCGCGGCTGGTCCAGCCCACTCCCTTCAACACCCTGCTGTGGCGGGTCACGGTGGTGGACGGCGACGAGCACCACGAACTGCTGGTGGGCGTGCTCGACGGTGACAACTCGCCACTGGTGGAGACCTACCGTCGCGGCGCCGACTTGGAGCCGGCGGCCCTGGCGAGCGAGCGCGGCCGGCGGCTGGACTGGTTCGCCGGCCCCTTCCTGCGCTACGAGACGCGCACGCTCGACGGGCGTGAGACCCTGGTGGCCACCGACTTGCGACTGGGCTTCCCGGGCTTCCACCCCTTCGCCTTCACCCTGGCCACCCGCGACGGAGACGACTGGACTCCGGTGGCGTCCTCCGAGCAACTCGAGCCCCCCTCCCGGAGCAATCGCGAAGCGCTGTCGCGGCTGGCGGGGCGCATCCTGGCCCCGGAACCGGCACTGTGCACCAGCGCATTCGTCGGCGCCGGCTGGGTGCTCGATACCTTCGAAGGCTGCTGAAAAGGGTAGACACGACGCAGCGGGGCGGCCCTGAGGCCGCCCCGCTTCGTCAAACTGTCCAGCTACCGCATTGGGAATCGCCGACTTACAGGCGTTACACCAGGCCGTCGATGGCCTGACGGGCTTCCTTCAGCGCCGCGTCCCGCTTGCCCATGTTGAGGCCCTCGGCGAAGACGGTGTCCACCTCGCCGATGCCGATCATGCCCAGCATCAGCTTGAGGTGCGGCGTCTGGGTATCCTTCTCGGTGCCGGCATACTGGCCGCCACGGGCCGCCAGGATCACGGCACGCTTGCCCTCCACCAGGCCCTGGGGGCCGTTCTCGGTGTAGCGGAAGGTCACGCCGGCACGCATCACGCGGTCGAACCAGGCCTTGAGCTGGCTGGGGATGCCGAAGTTGTACATCGGCACCGCCAGAACCACCACGTCGTGGTCCTGCAGCTCAGCGATCAGTTCATCGGAGCGGGCGGCCAGCTCGCGCTGCTCGGCGCTGCGCTCCTCGGCGCCGACTTGCCAGCTGCCCAGTTCGGCCAGACCAAGGTGGGGCAGCTCGTTGGCCACCAGGTCGCGATGGGTCACCTCGACACCGTCGCGGCTCTCGGCCTGGGCGATGAAGTGCTCGGCCAGGGCCTTGGACTGGCCGTTTTCGCCGAGGATGGAAGAGGTAAGAACGAGGGTGCGAGTGGTCATGGCGACCTCCTAGAAGCGAGACATCAGGATGATGGACACCATGATAGATTGATTTTTTGACATAAAAAGCGCAAAAAACCGCACCCCGTGTTCGATAAAAACGAAAGTCGCCTCTTACGGAGCGATGCCCTGGCCGCAGCCTCGATACTGCTCCCCGTCGACGCTCAGGGTGACCCGCGCCGGGAAGGGCTCGCCGCTCATGTCGTCCAGGCAGGCACCGGCCTCGATGCGCAGTTCGAAGGGCGTGTCGCCGCGGCCGCTGGCCAGGATCACCCGCCCCGCAGCGTTGTCCAGGGTGGTCACCCGGTAGGGCAGCGTCTGCTCCCGGGTTCCGTAGTCGAGGCTCAGGGTCACCTCGGGACGGTCGTGGGCGAGGCTCGCCATCCAGCCCGGTTCGTTGCCGCGCCCCAGGAACATTACCCCGGGGCGCTGCTGCCGGGTCAGCGCCTGGCGCTGCATGTAGGCCCGGCACTCCAGCCGGCCCCGGGACGTCTCCACTATGGCCTCGGAGCCCTTGTTCCAGAAGCTGACTTCGTCCTGCTCGTAGCGGGCCCCGCTGGCCACCACCGCGGGCTGAAGCCGCCAGGCGCCGTGAGCCGACCAGAGCCGCAGCTCACCCTCCGAGGCGGCCGTGACCAGTGCCTGGTCGGGGGTACAGCGCCAGGCGGTAAAGGCCTCGGCGCCGCCGGGAAAGAGCGCCGAGGGCAGCAGCGGCGCCTGGGTGCCCGGGGTGATGGGCGCAGGCTGGGAGGGGGTGGCGCAGCCACCCAGCAGCAGGGCCGCCCCGAGGACGGCGGGGGCGAGAAGGCGGGACATGGCATCTCCTTGCGAGGGTCACGGTTCCTTGTTTCGCCGATCATAACAGCCGCCGGGATCGGCCGCTGCCTGCCGGGGCTCAACGCTTGACCCATGCTTTATCGCCGCCCTTCCCTGCCTCGTCGAGCTAGCCGAAGCGACGGCGCAGTTGGCTGACCGCCTCCATCATGTTGGCCAGGGCCGGCTCCACTTCTTCCCAACGGCGGGTCTTTAGGCCGCAGTCCGGGTTGACCCACAGCCGCTCTGCCGGGATGCGCTCGGCGGCCTTCTCCATCAGTGCCACCATCCAGTCGACCTCGGGCACATTGGGCGAGTGGATGTCGTAGACTCCCGGCCCGATCTCGTTGGGGTAGGCGAAGTCCTGGAAGACGTCGAGCAGCTCCATGTCCGAGCGCGAGGTCTCGATGGTGATGACGTCGGCGTCCAGGGCGGCAATCGACTCGATGATGTCGTTGAACTCCGAGTAGCACATATGGGTGTGGATCTGGGTCTCGTCGCGCGCCCCGGCCGCGGTCAGACGGAAGCCATCCACCGCCCACGCCAGGTAGCCCGGCCACTCGCTCCTGCGCAGCGGCAGTCCCTCGCGCAGCGCCGGCTCGTCGATCTGGATGGCACGGATGCCGGCCGCCTCCAGGTCGAGCACCTCATCGCGCAGCGCCAGGGCGATCTGCCGGCAGGTGGTCTCGCGGGGCTGGTCGTCGCGCACGAAGGCCCACTGCAGCATGGTGACGGGGCCGGTGAGCATCCCCTTCATCGGCCTGTCGGTGAGCGACTGGGCGTACTGGCTCCAGCGCACCGTCATCGGGCCCGGGCGGCTGACGTCCCCAACGATCACCGGCGGCTTGACGCAGCGCGAGCCGTAGCTCTGCACCCAGCCGAAGCGGGTGAAGGCGTAGCCATCGAGCTGCTCGCCGAAGTACTCCACCATGTCGTTGCGCTCCGGCTCCCCGTGCACGGGCATGTCGAGGCCCAGGGCCTCCTGACGCGTCACGGCATAGGCGATCTCCTCCTCCATGCGCGCCTCGTAGGCCTCACGGGAGAGCTCGCCGGCCTTGAAGGCGCGACGCGCGGCGCGAATCTCGTCGGTCTGCGGGAAGGAGCCGATGGTGGTGGTAGGAAAGAGTGGCAGGTCCAAGGCCCGGCGCTGGGCCAGGGCGCGCAGCGGGTAGGCACTCGCGCGCTCGTGGTCCCGCGGCTCGACGCCCGTCAGCCGGTCGGCCACCTCGGGACGGTGGATGCGCGGCGAGTCACGCCTGGCCTGCAGGGCCAGGGTGGCGGCCTCCAGGCGCTGGCGGTCGGCCTCGGTGGTGCGGCCGTCGAGCAGGCGTGCCAGGGTCACCGTCTCGTCGAGCTTCTGGCGGGCGAAGGCCAGCCAGTTCTTGAGCTCCGGGTCGAGCTCGGTCTCGCGCTCGAGATCCACCGGCACGTGCAGCAGCGAGCAGGAGGACGCGACCCACAGCCGCTTGCCGAGCCGGATGCGCGCTTGGGCCAGGCGCTCACGAAGCAGCGCCAGGTCGGCGCGCCAGATGTTGCGGCCGTCGATGGCGCCCACCGAGAGCACCTTGTAGGCCGGCAGGCGGTCGAGCACCGCCGCGAGCTGCTCGGGGGCGCGCACGGCATCGATATGCAGCCCCGCCACCGGCAGACCCACGGCGAGGCCCAGATTATCGCCAAGGCCGCCGAAGTAGCTGGCCAGCAACAACTTCACCGGGGCCCGGCCGAGCACGCTGTAGGCGGCCTCATAGGCCTGCTGCCACTCACGGGGCAGGTCCTGCACCAGGGCCGGCTCCTCGAGCTGCACCCACTCCACGCCCTGCTCGGCGAGGCGCGCAAGAATCTCACCGTAGACCGGCAGCAGGGCCTCGAGCAGGCTCAGGCGGTCGAGCTCCTCGTCGCGGGCCTTGCCCAGCCACAGCCAGGTCAGGGGGCCGAGCAGGGTCACTTTAACCGCATGGCCCAGCGCCTGGGCCTCGGCCACCTGATCGAAGAGCCGCGAGCTGGCCAGCCGGAAGGCCTGGTCGGCATGGAGCTCCGGCACCAGGTAGTGGTAGTTGGTATCAAAGTACTTGGTCATCTCGCAGGCCGCGGTGGGCTCGCCGCTGGGCGCCCGGCCGCGGGCCATGCGGAAGGTGGTATCCAGGTCCACCTCGGCGGCGGCCAGCTCGGCCTCGGCAGCGAAGCGCGCCGGCACTGCCCCCAGGGTCACCGAGAGGTCCAGCACCTGGTCATAGAAGGCGAAGTCGCCCACCGTTACCAGGTCCAGCCCCGCCTCGCGCTGGTCGGCCCAGTGGCGGGCGCGAAGCTCGCGCCCGGCGGCCTCCAGCGCCTCCCGCGACAGCGCCCCCTGCCAGTACGCCTCCACCGCGCGCTTGAGTTCGCGATCGGCGCCGATGCGCGGATAGCCGATAACATGAGAAATACTCATTTAAAAGCCCTTCATGGATGAATAATCCAGCAAAGTCTGGCTGGCCACGAAGAGTGAATCAAACTAAACTTCCTAATCTTAAAAATGAAAATGGCTCACTCAGCATGCTCGAACTGCGACACCTCCGCACCCTGGTCGCACTGCGCGACGCCGGCTCCCTCGTCGAGGCGGCCGAGCGGGTCCACCTGACACAGTCCGCCCTCTCCCACCAGATCAAGGATCTGGAGGAGCGGCTCGACAACCCGCTGTTCGTGCGCAAGACCCGGCCAGTGGAGTTCACCCGTGCCGGTCAGCGGATGCTGACCCTGGCCGAGCAGGTACTGCCATTGGTGCGCATGGCCGAGCGCGACCTGGCACGGCTGGCCGGCAACGAACAGGGCCGGCTGCATATGGCCATCGAGTGCCACAGCTGCTTCCAGTGGCTGATGCCCACCGTCGACCACTTCCGCGACCACTGGCCGGAGGTGGAGATCGACATCCCCGGTGGCCACCACTTCGACCCGCTGCCGGCCCTGGCCAGGGAGCAGCTCGACCTGGTGATCACCGCCGACCCCCAGCCGCTGGCTGGAATCCACTACGAGCCGCTGTTCCGCTACGAGGGGCTGCTGGCGGTGGCCCGCCAGCATCGCCTGGCCGGCAAAGCATTCGTCACGCCCGAGGAGCTGGCCGAGGAGGCCCTGATCACCTACCCGGTGGAGCACTCGCGACTGGATGTCTTCACCCAGTTCCTGGACCCGGCCGGGGTGCGTCCGAAGGAGCTGCGCACCGCCGAGCTGACCATCATGATGATGCAGTTGGTGGCCAGCGGCCGCGGGGTCTGCTCGCTGCCCAACTGGGCCCTGACCGAGTACCTGGAGCGCGACTACGTGAAGGCAGTGGCGCTGGGAGAAAAGGGGGTGTGGAGTACGCTGTTCGCGGCAATCCGCGAGGAGACCCGCCAGGCGCCCTGGATGGAGGATTTCCTGCGCACCGCCCGGGAGACCTCCTTCGCGGTGCTGGAAGGGATCAAGCCAGCGTAGGCCTCTCTCCCGGGTCCTGGCCAGGGCGTTGGGGCAGTAGCAGGGTAAAGCGTGCACCGCCAAGCGCGGGGCTGTCGTCCACCCCCACGCTGCCACCGTGCCAGGCCATCACCTTCTGCACGATGGAGAGCCCCAGCCCATAGCCACCCGAGCTGCGCGTGCGGCTGTCGTCGAGCCGGGCGAAGGGCTTGAAGATCACCTGCCGCTCGCCGGCCGGCACCCCGGGGCCATCGTCTTCCACGTCGATCCGCACCAGCCGGGGCTCGGCCTCCACGCGGATCACCACCCGGCTGCGGGCGTGGCGGCAGGCATTGGCCACCAGATTCTGCACCGCCCGCTGCAGGTAGCGGGGTTCGGCCAGCGCCTCTACCTCGGCCCCCTCGGCGAGTGCGATGGCCAGGTGCCCGTGCAGCGGTGCCAGCGCCGCGATCACCCGCTCCGCCATGGCCCGGCAGTCCACCAGGCTGGCCTGCATTTCGCGGCCGTTGACCGCGTCGCTCCCCAGACGGGCATAGGTGAGGATCTCGTCGACCAGGCCGTCCAGTTCCTCGATATCACCGTCGATGCCCTGCAGCTGGCGCCGGACCGCCGGATCATCGGTCATGTCCTCGACCATCTGCACCGCGAAGCGGATGCGCGCCACCGGCGTGCGCAGCTCGTGGGAGACCGCGCGGATCATGTCCTGCTGGGCACGCAGCAGCGCCTGTACCTGGGCCGCCATGCCGTTGAAGGCCATCCCCAGACGACCGAGGAAGTCGCCGCTCTCCACCTTGACCCGGGTATCGAGGCGGCCGGCGGCGATGCGCGTAGCCGCCAGCTCCAGCCTTGCCATGCGCGCCTCGACGCCGCGCACGATCAGGTAGATGGTCGCCCCGAGCACCGCCAACAGGATGAGCACCACCAGCAGCTGCAGCGAACCCGGCACCGGCTCGAAGGCCTCCACTGGCCCGATGGTCAACCAGCTAGCCTCGCCGCCGCCGGGCAGCGCCAGGTACATGGCCATGGCCCAGCGCCCGGGGAAGAGCCGGATCACAACCTCGCCGTCGGCCAGGCGTCCGAGCTGATAGGGATCCAACCCCGCCGGCGGGGCATCACCGAGGTTGACCGAGATGCTGCCCGAGGCCACCTGCGACAGCCGGGCTCGGCGATCGGCGGGGGGGCTTTCGGTGAGCCACTCGGCGAGCAGCTCGGTGAGTCCGCGCAGCTGCTGTTCGCTGAGGCTGGCGAGATCCACCTGCAACAGGCGCTCGCCGCCGGGTAGCAGCTTCTGCAGGCGCCAACCTCGTCCATCGCGCTCCTGCACCAGGACCTTCCCGCGCTCCAGACGCAGGCGGGTGAAGTAGCCAAGGGAAGCAGACTGGACGGGCAGCACTGAGGGGGTCAGATCGAGACGGCGGGCCTGGGCCTCGAGCCAGGCGGCGTGGCCATCGGTGGGCAGCGCCTCCAGTCGCTGGGCGAGCAGGCGCATGGGCACTTCGGCGAGCTGCTCGCGGTGGTGCTCGCGGCGCACCTGATCGACCATCGCCACGCCCACCAGGGCGAGGCCGAAGGTCAGCAGCAGGGCGAGCGCCAGCAGCACATAGACGCGCAGGAAGGTGCTGTCGCCCAGGACCCGCCGCATGGCTCAGCTCTCCTTGACGAAGAGGTAGCCCTTGCTGCGCACCGTCTTGATGCGGTGCGGCTGGTTGGGATCGTCGCCGATCTTGGGACGGATCCGCGAGACCCGTACGTCGATGGAGCGGTCCTGGCCGTCGTACTTGATGCCGCGCAGCTGGGAGAAGATCTCCTCGCGGGTCAGTACCCGTCCCGCATTGCTGGCCAGCAGCCACAGCAGGTCGAACTCGGCGCTGGTCAGGTCGATGCGCTCGCCTTCCAGCCACGCCTCCCGAGTGGCGCTGTCGATCTCGAGGTTGCCGAAGGTGAGCCGCGGTTCCGCCGAGGCCTCGGCGCTCTCGGCTCGACGAAGCAACGCCCGCATGCGCGCCAGCAGCACCCGGGGCTGCACCGGCTTGGGCACATAGTCGTCGGCGCCCATCTCCAGGCCCAGCACCTGATCCATGTCGTCGGTGCGTGCGGTCAGCATCAGGATCGGGCCCGGATAGTCGCCGCGTACGCGCCGGCAAATCGACAGGCCGTCCTCGCCGGGCAGCATCAGGTCGAGTATCACCAGGTCCGGCTGCAGCGACAGAATCCGTTCCACGCCTCGGGCGCCGTCGGCCTCCAGGGTGACGCGGAAACCGTTGGCCTGCAGGTAATCGCGGGTCAACTCGGCCAGGCGATCATCATCCTCGATGATCAGCACATGATCCTGTTCCCGGGGGTCCAAGCTCTCGTCCATCCTCAAGTTCCATCCTGACAGGCAGGTGATCGGGGCAGCGGCGCCAGGGTGGGGCATACCGCCATTGGCTAAAGGATACCCGAAATCGCCGGATACGCATGCCTGTCGCCAACCAACGACGGTGATACAGCACTGCAGAGGGCGACAGCTCCCCAGGAAGATCACAGATCATCCACAGGGTTATCCACTTGAAGACTGCCAAGACACACACTATCTTGTGTCTCCAGATGATGTGAAACACCACATCCTGTACAGCCAGCCTTTCCGCGCCCTTTCTTTAACAGGCGCTTTTCACAGCCGTTTCAGCGCCGCCTCTCGATCACCAGACAGGGACAACGTCGACATGTCATTCGCTACCTCTCCGGACACGCCGTCCGTCACCGTCACCGCCCCACAGTCCCTGCGCGTCATCAAGCGCACCGGCGACGTGGTGCCCTTCGATGCCGGCAAGATCGCCGTGGCCATGCGCAAGGCGTTCATTGCCGTGGAGGGCGACAACGCCGATGCCTCCTCCCGGGTGCGAGACGTCGTGCAACAGTCCGCCGCTGCCATCGAGCAGGCCTTCCTGCGCCGCCTGCCCGACGGCGGCACCCTGCACATCGAGGACATCCAGGACCAGGTCGAGCTGGCGCTGATGCGCGCCGGCGAGCAGAAGGTCGCCCGCGCCTATGTCCTCTATCGGGAGGCCCACGCCCGGGCCCGCGACGCGACCGGCGATATCGCCAGACCTCACCCCACCCTCAACGTTACCCTTGCCGATGGCACCACGCGCCCGCTGGACCTCGGCCGCATCGAGACCCTGGTGCATGACGCTTGCGAAGGCCTCGACAACGTCGATGCCGACCGCATCGTCGAGGAATCGCTGAAGAACCTCTACGACGGCGTCACCGTCGACGGCGTCTCCCAGGCGCTGATGATGACCGCCCGCACCCTGGTGGAGAAGGAACCCGCCTACACCTACGTCACCGCCCGCCTGCTGCAGGACAACCTGCGCCGCGAAGCGCTCGCCTTCCTCGGCGTGGCGGACGAGGCCACCTTCAGCGAGATGGCCGAGCTCTACAGGCCGGCCTTCCAGGCCTACGTCGCCAAGGGCATCGAGTTCGAGCAGCTCGACCCGCGTCTGGCCGAGTTCGACCTCGAACGCCTGGGCGAGGCGCTGGACCACACCCGCGACAACGCCTTCACCTACCTGGGGCTGCAGACCCTCTACGACCGCTACTTCATCCACCGAGATGACGTGCGCTACGAACTGCCCCAGGTGATGTTCATGCGCGTGGCCATGGGCCTGGCGCTCAATGAGGACGACCGCGAGGCGCGGGCCATCGAATTCTACGCGCTGCTCTCCCGCTTCGACTACATGGCCTCTACCCCGACCCTGTTCAATGCGGGCACCCTGCGCAGCCAGCTCTCCAGCTGCTATCTGACCACCGTGCCCGACGAGCTCGATGGCATCTACAGCGCCATTCGCGACAACGCCCTGCTCTCCAAGTGGGCCGGGGGGCTGGGCAACGACTGGACCCCGGTACGCGCGCTGGGCTCGTACATCAAGGGCACCAACGGCAAGAGCCAGGGCGTGGTGCCCTTCCTCAAGGTGGTCAACGACACCGCCGTGGCGGTCAACCAGGGCGGCAAGCGCAAGGGGGCGGTGTGCGCCTACCTGGAGAGCTGGCACCTGGATATCGAGGAGTTCCTCGAGCTGCGCAAGAATACCGGAGACGACCGCCGCCGCACCCACGACATGAACACCGCCAACTGGGTGCCGGACCTGTTCATGAAGCGGGTCTTCGAGGATGGCGAATGGACGCTCTTCTCGCCCTCCAGCTGCCCGGACCTCCACGACCTCTACGGTGCCGCCTTCGAGACACGCTACGCGGAGTACGAGGCGATGACGCGCACCGGCGAGCTGGGGCTGTTCAAGCGGGTGCGCGCCAAGGACCTGTGGCGCAGGATGCTCTCCATGCTGTTCGAGACCGGCCACCCCTGGATCACCTTCAAGGACCCCTGCAACCTGCGCAGCCCCCAGCAGCACGCCGGTGTGGTGCACTCCTCCAACCTGTGCACCGAGATCACCCTGAACACCTCGGTGGACGAGATCGCCGTGTGCAACCTGGGCTCGGTCAACCTGGCCCAGCACGTGGTCGACGGCGAGCTCGACAACGACAAGCTGCGCCGAACCGTGCGCACCGCCGTGCGCATGCTCGACAACGTCATCGACATCAACTACTACGCGGTGCCCCAGGCCAGGAACTCCAACTTCAAGCATCGCCCGGTGGGGCTGGGCATCATGGGCTTCCAGGACGCCCTCTACGCCCAGGACATCGCCTACGCCAGCGAGGGCGCCGTGGCCTTCGCCGACCGCTCCATGGAGCTGGTCAGCTATCACGCCATCGAGGCCTCCAGCGACCTGTCCGCCGAACGCGGCCACTACGAGAGTTTCGAGGGTTCTCTGTGGAGCCAGGGCATTCTGCCCATCGACTCCCTCGAGAGGCTCAGGATCGAACGCGGCGAGCAGTACCTGGACGTGGACACCTCCGCCACCCAGGAGTGGGGCGTCCTGCGCGACAAGATCGCCGAGCAGGGCATGCGCAACTCCAACGTGATGGCCATCGCCCCCACGGCGACCATCTCCAACATCTGCGGCGTGACTCAGTCCATCGAGCCCACCTACCAGAACCTCTACGTGAAATCGAACCTCTCCGGCGAGTTCACCGTGGTCAACGCCTGCCTGGTCCACGACCTCAAGGCCCGCAGCCTGTGGGACGAGGTAATGATCAACGACCTCAAGTACTACGATGGCTCGGTGCAGCCCATCGAGCGCGTACCCGCCGACCTCAAGGCCAAGTACGCCACCGCCTTCGAGGTGGAACCGAAGTGGCTGGTGGAAGCCGCCGCGCGGCGCCAGAAGTGGATCGACCAGGCCCAGTCGCTGAACCTCTACATTCAGGGGGTCTCCGGCAAGAAGCTCGACGTGACCTACCGCATGGCCTGGCTACGCGGCCTCAAGACGACCTACTACCTGCGCGCCCTGGGCGCCACCTCGGTGGAGAAGTCGACCGTTGAGCGCGGCAACCTCAACGCTGTGAGCAACCAGTCTGCCCCGGCGCCGACCCCGTCGGATGCACCGCCGCGCGAGCCCTCAGCGGGTGGGATGAAAGAGCCCTCAGCGGGGGGTATGAAAGAGCCCCGTGGCGTGGAGGACTTCCTGACCGGCAGGGCGGGCGCGGGCTCGCGAGCACCGAGTGCCTCCGAGATCGACGACCTGGGCTGCGAGGCCTGCCAGTAAGCGCCAAGCGCCTGGCGAGAGGGAAGGCCCCCGCCGCCTTCTCGTTGACACCGAATTAATCCGGACTTCCGACGAGAGAGACTGAGATGCTGAACTGGGACGAATTCCACGAAGACGATAGCGCCGTCGCCGAGGCGCCGGCCATTGCCGAGCCGCCCAAGGCCGAACCGGCCCCGTCCGCCAAGCCGCAGCCCGCCGCCGAGGCTGAAGCCGTGCGCGATGCGAGCGTGAAAGAGAGCGCCGCTCGCTATCAGGCTGCCGACAGCGACCGCCTGGCCCGCGCTCGCGCCTCGCTGGAGGCGCTCGACGTGGCCGCCGGCCTCGAGGAGTTGGAGATGGGGGCGGCGCGCATCGAGGTCGACGACAAGCAGATGATCAACGCCCGCGCCGACCTGAACCAGCTGGTGCCGTTCAAGTACGAGTGGGCCTGGCAGAAGTACCTGGACGGCAGCGCCAACCACTGGATGCCCCAGGAAGTGAACATGAACGCCGATATCGCCCTGTGGAAGAGCCAGGATGGCCTGACCCCGGACGAACGGCGCATCGTCGAGCGCAGCCTCGGCTACTTCTCCACCGCCGATTCGCTGGTGGCCAACAACCTGGTGCTGGCGCTCTACCGGCTGATCACCAACCCGGAGTGCCGCCAGTACCTGCTGCGCCAGGCCTTCGAGGAAGCGATCCACACCCACGCCTACCAGTACTGCGTGGAGTCGCTGAGCATGGACGAGGGGGCGGTCTTCAACATGTACCGCGAAGTGCCCTCGGTGGCCGCCAAGTCGGCCTGGAGCCTCAAGCACACCCAGTCGCTGGCGCGAGCGGACTTCAACACCGGCACGCCGGAGACCGACCAGGAGCTGCTGCGCAACCTGGTGGCCTTCTACTGCGTGACCGAGGGCATCTTCTTCTACTGCGGCTTCAGTCAGATCCTCTCGATGGGCCGGCGCAACAAGATGACCGGCGTGGCCGAGCAGTTCCAGTACATCCTGCGCGACGAGTCCATGCACTTGAACTTCGGCGTGGACATGATCAACCAGATCAAGATCGAGAACCCGCACCTCTGGACCCCCGAGTTCCAGGACGAGGTCACCCAGATGATCCTCGAGGGCACCGAGCTGGAGATCGCCTACGCCCGGGATACCATGCCCCGCGGCGTGCTGGGCATGAACGCGGCGATCATGGAGGAGTACCTGCACTTCATCTGCAACCGCCGCCTGGCCCAGATCGGCTTGAAGGAGCAGTTCCCCGGCGCCAAGAACCCCTTCCCGTGGATGAGCGAGATCATCGATCTGCGCAAGGAGAAGAACTTCTTCGAGACCCGCGTCACCGAGTACCAGGTGGGCGGCGCACTGAGCTGGGACTGAGGGCGAGAGCGACGGCCTGATCCTTCCTTGCTGACAAGGGCCGGCGCCTTCGGGCGCCGGCCCTTGTCGTGGCGCGAGTTTGTCTCGGTCCCGGTTGCGCCCACGGTAGGGGAGAGGATGTCGATGGCGTGCCAGGAGACGGAGCCATGCGGGAAGAGACAGGCAGAAGCGTGATCAAACGGGTCTATGTGCCGCCCCATGTGCGCAAGCTGCCCAGCGGCGAGCGCGTGAGGGTCCCTGGCCACTACAAAGCCCCACCGAGCCGGCGATAGTCGGCGCAGCCCGTGCAGCAACCCATCGTTGGCTACCATCGCGACGAGGTGGGGCACTGGGTGGCCGAGCTGGCCTGCGGCCATTGCCAGCACCTGCGCCACCAACCGCCCTGGGTCGAGCGCCCCTGGGTGCTCAGCGCGGCAGGGCGGCGTTCCCGGCTCGGCCTCCCGCTCGGCTGCGTAAAGTGCGACCGGGGTGAGCCCCGCGATATCCCGTGACGCCGGCATCGTGCGCAGTGGGGCTCGACTATACTGAGGGCCCGAACCGACTGGCGGGAGCCGTCATGCCACGACATGCCCACCGCGTCTGGCCCCTCCTCATTATGGCCACCGGCCTCGCCGTAGCCGGAGCCTGGGCTCAGGAGCCCCCCCACGGCGACCAGGCGACGCCACCTGGCCAGCCCGTCGAACGCATCTCGTTCGACTGGGCCCAAAGCGTGGACAGCCTGAGGGTCCTGGATCTAGAGGGCCGGGAGATCGACGCCGAGGTCGAGCCTCCAGAGGAGCCGGGGCGGATCAGCTTGAGCGTGCCGACACAACGCCCCTTCGTGGTCAAGAGCGAAGAAGTCGAGACCCGTCGCCTCACCTCGGAAGAACGGCAGGTGCTGCCGGGCGGGCTCTTCCTTCCTTCCACCGGCGAGGCCGCAGAGGTTGTCGTGCCCCCGGGGCTCGGTATCACGCCGCTGCCGCCACTGCCACCGAGGCCGTCTACCTGGCTGCGCCTCACTGCCGTGGCCAGCCCGATCCCCGCCACCTGGAACCCCCTGAGCGGCACCTACCACACCGAGCTCATCTTCGGCATTCACCCTTCGGATGAAGATCGCTTCGCCCCTGGCCAGCATCTCGAGCAACCCATCGAAGTCAGGGTGCGGCTGCGGGGCCTCACTACGCGTGAGGCACTGTCTCCCCTGTTGATCGAGGCGCCCGGGCTGGCCAACGAGCGGTCCCTGGTGCTCGACTTCCTGCCCTCGACGGCGAGCCCCACCCTGGAGGTCAGGTCCACCCTCTCGGACGTCAACCTGGCACTCGAGGCGCTGCCTCGGCTGGAGGTCCGTCCCGAATCGACCAGCATGGTGGGGCTCGGGCTGGCCAGAATGGTCATCAACGTCGAGCAGGTGGCGCCCCATGGTGAGCCGCTACGCGTCACTGGCCCGACCCGCATCGCCCTGACGGTCGATGGGCCCGCCACGCCCGACCCCAGCGAACTGCGGCTTGAACCGGATCAGTCCATGGCCTCGTTCGACCTGCGCTCCTCCGGCCTGGCACCGCTGACCGTCACCGCCGTGGCCGGCAGCCTGAGGGGTGAGGCGACCATCCAGCAACGCGTGCCCTGGGGGCCAGTCATCGCCGCCCTGTTCGGCGGCGCCCTGGGAGGGTTCGGCCGTCGCTTCGTCAAGGGAGCGCGCAAGACGTCGACACCACTGCGCCTGCTCGAGGGCGTCATCGTGGCCCTGATTGCCTACGTTGCCGGGGTGCTCGGGGTCGGCTATCTGGCATTGCCGATGGCCGTGGTCGCCACCGAGGCCGGCGCCTTCCTGACCGGTGCGCTAGGCGGATTCATCGGCGTGAATGTACTGGAACGCCTCCAGGAAAAGGCATCCCCGCAAGCCGGCTAGGTGTCTGGCCTCCCCAACGTGATCGGGCCGCCCGAGGGCGGCCCGATGTGTGCCTGGCCTGCCGAGCAGGCCGGCTAACCCTTTGGTCCCATCAGGAACCAGATGATCAGCCCCACCAGTGGGAAGAACAGCAGCACGAGTATCCAGATCAGCTTGGCAACGCCACCGGCCGAGCTCTTGGCCACCTTGACGACGGCCCAGATCACGATGATCAGCCAGATCAGGCCCAGCAGGCCACCTACTTCGATTCCCATTCGACCTCTCCTTAGTCCATTCGGCGAAATGCCTTTTTCATGGTTAGCACAGCCCGCCAGTCTGATACAAAGACCGCCGAGTAGCGAAATGTGTCGGCGCCGTTCCGATGTTCAGTTGGGCGGCAGGTGCCCCACCTTGACGAAGAGCAGCGCGCCCTCCTCGCCCGTGAAGGGCGCATGGCGGCTCTGGTGGGGGCTGCGCAGCCAACTGCCGGCCGGGTAGCGGCCGTGGTCGTCGTGGAAGGATCCCTCCAGCACCAGGATCTCCTCGCCGCCCCGGTGGACATGGGACGCGAAGCGGGTGTTGGGCGCCCAGCGCACCAGGGCCACCTGTTCACCCTCGACCTTGTGCAGGGGCAGGATCGCCTCCCCCGCCGCCGTCCCCGGCCGCCACTCCCCGGCGCGAGTATCGATGGCCTTTTGCTCGGTGTCCTGCGGCGAGAACTGGTGCAGCTTGACGAAGATCGTCGCGCCCTGCGCACCCACCCGGGGCGTATGGGCGGTGCCGATGGGGTTGCGCAGGTAGCTGCCCGCCGGGTAGCGGCCGTGCTCGTCGGCGAACTCCCCCTCCAGCACCAGGATCTCCTCGCCGCCGCCGTGCTCGTGGGAGGGGAAGGTGCTGTTTGGCGCATAGCGCACCAGCGAGGTGGCGCGGGCCACCTCATCGCCGATGCGGTCGAGCATCATCCGCTCCACGCCGGGCGTGGGCGAGTCCACCCAGCGGTAATCCTCGGGAGTGACCACCACCCGCTGGTCGAAGTCGGCATTGAGTCGCATGGTGCCCTCCTCTCGGTCCTGGCCCAGGACTTGCTTGTCCATGGTAAGCCCCTGGTCGGTAGAATGGGGGCTCCCCTCGCCATCCGCAAGGAGTTGCCCTTGGCCATCGACCTTCTCGTCAATGCCCTGATCTTCCTCGCCGCCGCCGTGCTGATCGTGCCGGTGTTCAAGCGCCTGGGGCTCGGCGAGGTGCTAGGCTACCTGGCCGCGGGCGTGGTCATCGGCCCCTCGCTGCTGGCCCTGGTGCCCGACGCCGAGGGGGTGTTGCAGTTCTCCCAGGTGGGCATCGTCTTCCTGCTGTTCGTCATCGGTCTGGAGCTCAAGCCGGCGCGGCTGAAGGTGATGCGCAAGGCGGTGTTCGGCTTCGGCAGCCTGCAGGTCACGGTGACCACCGCCCTGCTTGCCCTGGCCGCCTGGTGGCTGGGGCTTCCGCCGGCCGCCGCCCTGGTGGTGGGCTTCAGCCTGGGACTATGCTCCACCCCCCTGGTGCTGCACCTGCTCGGCGAGCGCAGGGAGCTATCCACCCGCCACGGCCGCCACGCCTTCGCCCTGCTGCTGTTCCAGGACCTGGCGGCGATCCCGGTGCTGGCGGTGATTCCCATCCTGGCCGCCGAGGCCCTGCTGGCCGATGGCGCCGCGCCCCTCGTGCGCGAGGTAATCCTCGCCGCCGGCGCCTTCGCGGCGCTGATCATCGGCGGCCGCTACCTGCTGCGCCCGGTGTTCCACTATGCCGCTGCCACCCGCAGCCGTGAGGTGTTCGCCGCCACCACCCTGCTGGTGGTGATCGGTGCCGCCATGCTGATGGACCTGGCCGGTCTCTCCATGGCACTGGGCGCCTTCATCGCCGGGGTGCTGCTGGCCGACTCCGAATACCGCCACAGCATCGAGGCCGACATCGAGCCCTTCCGAGGCCTGCTGCTGGGTCTCTTCTTCATGGCGGTCGGCATGATGGCCGAGATCGGCCTGCTCGCCATCATGCCGCTGACGGTGCTCGGCCTGACCCTGGGTCTGGTCCTGCTCAAGGGGCTTTCCCTGGTGATAGCCACTCGACTCTATGGCGGCGGCTGGAGGGAGGGCGCCCGCCTCGCCGTGCTGCTCTCCCAGGGTGGCGAGTTCGGCTTCGTGCTGCTCGCCGCGGCGGCCGGCGCCGCCGTGCTCGACCAGGCCCTGGTCAACCTGCTGATCCTGGTGGTCTCGCTCTCCATGGCGACCACGCCGCTGCTCTACCGGCTGCTGACGGTGGCACTGAAACGCTGGGCGAGCCGGCCAGCCGCCCGCGGCTACGACCGCCCGGACGACGAGGCACCACAGATCCTGATCGCCGGCTTCGGCCGTTTCGGCCAGATCATGGGCCGTGCCCTGCAGGGGCTGAAGATTCCCTATACCGTGCTCGACATCAACGCCGACCAGGTGGAGTTCGTGCGCCGCTACGGCAACAAGGTCCACTACGGCGACGCCTCGCGCCTCGACCTGCTGGAAGTTGCCGGCGCCGATCGCGCCCGGGTGCTGGTGGTGGCAGTGGGCGACCCCGAGGCCTCCATGCGCATCGTCGAGCGAGTCAAGCGTCGCTTCCCCCACCTAACCATCTACGCCCGGGCCCGCAACCGCTACCACGCCCACTTGCTGATGCGCGGAGGGGTCACCCATATCGTCCGCGAGCTGCTGCCCGCGAGCCTGGAGCTGACCCGCGACGCCCTGGTGGGGCTAGGCATCCCCCGCGACCGGGCCCAGCACACCATCGACACCTTCCGCGAGCACGACGAAGACGCCCTGCTGCGCCAGCTCGAGGTGTTCGGCAACGAGACCAAGCTGATCCAGACCATCCAGGAGGCGGCCCGGGAGCTGGAGACCCTCTACGAAGCCGACGAGGAGATCACCACCCGCCTGGAGGAGCTTCCCGGCCGGGGCGAGGCCTCCGGCTAGTCGGCGATCCGCCACCACTCCGGCAACCGTGTGCGCACCTCACGCCGGGCGAAGCGATCATCCATCAGCACCACGGTGCCACGATCCTCGGGGCCGCGGATCACACGGCCGGCGGCCTGCACCACCTTGATCAGCCCCGGGACCCGGTAGGCGTAGTCGTCGCCGCAGCCGAAGCGCGCCTGGAGACGCGCCTTGAGGGCCTCGTTGAAGTCGTCGAAGGGCGGCAGGCCCAGGGTGGCGATGAAGGCGCCGATCAGCCGCTCCCCCGGCAGGTCGATGCCCTCGGCGAAGGCACCCCCCAGCACCGCGAAGCCGATGCCCGCTCCGCCCGAAGAAAAGCGCGCCAGAAAGGCGTCGCGCTCGGGCTCACCCATGCCGCGCACCTGGGACCAGGCGGGGATCGACGGGTGCGCCTCGGCGAAGGCCGACCGCGCCCGCTCCAGATAGGCGAAGCTGCTGAAGAAGGCCAGGTAGTTGCCCGGACGGTGGCGATACTGGCCAGCCAGCTCGGCGACGATAGGCGCCAGCGAGGCCTCGCGGTCGCGCAGCCGGGTAGAGATATCGGTGCGCAGGCGCACCTCGAGCTGCTCGGCGGCGAAGGGCGAGGCCACCGACTGCCAGACGGTCTCCTCCGGCAGCCCCAGCAGGTCGCGATGGTAGCCGGGCGGGGCCAGGGTCGCCGAAAACAGCACCGCGCCGTGGGCCGCCCGGAAGCGCAGGGCGAGGAAGTCCGCCGGCACCAGGTTGCGCAGCCCCAACACGGCCCGGCCTCGCCCGTGGCGGACCAGGTCGCACAGCGAATGGTCGCCGAAGGACTCCGCCAGCCGGGTGAAGGCCAGCGCCTCGAAGAGCAACTCCTGCAGCTCGGGGCTGGCATGCTCGGGGTGCTCGCCCAGAGTGTCGGTGATGGCGCTGGCCGCCCCCTGCAAGGCGCCGACCATGCCTCCCGGCAGGTCGTCGAGCACCCGGTAGGCCGGCCGCCCCTTCTCGCCAGCCTCCGCGAGGCCCGCCTCCTTGACCAGCGTCTGCCACTGCCGGACCAGGCGCCCCAGCGGCCGAGCCAGCGCCGGTGGCGCCGCGCGGCGCAGGCGGGCCAACCGGCGCTGGTCGAGCTCGGCGCTGTACATGCCGCGGGCTCGCTCCACCAGGTTGTGGGCCTCGTCCACCAGCAGACCGACCCGCCAGCGGTTGGCCTTCGCCAGGCCGTGGAGCAGCGCATTGGCGTCGAACCAGTGGTTGACGTCGCCGACCACCACATCGGACCAGCGCGCCAGCTCCTGGCCCAGGTAGTAGGGACAGACGCCGTGCTCCCCGGCCACCCGGCGCAGCGTCTCGCGATCGAGCCAGCCCCGGTCGACGGCCGCCTGGCGCGCCGCCGGCAGCCGGTCGTAGAAACCCGCCGCCAATGGGCAGGCCTCGCCGTGGCAGGCTCGGCCCGGGTATTCGCAGGCCTTCTCCCGGGCGGTCAGCTCCAGTACCCGCAGCGGCAGCCTGTCCGGCTCTCTGTCCGGCCCTGGCCCGCGACCGTCATCATCCGGCGCTGCGCTTGTTTCGACGCCCGGTGACGCGCCCGTTTCGGCGCCCGTTTCGGCGCCCGGTGCCGCGCCCAGCTGGCGCAGCGCCGCCAGGGCCAGCGCGCGCCCCGGGGTCTTCATGGTCAGAAAGGCGAGGCGGTCGAGGCCGTGGCGGGGCATGGCCACCAACAGGGGAAAGAGGGTGCCCAGGGTCTTGCCGATGCCGGTCGGGGCCTGGGCCAGCAGGCAGCGGCCGGTGGCCGCCGCCTTGTAGACACCCTCAGCCAGGTCCCGCTGGCCGGGGCGGAAGTCGGCATGGGGGAAGGCGAGTTCACGCAGGGCGGCATCCCGCCGCTCGCGATGATTGGCCTCTTGCTCGGCCCAGGCCAGGAAGCGCCGGCACTGCTGCGCGAGGAAGGCCGACAGCTCGGCGGCATCGAAGTGCTGCTCCAGGCGCGTCTCGCGGCCGCTGGCAATGTCGAGATAGACCAGCGCCAGGGTGATGTCGGGCAGGTTCCGCTCGGCACACAGCAGCGCGCCGTAGGCCTTGGCCTGAGCCCAGTGCAGGGCACGCTGGTTGTCGGCCATCCGCGCCAGGCTGCCGCGATGGGTCTTGACCTCCTCCAGGCAGTTGGCGACCGGGTCATGGCCGTCGGCGCGGCCGCTGACGGCGAGCCCTTCGATCACGCCGCTCAGCGGGACCTCGCGCTCATACCCCTCGCCTCGGCGGCGGGCCACCTCGGCGTGTCCGGCAATGCCCTCCTCGGCGCTGGGCGCCGGGGTGAAGCGGTGGTCGAGATCCCCCTCTCGGGCGGTAAAATCGCACAGGGTGCGCACCGCCACCCGATGCCGCAGCGCCTCGCTCATGCGTCCTGCGCCGCCCAGCGCACATGACAGACGGCGGCGGGAATGCCTCGGGCGCGGAAGAAGGCGAGCCAGCGCCGCTGGTTGTCCTGCAGACGATCGCCCGGGCCCTTCACCTCGATCAGTCGGTAGCGGGGCTGCCCCGGAGGCGCGTCGGGCCGGAACTGGATCAGGTCCGGCAGGCCGGCGCGGTTGGCCTTGAGATCGCCCAGCAGCCGCTCGAAGCAGGCGCGCAGGTGGGCCGGCGGCAGGCACTCCAGCGCCAGCGCCAGCAACGTCTCGTCGAGCGCCCCCCAGTGCACGAAGGGGTTGGCGAGCCCCTGCTTCTCCCGCCAGATGGCCAGGATGGCCTGCCGATAGCGGCCATCGTCGAGCCGCGCCAGGCAGGTCGCGAAGCGCTCCCGGCGACGCACCACGAAGTTCTCCCGATAGAGGTCCGCCGGGCCGATGTGGAAGGGGTGGAAGAAGGCACCGGGCAACGGCGCGAAGAGTGCCTCCCAGCAGAGCAGGCCGAACAGGCCGGTGAGCAGGGTGTTCTCCACGTAGGCCACCGGCGCCGCGTCGCGATGGAGGTGCTCGCACGCCACCCGCTCGACGCCGGGCCGGGGCCCCGGCAGACAGAGCTCGAGACGCTCTGGGGCGGGCTCCGCTTCCCGCGTCAGCGGCGCCAGGCACAGTCGGCGTCGCAGCCGGGGTCGCAGCCGCGCCAGCGCCTGGCTCTCCGCCTCCCCCGGCCCGGTCTCGACCAAGGCTTCCGCCAGCGCATGGGCCTTCGCGTGCTGCCCCTGGCGCTCCAGCAGGCGCAGATGGCGGATTCGCGCCTCCGTGCTGCCTGCCGCTACCGGCCAGCCTGCCTCGTGGTAGAGCGCCAGCGCCCGCTCGCTCTCCCCGGCCCGCTCGGCCTGGCGGCCCAAAGCGACGCCGAGCCGCTGGCGGCGCGCCGCCAGCCAGGCATTGTTCGCGAGCACCGGTGGCAGCTCGGCGGCCAGCGTCGCCACCGTCTCGCCGGCGTCGAGCCGCTCGCGCAGCCGATGCAGGGCCAGGTAGGCGTCCACCTCCTCGCGGCACCGGAAGGCCCGGGAGTCGACGGTAAGGGGCACCCGCTCGAAGCGCTGCACCCCCAGTTCGGCGAGCACGAACTCGGCCCAGCCCTGGCGCAGGTTGCCGAAGAACATCAGCCGCAGCCGATCGCAGGTGGCCATCACCCTCAGGCGCACCACGCGGTCCGGCGCCGCGGGCCACCATGCGTCCAGGGGACGCGCCCCGGCGAGCCGCGGGGCCAGGGCTTCGTGAAGTGCGGCCTTGCCCAGCGAAGCCGGCAACCCGGCGGCACGGATCTCCTCGGCCAGCGCCAGGCGCAGTTCGGGCAGACGCAGCTGCACGAAGAGCTGCTCCGGCGTCAGCGCGGGGTCGCCGTCGACCAGGCCGGCGGCGACCAGCGCCACCAGGGCCGCCTCGGTGTCGCCGATCTCGGGATAGACGAGCCGCGAGGTGCGAAAGTGCTCGCCCTTGCGCGTCACCATGCGCACCAGCAGCGCCCGGGAGGCCCTGGGCAGAGCCTCGAAGACGGCAAGGAAGCGCCGCTCCTCGTCGCTGAGCAAGTCGCCATGGCGCTCGGCCACCCAGCCCAGCACGAACTGGAAGTTCGCCAGGTAGTAGAAGGGATCCTCGAGGGAGGCGGCGGGCGAGATACTGTTCATGTATCCATGGTATCAGCCCTCGTCGGCCGGCTCACCGTTTCTCGGGGCTGAGCCGGCGACAGGCCTAGTCGATGACGCCTCGGCTGAGCTCGGCGACCACCTGGGCGGCGGGCATCTCGCGGCAGCAGCTGGCGTTCTGGCCGGCCCACAGCGGCGAGTAGTCGCCGAGCCCCCGGGCCTCGGCGTCGGCACGCAGCGGGGCAATGGCAGCAGTGGCCAGGGGAAAGGCCGGCGCGGCATCACTCATCGGCCCCAGCTCGCACATCAGCCGGGTGACGATGCCGCGGGCCGGACGGCCGCTGTAGAGGTTGGTGAGCGCCGTGTGGCAGGCGGCATCGCTCATCAGCGCCCGGCGGTGAATCACCGAGATGGTCGACTCGGGACAGCACAGGAAAGCGGTGCCGACCTGGACGGCGTCGGCGCCCAGTGCACGCGCCGCCGCCACGCCGCGGGCATCCGCGATGCCCCCGGCGGCGATCAACGGCACGTCAACTGACGCGCGCACCTGAGGCAGCAGGGCAAAGGTGCCGACCTGGGTGGTCAGGTCCTCGGTGAGGAAGATACCGCGGTGGCCGCCGGCCTCCAGCCCCTGAACGATGATGGCGTCGGCGCCGTTGGCCTCGAGCCACTCGGCCTCCTCCACGGTGGTCGCCGAAGAAAGCACCACGGCTCCCCAGGCCTTGACCCGCTCGAGCAGCGCGGCCTCCGGCAGCCCGAAGTGAAAGCTCACCACCTCCGGTCGGAAGGGCTCGATCACATCGCAGGCCGCCGCATCGAAGGGCCGGCGGCCGGTCCCCGCCGGCACGGCGTCGATATCCAGGCCGAACTCAGCGTAGTAAGGCGCGAGGGCCGCTTGCCAGCGCGCCATGGCGTCGGCATCCGGCACGGGCGGCACGTGTGTGAAGAAGTTAACGTTGATCGGCGCGGAAGTAGTGCGGCGGATCACGGCGAGCTCCTCGGCCATCGCCTCGGACGAGAGCATGGCGCAGGGCAGCGCGCCGAGGCCACCGGCTCGGGCCACGGCGATGGCCAGCTTGCTGCCCTGGGCGCCGGCCATGGGGGCCTGGAGGATAGGCAGCGCAATGCCGAGGGTATGAGTCAGGCTCATCGGGTCTCTCCCGGTTCGTTTGGGTCGGTGGCATCCCCGGCACGGCGCCAGGGCCGGTGTTCGCCCAGAGTATCGGCCGCGAAGGCGCCGCGCTCGCCGAGGGGCTTGGGCTCACCGGTGGTGGTGTCATGATGGGTCTGGCGTTCCATTTCAGTGTTGATCTCGGCGCCCAGCAAAACGACGAAGGCCGTCAGCCAGAACCACATCATCAGCACCACCACCGCGCCCAGCGAGCCGTAGAGCTCGCCGAGGTGCGCCACATGGCGAACATAGAGCGACAGCCCGCCGGACCCCAGCAGCCACAGCAAAATCGCGATGACGGTGCCGACACTGACCCACTCCCAGCGCGCGGTAGTGCGATTGGGGCCGAAGCGATAGAGCACGGCGATGGAGAACATCATCACAAGCAACAGTACCGGCCAGCGCAACAGTCCGATTTGATAGGTTGGGGTGTCGTCCAGGCCGAGCGTGGCGACGGCCAGTGGGAAGAGCGCAACGATGGCGATGGTGATCAGGGTCAACATGATCAGGCCGACGGTCATGGCGGCAACCACCAGGACCCGGTGGATCAATCCCCGCGACCCCTTCTCGCCGTAGACGGCGTTCAGGCCGGTGATGATTCCCTGTACCCCCTTGGAGGCGACGAACATCGCCACGACCACACTACCCAGTGCCGTCAGGCTGAGGCCGGTACCGGTGTTCTCGCCGATCTTGCGGGCCTGGTCGTCGATAAGGCTCGCGACATCGGGTGGCAGATAGCGGGATATCTCGCCGATCTGGCGAGCCATCTCATGGGGATCGAACACCAGCGCCCACAGCGAGATGATCGCGGCGATGGTGGGAAACAAAGAGAGCAGGGAATAGAAGGCGATGCCAGCGGCGAGCAGGGTAACGCGATCGCTGGCCAGCGACTGACGAACCCGCCACAGGATATCGAGCCAACCGAGACCAGGGATTTGCTTGGGCTGTTCGGCGCGACGGCCGCGGGGTCGATCGGTCATGAAAACCTCAATCACTGCGCGCCGGATGCAGGACCATGCGCGCGTCGCGGATCTCGATGTCGAAGCGATTGAGGAAGCTCATGCCGAGCAGTGCCACGTCGCCCTCCATCCCGGGACTGATGGAGCCGCGCACCTCGCGGGCCGCGAAGCCGCCGAGGCTCACCTCGTCGAGGGTAGTGAGGTCGCCGCGCACACGACCATTGGCGGTATTGAACCAGGCGCTACCGGTTGTTTCCAGCCTCAGCCGGTCGGCCAGTTCCGAAGAGACGGCCACGTAGGTGGCGCCGGTATCGAGCAGGAACTCCACCGGCTCGCCGTTGATGCGTCCGGTGGCCAGGAAGTGTCCGGCCCGGTTTCGCTCCAGCACAACCGGCTCACCGTCTCCGCTCACGGCATTGACCAGGTGAGCATTGGGATTGCGCTGCCCCTCGAGGTAGCCGTGAAACCACCAGGTCCCGGCACCGATGAACAGCATCCAGAACAGCAGCATCATGCCGAGCCCGGTGCGCCGAACCGTTCTGTTGTCATCGCTCATGGCACGCCCCCCGGGCCGTTGGTAAGCACTGGCGTCGGTGCGTTGACACCCGACCTCCCGCTGTCTGTACTGAATGCCGTCCGCTCGAACACTCGATCTATCACAAGGATAACGCCCCCTGCAGGACAGCATTCAGGCTTCGACCCCCGCTCGCGTCCATCATTCCCTTGCCGCCGGCCACTGCGCGACTTCCTGGCGAGGTGACGGCAACCGGCGTGACCGGCCGACCTCGACGAGGTCGGCCGGCTTGAAGCGGCGCGTCACTCCTGCCGCCACAGTTCCCACCAGCCGCCATCCTCGGCGGACTGCTCCCAGCCCCAGTGACCGCTCAGCCGCGCCCCGGCGTCGAGGGCCTCGAAACGTCCCTGCCCGTACTCCGCCCCCAGGCGCCAGACGAAGTGCAGCCGCCCCTCGGCCACCTCGCCCTCCAGATGCCCCACCCCCAGGCCATAGCTGAAGATCCCCGAGACCCGGTCACCCTGTCGCTCGAGCCGCACCAGCACCGGCAGGCTGCCCGAGGCATCGCCCAGTTCGCCCTGGAAGGTACCGACATAGTGGCGAGCAGGGTCCGCCGGGGCTGTCGAGGCAGCGCCGCCCCCTCCCGGCACGACCAGCTCGCCCTGCCGGCGTGGCCCCAGGCCGGTGGGCTCGGTGGCCCGGCCGAGGCGCAGGATACCCTCCTGGATCTCGGGGTCGTCCATGAAGGCTGCCAACCGCCAGATCTCCTCGGCGGCCCCCTGCAGGGCGGTCCGCATGGCAGCAGGGTCCGGCTCGGCCCGGGCAAAGGCGTCGCGGTATTCCCCGAGGGCCGAGGCCAGCCCACGCAGGCGATCGGAGGTCAGCGGATGGGTGGCCTGGTCCAGGTAGGCCCGATAGGCCGCCTCGTCGGCGAAGTGCCAGCGGTTGGGCTCCCAGTGGGCCATCAGGGTAAAGAAGAACGCCATGCCCAACGGCGGATAGGCGAGTCGGGCCATCACCTCCAGGGCGAAGTCATCGGCCTCGGCCTCGTGGCGGCGGGCCGCCTCCCGGGAGACCTCGGGGCCATAGCCGGGATGACGGTGCAGGGCATGGCCCAACTCGTGGAGCAGCACGAAGACCAGCGACGAGGTGTAGAGCTTGCCGTAGAGGTCCATGACCGCGTCATGGTCGCGCACGTCCTCGGGAATGCCGAGGGTCTCCAGCGGCAACGGATAGCGGCCGCCGGGAAAGGTATCCCGCTCGCGGTGGCGCAGCATGGTCAGGTACTGGGTGGGGGTCTCGATGGACAGCCCCTCGAGCTGCAACCAGGCGGTGGCCAGGGCCAGGTCGCCGAACAGGCGCAGGGAGGTCACCGACATCACCACCTGGCGGCGCCCGTCGGCCAGGGTCTGCTGGACGTAGCAGAAGGGCTCAGCCTCGGGCAGGGGACAGCGCAGAGGAAACACCAGGGTAACATCCGCCAGGCGCTGGCGCTCCTCGGGCTCCAGCGCTGGCAGCAGGCTCTCCCGGTAGACGCCGCGGATGTCCGCCGGGGTGATGGCGGCCCAGTGGGTCAGGGTGGCCTCGTCGTAGAGCGACTGGAGGGCGAGCGCCGGCGCGGCCAGCAGCCAGAGGGCCAGGCCGAGTAGGGCCCCTCGCCCGCGTCTCACGGCTTTGCCCCACCCTGGTGGTAGAGCGCCGCCGGGATAGCGAAACGCCCATCGGGCGGCTCGCCCCGGGCGTCGCTCTGCCCCACCCAGGCGGCGAAGTCGGCATGGGAGCCCCACGCCTCCTGCCAGCCACCCTGCAGCAGGCGCAGCTTGACCTGGCGCAGATCGCTGCGCTGGGCGACGGCATCCGCCCCCTCGGCCGAGGAGGCGGCGTCCAGGGCATTGAGCGTGAAAAGCAGACGCCGCAGCTGGGCCAGTTCGAACTCGGCATCCCGGGGGCGTCCAGGCGAGGCGGTGTCCGAGGGCACCACCCCGGAGTAGTGGCGCAGGACCGGCTCGCCGCCGACCGCCGCCTGGGCCGGCGGAGCCGCCGGGGCGTGGGTGGCCTGCACGGCGCTGTAGAGGGAAATGCCCAGCGCGATGCTGCCGAACAGGGCGAAGAAGAGCCCGGGCGCCGCCCGGTTGAGCATGACCTCGGCGCCGCCGGGCAGCGTCACCTTGCCGTCGCTGCCGCGCTGGGTGGGCACGGCCAAAAAGAGGCGATACCCGAGGTAGATGGCCATGCCGGCGAACAGCACGACCAGGATGCGCTCCAGGGCACGCAGGGTCACGGGATCCACGGCGACACTCTTCAGGAGATGGGAGGGAGTCTGTTCAGTCTAGCCGCCCAGGGCCCGCAGCACGAGATAGCTTCCCATGGCCAGCAAGCCCAGGAAGAAGGCCCGCCGGAAGCTCGTCTCGGAGAGTCGACGGCGCAGCCGCTGCCCCATCCGCATGCCAACCAGCGCCGGTGCCAGGGCCAGGGTGGAGAGCCCGAGCAGCTCGCCGGTGAGCAGATTCTCCCCACCCATGGCCAGCCCCAGGGAGAGGGTGCAGGCGGTGAACAGGATGCCCATGGACTGGATGAGCTGGTCCCGCGGCAGACCCAGGGCCTGGAGATAGGCCACCCCGGGGAACACCGAGGAGCCGGTCATGCCGGTCAAGAGCCCATTGGTCACCCCGCAGCCCACCCCCGCACCGCGCTCGTGGCGTACCGGCAGCACCATCCGCGCCATGCCAAGGTTGAGCAGCGCATAGCCGACGATCAGCACGCCGAGCAGCAGCGACAGCCAGCGAGACTCGACGCGCGCTAGCACCATCACCCCCGGCCAGACGGCCACCACCGAGGTAACCAGGAAGGGCCAGAGCCGGCACACGATGGCCAACAGCTGCCCCCCCACCAGGGCCTGCCAGACATTGGTGACAATGGTCGGCACCAGCAACAGCGCCATGGCCGGCTGCAGGCCCAAGGTCGCGGCGAGCAGCGCCAGCGACACCGTGGGCATGCCCATGCCGATCACGCCCTTGACCCCACCGGCGATCAGGAAGGTGACGGCGATCAGCAGCAGCGTCAGCGGCTCCAGCATGGCTGCCCTTCCCGCTCAGGCCCGGCCATTGCGCGCCTCCCACTCTGCCGCCGCGCGCTGGCCGCGGGCCTGGTCGACGGCCAGGCAGATCAGGATGGCGACGATAAACAGGGCGGCGCAGAGCAGGATCGAGGCCTGCAGGCCCACCACTGTCTGCAGCAGGCCGAGTGCCACGATGCCGAACACCCCGGCCAGCTTGTTGGCCAGCCCCCAGAAGCCGAAGAACTCGGCGGCCTTGCGCCTCGGCGAGAAGAGCCCCACCAGGGCGCGGCTGGCCGACTGGCTGGAGCCCAGCGAGAGTCCCGCCAGGCAGCCCACGACGAGGAAGAGGTGCTGGGCCTCCCAGCCGAGCCCGAGGCGAGCGTTGAGGAAGGCGGTGAGCTCCGGGGTGGCCCAGATGGCGATGATCGCCGCCACCCACAGCCCCAGGGTGAACAGGTAGGTGACCTTGGTGCCGATGCGATCCTGGATGAAGCCGAAGCCAAGGGCGCCGGCCGCCGCGGTGATCTGCACGATGATGAACATGATGTTGCGGATTGACTCGTCCCAGCCGATCACCTGGGCGCCGTAGATGAAGGCGAAGGCGATGATGATGTAGACCCCCGCCATGGAGAAGAGCAGCGAGACCAGGAAGATGCCCAGGTCGCGGAAGCGCCTGAGCTCATGCAGGGTGGTGGCGACCCGCTCCCAGGCGATCTCCCGGTAGGGCTTGCCCGGCGGCTGCGGGGTGCCGCGCTCCTTGACCCACAGGAAGGTGGGAATCGCCGTGACCAGGAAGAAGCCCGCCGCAAAGGGGCCCACCCAGCGGATGCGCTCGAAGTTCTCCGCCGTGGCCTCGCCCAGCGCCACCAGGGTGAAGCCCGCGGCGAAGAGCCCGCCCACGTAGCCCAGCGCCCAGCCGAAGCCGGAGATCTTGCCCATGTCCTCGGGCGGGCCCAGGTCGGGCAGGAAGGCGGCGATGAAGGACTCGCCCATGGAGTAGGCGTAGTTGGAGACCACGATCAACAGCAGGCCCAGCACCACATAGCCCGGCGCCACGAAGTAGAGCATGGCGGTGGTCGCCACGGTGGCCAGGTAGCTGGCGAACAGGAAGCGCTTCTTCGAGGCTTGGTAGTCCATCACCGCCCCACACAAGGGGCCGGTGACCACCACCAGCAGGTAGCTCGTGGCCAACGCCAGGCTCCACAGGAAGTTGGCCAGCCGGTAGCCGTCGCCGCGATCACCGACGATCACCGTGGTGAACAGCTCGCCGAACACCACGGTGATGATCAGCAGGGTATAGGCCTGGTTGGCGAAGTCGAACATCGCCCAGCCGAGGATCTCCTTGCGCGAAGCGCGGGTCCGCGGCGGCGTGACGCTGGTCAGGGGGGGCATGGGCTTTCCTTGCGGGTCGAGACGGCAAGCCTATCAGCATGCGCCGGAGGGGCACCATCCAGGGCTGCCGGGGGACGCGACGCGCCTCAGCGGCAGAGCCGGAAGCCGCGCATGCCGAAATGGAAGTGATCGGCATGCGCGGCGTTGTAGTCGGGGCCCAGCACGTTGCCGAAGAGGTCGCAGGCCCCGTCCCGGGTCTGGCGGAGGAACTCGCCCCGGGTGCTCTCCTCGTCCCAGTGGTCAAGCAGGCGAATCTCGCGGCCATCGGCCAGCCGGAAGGCGGCCACGTCCAGCGCCTCGGCGGTGGCATGCTCGCTGGGCCGTCCCTCCTCACGCCCGTAGACATTGCGGCAAGCGAAGCTGCCGTAGTGCTCCACCCTCGCCACCCGGCTCCCCAGCACCGACTCGGCGGCGGGCTGCAGCCGCTGCCGCTCATAGATCGTCCAGGCCAGCGCTAGCGGACAGCGGGCCACGAAGCCGGCATTGAAGTCGACGCCACTGGACTGGATCCGCACCACGTTCTCCAGTGGGCAGCCGGCCACGGGCTCGTGATCCGCCAGCGGGGTATAGAGCAGTTCGCCCTCCGGCACCGTGGCCAGGGCCGCGAGGCAGCCTTCGCGGTCGTCGGCCAGGCGGTGCAGTTTCCACTTCGTTACCGGGGTCAGAGGGTCATCGACCTGCAGGGGCTCGGCGGGATGCCAGTGGCGCGGAATCGCAGACTCGAAGCGCCACCAGGCCAGCGCCAGGGCGCCGGCCAGCAACATGAGGATCAGCAGTCCGCGCATCGACCCGGCGTGCGCCTAGACGAGATCCCGGGGAATGATCTCGTCCCAGGTCCGGGCAAGGATCCGGGTATCGCCCTCCCAGGCATCCAGGGTGGCGCGGATGCGGAAATTGTCCGGGTCGCTGGTCATCAGGGTGCGGGTCAGGGTGTGTACCTCCCAGTCGCCGCGCTTGAAGCTGCGCTGCCATTCCGTCCAGCCACTGATGCTGTCGTAGCTGCCGTAGGAATACTGATAACGCTCGGTGACCCGGGCGGCGATCTCCAGATCGATATCATCGATCCGGTAGCGCCCCTCGTCATTGATCACTTCCAGGGTGGTCCTGTCGTTGGCCAGGTCTCGAATCACTCGCCAGGTCTCCTGGGTCGGCTGCAACAGCGTCTTGGCCAGCGGCGGCGCCCCCTCGGGTTCGGGAAATGGCGCCAGCGCCGCCTCCTCCTCGGGGCGCGGTGCTCGCACGGGGAGCAGCAAACGACTCTTCGCCGGCCAGACGGTGATACGCGTCGGCTTTGGGGCCGGCCAGGCCAGCGGCCAGTAGCTGGTGGAGAGCGACAGGCGAATGGCGTGGCCGGCGGCGAACTGCTGGGCGATGTGCTTGAGCGGGATACGCACCCGGTAGCGTCTGCCCGGCTCCACGGGTTCGGGAAACTCATCGCTGTCGCGATGGGTCAGGTTGAGCAGGCCATAGGAGACACGGGTGGCCTTGTCGTCCTCGCCGATATCCGAGAGGCGCAGCGCCACCATGGCCACCGGCTGGTCGGCGGTGAGCTCGAGCTCGACCATTGGCGACCCGCAGATCTCCAATGGCGCCTCCAGGCGAGGTGTCTGAAAGATAAGCGACCCGCCGTCCTCGTCGCGCTGGTCGTGGGGCAGGTCCGGCGGGGCATTGTAGGAGCACCACTTGCCGGCATAGAGCCCCACCGAGAGCGGCGAGCGGATGTCCAGGGTGGCGTCCTCGTCCTGGCCGTCGGCTTCGGGCAAGAGGTCATGCCCGGCGGTGAGCCGGAACGAGCTTGGCAGGATATTCGGCGATGGCCACGCCGGCTCGGCGATCCAGCGACCGGGGCGCTCCTCGTAACGCGCCGAGGGCGGCACCGACTCCTGCATCCAGACCCGCAACATGGGCTCATCCATGATTCCGGTGTCGATACCCTTGAGCCAGCGGTCCCACCAGCGCAGCGACTCCTGCAGGAAGCCGATGGCCGGCCCCGGCACGCCCAGGTGCGGATACTTGTGGGACCAGGGGCCGACCAGCCCCTTACGCGGCACCGAAAGTCCCTCCAGCACCCGAAAGACGGCATTGCAGTAGCCGTCGGCCCAGCCGCTGACGGCATAGACCGGGCATTGGATGGCCGAATAGTCCTCGCACACCGAGCCGTGCTTCCAGTAGTCATCGCGACGCTGGTGCTCGAGCCACTGGGCCAACCACAGGCCACTGCCGTCGAGGCGCTCGAGCCACATCTCGCGCCAACGCTCTCCCACCAGGTCGGGGTCCGGCGGGCAGGCATTGCCGTCGAACATGGTCGAGGCCCAGGAGAGGTTGTCGGCCAGCAGGCAGCCGCCCATGTGGTGGATGTCGTCGGCGTAGCGATCGTCGGTGAAGCACAGCGTGATCACCGCCTTGAGCTGTGTGGGGCGCAGTGCAGCGATCTGCAGGCCGTTGAAGCCGCCCCAGGAGATGCCGATCATCCCCACCTCGCCGGTGCACCAGGGTTGAGCCTCGAGCCAGGAGAGGATCTCCAGGCCATCATCCAGCTCCTGGGGCAGGTACTCGTCGGTGAGCACGCCATCGGAATCGCCGGTGCCGCGGATGTCGACCCGCACCCCGGCGTAGCCGTGGCCGGCCCAGTAGGGATGCATCTGGACGTCGCGCTCGGAGGTGAGGTCGCGCTTGCGGTAGGGCAGGTACTCGAGGATGGCCGGCACCGGATGGCGTTCGGCATCCACGGGGCGCCAGATACGGGCGCCCAGGCGGGTGCCGTCCGCCAGGGAGATCCAGGTCTCCTCCTCCTGCACCCGGCACGGAAAATCATTCACGATACGCATGGCGCTGCTCTCCTTGTCATCAGCCCTGGATCTCGTCGAACTCGAAGGTCAAGCGTGCCACCAGTTGGTCATAGTCCGCGAGCAGCTGCTCGGCCGTAGCCGCGCCCAGATAGACATGTGCCAGTGCAAAACTGTAGGTGTCCTGCTCGGGCAAGGAGGAGAGCCGCTGCCCCTCTTCGACCTGTATGGCGATCTGGCAGCCGGGGAAGTCGGCCAGAAGTTCCGCGAGTTCCGCGTCCGTGGGGACCCGTGTCACCACTGCGTCGGTAAAGAATACCCGGTGGAAGAACTTGGCCGCGATGGGAAATTCCCCCTTGCGACGGGGCATGTCGGGGCGTTGTCCGAGCCCGAGATCGATGGTGACCTGCTGGTTGCTGACCCCGTCGACCTTTTCGAAGAGGTCGCAATGGGATTGCGATATGCGTGTGTTGATCTCCAGCAGCCAGATGCGCCCCTGCACCTCGTCCCAGAAGTACTCGACGTTGAAGGCGGCGTTGTCGTAGCCGATATGGGTCATGATGGTGTCGGTCAGCTTGACCATGGTGGCCTGGATATTCTCGGGCAACCCCGAGGGATAGCGGTAGTGAAAGAAGCTCAGCACCTGGGGATAGCGCAGCGAATCGACAATACCGTAGCTGAGCACCTCGCCCTCGAAGACGTAGCCTTCCACGGTGCACTGCCAGCCGCCGATGATCTCCTCGGCCATGCAGAAGTGGCCATCCACGGCGGCGATTTCCGGAGGCAGGTGGGCATGCTTCAGCACCGTATTGAAGGGGTCGGCGATGGTGCCGATGGAGTCTCGGAGCTGCGCGATGGCATGGTAGAAGTCCTCCGGGGTGTCGATGCGAAAGCCCAGCCGCGACCCGGAGGACTTGATCGGCTTGACGAAGAAGGGGAAATAGAGGCCCGCTTCGCCGATATGCGTCATCGCCTCGTCATCGAAGGGGTCGAAGGCCGTGAAGGCGGGGATGTGATCGGGGATCACCTCGCGCTGGACCCGGCGACTCCAGTACTTGTGCTCGCACTTGAGCAGGCTCTCCAGGGAAGTACTGCGCGTGCCGAAGCGTTCGCAGAGGATCGGCAGCATGGTCGAGACCGGGAAGTCCATGTAGCCGACGATGGCGTCGATGGTGCCGTCGAAGGCCTCGAGCCGTGCCGTCGCCTCGTCGAGCATGGCGCCGATGTCGAAGAGCTCGGTATCGTAGACCGCCTCGGGCTCGATCACCCCGAGGAAACGGTATCGCTCGGCACCGCGCAGCGTCTCGAGTCGCTCCCGGTTGAAGTCGTTCAACCCCACCACGAAGATATTCTTGTGCTCATTCACGGACTGCTCCCCCAGGCTGGCAAAGTCGCCATCTCAGGAGCATAGCCCAGGCCGACCGAGTCAAGAGCCGTCGGACGGCCTCTTTCCCGGTTTGCCACCGTCAGCCGATGGGACCGTATTGCCACGCTGCAGACGGTCGATGGCCGTTCCTCCCCGTCGGGACAGGTCCGCCAGGCGATCGATCTGGGCGTCCAGCCGGGGGAGCGCCTCCTGGCGATAGCGTGACAGGTCATCGATGGCCCCCATCACGTCCTCGAACGCCTGCTCGAGGGCCGGCATGTCCAGCATCGCCGAGGAAGCACGCTGCTGGATCTCCACCCCCTGCTGACGCAGAACGCGGGCGGTACCGCCGATCATCGCCGAGGTGGTGGTATTGAGGGCCTCGACACGGTCCAGCACCAGCCGCTGGTTGGCCATGGCCAGGGCTACGGTCACCGCTACCGTCAGGGCCGAGACGGTGACGTTGATGGCACGATCGACGCCGCGTATGAGCTCGCGGTTGTTGCGGATGACCACTTCGAGCGCCAGCACTCCCTGCTGGCTGACCGTCAGCTGCTGCTGAAGATCGACGACGCGCTGACGCAACGGGAAGAGCAGCTCCTCCTCGAGAAAGCCTCGCTGGGGGTCCGCCTCGTCTCGCCGCGCAATCGCCTCCTGCAGGCGCCTGTCGATCAGCCGACCCAGGGTGACCTGACGCGCCAACTGGCCCAGGATCTCGCCCAGCGCGGTCTGATCGTCGCTCAGTGTCAGATTGTCGCGACGCAGCATGTCGCGCCCCGCCTCCAGGTCGCCGATGATTGCATCCAGCGCCTCCTGGGCATTCTCGAACTTGCGAAAATATCGCTGCAGACGGCTGCCGACGCCGGGAATCAGCGCCAGCACCCGGTCCAGCGGGCCCGGCGAGAGCCGGTGACGGCCGGGATCAAGACGGTGCATGCGCTCGCGCAGCTCGACCAGCGACTTCGCCACCGCACCACCTTCATCGCCTTGGTGGGCCAGCTGGCGCAGGGGAGTGTCCAGCATGGCGCTGCGATGAGCGGCCTGCTGCTGCAGTTCCAGCCCCATCTCGTCGACGGCACGTCGCTGGCGTGCCAGCGATCCCTCGTCGCCCCCGCGGATCACCTCCGCCACGAACTCATCGGCCATGGCGGCCAGGGTGGTATCGTCATCCGGGACCTCGCCGTTGCCCTCCACGGCGGTACTCTCCTCGGCTGTCGTCGTGCCCAGCTCGCGGGCGATCTCCTCCAGCGGCGGCAACGTCAAGCGGGGTTCACCTGCGGATTCCTGATTCATAAGCACCTCTCGAGACGTGAAACACCCTCAGCCACTGACCGGGGGGATCGAGCCAGCCTGCCCTCCTCTCACCCGCTGCCACGCCCGTAGCGATCGGCCCCCTCGACGAAGCGACGCAGCTCGTCGAGCGCTCGGTCGGTGGTCAAGGATGCCTGGGGACGCCCCGTCTCGATACGCGCCATGGCCACGGCCGTATCGTCGAGCACCGTCAGCGCTGATTCGTTGCGCGCGGCGAACTCGCCCAGCCGGTGCTCGGTCTCTTCGACCAGTTCCAGGCGCCGCACCAGGGCAGCCCGCTCTTCCTCACCCACCCGCTTGCCATCGGCGGCCAGGCGACGCCGCACGAAATCGGCATCCACGCTGGCCACTCCGCGGGCCTGGGAGGCCATGGCGTTGAGGGTGTCTACCGCACCGAGACAGACCTCAGCCACCAGGCCTCGCGCCCGTTCGAAAGCCAGCTCGCCGCTGTCGAAGCGGCCACTCAGCACAGCCAGCACATGGCGATAGCGGCTGTACAGGCGGTCGGCCTGAACGGCCAGGTCGGGACGGCCCGCATCGAGAAGGCTCTGTTTGGCTCGGCACATGGCCAGTACCAGGCTGTCGGCGTCCGCCGGCGGACGTGCCGGGTCGAGAACGGCCACGCCGGTTTCATGGGCCTCACGCGCCTGGCGACTCCGGCGTTGCCGGCTCTCGGCCTCCCGCTGCGCCTGCAGGCGCCGCTCTCGCCGCTGACGCAGCCAGCCACGCAGGCGTCGCTCCAGGGGCAATGCCAGAGGGATGGCGACGATGCCCGCCAGCCACCCCGGCAGGCTCGGCCCGAAGCCTCCCCACAGCGAGGTCAGCCACATCAGCATGCTGATAAAGGGCACCACCAGGCTGTAACGAACCACGACCTGCCAGCGGGAGGGTGATTCGAAGGGCACGGCCAGACGAGGGTTGGCCAGCCCCACCAACAGCCAAGGCAGGCAGGTCATGAAGAGACCATAAGAAAAACCCTGCAAGAATCCCAACATGGGGATCGGTATCCTTCATCCGGCGGGGAGAGCTTCGAGTGTAGAGCAACCGGTCGTTCAAGACGACCGCCAGAGAGGCGACGATCGACGTCAGCCACGGGAGAACTAGAGCAGCAGGGTCAACAGCAGCGCCACCCCGCCGACCACCAGCGCCACGATCACGGCGATATCCACCAGACGGTCGAGCCAGCGATCGAGCTTGGCACCGCCGAACAGGCAAATGTCGCGACGAGGCTGGCGCCGTCTAGTGGCCCCGCGGCGCGGGCCGCGGGCGGTGGGCATGGGCGACATGGTCGAAGTCCGTTTTCACCATTTCCATGAGCTTACGACCTGCGCCGCCGCCAGACCAGTGGCGGCGGCGCAGGCCGGGCTGCGCTACATGCCTTCGCGGCGATTGATGCGGCGGTTGACCACATTGGGCGCCCGACGCAGTCGCTCCTCCTCGCCCAGCAGTTCGGCCTCGAAGGCATCGGCGCCCACCGGGGTCTCGCCGTGGCGACGATAGGGCTGGGTGAGCATCGCCTTGCGGTCGGCGCGTAGCTCGCGCACCAGCACGACCACCATGCCATAGAGGATGAAGGTGAAGGGCAGCGCCGCCAGCACCGAGGCCGACTCAAGGCCGCCGGCGGCGATCAACGTCAGGCAGATGGCGGCGATCAGCAGGCCCCAGATCACCCGCTTGTAGAGCGGCGGGGTGATGGAGCCGTTATCGGTCATCTGGGCCACGGTGTAGGAGGCCGAGTCCGCCGAGGTCACCAGGAAAAGGATTATCATGGCGGTGTGCTTGACTCCCCAGCAGCCTTTCGGCCTGGACAGCGATGCGGCACGGCCGGACTCGGGAGATTGAACGGCGGCCGGCAGGCCCCCATGGTAGGCTTCATCAGCAGGCTAACATTCTGGAGGAACCATGCCCCGTCTCGCCGACACCCCCCTCTCCGTTCTCGACCTGGCCCCGATCCGCGAGGGTGGCAGTGCGGCGGACAGCTTCCGTGAGAGCGTCGCCCTGGCGCAGTTGACCGAGCGGCTGGGCTACACCCGCTACTGGCTCGCCGAGCACCACAGCATCGAGGGCATCGCCAGCGCCGCCACCGCCGTACTGATCGGCCATGTGGCCGGCGCCACCCAACGCATCCGGGTGGGCAGCGGCGGTATCATGCTGCCCAACCACCCGCCGCTGGTGATCGCCGAGCAGTTCGGCACCCTGGAGACCCTCTACCCCGGACGCATCGACCTGGGGCTGGGGCGCGCACCGGGTTCCGACGGCGCCACCATGGCCGCCATGCGGCGGGACCCCTATGCCGGCGTCGAGGACTTCCCCCAGCGCCTGGAGGAGCTGCAGGGTTTCCTTGGCGACGAGCAGCCCGGCCAACGGGTGCGCGCGGTGCCCGGCCAGGGCACGAAGGTACCGATCTGGCTGCTCGGCTCCAGCGGCTACAGCGCCCAGCTGGCCGCCCGTCTCGGACTGCCCTTCGCCTTTGCCGCCCAATTCGCCCCGGGCTACCTGTTCGAGGCGCTGCGCCTCTATCGTGACAACTTCCGCCCTTCCGCGGTGCTCGAGCGCCCCCACGCCATGGTCGGCCTGCCGGTGATCGCCGCCGAAAACGACGCCATCGCCGAGTACCTGGCCACCACCGCCCGACAGAAGTTCCTGGGCATGATCCGCGGCCAGCGTACCTGCGCGAAGCCGCCGGTGGAGCACCTGGAGATGTCGCCCATGGAGGAGAGGCAACTGCAGCAGTTCCTGGGCGCCGCCATCGTCGGCGGCCCAGAGACCGTTCGCGAGGGGCTTGCGGCCATCCTGGAGCAGACCGGCGCCGACGAGTTGATGCTCAACACCGATGTCTTCTCCCTGGAGGACCGCCTGAAGAGCTACGAGATAATCGCCGAGGTCTGGCGCGCATGACCCAGGACGACGCCGCGCGGCCGGGGCTTGGTCACCTGATCGAGGGCTTCCGGCGCATGGCCCCGCTGTCGCTGTTCGTCATCGTCTTCGGGCTGGCCTTCGGGGTCGCGGCCCTTCAGCAGGGGCTCTCCGGCCTGGAGACGCTGATGATGAGCGGCCTGGTGTTCGCCGGGGCCGCCCAGTTCGCCACCCTCGAACTATGGGGCGACACCATCCCGCTGGTGCCGCTGGTGGCCATCACCCTGGCGATCAATGCCCGCCACCTGCTGATGGGCGCCGCCTTCTACCCCCACCTGCGTGAGCTGCCCGCCGGCCGGCGCTACGCCAGCCTGATCCTGCTCAGCGATGCCAACTGGGCCATGGCCATGAGTGGCGGCACCACGGCGTCGCGCCTGGGTATCCTGGTCGGCGGCGGCCTCGCCCTCTGGACCACCTGGATGATCGGCACCGGCCTGGGCGTGGCTTTCGGCAGCGGCATCGGTGAGCCCGAACGCTTCGGGTTGGACGCCATCATGGGCTGCTTCCTGCTGGCCATGCTGGTGGGTGACAAGCGCGACCTCTGGGTGCTGTTGCCCTGGGGCGCCGCAGCCATCGCGGCCCTGGCGGCGATGGCCTGGCTCCCGCCCAACGCCCATGTGATCGTCGGCGCCCTGGCCGGCGGCCTGGTGGGCCTGCTGCTACCTCCCGCCCGCCAGGAGGCGAGCCCATGACCCTGACGGCCGCGAATGGCGGCGTGCTGCTGGCCATCCTGATCATGGGGCTGACCACCTACCTGACCCGTGCCGGTGGGGTGTTCGTGATGGCCCGGGTGCCCATCGGCCCGCGCGTCGAGCGCTTCATCAACGCCATGGCCGGCTCGGTGCTGGTGGCGGTGATCACCCCCATGGCCGTGAACGGCGACGGCGGCGCCCGGATGGCACTGATCGCCACGGCGGCAGTGATGCTGGCGCTGCGCAAGCCGCTGCCGGCCATCACCGCCGGCATCCTCACCGCCGCGCTGTGGCGCCTGGTCGCATCCTGATCCATCCTCGGAACGAAGCTCCCCGCCCGCTTTCCAAGTGGCAGTCGCTTCATGCGCTCCATTTCCTGCGGCGCCGCGCGTCGCCCCAACGGAGAGATCGATGACCGATTCTCGAGGCCCCCAGCGGGATCCCCACCGCGATCAGCGAGACAATCCCGCCTGGCGCGCCGCCCAGGCGTGGCAACAACGGGCCCGACAGACCCAGGGGAGCGGCCTGCTCGGCAGCCTGAAGATGTTGCTGGCCTGGCTGCTGTTCGGCGCCATGATGATCATTGCCATGGTGCTGGGGCTGTTCTTCCTGCTGCTCGGCTGGGCTCTAATGCCGCTGCTGCGCTACCGGCTCAAGAAGCGCATGGAGAAGATGCGCGCCGACCAGGCCGAGGACGTGGGCGGCGGCTCTCATGCGCATCAGGCACACTATCGCGAGACCCGCTACCGCGAGACGCACAGCACCGATGGCAACTACCGCGAACAGCAGGTGCTGGAGGGCGATTTTGAAGTCAAGGGCGAAAAGGTCAAGGGCGATGACCCCAAGGACAGTGAGCCACGCCGCGACTGACCCCCGGTCTCAGCCTGGCTGGCGCATCACCGCGTCCAGGGCGGCGCGATAGCCCTGGCTGCCGAGCCCGGCGATCACACCGTCGGCGCGCAGCGAGACATAGGAGTGGTGACGGAAGCTCTCGCGCTTGTGAACGTTGGAGAGGTGGACCTCGATCACTCGGCCCTCGAAGGCATTGAGGGCATCGAGGATCGCCACCGAGGTGTGGGTATAGGCCGCGGGGTTGATGATGATGGCCACCGTGCCGTCCAACCGCGCCGCCTGGATCCAGTCGATCAGCTGCCCCTCGTGGTTACTCTGCCGGCAGGCGACCTCCCACCCCTCCAGCGCTGCCCTCTCGTAGAGGGCGTTGTTGATGTCCTCGAGAGTCTCGTGGCCGTAGATCTCCGGCTGCCGAGTGCCCAGCAGGTTGAGGTTGGGGCCGTGCAGTACCAGTACCTTGCGCTGACTCATCCGTCAGTCTCCCACACCGTATAATCCGAGTTTTCAAGAGAGCAGCTAACGAGCCTCCCCTTGATCAGAGGATTGTGTGTCGCTGACTCGAGGGTTGCAAGGCAGGCAACCGGCGCCACTCCCGAGCCCCGCGAGGGAAAAACCGCGGCTCGCGACCCGGAAACAGCCTCTCGACACAGCCTCTCAATAGTGAAAAATCCAATCTGGTCAGATTGCCCCCTGCACCCGCTGTGAATTCATCCCTGCCCTGCCGACAATGCGGGTCAGCAAGGCGACAGCGGAACCTCGTAATGCCTGGCCTTCATACCCAGGAGCAAGGAGTGACCCGTAGCGCCCAGACCGGCCTCCTGGAGCAGGGGTCAGACTTAGACATGGCATTTCGCCATGCCTTCACCTTCAACAAATCCAATAGGTGACCCGATGGACAAGACACGCTTAGCAGGAAAGAACTGCCTGATTACCGGCGCCGCACGTGGCATGGGCGCTGCCGTCGCCGAGCACTATGCCGCGCAGGGCGCGAATGTCTGTGTTGCCGATCTCAACATCGAAGGATGTGAAGAGGTCGTCAAGCGCATCAACGACAGAGATGGCGGCAAGGCCATCGCGGTCAAGCTCAACGTGACCGAGAGAGATCAGGTGAAGGCGGCCGTCCAGGCCACCGTCGACGCCTTCGGCAGCCTGAACGTCATGGTCAATAACGCCGGCATCAACAAACCGCTGATGTTTCTCGATATCACCGAGGATAACTGGCACCAGATCATGGACGTCAATGCCCTGGGCTGCCTGCTCGGCATGCAGGAAGCCGCCAAGCAGATGATCGCGCAGGGCAAGGAGAACGGTCCCTACAAGATTCTCAATGTGGGCTCAATCCTCTCGCGCCAGGCCTTCGACGATGTGGTGCCCTATTCCTGCAGCAAGCACGCCGTACTCGCCATGATCAACGGTGGCGCCAAGGCACTGGTCGACCACAATATTACCGTCAACGGCTACGGACCCGGTGTGGTGCGCACAGAGCTTTGGGAGCAGCTTGACAAGGATCTGGTCAGCATCGGCAAGTTCGACAAGCAGGGCCAGTCCATGGACGAGCTCGCCGAGAAGATGATCCTGATGAAGCGCTATTCGTACCCGGAAGATGTGGTCGGCACCGCCTCCTTCCTGGCCAGCGCGGAATCGGATTACATGACCGGCCAGCTGCTGATGATCGATGGCGGCATGATCATGCAGTGATACCAGCAGCAACCCGGGGGATGGATCAGTAGTATCCCCTGTCGCGCATCATCCGATCGGCCCTGTCCTGCGCCATGGACAGGGCCTTCTTGATGGAGCGGCGCCCATCGAGCACCTCGAAGATCTCGTTCCCGGCGATGGTGATCAGATCGGTGATGCCCGGCACCGGGGGGCGCGGCCAGGACTGCAAGAGATCCTTTCTCGCCATCTCATCGACGATTTGAATCAGCGGCGACAGCGCCGTGACCTCCGGGTCCTGGCTGACGCTGAACCGTGACGTGACCAGGCTGCCATTCAGGATATAGAGTTTGGACATGCTCCTGCACGTCAGGTGACGCATGGCTGCCCAGGCCGCCTCCACGCGGTCTTCCGAAAGATTCGCAGGAATGGCCAGGGAATAACCGCCGATGGGAACGAAGGGTCGACCATGATTGCCGACGGTGTGGGGAAGGTAGCCGGTATTCTGCCAGGCCGGTGATTTCTTGTTGAGCTCGAACAGTGGCATGAGCGAGGTGTAGCAATAGGCCATGCTGACCTCACCCGCCGCATAACACCTGGCGCGCTCGTACCAGGACATCTGGAGAATATTGGGAGGCGAGTACTTCAATATGTCCAGCAAATATTCGCAGGCACGAAAGGCGGCATCCGAGAGGAACATGGGGCGAAGCTGATCCCCTGTCGCACCCTCGAACGCATAGCCTCCTTCTATGCGCTGAAGGTTGATGAGTGGCTGACCGAATTTCGCCATCAGGAAGGCAAAGGTATGCCCCAAGGGCGTTCCTCTGGCCGCATTCCAGGCGATGCCATAGAGCCCCTTTCCGGGATCGTGAAGCACCCTGGCCACCCTGATCAGCTGCTCCGTGGTCGTCGGGGGCATCAGACCGGCGCTTTCCAGGATGTCCTTGCGGTAGCACAGTAGCTCCGGTGTGGTCTGTACCGGTATACCGTACTGCTTTCCTGCATAGCGAGAACTCTGGATGGCCACAGGGTGGAAGTCGGATATATCGTACCCATCTCGTTCAATGAAGGGGTCCAGGGGCAACAGCATATCCTGTGACGCCAACTCACCGAACCAGGGAAGGTTGCAGGTAATGATGTCATAGTGAGAATGAGCAAAACGCGAGTTGGCAAGAATCTCCTCGCGCAGGCTGTCGAGCGACTTCGCCTTGTTCTTGATGTCCACCCCGAAGATGACTTCGAGCTGACGCTTGAGGTTATGCATCGCCATGAAGGTGGGATCGGCATGCATCAGGACCCGAAGCCCTCCCTTGAGATGAAGCCGTTGAGACAGAACAGCGGGCGGCGCTATCACATCAGGCGACTGATAGGGTTCATCCAGGATAATCTGGCTGGTCGAGCCGGGTTTCGGGTCCAGCCCAATGGTATCTCCCAACAAGGCCTTGATCCGATTTGCAAAATTCCCCCACTCCTCGATCAGGGCGCGAGAAGGATGCAGCGAGACCGTCTTTCCCGACTTCGTCCGGGGGCGGGAAAGGATCAGCCCCCGCTTGATGATGCTCTCGATTCCTCGCTTGGCCGTGCCATAGGAGAGACCGGAGGCATCCGCCAGCGAGGTGGGAGTGGTGAGGCGGCCGGCCAGGTGATTGCGCATGACGTGAATCATCATGCGCAGTTCCCGATACCCCTGCGTCATGGAGAGGGACTGTTCGGTTACATCCTCGAATTTCTCGATAAAATCCAGAAAGCGAGCGAACTCGGTGCTGGAGAGTTTCGGCATCGGGGTCTCGGATAGTTCATCGAAGGGCCCCTCGGGTTGCAGCTCGTGCAGCTGATCGTTCATACCCGCCTCGGCAGTGAAGCGACTGGAGAGATTCACGATAGCGTCATGCCCCGTCATTGGGCAACCACACGAGATCCCCCCGGGTCAACGGATGCCATCGAGTATCAAGCGGATTCCCAGCAGGATCAGCAGGGTCAGGATGATCCTGAAGAACAGCTCTCCATTGATCCGTTTCTGGATCACCAGGCCGAGGCGCACCCCCAACCAGGCTACCGGGATCAGCAATAGCGCAATGCTGAGGTTCTCGACATTCAGCAGCCCGAGCATGCCGTAGGGCACCAGCTTGACCAGGTTGGTGGCGGCCAGGAAGACCACCGCGGTCGCGAGAAACTGCTCACTGGTGAGCCGGCGCTGCAGCAGATAGAAGTTGAGTGGCGGCCCCCCGGCATGGGCGATGAAGCTGGTGAAGCCGGCGATACCGCCACTCAGTCCACCGACCCAGGTCGGCATGACCCGCCCGCGGAAGGGCTTGAGCAGCCCCCACAGGCCAAACAGGATCGAGAACCCCCCCAGCAACACCTTAAGCAGGTCCTCATCGAAGCGGCCATAGGTCAGGTAGCCGACCGCCACCCCCAGCACCGCCGGGGGAAACATCAGCCACAGAACGGCCCCCACACGGTGGCGCCACCAGGCCTTGAGGCTGAACACATCCATCACGATCAGCAGCGGCAGCATGACGGCCACGGCGAAGGCCGGGCTGGCCTTCAGCGAGATCAGCGGCACCGCCACCACCCCGACGCCGCCGGCAAAGCCCGATTTCGAGATGCCGGTAATCAGCACGGCGATGATGATCAACACAATGAACTGCCAGTCGTAGACCATGCGGGCCCCTGCTCTCTGACCAGGTACAACAAAAAGGGGCCGTATGGTTAACGGCCCAAGCGGAGTAGACCATGCCCGGATACCCCTCAGCGGGATACCCGGGCATGACCGGCCGGGACGTTAGCCCCGGCAGCTTGCCTCAAAGCAGTTTGCAGACCTCGTCGAACCCGAACCGTTCCTGACGCGGGAACAAGACCGAAGGATCCCCGTAACCGAGATTGCACAGGAAATTACTCTTGATATCGCCATCCGGCCAGAACGCCTCATCCACGGCGGCGTTGTTGAAGCCGGACATCGGGCCGCAATCCAGCCCAACCGCGCGTGCCGCCAGGATGAAATAGCCACCCTGGATGGAGCTGTTCCGGAAGGCCGTGGTATTGATGAAGTCTGTCTTGCCCTCGAAGAGTGACTTGGCATCCTTGTTATGAGAAAACATCCGCGGCAGATGCTCATAGAAATTCGTGTCGTATCCCAAGATAGCGACAACCGGGGATTGCATGGTTTTCTCCTGGTTGCCAGGCATCAGCGCCGGCTTGAGCCGCTCCTTGGCCGCCTGGCTCTTCAGGAAGAGCACGCGAAGGGGCTGGCAGTTCATGGAGGTCGGGCCGAAATGCAGCAGGTCATACAGCTCGCGAAGCTTCTCCTCGCTGACATCCTGGTCTTGCCACACGTTGTGGGTACGCGCCTCGGTGAACAGGGTCTCGACCGCTTTGTTGTCGATGACAGTCATATCGTTTTCCTCTTTCTGGATGGGGGTGTTTGCGGGATGATTGCGTCTTGCGAAGCGACTAGCGGCTTGCCTTGAGGCCGAAGTCGTATGTCAGATGGCGGAAGGGGGCTTCCATCGACCGTCCATCCGGTGCCTGTCCTGGTGGCAGCAGCTCATACTCCTTGACCAGGGAATCCTTGACGCCGAAGACGGCGTCGGAGTCGAGATAGGGGTCGTCCTCGGCGAAGACCTGGGTCACCAGGGTCTCGTAGCCCTCTGCCATCAGCATGAAGTGCACATGGGCGGGCCGGTAAGGATGTCGGCCGGTGATTTCCAGCATCTTGCCGACCGGGCCATCGGTGGGAATCGGATAGGGTGAGGGGGTCACCGTCCAGAAGGCATAGCGCCCCTTGTCATCGGTGGTGAACCTGGCCCGCAGCGAGGCGCTCTCGAGCTCCTTCTGGACGTCGTAGAACCCTTCGCTGTCCGATTGCCAGACATCGACGACGACATTGGCCAGTGGCTCACCGCGCTCGTCGTGCACCCGCCCCTCCACGAAGAAGGGCTCGCCCTCGACGTTCCAGTCGATCGACTCGCCCTGGGCGGCCTCGGGCGGGTCGGCCACATAGAAGGGGCCCAGCACGGTGCTTTCGGAGATCATGGGATCCGATGTCTGGTGATTGATGGCATCGACCAGCATCGTCACGCCCAGGGTGTCGGAGAGCAGGATGAACTCCTGGCGCTTGTCGTCGCACATCTGCCCGGTCCGGGTCAGGAAGTCGATGGCTTGAGTCCACTCATCTTCGGAGGGTTCCACCTCCCGCAGGAAGCCGTGCAGATGGACCACCAGGCTGTTCAAGATCTCCTTGAGGCGCTCGTCGCGGCAGCCAGCGAACTGCTCGATCACGGCATCCGTGATGTTCTCGGCATTCAGGTTTCGCATGTCGTCATCCCCTGGCGCCGGAGGCGCCCTCGATGGCCGGCAACCCGCAAAGGCGCTCGGTGTGTTGGATAGTGGCGATGTAGTCGTCCTCACCGTGCCCCGTGCCGATCAGCGAGCTGTAGGCCTCGCGCATCTGGGCGGCCAGGGGCACGGAGACACCGTCTCCGTGGGCACAGCCGAGGATCAGGTCCAGGTCCTTGGCCATCTGGGCGGCCGAGAAGGTGGACGTGAAGTCGCGATCCTTCAGCGGCTGGGTCTTGTACTTGACCATCGGCGAGCCGACGGCACTGTCGGCCATCAGGTCCAGCATCGCCTCCCAGCCGATGTTGCCCTTGCGGGCCATCGCCAGGGCCTCGCCCATCATGCCGGCGCTCACCGCGATCATCAGGTTGATCGCCAGCTTGGCGTAGCGTGCCTGCTCCTCGTCACCGAGCCAGTACTGGGCCTTGGTGAAGGTATTCATCACCGGCACGGCATCATCCAGGGCCTCGCGCGGGCCTGAGACCATGGCCGACAAGGTGCCGGACTCGGCGGCGACGGGATTCCCCGACACCGGGCTGCGCAGATAGGCGATGCCCCTCGCCTCGGCGGCCGCGGCCACCCTGGCGGATGCCTCGATGCTGACGGTGCTGGTCTCGATCAGCACGCTGCCCGGGGCCATCGCCTCGATCAGCCCACCCGGCCCCAGGGTCAGGCCCAGCAGCGCCCGGTCATCGGGGATCGAGACGAAGACCAGGCGGCACGCCTCGGTCGCTGCCGCCAGGTCCTGGTGGGGAGTGATGCCATCCTGCTCGGCCAGTGCCATCCGCTCGGCGCTGAGGTCGAATCCCTGGACGGGGTACCCCCCCGCGGCGATCCGCGCTGCCATGGGCAGGCCCAGCTTGCCGAGGCCGATCCAGGCTACCTTGTCCGACGTGGTCATTGGGCTTGTCGTGGTCATTGGGCTGTCTCCCCTTGTGCTCGGGACGCGTGTTCCCGTGACATCAATTCGGCATAGATCCGCTGACCGGAGGCGTCGAGGTGCCTGACACCCTCCGCCACATCGGCCAGCAGCCTGCCGTTTCGCTTGTGGAACTCCCCCGCCACCATGACGCTGTCGACATTGGCGAGGCTCGCCTGCATGACCACGGTCGAGACCGGATCACTGACCGGCTGCATGTTCAGCAGGCCGCTATCCAGCAGCACGATGTCGGCCTGCTTGCCCGGCGTCAGGCTGCCGATTCGGGCCTCAAGGCCCAGGGCGCGAGCCCCGTCGACGGTGATCCACTCCAGCGCCTCGCGGGTGCGGATGGTCGAGGTGTCGGGGATGGTGCCCTGCTCGCGCCGCGAGGCATCGTTGTCCAGTGACCGCTGCATGCCCAGCGCCATGCGGGCGACGCAGAACATGTCACCGGAGATCACCGACTCGAGATCCACCCCCAGGGAGACGACACCGCCGTGACGGCGAACGTGGCCGGTGATCGGGAAGCCGTGCCCCTGGGTCATCTCGTTTTCCGGGGCGATGGAGAAGGTCACGCCCTGCTCGCAGAAACGCGCCAGCTGCCCGTCGTCCAGGCTCTGCCCGTGCACGATGTTGATGTCCGGCCCCAGCAGTCCACGCTGCTCGATCACGTCCCACCCACCGGGGCTCACGGCCTCGCCGCCGCCCTGGTGCATCGAGGCGACCAGGCCGAACTCCTTGGCCAGCGCGAAGTCCTGGAGACTGACCTCGAGGGTGGAGTAGTGGGGACCCAGGATGGCCAGTCCCAGGGTGACGCGCCCCTCGGGGTCGGCGAGCTCACCTTCGAGCAGCCGCTCGACCTCGCTGCGTGGATGCGGGATCTCGCTGAAGTGCGGCTGGCCCGGCTTGGGATCCGGCTTGGGCGAGCCGTGGAAGAACAGCGCCCGGATGCCGGACTCCTTGAGCCCGCGCACCGCCGCATCAGTATGCGCGGGGGTGGGGTTGTTGTGGCACCAGTCACCCAGGGTGGTGGTGCCACAGTTGAGCTGGTTGAGTGCCCCCATGCGGGTGGCAATATGGATGTCGTCGGGGGTGAAGAGCGCCGCCAGGCCGCGGTGGACGTGGCGAAAGTACTCGAGCAGCGTCCAGTTGGCGGCGACGCCGCGCAGGGCGGTCTGCCAGGTATGCAGATGGGCGTTGACCAGCCCGGGGATCAGGATGCCGCCCCGGCAGTCGACCACCTCGGCCCCCTCCGACGGCAGGTCATGTCCTACGGCCAGGATCCGGTCGTCTTCCACCAGCACCTGGCCATCGCGCAGGTCGCCGAGCTCGGGATCCATGGTGATCACGGTGGCATGGGTCAGCAGGGTCTTCATGGTTGTGCTCCCTCCTCGCTGGCAGGCCGGCGACCGACCAGGGCATGGCTCAGCAGTCGATGGATGCCCTGGGCCTCGACCTCGCGAGGATTCCAGTAGGGGTTTCGGGTGGCGATCTCGGTGGCGCGCTCCACATCCCCCGGCTTGAGGCCGATCTCCTCGAGCGCCGTGGGCGCGCCGACCGCCCGAGCCAGGTCGAAGAGACCGGCGGCGGGGTCCTCGCAGCCCAGGGCCCGGGCGATACGCGACATCGCCTCGGGGGCCGCCGCGGCGTTGTAGGCCACCGCATGGGGCAGCACGATGGTGTGGGTCTCGGCATGGGGCAGGTCGAAGGAGCCACCCAGGGTGTGGCAGAGCTTGTGGTGCAGCGACATGCCCACCGAGCCCAGACAGGTTCCGCACAGCCAGGCGCCATACAGGGCGTCAGAGCGCGCCACGGTGTTGGCCGGGTCGGCGGCAATCACCGGCAGGCTTCGGGCCAGCGCCGCGATGCCCTCCTCGGCCATCAGCGAGATCACCGGATTGCGGTCGCGGGCATAGAGCGCCTCCACCGCATGGGCAATGGCATTGATGCCGCTGGTGCCGGACATTCCCGCGGGCAGCGAGAGGGTCAGGTCGACGTCGTAGATCACCGTTTCGGGCAGCACGTCCAGGGTGCGCTGGGTGGTCTTGATGCCGTCGCGCGTCTCGCCGAGGATCGGCGTCATCTCGGAGCCGGCATAGGTGGTGGGGATGACCACCTGGGGCAGGCCGGTGCGCAGCGCGATGGCCTTGCCCAGGCCGATGGTCGAACCACCACCGATGGCCACGGTGCAGTCGACCCCCAGCTCCTCGACTACCCGCATGGCACGCTCGGTCACCTCGACCGGCGTGTGCATGGCCGCCTCGGCATACAGGCCAACCCCGCGCTCTCCGAGTTGCTGCAGCACCGCGCGCGCCTGTTCCTGCTGCTGGGGGGTGGCCAGCACCAGGGCCCGGCGGCACCCAAGCTGTTCGATTTCCCCAGCGAGGCACGACAGGGTCCCCTGCCCGAATACCACACGAGATGGCAGGCCATGATAGACAAAGGGTTGCATGTATCTGTCCTCAGACGTTGAAGATGCATGTCGGCGCCCCGCTGGGCGCCGCGATGGCGACAAACCCGCCTAGCCGGTTGCTACCGCCGGAGATGGCTTGCCCATTCCGGTAATCGCCTGCACTAGCTCGTCCTCGCTGACACTGTCGCCGTCGAACTCGGCGGTGACTCGGCCGTCGTACATGGCGATGATGCGGTTGCTCAGGCCTAGCACTTCCGGCATCTCCGATGAGATCACCAGCACCGCGTAGCCCGACTTGGCGAGATCCTTGACCAGGGCGTGAATCTCCGCCTTGGAACCCACATCGATCCCGCGGGTCGGCTCGTCGAGGATCAGCAGCTTGGGATGGGTATGCAGCCACTTGCCGATGACGATCTTCTGCTGGTTGCCGCCACTCAGGTTGCCGACCTTCTGGCGCCAGCTGGGCGTCTTGATCTTCATCGCCTGGTGGTACTTGTCGTAGACGCTGCGCTCGGCCGAGCCCTGCATGAAGCCCATCGATGAGACGGTGCTCAGCCCGGCCATGGTCATGTTGTCGCGGCAATTCATGCCCAGGATCAGCCCCTGGTCCTTGCGATCCTCCGGGACCAGGGCGATACCCGCGGCCACGGCGTCGTGGGTGTTGCGAAAGTTGACCACCTCGCCATCCAGCACCACCTCACCCGCCAGGGGCGTGCGTAGCCCGAAGATGGTCTCAGCCACCTCGGAGCGTCCCGCCCCAACCAGGCCATACATGCCGACGATCTCGCCCTTGCGGACGTAGAAGCTGACATCCTCGAAGATCCGCTTCACCGTGAGGCTGCGCAGTTCGAGCATGTTCTCGCCGAATTCGGTGGGCTTGCTGGCATGGTCGAGTTCGAGGCTGCGGCCGATCATCATCCGCGTGACCTCGTCCTCGTTGGTATCGCAGGTATTGACCGTGCCGGTGTACTCACCATCGCGCAGCACCGAGATGCGATGTGACAGGTAAAATATTTCATCCATGCGGTGCGATATGTAGACGATCCCCACCCCCTGTTCGCAGAGCGAGTGGATCACGTCGTAGAGCACCGGCTTCTCATGGTCGGTCAGCGACGCAGTGGGCTCGTCGAACACCACCACGCGGGGGGTGAAGACCAGGGCACGCGCGATCTCTACCATCTGTTTCTTGGCGATCGACAGCGAGCCCACCAGGTCATCGTGATGGAAGCTGCACTTGAGGGTCTCGAGGATCCTGTTGGTGTCCTCGCGCAGCTTGCGCCAGTCGACTCGGTTGCCCCACTTCTTCGGCAGGCTGCCGAGGAAGATGTTCTCGGCCACGGTCATCTCCGGCACCAGCGACTGCTCCTGGTGGATCAGCACGACCCCGGCCCGCTTGGCATGCTTGGGATTCTCGAAGGCCACCTCCTCGCCACCGAGCACGATCGTCCCCTCATTGGCCTGATGCTTGCCGGCCAGTACCTTCATCAGGGTGGACTTGCCCGCGCCGTTCTCGCCGAGCAGGGCATGGACCTCACCGGGTCGGACATCGAAGTCAACCTTGTTGAGTGCCACCACCCCGGGAAAGCGCTTGGTGATGCCTTCGAGCTTGAGTACCGGTTCGGCGTCGATCGGTTGACGGCCAGCACTGGCTTGGACGGAAGTCATATCCGCACCTCCTTGGTCGACGGCACATTGAGTTTCTTGTCGATGATCAGCACCGAGATCAGGATCACGCCGAGGACGACCAGCACGTAAAAGGCCGGTACCTGCATCAGGTTCATGCCGTTGCGCAGGATGCCGATGGCCAATACGCCGCCGAGCGTGCCGACAATGCTGCCGTAGCCGCCGGTGAGCTTGGTGCCGCCGAGCACCACCGCGGTGATGGTCCACAGCTCGTAGTCACGCCCGAGGTTGGGGGTGGCCGCGCCCATCTGGCTGGCCAGCAGCACACCGGCCAGGGCGGCAAAGAAGCCGACGATGATGAAGTTGATCGTCATGTGGCGACCGAGTCGGATACCGGCGTCGATGGAGGCTTCCGGGTTACCCCCCACGGCGAAGGTGTTGCGGCCGTGGCCGGTGCGGGTCAGCACCAGGTGCATCACCAGAGTACAGAGCAGGAAGATGATCGCCAGAACCGGGAACGGCCCGATGGTGCTGGCGCCGAAGTCGGCAAAGGCGAAGTTCATCGAGTAGAAGGACTGCTCGCCGGTGTAGAGGAAAATCAACCCGCGGATACCCAGCATGGCGCCGAGCGTGACGATGAAGGCGTTGACCCCGGTCTTCCACACCACCAGGCCATTGATCGCACCGAGCAGCATGCCGGACGCCAGCGCCGCGATGATCGCAATGGTCAGTCCGTAGTCCTGAAGCCCCACCGCCAGTGAAGCCGCCAACCCGAGAATCGCGCCCACCGACAGGTCGATGTTGCCGTTAATCATCACCAGGGTCATGCCCAAGGCGATCAGGCCGATGGTCGAGGTCTGGATCAGAATATTGGTGATGTTTCCCAGCGACAGGAAGTACTCCGACATGAAGCTGAAGAAGATGAAGATGGCGATGACGAAGAGCCAGATCGGCTGGATAGCCGTCTTGCCGCGGAAGAACCCTTTAATTGAAATCATGCGTGATGCCTCCGCGTCATGAGTGGGTCGTCAGCAAGCGCTTGCGCTTGTTGGCGAGGTCCAGCCAGACGGCCAGGATGATGATGACCCAGGTCACGATCCACTGGGTGTAGTAGGGGTAGCCCATCAGCAGCAGGCCGTTCTGGATGAACCCCAGGATCAGCACGCCGATCACCGTCTTCCAGATGCTGCCGGCGCCGCCGAGCAGGCTGGTGCCACCCAGGATGATGCCGGCGAGTACCAGCAGCTCGTAGCCCTGGCCCACATTGTTCTGAGAACCCATGACCCGAGAGCCGAGCACCAACGCGGCACAGGCCACGCAGAAGGCGGAGATCAGGTAGGTGCTGAACACGACCCAGTTCTTGCGAATACCGGAGTAGACGGCTGCCATGGGGTTGCCACCGACGGCGAAGATACGCCGACCGTAGCCGGTACGGGACATGACAATCTGCACCACAATGGCCAATAGCCCGAATAGCAGGATCGGCACCGCAATACCTGCCACGAATCCGCGACCGAAGAAGGCGAACCAGGTACCGTCCTGATTGGCGATATCCACGTTCTGTCCACCGCTGTAGATCAACACCAACCCCTGGATGATGGAGAGCATGGCCAGCGTCACGATCAAGGAGTTGAGGCGCATCAGGCCGATCAGAAAGCCATTCACAGCGCCGAGAAGCAAGGTGAAGGCAAACATCACCAGGATGGCATTCATCGGACCGATCTTGTCATGCAGATCCACCACCAGCACGGTGGCGAACGACAGCATCGAGCCAACGGAAAGGTCCAGGTTTCCGCCGATGATGACGACCGTCACCCCGACGGCGATGATGCCGATGATCGAGGCCTGTCGAACGACGGTCATGATGTTCGACTGGGAGAGGAACTGCTCGGAAAATAACGAGAAGACGAACATGCTTAGGAGAAAGAACACCAGGATACCCTGAGCGGAGAGAAAGCTTAGAACTCCCGCGCGGCTGATTCTTCCCTTCAATAACGGTTGTTTCGCTTGTTCTGCAGAAGCCATACTAATCACCTGTCGTGGTATGGCCTTGCGCAAGGAGTTACTGCGCCCAGGCCAGTCCTGAGGCCCGGAGCATTCGTCGCTGACGCGAACCATGCCCGGGCAGCACACCGTGACGTCAGAAGACCGGACGGTCGAACTCTTCCAGGTTATCGGCAGTGATCTTCGGGGTCTCGAAGAAGTTCATCTTCGGCACTTCCTCGCCGGCCAGCACATCCAGAGCTGTCTGCAGAGCCGCCTCGGCATCATCCACCGGAGACTGGTAGATAGAACCGTAGTACTCGCCGCGCTCGATGGCGTCATAGCCCACGGCGAAGTTGGTGGCGCCGATGAACACGATCTCTTCTAACCGTTCTGCACCCTTGGCGGCATTCAGGGCGCCAACACCCATGTTGTCGTCACCGGAATAGACGCCGTCGATACGATCATACTTGGTCAGGAAGTCCTCCATGACGCGCTGGGCGCGTTCTCGGTTCCAATTTCCCGGCTGGGTTTCCATCAGTTCGACATCCGGACAGAGTTCGGCAAGACGCTCCTCGAAGCCCACTGACCGTTCCATGGCCGTCGTGTAGCCCGGCTGACCGGAAATCTGTACGATCTGGCCCTCACCATCCAGGGCATCGCACATCATCTCGGCCGATGAGATGCCTTGCTGGACGTTGTCCGGCCCGGAAAAGGCGGCGATGAAATCAAGTCCTGCTTCGGCAATCTTGGAGTTGGTCACAACCACCGGTATGCCCGCATTGTGGGCCTGACGAATGGCCGGAATCACCGCCTGGCCATTGGTCGGCCAGATGATGATGGCGTCCACACGCTGCTGGACCAGGTCCTGCATCTGGCCGATCTGGCGCGCCACATCGCCCCCGGCGTCCAGCACTACGAGGTCGATATTACCGGCAGCCTCCGCGGCTTCCACGAAGGCTCTTTCATAGGTCGTCTGGTAGCTGTCGACGCCGACGTTATTCTGGGTGATGCCGATTCGATAGGTCGTGTCGGCGTGAGCGATACCCGAGGAAAGGAGAAGGACACTGGTCACTAGCGCTGTCTTGTGGAACATCTCGTCACCTGTTGTTGTAATAACTTGTTGTAATGGCAATCTGGCGTTGCTTGGCTGACATGACTGCTGCCTGTCAGAGTGAATGCAGCTTATGGGCTGGGAAGAGTGCGCGGCAACGGCGCCATGAGAGAGAAATATCCATTCTGGTTATTTCTCCCATGACGGCTCGGCGGCGGGCACCAACGAAAAAGCCCCGGCCGTCTCGACGGCCGGGGCACATATCACGGTAGGGGGCGGCAGCACAGGGGTGGCGGGTGGCCTCACCCTCCGCGGGTCAAGCCGCCGGCGGCTCCAGCAGCCGCTGCCAGGCCTCGATTACCACCCGGCGGTGGTCCTGGAAGGCGTCGTTGCTGCCCCGGGCGGGCTCGCGGGTCAGCGAGGTGCGATGGGCGGTGCTGCGCAGGGCCAGGTAGGCATCGCGCAGCCGCTGGCACTCCCGGGCCGGGAGGCGCTCGGTGGCCTCCAGGGTCTCGAGGAGGCGCATGTTGTCGCTCCACTGCAGCAGCTCGGGGGTCTCATGCCCCATGGCCAGCACCGCGTACTGGCAGAGGAACTCGATGTCGACCATGCCGCCCGGGTCGTGTTTGAGGTCGAACTCCCCCGCCCCGCTTTTTCCGCCCAGGTGGTCGCGCATCTTGTGGCGCATCTTGACCACTTCCTCGCGCAGCGCCTCGACGTCGCGCTCACGGCCGAGGTTCTCGGCCCGGATGGCGTCGAAGCCCTTGGCCAGGCGCTCGTGGCCAGCCACCACCCGGGCCCGCACCAGCGCCTGGTGCTCCCAGGTCCAGGCCTCTCGGCGCTGGTAATCGGCGAAGGCCGTCAGCGAACTGACCAGCAGCCCCGAGTTGCCGGAGGGGCGCAGGCGCATGTCTACCTCGTAGAGAGTGCCGGCGGGCGTCACCGCGGTGAGCAGATGGATAATGCGCTGCCCCAGGCGGGTGAAGAAGACGGCGTTGTCCAGCGGGCGCTTGCCGTCGGTGCTGCCCTGAGTGGCGCCGTCGTGAATGAACACCAGATCGAGGTCCGAGCCGTAGCCCAGCTCGATGCCGCCCAGCTTGCCGTAGCCGACCACCAGGAAGGCCGGCTCCGCCCCGGCCCGGCCGCCATCGGCCAGCTCCGGGACGCCGTGCTTGCGGGTCAGGTGCTTCCAGGCCATGGCCAGCACGGCCTCGAGGATCACCTCGGCGATGTAGGTAAGGTAATCACTCACCTTCATCAGATGGCGGGTGCCGGCGATGTCCGATGCGGCCACGTGCAGCACCTGGGCGTGCTTGAAGACCCGCAGCGCCTCGAGCTGGGCCTCCTCGTCCTCCTCGGGAAGGCGTGCCAGGGCCTGGCGCAGCTCGTCGGCGAGCCGCGCCTTGTCGGCGGGGGTGTAGAGGGTCTCCGGGGTCAGCAGCTCATCGAGCAGGATCGGATAGCGGGCCAGCTGCTCGGCGATCCAGGGGCTCGCCGAGCAGAGCGTCATCAGATGGCCCAGGGCATCGGGATTCTCGCGCAGCAGCGCCAGGTAGGCGGTGCGCCGCAGCACCGACTCGACCAGCGGCAGCACGCGCTCGAGAGCGGTGTCCGGCGACTCGCTGTCGACCACGGCGTCAAGCAGCATCGGCATCAGCGCCTCCAGCCGCTCGAAGCCGATGCGCTGCATCCCCTGCACCTGGCGCGAGTGGTAGAGCCCGTGCAGCCGTCGGATCGCCGCTGCGGGGTCGTCGAAGCCGGCCTCCTCAAGAAGCTCGGCCGCCTCCTCTTCATCGAGCTCACCGCGCCACAGCGCCCGCCACTGTTCCAGGGCGATGCCGCCGACGACTTCCTGAGACGCCTCCTCCATCTCCTCTTCGGGGTCGGCGATCACCGCATCGAAGTGCTGGCGGACCTGGGCGCGCACCTCGTCGAGCCTGGCCATCAGCGCCGGCCAGTCCTCCATGTCCAACGCCAGGGCGACACGCTCGCGGTCGAGGTCGTCGTCGGGCAGGCTCTGAGTCTGGCGATCCTCCAGGGCCTGCAGGGCGTGTTCGAGATCGCGCAGGAAGACGTAGTCAGGCGTCAGCTCATCGACCACCTCGGCGGGCAGCAGGCCCAGCGCCGGCAGCCGCTCAAGCGCGGTCTTCAGCGAGGTCACCTGCAGCTCGGTGTCGCGGCCGCCGCGGATCAGCTGGAAGGCCTGCACCACGAATTCCACCTCGCGGATGCCGCCGGGGCCGAGCTTGATATTACCCTCCATGCCCTTGCGGCGCACTTCGCGGTTGATCATCGCCTTGAGCTCGCGCAGCGACTCGATGGCGCCGAAGTCCAGGTAGCGTCGATAGACGAAGGGGCGCAGGCTGGCCAGCAGTTCGGCGCCGGCACCCAGGTCGCCGGCCACGGGGCGCGCCTTGAGCATGGCATAGCGCTCCCACTCGCGCCCCTGGTCCTGGTAGTAGCCGGCCAGGGACGAGAAGCTGCCCACCAGGGGGCCGCCGTCGCCCAGCGGGCGCAGGCGCATGTCGACCCGGAAGGCGAAGCCGTCGGCGGTCACCGCGTCCAGGGCACCGATCAGCCGCTGCCCCAACTTGGTGAAATACTCTTGATGCTCCAAGGACTTGCGCCCCCCTTCGGTCTCACCCTTCTCGGGGAAGGCGAAGATAAGGTCGATGTCGGAAGAGAGGTTGAGCTCGCCGGCGCCGAGCTTGCCCATGCCCAGCACCACCAGGCGCTGCTCACTGCCGTCGAGGCGCAGGGCGGGCCGGCCCCAGCGCGGTTCCAGGAAGCGCTCCAGCCAGCCCAGGGCACATTCCAGACAGGTCTCGGCCAGTCGCGACACCGCCGCCGTGGTGGCCCACATGTCGATGCCCTCGGGGCGGGTGAGATCGCGCCACACGATGCCGGTCATCCGTGCGCGGCGAAAGCGACGAATGACAGCCTGCATGGCGGCCTCATCCTCGGCCGACTCCAGGCGCTCCTCGAGCCAGCTGCGCAGGGTCTCGGCGTCGGGGGTAGCGTCCAGCTCACCGCTGGCATCAAGATGGAGCAGCCACTCCGGGTAGCGCACCAGGGTCTCGGCCACGAATTCGGAGATCACCAGCACCCGGGCCAGCTGCTCACGGCGCGATACGGAGAGCCCCAACCAGTCTTCCAGCGGCGACTCCCGGCCCGTCATGTCGGCCAGGTGGCCGGCCTGGGCCAGAGCCTCGACCAGCCGCTCACGACTGCGCGCAAGCGGTGCCTTGAGGGGCTCGGGAATGTCGATCAACGGCAGGAAATCATCGGGCAGCGGCATGGGTCTCTCGCATCGGGGTGGCGAATGCCTCCAGCATAGCGAAGCCGGGCCCCAACTGGCACCTGCCGCGACTCACGGATCAGCCGAGCAGCTTCTGACCGGCCATCAGCAGCCAGGTCAGCCCGGCCAGGGCCAGCGATACCATCACCGCGGCGGAGCCCAGGTCCTTGGCGCGGCCGGAGAGCTCGTGGTGCTCGGGGCCGATGCGGTCCACCACGCTCTCGATGGCGCTATTGACCAGCTCCACCACCAGCACCAGCAGGCAGCTGCCTACCAGCAGTATCCACTCCACCGGACCCTGGCCGATCCACCAGGCCAGCGGCAGCAGCAAGACGCAGAGTGCCAGTTCCTGACGAAAGGCTGACTCGTGCCGCCAGGCGGCCTTGAGCCCCTCGAGGGAGTAGCGGGTGGAGTGCACCAGGTGCCGCCAGCCGGTATGTCCGGGTTTCATCGCGAGTTCCTCAGGGTGGAAGCCAGGCCGTTCAATGGGAATCGATCATCCGCTCGAGGTCCACGGCCAGCGGGTCCAGAACCTCCGACCAGCTCAGGTAGGGGGTGCTGCCGGTGCCGTTTACCAGCGCGGTGAACACACCCCAGCGGCCGCTGCGGGTGCGGAAATAACCGCTCACTGCCCGCACCGCCACCGGCTGGTTGAGGGTGCCGGTCTTGATCATGACGTGATGCTGGAAGGTGGATGAGCCCCGGCGGATGAAGCGCATCACGCCATTGCCGGGAGACTGAAGGGTGGCCACGAAGCTCGGAAACAGTGACGGGCGATGGAACATGCTCGCCAACAACGCGTTGGCGCCCCTCGCCGAGGTGCGGTTCTCGGTGGTCAACCCGCTGCCGCTGAAGAGGGTCACCGGGCCGTGGTCGGGAATACCCGCCACGAACTGCTCAATCGCCAGCCCGCCCAGGCGCAAGTCCGCGCGGGGGGTCTCGACAAGGTTCAGCGCCAGGATATCGGCCATGAAGTTGTTGGAGTAGTTCATCACCCGCAGCAGCAGCTCCTGCAGCGGCTTGCCCTCCACTTCTGCCAGGGCGCGGGCGCCGGCGGGGGGCTCGGCCAGCGTGATATCGGCCCCGCCGCGCACCGCAATGCCCGCCTGGTCGAGCATCGCCAGCAGGGTCATGGCCATCTGGTCGGCGGGGTCAGAGCTCGCCCGATAGATGTCCCGGGGGCGCGCGTTCGTTGAGATCTGGCCGCTCAACACCATGACGTCATGGTCGTCGCGGGTGACCCGCTCGGCGCGCAGCTCGGTACCGCTGTTGTCGGGGCGCGTCTCCACCCGGTTGTCGATGCGCAGGATGGCCGCCTGGCTGTCGCATCCGGTCACCCGAGCCGGCTCACCGGGTGCGGCGCCGGGAGACACACTGACACACCAGCTGCCGTAGTTGACCCCGGCCGAGGAGAGCAACGCGCTGTAGGCGTTGGCGGAGCGCTCGCGGGCCTGGCAGCGGTCGGTGGTGATGCACTCAACCGGCCCGAAGCGCCACTGGCTGACCAGTAATCGGCCCTCCACTTCGCGTACGCCGGCCTGGTGCAGCCGCTGCACCAGGCGCCACAGGTCCTCGGTGGTCAGTGCCGGGTCGCCGCCACCGTCGAGGATCAGGTCGCCCGGCAGCACACCATCAGCGTCCGGGCGCGCCGGGCTGACCAGCCGGGTGGTGAAGCGGTGCTGGGGCCCCCAACGGTCCAGGGCCGCCGCCGCCAGGTAGCTCTTGGTCACCGAGGCCGGCGAGAGCTGATGCTCGGGCCCGATGGCACCGAGCACCGTGTCCTCGTTGATCAGGCGCGCCTCGGCGCTGATCAGAAAACCCTTGTCGGACAGGCGGTCCAGCTGGTCGAAGCCCGAGGCCTGGGCGACCACAGGCAGCACACAGAGCGTTAAGAGAAGAAGCTTCGACAAGCGATGACGCATGACAGCACCAGAGGTTGAGTCAGGATTAACGTATTCAGTGAGTAGAGATCGACGAGAACAGCTGGATGGTGACCACACCGGCCACGATCAGGCCGATGCCGATCACCGCCGGCAGGTCGGGACGCTGGCCATAGACCACCAGCCCCACAACGGCGACCAGCACGATGCCCAGACCCGCCCAGATGGCGTAGGCGATGCCCACCGGCATGGTGCGCAGTACCAGCGAGAGCATGTAGAAAGCCACCACATAGCCGACTACCACCAGCAGGCTGGGCCACAGGCGGGTGAAGCCTTCGGTAGCCTTGAGTGCGCTGGTGGCGATCACCTCGGCCACTATGGCCAGCGCCAGGTAGACGAAAGCCATCAGGCGTCATCTCCCCCCGGCACCAGGCCGGAATCATGGGGCAACTCGACCGCGAGCTTCCACAGCGTCTGACCGCTGGCGTGGTACTTCTGCTCGAAGGGAGTCAGGGGGTGGCCATTCGGCTCGTGTATGGCAACTTGCGCCTCACGGCCCGTGGCCATCAGCACGACCAGGGCGAACTCCTCCACGTAGAGCCGCCAGTTGGAGCGCAGCTCCAACCGACCTCCGAGGGCCAGGATCACCGGCAGTACCGGATGCCCCTGCCAGCGCATCTTGAGATGAGCCGCCTTGGGGTAGGGATTGGGATAGAGCAGATAGTGACGTACGGGCCGCCAGTCATCCGCCAGCGCCAGGCGCCAGAAGTCCACCAGGTCGGCACGCACCAACAGGGCGTTGTCGGGCAGCGAGCCGTGTTCACGACTCAGGCGGCTCTCGCTGCGATCCACGCCGATCACCGCATGGTCAGGGAAGCGTGCCGCCAGGCGGCGGGTCGAGAGTCCCACCCCACAGCCGGCATCCAGGATCAGCGGCATTCCCAGGCGGGCGGCGAGCCATGTCCCGGCCGACTCGAAGGCTGCCCGGGTATGCTCGGCCACCGGCTTACGCAGCGGGTGCTCCAGCGCACGCGCTACCCGCTTGGCCAGATCCTCGTGGGGACCTGACTGATTGGTGTCGATGGAACGGGAACTGGCATGCATCACGGCACCGCAGATCGAATGAGCGACGATTCTAGCAGCCTGTTCAAGGTGCCGAAATGCGAAAAGCCCCGCGCTCTTTCGAACGCGGGGCTTTTCTCTATAAGTGCCTGACGAGGACCCGGGCGGCGCTCCGCTACTCTCCATGGGGAGACGCCTAAAACGACGAAACCCCGAGCATCTGAATGCCCGGGGTTTTTTCGCTATAAGTGCCTGACGATGACCTACTCTCACATGGGGAGACCCCACACTACCATCGGCGCTGAGCGGTTTCACTGCTGAGTTCGGCATGGGATCAGGTGGTTCACGCACGCTATGGTCGTCAGGCGAAAAACGGTGAATCATGCTGACGTCGAGACGTCTCAATCGTATCCGCTGTCCTCTGTCATCGACAGACCACTTGGGTGTTATATGGTCAAGCCTCACGGGCCATTAGTACAGGTTAGCTCAACGCCTTGCAGCGCTTCCACACCCTGCCTATCAACCAGCTGGTCTCGCTGGGCCCTTCAGGAGGCTCAAGGCCTCAGGGAAGTCTCATCTTGAAGGGGGCTTCCCGCTTAGATGCTTTCAGCGGTTATCCTGTCCGCACATAGCTACCCGGCAATGCCACTGGCGTGACAACCGGAACACCAGAGGTGCGTCCACTCCGGTCCTCTCGTACTAGGAGCAGCTCTTCTCAAACTTCCAACGCCCACGGCAGATAGGGACCGAACTGTCTCACGACGTTCTAAACCCAGCTCGCGTACCACTTTAAATGGCGAACAGCCATACCCTTGGGACCGACTTCAGCCCCAGGATGTGATGAGCCGACATCGAGGTGCCAAACACCGCCGTCGATGTGAACTCTTGGGCGGTATCAGCCTGTTATCCCCGGAGTACCTTTTATCCGTTGAGCGATGGCCCTTCCATACAGAACCACCGGATCACTAGAACCTGCTTTCGCACCTGCTCGACGTGTCTGTCTCGCAGTCAAGCACCCTTATGCTCTTGCACTCACTGCACGATTTCCAACCGTGCTGAGGGTACCTTCGTGCTCCTCCGTTACGCTTTGGGAGGAGACCGCCCCAGTCAAACTACCCACCACACACGGTCCTCGATCCGGATAACGGACCTGAGTTAGAACGCCAATGATGCCAGGCTGGTATTTCAAGGTTGGCTCCACCCGAACTGGCGTCCGGGTTTCCTAGCCTCCCAGCTATCCTACACAAGCAACATCAGCGTCCAGTGTGAAGCTATAGTAAAGGTTCACGGGGTCTTTCCGTCTAGCCGCGGGTACACAGCATCTTCACTGCGATTTCAATTTCACTGAGTCTCGGGTGGAGACAGCGTGGCCATCATTACGCCATTCGTGCAGGTCGGAACTTACCCGACAAGGAATTTCGCTACCTTAGGACCGTTATAGTTACGGCCGCCGTTTACCGGGGCTTCGATCAGGAGCTTCGCTTGCGCTAACACCATCAATTAACCTTCCGGCACCGGGCAGGCGTCACACCCTATACGTCCGCTTGCGCGTTTGCAGAGTGCTGTGTTTTTAATAAACAGTTGCAGCCACCTGGTATCTTCGACCGCCTCGTGCTCGGGGAGCCAGTCCCTCTACACTAACGCGGCGTGCCTTCTCCCGAAGTTACGGCACCATTTTGCCTAGTTCCTTCACCCGAGTTCTCTCAAGCGCCTGGGTATTCTCTACCTGACCACCTGTGTCGGTTTGGGGTACGGTCCCACTGTATCTGAAGCTTAGAGGCTTTTCCTGGAAGCGTGGCATCGATGACTTCCTGACCGTGGTCAGTTCGTCTCGCGTCTCGGCCGTCTCAGTGAAGAGAGTGATCCGGATTTTCCTGAATCACTGGCCTACTCGCTTTCACCAGGACAACCAACGCCTGGCTCACCTAGCCTTCTTCGTCCCCCCATCGCAATACAGTGAGGTACGGGAATATTGACCCGTTTCCCATCGACTACGCCTTTCGGCCTCGCCTTAGGGGCCGACTCACTCTGCTCCGATTAGCGTCGAACAGAAACCCTTGGTCTTCCGGCGGGGGAGTTTTTCACTCCCCTTGTCGTTACTCATGTCAGCATTCGCACTCGTGATACCTCCAGCAGACTTCTCAATCCACCTTCATCGGCTTACACGACGCTCCTCTACCGCGTGCCTGCATCCTTAAGCCTACTCATCGTGATCCGCCCACCCGACTCAACGTTCGGGGAGCGCTTGAACGTCGCTTCGCGACGTTAATCGAATAGCCTTAAGTGATGCAGGCACACCCGTAGCTTCGGTACCTGGTTTGAGCCCCGTTACATCTTCCGCGCAGGCCGACTCGACTAGTGAGCTATTACGCTTTCTTTAAAGGATGGCTGCTTCTAAGCCAACCTCCTAGCTGTCTGAGCCTTCCCACATCGTTTCCCACTTAACCAGGATTTCGGGACCTTAGCTGACGGTCTGGGTTGTTTCCCTTTTCACAACGGACGTTAGCACCCGCTGTGTGTCTCCCACGCTGCACTCACCGGTATTCGGAGTTTGCCTCGGGTTGGTAAGTCGGGATGACCCCCTAGCCGAAACAGTGCTCTACCCCCGGTGGTGATACGTGAGGCGCTACCTAAATAGCTTTCGAGGAGAACCAGCTATCTCCGGGCTTGATTAGCCTTTCACTCCGATCCACAAGTCATCCAAATCTTTTTCAACAGATCCTGGTTCGGTCCTCCAGTTGATGTTACTCAACCTTCAACCTGCTCATGGATAGATCGCCCGGTTTCGGGTCTATTTCCAGCGACTGGTCGCCCAGTTAAGACTCGGTTTCCCTACGCCTCCCCTAATCGGTTAAGCTCGCCACTGAAAATAAGTCGCTGACCCATTATACAAAAGGTACGCGGTCACAGAACATGTCTGCTCCCACTGCTTGTACGCACACGGTTTCAGGATCTATTTCACTCCCCTCGCCGGGGTTCTTTTCGCCTTTCCCTCACGGTACTGGTTCACTATCGGTCAGCCAGGAGTATTTAGCCTTGGAGGATGGTCCCCCCATGTTCAGTCAGGGTTTCTCGTGCCCCGACCTACTCGATTTCACATGATCAGATTTTCGACTACGGGGCTATCACCCACTATGGCCGTGCTTCCCAGCACGTTCGTCTAATCAGTTACATGCTTAAGGGCTGGTCCCCGTTCGCTCGCCGCTACTGGGGGAATCTCGGTTGATTTCTTTTCCTCGGGGTACTTAGATGTTTCAGTTCCCCCGGTTCGCCTCCCAACACCTATGGATTCAGTGTGGGATACCCTGCTGATGCAGGGTGGGTTTCCCCATTCAGAGATGCCCGGGTCGCAGGTCGTTTGCCACCTCGCCGAGCCTTATCGCAGGCTACCACGTCTTTCATCGCCTCTGGCTGCCTAGGCATCCACCGTGTGCGCTTCATCGCTTGACCATATAACCCCAAGGGGTCTGATCTGCGATGACAGTTTGACAATTGCCGGATACGCTTGAAACATATCTCGTGTTCTTTCCTTGCGGAAAGAACGTTTGTCAGCATGATTCACATTGTTAAAGAGCAGTTAAAGCTGGAAGCTTTAAGCTGGAAGCTGGAAGCTGGAAGAGCTGCCCGCCGCGTGGCAGGTGTCTCGTTCAGCGCCTAGCTTAAGGCTTACGCTTTGTTGTCGACTGTTGTGGCCTTACTTCACGCTTCAGGCTTTCAGCTTCAAGCTTGAGAGTGGTGGAGCCTAGCGGGATCGAACCGCTGACCTCCTGCGTGCAAGGCAGGCGCTCTCCCAGCTGAGCTAAGGCCCCGCTAAATGGTGGGTCTGGGCAGATTTGAACTGCCGACCTCACCCTTATCAGGGGTGCGCTCTAACCAACTGAGCTACAGACCCGGCTTCCAACCACTGGGCCGTTGACCCAAACAGTCTTTTGCTCTGGTCGATCAGGTAATTCATTGTGAGCACTTGCCGCGTGTCGGCGACGTCGTCGTTAAGGAGGTGATCCAGCCGCAGGTTCCCCTACGGCTACCTTGTTACGACTTCACCCCAGTCATGAACCACACCGTGGTGATCGCTCCCCCGAGGGTTAAGCTAACCACTTCTGGTGCAGTCCACTCCCATGGTGTGACGGGCGGTGTGTACAAGGCCCGGGAACGTATTCACCGTGACATTCTGATTCACGATTACTAGCGATTCCGACTTCACGGAGTCGAGTTGCAGACTCCGATCCGGACTGAGACCGGCTTTTCGGGATTAGCTCCACCTCGCGGCTTCGCAACCCTTTGTACCGGCCATTGTAGCACGTGTGTAGCCCTACCCGTAAGGGCCATGATGACTTGACGTCGTCCCCACCTTCCTCCGGTTTGTCACCGGCAGTCTCCTTAGAGTTCCCGGCATGACCCGCTGGCAAATAAGGACAAGGGTTGCGCTCGTTACGGGACTTAACCCAACATTTCACAACACGAGCTGACGACAGCCATGCAGCACCTGTCTATGCGCTCCCGAAGGCACCCAGGTATCTCTACCAAGTTCGCACGATGTCAAGGGTAGGTAAGGTTCTTCGCGTTGCATCGAATTAAACCACATGCTCCACCGCTTGTGCGGGCCCCCGTCAATTCATTTGAGTTTTAACCTTGCGGCCGTACTCCCCAGGCGGTCGACTTATCGCGTTAACTGCGCCACAAAGGTCTCAAGGACCCCAACGGCTAGTCGACATCGTTTACGGCGTGGACTACCAGGGTATCTAATCCTGTTTGCTACCCACGCTTTCGCACCTCAGCGTCAGTGTCAGTCCAGAAGGCCGCCTTCGCCACTGGTATTCCTCCCGATCTCTACGCATTTCACCGCTACACCGGGAATTCTACCTTCCTCTCCTGCACTCTAGCCTGACAGTTCCGGATGCCGTTCCCAGGTTGAGCCCGGGGCTTTCACAACCGGCTTATCAGACCGCCTACGCGCGCTTTACGCCCAGTAATTCCGATTAACGCTCGCACCCTCCGTATTACCGCGGCTGCTGGCACGGAGTTAGCCGGTGCTTCTTCTGTGGGTGATGTCCTTCCTCGAGGGTATTGGCCCCAAGGCTTTCTTCCCCACTGAAAGTGCTTTACAACCCGAAGGCCTTCTTCACACACGCGGCATGGCTGGATCAGGCTTGCGCCCATTGTCCAATATTCCCCACTGCTGCCTCCCGTAGGAGTTCGGGCCGTGTCTCAGTCCCGATGTGGCTGATCATCCTCTCAGACCAGCTACGGATCGTCGCCTTGGTGAGCCATTACCTCACCAACCAGCTAATCCGGCATAGGCTCATCCGATAGCGCAAGGTCCCCATTCCGAAGAACACGGATCCCCTGCTTTCTCCCGTAGGACGTATGCGGTATTAGCCTGGGTTTCCCCAGGTTATCCCCCACTACCGGGCAGATTCCTATGCATTACTCACCCGTCCGCCGCTCGTCAGCATCCAGCAAGCTGGACCTGTTACCGCTCGACTTGCATGTGTTAGGCCTGCCGCCAGCGTTCAATCTGAGCCATGATCAAACTCTTCAGTTTACGATCATATAGTCCTTACCCTTCAAGGAAGGAAGCGGACCAAACTTGGCTCAAGGGTCAAACGTTCTCAAAAAGCTCCGAGGAGCTTTGACGAGTCGCTTGCCTTGATGTTTCAGTGACTGGTCACCGACACATCGACAAGCGCCCACATGAATTACCTGATCGATTGTTAAAGAGCGGCTCCGGACTCTCAGAGAGCGGAGCGTCTCGCTTGCTGTCGTGACGTGAGCCTCAGCTCCCGTCTCGCCAGCGCCCTGCGAGGAAGGCGTATTCTACCGATTCGCCTCAGCGTGTCAAGCGGCGGTTGGCGGTGCCTAGCACCCCGTCCTGAGTCCCGCTGACCGCCTCACCCGGCGTAACCAAGGTGACGGCGTATCGAGTGGGCGCATTCTACCGAATCCGCGGTGAGTGTCAAGCGAGCGATCCTCCGAACCTTCCGAAAAACCTCAAGCAGAACAACCACTTCTTCCACTTATCACCGCCGGTAACGTTGCCCGTTGCCGGCAGCGGATGCGTACTTTACGGTTTTCCCCGACGCCCCGCAAGCCCTTCGTGTCAAAAAGTTTCAGCGCCGTGACAGAAAGGCGACAAGCGCATCCACAGGGCCTGCGCGGCGAGCGGCTGTGGATAGGTGAACGTGCAGGGGAGAGGCCGCCGCGGGACCAGGCAGAAACCGCAGCGCCCGCTCCAAGGCAGGCGCTGACGCAATGCAACGAAGGCGCTCAGCCAGCCGGCGGCGCCTGCTTCATCTTGCGCATCACGGCCATCACCGGGCCGGAGGCCACATAGGCACCGAACAGCAGCAGCAGCATCACCGAGGGCTGCATCGATATCACCACGAAGCCGAGCACGATGGCCAGCAGCACCACGAAGGGCACCGGCCCCTTGAGGTCGATATCCTTGAAGCTGTAGTAGCGGATATTGCTGACCATCAGCACACCTGCCGCCGCAACGATCACCAGCATCAGCAGCTTGAAGCCGAAGGCCTCGGCATCGAAGCTGTGGAAGGTCCAGATGCTGGCCGCCACCAGCGCCGCCGCCGAGGGACTGGGCAGGCCGATGAACCACTTCTTGTCGACGCTGCCGATCTGCACGTTGAAGCGCGCCAGGCGCAGCGCGGCACAGGCCACGTAGAGGAAGGCCACCACCCAGCCGGTCTTGCCGATATCCTGGAGAATCCAGGTAAAGGCAACCAGCGCCGGTGCCGCGCCGAAGGAGAGCATGTCCGCAAGGCTGTCGTACTCGGCGCCGAAGGCGCTCTGAGTATTGGTCATGCGCGCCACCCGACCATCCAGGCCATCGAGCACCATGGCGATGAAGATCGCTACCGCGGCGGCGGTGAAGTCGCCGTTGATGCCGGCCACGATCGAGAAGAAGCCCGCAAAGAGCGCCGAGGTAGTGAAGAGGTTGGGCAGCAGGTAGATCCCCTTGCGGCGGACCTTCTTGCCATCCTCCACCGCCTCCTCGATCACCTCGGCCTCGCGCACGAAGGCCGCGGCCAGATCTTCCTCGACAGGGGGCACCCCCTCGGGGGACGCCTTGCCGTCCGACTCGGCATCCGGCCGGGCGGGGTCACGATCGGTAGTGCGGGAATCCTGACTCATGCGTGTTGTCCGTTGCCAAAATGAAATCGCCCGAAGGGCGCACCTTCATTCTACACGCCCACCGCGCCCCCACAACGCCGCGCACTGCCTCACCCCACAATGGAAAAGGGCGCGGAAGTCCGCGCCCTTTTCCTGTCCTGCGACCGATCGGGAATCAGTTCTTGGACTTGTCCACCAGCTGGTTGGCGGCGATCCACGGCATCATGCCGCGCAGTTTGCCCCCCACGATCTCGATGTCGTGCTCGGCGTTCAGGCGACGGCGGGCCGTCATCGACGGATAGTTGCTGTTGCCTTCCTGGATGAACATCTTGGCGTACTCGCCGGTCTGGATGCGCTTCAGCGCGTTGCGCATCGCCTCGCGAGACTGCTCGTTGATCACCTCGGTGCCGGTCACGTACTCGCCATACTCCGCATTGTTGGAGATGGAGTAGTTCATGTTGGCGATGCCGCCCTCGTACATCAGGTCGACGATCAGCTTGAGCTCGTGCAGACACTCGAAGTAGGCCATCTCCGGGGCATAGCCTGCCTCGGTCAGGGTCTCGAAGCCGGCCTTGACCAGTTCCACGGCGCCGCCGCACAGCACGGCCTGCTCGCCGAAGAGGTCGGTCTCGGTCTCGTCCTTGAAGGTGGTCTCGATGATGCCGCTGCGGCCACCGCCGACGCCGGCGGCGTAGGAGAGCGCGAGTTCCTTGGCACTGCCGGATGCATCCTGATGGATGGCGATCAGGTCGGGGATGCCGCCACCCTTGACGAACTCGGAGCGCACGGTGTGACCCGGGGCCTTGGGCGCGATCATGATCACATCCAGGTCCTTGCGCGGCTCGATCTGGTTGTAGTGGATATTGAAGCCGTGGGCGAAGGCCAGGGTGGCGCCCTGCTTCAGGTTCGGCTCGACCTCGTTCTCGTAGATCGCCTTCTGGTTCTCGTCCGGGGCCAGGAGCATCACCACGTCGGCGCTCTTGCAGGCCTCGGGCACGCTGGCGACCTTGAGGCCGGCGGCCTCGGCCTTGGCAGCGGAGGAGGAGCCGGCGCGAAGGGCGACGGTGACGTCGACACCGGACTCCTTCAGGTTGTTGGCGTGGGCGTGGCCCTGGGAACCGTAGCCCACGATGGTGACCTTCTTGCCCTGGATGAGGGAGAGATCGCAATCCTTATCATAGTAAACGTGCATGGTAGAGCTCCTGGAACGTTGATAGAGGTGGGTGTCAGCGCTGATGGCCACCCGTCCCGTCTGGCACGGGGCTGGGTTCGCGGCATCCGATGCAGCCACCATACGCTAGGCCCCCCATTGCGTAAAACGCTATATTTGCAACGTGACATGTCAGATCATGCAATACTCACCCCATGGACATGCGCCCCCTCAAACACTTCCTGACGCTGGCGGATAGCCTGCACTTCGGCCGCGCCAGCGAGGCCTGCCACGTCAGCCCCTCGACCCTCTCCCGCACCATTCGCCAGCTCGAGGAGAACCTGGGCGTCTCGCTCTTCGAGCGCGACAACCGTCACGTGGCCCTGACCCGCCAGGGTGAGACCTTCCAGGCCTACGCCCGGGAAGCCCTCGAGCAGTGGGAGCAGCTGCGCCTGTCGCTGCAGAGCGAGGCGCTCCGACTCACCGGGGAGATCAGCGTCTACTGCTCGGTGACCGCCAGCTACAGCTTCCTCTATTCGCTGCTCAGCGAGTTTCGCACCCACCACCCCGGCATCGAACTCAAGCTGCATACCGGCGACCCCGCCGAGGCCATGGCCCGAGTCCTGGCCGGCGAGGAGGACATGGCGATCACCCCCCGCCCGCGGCGCACCCCCGAGGCGCTGGCCTTCAAGTCGCTGACCCGCGCCCCCCTGGTCTTCATCGCCCCCCGTGAGTCAGCCGCCTGGATTCCCTCCACCCCGGAGTCGCCCAGCGCCGAGCAGTGGCGCGAGGTGCCGATGATTCTCTCCGAGGCCGGCCTGTCCCGGGAGTTCGCCGACACCTGGTTCCGGGCGCTGGGGGTGGTGCCGAGGATCTACGCCCAGGTGGCGGGCCACGAGGCGATCGTCAGCATGGTGGGACTGGGCTTCGGCATCGGCGTGGTGCCGAAGATCGTGCTCGACAACAGCCCGCTCCAGGAGCGGGTGCGGGTGCTGCCGGTGAAGCCGGAGCTGCCCCACTACGATGTGGGCCTCTGCGTGCTGGAGCGACGCCTGAGGAGCCCGCTGATCCGCGCGCTATGGGATGAGGTGGTGGAGCATTAAGACAGAAGGCCGCCCCGAGGGGCGGCCTTTGCGGTCTGGCCGTTGACTGACCTACAGAGACAGGACCTTGTCCCCGCGGGCGATACCGGAGACACCGGTACGCGCCACCTCCAGGATACCCACCGGCGCCATGGCCTGCAGGAAGGCGTCCAGCTTGCCGGCATCACCGGTGATCTGCACGGTATAGAGGTTAGGCGTCACATCGACCACCTGGGCGCGGAAGATGTCCACGGTGCGCTTCACCTCATCGCGAGCCGCCCCCAGCGCCTTGACCTTCACCAGCATCAGCTCGCGCTCGATGTGGTTGCCCTCGGTGAGGTCGACCAGCTTGACCACGTCGATCAGCTTGTTGAGATGCTTGGTGATCTGCTCGATCACCCGGTCGTCACCAACGGTGGTCACGGTCAGGCGCGACAGGGTCTCGTCCTCGGTGGGCGCCACATTCAGCGTCTCGATGTTGAAGTTGCGCTGCGAGAAGAGCCCAACCACGCGAGACAGGGCGCCCGGTTCGTTTTCCATCAGAATCGAGATGATATGGCGCATCAGGTCCGCTCCGTCTTGGAAAGCAGCATGTCACGCATGGCGCCCAGGGGCACCTGCATCGGATAGACGTGCTCGTGCGGGTCGACCGCAACGTCGAGGAACACCAGTTCGTGCTTGTCGGCCAGGAACCGCTCCAGTGCCGGCTCAAGCTCGTCGAGGGTCTCGACCTTCAGGGCGGTGAAGCCATAGGACTCGATCAGCTTCTGGAAATCGGGCAGCGACTCCATGTAGGAGTGGGCATGGCGGGACTTGTAGTTGAGGTCCTGCCACTGTCGCACCATCCCCAGCGAGCCGTTGTTCAGGTTGATGATCTTCACCCCCACCCCATACTGCTTACAGGTGGAGAGCTCCTGCATCATCATCTGGAAGCTGCCTTCTCCGGTCACGCAGACCACCTGCTCGTCCGGGAAGTTCTGCTTGATGCCCATGGCCGCCGGGAATCCGAAGCCCATGGTGCCCAGCCCGCCGGAGGTGATGAAGCGGTTGGGCTTGTCGAACTTGTAGTACTGGGCCGCGAACATCTGGTGCTGGCCTACATCGGTGGTGACATAGGCCTCGCCGCGGGTCAACCGGCACAGTGCCTCGACCACCTCCTGGGGCTTGATCTTCTCGCCGGATCCTGAGGGCTCGTAGAGCTTGCCGACACGCTCTTCGCGCCAGCCATCGATCTTCTGCCACCACTCGGCCAGGGCCTCGGGGTTGGCGATCTCCTTGCCCTGCACCAGGCTGATCATCTCGCTGATCACGCTGCCCGCCGGCCCGACGATGGGCACGTCGGCGCGCACCGTCTTGGAGACGGAGCTCGGATCGACATCCACATGAATGATCTTGGCCGTGGGGCAGAACTTGGAGGTGTTGTTGGTGACGCGATCGTCGAAGCGCGCACCGATGGCGATGATCAGGTCGGCATGGTGCATCGCCATATTGGACTCATAGGAGCCATGCATGCCCAGCCAGCCCAGGCACTGACGGTCGCCCTGGGGGTAGGAGCCGATGCCCATCAGGGTGGTGGTGATGGGGTAGCCCAGCCGCTTGACCAGATCGGTGAGTCCCTCGCTGGCCCGCCCGGTGACCACGCCGCCGCCGGTGTAGAACACCGGCCGCTTGGCCTTGAGCATCATCTCCACGGCCTTCTTGATCTGGCCGGTATGCCCGCGGGTGACCGGGTTGTACGAGCGCATCTTGACCTTCTTCGGGTAGACGTACTCGTAGCGCTCGGTGGGGGCCGTCATGTCCTTGGGAATGTCCACCACTACCGGGCCAGGACGGCCGGTCGCGGCCAGGTAGAAGGCCTTCTTGAGGACTTCCGGAATCTCGCTCGGGTGCCTGATCGAGAAGCTGTGCTTCACGATGGGACGGGTCACGCCGATGATGTCGGTCTCCTGGAAGGCGTCGTCGCCGATCAGGTGGCTCATCACCTGGCCGCACAGCACCACCATGGGAATAGAATCCATGTAGGCGGTGGCGATACCGGTGACGGCGTTGGTGGCACCTGGACCGGAGGTCACCAGCACCACGCCCGGCTTGCCCGAGGCGCGCGCATAGCCGTCGGCGGCGTGAGTGGCGGCCTGTTCGTGGCGTACCAGGATATGCTTGACCTTGTCCTGACGGAACAGGGCGTCGTAGATATGCAGCGCCGCCCCGCCTGGATAGCCATAGATGTATTCGATGCCCTCATCCTGAAGGAAGCGGGCGATCATGTCCGCGCCGGAAAGCAGTTCCACGTTGTGTTTCTCCCCTGGAGGTCTCGAGTGCGATCCGCGCCCATGTCGGGCGCGGGGTCGAGTGCGGCGATATGCCGCTGCCGGACGCGCCGGCACCTGATGCCAAACCCTGGCAGTTAAAGACCCTGTTAGGGCCTGCACTCTCATTCGGGAACGCTGATTTATTACGACATAAACCTGCGGTTCCCTTCACGGCGGATCGCCGCGTCGGGGCGTTGGCCGAGCCGGGCGGTTGGCCCGCACTCGGAAGTCCTTCGGCGGGTAGAGGCACCTTGGCCTACCCTTCGCGCGGGGATGGGGGGTTGCCCGCAGAGTTCCGCGCCCGCAAATCAGGAAGCGCCAAGATTCCATTAGCGACGCAACGGTGTCAACCGCGGAAAATGCGTGGGCCCTTCTCCCGGGGACAGATGGCTGCAACCGGTGGCCGCCATAAAAGAACCCGCCGGGTGGGACACCGGGCGGGCAAGGGGGTTACAGGACGCAACCTGGAATAAGTGTAGACCGTCGCTGGGCACATACCCGGGCGACTGCGTAACGCTTTGTTCGCCTCAGCTCTGGAACACCAGCTGGCTGCCCTCCGCCTCCACGTGGATGACCTCCCCCGGCAGGAACTTGCCGGCCAGCAGGTCCTGGGCCAGGGGGTTCTCGATGCGGCTCTGGATCGCCCGCTTCAGCGGTCGCGCCCCAAAGACCGGATCGAAACCCACCACGGCGAGCTGGGCCATGGCCGCATCGCTGACCTCGAGACCGAGGCCGTGCTCGGCCAGCCGCGCGCGCAGGCGCTCGAGCTGGATGGCGGCAATGGCCTGGATCTGTTCCTGCCCCAGGGCGTGGAACACCACCACCTCATCGATGCGGTTGATCAGCTCGGGCCGGAAGTGGGTACCCACCACTTCCATGACCATCGCCTTCATCTGCTCATAGTCGGCGTCGTCGCCGCCCAGGCGCTGGATGATCTCCGAGCCCAGGTTGGAGGTCATCACGATCACGGTATTGCGGAAGTCCACCGTGCGGCCCTGGCCATCGGTGAGGCGGCCGTCCTCGAGCACCTGCAGCAGGATGTTGAAGACGTCCGGGTGGGCCTTCTCCACCTCGTCGAGCAGCAGCACCGAGTAGGGCTTGCGGCGCACTGCCTCGGTCAGATAGCCCCCTTCCTCGTAGCCCACATAGCCGGGAGGCGCGCCGATCAGCCGTGCCACGGAGTGCTTCTCCATGAACTCCGACATGTCGATGCGCACCATGGCCTCCTCGGTATCGAAGAGGAAACCGGCCAGCGACTTGCACAGCTCCGTCTTGCCGACCCCGGTCGGGCCCAGGAACAGGAAAGAGCCGTTGGGCCGGTTGGGATCGGCCAGGCCGGCCCGGGAGCGGCGTACGGCGTTGGCCACGGCGGTCACCGCCTCCTCCTGGCCGATCACCCGCTCGTGCAGCGCTTCCTCCATGCGCAGCAACTTGTCGCGCTCGCCCTCGAGCATCTTGGCCACCGGGATGCCGGTCCAGCGCGAAACCACCTCGGCGATCTCCTCCTCGGTGACATTGGAGCGCAGCAGTTGGTGCTTGGAGGTGTCGGCCTCGCCCTCCCCGGCCTCACTGATCTTCTTCTCGAGCCCGGGGATCACGCCGTACTGGATCTCGGACATCCGCGCCAGGTCACCCTGGCGGCGCGCCTGCTCCAGCTCCACCCGGGCGCGCTCGAGCTCGTCCTTGAACTGGGCGGCCCCCTGGATGCTGGCCTTCTCGGCCTTCCAGATCTCGTCGAGGTCGGCGTACTCGCGGGCCAGTTCCTCGATCTGCTCCTCGAGATTCTCCAGGCGCTTCTTCGACGCCTCGTCGGTCTCCTTCCTGAGGTGTTCACGCTCCATCTTCAGCTGGATCAGCCGGCGATCGAGGCGATCCATCTCCTCGGGCTTGGAGTCGAGCTCCATGCGGATCCGCGAGGAGGCCTCGTCGACCAGGTCGATGGCCTTGTCGGGCAGCTGGCGGTCGGTGATGTAGCGCGCCGACAGCTTGGCCGCGGCGATGATGGCGCCGTCGGTGATGTCCACGCCGTGGTGCACCTCGTAGCGCTCCTTGAGGCCGCGCAGGATCGCCACGGTGTCCTCCTCGCTGGGCTCGTCCACCAGCACCTTCTGGAAGCGGCGCTCCAGGGCGGCGTCCTTCTCGATGTACTTGCGATACTCATCCAGGGTGGTAGCGCCCACGCAGTGCAGCTCGCCGCGAGCCAGCGCTGGCTTGAGCATATTGCCGGCGTCCATGGCGCCCTCGGCCTTGCCGGCGCCCACCATGGTGTGCAGTTCATCGATGAACAGGATCACCCGGCCCTCCTCCTGGGCCAGTTCGTTCAATACCGACTTGAGACGCTCCTCGAACTCGCCACGGAACTTGGCCCCGGCCAGTAGCGACCCCATGTCCAGCGAGAGCACGCGCTTGTCCTTGAGGCCCTCGGGCACCTCACCGTCGACGATGCGCTGGGCCAACCCCTCGACGATGGCGGTCTTGCCCACGCCGGGCTCGCCGATCAGCACCGGGTTGTTCTTGGTGCGCCGCTGCAGCACCTGGATGGTACGGCGGATCTCATCGTCGCGGCCGATCACCGGGTCGAGCTTTCCACTGGCGGCGCGCTCGTTGAGATCCAGAGTGTACTTCTCCAGCGCCTCGCGCTGCTCCTCGGCGTTGGGGTCATCGACCTTGGTGCCGCCGCGCACCCCCTCGATGGCGGTCTCCAGAGACTTGCGCGAGAGCCCTGTCTGGGTGAGCAGCCGGCTTACCGCATGCCCCATTTCCAGGGCAGCCAGCAGCACCAGTTCGCTGGCAATGAACTGGTCGCCACGCTTCTGGGCTTCACGGTCGGTCAGGTTGAACAGCTTGATCAGGTCGCGAGAGGGCTGCACCTCACCGTCGAAGTGGGCGACCTTGGGCAGATCATCGAGGTGCCCCACCAGGCCATCGCGCAGCCGGGCGGCATCGCCGCCGGCCTTCTCCACCAGCGCCTTGACGCCGGTATCGCGGGCGTCAAGCAGCGCCAGCAGCAGGTGGCCGGGCTCCAACTGGTTGTGCCCGCGGCCCACGGCCAAGGACTGGGCATCGGCCACGGCGTTCTGCAGCTTGGCGGTAAATTTGTCGAAACGCATGAAACTTTCCTCCATCGGGGTGGCGGCGCGCTTGGACGCGACGCTTGGCCCTGTCAATTCGTCTTGACACACTCAATGGAGTCAGGCTGGCCCGGTTTCAAGTCGGCCGCCAGGGGAAGGCCGCGTCGAGTTGACGCGGATCAAGCGGACGCGTCAGCGCAGCCAGATCACGCTGGCCATGCGGCCGGTCCGGCCATCGTCGCGGCGGTGGGAGTAGAAGCGCGGCTCGCAGGCGGTGCAGAAATGGCCGCCGCTGATGTGCGACACGCCCAGGCGCTCGAGTCGCAGGCGCGCCAGGCGATAGAGGTCCGCCATGAAGTGGCCCAGGCGGTAGGGGCTGGGGTCGAAGGCCTCGGTGGCCTCGGGGTGCACTCCGACGAAGGCGTGATAGACCTCGGGCCCCACCTCGAACTGGGCGTTGGAGATCGCCGGCCCCAGCCAGGCCAGTTGCTCTTCCGGCGGCACGCCAAGAGCGGCCACCGTGGCCTCCAGCACGCCGCCTGCCAGCCCCCGCCAGCCGGCGTGGGCCACTGCCACCCGAGTCCCGCGGTAGTCGCTGAAGAACACCGGGAGGCAGTCGGCAGTGAGCACCACGCAGGCGTAGTCGCGATTGACCGCCACCGCGGCATCGGCCTCTGGCGACGCCGGGTCGAAGTGCTGCTGTACTCGCGCGCCATGCGCCTGATCGAGCCACAGCAGCGGCCGCTCCTCGTCGACCTGCTTCTGCAGCAGCCGGCGGCAGAGCTCCACGTGGTCGGCGTTGTCGCCCACGTGGTCCGCCGGGTTGAAGCAGGCGAAGTCGCCCTGGCTGGGACCGGTTTCCCGGGTGGTGACGAAGGCGCCCACTGAGGTGGGCACCGGCCAGTCCGGCAGGATCAGGGAAGGCCGCAGGTCGGGGGCATCGCTCATCGGCAGATCCTCGGCGAAGACGGGTCAGCGCATCGTCTCGTGGTCGTGGCGCAGGTAGTCCAGCAGCATCAGGATGTCATCCGGCAGCGGCGAGCGAAAGGTCACCGTCTCGCCGCTGCCGGGATGCACGAAGGCCAGCTTGCGGGCGTGCAGCGCCTGGCGGGGGAATTCGCGCAGGATCTCCTTGAGAGGCTCGGCGGCGCCGGGCGGCAGTTTCAGTCGACCGCCGTAGACCGGGTCACCCACCAGCGGGTAGCGCAGGTGCGCCAGGTGCACGCGGATCTGGTGAGTGCGCCCGGTCTCCAGCCGACAGCGCACATGAGTATGGGCGCGGAAGCGCTCCACCACACGGTAGTGGGTCACCGCCGGCTTGCCGGAAGCCGTCACCGCCTGGCGCTTGCGATCCTTGGGATGGCGGCCGATAGGCGCGTCCACCTTGCCGCCGGAGGTCATCACCCCCACGCAGACCGCGTCGTACTCGCGGGAGGCCGTGCGCGCCTGCAGTTGCGCCACCAGGGCCGCCTGGGAAGCCAGGGTCTTGGCCACCACCATCAGGCCGGTAGTGTCCTTGTCCAGGCGGTGCACGATGCCGGCACGCGGCACGCCGGCAAGCCGGGGGCAGTGGTGCAGCAGCGCATTGAGCAGGGTGCCGTCCGGATTGCCCGCTGCCGGATGGACCACCAGGCCGGCCGGCTTGTCGATGACCAGTACGCCGTCATCCTCGTGGACCACGTCGAGGGGAATGTCCTCGGGCGCGAAGCGGGTGTCCTCCTCGATCTCGGTGGCGAGGCGCAGCCACTCCCCGCCGTAGACCTTGTCCCGTGGCCTGGCGGGACTTCCATCCAGAGTGAGATCGCCGGCCTTGATCCAGGCCTTGAGGCGCTCGCGGGAGTAATCGGCGAACAGTTCGGCGGCGGCCTGGTCGAGGCGCAGGCCAGCCATGGCATCGGGAATGCGTTGCTGGGCTTCCAGGGTCTGGGGCATGGTCGATTGGCTGCCAGTCAGCAGGATTGAGAGAGAGGCACCGCGCGGTGACTGCGTTTTGCCGCGCAGTGCTTTATAGTGAGCGGGTTTAGGCCGATTCTATCACGGCCCGTCCGCGTTGTTTGCCACGAGGATCACGATGCGCGTTTTACGCCCTACCGCCCGTCTAGCGGCCCTGCTGCTGGCCTCCGGCCTGCTGGTGGGCTGCGCCAGCAGCGGCGCCACCGAAGCAGAAGAAGAGGATGAGTTCGCCGGCGTTGCCGAGCGCGAACTCTACGAAGAGGCGCGCAGCTCTCTGGAGCGGCGCAACTTCACCGCCGCCATTACCCGGCTCGAGGCCCTGGACACCCGCTTCCCCTTCGGCAACCACGCCGAACAGGCACAGCTGGAGCTGATCTACGCGTACCACGAGAGCGGTGACTGGGAAGCCGCCCGGGCCGCGTCCAGCCGCTTCATTCGCCTGCACCCAAGCCATCCCCAGGCCGACTATGCGCTCTACATGCGCGGCCTGGCCTCCTGGCAGGCGGGGCGTTTCAGCCTCGAGCGTCTGAAGCTGATCGATATCTCCAAGCGTGACCTGGGCGCCTCCCGCGACGCCTACACCGACTTCAGTGAACTGGTGCGCCTCTATCCCAACAGTCAGTACGCCCCGGACGCCCAGCAGCGCATCGTCTACCTGCGCAACCTGATGTCCCGCCACGAACTGCACGTGGCCGACTACTATCTACGCCGCGGCGCCTACCTGGCCGCCGTGGAGCGTGGCCGCTGGGTGATCGAGAACTATCCCGAGACCGAGGCGTCCCGCGATGCTCTGGCGGTGATGATCGAGGGCTACCTGGGCCTGGAGATGCGCGACCGCGCTCGCGAGGTGCTCGAGGTACTGATCGAGAACGCTCCGCGCCACCAACAGCTGCGCGGCCGTACCTTCGAACCCCGGCACGTACGCGCCCAGTCGCTGTCGGCCTGATCTCGACCCTCATGCCCCGCCAGCCTCGCTGGCGGGGCATCTTGTACCTACAGACGATGCCGAAAGCCCGCCCGCTAGATATCCTGAGGAGAACGCGCGGCGACCGCAGGCCACCCGATGCCCACCAGTTTCTCTTCTCAGCCATCCCGGCACATCCAGCGACTGCATCGAAAGGTCAGTATCCTGGCGGCTCTGGGCATCCTGATCACGGCACTGCTGGCCGGCCTGGCCACCGCACTGCCTTTCTATTTCGCCTCCCGTGACAGCCTGGAGTCGATCACCCGGCTAAGTGCCGAGGCGCACGCGGAGGCTCTGCACCATCAGCTGAGGCGCTACCAGGACGTGGCGAACCAGTTCACCAGCCGCACCGAGATTCGCCACCGCCTGGAGGCCTACGCCCGTGGCGAACTCTCACTGGAAGCTCTCTCCGACTACAGCACTCCCCGACTCACCGACGCCATGGGCCAGGCACCGGAGGTGGCCGGACTCGTTCGCTTCGGCCCCGACAACGAAGTGGTGGCGCGCCTCGGCCTGGTGCCCGACGGCCCTCCCATCGAGGTGACCGCCAGTGCCGGCAACGACTACCCCTGTCGCCTGCATGTCACGGATGACAACGAGATGCTGGTGCAGGCCTGCGCGCCCATCGTCGTTGACGAAGACCAGCGTATCGGGCGCGATGTGGTGTTCTTTCACGCCGATCCGCTGCTGTCACTGCTGGCCAACACCGAGCGGCTGGGCAAGGACGCCACCATGGTCCTGCGCGAGTCCAACGGACGCCACGACCTGAGGCTCGAGGAGTCCGGGCCCGCCCTGACCGCCGTCGATCCGCCGGGCGAGACCGGCCGCAGGACCCATGTAACCTTCGAGACCCCACTGGGCGATCAGAACTGGCAGCTGCTCGTCAGCATTCCAGCCCAGCGTTTCCGTGATGAGGCCCTCACGGTGCTGCTGTGGCCGGCGCTGGCTGTCCTTCTGCTCACCGTCGGAGGGGCGCTGCTGGTCAGCCGCGTCCTTCACCCCCTGCTGGCTCGGGTGGCCAGCCAGGCCCGCCGCCTCGAGTACTCGGAGCAGGAGCTGCGCCTGGCGGCCAGCGTCTTTCGCCAGGCCCGCGAGGCGATCCTGATCACCGATCAGCACCATGCCATCGTGGAGGTCAACCCGGCCTTCACCCAGCTGACCGGCCACCCTTCCCCACCGCTGATCGGACGGCCCTTGACCGATCTGCTGTCCCCCCAGGACAACCTGGAGAGGGCCGTCCAGGCGGTGCTGGAGACACTCGGCCGCAAGGGTGTCTGGCAGGGGGAGATGCGCTACCGCTGTGCCAATGACGATACGCTCGTGGCGCTACAGACAATCAGCGCCGTGCGCGACACGGACGGCGCCCTGCTGCGGCATATCCACATCTTCAACGATATCTCCGAGCAGAAGGCCGCCGAGGAGGAAATCCGTCATCAGGCGCTGCACGACGAACTGACCGGCCTGCCCAATCGCACCCTGCTCTATGAACGCCTGACCCGCGCCATCCACCACACGGGGCAAGGCGACCACCTCCTGGCGGTGCTGTTCCTTGACCTGGACAACTTCAAGCGGGTCAACGACACCCTGGGCCACCAATCCGGCGACGAACTGCTCAAGCAGGTCGCCAGGCGGCTGAGAGGCCGCCTGCGCGAACGGGACACCCTGGCGCGGCTGAGCGGGGACGAATTCGTGGTGGTGCTGGAGGGCCTCAGCCAGCCGGTGCATGCCGCCAGGGTGGCCGACGGCATCGTCAAGGCGCTGCTTGACCCCTTCATGGTGGCCGGTGAGACGGTCCATATCGGCGCCTCCGTGGGCGTCGCCCTCTATCCCGGAAACGGCGATGATGGCGAGGCGCTGCTCAAGGCCGCCGATGTGGCCATGTACCGGGCCAAGGATGCCGGCCGAAGCACCTGGCGCCTGCACGATCGCACGCGGGACCTGGCGCTGCGCGGCGACGCTTCCCCCTGAGCCGGGCATCAAGACAGAACGCCACCTCCCGCGGGGGAGGTGGCGTTCTGGTGGCCCGCCTTGCAGCGTCGGAGACTACTCGCCGGGCTGCCAGCCGTTGACGATGGGGTAGCGGCGATCACGGCCGAAGCCGCGGCGGGTGACGCGCACCCCCACCGGCGCCTGGCGGCGCTTGTACTCGCAGCGGTCGACCAGCCGGACCACCTGGTAGACGTCGTCGCGGTCGAAGCCGGCCTCGATGATCGCCTCGGCGCTCATGTCGCCCTCGATGTAGCACACCAGGATGGCATCGAGCACGTCGTAGTCGGGCAGCGAGTCGCTGTCCTGCTGGTCGGGCGCCAGCTCGGCGGAGGGCGGGCGCTCGATCACCCGCTCGGGAATCGCCGGCGACTGGGTATTGCGCCAGCGGGCCAGGCGGTAGACCCAGGTCTTGTAGACGTCCTTGATGGCGTTGTAGCCGCCCACCATGTCGCCGTAGAGGGTGGCGTAGCCCACCGCCATCTCGCTCTTGTTGCCGGTGGTCAGCACCATCAGGCCCTTCTTGTTGGAGATCGCCATCAGCAGCACGCCGCGGCAGCGCGACTGCAGGTTCTCCTCGGTGGTGTCGCGTTCGGTGCCCTCGAAGACCCCGGCCAGCGTCCCCATGAAGGCCTCCACCATGGGCTCGATGGGCAGCACATCAAAGTGGACACCAAGCAGCTCGGCCTGCTCGGCGGCGTCCTCCTTCGAGATGTCCGCGGTGTAGTGGTAGGGCATCATCACCGCGTGCACCCGCTGGGGACCCAGCGCATCCACGGCGATAGCCAGCGACAGCGCCGAGTCAATGCCCCCGGAGAGGCCCAGCACCACCCCCTCGAAGCCGCTCTTGTTGACGTAGTCGCGCAGCCCGGTGACCAGGGCGCAGTAGAGGTTCTCCTCGGGCTCGACCTCGGGCTCGGTCTCGCCCGGCCGGGGCACCCACCTGCCCTTCTCCTTGACCAGCTGTACCGGCATCAGCCCCACCTGCCAGTGGGGGGCCTGCACCTGCAACTCGCCGGCGGCATCCACGCAGGCGGAGCCGCCGTCGAACACCAGTTCATCCTGGCCGCCGATCATGTTGACGTAGACGATGGGCAACGCCACCTCGGCGGCCCGCTCCTCGAGCAGGCGCAGCCGCTCGGCGGGCTTGTCCTGGTGGAAGGGCGAGGCGTTGAGGCTGACCAGCAGCTGGGCGCCGGCCGCCTTGGCCTGGTGCGCCGGCGCCTCATCCCACAGGTCCTCGCAGATCAGAAGGCCCAGCTTGAGCCCCTTGTGATCGAGCACCAGCGGCTCACTGCCGGCAGAAAAGTAGCGCTGCTCGTCGAACACCTGGTAGTTGGGCAGCGCTTGCTTGGCATACTCGCCCAGCCACTCGCCGTTGTAGAGTGCGCCGGCCAGGTTCCAGGTCTGGCCCTCGCGGCGCCCCGGGTAGCCGACGATCACCAGCACGTCGCGCACCACCTTTTCGGCCATGCGCGTGCGGGCCTCCCGCAGGCGTGTCTCCATGGAGGGGCGCAGCAAGAGGTCCTCCGGCGGATAGCCGGTCAGGAAGAGTTCGGGGAGCACCACGATGTCGGCACCATGCTCGATACGCGCCTCGCGTACCGCCTCGATGGCGCGATCGGAGTTGCCGGGAATATCCCCGACCAGCGGGTCCAGCTGAGCCATCACCAGCGTCAGGTCTTGCATGGGCTTGGAAATCTCTCGAGAATCGACGGATACACCCATTGTCCCGCAAGGGCAGCCGACTGGCAAAGCCATCCCGCCCCCACCTGGGAGTCCCGACTGGAATGAACCTCTTGATCATCCGCCTGATCATCTTCGCCGTGCTGTTCTTCGCCGGCCTCAAGCTCTACCGCATGTACCGAGAGTGGAAGCTCGACCGCGAGGAGTTGCTGGAGAGCGACGACACGCGCCAGGAGGGCGGCCAGATGGTGCGCTGCAGCTGGTGCAAGGTGCACGTCCCCGAGAGCGACGCCATGCGCGAGCAGGGCGAGTGGTTCTGCTCCAGCGCCCACCTCGATCGTTACCTGCAGGAACATAAGGAGCAGGACCCGAAAGAGAAGGAGTAGCGCCGAGCGGCTCAAGACTGGCCGGGCGCTTCCTGCAGCCGCTGCTCCAGGCGGTAGGGCGCCGGGTCGAGGATCGGCTCGCGACCCAGCAACTGATCCACCAACAGCCGCGTCGAGGCCGGCGCCAGCACCAGGCCATTGCGGTAATGGCCGGCATTGACGTGGAGGTTGTCGATCCCCGGCACCACCCCGATGAAGGGCACCCCGTCCGGCGAGCCCGGGCGCAGCCCCGCCCAGTGGTGCTCCACCTCGCAGTCGGCCAGGGCCGGAATGATCGCCGTGGCGCTTGCCCACAGCGACTCCCGCGCCTCGGCGTCGGGGGTCTTGTCGAAGCCGCACTCCTCCAGGGTGGAGCCCGCTAGCACGCGTCCATCGGCGCGGGGAATCACGTAGCGGCCGTCCAATAACACCACTCGCTGCACCAGCCCAGGCGGCGCCTTGAAGAGGATCATCTGTCCCTTCACCGGGCGCACCGGCAAGGAAATGCCCACCTTCTCCAGCAGGCCCGCGGCCCAGGCGCCGCCACAGACGATCACCTGGCCGCCGACGATCGGGCCAGTGTCTGTCTGCACCGCCAGCACCCGACCGCCGGCCACCTCGAATCCCGTTACCTCTCCCCCCTCGCGCAGGGTGACCCGGGGCATCGCCGCCAGCCGTGTCCTCAGCGACCGCACCAGCCGCGGATTGCGAATGCTGCCCAGCGTCGGCATCCATAGCGCCTCCCTGAAGCCCGACGCCGCCTGGGGCTCCCGGGCGTAGAGAAAGTCGGCGTCGACGCGCTCCAGCGGCTTGTCCACCTCGCGTGCCCAGGCCAGGGCACTGGCCTCGTCATCCACGCGCAGGTAGAGCAGTCCCTTCTGGCGGTACTCCGGGTCGATCCCGGTCTCCTCCTGCAGGCGCTGCGCCAGCTCGGGATAGAACCCTTCCGACCATCTCGAGAGCCGCGAAACAGCCGGGCCGTAGCGCCAGGGATAGAGCGGCGACACGATCCCGCCGCCCGCCCAGGAAGCCTCCTGGCCGCAGCGTCCGCGCTCGACCAGGGTGACCGAGTGGCCCGCATCGGCCAGTTGCAGCGTCGTCATCATGCCGATGACGCCCCCACCCACGACTAGGAATTCACTCACAGGTATTGTCCGTTTTAGCTGACAGAGGAGTGGCGGCGCTTTACTAGGGTGAAGAGACCACCCAAGGGTCAGGAGTCCACTCCGGGAGGGCACCATGCGCGCCGTCACGCCTCGCCGCACCGTCCGTCAGCTTGTCGATTCAAGCGGTCGCCAGGCAAGGCGCCCCGCGCCGCCCAGGCCCGCCCTCCACCAGCACGGCCTGACGCTGATCGAGCTGATCGTGGCCATCGCCGTGCTGCTTGTACTCTTTACCACGGCCATTCCGGGCTTTCAGCAGTTCACCGCCCGCAACGAGGTGGCCGCCGAGGTGATGCGCATCAAGACCGCCCTGGCCCTGGCCCGCAATACCGCCGTCACCCGTCGCCATGTGATCGCCGTCTGCCCCGTCGACAGCCCCGAGGCCACCGAGTGCGAGAAGCAGGACTGGTCACTGCCCATCGCCATCCTCGACGGCCGGGCCGAGGAGGGAAAGCTGGACGACGTCACGGTGCTCAAGGTGCTCGAGCCCAGCCGCGGGCCGACCATCACCTTCAACCGCAGCTACCCGATGCGTTACCAGTCCACCGGCTGGAGCCGCGGCCACAACGGCACCTTCACCATCTGCGGCCGCCATGGCGATGGCGTCAAGATCATCGTCAACAACATGGGGCGCGTCAGGGTCGGCGATGACGAGGTCGACGGCCCGGCCCAGTGCTGAGCCAGGTCGCGACTCAGCTGACGCCCATGTAGCGCCCGGGCTTGTGGTTGAGCGCGATGATCAGGTTGAGGGCCACGGCACCCAGCACCGAAAGCCCCACCCGGTCCACGGGCAGCAGGGCCAGCGCCACCAGCATGATGGCGCCATCGATGCCCAACTGCACGAAGCCGGCGCGCCAGCCGTAGCGGTCCTGCAGGTAGAGCACCAGGATGTTGACCCCGCCGAGGCTGGCCCGATGACGAAACAGGATCAGCATGCCGATACCCACCAGACAGCCTCCCATCAGCGAGGCATAGAGCGGGGCCACCCCCTCGATACTGATCCAGCGGCCGGTCAGCTCGGAGAACAGCGACACCAGGCCGATGGCGGCGAAGGTACGCAGGGTGAAGGACCAGCCCATGCGGCGGATGGCCAGCCAGTAGAACGGCACATTGATCAGGAAGAACCAGATGCCGAAGGGCCAACCGCTGGCGTACTGCAGCAGGAATGCCATGCCGGCGGTACTGCCGGTCAGCAGCATGGCCTGGGTGTAGAGGGTAATGCCCAGCGCCACGAACAGCGTGCCGATCAGCATCGCCATCAGGTCCTCGTAGTGGCGATGGGGGTCGGTGGACAACTCCTGAGGGCCCATTATGGCGTCCTTATCGGGGGTGAGCATGCTCGATCATCAGCTGGAGCGACTCGCGCCCCCGCCAGCGGTTGCGATTGAGCTTGAAGGCGCAGCGCAACTGCTCGCCGACGCCGAAGGCGGGCATCTCGCCGGGCGTCAGCGCCCGGAACCAGATCGCCCGGTGGCTCACCGACCCCATGGAGAGCTCCAGCATCAGATGAGTGCCATCGGTGCCCACTGGGCGCAGCGCCTCCACGACGAAGTCGCCCTGGAACAGCGGCGCCTCGAACTCGCGACCATAGGGCCCCAGCGCCTGCAGCTCCTCCAGGGTCGCCAGGCTCAGCTGGTGCGGGGCCAGGTCGCCATCGGTCAGAATCTTCGGGTAGAGCTCAGCCCCGCCCAACTGCTCGGCCACCGCCTGCAGGAAGGCCACCCTGAAGGCCGCGAGCCGATCGGCAGGCACGCCGACGCCGGCCGCGCCTCGATGGCCACCGAAGCGCGGCAGGGCATCCGGCGCCAGCTCGAAGGTGCGCTGCAGGGCGTCACGCAGGTGCAGCCCCTCGATGGAGCGCCCGGAGCCGGTGAGCATGCCCGGCGCGGCGGCCGGGGTCAGCACCAGCGCCGGGCGCCCATAGGCCTGCACCAACCGTGAGGCGACGATGCCCTGCACGCCGGGGTGGCCTCCCTCGAGAAAGACCACCACGGCCGGCTCGTCGGCGGTAAGCGCCGGCAGCGCCAGCGCCCTCGCCTCCTCCGCCATGTCGGCCTCGATGGCCTTGCGCGACTGGTTATCCTGATCCAGCGTCTCCAGGTGCCGCGTCGCCGTGGCGTCATCCGTGGCGAGCATAAAGTGCAGCGCCGCATAGGGATCGTCGAGCCGCGAGCGGGCATTGATCCGCGGCCCCATCTGGAAGCCCAGGGTCTCGGCATCGAAGGGCACGCTGTCGGCCCCCAGGCGCTCGGCCATGGCCCGCCAGCAGGCGGCCTCCATGCGGTTGATCAGCGCCAGGCCGTGGGTCACCACCGCGCGGTTGGCGGGGCTTCCCCCCAGCGAGACGCAGTCCGCCACCGTGCCCAGCGCCACGTAGGAGAGCCAGGGGGAGAGCTTGGGGGTGGCCTGGGGCAGCACGCCCCACTCGATCAGCACGCCGCGGGCCAGCGACATGACCAGCCAGGCCACCATGCAGCCGGCGATGGTCGGGTCGGGGTAGTCGCAGTCGTCGCGGGTCGGGTTGACCACGGCGTGGGCCGAGGACGGCGGCCCCTCCACCGGCAGGGCGTGGTGGTCACTGACCACCACGTCGATGCCCTGGGCGGCAAGGCGCGCGATGCGCGGCTCGTCTGAGCTGCCGCAGTCGGCGGTGATCACCAGGCTGGGCCGTGGCGAGAGGGCCAGGGTGCGCTCCACCAGCGGCAGGCTGATGCCGTAGCCATCGAAGATGCGGTGCCCGATCAGGCTGTGCAGCTTCGCCTCCGGCACACCGAACAGCTCGTGCAGGGTGCGCCGGATCACCACATGGGAGGTGATGCCATCCACGTCGTAGTCGGTGAGGATGCCGATATGCTCGCCGTCGACCACCGCCTGGGCGATGCGCTCGGCGGCGCGGCGGCCATCGGCGAGCCGTTCGGGATGGGCCAGATGGCGCAGGCTGGGGCTCACCAAGGGTGCGATCTCGCCCGTAAAGCCCGCCAGGCGCCCGGCCAGCACCCGCGCCTGGAGCTCACTTAGCCCCTCGCGCTGGGCACGGGCATAGAGCGCGGCATCGCGAGGCCGCGGCAGGATCCGCGGCCTCAGGCGTTCACTCAGATCGATGGGGTCGATGACGGCGTTCAAGACGCCCTCCATTAGCGCCGGTTCTCGACCACGAACTGCTGCACCGCAGAAAGCTCGGCGGGCAGCACCGTGTAGCGCTCCTCGCGTTCCAGCAGGTCGTCCATGTGCGGCGGCAGCGGCACGCCCGGGAAGCCCGCCTTGACCACCGCCTCGGCGAACTTGGCCGGGTGGGCGGTGGCCAGGGTGATCATCGGCACGCTCGCATCGCCGCGTTCGCGCTCGGCGGCGCGGTAGCCGGTGGCGGTGTGCGGGTCGAGGATCTCCTGGGTGCGGTGGTGCGCCTCGCGGATCACCTCGAGGAGGGTGGCGTCATCCACGCTGTGGCTGGCGAAGAGCTCGCGCAGCCTGGCCAGGGGCGCGTCCGCCAGGGCGGTCGGCTCGGCCTGGAAGCGCTCGAGCAAGGCGGCCACGGCGGCGCCGTCACGTTCGTAGGCCTCGAACAGCAGCCGCTCGAAGTTGGACGACACTACGATATCCATGGAGGGCGCCAGGGTGGCCACCAGCTCCTGCTTGGAAAAGTCGTTGTCCGCCAGGGTGCGGTGCAGGATGTCGTTGGCGTTGGTGGCAATCACGAAGCGCTCCACCGGCAGGCCCATGCGGTAGGCCATATAGCCGGCGAAGACGTTGCCGAAGTTGGCCGAAGGCACGCAAAAGCTCACCTTGCGGTGGGGGGCGCCCAGCGCCACGGCGGAGGCCACGTAGTAGACGATCTGGGCCATGATGCGCGCCCAGTTGATGGAGTTCACCGCCACCAGGCGGGTGCCGTTGAGGAACGACTGGTCGGCGAAGCTCGCCTTGACCATGGCCTGGGCATCATCGAAGTTGCCCTCGATGGCGACATTGAAGACGTTGTCGGCCAGCACTGAGGTCATCTGGCGGCGCTGCACTTCCGACACCCGCTGATAGGGGTGCAGGATGAAGATGTCGAGGTTGTCGCAGTGCCGGCAGCCCTCGATGGCCGCCGAGCCGGTATCACCGGAGGTGGCGCCCATGATCACCGCGCGCTCGCCGCGCTTCTTCAGGAAGTGGTCGAGCAGTCTGCCGAGCAGCTGCAGGGCCACGTCCTTGAAGGCCAGGGTCGGGCCGTGGAACAGCTCGAGCAGGAAGTGGTTGGCATCGAGCTGGTTCAGCGGCACCACGGCATCGTGGCTGAAGGTAGCATAGGCCTCCGTCACGAGCCGGCGGAAGGTGTCATCGTCGATCTCGCCGTTGACGAAGGGCTGCATCACCCGGAAGGCGATCTCGGCATACGACAGGCCCGCCATGGCGGCCAGGTCGTCCGTCGACAGCTGAGGCACGGTTTCCGGTACATAGAGGCCGCCATCGCTGGCCATGCCGGTGAGCACGACCTCCTCGAAGGAGAGCGCGGGCGCCTGCCCGCGAGTGCTGATATAACGCATGATTTATTCCTGCTCGTCCAGGGATTCGACGCGAATACGCATCACCGGACCGGCGATATCGGCCATGGCCTCGATCTGGCGGATCGCCTCGTTCATCTGCTTCTCGACCGTGCGATGGGTCATCAGGATGATCGGCACCAGCTCGCCCTCGGTCGCCTCCTTCTGGATCAGCGCCTCGATGGAGATGCCCTGCTCGGCGAGGATGGTCGCCACCCGCGCCAGCACGCCGGGGCGGTCCACCGCCAGCAGTCGCAGATAGTAGGCGGAAATGATCTCCTCCATGGGCATGATCGGCAGCTGGCTGACGTCCTCGCTGATGCCGCTGAAGGCCAGGTAGGGCACCCGATAGTGGTGGTCGGTGGAGATGTCGCGGGCCACATCGAGGATGTCGGCCACCACCGAGGAGGCGGTAGGCTCGGCGCCGGCGCCGGCACCGTAGTAGAGGGTCGGTCCAACCGCATCGCCCATGATGGCAATGGCGTTCTTGACGCCGTGCACATTGGCCAGCAGCCGCTCCTTGGGGATCAGCGTCGGATGCACGCGCAGCTCAAGGCCCTGGTCGGTGCGCTTGGAGATGCCCAGGTGCTTGATCACGTAGCCCAGGTTATCGGCCTGCTCCACGTCCTCGGCGGTCACCCGGGAGATGCCCTCGGTGAAGGCTTTCTCGAACTGCAGCGGCACGCCGTAGGCGATGGAGGCGAGGATGGTCAGCTTGTGGGCGGCGTCGATGCCCTCCACGTCGAAGGTCGGGTCGGCTTCCGCATACCCCAGCGCCTGGGCCTCGGCCAGCACGTCCTCGAAGGCGCGGCCCTCGTCACGCATGTGGGTGAGGATGTAGTTGCCGGTGCCGTTGATGATGCCGGCCACCCACTCGATGCGGTTGGCCCCCAGGCCCTCGCGCAGCGACTTGATCACCGGGATCCCTCCGGCCACCGCGGCCTCGAAGGCCACGATCACGCCCGCCTCGTGGGCAGCCGCGAAGATCTCGTTGCCATGCACGGCGATCAGCGCCTTGTTGGCGGTAACCACATGCTTGCCGTTCTGGATGGCGGTGAGCACCAGCTCCCGGGCCACGTCATAGCCGCCGATCAGCTCCACCAGCACGTCGATATCGGGGTTGATGGCTACCTCGAAGACATCGGCGGTGGTCTGAATGCCGGTGAGGTCGCAGTCGGGGTTGGGAGTGCGGTAGGCCACCTGATCGATGACGATCGGGCGGCCCGCACGCCGGGCAATGTCGTCGGCGTTGCGTGTCAGCACGTTGAAGGTACCGCCGCCGACGGTACCCAGCCCACAGATTCCTACTCTCACCGGTTTCAATGTCTCGCTCCTGCTCGTAAATCTTTTGTGTCCAGACGATGTGTCCGGCTTGGTGTCCAGACGCAGTGTATCAGCGTAGGCGGCCCGCCCGGGGGCCGGCAGCCGCTCCGGCTCGGGCCGGTGTCTGTCGTGTGTGGCTCGTGGGCCTCAGCCTTCGATGCCGAGCATGGCGGCCAGGCGCTCCGCCGGCACATAGCCGGGGACCAGTCGGCCGTCCGGCATCACGATGGCCGGGGTGCCCTGGACGCCGAGCTCCAGGCCCAGATGATACTGTGCCTCGACCGGATTGTCGCAGTCGGCGGCCCCGGAAAGCGACTCCTGGCGCTTGGCGGCGCTCATCGCCTCGCTGGGATTCGCATCGCACCAGATCTGCTGCAGGGTACGAGCGCCCTGGGCGTTCATGCCGGTGCGCGGGAAGGCCAGGTAGTGCACCTCGATGCCCATCTCGTTGAGCCGCGGCACCTCTTCATGGAGCTGGCGGCAGTAAGGGCAGGTGGTGTCGGTGAAGACCACTACCTCGGCGCGGCTCTCACCGGCGCCGCGGAAGATCACGCGCTCGGCCTCGGGCACCTCGGCCAGGCGGGCGGCGCGCTCCCCATTGCGCCCTTGCTCGGTCAGGTTGACCAGCCCCTGGTCGCCGTTCTCGTAGAGGTCACCGACCAGGAAATGGCGACCCTCGGCGTCGCTGTAGAAACGCTCACCGGTCTCAAGATGCACCTCGAAGAAGCCCGCCACGGGAGTCTCGCTCACGCTCTGCACCGGCATCGGCTGGCCGTTGACCGCCAAGCGCTCGGCCAGACGTTCGGCCATGCCCTGTCGAGAGTCGGCCTGGGCCAGCAGCGGAACGGCCAGGGTGGTGGCCAGCAGGCCGCTGAGCAGGGTCCGGAAAGAGATATTCATCATTCAACCTCTGGGATGATGGTCGGCGTGCAGGCGCTCCAGACGCGCCTGCGCCACATGGGTGTAGATCTGCGTGGTCGAGAGGTCGCTGTGACCCAGCAGCAGCTGTACGACACGCAGGTTGGCCCCATGATTCAACAGATGGGTGGCAAAGGCGTGCCGCAGGGTGTGAGGCGACAGCGGTCGCTCGATCCCCGCAGTGCGCGCGTGAGCCTTGATACGGTACCAGAAGGCCTGGCGGGTCATGGATCGGTCATGCCGCCCCGGGAAGAGCGCCGGCCGGGTGGCATCGCGCATCAGGCCGCCCCGTGACCCACGCAGGTAGCGTGACAGCCACTCTACCGCCTCCTCACCCAGCGGCACCAGGCGATCCTTGTCGCCCTTGCCGCGCACCCGTACCACGCCCTGGCGCAGGTTGACCGCATCGGTGGTCAGGCCCACCAGTTCGGAGACCCGCAGCCCCGCCCCGTAAAGCACTTCCAGCATCGCGCGGTCGCGCAGGCCCAGGTCGGTGGCGACATCGGGAGCGGCGATCAGCCGCTCCACCTCGGGCTCCTCCAGGGTACCCGGCAGGGCCGGCCGCACGCGCGGTAGGCGCACCTCGGTCAGCGGATCGCGCTCGATGAGACCCGACTCAAGGGCCCAGCGGTAGAAACGCCGCAGGCTCGAGAGCAACCGTGCGTTGCTGGTGAGCCGGTAGCCTGCCTCGCGGCGCTCGTCTAGCCAGGCCGGCAGGACGGCCGGCGAGGACGCCAGCAGCGTCTCGTCGCACTCGGCCAGGCGCCTCATCCAGGCCGAGAGATCGCGCCGATAGGCCGACAGGGTGTGTTCACTGACGCCCTGCTCGAGCCACAGGGCGTCGAGGAAGGCGTCGATGCGAGCGCTGTCGTCGAGCGTCGTCATGGCGATTCAGGATGGCCTGTCAGTACGGGCGGCAAGAATGCCTGACCCAGATGGCACGAGACCCCGCCCCGCGAGTGCGGTGACGGGGTCTCGAGGGGGCCGGGCGCTGCCCGGCCCAGCAGCGGCCGAGGCGGAGCCTCAGGCCAGCTTTTCCTTGATGCGGGCAGACCGGCCGCTGCGCTCGCGGAGGTAGTACAGCTTGGCCTGGCGCACGTCGCCGCGGCGCTTGACGCTGATGGAGTCGACCAGCGGGCTGTAGGTCTGGAAGGTACGCTCGACGCCGACGCCGTGGGAGATCTTGCGCACGGTGAAGGCGGAGTTGAGGCCGCGGTTGCGCTTACCGATCACCACGCCTTCGAAGGCCTGGAGACGCTCACGGGTGCCTTCCTTGACCTTGACCTGGACGACGACGGTGTCGCCGGGGGCGAAGGCCGGAACTTCCTTGCTCATCTGCTCGGTTTCGAGCGCCTGGATCACCTTGCTCTTGCTACTCATGACAACTGACTCCTTGATAACCTGATTCATCCGTCGGCTTGGATTGCCGATGAATCGTGATCCCGGCGCCCGAGCGAGCTCGAGAGCGCGGGAGATGATGGGTGACGCAGGTCCGCGGCGAGGGGTATCCGAAGATTCAGCCCTCAGCGGCTCGCGTCCTGCACCTCCGCCCTGGCCTACCAGGTCGACAGGGCGTGTTCTTCGATGAACTCGTCCAACAGCTGCCGCTGCTCCTTGCTCAGCATCTTGCCTTCGAGCAGGTCGGCGCGGCGCAGCCAAGTGCGCCCCAGGGACTGCTTCAACCGCCAGCGCCGGATGGCGCCGTGGTTGCCGCTGAGCAGGACCTCCGGCACACAGCGCCCGTCGATCTCCTCGGGGCGAGTGTAGTGCGGGCAGTCCAACAGCCCGGCATTGAACGAGTCCTCGACCGCGGAATCCTGATGGCCCAGCACCCCGGGCACCAGCCTTGCCGCGGCATCGATCAGCACCATGGCCGGCAGCTCACCGCCACTCAGCACATAGTCACCGATCGACCACTCCTCATCGATGTCCGCTTCCACCACGCGCTCATCGATGCCTTCATAACGCCCGGCCACCACCACCAGGGGGGGGCCCGACGCCAGCTCCTGCACGCCGGCCTGGTCGAGCCGCCGTCCCTGGGGCGACAGGTAGACCACCCTGGGGCGCTGGCCGGTGGCCTGGGCTGCCCGCTCGCGGGCGGCATGGATCGCCGCTCGCAGGGTGTCGACCTTCATCAGCATCCCGGGGCCGCCGCCATAGGGGCGGTCGTCCACGGTACGATGCCGGTCGCTGGCGTAGTCGCGCGGGTTCCAGAACTCCAGCGCGATGCGACCCTTCTCCACTGCCCGCCCGGTGACGCCGTGGCGGGTAATCGCCTCGAACATCTCCGGAAACAGCGAGACAACGCCGATCCACATCGACTGCTCGTCTGAGCCTTCAGCCATCAGGAACCCTCGACCATCAGAAGTCGGGATCCCACTCGACGGTCATCACGCCACCCTCGAGATCCACCTCGAGAATAACCTCCTCGGGCAGATAGGGCAGCAGCCGTTCTGTGGCGTCGATGGCATCGGCCTCCAGCGCACCCTTCACGACCATGACATCGTTGGCGCCGGTCTCGAAAAGGTGGTCGATACGCCCCAGCACGACACCTTCGCGAGTCACGACGCGCAGGCCTTCGAGCTGGTGCCAGTAGAGCTCCCCGGCGCCGAGCTCCGGAAGCTCCGCCTTCGCCAGCAGGATCTCGACACCGGCCAGCATCTCGGCGTCCTCTCGGGTGTCACACCCCTCGAGCAGAACGACCAGGCCCTTGCCGTGGCGACGCCCCTGCAGCAGGCGTCGGCGCTCAAGGTGCTCGCCGGATCTCAACGCCCATTCGGGGTAGTCGAGGACGCCCTCCATGGGGCTGGTGTACGAATACACCTTGAGCCAGCCCTTGACGCCGAAGGGGCTGGTCAGCTTGCCCAGCACCACATGATCGTCAGCGGGCTGCACAGTAGCGTGTTCGCTCATCGACGACCTCGACATTCTTTAGAGCAGGCGGCAAGTCAGGCTCAGGCCTGCTTGCGAGCTTCCTTGACCAGTTCGGCGACGCGATCGGAGAGCATGGCGCCCTGGCTCTGCCAGTGGGCAATGCGCTCGAGATCAACGCGCAGACGCTCTTCCTGACCGCGAGCGATCGGGTTGAAGAAGCCCAGGCGCTCGATGAAGCGGCCGTCGCGGGAGTTGCGGGAATCAGTAACGGTCAGGTGGTAGAAGGGACGCTTCTTGGCGCCACCACGAGCCAGACGAATGGTAACCATGGCCTATTCAGTCCTTCGGTTGTGTTGGATTCGGTCACGACAAGAGCCGCGACGTTCGCGGTCCTGCCAGTGAAGAGGCAGCATTCTACGGAATACAGCCCCGCTTGGGAACCTTTTTCGGGCCTACCGCCGGGGCAAACCGCCGGGGCCGCCCATTCCCCCCATGCCGCCCGGGCCGCCCGGGCCGCCCGGGCCGCCGCCCATCATGCCGGACATGCCGCGCATCATCTTCTGCATGCCGCCCTTCTTGCCGGCCTTCTTCATCATCTTCTGCATCTGCTTGTGCTGCTTGAGCAGGCGATTGAGGTCCGGCACCTGCAGGCCGGCGCCGGTGGCGATGCGCCGCTTGCGCGAGCCGTTGATGATCTCCGGGCGGCGGCGCTCCTGGGGGGTCATGGAGTTGATCAGCGCCTCCAGCTTGCCCAGCTCCTTCTCGGGGCCTGGCCCCTGGGCCATCTCGGCCATTTGCCCCATGCCGGGCAGCTTGCCCAGCAGGCCGCCCATGCCGCCCATCTTCTTGAGCTGCTGGAGCTGGTCGCGGAAGTCCTCGAGGTCGAAACCCTCGCCCTTCTTGACCTTCCTGGCCAGCTGCTCCGCCTTCTTCTTGTCGACGGTGCGCTCGGCCTCCTCGATCAGCGACAGCATGTCGCCCATGCCGAGGATCCGCGAAGCGATGCGGTCCGGGTGGAAGGGCTCCAGGGCGTCCACCTTCTCGCCCATGCCCATGAACTTGATCGGCTTGCCGGTGACGTGGCGCACCGACAGCGCCGCGCCGCCACGGGCGTCGCCGTCGGCCTTGGTAAGGATCACGCCCGTCAGCGGCAGCGCCTCATGGAAGGCCTTGGCGGTGTTCGCCGCGTCCTGGCCGGTCATGGCGTCGACGACGAACAGGGTTTCCTGGGGCGAGACAACCTGATGCAGCGCCTTGATCTCGGCCATCATCGCCTCGTCGATGGCCAGGCGACCGGCGGTATCCACGATCAGTACATCGTGGAACTGGATCTTCGCATGCTTGATCGCCGCCTCGGCGATGTCGACAGGCTTCTGATCGGAGCGCGACGGGAAGAAGTCGACGCCCACCTCGGCGGCCAGGGTCTCGAGCTGGTCAATGGCCGCCGGACGATAGACGTCGGCAGACACCACCAGCACCTTCTTCTTCTCGCGCTGCTTGAGGTAGCGCGCCAGCTTGGCCACGGAGGTGGTCTTGCCCGCGCCCTGCAGGCCGGCCATCAGCACCACCGCAGGCGAGCCCTTGAGGGTCAGCCCCTCGTTGGCCTCGCCCATGGTCGCCTCGAGCTCCTGCTGGACGATCTTGACGAACTGCTGGCCCGGCGAGAGGCTCCTGGAGACCTCCTGGCCCACCGCACGCTCGCGCACCCGCTCGATGAAATCCTTGACCACCGGCAAAGCGACATCGGCCTCGAGCAGCGCCCGGCGCACCTCGCGCAGGGTATCCTTGATGTTCTCTTCGGTCAGGCGCGCCTGACCCTTGATCGACTTGAGCGTCTGCGAAAGACGCTCGCTGAGATTCTGAAACATTGGCCTCTCCAGAGACGACGGCCCGAAAGTGGCGATGATTATACGCGCAGTAGCCGCCAGTCTCCATGCGCCGCGCCGCGCCTCCCCGCTCCTGGCCCCGGCTCCCGCCACGGCGGCAGGGTGACGCATCCGCCGCGCTGTGCGCTGCCCAGGGGATTGGGTATAGTAGCTCCACGCTATTAACACTTACGTCATTCACTCCACAGGCGCACGGAACGCAATCGATGCAGGCGCTCTCCCTGGCCACCCTGGCCTTTGTTCTCTACCTGGCCGCCGCCTCCTGGCAGGGCCTGGTGCTGCTGCACAGGGCAACACCACAGCCGCTGCTGGTGCGCGGCATGACCCTGCTGGGGCTACTCTGCCACCTGCCGCTGGCCATCGGCCTGTTCGGTCACGGCGAACCGGTGCTGCCCGGCCTCTCCACCAGCGTGATCGTGATCAGCGCCGGCGTGGTCGCGATGCTACTGCTGGTCAGCCTGTTCAAGCCGATACTCAACGCCGCGGTGGGCATACTGCCACTGGCTGGCCTGGCGCTGCTGCTGGCGGCGGGGCTCCCCAGCCCCGAGCGCGTCGAGGGACTGACCCCAGGCATTGCCCTGCATGCCCTCAGCTCGCTGCTGGCCTTCGCCGTGCTGGCCATTGCCGCCGTGCAGGCGGTGCTGCTGGGCCTGCAGAACCGCGCCCTGCGCCAGCACCATATCCGCGGGTTGGTCCAGGCGCTGCCACCGCTCACCACCATGGAGCGCGTGCTTTTCGAGCTGATCTGGGCCGGCGTGGGGCTGCTCACCCTGTCGATCCTCAGCGGCTTCCTGTTCCTCGACAGCATGTTCGCCCAGCACCTGGCCCACAAGACCATCCTCTCCCTGGCGGCCTGGGTGATCTTCTCGGTGCTGCTGTTCAGCCACCACCGGCTGGGCTGGCGAGGCATGCGCGCGGTGCGCTGGACCCTGGGCGGCTGCGGCGTGCTGCTGGTCGCCTACTTCGGCAGCAAGTTCGTACTGGAAGTCCTGCTGGGCCGCGGCTGAGGCCGCGCTCGGCGCCTTGACAGCGCGCGCGCCCCTCCCGTCAAATCGAGCCTGATACGCCAACGAGGACCCTTCGACTTGAGCGACGACTTCCCGCTGGGATTGCTGTTCGGCCTGCTGTTCCTGCTCATCTGTCTCTCCGCCTTCTTCTCCAGTTCCGAGACGGGCATGATGTCGATCAACCGCTACCGGCTGAGCCATCAGGCCAACAGCGGCGAACCCCGGGCCCAGCGCGTCGTGCGGCTACTGGCCAGGCCTGACCGCCTGATCGGCGTGATCCTGATCGGCAACAACTTCGTCAACAATCTGGCGGCCTCCATCGCCACCATCATCGCCATCCACTTCTTCGGCGAAGTCACCGGCCCCGCGGTGGCCACGGCGCTGCTGACCATCACCGTGCTGATCTTCGCCGAGGTGACCCCCAAGACCTATGCAGCGGTGAAGCCCGAACGCATTGCCTTCCCCGCCTCCCGCGTGCTCGAGCCGCTGCTCAAACTGCTCTATCCGCTTGTGTGGCTGGTCAATGCCATTTCCAACGGCCTGCTGCGCATGATGGGCGTGACGAGCATCGACGGCGGCGGCGACCACCTGACCCGCGACGAACTGCGCACCGTGGTGCACGAGGCGGGCACCCTGATTCCCCAGCGCCACCAGGCCATGCTGCTATCGATTCTCGACCTCGAGAATGTCACCGTGAACGACATCATGGTGCCGCGCCACGAGGTGATGGGTATCGACCTGGATGACGACCTGGAAGAGATCCTGACCCAGATTCGCACCAGCCAGCACACCCGACTGCCGGTCTACAAGGGCGATATCAACAACATCATCGGCATGCTGCATCTGCGCAATGCGGCGCGCTTCCTCTCCCGCAGCGAGGTGACCAAGGCGGCTATCGTCCAGGAGGCCCGCGAGCCCTACTTCATTCCCGAGTCCACGCAGCTCCACACCCAACTGCTCAACTTCCAGAAGCAGAAGCGGCGCATCGGCATCGTGGTGGACGAATACGGTGACGTGGAGGGACTGGTCACCCTGGAAGACATCCTCGAGGAGATCGTCGGCGAGTTCACCACCGACGTGGCGGGCATGGAGCAGGATATCCACCGCCAGGAGGACGGCAGCCAGCTCATCGAAGGCACCGCCACCATTCGCGACATCAACAAGACCCTGGGCTGGCAACTGCCCACCGACGGCCCCAAGACCCTCAACGGCCTGATCCTCGAGCACCTGGAGGCCTTTCCCGACGGCCCCGCCTGCCTGCAGGTGGGCAACGTACGCATGGAGATCCTCGAGGTGCGCGACAACCTGGTCACCGCCGCACGCTGCTGGCAGGCCCCGCGCCGCCGCTGAGTGCGACCCGGGATCAGGGGCGCTCCAGCGCCTCCACCGCCGCCGGTTCGGCCCAGCAGTCGGCCTCGGCCTTGAGCGCCCTCACCCGCCGCTCCAGCACCGCCCGAGTTGACCGCCCCGAGGGATGTTGCTCGCCGAAGTGCAGCGCCACCCGGGCGCGGAAGCGCCGCGGTCGGCCACTCATGGCCGGGCCGTGAGCGTGAGAGGTCCAGGAGCCCCACAGGCCCGAGAGCCCCGCCGGAATCACCGGCACCGGGTCCCGAGCCAGGATCAGCTCCAGGCCGCGACGGAAGGCGTGGATCTCGCCGTCCGGCGTCAGGCGCCCCTCGGGGAAGAGCATCACCACCTCGCCCTCGCGCAGGGCGCGGCTCACCTCCTGCAAGGCGCGGCGCACGTTGCCCGGGTCATGACGCTCCGACTCCACGGGAATCGCCCCCACCAGGCGGAACAGCCAGTTGAGCCAGGGCGAGTCATAGATCGGCTTGTCCATCAGGAAGCGCAGCGGGCGCCGGCTGGCGCCGCCGATGACCAGAGCATCCATGAAGCTGACGTGATTGCAGACCACCAGGGCAGCACCGTGGGCGGGGATGTACTCTGCACCGCGCAGGCGCAGCCGATAGACGAGACGCACCGTCAGATAGACCAGGCAGCGCACCACCGGCCGCGGGTGGCGCGCCACCCGCCAGGCCAGCGCCAGCGCCAAGCCGACGAGCACTGCCCAGGCAACCACTCCCCACCCCGGCGTAATCACGTCGTGGCCGGCCTCGCCTTGAGCCCCGCCAGGATGGTGCAGAGCAGCTGGTCGAGCAGTTCGCCGACCTCAAGTTGCTGACCCTGCCAGTAGCCCAGGCGTTCGTTGAGCCCGAGCAGCACCAGCCCGTGGACGCTGCCCCACAGGGTGCGTGCCAGGCGGCGCGCCTCCTGATCATCCAGTGCCGGCTGATACTCCTTCAGGGTCGCCTCCACGCGCAGGAAGAGCCCCTCGATCATGTCGCTCTGACGCTGGTCCAGCTCGCCCTCCTGGGCCAGGGGATAGTCGAACAGCAGCTGCCAGCGGTAGGCATCGCGCTGGGCAAACTGCCAGTAGGCTCGCGCCAGGGCACTCAGCCGCTGCCTCGGAGTGGCTTCGCTGGTCAGCGGCTCGATCTCCTCGCGCAGGTGCGCGAGGGTCTCGATATTGACGTGCTGCAGGAGGTTATTGAAGCTACCGTAGAGCTTGAGCAGGGTGCTGGGAGCGCACCCCACCTCCCTAGCCAGGGCCCGCAGGGAGAGGGTGTGCACCGGATTCTCCTGCAGCCAGGCACCGCAAGCCGCCATGACCTGGGCATGGAGCGCCTCGGGGGCATGCTGTCTGGGACGGGCCATCGTTATCCTCGCGAGCCTCGAAAGGGCAGTTGCGTAAGCAGGGCCGGCGCGAATTCGCACCGGCCAGGGCACCAAGGATAGCGCATTTCGAACACTGTTTTCGATACCCCCGCCCCGGCCTCGCGCTTTTCAAGCTCTGCCTTTGGTCACACAGCACCTCCCGCCCTTTCCTCAACCCCTTCCCTTGGTTACCCTGAACGGCCCATCGTCTGCGGAGCGCCCATGGCCGGACGACTGCATATCGCCCCCTTCGACCTTGCGCGCCTGCTGCCGGAACTGACCATCGACGCCCCTCCGGTGACCAGCCCCAACCTGGCCCCGCGCCGCATGCTCTCGGCCATTCGCCTGGAGGCCGGCCTGCTGCGCCTGGGTCGACTGTTCTGGGGGCTCACTCCCCCCTGGCTGGAGGTGCTCGACCACGCGCCCCACTGTGCCCGGGCGGAATCGCTGGCGTCGCGCCCGATGTTCCGCGAGGCCTTCCAGTCGAGACGCTGCCTGGTGCCGGCCAGCGGGGTCTACGTCTGGAAGTCCCAGCCCCGCTTCAAGCAGCCCTTCCTGGTCACCCGGGTCGACCGCGGCCCGCTGCTGCTGGCGGGGCTGTGGTGCCGCTTCCATACCAGTCTGGCGGAGCATACCGACTCCCTGGCGCTGATCACGGTGCCCACCAATCGGCTGCTGGCGCCGCTCACCGACCGCCTGCCGGCGGTGATCGACCCCGCCCAGGCGCGGCGCTGGCTAGACTCCGAGACGCCGCTGGAGGAAACCCGCGCCCTGCTCACCCCCGCCCCGTTGGAACTGTTGGGCGCTTTCCCGGTATCAAGACGTGTGAACAGCCCCGTCAATCAGGACGCCGCCTGCGCCCATCCGATCGGGCCGATGCTGCGCCAGCTCGACTGACGCACCGCCGCCACGAGCCACGGCACACCGAGCCACGATATCCAGATCCCCAGGAGAGACGATGTCCCTTACCCCGACTGCCCGATGCTGCGGCCTGGCCGCTGCCGCGGCCCTGCTGATCACCGGCCCCGCCGTTGCCGAGAGCCACCCCGGGGCGGACGCCATCGCCGAGGTGGCCACGCCGCTGGTCAGCCCCCACGACAGCCGCGACTACCGGGTACTGACCCTGGAGAACGGTCTCACCGCCCTGCTGGTCAGCGACCCCGAGGCCGACAAGGCCGCCGCCTCCATGAACGTCTCCGTGGGCAGCGCCCAGGACCCGGAGGACCTCGCCGGCCTGGCCCACTTCCTCGAGCACATGCTGTTCCTGGGCACCGAGCCCTTCCCGGAGGCCGACGCCTACCAGGGCTATATCTCTCGCCACGGCGGCAGCCACAACGCCTTCACCGCGCCCCAGGACACCAACTACTTCTTCGACATCGACCCCGACGCCCTGGAGGGCGCCCTGGACCGCTTCAGCCAGTTCTTTGTTTCGCCGCTGTTCAACGCCGACCAGCTGGAGAGCGAGCGCAACATCGTGCACTCCGAGTACATGGCGCGGATCCGCGACGACGCCCGCCGCGAGAACGATGTGCTCAATGCCCTGCTCAACCCCGAGAACCCCACCACCGGCTTCTCCGTGGGCAGTCGCGAGACCCTGGCCGACCGCCCCGAGGGCGAACCGAGCCTGCGCGAGCGGGTGATCGACTTCTATCAGCGCTACTACGACGCCAACGTCATGCACCTGGCACTGGTGGCGCCGCAGCCGCTTGACGAGCTCGAGTCTCTGGTTGCCGAGCGCTTCGCCGTCATCGCCGACCGCGGCCTCTCCGCTCCCGAGATCACCGCGCCGCTCGTGCTCGACGACACCCTGCCCCAGCGGGTCGCGTTGCAGTCGGTGCGCGACAGCCGCCAGTTGCGCCTGCTGTTCCCGATCCCCGATCCCATCGCCGAGTATCGCCACAAGCCCGCCGACCTGATCGCCCACCTGCTGGGCCACGAGGGCGACGGCAGCCTGCTCGCGGCCCTGCGCAAGGCCGGTTGGGCCGACGGCCTCTCCGCCGGAGTCTCCCGCAGCGACGGCCACCACGCCCTGTTCAGCATCAACGTCAGCCTGACTCCGGCCGGCGCCGAGGCGCGCGACGCCATCGAGGCGACCCTGTTCGCTGCCATCGAGCAACTCCGCGAGGAGGGCCTCGAGGCATGGCGTTACGACGAGAAGGCGAGCCTTGCCGAACAGGAGTTCCGTTTCCAGCAGCATGGCGCGCCCCGCCAGGAGGCCATGCGCCTTTCCATGAACCTGTCGCGCTTCCCGGTGGAGGACGTGCAGTATGCCGCCTACCGCATGGACGGCTTCGCACGTGAGCGCAGCAAGGCCTACCTCGACGCCCTGCGGCCCGACCACCTGATCCGCCTCTACAGCGCCCCGGACGTGGAAGGTGAGGAGAGCTCCCCCTGGTTCCATGCTCCCTGGGTTGAAGAGAGGGTTGAAGACCAGCGCGGCGAGGCCCCGGCGCTGACCGGGCTGGTCCTGCCCGAGCCCAACCCCTATATCGCCGAGGACCTCGACCTGCTCGACGACCAGGACGAGCGCCCGCGGCGGCTGGTCGAGGAGCCCGCCTTCGACCTCTGGCACATGGCCGATGCCACCTTCAACACCCCCAAGGTGGAGTGGCGCTTCAGCCTGCAGCACCCGGATGCGGCCAGCTCCGCCCGGGACGCCGCCCTCGCCCGCCTGCTCGCCGGCTGGCTGGATGACAGCCTCAACGAGGCCTTCTACCCGGCACGCCTGGCCGGCCAGCATTTCGAAGCCTACGCCCATGCCCGCGGCATCACCCTCTCCTTCTCCGGCTGGCGCGACCGCCAGGAGCGGATGATGGAGCGTGTCATCGAGCAGCTGCAGGCCGGCGAGGTGGACGAAGCCAGCGTCGCGCGGGTGCGCTATCGCCTGCAGCGGGAGTGGCGCAACGCCCCCCAGGCGGCCCTGCACCGCCAGGCCAGTCGCACCCTCGCCGAGGCGCTGGTGCGTCCACAGTGGCCCAGCGCCGCCCTGCTGGAGGCGAGTCGTGAACTTAGCGCGGAAGACCTGCGCGACTTCCGCGACGCCCTGCTGGCCGAGCTGCGCCTGGAGGCCATGGCGGTAGGCAACCTGGCGGGCGACGAGGCCGAGGCCTTGGGCCGGCGGGTCGCCGAGCGCCTGATCCCTAGCCTCGAGGCGTCCGCCATTCCCGATCTCACGCCGCTGCGGGCGGACGCCGACCTGCCCAGCCTGACCCCGCACACCAGTCGCGAGGAGTCGGTGGTGCTGCGCTATCTGCAGGGCCCCGACCGCTCACTGGCGAGCCAGGCACAGCTGGCGGTGCTCGGACAGCTGATCGACACTCCCTTCTACCAGCGGCTGCGCACCGAGGAGCAGCTCGGGTACGTGGTCAACGCCGGCTACTCACCGATGCTGGACGCTCCGGGGCTGGCGCTGCTGGTGCAGTCGCCTGACACCGAAAGCGCAGCGATCGATGCCCGCATCGACGCCTTCCTCGACGACTTCGAGACGACCCTGGCCGCGCTGGATGACGAGACCCTGATCCCCAATCGTCAGGCGGTACACGATCGCCTGACCCAGCGCGACACCAGCCTCGCTGGCCGCGCCGGCCGCCTGTGGCAGGCCATGTCCTTCGGTGACATCGAGTTCGACCGCCGAGAGCGACTCGCCGAGCGGGCACTGGCGGTCAGCGCCGACGAGCTGCGCGAGCTGTGGCCGAACCTTCGCCAGGCGGCGGTGGCCCGGGTCGCCTTCGACCCGGGTAGCGAGCCCGACGACGTGCTGGCCCTCACCCAACATCTGGAACCGCTGCCGGAGGTCGAAGAGTGAGGAGTAACGCAAGGTAAGCGAGGGGCACCTGTAGGAGCTGGGCTCCGCCCGGCGAATGGCGGCGCAGCCGCCCGGCGGTGTTAAGGCCTGTGCCGAGGCCACAACCTTCGCCCCGCAGAGCGTGGCTCCCACAAGGTGCGCGCGAGGGGCGAGGGGCGATACCTCAGTCGAAGGCCTGGGGCGGCATGATCGCCTCAACATGCATCACCAGTTCCTCGAGCACCTGGCGGTCACGGTCGCTCAGCGCCACCTGATTGAGCCGCTCGATCTCCCGGGCGAAGCCCTTGAGGGTGAGGCCAGCTACTGTCGGGTCGTTCATGCGCGCCCAGCGATAGGCCTCCCACTGTGCCAGCTCCTCGCCCTCCAGGGTCTCGGGGTAGCTGCGCGCCCGAAAGCGGAACAGCATCTCCTCGAGACGCGGGTCCTGGAAGGCGAAGCGCGCGCCTACCAGGTCCCAAGGGTCGCTGTCACGCACGCGCTGCATCTGCTGGCGATCCGCCGGCGAGAAGAAGCCGCCGGCGTAGAGCATCAGGTCGGGGTCCTCGGGGCCCGCGGGCGGCGGAGCGGCAAACACCTCGCTCACCCGGGGCGCCACCTCGGGGTGGGCAGCGAGGCGCTTCCAGTGCTCGCGACAGGCGACCACATCCAGCCCCAGACGGGCGACGATCTCCCCGTATTCGCCCTGATGTGGGCCCTCCACATCCTTGAGCGCGCTGGCCGGAAAGATCACCGGGCACTTGTTGATATGAATCACCTTGAGGGGGATGCGCTCCTCACCCTCGGCCAGGTCGTCGTTGCTGACGAAGACCCGCTGGCGGATCTGCTCGGCGGAAAGGTCGAAGAGTGGGGTCGGGTCCATCGAAAGATCGTAGACGATGACCCCATTGGGGTTGGTTGGATGCTCGGCCAACGGCATCACCAAGGCGGCGCAGCCACGGCTGGCCGGGTAGCGGCGAGAGATGTGCAGTACCGGCTTGCGCCCTGGCACGTCGAGCAGCCGGGCCACCGAGCGCTTCCCGCGCAGCCCGAGCAGGTAGTCGAAGAGGCGAGGGTTGGCTTCGCGCAGCCGCTTCGCCAGGGCAATGGTGGCACGCACATCGGCCAGGGCGTCGTGGGCGCCCTGGTGGGCGATGCCATTGGCGGCAGTCAGATCCTCGAGGCGAAAGCTCGGCGCACCATCCTCGCGGCGCGGCCACTCGATGCCGGCCGGGCGCAGGGCGTGGAAGGCACGCACCACGTCGATCAGGTCCCAACGGGAGTTGCCGTTCTGCCACTCCCGGGCGTAGGGGTCGACCAGGTTGCGATAGAAGAGGTGGCGAGTCACCTCGTCGTCGAAGCGCAGGCTGTTGTAGCCCAGCACGCAGGTACCGGGCGTGCTCATCAGCGCCTCGATCTGCCCGGCAAACTCCGCCTCGGGCAGGCCGCGGCGGCGCGCCTGCTGGGGGGTGATCCCGGTGATCAGGCAGGCCTGAGGATGAGGCAGGTAGTCGTCGGCGGGCTTGCAGAACCACTCCGCCGGTTCGCCGACCTCGTTGAAGTCGGCGTCGGTGCGGATTGCCGCGAACTGGGACGGGCGATCACGGCGCGGGTCGGCGCCGAAGGTCTCGTAGTCGTGCCACAGAAAGGTCAGCGGGGCAGCGGGCGGCGCCATGGGCGGACTCTCCGACGGTCAGGCTGGATGGAGGCCACAGCCTAGCACAGCACCGCACGCCACTCAGCCGGGTGAGCCCTTGGGCAGGGTGACGTTGAGCTCCAGCACCGAGCAGTTGTCCTCGCTGTCCAGGCTGATGTTGATGGCGTCGTCGTCCACCTGGACGTAGCGACGGATCACCTCGAGCAGCTCTTTCTCCAGCATCGGCATGTAGTCGGGCTGGCCACGCTGTGTGCGCTGGTGTGCCACGATGATCTGCAGCCGCTCCTTGGCGACCGAGGCGGACTTCTTGCGCTCTCGCTTCAGGAATTCAAGCAGTTTCACCGGCGAACTCCTCCAAACATGCGACTCAGCAGGCTCTTCTTCTGATACTCGTGGAAGCGCAGGGGCACATCCTCGCCGAGCAGGCGCGCCACCGTATCGGTGTAGGCCTGGCCGGCATCGCTTGCACCGTCATGAGTCACGGGCACCCCCTGGTTGGAGGCGCGCAGCACCGCCTCGGACTCGGGGATCAGGCCGATCAGATCGATGGCCAGGATCTCGCGAATGTCGTCGAGGTTGAGCATATCGCCCAGATCGACCCGCTCCGGGTTGTAGCGGGTAACCAGCAGGTGCTCCTTGATCGGCTCCTCACCACGCTCGGCGCGCCGGGTCTTTGAGGCCAGCAGGCCGAGGATGCGATCGGAGTCACGCACCGAGGAGACCTCGGGGTTGGTGACCACGATGGCCTCGTCGGCAAAGTACATGGCCAGCTGGGCGCCGCGCTCGATACCCGCCGGGGAGTCGCAGAGGATGTAGTCGAAATCCTTGCTCAGTGTCTCGAGCACCTTCTCGACCCCCTCCTGGCTCAGGGCGTCCTTGTCGCGGGTCTGGGAGGCCGGGAGGATATGCAGGTTGTCGACCCGCTTGTCGCGGATCAGCGCCTGGCTCAGTCCGGCCTCACCCTGGATGACGTTGACCAGGTCATAGACCACCCGGCGCTCGCAGCCCATGATCAGGTCGAGGTTGCGCAGCCCCACGTCGAAGTCGATGACCACGGTCTTGTTGCCGCGCAGTGCCAGGCCGGTGGCGATGGCTGCCGCGCTGGTTGTCTTGCCGACGCCTCCCTTCCCGGAGGTCACAACGATGATCTTGGCCAAGAGTCGCTTCCTGTCTGTCATTGAATGGTAAAGAGATGACCGTCTCGGTCGTGTCGAGCCTCAGGCCAGCGACGTGATGCCGAGCTGGTCGCCTTCGAGGCGCACCTGCACCATGACGCCGAGCAGGCGCGGGTCGATGTCCTCGAGACGCTTGTAGTTGCCGGCCACCGACAGCAGCTCGGCGTGGAGTTCACGGCAGAAGATGCCGGCCAGGGGATCGCCGTGGATGCCGGCCAGGGCACGGCCGCGCAGGGCGCCATAGACATGCACGCTACCCGCGGCCAGCACCTCGGCACCGGCATTGACCGCCCCAACCACCACCAGGTCCCCCTCCGGAGCGGTGATCTGCTGACCGGAGCGCACCGTGCCACGGAAGATCCTCCCGCCGCTGGCTACACCCGGCGGAGACGCCAGGGCGACCTCCTCCTCGGCGCTCTCCTCGATGTCCATCGAAGGCACGCTCTCGAGCGCCCTGGGGCGGTTCGCCTCGAGGGGCGGGAACCAGCCAAGGCCCAGCGCCCATGCCGACTGCTTGACCGGCTCTGCGCCACCGCGCACGGCCACCGGCAGCAGCTTGTGGGCACGACACACCGCGCAGATGCGCTCCAGGGCCAGGTGAGGCTCGTCGAGCTTCTCGACGCTGAGCACTACCGGTGTGTGCTGGAAGAAGGCCGGAGACTGGCTGAGTTTGCCGGCGAGCTGGTCACGGATCTGCTCGGGGTCGGCGCTGGCCAGTTCCATGACCGTCATCGGCAGCATGCCGCCCTTGAAGGTGAAAGCCATGCTGTCCCTGTCCATTTTGAGGCTCATTGCCGAACTCCACATGGTGTTGGTCGGGGTACGCCACACAAGCTAAGCGAGTGCCGCGCCGCCTGCAACTGATCATACGCCTAGGGCCTCCCCCTGTCAGTGTCTCCAGGCGGCCATAGCACGGGCTTTTCCCCAGCGGCACCGCATGCTTAGATACTCTCCATGCCCAAGACCGGCGCTTCGCCTGACGGCGCTGCCCGGCACCACCCCACAATACTTTACCGGCGCGTCCCGGTGCGTGATGCGCCCTTCATCAGGATCGCCCATGTCAGGACTCCTTCGCCGCCTGTTCGCCCCGCGCTGGCAGCACCCCGACCCCCAGGTGCGGTGCCAGGCCGTTGCGCGCCTCGACCTAGAACGCGACGAGCACCGCCTGGCCCTGGAGCGGCTCGCCCGGGACGAGAGCCCGTCCGTACGGGCCACGGCGCTGGCCCGCCTCGACGACCCCGAGCGGCTGCTCGGCCTGCTCGACGAAGGCGGTGCCTCGGAAGAGCTCTCCCGCCAGCTTCTCGCCCTGCTCGCCGGGCGCACCGGCAGTCTGGAGCTGGGCGCCCGGGTCGCACTGATCGAACGGCTCGACGACGCCGACCTGCTGGCCGAGCTCTGCTTGCGAGGCGACAACCAGCAACTGCGCCTGGCCGCTCTGGCCAGGTTGGACGGCGAAGAGGCACTGATCCGCCAGGCCTGCGACAACGGAATCGCCGCCGTGCGCCACGCCGCCGCCGAGCGGGTCGTGAGCGAAGCCGGACTGGCCCGCCTGGCCCAGCAGGTGCGTCGCGACCGCCAGGTGATGCGCCAGGCCCGGGAGCGCCTCAACCGCCTGCGTGCCGATGCCGCCCAGCTGGCCGCCGCCCGTGATCGCCGCGAGTCGCTGCTCGCTAATCTGGAGCGCCATGCCACCGCCCCCTGGGAGCCGCTCTACGCCGGTCGCTTTCGCCACCTGATGCGGGAGTGGGCGACCCTGCAGGATCTGCCCGACGCCAGCCAGGAGCGCCGCTACCACGATGCCTGCCTACGCTGCCGCAAGGTAATCGGCGACCATGAGGCCCAGCAGCGCGCCAGCGAGGCCTCCGAGGCACGGCGCGAGGACGCCGAGCAGGCCAGAGAGGCGCTGGTGGAGGCCCTGGAGGAGGGGGTCGAGGCCCTGGGTCGCAGCGAGGTCGTCATGACTCAGGACATCGCCAGCCTGCGCGCCCAGAAGCAGCTGCTGGCTCACCGTTGGCAGGCGCTTTCCGACCAGCACCTGGCCGACCAGGCCCTGCGCCAACGCTATGACGCCGTCCGCGAGGGGTTCGATCGCATCAGCCAGGCCTGGGTCCGTCTGGAGGAGCGCGCCGGCGAGGTCGAGCTCGCCCTGACCGATGGCGATGACGAGCGCCTCACGGCGCTGCTCGGCGCCCTCGCCTGGCCCGAGGACCTGGCCCCCACTCCGCTGCTACGCCGAGCCCGCGAACGCCTGGCGCAGCAAGACGCCCCGGCCGAGGACCACGCGGCGCGTCTGGCGCGCTTCATCGCCGATCTCGACGACCTGGAGAGCCTGCTGGAGCGCGGCGCCTTCAAGGGTGCCAGCCGCCTTCACCAGCGCCTGCGCCAGACCGCCGAGAAGCTCGATACCAGCTCTCGCCAGCCCCACGCGGCGCGTCTTCGTCAGCTGGGGGCGCGGCTGGCCGAACTGCGCGACTGGCGCAGCTTCGTGGCCGGCCCCAAGCGCGACCAGCTGGTCCAGACCGTCGAGGCCCTGGCCGAGGATGCCACCCTCCTCGACGCCGGCCTGGACCGCCGCCATCGTCAGCTGGTCAAGGAGTGGAAGTCCCTGGGCGACGCCGCCGCCAACCGCGAGCAATCGACCCACTTCCGGACCGCCTCCGACCGCATCCACGCACGTCTGACCCCGTGGCGTGAGCGCCTCGATGCGGAGCGCCAGACCAACCTGGCCACCCGAGAGACCCTCTGCCAGCAACTCGAGACGCTGCTTGACCAGCCCGCCGAGGAGGCCGATCCGGATGCCCTGCGTGAGATCCGCGACCGCGCCCGGGACCAGTGGCGGCGCGCCGCACCGGTGCCCCGGGACCAGGCCGAGGCCATCGGGCGCCGCTTCGGCCGCATCCGCCACGCGCTCCAGGCGCTGATCGACCAGCGCGCACAGGCGGTCGCCGAAACCAAACGCGACCTCATCGAGCAGGTGCGTGCCCTGCTCGGCCAGGCGATGCCCGCCGCCCGGCGCGCCGAGGCGGTCAAGGCGCTGCAGCAGCGCTGGCGTGAGCTGGGCCGCGCCCCGAGGGGCGAAGAACAGGCGCTGTGGCGCGAGTTCCGCACCCTGTGCGACCAGGTGTTTGCCTCCCGGGAGGCCGAACGCGACGACCGCGTCCGTCAGGCCCGGGAACGCCAGGAGGCCATGCAGACGCTGATCGAGCGCATGGACGCCTGGCAACCCGCCAGCAGCGCCGACGAGGCCGCGCTCGCCGCCGCCATCGCCGAGGCCGCGGCACTGGAGCCGCTCCCCGGCGGGCGTCGCACAGAGGGCATGCGGCGTCGCTGGTCGGGCATCGTACGTGCCCGCCGCGAGCGCCTCGAGCGTCTGGCCGTGGTGGAAGAGGTGGAGCGCTGGCGCACCGTGCAGCCGCTGCTGCTTGCCCACCTGGAGGCCGATGCCGAGCACCTCGCCGGCGGTGAGTCTCGCGAGGTGGCACTCCCCGAGGGACTGAGCCTGGCGGACGACATGCGCGGTGCCCATGCCCGCCGCAACGCGGCGCGCCAGGCGCCCCCTGCCGACGAGGAGATGGAAGAGCACTTGGCGAGAGTGCGGGTACATCTTTCCCTGCTCGCCGTGGGCAGCGTCAGCCACCGCGACGATCCCCTGCGACTGGCCATCCAGGTGGAGCGCCTCAACGACAGCCTGGGCCGCGAGCTCTCATGCGCCGAGGAGGTCCACGGCGTGCTGCGCGAACTGCTGGCCACCGGACCGGTAGCGCCTGCGCTCTGGAGCCGCGAGGTGGGAGAGCTGGACCGCATGCTGGAGCGTCTGACGCGCCTGCCGCCACCCTGACGGCCGCCACACGGCCCACAATGACGCAGGAGCGCGAGGGGTCACCTCGCGCTCCTGCATTCGGGGGCATGGCCCCTGCCCGGTCGGCAGAGGCCACGGTTATTCCGGGCGATCAGCCCATGAACTGGCCGCCGTTGATGTCGATGTTGGCGCCGGTGATGAAGCCTGACTCCTCGTGGGCCAGGTAGGCCACCAGGCGACCGATTTCCTCCGGCTTGCCGTAGCGCTTGACCGGGATGGTCTCGCGGATGGACTCACGCACCTTCTCGGGGATCTTCATGATCATGTCGGTGGCAATGTAGCCCGGCGACACGGTGTTGACGGTGATGCCCTTGGTGGCGGTCTCCTGAGCCAGTGCCATGGTCAGGCCGTGCATCCCCGCCTTGGCGGCGGAGTAGTTCACCTGGCCAAACTGACCCTTGCGCCCGTTGATGGAAGAGATGTTGATGATCCGGCCGTGCTGCTTGTCCAGCATGGTATCCAGCACGCTGCGACAGGTGTTGAAGACGCTGTTGAGGTTGGTGTCGATGACCTCGTGCCATTGCTCGGGTGTCATCTTCTTCATGGTGCCATCGCGGGTGATGCCCGCACAGTTGACCAGAACACCGATCGGGCCATGCTTCTCCTCGATCTCCTTGACCCCGTTGATGCAGGCCTCGAAGTCCACCAGATCTATCCCGGAGATGTCGATGTTGCTGTAGCCATCCGCCTTCTGGGCTTCGAGCCAAGTCTTGGCCTTCTCCGGATTGTGGTAGCCAGCGACCACCTGATAGCCCTCATCGGCCAGCGAACGGCAGATAGCACTGCCGATACCGCCGGTTCCACCGGTCACCCAAGCAACGATTGCGTTGTTGGCCATAGTAACCTCCCTGATTGTCATGACACTGTGGCCAGGCCACCTCGGCCGGCACACGAATTATTCTCTGAAGCGTTGCCCATTTGATGACAACTTCGCTGAGTATGGACCAGGAGATGGGGCCGGGACGAGCGTTTGAACCTCCTTCTTGACTAAAGGGGTAATTCCTGTAGAATACGCTTCACGTTGATGCGGGGTGGAGCAGTCTGGTAGCTCGTCGGGCTCATAACCCGAAGGTCATCGGTTCAAATCCGGTCCCCGCTACCAAATATCGAGAGGCCGGCTCCGCAGGGAGCCGGCCTCTTGCTTTGGAACCGATGACGGTCATCGGTTCCCTCTTGTTTCAAGGTCGGCGGTCCCCGCTACCAAATATCGTAAAAAGCCAGAACCAACATGTTCTGGCTTTTTTTGTGCCCGATGACCCGTCATCGGTTCCCTCTTGTCTCAAGGTCGGCGGTCGGCGGTCCCCGCTACCACTATTCGAAGTCGAAGCATCCCTGGCCATCCCGGGCTCGCCTTTCCGTGCTTCAGCCAGGTTCGGGCCCTTGCCTCAGACCTTGGCGGTGCCGGCCAGGTTGATCTGGGTGGTCAGGTGCTGGTGATCCGGCGCGGAGATGAAGTAGTGGATGTGCGCCGGGCGCTCGCCGTGACGGCCCAGGGACTTCAGCACCACGTCGGTCGGGGCGCCGGCCACGTAGAGCGGGCCCTCGATGGTGCGCGGGGTGCCGCCGGTGCGCTTGGCCTCGGCGTCCGCCGCATCCTGACGCATGTCCAGGTAGTGGTCGAAGCCCAGGCCCGGCGAGAGCAGGCCGAACTGGGTCTGGCTGCCCAGCGCGTTGAGCAGGCTGACGGTGGACCAGTACTCTTCCTCGGTGACGTCGAACTCGAGGTTGTCCTCGCCGATCTCGATGCGGTAGTAGTCGCCAATTACCTTCTCCATGTCGGCGCCTCCACAGTTGCCCTGCAGGATCTGGTGCACCGGCAGCCAGGCCTGGACGTACTTCTCCGGCTCGTGGTGGAAGATGTCGCGGCAGCCATCGGAGCAGAAGTGGTAGCGCTCGCCTTCGTGCACGGTGTCGCGATGGCTGAGCAGGGTGTCGTCGTCCGGCTCGGTGATCGCCAGCGGCACCTGGCAGACCTGACAGAGCTGCGGCAGTGCGTTGTTGTAGAAGCGTTCGCCGCGGGCAGCAACGTCTCGGCGGCCGCTCGCCGCCTGGGGCTAAGCCGGGCGGCGCTGGACTATCGGTTGAAGAAACGGAGGATGTTGTAGATTGCAACGGACTGGCCGCCACCCGATGGGTAGCGGCCAGTACAATGGCAATGAGCATCCGGAGATACCAGCACGACCCCGTTATTCGAAGCAGTTGTCGTATAGGCAGGTGCTGAAACCGTACTCGATATTGAAGTCACCGCTCAGCACGTTATTGCGCGCTACATAGGCTTCCCAGTCGGCCAGCAGCTCGGCAAGCTTCTCCGGCTCCTGATCGGCCAGGTCACGAAGCTCCGTGGGATCCTCGGCCAGATTGTAGAGCTGCCATTCCCCTGCCCCATAGGGCTCGGTCATCCACACCAGCTTCCAGTCACCCTTGCGCAGGGCACGGCGGCCGAACAGCTCCCAGCCCAGGGCACGCTCGGACATGGCCTCCCCTTGCAGCACAGGCAGCATGGAGAGACCTTCCATGGGATGCACCTCTCGCCCCTGAAAGGCGTCGCCAGGGTGGTCGACGCCGGCCAGCTCCAAGAGGGTCGGCATGACGTCCATGACGTGCAGGATCTCGTCGTTGATCTCGCCCGGCGTGAGCACACTGGAGTGACGGACAATGGCCGGCACCTGGACCCCGCCCTGGGAAGTCATGCCCTTGAAGAAGGGAAGCGGGGTCGAACCCACCTGCGCCCACTGGGCCCCATAGTCGATATAGGAACCCTTGCGCCCGAGATTCCCCCAGCTATTATCGAATTCGTTGGCGATCCATTCCCGATTGCCCGGCAGGTCCAGCGGTGTATTGCCGTCGGCCCCATTGTCGGAGAGGAAGAGGATGAAGGTATTGTCCAGCTCGCCGGTGTCCTCCAGGTAGTCAATGATCCGGCCGATATGATGATCCATGTTGTCCACCATGGCGGCATAGATCTCCATGGCCCGAGCTTCCCGGCGACGCTGCTCGTCGGTCAGCTCATCCCATTCTGGCAGCCTTCCCGCCATGGGCGTATTGGCCTCGATGCCGGCCGGCAACAGTCCCAACGCCTGCATGCGTTGGAGACGCTCCTCACGAATCGCCTCATAGCCCTCGTCATAGCGACCGGCATAGCGGTCCAGCCACTCGTCGGGGGCATGAAGCGGCCAGTGGGGGGCGGTATAGGAGAGGATGCCCAGGAATGGCTGCCCAGTCTCCCTGTCGGCCTCGATGTAATCGATCATCTTGTCGGTGTAGAACTCCGAGGAAAAGAAACCCTCGGGCACCTCGACCTGTTGACCATTCTCCCGATAGATAGCCTTGGGATCGACGCTGATGATCGCGGCCTGATCGTCGAAGTGGCTGGCACCGCCCTGCACCAGGATATAGGAGCGCTCGAACCCACGGGCCGCCGGACTCAGCTCCTCGCTCCGCCCGAGATGCCACTTGCCGGTGGTGTAGGTGTGGTAACCGGCACCCTGCAACACTTCTGCAAGATTAGCGACACTGTCATTCAGGTAACCTTCATAGCCAGGCTCGCCCTTCTGGAAGTCCTGCAGCAGTTCCCCCATGTTGCCCAGACCCGCCAAATGACTATCAACTCCTGACATCAACATGGCCCGGGTCGGCGAGCAGGTCGGCGCGGTATGGAAGTTGCTGAAGCGCATCCCTTCGCTGGCCAGGGTATCCAGGTTGGGAGTCTCGATCTCCCCGCCATAGCTGCCGATATCGCTGTATCCCAGGTCATCGGCGATCACGATCAGGAAATTTGGCCTTGGCTCGTCGGCCATGCTGCCCAGGCTGATCAGGCTGGCAGCCATGAACGTCATGCCTGCTCCTCTCAACTTCATGATGGCGGTGCTCCTGTTGTTGGTTGTGTATCACCCAGTATCGAGCCAAGCAGGCAGCTCCTCTGTCAGATTAGCGCACCCGCTATCGGAACCGCGCACTTTTCCCCTCGCGGGTATCCACCTCCGTGCGGAGAGTGACCAGGATACGGCTACCTTTACTTGTAGAAGAACAACCACCAATGGACACCTCCTTATGCTCGGACGATCAGTTGCTCCTGCCTGGTTGGCCTGTGCATCGGCCATGATCCTTTTGGTTGTCACCCCGAAGACACTGGCGGACCCCACGGCACCAGCCTACCTGGGCAGTCAGGCCTGTGCCGGCTGCCACCAGGAGGCGTTCACTGCCTGGCAGGACTCACACCATGCGCTGGCCATGCAGCATGCCAACGAACAGAGCGTGCTCGGCGACTTCGATGATGCCTCTTTCACCTACGCCGGCACCGAGACCCACTTCGCGACCCGAGGCGAGCGCTACTTCGTCACCACCGATGACGACGACGGCGAGCTCGCCGAGTTCGAGATCGCCTACACCTTCGGCGTCGAGCCTCTTCAGCAGTATCTCGTCTCTTTCGAGGATGGCCGCCTGCAGGCTCTCTCGATCGCCTGGGACACTCGCCCCGCCGGCGAGGGAGGACAACGCTGGTTCCACCTGCACCCCGACGAGGCGATCACCCACGAGGACGACCTCCACTGGACCCGGCCGGCCCAGAACTGGAACCACATGTGTGCCGACTGTCACTCTACCGACCTGCGCAAGGGCTATGACAGCGTCACCGACACCTTCGACACGAGCTGGTCGGAGATCAGCGTCGGTTGTGAGGCCTGCCACGGCCCGGGCTCCCACCATGTGCGCTGGGCACAGGGCGATGAGGCGCTGGCGGACCAGGGGCTGACGGTACGCTTCTCCCGCTCGTCCTCTCTCGCCGCCCCCACCAGGCCGGCGCTCTCTCCTGGGGAACGCCAGGCCGAGCAGCCCCTCTGTGCCCGCTGTCACGCCTTCCGCAGCCAGATCGCCGAAGGCTACCGGCCCGGCGATGACTGGCTGGACTACTACCGTCCCGAACTGCTGGTCACGCCCTTCTATCACAGCGATGGACAGCAGCGGGAAGAGGTGTTCACTTGGGCCTCCTTTGCCCAGAGCCGCATGCATGCCGAAGGCGTAACCTGCAGCAACTGCCATGAGCCACATTCCCAACGCCTTCGAGTCAGCGGAAATGCCCTCTGCACCAGTTGCCATACTCCCAGCACCTACGACCATCCGGAGCACCACTTCCATCCTCAGGATACTCCCGGGTCGCAATGCGTTCAATGTCATATGCCATCCACCACCTATATGGTTGTCGACCCACGCCGTGACCATAGCCTGCGCATCCCTCGCCCCGACCTCACCGAGTCCCTTGGCACTCCCAATGCCTGCAATACCTGCCATGACGACCGCTCTCCCCGCTGGGCTCAGGAGCATCTCGAGCGCTGGCACGCCGAGCCCACTCCCGGCCACCAGGACTTCACTACGGGCTTTGCCAAGGCCAGGCGGGGAATTCCGGGCGTCGGACAGATGCTGATGGATATGCTGGCGGATAACGGCCGGCCCGAAGTCGTACGCGCCAGCGCAGCCGCGCACCTGATGAACCTCGACGTCGACCTCGACCTCCAGTCCCTGGAGGAAGGGCTGGAGAGTTCCAGTCCACTGGTTCGCCATGCGAGCCTCACTCTGCTGGAGGCAGCTCCGCCCGACCTGCGCCGGGCGCGGGCCGCCCCCCTGCTGACGGACACCAGCCGACTGGTACGCAGCGAGGCAGCACGCCTTCTGATCGATGTCGACCTGCCGCAGGCATCCCGATCGGCGTTCGAGGCCGCCTTGGCGGAATACGAGCAGGAACTGGCACTCCATGCCGATCGCGCCGACAGCCGCAACCGCCTAGCCCTGCTGCGCTGGCAACAGGGCCAACCTGAAGAAGCGCTCGAGGAATTACGCGCAGCCTTGCGGCTCGATAGACGGCATGTTGCCAGCCATGTGAATCTGGCAGACATGCTGCGAGCCCTGGATCGCGAACAGGAAGCGGTACAACAGCTGGCGGAAGGTGTAGCAGGGCGGCCGGAGTCCGCCGCTCTGCGCTATGCTCTGGGCCTGGCACGCATTCGCCTCGGGCAACCGGAAGCGGCAAGAGAGGAGCTGGGTGCGGCCCATCGCCTCGCACCCGACGACCTGCGCTACGCCTATGGCTATGCCGTGGCCGTCGCCCCAGACGCGCCTGAACAGGCCCTGGCAATTCTGAAACAGGCGCTGGAGGCCACGCCATACAACCAGCAACTCCTCTGGGCGCTGGCCACCTACAGCCTGGAGTATCGTGGGCCGGATCAGGCGCTACCCTATGCGCGCCGCCTCGCCGAGCTCACGCCCGACGACAGTCGCGTGCAGCGCTTGCTAGAGGCCATCGAGGCCACCAAGGTCCCGCCCTAATGTGACGGCGATAGGGGGCGACAAGGAGACCGCGCCAGAGTCTCCGAAGGCAGCTCGCCAAAGGCGTGCTTGTAGCTGGCGGTAAAATGACTGGGCTGCGAGAACCCCCAGCGATAGGCGAGTTCGGCCAGCTGCAGGTCTTCCGGGCAATGGCGCTGCAACAGGTCGCGCAGCGCCTCCAACCTGCGTTGGCGGTGATAGCGCACGGGGCTTGTCTGCAGCGAATGCCGGAAGGCCTGCTCAAGGCTACGCCGGCTGGTGGCGCTGACCTTTACCAGTTCGGCCATGTCCAGCGGTGCCTCAAGGTGGGCATGTATATACTCCCTGGCCCGCTGGACCATTCCCGGCACAGGGACAGGAGAGGGACCTCTCCTGAGTTCCGGCAGTAGTTGCAGCAGATTCTCGCAACAGAGGCTTTGCCACTGCTGCCTCGCGGCCTCACTCGCTGCCAGCCCCGCAGGGTTGTCGATCTCGGCAGCCAGCATGTCATGCAGCATGGCCATGCTTCGTAGAGCCGGGTGGCCGCGACCGATATGCCAGCCCCGATCGGCGATGGAGGCCATGAGTGATTGGTGATAGGTCTCGACATGCTCCGAGAGCTTATCAGGTGGCAGTGAAAAGACGACAGCACGAGTATCCTGTTGCCAGCGCAGGTGCATCTCGTGCCCCGGGGCGAACAACAGCAGTTCCCCGGCCAGGGCCCGCAATCCATGGGCATGGCACTCCACCGCACCGCTGAGGGGGCGGATGCCATGCCAACATAACAAGGGAGAGGAGCGCACGATGACATCCTCCCCCCAGTCGGCACCAAAGAGTTTGAGCCGCGACATCTGGCAGCCTGACAGCCTGACAGCCTGACCTTACCCCTTCTCCGCCTGGTAGGAGCCACCGTCCGTTGCTCATCCAAGTGCCGATTCAACATCTCCTCGACTTCTTCACAGGAGGTCGTCGCAATCAAGGGATGAGATGCGTAAGGCAGTCCTACGGGCGTCTCCACCTTCATGATAGGTTCCTCGCCCTTTTTCTAGATCTAATATTTCAGCTGGTTGTTCATCCGGAACTTACCAGGACAATTGGAGGTGCGGCCCAAACCAACCCCCAGGCGGCCTGGGTGAACATCCACAAGAATGCCCGTATCTCGCTGCATGGTCGAGTCCGGCTGGCTCACAGGGTTGCTGGTCGAGGGACTGCGAACCGAGGAGATCGCCCAGTGGGTCCGCTTCTGGAGTCGTTTGACAAGCAGAACGATTTACCCTGACGGCGCTGCGAGAATGGGCCTACTGAGGTGGACCCAATGTCAGTCTGGACGACCATCTCCCAGTTAACCGGGAGGGACTATCCCTGAACCTCCTGATGGCTTTACACAACTGCCCAAGCGAAAAAAGCCGAAACCCGATGGTTTCGGCTTTTTCATTTCACGGCCAGGTGGCCGTTCCACTTCGGCCGCTCAGTGCCGCCGCAGCGCCTCCAGGGTGCAGGCGTTGGGGCAGAAGCCGCAGTCCTCGGCGCTGGGATCGCTTGCCAGCACGCGCTGGCAGCGCGCCTTCTCCGGGCACAGCGAGCAGACGCGCTCCAGGTCGCGGCGAACGCCGGGGCCGGCCAGGATGGTGTCGGCATGCTCGACGCCATACACCGCCATCATGCGCGGCAGCTGCTCCAGCGGTGAGCGATTTCCGGTCCAGAACAGCGACTCGTCGAGGCGCGTCAGCCCCAGGTCGCGCAGCCGCGCCTCCTGGCTGTCGACTTCCAGGCCGTCCCAGGCCTGGCGCCGTTGGTTGCGGCGCCAGGCCTGGGCCAGGTGACGTACCGCCGAGGTGATGCGATTGCCGTGGATCATGGTCAGGGTCTCCGATGGGGCATTATGTCTTCACCCTAGCCCAGCCGACTCACGGAGGTTTTGACCTGCATCAGGTCGCCGTCAGTTGCGGGGCCGAAGCACCGCCACCGGACAGCATGCCTCATGCAGCACCTCATGGCTGACGCTGCCGGCCACCACCTGGGAGAGACCGCTGCGCCCGTGGGTGGTCATGGCCAGCATGACGTCGCGACTGTCGGCCAGGTAGCTGACGATGGCATCGGCCGGGCTGCCGTGCAGCACCTCCCAGTCCACCTCGATGTCGTGCTCCCGCTCCAGCCGCCTCGCCAGGCCGTGCACATAGCCGGACTCCATCACATCGCCAGGGCCGCCCTCCCCGGCGGCGGCCGCCATGGCGCTGGCGTCGATCACCTGCAGCAGCTGCAGCCGGGCCCCGAAGCGCCCCGCCAGCGCCACCGCGTGGGGCAGCATCGCCTCGGAGAGCGAGGAGCCATCCACGCAGACCATGACCACTTCCACCCGGGCGTGGCGCTCGGGCGCATAGCGGGGTCCGCAGAGCAGCACCGGACGGCTGGCGCGGCGCACCACGCCGGCGGTCACGCTGCCGATCAGCATCTCCGGCACCGGGCGGCGCCCGTGGGCGCCCATGCAGAGACCCACGTCCTCCTGTCCGGCCAACCTCGCCAGGACCTCCTTGGCGCTGTCGCCCATCAGCACCTCGATCGGAATCGCATCGAAGGCAGGCGTTTTCTCTTCGCCGAGCCGGGCCCTCAGAGCGTCTCTGCGCCCTTCGGCCTGAGCCGGATCGGTGACCACCGACACGACGGCCAGGGCGGCATCGAGCTGGGCTGCCAGATTCTGGCCCATTGCCAGGCCCCGCAGCGAGTGATCTGTCTCGTCCATGGCCACATAAAACGTCTGCATGATTGCTCTCCTCAAGGCCCCGGGTGCGTTGTCATGTCGACCCGGAGCCTGTGTGCTCGGCGCCTGGCGCCTATTGTTATTTATCGGAGGCCGCCGAGGCATCGGAGCGCCGCGACAGCGTGAAGGGACGGTGCAGCAGCTGGTAGGCCAGGGCCCCCACCACCACGCCCCAGAAGGCGGAACCCAGGCCCAGGAAGCTGACCCCGGACGCCGTGGCAATGAAGGTGATCACCGAGGCTTCCATGTGGTCCTTCCGGGCGGCGAAGGCGCTGACGTTGCTGGTAATGGCGCCGATCAGCGCCAGGCCCGCCAGGATCGCCACGAACTCGCCGGGCAGCGAGGTGAACAGCAGCACGATGGTGCCAGCAAAGGTGCCACCGATCAGGTAGAAGACGCCGTTGGCCACCCCGGCCACGTAGCGCTTGTCCGGGTCCTCGTGGGCCTCCTTGCTGGTGCAGATCGCCGCGGTGATGGCCGCCACCACGGTGGTGATGCCGCCGAAGAAGGCGGTGACGAAGGAGGTCAGGCTGGTCACGGTGACGATCGGCTTGGCTGGCGTGCTGTAACCCGAGGTGCGCAGGATTGCCATGCCCGGCAGAAACTGTCCGGTGAGGCTGACCAGCACCAGCGGGATCGCCAGGCTCAGGGTGGCGTTCCAGGTCCACTCAGGGCGGATGAACTGCGGCTCGGCCAGCTTCACCGAGACGCCGCTAAGGCTCGCCCCCTCCAGCACCACCGCCAGCACCACGCCGACGATCAGCAGCAGGATCAGGCTGTAGCGGGGGGTGAGCCGCTTGAAGGCCAGGTAGGCGATGAGCATGCCGATGGCCAGCGCCGGCACCGACTCCAGGGAGACGAAGACCCCCACCCCGAACTGGAAGAGGATGCCCGCCATCATGGCGCTGGCGATGCCCGGCGGAATCGCCTGGACGATCCGATCGAAGGAGCCGGTGATGCCCACCACGAAGATGATCGCCGCCGCGATGAGGTAGGCGCCTACTGCCTCGCCCAGCGACAGTCCCGGAAAAAGGGTGACCAGCAGCGCCGTCCCCGGCGCCGACCAGGCAGTCACCACGGGCACCTTCAGCCACAGGCTGAGCAGGATGCCCGAGACGCCGGCGCCGATGGAGATCGCCCAGACCCAGGAGGTCATCATGGCGGTGGAGATCTCCGCACTCTGGGCCGCCTGGAAGAAGATCGCCAGGGGCCCCGAGTAGGAAATCAGCACCGCCACGAAGCCCGCCGTCACGGCGGGGATCGACCAGTCCCGATGCAACTGCATCATCAGCTCCTTACCCGACGCCGAGGTGTGTGTGAAGAATGGAGGGATCATCCTTCAATCCTTGGGAATCCCCGCTATAGACCACCTCGCCCTTGACCAGCAGCAGGTGTCGATCGGCCACCTCCAGCAGGTTGTCGATGTTCTTGTCGACGATGATGCTAGCGATGCCGGACGCCTTGATATCGCGGATGATCTTCCAGATCTCGTCACGGATCAGCGGCGCCAACCCTTCGGTGGCCTCATCAAGGATGATCAGGTCGGGATTGGTGGTCAGCGCCCGACCGATGGAGAGCATCTGCTGCTCACCGCCCGAGAGAAAGGAGCCATCATGCTGCAGCCGCTGGGCCAGACGCGGGAAGGTGTCGAGCACCCGCTCCATGGTCCAGGGCGACTCTCCCCGTTCGTTGGGACGCGCGGCCATGATCAGATGCTCACGCACACTAACCCCCGGGAAGATGCCGCGACCTTCCGGCACATAGCCGATGCCCTGGCGTATCATCTGCCAGGGGCGGCGTTTCGCGGTCGACAGGCCCTTGATACTCACCTCACCCTGGCGGGGTGGCACAAAGCCGAGGATCGACTTCAGGGTCGTGGTCTTGCCCATACCGTTGCGCCCTAGCAGGCTCAGGGTCTCCCCCGGCATCAGGGTCAGGTCGACCCCGTGCAGCACATGGCTCTCGCCATAGTAGGTGTGCAGTCCCCTGGCCTCGATCAGAGGCGTTGCGGTGGACAGCGAGGCATTCAGTTCCTGGGCTGCATTCATGCCGAAGCCTCCTGATGGTGGCGACCAAGATAGACGTCCTGCACCTTCTCGCTGCGACGAATCTGCTCGGTGGGCCCGCTCTCGAGCACGCAGCCGTCGACCATCACGGTGATGCGGTCCGCCAGCCGGAACACCGAATCCATGTCATGCTCGATGAGCACCAGGGTGTACTGGTCGGAGAGCGCCTTCAGCAACTCGGTCACCTGCGCGGTCTCCTCGTGACCCATGCCGGCCATGGGTTCGTCGAGCAGCATCAGCGAGGGTGAGGTGGCCAGTACCATGGCGATCTGCAGCTGGCGTTGCTCGCCGTAGCTCATCGCCGAGGCCGGGGTGTAGGCTTGATGGACCAGCTGGCAGGTCTCCAGCACCTGGAGGGCCTTCTCGTTGACCTCCCTGGCCCGCTGGCCGGACCGCCAGCTGCCGAACACGCCGCCCATGTGAATGCGCGCCGCCAGCTCGCAGTTCTGCAAGCAGCTCAGCCGCGGGAAGATGTTGGTCTTCTGATGGCTGCGCCCGATGCCCATGCGGGCAATCTGGCGGGCCGGCTTACCGTGGATGGGTTGTCCCTGATATAGGATCTCCCCGGAGGATGGGGGCAGCTCCCCCGACAGCAGGTTGATCAGGGTACTCTTGCCGGCGCCGTTGGGACCGAGGATGGCGTGGATCTCCCCCGTCTTGACATCGAAGTCGACATCATTGACGGCCACCAGGCCACCGAAGCGCCGGGTGAGTCCGCGGGTCTGCAGCATGGTTTCTTGACTCATGTCTCAATCCTCCCGGCTGTCGGATACGACAGCGGCTGGCTTCTTGCTGGCGGCCTTGGTACGCCACCGGCGGGGCACCAGGCCATCCTGCAACTGCTTGCGGGTCGGTGGGTCGATGATCAGCCCACCGATCCCCTTGGGCAGGACCAGTACCGCGACGATGATCGTCAAGCCCATCAGGATCGGCCAGTGAGGGGTGATGTGCTCGTAGGTGTGCTGCAGGATCTCGTAGGCGAAGGCGCCGAGGATCGGGCCGAAGATGGTGCCCATGCCGCCCAGGATCAGCATCATCAGCACCTCGCCCGAGGTGTGCCAGCCGAGTTGGGCCGGGTTGGCGAAGCCGTACTGCATGGCCGCCAGCATGCCGGCAATGGAGGCCATCACTCCGGAGATCACGAAGGCGATCAGTTTGTACCCAGTGGTGGCATAGCCGAGTGCCTGCATACGGTGTTCGTTGTCGTGGATGCCGTCCAGCACCTGGCCATAGTAGGAACGCGTCAGCCAGCGCAGGAACAGATAGCCGACGAATACCATACCCATGCAGAAATAGAAGAAGGTCAAAGGGTTGTCGAGGTCGATCAGCGTGGTGTCACCTACCATCAGGCTGGGTCGGAACATGATGAAGACGCCATCCGTGCCCCCGGTGTGCTGTGAGGTGTTGACGAAATAGTAGAGCATCTGGCCGAAGGCCAGGGTCGTCATGATGAAGAAGATGCCCTTGGTGCGGATCACCAGGAAGCCCACCACCAGGGCCATGAGTGCCGAGACCACCATGACCAGCGGCATCATCCACCACATCGAGGCCGGGCTGAAATCGGGGCTGGTCAGTGCCAGGGTATAGGCGCCCAGTCCGAAGAAGAGCGCATGGCCGAGACTGACCAGGCCGACGATGCCCACCAGCAGGTCCAGGCTCATGGCGAACAGCGCCAGGATCAGCATGAGAGTCAGTTTTTCCAACATGAAATCACTCTGGGCACCGAAGACGGCAGGCCCCCAGAGGGGATAGATAATGAGTGCAGCGGTGAACACCAGCATGAGGATGTAGACCCGCTTGGGATAGCGATGCAACATGGTAGGACTCCCTCAGGCGAACAGCCCGCGTGGCTTGACCAGTAGCACGGCGGCCATGATCAGGTAGATCAACATGCTGGCAATGCTCGGCACCAGTACGGGGCCGAAGGTCTGGGCCATGCCGATCAGGATGGCGCCCCAGAAGGCTCCCTTGATGGAGCCGATCCCGCCGATGACGACGACGACGAAGCAGATGATCAGGATGTTGTCCCCCATGCCGGGGGTAATCGAGGTCAAGGGGGCGGCGATCATGCCGGCGAAGGCCGTCAGCGCCACACCGACGCTGAAGATCAGCGTGAAAAGCGTGCGCACGTTGATACCGAGCCCTTCTACCATGTCGCGATTGACGGCACCGGCCCGGATGATGATGCCCAGACGGGTATGGCGAATGACCCAGTAGATGACGCCGGCAAGGGCCAGGCAGACGCCCATCACGAACAGCCGATAGTGCGAATACTGCAGGTTGTCGGTCAGCTGGATGCGCCCACTGAACAGCTCCGGGATCGGCACGCTGTGCACGTCACCGCCCCAGATGATGCGCTGGGCCTCGTTGATCACCAGGATCAAGCCGAAGGTGAGCAGCACCTGATAGAGATGGTCACGCTTGTAGAGGGTGTCGAGAAACAGCCGCTCGATGATCAGGCCCAGGGCGATGGCAATCGGGATGGCGACCATGATGGCCAACCAGAAGTTGCCCAGCCGCATGGTCAGGTCATAGACCAGGTAGGCGCCGATCATGTACATGGCGCCGTGGGCCAGGTTGATGATCCCCATGATACCGAAGATCAGGGTAAGACCACTGGCGATCAGGAATAGCAGCAGGCCGTACTGCAGCCCGTTGAGGAGCTGTACGCCGATAAACGCAAGATCCATGGAGAATCCCTCCGTGATGGAGGGGCGAGCCATTGCCCGCCCCCGGGGTCAATCAGGCATTGCGTTACATCTTGCAGGCGAGATCGGGGACCTCGAGCTGCTCATAGGCAATGTCGACGACCTCATGCTTGCCATCGCGGATTTCACGCAGATAGACGTTCTGGATGGGGTGGTGAGAATCGGAGAAGCTCATCGGACCCCGGGGGCTGATGAACTCGACGCTGGCCAAGGCCTCGATGAGCGCGTCCTTGTCTTCGGTATTCCCTTCCACGGCCTCCAGCGCCTGAACCAACATCATGCCGGTGTCGTAGCCCTGCACCGCATAGGTGTCAGGCAGCTCGCCATAAGCCTCCTGGTAGGCCTCGACGAATGCCCGGTTTTCGGGCGTGTCCAGGGTCTCGGCATAGTGCAGGGTGGTCAAGACACCCTCACCAGCCTCCCCGATCGCCTGCAGATTCCCTTCCGTGAGGAAGCCCGAACCCAGCAGAGGAATGCTCTCCTTGAGTCCCGAGGCGGCATAATCGCGCACGAAGCTCACCCCGCCGCCGCCGGCGAAGAAAGTGTAGACGGCATCGGGACGCAGGCTACCGATCTGGGCCAGATAGCCCTGGAACTCGGTGCTGGGGAAGGGCACGAGGATCTGCTCGACGATCTCGCCACCGGCCTCAGTGAAGGCCTCCTCGAAGCCGGCGAGGTCCTCCTTGCCCCCGGCATAGTCCCAGGTCATGGTGACGACCTTGCGATGCCCCCGGTCATAGGCGACCTTGCCCATCGGGTAGCTGTCCTGCCACATGCTGAAGGAGGTGCGGAACACATTGGGCATGCACAGCTCGTTGGTGGCTGCCCCCAGCCCGGCGTTGGGAATGATGGTGATGGCGCCGGTCTGCTGGGCCACGCGTAGCATGCCCATGGCTACGCCGGAGTGCACCGGGCCGATCACGAAGTCGACGTTGTCGCCACGCACCAGACGACTCATGTTCTGTGGTGCCCGCGAGGGGTTGGCCTCGGAATCCAGCTTGATGATCTCGACCGCGCGGCTACCCAGTTGGTTGCCGTGCTCCTCGAGGGCCAGCTCCAGGCCATTGGTGATCGCCTCGCCCAGCGCGGTATAGGTCCCCGAATACGGGAGCATAAGGCCAAGCTTGACAGGGTGTTCGTTGGCCTGAGCGGCGCTGCCGGCGGCCATGCCGGCGGCGATGAGGGAGGTCAGGGCGCACTTCTTGAAGATGGTTTTCATTGTGTTTTTTCCGGATTATCAGAGGTGAAGGCTTGAGGCCTTTGCTTGTTATTGAGGCGGCGTCCCTACCGTCATGAAACCGTCCCTTGCCGCCGAGTCACGCTGACCCAGCGGCGTGACCCGATCAGATATGATAGATATCGATGACCTGGTGGATATAGTCGTTGTTGAGTTGCACTACCTTGCGCGTGATCAGCGGTGACTCGCCCGACACGTCCAGGGTGTAGAGGGAGTTCCCGAAGAACGTCTGGGTCGTCTTGTAACGGTGACTCAGCGTCTGCCAGTTGAAGCGCAGCTCCACCCGGCCGCCCTCCTCCTTGAGCACCTCGATGTTGGTGATCTGGTGGGTCGTGCGCGGCTCCGGCAGGCTGGCACCCGAACGCTCGGTCTTGATCCGGTAGACCCGATCCTCCAGCCCCTCGCGGTTCGGGTAGTAGATCAGCGAGATCTCGCTGTGCGGGTCGCGGGTCAGCTCGTCGTCGTCGTCCCACGCCGGCATCCAGAACTCGGCGTCCTTGCTGTAACAGGTCAGCCACTCGTCCCACTGGCGGTCGTCGAGCAGCCGCGCCTCGCGGTACAGGAAAGCCTGGATCTCTTGGTAGCTAAGGCTCATGTCATGTCCTCCTTCAGGCCGATTCGGTGGCGATAAACTGGCTGCGCTCTTTCTCGATGGCGCGCAGCATCTCCTCGACCCAGTGCTGGTGGTGCAGCACATACAGGCCTTCGTCCTCGGGGGAGGCACCGCTGAGCAGCGGCTTCATGCCGATCGCCTGGGCGTTGTCGTCGGCGCCCTCGATCCACTGCTTGGCCCCGCGGGAGAGGTCGTTCCACTCCGCCAGCTCACCGTGGTAACCCTCCTGGCAGGCGCGAAACTCCTCGAGGTCGTCCGGCGTGCCCATGCCCGAGACGTTGAAGAAGTCCTCGTACTGGCGGATGCGGATCCGGCGGTTCTCGGCCGACTCGCCCTTGGGCGCGAAGCAGTAGATGGTCACCTCGCTCTTGTCCACCGAGATCGGACGAATCACCCGGATCTGGGTGGAGAACTGGTCCATCAGGTAGACGTTGGGGTAGAGGCAGAGGTTACGGGTCTGGTTGACGATGGAGTCGGCCCGTGCCTCGCCGAATTCCTTCTCGATCCACTCCTTCTGCTGGTAGACCGGGCGCACCTCGGGGTTGAGCAGCCGGGTCCACAGCAGCATGTGGCCGTTCTCGTAGGAGTAGAAGCCGCCCTGGCTCTTCGACCAGCCGTCGGCGTCCACCGCCTTGGTGCCGCCGGTGTCGTAGTTGCGGCGATCCATGGTCGAGGCGTAGTTCCAGTGCACGGTGCTGACGTGGTAGCCGTCGGCGCCGTTCTCGGCCCCCAGTTTCCAGTTGCCGTTGAAGGTGTAGGAGGAGGTGCCGCGCAGGATCTCCAGCCCTTCCGGGGCCTGGTCGACGATGTTGTCGATGATCTTGGTGGTCTCGCCCAGGTACTCTTCCAGCGGCGGCACGTCGGCGTTCAGGCTGCCGAACAGGAAGCCCTTGTAGTTCTCGAAGCGCGGCACCCGCTTGAGGTCGTGGGAGCCCTCCTGCTTGAAGGCGTCCGGGTAGGCGCCATTCTTCTCGTTCTTGGCCTTGAGCAGCTTGCCGTCGTTCTTGAAGGTCCAGCCGTGGAAGGGGCAGGTGAAGGTGCCCTTGTTGCCCTGCTTGCGGCGGCACAGGGTGGCGCCGCGGTGGGCACAGGCGTTGATCAGGCCGTGCAGTTCACCGGCCTTGTCGCGGGTGATGACGACGGGCTGGCGGCCCATGGTCACGGTCATGTAGTCGCCCGGCTCGCTGATCTGGCTCTCGTGGGCCAGAAACAGCCAGTTGCCTTCGAAGATGTGCTTCATCTCGAGCTCGAAGAAGGCCGGGTCGGTGAACATGCTGCGGTGGCAGCGGAAGATGCCTTTCTCGGCGTCGTCGACGACGGCACCGCGCACACGCGTTTCGAGTTGATCAAGCTGGGTGGTCATGGAGTAATCCTCATTATCGTGTCGTAACCGCTTGGGGCTGATCCGGGGGCAGGCCTGCGAGGGGGCGCCATGAACCCCTCCCTGGGGGCTACCTAGACCCTGCTTCGCTCTCGCATCCTGCTCCGCTTGCAGGTCCGGTGCTGGCCATCCATGGCCAGCCCGTTCGGAGCAATGCTCCTCACCCCTGGTCCACGGACCCCCTCTTCGGCCTACCCCCGGCGCCCCGCACCGGAGGTAACGGAAATAACCCGGATGCCGATCAGACCTTGGCGGTGCCGGCCAGCTGGCTGTGCTGGTCCTGCGCGTCTTCCTTGGCCCGCGGACGGGCGTGGCGGTGCTGCAGCTCGGCCACGTCGGTCTTGGCCAGCTCGATGTCGAACACCACCTCGGAGAAGGGGCCGTCCAGCTCGCGCTTGGCGATCTCGGCCTGATCCTCGATACGCTTGGCCGGTACCACCAGCTCCTCGCGGGTCGCGAAGGCGAAGTCGTCGAAGGTGTAGGGGTCGCCGGCCAGGTTGATCTGGGTGGTCAGGTGCTGGTGATCCGGCGCGGAGATGAAGTAGTGGATGTGCGCCGGGCGCTCGCCGTGACGGCCCAGGGACTTCAGCACCACGTCGGTCGGGGCGCCTTCGGGCACGCCGTAACCGGAGGGGATGATGCTGCGCGCGGTGTAGCGCCCTTCGCTGTCCGCATAGATGGTGCGGCGCATGTTGTACTCGCTCTGGGTCGGGTCGAAGAACGAGTAGCAGCCCTTGGAGTTGCAGTGCCAGATCTCGACCTTGGCGCCGGCGATCGGGGTGCCGTCAACGTCACGCACCTGGCCGGTCAGCCACATCACCTCGGCCTCGGGATCGCTGCCGTCGTCCATGCGCGCGAAGCCCTCGGCTTCCGGGGCGCCGGCCACGTAGAGCGGGCCCTCGATGGTGCGCGGGGTGCCGCCGGTGCGCTTGGCCTCGGCGTCCGCCGCATCCTGGCGCATGTCCAGGTAGTGGTCGAAGCCCAGGCCCGGCGAGAGCAGGCCGAACTGGGTCTGGCTGCCCAGCGCGTTGAGCAGGCTGACGGCGGACCAGTACTCTTCCTCGCTGACGTCGAAGTCGTCGATCAGCTTGTAGAGGTCGGAGAGCAGGCGGTGCATGATCTGCTTGCTGCGCTCGTTGCCCCCTTCCTGGTCGAAGCCGGCGACGGTCTTCAGGAAATCCTGGACGTCGGGGGTATCGAATATCTTCACGGTCATGGTCGTCTCCACTGATTGTCGTTGTGAGCGGCTGTCTCTGGCCGAGACCCGCTTCTTCTGGATGTCGAGGTGATTCTGGCCCTCGCCGCAAGCCCCAACCAATATCGAATGGGTTCCTCGCCATACCCCTGGAGTATCGGCCCAACCAGCCGGCCAGGCCAGCACGCCGCCGCGGATCACGGGGAAAAAAACATGGTTTTCCAGTGAATTAACCAGCCGATTCGTGACCTCGGCGGCACCAGACAGAGGCGGCCATCGCGCGAGACCGCCATGCCAGCGGCGTAGCGCGGTCACAACAGGGGGGTTGCCGGCGCTTTGAGGGCGCCGCCGGGGCAAAAGATCACGCTCTGTCAACCCGGCATCGCCGGGACATTGCGACAAAAGCATAATGACCGACACCTCGAACACCCTCTCGCCAGCTGTGGCGGAGATCGGCCACAAAAAAGGCCCGTATCACTGAAGCGGATACGGGCCAAGGAGGATTGCGGTTATCGCGCGTCGCCAGGCACGGCGGCATCAGCCTGCGTGAAGCCGGTTTATTCTCCCGCCTGCTTCTTCAAGGGGTGGGCCTTACTGACAAACTCGAAGTCCTTGGTCTCGAAGATCAGCGAGACCACCACGCCCAGTACCAGGGCCCAGAAGGTGGCGCCGATGCCCAGGATCTGGATGCCCGAGGCGGCGATCAGGAAGGCGAACAGCGAACCCATCTCGTGCTTCTTGCCGGAGAAGGCAATGGCCATGGCCGAGGTGATCACCCGCATCAGGGCCAGGCCGGCAATGATGGTGATGAAGTAGCGCGGCGTGGCATCGAGCAGGCTCACCACATAGCCGTAGAAGGGCGCGGCCACCACGAAGATGGCCCCGGCGACCACCGCGGCCACCCAGCGCTTCTCGTGAGTGCCCGCCTCCGGCGAGGAGCAGATGCCGGTCATGGGGGCGGCGATACAGGTGCTGTGCAGGTTGAAGAAGGCGGAGACCATGGTGCCAATGCCGCCCACGGCGGTGATGCCGTTGGCCGGCACCTCCTTGTAGCCCATCCCCTTCACCAGGCCGACGCCGGCCGGGGTCTCCATGCCCACCAGGATGATCGCCAGCGGCAGGCCGTAGGTCAGGAAGGCGGCCAGGGTGAACTGGGGGACGATGAACTCGGGGAAGCGGATGGTGGCTTCGATACCCGACAGGTCCACGCCGGTGGCAATCAGGTAGATGACCCCCGCCAGCATGGAGACGATCAGCGGCGGCACCTTGCGCAGCAGCCGCGCCGAGACGAAGAAGGCCAGGATCATGATGGTCGCCGGCACGATGGCATTCTCCAGCGGCCGTACCATGTTGAGGCCGAAGCTGAGCAGCATGCCGCCGACCATGCCCATGACGATCGGCATCGGCATGAGGCGCATGACGATACCCATGACGCCGGTCAGACCGGCCACCAGCGAGATGGCCCCGGCAATCAGGGTCGCCCCCAACGCCGCTTCCAGGCCCACCACGGGAATCACCGCCGCGAACATCAGCGCGCCGGGAATGGAGTTGGCCATGGGCAGCGGCAGCCGGTAGTAGGACGGTACCAGCAGGCCGAACAGGCCATTGATCATCAGGTAGCTGATGACCCAGATCATGATGAACGAGGAATCGAGGCCGGCGGCGGTGCCGGCGCTGATATGGACGACCCCGACACTGAGCCCCAGGATGCCGGCCACCAGGCCGGTACTGGCGTTGTCGACGTTGAGGTCGCGTATGAAGTCTCTGGGCGCGTGCCTGAGGCTGACGCCCTTCTCGATATGCTTCACGGTGAGCTCCGGGGGGAATGTTGTCGTTGGTATTGTGTCGTTGGCAGTCGGCGAAGTGCGCCGATTCGGCTCTGACCGAACCGGCGCGACGCTGACTAGCCCTGGTCGCCGCCAGACACCGGCAACACGCTGCCGGTGATGTAGCTGGCATCGTCCGAGGCCAGGAACAGAATCGGCGCGGCCATCTCCTCCAGGGTGCCGTAGCGACCCATCAGGCAGCTGGCCTTGGTCTGGTCGATATGGGCCTGGAACCAGGCCTGCTCCGTCTCATTACGCGCCTCGGGGGTGCCGCGTGAGATCTTCCGCGGCGGCGCCTCGGTGCCGCCGGGGGCGGTGGCCACCACGCGGATACCGTGCTCGGCATATTCGAAGGCCAGGGAGGCGGTCATGGCATTGACGCCGCCCTTGGCCGCCGAGTAGGGAATCCGGTGGATCCCGCGCGTGGCCGCAGAGGATACGTTGACGATGACACCGCTACCCTGCTCCACCATGGTCGGCAGGACGGCGCGGCAGCACCACAGGGTGGGCATCAGCGAGCGGGTGATCTCGGCGCTGATCTCGGTATCGGTGAACTCGGTGAACGGCTTGAAGTTGATCGCGCCGCCCACGTTGTTGACCAGGATATCGATCCGCCCGAAGTGCTCCACCGTCTTCGCCATCACGTCCGCCGCGCCTTCCCAGGTCTCCAGGTCGGCCTGCAGGGCGATGGCGTCCACACCCTGCTCGCGCAGAGCGTCGACCACCTCATGAATGAGGTCGGCACGGTCCACCAGGGCCAGGCGGGCACCCTCGGCGCCGGCCTGCTCGGCGACCCGCTGGCCGATCCCCTGAGCGGCACCGGTCACTACCATGACCCGATCTTGAAAACGTGGGCCGTTGAAACACGGGTTGGCGAAGCGGCTCATGACTTGCTCCCCGCCTCATTGGGCGTGAACTTCTCGTAGTGGAAACTCTGCGGCACGATGCCCTGGGCATCGAAATGCTTGAGCACCGCGTCGACCATGGGAGGCGGACCGCACAGGTAGACGTCGATGTCGCCATCGTGCATCACCTCAGGGTCCATGTGATGCGTCACATAGCCCTTGCGCGGATGCTCGCTGGCCTCATCCACCACCACGGTGGCGTAGGTGAAGTTGGGCAGCTTGGCCGCGATAGCCTCCAGGGCGTCGACCTTGACCAGGTGGTCGTCCTTGTTGACGCCGTAGATCAGGTGGATCGGCGCCTCGGCGCCCTTCTCCTCTTCCCGTTTCTGGACCAGCTGGGAGAGCATGGAGAGGAAGGGCGCCAGGCCAGTACCGCCGGCCAGCATCAGCACCGGGCGGGTGACCTCACGGATATAGAAGCTGCCCAGCGGGCCGGTCAGGGTCAGGCGATCACCCGCCGCGGCCCGATCACCGAGATAGCCACTCATCACCCCGTTGGGGATGTTGCGGATCAGGAAGGTGGCCCGCTTCTCGCCCGGCAGGGAGCTGAACGAGTAGGAGCGATGCGACTCGGTGCCCGGCACGTCGATATGTACGTACTGGCCGGGCAGGAAGCTGATCGCGGCGCCTTCATCCAGATCCACCGCCAGCTCGATGCTGTCCTCGGAGAGCTGCTCGACCGCGGCGACCGTGCCCTCGACCTTGCCCACCTCGGTCTTGCACAGGGTGGAAGCCACCGGCACCTGGATGACGCAGTCGGTAGACGGCACCATCTGGCAGGTCAGCACCATGCCTTCGGCGGCCTCCTCGTCGGAGAGCGCATCCTCGATGTACTCGTCGCCCATGTCGAACTCGCCCTGCTCGCAGTGGCCCTTGCAGGTGCCACAGACGCCGTCGGAGCAGTCCATCGGCAGGTTGACCTTCTGACGGTAGGCGGCATCGAGAACCGTTTCACCTTCCTTGCAGCCGATGAATCGGGTGACGCCGTCCTCGAAGTTGAGGGCAATGGTGTAGCTCATGGTCGTTCTCCTCCGACACCGGGTCTTCGTATACCAGTCAGATGTGATAGATATCGATGACCTGGTGGATATAGTCGTTGTTGAGTTGCACTACCTTGCGCGTGATCAGCGGTGACTCGCCCGACACGTCCAGGGTGTAGAGGGAGTTCCCGAAGAACGTCTGGGTCGTCTTGTACCGGTGGCTCAGCGTCTGCCAGTTGAAGCGCAGCTCCACCTGGCCGCCCTCCTCCTTGAGCACCTCGATGTTGGTGATCTGGTGGGTCGTGCGCGGCTCCGGCAGGCTGGCACCCGAACGCTCGGTCTTGATCCGGTAGACCCGATCCTCCAGCCCCTCGCGGTTCGGGTAGTAGATCAGCGAGATCTCGCTGTGCGGGTCGCGGGTCAGCTCGTCGTCGTCGTCCCACGCCGGCATCCAGAACTCGGCGTCCTTGCTGTAACAGGTCAGCCACTCGTCCCACTGGCGGTCGTCGAGCAGCCGCGCCTCGCGGTACAGGAAAGCCTGGATCTCTTGGTAGCTAAGGCTCATGTCATGTCCTCCTTCAGGCCGATTCGGTGGCGATAAACTGGCTGCGCTCTTTCTCGATGGCGCGCAGCATCTCCTCGACCCAGTGCTGGTGGTGCAGCACATACAGGCCTTCGTCCTCGGGGGAGGCACCGCTGAGCAGCGGCTTCATGCCGATCGCCTGGGCGTTGTCGTCGGCGCCCTCGATCCACTGCTTGGCCCCGCGGGAGAGGTCGTTCCACTCCGCCAGCTCACCGTGGTAACCCTCCTGGCAGGCGCGAAACTCCTCGAGGTCGTCCGGCGTGCCCATGCCCGAGACGTTGAAGAAGTCCTCGTACTGGCGGATGCGGATCCGGCGGTTCTCGGCCGACTCGCCCTTGGGCGCGAAGCAGTAGATGGTCACCTCGCTCTTGTCCACCGAGATCGGACGAATCACCCGGATCTGGGTGGAGAACTGGTCCATCAGGTAGACGTTGGGGTAGAGGCAGAGGTTACGGGTCTGGTTGACGATGGAGTCGGCCCGTGCCTCGCCGAATTCCTTCTCGATCCACTCCTTCTGCTGGTAGACCGGGCGCACCTCGGGGTTGAGCAGCCGGGTCCACAGCAGCATATGGCCGTTCTCGTAGGAGTAGAAGCCGCCCTGGCTCTTCGACCAGCCGTCGGCGTCCACCGCCTTGGTGCCGCCGGTGTCGTAGTTGCGGCGATCCATGGTCGAGGCGTAGTTCCAGTGCACGGTGCTGACGTGGTAGCCGTCGGCGCCGTTCTCGGCCCCCAGTTTCCAGTTGCCGTTGAAGGTGTAGGAGGAGGTGCCGCGCAGGATCTCCAGCCCTTCCGGGGCCTGGTCGACGATGTTGTCGATGATCTTGGTGGTCTCGCCCAGGTACTCTTCCAGCGGCGGCACGTCGGCGCTCAGGCTGCCGAACAGGAAGCCCTTGTAGTTCTCGAAGCGCGGCACCCGCTTGAGGTCGTGGGAGCCGTCCTGCTTGAAGGCGTCCGGGTAGGCGCCATTCTTCTCGTTCTTGGCCTTGAGCAGCTTGCCGTCGTTCTTGAAGGTCCAGCCGTGGAAGGGGCAGGTGAAGGTGCCCTTGTTGCCCTGCTTGCGGCGGCACAGGGTGGCGCCGCGGTGGGCACAGGCGTTGATCAGGCCGTGCAGCTCACCGGCCTTGTCGCGGGTGATGACGACGGGCTGGCGGCCCATGGTCACGGTCATGTAGTCGCCCGGCTCACTGATCTGGCTCTCGTGGGCCAGGAACAGCCAGTTGCCTTCGAAGATGTGCTTCATCTCGAGCTCGAAGAAGGCCGGGTCGGTGAACATGCTGCGGTGGCAGCGGAAGATGCCTTTCTCGGCGTCGTCGACGACGGCACCGCGCACACGCGTTTCGAGTTGATCAAGCTGGGTGGTCATGGAGTAATCCTCATTATCGTGTCGTAACCGCTTGGGGCTGATCCGGGGGCAGGTCGGTTGACGCTTCGGCCTACCCCCGGCGCCCCGCCCCGGAGGTAACGGAAATAATCCGGATGCCGATCAGACCTTGGCGGTGCCGGCCAGCTGGCTGTGCTGGTCCTGCTCGTCTTCCTTGGCCCGCGGACGGGCGTGGCGGTGCTGCAGCTCGGCCACGTCGGTCTTGGCCAGCTCGATGTCGAACACCACCTCGGAGAAGGGGCCGTCCAGCTCGCGCTTGGCGATCTCGGCCTGATCCTCGATACGCTTGGCCGGTACCACCAGCTCCTCGCGGGTCGCGAAGGCGAAGTCGTCGAAGGTGTAGGGGTCGCCGGCCAGGTTGATCTGGGTGGTCAGGTGCTGGTGATCCGGCGCGGAGATGAAGTAGTGGATGTGCGCCGGGCGCTCGCCGTGACGGCCCAGGGACTTCAGCACCACGTCGGTCGGGGCGCCTTCGGGCACGCCGTAACCGGAGGGGATGATGCTGCGCGCGGTGTAGCGCCCTTCGCTGTCCGCATAGATGGTGCGGCGCATGTTGTACTCGCTCTGGGTCGGGTCGAAGAACGAGTAGCAGCCCTTGGAGTTGCAGTGCCAGATCTCGACCTTGGCGCCGGCGATCGGGGTGCCGTCAACGTCACGCACCTGGCCGGTCAGCCACATCACCTCGGCCTCGGGATCGCTGCCGTCGTCCATGCGCGCGAAGCCCTCGGCTTCCGGGGCGCCGGCCACGTAGAGCGGGCCCTCGATGGTGCGCGGGGTGCCGCCGGTGCGCTTGGCCTCGGCGTCCGCCGCATCCTGGCGCATGTCCAGGTAGTGGTCGAAGCCCAGGCCCGGCGAGAGCAGGCCGAACTGGGTCTGGCTGCCCAGCGCGTTGAGCAGGCTGACGGCGGACCAGTACTCTTCCTCGCTGACGTCGAAGTCGTCGATCAGCTTGTAGAGGTCGGAGAGCAGGCGGTGCATGATCTGCTTGCTGCGCTCGTTGCCCCCTTCCTGGTCGAAGCCGGCGACGGTCTTCAGGAAATCCTGCACTTCGGGGGTATCGAATATCTTCACGGTCATGTGGGTATCCTCTTGGATTCTCTTTTTTTCCCCGTCAGTGACGGGCGCTGGCGTGGTTCATCCGCGACTCAGGAGTCGTCCTCGCGGATGGAGGACGGGTGGCGACACAGCGGCTTGACGCTGATCTCCATGTAGGGGAAGAGGGGCAGGTTGCTGACCAACTCCTGCAGCTCGGCGTTGTCCTCGACGTCGAATATGCTGACGTTCGAATAACTGCCGGCCACGCGCCACAGGTGGCGCCACTTGCCGGAGCGCTGCAGGTCCTGGGAGTAGGCCTTCTCGGTCGCCTTGATCTCGGCGGCCTGCTCGGCCGGCATCGACGGCGGCAGCTTGACGGTCATTTCCACGTGAAACAGCATGACGTTCTCCTCTTCAGTTCTTGAGCGACTCAGTTCTTGCGCGACTCAGCTCTTGCGCGAGTAGTGCACAAGCTTGTCTTCATCCAGGGTAATGCCCAGCCCTGGGCCGGCCGGCAAGTCGACGCCAAACTCAGTGTAGTTGAGCGGCTCGACGACGATGTCGTCCTTGAGCAGTAGCGGGCCGAACATCTCGGTGCCCCAGGCCATCTCGGGCAGGGTCGCCCAGGCGTGCAGGGAGGCGGCAGTGCCGATGGTGCCCTCCAGCAGGGTGCCGCCGTAGAGGCCAACGCCCGCGGCCTGGGCCACGTGGGCCAGTTCCAGAACGCCCTGCAGGCCGCCGGACTTGGCGATCTTGAGGGCGAAGGCGCCGCTGAAGCCGCCGCGCACCAGGTCGAGGCCATCGCGCGCATCCTGCACCGCCTCGTCGGCCAGCATCGGCACGTTGAAGCGGTTGGCCAGGCGGATCAGGCCGGCATGCTCGCGGGCCGGAATCGCCTGCTCGATCAGTTCGATGCCGGCGTCCTGCAGGGCCTGGATGCCGTAAACGGCGGTGGACTCGTCCCAGGCCTGGTTGACGTCGACGCGCACGCTGGCGCGATCGCCCAGGGCCTCCTTGACGGCGGCCACATGGCGCACGTCGTGCTTCACCGGGTTGGCGCCGATCTTCAGCTTGAAATCACAGTGGCGACGCTCGTCCAGGCGCAGCAGCGCCTCCTCGATGTCCTTGTCGGTGTCGCCGCTGGCCAGGGTCCAGAGCACCGGCAGGTGGGTCTGGCGGGCGCCGCCCAGCAGCTCGGCCACGCTGAGGCCCAGGCGCTTGCCCTGGGCGTCGAGCAGCGCGGTCTCCAGCGCCGACTTGGCGATCATGTTGCCGCGGGCATGGCGGTTGAGCAGGGCGCGCAGGGCATTGACGTTGCCGGAGGGCTGGCCGATCAGCAGCGGGGCCAGGTAGGCGTCGATGTTGCACTTGATGCTTTCGGGGCTCTCGGGGCCGTAGGCCAGGCCGCCGATGGTGGTGCCCTCCCCCAGGCCCTCGATGCCGTCGCTGTGGCGCATGCGCACGATGACCATGGTCTGGCAAGCCATGGTGGTCATGGAGAGCTTGTGGGGGCGGATGGTCGGCAGGTCGACCAGCAGTGTCTCGATGGACTGGATAGTGGCGGTCATGGCGGCTCCCGGTGCGGGCGGAATGTGGTGATTGCATGGCAGTCTGATTGCAGCGGGAAGATCGAACCAATATTGTTTGGGTGCCCTTCCATACCCAGGAGGTATCATGGAGCTGCGTCATCTCAGGTACTTCTGCGTGGTTGCGGAGGAGCTCAATCTCACCTGTGCGGCCGAGCGGTTGCACATGTCTCAGCCGCCTCTATCTCGGCAAATCAAGCAGTTGGAACAAGAGGTGGGGGCCGAACTCTTCGAGAGAAGCTCCCGCGGCCTGCGCCTCACCCCCACGGGGCTGTTCTTCCAGCAGCATGCCCTACAGATCCTCGAGAAGGTAGACGCCACCCTGGAGGCCACGCGCCGCATGGCCCGCAGCAAGCGCGCGCTGTTCGCCATCGGCTTCGTACCGTCGGTGTTCTACGGGCAGCTGCCGCTGCTGGTACGCGATTTGCGACAAAAGGATAATGTCGAACTGACCCTGACCGAGCTGACCACGGTGCAGCAGGTCCAGGCTCTCAAGGCCGGCCGCATCGACCTGGGCTTCGGCCGCATGAGAATCGACGACTCGGAAGTGGAGCAAGAGGTGCTGTTCGAGGAGCCGATCATGGCTGCCGTGCCCTGTGGCCACCCCCTGGAGGGCACCACGCCGACCCTTGAGGAACTGGCCCGCTACCCGCTGATCCTCTTCCCTGCCAAGCCCCGCCCCAGCATGGCCGATATCATGCTGGGCATGTTCCGCCGCCAGGGACTGAAGGTGGAGGTGGTTCAGGAGGCCAACGAGCTGCAGACGGCACTAGGCCTTGTGGCCTCGGAGATCGGCATCAGCCTGGTGCCGGAGCAGGTCAAGCGCGTGCGCCGCGACGGTGTCAGCTTCGTCTACCTCGCCGACAAGACCCTGACATCGCCGGTCCTGTGCAGCCGACGCCGCGGCGAGGCCCCCTCACCTACCATGCGAGAGGCCAACGCTATCCTCAAGGTGCTGGTGGAGAACCGCCGCCGCGGGCGCTATCCCTGATGCGACAGCGCAGCGATGTGGCGCATGAAAAGTGTCGCCAACCGCTGGGCGCCCGGGTGCAGGGGGACGCCCTTGAGCTTGAGCAAGCCGAGGGTAATGAGCGGAAAGGTGGGCAGGGCGTCGAAACGGGCCAGCCCTTGGCCAAACATGGAGTCCTGGAAAAGGATGCGAGGGCCGAAGCCGATCAGGTCAGTGCGTCGCATCAACTCCGTCATCAGCGTCGGCGAATCACACCGGACCGGCTGGCGAAGCAGGGTGATGTTCTGCTGCCCCAGCCAGGCTACCAGCTGCTGTGCCAGACTGCCGGAGGCCAGATTCAACACCCAGCGTGCCTCGGCCATCTGTGACCAGCTGCTCGCCGTCAACAGGGGGTGGCCCTGCCGTGCGGCGGGTTCGGCCCGAATCCTCGCCAGGGGTTCGAAGGCGATTTCGTAGGGCAGCCCTTCGGGCTCTGCGGCGGCGATGGCAAAATCGATCCGCCCTTCCATCAGCCCGGGCAGCACGTTGGTCAACATCCCTTCGACCAGAGTCAGGCTGGCATCCGGCTGCTCGCGTTCGAACTCGTTCAGCACACGGGGGAGCGCCGTGGCGGCAATCGCCGGCGTCACGCCGGCCGTGACCTGAATGCCGGCGCCGCCCCGAAGCCAGCGTATCTCGTCTCTGGCCTTGTCCAGGGTCGACAGCGCCAGACGGGCTCGCATCAGCAACGCCTGGCCGGCCGGCGTGAACTCCACACCCTTGTAGCTGCGCACCAGCAGTTCGGCCCCAAGATCGGCCTCCAGCTCCCGCAGCGCCTTGGTCAAGGCGCTCTGGCTCAGGTGCAACGCCCTGGCAGCCCCTCGTATGGAGCCCTGCTCGGCCACCTGCACCAGGGCCTTGAGTTGATGATCCTTCATGGCTTAAGTGAACACCTCAGGTTGTCACCAAGCAGATTATGTCGTCTTTACGTTGCCCCCGACCACTGTCAGCATCGATTTCAACCATAATAAATCCAAACTAGACGGTGCTTACCATGACGGCTCCCCTGAAGACCCCGCCAGATCTCGGCAACATGAAGGCCTGGCGACACCAGATTCATCAACACCCGGAACTCGGCTTTGAAGAGGTCGCTACCAGTCGCCTGGTGGCGGAACGGCTCGACGCGTGGGGCTACGAGGTCCATGCCGGCATCGCCGAAACCGGCGTGGTCGGCGTACTGCGCTGGGGCGATGGCACAGGTCCTCGTCTCGGGCTGCGCGCCGACATGGATGCCTTGCCCATTCAGGAGCAGACCGGCCTGCCCTGGGCCAGCCAGGTGGCGGGCAAGATGCATGCCTGCGGCCACGACGGCCATACCGCCATCCTGCTGGGCGCCGCCGAGGCCCTGGCCCGCCTGCATCGCGATAAAGGCCTGCCGGGCAGTGGCACCCTGACCCTGATCTTCCAGCCCGCCGAGGAGCTGGGCGGCGGCGGTGGCGCCCGGCGCATGATCGAGGAAGGCCTCTTCGAGCGCTTTCCCTGCGACGCCCTCTTCGCTCTGCACAACTACCCCGGCAAGCCCACCGGCCACTTCTATTTCCGCGAGGGCGCCTTTCTGGCCTCCTCGGACAAGGTCACGATCACATATACCGGCAAGAGCGGACATGGCGCCATGCCGCAGCTGGCCGTGGACCCGACCCTGCCGGCTGCCGCCACCGTGATGGCCCTGCAGAGCATCGTGGGGCGTAACGTGGACCCCAACCTCGCCTCGGTGATCAGCGTGGGCCGGCTGCAAGCGGGCAACTCCTACAACATCATCCCCGAGACCGCCGAGCTCGAACTGAGCGTCAGGACGCTGGACCCCGAGGTGCGCAACACCCTTGAGCGACGCATTCGCACGATCGCCCAGTCCCAGGCCGAGGCCTTCGACTGCCGCTGTGACGTGGCCTACGAGCGTGGCTATCCGGTGCTGATCAACGCACCCGAGGAGACTCAGCTGGCCGTGGAGACCGCCCGCGAGCTGTTCGGCGATGAGCGGGTCGAGGCGCCCGCCGCCCCGCTGACCGCCAGCGAGGATTGCGCCTTCTTCCTCGAGCATATCCCAGGCTGCTACCTGATGGTCGGCAACGGCGACAACGGCTATGACCAGGGCGCCCACCTCGGGCCCTGCAGCGTGCATAACCCCCATTACGACTTCAACGACGAGTGCCTGACGCCGGCCGCCGCCTTCTGGGTGGGCCTGGTATCACGCTTCTTCTCTGAGGCTTCCCAGCCTGCCTGAGCCCCATGGCGACAGGCTATCGCTGCCCCCCCGTACCCGAATCGGGACAACAACGAATCGGGACAACAACAAGACTGGAGATTCCCCATGACCCACCTGAAGAAAACCTCTCTGGCCATCGGTATCGCCCTCACCCTGGGCAGCGGCGCCAGCCACGCCCAGACCACCCTGAACCTCTCCAACTGGGTGCCGCCCAACCACTTCATCAGTACGGACATTCTCGGTGCCTGGGCAGAGGAGGTCACCGAGGCCACCGAAGGACGCGTCCAGATCAGGATGCTGCCGAGCGCCGTCGGCGCCCCCGAGCAGCACTGGGAACTGGCGCGAATGGGCGTGGCGGATATCACCTGGAGCAACTTCACCTACGAGCCCATGCGCTTCAAGTCACTGTGGTTTGCCGAGATGCCACTGACCGGTTCCAACGCGGTCGCCTCGTCCGTCGCCCTGTGGGAAACCATCGCAGAGCACCTGAGCGACGATGCCGCCTATGACGGGGTCAAGCTGCTGGGCGTCGGCCTGCTGGGCGGCGGCGCCCTGCACCACGGCAGCGAGCCGATGGTAGAGCCCGGGGACCTGCGCAATCAGAAGCTGCGCATGGGCGGCCCCATCCAGCGCGAGCTGCTGGAGGCCTTCGGTGCGGTCCCCGTGGCAGCGCCTGCTACCCGCGGCTACGAACTTCTCGAAAGCGGGGTCGTCGATGGCTCGCTGCATCCGCTGGAGTCGGTCATCGCTTTCCGGCTGGAGAGCCAGCTGGAGCACCACACGGTGTTCCCGGGCGGGTTCTACGATGCCAGCTTCTTCATCGGCATGAATGAGCGCAAGTGGAACTCCCTCTCCGAGGCGGATCAGGAGGCCATCATGAGCGTCTCCGGGGAGCATCTCTCGCGCCTCTGGGGCGAGCGCTTCCACGCCCAGAACCAGGCCGCGGAAGAGGCGCTGAAGGAGCAGGGCAACCAGTTCCACGAGCCCTCGGCGGCGATGCTCGAGAGGACCCGAGAGGTACGCGAGGCGATGCTGGCCGCCTGGGTGGAGGACATGGGTGAGATGGGCTATGACGACCCCATGGCGATCGTCGACTTCTACGAGAGCCGCTACCAGGCACTGGATAGCGAATAACCCGGCCAGCCCCTGCGGGGCAGGAGATACCCATGCGACACACGCTCAACCGCGTGAGACTGGGGGTGGAGGCAGTGCTGCTCACGGCACTGCTTGCCATCGTGGCTCTCACCTTCTGCGACGTGCTGGGGCGCCGGCTATTCGGCACCCCCATCTATGGCGCCCACGACATCACCGAGCATCTGATGGTGATCATCATCTTCTGTGGTTTGCCGCTGGTCACCGCTGACCGTGGCCACCTGGTCGTCGATCTGTTCGACCGCTGGCTCTCCTCGCCCAGCCTACGCTGGTGGCATACGCTGGTCTCGGTCGGCGTGGCAGCCATCCTCTTCCTGATTGCCTGGCAGTACCTGCTGGCCGCACGGCAGGCCGTGCTGATCCAGGAAGCGAGTCAGGCGCTCTATATACCGCGCAGCTACATGTACGCCTTCATGTCCTTTACCGCCTTTCTGGCTGGACTGGCCTCACTGCTGCCCGCCTCCCTCTTCAACGCCACGGCCTCCGTGCACGATCAGGAAGGGAATCCGCTATGATGATCGGCATCGTTTCCCTGCTCAGCGTGCTGCTGCTTGCCTTCCTGCGGGTACCACTGGCCTTTGCGCTGATGGCCGTCTCGATCGGCGGGCTCACCTTCATGGTCAGCTGGGACGTGGCACGCTCCATGGTCTCGCTGACCATCACCCAGGCGGTGTTCTCCTACGAGATGGCCGTGGTGCCGATGTTCGTGCTGATGGGGAACGTCCTGGCCCGTTCCGGCATCGCCGACGACCTGTTCCGCGCCGCCTATGCCTTCCTGGGGTCGATCCGCGGTGGCCTGGCGCTCTCCACCATGATGACCTGCGCCGGCTTTAGCGCCGTCTCCGGCTCCAGCCTGGCAACGGCCGCCACCATGTCAAAGGTGGCCTACCCGAGCATGAAGCGCTATGGCTACTCGGACTCCTTCGCCTCGGCGACCATCGCTGCGGGTGGCTCCCTGGGTATCCTGATCCCGCCCTCCATCATCCTGATCATCTACGGCATTCTCACCCAGACTAATATCGGACACCTGTTCATTGCCGGCGTACTGCCGGGCCTGCTTGGACTGGGCCTCTACCTGGTCGTGGTCTGGCTGGTGGCCCGCTGGCGGCCCGACAGCGCGCCCCGGGGCGAAGCCGTGCCCTTCAAGGAGAAGGTGGCCTCGCTGCGAGGCGTCTGGCCCTTTGGCCTGCTCTTCGTGATGGTCATCGGCGGGATCTATGTGGGGCTCTTCACACCCACCGAGGCAGGTGGCATGGGGGCCGGTTTCGCACTGATCATTGCCCTGCTGCAGCGGCGCATCGGCATCAGGCACCTACGCCGCATCTTCGTCGACACCGCCGCCACCTCGGTGATGCTCTATGCCGTGCTGTTCGGCGCCATGCTTTTCACCCACCTGATCTCCTTTTCGGGGTTGGGCGAAGGCATCCGCCAGGGCATCGAGGGCATGGGCCTGGGGCCCTACCAGACGCTGCTGATGATCCTGCTGGTATTCCTGGTCCTGGGCTGCGTGATGGATTCGCTCTCCATCATCCTGATCTGCGTGCCGCTGTTCGTGCCGACCCTGGCGGCCAGCGGATTCGACCTGGTGTGGTTCGGGATCATCGTGGTGGTGGTGACGGAGATCGCGCTAATAACGCCACCCATCGGCATGAACGTCTTCGTGATCAAGGCCAGCCTGCCCCATGTCCCGCTGGTCAGCATCTACAAGGGATTGGTGCCCTTCATCGGCGCGGATCTGATACGGCTGGGGCTGCTCATCGCCTTCCCCGCCATCTCCCTGCTGCTGGTGCAGATGATGCAATAGCGACGACGCCCTGTCAGGCAGGGAAACTGAACCAGCGACGGCCACGAATGTGGCCGTCGCTGTGTGTGCACCGTCGGTTCCAGAGCGGCTACAGCGCTACTCCAGGGATTCGTAGGGCAGGCCCACATAGTTCTCGGCGATGGTGGTCAGGCCAGCCTCGGAGCCGGTCACATAGTCCAACTCGGCCTGCTGCATGCGGGTGGCGAAGTCCTCCTCCTCGGAGAACTTGTGCAGCATGGAGGTCATCCACCAGGAGAAGCGCTCGGCCTTCCAGATCCGCTTGAGGCAGGTCTCGGAGTAGCGCGGGATCAGGTCGGTGCGGCCTTCCTGGTAGACCTTTGCCATCAGCCGGTAGAGGGTGTTGACGTCACTGGCGGCGAGATTCAGCCCCTTGGCCCCGGTGGGCGGTACGATGTGCGCGGCATCACCGACCAGGAACAGGCGGCCGTACTGCATCGGCTCGACCACGAAGCTGCGCAGCGGCGCGATGCTCTTCTCGATGGAGGGGCCGGTGACCAGCTTCTCGGCCACCTCATCGGGCAGACGGCGCTTGAGCTCCTCCCAGAAGCGCTCGTCGGACCAGTCTTCCACCTTCTCGTCCAATGACACCTGGATGTAGTAACGGCTGCGGGTCTCGGAGCGCATGCTGCACAGGCTGAAACCGCGCTCGTGACGGGCATAGATCAGCTCGTCGGAGACCGGCGGCGTGTCGGAGAGGATCCCCAGCCAGCCGAACGGATAGACCTTCTCGAACTCCTTGATGCGCCCCTCCGGGATCGACTGGCGCGACACCCCGTGGAAGCCGTCGCAGCCGGCCACGTAGTCGCAGTCGAGGCGATGGGTCTCGCCGTCCTTGTCGTAGGTCACCCAGGGCGCCTCGCTGTCCAGGTCGTGGAGCTGAACGTTGTCGGCCTCGTAGATCGTGCTGCCGCCGTTCGCCTCACGGGCCTCCATCAGGTCGCGGGTCACCTCGGTCTGGCCGTAGACCATCACCTGGCTGCCGCCGGTCAGGCCGGCCAGGTCCACGCGCACCCGGCGGTTGTCGAAGGCCAGCTCGAAGCCGTCATGGGGCAGCCCTTCGACATCCATGCGCTCATCGACTCCGGCCTCGCGCAGCAGGTCGACCATGCCCTGTTCCAGCACGCCGGCACGGATGCGGCTCAGCACGTACTCACCGCTCTTGCGTTCGAGAATGACGTTGTCGATGCCCTGGCGGCTCAGCAGCTGGCCGAGCAGCAGGCCCGAGGGTCCGGCACCGATGATGGCGACCTGTGTCTTCATGAGGGGAACTCCGTTGTTGTCGGTCGTGCTGCGAAGCATAGCGTACGAGTGTTCGCAGGGTGACTTGTATTTTTCAATGAAACAGCCGCCGTTATAAGGCATGATTCAATTCAACACTTGGACAATTCGCGCCGAATCACTCGACCTTGGTCGTAGCTGACAGGAGTCCCCATGACAACCGCCAGCCCCATCCCCGTCTTCAAGCTCTACGGTGAGACTCACCACTGGCCGACCCCGGACCTGCTTCACTGCGAGTCGATCCCGGAGCGCAGCGCCCTGCATGACTGGCATATTCGCCCCCACCGTCATGCCGACCTGGTCCACCTGCTGCATGTCAGCCGCGGCCGCGTCGACCTGGAGCTGGAGGGCACTCGCCACCCGCTCGAGGGGCCGCTGGTCATCGTCGTGCCGAGCATGAGCATTCATGGCTTCCGTTTCTCTCCCGATGTGGACGGCCATATCATCACTCTGGCACGCCCGCTGGTGGAGCACCTGGCCGAGGTGGCCAGCAGTGCCGGCGCGCTACTGCAATATGCCGGGTTCCACGGGCTTCGCGGGCCTGAGTCTGAGCGCCGCATCGCCACCCTGGTGGCCCAGATCGACGCGGAGTACCGCCAGCCGGCGCCGGGGCGCGCGCGGCTGCTGGAGGCGCTGATCCAGGCGCTGATGGTGGAGCTATCGCGCCTGCTGATCGTGCCCGGGCAAGGAGCCAAGGCATCGGCCCGCCATCACGACCTTGGCCACCAGCATCTGGAGAATTACCAGGCACTGATCGAGGCCCAGTTTCGCCGCCAGCCCAGCGTCGAACAGTTCGCCGCCCAGCTGGGCATGAGCAGTGCCCACCTCAATACCCTGAGCCGTCGCCTGGCCGAGCGCAGCGCCCTGCAGCTGCTGCATGAACGGCTGCTGCTGGAGGCCAAGCGCCAGCTCACCTACACCAACATGACCATCAGCCAGATCGCCGACAGCCTGGGCTTCTCCGAGCCCGCCTACTTCACCCGCTTCTTCAAGCGCAACACCGCCCTCTCGCCGCGGGACTTCCGGCTGCGCCAGCATGCGACCGAGGCGCCGAAACAGACGCCCCCGGCGTGACGTGAAGAGTGATACGTGAGCGGCAGCTCCGAGGAAGTGCCCCAGAGATAGGCAGAAGGCCCTGCCAGCAGCAGGGCCTTGGTCGGCTTGGCGGAGGCTTCCCGGCTACAGCATCCACAGGGTCAGGATGGGGAAGGCGAGCAGCAGGATAAGACGCAGCAGGTCGGCGACGATGAAGGGCGCCACCCCCCGGTAGATCTCGCCCAGGGTCACATGGGGCGCCATGGCCTTGATCACGAAGACGTTCATGCCCACCGGCGGCGTCACCAGCCCCAGCTCCACGGTCAGCACGGTGAGGATGCCAAACCACACCGGATCGATGCCCAGCATGGTGATGATCGGGAAGACCACCGGCACCGTGATCACCAGCATGGCGATGGAGTCCATGAACATGCCGAGCACGAAGTAGAGCAGCAGGATCAGCAGCAGCACCATCATGGTCGGCACATCGAGGCCGCCCAGGAAGGTGCTGATGGTGAATGAGATCCGTGACACCGAGATGAAGTAGCCCAGAGTCTCGGCCCCCACCAGCATGAAGAACACCACCGCCGAGAGTGCCAGGGCCTCCTGCACGCTCTGCCACAGCCCACGCAGGCGCATGCCCTTGTAGAGGGCATAGAGCAGGGTGGAAAAGGCCCCGACGCTGGCCCCCTCGGTGGGCGTGAACATGCCCTGGTAGATCCCGGCGATGATGATCACGAAGACGATAAAGAAGGGCAGCAGACCGGAAATCGAGCGGACCTTCTCGCCCAGGGTAGTGGGCTCGCCCGGCACCGCCAGGTCCGGCCACAGGCGCATCACCACGCTGACCGTCAGAGCGTAGAAGACCAGCCCCATGAGGCCAGGGATGATCCCAGCGGCGAACATGTCGCCCACCGACTGCTCGGTGATCACCGCATAGATCAGCAGCGCGATGCTGGGCGGGATCATGATCCCCAGGGTACCGCCGGCGGCCAGGGTGCCGGTGGCGAGCGAGCGCTTGTAGCCGTGCTTCTCCATCTCGGGCAGCGCCACCCGGGTCATGGTGCTGGCGGTGGCCAGCGACGAGCCGGAGATCGCCGAGAAGACCCCGCAGGAACCGACGGTGGCGATGGCCATGCCACCCTTCCAGCCGCCGCAGATGATGCGGGTGGAGTTGAACAGCATGCCGGCCATGCCGGAGTGGGCCGCCAGCACCCCCATGAAGATGAACATGGGAATGGCGCTGAAGCTGTAGCTGGAGAGCACATCCACCGGCACCGACTTGACCATGGAGAGCGCCGCCGGCCAGGAAATCACCTGGGCGAAGCCCACCACCCCGACGGTCAGCATGGCCAGCGCCACCGGCACCCGCAGCACCAGCAGTACCAGCAGCCCGATCAGGCCGATGCCACCGATCATCTCGCTACTCATGGTGGACACCCCCACCGTCGGTGGCGAAGAAGGTGCCCAGCAGGACATGCAGCAGGCTGCGCAGCGCCAGCAGGGCGCAGAGCAGCGCGGCGAACTGATAGATCGGCCCCATGGGGATCCGCAGGTCCTGAGTGACCTGGCCGCGCAGGGCGGCCGTCTCGGCCTCCTGCCAGAGGCCGAGGGTCATCACCACGCCGAGGATCACGAAGCCGACCAGGAAGAAGCCGCCCAAGCGCTCCTTGAACAGCGGAGAGAGGCCGTGGCTGAAGGCCTCCACCACCACCTGGGAGCGCTCGACGCTGGCCGCCATGGCCGCCAGCAGGGAGAACATCAGCAGGTAGCGCACCAGTTCGACGCTGCCCACCACGCCCCAGTTGAGCGCCCCGCCGGAGAGGCGGAACACCAGGCGCAGCAGCACGTCGGTGATGGTCACGCCCATCAGGGCGAGCAGCGCCAGGCCTGCCACCAGCAGGCACAGCCGTGCCAGCTGGCGGCTTACGAACGACAAGGCTTGCATTCAGTGGCTCCCGCTCAGCTCTGCTCGACCGGGCAGGCATCGCGTGCGGCCATGGCCGCCTCATAGACCTCACGGGCGTTGTCCAGGCCGCGCCCCTCCAGCTCGCTCAGGTAGTTCTCGATACCCGCCTCGAGGGGGCCGGCCCAGTCGTCGTGCTCGAGGGGATTGTCAATCACGCGGACGGTGTGGCCCGCCTCCTCGGCCTCCTGCTTGCCGGCCTCGTCCAGTCCATCGAACACCCGGCCTGCCACTTCGCTCCACGGCATCCCGCTGTTGGCCTCGATCACCGCCTGCTGCTCGGGGCTCAGGCGGTCGAAGCTGCGCTGGTTCATGGTGGCCACGAAGATCAGCGAGTAGAACGGCACCTGGGTGTGGTAGTTGGCCAGCTCGTTGAGGCGGAACACCTTCATGCCCTCCCAGGGGAAGCTCAGGCCATCGATCACGCCGCGCTGCAGGGAGGTGTAGATGTCCGGGGCCGGCATGCCTACCGGCTGGGCGCCGAGGCGCTCGAGCATCTCGCCGGCCACCGCGGTGGGGCGGCGGATGCGCAGACCTGAGAGATCGGCCGGCGACTGGATGTCGTGATCCACCGTATGCAGGTAGCCCGGCCCGGTGGTGAACATGAACAGCACCCGGGTGTCGTCGTACTCGCCGACAAGATGGCCGTCATCATAGAGGCTCTGCAGGATGCAGGCGCCCTGGCTGGCGGTGTCGGAGACCCCTGGCAGCTCGACGATCTGGGAGAGCGGGAAGCGCCCGGCAGTATAGCCCTGGGCGGTGATGGCGATATCCGAGATCCCGTTGACCGCCCCCTGATAGGCCTGGTCGGCGCGGGTCAGGGTCTGGGAGGGGTAGTTCTCGATGCTCAGCTCACCGTCGGACTGCTCCTCCAGGGTATCGGCCCAGGCCTGGAAGATCTCCTGGTTGATGCCGGAACCGTCGGGCCAGAAGTGAGACATGCGCAGCGTGGTGGAGGCCTGGGCAGCGGAGGCGGCGGTGAGACCGGCGATGGAAGCGGCGAGCAGGCAGCGTGTCAGGGTGCGGTTCATGGGGAGCCTCCGGCGATGCGTGGTCATGGACTTATCGAAAGTTCGGCATCCGAATGCGAGTTCGGAGAATTGCCAAACTACCCCAGCCCCAGGGGCCTGAGCAATGGACATTGGTCTATGATTAATTGCCACTTCGTGCACCCCGGCTCACCGAGACCAGAGCCTTGAGCATCCTCCTGGACGAAACCCGACACCTATTGGACTTTTCGAAGATTTGAAGCGACGTTTCCGCCCCAACAGCGTCCACTTCATCAGAACGCCGTCGCATCTTTTCTCCCTCTCCTCGACCAAAGGTGTAGGGACTTCTGGATGACCCGCTGAAGAAGCTGTTGTAACCTCCACATTGTTTATCAATACAACAGTATTTTCGAACAACATAAAGCCCGCCCCCGATAACAGACAGCAAGGTGCCGACATGTCAGCCTCCAAGTGCTACCAAGAACAAGTGCCTGACTTCATGGATCCGCAGATTCGCCTGGAGCGCCGGGATGACGGCAGCCAGCTGATGAGCTCCGAGGTTCCCCTCGGCGACTATGACCGGTGCAGCGGCGAGTGGCTGGAGCACTGGGCGCGGGAGGCCCCGGAGCGCCTCTGGCTCGCAGAGCGCGACGACCAGGGCAACTGGCGTCAGTTGACCTACGGTGAGGGGCGCCGCCGGGTGATCGCCATCGCGACCTGGCTGCTCGGGCAGAACCTCTCCCCCGAGCGGCCGCTGGTGATCCTCTCTGAGAACAGCATCGAGCACGCCCTGCTGATGACGGCCGCCATGCACATCGGCGTACCCCCCTGCTCGGTCTCACCGGGTGGCTCGCTGATGTCCAAGGATCACGTCAAGCTCAAGAGCCAGATCCAGTTGCTGCAGCCTGGGGTGGTCTACGCCGACCCCATCGAGGCCTACCGGCCCGCACTGAACAATATCGCCGAGGATCACGACGGCATGGTGGTCGCCGGCGGGCGCAGCGCCGACACCGAGGGCGCCACCCCGTTTGCCGAGCTCGAGGCATCCAGCGACGAGGCCGCCGTCATGGCCGCCTTCGAGGCGCTTACGCCCGACACCATCGCCAAGTTCCTGTTCACCTCCGGGTCGGTCAATACGCCCAAGGCCGTCCCCAACACCCAGCGCATGCTGTGTTCCAACCAGAAGGCCAAGGAGCTGGTGTGGCCCATGCTCACCAAGGAGCCCCCCGTGCTGCTGGACTGGCTGCCCTGGAGTCACACCTTCGGCGGCAATCACAACTTCAACATCATCCTGCGCTGGGGTGGCGCCTTCTATCTGGATGACGGCAAGCCGACGCCGGCCCTGATCGAGAAGACCGCACGCAATCTCAAGGAGGTCTCACCGACGCTCTACTTCAGCGTGCCACGCGCCTACGACATGCTGGTGCCTCTGCTGCGCAAGGACGAGGCGCTTCGCCAGGCCTTCTTCGCTCGGTTGAAGGTCATCTTCTATGCAGCCGCCGCCCTGCCCAACCATCTTTGGCAGGCACTCGAGGAGATGGCCCGGGAGACCACGGGTCATGACATCATGATCTCCTCTTCCTGGGGCTCCACCGAGACCGCCCCCATCTGCACCGACTGCCACTTCCCGGCGGTGCGCTCCGGGGTGATCGGCGTGCCGATTCCCGGGACCACCCTGAAGCTGGTGCCCAGCGCCGACAAGCTGGAGGTGCGCGTCAAGGGTCCCAACCTCTTCCAGGGCTACTGGAAGCAACCGGAGCTGACGGAGCAGGCCTTCGATGACGAAGGCTTCTACATGATCGGCGATGCCATGGAGTTCGTGGACCCCGAGCGTCCCGAGCTGGGGCTGCTCTTCGACGGCCGCGTCGGGGAGGACTTCAAGCTGCTGACCGGCACCTGGGTGCATGTGGGTTCACTGCGCATGGCGGGCCTGGAAGCCCTCAACCCGGCGGGCCTCGATATCGTGGTGGCCGGCCACGACCGTGACGAGATCGGCTTTCTCATCTTCCCCAACATCGGCGAGTGCAGACGCCTCTGCCCCGATCTTCCCGATGACGCACCGGTCGCCGAGCTCATCGCTCACCCGACCCTCGTCGATCACGTTCGCCGGGCCATGCACACGCTGAAAGCGAAAGGCGGCAGCTCCACCTACCCGACCCGCGCCATGCTGCTCGAAGAACCACCGTCGCTGGAGGCCGGCGAGATCACCGACAAGGCCTACATCAACCAGCGTCAGGTGCTGACCCGCCGGGCGGAGCTGGTAGAGGCCCTGTATGCCGACACCCCCGATCAGCGTGTCATCACCCTGTAAGCCATGAGCATTCAAGCGCCGAGGTCCACCATGAACGAATCTCTCGTCAAGACATCCCTGGACGACAGCATCTACACCATCACCCTGGCTCGACCGGGGAAGCGCAACGCCATCAGCGACCGCCTGCTCGACGCCCTGGAACAGGCCCTGGTGGCCACCCCGGAGGACGCCCGGGTGATCATCCTCGCCGCCGAGGGCAAGCACTTCTGCGCCGGACTGGACCTCTCGGAACACCAGCATCGCGAGCCGTTCGGCGTGATGCAACACTCCCGGAGCTGGCACCGCATCTTCGACCGCCTCCAGAACGGCGGCATTCCCGTGGTGGCCGCCATGCAGGGCGCGGTCATTGGCGGCGGCCTGGAACTGGCCACCGCTACCCATGTGCGCATCGCCGAACCCGGCACGATCTATCAACTCCCCGAGGGTCGCCACGGCATCTTCGTCGGTGGTGGTGCCTCGGTGCGGGTCGCCAAGATCATCGGGCCCGGCCGCATGTGCGAGATGATGCTGACCGGCCGCATTCTGGAGGCCGACGAGGGCCAGCGCCTCGGCCTCTCCCACTATGTGGTCGGAGAAGGAGAGAGTCTCGACAAGGCCCGCCAGCTCGCCACCCGCATCGCCGAGAACGCCCCCATGGCCAACTGGGCCATGGTCTCGGCCATCTCGCGCATCGACAACATGGCCAGCGATGACGGCCTCTTCGTCGAGTCGCTGACCGCCGCCCTGACCCAGACCAGCCCCGAAGTGGCCGCACGGATCGGGGACTTCCTCACCCGCAAAGGCCAGGGCCCGCGTACCTGATGCCGACAAGGAGCATTTCATGAAACTCCAGGACAACACCTTTATCGTGACCGGCGGTGCCTCGGGGCTCGGTGAAGCCACGGTTCGCGCCCTGCATGCCGGGGGCGGCAACGTGGTGATCGCCGACCTCGATGACGAGCGCGGCCAGGCCTTGGCAGGTGAGCTCGGTGAGCGGGTTCGTTTCCAGCGCACCAACGTCACCGACGAACAGGAGGCCGTGGCCGCCACGGACCTGGCCGTCGAAGCCTTCGGCGGCCTGCACGGCCTGGTCAACTGCGCTGGGGTCGGCAATCCCGCCAAGGTGCTCGACCGGGAAGGCAACCCGCAGCCCCTCGAGACCTTTTCGCGCATCGTCGACATCAACCTCAACGGCAGCTTCAACATGGCCCGCGTGGCCGCCGCGGCCATGGCCAAGGGCGAGCCCCAGCAGGACGGCGAGCGCGGCGTGATCATCAACACCGCCTCGGTGGCCGCCTTCGACGGACAGATCGGCCAGGCCGGCTATGCCGCTTCCAAGGGCGGCATCGTCTCGATGACACTGCCCATGGCCCGCGAGCTGGCCCGCCACGGCATCCGCGTCATCACCATTGCCCCGGGGCTTTTCATGACTCCGCTGATGAAGACCCTGCCCGAAGAGGTCCAGCAGACCCTGGCCGCTTCGATTCCCTTCCCCAATCGCCTGGGCAAACCCGACGAATTTGCACGCCTGGCCTGCCATATCGTCGACAACGCCATGCTCAACGGTGAAACCATCCGTCTGGATGGCTCCCTGCGCATGGCCGCCAAGTAACTTCGGCCCCGCCAGTGCTGGCGGGTGCGGCAGGTACACGACTCCAAGGGTTCCAGCATGATCGACTACTCAGCACCGCTGCGTGATATGCAGTTCATTCTCGACGAGCTCGCCGGGCTTGAGCAGGTTGCGGCACTGCCCGGCTGCGAGGATGCCTCGGCCGACCTGGTGGGCGCTGTCCTCGAAGAGGCCGGCAAGTTTGCTTCCGGCGTACTCGCCCCCATCAACCCGGTGGGCGACCGGCAGGGATGTCGCCTGGAAGGCGAGCGGGTCATCACCCCCGACGGCTGGCAGGAGGCCTACGACCAGTTCCGCGATGCCGGCTGGATCGGCCTCTCCCTGCCTCCGGAGCACGGCGGCCAGGGGTTGCCCAAGCTCGTCTCCACGCCGGTCTGGGAGATGTGGTTCTCTACTAACATGGCCTTCGCCATGTTGCCCCAGCTGAATGTCGGCCAGACCGAGGCGCTGATGATCGCCGCCAGCGAGGAGCAGAAGGCGACCTGGCTGGACAAGGTAGTCAGCGGCGAGTGGGCGGCCACCATGAATCTCACCGAACCCCAGGCCGGCTCCGACCTTGGCGCCACGTGCATGCGCGCCGAGCCCGCCGAAGATAGTAGTTACCGCCTTTCCGGCCAGAAGATCTATATCTCCTACGGCGAGCACGAGCTCACTCCCAACATCGTGCACCTGGTGCTGGCGCGGCTTCCCGATGCCCCCGCCGGCGTCAAGGGGCTATCGCTGTTCCTGGCCCCCAAGTACCTGCTCGACGAACAAGGCGAGCCGGGAGAGAAGAACGACATCCGCTGCATCTCCATCGAGCACAAGATGGGTATCCACGGCAGCCCCACCTGCACGCTGAGCTACGGCGACAACGGCGGCGCCCTGGGCTACCTGGTCGGCGAGCCGCACCAGGGCCTGGCCACCATGTTCGTAATGATGAACGACGCCCGCTTCAACGTGGGCGTGCAGGGCGTGGCGCTCGGCGAGCGCGCCTACCAGGCGGCCCTGAGCTATGCCCGGGAGCGCGTCCAGGGACGCGATATCGTCACCGGCGAGTCCGGCAAACCGATTCTGGTCCACCCCGACGTGAAGCGCATGCTGGTGTCGATGCGCGCCCGACTGATGGCCATGCGCGGCCTGCTCTACACCGCCGCCGGCTGGTTCGATATCGCGCGTCATCACCCGGAGGCCGAGGTCGCCGACAAGCATCGCCGCTACGTCGATCTGCTGATGCCGGTGGCCAAGGGGTGGTGCACCGAGGTAGGCAACGACCTCTGCGACGAGGCGATCCAGGTGTTCGGCGGCATGGGCTTCGTCGAGGAGACCGGGGTCGCCCAGCTGTTCCGCGATGCCCGCATCATGACTATCTACGAGGGCACCACCGGCATCCAGGCCAACGACCTGCTGGGCCGCAAGATCCTGCGCGAGGAGGGGGCGACCCTGCGCGAGCTGATCAGTGATATCCGCGAGACCGCCACCCAACTCGACGGCCATGAACGACTCAACGACCTGGCGGAGCCACTCCGCGACCAGGCGACCCTGCTCGACGAGACCACCGACTGGTTGCTTGCCCACAAGGCCGATACTGCCGACCTCTATGCCGGTGCCGTACCCCTGCTGCACCTGCTGGGCATCGCCTGCGGCGCCTGGCAGATGTCGCGCCTGGCGCTCGCCGCCGAGGCTCGCCGCGAGGCCGGCGACGATGACACCGACTACCTGTCGGGACTGGTCGAGCTGGCCCGCTTCTACATGGCCACCCAGGCCCCCCAGGCCATGGCCCATGGCCATACCCTGCGCCAGGCCGGGGCGGTATTGACCCGATTCAGCGACGCTGCCCTCTAACCACAAGTATCCGGGCAGGCACCGGCACGCCTGCTCCAGATGTACCTTCAGGAGATAGACCATGAAAGTCCTCGTCGCGGTCAAGCGCGTCATCGATTACAACGTCAAGATCCGGGTCAAGCCGGATCATTCCGACGTCGACCTCACCAACGTCAAGATGGCCATGAACCCCTTCTGCGAGATCGCCGTGGAAGAGGCGGTGCGCCTGAAGGAGCGTGGTGTGGCCACCGAGATCGTCGTCGTCACCGTCGGCCCCAAGGCCGCCCAGGAGCAGTTGCGCACCGCCCTGGCGCTGGGCGCCGACCGCGCCATTCATGTGGATACGTCAGCCGAGACCGACGAGCGCGTCGAGTCCCTGGGTGCGGCCAAGGCGCTGGCCAAGCTGGTCGAGGACGAGCAGCCGGGCCTGGTGATCCTCGGCAAGCAGGCCATCGACACCGACAACAACCAGACTGGCCAGATGCTCGCCGCCCTGACCGGCCTGCCCCAGGGCACCTTCGCCTCCGAGGTGAACGTCAGCGGGGACGGGGGTGATGGAAAGCTCCAGGTCACCCGCGAGGTCGACGGCGGCCTGCAGACCATCGAGCTGAGCCTGCCGGCCATCGTCACCACCGACCTGCGCCTGAATGAGCCGCGCTACGCCAAGCTGCCCGACATCATGAAGGCCAAGAAGAAGCCGATGGACGTCAAGACCCCGGCGGATCTGGGCATCTCGGTGGCCTCGAAGGTCACGCTGCTCAAGGTCGAGCCGCCGGCCGAGCGCCAGGGCGGCGTCAAGGTGGGCTCCGTGGACGAGCTGATCGATAAACTCAAGAACGAAGCCAAAGTGCTTTGACAACAGTGCTTTGAGAGGAGCTGATTTCATGAGCATTCTGGTACTCGCGGAACATCACGACGGCGCCCTGGCTGGCGCCACCGCCCATGTGGTCGCCGCGGCCCAGGCCATTGGCGGCGATATCCACGTGCTGGTCGCCGGCGAGAACCTCGGCGCCATCGCCGAGGCCGCCGCGAAGCTCGACGGCGTGGCCAAGGTCCGCGTGGCCGATCACGCCGCCTACGCCCACCTGCTGGCCGAGCCCACCGCGGCGCTGATCCACGAGCTGGTCGGCGACTACACCCACCTGCTGGCGGCCGCCTCCACCACCGGCAAGAACGTGCTGCCGCGGGTGGCCGCGCTGCGCGACGTGGGGCAGATCTCCGAGATCATCGCCGTCGACGCCCCGGACACCTTCAAGCGCCCGATCTACGCCGGCAACGCCATCGCCACGGTGCAGAGCGAGGACGCCCTCAAGGTGATCACCGTGCGCACCACCGGCTTCGATGCCGTGGCTGAGGGTGGCAGTGCCGCCATCGAGACGGTGGACTTCGTCGCCGACAACGCCCAGTCCACCTTCGTCAAGGAAGAGCTGGCCCAGTCCGACCGTCCCGAGCTGGGCGCCGCCCGCGTGGTGATCTCCGGCGGCCGCGGCATGGGCAGCGGCGAGAACTTCAAGCTGCTCGAGGGTATCGCCGACAAGCTCGGCGCGGCCATCGGCGCCTCGCGCGCCGCGGTGGATGCTGGCTTCGTGCCCAACGACATGCAGGTGGGCCAGACCGGCAAGATCGTCGCCCCGGAGCTCTACATCGCCGTGGGCATCTCGGGGGCCATCCAGCACCTGGCCGGCATGAAGGACTCCAAGGTAATCGTCGCCATCAACAAGGACGAGGAGGCGCCGATCTTCCAGGTCGCGGATTATGGATTGGTCGCGGATCTCTTCGAGGCCTTGCCGGAGCTTGAGCAGAAGCTGTAGGGAAGAACGCTTCCAGGTCGCGCTCTTCATGACCCGCGGCCTGGTCGCGGATCTCTTCGAGGCGCTGCTGGAGCTTGAGCAGAAGCTGTAGAGCCTCACGACTCCCCATATGACGGCCGCCAGCTTCGCTGGTGGCCGTCATTCTTGATGCAGGATGGCCTGCCTCGGCCATACTATCGGCGGTGAAATGGAGACCCGCCGCACCCTCCACAGGACACAAAAAAGCCTCGGAATATCCGAGGCAAAACAGACCGGAACAACACATAAAAAGCGACTGCGAGGGACTGCCTTCACAGCAACCGTCACACCGGCTTAGAAGCGATACATCACCATGCCTTGCAGGCGCACAGCATCGCCATCCTCGCCGCTGGCAATCTCACGGGTCTGGCGACTGACCTCCACGCCATAGCTGACGTTACGCATCGGCGACCAGATATAGTTCAGGTGCAGATCGGTGAAGGTCTCGTTGGCGACATTGGCATTGGCCACGCCGGCGTCGATGGCGTCGTCCAGGTCGGCTGTGGCGTAACCATAGCCCAGGTTGATATGGCCCGGGCCTGTCGCGATCCGCACGCCTACCGTGCCGCCCGTCAAGGTGATGGGCTCGACGCTGCCGGTAGCCGGGTCGACATAGGCCGGCGCCCCGGGAGCTTCCTCCATGTAACCACCGACCCCGTCGCCGTGGGTCACGCCGCCCCGCAGGGTGAGTGCCGGTGTGAGGTGATACTCCGCCTCGAGGTTGAGCCCCCAACCGGTGGCGCTGTCATCGTTCACGCCATCGTCAACCGATAGCTGACGGAGCAGTGCGGAGGCGCCATAGTTGAGATTGCCGACCTGGCCCATGTAACGCAGGGTCAGATCAGGCAATGAGGTCTTGTTAGCGACATGGGGCACATAACCACCGCCGGGAGTAAACCCATCCGCCACACTGCCCCCCAGGTTGGCGGGGTCTTCCAGTGCCACCGAGAAACCACCCGTCGTGTAGCGCAGTTGGCCTTGCCGGGCGCCGTTGGGGAGGCCCGGCTGCGGCTTGAAGTCAATGATGCGGTTCATGCCAAGGATGAAGCCAAAGTTGCTGGTCGTCTGGCCCGCGGTGATGCCGTTCCACTCTCCATAGGCGTGACGTAGGCGGAACTGGCCACCCCCGCCGCCATAGAAGTCCCCCTCGATGACCGTCTTCAGGTCGCCTTGAGCCGTTGGTGTCGAGGTCGCGAAGGCGATACGGCTCTGATAAGCATGCAGCTGGGTATGCCCCTCAATCTCAGACCGCGGTGTGCCATCGAGTGGAATGGCGGCATTCGCGCCCAACGGGGGGAGCTCGGCATTGACATCGTAGATCAGGTCCAGCTTGGCATAGCCGTAGATGCTGGCCGTGGTATCGCCCACCTCGAACTCATAGGCCTGGGCCGAGAGGGACACCGCCAGCGCAAGAGAAGAAAGAGAGAAGAGCGCGCCACGCTTCAGATTCTTGTAGTCAGCCATTGTGGTTTCCTTGATTGTTTATTGTATATTTTATATGTAGGCCTTATATAAGGCTTACGTACTTTCTAGCAGAAAAAAATATCAGAGGTCAAGCACCAGTCGCTCTCCCCTGCAACCCGAACAGCAGATCATCATGCTGCGGTTCTCCTTCTGCTGCTTCGCGGAGAGCACCAGGTCACGATGATCCGGCTCCCCCTCCAGCACCGTCACTTCACAGGTGCCGCAGATGCCTTCCTGACAGGAATAGAGCGGCTGGTGGCCCTCCTCGATCAGCACATCGAGGACCGTCTTGCCGGCTGGGACATAGTAGCTCGCTCCTGACCTAGCCAACTCCACCGTGAATCCCCCCGAGGTATCGGCCGACTCCTTGGTGGCAAAGTACTCGACATGCACGCAATCATCATGCAGGTCGGAGGTGGCCGACTCGAAGGCCTCCAGCATGGGCAGAGGACCACAGCAGTAGAAATGCGTACCGCTCGGCGCGGTGGCCACGATGTCAGGGAAGTTCAGGAAGCCTCCCGAACTCTCCTGATCGAAGTGAAACACAACGTTGCCATGTTGACTGCTGGCGCTAAGCGTCTCGATCTCCTCAATAAAGGCGGTATTCTTCCTCGACCTTGTCGAGTAATAGAGGGTCCACTTCTTACCCAGCTCGTCCAGACGACGCACCATGGCATAGAGGGGGGTGATGCCGATGCCACCCGCAATCAGAACGCTGCTCTTCGCCTCTTCGTCCAGCGAAAAGTTGTTTCTCGGTGCCCCTATGCTCAGGATATCTCCGGCATGGACGCTGCCATGCATGAAGCGTGATCCGCCACGGCTATTGGCGTCGAGGTTGACCGCGACGCGATACCGATCGCTTTCTTCCTGGGGGTTGAAGAGCGAATAGCTTCGAATCAGGCCGTTGCTCAGGTGCAGATCGATATGGGCCCCTGCAGTGAAGGCCGGAAGCTCTCGTCGCGGTGCCACTGGGCGAAGATCGAAGCTCAGAACACCTTCCGCCTCATAGGTAATGGACTTGACTCTGACCTGGAAAATTTCCTCAACCTGGCTCATGACGATACCTCAATTAGTGGATAGGGTAGCTACAGGTCAATGACCTCATCGCTCTTCAGTTTCACCCCGGTAGCCGCCTCGCAGGCTGCCTTGACATCCTCAGGCTGCCCAGCATGGAAAATGAACTGGGTCAGCAGTCGTCCCCACTTGGGGTGGCGGCGATAATCTTCCAGAGGCAGCCCGTCGAGAAAGAATTCGCGATGATCACTGGGGAGACGAATCCCTCCTGCCGGGAGAAGCTCTCTCAGCACGCCCTTTGGGTCCCTGCCACTTTCCACCGCATCGATATCATCAAGCAGCCGGCGCCGCAGGAGAGCAATTCCGCGATCGCTGGCCCCCAGGGTTTCCTGGGTTCTATCCGTGATTCTCCCCTGACCGACCCAGGCCACAATATCCTGGTTGATCACATGGCTGGTGATCCAGCGCTCCTGGCCATCCTTGATGGGGGCGTACCAGCTCGGCACCTTGGCCTGCTCGTAGGGTTCCCTCTCTCTCGGGACTCGAATGAAGGACCAGGTCACGCTGAGCATGTTTTCATCGTCGATGGGAACACGCCATTCGAAGTGATCACCCAGGAAGAAACCGTTGGGCCACAGGCATACCCGACCGATTGTCCATTGCGGGTCCTCATCAGAGGTATCTTCACAGACACGCTTGTAGATAAAGCCGTGCTCAAACTCCTCGAAGTCAAGCTTCAGGTGCGTCGGAACGTACCCCGCATTCCTGTCGCGCTGCCGTCGACTCCAGTTGGCATGCGTCCACTCGAAGTGCACTGGATCAATGGAGTTTTCCTGAGCCTGTAACCAGTTGCATGGCACCTCGGAAAAGACCACCTGTACGAAACCATTGGGCCAGTGGAACGCCTCCCACTCCGGCAGTTCAGGCACGGGAGCCGGCCCCAGATAGGCCCAGAGCATCCCACCGGCAGGCTTGACCGGGTAGGCGGTGACTCGAGTTCTCGCGCAAAGCGAAGCCGATGGATCCACCTGTTCCTCGAAAGGCTGGTGAGTGCACTGCCCGGTCCGGTCATACTGCCAGCCATGGTAGAAGCAGCGGATCCCATGATCCTCCACAATGCCGTGGCTCAGATCCGCTCGCCGATGGGCACAGTGGCGATCCAGTAGGCCATAGTCGCCACTCTTGTCCTTGTACAGGACAAGATCCTCTCCCAGGAGTCTTATCGACTTGATTGGCGAGTGCTCTAGCTCATCAACTCCGGCAATAGGATGCCAGTGACGCCGTAACACTGCTCCCATGGAGGTGCCAGGTCCTACACGCGTCAATGTCTCGTTGACCTCTCTTGTCAACATCAACCCTCCTCCACTCTCTGCAGTGATTCTTGTGAAGATGTTAGCCACCTCAGGCCAAGGTTGCCGATGACAGATACACACAGCATCATCAGCACCATGGGCCAGATGCTGTCGACCTCGAAGAAGGTCACCAGGAACCCTGCCAATCCAGCACAAACGAACTTGATGCCGCCCATCAGCGCGGCAGCCGTAGCGCTGATATGAGGAAAGTACTCCAACACGGAGGCGATGGCATTGGGGGTTACTAGCCCAATGGCACCGACGAACAGCATGACAAATGGCACCACACTGTACATGGTAACCATGCCAGACGTAGCCACCATCACCAGCGCCAACGCCGACATCAACTGAATCCCCAACCCCAGCAAAAGGTTCTGCCTTGGGCTCCTGTGCCTAAGCAACCTCACATTCATTCGGCTGCACATGGCAACAAAAATGATATTGGCGCCAAAAACGAATGGATAGACAGCGGGAGAAATCTTGAGTAGCTCCATATACACGAAGGGGGAAGAGGTAACGAAGGCCATCAACCCCGAGAAAGACATGGCTACCGCACAGATGTATCCCCGGGCTTCACGGTGGCCCAGTACCGATGCGTAGTTCCTTAACACACGCATGGGGGTTACTGCCGTGGAGCCACCCGGATGCGTTTCTGGCAAGCCGAAGCCGATCACCAGGAGTACCATGGCCGCATAAGCCGCCAGGAACAGGAAGACCGACTGCCAACCAGCAAGGTAGAGCAGGATACTCCCGATGAGGGGAGCCACCAGGGGCGCCAGCATCATGATCATCGCCATTGTGGACATCACCTTGGCCGCCTCCCTTCCCTTGAAACAGTCGCGTACGATGGCAGAAGAGTTGACCACACTGGCGCCACCACCCAGCGCTTGCACAAAACGCCATGCAAAGAGCTCCGTCAATGAGCTGGACATGGCGAGCATGACGCTGGCTATCATGAACAGCAGCAGCCCCGTCATGAGGATCGGCTTGCGGCCCAGGCGATCGGACAGTGGACCGCATACCAGTTGGCCCACGGCGAAGCCGCCAAGAAAGATGCTGATAGAGAGCTCGGCACGATGGACAGTCGTACCGAGCTCGCTCGCCAGCTGAGGCAGTGCAGGAAGGTAGGCATCGATGGCCAGGGGCGCCAGTGCCGTATTGGCCGCTACCAGTAGTGACAAGGTTCCTGCGCGCATCATTGCCTTTCCTCCCGCGAATGCCACTCGCCCTTAGCTAGCCGCCATGCTGCGCTTGCGAAACAACAGGCTGAGCAGTGTGGCCGCTACCAGGCAGGCCAGGGCCAGGGCCAGCATGCCAACTTCAGGCACATTGATCAGCGGATTATGCGGCATCGCCACCAGTAGCCCACCGATGATGAACAAGCCTCTCACAGGCCACTGAAGGAAACCTGCTTGCGCCAGAGAGCCGAGCTTGGGGAGATACCCCTGTAGGCCGCCTGCCACCAGGGCGATGCCGATGACTGCCGAGACAATTGCCTTGATAATCTCATCGACTGATCCCTGCAGAAGCAACGCCGGCTCCAGTACGAAGAAGAAGGGAATGAAGTAGATGATGCTGCCGAGATGCATCGACATGAAGCCTGTCTTCATGGGATGGCTCCCTGCTACCTTGGCTGCAGTAAAGGCGCCGGTCGCCACAGGTGGAGTGATGAAGCTGAGCATGCCCCAGTAGAGGATGAACATGTGCACCGCGACTGGATTCAGGCCTGCATCGATCAGTGCCGGTGCCAGTGCGATCGCCAGAAAGATATAGGCCGCGGTGATGGGCATACCAATCCCCAGGATAAAGCTTGTCAAAGCCCCCATCAGCAACAGTACCATCGGGTTACCACCGGCGATGAACAGAAGATCGGTTGCAATCGTCCCCGACATCCCCGTAACTGCCAACCCGCCCATGATCATGCCGATACCCGCCATGAGGCCCAGCAGTTCCACCAGACGAAGTCCGCTCACCTCGACGAACCCCCAGAGGTCGGCCAGCGACCAGCGGTTAACGGCACGAACTTGATTGATGACGATCAGCAGGGCAGTGGCATAGAAGGGCGCCACAGCCTCGCGGTTCATCACCAGCAGCATCCAGATCAGCAGGACAAAGACAAAGAGATAGTGCCATCCCGCCTTGAACGTCTCACCCAGCTTGGGCAGTTCCTTCTCCTCGAGTCCCTTGAGCCCCTGGCGTGCAGCGAAGAAATCGATCTGGATGAACAGGCCATAGAAGTAGAGTGCCGAGGGAATCACCGCTGCCAGGGCGATCTGGCCATAGGGAATGTCGAGAAATACCGCCATGATAAAAGCCGCAGCCCCCATGACCGGAGGCATCAGCACCCCACCCGTGGAAGCGCAGGTCTCCACGCCGGCCGCATAGGTCTTGGAAAACCCGACACGACGCATGGCCGGGATGGAGAGAGGCCCCGTGGTCAATACATTCGTGATGACGCTACCGGACATGGAACCCATAAGGCCACTGGAGAAGATTGCCACCTTGGCGGGACCGCCACGGACCTTACCCAAGAGCGAAAACGAAAGGTCGAGAAAGAATTTACCGCCACCGGTACACTGCAGCGCCGTACCGAACAGCAGGAAGCCGATCACTAATTTGCCGTATGCCTGGACCGGAATGCCCAGGATACTTTCCGCACTGAGGGCATGATAGATCGCCACCTGGTCGATCGGTGTCGACATGCCCGCCAGGCTATCCGGTAGCCAATCTGCGAAAAGGGGGAAGCACGACATCAGTAGAACAACCGTGAATATCGCCCAACCGCCACAGCGGCGCACCGCTTCTAGCGTCAGGGCCCACATCAGATAACTCATGTAGACGACATGTTCTGGTGCAGCAAACTCCCAGCCACGATGAATGGCATTCATCGCATTGGCGGCAAAGAAGCCACAGCACAGGAGAGCAGCGATAGCCAACAGCCAGTCATACCATGGCACCCTACCCTCCCTGGTCCCCAGGTTGATCGGGATAGAGAGAAAAACGACAGGTAGCAGCATGGACATCAGTACATAGATGTACTGAACGTCGAACATGGAAAAGCCAGTATAAAAGCCCAGATTGAATATCTGATAGACGGCCGTCAGAGTCGACAGAATCGCCACTACGATCAGAATGACTCTCATCAGGGGAGGACGGCGCTGGATGGCTTGCGACATATCTCACACTCACACACAAGAGGAATGGGGGCTTGACCTGCCATGGCAGGTCAAGACTTCACTCGGCGACAGTTACCGTAGCCCTGGAATGAACCCGGCCTCAGTCAGTGCTGCCGCCCGATAATCACTCCACTCCTCCGTACTGAAGCCATTGTCACCACTGGTTTGCATGTATTCCGCCCAAGCCTCGGACAGCACCTGCTGGCGGCGCACCAGCTCGTCATTGTGTGCCTGATGCTCATCGCTCCAGATGCCTTTTTCCGTGAAGTAGCGAATGGCGCCGTCGTGGTAAGGCATGATCCACTCGAAGTTCTGCTTATCCGCGGCCCAGCCCGAGGCTGCCGGGGCCTGGCGATTGAACGTCTCGAAGTGCTCGTCCATGAACTTGACCAGTGCGTACACTTCGTCCTCATCCTGCTCGGCCATCGTCGCCAGGATGGGCAGCGCATAGCCACCACTGTGCCAGGGGTTCTCCTCGCTGATATTCACTCCCTCAGTGGCGGTAATCGGCTGATAATAGGGAACCGTCTCGGCGATACGCTCCCAGGCCTCCTTTCCTTCCGGCGTGTCCGCTGGCAATTGCACCCAGGAGAGGCCGCCCGGGCTGCCGCTCAGCCGCTCGATCAGCGGATTACCCGTGGAGCCCGGCATGACATGGGCCACGCCATTGAGTACGGAGTCGATGGCCTCGAGAGGGCTGCCGATCTCGACCTTGCGGACGTCGTCCCAGGTGAGCCCGGCATAGGAGAGCACGGCGGCAGTGGTCATGTTCATGGCATCACCGCCCAGCACGTAGGCGACCCGCTTGCCCTCCAGGTCTGCCGGCGTCTCGATGCCGGAGGCGCCTGATGCCGCCAGGCCGATGGCTTGGCCGCCGAAATTGGCCGACACCACGCGCAGCGGCTGGGGGCCCCACTCATCGGAGTTGAAGAGCATCACCCCTTCCTGGGCAAAATAGGTGGCGATGCCGCTCATGGTATAGCTGGCCTGGCCGGTTTTCAGCGGCGTCATCCGGGCCACGTCATTGCGGCCAGGAATGATGCGAATATTACTATTCTGATGCTCGCGCAGCAGACCGCCCAAGGCCGACGCCTGGATATAGTAGGTAGACCCGGTGTCGTAGGCCGTCCACACGGAGACACGGGGGAAAGTTGGCTCGGCCATGGCCACCAGGGGAAGGGTGAGACCAGCGGCCAGGGACAGTGTTCGAACTCCAGATTTGATCAGCATCTTGTTGCACTCCATTTATCTTTGTTATGGATTGTTGACGCCCCACACAGTAAGCTAACCTTATATAAGCCTTACTTACAGAGAGCATGAACCACATTCACAGATTAATCCATCCCACACCTATAGACCTTAGTCGCAATCGGAAGCCATCAGTACTTCAGCAACCGTCGAAGACGGCAGGACGCTTGTCCTTGATCGCCTGCAACCCCTCGCGGAAATCCCGCGACGCCTTGCAGCGATCGATGTCCTCGTGCAGCCATCGAGTCTCGAAACAGCCATCGGCGATGGCATTCAGGTGGCGCTTCATGCCCTCGAGCGCCAGCGGTGCCAACGCCATGAGGTGGTCGATGATCGCCTGGCTTCTGGCGGCCAGTTCTTCAGCGGCACAGGGCGGATGGGTCAGCAGCCCCAACTGGAACATCTCCTGCGCTTCCAGCGGCTCGGTATTAAGAATCATCCGCTTGGCGGTATTCAGCCCGAGACGCGAGACGTAGCGGCGCAGGATACCGCCATAGAGATGCAGGCCGAACCGGGCCGCCGGCATGCTGACTCTCGCGGCATGGCTACCGAGGCGAAAGTCGCAGGCCAGCAGCAGATCGCTGGCACCGCCATAGGCACCACCCTGCACCTCGGCAACGGTGATTGGCCGCAGCGCCGCCAGGGCATCCATGGTGGCCTCGAAGCGCTCGCCACCAGCACCCGACGCCAGGTCCGAGACGTCATAACCGGCACAGAAGTGGCGGCCCAAGGCACATAACCGGACCACTCTCGCCGACGAGGCGTTGATCGTCGCGAAGTGCTCGACCAGCACGTCGAGGTCACCATCGCTCAGGCGATTGCCCTGCTCCGGGCGGCTGAGGGTGAGGGTCGCCAGATGTCCGTCCATTTCCAGGACGGGAGGCGTTGCTGTCATAGTGTTCGCTCCTCGCTGCTCAACCCCAGCCATAGATGGCGAGCGTGGACTCCCCAGCCTTGAGACGCTCGAGAATCTGCGCTTCGTCATCCTCCCGACGCTCAGCCGCATCAATGACGCCGGCTACCTCAGCGTGAGGAATCACTACCACCCCATCCCCGTCACCAACCACAAGGTCTCCCGCCGTCACCACAACGTCACCGATCATCACCGGCTGGTTGATCCAGGCCACGGCATCGAGATCCTTGCCGGTGCCCTTGATGCACAGTCCTCGGGAAAACACGGGAAAACCGAACTCGGCCAGGAGGCTGCCATCGCGAGCCCCCCCGTCGATGACCACACCGGCGAGTCCGCGCTCCAGGGCCGCCGTGGACATGATCTCGCCCCAGTAGCCGTGTTCAAAGGTGCTGTTGGTACAGACCACCAGTACATCGCCTGGCCGGGCCTCATAGATGGCACGATGGATCCAGACATTGTCGCCACCGGGGACATGCACCGTGACCGCTCTTCCGCAGACCCTGAAATCCGCGGATACCGGCTTGATGGCGGACGGCAGGTTACCGCGCTTGCCGAAGGCCTCATGCAGCGTGGCGGTAGGCAGCGCGGCGGCCCGACGCATGGTGTCGTCACTGATTGTCATGGCAAGTCCTCCTCACTGCTCTGCCGTCTGCAGCTGGTGATAACGAAACTGGGCACGGGCCTCGTCCAGGCGCATGCCACTGCGAGCCGCTTCGCGGATGCCGTTCTCGGCTGCTTCGATGGCCTCGGCAGTGTCCAGCACTGCCGCCTCGTGCTCCTGGGGTATCACCAACACGCCATCGGCATCGCCGCGCAGCAGATCACCGGGGGCCACCCGGGCATGACCGATATTGACCGGCACATTGGTGGCCTCGACCTGGACCCGGTCCTTGCCGGTACGCATCCAATGGCCGCGTGCATAGACCGGATACCCCAACTCACGACACAGCGCCACGTCCCGGCAGACGCCGTCGATCACGGTGCCGGCGATGCCGCGGCGATGGGCGATCTCGGTCAGGATATCGCCCCATACGGTGGCGTCATCGCGGCCCTGGTTGTCCAGCACCAGCACGCTGCCCGGGGGAACGTCGTCGATATAGTCGCCAACGGTGCCGGGCGGATGGCTGGCCGGGCCGTACTTGAGGGTGTAGGCGCGCCCGGCCAGTCGAAAGCTGTTGTCGCGGGGGGCGACCCGATAGCACTGCCCATTGATGCCATGCTTGTCCAGCGCATCGCTCAGGGTCGCGGTATCCAGCTTCGCCGCACGCGCCACATTCTTGTCCTGGGTGGTCTTGTTGTTGTCGCTCATCTTCACGTCTCCAGCATCTGTTCGTAGTTGCCACCCATGACATCGCCGATGGGCTGACCGGTCAGTATCGCCTTGGCCATCACTGCCTCCTTGCGCACGATCATCTCGGCGGTCTCGATGACCTCCTCGATACGGGAAGCAGGAATCAGGATCACCGCACTGTTGTCGGCGGCGATATAGTCCCCCGCCTCCACCCGCACCTCGCCCACCTGGATGGGGACATTGGTGCCAACCTCGGCGACCCGGCCTCGGGCCGTACGCGAGGTGAGAGTGCGGGCGAAGACCGGGAACCCCATCTCCCGAGCCTCGTCGATATCACGCACCGGGCCATCGGCCACGACCCCGGCGATGCCGCGCACCTTGGCCCCCAGCGACAGCAAACCGCCCCAGCTACCCGCATCGAGACCGGTCCGCTGCTCGACGAGGATCACGTTGTCGCTGTCGCCCGCCTCGATGGCGCTGCAGCACAAATGACGTGGCGATCCTTCCAGGGCTTTACCCTGCAGGGCCTCCACCGCCTCCAGCTTGACGGTAATCGCACGCCCTGAAATGCGCCTGGTCCCCGAGTACTGGTGCAGATCCGTCACCGCACCGGGCAGTCCCAGCTTGTCCATGGCATCGGAGAGCGCGCAGCAGTCCAGGCGCCGCAACCGGGTCAGAAAGTCATCCGACATATCAGTCACCCTTATATTTAGCTCGCAGGTTTCCAGCTGGCGAAGCACAGCCCCGTCCCCGTCAGCGCCGGGGTACGGTAGCCGGGCACATACTCGGCCCAGTCCAGTTCGAGGTCAGTAGCCGCCGCCGCCACCACGATCCAGTTACGGATCTCCGAACTGCCGGCCTTGAGACGTCGCGGATCGATCGAGGCGAGATAGTCCAGATCGCCGTTGCGGAAGGCCTCGATCAGCCGATGGTCGAACGCTTCATCCACCACGAAGTGGGAGAGACCGCCGGAGGCCATGATCCCCACCTTCAGATCCTTCGGGTACTCGGCGATCAGCTCGCGCAGGGCACGCCCCAGCGCCACGCAGCGCTTGGCCGTGGGCTGGTTGGGAGGATCGAAGGTGTTGACCATGATCGGCACGACGGGCAGCCGGGCATGGGAGAGATAGCGACGGTGCGGGAAGGAGAAGGCATGTCCCTCGAACTGCTCTCCCTCGAGGCCGGCCAGGGCGGTGATATCGAACTCCTTGTCGGAGAGACGACGAATCAGCCATTCGGCAAGCTCGCTGTCCACCGGGTAGTGCACGTCGCCATCCGGCTCCTGACGCTGTGCCCGAGCATGGCGATACCAGCTGTCGTCCTCGCTTAGCGCCTCGCGCTGGGCGTTGCGGATGGTCTCGCCGTAATAGATGGCGATGGCTGGCATGTTGGTAAGCCGAAACAGCTCTGTCTGATCATCGCCGGCCACCAGCAGCACATCCAGGTCGGCTGCCGCAATCCGATCCTTGAGGGCGTTCATCGCCGCGTCGGCGGCATCGAAACGCTCGGCCATCTTCTCCGGGGTGACCATGGACTCGGAGTCGGCCGGTGCGACGGCGAGCAACTCCTCGTAGGTGCGATGGTTGCCTTCGCGATCGAAGTAGTGCGGGTTGCGGGGATCGACCTCCTTGAAGCCGTACTGCCAGTCTTCCTTGCGGGAGGTCAGCATGATGCTGTGAGAGGTGCCGAATGCGGCCGTTAGCGTTGCCATGGGCGATACTCCTGTCTGTTGTTGATATTCGAAACCGGCCGCCTCACACGATGTGGCGTTTCTTCAGCTCGTCGATCTGTGCCGGCGAGATACCCAGTTCCAGCAGGATGCGGTCCGTGTGCTCCCCCTTCTCGGGGGCCGGCCTGGCCTTCTCCGGGCGCGGAAAGCGGGACATCCGAATGGGCGTATTGATGACCTCGAGGGTGCCGCGCTCCGGGTGATCGATATCCCAGGTGACATCCAGGTGCTTGACCTGCTCATCCTCGAACATCTTGTCGATGCCGTAGATAGGGCCACAGGGCACCCCTGCCTCGTTGAGGGCATCGATCCACTCGGCGGTGGTGCGCTGCAGGAAGAGTCCACTGATGGCCTCGTTGACCCGGTCGCGGTTGCTGACCCGTTGGGCATCCGTCTCGAAGCCCGGCTCATCCAACAGTTCGGGCACCCCCAGCACCTGGCAGAGGCGGACCCACATGGTCTGGCCGATGGCGGCCAGGTTCAGGTAGCCGTCACGGGTGGGATAGACCCCGGTGGGCACGGTGATGGGATGCTCATTGCCGTTCTGCCCGGACACGTGGCCATCGATCAACCACTTGGCGGCCTGAAAATCGAGCATGGCGATCTGGGATTCCAGCAAGTTGGTGTGTACCCACTGCCCCTCGCCGGACACTTCGCGTTCGAGTAGTGCCACCAGGATGCCCTGAGCACAGAAGTGGCCGGCCGCGAGGTCAGCCAGCGGAATGCCGACGCGCATGGGGCCGCGCCCTGGCTCACCGGTGATGGACATCAGGCCGCCCATGCCCTGGGCGATGGAGTCGAAGCCGGGACGCTTGCTGTAGGGTCCGTCCTGGCCGAAGCCGGAAATGCTGGCGTAAACCAGGCGCGGGTTGATCGCCTTCAGCGACTCGTAGTCGATGCCCAGCTTATGTTTGACGTCGGGCCGATAGTTCTCGATGAAGACATCTGCTTCGCGAATCAAGTCGTTAAAGATCGCCTTCCCTTCCTCGGTCTTGAGATTCAGGGTCAGGCTCTCCTTGTTGCGGTGCAGGTTCTCGAAATCGGCGTGGTCGTGGGTACGGGCCCCGATCATGTCGTCACCACCCGGGGCGCCCTCGGGTATCTCGATCTTGATCACCCGGGCGCCCATATCGGCGAAAAGTCGAATGGCGGTGGGACCCGCCCTCACGCGGCTGGCGTCGATCACGGTGAAGCGCGAGAGGGGGCCGTTACTGTTGTTTGTCTGCAGCATGTCATGGCTCCACATGGGGTTTCGAAGGAGGTTGCGCCACCATTACGCCGGGATAAACAGCGGCAGCGTGGGTCCATCTTCCTTGAGCTTGCGGAAGACGGCGCGCACCGGCTGACCGACGTACAGACTCTGCGGGTCAGCATCGATGATATTGCTCATCAGGGTCACCCCCTCCTCCAACCGCACGAAGGCGATGGTGTGGCCGGGCTGGCCCTTGCGCATCAGGGTGCTGTAGGAGTAGATCTCCCCCCTTCCGCTGACTGTCTTCCACTCGACGCGGTCGCTGAGACAGTGCGGACAGACCATGCGCGGGTAGAAGTGGGGCTCACCACACGCCTGACACTCCTTGATCAGCAGCTCTTCCTGCTCGGCGGCGGCCCAGAAGGCTTCCACATCCATCTGTGGCGACTTGGGCTCAGGCCTTGCTTGCTTGACGTCTGCCATCTCACTCCCTCCCCAGGATGATGGTGCCGGCGGTATGGCGGGAGGCGAGTGCCCCGCCGATGCCACTGGCAATGGCCAGGTCACAGTTGGGTACCTGCACGGCCGGTGCAGCCTCACCGCGCAGCTGGCGCACCGCCTCGATGATCTTGGTCATGCCGCCTCGGTTGGCCGGGTGGTTGTTGCACAGGCCACCGCCATCGGTATTGAAGGGCAGCTTGCCCTGGCCGGAGATCAGGTTGCCGTCGTCCACGAAGCGGCCGCCCTCGCCCTTGCGGCAGAACCCCAGGTCCTCGAGTTGCATCAGCACGGTGATGGTGAAGCTGTCGTAGAGGGAGGCGTACTTGATGTCCGCTGGTGTGACGCCGGCCATCTCGAAGGCCGCCGGACCGGACCAGGCCGCCGCCGAATAGGTCAGGTCGATCTGTCCCGCCTGGCCATCCTTCTGTGCCTCGCCGGCACCCAGCACCTTGATCGCGCGGCGTCCCAACTGAGCGGCAATCTCGGGACGGGCAACGATCACGGCGCCGCCACCGTCGCTCATGACGCAGCAATCCAGGCGATGCAGCGGGTCGGAGATCATCGGCGAATTGACCACCTCTTCCACGGTCACCGGGTTGCGCAGCATGGCATTGGGGTTGTGCTGGGCATGCTGGGAAGCCGCCACCTTGATCCAGGCCAACTGTTCGCTGGTGGTGCCGAACTCATGCATGTGGCGGCGCGCCACCATGGCATAGAGGTTCTGGGTCGCCGGCCCAAAGGGCAGCTCGAAGGGCAGGTCCGGAGCATCCGGATCAGGGGCCTTGAGCGCCAGCGAGGCACCGGCAGCGCGCGGGCGCCCGGCCAGGGTCACCAGGGCGATATTGCAGCGCCCCGCGGCGATGGCCTCGGCAGCATGAGCCACGTGCAGGATGGGTGCCGAACCACCACACTCCGTGGTATCCACATGGCGAACCCTGAGGCCCAGATACTCGACCATGCTGGTGGCACCCAGCCCCGGGGCGTCTCCGGCACAAAAGTAACCGTCGATATCCGACTTGCTCAGCCCTGCATCTTCCAGGGCACCCTTGGCCACCTCGGCGTGGAGTCGTGCCACCGAGATATCGTCTGCCCGGCGGGTGGGGTGCTCATAGGCACCGACGATGTATGCCTTGCCATTGAGACTCATGATGTCAGCACCGCATAGCCGTTGTTGAGAACCACCGCGTCACGCTCGGCGACGAAGGCGCGGAAAGTGATTTCATCACCCTGCTTCCAGGCTTCCACGGTCAGCGTCTCGCCGGGGAAGAAAGGGGCCGAGAAGCGCGCGTTGTACTCCTTGAGCCGGGACGGATCGCCGTCGGCAAACTCGTTGATCAACAGGTTGGCGGCGACTCCATAGGTGGCCAGGCCGTGCAGGATCGGACGCGGAAACTTGGCGCTGCGGGCGATTTCCGGCGAGGCGTGGATGGGATTGCGATCCCCGTTGAGACGATACAGCAGCGCCATCTGCGGGGACGTCGTGGCCTCGAGGCGATACTCCGCCTCACCTTCCGGCAGCCTGTGGGGCTCGATCATGGGTCCACTCGGGCCTCCGAAGCCGCCATCGCCACGGGCAAAGGCAGTACCACTGACGGTAGCCAGCAGCTCGCCGCTCTCGTCGTCGTGGATATCCCGGCTGAGATAGAGGATGGCGCCACGCCCCTCGCCCTTGTCGATGACATCGTCGACCCGGGTCACCGCCCGCAGGGTGCCTGCAGGGGGGAGCGGCTGATGAATTTTCAGGCGCTGCTCGCTGTGGACCATCATGCGATAGTTGATGCCCGCCTCAGGATGCACCGCCCAACCCTGGGGGGAGCAGAGCACCAGCGGCATGGTGGGGAAGGCCTTGAGGCCATCTTCATAGACGTACTGCAGCTGCCTGGGATCCTCCGGGTCCATACCCAGCCCCAGGCTCAGGGCAAACAGCATGGTGTCCTTGTCCGTGTAGCGCTGGACTACCGGCTCCATCTCCCAGTTGATCAAGAAGTCGCGATTGATCGGCATGGTATTGTCCTTGTCGTATCGTTGCGGAAGGGCCGAGGGCATGCCCTCGGCCAGCTTCTGCTGTTACATGGAGTCCCAGGCGAAGTACTCACCGCCATCCAGTGGCGTGAAGAATCGCTTCATGGAAGGCATGGCGCTGTCGTGGATCGCCTCCTGGGTCCAGCCATCGCCGTAGGATACGGAGCGAATCGGGCGAATCTGATTGAACAGCATCAGCTCGTTGCGTCGCACGCCGAAGATCTGGCCGGTAATGCCCTCGGCCAGGTCGGAGAGCAGGTAGGCGATCAGCGGCGCCACCTTCTCGGGGGTGTTGAGCTTGGCCTTGGCGAGCCGCGCCTTCTGCTCCGGGGTCTCGGCCACGATGTTGTCGAGCATGCGGGTAAAGGCAGAGGGGGAGACGGTATTGGAACGCACGCCGGCACGCTTCATGTCCAGGGCAATGGCCTTGGAGAGGCCGATGATGCCGGACTTGGCGGCACCGTAGTTGGCCTGGCCCAACATGCCGACCACGCCGGTCGGGGAGGTCATGTGTACGAAGGCACCGGAGCCCTGGGCCTTGAAGTGTTGAGCCGCGGCGATGGAGGTGTAGAAGGAGCCATTGAGGTGCGTGTCGATGACCAGCTTCCAGTCCTCCAGGGACATCTTGTGGAAGATCTTGTCACGCAGCACACCGGCATTGTTGACGACCCCGTCGATGCGTCCCCAGGTCTCCACGCCCAGGTCCACCATGCGCTGAGCGCCTTCCGGGTCGGACACGCTGTCCTGGTTGGCCACTGCCTGGCCGCCGGCCTCCTTGATCTCGTTGACCACCGTCTCGGCGGGGCTGGTCTCTTCCTTGTCACCGGTCAGGCTGGTGCCGAAGTCGTTGACCACCACCCTGGCCCCCTGGGCGGCACAGTAGTGGGCGATGGCGCGGCCGATACCATTGCCTGCACCGGTCACCAGGATCACCTTGTCCTGAAGGGTGTTCTTGAGGTTGCCGTCGAGTGATTCGGTAGTGAGGTTGCTCATGTTCTGACTCCTAGCCTTGTTCTTGAGAGGGGTTGTGATGATTACGCCGCCGCAGCGGGGCTTTTTTCGAAGGTTTCCAGGTGATGCGCGATATCACCGAACAGGCGCTCCGCCACCATCAGCCGCTTGACGTAGTGGCCCACCTGGCACTCGTCGGTCATGCCCATGGCCCCGTGCATCTGCACCGCCTCCTTGGCGATCAACCGAGCGGCCCGGGCCACGGTCACCCGGGCAGCGGCGACCAGCTTGCGGCGCTTTTCGGCATCCGCCTCATCCACCGCCATGGCCGCCACCGCGGCCATGGAGCGTGACTGCTCAAGGGCGATCACCATGTCGACGAAACGGTGCTGAAGCGCCTGAAACTTGCCCAATGGGGCACCGAACTGCTTGCGGACCTTGAGAAACTCGCGGGTCTGCTCGACCAGCTCGGTCATGCTCCCCACAGACTCGGCGCACAGCGCCGCCGAGGCGCGATCCAGCACCGCCAGGAGGGCGCGCTCTGCCGTCTCACCCTCGGCAAGCAGCTGCCCGGAGGAGATGAGCACGTCCGCGAAGCGCAGCGTGGCGATCTCTCGAGCATCCAGGCTGGTCCCTGCCGTCCGAGTCAGCCCCGTGGCATCGGCCGGTACCACCAGCAGCTGTAGGGCGCCGTCGCGTTCGGCCGCTACCACGAAGGCATCGGCCTCGGGACCATCCAGCACCAGGCTCTTGGCGCCGCTGAGCAGATAGCCATCCCCCTCAGGGGTCAGTCGACAGTTCATCCTGCCGCTCTGGTAGGCATAGCGAGCCTGAGGTTCGTCCAGGGCCAGGGCCACACGGAGCTGGCCCATGGCGATAGGCGCCAGCCACAGCTCCTGCAGCTTGGGAGTCCCCAGCGCCTGTATAAGGCTTGCTGATATAACAGCCGTGGAGAGATAGGGCTCCGGGCTCAGGCAGCGTCCCAGCTCCTCGATCACGCCCATCTGTTCGACCATGCCCTGGGCGCTACCGCCACACGCCTCAGTGACGGTCAGGCCCGTCAGCCCCAGCTCGGCCATCATCTCCCAGCGTTTCCGGCGCCGGTCGGCGCTCACCCGCTGCCCGCGCATTTCCAGCGGATATTCGCCGTCGCAGAAGCGTCTCACCGCATCGCGCAGCTGCAACTGCTCTTCACTAATCGAGAAATCCATGATCGTCTCCTAACCTCGCAGCAACATCTGGGCGGTGACGTTGCGCTGCACCTCGTTGGTGCCGCCGTAGATGGACAGTTTTCGGGAATCCAGGAAATTGGCCGCCAGCGAGGCCCGCTCGTCGTCACCAATCAGCGGATCCTCGCCCTCCAGCCGCATGGCCTCTTCGGAGAAGGGAATGGCCGCGGGCCCAGCTACCTCATAGAGCAGCTCGAAGATATCCTGGCGCAGCTCGGTGCCGCGTATCTTGAGCATCGAGGCCTCGGCGCCCGGGGCGCTGAAGGTCTGGTTCTCACCGAGGATGCGCAGCCCGGTGGCCTCCAGGGCGACCAGCTCGATCTCCAGCTCGGCGACCCGGCGCCGGAGGTGAGGGTCGTCGGCCATGCCCTGCTCGTCGAGCAGGCGCTTGACCCGCAGCAGCTGCTGCTTGGAGGCGCCGATGCCGGCGATGCCGGTGCGCTCGTGCCCCAGCAGGTACTTGGCGTAGGTCCAGCCCTTGTTCTCCTCGCCGACCCGGTTCTCCACCGGCACCCGCACGTTGTCCAGGAAGACCTCGTTGAGGTCATTGCCGCCCTCGTAGAGCTTGATCGGGCGCACTTCGATGCCCGGGGTGTCCAGGTCCATCAGCAGGAAGGAGATCCCCTCCTGAGGCTTGGCGTCCTTGTCGGTCTTGACCAGGCAGAACAGCTTGTCGCAGAAGTGGGCGTAGGAGGTCCAGATCTTGTGGCCGTTGACAATGTAGTGGTCGCCATCACGCACGGCGGTGGTGCGCATAGAGGCCAGATCCGACCCGGCACCCGGCTCGGAGAAACCCTGGGCCCACCAGCTCTCGCTGCGGCGGATTGCCGGCAGGTACTTCTCCTTCTGCTCGGGGGTGCCGAAGGCAATCAGCACCGGCCCCAGCATGTTGATACCACTGGCAATGATGCGCGGTGCGCCACCCAGCAGGGTCTCCTCGTCGAAGAGGTACTTCTGGATCGATGTCCAGCCGGGGCCGCCTTCCTCTTCCGGCCAGCCCGGGGTGATCCAGCCCTGATCAAAGAGCCTCGTGTACCAGGCCACATAATCGGCCTTCTCGAGGCGCAGGCCTCGCTCCACCTTGGCCTTGATGGCCGGGTCAAGCTCGTCCTGAACGAATTGTCTGACCTCCTGGCGGAAGGCCTCTTCTTCCGGTGTAAATTCCAGTCTCATGATTCGTTCTCGCCTAGTTGTGTTGCGGGCTGGTCACGACCAGCGCGTCCAGGGCCACGACGCCGTCGGGATAGGCCACCAGGGGGTTGATGTCGATCTCCTCGACCTCCGGGCAGCTCTGCATGACTTCACCTACCCGGGAGACCACCTCGGCAATGGCGGTGATATCCACCGGCTCGCTGCCACGCAGGCCGGTCAACAGGGCCGCCCCCTTCAGGGAGAGGATCTCTTGCGAGATATCAGCCAGCTCTGCATCGGCAGGCAGCAGGCGCACATCCTTGAGCGCCTCGATCCATACGCCTCCCAGGCCGACCATGACCACCGGCCCCCACTGGGGATCGCGTCGTGCCCCGACGATCAGCTCGACGCCACCGCGCCCCATGGCTTCCACCAGCACGCCATCCAGGGTCAGCTCTGGCCGAGCCGATTTGACCGAAGTGTGCAGTCGGTCCCAGCCTCCACGCAGTGCTTCTTCATCGGCCAGGCCGACCACCACGCCCCCCGCATCGGACTTGTGGGGCAGATCGGCCGATTGCGCCTTGATCACCACGGGATAGCCAACCTGATCGGCGATCGACACGGCTTCGTCGACGCTGGTGGCCAGGCGTCCCGCCGGGAAGGTGAACCCCATAGCGGAGAGCCACTGCTTGCAGCGATATTCGGCATGCAACCCGCTACCGGACAGGCTCGGCAGCTGGCGCGTCGGCGTCTGGGCCCGCTGGCGACGCAGGCTGCGTCCATACTGCTCCACTCGGGCAAAGGCGCGTACCGCACGATCCACGGAACGGAAGAAGGGCACGCCACTCTCCTCGATGGCCTGGTGGAATTCCGGGATCAGCTCCGCCTGGTCGCCCAGGATGACCAGCGCCGCAGGCTTGGTGCACTGGGCGATGGCGGGTACCAGGTGCCTGGTCTTGTCGAGCTGGCCGACCCGGGGGCCTCCCATCATCGCCACCATGACGCCACCGACGCCCCGATCCTCCGTCACCACCTGGCACAGCCGGGTGTAGGCTTCCGGGTCCTTGGCGCTGATGGTGGTGAAGTCCAAGGGGTTCTCCGCCACCGCATAGGAGGGCAGGATAGCCTCGAGACCCGCCACGGTGCCCGCGGAGAACGCCGGGAAGGTCAGGCCGATATCCTCGCCCAGATCCAGGGCACAGTTCTTGATGGCACCGGAGTTGGTCAGGAGTGCGGGGGGTGCCGCCGGCGGCTCGGGAAACTTGTGCAGAATGGCGGTCACATCGAACAGCTCATCCAGGGTATCCACCAGCAGCACCCCTTCGCCACGCAGCCGAACGCAGGCCGCCGCATGGTTGCCGGCCAGGGCCCCGGTGTGGGACTGCACAGCATCCCTGGCGCGGGAGCTGCGACCTGGCATCAGCATGACGATGGGCTTGCCGGCCTTGCGGGCCCGCGCCACCTGGGCAAGGAACAGCTCTGGATAGCGTACCTGCTCGACATAGAGGGCGATGACCCCGACCCGCGGTTCGTCGACTAGATGCGCAAGATGATCCTCGATGCTCAGCACCGCCTCGTTGCCGGTGGAGATGGCGTACATGACCGGTAGACCATTGGCGATCAGGGCATCACGCAGGTTGTTGGACATGGCGCCACTCTGTGCAATGACCGCCACACCCGGACGGGTCTCCTGACGCAGTCTGGCACTGTACTCCGGACCGAGCATCTGCGGCTCGAAGGTCAGTGGAATGCCATCGGCCAGGTTGCTGAGCCCCATGCAGTTGGGACCCACCACCATCACGCCGCCCTCCTCGGCGGCCCGCGCCAGCTCAGCCTGCTGGCGCTCACCCTCCTCGCCGGCCTCCGAGAAACCAGAAGCAAATACCACCGCCGCCCCGATACCGCGACGTCCGCAGGCCTCTACCGATTCGACCACCGCCGAAGCCGGCACCGTCAGCACCGCCACGTCGATGCCTTCTGGCAGGTCATCGATCGAAACCACACAAGGGCGCCCCTTGACTTCAGTACCGGTGCGACTGACCAGATGCAAGCTGCCGGTGTAGCGGAAATCATCCAGATTGGATAGTACGAAGTTCCCGAACGATCTCTCTGTGCCGGAAACCCCCACCACGGCAACCGATGCTGGATAGAGCAAGCGCCTGACATCATGGAGCCGACGCTCTCCACAAAACATAGAGGCTGTAGGCATTGTCTTGTTGTCTCCTGTGCTCCGGTCAACCGCGTGGGTCGACCGGTGTACATCCATCACGTCTGGGCCTGTCATTGGTCGTCCACCAGGACTCTCCAGTCCTGCTCCTCGGAAATGATGCCGCCCACGGAGCGAATCTCCGCATACTTCAGCTCATCACCGGTAGGTAATGACTTACCACTCTCATGGTCCTCGGCGGCACGCAGCAGCAGGTTACGCACCCGCAACACGGCGCCATCGGCGGAGCAGAGCTGCTCGGTAGTACGGTCCACGATGGGCCCCTGCCCCAGGAAGATAGCGAAGTCTTCAGTGCCGAAGTGCTGGGGGAAACCGGTAAAGTGACCACGCGCCATGACACCACGATCCTGGCCCCAGTTGTTGGTCTCATCACCGGGCGGCAGCGGAGGGAAGTCCATCAGGTCGGAGCCGATGGTGAAGGGCGTCACTCCCAGTGGGCGAGTGGTATTGAAGTGGACGAACCAGGCACGGTGATGGGTATCATCCACTGGCACACTGAAGAAGACGGTGCCTGGCCCTCCCTCTTCAGGCGGGCAGATGATGCCGTACCAGGGCATCACGAAGTTGTTGACCCGCACATACTGCTCATCTTCGCCGATCGGGCGCAGGGCGGCGTAGCGGAAGCCGTAGGTCATCTCCTCGAACTCGAGACGTGGCGCCCGCACCTTGGTCATGTGCATACGCTGGGACTTGCCGGAGGTCAGCTCGGTGGACGAGGAGTGCAGCACCCCCACATGAGAGGTATCCATGGACGCCTCCACACCTTGCACCCAGTTGGTGGGGATTTCCTGGCAGGCCACGGCACGCTGATTCTCGGGCAGTGAGGTAAAGGGCAGTTCCGGGAAGGCGGGGGCAATCTCGCCTTCGCCCAGCCAGACCCATACGATGCCGCCGGCCTCCTTGACCTTGTAACTGTTGAACTTCACCTTCTGGCAGAAGCTCACCTGGTCACCGGTGTGGTTGGGCGCCTCGATCATCTCGCCGGTCACGCTGAACTTCCAGCCATGGAACAGGCAGGTCAGGGCATTATCCTCGTTGCGCGCCACCGCCAGCGATGCCTTGCGGTGCGGGCACTGTTCATCGAAGCAGGCCACCCGGCCGTCATCGGAACGGAAGACCACATAGTTATCACCGAGCAGTCGAACACGAATCGGCGCACCACCTGCCTCGAGAGAGAGAGAGGAACGGCTGGCAGCCAGTGCCACTGGCGGAGCATCTGTCCCATTGAAGCGCCGTTCTCGACGCGTGTCAGACGGTCGTTGTCTTGCTGAGTCATAGGCATCGTTATTCTCCTGTTGTCTTTATCTACCCGCTGGGCTGTGTCGGCTCCTCGGCCGGATGCCCGAAAGGCTGGCCCTCCTGATCCCGGCTACGTCGGGACACTGACATTCGGCAGGACGTCGGGGGTTGCTTTTCTTTTCTTTATCAGGGAACCTTACATACATCGTGTAGCCAGTCAGCGGTTTTGTCAAGACGCACTCAACGATTGATACCAAGCTCTGGCAAAGCGCCACCAAGAATTTTCAACTATCTGATATAGCAATAAAAAGTCTGGAAGAGGCAGTCGAGGGTAGCCACACAGAAAGCCGTACTCTCGACCTTAGTGTGACTCCGGACAGCCGGCACTCAGTGGCCGGTGTGTTCCTGGAGCAACCGGAGTGAAGGCAAACGCCTCAGCCGCCAGCCAGTCATCATCAACAACAAGAGGAGGGTCCGCCATGAGTGGCAAACGCAGCATCTCAATCCCCGGGTTCGGGCACCGGGCTCCGATCCCCGGAGCCGCCCGAGTCGGCAACCTGTTGTTCTCATCCGCCATCTCGGGCATCGATCCCGAGACCGGGCAGCCCGCCGATAGCGCGGCACGCCAGGTGGAGCTGGTCTTCACCCACCTGCAGTCCCTTGTCGATGCCGCCGGCACCAGCCTGGCTCACATCGGCAAGATGGCCATCTACGTTCGCGACAACAGCATCCGCGAGCTCATCAACGAGGCCTGGCTGACACATTTTCCCGACCCGGATGACCGCCCGGCGCGGCACATCCAACTGGCCGAGCTTCCCGGCCCGCTGCACCTGCAGATCGAAGTGATCGCCATCATTCCAGAAGGAGAATAACCATGATCATCGACTCTCATGCTCATATCATCATGCCCCAGGAGAGCTACAAGTACTTCACCGAGCTGGTCGGAGGGCGCGGAAACCCCTCAGGGAACCCGAAGATCCCCGATGCCTCGATTCGTACCTCGGGCGAGGCACTGCTCAAGATCATGGACTCCGTGGGCACCGACATCCAGCTGATCTCGCCGCGCCCCTATCTGCAGCTGCACTCCCTCAAGCCGGCCATCGTCTCCGAGCTCTGGAACCGGCACGTCAACGACGTCATCTACCGACTGGTCGAGATGTTCCCGGAGCGCTTCCGCGGTGTCGCCGGCCTGCCCCAGCACCGCCATGAATGCCCTTCGGTGCGAGTCGTGGCGGAGCTTGAGCGCTGTGTCAAGGAACTCGGCTTCGTCGGCTGCCTGATCAACCCGGATCCCACCGAGGGGGATGAGCTGCCCCCGCCAGGCCTCGGCGACCCCTTCTGGTACCCGCTCTACGAGAAGATGGTGGAACTCGACGTGCCGGCCCTGATCCACTCTGCGGGCAGCTGCCAGCCACGTGAAAGCTACACGCTGAAGTTCATCAACGAGGAGAGCACGGCGGTCATCTCCCTGCTGACCTCCGATACCTTCGAGCGCTTCCCCGAGCTGAAGATCGTCATTCCTCACGGCGGCGGCGCCATCCCCTACCAGATGGGCCGTTTCCGCGCCTGGAACGTGCGCAAGGGTGAAGAGCAGAGCTTCGATGAGAAGCTCAAGAAGCTCCACTTCGATACCTGCAACTATTCCAAGGAGGCCCTGGAGTTCCTGTTCAAGGTGGTCGGGACTGACAACGTGCTCTTCGGTACCGAGAAACCCGGCACCGGCAGCGCCCGGGATCCCGTCAGCGGCCGTGACTTCGACCACCTCAAGCCGGTCATCGAGGAGATAGAGTGGCTGACCGAGGAGCAGCGCAGGAACCTCTTCGAGTGCAACTGCTGTAGTTTGTATAATCTGAACCTGAAGTAATCGACCCCGGGGAGGTCACACCCCTCCCCTCCGACCCGCTTCACGGAGGCTTCCAGGCATGCCGGTCCACGCCCGGCATGCCTGGAATTGCTTGGCAAGCATCATTCCAGCTTATATGCCAGCCTTATATGATAAGGTCTCAGAAGGAGCGCGCACGCCAGAGTCTCGCCTGCCAATCACAAGCAAGGAAACGCCCCCATGGATCATACTGCTGCCGTCAAGCTGAAACACAGCCCGAGCAGGAACACCACCTACCTGCTGGCCCAGACCACCAACATCATCCGCAACTCCTGGATCGATCCGGCTCTCAAGCAGCATGGCCTGACCTCACTGCAATATACCGTGCTGTCGGTGATCAAGCGCTACAGCGGCCTCTCCTCGGCCGAACTGTCGCGCCACTTCTTCGTCACGCCCCAGACCATGGGCCCCATCCTGACCCAGCTGGACAAGCGAGGCTTGATCCTTCGCGAGGCCAACGCCGAGAACCGCCGGCTCCTGGCCATCAGCCTTACCGAGCAGGGAAGCCGTCTGCTGCAGACCTGCAACGAGGTGATCACCGATATCGAGAACGAGATCTTCAGCGAGCTCAACGAGGAGACCCTTCAGCACTTCCGCGAGACGCTTCAGCGGATCTACCGCCGTGCCCAGGATAACCACCGTCCGAAGTAGAAGCGCCCCTCGCCTGGAGCTCGGCCTGCTCAATGGCCATGATCGGCAAGCGAGGAAGCCGCAGAATGGGGGCGGGCGACCTCCCCAGTTTTCCCCGTTCACTTCAAGTGGACCGTATAGCGATAGACGGCACCCAATGATTCACGGATGCTGGACACAGCGCGATACCGTCGTCAACGTCTTGACGGCAGTCTGCGCACCGGCCTACCTACTGCATGTGGATCCCATGGCCACAATTGAAGGACTGCCCGCTCAAGGCCGCCGTTTCCTGCCTGGCCAGGAAGACCGCCAGATCCGCCACCTCATCGACACTGCCCGGCTCCTGATCCACGGTATTCTTGAGCAACTCCTTCTTGAGCGCCTCTTCCTCACTCATGCCGAGCTGGCGCGCCAGGTCGGGGAGCTGTTTTTCGATCAGAGGGGTCATCACCAGCCCGGGTGAGATAACGAAGGAGCGGACCTTCCGCTTACCCCCTTCCTTGGCCAGCACGCGGGCCAGGCCAAGCAGCCCGTGCTTGGCGGTGACATAGGCGCACTTGTTGATGCTGGCCATATGGGAGTGCGCGGAACCGACATAGATCACATTGCCGCCCCGATCATGCTCGTACATGGAACGCAGTGCTGCCTGGGTCGTCAGGAAGGCACCATCCAGATGCACGGACATCATCTTCTTCCAGTCGGCGAAATCATACTCATCAATGGGATTGACCAGCTGGATACCGGCATTCGAGACCAGGATATCCACTGGACCCAGCTCATTCACGACTCTGTCAAAGCCCTGGTCCACACTCGCCTTGTCGGAGACATCCATCTTCAAGGGAATCGCCCTGCCGCCACGCTCCTCAATGTCGGCAACGATGTCCTGAGCCGCATCCATATTCCGGCCGGCCACTGCGACGGAGGCCCCCAGTTCGGCGAACCGCTGTGCGATCCGCTGGCCTATGCCACTGGTCGCCCCCGTCACCACTGCTACCTTGCCCGACAGTTCCATGCCTGCCACCTCTTCCATAGTGGGGAAATCCCGAGATACGCGCACCAGCGGGGCTCAGTTCCTGAACCTTGACGCTCGGAGCCGCGCCCTAAACGTACATCCCGCCGTTGACGTTCAGCGTCTGACCATTGACGTAGGAGGCATCATCGGACGCCAGGAAGGCCACCACGCCAGCCACCTCCTCCGGCAGGCCGCCACGCCCCTGAGGCACCCGTGAGATCAGCTTGTCGCGGACCTTTTCGGGGATCTGCGCGGTCATCTCCGACTCGATGAACCCCGGCGAGACGGCATTGATCAGCACCCCCTTCCGGGCGAGCTCCTTGCTCAGACTCTTGACGAAGCCGATCACACCGGCCTTGGCTGCGGAGTAGTTGGCCTGGCCAAAGTTGCCCTCGTTTCCCGACAACGAGCTGATGCAGACGATGCGCCCGGACTGCTGCTCCACCATGTAGCGAGCCGCCTCCTGCGTGCAGATGAACATCGACGTCAGGTTGACATCGAGCACCGTCTGCCACTGCGCGTCGGTCATCTTGAGAAAGGCCGCATCCCGGGTGATGCCGGCATTGTTGACCAGAATATCCAGGCGCCCGAAATGTGCCTTGACGCGCTGCATCACCGCAGCAACCTGCTGACGGTCGGTGACGTCACAGACGGCGGCAAGGCTGTCATGCCCGGCATCGGCCAACTCGGCGGCCATCTTCTCGGCCTCCTCGCCGTTGATATCCACTACCACCACCCGGGCGCCTTCGTGGGCCAGGCGCTTGGCCATGGCTGCTCCCAGGCCGCGTCCGGCTCCCGTGACGATGGCCACTCGATCGGAGAGTCGCATGGCATACCTCCCTTGGTTGCATAACGCCAGGCCCGATGGCCCGGCCTTGTCAGGAATGGCGGCGAGCCGTGATCAGCCCACCTTGACGACCAGCGCCGCCGCCGAGTCACCGGCGGCACAGCCAGTGACAAGAGCGTAGCCGCCGCCCTTGAGCGCGGTCTCCTCGATGGCCTCGATCAGCAGCCGCGCCAGAGTCGGCCCCTGGGGATGGCCGAACACCAGCGAGGTGCCGTAGTTGTTGAAGCTGTGGGCGTCGAGGCCCAGGGTCTTCGCCAGGTGCAGGTCGTTGACGATGAAGGGGCTGTGGTTCTTGATGGTCGTGATCTGGTCGATGGTCAGCCCCGCCTGGTCGAGGGCCTTCTGAGCCGCCGAAGCCGGCGCCATCGGCATGTGGGCCGGCTTGGTGCGAGCATGACCATAGGCCAGCACTTGAATCGGCAAGCCCACATCGGTGCTTAACTCCGCCGCTCGCTCCCGTGTGGTCACGATGATCCCGGCATTGCCGTCTGCCGGGTGGGTCTGGGAACCGAAGGTATGAATACCGTCGGGCTGCACGGTACGCAGCTTGGCCAGTCCTTCGGCCGTGGTCTGCGTCACGCCCTCGTCCGTCTCGACCAGCTTGGTCTCCTTGCGTGAGACCGGCACCTCGATCGGGAACATGTAGCGTTTCTGGAAGGCACGCTCATCGGCGAGCGCCTCGGCGTACTGCTCATAGCGGCGCAGCGTCAGCTCATCGGCCTGCTCGCGGGTGAACCCATGCTCGCGGGCGACATTCTCCGCCGTGGTCAGCATGTCCGTGCCGGTAACGGGATCGGCATTGATATTGTCCATGTTCCAGTTTTCGGCGATCACCTCGCCACCTGGCCCGGCGGGGTTGGGCCAGATGGTGTGCGGCGCATTCGAGGTACGATCGGCGAGCAGGCAGTACGCTGTCTGAAGCGAACCGGTTTCGACCGCTGCCGCCGCATTGAACACCGCAGTCGTCGAGGTGGCACAGGCCTGAGCCACATTCTGACCAGGGATACCCGCGGCCCCCATCATGGCCGCCGCCCAGGGCGCCCCGTAGAAGATCGCCTTCTGGCCGACGGAAACGCCGAGATAGAGATAATCGAACAGCGCCGGATCAATCTCGCGGCTGTCCAGCCAGCGCTTGCTGGTGGCGGCACCCAGCTCGATCGAATTGTAATTGGCCAGGCTGCCCTGCCATTTGCAGAAGGGAGTGCTGTAGTAGCCGCCGTAGGGGATGAAGGCGTTCTTGAACATTGCTGACTCCTGTTGTGTTGAATCGGCTGCCAACTGCCTCGAAACGAGACAGGCGAGTATTCGGTTTACCTGCCGACCAGGGTGTCACGCAGCCCGCCCCACTGCTCCTTGAAGAGCTCCGTGGGCATCTCCTTGAGATCCGGCGAGACCTTGGGCGTAAATTCCATGGCCGCGAAGATATCGCGCTCCATATTGATGCCAGGGGCAATTTCCGTCAGGGTGATCTCCCCATCGATAAGCTCGAACACACAACGCTCGGTGACATAGAGCACCGGCTTACCAACTTCCTGAGCGTAGCGGCCACTGAAGGTGATCTGATCGACGCGATCGACAAACTTCTGGCGGCTACCCTCTTGACGGATATTCAGCCGCCCATCCACGATCTCTACCTTGCTGCCATTGGTAAAGGTGCCACAGAACACCACCTTGCGGGCGTTCTGGCTGATATTGATGAAGCCACCGGGGCCTACCACCTTCTTGCCGAACTTGCTGACATTAAGGTTGCCTTCATGGTCGGTCTGAGCCAGGCCCAGGAAGCAGACATCCAGGCCGCCGCCATCATAGAAATCGAACTGATAGCCGTGGTCGATGATCGCTTCGGCGTTGTAGGCGGTGGCAAAGTCGCCGCCGCTGGCGGGCACGCCGCCATAGGTACCCAACTCGGTGGTCAGGGTCATCAGGTCGCTGACGCCCTCCTCGGCCGCCACGCTGGCGACACCCTCGGGCATGCCGATCCCCAGATTGACCACAGCACCCGGCACCAGCTCCATGGCCGCACGCCTCGCGATGATCTTGCGGGCATCCAGGGACATGGGCTTGATGCCGCCCAGCGGCATCTTCAGGTCGCCCGAGAGGGCCGGGTTGAAGTAGGTCGCCATCGTCTGGGTATGGTTTTCTGGCTTAGCCACCACCACATAGTCGACCAGGTCACCGGGGATCTTGACCTTCTGCGGATGCAGGGTGCCTTGCTTTGCCACGTATTCCACCTGAGCAATAACGATGCCCCCACTGTTTCTGGCAGCCTGAGCCATGGAGAGCTGTTCGAGGAAGATGGCTTCGCGCTCGAGGGTCAGATTACCCCGCTCATCCGCTGTCGTCGCACGAATGACCGCCACATCTATCGGGAAGGTGCGATACATCAGCCACTCCTCTCCCTCCAGCTCGATAAGCTTGACGAGATCCTCGGTGGTAACGGTGTTGGCCTTGGCCCCTTCCAGCCGAGGATCGACGAAAGTCCCCAGGCCAACCTTGGAGATCACCCCGGGCGTCTTGCCGGCAATATGCCGCCAGAGATGGGCCATCACACCCTGCGGCAGCAGGTAAGCTTCTATCTTGTTCTCGAGGACTAGTTCCACCATGCTCGGCGCCATACCGGTATGGCCGCTGACCAGTCGCTTGACCAGGCCTTCATGGCCCAAATGACTCATGCCCTTGTCCTGGCCATCACCACAGCCGCAGCTGTGTGCCACTGTCAGGTTGCTTGGCGCTCCAGTCTCCAGAAATCGTGCCTCGAGGGCCGCGGCCACGTCTTCCGCGAAGCCACTGAGCCCCGCTGTGGACCATACCAGCGTGTCGTCATGCTTGATCATGCCAACTGCCGTGTGGACATCGACAATCTTGCTCACAGTTTACACCCCATACATTGAATTGATTGTCGGCCTCGCTGCCGAACTCGGGACTCAGCTGCCCGTCAGAAACAGGACAATCTGGGGATAGAAAATCACCAGGGCCACGATCACCAGGTCAGCGACCAGGAACGTTGACACTCCCTTGAAGATATCCACCAGTGACGCATACTCTCCGGCCACACCCTTGATAACGAAGATATTCATTCCGACAGGCGGCGTGATCATGCCGATCTCGAGCAGCTTGACCAGCAGTACGCCAAACCAGATAAGACTGACATCGTAGAGTTCGAACACCGGCAGCAGCACCGGCAGGGTCACCAGCATGGCGCCAAACGGTTCCATGAACAGCCCGAGAAACAAATAGATCACCACCACAACCAGCATCAGCTGGAGATAGGTCGGATCCCAGCCGGTGACCGCACTGGTGATATAACCCGCCAGGCCACTCAAGCTGAGAAACAGGGTGAACATGCTCGCCCCGACCCCGATGATCAACAGTGCCGAGGTGGTCGAGAGGGTCTCGAGCAGAGCGGCCTTCATCGCCTTGCCATCCAGCCGGCGCAGGAGCAGCCCGATGAGTATCGCACCGGCCGCTCCCACGGCCCCGGCTTCTGTCGCCGTAAAGAACCCCGAGAACAACCCACCGAACACCAGAAAGGCCAGCACCAGGACGGGCCATATATCGATCAGCGCCTGCCTGGCACTGATATCTTGGACGTCTGCCGGTTTACGGGGCACGATGTCCGGGCGTAGCCAACTGACCAGCAGAATCACGATGCTGTAGCTGGCGGCGGTCAGCAGCCCGATGGAGATCCCTCCCAGAAAGACCTGGGTGATCGACACCTGGGCAAAGACCCCATAGACGATCATCAGAATGCTTGGGGGAATCAGCGCCCCTATGGTGCCTCCAGCCGCAATAGTGCCGCAGGCAAAACTGGGCTTGTAACCAGAATTGACCATTTCAGGAATGGCGATTCGCCCCATGGCGGCGGCCGTAGCCACGCTCGAACCACTGACCGCGGCGAAGCCGGAACTGGCAACGATACTCGAGATCGCCACCCCACCCGGAAGCCACCGGAAGACCACCTTGGCCGCATTGAACAGGCCATTGGTGAGCCCGGTATGGAAGCATACGAAGCCCATCAGCAGAAACATCGGCACCGCACTGAGGGTCCACTTGGCGATGAACTCATAGGGTGTCGAAGAGAGCATGCCGATGGCGGTACTCCAGCCGAACATCATGGTGATGCCAGCCAGCGAGACGATGATCAGCGACAAGGCGACAGGGACTCGTAACGCCAGCAAGGCCAGGAGTGCCGCGAGCCCGTAGAAACCGATTTCAACAGCCATGGAATTACCCTTCTTTCGAGTCGGCGGGATAGGCCGTTCCACTGGCCAGCAGCGGAATGCGTACGAGGCAGACAATGGCTGCCAGACAGAAAGACACCGGCAGTACGAAGTAGGTGGGCCAGACTGGCATCGGGAAATTCAACGCCATCACATAGGAGCCAATGGCAAATTGCTCCATGGCCTTGCCCCAGGTCGCGACCATCAATACGGCATAGACGATGGCTGACAGCAGTGACACCAGCACATCGGACATCCGGATCAGCATGGGGCTCATCAGGCTTTCCAGGGCTTCCACGGCGATCATGTTCTTGCGCCACTCCACCCAGGCCAAGGGAAGCAAGGCCAAGGTTATCAAGTAGTAGCGTGTGACCAACTCAAGGGTAGCCGGAATCGATATCGACAACGTCGAGCGCAGGATGACATCCAAGGTCACATGAACCACCATCAACAGGATGGCGATGGTACCCAGCAGCCCTAGCCCCATGGATGCTTGGTTCACCAGGCGATATAACCAGGACATGACAACAACCCCCTATCTTGACGAAAGGCCCCGGGATTGCGCGTGCAATCCCGGGGGTCAGCGGACTCAGGTACCGTAGGAGGAAAAATCCACCTGGTCCCAGACTTCCCGGTTGATGGCTTCAGCGATGGCTTCGGGATCCTCACCGACCTCCTCGACGATGCCGTTCCACTTCTCGACCAGTTCCTGGAAGCGCTCCAGTTTGGCGGCAGCGTCGCTCACCCCGTAGCGGCTCTCGGCCTGCTCGGCGGCATAGATCAGGTCTTCCTCGGCGAAGCGGCGAGTCGCTTCATGCAGCGATTCATCGGCCTCGAGAATCTCGATGCCACTGTTGCGCGCCACCTGGTCAGCTTCGGCAGGCATCTCATAGGCCCAGCGCTGGGTCGCCAGGGCACTGGCTCGAGTAGAGGCCCGCGCAACGGCTTCACGATCCTCGGCAGACAACGAATTCCACACCGCCTGACCAACCGCATGAGAAGTCGTACTATGGAAGGTGCCCAGTCCTATGTAAGTCAGATAGTCGATGGCATCTTCCAGTCGGAATGAGATGATATCGGCGGAAGAGGCGATCGAACCGTCGATCACGCCTTGCGACAACGACTCGAAAGTCTCCCCTACCGGGGTAGAGGCCGGGGTACCCCCCATGGCTTCCAGCCAGCGAGAATACTGTGGCCCCCCTACGCGCATGCGCATGCCGCGCAGGTCTGCCACCGTGGTCACCGGCCTGTTGGTCAGCAGGTGATAGACATCCGTCGTGTGAGTGCTGGTATACACCATCCCCAACCTACTGAACTCTTGCTGGCAGGCCTCGCAGGTGGCGATGTATTCGGTTACTGCTCCGTTCATGGCAAAGGAGTTGGTGCCCAGCAGGGCCATGTCGCCAATCAGGTTGAAGTTCGGCAGGTCCGCAGGAAAGTAGGCCGGTAGCAGCAAGCCGGCTTCCACCAGGCCACTACGAATCGCCGTCCGCATATTGCCCAGCGAGGCGATCTCCGTCCCCATGATCTGCCCACCCAGGCGGCCATCGGACTCTTCCGCCAAGGCCGTCACGAACTCGGTGTACAAGGGAGTATGCGCCGGGTGAACGGGGGGTACGCCAGGGGCCAGACGCAAGTCTCTTGCCTGGGCCGACTGCAGTGCCACGCCACCCGCGATGGCACAAATCGCCAAACTCTTGATGATAGCTTTGATAGTCATACTGGAACCTCACTTCGTTAGCATTATTGGTAATTGATCGCCAGGAAGTCGTTCGCAACAAGCAGGCGATTCATTCCGGTCATGGAGGGCTAGCGCTATATCCAGCATAGGCCATCCCCTCCCGACTCAGCGTGTCGACTGCCGCCTTCACGGCTCAGAAGCTGTACTTCACCATGCCCTGCAGTCTCACCGCCTCGCCCTCGCGGCCATCCAGGGTTTCGCGAGCATGCCACCCCGCCTCCAGGCCATAGCTGACGCGCTCAACCGGCGACCAGATATAGTTCAGGAAAAAGCTCTCCCGACGGTCGCTGGTTTCTCCCGGATAGGGTGAGTCGTCCAGATCGGTAACGGTGCGATAGTAGGCCGCATTGATGGATCCGGGGCCGACCTTCACCGTCATCCCCAGGGTGCCGCCAGTGCTCTCGACGGTCCTGAGCCTGCCGTCGGCACCGACATAGGCCGGGGCGGCATCGATGGCCGGGGTCGAGGTGGGGTTCTCGTTCAGATAGCTGCCGATGCCGTCGCCATGAGTGACTCCTGCGCGCAGGGTAACGGCCTCGCTGACATTCAGCGCTCCTTCCAGGGCGACCCCCCAGCCAAGCGTGCTGTCGTCCTGGTCGATGGCATCGTATTCAAGATGGCGAAGCACCGCCGAAGTGGAAACGGCAAAGTCGTCGGCGCGGCGTGTATAGCGCAGCGTCAGGTCCGGAAGCCGGCTCTTGTCGGCACCCAGACCAAACGTCTCTTCACGACCTCCAAGCTTGTCAGGGTCTTCGAGCGCTACCGAGAAGTTGCCCTGGGTGTAGCGCAGCTGAGCCTGTCGGGAGGTATTGGGCATGCCACCCAGCCCGGTAAAGCTCACCGTCGGCGTGGCCGCCACGAAGCCATGAAAGTTGGTCCAGGTCTGGCCGGCCAGGATACCGTTCCATTCACCATAGGCATGGCGAAGACGGAACTGACCGCCGCCCCCACCGTAGAAGTCGCCCTCGATGCGTGTATTGAGAACACTGCCTTCAAGAGGGGTAGAAGTGCTGAAGCCGAGACGGCTCTCATAGGCATGCAGGGTGCTGTGACCCGTCGAGCTGCGTTCATCATCACGACTGATGGCCAGGTGGTTGACGCTGATGCCAAGGTCGTCGTCGACATCGTAGATGATGTCCAGCTTGGCATAGCCGTAAACACCCAGCGTGGTGTCGCCGACAGAGAATTCCAGTGCGGAGGCTGAACCCGCGGCGGCAAGCCCCATCAGGCCACCCGCCAGCGCGGTCAGGCGCCTTGTGGTCGTCAAGTGATTCATTTTTCTACCCTTTTGTACTTGCTTTTGTACTTTATTGTCGCGGATCTCGGTCGTCAGGAGACCTCATGGGCGAGGACGGCTGGCCGTGGCGCCTCCTCCACTCACCGCACGGAGGCTTAAGCACTTCAGTGCAGTGGCGTGCATTATAGTTCCACACCAAGGCCCGACCGAAACCCGACCTTAGTCGCAACCAAGACTCAACACTCAGCGGGTCTCACTCCCAAGCATCATCCTGAGATAAAATATTAACCAAATGATTTTAAAAGTAATATTCTAGAATCAAAGTGCATATCAGCCACCATTTCGCCTGCCAGGTCGCCCCGGCCGGCTTCATCGGTGGCGATTGCCCGCCGGCATTTGTGCACTATAATGCCATCCACACCACAGGATCAGGGTGACACCCTCCCCATGGACGCTGCACCAGGCCTGACTCCCATACGCATTGGGCAGCACACAGATCGGGACCGGACATGAAGCCAGCCGAACATCCGCCAGACAGCGGCATCGCAGACGCCGATACCGAAGTGAGCCTTGCCGCTTCCATCGGTGAGCGGGTACGGGCATATCGCGCACGCCGCAGCATCTCCAGAAAGCACCTTTCCGCCCAGTCCGGCATATCGGAGCGCTACCTGGCGCAGATCGAGACCGGCAAGGCGAACATCTCCATCGACCTGCTCCAGAGGCTCGCCCAGACCCTGGTGGTACCGCTGCACGGCCTGCTGCCTGCCTCCAACGAGCGCCCTCTCCCTGCCCCCCTCCGGGAACTGTTCAATCGACTCTCCCCGACTCAGCTCGAGGAGGCCTACCGGCTGCTCGCTCAGCACTTCGAGTCGCCGCGCCATTCACGCTGCGGTATCGCCCTGATCGGCATCCGCTTTGGTGGCAAGACGACGCTGGGAGAGCGCCTGGCCGAGCACTGGGATCTCCCCTTCATTCGCCTGAGCCAGCGCATTGAAATGCTGGCGGGCATGAAAGTGGGCGAGATCCTGGAGATGGGAGGGCAGCGCAGCTATCGCCGCCTGGAGCGACAGGCCCTGACGCAGGTGATCCGCAAGTCTCCCCGCTCGGTGCTTGAGGTCGGCGGCGGCCTGGTTACCGAGCCGGAAACCTTCCAGAACCTGCTCGGCCACTTCTATACGATATGGCTACACGCCACCCCTCCGGAGCTGATGAAGCGGCTGATGGCGGCCGGTGACATGCGCCCCCTGGAAGGCAATAACTATGAGATCGCCATGGAGGATCTGACGCGAATTTTTGCCGAGCGCGAGGCAGAATATCGCCAGGCGGACTACATCCTGGAAACCACGGGCAGGTCGGTTGAGACCTGCTTAGAGGAACTGGTCAGGATCAGCCAGGATATAGTCGCCTCTAACCAGGAAGAGGCTTCCGACCACTGAGCCGCCGGGGGGGGGAGGTGAAGAGCTGCCCCCTTCGAGTGAGGACGCAGCATTGACGCGAGGCGTGCCGGAATCGTTCAGGGTGGACCCGCATACGGCGATGCCGACCCACCCTCATTGTCTCTGGCGAAGGGCGAGTTAACGCTATCAGCCAGGCTCCACCATGAAGCTGGAGAAGAACCGGGTGAGTTCATCGAAGCCATCCAGCGGGAGTACGAGTGAGACGTACTGGTCCGGTCGCACCACCACCAGGGCACCGGCCCCGCGATCGATGCCCCGCAGGTCGAAGATGTCCTGATCGGTTCCCAGCACCGGCGCATGGGCCTTCTGGTAGTCCTGAAGCCCGAGGGCCCCCTTGTGAGGCTTGAGGAAGTCGTGCATATCGGCCCAGTCAACCTCGAGGTGGGACTGCTGGATGATGCCATGAACGTCGAAGACCGCGTCCGGGTCGGCCCCTTTCGGGGTGAAGCGACGGATCGGTGACGCCTCGCTGGCGAGGAAGTCCATCAGCGCGTTCAGTCGAGAGCCCGGGCTTCTCGGGTCCACCATGTCGGCGAAGGCGTAGAGCCGCCAGCGGCCGTCGGCGCGATGGACGTGCCCGAGGTGGACCTGCTTGGCATCGCCGAGTCGGATGACCTCGGCCGAATGGAACCGCCGCCCGGGCGGGAAACCGGTGGCCAGGGCCAGGTGGGTGTCATCACCGGTCAGCAGGTCCGGCGCGTAGTGGGTGGCGAACCCCGCGGTGAACTCACAGTTGGTGACGAACTGGCGCTGCACCTCGGCCAGCCCCTTCATCGCGGCCTGGGGGTCGTCGGAGTCCTGCGCGGCGCCGATCGCCCGCGACCACCGGGTATCCATCTCGATCAGGTTTTCCGCGATGACGTGACGCTCGGCGTTATAGGTATGCAGCAGGCTGGCCGGGCTGCGATCCTGCAGCACCGAGATCAGCTTCCAGCCCAGGTTGAAGGTGTCCTGCATCGACACGTTCATTCCCTGGCCGGCCTTGGCGGTGTGGGTGTGGCAGGCATCCCCGGCGATGAAGACCCGGGGCGTGCGGCTCTCCATCTGGTCGTCGTCGACATCATCGAACTTGTCGGTGACCCGGTGACCGACACGGTAGACGGAGAACCAGGCGGTCTCCTTCACCTCGAAGGTGTATGGCGCCAGTACCGCCTGGGCCTTCGCCAGCACGTCGTCCTCGGTCAGCCAGGCGTCCGGGGCGATATTCCCCATGTCGACGTAGAGCCGTACCATGTAGCCGCCCTCGCGAGGGATCAGCAGGATGTTGCCCGCCTCGGCGGATTGGATCGTGCACTTGAAGCGGATGTCCGGGAAGTCGGTCACCGCCAGGACGTCCATCACACCCCACGCCTTGTCTTCGCCGTGGCCCTGGGGCACGCGGCCGATCGATTCGCGCACGACACTGTGGGCACCGTCGCAGCCCACGACATACCGGGCGCGGACGCTCTTCTCGCCGTCCGGTGTGTTGAGGGTCACGGTCACCCGCTCGTCGGCGGCCTCGGGGACCTCCACCCTGAGCGTCTCGTGGCGGTAGTCGACCTGCAGGCGGCTGGAGGCGTTGTGCATGTACTCCAGCAGGAAATCGAGCAGCCGGGCCTGGTTGACGATCACGTGCGGGAACTCGGAGAGGCCATCGCGAACGTCCTGCACGCGACCGAGCCGGGTGATCCGCGACTTGTCATCGGAGTCCGGCCCCCAGAAATGGGTCTCGTTGACCCAGTAGGCCTCGCTGGTCAGCCGCTCGGCCAGGCCGAAGGCCTCGAATGTTTCGACCGTACGGCAGGCGATACCGTCGGCACGTCCCACCTCGAGTGGCCCATCGGACTTCTCCACGACGCGGGTGACGATCTCGGGGAATGTCGATAGCTGGGCAGCCAGCAGCAGCCCGGCCGGACCGGTACCGACGATCAGGACATCCACTTCCTCTGGCAGCGGACCCTGTTCGGCGCTGCGCCCCGGGGCTGCGGGCTGAACCCGGGGGTCGCCACTGCGGTAACCATCGAGGAAATACTGCATCTGCTCGCTCCATCCCGTGCTCTACGGGTTTTCATTGTTGATGAACCATCAGGGGTTGGGTCGTATCCGATGTAGCGCCTTGCCACGACCCATTTAATCAGTATTGTGATCATTATGGCGCCGTACAATTAGACTTTCATCCAATCCCAGGCGGCCTGGCGGGTCCCGGCATCGACTTTCGGCTAATTGATCATTACTGTGATGATCACAATACTGACTCAGGTCATTATTTACCCACCCCAGCCCCCAGACTAGATTGAAACCTGGCTTCTGTCCCATCCCCTGGACCACCCCCTACAACCAACATGAGGGTCAACAATGATAACCACCTCACGCGCTTCGCGCCGCCATGCCCTGACCATCACGCTGCTCTCGGCCTCCCTGCTTGCCGTCAGCACCCCGCTGCTGGCCAAGGAGCTGCGCCTGGGCATGATCACCCCGCCCCAGCACATCTGGACCCAGACCGCCGAGCAATTCGCCGAGGCCGTGGCCGAGCGCAGCGAGGGCGAGCTGACCATCACCCTCTTCCCCGCCGGCCAGCTGGGCGACGAATCGGCGATGTTCTCGCAGATGGAAACCGGCTTGCTCGACATGGGCATCATGACGGCGGCCCTGACCAGCCAGCGTGAGCCCTCCATCGTCGGCTGGTTCACGCCCTTCCTGTTCGGCAGCGTCGAGCAAGCGGCTCGGGCCACCGAGACCGAGGCCGCCCAGCAGATGCTGGACAACCTGGAAGACAAGGGGCTGCACGCCTTCGGCTATACCTTCGCCGGCATGCGCCACATCCTGATGCGCGATGGTCGCGTCGAAGGCATGGATGATGTCGCCGGCAAGAACATGCGCATCATTCCCTTCGCGGCCATGAACACCTGGTGGCGCGCCATGGATGCCCGCCCCACGCCCATCAGCCTGCCGGACGTCTACCAGGGGCTGCAGAATCGCATGCTCGACGGCGTGGATATCGACCTCGACGCCCTGGTCGGCTCCGGTTTCTATGAGGTCGCCGAGCACCTGACCCTGACCAGCCATATGGCCTTCCCCGCCGTTTCGGTGATGAGCCAGGCGACCCGGGCCTCCCTCTCCGACGAGGAGCGCCAGATCATCGACGAGGCCATGGAAGAAGCCCTTGACTGGGGCATCGAGGCCCAGATCGAGGCCGAGCAGCGCAACCTGGCCACCCTCCAGGAGGCCATCGATGTGTTCACCCTCGAGAGCGCCGAAAGCGTCTTTGCCCCGGCCAACCAGGCCTTCGCGGAACGCTTCGGCGATCATCCGCTGATCCAGGCCTTCCAGCAGCAGTCCGCCGAACTGCTCGACGCCGAATAAGGCCGGTCGGGGCGCCAGGGCGCCCCGAGCCGGACAGGAGGGCACCCTCGCATGAACACCCGACACGACACCTGGCTGAGCCGGGCCAGCCATGGGCTGGCCCGGCTGGAGCAGTTCCTCTGCAGCCTGCTGATTGTTGCCTTCGGCGTGCTGCTGATCGCCAATGTCTTCGCCCGCTACGTGCTCAACAGCCCGATCTACTTTGCCAACGAGTTGGCAATCTACATCCTGATCTGGATGGCCTTCCTGGCCATCTCGATTTCGATCCACCAAGACCAGCATGTGCGATTGACCATGCTGGTGGGCCTGCTGCCCGCACCGGCCCAGCGGGCCTGCTACTGGCTGACCGAACTGGTCTGCCTGGCGATCATGGCGGTGATGCTCTGGTATTCCGTCGGCTGGCTTCGCTCGCCCTCGGTCGCCTATGACATCGCCATCACCCTCGACTGGCCCAAGTGGCACTTCTATCTGATCGTGCCGATCTTCTGCGCCACCTCCATCTTCCACCTCATCGCCAGGCTGCCCGACCGCTCACGCACGGTCTTCGCCCTGGCCAGCGACGAGGACTGACCGCATGACGCTCGCCGCCTTTCTGCTCTTCATGCTGCTCGGCATGCCCATCGCCTTCGTGCTGCTGGCTTCGACCTTCACCTTCATCCTCACCTCCGGCAACTATCGCCTGCTCGACAACCTGCCCCAGGTGATCTTCGGCTCCCTGGAGGTGTTCGACCTGCTGGCGATACCGCTCTTCATCCTGCTCGGAGAGATCATGAACGAAGGCGGGATCACGCGGCGGATCATCACCGCGGCGCGCGCCTGGTTCGCATGGGTTCCCCACAGCATCGCCTATGTGTCGCTGACCTCTAACCTGATGCTGGCCTCGATCATGGGCTCGGCCACGGCGCAGATCGCCATCATGAGTCGGGTCATGACGCCGGAGATGGAGCGCGACGGCTACGACAAGGGGTTCGCCGCCGCCCTGACGGCCGGCTCCGGCCTGCTGGGGCCGATCATCCCGCCCTCCATGGTCTTCATCATCTATGGCGTCATCGCCCAGGTCTCGATCGGGGCGATGTTCCTGGGCGGCATCATTCCCGGCCTGGTGTTGTTCGTGTTGATCAGCGGCCTGATCGCCCTGATGGCCGGCCGCGCGAAGAAAGCGGATATCGGTGACAAGAGCCGCATCCCCCTGTGGGGCGCTACGCGAGGTGCTCTGCTCACCCTGATCATCCCGGTGGTCATCGTTGGCGGCATCGCCTTCGGCATCGTTACCCCGACCGAGTCCGCTGCCGCGGCGACCCTGATGGCGCTGATCCTCGGCGGCCTGTTCTTCCGTGAGTTGAGATGGGGACAGTTCCCCGGGGTCCTGATGAGGACGGCGCGCAACACCGCCATCGTGCTGTTCCTGATCGCCGCGGCGAAGGCCTTCGGCTGGGTGCTGGTCTACAACCAGATCCCCCAGCAGGTGGCCGGGCTGATGCAGGGCACTACCGAGAGCCCGCTGGTGTTCATGCTGCTGGTGTTCGTGATGCTGATCGTGGTGGGCATGGTGCTCGACGGCATCGCCGCCCTGATCATCCTGGTGCCGATCCTGCTGCCGGTGGCCCAGCAGAGCTATGGCATCGACCCCATCCACTTCGGCATCGTCACCTGCATGACCCTGAGCCTGGGGCTGCTGACGCCACCGGTGGGCGCCGGTCTCTATGTGGCCTCGGCGATCAGCAACGTCAGTCTTCCGCGCATCACCAAGTGGATCTTCCCCTTCGTGCTGGCGGCCTGCCTGGTCATCCTGCTGACGATCTTCAATCCCTGGCTGGTGAGTGTCTTCCGCTAGCCCACGCCGCGCCCGGGGCCGCCAGCGGATGCCCCGGCCCGCACACTCTGCTAAGTTAGCGCCCGGCCTGGCCGGCTGCTGGATGCTGTCCAGCCCGGCCGGCCAGATTCCTTCCCCCCTCGAAAAGACCGAGACCATGACCGCAGCCCCCTTCTCAGAGGCCAGCCGATTTCCCGGCAACCTGCTCCGGCGCTGCCACCAGATCAGCGTGGCGATCTTCCTGCGCAAGTGTGAGGCCTACGACCTGACCCAGCTGCAGTACATCATCCTCTGCGCACTCGAGGAGAAGGGGCCGATCGATCAGATCACCCTGGGCGGCCATACCGCCCTGGACCGCAACACCGTAGCGGTGGTGGTACGCAAGCTGGAGGAACGCGGTCTGGTCAGCCGACAGCGCAAACCCGAGGACCGCCGCTCCATGCTGGTCACCCTGACCGATGAGGGAAAGCGTCTGCGTTTCGCCGCCGAACCTGCGGTGGACGAGGTCCAGGAGGAGATCCTCGCACCTCTCAGCGAGAGCGAGCGCGAGACCCTGTGCCGACTACTGCAGACCCTGGCCGACGAGAACAACCACCTGAGCCGAGTGCCGGTGCGCCAGGCGGGCTGAGACCATGGATAGCCTGCCCAGCCTGCGCTGCCTGCGTGCCATGACCGCGGTCGCCGAACGCGGCAGCGTGCTCGGCGCCGCCGAGGCCCTCAACCTCTCCCAGCCGGCGGTCTCCCGGGCGATCCGCGACCTGGAGAAGGCCCTCGAGCTGACGCTGTTCGAGCGCCACCACGGCGGCATGCTCTGTACCGAGGCGGGCCAGCTGGTGGCCCACCGCTGCCGCCGCGTCCTCCACCAGTTCGGCCACGCCGAGCGCCAACTGGCCCAGCTAGCGCCCGAGTGCCACGTCCAGCGCCTGGCCCAGCGCCTTTCGCTGCGCCACCTCAGGGTGCTCGTGACCCTAGCCGAGACCCTTAACGAACGCCAGGCCGCCCGGCGCCTGGCGCTCAGCCAGCCCACCGTCAGCGCCAGCCTGCGCGACCAGGAAGGACGCGTCGGTACGCCACTGTTCCTGCGCACCCAGCGGGGACTGATCGCCACCCCCAGTGGCAGCCTGCTGACCCGACACGCCAAGGTGGCCCTGCGCGAGCTGGCGCTGCTGCAGGACGATATCGCCGCCTGGCGGGGTGAAGCCCAGGGGCGGGTGATCATCGGCGCCCTGCCGCTGACCAGCTCCCTGCTGGTGCCACGCGCCGTGGATGCCCTGCTGCGCGAGCGCCCGGGGCTGGACATCACCGTACACGAGGCCACCTATGACGTCCTCTTCGAGGCACTGCGTAACGGCGAGCTCGATGTCCTGGTGGGGGTGCTGCACCGCATCGACCCCGAGGAGGAGATGGCTCAGGAGGTGCTGCTGCACGACCACCTGGTCGCCGTGGGGCGCCCCGGCCATCCGCTGATGGGTCGCCCTGACCTGACCCTGGAGACACTACTCGCCTGGCCCTGGATCGCCCCGCCCCGGGGCAGCCCGGCCCGCCACAGCTTCGACCAGCAGTTCAATACCCTGGGCATCACCCCGCCGACACCGGTGGTGGAGGCCGGCAACCTGGGCGTCATCTGCGACCTGCTGCGCGACAGCGACCGCCTCGCCCTGGTCTCCCCCTACCAGGTCCACTACGAGGTGCAGGACGGGCGTCTCGCCTATCTGCCGCTACGCCTGCAGGGCCCGCCCCGTGCCATCGGCCTGACCATGCGCGAGGACAGCGCTCCCAGCCATGCCCTGCGGGCGCTGTGCAAGGCGCTGCGCGACGTCAGCCGCACCCTCTCACACGTCCCCCGATAGAGAAATCGCATACCCAAGCGGGCGAATGGCATTGGTGGCCCGGCGGCGCTTCCGCTCATACTGGTACCCACGTATGGCGCCGACGACGCCCCCGGTCGCGGCGACGATAACAACCCCACAACGACACGCCCGGAGCCATCCATGACCCTGAAGACGCTGCTCACCACCACCGCACTCGCCAGTGCCCTGGCCTTCACCGCCACCCAGGCACAGGCCCAGGCCCTGCGCGCCGAAAGCGGCAACCCCGCCACCTTCAACTCCCAGCTTGCCACCCTGATGAGTACCCTGGCCGGCCGCGATCACGGCCTCAACATCCAGCTCAGCACCGGCCAGAACCTGGCAATGACCGGCGTCAAGCTGGGCGCGGGGCGCATTGACCTGACCATGATCCCTACCGAGCTCTACGGCTACATGGGAGAGGGCTCCCGCATGTACGGCGAGATGGGCGACCAGGCCATCCAGGCGGCAGACAACCTGCGCTCGCTGTTCGGCTTCGTCCACGGCGCCTACCATGTGTTCACCTGGGCCGACAGCGGCATCGAGAGCTGGGACGACATCGCCGGCAAGAACGTCTATATCGGACCCGCGGCCAGCGCCGCCAGCAACGCCATCGAACAGGTCATTCACGCCAACACCGGCATGCGGCCCAACGAGGGCTATCGCGCGGTGACCCTCGGCTGGGGCGGCTCCGGCCAGGCCTTCAATGACGGCCAGGTGGATGTGATGGTCAGTGCTCCGCGGATTGGCTCCGCGGCCATCGAGCAGTATTCGCTGGTCAACCCGGTCCGCTTCCTCGGCATGACCGAGGAAGGACTGAAGAGCGAGTCCTGGCAGGAGCTGATGGCCACGCCCGGCATGCTGTCAGTGGAGATCCCCAACGACACCTATGCCAACACCGTCAACGAGGAGGAGACCCTCACCCTGCTGGCCTTCACCATGATGGCGCTGGTTAACCAGAGTCTCGACGAGGAGACCGCCTACCAGTTGACCCGCACGGTGTGGGACAACATCGACGAGATCCGCGACTCCAGCCCGATCTTCGCCGACCTCACGATCGAGGATGCCCTCATCGGTGTCGATGCTCCCCTGCACCCGGGCGCCTACCGCTACTACCAGGAGCGCGAGATCGAGGTGCCCCCGCATCTGATCCCCTGAGTCGATGGCCCCGGCACTTCTGCCGGGGCCCCGCTCCCCTGCCCCGTCGCGACAGGTAGTCCCCATGACCCGCACCCTTTTCCCGCTCTCAGAGGTTCGCCTCCGGCAGAGCCTGGCCTATGCCGTTGGCCTCATCATCGCCTTGCTGGGCCTGGTCAACAGCATACCGAGCTTCGGCCCGATCCCGCGCCTGGGGCCCTTCGGCTACGAGTATATGCACCCGCTGATGCTGGGCCTGGCCTGCCTGGCGGTGGTCGCCCGCGAGACGCTGCTGAAGACGCCCGCCGGCGCCGGCCCACTCTGGCGCCTGGCCGGCAGCCTGGTTGACATCGTCGTTATGGCCGCGCTGATCGTGGCTCTGCATGACTACTACATCACCATGGAGCGCCTCAAGGGCGGGCTCTTCTTCTTCGATGCCGCCCATGCCTGGACGGCGCTGGCCGGCGTGGTGGCCCTGATGCTGATCTGCCTGCGCCTGTGGGGAGTGGCACTGACCGCCGTGGGAGTGGTGGCGCTGCTCTACTTCTATACCGGCCACCACTGGCCGGGGCTGTTCCGCATGGCCCCCATCGACGTCATCGAGGGCACCGCCGATACCCTCTGGTACAACAGCACCAACGGCGTGCTGGGCTCACTGCTGGCCATCGTCATCAACACCATCCTACCCTTCATCCTGCTCGGCGCCCTCCTCGAGGGCAGCGGCGCCGGCGGGTCGATGATCAAGGTCTCGCTGCACGCCTTCCGGCGGGCCCGGGGCGGCCCGGCCCACGCCGCCATCCTCTCCTCGGGCCTCTTCGGTTCGGTATCGGGCAGCGCCGTGGCCAATGTGGTGGGCACCGGGGTGATCACCATCCCGATGATCCGTCGCCGCGGCTTCTCGCCCGCCTTCGCCGGGGGCGTCGAGGCCACCGCCTCCAGCGGCGGCCAGATCATGCCGCCGATCATGGGAGCCGCGGCCCTGGTGATGGCCGACTTCACCGGCATCTCCTACCTGACCATCATCGTCGCGGCGATGATCCCCGCCCTCTTCTACTACGGCTCGCTGTTCGCCGCCGTGGTCTACGAAGCGCGTCGCCTGGGCATCGAGAGCCGGCCGGTCGATATCGACCCCGCCGACCTGCCCCACCGCCAGGACTTCATCAACCTGATCATGGTCTTCGTGCCGCTGACGGTGGTGGTGGTCGCCTTGATCTACGGCTTCTCACCGGCTGGTGCCGGCACCCTGGCGCTCTTCTCCGTGGTGCCGCTGAGCCTGGCACTCAACCCGGCGATCCGCCGCTCGCCCCTGACGCTGGTCCATGCCCTGTCCCGGGGCGGCAACAGCTTCGCCACCCTGCTGATCGCGGTGGGCGTCGTCGGCATCATCGTTGGCGTCCTCGCCGCCACCGGCCTGCCGATCAAGTTCGCCCAGGTGATCGGCGCCTCGACCGGGGGCAGCCTGCTGGTCTCGCTGCTGATGGCCATGATGGCGGCACTCGTACTGGGCATGGGCATGCCGACCCTGCCGGCCTACTTGACCATCATCCTGATCATGGGCCCGGCCATGCTGCGCCTGGGCCTGGAGCCGCTGGTCGCCCACATGTTCGTCTTCTACTTCGGGGTCGCCTCGGCGATCACCCCGCCGGTGGCGGTGGCGGCCTTCGCGGCGGCTTCTATCAGCGGGGCCTCGCCGCTGCGCACCGCCCTGGAGGCGACCCGCATCGGCCTGGTGATCTTCCTGCTGCCCTTCACCTTCGCCTTCTACCCGGAGCTCTTGCTGGTGCCGGAGGCCGGCGGCTCGGGGGCCTGGTACGACATGGCCTCGATCCTGCTGCGTCTGTCGCTCGCGGTGCTGCTGATCGCCTCGGGGCTGGCCTTCCACGACCGCTGCCGCCTGTCGCTGGCCGAGGCCGCCCTGCGGGTGGGGCTGGCCATCGCCATGCTGGTCACCCTCCCGCTGGTGCACTGGCCGGCCTTCTTCCTCGGTGTCGCCCTGCTGGTGCTGCACCGCCAAACCAGTCTCAAGAAGGGAGCCCTGGCATGACCTGCAGACCCAACTTCCTGTTCATCATCACCGACCAGCAGCGTGCCGACTACCTGGGCTGCATGGGGCATCCCCTGCTGAAGACGCCCCATATCGATGGCCTGGCGGCGCGGGGGACCCGCTTCGAGGAGTTCCACACGGCCAGCCCGGTGTGCATGCCCAATCGTGCCTCCCTGATCACCGGCCGCTACCCCAGCGTGCACGGCCTGCGCAAGAACGGCCTGCACCTGCCCGGGCACAACAGCACCTTCGTCGAGGCGCTGCGCCTGGAGGGCTACCACACGGCGCTGATCGGCAAGTCCCACCTGCAGCCCTTCACCGGCCGCGAGGTCCCGCAACACAACCCGGCGGCCGGGGCCCGGGTGCCAGACGCTCACCAGGAGAGCGCCGAGGACTGGCGCAACGAGGAGCCAGAGCGCTGGAGTGGCGAGGCGGACTACCGCGTCGCGCTGCCCTACTACGGCTTCGAGCATGCCGATATCGTCACCCGACACGGCGACCAGTGCGGCGGCCACTACGACCAGTGGCTGCGCCGCCGGGTCGAGGCACCGGAACGCCTGCAGGGCCCGGCCCATCAGCTGCCCCACGACTATATCTGCCCCCAGGCCTACCGCAGCGCCCTGCCAGAGGAGCTGCACCCCACCCGCTACGTGGAGCGCCAGGCCTGCGACTACCTGGCCTCGCGCCAGGGCGAGGAGGCGCCCTTCTTCGCCTTCGTCTCCTTCCCCGATCCCCACCACCCCTTCTGTCCGCCGGGGAAATACTGGGATCGCTACGATCCAGACGACTTCGAGGTGGAGCTGCCTTATGACGCCCACCACAACCCGCCCCCGCACCTGCGCTTCGTCGCCGAACAGTACCACCGGGGGGAGCGCAACGCGCGCACCGAGAAGGCCTTCATGGCAAGCGACAGGGAGATCCGCGAGGCCATGGCCCTGACCTGCGGCATGATCGGCATGATCGATGATGCCGTGGGACAACTGCTGGCGAGCCTCGAGGCCAACGGCCTGGCCGAGGACACGGTGGTGATCTTCACCAGCGACCACGGCGACTACATGGGGGACTTCAACCTGCTGCTCAAGGGCCCCGCGCCGTTGCGCAGCATCACCCGGGTCCCGCTGATCTGGGCCGAGCCCGGGCAGGGCGAGGCGCGCCGGACCGCCGCCCTGACCTCGGCCATCGACATGGCCCCGACGATCCTCGAACGAGCGGGCGTTACCCCCTACCACGGCATCCAGGGCACCAGCCTGCTGCCCCTGCTACAGGGCGAGGCCTGGGAGCGTCGATCACTGCTGATCGAGCACGAGGACAACATCGCCCACTGGGGCTTCGAGCGGCCGGCTCAATCGCGCACCCTGTTACAGGACGGCTACCGCCTGACGCTCTACCAAGACCAGGAGTGGTGCGAGCTATACCACCTGGAGTGCGATCCCCATGAGACCCGCAATCTCTGGAACGACCCCGACTACCGGGTGCAGCGTCACGCCCTGACCGAGGCGCTGCTGCGTCAGATGCTTGCCGCCAGCGAGACGAGTCCCTGGCCCAAGCGGATTGCATGAGCCAGCCCTCACCCCATAACGAGAAGAGCCAGCGCAGTGCGCTGGCTCTTCTCGTTGTGTCATGTTGTCGGCCTGCCTTGAGCCAAGCACGACTTCTCCCATTAGATATAGAAGTGGTTGCGTAAGCGGGCCTGGTGCTGACGGTAGGCGCTCTCGGTCATCCGCTCGAGCAGCCGATAGGCCACCAGGCCGATACGCTTGATCAGGGAGGCCTGGGGAGCGGCGGTGGTCGCGTCGTAGGCGAGAGTCTGGGTGGTCATGGCGTTAGCAACCTGTCAGTTCGTGAGGATGCTAACAGTATATCTACTTCTTAGACTTTAGTCCAATTCGTTCGTCTATGGTCGTATATGACTGCTCGATCGATCCGATGCGATGACACCCCGAGCCCCCGCCGGATGGCAGGGGCTCGGGGTGCGGGCAGGCGGTAAACGAAGCGCAGCCTACTCCAGCAGGTGCTCGGGGATCTCCAGGCCGGCGTCCCGATAGTACTTCACCGCGCCGGGATGCAGGGGGGCGTTGAGACCGATGAAGGGGTCGTCGGTATTCAAGGCTCTCAACATGGCATTACCAGCCTTCATCTCGTCCAGGTTCTCCCAGTAGGCCCGGGTGTAGCCGTAGGCCACCTCGTCGGGCATGGTAGCGTTCACCGCCATGTAGATGATATTGGCCGAGGTCAGGACATCCTCGTCACTGTTGATTTGGCCCGAGTAGGTGCCCGCCGGAATGGTCCCGTGGGTGGTGGCGGTCTCTTCGGTATAGGCCCTCCACTCATCAGACTCGATCAGCTCCTCGGCAATGCCCAGCAGGCGAATCTCGCGCTGCAGACTGAGTTCATTGAGCGACTGCTGGCCCACCGGCGAGGAGAGCACCAACACATCGAACTGGCCGTCCTGGAACGCCTGGGTGGCCGCGCCCCAAGGGATACGCACGGTGTCATAGTCCTCGTCCGCCACCAACCCGGTTTCCAGCTCGATCATGCCGATGATCATCTGTGCCGCCGCTCCCCCGGGAGGACCGACATAGACCCGTTTTCCCGCCACATCGTGCCAGCGCTCGACGCCGGCGTCCGCCCAGGTCACGGCATGGAAGATACCGCCCGGCAGGCCGAACAGGGAGCGCAGGTTCTCGGACAAGTCCCTCGCCCGGTCGCCGTGAGCCTCGAAGGGTCCCGAGGCCTCGCGCATCATCTTTACGACCGGCGGCACCACGAAGGTGGAGTCGGCCTGCCCGGCGGCCACCTTCATGGCCGAGCGGGTCAAGCCCTGTCCCAGAATCACCTCCAGGCTGATGCCTTCACTCTCGGTGTACTGGGCCAGGGCCTGAACCAGGGTGCCCGACTGGGAACCCGGGCCGGCGGCCTCAACGCTGATGCTGGCCGCCTGGGCCAGCGTCCCCAGGGAGAGCCCCGCGGCCAGCAGGCCGGTGGCAAACAAGTGGCGTGATGTCATGTTGATACCTTCATTGTCATTGTTGGATGGTCGGCTGAGCGGCAGGTGCCCCGATGGCACTACCAGACGCCGTAGAGGATGCCGCGCTTGTGGTGAATGTCGGTGTTCTGCTCGACGCTCTCATGGCTGACGGTGGTGCGCAGCCGGCGTGCCTTGAACCATTCGTTGAGCGCCGCCTCCAGTTCACTGCGCACCGCGCGATGGGCGTCGCGATGGGCCAGGTCCTCGAGCTCGCCGGGATCGCTCGCCAGGTCGAAAAGCTGCGGGGGGTGGTTGGCGTAGTGCAGGTACTTCCAGCGCCCGTCGGTGACCATAAAGGCGCGCGCCTCGTCCGGGGCCAGACCCAGTTCGCGACGCGCCGGGCGCCAGGCGTAGTCCGCCTCGCTGAAGGCATACTGCCGCCATGCAAGGTCGCTCTGTCCCTGGATCAGCGGCGTGAGCGAGCGTCCCTCCAGCACATGATCCAGGGCCCGGCTGTCGCCACCGGCATAGTCAACGAAGGTGGGCACCAGGTCGATGGCCTCCACGAGCTGGTCGTTGCGGCTGCCGCGGGTGGTGTCGGCGTTGCGCCTTGGGTCCACCACGATCATCGGGATCCGCGCGCTGGGTTCGTGGAACAGCTCCTTCTCGCCTAGCCAGTGGTCGCCCAGGTAGTCGCCATGGTCCGAGGTGATCACGATCACGGTGTCGTCGCGTAGGCCCTTGGCCTCGAGGAAGTCAACCAGCCGGCCGATATGGTCGTCGAGCTGGGTGACCAGCCCCATATAGGTAGGGATCACCCGCTCGCGCACCGCGTCGCGGGAAAACTCGATCGACTCGCCGTGGCTCATGAAGGCTTCGATCACCGGATGGGGGCGCTCGCGCTCGGCGTCGCTACGCACTGCGGGGAGGATATCCTCGGGGCCGTAAAGGTCGTGGTAGGGCGCCGGGGCCATATAGGGCCAGTGGGGCTTGATATAGCTGAGGTGCAGGCACCAGGGCTGCTCGCCGGCGTTCTCGATGAAGTCCATGGCGCGCTTCGTGGTGTAGGCGGTCTCGGAGTGTTCCTCCTTGACCCGCGCCGGCAGGTGGCTGTGGCGCATGTACCAGCCACTCAGGACCTTCCCGTCTTCGCCCTCCGCCGAGTTGGCAGCGCTGTGCCAGGGGTTGTCGCCCTCATAGCCCTGGTCGCGCAGGTAGCGGTTGTAGGGCAGGTCAGGGTTGGCCAGCTGGTCGGGATGCAGGCCGTCGTCGCGTTCAAAGGGCTCGAAGCCGCACTGACTGACCAGCACGCCGCGCGAGGAGTCGGGGTCGATCCCCAGATGCGCCATGCCGTCGTCATCACGTTTCATATGGGTCTTGCCGACCAGGCCGACGCGGTAGCCATGGGGGCGCAGGTAGTCGCCAAGGGTGCGCTCATCGACGCGCAGCGGCACGCCGTTGTAGCTAGCGCCGTGGCTGGCGGCGTAGCGACCAGTATAGAAGGACATCCGCGAAGGGCCACACACCGGGGCCTGGCAATAGGCGCGGCTGAAGTTGACGCCACGTACCGCCAAGGCGTCGATATGCGGCGTGCGAATGCTCGGATGGCCATTGCAGCCGAGATAATCGGCGCGCAGCTGGTCGGCCATGATAAACAGTAGGTTGGGCGGTCGGGTCATGGGTTACTCCAGTAAAGCCTAATCCTTTCAATTATTGGTCTTGTTAACGACCATACCTCACTCTCCATTGACAGCGCCCCCACCGGCAACCAAACATTTCAGCAGACGAAACGCTACGGAGCCGCCGACATGACCCAGCGCATCCGCGCCCTGGCCCGGGGCCTGCAGGTGGTCAGCGCCATCAGCGGCGCCGAGACGCCGCTCGCGCTGGTCGACCTGCACCGCCGGACCGGCATCGACAAGGCGACCCTGCTGCGCATCCTGGCCACCCTGGAGGACGAGGGCTGGGTCTATCGTGGCATGAGCGACCAGCGCTACCGCCTGACCTGCCGAATTCAGGCCCTGGGCGAGTCTCTGGACGTCGACGACAGCATCGCCGAGATCGCCACCCCGGTGCTGGACGCACTGCAGAAGGAGCTGATCTGGCCATCGGACATCTCCGTCTACGACGGCGAGGGCATGGTGATCATCGAGACCTCGCGGCGCCGCAGTCCCCTCATTCCCAACCGCGAGCTGCTGGGCTATCACCCCTCCATGCTGCTGTCGGGCATCGGGCGGGTCTATCTGGCCTACAGCGATGCGCGCCGCCGCGAGCAGATCCTCGAGCGGATTCGCCGACGAGGCGGTCATGAGGCGGAGCTGGCCAGCGATCGCCACTATGTGGAGAACCTGGTCGCGACGGTGCTGGAGGCAGGCTATGCCCTACGCGACCCGGTCCTTGGCCACTTCGAGGCCGAGGAAGAGGTCATGGGCATGGCGGTCCCGATTCTGGCCCATGGCGAGATCCAGGCGAGCCTCAGCCTGGTCTGGCTACCGGCGCTCCAGGCCCCCGACACGGCCATTCCCCGTTTCCACCGCCGGCTCCGCCAGGCCGCCGAGGCGCTCTCGACGCGCTTTCTCGAACAGGGAATCTACTGATCAGACCAGAAGGAGGTCGTAGGTCATGTTGAGCAGCGAGACGCCGATCAGGGTGTAGACCAGGGTGCTGACGGCACGGCTCGACAGCCGGGCGACCAGGGGCCGCCCCAGCATCACGCCCAGGCCTCCGCCCAGAGTCACCAGCAGGGCGAGCGTCGGCGCGAGATGCCCGCCGCCGCCGAAAACCAGGCCTGTGCAGGCCGACAGCAGCAGGCCGATGACCGTCGAGGTGCCCACTACCACCTTGATATCGGCGCCGCTCATGGCCCGCAGGGTCGGCACGATCAACACGCCGCCGCCCACCCCGGTGGCGCCCACCATGGCCCCGCAGGCCAAGGGCATCAGCCCGCCAAGCCACTGGCCGACATGCTGCAACACCTGGGGCCGGAAGCTGACCAGCACCGCGAAGCCGGCGGCGGCCAGCACGGCCAGCTTGAGGCCATGCTGCACCCCCGCCCCCCAGGGTGTCTGGAGTAGAGCGGTAATCAACAAGGCAAGGAGCAGGCAGCTGGGCACCGCCCAGCGCGAGAAGCGCTTGAACAGCGCCCAGTCGACGCGGCTGTCGCGGCCATGGGCATAGGTGGCCACCAGCTTGATCAGCACCGAGACCAGGCTGGCGGTGCCCACCGCCGTGGCCGGGGCCACGCCGAACAGCAGCATCATGCCCGGCACCATGATCACCCCGGCGCCCACCCCGGAGAGCAGGATCAACAGGCCGCAGAGGACTCCGAACAGCAGGGCCGTGGCTTCGAACATCGCTCAGCCCCCCTGCACGGCCTGGCTGCCGCCGGGCTTCACCGGCAGCCGGGCGTGTAGCACGATCATGCCTAGCCCGATCGCCAGGCCCAGGAGGCTGACCAAGGGATAGGGCGAGAGCAGGGCCACAGCCGCGGCGAAGCGCACCCCAGCCTCGGGCAGGGCGATCCACTGCCGGTCGAAGCGGGCCAGTGCCGAGGCGGTGAGGTAGAGCGCCAGGGCCAGCTGCACGATCATCCACAGGTAGGCAGCCAGGCTGAAGTCGGCACCGGCGGCGCCCACCGTCAGCATGATCGGGTTATAGACGAAGGCGAAGGGGATCAGGAAGAGCATTGCCGCGATGCGCGTACTGGTCACCGCAGTGGCCATGGGTTTACCACCGGATATGGCCGCCGCCGCATAGGCGGCGATGGCCACCGGGGGCGTGATGACCGAGGCGATACCGAAGAAGAACACGAACATGTGGGCAGTGAGCAGCTCCAGGCCGAAGGCCTGCAGGGTCGGCCCCATGACCACGATGATGGCAATGTAGGCCGGCAGGGTCGGCATCCCCATGCCCAACACGATGCAGCCCAAGGCCGTGATCAGCAAGGCGGCGAACAGCGAGTAGTCCGAGGCCCCGGAGAGCAGCACGGCAAACTTGGAGGGGATACCGGTGGCCGACAGGGTGGCGACGATGATGCCGACCACGGCAATGGCCATAGTCAGTCGCGCAATGGTAATTCCACCTTCCGACAGGGCCGTCAGCAGGCGCTGGGGATGACGCCTGATACTCGGGTTGATCAGGCTGAGCGGGATCAGGGCGAAGATCGCCGTGATGGAAGCGCCGGCCGGCGAGGCCCCGCCGATCAGCAGATAGACGATAATCGCCAGCGGCGCCACGATCAGCAGCAGGTTGAGCCAGTCCTGCAGGGCCACTGGCTCGGCCACTTCGTCCTCATTGGCAGCGACACCGAGTTTGCGCGCCTCAAAATAGACCGCCAAAAAGAGGCTGAGATAGTAGGCAATGGCGGGAATTAGCACGGCGGTGATGACGGTCAGGTAGCTGACCCCCACATAGTCGGCCATCACCAGGGCCGCAGCGCCCATGATCGGCGGCAGGATCTGGCCGCCGGCCGAGGCGCTGGCCTCCAGGCCACCGGCGAAGTTGCCGGAAAAGCCACGCCGCCGGATCATCGGAATGGTGACCACGCCAGTGCCCACTACATTGGCCACCGCACTACCCGATACGGTGCCGAACATGCCCGAGGCGATGATCGCCGAATAGGCCGGACCACCACGGAACTGGCGCATCAGCGAGAAGGAGATACGGATCATCGAGCCGCCGGCGCCACAGCCATCCAGCACGGCCCCCAGGATGATGAAGGGCAGCACGGTGCTCAGGATGATGCCGAAGATGCTGCCGAGCACGCCATTGTCGGCGCCGAACCAAAGATTCTCGGCCAGCTTGTCGAGGATGTCGCCACCGCTGGTCTGCATCGCCCCGGGCCAGTGGTGACCAGTGGCCAGGTAGAGGAAAGCCAGGATACCGATGATGGCGATCGGCGCACCCCACAGCCGCCAGCAGGTGATGATGGCCACCGTCACCCCGATGACGGCGATCACGGCATCCCGCAGGCCGAAGAAGACAATGGAATGGATCATCTCCATGCCGACTTCGTAGTAGCGATAGCAGCTGTAGAGCACGGCCAACCACAGCACGACATCGACCAGGACGCGCAGCGGGGTGAGGCGCTTTCCACTCTCCAGGATCTCCTTCCAGCAGAAGACGAAGGCGATGGTGACACAGAGGGCAAAGAAGGTGGGGCGGAACCACTCCAGGGAGAAAGGACCGATCCGCGGCAGCATCTGATAGCCCGGCATGACGTTGGCGAGTCCCAGCAGGGCGACGATGCCGCCGAGCACCCAGAGCAGGAGGCCGAGGCGTCCTGACCAGCGTGTATTGTTAGTTGTCATAATCGTCATCTCGGCGAGGTAGAGGCGGAGTGAGCATGGCCGGCACCCAAGGCCGCCAGGCGACAGCGGTCACCCCGGCACCGGCGAATCCGGGCGTCATTCGGCGCGCAGCGGCTCGGGGATCTCGATGCCCTGCTCCCGGTAGTAGTGGGCGGCGCCGGGTGCAGGATTTGCCGATGCCCCTGCGGCGCTGGCCCAGAGGGCCAGGGAAATTCCAAGGATTCTCATGCGCATTGTTGTGATACCTATTTATCGATGAGTAAACGAAATGTGCTCCTGCCTATCATGCCCCAGGCCTTGCGATTCCAAAAATTCCTTCTTACTATCTTTGAACAAAGTTTTTGAATACATGTAGCGACGAGGACGCCGCCATGGAAGCCAAGCATCTGATGCAACTGGCCATCGTTCTGGACTGCGGCTCCATCAGCCGGGCCGCCGGCAAGCTGCATATCAGCCAGCCGACCCTGACCAAGAACATGCAGACGCTGGAGATGCAGGCAGGTGAACCCCTCTTCACTCGCAGTCGCCATGGCGTACGCCATACGACCCTTGGCGGCATGCTGGCCAGGGAGGGGCGCGCCATTGCCAAGTCGGTGTGGGCTGCCGAACAGTCCGCCACTTGCTTCGGCCTGGGCATGCAAACCGAGCTGCGCATCGGGGTTGGCCCCTTGGTGGCCAGCCTCTTGATGCACACCGTCACCGAGTCACTGCTGCACCACCACCCGAACCTGTCGCTGCTGATCCGGGTGGACACGCCCTACCGGCTGTTCGAGCAGATCAACGACGATGAGCTGGACATCGCCGTGGCGCCTACGATGGTCTCGGCCAGCCAGGAGCTCGACCGGATCACGCTCTTCGAGGACCGCCTGGCCATCTTCGCCTCTCGCCATCACCCCCTGGCCCAGCAGGAGCGGGTCGAGATCGACGACCTGAGCGGCTACCCCTGGATCAATATCGCCACCTATGCCAAGTTCGAAGAGTCGCCGGTGGAGCGCCTGCAGAAGGCCGGCCTCAAACAGGTGAATACCCATATCACCCTGGCCGGGGACGCCATGATCTGCCTGAACATCCTGCCCACCGGCGACTACCTCAGCATCATGCCCAAGCGCGTCACCGATATCGCCGCCCCGCGCTTCGGCCTGCAGAGCCTGCCCGTGGAGGCCGACTTCGGCGAGCGCAACATGCACCTCTGGCACCCCCCCGCCCTGGCCGGCGATGCCATGCTGGACGCCGTGGCCCGCGCCTTCATGGCGACGCTGGAGGCGGCCACTGCCACACAGCCAACGGAAAAAGGCTCGGCAGGCGCCATGCCTGCCGAGCCAAGGTAAAGTGGACCCCATCCTCAGGACCACCTGACAGGCCAGCTAAGCGCTGATCGATCAGTCCATCCGAGCATGCTGCCACCCCGTTCAGTCCAGGGCGCCCAGGGCCGCCTTCACCTCCTCCGGGATCGGCATGGACTGCATACGCGTCGGGTCCTCTCGATGCCGCCCCGCCCAGACCCGGGTCACCGTGGCCTCTACGGCCAGGGTGTCATTGCGGTGCAGGGCATGCTGCACATCGAAGCTGCTGGTGCGAAAAGCAGCGATCCGTGTCTCGATGCGCACCTCATCACCGAAACGACAGGGCGCCAGGAAGCGGGTGCGCAGATCCACCACCGGAAAGCCGATGGCATCGAAGCGCGCCGGCAGCGTCGTCGGATCGAAGCCCGCCTTGGCGAACAGCAGGTTGGTGCAGTGATCGAAGTAGGCCAGATAGCGGGGGTGAAAGACGATACCCGCCGGGTCACAGTCGCCCCACTCGATCAGCCGGGGGTAGGTATGGGTCAGCATGGCGTGATTCCGATTATTATCATGGATTCGTACGTACCTGGCAGTGCGGCACACTGTCCTCGGCATGGGAGCCTTGGTAGCATAATATACGATAGAATTTAAACTGTTTATATTACAAACATTTTACCAAGGAAGCCCACCATGGCAAGTCAGACAGCTAGCAGCAATCGCGCCACCTCGGCAGGCAGCGACGAACGTAACGGTATCGACTACTCCATGCTGCAGTCCCGCCTGGGCTACAAGCTGCGCCGTGCCCAGATGGTCTACTTCGATGTCTTCTTCGAGGCCTGCGCCCAGGAAGGGATCACCCCGGGGCTGTTCAGCATCCTCGCCATCATCTACCACAATCCGGGACTCACCCAGTCGGCCGTGTCTGTTGCCTTGGATGTGGATCGCTCCGCCATGGTGGCGGCCATCGACAAGCTGGAGAGCCTGGAGGTAGTGGAACGGCGCAAGTCCCAGCACGACCGCCGCTCCTACGCCCTCTACCTGACCAACCAGGGCAAGGCCTTCACCGAACGGCTCAATCGCAAGGTGGTGTCGGGCGAGGAAGGCTTCGACACCTTCATGAAGGAGGGAGAGAGGGAGTGGCTGCTCGACATCCTCGACCGCATCATAGAGGCACGCAAGAAGTGACCTCCCCTCCCCCTGCATGGCGAAAGAACGGATCTCAGGCCCGCGCCGCTTCCCACTCCAGCACCTGCTGCGCCGACGCCACATCCTCCTCGGGGTCGTGGTTCCACAACCAGTCGAAGCGGGTCTCCAGGTTCTCGATCAGCTTCGCCTCGTCGTCGCCGATACCCACGCCTGCGTATTCATAGACGTTGCCCGCCTCGTGGGAGGTGCGCTGCACCTTGCAGGTCCGCGCATGGCGCACCGTCTCGAAGGCCGCCAGCACACGCTGGACGTTCTGCCGGTTGCAGGCCTCATCACCCAGCAGGCTGGCCAGCACATGGGCATCCTCCAGCGCCTGGCCGGCACCGGCGCCCTGATGGGGCACCAGCGCGTGGGCGGCATCGCCGACGATCAGCACCCGGTCGCGGTGGTAGCGCGGCAGTTCGGGCAGCTCGTGCAGCGCCCAGCGGGTCGGCTCGGGGATGCACTCGAGGATGGCTTGCGACGCCGCCCCCCAGCCCTCGAAGACCTCCAGCATCTCCTGCTGGGTGACCGCCTGGACCCACTCCTCCCCTTCGGGAAGCCGGGGGTTCGGGGTGGAACGGTCGGTGATAAAGGCCACCACGTTGATCAGCTCCGACTGCTTGACCGGAAAGGTCAGGATGTGGCGATCGGTGCCCAGGTACATCTGCGGCACCAGGGCCAGTCGCCGATCGGCGCCCCTGGCCTCCAGGGCGTCTTCCAGCTGGGCAGTGGGGATCATGCCGCGATAGGCGTAGGTGCCGCTCCAGAAGGGCGCGAACTCGCCATACGCCTCGGCGGGCAACACATGCTCGCGCACCGCCGACTTGATGCCGTCGAAGCCGATCAGGATATCAGCGCTGACGGTGGTGCCGTCGGCAAAGCGTGCGGTGGCGCGCTCATCGTCCTGGGTGACCTCGATGCAGCGCTTGCCGAAATGGGCGATGCCGGTCGGCAGCTGGGCGACGATGGCGTCCAGGAAGTCCGCACGATGCACCGAGGACTGCCCGCAGCCGGGCGCCAGGGTGGCGGTCAGGTAGCCGTCGTCGCTGCCGCGCCGCCACTCGAACCAGACATCCTCGAAGGGCGCCGGAGAAGCGTCGGCGATGCGGCGATAGGCCTTCTCGAGGCCGAGCCGCTGGATGGCGCGCACGGCGTTGGGGCCGAAGGAGACCCCCGCGCCGATCTCGGAAAACTGCGACGCCGACTCGAAGAGCTGGACGTCGAGGCCGGTGGAACGGGACAGGGCCACGGCGAAGGCCACGCCGCCGATGCCGCCGCCGATGATGCCAATGGAAAGGCGCTGGTTGGATGACTCGGATACCATGAGGAGTCTCCTGTCAGGGAAGGGGTGGCCAAGTGTTGTGGTGATGGGTTGTTGTGATGGCCTGTGGTGTTGGCTGTCACGCTATGCCCGGGCACCTTCAGGCGCCACACAGCCCCCTGCATTCGCACCATAAGCATTGCTAATAACAAGATGAATCAATCAGTTCAAGCCAGAGGAAGCCTTGTGCCTAGACGATGGTCGAAGCCTCAGAATACACGTCAGCCGCCTCCCCATCGGCAAGGTGAAGCGGCATGAAGCGGCTCTCGGAGATCGATATCAACCTGCTGGTGCTCTTCGACCTTCTCTATCAGGAGCAGAACACCCAGCGCGTCGCCCTGCGCCTGGGCATCACTCAGCCCGCGGTCAGCCACGCCCTCAAGCGGCTGCGCCGAATGCTGGATGACGAGCTGTTCGAGCGTACCTCTCGCGGCCTGATGCCCACTCCGCTAGCCACCCGCCTGCACCCGCCGGTAGCCCAGGCCCTGGCCCAGCTGCAGCAGGCCCTGAACCGTCCCGACGACTTCGACCCTACCACCAGTGAACGCCTCTTCAGCCTGGCCATGACCGATATCGGCGAGATCGTCTTTCTGCCCCGGCTGCTCGAGCATCTTGCCAGGGAGGCACCCGGCATCCGGCTGAGCACGGTGCGCAGCCACCACGAAGACCTGAAGAAGGAGATGTAGAACGGGCGGATCGACCTGGCTCTCGGCCTGATTCCCCAGCTGGGCGCCGGTTTCTATCAGCAGGGCCTTTTCGTGCAGCGCTATGTCTGCCTGATGCGGAAGGATCACCCCCTGGCAGGGGGCGATTTCGACATGAACGACTTCAGGGCCGCCACCCACGCGGTGGTGGTGGCCAAGGGAACCGGGCACGGCATCGTCGAGGAGCAGCTGGCCCGGGCGGGCATCGAGCGCCCGGTTCGTCTGGCGCTTCCCCACTTCGCCGCCGTGCCCTATATCGTCAGCGAAAGCGACCTGGTGGTCACGGTGACCGACAAGTTTGCCGAGGCGACCCGGGAGCGTTTTGCGCTGGAGATGCGCGAACACCCCCTGCCCTTTCCCGAGATCCCCATCAACCTCTTCTGGCACCGCCGCTTTCATCAGGATGCCGGCAACCGCTGGCTGCGCGGCCTGTTCTTCGAGATGTTTGCGGAGTAAGCCAGTCTACCCGGCGATCTTCAGCACCGGCTTGATGGTGATACCGTTCTTCGAATCCTCGAAGGCCTGATTGATCTGCTCAGGCGCATAGAACTTCACCAGCCGATCGAAGGGGAAGCGCCCTTCCTTGTAGTAGGCCACCAGCTGCGGGATGAACACTCGCGGCACCGAGTCGCCCTCGATCACCCCGATCATCGACTTGCCCTCGGCCATCAGGTCGTGATGCACATCCAGGGTGACCTCGGGGGTGACGCCGACGATGGCCGAGACCCCGAGCGGGCGCAGCGCGTTCAGCGACTGGCGCACCACCACTGGAACCCCGGTGGTCTCCACCGCGAAATGGCTGCCGCCGCTGGTGATCTCACGAATTCTCTCAACCACCTCTTCATGCTGGCCGTTGAGGGCATGGGTGGCGCCCAGCTCGCGAGCCAGCTCGAGGCGAGTGTCGTGCACGTCCACTGCGATGATATGGCGACAGCCGGCAATCTTCGCCGCCATGATGGCACTGAGGCCCACGGCGCCGCAGCCATAGACCACCAGGCTCGAACCGAACGCCGGCTTGAGGCGATTAAGCACCGTGCCGGCGCCGGTCTGGATCCCGCAGCCCAGCGGGCCAAGCAGCGCCAGGTCCACCTCCGGGTCCACCTTCACGGCATTGCGAGCGCTGACCACAGCGTGGCTGGCAAACGACGACTGCCCAAAGAAGGTGGCCAGCGCCTCATCGCCCCGCGCCAGGCGATGACTGCCGTCATCCATGGCGCCGCCGAAATTGAGCTCGTTGAAGGTATCGCAGACGGTGGGATGCCCGGTCAGGCAGTGGTCGCAGCCGCCGCAGTGGGCGAACGACAGCACCACATGATCGCCCACCTCGAGCCCCGTCACCCCCTCGCCGAGGGCCTCCACCACGCCAGCCCCCTCGTGGCCCAGCACGATGGGGAAGGGGGCGATGCCCAGGTCGCGGGCCACGGCGTCTGTATGACAGACGCCGGTGGCCACGATGCGGATGCGTACCTCGCCCTGCCCCGGCTCTGCCAGCTCGACTGCCTGCCACTCGAAGTCACTGCCCTGCTCCAGGGTCACGGCCGCTTGAATCTTCATTGGATCTACTCCTGGTGTTGCACGGTGGATCGAAGAACCCGGGCCGCCTTCCGGCGGCCCGGTGCATCACGACTCAGAAGGGATAGCCGCGCGGCGCGTGCTGCACGCTGATCCAGTGGTCGGTGGTAAACTCCTCGATGGCCCAGTCGCCGTTGAAGCGACCGAGGCCAGAGTTCTTCTCGCCGCCGAAGGGTACGTGGGCCTCGTCGTTGACCGGCATGTCGTTGACGTGGGTCATGCCCGCCTTGATGCCCTGGGCGAAACGCAGGCCGCGGGCCAGGTCGCCGCTGAACACCGCGCTGGAGAGGCCGTACTCGGTGCCGTTGGCCAGTTCGAGTGCGTGAGCCTCGTCGCGGGCCTTCTGGATGCCCACCAGCGGGCCGAAGATCTCCTCGCGGCTGATCTCCATCTCCGCGGTGACGTCGCCGAACACATGGGGCGGCACCAGCTGGCCCTGGATCTCGCCCTCCAGCAGCACGGTCGCACCCTCACGCTTGGCGGTGGCGATCTTCTCCTCCAGACCCTCGCGCTGCTTGGAGTTGATCACCGGGCCCACCACGGTGGCCATGTCGTCGGGGTCTCCTACCGCCAGCCTCTTGACCTTCTCCACGAAGCGCTCGACGAAGGCGTCATACCGGGACTCGGCCACGATGATGCGGTTGACCGCCATGCAGATCTGGCCCTGGTGCAGGAACTTGCCCATGGCCGCGGCGTTCACCGCCTGATCGATATCTGCGTCGTCCAGCACCACGAAGGGGCTGTTGCCGCCCAGTTCCAGGGAGACCTTCTTGATATGCTCGCCGCCGCTGGCGATGCGGCCGATGCCGCGACCCACCTGGGTGGAGCCGGTAAAGGAGATCAGCCGCGGCACGCGGTGCTCGACGAAGGCGTCGCCGATCTCGCTGCCGGCGCCGACCACCACGCTGAGCAGCCCCTCGGGCAGGCCGGCCTCCTCGAAGATCTTGGCCAGCAGCAGGCCACCGGTGACCGGCGTATCGCTGGCCGGCTTGACCACCACGGCATTGCCCAGGGCCAGCGCCGGGGCGATGGAGCGCTGGGAGAGGTGCAGCGGGAAGTTCCAGGGGCTGATCACGCCGACCACGCCCAGCGGCTTGCGGTAGACGCGGTTCTCCTTGCCCGGCACGTTGGAGGCCAGAGTCATGCCGTGGACCCGCCCCGGCATGCTGGCGGCCTCCTGAGTGATCCCCCGGGCGGCGCCCCACTCGACGTTGGCCTTGAGCCGGGTGCTGCCCGACTCGCGGATCAGCCAGTCGATGATCTCCTCCTTGCGGGCGTCGAAGATCGCCACCGCCCGCTGCAGCACGGCGCTGCGCTCGGCCGGCGGGGTCGCCGCCCACTCGGCCTGGGCCTTCTCGGCGGCCAGGAAGGCGGCGTCGAGATCGTCTGCGTTCGCCAGGCGAATGGTCAGCAGCTCGCTGCCGTCATAGGGGTTGGTGACCTCGGCGCGGCGCTCGCTGCTGCCCTCACGCCACTCACCGGCGATGGGCTGGAGGTGAAAGTCGCGGTATGCAGTGCTCATCTGATCTCTTCCTTAGGGTCGGTTCATCGACGGACGGTTACAGGCGAATGCCGGACTTGCCGGGCGACAGGATGCCGTTGGGGTCCAGGGCCTGCTTCAGGGTGCGGTGCACCTCGCGCAGGGGCTCGCCGAAGGTGCCGGCGACCTGCTCCATGAACTCATTGTTGGTGCGATAGAGGCCATAGCCGCGCTTGGCGAACTCGTCGATCAGCTCGGCGAAGCAGTCATGGGCGCGCTGGGTCTCTTCCGGGTCCTGGCGGTTGTAGAGCAGATCGATCACGTGGTGCATGTCGCGCCAGCCGACGATGTACTCGGCCACGTAGTCGAAGCCGTACTTGCCGAGGATCTGCTGGGCCAGCTCGGTCTGGTCGCGGGTCTCGCTGCCCTTGGCCTGGGAGACCGGCGCGAACCACATGGAGCCGCCGCCCCCGCGCCAGTTGTAGAGGCCGAACTCCTGCAGGTTCATCTCGCCCTTCATCAGCGCCGAGCGGTATTCGAAGCCGCCGCCGCGCTTCTCGGCCTCCTCGCCGTACATGATCTGGGCCTTGCCGCTCTTGCTGAAGGCCTGCTCGATGATGTTCCAGTTGACCTCGATCTGCTCGGGGGTGCCGTAGAGGGCGGCGTAGATGTTCCACTCGCCGATCCCCTCGTCCTGCTTGATCCGCTCGATGGCCTCGCGGGGAATGGACTCCGGGCCCTCGTAGTAGTCCTTGCGCTCCACGTGGGTGCCGGCATCCCACAGGGTGTGCACGATCACCACGGCGTTGGGGATGATCTGAGCGATGCGCAGCGGGCGCATGATCTCGACGATCTCCTCGATGTCCTCCGGATCGGGATACTGGATCAGGAAGGGGCGATAGGCCGGTGGCTCCGGCATCAGCCACATCCCCATCTTGGTGACGACCCCGTAGTTGGACTGGGAGAAGATGCCATCCAGGTAGGGGCCATAGCCCCACTTGAAGACCTGCCAGGAGGTCGAGTTCTCGATGCCGCCCATGCCGGTGCGGATCATCTCGCCGTTGGCCAGCACCACCTCCATGCCGCACTGGAACATGAAGTGCTCGCCGTAGGGGGTGTAGCCCACCCCGCGATCCAGGGTGTTGCCCACCGGGCCGGCAATGGCCGAGGGTGCCGGCACGGAGAGCCACAACTTGTAGCCCTTCTCCTGGATATGGTCGTAGAGCTGCTGGTAGGTGACACCGGGCTCCACCAGCGCCGTGCAGGAGTCAGGGTCGACCTCGATGATGCGGTTCATGCGGTGAAGGTCGAGGATCACCTGGCCGGTCTCCCCTGGCGCCGCCGAGCCATAGCCCAGGTTCTTGCCGGTGGAGATGGTCCAGATCGGCACCTTGAACTCGTTGCAGGTCCGCACGATCTCCTGGACCTGCTCGGCGCTGGTCGGCATCACCGCCGCCGAGGGGATGTAGTCGCGGTCATCACCGGCCATCATGATCTTGGTGTAGGGCGCCAGCTGGCCCCCTTCGGTCAAGACGCTATCGGCCCCGACGATATCGCGAAAGCGGCTCAGGGCGGCATCGAAGTCCGCCTCGCTGACGCCCTTGGGAAGAATGCGCTGTGTCGTGCTCATGGGGTGTTCTCTCGATTGTTGTGTTCGGGGCTCAGACCCGGACCAGGAAGCTCAACTCGCGAGCGCCGGCGTCGGCCGGGCGGCGGAACTGGCGCACCTCGCGGACGGCATCGCCGGCCAGCGCTAGGCGGGCGTACTCGCGTCCCAGGGTGGACTGCCAGCTGCCGCCGGACAGCGCCAGCGGCTCGGCAACCGGGCCACGGTGGCTCAGCAGGTAGTGGCGCCCCTCGTCATGGCGTCCCAGGGCCAGGATCTGCCCCCGGCCGGCAAGCAGGCTGGTCAGCAGTACCAGGCCCGCCTCATCAGTAAAGCCCGCGGCCAGGGTGCCGGCGGGCAGCACATTGAGCGCCAGGGGATCTAGACGCCCTTCGTAGTGGGGCTCCCAGCCCTGTTGGCGCAGCCCCAGGCCGAGCTCGGTGGTCGAGCGGTCCACGCCGTAGAGGCGGATCTCGCCATGGACGGGAGCCCCGCCCGGAGTTGCCTGGCCGGCCCAGGCCGCCCCCATGGTCAGCGGCGCCGCCGAGCCCAGCAGCAGGCCATTCTTGAGCAGCTGTCGACGCGTCAGGTGCATGGCATTACTCCTCATCGGTCGCGGTTTCAGCAAACTCACCGCGAGCAAGGGCCGCGCTCAGCGCTTCAAGCTCGGCGTCACTGATCTTGGCCGGGCGAAAGGAGGGCATGGCGGCCCGGCCGTTGCGCACGGTCATGCGGATATAGTTGACCCAGGCCTCCTGGGCCGCCTCGGGGAAGGCGTTAGTGATCACCGGGCCGACCGCCTCGTCCGGGGCGTGGCAGTGGGCGCAGACCTGGCGGTAGACCTCGGCCGGCTCGCGGGCTTCCGACGCGTTGGCCGCCGCCGGGGGCAGCAGCAGGGCACCGAACAGGGCCAGGGCCCCGACGGTACGTGAGGGTAGGTGCCGGGAAAGCACCGTTGTTGTGTTTTGCATGATCAATGTCACCCGTCTGGTCGTCATGGGCTTGTCGTCCCAGGGCCGGCGACACACCTCTTAGACTTTAGTATAATCAAGAGGTTAGCATCGGACACCTGGCCCATATACCTGTCAAGAAGCGTGCCGGAATGTGAAAAATTCAGATATTCAAGGCACTAGGCTAACTTCCGGCAACCTGAGTTCGCGATACGAACACGCGTTCGCTGAAATCGATTAACCATTTCATCACCCCTGTGCAAATCATCATCCGGGGCGTCGCCTCCCGTCTCAGCATGGGTGATATCCTGACGCCGCGCCTTTCTTATGAGCTTTCCATGACCTCAAGCACTCCCCAGTACCCCAGCGCTCGCGACCTGATGGATGCCCTGCGCTTCCTGCCGGAAGAGGGGCAGATCTGGCTCGGCGAGCAGCGCATGCTGCTGATGTCGCTTCAGGCGTCCGCCTTCTTCCGCAGTGAGCTGGTCACGACCCTGGGCATCGAGCGCGCCCGCGGCGTCTTTATCCGCCTGGGCTACTACTCGGGGCTGCAGGACGCCGAGCTCGGCGAGTCACTGCGCGGCGAGCGACTGGGCCTGCGCGAGAGCTTCCTCGCTGGCCCACAGCTGCATGCCCTGCAAGGGCATGTCCAGGCCATTCCGGTGACCGTGGAGGTCGACCCGGAGCACAACCACTTCCGCAGTGAGTTCGTCTGGAAGGGCTCCTTCGAGGTGGAGGTGTGGCGCGCCCGGGGCGTTCAGGAGATGCCGGTCTGCTGGACGCTGCTGGGCTACGCCTCCGGCTATGCGACTCAGCTGCTGGGGCGCGAGGTGCAGTATCGGGAGGTGGAGTGCCGTGGCTGCGGGGATGCCCAGTGCCGGATCGTCGGCAAGTTTGCCGAGGAGTGGCCCGACCACGAGGCCTTTACCGCCCTGCTCCGCGAAGCCCCGCTGATCGATGAGCTCTATGAGCTGCAGGCGCGGGTGGCCACCTTGGAGGGGGGTCTCGCACGGCGCCGCAGCGACGACGACTGGGGCCCCATCGGCTCGGCGCCGGCCTTTCGCGAGATGCTCGCCATGCTCGACAGCGCCGCCGTCGCCGAGGTGCCGGTGCTGCTGCTGGGAGAAACCGGCACCGGCAAGGAGATTCTCGCCCAGCGCCTGCACGAGCAGAGCCAGCGCGCCAACGGCCCCTTCATCGCCGTTAACTGCGCGGCCATACCGCCCGAACTGATCGAGTCGGAGCTGTTCGGCGTGGAAAAGGGCGCCTATACCGGTGCGGTGCAGTCACGCCTGGGCCGCTTCGAGCGTGCCGATGGAGGCACCCTGTTTCTCGACGAGCTGGCCGAGCTCTCCCCCCGCGCCCAGGCCGCCCTGTTGCGCGCCCTCCAGGAGCATCAGATCGAGCGCGTTGGCGGCCAGGCGCTTCAGGATGTCGACGTTCGCGTCGTTGCCGCCACCCATGCCGATCTGGCCCAGCGCGTCGAGGAGGGCCGCTTCCGCCGCGACCTGTTCTTCCGCCTCAACGCCTTCACCCTCACGGTGCCACCCCTGCGCGAGCGCCGCGAGGACATCCTGCCCCTGGCCGAGCACTTTCTCGCCCGCTGCGAGCACCACTACCAACGCCGCACCCTCGGCTTTTCGGACCAGGCCCGCTCGGCCATGTCGCAGTACGCCTGGCCGGGCAACGTTCGTGAACTGAAGAACAGCATAGAACGCGGCGTCATTCTGACCGTCGACCACAAGCACATCACCGAGCGTGCACTGTTCGGCAACTACCGGGTCCCTACCCTGGAGCGCGAGAAGGGCCAGGGGCTGGATAACACGGGGAGGCTGGCCGCCGCACCCGGCGGGGGCGCCGGAGAGGCGTCACCCAGACAGTCTATCCAGGCGCTGTTCGACGCCGGGCTGACGCTGGAGGATATCGAGAGGGAAATGCTGATGGCAGCCCAGGCGGACAGCGACGATAATCTCGCCGCTGCCGCACGCCGGCTGGGCATGACGCGCCCCGCCTATGCCTACCGCCTGAAGAAGTTCGGCCTGCGCTGAGGCCAGGAGTATCAGGGCTTCGCCCAGTCCGCCCGGCTGCTGTGCACGGCGCTCTTGTGTGTGATCTTCCAGGTCCCGTCGAGCTTGATCAGGGCCAGCACGTCCACCCAGGAGTCCGCCAGGTTCTCGGTATTGTCGAAGCCGAGCAGCACGCTGGCCACCTCGCCGGCCTGGGTCACCTGGATGACACGCCCGCTCACCTGCCGGTGGCTGGCCGCCCAGCGCTCGAAGCGGTCGCTGATCAGATCCTTGCTGAATCCCCCCTCGGCATCCAGGGCCAGGATCCAGGCATCCTCATGGAAGGCCTCCCTGAGCTTGTCCATGCCACCCTGGAAACCATCCACATAGAGCTGCACCACGCGCCCGATCTCATCAAGATCGGGCGTGCGCTCATCGGCTGTCATCGTCACGATCCACCTCCTGCTGCATTGATGTTCAAAGATGCAAAGCGCCGCCTTCAGTGGCTGAAGGCGGCGCTTCGGTATGCCCTAAAGGGGCTCAGGCAGCCTGCAGGCCGAGGATCTCGCGGGCCTGCTGCCAGGTCGCGACCGGGCGCTCGTACTTCTCGCACAGTGCCACGGCGCGTTCGACCAGGGCCGCATTGGAGGGCGCCAGGGTGTCGCGGTCGATGCGCACGTTATCCTCGAGGCCGGTGCGGGTATGGCCGCCCGCGGCGATGGACCACTCGTTGAGCATCAGCTGGTTGGGGCCGACACCGGCGCCGCACCACTGGGCATCCGGCGCCAGGCGCTTCAGGGTCTCGATGTAGAAGTCGAAGGTCGGCTTGTCGGCCGGCATGGCGTTCTTCACGCCCATCACGAACTGCACATAGAGCGGCGCCTTGAGCTTGCCCTGCTTCGAGAGATTCACCGCCTGGTGGATGTGCGACAGATCGAAGGCCTCGATCTCGGGCTTGATGTCGTACTTGAGCATCTCCTCGGCCAGCCAGTCGACCAGCTGGGGCGAGTTCTCGTAGACGCGGTTGGGGAAGTTGTTGGAACCCACCGAGAGGCTCGCCATGTCCGGCTTGAGCGGCAGCATGCCGCCGCGCTCCTCGCCGGCACCGGAGCGACCACCGGTGGAGAGCTGGATGATCATGCCCGGGCAGTGTTTCTTCAGACCTTCCAGCAGGCGACCGAACTTCTCCGGATCGGAGCTCGGCGTCTGGTCGTCGTTACGCACGTGGCAGTGGGCGATGGTCGCCCCGGCCTCGAAGGCTGCCTGGGTGCTCTCGATCTGCTCCTCGATGGTAATGGGAACGGCGGGGTTGTTTTCCTTGCGGGGCAGGCTGCCGGTGATGGCAACGCAGATAATGCAGGGGTTGGACATGGTGACCTCTCTTTGTACCGAAACGGTACCGTGGCGCTTTATCATCAGGGGGATCTCCCCCCGTGGCTAGTGCTCGGCGTCAACAACGCCGAACGCCGCCCCGGGGGGGGCGGCACGGATGACCGGAGCCCTGGAGCCAGGGCGCCAGGTCAGAAGTCGAAGAAGACCGTTTCACCCTCGCCCTGCAGGCGAATGTCGAGGCGATAGCGCACCTTGCCGTCGGCCTCCTCGCGCCGGGCAATCAGGGTCTGGCGGCGAGTCGGCGACTCGATGCGGGTGAGCACCGGGCACTTGTCGTTGGCCTCGGCCTCGTCCTCGAAGTAGAGACGGGTCTGCAGGTGGATGTTGACCCCCCGCGCGAAGATCGTCAGGTTGATGTGCGGCGCCTGGGGCTGCCCGCTGGCATGAGCCACCGGCCCCGGCTTGATGGTCTTCAGCGACCATTCGCTGCCATGGTCGAAGGTGGTCGCGGTGCGCCCGAAGCTGTTGAACGGCTTCTTCAGGTCGAACTCGTGCTGGTGCTCGCCGCGGCTGTCGGCCTGCCAGGCCTCGAGAAAGGCGTCACGCACCAGGTCGCCGTTGCCGTCGATCACGGTGCCGACGACCTCGATCTGCTCGCCTTCGGCCTCGGGCCGGGCCATCTCGTTCCAGATCTCCTCGGCGCGGGTCGGGTTGCCGGCGGCGGCCAGGGCAAGGCCGATATGCACGTAGGGCCCGGCGGTCTGGGAGGCGGTCTCGCGCAGCATCAGCTCGCTGCTGGGCATGGTGTTGGGCTGTTTCATGGTTGGGGTCCCCATCCTGTCACTGATTCTCGAACCGGTTACGGGTCTTCGAAGCGATCACTGGTTTTCGAAATAGGTCTGCAGTTCGCCGCGCACCACCAGGTCGAAGCGATAGGCCAGGCAGTCCATAGGGTTGCTGCGGGCCATGTCCAGGCGACCGATCATGGTCTCGACAGCCTCGGGATCCCTGAGGGTGTGGACGATGGGGCACAGCGGAATCAACGGATCGCCCTCGAAGTACATCTGGGTGATCAGGCGGGTGGAGATCGACGGGCCCATCACCGAAACGTGAATGTGGGACGGGCGCCAGCTGTTCATGTCGTTGGGCCAGGGGTAGGGGCCCGGCTTGATGGTGCGGAAGCGGTACCAGCCCTGATCATCGGTCAGGCAGCGGCCCACACCGCCGAAATTGGGGTCCAGCGGCGCCAGGTAGCGGTCATTCTTGTGGCGATAGCGGCCGCCGGCGTTGGCCTGCCACATCTCCACCAGGGTATGGGGTACCGGCTTGCCGTACTGGTCGACCACGCGGCCGAACATGATGATGCGCTCGCCCTGGGGAAGCCCCTGGCTCTGATCCTGGCGAAAGTTGAGCAGCAGGTCGTTGTCGTGGGGGCCCATACCCAGATGGCGGAAATCGGGACCGGAGAGCTCCGACACCGTGGGCTTCTGCATGCTGACCAGCGCCTGCTGTGGCGAACGGGCCACGGAGGTCTTGTAGCCGGGGGCGTAGGCCGGCGGATGCCAGTTGCGGTCGCGTTCAACGAAACGTTTGCTGTCGTTCTGCATGATGATCGTCTCCGGGGTGGATGATTGACCTGAGCTTGCTTGATCTGGATCAGTGTCGCGACTTGTCGGCACCGCGCCTATTGACGTCTTCCCCCGTAGCCATAACCTCTAGGTTATGAACCATTGGCACCTTCATTTCAGACTAGCCGCCACCTGCCTGAGCCGCTCGCAGAAGGCCTCCAACGCCAGCGAGGGCCGCAGGGTGGCATTGAGGCAGAGCCCCACCGAGCCCCCCTGCTGCTCCAGCGACAGCGAAAGCTCGCAGAGCTGTCCCGCCGCCACGCTCTCGCCCACGGCCTCCTCGGGTGCCACCCAGATGGCATCACTGCCCAGCGCATAGGCCCGGCTCAGCGGCAGCGAGAGGGTCTCCAGCCGTCGCGACGGCAGGCTCAGGGAGTGGCGCACGCAGAAGCTGTCCACCTGCTGCCGCAACGTGGTCTCGGGGGGCGGCAGCACCCAGGGGTAGGCGCCCAGCGACTCGGGAGACAGCTCGCTCACACCGGCCAGCGGGTGGCCGGCCCGGACCATCAGCACCAGTCGTTCATAACAGAGATGCTCGAAGGCCAGATCCTGGATCTCTCGCGCCTCGGTCATGCGTCCCACCACCAGGTCCACCTCACCGCGACGCAGGCGGGAGAGCAGGAAGGCGCTGGGGCCGGTGACCACGTTCACCCCCACGTCGGCGTGCTCCGACCCCTCGGCATGCCAGCGCCGAAGCGCCTCGGGCAGCAGCCGGCTCTCCACGGTGGAGAGCGCCCCCACCCGCAGCCGGCCAGTGCCACCCTTCCCCTCCCCGATGGCCCCGATGCCCTCCTCCAGGGCGCGCAGCGCGGGCCCTGCATGACGCAACAGGGTCAGGCCGGCCTGGGTCAGGGCGACCCCCTTGGGCGTGCGCTCGAACAGGCTGGCCCCCAGGGTCTCCTCGAGCTCACGGATAGTCTTGGACATGCCCGGCTGGGTAATCGCCAGGCGCTCGGCGGCACGCGCGAAGCTGCGCTGGCGCGCCACCTCCAGAAAGGCCTGCAGATGACGCAGCTTGATCCGGGCACTGAGCATTCAGATCTCCTGCCGACGGGCTACCGGGCTGATCGACGTTACTCGCCCCAGCCCAGCTCCTTGGCCAGGGCGAAGGCGTGGTTGGCCGCCGGCACGCCGCCATAGATGGCCACGTGCATCAGCACCTGGCGCAACTCCGCCTCGCTGAGGCCGATGCGCTTGGCGGTCTTGAGATGCAGCGAGAGCTCCTCGCGACCCAGGGCCGCCAGGATGCCGGTAGTGATCATGCTGCGCTCGCGGCGAGTCAGGTCATCGTTGCTCCACAGCTCACCCCAGGCCAGGCGGGTAATCATCTGCTGGAAGGGGGCATCCAGGCGGGTGGCGTTCTCGGTGGAGCGCGCCACGTGCTCTTCACCCAGCACCTGCTGGCGGGTCGCCAGGCCGGTGGCGTAGTCCACGCCCCTGGCGCCCACGTCGCCCAGATCCACCGCCATCACCGCCAGCAGCTTCTCGGCGAACAGCGCCGGCACCTCCACGGAGGGCACGTGGCCAACGCTTTCAAGGATCTCGAGGGCCGCGCCGTCGAGTTCGGCGGCCAGAGCCTCGAGGGTCGCCGGCGGGGTGGCCATATCCTCGCTGCCGCCCATCAGCTGCACCTTCACCGGCTTGCCGGAAAGCTTGCCGGTGAAGACATGGCTGCCCAGCATCTCGCACAGTTTGGCGTAGGAGTCGTCGTCGCCGCGGCCCATCTGGGTGCACCAGCCCGTCTTGAGCGCCGGCTCGGCCTCGAAGCAGGCCGGGGCAAACCAGCGGGGGACGATCTCCTCGGCCATCGCCGCCAGGCCTTCCTGACGAATGCGGCCGGCGCGGGTGTTCCACAGTTCGGGGTTGCCGATCACCGCCCCGGTGTTGGTCAGGGTGGCGGAAAGCAGGCGCTCGGCGTGCTCACTGATCAGCTGCTGGCCCACCACGCCGCCGATGGAGGTGCCGGCGAAGTGGAAGCGGGCGGCACCGGCATGATCGGCCAGGGCCAGGGCGTCTGCGGCCAGGTCGGCCGGGGCGATCGGGCCCTCGCCCCAGGCCTGGCTGGCGCCGTGGCCGGGCAGGTCCCAGGTCAGCACCCGGTAGCGCAGTAACAGCGCCGGCAGGACGTCGTCCCATACCGCCTGGCTCATGCCCAGGGGGTGTGCCAGCACCACCAGCGGGTTGGCCTCGCTGCCGAGCAGGCGATAGGCGACGCTGCGCCCGTTGATGTTCAGAAATGCCATGGTCTCTCTCCGGTTATACCCGTTCAATCAAGGTAGCAATATCCTGCCCCCGCCGACGTTGGCCATGCCGATGATCCTGGCCATGGGGCGCGCTCCCGGCAACAAAGTCGGGATAGTTCGTATATCGAACATTGATTTGCAATACGAACAATTTACTCCCGTCGCCCTCGGCCGTCAATTGGTGCCAGACGCCCATGAAAAAGGGGAGGCTCGACCTCCCCTGATCACATGACCCCGCAAGAAGTCGATTTATCAGGCGATTATTCGCCCCTCAGCCAGACCAGGGCGCGCTGCAGCTGGCGCCGACTGCTACCAAGGTATAATGATGGGTCGGTAACACGGGCCACCGCCTCGGGGTCCAACTGGCCCTGCAACTCGGGGTGGGCATTGAGCGCCGCGGCGTAGGGAATACCTTGCCGGCGTGCCGTCTCGGCGGCCTCGGCGCTGACCCGCTTGGCGGCATCCGGCCCCAGGGTCGGCGCCAGCAGCTTCGCCACCGGCTCGGCCATGATGCCGCCGCCGGTGGCGGCCAGGTTGCGGCGCATCGCCTCCGGATGCACCTCCAGCCCCTCGAGCAGCACCGCCGCCTGCTCCAGGGCGCCCTCCAGCAGCAGGGCGCTGTCGACCAGCGGCGCCCACTCGGCATGCCACTCCCCGAGGCCACGCTCCAGCGGCTGGGCGGCGGCGTTGAGCAGCACCGTGGCGTGGCCATGCACCTGGCGGGCCGCCCCGCGGATCAGCGCGCAGCGTACCGGGTTGCGCTTGTGAGGCATGGAGGAGGACTCCCCCATGCCGGGGGCCGAGGGCTCGGCCACCTCGCCCACCTCGGTCTGGGTCAACAGGGCCACGTCAAGGGCCAGCTTCTCGGCGGCACCGGCCGCGGCATCCAGCGCCGTGCCCAGAGCGTGGATCGGCTGGCGGTCGGTATGCCAGGGCAGCACGGGCGCACTCAGGTCCAGCCGTTCGGCCAGGGCGTCCATGAAGGCGAGGCCCATGTCGTCCCGGCCCGGCCCGTCTAAACCAGAGTGCACTCCCACGGCGCCGCCGAACTGTACCGGCAGCTCGACCCCGGCCAGGCGGCGGCGCGCCTGCTCCAGGCCGATGGCCCAGTGGGCCACCTTGACCCCGAAGGTGATCGGCAGGGCCTGCTGCATCAGGGTGCGCCCCACCATCACCGTCTCGCCATGGGCCTCCATCAGCGCCATGGCGGCGGTGCGACAGCGCACCAGCAGGGCATCCAGGGCCGCCAGGCGCGGCTTGAGGAGCAGCATCAGGGCCGAGTCCACCACGTCCTGACTGGTGGCCCCCTGGTGGAAGTAGCGCTTGAGCGCGTCGGGCAGCGCCGCCTTGCCCTGCTTGACGAAGGGGATGGCGGCATTGCCGCCGCTGGCGATGCCGGCGGCGATAGCATCGAGCTCGAAGCGGTGTGCCTCGAGGAGATGACGCATCTGCCCACTCACTTCCTCGGGCACCGCACCGTGGGCCTCCTGAACCTCGGCCAGGGCCAACTCGAAGGCCAGCATGGCCTGGACCATCGCGTCGGCATTGCACTCGGCCAGCGCGCGCTGGCTCATGAAGGGGTGCTGGATCAGGGTGGCGGGCATGCAGGATCTCCAGGCAATCAAGGGCCAGCGGGGCGCTAGCCAAAAGTCGAACAAGTGTTCGGAGTTCGAACACTATGCTAGATTGGGGGTTGGATCCGAGCAACTCGTTCAAGGACATCACCGGATGGCAACCGCAGTACAGGATGAAGTATTGACCCCCGAGGACCGCGACTTCGTTACCGCCCTGGCCAGCGGCCTAGAGGTGATCCTGGCCTTCGACGAGGCGCACCCGCGCATGACGCTGAGTGAGGTGGCCGCGCGCACCGGCATGAACCGCGCCCGCGCCCGACGCTTCCTGCTGACCCTGCATGCCCTGGGCTACGTGCGCAAGCAGCAGCGCGTCTTCGAGCTGGCGCCCAAGGTGCTGCAGCTGGGCTACGCGTTTCTGTCGGCCAACGACTATCGCAGTGTGATCCAGCAGGTGCTCGAGGAGATCACCAGTGAATCGGGGGAATCCTCCTCCCTGGGCGTGCTGGACGGCGACGAGGTCACCTATGTGGCGCGCTCCTCATCGCGCCACCGCCTGATGGCCATCACCCTGTCGGTGGGCACCCGCCTGCCGGCGGCGCATACCTCGATCGGCCGCGTGCTGCTGGCCCAGCTGCCCGATGACGAACTCGACGCCTGGCTCGCCCGGGTGACGCTGACCCGCCACACCGACAAGACCATCACCGACAAGGCCAAGCTGCGCGAGTGCCTCCTCGAGGTGCGCCAGCAGGGCTATGCCATCGCGGACCAGGAGCTCGACTCCGGCCTGCGCTCCATCGCGGTGCCGGCCTTCGACGCCAACGGCAAGCTGCTGGGCGCCATCAATATCAGCACCAACGCCGCCCGAGTCGATTTCGAGACCCTGATTCGCCAATACCTGCCCCTGCTGCAGGAGAAGTCACGGCTCATTCGCACCAGCATCAGCTGAGCCCACTCCCCTACATCCAAGGAAGGCAACACCGTGCTGGAGATACTGGCCATAACCCTGCCGATCTTCCTGCTGATCGGCGCCGGCTTCACCGCCTCCGCCTCGCGGCTGATGAGCCGCGACAACATGCAGGGCGTGGGCACCTTCGTCATGTACCTGGCGCTGCCCTCGCTGATCATCCGCGCCCTGACCGACTATCCGCTGGCGGAGGTCTTCAACCCCACCTACCTGCTGGCCTATGGGCTGGGCTCGCTGGCGGTCTTCGCGATCGGCCTGGTGCTCTCCGTGGGGCTGCGCGGCAAGCGCCTGGATGCCGGGGCTATCCACGCCCTGGGGATGTCGGCGTCCAACAGCGGCTTCATCGGCTACCCCGTGGCGCTGATGGCCATCGGCCCACCGGCGGCCATCTTCATGGCGCTGAACATGGTGGTGGAGACGCTGATCATCATCCCTACGGCGCTGATCCTGGCCGAGGCCAGCCGCCAGAATGGGAACGGCCTGGGCCCGGTGGTACGTCAGACCTTCGCGCGCCTGACCCGAAACCCGGTGCTGATCGGGCTGCTGATCGGCATCGCCCTGGCGCTGAGCGGCCTGCGTCTTCCCGGCCCGCTGGCCCAGGCCATCAACATGCTGGCGGAGGCCGCCGGCCCCGCGGCGCTGTTCACCATCGGCGGCATGCTCTACGGGCTCAAGGTGCGCGGCATGGCCCTGGATGTTAGCCAGGTGGTGCTGGGCAAGCTGCTGCTCCATCCGCTGGCGGTACTCGGTGTCTTCCTGCTGCTGCCGGACCCCGACCCGCTGCTGATCGCCGGTGCCCTGCTGTTCGCCTGTGCACCGATGATCAGCGTCTACCCGCTGCTCGGCCAGAACTACGGCCAGGGCGACGTCAGCGCCGCGGGCCTGATGGCCAGCACCCTGGCCTCCTTCGTGACCATCAGCCTGATGATCTGGCTGCTGACCCACTTCGGCCTGCTGCCGGTCTAGCGTCGCACTCGCTCACCCCTCCCCCTGCTCGCCGAAACAGCCGTCCACCAGCGACACCAGGTTATGCAGCGCGGGGGAGTCGTTCGTCTCCCGCCAGGCCATCCACAGCGGCATATCGCAGCGAATCAGCTCGTCCAGGTGCAGGTAACGAACCCCCGGCATGGGGTGCCAGCTGCTGGCGGCAGGCACAATAGCGAGGCCGAGGCCGGCCGCCACCATGCTGAGGATGGTGATGTTGTCGGCCCCGTACTGCACCACCCGCGGCTCGAACTGCAGGCGGGCGAAGTGGGCCATCACGCGGTCATAGTAGACCGGAGAGACGCTGCGAAAGCCCCATACGAAATCGGCATCCGCGAGCTCCGACAGGCGGCTCGGCGGCGAGGCCGCCCAGCGCGATGCTTCCGGTACGGCGAGCATCAGATGGTCATGCTGGAGTGGTCGGGTAACCAGGCCCGGCTGCTCGGCGCTATCCAGATAGAGGATACCAATGTCCAGGCTACCCTCCCGCAGGCGCTCCAGCTGAGGGCCCGAGAGCAGCGGGAAGACCTCGAAGGCGACCTGCGGATAGCGATCGCGATAGCGCCTCAGCAGGGCGGCCACCTCCGGCACCCACAGGTGGGTCACCGTCACCCCCAGGCTCACCCTGCCGACCAATCCCTTGCCCAGCGCCGAGAGCCGCGACCTGATGCGGGTCCGGGTATCAAGCAGCTGAACCGCCTCCTCGAAGAGCGCCCTGCCGGCCACCGTCGGTTGCACCCCGCGGGCATGCCGCACCAGCAGTCGAGTGCCCAGGTCCTCCTCCAATAGTCGAATCTGGCGGGTCAGCGCCGGCTGGGCCACGTGCACCCGCCGGCTGGCGGCCGAGATCGAGCCGGTCTCCATCACGGCCACGAAATAGCTGAGCTGGCGGAACTCCATGGGTCGCCTCCCTGGGTCCTGAAGGGTATAGCACGACAGTAGCCATATCAAAAAGGCATGGCAACCATGCGAAAGCCATATTTTTGCTATCGATCTTGCTGTCCCATAGTGAGCGGACAACCCACAACAAGTCTCGCCCTGTGCGAGTTGGACCCTCACCATGAACAAGACCTACCACCTGCTGACGGGGCTGCACTTTGCCGTGTGCACCCTGGCCATGATCTGGCCCGGCGCCCTGATCGCCAACCGCATCGAGCCCACCGTCCTCGGGCTCCCCTTCCTGTTCTTCTGGTACATCCTGTGGATGCTGGTGCTGTTCGCCGGCATGTGGGTGGCCTTCATGGTTCGTCACGGAGGTGGCCGCCATGACTGATTCCCTGATCGTCATCGGTATCACCCTCACCTATCTCGCCATGGTGCTCTGGGTGGGCCTGCGGGCCCGTGGCCAGGAGAACTCCAGCCTCGAAGGCTATGTCGCCGGCGGCCGCCACGTGGGCGTGGTGATCCTGTTCTTCATCCTCGGCGCCGAGATCTTCTCCGCCTTCGCCTTCCTGGGGGCGCCGGGCTGGAGCTACCAGCACGGTGCGCCGGCCTTCTACATCCTCGCCTACCTGTCGCTGGTGCCGATCACCATCTGGGCCATGGGGCCGCGGGTCGCGGAGCTGGGGCGCCAGAAGGGCTACCTGACCCAGGGCGACATGATCGCCGACCACTACCAGAGCAAGCCGCTGGGCATTCTCGCCGGGGTGATCGGCGTGCTGGCCCTGGTGCCCTACCTGACCATCCAGATCGCCGGGGCCGGGCTGTTGTTCCAGGCCGCCACCGACGGCCTGATCCCCTTCTGGCTGGGTGCCCTGCTGGCCTTCGTGGTAGTGGCCGCCTACGTCTTCTGCAGCGGCCTGAGCGGCATCGGCTGGACCAACCTGGTACAGGGCATCATGATGATCGCCATCGCCTGGTTCCTGGGCCTGTCGATCTCCGAGCGCCTCTACGGCGGCGTGGGCGAGATGTTCAGCCAGATCCAGCTGACCATGCCCGAGTACCTGACCATGCCCGGGGCCACCGGCATGAACTGGGGCTACTTCAGCACCGCGGTACTGGTCAGCGCCTTCGGCGGCGCCATGTGGCCGCACCTGTTCATGAAGTTCTACTCGGCCGACAGCGGCAAGACCCTGCGCAAGGTCAGTGTCTTCTATCCGCTCTACGCCTACCTGCTGGTACCGCTGCTGTTCATCGGCTTCGCCGGCATCCTGGTGTTTGCCGACGAGCCCCTGGTGCGCTCCGACACCGTGCTGCTGCGCATGGTCATGGACGTGGCCAACTTCTCGCCCTGGGTCATCGGCCTGATGCTCTCCGGTGCCCTGGCGGCGGCCATGTCCACCGGCGCCAACCTGGCCCATACCGCGGCCATCGTACTGGTGCGCGACGTGGTCGGCCCCACCCTGATGAAGGGCGCCAGCGACAAGACGGTGGTCAGCGCAACGCGCTGGAGCGTGCTGGGCCTGTCGCTGATCGCCTACCTGTTCGCCCTGGCCAATCCCGCCTCGCTGGTACTGCTGCTGCTCGGCGCCTATGGGCTGATCGTCCAGCTGTTCCCGATGGTACTCGGCGCGCTGTTCCTGCCGCGGCTGCGTCGCGCCAGTGTCATGGCCGGTGCCCTGGTGGGCAGCGTGGCCTACCTGCTGATGGAGTTTGCCTTCGGCTCGCCGCTGGGCTGGCACGCCGGCGTCTGGGCCATGCTGCTCAACGTGGGCGTCGTGGCGGCCTGGCAGCGGCTCTTCCACCCGGTCCCCAGCGGACAGCCCCTGTCCGACACCACCCCTCAATGAGTGCCATGGAGGCCATGATGACAACCCTGACCCATCACGAGGATCTCAAGGGCGCCATCGGCGCCCAGGTAGAGGCAACGCTCGACGATGTCCAGGCGCTCTATCGCCAGCTGCACCAGACCCCCGAACTGCCCTTCCAGGAGCACAAGACCAGCGCGCGACTCGCCGAGGCCCTCGAGGGGCTCGGCTATGAGGTGACCCGCAGCGTGGGCGGCACCGGCGTGGTGGCCCTGCTGAAGAACGGTGAGGGCCCCACGGTGATGCTGCGCGGCGATATGGATGCGCTGCCGATCAAGGAGGACACCGGCCTGGACTTCGCCAGCCGCGAGACCGCCATCGCCGCGGACGGCACCGAGGTGCCACTGATGCACGCCTGCGGCCACGACCTGCACAGCAGCTGCGTGGTCGGCGCCGCCGGCGTGATGGCCGGGCTTCGGGACCACTGGAGCGGCACCCTGATGCTGGTCTGCCAGCCCGCCGAGGAGATCTTCGGCGGCGCCCGGGCCATGCTCGACGACGGACTCTACGAGCGCTTCGGCCGGCCGGACGTGCTCCTCGGCCAGCACAACATGCCGGCCCTGGCGGGCAGCGTCGGCCATATCGCCGGCGGCGCCATGGCCGCCTGCACCAACCTGGCGGTGACGATTCACGGCGCCGGCGGACACGGCTCCATGCCCGCCCAGACCGTGGACCCGGTGGTGATCGCCGCCCATGTGGTGACTCGCCTGCAGACCATCGTCTCTCGGGAGGTGCCGCCGGAGGAGACCGTGGTGGTCACCGTCGGCAAGCTGCATGCCGGCACCCAGGCCAACATCATCCCCCATTCGGCGGAGCTCGAGATCAATATCCGCAGCTTCGACAACGCCCTGCACGCCCGGGTGGTGGACGCCATCGAGCGCATCATCCGCGCCGAATGCGAGGCCGGGCGCTCGCCGACGCCGCCGGAGTTCCGGGTGCTCAACGAAACCATCGCCCTGCACAATGACCCGACGGCGGTGGAGCATGTCCGCCGCGCCCACGCCGAGCACTTCGGTGAGGCCAGCCTCTACGCCATGCCGCGGCTCAACGGCAGCGAGGACTTTCCGTTCTTCGGCAATGCCGAAGCCGGTGGCTTCGGCGGTGAGGATATCCCCTATGTGTACTGGTTTATCGGCGCCACCCCGGCGGAGCGCTGGGCCGAGACGCCGGGGGCGACCGTGTCCGAGAAGATGCGCCACCTGGAGATGCCGCATTCCCCCTACTACTTCCCGGGCAACGCCGTGACCCTGCGCACCGGCATCGAGGCCATGGCGGCGGGCGCCCTGGCCTGGCTGGCCTGATGACCTGACAGGGTGACCCGAAATAGCGACCTGAAAGAAAGAAGGCTGGCTCCTCTCGGAGCCAGCCTTCTTGTTGTGACGGGACACTGACTTGTTACGGGCCGCTGGCGCGCTCGCTCAGCACTCGATGGCGTTGACGGCGAGCCCGCCCATCGAGGTCTCCTTGTACTTCGCCTGCATGTCGGCCCCGGTGTCGCGCATGGTGCGGATCACCTTGTCCAGGGAGATGAAGTGCTCGCCGTCGCCGCGCAGCGCCATCTGGGCGGCGTTGATCGCCTTCACCGAGGCGATGGCATTGCGCTCGATGCAGGGGACCTGCACCAGCCCCCCCACCGGGTCGCAGGTCAGCCCCAGGTTGTGCTCCAGGCCAATCTCGGCGGCATTCTCCACCTGACCCACGCTGCCGCCCATCACCTCGGTGAGGCCCGCCGCGGCCATGGCACAGGCGGAGCCCACCTCGCCCTGGCAGCCCACCTCGGCACCGGAGATCGAGGCGTTCTTCTTGCACAGGACCCCCACGGCCCCGGCGGTGAGCAGGAAGTCCACCACGTCGCGCTCGTCGGCGCCCTGGCGGAACTGCATATAGTAGTGCAGCACCGCCGGGATGATGCCCGCCGCGCCGTTGGTGGGGGCGGTGACCATGCGCCCGGCGGCGGCGTTCTCCTCGTTGACCGCCAGCGCATAGAGGTTGACCCAGTCCATGGCCGACATGGTGGAGGCGATCAGCGAGTGGTCATCCTCGCTGGCCAGCATGCGCTGGTACAGGGTCTTGGCGCGGCGCTTGACGTTGAGACCGCCGGGCAGCACGCCCTCGGCTTCCATGCCCTTCCTGACGCAGGCCTGCATGGCCGCCCAGATCGTCAGCAGGCCGTCGCGAATCTCCGCCTCGCTGCGCCACGCCTTCTCGTTCTCCAGCATCAGCTCGCTGATGCGCAGGCCGTTTTCCCGGCACATGCGCATCAGCTCGTCGCCGGTCTGGAAGTCGTAGGGCAGCTGGGTGGTATCGGTATCGAGTTCGCCCCGCTCGGCCTGGGCCGCGTCGATGACGAAGCCGCCGCCCACCGAATAGTAGGTGTTGCGATGGAGCTCGCCCCCGTGGCCGTGGGCGATCAGCCGCATGGCGTTGGGGTGGTGCGGCAGGCTCTCCTCGAGCAGCTGCATGTCGCGGGCCCACAGGAAGGGCACGCTGTGGTGGCTGTCCAGGTGCAGCGCCTCGGACTCGCGGACTTCCTCGATGCAGGGGCCGATGATGGCGGGGTCGATATGATCCGGTCGCTCGCCCATCAGCCCCATGATCACCGCCCGGTCGGTGCCATGGCCGATACCGGTAGCGGAGAGCGAGCCGAATAGCTGCACCTCGAGGCGCGCCACCCGCGTCAACAGGTCATGCGCTTTCAGCTCGCCGACGAAGTCATGGGCGGCCCGCATGGGGCCCACGGTGTGAGAGCTCGACGGCCCGATACCGATCTTGAACAGGTCGAAAACGCTGATTGACATGCTGTACCACCTTGCTGACTGCCTTGTTGTGTAAACCCACTTGACTCTCTTTGACCCACGATCGCCCTCGACCGTGCGATCTGACGAGCGTCATACATAGACAGGATAGGCCTCACAGAGCGCGGTGACCTTGCCGCGCACGACCTCCTCGAGGCTGGCGGTGTCATCACCGGCAGCGAGAGCATCGAGAAGGTCGCAGATCCAGCCCGCCAATGCCTCGCACTCCCCGACCCCGAAGCCGCGGGTGGTTGCCGCCGGCGTGCCGATGCGCAATCCGGAGGTAACGAAGGGGCTCTGCGGGTCGCTCGGCACGGCGTTCTTGTTGACGGTGATATGGGCACGCCCCAGCGCCGCATCGGCGTCCTTGCCGGTCACGCCCTGCTTGATCAGCGAGACCAGGAAGAGGTGATCGTCGGTGCCACCGGAGACCACGTCGTAGCCGCGCTCCAGGAACATCCCGGCCATGGCGCGGGCATTGTCGATGACGCGCTGCTGGTACTGGACGAATTCCTGGCTCATGGCCTCCTTGAAGGCCACCGCCTTGGCGGCGATCACGTGCATCAGCGGACCGCCCTGCTGGCCGGGGAAGACCGCGCCGTTGAGCTTCTTGTGCAGCGCCTCATCGCCGGCGGCGGAGAGGATCAGGCCGCCGCGGGGCCCGCGCAGCGTCTTGTGGGTGGTGGTGGTCACCACATGGGCGTGGGGCAGCGGGCTGGGGTAGAGACCGGCCGCCACCAGGCCCGCCACATGGGCCATGTCGACCAGCAGCCAGGCCCCCACCTCGTCGGCGATGGTGCGGAAGCGCGCCCAGTCCACCACCCGGGAGTAGGCGGAGAAGCCGGCAATGATCAGCTTGGGGCGGTGCTCGCGGGCCAGCCGCTCGACCTCGGCATAGTCGATCTCGCCGGTGGCCTCAACCAGGCCGTACTGCACAGCGTGGTAGTGCTTGCCGGAGAAGTTGGGGGCCGCACCATGGGTCAGGTGGCCGCCGTGATCGAGGCTCATGCCGAGGATGGTGTCGCCCGGCTTGACCAGCGCCATGAAGGCGGCGGCGTTGGCCTGGGCGCCGGAGTGGGGCTGGACATTGGCATAGTCGGCACCGAACAGGTCGCAGGCACGACGAATGGCCAGCGCCTCCACCTTGTCCACGAACTCGCAGCCGCCGTAGTAGCGCTTGCCCGGGTAGCCCTCGGCGTACTTGTTGGTCAGCTGGGTGCCCTGGGCCTCCATGACGGCCCGGCTGGCGTAGTTCTCCGAGGCGATCAGCTCGACGTGCGCCTCCTGGCGCCGCTCCTCCTCACGGATCGCCTTGAACAGTTCGCTATCGAAGTCCTGCAGGTGCTGAAGTGACATGACCGGTTCCTCTTGTCGGTTGTTGAGGGAGCTTGTGGGGAACTCACTTGCCGCGGTAGTAACCGGGCGTGACGAAGGGCGTCTTGCTCACCACCATCGGCAGGCGCTTGCCGCGCACCTCGGCATGCACCGTGGTGCCGACCTCGGCATGGGCGACGGGCACATAGCCCAGGGCCACCGGCTTGCCCACGCTGGGGCCGAAGCCGCCGGAGGTGACGATGCCGATCAGGTTGCCCTCGGCGTCGTACAGCTCGGTGCCCTCCCGCACCGGGGCGCGCCCTTCGCCGAGCAGGCCGACCCGCTTGCTGCTGTGGTCCTTGGCCTCCACCTGGTGGAGGATCCGGTCGGCGCCGGGGAAGCCGCCGGGGCGCTCGCCGCCATGGCGGCGCGGCTTGCCGATGGCCCAGATCAGGCCCGCCTCGACGGGCGTGGTGCCGGTATCGATATCATGGCCGTAAAGGCAGAGCCCGGCCTCCAGGCGCAGCGAGTCCCGCGCGCCCAGGCCGATCGCCGCCACCTCGCTCTCCGCCAGCAGGCGGCGCGCCAGGGCCTCGCTCCGGTCGGCGGCGACCGAGATCTCGAAGCCATCCTCACCGGTATAGCCGCTGCGGCTGATCCACACCGGAATGCCGTCGATGGTGAGGTGGCGATGCTGCATGAAGACCATCTCGCAGGCCTCGGGGCAGAGCCGCTGCATCACCTTGGCGGCCTGGGGCCCCTGCAGGGCGATCAGGCCGCGGTCGAGCTCCTCGATCTCGTGGCCTTCAGGCAGGTGCGCGCGCAGGTGGGCGATGTCCTGCTCCTTGCAGGCGGCGTTGACTACCAGATAGAGGTGGTCGCCGGCGTTGACCACCATCAGGTCATCGAGAATCCCGCCCTCTTCGCTGGTGAAGAGGGCATAGCGCTGCATTCCCTCTGGCAGGCCGAGAATGTCCGCCGGCACCAGGGTCTCCAGCGCCGCGGCCGGCGCGGGGCCGCGCAGCAGCAGCTGACCCATGTGGGAAACATCAAACAGGCCACAGGCGGCGCGGGTATGCTCGTGCTCTTTCTTGACGCCCTGCGGGTACTGCACCGGCATCTCATAGCCGGCGAAGGGCACCAGTCGGGCGCCCTGTTCAACATGAAGGTCATAAAGTGGGGTGCGTTTCAGTTGGCTCATCGCGGCGGCCTCTGCTTGCGGATCATGGGTGTCGGGCAGGTGATCGCCGTCGTGGCATCGAGGCGACGGGCCCGCTCGTGTGTCACCAGACTAGACCAGATTTCTTATAGGAAACAATAGGCGCGCACTGGAAACCTTTCCCTTCCTGGCGGGCCGTGACGACCATGGCGCCGAACAGCACCGCGCCCCTGCAAGTAGTCTTCTGTTTTTTATAACGATTACGGGGATCCGGAGTGACGCAGAAAGCACTTGGCATTTAAAACGATTCATTTATTCGAAAAATGAATAAACCAAGAGCTTGGCGGCGGCGCCGAATCGCCCTAGGATCATGGCTGTTGAAATAAATTTCGTATAGGAAACTCTCATGAGCTCAATTCCCGCCAACCTGCGCTACGCCGACAGCCACGAATGGGTCCTCGACAACGGTGACGGCACCGTCACCATCGGCATCAGCGACCACGCCCAGGAAGCGCTGGGCGACGTGGTCTTCGTGGAGCTGCCCGAGGTGGGCCGTACCCTCGCCCTCAAGGAGGAGTTCGGGGTGATCGAGTCGGTCAAGGCCGCCTCCGACCTCTATGCCCCGGTGGCCGGCGAGGTCATCGCCGTCAACGAGGCCCTCGAGGACGCCCCCGAGACCGTCAACGAGGCGCCCTACGAGGGCGGCTGGGTGATGAAGGTGCGCCTGGACGACAGCGCCCAGCTCGACGACCTGCTCGACGCCGACGGCTACGCCGCCGTGGCCCAATCTGACGACTAAGCCCGACGACTCAGCCCGACGACTGGGCCCGATGTCTGAGCCCGCTGCGATTACCCGTAGGCCCCGGCCGCCCTGGCCGGGGCCTTGATCCCCGTTCCCGCGTCGTCCCCGCGACGGCCCTGACCCACGCTACGGTGCCCCCATGCCGATCGACACTCGCCGCCTGGCCGACCTGGCCGACCTGGCCGCCCACGATGACTTCCTGCAACGCCACAACGGCCCCCGCGAGGCGGACGTGACGGCCATGCTGGCCACCCTCGGGGTGGAGAGCCTCTCGGCGCTGATCGAGCGCACCGTGCCCGCGGATATCCGCCTGGGCCGCGAGCTCGCGCTGGACCCGCCCAGGAGCGAGGCCGAGGCGCTCGACTACCTCCAGCGCCTGGCGCGCCAGAACCGCGTGTTCAAGAGCTATATCGGTCAGGGCTATCACGGCACCCACCTGCCGCCGGTGATCCAGCGCAACGTGCTGGAGAACCCGGGCTGGTACACCGCCTACACCCCCTACCAGCCGGAGATCTCCCAGGGGCGCCTGGAGGGGCTGCTCAACTTCCAGCAGATGGTCATGGACCTGACCGGCATGGAGCTGGCCAACGCCTCGCTGCTGGATGAGGCGACCGCGGCCGCCGAGGCCATGGCGCTGTGCCATCGCGCCAACAAGAAGGCCAAGAGCGAGGTGTTCTTCGTCGCCGACGATGTGCTGCCCCAGACCCTGGACGTGGTGCGCACCCGCGCGGCCTACTTCGGCTTCGAGCTGGTGGTGGCGCCGGCCGAGCAGCTCGCCGAGGTGGACGCCTTCGGGGCGCTGCTGCAGTACCCCGGCGAGAGCGGCCGGGTCCACGACCTGGCGCCGCTGCTCATTGCCGCGCGGGAGCGCGGCATCATGACCTGCGTGGCCGCCGACCTCATGGGCCTGGTGCTGCTCAAGGAACCGGGCGCGCTGGGCGCCGACATCGTCATCGGCACCACCCAGCGCTTCGGCGTGCCGATGGGCTTCGGCGGGCCCCACGCGGCCTTCTTCGCCACCACCGACAAGCTCAAGCGGTCGATCCCGGGGCGCATCATCGGCGTCTCCCAGGACAGCCGTGGCGGCCAGGCGCTGCGCATGGCGATGCAGACCCGCGAGCAGCATATCCGCCGCGAGAAGGCCACCTCCAACATCTGCACCGCCCAGGCGCTGCTGGCCAACCTCGCCGGCTTCTATGCCGTCTACCACGGCGCCGAGGGCCTGCGCACCATCGCCGGGCGCATCCATCGCCTGACCACGCTCCTGGCCCTGGGCCTCCAGGACAAGGGCGTTCGGCTGGTCCACGACAGCTGGTTCGACACCCTGCGCCTGACCGGGGTGGACGCCGGCAAGCTGCACGGCCGCGCCCTGACCCGCGAGATCAACCTGCGCTACTTCGCCGACGGCGACGTCGGCGTGAGCCTCGACGAGACCACCACCGCCCGTGATCTCGACGTGCTGTTCGACGTGCTGCTGGGCGAGGAGCATGGCCTCGCCGTCGGCGCCCTGGACGAGCGCGCCCTGGCCGAGGGTGCCAGCGGCATTCCGACGGCGTGCCGGCGCGAGAGCGACTTCCTGACCCACCCGACCTTCACCCGCTACCGCAGCGAGACCGAGATGCTGCGTTACCTCAAGCGCCTCGAGAACAAGGACCTGTCGCTGACTCATGCGATGATCCCGCTGGGCTCGTGCACCATGAAGCTCAACGCCACCAGCGAGATGATCCCCATCACCTGGCCGGAGTTCGCCGAGATCCACCCCTTCGTGCCCCGCGACCAGGTGGCCGGCTACCAGCAGATGATCGACGAGCTCGCCGCCTTCCTGGTGGAGATCACCGGCTATGACCATATCTCCATGCAGCCCAACTCCGGCGCCCAGGGCGAGTACGCCGGGCTGATCGCCATCCGCCGCTACCAGGCGGCCATCGGCGAGGGCCACCGCGACGTCTGCCTGATCCCCAGCTCCGCCCACGGCACCAACCCGGCCTCGGCGGCCATGGTCGGCCTCAAGGTGGTGGTGGTGGAGTGCGACGCCCTGGGCAACATCGACACCGACGACCTGCGCGCCAAGGCCGCGGCGCACCGCGAGGCGCTCTCGGCGATCATGATCACCTACCCCTCCACCCACGGGGTGTTCGAGACCAACGTGCGCGAGGTGTGCGCGATCGTCCACGAGCACGGCGGCCAGGTCTACGTGGATGGCGCCAACATGAACGCCCAGGTGGGCCTGGCCCGCCCCGGCGACTTCGGCGGCGACGTCTCCCACCTCAACCTGCACAAGACCTTCTGCATCCCCCACGGCGGCGGCGGCCCGGGCATGGGCCCCATCGGCGTCAAGGCGCACCTGGCGCCCTTCGTGTCGAACCACGTGGTGACGCCCATCGCCGGCGTCAACGCCGACTGCGGCGCGGTCTCGGCGGCGGCCTTCGGCTCGGCGTCGATCCTGCCGATCTCCTGGGCCTACATCAAGATGATGGGCGCGCGCGGCCTGCGCGAGGCCACCGAGCTGGCCATCCTCAACGCCAACTACGTCGCCGCCCGGCTCGGCGAGCACTACCCGGTGCTCTACCGCGGCGAGAACGGCAGCGTGGCCCACGAGTGCATCATCGATATCCGCCCGCTCAAGGCGGCGTCCGGGATCAGCGAGGAGGACATCGCCAAGCGCCTGATGGACTACGGCTTCCACGCCCCGACCATGTCCTTCCCGGTGCCCGGCACGCTGATGATCGAGCCCACCGAATCGGAATCGCGCTACGAGATCGACCGCTTCTGCGACGCCATGATCGCCATCCGCGAGGAGATCCGCCGGGTCGAGGCCGGTGACTGGCCGGCCGACGACAACCCGCTGGTCAACGCCCCGCACACCCAGGCCGACCTGATGGACGAGGCCTGGGAACGCCCCTACGCCCGCGCGCTGGCCGCCTTCCCCACCGCGGCGACCCGGGCGGCCAAGTACTGGCCGGCGGTGAACCGGGTCGACAACGTCTTCGGTGACCGCCAGCTGATCTGCTCCTGCCCGAGCATCGATGAGTACCGTGATTGATCGGCGTGACGGATCGGCGTGATAGATCGAGCGGTGCAACTGAGTGACAAGCGCCCGGCCTGACAGGTAAGCGGCCCCGCCCTCTGGCGGGGCCGCTTGCGTTGGCACGAACGGTTGAGTCAGGGCTCCACAGGGGCCTCGCCACTCGCCCCCTTGACCAGGGGGGCCATGCCCAGGCGCTCCACGCCGGGCAGCTTGAGCGCGGGGCGGCGCAGGTCGATCCCCACGACCAGACCCAGCAGGTTCAGTTCCACCCCCTCGTCGACGCCCAGGGTAAGGCCAAACACGCCGCCCAGGGAGGCGGTCAGGCCGCGACCCCCCGGCGCCATCGCCAGGGGGCCGTCGAGCAGGTAGTCCTTGCCCACCGCGGTCACCGGCAGCACCGCCTCGAGCCCCGGCACCTCGCGCACCACCCAGGCGGTAAAGGTGTTGCTGTTGGGGCCCGGCCAGGCGCGGTAGGCTTGCGGGGCGGGATAGGCCGCCACTGCCGCCTCGATGGCCGGGATCAGTCTCTCGGCGGGCGCGCCGCGGTAGTCCGCCAGCAGCGCTGGGGCGCTGCCGTACCAGGCGCGGTCGGGGGTGGAGGCAGTCTCGCTGACCCGCGCCGGACGCCGCCAGCTCATCACGTGATGCAGACGCCACCGCTCGGCGCCGGCCTCCCGTGTGGCGATCCAGGTGTGCACGCCGAAGGCGCCCCGCCACCCCCAGGCGCGAGCGGCATAGAGCTGCACGACCGCCTCCGGCGCCTCGGCCGGCGCCGGCGCCAGCCCCGCCGGCTCGCGCCCCGCCGAGGCCCAGTGTCCACCGGCCGCCACCTCATTGGTGGCTAGCATCCACAGCGGTCCCGCCAGCAGCAGCGAGAGCAGCAGTACCAGTCCGGCCAGCAGCCGCAGCAGGATCCCCATCGCGCCCCTCCCCTTGAATACGCCCGTCGTCACCCGCATCTCCTCTGGAAATCCACTCAGCTCCGGGAACCCCAACCATGCCCATCGTCGATCCGCGCACCGGTGAGCCCCTCGCCGCCGACACGCCTGCTGGCGCCAGCGATCCAGCCCCCGCCCCCGCCGGCGAGGCACCCGAGGTGATCGTCGACGCCGACGCCAGCAATATCCAGCAGCTGCTGGAGCTCTCCATGCAGGTGCCGGTGCTGCTCGACTGCTGGGCCCCCGGGTCCGAGCCCTGCAAGAACCTGATGCCGGTGCTGGAGAAGCTGGCCCGCGAATACCAGGGCGCCTTCATCCTGGCCAAGCTCAATATCGACGAGAACCAGGAGATCGCCGCCCAGCTCGGCGTGCGTTCGGTGCCCGACGTCAAGCTGATCAGCCAGGGCGGCCTGGTCGACCATTTCCAGGGGGCACTGCCCGAGAAGCAGGTCCGCGAGTGGCTGGGCCGCTACTTCCCGGCCCCGGAGGACGCCCCGGCCAGCCCCGAGGAGCAGGCCGCCGAGGCCCTGGCCGCCGGCGATGCCGCCACCGCTCGCGCCCTCTATGAGGAGCTGGTGAAGCAGAACCCCCAGCACTACCCCTATCAGGTGGAGCTGGCCCGGGCCCTGGTCGCCGAAGGCAGCGCCGCGGACGCCCGCGCCCTGCTCGACAACCTGCCCCCGGAGGAGCGCGACGCGCCCCCGGCCCGCGGCGTGCGCGCCAGCATCGAGTTCGGCGAGGAGGCCCCCGATGCCGAGGCACTTGCCGCACTCGGCGAGCGCGACGACAGCGAGGCGCAGTACCTGCGCGCCCTGCGCCGGGTGGCCGACGGCGACTACGAGACCGGCCTCGACGCCCTGCTGGCGCTGATGAAGGCCGATCGCGCCTACGGCGACGATGCCGCCCGCAAGACCCTGCTGCGGGTCTTCGATGCCCTGGGCGCCGACCACCCCCTGACGGTCACCTACCGTCGCAAGCTCTTCGCCCTGCTTTACTGAAACGCGCTACGCGCTGGTGAGCGCTTCGCTTGTGAATTGTGAGCACGCTACGCGCTTGTGAGTGGTACCACTCACCACTCACCCACAAAGCACAGCATCCAGCCGCCCCAGGGCGGCCTCCAGCTGGATCGCCGTGGTGCCAAAGTTGAGCCGGGCGAACCCAGGTGTGCCGAAGTCGGCACCGTCGGAGAGCGCCACCCCCGCGCACTGGAGCAGCGCCTGCCGGGGCGAGGCCTCGCCCTTCAGCGATGGCGCACCGCGCAGGTCGAGCCAGGCCAGGTAGGTAGACTCGGGCGCGCTCATGGCCACCCCCGGCCAGCGCGCCACCCGCTCGCTGAGCGACCGGCGATGGCCGCGCAGCACCTCGAGCAGCGCCTGGCGCCAGGGCTCGCCCTCGGCGTAGGCCGCCTCGGCGGCCACCAGCCCCAGCACGTTGCCGTCCGGCGTCAGCCCCTTGGCCACGGCGGCGAAGCGTCGGCGCAGCGCCGGGTCGGGGACCACCGCACAGGCGGTGGTCAGCCCCGCCAGGTTGAAGGTCTTGGAGGGCGCCCAGAGGGTCAGGGTGCGTGACGCCAGCTCGGGAAAGGCCGCCGCCAGCGGCACGTGCCGGGCGCCTTGGTCCAGCAGCAGGTCACAGTGCAGCTCGTCGGAGACCACGAAGAGGTCGTGGCGCGCCACCAACTCGGCCAGGCCGGCCAGCTCGTCGCGGGTCCAGACCCGACCAGTGGGGTTGTGGGGATGGCACCACAGCAGCAGCCGTGTGCGCGGGGTGATCGCCGCTTCCAGCGCCGCGAGGTCGAGCCGCCAGGGCTCGCCTGGGGCCGCGGGCTCTGCCATCGCCGCCTGCTGGGGCGTACGTCCGGTGCGTTCGGCCACCCGCAGGAAGGGCGGGTAGATGGGTGTCACGGTGAGCACGCCGTCGCCCGGCTCGGTCAGCGCCAGGCTGGCCAGGTGAAGCGCTGGCACTACCCCGGGCAGCCACAGCTGCCAGTCGGGCTCGATGCGCCAGCCGTAGTGGCGCTCGCTCCAGGCGCACAGTGTCTCGCGCAGTGAATCCGGTACCAGGCCATAGCCGAACACCCCATGGTCGACCCGGGCGTGCAGCGCCTCGAGCACCGCCGGGGGCGAGACGAAGTCCATGTCGGCCACCCACATCGGCAGCACCTCGTCGCCGTAGCGGTGCCACTTCTGGGATGGCCAATCGGACGGCCAGTCGGATGGCCCGTCGGGAGGACGCCCGCCCGACGGGTGCCGCCGCGCCACGGGCGTGGCAAAATCGAACGCCATGTCTCACTCCTCATCAAGGCCAGGAAACCATGACCAAGACCATGCCCCAGGACGGCTTCTATGCCAAGGTTCGCCGCGGACTGCCCGCGCTGATCGACCAGTGGCGGGCACTGGGTCAGGGCGACGCCGACCGCCTGGCGCTGATCCTGGCCGAGACCGCCCGCGTCGCCAAGCTGGGCCAGCCGGAGGCCACCCCGGACGGCGCCACCCTGGCGGCCTGGGCCGAGCCGGAGGCCGGCGAAGAGATTCCGCTGTGGGCGGCTCGCACCGCCACCTTCCTGCTGGTGCAGATGCCCGCCCGGCCGCTCCCGAAAAGCGACGACGAGGCCTGCGCCTGGGCCTACTGCTGGCTGCGCAACCGTGACTTCGCCGACCACGAGAGCGCCGAGGCCGCCCTGCCCGCCCACCTGCACGGGCCGCTGACCGCGCCCCTCAAGGCCGCCTGGCTGGACCGCCAGGGCCTGCGGCTGATCTAGCCAGCCGCCCTCGACACAGCCATCACAGAACAACAAGGATCACCCAATGGACGTCCCCCTGAGCTGGCAGTTTGCCAAGCTGGCGATATCGATCGGCATGGTGCTGGGTCTCGGCGCCATCGCCGTGCGCGTCAGCCCGCGCGTCGCAGGGCTGATGGCCGGCTACCCCCTGGGCACCGCCATCGCGCTGTTCTTCATCGGCCTGGAGCTCTCCACGGGCTTCGCCGCCGAGAGCGCGGTGCACACCCTGGCCGGCTTCACCGCCACCCTGGCGCTGGGCGGTGGCTACCTGCTGGCCGGGCGCCGCCCAGGCCTGCCCGGTGTGATGGCCGGCACCGCGGCGGGCCTGGCCGCCTTCCTGGCGGTGAGCCTGCTGCTCACCCGGGTGGAGTTCGATCGTATCACCGGCACCCTCACCACCCTGGCCGCCATCCTGCTCTTCACCTGGCTCTACCGGCGGGTGCCGGACAGCGCTGCGCGCCCCTCGGGGCGCTTCTCCTGGGCGGCGCTGGGCGTGCGCGCCCTGCTCGCCGCCGCGATCATCTTCGCGATCACCGGCATGGCTCACTTCCTGCCCCCGGCCTGGGCCGGCGTGATGGCCGCCTTCCCGGTCACCATGTATCCCTTCCTGGTGATCCTGCACCTGACCCACGGGCCCGGCCCGGTGGCCACGGTGATCAAGCACTACCCGGCGGGGCTCGGCTCGCTGCTCAGCTACACCCTCTGCGTGTCGTTGGCCTACCCGGTGCTGGGGCTTGGCCTCGGTACCCTCGCCGGCTTCGCCGTGGCCACCCTGTGGCTGCTGGGCTGGACACGTCTGCAGGCGTGGCAGCAGACCAGACGCCTCCCCCAGGCTTGACCGAGCGCTTGCTTGGGGCAAAGCTATTCTGCCTGAATGATGATCACCGCGACGAATACCACAAGGAGCCCCTGCCATGTTCACCCGCACCGTCGAGCCCGCCTTCTACGACACCGACGCCCTGGGCCATATCAACAACACCCGGCTGCCGGCCTGGTTCGAGCTGGCCCGCAACGACCTCTTCCGCCTTTTTACCCCGGACCTGGACCCGCGCAAGTGGCGCCTGATCATGGCCCGCATGGAGGTGGAGTACCGCGCCGAGCTGCAGTACGGCAGCGAGATCGAGATCCGCACCTACGTCTCCCGGCTGGGCAACAGCTCCTTCACGGTGACCCAGGAGGCCCACCAGGACGGCAAGATGACCAACATCGGCCGTACCGTGATGGTCCACTTCGACCATCAGAGCAAGAAGGCCGTGCCCATCGAGGGTGCACTGCGCGAGGCGCTGGAGTCACACGTGCGGGAAGAGCCGGTCGCCGCATGACCCCGGCCGTCAAGCAGCTCGAGAAGGCCGGCGTCGCCTTCACCCTGGCAGAATACGCACACGACCCGCGCACACCCGCCTACGGCGAGGAGGCCGCCCGGGCGCTGGGGCTCTCCCCCGACGAGGTGTTCAAGACCCTGCTCGCGAAGCTGGATGACGGCCGGCTGGCGGTGGCCATCGTGCCGGTCTCGCGCCAGCTCGACCTCAAGGCCCTGGCCCGCGCCGCCGGTGCGCGCAAGGCCACCATGGCCGAGGCCGAGGAGGCCCAGCGCGCCACCGGCTATGTGGTCGGTGGTATCAGTCCGCTGGGCCAGAAGCGCCGCCTGGCCACCTTCCTGGACGAGAGCGCCGAGTCGCTGGCGGCGATTCACGTCAGCGGCGGACGCCGCGGGCTGGAGATTCGCCTGGCCCCCACCGACCTGGCACGCCTCACCGGCGCACGGCTAGCCCCGCTCGCCAGGGGCTGAAGCGGCGAGCCAAACGACGTGCCACGCTGTCCCAATCACATGGCCGGCTCGGCCGACACCCGATCCCCGACAGGAGGTGGTCATGGCCATCCGCTACGACCTCTGGCTGGACCCCGACAACGTCGCCCGGCACCGCGCCGTGGAGGCTGACCTGATCCGCTACTTCGTCGAGCGCTTCGCCGACTATCCCCACATCCGCTTGTTCGGTGCCGACCCCTACGATTATGATGCCCCGTTCAATCGACTCTACGACGTGCTGATGGCCCGGGCCGCGGACTACTGCGAGCGGGAGTGGCGCTATGCGCCCACCCCCGAGCAGCTCAACCGCGCCTTCTTCCTGGCCGTCGGCCAGTCCAACAAGTTTCTACGGGACCCCGACGATGGTGATCCGCACCGATCAGACTCCTGACGAGCGCCAGCTGGCGATCATCACCGCGCAGCTGGGCCGTGCACCCCGCGGCATCGAGGCCGTGGCGGCCACCGACAGCGAAGGCATCCCGCTGGTGCTGCGCATGGCGCCGATCGTCGACGGCAAGCCCTTTCCGACTCTCTACTGGCTCTGCTCCGAGCGGCTCAAGGTGGAGATCTCGCGCATCGAGGCGGTCGGCGTGATCAAGCAGCTGGAGGCACGCCTGCAGGAGGAGCCCGAGTTCCTCGCCGCCTACCACGCAAGCCATCGCGACTACGTGGCGGCCCGCTGGCGCTGCATGAGCGAGGCACAAAAGGCTGAGATAATGCGGCTGGGCTACGATAGCGTGCTCAAGGAGCGCGGCATCGGAGGCATCGCCAACTGGGACCAGGTGCGCTGCCTGCACACCCAGTACGCCCATCACCTCTGCGGTGACAACGTCATCGGCCAGTGGATGGACGCCGAGTACGGCGTGGCCGACTGCCTGCCCGGAGGGTCCCGACCCCATTCCCCCTGACCATGAAGCGCCCCACTCTCGACACCCGCCAAGGAGCCCCTGATGTACGTCGATACCCATGTCGTTGCCAGCCTCGCCCTGATCGCCAGCATGTTCGTGATCACCGGCGTCGGCATCAAGCTGCTGCGCCAGGCCATGAAGCGCGACGCCGAGGCCACACGCTGAGCCGACGGCCAGCGACACCCCGTGAAGGGCGCCATGTGGCGCCCTTCGCCGTTTCCGGGCTTGCGGAGGCTGACGCGTGACGCCAGCATAAGGCCCCAGCAAGGAGGCGAAAGTGCCTCTGCCAAGGAGAAGAGCATGCCAAGATTCTGCATCTACCTGGGGTCACGGGACGGCCACGACCCCCAATTCCTCGAGACTGCCCGCGAGCTGGGGCGTGAGCTGGCCCGGCGCGGCCACACCCTGGTCTACGGCGGGGCCCGCATTGGCCTGATGGGCGCCTTGGCGGATGCCGCCCTGGCCGAGGGGGGCGATGTGATCGGTGTGATGCCGGACCACCTGGTGGAGCGTGAGCAGGCCCACCGCGGCCTCACCGAACTGATTCGGGTGCGCAACATGCACGAGCGCAAAGCCAGCATGGCCACCCACGCCGACGCCTTCGTGGTGCTGCCCGGCGGCATCGGCACCCTGGAGGAGTTCTTCGAGACCTGGACCTGGCACTACCTGGGGCTCCACGACAAGCCCATCGGCGTGCTCGACAGCGCTGGCTTCTACAGCCCCCTACTGGCCTTCCTCGACAGCACCGTGGAGCACGGCTTCCTCAACGCCCGCACCCGTGCCGAGCTGTTCGATGCCGCGGAGCCCGGCGAACTGTTGGATATCCTCGAGGCACGACTTGCCGAGCCGGCCTGACACCTCAGCCCCGGCTCAGGCGTCGTCGGCCAGCTCGCGGGTGCGCTGCCGGCTCAGGCGTCGTCGGCCAGCTCGCGGGTGCGCTGGTAGGTGAGCTGCAGCAGGCGGGCGTCCTCGCTGGCGCGGTGCCGGCGAATTCCCATCTCGGCCACCAGCGCCTCGCGAGTGGCATGCCAAAGGGCAAGCTGCCCTTCGCTGAGCAGCTTGCGCAGCGTCTCCAGGCGGAAGGCCGGCAGCATGCCGGCATGGTGGAAGAGTAGCGACAGCCAGGTGTTGTCGTAGCCCCAGCTGTCGCTGTAGGCGATGCCGAGCTCGCCGAGCTCGTCGTTGAGCCAGCGCGCCACCTGGCGTACCGGGTGCCCCTCGCGATGCAGACGTGCGCGGCTGATGCCGTGCAGCAGTTCGGCCTTGGGATCCCAATGGGTCCATTCAGGCAGGGGAAGAATCAGGAAGGCACAGCTGCTGCCATCGGGGCGGGCCAGGCCGACCTCGATGGGGTAGCTGCCGCGCCCGAACCCGGACGCCTCGATATCGAGCAGTGTCGGTAGCGTCACGGGAGCGCGGAACCTCGAGGCCGAAGCTTGGGAAGGGGGAGGGCCGGCGCATCGCTACGCCCGGCGTCGACCTAGTGTCGCGTCTCGGCTTCGCCGCTGTCCAGAGCATCACACAGTTCGATGGCCTGGTCGGCCAGCTGCTGCCAGTGGGTGGCACGCTCGCCATCCACCGGCAGGCCCAACTGGCCCTCGCGGTAGGCGCGGGCCAGTCGGGTGGCCGCCAGGGGGTGGCCGTCCTCACCGGCGCGGGCGTACCAGGTCACCGCGCGATCGTCACGGCGCTGGTAGAGGGCGCAGCCGTGCTCGTAGATCTGGCCGGCCTGGTACTGGGCACGAACATCGCCGGCCTGGGCCGCTTCCAGCACATAGCGAGCACCACGGGCCTTGTCCTGAGGCGTCAGGCCGCGGTGGAAGAGCATGTGGCCATACACAGACAGCGCCGCCGTGTGCCCGGCATCGGCGCAGCGCTGGAAGAGGTGCATGGTCAGCCGCTGGGTACGCGGTGAGCGGGGGAGCCAGCGAGTATGGAACAGCTGCTCCGCCAGGCGGTATTCGAGCCGGGTGATCAGTGATGATGCCTGTATCATGGCCAGTAACCGGGTCCTGTTGACGCGAATAAAGACGCACCCACCATCCTGTGTGCGGCGTCTGCTCTGTGTACAAACCTGACCGCCCCCAGGCTCCGGAGGGCGGAAGCGGCGGCCAGCATACGCCCGGCCCGCCCGGGACTCAACCCTGGCCATTTGCCGCCCCTGCCGGGCTGCCGCTACCATGCCGACTTGCACATTCGCAGATCCGCCAATGGAGTAGAGAATGCAGACGCGACCGCTGGGTACCACCGGCATCGAGGTCAGTCGCCTGTGCCTGGGCACCATGACCTTCGGCGAACAGAACAGCGAGGCCGAGGCCCATGAGCAGCTCGACCGCGCCGTGGCCTTCGGCATCAACTTCATCGACACCGCCGAGATGTACCCGGTCCCGCCGAAGGCAGAGACCCAGGGGCGCACCGAGGCCTATATCGGCAGCTGGCTGAAGCAGCGCGGCAGCCGCGACGACGTGATCATCGCCACCAAGGCCGCGGGCCCGGGCCTGGAACATATCCGCGGCGGCCCGCGGCTGACCCGCGAGCACCTCCATCAGGCCATCGACGAGAGCCTCGCCCGCCTGCAGACCGACTACGTCGACCTCTACCAGCTGCACTGGCCGGACCGGAAGACCAACTTCTTCGGCAGGCTCGGCTATGAGCACGTCGACGAAGAGGACGCCACCCCGCTGGAGGAGACCCTCGCCGCCCTCAAGGAGCTGGTGGATGCCGGCAAGGTGCGCGCCATCGGGCTCTCCAACGACACGCCCTGGGGGGTGATGCGTGCCCTGCAGTTGGCCGAGACCCTGGGCCTGCCGCGGGTCGCCTCGGTGCAGAACCCCTACAACCTGCTCAACCGCATCTTCGAGGTGGGCCTGGCCGAGATCGCCCACCGCGAGCAGGTGGGCCTGCTGGCCTACTCGCCGCTGGCCTTCGGGGTGCTCTCCGGCAAGTACCTGGAAGGTGCCCGTCCCGAGGGCGCGCGACTGACGCTGTTCGAGCGCTTCCAGCGCTACACCAACCCCCAGGCCGAGGCTGCCACCGCCGAGTACGTGCGGATCGCCCGCGACGCCGGCCTGGACCCGGCCCAGATGGCACTGGCCTTCATCAATTCGCGCCCCTTCCTGACCAGCAACATCATCGGCGCCACCAGAATGGAGCAGCTCGAAAGCAACCTCGAGAGCGAGTCCCTCAAACTCGATGCCGAGGTACTCGAGGCCATCGAGGCGGTGCACCAGCGCCAGCCCAACCCGGCCCCCTGACCCGGGTTCGGCCCTGCCGGGCGCCGCCGCAGAGGGGCTATCGCGGCAATAGCCCCTCTGCGGCGGCGCCCTTGGTATACTCGGGGCACTTCCCCAGGATCAGGAGCGCCCCATGCTGAGCGTGATCTCGCCCGCCAAGACGCTGGACTTCGAGACCCCGGCCACCACCGCCATGCACTCCGAGCCGGATTTCCTCGATCGCAGCCGGGAGCTGATCGAGATCCTGCGCGACGTCTCCCCCCAGCGCCTCAGCGAGCTGATGGGCATCAGCGACAAGCTGGCCGCCCTCAACACGGCGCGCTTCGCCGAGTGGCATACCCCCTTTACCGCAGAGAACGCCAAGCCCGCCGCCCAGGCCTTCCAGGGTGACGTCTACATGGGGCTCGAGGCGGATACCTTCAGCGACGACGACAACGCCTTCGCCCAGAAGCACCTGCGCATCCTTTCCGGGCTCTACGGCCTGCTGCGCCCGCTGGACCTGATCCAGCCCTACCGCCTGGAGATGGGCACCAAGCTGGAGAACCCCGCCGGCCGCGACCTCTACGCGTTCTGGAAAGGTACCCTCACCGAGGCGCTCGACCGCGCGGTGGCACAAAGCGGTAGCCCGGTGCTGGTCAACCTCGCCTCCAACGAGTACTTCAAGGCGATCGACCCCAGGAAGCTCCAGGCGCGAGTGATCACCCCGGTGTTCAAGGACGAGAAGAACGGCAAGCTCAAGATCATCAGCTTCTACGCCAAGAAGGCCCGCGGCCTGATGGCAGCATGGATGATCCGCGAGCGCCTGGACGGCCCGGAGGGCCTCAAGGACTTCGACGTGGCCGGCTATTCGTTCAATGCCGCCATGAGCGAGGGCGACACCCTGGTCTTTACCCGCCCCGAGGGCGCCGCCTGACCGACCGGGAGCGCCGATCGTCCGCGGTGGGGGGGCCAGCCATCAGGCTTCCGCCATCGCCGATAAATCGGGCTCCCACGCTGATGGTGGGAGCGCAGATTCTGCGCGAAGGGGAGATGAAGGCCTTTCAGGGCGTCACGCCCCTTCTAGGCAAACACCAGCGGGCGCGCCGAGCGCCCCTTGAGGAAGCGGCGATGGGCCTGCTTGAAGCGCTCATCGTCGCAGCGGTGCAGCCACTCGTAAGCCACCATGTCGGCGCTGACCGGCACCGCCCCGGCCTGCATCATCCGCTCCCGGGCCAGGCGAGCCTCGCCGGCGCGGCGACTGGCACAGGCCTCGACAAGCCAGTAGACCTCGTAACCCGCCGCCAGCAGGCCGAGACCCGTCTGCATCACGCAGATATGCGCTTCGGTGCCGCACAGCACCACCTGGCGCTTGCCGATTTCCGCCAGCGCCGCGGCAAACGCCGGGTTGCCACAAGCGTCAAAGGTCATCTTCTGCCACAGCCGGTGCCCAGGCACTGCGTCCAGCAGCCGTGGCTCGCTGCCGCCCAACCCCTCGGGGTACTGCTCGGTGAGCCACACCGGCACCTCGATCGACTCGGCCAGGCCGCCCAGCCAGGCCGCCTCGGTCGCCGCCTGGTCGCCGTGCTCGATCACCGGCAGCAATCCCGCCTGCAGGTCGACGATCAGCAGCAGGCTCTCCTCTCGTGTCAGACGCATGGCGTGGTCTCCTCGTGCTTGTTATCGGTTTTTATGGTGCCCCCCAGCATAGCCGGTAGAATGATTCGACTCGACCTTCCCACCCCCTACCCAGACCAATATCGGAGACACCCCCTGATGCGACATCTGCTTGTCATGCTGGTCGTCGGGCTCTTTACCCTCGGGCCGGCGCTGGACTACGCCGAGGCCCGCCGCATGGGCGGCGGGGGCAACGTCGGCAGCTTCTCCCGCTCGGCGGACCGCCCCGCCGCAGCGCCCAACCAGGCCACCCCCGCCCGCCAGGGCCAGCAGGGTGCCGCGGCCGGTTCGCGCATGCCCGGCATGCTGGGCGGCCTGCTCGCCGGAGGCCTACTCGCCGCGCTGTTCTTCGGCGGCGCCTTCGACGAGCTGCGCCTGACGGACATCCTGGTAATGGCCGGCCTGGCCTTCCTCCTGTTCCGGCTCTTTGCCCGCCGCCGCCCGGCCGTGGCCGGCGCCGCCGAGCGCGAGGTCTCCGCACAGCCCCAGGCGGCCCAGCCCTTCCAGGCCACCGCCCCGCTGGGCGGCAGCGCCGCCTTCGCCAGCGAGCCGGAATGGTTCGACCGCGAACGCTTCCTGGGCGGCGCCAAGGAGCACTTCATGACCCTGCAGCGCGCCTGGGACAACAACGACTTCGCCGGCATCCAGGAGTACGTGACCCCGGAGCTCTACAACCTGCTGCGCGCCGAGCGTGACAGGCACCCGGCCAACAACCGCACCGAGGTGGTGCGCCTGTTCGCCGAGCTGGGCATGGTCGAGGAGGTCGGCCAGCAGGCCGAGGCCAGCGTGGTCTTCCACGGCATCCTCGACGAGAACGGCGAGCACAACGAATTCAACGAGACCTGGCACCTGGTCCGCGACCTTAACGACGGTGCCCCCTGGTACGTGCAGGGCATCGAGCAAAACGAGCAGACCCAGTAACGAGCAAGCTCAGCAGCGTGTAACCGCAGAAAGGCCGGGCGAGATCGCCCGGCCTTTCTGCATCAGGACCGCATCGGCCATCAGTTGCCCTCGGCGGCGTCCTGGATGGACTCGCCCATCTCCTCGACACCCTCGCCGGCATCCTCCATGGCCTCATCGATCTCCTGGCCGGCCTCCTCGGCGGGGCCGGGCTCGTCCTGGCAGCCCACCAGGCCCGCCGCCAGCATGCCGACCAGCAGCGCCAGGCCCAGCTTCTTGAGCATCTCGTGTGTCATTGGGGTGTCTCCTCCTGAGTCGTTTCCTTGAAAGGCGGCCGCCGGGGCGACCACGCCCCTTACCCTAGCCAACTCCCACCGCTGCCACCACTACGTGATGCAACACCTGGTAACCGACAGCAACTCCGATCGCGAAGAAAAAAAGGGCGCACCTCGAGGAGATGCGTCCATGACCACTCAAACAACCGTTTTATCCTGGCATGACCCTCGTTCGATTTCAAACGGCCGTTCCATATCCGTGCCGACGTTTGCCCGCGGCATCCCCATGACGCCGCCACGGAGCGGGTGCTATGATCCATGGCCTGATACCTGTAACGACTCGTAGACATCAACAGCACAACGAGGAACCCGGCTTGCCACATTTACCGGTGATCGTCGGCATGGGCGGCGTGAACCCCGCCGGCAGAACCTCGGGCCACCAGGCGTTTCGTCGCACCGTGCTCGACGCCCTGCCCGACGACGACCAGGCCCGCACCTTGCTGGGCCTGGCGGCCATGATGCGCCTGGCCAGCGCGGATGAGGCGGGTGGCTGGCAGGACGCCGACGGGCGGCCCCTCGAGGCCGCCGAGATCGTCGCCCAGACCCGCCAGCAGGTGCTCGACCACACCCTGATCCGCCGCATCGAGGATCCCCGCTTCAACGAGGCGGGCCTGCCCGCCAATCGCCGGGCCAGCCTCGAGTTGGATGCCCCCCTGACCTTCCGCATCCGCCGCCGCCAGCTGCCCGTGGACCTGCCCCCCGCCTGGCAGGTTCGCGAGCTCGACCGCCACACCCTCGAGGTAACGGTACCCACCGGCAGCATGGAGGTGATGCTGCCGGAAAATCGCCCGGCCCAGGTGCGCACCGCCGGCCAGCTACCCAGCGGCTTCGAACCCAGCAAGCTCTACCGCAGCGTGCACCACCCCCGGGGGCTCTCCATGGCGATCTTCGCCGCCAGCGACTGCCTGGGTGACAGCGGCCTGTCATGGGACAGCCTGCGCGACCGCCTCGACCCCGACGAGGTCGCCGTATACGCCGGCAACTCCATCGGCCAGCTCGACGACGAGGGCTGGGGCGGCCTGCTCAAGAGTTTCGTCTCCGGCAACCGCGCCACCTCCAAGCAGATGCCGCTGGGCTATGGCCAGATGCCGGCCGATTTCCTCAACGCCTACGTGCTGGGCAGCGTGGGCGGTACCGGGGCGGCGCTGGGCGCCTGCGCCAGCTTCCTCTACAACCTGCGCCTGGGCGTTGACGACATCCAGGCCGGCCGCCGCCGGGTGGTGATGGTGGGCACCGCCGATGCCCCGGTGACCCCGGAGATCATCGAGGGCTTCCGTGCCATGGGCGCCCTGGCCGATGACGACAGCCTGAAGGCGCTGGACGCCCTCAGCCTGCTCACCGATGCCGACTACCAGCGCGCCTGCCGGCCCTTCGCTCGCAACTGCGGCTTCACCATCGCCGAGTCCAGCCAGTTCGTGATGCTGATGGACGACAGCCTGGCAATGGAAGTGGGCGCCGAAATCCTCGGCAGCGTGCCCGGCGTCTTCGTCAACGCCGACGGCTGGAAGCGCTCCATCTCCGCCCCCGGTATCGGCAACTACATCACCCTGGGCAAGGCCGCCTCCCTGGTGCGCGAGATAGTCGGCGAGGAGGCGCTGCGTCGGCGCACCTTCCTCCACGCCCACGGCACCAGCACCCCCAAGAACCGGGTGACAGAGTCCCACGTCTTCGACATGGTAGCCCGAGCCTACGGCATCCATGACTGGCCGGTGGTGGCGGTCAAGGCCTACGTGGGCCACTCTCAGGGCAGCGCCGCTGGCGACCAGCTCACCAGCGCCCTGGGCAGCTTCGCCCACGGCTTGCTGCCCGGCATCAGCACCCTGAACGCCGTGGCCGACGATGTTCACGCCGAGCGCCTGCGCCTCTCCCGGGAGCCCATGCGCCTTGAGGCAGACGCCGCCTTTATCAACGCCAAGGGCTTCGGCGGCAACAACGCCACCGGCGTGCTGCTCTCCCCGGCGGTGACCGAGCGCCTGCTGCTGGCCCGCCACGGCGAGACTGCCGTGGCTGCCTGGCAGGATCGCCGCGAGGCCACCCGCGAGGCCGCCGCCGACTACCGCCGCCGCGCCGACCTGGGGCATTTCACCGCCCGCTACCGCTTCGGCGAAGGGGTGCTGGAAGGCCCCGAACTCACCATGAGCGACGAGGCGCTGCAGATTCCCGGCTATGCGCGCCCCGTTTCCCTGGCGGTGGACAACCCCTACGGACGACTCCCGGACGCTGAGAACCGATGAACATTGCTGTCTATCCCGGCACCTTCGACCCCATCACCAACGGCCACTTCGACCTGATCGAGCGCGCCTCGCGGCTCTTCGACAAGGTCGTGGTCGCCATCGCCACGAGCCCCGGCAAGGGGCCTGCCTTCGACATCGATTCGCGGATCGCCCTGGCCAGGGAGGTGGTGGCAAGCCTGGACAAGGTCGAGGTAGTCGGCTTTTCGGGGCTGATGACCGAATTCATGAAGCAGCAACAAGCGCGCATCCTGCTGCGCGGCCTGCGTGCGGTATCGGATTTCGAGTACGAACTGCAGTTGGCCAACATGAATCGCGCCCAGATGCCGGAGCTCGAGACCGTCTTCCTGACTCCCGCGGTGGAGAACTCCTACATCTCCTCCACCTTGATCCGCGAGATCGCCAAGCTGGGAGGCGACGTCTCGCAGCACGTTCATCCCAGGGTCGCTGCGGCGCTGAAGAGCCTTTATAATACCTGACCATCAGAATCGGGTTTCGCCTTCCGCCGCCTCCACACCGGCGGAAACTCGCCCCATGCGCCCGACCAGAACTTCCGTGAGGTAGCCCCCATGGCCCTGATGATCACCGACGAGTGCATCAACTGCGATGTCTGCGAGCCCGAATGCCCCAATGGCGCCATCTCGCCGGGGGAGGAGATCTACGTCATCGACCCCAGCCTATGCACCGAGTGCGTCGGCCACTATGACGAGCCCCAGTGCCAGCAGGTCTGCCCGGTGGACTGCATCCCGCTTGACCCGGAGCGCGAGGAGAGCCGCGACGAACTGATGGCCAAGTACCACATCATCACCGCGGCCTGAGCAGCGCCCCCTCGCCTCTTCGCTCTCCTTGAAACACAGAACGCCCCGCTCTCGAGCGGGGCGTTCTGTTTTCCAGGCAAGAAGGGGCTGGAAGCGCCCTACATCTCGTCGGCGCGGCGGCTCACCGTGCACCCCAGGCAGCGCCGGAAGGTCGCCTCGGCGGGGGTCTTGATCAGCGTCTCGGCGGCGCTGTCCACCCCGCCCCCCAAGGCAGTGAAGGGCAGCGAGACCAGAAACACCGCGGTGCCGGCCACGGTGGCCACCGCCAGCAGCGGCCGGGCGACCAGCGCATCGACCACCATGGCCCCGCCGCTGGGTTGGGCCTCCATGCGCTGCTGCTGGGCCACTGCCGGCGAGCTTCCCAACATCGCCACCAGCGCCAGTACGAAGAAGAATACGGTCCGCTTGCCCATCTCTGTCACTCCCCTGATCCCTGCCGTCTTGGCGGTGTCTGTCATGCTTGCCGCACCCGCTACCAGTCATACCGAGCATGGCGCTCATCATCATTAGGTTCTAGAATGCTCGAGGTTACATCCTTTCACAGGATCTTACATCAGGGTAGACGGCTTTGCCCGCTTGCCCAACCCCGCAGGCCCCGCCTGCCACACCATGCAATGGAGAGCATGATGAAGCGTCTTATCGCCACCGCCGCCCTGACCACCCTTTTTGCCGCCCCCGCCTTCGCCCAGAGCTACCCCGGCGTGCCGGATGAAGGTGTCTATGTTGGCACCGCTCTAGGCCAGTCCAAGCTAAAATTCGACATGGGTAGCTTTTATCGAGACCTCGGCTATCCAAATGTAAGTTCTGACGATACTGACACTGCCTTCAAGCTGTTTGTCGGCTATCAGTTCAACCCCAACTTCGCCGTGGAGGCCAGCTACGTCGACTTTGGGGACTTCACTGCAAATTCATCGGCACCCGGCTACTCAGCACAAGCCAAGCTGAGCATGGATGGCTTCACCGCAGCACTTGTTGGCAAACTCCCCATCCAGGATGGCTTTAGCGTCTACGGCAAACTTGGTCTGATCGCCTGGGATGCAGATCTCAAAGAAAGCGAACAGTTCATGGGTTCATCTGCTTCTGCAAGCTATGGTGAAGATGGCACCGACCCCTTCTACGGTATCGGCGCTGAGTATGTGGTCAACCAGGTCATGATGCGCCTCGAGTTCGAGCGCTACGACCTGAGCGAAGGTGGAGACGACTTCGAGATCGACCTGATCTCCGCCAGCATCGGCTACCGCTTCTAGGCCATCGCCCGCCAACCCATCCGCCCCGCCATCATGCGGGGCGGTTGCGTTATGGGGGCGGCGAGGCGAGGATGGCTCGTTTCACCCTCATCAGGCTTGCCGTGAACCGCACCTCTTCCGCCGGGGCCTCGCACCCCGACGCCTCCCGCCGGCGCATCTGGCTCCTGGCCTGGCCGATCATCCTATCCAACATCACCGTGCCGCTGCTGGGGCTGGTGGACACTGCAGTGATGGGCCACCTGCCGGATTCCCGCTACCTGGCCGGGGTGACGCTCGGCGCCACCCTGTTCAGCTTCCTCTACTGGGGCTTCGGCTTCCTGCGCATGGGCACCACCGGGCTGACGTCCCAGGCGGTGGGCCGCGAGAACGACAGCGACGTGCGCAACCTGCTCGGCCAGTCGCTGCTGCTGGCGGGCATGATCGGCGTGCTGCTGATCCTCTTCTCGCGCCCGCTGATCGGGCTGGGCCTGTGGCTGCTGGGCGGCAGCGAGGTCGCCACGGCACTTGCCGCCGAGTATGCCGAGATCCGCATCCTCTCGGCGCCTGCGGTGCTGGCCAACTACGCCATCCTCGGCTGGTTCCTGGGTCAGCAGAACTCCCGGGTGACGCTGGCCATCCTCGTGCTGACCAACGCCATCAACATCGCCCTCGACCTGCTGTTCGTGGTGGGCCTGGGCATGACCAGTGACGGCGTGGCCTGGGCCACGGTGATTGCGGACTACTCCGCCCTGGCCTTCGGCCTGTGGCTGGTCTCACGCCAGCTGAAGCTGCTCGATGGGCACTTCCTGCGCAGCCGGCTGCTGGCCCTGGCTGCCTATGGCGAGCTGTTCGCGGTCAACGCTAACCTCTTTGTGCGCACCCTGGGGCTGCTGTTCGCCATGGCCTTCTTCACCTCCCGCGGGGCGGCCCAGGGCGATACCGTGCTGGCCGCCAACGCCGTGCTGCTGCAGTTCATCATGCTCACAAGCTACGCCCTGGACGGCTTCGCCCATGCTGCCGAGGCCATCGCCGGCCGTGCCGTGGGTAGCCGGCGCTGGGACGAATTCGGCCAGGCGGTGAAGAGTGCCGCCTGGCTCTCGCTGGTCACCGCCGGGGCCGCGGCGCTGGCCTTCGCCCTCGGCGGCCAGTGGCTCATCGCCCTGCTCACCGGCCTGCCGGAGGTGCGCGAGACCGCCGCCGTCTACCTGCCGTGGATGGTACTGATGCCGCTGATCGCGGTATGGAGCTACCTGCTGGATGGCGTCTTCATCGGCGCCACGGCAATCCGCGAGATGCGCAACAGCATCTTCGCCGGGCTGGCCGCCTACCTGCCCACCTGGTGGCTCACCCAGGCGCTGCTGTCGGATTCGCTCACCAACCACGGCCTGTGGTTCGCTTTCATCCTCTTCGCCGCCGTGCGCTCGGCGGTGCTGGGAGCCTACTACCTACACCACCGCCGCACCCGCTGGCGCGCCTGAGAAACCGCAGCCAGCAGCCATAGGTGCCGGGGACGGAGGGCAAGGAGGAGACGTCGCCCCGGGGCGGATCAGCTTCGGGCCCCTGCGTTTATCGGCTGGGTGGCGCAAGCCCCTGAAGCTGCGCTATTTTCTGTGGGACACGTCAATCTCGACAACCGACGACAATAGATCGCTCTCTCAACGCTCTCAACGCGATCTCAAAACAGTCTTAACAAACGAAGGGAACACCCATGCTCAAGGCCCTCTCAAGGCCGGCCGTCAAGCTGGTCGAACGCTACCTGCCCGACCCCTATATCTTCGTGCTGCTGCTGACGATCATCGCCGCGGCAGCCGCCATCGCCGTGGAACGTCAGACGCCGCTGGCAGTGATGCGCATGTGGGGCGATGGCTTCTGGAACCTGCTGACCTTCTCCATGCAGATGCTGCTGGTGCTGGTCACCGGCTTCATGCTGGCCAGCTCCCCCCCGGTGAAGAAGCTTCTGCAGCGCCTGGCGGCGCTGGCCAAGGGGCCCGGCGGCGCCATCCTGCTGGTGACCTATGTCTCCCTGGCCGCCAGCTGGATCAACTGGGGCTTCGGCCTGGTGGTGGGCGCCCTGTTCGCCAAGGAGCTGGCTCGCCTGGTGCGGGTTGACTACCGCCTGCTTGTGGCCAGCGCCTACTCCGGCTTCGTGGTGTGGCACGGCGGCCTGGCCGGCTCGGTGCCCCTGACCATCGCCACCGAGGGCCACTTCACCGCCGACCAGATCGGCGTGATTGGCACCGGCTCGACCATCTTCGCCTTCTTCAACCTGGCCATCCTGGCCTGCCTGTTCATCACCATTCCGCTGGTCAACCGCCTGATGCTCCCCGACGACAAGGAGAGCGTCTATGTGGACCCCAAGCTGTTGGAGGAGGACGCCCCTGAGGCCCAGGCACGCATCCGCCGCCCCGCCGAACGCCTGGAGAACAGTGTGACACTGGCCTGGCTGGTAGGCATTCCCGGTGTGCTCTTCCTGGCCGACCACTTCCTGCTGCGCGGCGGCGGCCTGAACCTCAACGTGGTCAACTTCACCTTCCTCTCCCTGGCCATCGTGCTGCACCGCACGCCGCGCAGCCTGTTGACCAGCCTCAACGAGGCGATCAAGGGCGGTGCCGGCATCGTCATCCAGTTCCCCTTCTATGCCGGGATCATGGCAATCATGGTGCAGTCGGGGCTGGCAGCCACCCTCTCCGAGGGGCTGATCTCCTTTGCCACCGAGACCTCGCTGCCCTTCTGGACCTTCCTCAGCGCCGGACTGGTCAACCTCTTCGTGCCCTCCGGCGGCGGCCAGTGGGCCGTGCAGGCGCCGGTGATCCTGCCCGCTGCCGAGGCGCTGGGCGTGGACATCCCCCGCGCCGCCATGGCAGTGGCCTGGGGCGACGCCTGGACCAACCTGCTGCAGCCCTTCTGGGCCCTGCCGATGCTGGCCATCGCCGGCCTCAAGGCCAAAGACATCATGGGCTTCTGCCTGATCCAGCTGTTTATCGTCGGGGCGGTCATCGCCATCGGCCTGACCTGGTTCTAGGCCGACAAGGCCCCGGTCGGATGGCCGGGGCCGCTACCTTCAGGGAGCGAAGCGCATGAACTGGTTCCTGCAGCTGATCGACACCACCGCCCTGGTCATCGAGACGCTGGGCGTGTTGATCATGGTTGCAGGCTTCACCGTGGCCACCCGGCGCTTCCTGCAGCACCGCCACTTCTATGAAAGCCGCCACGCCTACCTGGAGTATCGCCACGGCATCGGCCGCTCCATCCTGCTGGGGCTGGACTTCCTGATCGCCGGCGACCTGATCAAGACGGTGATCGTGTTGAACAGTGGCGAGAGCGTGGCCACCCTGGCCGCCGTGGTGCTGATTCGCGCCTTCCTGGGCTTCACCCTGCACGTGGAAGTGGAGGGCCACTGGCCCTGGCAGCCGCCCCACCCGCCCCAGCGTCGACACCACCATCTCGACAACGGCCACGACGACAACCCTAGCAACCGCCATGGAGACTGATATGGAACATTCCGATCTGCCCGGGCAGCACGAGCTCTCCATGACCGTGCTGATGACCCCCGACATGGCCAACTTCAGTGGCAAGGTGCACGGTGGCGCCATCCTCAAGAAGCTCGACGAGGTGGCCTTCGCCTGTGCCAGCCGCTACTCGGGCCACTATGTGGTCACTCTCTCGGTGGATCAGGTGCTGTTCAAGCAGCCCATTCACGTGGGCGAACTGGTGACCTTCCTGGCCAGCGTCAACCATGTGGGACGCTCGTCCATGGAGATCGGCATCAAGGTCGTGGCGGAGGATATCCGCCAGAAGCTGATCCGCCACACCAACAGCTGCTACCTGACCATGGTGGCGGTGGACGACGAGGGGCAGCCCGCACCAGTGCCCCCGCTGGCGCTTGCCACCCGGCTGCAGAGGCTGCGCTTCGAGAAGGCGGCGCTGCGCAAGAAGCTACGCAAGCAGGCCGAGGAGGAGGAGCGTCGCACCCAGGCCGAGCATGGCATCGACGACCCGGAGGCGACTAACGGGGATTAACCGCAGCCGATCTCGGCAATGACATCGCTCTCGTCCAGGCGGACGTTGAGCCGATCCGGGCGGTAGTCCAGAGTCACCGCCTCGCCGGGGCGGATCACCCGCATGGCCGCCGCAGCGCTCTCGGCTCGGATCGCCTCGCCTAGGGCCTCGCTGTACTCGCGCCCCACGCGATCCTGCACCTGGGCCGCACCGCATTCGCCGCGGGCTTCCACCCGGGGCGGAGGCGGAGCCGACTCATGGGCCGGTGGGGACGTCATCCCGGCGCAGCCGGCCAACAGCAGACCAGCGACGACGGGGGGGAGCAGCTTGAAAGGCATGGCCTTCTCCTCTTCCTTGATGAAAAGACCGGGGCGGGTCACCCCGCTCCGGCCTGCGGCAGTTCCATTTGGTGGATCAGTCAGCGGAACGCTGTATCGCCTCGCCACCACTCTCGACATCCTGGCCGACACCACGCCAGGTGTTGCAGCCAGAAAGCAGCGAGAGGGATAAAAGCGACAGCAGCACGATGGCCATGGTGCGTTTCATTGGATTGCCTCCTTGCCCGTGGTTCTTGATTGCCCGTATGTAATCTAGCACCGCTGGCAGCGATCTGCCGAGTTATCCCAGCAGCAAACGCAGGATGATCGCGATGATCACCACGACGGTCAGCCACTTCACCACGAAGGCCCCGCGCGGGCTCATGTTGACCTTCACCGCCAGCCAGGCTCCGCTCATGCTGCCGGCGGCCAGCACCAACCCATAGCTCCAGCGCACCTGGTCGTTGACCAGGAAGATGGCCAGGGCCGGTATCGTATAGACCAGCACGATCAATACCTTGAAGACGTTCACCTGGGCCAGATCGATCTTCAGCATGCGATAGAGCACCACGATGAACAGGATGCCCACCCCGACCTGGATGAAGCCGCCGTAGAGCCCGATAACGAACATCGCCAGGTAGACCGAAGGAGTGAGCCGCTCGGGCGTCAGCGGGCGGGTATCCAGCCGTGGCTGGGGCAGCAGCATCAACACCGCGGAGCCCGCCATCACCGCGATCAGGATCGCCTCGAAGAGGGCATCGCCGGTCTGAAGGGCCAGCCAGGCACCTGCCAGGGAGCCCACCACCGCGGGCACCGAGAGTCGCAGCGACAGGCCCACGTAGCGTGCCCCGGCGCGGAAGAAACTGGTGACCGCCGAGATGCTCTGCAGGACGATGGAGACGCGGTTGGTACCGTTGGCCGCCTGGGGCGGCAGGCCCAGAAACATCAGCAGCGGCAGGGTAAGCATCGAGCCGCCCGCCGAGAGCACGTTGATGAAGCCTGCCATGGCCCCGATCAGCAGCAGTGCCAGGCCTTCCAGCAGGGTCATGGAGCCTCCTCGTCACAACGCTCGGTCAAAAGGGGCTCAGCATAGCCGGGGCGGCGGGAGAACTCGAGCTGGGGAAGATATGGCATGATGCCAGATCACGACCCCGGCATGAGGAAAGGACATGGAAGACGTCGCTCTCGATGAGCGCCTGGCGGAGGGCAGCTACCCCGTCACCGAACTGCCGCTGTGCCAGCTGCGCCTGATGGATGACACCCGCTACCCCTGGCTGATGCTGATTCCCCGTCGGCGCGGGGTCAGCGAGGTATTCGACCTGGACGAGGCCGACCAGTGCCAGCTGTGGCGTGAGGCCAGCCGGGTCGGCCAGGCCTTCAAGGAGTTCCTGGGGGGCGATAAGCTCAACGTGGCCAGCCTCGGCAACGTGGTGGCGCAGCTCCACGTGCACCTGGTGCTGCGCCGCGAGGACGACGAGGCCTGGCCCGGGCCGGTGTGGGGCCAGGGAGAGCCGCGACGATACGACCTGGACGAGCTCGCCGCCATGCGTGGCCGCGTACTGGCGATGGTGGAAGGGCTCGATCTCGAGGGCGACTAACCGCCGAAGGGGTGACGGCCCGGCGCTGACTCGGTCGGAGCGCTGCGCGAGGGCGGCTCGCCCAGCAGCGGTGCCCCGGAGGGTTGACTGACGCCGGTCACTGCCAGCGAGACACCCAGCGCCACGATGGCCAGACCGCCCGCCAGGGAGGTCCAGCCGAGTAGGCGACCGACGCGCTGCGCCTGCTGCTGACTGGCCAGGCGACGCTCCGCCCAGTCGCGGGCGTAGACGCTGGCCAGGGCCAGAGCGGAGACCGTCAGCGCCGTGCCCAGCGACATCACCATCACCGCCGCCACCCCCACCGCGAAGTGGCCGAGCAGTGTCGCCGCCCCCAGCAGCAACACCGCACCACTGCACGGGCGGATGCCGATGGCCACCACCGTGGCCAGGGCGGTGCGCCAGTCGCCGGCCCGCTGCGGATCCACATGGTGGTGGCCGCCGCAGCACTCATGACCATGCTCGTGGACATGATGGTGATGCGCCTGGTCGCCGGCAGGTGCCTTAAGCGCCGCCGGCGGGCGGCGCAGCTGACGAATCGCCCGCAGGCAGAGCCAGCCCCCCAGCAGCGCCACCATCACGAAGCTGGCCTGCTCCACCCACACCACGCTGCCCATGGCCTGGCGAGTCAGCCAGCCCAGGCCGTGCACCAGCACCACCACCAGGGCGATGGCCACGAGCCCCTGCAGCAGCGAGGCCGCAAAGGAGAGCCCCAGCGCACGGCGCCGCGCGCCGCCCTGGGAGATCAGGTAGGTCGAGAGCACCGCCTTGCCGTGCCCCGGTCCCGCAGCGTGGAAGACCCCGTAGCCGAAGCTGATGCCGAGCAGGGTCGCCCAGGCGGCGGACGACGGCGTGCCGGAGAAGTCGCTGATGGCCAGGGTCAGGGCGCGATGGAAGTCGCGCTGCCAGGCCACCAGTTGCAGACTCAGCCCCTGCAGGGTCGGCTGCAGCAGTTGCCAGGCCAGCAGGGCGAGCAGCAGCAGGCCCGCCAGCCCTATCAGGCGTCTGACCGTTACCGGCATGCTACCTCCCCGGTCTCGGCGAAGTGGCGCCCGAGCCCCGGCTCGGCCTCGTCGTCCACGTCCAGCATGGCGGCCCGCATGACCAGCTCCGGGTCGGGGTTGGGCTGATGAATGCGCGCCTCACAGGCCAGCTCGCCACCCACCAGCAGGGCATCGTCCGCCGGCACGCGATTCTCCTCCTCATGGACCATCTCGATGTAGTAGGTGGGATCGAACACCTGGTAGCGCAGGGTCTGGCCGGCCAGCGGCAGCGGTTCGGACAGCGGCAGCAGGAAGATGAACTCGACCCTCCCACCGCGCTCCAGCACGGTGTAGTCGCTGACCTCGTCGAAGCCCAGTTTTTCGCCCGCCAGGGTCAGCTCCGTGTAGTAACCGTAGGACACCAGGTTGTCGCGAATCTCGCTGCCGAGCTGGTCCAGGGCGGCCTCGAGGCCGCCATCGCCGCCGGCCTGGCCCAGCTCCTCCAGCACCACCAGGCTGTAGAAGGGGTCCATGCGCCAGGATTGATGAAGGCCGGTGAGGTGACCCTCGTCGTTCACCACCAGGCGCATGCGCAGGTCGATCCAGCCGTGGGGATGGGCGTGGGACAGGCCGCTCATGGCGAGGCACAGCAGTGCCGTGGCGGCGAGGCCGAGGTGTCGTCGCAGATGATCGAACATGGTATCTCTCTGGTTTTCCTGGCCTTGTGCATTGCACAGGTCGGGCCGAATCAGGGGTAATCAGCGCCACATGCCGAGCTGGTCCTGCATCTCCACCAGCAGGCGATCCAGGGTCTGCGGTGGCAGCGGGCGGCCGCCACGGGTGGCGGCCAGGCTCACTCGGCTCTGCTCACCTTCTCCAGAGACCTCCACCAGGACCCGGTAACCGGGCCAGCGCGAGAATACCGCCTCCAGGCGACCCAGGTCGGCATCGGCGTGGCGTACCACATAGCCGTTGGCCATCAGCACCTGGGCGGAGGCCCGCAGCGTCGCCTCGGGAGCGTAGGGGAAGTCCAACTCGCGAGGCGGCTCCCGGGGCGGCGTGGTGGCGCACCCCGCCAGCAGGAGCGCCAACAGCAGGACGGACAGCAGGCGGTTCATCGGGCACCTCCCGCTTCGATGGCGCCGCGCAGCCGCTGGCAGAAGTCCGCGGTGCTGGCGCTGCGCGCATCGGCCAGCTCGCCGCGCCAGTCGATCACCTGGATATCCCGGCTCACGCGTACCTCGCCATCACCGGCCAGCAACGAGACCCGCTCCAGCTGGGTCGCATCCCGGGTCAGGCTACCCACGCCACCGAAGCCGATCATCACGCCGCTGCTCACCCCGCCCCGGCCGCCGCCGATACCGATACCACCGAACATGCCACGCCTGTCCCAGCCGTCGTAGCGATCACCGTAGCCGGGCAGGATGCGGGTGCGTTCGGCGCTCACCAGCCCCAGGGCCAGATCGGTATGGCGAATCAGGAAGCCCTCGGCCTCCAGGGCGTCCACTGCGGCACGCACCAGCGGCTGGACCGCCCGGTCGCCGACCGGCCAGCGGCACTCGGTCGCGGGTCGAGGCTCCGCCGCCGGCAGCGTGGAGGGGGTGGTCTGGCATCCGGCCAACACCAGTACTGTCACCAGCGCTATCACCGGTACGCAGGGCAGCCGCCAGAGGCGCATGGTCTTTTCTCCGATGGATGGTCTTGGGGCAGTGTACGCATCGGGCCTCGCAGAAGGAACGCCGGCGCTTCAGCTCGCTCTCTCGTGGCGCTAAGCTGGGCGGAGATCCCCCCGCTGCGAGCCCCCCATGAAGATCCTCATCTGCCCGGATAGTTTCAAGGACGCCTTACCCGCCGCGGCCGCGGCCCATGCCATCGCCTGCGGCATCCGCCGCCTGGGGGAGGAGATCGAACTGGTCGAGTGCCCCCTGGCCGACGGCGGCGAGGGCAGCCTGGACGCCCTGCTCGCCGCCACCGGTGCCGAACGACGCACCGCCACCGTGCAGGACGCCCTGGGTCGCCCCGCCAGTGCCGCCTGGGGATGGCTGGCCGAGCGACGCACCGCCTTCGTGGAGCTGGCCGAGGCCAGCGGCATCCAGGCGCTGCCCCCGGCCAAGCGCACCGCCCTGCACAGCACCACCCATGGCGTGGGAGAGCTGATCCGCGCGGCGCTGGACGCCGGCGCCGAGCGGCTGCTGCTCACCCTGGGCGGCAGCGCCACCAACGACGGTGGCGCCGGCATGCTGGTGGCGCTGGGCGCCCAGCTGCGGGACGCCGACGGACGCGACCTGCCCCCAGGCGGCGCGGCCCTGGCCGAGCTGGCCGAGCTCGACCTCTCAGGACTGGACCCGCGCCTGGCCGAGCTCCACGTCGAGGCCGCGGTGGACGTGGACAATCCCCTGCTGGGGGAGCGCGGTGCCAGCGCGGTGTTCGGCCCCCAGAAGGGCGCCATCTCCGATGACGTTACCCGCCTAGACGCCGCCCTGGCCCGCTTCGCCGGTGTGACCGCCGCGGCGCTGGGCGAGGAGCACCGCGACCTGCCCGGCGCCGGTGCCGCCGGCGGCATGGGCTTCGCCGCCCGTGCCTTCCTGGGCGCCGAGCTGCGACCCGGCATCGAACTGGTGATGGCCCAGGCCGGCATCCAGGCGCTGCTCGAGGATACCGACCTGGTGATCACCGGCGAGGGCCAGCTGGACGGCCAGAGCCTCGCCGGCAAGACCCCGGTGGGCGTGGCCCGGGCGGCGCGTGCGCACGGCGTGCCGGTGGTGGTGCTGGCCGGGCGCCTGGCGCCGGGCTGGCAGGCGGCCAGCACCGAGGGCGTCACCGCCGCCTTCGCCCTTGCCGACGGCCCCATGGCGCTGGACGAGGCACTGGAGCGCTGCGCCGAGCTGCTCGCCGACCGCGCCGAGAGCGTGGTGCGACTGTTCACCGCAGCCAGAAGCTGACCCCGCTGGCTTGAAACCCGCCTCGGCCGCCGGCATGTCATGGATAGCGGCTATGGTAGCCATGATCATCCTTGACCCTTCTGCCACCTCGGCGAAGCGGTACACTCTCTTATCTTTCCAGTTTTCCATTGCGATCAAGGAGGCACCCCCATGAGCGACACCAATACCATCGGCCTGCACGAGGGCAACGCCAGCCAGCTGGCCGAGAAGCTCAACGAGCTGCTGGCCAACTATCAGATCTTCTACATGAATGTGCGCGGCTACCACTGGAACGTGAAGGGGCCGCAGTTCTTCGAGCTGCACGCCAAGTTCGAGGAGCTCTATACCGACCTGCTGACCAAGGTCGACGAGGTGGCCGAGCGCATCCTGACCCTGGGCCATCGGCCGGTCCACGCCTACAGCGACTACGTGACCATGTCACGCCTCGCCGAGGCGAAGAACGTCACCGACGGCGAGGTCTGCGTGCGCGGCACCCTGCAGGGCTTCCAGACCCTGATCGAGCTGCAGCGCGAGATCCTCTCGCTGGCCTCCGACGCCGACGACGAGGGTACCGCCGCCCAGGTCGGCGACTATATCCGCGAGCAGGAAAAGACCGTCTGGATGCTGGGCGCCTACCTGGGCTGAACCAGCGGGCCAGCCGGCACCCAGCAAACGACGACACCGCCTGCGGGCGGTGTCGTCGTTTGCGGTCACCCCCTCCGCGAATATGAAGAGATTGGGCAACCCCCTGCCCGGCGAGCGGTCCCCCATGAGCGCGGCGATATACTGCTTCCATGGGCACAGGAACGAGCCCCCCTCGACCCGACATGGAGGAGAGACCATGAACCGCATATTGCTGGCCACCCTGATGGCCGCCCTGGCACTGGCCATGAGCCTGCCCGCCATGGCGGATCGCCACCGCCACGGCGGCTACCAGCCCCAGGTACACCACCACTATCACCACCATGACCGCCGCGCCGACCGCGGCCGGCACCACCATCAGAAGCGCCACAAGGCCGCCAAGCGTGCCAAGCATCGCCACCGCACGCCGAGCCGGGTGGTTGAGCATCACTACTACTCGTCACCGCCCCGCTATCGTGAGCCCCGCCGGGACCATCGTCGCTATCATCGCGGCAGCACCGATATCCCGCTGGTGACCGTGGGCGGCTACCCGGCGGTGCGGATCCAGGTCAATCACTGACCTCTTGGCGGGCCAGGTCCTCGACCAGCCCGCGCAACAGCGTCCAGAACTCGGCCACCGAGGCGATCTCCACACGCTCATCGGGGGAGTGGGCGCCGCGGATCAGGGGGCCGAAGGAGATCATCTCCAGCTGCGGGTACTTGCCGCCGAGGATGCCGCACTCGAGCCCCGCATGGATCACCTTGACCGCCGGGTCGCCGCCCATCGTCTCCCGATGCCGTCGACGGAAGCGCTCCAGCAGGTCGCTGCCCGGCTGGGGCGTCCAGCCCGGGTAGGCGTTCTCCACGCGCACCCGGGCGCCGATCAGCTCGAACAACGCCGTGAAACGATCGGCCAGATCGGCGGTGGCGCTGTCGCGCAGCGAACGGACCAGGGCACAGAGGTAAAAACGCCCCGCCTCCAGGCCGACCACGCCGAGGTTGTTGGAGGTTTCCACCACTCCTGACACCTCGCTGCTCATCCGCTCCACCCCGCAGGGCGCCGCATGCAGCGCCGCCGCCAGCAGGTGACTGGTCTGGGCGGTCAACGCCTCGCCGGCGGCGTGATCCGCGAGTGAGAGCATCAGCGCCAGGCCGTCATCGACACCGACCAGTTCGGCGCGCAGTTCGGCCTCCAGCGCCGCCACCCGCTCCATCGCGGCCTCGCGCTGGTCGGCGGGCAGGGCCAGGGTGGCGAAGGCCTCCCGCGGCAGGGCGTTACGCAGCGTGCCGCCGTGATAGTCCACCAGGCGCACCTCGCAGCGCTCCAGGGCGCGCAGCACCCGCACCAGCAGCCGATTGGCGTTGCCCGGGCCCTTGTGGATATCCATGCCGGAGTGGCCGCCCCTGAGGCCGGTAACGGCGAGGCGCATCACGACCTCTTCCTCGGCGATGGGAGCAGTCGGCAACTGCGCCTCCACCACCACGTCGGCCCCGCCGGCGCAGCCGATATAGACCTCGCCGCGATCCTCGGAGTCCAGGTTGAGCAGCAGTCGGCCCGCAAGCCAGCCCTCGGCCAGGTTCAGCGCGCCGCCCATGGAGGTCTCCTCCTCCAGGGTGAAGAGCGCCTCCAGCGGACCGTGCACCAGGGTGTCGTCCTCGAGGATCGCCAGCGCCGCAGCCACGCCGAGACCGTTGTCGGCGCCCAGGGTGGTATCGGTGGCGCGCAGCCAACCGTCGTCGCCTATCCGGGTCTGGATGGGGTCGCGGGTGAAATCGTGGGGATGGTCGGCATTGGCCTGGGCCACCATGTCCAGGTGGGCCTGCAGGATTACTCCCGGCGAACCCTCATGACCCGGGGTGGCGGGCTTGCGCAGGCGCAGGTTGCCGAAGGCGTCGCGGTCGTGGGCAAGACCCTGGGCGTCGGCCCATTGTTCCAGGGTCGCCACCAGCACCGCTTCGTGGCCGGAGGGGCGCGGCGTGTTGCACAGGGTGCGGAAGTGGCACCACAGCGGCCGCGGCTCGAGCTGCTCAAGATGTTCGTTCATGACGTTCCTGCTCCGATATAACCGACCTACTTTACTGAGCCCGCGCTGGCAGGGGAAGCAGGGAGCGGCGGTATGGCTAGGGGCTCATCCGGCGACAAACCTGCGAGGGGGCGCCATGAACCCTTCCCTGGGGGCTACCTAGACCCTGCTTCGCTCTCGCATCCTGCTCCGCTTGCAGGACCGGTGCTGGCCATCCATGGCCAGCCCGTTCGGAGCAGTGCTCCTCACCCCTGGTCCACGGACCCCCTCTTCGGTTTATCCCCGGCGCCCCTCGCCATGACCTTCTGCCACAGCCTCCAACAGCGCCGCCGTGGCCTGGCGCAGCCGGGCGGTGACTTCGCGCCTCCCGGAGACCCCGAGCCGGGCGGCCAGCGACTCGGCGCGGCGTCCCTGGAAGCCCCAGGCCACCAGCAGACAGAGCGATTCAGCGTCGACCGGCACACCCCGCGACAGGGCGTGGCGCACCAGGGCCTGGAGCGCCGGACGGGCCAGGGCCGGCTCGCGGTGGCCGAAGGCCACATCCGTCGCGTCGCGGCGGTCGGCGGCGTCAAGCGCCTGACCTTGCCCCTCTGCCAGCAGGGCGGCGGCGATCTCCGGCTCCAGTTCGCGCAGCTCGAAGGCCAGGAGCCCCGGCAGGGCCCGCTGGAAGCGTATAGCGAGCGTTTTCACCAGCGCCGCGCCACGCTCGCTCAGCGGGCGCGCCACCATCAGGGCGTGCTCACCGGTGGCAGCCTCACGGGTCAGTCCCAGGCGCAGGCTGACAAAGCCCAGCGAATGCCAGAAGGCGATCAGCCCCGGCTCGGCGCCGAAGCTCGAGCCCAGCAGGTCGAGACCGTCACCGCGCGCCTGCTCGGCCTCGGCCTCGATCAGCCGCCGGCCCAGCCCGGCGCGGCGATGGGAGGCCGCCACCGCGATGCGCACCACCCGACGCAGCCTTGCCGTGAGTGCCTCGCGGCTGCCGGCGTGGGCGGCCAGCGACTGGGCCATCAGATGGCCGCGGGGACGGCGCTCGCCGCGGGCCACCCGCTCGGCCAGCTCGCGTTCGAAGCCGCCCTCGTCGCCGGTGAGTACTACCCCCACCGGCGCCGGGCCGGATACCAGGGCACCAATACCGACGCCGGGGCCGTCCAGCAGGCGTCGCAGGTCGGCGGGGGTGGTGCGGTAGTGGGCCTGGACCAGCAGGCCGAAGAGCGCCCTCAGCCGGGCCTCATCATCGGCCAATTCGGCGGGAACCACTCGCTGCCAGACCGGTGTTACCGATGACGCGGCAGGGGCCGGCTCGACGTCGAGCAGCAGCAGGCGGTTGACCAGCCCCTCCAGGGGGTCATCCGCCGCCCAGCGGATCGGCTCGCCCAGATGCAGGCCCTGCCACTCGGGGGCCTCGCGGGTGAGCCGCTCGAGAAAGCGCACCGCAAAGCCGCGCCCGGAGCCCTCGTAACCATGCACCGTGGTAGCGAAGGCGATGCGCGGGAAGGCCTTGAGCCACTCACCGAGCAGGGCGGCGGGGATGGCCGCCGCCTCGTCCACCAACAGCCGGGCACCCGCACCACCGGCCGTGCCCTCCCGTGCCAGCCGGGTCAGCTCATCGGGCGCGGCGAAGCGCACCCTCTGCTCGCCCAGCATGAAGGCGTGCCCATGACGCTGCCCTTTGGGGCAAAGCGCGGCGAGGCGCTGGAAGAGGCTCTCCATCGCCGCCGGCCGCGGCGCGGTGACCAGGATCTCCGCCTCGCCCGCCGCCAGCAGCCGCGCGCAGGCGATGCCCAGCGCCGCACTCTTGCCCCGGCCGCGGTCGGCGGTGATCACCAGCGGGCGACGCCGGCGCTGGCGCACCAGTCGCGCTACCGCCTCGGCCTGGTCGACGGTCAGGCAGTCGGGATCCCCGCTTTCGGCGTCCATCCCGGGGGCAGGAACGCGCGGGGCCTGCGCGGGCAGGGGTGGCAAGGAGGGCGCATCCTGCGCCGGCCAGCGGATCACCTCGGACGCCGCGTCCAGCAAACCGGCCAGCCGCGCCAGGTAGCGCGCGGTGAGCCGCCCGGGGATAAAGGGGTGTTCCGCCAGGCGGGCGTAGTCGGCGTCGGGGCATTCCCCCCAGTCGGGCGGGGTCATCAGCACCAGCAGGCCGCCGCCGCGCAGGGTGCCGGCCAGGGCGCCGAAGGCGTCCGGGTCGAAGCCCGCGCCGGGTGATACCGCGTCCACCACCAGCAGGTCCTGCTCGCCGCCCAGACGGGTGCGGGCCCGGCCGGCGGCCAGGCAGTCGCCTTCAGCCAGCCCCGGCGGCGCCTCGGGTGCCATCCACAGCGGCGACTGCCAGGCGCCGGCCTGCCATAGCGCCAGCGCCGCCTCGCGGCAGGCATCGGCTGTGCCGGTGAGCCACACCAAGCCGCGCCAGCGCCGCCGTGCCAGCTCGGCGGCTCGCTCCACTATCTGTCCGACGGCTTGCTCCACCCTGATCTTCAGCAGGCGCCCGCTTCCCGCAGCTTGCGGCATGGATTTTCTCCTGATGAAGGATGCGACCTTGGTCGCATCGCCTGCGTTATTCAACGCTGCCGGGCTCGGATCATCCGCCAAGAAAAATCGCTAACCCAATGATAATAAATTAGAAAACCTGCCGTATTGACGCTATCAGCCACCCCAGGGGCGTCCCTCCCCCTTCATTCAGCAGGCTATCGATTATGACAGTGGCGCCGTGCTAGCTTGGCAGGGCTGCCGAGTCTGCCCGTCCGGTCAAACACCGGCCGCAGGCGACGCCGCCCCCGTCAACGTTACACAACAGGGGGTGGCTCCGGCACCCGATACGTCTTCTCGACCAACACCAATAACCCGTACAGGGAGCACTCCATGAAGAAGATGACCCAATTTGCCATCACCGGCCTGGCCGCCGGTGTGGCGCTGGCCGCCCTCACCACCACCGCTCAGGCCCAGGAACGCTGGACCATGACCACTACCTGGCCGGAAAACATCGACCTGATTCAGATCGATCGTCACTGGGCCGAGCTGGTCAACAGACTGGCCGGGGACGAGCTCGAAATCGAGTTCCGCGCCGGCGGCACCCTGATGCCCGGCACCGAAGTGTTCGACGCCACAGAGACCGGCAGCATCGAGGCCTCCGGTGACTGGCCCGGCTACTGGGCCGGCCGCAGCCCGGCCTTCTCGCCGCTGGCCACCACCACCAGCCTGTTCAACGGCGTGGACTACCTGAACTGGATCCAGCAGTGGGGCGGCTGGGACCTCTACCAGGAGGTCTATGGCGACTACAACATGGTCTATCTGCCCTACGGTATCACCAACAACGAGTCCGGCTTCATGGGCCGCACGCCCATCCAGAGCCTGGCCGACCTGGACGGCAAGCGCCTGCGCCTCTCAGGCCGTGACCAGGGTCGCGTGCTGGAAGAACTGGGCGGCTCCCAGGTCACCCTGGCCGGGGGCGAGGTCTACCAGGCCATCGAGCGTGGCGTCATCGACGCCGGCGAATTCTCCACCCCGGGTGTCGATTACAACGTCGGCTTCGCCGAGGTAGCCGAGCACTGGACGGTGCCCGGCTGGCACCAGTCAGCCAGCGTGTTCGGCGTGATGATCAACAAGGATGCCTGGGACGCCCTCACCGAGGAGACCCAAGAGAAGCTGAAGATCGCTGCCGATGCCACCATGGCCTGGTCACTGGCCTGGTCCGAGCGTGAGTCCACCGAGGGTACGGTGAACTTCATGGAAGCCGGCGTGGAAATCCACCAGCTCTCCGACGACGACCTGGCCCGCATCCAGGACATCACCAACGACGTGATCCTGCGCGGCGCCTGTGAAGACCCGATGCACGCCAAGGTCTATCACTCCATGATCAGCTACCTGGAGCACTACGCCAACTGGCGTGACATTTCCGCGCCCTACAACATGAGCCGGACCATGGATAATCTCCCGTCGCTGGAAGAACTCGAAGCCTGTCTCTAAGCGTCAACGAGACCTCCCGGTGATCCCGGGAGGCTCATTGGGAGTGATCGCCACCGGCGCTGGAGCTGCACCGGTGGCGTTTTCCGTCCTGTAGCTATCCTCCAAGACACTCGAGACCACCGACCATGAATGCCATTGCCAAGGCGATCGATGCCCTCAACGAGGGGTTCGGTCGGCTGATTGCCCCTCTGATTGCCGTGATCACGCTGATCGTCCTCTATGACATCGGCTTGCGCTACTTCGCCGGTCGACCCAGCGACTGGGCCTTCGATGTCACCAAGATGCTGTTCGGCGCCCACTTCATGCTGATGGCCGCCTACGGCTTGCGCCACCATGCCCACGTCGAGGTCGACGTGCTCAAGCGCCTGCTCTCGCGCAGGAAACAGGCCGTGCTCGATCTGCTCGGCTACCTGATCTTCTTCGTCCCCTTCATCTGGATGCTGCTGACCTTCGGCTGGAGCTTCTTCATGCGCTCCTATAGCCGACTGGAGACTACCTACGGCATGGTTTCGATCCCGGTTTATCCGGTGAAGGGGGTGATTGTCTTCGCCGCCGTGCTGATCCTGCTCCAGGCCATTGCCATCGTTATCCGCGCCATCCAGCAACTGCGGGGGAAAACCGCATGAACCTGAGTCCCGAATTGCTCACCCTGTTCATGTTCATCGGCCTGCTGGTCGGCCTGTTCATGGGTCATCCGTTGGCCTTCGTGCTGGGCGGCGTCGCCGTCATCGGCGCCTTCCTGGGCCCCGGCGAACGCGTGCTCGGCACCATCATCAACAACATCTATGGCAACGCCATGGACAACTATGTGTTGGTGGCCATCCCGCTGTTCGTGCTGATGGCGCGCTTCCTGAACGACTCGGGCGTCACCGAGAAGATGTTCGACACCATGCGACTGCTGCTGGCCAATCTGCGCGGCGGCCTGGCGCTGACTGTGGTCATCGTCTCGGTGCTGCTGGCCGCCACTACTGGCATCGTCGGCGCCTCCATCGCGGTGATGGGCATGATCGCCCTGGCCCCAATGCTCAAGTACGGCTACAACAAGGAGCTAAGTTCCGGGGTGATCATGGCCAGTGGCTGCCTGGGCATCCTGATCCCGCCGAGCATCATGCTGATCCTGATGGCCAGCTACTCGCCGGTCTCGGTGGGCGCCCTGTTCGCCGGCGCCCTGGTTCCCGGCGTGCTGCTGGGCTTCATGTATGCCCTCTATGTGCTGGTGATCTGTTACATCAAGCCCGCCTACGGGCCGAAAGTGCCAGCCGAGGAGCAAGCCGAGACCAGTACCGGGCAACTGCTGATCATGCTGGCCAAGTACGTGCTGCCGCCCATGTCGCTTATCCTCGGGGTGCTAGGCGCCTTGTTTACCGGCATCGCCACCGCCACCGAGGCCTCGGCCATCGGCGTGGGCATCGCCTTTTTGCTGTTCATGATCTTCGGCGACCGCAAGCTCTCCACCTGCTACCGCACCCTGATCGATGCCGGCAAGACCACCACCATGGTGATGCTGGTCCTGGTGGGTGCCACCGCCTTCACCGGGGTCTTCTCCCGTGGCGGCGGGATGTCGGTGATCAGTGACCTGGTGCTGGCCATGCCCGGCGGCACCACCGGCGCACTGATCCTGATGCTGTTCCTGGTTTTCATCCTGGGCATGTTCCTGGACTGGACCGGCATCGTGCTGCTGAGCTTCCCGATCATGCTGCCGATCGTCCAGCAGATGGGCATCGACGTGCTGTGGTTCGTGGTGATGGTGGCGGTAGTGCTGCAGACCTCCTTCCTGACCCCGCCCTTCGGCTATGCGCTGTTCTACCTCAAGGGGGTGGCGCCACCCGGGGTGGAGATCGTTGACCTCTACAAGGCGGTGATCCCCTTCGTGGCAATCATCGTGCTGGCCTGCCTGCTGATGGCCTTCTTCCCTGCCATCATCACCGGCCTGCCCTCAGCGCTGCTCGGCTACTGACGCACAGGCATCACGACTCCAGGCGCCCGTATCGCGAGATACGGGCGCCTTGTCTTGACGCCGGTCAGCTGGAGCGGGCTGCAGAGCCATGCGGCAACTGATATCATTTGCGGACGCTATCGCTTCGCATTCCCGCCCCTCGCCTGCGCGCCGGGCAACGAAGGAGTTCCCGCTTGTTCCGATCCGCCTCTACCGGGCTTTACACCATGTCGCGTCGCCTAAGTCGCTGGACGCTATTCATGCTGGCCGTGGCCGCAGTCGTGGCACTGCCGGTCGTCGTGGTGCTAACGCACATTTTTATGCCTACCGAGGGCGTCTGGCAGCATTTGGCCAGCACGGTACTCGGTCGCTACCTGGGCAATACCTTCTTTCTCGCCATCACCGTGGGGCTCGGCACCATGGTGATCGGCACTGGCACGGCCTGGCTGGTTGTGATGTGTCGCTTCCCGGGACGGCGAGTGTTCGAATGGGCCCTGCTGCTGCCGCTGGCGGTTCCCACCTATGTGATCGCCTACGCTTACACCGATTTCCTGCAGTATGCTGGCCCCTTGCAGACCTGGCTGCGGGAGATCTTCGAATGGGGGCGCGGCGACTACTACTTCCCCAATATCCGCTCGTTGGGTGGTGCCGCCACGCTGATTACCCTGGTGCTCTACCCTTACGTCTATCTGCTGTCACGGGCAGCCTTCCTCGAACAGTCGGTCTGCGTGCTCGACGTGGGGCGCACGCTGGGCCGCGGCCCATGGAACCTGTTTGCCACTGTGGCCGTGCCGCTGGCGCGCCCGGCCATCGTCGGCGGTGTCTCGCTGGTGCTGATGGAAACGCTCAACGAGTTCGGCGCCGTGCAGTTCTTCGGTGTCGATACCTTCACCACCGGCATCTATCGCACTTGGTTCGGCCTCGGCGAGCAGGTGGCCGCGGCCCAGCTGGCCGCCTGCCTGCTGCTATTTGTCATCGTACTGGTGCTGCTGGAGCGCTGGTCGCGCGGCAAACGCCAGTATTTCCACACGACCAACCGCTACCAGCAGCTGCCCGAGTATCGGCTGAGGAGCTGGCAGGCGTTCGCGGCCTTCCTTGCCTGCGCCGCTCCAGTCCTGATCGGCTTTCTGATTCCCAGCGGGCTTCTGCTACAGATGGCCATCACCAAGGGCGATGCGCTGTTCGGCACGCGCTTCCTTGACTTCGCCTGGAACAGCCTGTATTTAGCCGTCATCGCCTCGGTGATCGCCGTGGGGTTGGCGCTGGTACTCAGCTATGGCGTGCGCCTGCATAACAGCCCGTTGACACGCGTCGCCACGCGAGTCGCCTCAATGGGCTATGCCATTCCCGGTTCGGTGATCGCGGTGGGCATCCTGATCCCCTTCGCCTGGCTGGACAACACCATCAATACTTGGCTGCACGCCCACTACGGCAAGATCATCGGCCTGATCTTCAGTGGCTCCGCCTTCATCCTGATCTATGCCTACGTGGTGCGCTTCCTGGCGGTGTCGTTCAACACCGTGGAGGCCAGCCTGAGCAAGGTCACCCCGAGCATGGACGCCGCCTCACGCACGCTGGGCCAGACGCCTACCGGCACCCTCAAGCGCGTGCATACGCCGATCATGCGCGGCAGCCTGATCGCTGCGGGGATCCTGGTCTTCGTGGATGTCATGAAGGAGCTGCCGGCAACCATCATCCTGCGCCCCTTCAACTTCGACACTCTGGCGGTAAGGGCCTACAGCCTGGCCTCGGATGAGCGCCTCTCCGAGGCCTCGACGGCTTCGCTGGCCATCGTCGCCGTAGGCATCATCCCAGTAATTCTACTGAGCATGGCCATGCGCCGTTCCCGCCCCGGCTCAGGCGGCTAAGGGAAAGACGAAGACCTGCGACAGATCGAGGTGGATATCCACCCGCTGCCCCTCGGGGGGCAGGAACACGCCGGGCACTCGGGCGTGCAGGTGAGCTTCGCTGCCGTCTTCGCCGTGAGCGCAGATGTGCAGCAGGCTGCTGCGCCCCAGCAGCTTGGCCATGATCACATGACTGAAGCGGTGCGTCGGTGCCGGTTCGAAATGCTCGGTGATGTGCAGCGCTTCGGGGCGGATCATGACATGCGCCTGGCTCCCCTCGGGCAGCCAGCCGGCCTCCACCGATCCCACCGGGGTCTGGACACGGCCATTGCGGACCTCTCCCTGAAGCTCGTTGACCTCGCCGAAGAAGGCCACCACGAAGGGATCACAGGGCGCGCAGTAGAGCTCTTGCGGCGTGCCCATCTGGACGATGCGGCCCTCACGCATCAGTGCGATGCGGTCGGCCATGAACATGGCCTCTTCCGGGTCATGGGTGACGAGCAGCGTGGCTGCCCCGACCTTCTTGAGCACGTGCAAGGTGTCGTCGCGAATGCGATCGCGCAGGCGGGCATCCAGGCTGGAGAATGGCTCATCGAGCAGCATCAGCTGAGGCGAAGGGGCCAGGGCGCGTGCCAGCGCCACGCGCTGCTGCTGGCCGCCCGAGAGCATGTGCGGGTAACTCTCGGCATAAGCTGCCATGCCAAGCTGCTCGAGCAGTGTCATGGCGCGTTCACGCCTCTGGCGTGTCGGCTCCAGTTTCAGCCCGAAGGTGACGTTCCCCATCACGGTAAGATGGGGGAACAGCGCGGAATCCTGGAACGCCAGCCCGACGTTGCGCTTCTCCGGCGGCACATGGCGCCCTCTGGGCACCGCGATCTCGCCACCGTTGAGTGTCACGCGCCCCTGCTGCAGCACCTCGAGCCCGGCAGCGATACGCAGCAGAGTGGTCTTGCCACAGCCAGAGGGCCCCAGCAGGCAGACGACCTCGCCGGGTGCCACCTCCAGGTTCACGCCCCGAACGGCAGCGAGACTGCCGAAGGAGTGATGTACCCCTTCCATCGTCAGCGCGCTGGCCTGCCGCTGTGGGGCCTGTCTGGTTTGCATTGGAGTCGATTGGCTAGTCATGGAATCGGGACGACATGGGCAAATGGAAGAATGCAGGCCTCATCCTACCCGAAATGCTCAGCAAATACGTTTGGCATTTACTCTCATTTGACATCTTTTCCATAACGCTTGTCCCGGGTCATCTTCGCGCGCCTCCCTGCGTCACGACGCGCCGTCGGCCGCTTGACGGCGCACTTGCAAAACGCTTCAATAGCAATGGAAGAAATGTAACGCATTCTCATCCAATAATTCCCCCTTGCCCCGCAAGGCCAACGAGGTGCCTAACCATGATCCACCGCTATCGTCTCGTCGTCCCGTTCGCCACCGCGCTGGTCGGCTCGGCATTTGCCGCGACTGCCGCCGCCGATGAGGTGAATCTCTACTCGGCGCGCCACTACGACTCCGACGAGAAGCTCTATGAGCTCTTCACCGAACAGACCGGGATCAAGGTCAACCTGCTGGAAGGCGACTCCGATCAGTTGATCGAGCGCATCAAGCGCGAGGGCGTGGCCAGCCCCGCCGACGTTATGATGACCGTCGATGCCGGTCGCCTGTGGCGTGCCGAGCAGGAAGGTATCTTCCAGGGCATTGAATCCGATGTGCTCAACGAGCGCCTGCCGGAGGCCATGCGTCATCCCGAAGGCCAGTGGTTCGGCTTCAGCCAGCGCGTACGGGCGATCTTCTACAATCCCGAGAACATCGATCCCAGCGAAATCACCTCCTACGAGGATCTGACCGATCCTCGCTGGGAAGGCGAGGTATGCATCCGCTCCTCCAACAACATCTACAACCAGTCGTTGCTGGCCTCAATGATCGACCATCATGGCGTCGAAGGTGCCGAAGAGTGGGCTCAGGGCATCGTCAACAACATGGCGCGTCAGCCCGAGGGTGGCGACACCGACCAGATCCGCGCCGTCGCGGCCGGCGAGTGCAACCTGGCCGTGGCCAACCACTACTACTACGTGCGCCTGATCAACTCCGACGATGCAGCCGATCGCGAAGTAACCGAGAAGGTCAACATTCTGTTCCCCAACCAGGACGACCGCGGCATTCATGTCAACGTGGGCGGCGCGGGCGTGGTCGAGGGTGCCCCCAATCGCGAGAACGCCATTCGCTTCCTCGAATTTCTCGCTTCCGACGAGGCCCAGGAAATCTTCGCCGGCGCCAACTACGAGTACCCGGTGGTAGAGGGCGTGAAGATGGACGAGACCCTGGAGTCCTGGGGCGAATTGAACAAGGACGAGATCAACGTCAGCGTGCTGGGTGGGAACAACCCCGAGGCGATTCGTATCTTCGATCGCGTCGGCTGGCGCTAAGCACGAGTCCTGATACAGGCAAAAGCCCGCGGCCTCGGCTGCGGGCTTTTGCGTTGATGATCATGCCGGACGAGCACAGCGGTCGGTGCTTCAATGCGCCTCGTCCCAGTTCGCCCCACTCTCCGCCTCGACGATCAGCGGCACGCTGAGCTCAGCGGCGGCCTGCATGCGCGCCTTCACCTGCTCGATGAAGGCGTCCACCTGCCCTTCGGCCACCTCGAAGACCAGCTCGTCGTGGACCTGCATCACCATCCAGGCATCCATCTCGCCTGCCCGCAGCCAGGCGTCCACGTCGATCATCGCGCGCTTGATGATATCCGCCGCGGTGCCCTGCATGGGGGCATTGATCGCCGTGCGCTCGGCGCCCTGGCGGCGGGCGCGGTTCTGGGAGTGGATCTCCGGCAGGTAGAGGCGCCGGCCGAACACGGTCTCGACGAAGCCATCTTCCGAAGCCTGTGAGCGGATACGCTCCATGTAGCGCGCCACGCCGGGGTAGCGGTCGAAGTAGCGCTCGATCCAGGTCTGCGCCTGGTTGCGCTCGATATGCAGCTGGCGACCCAGGCCCCAGGCGCTCATGCCGTAGATCAGCCCGAAGTTGATCGCCTTGGCGCTGCGCCGCTGATCGCCCGAGACCTTGTCGAGGGGCACCCCGAACACCTCGGCGGCGGTGGCGGAGTGGATATCGCGGCCCTCGGCGAAGGCCGCAAGCAGCCCCTTGTCCTCGGAGAGGTGCGCCATGATGCGCAGCTCGATCTGGGAGTAGTCGGCGGCGACGATGCGGTAGCCGGGCCGGGCGATAAAGGCCTGGCGGATCTTGCGTCCCTCCTCGGTGCGAATCGGGATGTTCTGCAGGTTGGGGTCGCTGGAGGAGAGCCGCCCGGTGGCGGTGACCGCCTGATGGTAGCTGGTGTGCAGCCGCCCGGTGGCCTTGTTGACCAGTCGCGGCAGCTTGTCGGTGTAGGTGGACTTGAGCTTGGCCAGCCCCCGGTGCTCCATGATCACCTTGGGCAGCGGGTAGTCCAGCGCCAGCTCCTCCAGCACCGCCTCGGCGGTGGAGGGCGCCCCCTTGGGGGTCTTCTTGAGCACCGGGATCTTCTGCTCCTCGAAGAGGATCTGGCCGAGCTGCTTGGGCGAGCCCAGGTTGAACTCGCGCCCGGCCAGCTCATGGGCGCGCGCCTCCAGCTCGCGGATGCGCACCTCGAGCTCGCGGCTCTGGGTGTGCAGCCGCTCCGGGTCCAGCGCCACCCCGGTGCGCTCCATGCGCGACAGCACCGGCACCAGCGGCAGCTCGATCGCTTCCAGTACCTCGACGAGCCGACCCGTGGCCTCCAGGCGCGGACGCAGCTCACCATGCAGGCGCAGGGTGATGTCCACGTCCTCGCAGGCGTAGGGGGCGGCCTGCTCCAGAGCGATCTGGTTGAAGGTGAGCTGCTTGGCGCCCTTGCCGGCGATCTCCTCGAAGGAGACGGTCTTCTCGCCCAGGTACTTGAGCGCCAGGGAATCCATGTCGTGGCGGGTGGCGGTGGAGTCCAGCACGTAGGACTCCAGCATGGTGTCCTCCAGCGGCCCCGCCACCGTGATGCCGTGGCTGGCCAGCACCGAGATGTCGTACTTGAGGTTCTGGCCGATCTTGGTCTTCGATGTGTCTTCCAGCAGCGGCTTGAGCGCAGCGAGCACGGCGTCGCGGTCGAGCTGCGCGGGGGCATCCAGATAGTCGTGGGCCAGCGGGATATAGGCCACCTCCCCCGCCTCCAGCGCCAGCCCCACGCCGACGATCTGCGCCTCCATGTAGGCCAGGCTGGTGGTCTCCAGGTCGAAGCAGAAGGCCTCGGCCGCCTCGAGCCTCGCCAGCCAGGCATCCAGCTCGTCCTGCTCGAGGATCACATGGTCTTCGCGGGCGGCACTGCCGCCGGCGTCATCCGCCGCGCCGGGGGCGGGCGTGCCACCCGCGACATCATCGACCCCCTCGTCCTCGCCCTCCAGCAGCTCGGAAAGCCAGGCCTTGAACTCATACTCCCGGTAGAGCTCGAGGAGCGCTCCACGGTCCGGATGGGCGATGCCCAGGTCGTCGAGGCCTACCGGCAGCTCGCAGTCGGTCTTGATGGTGGCCAGCTGGTAGGAAAGAAACGCCTGGTCGCGGTGCTCCTCGAGCTTCTTCGGCAGGGTCTTGGCCCCGCGGAAGTCCAGGGTCTTGACCCGCTCCAGGTCGGCGTAGATGGTCTCGAGCCCGCCCTCCATGCCCTGCAGCAGGCCCAGCGCGGTCTTCTCGCCCACGCCGGGAACCCCGGGGATGTTATCGACCTTGTCGCCCATCAGCGCCAGGTGGTCGATGATCAGCTCAGGTGGCAGGCCGAACTTCTCCTTCACGCCATCGACGTCCAGGGACTCGTCCTTCATGGTGTTGACGAGGGTGATGTGCTGATTCACCAGCTGGGCCATGTCCTTGTCGCCGGTGGAGATCACCGCGTCGCGGCCCGCCTCGGTGGCCCGGCGGGCCAGGGTGCCGATGACGTCATCGGCCTCCACCCCCTCGATGCACAAAAGCGGCAGCCCCAACGCCCTCACGCAGGCGTGCAGCGGCGCCACCTGGGAGCGCAGGTCATCGGGCATCGGCGGGCGGTGGGCCTTGTACTCGGCGAACAGTTCGTCGCGAAAGGTCTTGCCCGGCGCATCGAAGACCACCGCCATGGGACTGTCCGGATAGTCCTTGATCAGCCGCTTGAGCATGTTGAGCACGCCCTTGATGGCGCCGGTGGGCTGGCCGTTGGAGGTGGTCAGCGGCGGCAGGGCGTGGAAGGCGCGGTAGAGGTAGGAAGAACCGTCGACGAGTACGATGGGGGTATCGGCCATGCAAGGCATCCATTGAGACTGAGCGGGAAGTGATCCTGATCACCCATGATACGCATTGCCCGGCCGTTTTGCCGCGGGTGGTGGGCTGCGAGGGCGCAACGTCATACACTGAGGGCCATAAGCCACTACATCTGCCGCGCTGCGGCCAGGAGGCCACCATGATCGTGACACGCACCCTTATCGCCCTGCTGATGGGGCTCGCGCTGGTCGCCACCGTTCCCGCCCTGGCCCAGTCCACCGCCGATCTGGAGCCGGATATCACCATCCGCCAGGAGGAGGATCAGACCATCCGTGAGTACCGCATCAACGGCGAGCTCTACGCCATCGAGATCCGGCCCTCGCGCGGGCCCTCCTACTACCTGGTGGATCACGACGGCGATGGCAACTTCGAGCGCCAGGATGGCGACCGCCTCGCCGTGCCGCAGTGGATCCTGCGCAGCTTCTGAGGCGAATATCTCTCTCTCGGGACGCGTGCATCACACTGCCAAGTCGCTACAATAGGCGGCTTGGCATTCCCGGGTGAGAGACACATGGCCGTATTCACACCGCTATCCGAGACCCAGGTCGCGGACTTCCTGGCACGCTTCGATGCCGGCTCGCTGGTCTCCCTGGAAGGCGTACCCGCCGGCACCGAGAACAGCACCTTCTTTGTCACCACCGACCGACGCCAGCTGGTGCTGACCCTGTTCGAGCAGGGCGATTTCGGCGAACTGCCATTCTTCGTCGACCTGCTCGACTACCTGGACGAGCACCGCCTGCCGGTGCCCGGTCCGCTGCACGACCGCGAGGGCGTGGCACTGCACCGCCTGGCCGGCAAGCCCGCGCTGCTCTTCCCGCGCCTGCCCGGCTGGCACCCCAAGGCGCCCAACCTGACCCAGTGTGCGGCCCTCGGGGACGCCCTGGGCCATATGCACAAGGTGTCGCAGCACTTCCCCGGCCACCGTCCCAACCCGCGGGATCTTCACTGGCTGCTGCCCATGCACCACAGGGTGCTGGTCTACCTCTCGGCAGAAGACCAGACCCTGATGAAGGACGAGGTGGAGATCTATCAGGACGCCTTCGGCAACGCCCCCGAACTGCCTCAGGGCACCCTGCACGGCGACCTGTTCCGCGACAACACTCTCTATGAGGGTGACCGGCTGAGCGGCATCATCGATTTCTACAACGGCTGCACTGGCGACCTGCTGTTCGACCTGGCCATCGTCATCAACGACTGGGCCACCGACGCCGACGGCCACCTGGATGCCGAACGCCATGACGCCCTCCTCGCCGCCTATCAGGCCCGCCGCCCGCTCACCGCGGCCGAGCGCGAGGCGTGGCCGATGATGCTGCGCCTGACCGCGCTGCGCTACTGGCTGTCGAGGCTGCTGGTGGTCTACGTGGATCCGCCGGCCCACGATCTCACCCCCCACGACCCCGAACGGTTTCGCACCATCCTCAAGGCTCGACTTGAGCACGGCGCTCTCCCCCTCCCGGAGGTGAATGCATGAGTCTCTCCATGGCCAGTGCCGGCAGCCCGGCAAAGCGCGCGCGGCGCGTCTGGAATATCGACCAGTGGGGCAGCGGCTACTATGACGTGGACGACTCCGGTCACGCCCTGGTGCGCCCCCTGGGCAGCGAGATCGAGGGCCCGGCCCTGCCGCTGGCTGACCTGGTCGCGCAGCTCAAGACCGCCGGCCTGCGCCTGCCGGTGCTGGTGCGCTTCATCGACATCCTGCACGACCGCGTCGAGCAGCTCTGCGCCGCCTTCGACACCGCCATGGTCGAGGAGGAGTTCGGCGGCGGCTATACCGCCGTCTATCCGATCAAGGTCAACCAGCAACGCCGGGTGGTGGAGGAGATCCTCGCCACGCCCGAGCGCGGCCGCGACCGGGTGGGCCTCGAGGCCGGCAGCAAGCCGGAACTGCTCGCCGTGCTGGCGCTCTCCGGCGACGGCCCCTCGCTGATCGTCTGCAACGGCTACAAGGATCGAGAGTACGTGCGCCTGGCGCTGATGGGCGAGAAGCTCGGCCACCGGGTCTACTTGGTGGTGGAGAAGCTCTCGGAGCTGCCGCTGATCCTCGAGGAGGCCGCCGAGCTCGGCGTCAAGCCACGCATCGGCCTGCGCGCCCGCCTGGCCACCGTGGGCCGTGGCCGCTGGCAGAACACCGGCGGCGAGAAGTCCAAGTTTGGCCTCACCGCCAGTCAGATTCTGGCCGTGGTGGATCAGCTGCGTGAGGCCAACGCTCTGGAAAGCCTGCAGCTGGTTCACTTTCACCTGGGCTCGCAGATCGCCAATATCCGCGACATCCAGCGCGGCCTGCGCGAGTGCGCGCGCTTTTACCAGAGCCTGGTGGAACTGGGCGCCCCGGTGGACACCGTGGACGTGGGCGGCGGCCTGGGCGTCGACTACGAAGGTACCCGCTCGCGCAGCTTCTGCTCGGCCAACTACTCGATGCTCGAGTATGCCCGCAACGTGGTCTACGCCTTCCGCCTGGCCTGCCAGGAACATGGCCTGCCCGAGCCGCACCTGATCAGCGAGTCGGGCCGGGCGCTGACCGCCCACCACGCGGTGCTGATCAGCAACGTGATCGGCGAGGAGCGCATCAGCGAGACGGCGCCGGAGCGCCGCGTCGAGGACGATCCCCAGGTCAAGGAGCTGTGGCGGGTCCACGACCTGCTCCACGAACAGGTGGAGCCGCGCGGCCTGGTAGAGGCGTGGCATGACCTGGTGCAGGCCATGGGCGAGCTCCATGAGCGCTTCGTGATCGGCATGACCGACATCAACGCCCGGGCCGAGGGCGAGGCGGTCTATTTCGCCGCCTGCGCGAGCCTGCGTGCCCGTCTTGACACCCGCAACCGCGCCCACCGCGAGATCGCCGACGAGCTGGCCGAGAAACTCGCCGACAAGCTGTTCGTCAACTTCTCGCTGTTCCAGTCGGTGCCCGACGTCTGGGGTATCCAGCAGATCTTCCCGGTGCTGCCGCTGACCGGCCTCGACCAGGAGCCGGTGCGCCGCGGGGTGATCCAGGACATTACCTGCGACAGCGATGGCCGCATCGACGGCTACGTGGACGGTCAGGGAGTGGAGACCACCCTGCCCCTGCCCGAGTGGCAGGAGGGCGACGAACAGCTGCTGGGCTTCTTCCTGGTGGGTGCCTATCAGGAGATCCTCGGCGACCTGCACAACCTTTTCGGCGACACCGACTCGGTTGACGCCACCCTGGCCGAGGACGGCAGCTGGACTCTCAGCCATATCCAACAGGGCGACCGGGTCGCCGACGTGCTCAGCTACGTCAACTTCGACGCCGAGGTGCTGCGCAACAACCTCGCCGAGCAACTCGCCGACAGCGGCCTGGAAGAGGCCGAGCAGCAGCGCTTCCTCGATGACCTCTCCGAGGGGCTGGCCGGGTATACCTACCTCGAGTAGCCGATCTCTGCTTCCCCTGAACGTAACGACGCCCCGCAGCCATGCTGCGGGGCGTCGTCGTCTGACTCACCACCGGGAGCGCTGTGGACTCACTCCACCACGCGGCTGGTAATCTCCAGACCGCCGGTCAGGGTAAAGTGCAGCTCGGCACCGCGCGACAGCGGGCCGACGCCGGCCGGGGTGCCGGTAAGCACCACGTCACCCGGCTGCAGGGTAAAATGACGGCTCATCTCGGCCACCAGGGTGGCGACCGGAAAGAGCATGTCGGCGCCCTCGCCGCGCTGGCGAAGCTCACCATCGATCTCGAGGGTAAAGGCCAGGGCGCTCCAGTTGGGGACCTGGGAGAGCGGCAGGAAGGCGGAGAGCGGGCAGGCCCCATCGAACGCCTTGGCGGTTTCCCAGGGGTGCCCCTTCTCCTTGAGACGGGTCTGCAGGTCGCGCAGGGTCAGGTCCAGCCCCAGGCCGATGCCGACAATCGCGCGCTCGGCCTCGTCGGCGGTAGCATGGGAGAGCTCATCGCCGATCAGCAGCGCCAGTTCGGTCTCGTAGTGCACCTCGCCCCGGGAGAAGGGCGCATCGATGGGCTCTTCCAGCGGGACCGCACAGGTCGCCGGCTTGATGAAGAGCAACGGCTCACTGGGCACCGGATTGTCCAGCTCCCTGGCATGGTCGGCATAGTTGCGGCCGACGCAGACGATCTTGCCGAGCGCGTGGGGAAATTCCTGGCCATCGGTAAAACGTGGGACAAAGCGCATGGCGGGTCTTCTCCTTCTCATTTTGCGTGCCGCATCTCGGCGACCAGCCTCACAGTCTACCGCACCATGCGCCGCGTACCACCTCCGCGGGGCGGGCTGGTTGCCCCACCCCACCGGTGACCAGGCAGGACAATAGTCCTTGTGGCCAAAAGCGCCTGCCAGCCTCAGCGCACGATCGTACGCCTGGGGTCGACAGCCTCTCCCCCGGTGGCAGGCACAAAAAACCGCCTCAAGGGACGGTCGCGGTTCGCTTGTATCATGCTGATTGACAGGGCTTTGGTGGTGCCGGCACCAGGAGTCGAACCCGGGACCTACTGATCACAAGCTACACTACCAAAACACCTTGAAAAATCAATACGCTGTGGCGTGAGAGAGTCTTCGTGAAATGCTTACACGGACAACTTGAGGGCAGGTTTCATCACCAGCATCACACGGCATCATCAAGAAGCTATTGAAGAGGACGAGGCTCCAGCTGTCAACCTGAATGAGCGAGACCTAATTCAGACGATAGTAGGAGCTGGACCAGCAGGCCGATGCGGGGAAGCCACATGATGAAGACGAAAGCGATGCCAGGGACTCCCGAGCCAGCCCCTGGTACCGCAGTTGGTTGATGGTCAGATTTTCGCTCGAGCTCGGCTGAGCCTAGATGTGCCCCTCCAGCACGCTGCTTAGGCTTCCCATATCGACCTCGACGTACTCCAGCGTCGTGCTGATATTGCTGTGGCTAGCAGCGCCTTGACGATGTGCAGGTTACGGTCCGGCTCCTTCATCAGCTCGGTGCCCAGTGTATGGCGGAATCGGTGCAGGCTCAGCTGATAGCCGCAAATCTGGGAAAGCTTCTGACGAGATAACTAAAAAAGGGGATCAGTTCCTTAAGGCAAAACCGACCCTTGCGGAAAGGTCGAAGCACATACGCGGGAACTCAGCGAGCAGTGCCGGACTTTGGCAGAGGACAATGCAAAACTGCGAGCAATTGCCGCGAGCCGGGCGACCTTTTTCGCCGACATCAGCCACGAGCTAAGCGCTTGGACACCGCCTGCGGCATGGATTGCTGCTACCCGCCGGCTATTCCTTGCGTTGCGCAAGGCCCATCAGATATAACGCGGCGGCAAGAGCGAGTACCGAAAGTGCCAGATAGATCGCATCCAGCGGGGTCTGGAAACGGATGTCGACCACGGCGCGGAAGAACTCGATGATCACCGCCAGGATGACCACCCGCGCGATCTTGTCCTTGAGCTGGTCGAAGGACTGCACGTTGAACGGGTGGTGAAGAGCGTGATCTTCGGCTTGCTCGATGGGGGAAACAAATAGTCGGTAAACCCCTAGGCCGAAGATCAACAGGACGATGGCAATCAGGTAGATATCGATCGCCATGATGATGCTTGGGACCACGTTATCGTGAATATCGTCCACGCTACCGAGCAGGTAATAAGCCACGGTATCGATCAACACCTTGATGATATCGATGGTGCCGATGGTAAAGAGCACTACTGCGCCGAGCAGGCTCGGCACCACCGCCATCATCACCAGAAACCGTGAATTCCATAGAAAGCGCTCCAGCAATCTTTCGGTGCGGCCCTGCGGGCTGGGCGATGAGCCGGTCGTTGGCGCCGGCCGAGTATCGTCTTGCGAAGTAGGATCTATCGGCATGAGGTCGGACTCTCAGGTCAAGGCAGCGCTATCTCAGCCTGGTAATGAATGGTGCTTCAGACGCTTTAACCAGCGCTGTTTGGCATAATGACGAAGATTGTGCACGCTATCGGTTTCATCGACAATGTCCTGGCCAAGGATGGTTTCAATGATATCTTCTAGGGTGATCAGCCCCACCCAGGTTCCGTGTTCATCATGCACTACCCGCAGGTGGTGATGATCTCGCAGCATATCAGTGAAAACCTGCTCGATGCTTGTGGTATCGGGAATGCTGACGATAGGCCTCTTCAGTTCACTCATGGTTTGTGTATCTTCGGCATGGTACATGTCGGAGCGGTGTACGTATCCGAATGCCTGTTCGCTCTGATCCATCACCGGCAGGCGTGTATAAGGTGCCTTGCTATAACGAGTATTAAACTCCCCGACCGTCATCTTCGGAGGCACTGTTTCGCATACCGTGCGAGGCGTCATGGCATCCTTCACCGCCATCTCATGCAGGTTGAGAATATTGATGATGGTCCGCGACTCCTCCGGGTCGAGTACCCGCTCCTCTAGGCCGATGCGAGACAACGCCTTGATCTCGGCGCGGAGGTCGACGTCGTGAACGGATTTCCCCAATCGCCGGGTGATCATTTCCGAGAGCCAGATGAACGGCGTCAGCAGCACGATCATGACTCGCAGTAGCGGAGGGAGAAGAGGCGCCAACTGACGCCAGTAGGTCGCGCCAAGGGTCTTGGGAATGATCTCCGAGAGCACCAGAATCAGCAGCGTCATCACCGCGGAGGCTACTGCTATGTAAGGCTCTCCGAATATCACCGCAACCTGAGCTCCGACGCCGGTGGCGCCAACCGTATGTGCAATGGTGTTGAGCGTTAGAATAGCGGCCAGTGGCCGGTCGATATTGGCTTTAAGTGCCGCGAGCGCCGCATGGGCGGTAGGGCGGCCCTCCTTGAGCTGGGCAATATAGCTCGGGGTCAGCGAGAGCAGCGCCGCTTCAAGTACAGAACACAAGAACGATACGGCAAGTGACGCAACGACGATCGCTGCAAGGAGAATCATGAGGGCTCGCTGAAAGGGCTGTTTCCGCTATATACGGAATTGCCGCGGCACTGTCAATGGCGACCTGCCAATGCGCCTTCTCGGGCCACGCATTATCCGCAAGGTCGAAACTGCCAGCGCCGGATATTGGCACAGCGAATGGCTACTGGTCGAGCGGTGCAGGTGCCCAAGCGCGTGGGGGCCCCACACCGCTCGCGGAACCTGTCAACCTGATTCAGACAGATCGTTAAAAATTAACGTCGATTTCGTGGCGGTATCGCTTGCCGCTGACAGCGTCGGGAAGTTCACCACGCTGTAGGGTGCCGGGTCGTCGTCATCGGGCTGTACCGGATTGATCGAGACACTGGCCGGTGGCATCGCCAACATCGGGCGTCCGCGCGTGAATCGCTCGGGATGCGCCTCGACGCTTTGATCGAGGGCTTGCTGGCGAACCTCCGCGAGAGCGCGATGACGGCCGGTGAAGACCCGCTCTGGCGTGAAGCCGGCCAGCCCGCTGTGATGGTGCTACAGGTTGTACCAGTCGACATAGGCGCTTACCACTGCCGGGCATGCGCGATGCTCTCGAATCGTCCCGGGTAGTCGGGCGGGTACTTGCTGGTCTTGAATTGGCTTTCGCTGAAGGGGTTGTCGTTACTGACCCGCGGCCGGCTATGGCTGCACGTCACGCCCAGCTCTCCCATCAGATCCAGGTAGCTGTGCGCAATCATCGGCGAGCCCCGGTCCTGGTGGAGCGTCAGTGCCCCATGCGGAATGCCGTAGCGGTCCACCGCCTCCTGGAAGAGTACTGGGCCAGTGCGGCATTCTCCTTGTGAGAGACCATCCAGGCCACGATGAAGCGGCTGTACAGGTCCAGCACCACGTAGAGGTTGAGGTAGACGCCACGGCGTCGCGTGGGCAGTTTGCTGATGTCCCACGTCCAGGCCTCATTGGCGGCCCTTGCCGTGATACGTGGCATCGCATAGTGCTGAGGCCCACGCTGAGGCCGGCGGTCACCGCTTTCCTTGGCTTCACGCAGCTGCCGATATCAGGTACTGAGCGAGCCGAGGTAGATCCCTTGCTGCAGCAGGTCGTGGTAGATCTCATAGACCGGCAGATCCCGATAGGGCTCGCTGTGCGCGACCTCGAAGATTTGCGCGCGCTCCTCGGCCGATAGGGCGCTGGGCTGCGGGCAGTGCCGGCGGGACGTCGATGCCTCGTTGGAGCGCGCATGCTGCCGCTGTCGCCAGGCATACACCGTGCTGCGATTGACGCCTAGGGCACGGCAGGCCTTCGCCAACGGGAGATGCGTCGGGCGCTCTTCCAGCACCGTCATCATCCCGGCTTATTCATGAGGGCGGCCTGAAAACGAAGATGGCGAGTGGTTTTCTCTTGTAGAATCAGGATGTTCCTGCCAGAACACGATTCAAGAGGACCACTCGCCATGGGTGAAACCCTAACGACCTCGTCGCCCTCGTGCAACGGCTCTGTCCGTGTCGAGATGAGCGGCCACCGCACCACCAGCGACAGCGGCGCTCTGCTGCTGCGTGAAGCCCTCGACAACAGCGGCGTGATCGAGGCGCTCGAAGACAATCTGGTCGATCGACGCCACCCGCTGCGTATCCGCCACTCGCTGGCCAGTCAGCTGCGCACATTGGTCATGCAGCGGGCGATGGGCTGGATCGATCTCAGCGATACCGACACGCTGCGTCGTGATCCGCTCTGGCAGCTGGCCTGCAGCGATGCGCGCGGCATGACGCCACTGGCCCAAGATCGGCCGTCTCAAGCCATGTTGTCGCGGCTACTGACCTGCCTTGGACATAACGACAATATCGATGCCGTGCACGAAACTGGTGATCTGGCGCCTGACCTCGCTGGCGAACGGCGAGCGCCCCAAGCAGCTGACGCTGGACATCGACGGTCTGCCGGTCGAGGTGCACGGTCACCAAGGTGGCTCGGCCTACCATGGCCTTTACGGGGCCCGCATCTACTCGCCGCTGGTCGCCTCATTGGCCGAAACCGGCGACATGGTGGGCGGCCTGCTCCGCGAGGGCAACGCCGGCCCGGCCGAGAACGCCGATACCTGGATCCCACACCTGGTGAAGCGGCTCAACGAGAGCACCGGCGCCCAGGTTCGGGTGCGTATCGATGCCGGGTTCACCGACAACGACACGCTGGAGGCGCTGGAAGAGCGCCACATCGAGTACCTGGGCCGGCTGCGCAGCCACAAGGGCTTGCAGAAACTGGCGTCGCCGCACCTGAAGCGGCCACGAGGCCGGCCGCCCGAGCAGCCTCGGGAATGGTGCCATGACCTGGAGTACCAAGCCGGTACCTGGCCAGAACCACGGCGCGTGGTTCTCGTCGTGCAGGAACGCCCCGATGACCTACTGCTGCATGCCTTCTTCCTGGTCACCAACCTCGGCAAGTTCGACTGGCCGCCAGAGAAGGTCCTGGCGCTCTACCGCAAACGCGGCAGCGCCGAAGCGCACATGGGCGAGGTGAAGTCGGCGCTCGACGTACACCTCTCGTCGACGGATCGCGGTGCCTCCACCGTCCAGGACGTGATGGCCCGCAACGAAGTGAGTCTGCTGCTGAGCCTCTACGCCTACCAGATCCTGCATGGCCTGCGCTGCCTGCTGGAGAGGCAGACCCGGCAAGGCTGGAGCCTAAGCCGGATGCGCGAGCAGGTGCTCAAAGTTGCCGCCACGCTGAGGCTGCACGCCCGGCGCATCACGGTTCACCTCGGCGCAGCAGCCGACAAGTGGTGGCCGACATTGCTGAAGGGGCTACCGAAGCTGACGGCGCTGAGTTGACGTCCCAACGAAATCGCTAAGTCACCGGAAATCAAGCGACCGCAGCGGCGGCCGGCGGTCACGGCTGCTTTGACGGTCGCAATTGATTCCCAGGAGCTATAAGAAGGCGGAAGAAAAGACCTGCTCGGGCATTACTCAGCGGCCTCTCGCGTCGGAGATATCGATTCTGATGAGAGATGCCGCCAGCCAGCACCTTCAGACCGTCCGATCAGAGCCTTCGTGAATGAGGCGGGCTGAAGGATCTCTGCATTCAGCTCCCCCCTGGTCAGCTTACCCACGTGCTTCGCCACACCTTTGCCAGCCACTTCATGATGAACGGTGGGAACATCCTCGTACTCCAGCGGATACTCGGTCATCAGTCCATGACCATGCGCTATGCCCACTTCGCTCCCGACCACCTGGAGGAAGCCGTAAAGCTCAACCCTGTCGCCAACCTCGGTCGACACTTTGTTGACACGCACAAAAAAACCGCCACAATGGACGGTTAGTAGTTCGCTCTATCATGCTGATTCACAAGGCTTTAAATGGTGCCGGCACCAGGAGTCGAACCCGGGACCTACTGATTACAAGTCACAATACCAAAAAACCTTAAAAATCAACACACTGTGGCGTGCGGACATCTTCGTGGAATGCTTTTCGAAGCAACCTGAGCACAGGTTTCATCACCAGCATCACACAGCATCATCAGTGGCTATTGAAGAGTACGAGGCACCTGCTGTCAACCCGCATGAGCGGAGTCTAATACAGACGATGGTCGACAGCAGGCGGGGGGCTCGAAAGGAGCACTAAAAGGAAGGAAAAAGCGGTGCAGGAGCTCCCGAGGAAGCCCCACGCACCGCTGGTGAATCATTGACAGTCGAGCTCGGCCCGGACCTAAACGCGCCCCTCGAGGGCGCTGCGCGAGCTGCCAATGTCGACCTCGAAGTACTCCAGCGTCGTAAGCGGTCCACCAACCCCACCTTCTGCGGCGTGAGTTAGACCGGTAGAGTGTCTTTCCAGCGCCAGGGGAGCAGCGGGTCGAGGTCGTCATCCTCGCCGAGTGTCGGCAGGGTTTCGAACACGAACTGCAGGTACTCGTAGGGCGAGAGGCCATTGGCCTTGGCCGTCTCGATCAGGCTGTAGATCGCCGCGCTGGCCTGCGCACCGCTCGGTGTGTGGCTGAACAGCCAGTTCTTGCGGCCGACGACGAAGGGGCGAATCGCATTTTCCGCGGCGTTGTTGTCCAGCGGGATCAGCCCGTCATCGAGGAAGCGGGTCAGGCGAGCCCACTGACCATCCAGGTAGTGCAGCGCTCTGCCCAGTGCGCTCTTTGGCAGCACCTGCGTCAGCGACTTGTCGAGCCAGGTGCGCAGCTGGGTGATCAGCGGGCGGCTCTTTTGGTCTCGCAGCAGCCGGCGGGCCTCGGGCTCCAGGGCCTTGGCCTGCTTTTCCACGGCGTAGAGCTTGCGGATCTGGTTGAGCGCCCAGTCGGCCTTGCCGGTCTTGCCCTTGGGCTGCACCTTCTGGGCCTCGACGAACTTGCGACGGGCGTGCGCCCAGCAGCCGGCATGGGTGATGCCATTCTTTCGCACCACCTCGGCATAGCCCTCGTAGCCATCAGTGACCAGGCGACCGGCATAGTCACCCAGCAGGCGCACGGGCACCCGGCCGGCTCGGCTGGCGTCATAGTCGAATAGCACCACCTGTTGGCCAGGCGGACCACCGCGCTGTAGCCACATGTAGGAGGTTGCGCTCGCTGGCCGATCGGCTTCGGCGTTGACCTGAAGCGTGGTCTCGTCCATGTGAATCAGCGGGGCCTGTAGCAGGTGCTGTCGCAGGGCCTCGACCAGCGGCATCAGCCGCTCGCCGACCTGGACCATCCAGCGGGCCAAGGTGTTGCGCGGGATCTCGGCACCGTGGCGGGCAAAGATCTGGCTTTGCCGGTAGAGCGGCAAGGCGTCCTGGTACTTGGCGGTAGCCACATAGGCGAGCAGCGTCGGGCTGGCATTGCTCTTCGGCAGCAGCTTGGCCGGTGCAGGTGCAGTCTGCACACCCTCTTCGCAGGCCGGGCAGCCGTACTTGATACGCACATGGCGGATCACCTCGACCCGCGCCGGCACGACATGCAGTTCCTCGCTAATTTCTTTGCCGATCTCCTTGAGCTCGGTGCCGTCGTGGCGGCAATGCTGGGCATCCTCGGGGAGCTCATGGATCACCTCGACGCGAGGCAGTTCGGGCGGTAGAGCCATGCGGCCGCCACGGGTGCGGCGCTTGGCCGGCTGATGGGGTTCAGCCAGTGCGTCAACCGCGTCATCAGTCGTGTCATCCTGGGCGCTGGTCTCTTCCTCATCGACCGTTACCTCGGCCTCGTTGATGAGGAGGTCGCCCTGCGCGACGCGGTACTTTTCGGTGGAGGGACCGAACTGACGCTCGATGGCCAAGCGGAACTGCTCGAACAGCGCGGCCTTGGCGGCTTCCCACTCCGCTTCCTTCTTCTCCATCAACTGATGAAGACGCGCAATCTCCTCCTGCTGGGCGCGCACTTGGCGCTGCAGCAGGGAGACGCTGGCGGAAGGTGTCGAGGCCGATGAGATCATGCCGACATTTTACCAAGCAGCGCTGCTGGAATCAGCAGAAAATCAGCCAACCGCCTGAAAATCCAACGCCTTATGGGGACGCATGGCGCTGAGATCATAGCCATCCAGGAGCCAGTTCAGCTCCTGGCCCGAGAGGGTGACCGTGTCGCCCTCTAACCGATCCGGCCATTTGAAGCGCTCGCGCTCCAGGCGCTTGTACCAGACCACGAAGCCGTTGCGCTCCCAGAACAGCAGCTTCACCTTGTCACGTTGGCGGTTGCCGAACACGAACACCGCCTCCTCGAAGGGGTTAAGCTCCATGGCCTCCTGAACCAGCAGGGCCAGCCCGTCGATCTGCTTGCGCATGTCGACCGGCTCGCGGCACAGGTAGACGCGCAGCCGGGTATCCGGCCGGATCATCGGGCCACCTCCACGGCGACGAAGCGAAGCGGCCGATGGCGAGGTGGTACCTGCACATCCTGCACCACCAGGCGCTGCTCCCACGCCAGCAGTGACGCAAGATCCAGCCCCTGCTCGTTGGCGTACTCGCTCAGCGACAATTGCCGAGAGGAGGCATGGAACAGATGGCCCAGCCAGAAGGCTTGTGTTGAGGTCAGTTCGCTCATGGTGTCCTCCTTGGTATCGGGTGACACCAGTCTGACGGACACTATTCAGCTGCATAAGATGGGGTTTATGGACCGCTTACCCAGCGTCGTGCTGATGTTGCTTTGGCCGAGGAGCCCCTTGACGATGTGCAGGTTACGGTCCGGCTCCTTCATCAGCTCCGTGCCAAGGGTATGGCGGAATCGGTGCGGACTCATCTGATAGCCGAAAATCTGGGAAAGCTGCTGGCGAGAACACTAAAAAAGGGGGTCAGCTCCAGCCACGAGCTACACGCTTGGCCACCGACTGCGGCATGGATCGGTGTTGGCCGCCGGCTATTCCTTACGTTGTGCAAGGCTCATAAGATATAACGCGGCGGCAAGCGCGAGTACAGAGAGCGCCAGATAGATGGCATCCAGCGGGGTCTGAAAACGGATATCGACCACAGCGCGAAAGAACTCAATGATCACCGCCAGGATGACCACCCTGGCGATCTTGTCCTTGAGCTGGTCAAAGGACTGCACGTTGAACGGGTGGTGCGGAGCGTGATCTTCGGCTTGTTCGATGGGAGAAACGAATAGCCGGTAAACCCCGAGGCCGAAAATCAACAGGACGATGGCAATCAGGTAGATATCGATGGCCATGATGATGCTTGGCACCACGCTATCGTGAATATCGTCCACGCCTCCGAGCAGGTAATAAGCCACGGTATCGATTAATACCTTGAAAATATCGATGGTGCCGATGGTGAAGAGCACCACCGCGCCAAGCAGGCTCGGCACCACCGCCATCATCACCAGAAACCGCGAATTCCATAAAAAGCGCTCCAGCAATCTTTCGGTGCGGCCCTGCGGGCTGGGCGATGAGCCGGTCTTTGGCTCCGGCCGAGTATCGTCTTGCGAGGTAGGATCTATCGGCATGAGGTCGGACTCTCAGGTCTAGGCAGCGCTATTTCAGCGCGGTGATGAATGGTGATTCAAACGCTTTAACCAGCGCTGTTTGGCATAATGACGAAGATTGTGCACGCTATCGGTTTCATCGACGATATCCTGGCCCAGGATGGTTTCGATGATATCTTCCAGCGTAATCAGCCCCACCCAGGTGCCATGTTCGTCATGCACCACCCGCAGGTGGTGATGATCTCGCAGCATATCGGTGAAAACCTGCTCGATGCTTGTGGTATCAGGAATGCTGACGATAGGCCTCTTCAGTTCACTCATGGTTTGTGTATCTTCGGCATGGTACATATCGGAGCGGTGTACGTATCCGAATGCCTGTTCGCTCTGATCCATCACCGGTAGGCGTGTATAAGGTGCCTTGCTATAACGAGAATCAAACTCCCCGACCGTCATCTTCGGAGGCACTGTTTCGCATACCGTGCGAGGCGTCATGGCATCCTTCACCGCCATCTCATGCAGGTTGAGAATATTGATGATGGTCCGCGACTCCTCCGGGTCGAGCACCCGCTCCTCGAGGCCGATTCGAGACAGCGCCTTGATCTCAGCGCGGAGGTCGACGTCGTGAATGGACTTCCCCAACCTCCGGGTGATCATTTCCGAGAGCCAGATGAACGGCGTCAGCAGCACGATCATCACTCGCAGTAGCGGAGGGAGAAGAGGCGCCAACTGGCGCCAGTAGGTGGCGCCAAGGGTCTTGGGAATGATCTCCGAGAGCACCAGAATCAGCAGCGTCATCACTGCGGAGGCTACTGCTATGTAAGGCTCTCCGAATATCACCGCAACCTGAGCCCCAACGCCGGTGGCACCAACTGTATGTGCAATGGTGTTGAGAGTTAGAATAGCGGCCAGTGGCTGGTCGATATTGGCTTTAAGTGCCGCGAGCGCCGCATGGGCGGTAGGGCGGCCCTCCTTGAGCTGGGCAATATAGCTCGGCGTGAGCGACAGCAGCGCCGCTTCAAGTACAGAACACAAGAACGATACGGCAAGTGACGCAACGACGATCGCTGCAAGGAGAATCATGAGGGCTCGCTGAAAGGGCTATTTCCGCTATATACGAAATTGCCGCGGCACTGTCAATTGCAATCTGCCAATGCGACTTCTCGGACCACGCATTATCCGCCACTCCGAAACTGCCAGCGCCGGATATTGGCACAGCGAATGGCTACTGGTTGAGCGGTGCAGGTGCCCAGACGCGTGAGGGCCCACACCGCCCGTGCGTCATTGGCAGGTGACCATCGAGGTTCGGGTAGTGATTAAACACGCCCCTCGAGGGCGCTCCGCAAGCTGCCAATGTCGACCTCGACGTACTCCAGCGTCGTGCTGATGTTGCTGTGGCCGAGGAGCGCCTTGACGATGTGAAGGTTACGGTCCGGCTCCTTCATCAGCTCGGTGCCCAGGGTGTGGCGGAATCGGTGCGGGCTCATCTGATAGCCGCAAATCTTGGAAAGATTCTGGTAGAAGCGCTCCACCTGCCAGGAGTCCATCGTCTCCATTCGGTGCCGTTCGCTGTAACGGTTCACATTGAAGATCTGCTCGCCCCGCTTGATACCCACCATTCTGGCCGAGTTCATCAGGTTCTCCAGGTGCGGATAGAGTGCGTTGGAGATGGGAACAAAGTGCTCGCGGTTGTTCTTGGCCCCCTGCCAGGTGGCAGTGAGAACGCGGCTCTTCAAATCTATATCCTCTGGCTTCATCAGCAACAGCTGGGTTAGGCGGATGCCCGTATGGTAGAAAGTTTCAAACACCACCTCCCAGAACCAGGCAGGATGGAGGATCGATGGCGATCTTCGGTAGCGCTCGATCTTCTTATGCAGGTCGATCGCCTCTCGAGCCATCTCAACCTGGCGCTTACTCAAGGTCTTCTTCCGCTTCTTCGGCGATGTGACTTCCATCTTGGCGAACGGATTCGATGAGATTTCGATTAGCGCGTGATCCATTGCATGCTTGAAGAGAATTCTGTTGTGACGGCAATAGTTATTCCAGCTCGAATGAGCGAGATTCCTACCTGTCTCTGAGAAACAGAAATCCCTCCACTGCCTGACATCATCGCGAGTCACTTCCTCTGGCAGCTTCTCCTGCCCAACAAAGCGGCGGAAAAGCTTCACAGGAACACAGTATGAGACCCTGCTTCTCTCCGTCAACCAACGCTCAGAAAAATAGGATTGCAACAAGTCGTCAAAGGTAAATGTTTTCATTCTTTAGGCTTCCCATCAATCAGGTCAATAAAGGGGTTATCAAAAACCTCCTTACCCTCCTCCATCAGGTCATCCTTACCCACAAGATATCCAGACAGGGTGCTCGACTTCTTGTTAGGCCCGACCACCTTCACCTTGTGAAAACTTCCGCCATCCTTGTTCTTCTTGTGCAGCTTTAGTTTCTGGAATGAATCCTGAACTGCTTTCCACTCTTTCTCCTCTCCGCTCACCTCCTGGCAGTAGCGCTTAAATACCTTGGGGCTCACGATAAACAGCTTGCCGTCTACTGCATGCACCAGAGCCTTCGAGTCATTCATCAATATCTTGTGAGAGCTCAGCCCGTTCCTCATCCACTCCAGGAAATCCTCCCCCGATGAGCCCGGCACTGAGTCCGTTTCACCTGCTCTATCATTCTCCTCGGATTGTTCATCCTGGGCCGGCGGTTCTTCTTCGCCACTTCCTGCTGCGAGCTCAAGAATGGACGTTTCCAGGTCATCAGACGTGGACTTCGCCTCACTAGATTCACGTGATGCCGATGCAGCCACTTCATCCGAAGGCGTTACGGCAGGCTCGCCTTGTTGCGCCTGGCCACCGTCAAGCACCTGAACACTTCCAGCAAGCTCTTCCGGCGCTTCCGCTCCGCTCCAAACCAGTGACTTGTGAACCTTGATCATGGAGAGTTCAGCACTCCACTCACCCAGCTCAACTCGGCATTTCCAGACCGAGCGCCCCTCCGGGTTCTCCATAATCAATCCATGGGACTGCATTTCATCGTATAAGCGGGTCTCGTTGGATGGCACGCTCTCGATGCCATGGGAAAGCAGGTAGCTCTTTATCTCACGTGGTACCAGCGGGGTGACCAGCCACAGCGCTTCGGCGGTCACAAACCCCTGAGCACCCTTCTCATTAAGCCTGAGCTTCTCTTTGACAATATGGCGAATGGCACCCTTCAACTTACTCTGCAGTGAGTCCTGAGGCGCTTTTTCAATATTGGAGACCTTGCCTCCCAGCGACTTGGCGACACTGGCTCTATCTGCCTGGCTGACAATCTCACCGATGACTCCGGATCGTTCCGAGTGACCGCTTACGGCATACATCACCAGGCCAAACAGCTCCGGCTGGCTTCTCAACCACTCGAGCCCGGCATTGCCCACAACCTCCTTGCACAAGAGGGGGTTGACCACAGCGTGAAGGAAGTAGTCGCGGCCCTTGATATATCGAACGCGATACTGGTCGGGGATGATGCCCTCCCACAGGCACCACCTTCGGCCAGATTTCAGGTGTATATCGACGTCGACGATAACCTTGGCGATATCGTGCAGTAGGCAGGCATAGATCACCGCCACGCTCCACAGCTCTCCTGTGGAGGACTGCTTTTCAGGCGACTCCTTCGGCGGGAGCAGGTGCTGTCGTCGGAGCCTCAGGCCAAACACGCAGGTCTCAAGTCCATGGTCCAGCATCCCACCCGGGTAGCTATGGTGGTGAGATTCTGAGGCTGGCAGCAGTTGGACACGCTCGGCGTATCGTTGCAGTGGCTCCTTGACGTAGGCCTCGAACACGGGCTGTGTCAGCGAGGTGCTTTCTTGAACCGCCTTGAGCAGCTGCTGCCGATATGGCGTCGCCAGCAGTTCCGCACCGCTGCGCGGGGTTTCCCAATCAGCGTCACCCTGCGTGCTGTCGGCGTCAGTCGAGCTACGGCGCCCACGTAGAAATTTGAGATTCAGCAATTGTCGCTCCTCATGATGCAATCCTTGCATCACACCGGCCGCCCCTGATGGGCACCAGAAGAAACGTTAAATGCGATGAGAGGGGTTTACCCCAGGGCACTCCTTGCCTTGGCGCAATAGCTATGGGATGCAACCCGAGCGCGAATGATTTTACTCATCAGACAAATCATTTCACTGAGTAAATCGGCATTAATTGTATGAATTTTTTTCTTATTTTACCGTCACTCCTGGATTACAACTAAAGTCTATCCCCGATAGACATCAACCCGGCCACCGGTGTCAGGAGAAGCCTGAAGAAAAGCCCCCTCCGAAGAGGGGGCATGGGTTGGGTATCGGTCAGCTGACCAGCTGCCTCGCCAGAGCCATCTCCACGGAGTCACCGTCCGTGTTGAGGGCGTCCAGGCCCGACTCGGGCACGTCTCCCGACGTACTCTGGGCCACGGCGATCTTCTTCGCCATCAGCGACAGGCAGGCGATCTGTGACGACCCGGCATAGCCGAGGTAGAGCACCTTCACCGGCTGCCGTTGGCCGATCCGCCAGGAGCGGCGGGCAGCCTGCTGCAGGGTGTAGACGTTCCAGCCCGTCTGCATGAAGACGATGGTGGGGAAGTCCAGCAGGTCGAGCCCGGTCTTCACCAGGTCCGGATTGGTGATCAGCACGTCGACCCCGCGGTCGACCCGATCGGCAATCCAGTCCTCGCGCCGCTGGGTCTCCACGCTGGAGCGCAGCACCGCGACCTTGAAACCGGCCTCGGTGAGCACCGCCTTGAGTCGGCTGCTGGTATCGCGCTTGCCGGTGTAGGTCGTGTAGACCAGCACCCTGCGCCCCTCGGCCTTCTCGTGCCGGCAGATCTCCACCAGCTCCCGCTCCTTGGGCATCGGCTGCTGCTCGCCGAAGATCGTCTTCACGAACGCCAGCAGAGTGCCCGAGCGCGGATGCTTGACCGTCTCCGGTCGGAAACAGCAGTCCGGCCAGGCCAGCAGCGCATTGAGCACCACGCCCAGCAGGGTGGTGTCCTTGCGTGCCAGCGCCTGTCGGAGCTCGGCGGTCAGTTGACCCTCGAGCCGCCGGTAGGCAAAGGCCTGCTCGTCGTCCATCGGCACCTCGATGAAGTCCTCATCGTAGGGCGGCAGCACGTTGCCACCGATATCCTTGAGCTTGAGGAAGACGGTGAAGGGCAGCACGTAGCGCATGATCCCCTTGGGGCCGAAGCCCGGGGCCTTGACGGTCCGCACCGACAGCTTCTTGCCGCGGGCTGTCTTGTGCGAGTCGCCATCGCGCTCGGTGTAGATGTCCTTCAGCACCCCATGGTCACGCAGGAACGACATGGCCGCAGGGCCCATCGATCCGCGCCCGTTGGGGCGATAGCCGTCTTCGAGCATCTTCGGCGTGAGGATGCGGAACAGCAGGTAGAACAGGTCATCGGCGTAGCCGCCCATGAGGGTGCCGGTCAGCAGCAGCGACTTGCGCGCCTTGGCCGCCAGCACGCCCATGGCCTGGCCCTGGGCCGACCCGGCGTTCTTGTACTCATGCCCCTCGTCCACGATCAGCAGATCGAAGGTGTGATCCGGCAGCTGGCGTTTGATGAACTCGGTCGGCTGATAGCCGCCTTCACCGAAGCCGAACTCCATCGTGGCCATGGCTCGCTCCATGCGGGCCGCCTGCCGGTCGGAGAACACCAGCTCCCCGTTCTCATCCATGAGGTTGATAAACTCGTGGATGTTGTCACCCAACAGCGTGGCCAGGAACTCCTCGCCAAACTGCTGGACCAGGCGCTCCGACGAGACCTTGCCGATGGTGGGCAGCTTGCGCAGCGCTTTGAGCACCAGGTCACGCTGCAGGCTGCCCGTCGCCCGCTGGGGCCGCATCAGCGTCCAGAGAGGGCTGTGACAGTGCCGGCACTTGTGGCGTCGCTCCTCACGGAGAAACTGCGACAGCGGTACCACTTCGTTGTCGCTGTCGATCACGGTGCCACCGCACTGGGGACAGGCCGCCAGCTCACCGCCCGGCACGCGCTTGCGCGCGGCGGCGGGTCGCCAGTGAAAGCCCATGCGCATGCGCACACGCCCCAGGATGAAGAACTCCGGCCGGCCATCGGACGGCTGGCCCAGGGCCTCTCGGAGCTTGAGCAGTTTGACCAGGGTGTCCGGGCCATTGAGCACCCAGACCCTGGCCTGATCGACGGTCTCCAGGATCTCCCGCCGCCACTTGTAGACCAGGTGGGGCGGTGCGATCACCAGGAAGCGCCGATAGCCTTCGGCGTGACAGACCGCCGCGGTAGCAATGGCCATCATGGTCTTGCCGGTGCCCATCTCGGCGTTGATGATGCCCGCCGGCTCGTGCCGGTCGAGCAGCAGCGCCGAGATGGCGTGCACCACCTCGGCCTGCTCGGGGAATGGCGACCGCTTGAGGGCGGCCATGATGGCCTGGCGGCGAGGGTTGGCCTCGCCGTCATAGACCGGGGGATGGGAGCGGTTGAGCGAAGCCAGCAGGCCGTCGCCGAACTCCTCCACAAAGGCGTTGAGATCCACCTGAGGCCCGAAGACCTCGCCAGACTGCGCCATGCCGGCCGACGCCGGCAGCTGAGTGATGTCGTTCATGTCCGCCTCCTTGAGCACAAGAAAACGGCGGATACTCCCCTCCCCTGGCGGGTTGGAAAGGCCCGCCGTGGGGAATGGCGCCTTGGGCGCCGGTTAGTAGTCTTCTGGCAGCAGCAGAGTGGTCACGCTTCTGTCCGCCTCGGTGATGATCCAGACCGTGAGCGACTCACCAATCCGGTAGGACGAGAGCAGCCTGTCACCGTGGATCAGGGCCTGCTCGTTGCTGTGGCGGTCCTCGTCGGACAGGTCACCCCAGTCGCCGGTGACGTGTCGTCGGAGCAGCGCCATGGGCGACACCTCGCCCCGCTCCACCAGCTCGTTGACGGCCCGAGTCATCACCACACGCCCCACATCGAAGCGGCGTGGATCCGGCCTCGCGGCACGCTCAGCGACCCGGTTGAGCGGTGCTGGCTCATTGCCTGCCTCGGCATCTACCGCCTGGCCACCCTCATCCGGCTCGCCGTCATTGGCCGCCGGCATCGAGGTGATGGTCAGCAACTGCCCATGCTGAGGCGAGTCAGGCGTCATCTCCCAGGCGCGGATCACCGGCACGAAACGGTCGGTGAGCACGCGGGTCTCGGTGATGGCACCGTCCTCCCGCTCGGTGAACTCGGTCTTGGCGACCTTATCCTTGTGGGTGTTGCCCTTGACCACCAGGCAGCGACCGTTAGGCGCGGTGACCACGCCGGAGATCGCCCCGGCCGCCAGCGACAGGGCCAGATGCCAGGAGGAGAGTCGGCGCACCGGGGGACGCGGCGCCAGGCCGGTCTTCCCGAACACGCTGCCCACCTCGGGCCACAGCCCCTGCAGCCGCCCGACGTCATCGGCCAGCTGCTCGGCATCGAGCGACACCCGGTAGAAGTGGCGCAGCTCGCCCTGGGCAGCCGGCACCACGTAGGGCTCAAAGGGCCACACCTCCGGAATCACCTCGGGCGTGACCTCCTTGCTCCCCACGCGCAGCAGCTGGGCGCGCATGGCCTTGGCCTCCTGACTGCGCTCCGCCTCACGGCGTCGCACCCGGCGGCCCAGGATCACCACCTGCTGGAAGTCATCCACGGCGGCGCGGAAGACCCGCAGCTCAGTGAAGTGGTTGACCAGACAACCGGTCAGCTCCTTGTCCAGGGCGTAGTCGGGGACGATCAACACCAGCACCCCGCCGTATTGCAGGGTGCCAATGGTGCGCTGGTAGAACAGCTTCTCCAGGCGCCTGCGCCCCTTGCCCTGATAGTGCTCATAGCCGGCGTGGTCGGCCAGCAGGTCGCCATAGGGTGGATTGAGCCACAGACAACCCATGCTGCGCGGTGAGATCACCGTGTCCATCAGGTCACCCTGAAGGCCCGCATCGACCAGGCCATTCATCGAGGCGGCCCGCTCGGCGTGATACTCCACGCCGCAGGCCTGAACGCGTTCGCGCCCCAGGTGGTGGGCAAGCTCGGTGATGGCAGCGCCCTCCCCCGCACAGGGGTCGAGCACCCGCATCCGGCCGGCGCTCGCCGGGCTGAGCGCCTGAAGCACCCGCTCGAGCGACGCCTCATCCGTGGGGAAGTAGCCATTCCTGGCAAAGTTGCGCGCAATGCGCTGAAACATCAGTGCCATGCGACACCTCCAGTCGGTTGGGTGTGGTAGGCGCGGCCGGCACGGCCGCACCAGGGTGGAGCGAGCGCTCAGGGCTCGGGGGTGAGCACGCCGGCGCGGATCATGCCGCTGAGGCGCGGGGCCAGGTCGTTCTCATCGAGTGAGATCTCCCAGGCCTGAATCGGCCCCTGCGAGAACGAGGCCGGCAGTACCGCTCGCTGGGCATGCAGCAGCATCATGACCGGCGCCTGCCAGTGATCCAGCAGGGGCAGCGGACAGAGCTCCCGCACACGAGGCCACAGCTGGTCATCAACTGAATGCGTGCCCTCCTCGTCATCGAGTAGCGCGATGCAGTGAAGGTTGGCGCGGTCCGGCGTGATGCAGCGCTGATCGAAGATCCACACGTGCACCAGGGTGCCGAAGCGCGTCTGGCGCAGCCGGGCAGAGCGCCGGGAATAGCTGTCCATGTCGGCAAAGCCTATGGCGTGGCGAGTGTCGCCCTGGCAGAGATGCAGGGTATCCAGGCCGTTGTCTGCCGCCGGCAGCGTCAGCCGGGCCAGCAGCTCCTGGAGCGCCGTATCCCGCCCCCATAAGGACAGAAACAGGCACTCACGCTGCCGGCCAATGCAGAACGCATCGGCGTACAGATCCAGGCACTCATCGAGGGTGTAGAGCTCGGGCATGATGGCCTCCATCGGTTAGCAAAGATCGATGGGGACATCCCGAGCCCAGGGCATCGAGATGCCCCGGTGGGGAGTGGCTGCCTCAGGCAGCGGCTTGCCAGGTCTGCGTCGGTGCCTGGAATCGGTAGCCCAACTCCTTCAGCCGACTCACCTGACGGCGGAACAGCGCCCGATCCACGGTGGGATCGAGTTTGACGCTCTGCCCCAGGGGCCAGAGCAGGCCGAAGAGCTCGGCGTCGGGATTGGCCTCATGGCCAGCAATGTAGGCATCCGGGGCGTGCGGCCCAGGCGCGGGTGGGGCTGGCGGCACGGGAGGCGCAGGTGCGGCTTCCTCCTCCAGCGGATCCACCTCCGCAGAGTCAAAGCGCGGGCCATGCTGGGTCACCAGCATGCCGTCCTCGGTCAGCAGCATCTCGCCAACCTTGGCGCGCACCTCCACCACCAGCCGGCCGCCGGCGAAGTAGCTTGCCGGACGAATCTCGAGCAGCAGGAACTCGCCCTCGAACACCCCTTCGCTGAACTGATCCAACTGAGGGTCCTTGATGACGAACTCGCCGATCGAGGCCGCCAGCCGGCCCACGTTGAAGGGGCCGTTGCGCCCATGAATGGTGCGGACGGTGAGCCGCCCGGGAATCTTGATCATCACCAGACTCCTGTTCGACAGGATGCAAAAAGAGCGGACGGGGCCGGCAATGCCGGCACCCGTCCAAGCGGTCTCGGGCAAGGCGCCCGAGGTATCAGAGGTAGCCCCGCTCCGCGAAGGAGACCGAGTCCGAACCGCCGACCACGATATGGTCGAGCACACGTACCTCGATCAGACCCAACGCCTCCTGGAGTCGCTGGGTGATGCGTCGGTCCGCATCGCTCGGATCGGGCTCTCCGCTGGGGTGGTTATGGGTGAAGATCACCGCACCGGCGTTGTGGTGCAGTGCCGCCTTCACCACCTCCCGCGGGTAGACCGAAGCGGAGTCGAGGGTGCCGTGGAACAGCTCACTGAACTCGATCACGCGGTGCTGGGTGTCCAGAAAGATGGCACCGAACACTTCGTGGTCGTAGCCGGCCAGCTTGAGCCACAGGAATTCGCGCACCCGGTTGGGCGTGTTGAGCTTCACGCCCTTGGAGACGGAGCGCTCCACCACCAGCCGCGCCGCATCGATGACACGGTCATCGGGGGCCGCCAGGTAGTTGCCGTCGCTGTCGCGCACGAACAGCTGAGGCGCATTGGATGGGGAGTAGCGAGAATCTGCCGGGATGGCAGCTGCTGAAGAATGTGTCATGACCAGTACCTCCGGACATGACCGAGACCGCCCCCTCCGGGAGCGATGTCCCGGTCAGGGTGGGTGGTGAGGAAGGGTTACGCCGCGGTGAGCAGCGCGTGGTTCAGTTCGTCATGGCGAGCCACCAACAGGTAGTCACCGTGCTGACGGTCGTTTTCCACAACGAAGGCCTCGAGCTCGAGAGCCAGAGGCTGGTGGGGGTTCCCGCTGGGCGGGATGCGGTGGTGGGTCAGCCGTACCGCTTGGGTCCCTGCCGGGTACCCGGACAGCTGGCTGGCCATGCTCTGCAGCAGCAGCTGGAATCGTTCAATGGGGGTGACCCCATGCTCCGAGACCACGTGCTCTGCGACATACATGCAGTCGTCCATTACTCGCTCGCTGATACGGACCTTGCCCGCAAAGCCGTGGTCACGAGCCAGAGACGACATATCGTAGGATTTCATGGTGGATCTCCTGCGGTAGTGCACACAGGGGACACACCTTCCCCACCGGGGATGTGAATCCCCTGGTGGGTGATGGCACATGAGTGCCGAGGAAGAGGTGCAGCATCCAGCCCGGGCGGGCGGCCTCGTCTCGGGATGCGCGAGGCCTTGGGAGGTGGCGTGCCGCCAAGCGGCGCACCCTTGAAACGCCTGGGTGCCGGGGTGCCTCGGTTGGTGCCGGTCGAGGCCACCGGACCGCCGTGGGCGGTGCTTGCACCTTAGATGGTATGACACGAGCCGAGGCTGTCAAGGCGTACCAGCTCCGGCTCTTGCCATACTCTGTATGACATCAGCCCAGGTACTTGATCATCACCCCCGCGGCCACCGCCGAGCCGATCACGCCGGCCACGTTGGGCCCCATGGCGTGCATCAGCAGGAAGTTGTGCGGGTTGGACTCCAGCCCCACCTTGTTGGCCACCCTGGCTGCCATGGGCACCGCGGAGACGCCGGCGGCGCCGATCAGCGGGTTGATCGGCATCTTGCTCATCACGTTCATCAGCTTGGCCATCAGCACGCCCGCGGCGGTGCCGATGGCGAAGGCCACCATGCCCAGCGCCATGATCCCCAACGTCTCCAGGGCCAGGAAGCTCTCGGCCATCAGCTTGGAGCCCACGGCCAGGCCCAGCACGATGGTGACGATATTGATCAGGGCATTCTGGGCGGTATCGGAGAGGCGCTCGACCACGCCGCACTCGCGCATCAGGTTGCCGAAGCAGAACATCCCCAACAGCGGCGAGGCGTCCGGCAGAAACAGCGCCACCAGTACCAGCAGGGCCAGCGGGAAGACGATCTTCTCGAGCTTGGACACCGGACGCAGCTGCGTCATGGTGATCTCGCGCTCCTTCTTGCTGGTCAGCAGCCGCATGATCGGCGGCTGGATCATCGGCACCAGCGCCATGTAGGCGTAGGCGGCCACGGCGATCGCCCCCAGCAGCTCCGGAGCCAGCACGCTCGACACGTAGATCGAGGTGGGACCATCGGCGCCGCCGATGATGCCGATGGCGGCGGCCTGCTCCAGGGTGAAGTCCATCCAGCCCATGGCCGACAGGCCCACCGCCCCGAACAGGGTGGCGAAGATGCCGAACTGCGCCGCCGCGCCCAGGAACAGGGTCCGCGGGTTGGCCAACAGCGGGCCGAAGTCGGTCATCGCGCCCACGCCCATGAAGATGATCAGCGGGGCGATGCCGGAGGCGACGGCGACCTGGTAGAAGGTGTAGAGCAGGCCGTCACCGTAGCCGACGTTCATCGCCACGTCCTTGGCGGCGCGCAGCTGGTCCGGCGAGGTGCCGTTGTCGACCAGCGCCTTGAGGGTGGCCCGCCAGGCCTCCTCGCTGGCCAGCGGATCCAGGGTCGCGCCCAGCGCCATAGCCATCTGCTGGAGCACCGCGGGGCGAGCCACCTCGATGGCCTGGTCCAGCGCCGAGATCGCCAGGCCCGCCTCGGGGATATTGGCCAGGACGCCGGCGAAGCCGATCGGCACCAGCAGCAGCGGCTCGAACTTCTTGGCGATGGCCAGGTACAGCAGCCCCAGCCCGACCAGGATCATCACGGCCTGGCCCGGGGTCAGGTTATAGGCGCCCGAGCCGTACCAGAGGGTTACCAACTTTTCCATGGGAAGGCCCCTCAGAGCTCGATGAGGACGTCACCGACGGCGACACTGTCGCCCTCGCCGACCTTGACCGCAGAGACGGTACCGGCGCTCGCGGCGCGAACCTCGGTCTCCATCTTCATGGCCTCGAGGATGATCACCACGTCACCCTCCTTGACCGCGTCGCCCGGGCGCACGTTGACCTTGAAGATGTTGCCGGCCAGCGGCGCGCTGATCGCCTCGCCGGTGGCGGCCGGCGCCTCGGCGGCAGCCGCCGGCTGGGACCCGCCGTCCTGGGCCTGGACATCGGCGATCTCGCCGCCCTCGGCGACCTCGACCACGTAGGCCTTGCCGTTGACGGTGACGGTGTAGGTCTCGGGGCCGGCCGGGGCAGCAGCGGGTACCTTGGCCTCTGCCTTCGCCGGCAGCTTGGCCTGGCCATTGCCGTTTTCCGGGGCGCCTGTCTCAGGGGCCTGGGGCGCAGGCTCGAAGGCGTCCGGGTTGTCGCGGTGCTTGAGGAACTTCAGGCCGATCTGCGGGAAGAGGGCATAGGTGAGCACGTCATCGATCTCGCGCTCGCCCTCGGCCAGGCGGATGCCGTCGGCCTTGGCCTTCGCCTTGAGCTCGGCGGCGAGGGTGTCCATCTCGGGGCTGAGGTTGTCGGCCGGGCGGCAGGTGATCGGCTCGCCGCCTTCCAGCACGCGCTGCTGAAGCTCCTTGTTGAAGGGCGCCGGCGCGGCACCATACTCGCCCTTGAGCAGCGCCTGGACCTCCTTGGAGATCGATTTATAGCGCTCGCCCATCATCACGTTCATCACCGCCTGGGTGCCGACGATCTGGGAGGTGGGGGTGACCAGCGGGATGAAACCCAGGTCCTCGCGCACCCGCGGGATCTCCTGGAGCACGTCGTCGAGCTTGTCGCCGGCGCCCTGCTCCTTGAGCTGGCCCTCCATGTTGGTGAGCATGCCGCCCGGCACCTGGGCGATCAGGATGCGCGAGTCGATGCCCTTCAGCGAACCCTCGAAGGCAGCGTACTTCTTGCGCACCTCACGGAAGTAGGCGGCGATCTCCTCGAGCAGCTCGAGGTCCAGGCCGGTGTCGCGCGCGGTGCCCTGGAGGATGGCCACCACCGACTCGGTGGGGCTGTGGCCGTAGGTCATGGACATCGAGGAGATGGCGGTATCGACGTTGTCGATGCCGGCCTCGGCGGCCTTGACGATGGTGGAGGTGGAGAGGCCGGTGGTGGCGTGGCACTGCATGTGGATGGGAATGTCCACCGCGGCCTTGAGCTTGGTGACCAGCTCGAAGGCGTCGTAGGGCTTGAGCAGGCCGGCCATGTCCTTGATGCACAGGGAGTCGGCGCCCATGGCGGCGATGGTCTTGCCGAGCTCGACCCAGCCGTCCAGGGTGTGCACCGGGCTCACCGTGTAGGAGAGGGTGCCCTGGGCGTGGCCCTCGACGTTGCGCACCGCCTGGATGGCGCGCTCCAGGTTGCGCGGGTCGTTCATGGCATCGAAGACGCGGAACACGTCGACGCCGTTGGTCTTGGCGCGCTCGACGAACGTGTCCACCACGTCGTCGCCGTAGTGGCGGTAGCCGAGCAGGTTCTGGCCGCGCAGCAGCATCTGCTGGGGGGTATTGGGCATGGCCGCCTTCAACGCCCGTATCCGCTCCCAGGGATCCTCGCCCAGGTAGCGGATACAGGCGTCGAAGGTGGCTCCGCCCCAGGACTCCAGCGACCAGAAGCCGACGCGGTCGAGCTTCTCGGCGATGGGCAGCATGTCATCGAGGCGCAGGCGGGTGGCGAACAGCGACTGGTGGGCGTCACGCAGGACGACGTCGGTGATACCGAGCGGGCGAGCGGTGTCAGTCATTGGCTTGACCTTGTCATCATAGTGAAGGGGGTGTCGGGAAAGGGGGGGCGGCCGCCCTCAGCGGCGGTGGCGATGGCGCTGACGGTAGCGATGCAGGGCGGCACCGATCACCGCCATCAGCGCGTCATCCTGCCGGGCGAGCGCCGGCGGGCGGGCACCCGTAGCGGCGGGAGCGGACGGCTCGGGAGCGAAGCGCCGGAGCACCAGCGACATCAGGGTCGTGACCATCACCAGAACGGTAAGAAAAACAAAAACAAAACCCATGCCGAGGGCCATCAGGGCCAGGCCCTCCTCCAGCAGCTCGAAATCCTGCATCAGCCTTCACTCTCCCAAATTCAAACAAGCCAGCGTCAGCTACTTACATGTTCGGATAGTTGGGCCCGCCGCCGCCTTCCGGCGCCACCCAGGTGATGTTCTGGGCCGGGTCCTTGATATCGCAGGTCTTGCAGTGCACGCAGTTCTGGAAGTTGATCTGGAACTGCGGTTTGCCGTCGTCCCCTTCGATCACCTCGTAGACCCCCGCCGGGCAGTAGCGCTGGGCCGGCTCGGCATACTCGGGCAGGTTGTCACGGATCGGCAGCTCGGGGTCCGTCAGGCGCAGATGGGAGGGCTGGTCCTCCTCGTGGTTGGTGTTCGACAGGAACACCGAGGAGAGCTTGTCGAAGGAGAGCTTGCCGTCGGGCTTGGGGTAGTCGATCTTCTCGCACTCGCTGGCCGGCTTGAGCCGGGCATGGTCCGCGGTGGTGTCGTGGACGTTGGGCAGCTTGCCGCCGAGCAGCTGGTTGACGAAGTTGTAGGCGCCGCCGCCCACGGTGCCGTACTTGTGGATCGCCGGGCCGAAGCTGGCGCTCTCCTTGAGCTCGGCATAGGCCCAGCTCGCCTCCCACTGCTCGGTGAAGGCGGTCAGCTCCTGGCCACCCTCGTCGCCCTTGGCCAGCGCCTCGTAGACCGCCTCGGCGGCCACCAGGCCGGACTTCATGGCGGTATGCAGGCCCTTGATCTTGGCGAAGTTCAACGTGCCGGCGTCGCAGCCGATCAAGAGGCCGCCGGGGAAGGTCATCTTCGGCAGGCAGTTGAGCCCGCCCTTGGTGATGGCCCGGGCGCCGTAGGCGATGCGCTTGCCGCCTTCCAGGTGCTGCTTGAGCACCGGGTGGTGCTTCATGCGCTGGAACTCGTCGAAGGGCGACAGCCAGGGGTTCTGGTAGGAGAGGTCCATGATCAGGCCGACCACCACCTGCTGGTTCTCGGCGTGGTAGAGGAACCAGCCGCCGTGGGTGTGCTTGTCCAGCGGCCAGCCGGAGCCGTGCAGCACCAGGCCGGGGTCGTGCTGCTCGGCGGGGATATCCCACAGCTCCTTCAGGCCGATGCCGTAGTGCTGGGGGTCCTTGCCGGCGTCGAGGTCGTAGTCCTGGATCAGCCGCTTGCCCAGGTGGCCGCGGGCGCCCTCGGCGAACAGGGTGTACTTGGCGCGCAGTTCCATGCCCGGCATGTAGCTGTCCTTGGGTTGACCGTCGGCGCCCACGCCCATGTCGCCGATCAGGATGCCCTTGACCACGCCCTCTTCGACGATCGTCTCCTGGGCGGCGAAGCCGGGAAAGATCTCCACGCCCAGCCCCTCGGCCTGCTCGGCCAGCCAGCGGCACAGGTTGCCGGCGCTGATCACATAGCGAGTGCGCTCTCCACCATCGGTCTGGCCGTCGGTGTTATGCATGGACTTGGGCACCAGGGCGTTGGGCAGCTTCTGGGCCTTTTCGGCATCCTTGAGCAGGTAGAGCTCGTCGCGGGTCGCCGGGGTGGTCAGCGGCGCGCCGCGCTCCTCCCAGTCGGGGAACAGCTCGGCCAGGGCGCGGGGCTCGAAGACCGCGCCGGAGAGGATATGGGCGCCCACCTCGGAGCCCTTCTCCACCACGCACACCGTCAGTTCCTGCTCGGCCGCATTGGCCTGCTGCATCAGCCGGCACGCGGCGGCCAGGCCCGAGGGCCCGGCGCCGACGATCACCACATCGAAATCTATAGTGTCTCTTTGAACATCACTTGACATAGAGAAAACCTATAAAGGATAGGAGAGAAGAATCCCAGCACAGCAAGATGAAAAGTGCTTAAGAAAAGAACAACAAGGTGAAATACGAAAAGACAGAAACCACCAAGACTGAAGCAGAAAAAACTCGATACAACAAACAAAGGTTAATTAAAAAGGATCTTCGCCCAGAAGCAATGCAAATGCAGATAGCATAAGAAAGCCAACTGAGGCGAAGATCCCAAGATCTTATTGCATATAAATAACGATGCATGCTACTCAATTACAATATTGGCCTTCTCGATCACTTCAAGATACCTCTCTCCCTCTCTGATGAGAAATTCACTAAATTGGTCAGGGGTACGAAGATCAGAGAGCCCCAGCCCTAAACGATTCAGTCTCGCAACAAAACCTTCGTCATTCTTTGTTACTTCTAAAGCCTCGCCAAGGGTATTACGCGCGGCATCAGGGATTCCAGAGGGTGCAAGAAGCCCGAAGAATAATGTGTACGAAGCATCAGGATATCCAAGCTCATGAAAGGTTGGAACTTCAGGAAAATCCTCAGAGCGCTCATTCGAAGTGATTGCAAGAGCCCGCATGTCGCCACTTCTAATGAGCTCGGCAGTAGAAGTAGCAGGCCCCATCATAAAGTCAACTCGCTGAGTCATAACATCAGGGACAGCAAGAGATATCCCACGATAAGGAATTTGGTGAAAAGAAACAGAAGCACTGGTAGCAAACATCTCAGTAGTCAAATGAGAAGTTGTCCCTGGGCCAGTAGTAGCATAAGATATGCCACCCGGATCATCCTCAGCAGCGTCGACAAGCTCTTCAAGAGTAGTATATGGAGAGGAGCTGCTTACCACTAGCAAAGAAGGAGCAGTACCAAACTCACCAACACCCACCAGGTCATCAACAGAATATCCAACATCTTGAAGCAGTGGCATAGTAATAGCTGTATTAGCGGCAACTAGAAGTGTATAGCCGTCAGAATCAGCATTTACCACATAGCGGGTACCAAGCATTGAAGCAGCACCAGGGCGATTCTCAACTACAACGGGTTGGTCTAGATAACTAGACATTTTCTCGGCGTAAAGCCTTGCAACACCGTCAGTCATTCCCCCAGCAGAAGTCGGTACAATTAGATTTATCGGCCGCTCCGGATAGGTACCATCACCCGCAAAGACTAAAGAATGAAAGCCCAGCCCAACAGCGAGTGCCATACCAAAGGCAGAAGACTTATGATTTTTCATGATACAGCCACCTCTTGAGTTAAGATTTATTATTCATACTTCCGTTGAAAAAATTACAGAACATCAAAAAGAAAAAGACCTCCATCAAAGCATGAACTTAAAAGGCACAGAGGTGAGAAAGGCAAAGTCATTGACTGAGGTCTATTCCCGCCCCCTCAACAAGAGGCTTGTATCTGTCACTCTCTTGCCGGATAAAGCCATCAAACTCCTCCGAGCCTATGTCGGATAATACATACCCCATACCAGCCATACGGTCTAATAATACATCATCCTCTCTAGCCACCTCAACTGCTTCTGCAATGGATTGCCGAATGCCATCAGGGATACCGGCGGGAGCGAAGAGACCTAAAAAGATGCTGAAGCTAGCATCACCATATCCATAATCACTAAAAGAAGGCACATCTGGGTAAGCCTGAGCACGCTCAACTGACGAGACAGCAAGAGGACGAAGATCACCGCTTTTAATTAGTTCACCAGTAGAAGTGGCGGTACCCATCATCAAATCCACTCTATTAGCAAGAACATCAGGAATGGCATTAGATATCCCTCTGTAAGGAATATGGAAGAGCTCAACACCTGCACTTCTTGAAAATAACTCAACAGGAATGTGCGACGTGGTTCCTTGACCGCCAGAAGCATAAGTGATGTCAGAAGGACGTTCATTAGCGGCATCAAGTAATGCAGAGAAGCTCTCGATTGTCGATTCCCTACTGGTAACAAGAAGAGCGCCGGATTGTCCAAGCAGTGCAAGCCCAGTGAAATCTTCAATACTATAACCGGCATCTTCAGAAAGAAGGGGCATAGTCACTAGAGTATTAGCAGCCACTAGAAGCGTGTAGCCATCAGGCTCAGCATTAGAAACATAGCGAGAGCCTAGCATCGTACTGGCTCCAGGCCGATTTTCTACAAAAACGGGCTGATTGAAAAAAGACGCCATACGCTCAGCATAAAGGCGAGCCGTCACGTCAGCCCCTCCTCCTGCTGAGCTTGGAACAATAATACGGATCGGCTTTTCCGGAAAATCAGACTCATAAGCTCCAACTGAAAAAGAAGTGGCCGAACCCAACACAACACCTGCGCACAGAAAAGCAGTAATCGCCTTCATTTCACGGCCCCCAGATTATCGAATTTGTAAAAACAAACCTACACCAGAATCCGAAAAAGAGTCGAGTCAGAAATCACACCCGCAGGGAAAGATATAATTACCAAACATCATTAACATTAAACCACAGCCATACAAAACTGAAATAAACAACACCATATAAGATCCGCACCCACTCAAGAAAACGAGGGCAGCACAAACAAAAAACTCTCTAGACATCACAAAGTACAGAGTGGTTCACACACAAAAAACAAAGAAAAAGAAAGAAAGAAAACAAACAGTGGAGTGGCCATTAGCCACACCACTGCCAGTAGTATAAATTATTAGCGAGCACTTCTCCGCACTATCCTACGCCGCGAAAACAGATACGAGAGAATAGACCTCGCTGGCGCTGCCAAAAGTAAAACTGTCAAAATCAAGAACACAAGGCTAACCGGCCGCTCAATAAATACACTAAACTCACCTCTGGATATCAATAAGGCACGACGGAAATGCTCCTCCATCATAGGCCCGAGGATAAATCCAAGAAGAACTGGAGCCGCAGGAAAGCCAAAAATCCGCATAAAGTAGCCAATCACACCAAAAAACAAGACTACAAAAACATCAAAAATATTATTATTAACGCTATATACGCCAATACAGATAAAAGTCAAGATAGAAGGGTACAAGACACCGTAAGGAATAGACAACATCTTTACCCATAGCTTGATCAAAGGAATATTCAGAACTAGCAGAAAAAAGTTACCGATCCAGAAGCTCACAATAAGTCCCCAGAACATCGCGGGCTGCTCCGTCAGGAAAAGAGGACCAGGAACGATGCCATGAATCATCATGGCGCCCAATAATACAGCTGTTACTGCATCACCTGGAACACCTAAGCTTAGAGTTGGAATGAACGCCGACTGAACAGAAGCATTATTGGCAGCTTCCGGGGCTGTGATACCCTCAATCGCACCATTGCCAAAGCGTTCGGGATTCTTAGCAACACGCTTCTCAACACCATACGACAAGAATGCAGCGATAGAAGGCCCTGAACCGGGTAGGGCACCAACAATAGAACCAATAACTGAACCGCGAGCTGCAGGCTTTACCATACTACGCCACTCACTCTTGCTTGGTAGCATTGACCGAAAGCTTAGATCACGTGTTTTTACGGCACTCACCACTTGAGTACGCCCAACATTGGAGATTATTTCTGATACGCCAAACAGGCCAATGGCCATAGCAACAAGAGTAAAGCCCTCACTGAGGCTCATGACCCCAAAAGTAAACCGCTCAACCCCACTATTAATATCAATGCCGACCAAACCAAACACTAAGCCTAAAATGACAGCGGCAATCCCTTTCAAGGCAGACCCACCCGCTAAAGTCGAGGCGCCGACCAAAGCCAAAAGCATCACAGAAAAATATTCCACTGAGCTGAACTGCAGTGCCATACTAGCAATAGCAGGCGCTAGAGACATAACAAGAATAATAGCGAAAGTGCTGCCAACAAAAGAGGCAATAGCAGTCACAAAAAGCGCCACGCCGCCCTTACCTTGTTTCGCCATGGGGTTACCATCCAGGCAGGAAACGGCACTTGAGGCACTACCTGGCAAATTGAGAAGTATGGCAGCTGTGGATCCACCATACTGGGAGCCATAAAAAATTCCAGCCAACATAATTAAAGCAACAGTGGGATCCATATAGAAAGTCAATGGAAGAGCCAAGGAAATAGCGGTAAGAGAGCCAACGCCCGGTAACACACCCACAAAAGTTCCGATCGTCACCCCAATAAAGCAAAACAATAAAGCTTCAACACTGATAGCCGTTTGAAGACCAAGAGCCAAATTTGAAAAAAAGTCCATGATTATGCCCTCACCACCAGAACACTGAAATAGGAACACCAAGGGCCTTGACAAAGACAAACACCCCTATCAAGGACATCACAAAACTAATGATGATGGCATTCCTTATGCGAATAGGACGATCACCTAGGGCACTAAGCATAACAAGCGAAAAAGTCGCTATAACCAACCCTGCGTGCTCGACCAAAAATGCAAAAGCTAATACTCCTGAGCTTACAGCGAAGAAAGCACGTAGCGGAAGCTGTACCTTCACAGAGTTACGAGTGAAGGCGTCTACTACGAGACCAACACCAACAAAACACAGCACCCCACCTACTATTACAGGGAAGTAACCAGGCCCCATCCGTGCCAAGCTCCCCATTGAATAGGCTGCCCCATAGTATACAACCGCAACTCCTAACAATAGGATTGTAAGAGCTGCCAGAACTTCTTCTTTTACCAAATAAAACTTCATGGCCTACTCCAGCATCATCTTTATATTGATTGTAACTATGCATGGTACCACATTGCCCTTGGGCACTTCACCCTTAATCGCAAGCAAGATAAGTAGGGATAAATACTACACACACTTAACACTAGCTTGCAAAATGCACTTAAGATACAACGAATCTGAATATCTACTACTTGATTGACGGCAGAGAAATTGCATATAGCATAATTCTAGCTTAAACCTCTGCCGAAATTAGCAGCACCTATTTTAGCAGACGCAAAAAATTCTTAACTGAAGCACCATCCTTAAGAGTGTTTGCAGCCTTAATGAAATCATCGGCAGATAGACGTGATCCATTGAACTCAAGGCAATCAAGTACTTTAGACCTGAGTTGACTCTCCGTCATACGCATTTCAGGACTCCCGGAAACCATCTCAGTGGCAATATAGAAAGGAGACCCATTGTTAAGCTCCACATGAAACTCAACTGGAACCATACCTAGGAATCCCACATCAGGATTTGCTTCAATCAAAACTTTCTCAGATGCAAATCGCCCAACCATGGGATTCCCAATAGACTCAAGAGTAAAGTCACCAAGACGCACCGCACCGCGCAATAATGCTACTGCCACTGTATAAGAAATACTGAATTGAGCATCTACAACACCGGCACTCTGACAATCATAGTCCCGGCCTACCATATTGACAGCTTGCCCGCTTACCCGGATTCGAATCTGGCTTATATCATCAGGGCGCAGGCCACGCTGATAAAGTTGAAGCGCGAGGTCAATGGGTGCATGCGTAAATCGGCATGATGGATAAGGCTTGAGGCTCAGATCATTCACTAGACTACAGCTTTCCAAACCAGGAAGCATGGAGTCTCGATCAAAACTACCATCTTGGTATAACCCAAAGAAACCAGCTCTACCTTCAAAGACATTACGTGGCCCATCAATACCTGCCTCCGCAAGAGATGCAGACATCAGTACGTCTTTAGCCATCAACGCAGGCTGAAAACGTTTGGCAAGACTGCCATCAATTATGGATTGCAGGCTTCCGGCAGTCTGCGCTAGTTGATGACCAAGTGCACTCACCGTAGTCTCTGCATCCCATTTTCTAAGCCGAGCAATTGACAACACTGCACCCATGCACCCACTAATTACGCTATAGTTCCATCCACGAGACCCTTTCGGCCCCCCTGCCCTCCCAATACGCATAGCTGAATCAAGGCCAACTGCCAAGGCTGTGAGAAACTCACGACCATCACAGTCCGGGCGATTCTCCTCCAGGTCAGCAATAAGTGCAGGCAGCACAACGCTATTCGCGTGCAGTGGAACTTTATCATCCGTATCATCATAATCCAAAGCGTGCAAGCTACCGGCATTCAGAAAAGCAGCGAAGGGCGCCGGCATCTGGCCAAAGCCCCCCCATACCGTACACCCAGAATCCCCCCAACGGCCAAGCGCGCGTCTTGCCTCGTCTAGACCCGGAGCGCTGGCTCCACCGAGAGCACATGCAAGACTATCTATTAGTGAAGCAACAGTTGCTTCTACCGTGTCTGATGACAAATCATGATAATTCCGACTAATAGCGCTTACTGCAAGGTGATGAGCAATATCCATAATAATCCTATCGTATTAACAAGTAAAAAAACTAGCTTTGGTGTTCCGGAAGTCTCGGTCTTACGACAGGGTTCGTCCAGTCGGATTTCATGCCTTACCAGGTAAGCGAATCTTACGCCGCAGGATCGCCAAGCAAGCGGTTAGGAATACTTACCATAGCAGCAAAAATTCCAACATGACTTTATGAATACATCATTGCTATTATTTCTATAACAATAATACTAGCTTGTTAAAATAAGTTAAGCCTAAGAGATGATACGACACCCAGGGTACCGCAGATAATGCAACAACAGTTCTAAAACTCCTTTCTTGAATCTAATAATTACCTATACTATCAGGCTAATATAACCCATAAATGATCGAGGCAACCAATGGACAAAACAACAAAGACTCTGGCTGAGTTCGTTTACCAGACAGATTTCAGTAAGCTCACAGAAGAATCTATCCACCAAGGCAAGCGACGTTTGATCGACAGTATTGCCTGCGCCGCAGCGGCCTATCAAGAACCATTCTGCTCTCGTCTCCGTTCTATTTCAGAAAGTTACAGTGGAGTACCCGCGGCTCGAGTCTGGGGTAGTGGAAAAACAACTTCGATCGAAATGGCAGCCTTCGTAAATGGATCCATGATTCGGTATCTAGACTACAGCGATACTTTCATAGGAAAGAGTGCTGGCCACCCTAGTGATATGTTAGGTGCTCTCGTTGCCTTAGGTGAAGGGTTTGAGGCGGATGGCAAAACTTTGATTACTGCCATAGTGTTGGCTTATGAGGTTTACTGTGGGCTTTGTGCATCGGTTTCACTTAAAAACAACTCAATTGATCAAGCTGTTTGTGCTGCGGTCGGAACGTCAGCGGGGGCCGGCAAGTTACTACGCCTATCACGCAAACAAATAGAGCATGCCATATCGCTAGCACTAGCCCCCAACCTTCACCTCTATAATGTCCGTTGCGGTGCGTTATCAGACTGGAAATCTTGCGCGGGCCCTAACGGCGCACGCAACGGTGTTTTTGCCGCATTACTGGCACAAAAAGATATTACTGGCCCGAGCGACATAATTGATGGTAACGGCGGATTTTTCGAAGCCACCACACCATTTGAGTGGAGAAAAAGCAGTATCGAGACACCATTAATATTATCGACACACTTGAAATATTATCCTGTTTGCTACCACGGTCAAACTGCGGTTGATGCAGCCGTCCATCTTCATGACAAGGTGATAGAAAGCAGCATTGATGAGATCATCGTCGAAACTTACGAAGCTGCCTATCGAGCAATGGGAAGTGATAAAGAACGCTGGTCACCCACGACACGTGAAACTGCAGACCATAGCCTACCTTACACTATTTCAGTTACATTACTAGAAGGGCACTTAACTTCAGAACATTATACGGAAAAATGGTTGAAAAATGAAAGGATCAAGAGGCTCATAGATAAAGTCCAGGTCAAGAGCTCTCAGAATATGACGGAGGAGTACCCAGAAAGGATACAGACTCGTATCACCATTAATAATACAGATGGATCATCTCTGACCTACCTACAGGATCTACCAAAAGGGCACGCAAACAATCCACTGTCCGACACCGAGGTAGAGGAAAAATTCATGCGCTTTTTTCATTTATTTGGGAGCAAAGTGCCTGCCAAGCGTGCAATCGACCTTCTTTGGAAAACCGAAGGGCTTAGCAATATTAGTGAAATCATTGATACTACCTGCCAGAAGCCATCTCACAATTCTGGGTAATTCACTAAGATGACCTAAAAATTAAGATGGAAAGCAATATCACTCACTGAAGAGTGGCTGCATGGAAGTTTTCGTGCAGCCCTATGTATAATTTCCATATAGAGAGATAGCTGCAGGAATTAACAATTGTAACCTCGAGCACCAGCTTCCTATAGCACTGTTTAAAACTATGAACACCCCCGCCACTCCTCAGTGAAAAACGTCCTATTCTACACAGCGCGAGGAACAAGCTATAAATATTTAACAATAACGTCTTTATCAAAATAAAAAACCAGTAAAAAAACAAAACGGTCAGTTCATAGACAAAGCTTACGACTCAGAAAATCGATAATAGCGGCGCCAAAAATGTCATTTTTGTCTCCTGCAACCATATGCCTAGCACCTTGTAAGTTAACATATTCTGCATGCGGACATATCGAAAGAAACTGGTCCACACCAGCCTGGCTCACTACATCTGATTTTGCACCGCGAACAAGCAAGGTTGGTAAGGATAAATTTTTCGCAGCTGCAACCCTCCGCGCGGTAGAATCACGCTCACGAGCAGAGAGCCGCGGATCCCAATGCCAGTAATACCTCCCATCTTCACCAAACCTAACATTCTTCGCCAATCCATCTAAATTACGATCATTATTTTTCCTTGGGCTATACTTTTGTATAGCCGCGGCCACCTCCTCAAGGGAGGTAAACCCATCAACATTTTTCTCCATAAAAGCATTTATTCTTGAGAGCCCATTAGATTCAATATGTGGAGCTATATCAACAAGAACCAATGCTGAAGCTTCGAGAAATCCTTCTCCAACAGCAACCATAGATGCTGCTCCCCCCATAGATGCTCCTACGAGAGCAGGATTATTTTTTCCTAACTTTTTAATGATGGATCTCATATCGTGTATCATGGCCATCCTGCTATAATCTCCGTTAGATGGCCAACTTGAATCACCATGCCCCCTGGCATCGTAGGCAACAACGAAGTATCCACAAGAGCCGAGCAGCTTTCCTGTGTTACGCCAAGAGTGCCGAGTTTGTCCCACCCCATGTGACAGTAGTACGAGAGGACCCCTCGAATCACCCCAAGAATCAGCCGCAATCATCACACCCTTATGGCCACTGAATAAATGCATTGGATCAGGTGTGCCAGGAAGTCTTTTAAGCATAAATCCTCATCAAGAAAGACCAAGAAAAAAGAGGGGCAATTTCACAGCACTCAAAGCTTTACAACAACTTCACCAATGCATTGTTAAAAATGCATCACACTGAGAAACCAAAACTTGCCCCAAACAAGCACCAGCATTAACAATGCGTTTTGACGATAGACCGATGAGATGAAATGTTTTTCAACGAGTTAAAGGGTTCTAATAACAAGTCGCAATCACTCCCTTGGCCGGCGCCGGTAGAGTAGCTTAGCGATCATTTCTTGAGCCACTGTACCGTTTTGCTTTATACATTTTCGCCGAAAAGTAATAACTCCTTTATCCGGCTTACTGGTCTCTTTCTTATCTAGCACTTCCGAATGGAGGCGAATTGTATCTCCATGCTTTACAGCATCTATCATTCTCCATTCATCGATCTGTAAAAGAGCAATCAGGGTTCCATCATTAATTCCACTTGCATACTGCAGGCCACCCATTATTGAGTAAACAAGCGGACCATGCGCAATGGGCTCCCCAAACTTTGTATCTTTGCAGTACTCAAAATTAGTATGCACTTCATTGAAATCGCCAGAGAGGCATGCAAAATTTACAATATCTGTTTGCGTAACAGTTCGAGCAGGACTTACAAGTTCCTCTCCAACCACAAAATCCTCAAAATACCTGCCACGGGGAGTAGGTTGTTTCATACTAATTCCTCATGCGATTATGTTAATGCACTCAAGAAACGAACGGGCAACTTCGTCAAGTATAATCTTCTCAGCTGGCCAAGATCACTGTGCAATGAGAAGAAAGGATTCCACCCTCATTGTGTACTAGCGCCACTTCCGCACCATTTACTTGCCGATCGCCCAGGCCTCCGCGTAGTTGTCGGACGGCCTCTACAATTCCAAACAAGCCACCGGCGGCCCCAGCATGTGCATGAGATAACATGCCGCCGTGGGTGTTGATAGGCAATTTACCTGTAATGCTTGCATGTCCCTCGGAAAAGAACACCCCTCCCTCTCCCTTTTCACAAAATCCAAGTTCTTCCAACTCAATGATAGGTACAATCGAGAAGCAATCGTAAAGCTCGGCTACATCAATGTCATCTGGTGTGACACCAGCCATTTCATAGGCTATTCTTCCTGACTGTGCAGCACCAAAGTCAGTTAGACTAGGCGCACACATCAAGTGCTCATGGGTGTGGAACTCACCGATACCTTGTAAATATGCAGGCTGGGACTTGAGATCACGTGCTCTCTCAGCGGAGGTAACTATGAAAGCACCTCCTGCATCAGAAATAAGACAACAGTCGAGCATCCCAAATGGATCGGCAATCGGCTTAGCGTTGATCACGTCCTCAATCGTAATAGGCTTTTTCATGTGAGCATTAGGATGCAAAATGGCATGCTTTCGCGTCTGCACGGCAACGCTAGCCATGTGTTCTCGAGTAGTGCCATACATATGCATATGGCGCTGAGCAATCATACCGTAGAAGCCAGGGATCGAGGTGCCGTAGGGTTGCTCGAAATAAGGGTGACCTACAGCCATTAGGTTTGCCACAGTTGCATCACGAGACTGCCCACTGGAGCGATTCTCTCCGGCGCAGACCAAGATGGTTTCAGCCTGGCCCGAAGCAATGGCCTCAGCAGCGTGTTTGAGCATTACAGCAGGAGTAGCTCCACCCACCACCATGGAAGCGTTGTATGTTGGTTTAATTCCAAGATATTCACAGAGAACCGAGCCCAACATAAAATATGGTTCTGTCAGGGAATAGGCTGTCAAGACACCATCGATGTCCGACACCTTAAGTCCAGCGTCATCAAGTGCCCTCTTAGCTGCTTGAGCATTCAGACCAAGACCAGACATATGAGGCACATTTCCGATCTCTGACTCACCCACACCAACGATTGCCACCTTATTCTTTAATGATTCCGGTTTTCTCATGTGCCTGCCTCGTCATCGAGAGTAAACTGTGGGATCAGAGTATCATCTCCGCGGCTCCCAAAGGTTACTGAAACACGGTCACCGATGCTGACGGAAAGCGAATTCTCACCTAATACATTGGCTACCATTCGCGGCCCCTCATCTAGGTCGATCAGGGCAGTGACGTAAGGAACTTGTTGGGCAAAAACAGGGGACGGTGCACGACGAATAATGGAAAAGCTGTGAACCGTTCCCCTTCCCTTACTATCGACCCATTCAAGCTGCTCGGACCAGCAGAAAGGGCAGAGGTATCTGGGCATGAAATGTAGTTCCCCACAATCTTTACATCTCCGTAAGACTAGCCTCCCTTCCTGCGCCGCATCCCAGTATGGCCGAGAGTCGCCATTAGCAACCGGCTCCGGTAATTCTGTGTTCATCATGGGTAACTCCCCATTCTTTCTTAGAAAATGTAGACAGTTTAGGAATCAGTCAAAAGGGTCAGAAAACTTACGTGTTCGGATCATGCGTGTGGAGAGATAGCAGATCACGACTTCCCCCTTGCCATTAACGACCTCATGAGAAGTCACCACCACCCCGCGATCCGATTTTCTCGTTAGCCGCTTACTATGCAGCCGTACACGATTTCGAATGGATTCGCCGGCATACACTGGCTGTTTGAACTTGGGGTTGAGCCCCATCAGGAATATCCCTCGACGACGCGTCAACCCCGCTTGCAGCACTAACCCCTCCGCCATACTGAGAACAAACAAACCCGGCGCCATACGGCCTGCATAGTCATTGGACGCTTGAACATATGCCATGTCCGTGAAGGTCGGCGTCTGAAATCCGCAAAGTGCCACGTAGGCTTGGATGTCTTCCTCAGTAACCACCTTAGCCTCCGTTTCAAAGGCCCAGTCGTCGGTATACTCTTCGAAGTACAGAGAGGTCATGGTGATTCATGCTCCTTAGTACGAACGCGGCAGGCCAAGGACGTGCTGACTGACGTAGTTGAGCACCATGTTGGTAGAGATCGGTGCGATCTGGAAAATCCGGTTCTCACGGAACTTGCGCTCTACGTCATATTCCCGGGCCAAACCAAAGCCACCGTGGGTCTGCATGCAGGTGTTGGCTAGATCCCAGGAGGCTTCGGACGCCAGCATCTTCAACATGTTGGCTTCGGCACCGCAGTTTTCGTGGCTGTCGAACATGTCCGCTGCTTTCCAGCGTAGGGCGTCGACCGCTTCAAGCTGGGCATAGCCCTTGGCAATCGGGAACTGAACCCCCTGGTTGGTGCCGATCGGACGTCCAAACACCACCCGCTCGTTGGCATACTTAACCGCACGGTCCAGGAACCAGCGGCCATCACCGATACACTCGGAACCGATCAGAATCCGTTCGGCGTTCAAGCCGTCCAGTAGGTATTTGAAGCCCTTGCCTTCTTCTCCGATCATGCAGGTTTCCGGGATACGCATGTCGTCGTAGAAGACCTCGTAGGTATGATGGTTGAACATCACATCGATCTTCTTGGTGGTCAGGGTTTTGGGATCGATCTTGCGCTTGTCCACCAGGAAGCAGGACAGACCCTGGAACGGCTTCTTCGGGTCTTTGACCGGACTGGTACGGGCAAACACCATGAAGAAGTCGGTGTGGTCCATCCGGGAGGTCCAGACTTTCTGGCCGCTAACTACCCACTCATTACCTTCTTTACGGGCCTTGGTGGTGATCTTGGAGGTATCGGTACCGGCGGTCGGCTCGGTCACCGAGAAGGACTGCAGGCGCACTTCGCCAGACGCCACCAGCGGCAGGATCTCCTGCTTCATCTCATCAGAACCGTGACGCGCCAGGATGCCCATCATGAACATCTGACCGTGCAGGTTGGAGCCGCTACCACCACAGCGATGGATCTCTTCCACCACCACAGACGCCTCACGAACACCCAGACCCATGCCGCCGTATTCCGCTGGAACCATGACCGAGCCGAGGCCGGCTTCCATGGCGTCTTTGATAAAGTCGTGCGGAAAGCCTTCGGTGCGATCCAGCTCACGATAGTACTCATCATCATAACGAGCGCACACTGAGCGAGTGACTTCACGAATCTCTTCAAGGGTCAGGCGAGCGGAATCTTCATTACTCATGTTGTGGCATCCTTTTATCACTGGATAGAGAGAATGTAAGGGTAGTTGTTAAGTTTTAGTTATTGCGGATTACATGCGCCAAATACACCTGTCTGCTCAAGCTTTACTATCTCGTCATCACACAAGCCGAGCCCCTCGCTTAATAGTGCATGACGATGTTCACCCAGCTGGGGAATGCGTGAAGAATCAGGAGCCGGCTCAAATCCTGTGGGATCTGCTGGCAAGGTGAGCGTGCCGCCTAGGCCATCGTTGACTTCACGAAGGGCACCCCGCTGCTTCAAGTAGCCATCCTCGATGACCTCCGCCATGCTCAAGATGCCGGCAACGGGCACATCGAACTCCCCCAGCTTTTCAGTAATCTCAGCGCGAGTATGCTGGCGAGTAAACTCTTCAGTGATGGCATGTACTTCAGATTGTCGTTTCGCCCGCTCGACATAAGTCGCATAGCGCTCGTCGAGCCCCAACTCGGCGCGACCCATGGCAGCGCACAAGCGGTGCCAGAAATCATCACGGTTAACACCGATATTGACGTAGCCGTCTTTTGCCGGGAATGCACCGTACGGCACACCATGAAAGTCATTGGAGCCCGCAAAGGCAGAGAAAGCTGCATCGGCAATCTGAACGCGCGCCAAGGCTACCGACACCATCGGCAAAGTGCATTCGACTAAGCCCAGATCCACCAACCGCCCCACCCCATGCCGTTCCTGATTGCGTAAGGCCAGGAGAATGGCCGAATGTGCGGTCATGCCCGCCAGGACATCCCCCAACGCAAAGCCGCACCACACTGGATTTCCGGAGTGATCACGGGTCAGCCCGGTCGTGCCAGACATGGCCTCCGCCACCATGGCCAAGCCGGCACGGTCGGCATACTCACCTGCGTTATCGATGCCGAAACCCGAAATCGACACGACAACCAGCCGCGGAAACGCTTCACGCAGGGCGTGAGGATGAATGCCCAGCCGCCCCAGCGCTGCCGCCCGCATATTGGTCACGAACACATCGGCGGATTCCAGCAAGGAGCGAAAGACGCGCATGCCTTCCAAGTTCTTAAGGTCCAGAGCGATACTTTTCTTTCCGCGATTCAGCGCTCCGTAATGTGCAGACACATTACCTTTCTCACTTGGACGCATGGGGTCACGGGAGCGCGACAGCTCACCGTGAGGAGGCTCTACCTTGATGACCTCAGCGCCTTCCTCGGCCAGCAGCTGGCAACAGTATGGGCCAGCAATGAGGTGGCTCAACTCGACCACCTTAAGGCCCTGAAGAGGCTGGGGTAACGCAGGGACTGTACTCATCTCAATGGTCCTTTTCGGAGGATGATCCCAGTATCGAAACCCACAGACGGTAAGTCGAGTTGGTTTTTTTGTGGTGGAGGGTAAGATGAACTAACCAGATTACCTTTTCAAGAATAGCCGGCCAAAGAAAATACATAACCACCTTATAATCCCTCTTAATAGATTTTCACATACTTTTTTTAGACTGTGACCTGCAAACAACAGTAAGGAAAACTTCCCACAGCAACACTAATCCTTACTGGACCTATAGAGAATGTTAGCAGACAATCATTCTGAAGTTATCTGAAAGCTCCTAAACCTAGTTTCACTCGGAGCCAACATTAAACTCATAACACCTACCGCACTGTTATCATAACTTCTCGTAACAAATTTATCTTTCGACTTGCCATTTGAAATAATTGCAAGAATCTCCTCTGAGCCTGGCAACCTGATAATTTTTCTTGACATGAAACAGACTATGCTAACTCTAGAAAAAAGGCCTTCGGCGCTAGATCCATTTCGCAACACCAGCTTCTTTATGCTGTGGATGGCGTGGGCTTCTTCGAATGTAGCTTTTTGGATGAATGAGGTGGCATCCGCCTGGCTAATGACCTCTCTAACAGACAGCGCGCTTATGGTGTCCCTAGTTTATACATCTTCTACACTTCCCATGTTTATATTTGGCCTTCCAAGCGGGGCGCTTGCGGACCTACTAAACCGGAGGCTGTTTTTCGCAGCAACTCAACTTTGGCTAGCTATAACTGCTCTAACACTCACCATTCTTGTTTCAACGAATTCTATCTCCGCCTCGCTGCTTCTAGCCTTAACTGCCGCAAATGGCATTGGCATGGCAATGCGCCTTCCTGTGTTTTCAGCCATTATACCAACCATAGTTTTTCGCAATGAACTTCCATCTGCTCTAGCCTTGAGTGGTGTTGCAATGAATATTGCACGAATTATCGGGCCAGTTATAGCAGGATTAATAATTGCCAACACAGGCAGTCAATATGTATTTGCCCTCAATGGCCTGCTATCTATTATTGCTTTAACACTAATCCTCCGCTGGAAGCCAGCAAGCGAAATCAAGAAGTCGCCAAGAGAGCCATTTTATACTGCCATTTTGACAGGCATCCTTCATGTAAGGAACTCAATTCGCATGAGAGTTCTCATTGCTCGCATTTTTATATTTTTCTTGCATGCATCCTCACTTATTGCTCTGCTTCCACTTGTCTCGCTCAACAAGCTTGGTGGCGGCCCTACAACATACACATTTCTGATCGCTTCCATGGGGACTGGAGCTATAGCATGTGCTTTTTTACTACCAGTTTTACGACGCAAATTAAAACATGAAACAATGGTAGTCATTGGGACATTAACATATGCAGCATCCATTTTAGTAGTTTCGATATCTTCAAGTTCACTAATTTCAATATTAGCAATGTTTTTTTCAGGCGCTGCATGGATTGGCACCGCAAACACCATAACAACTTCTGCTCAATTAACTCTTCCAGACACAATTCGTGCTCGAGGAATGTCTATATATCAAATGGCCTTAATGGGGGGGATGGCCTCCGGGGCTGCCCTATGGGGTTTCGTAGCCAGCATCTTTTCATTAGAAACCAGTCTAATTACTGCCTCTCTATCTAGCTTGTTAGCCTTAATTATTTCCAAATACTTTGGATTAACCTTACAAGACGACGGTGGTGAGACTACATTATTGAAGTAACATCCATCCCAAGATCCCAGCAACAAGTTTAGACCTTGCCTAACAGACTAACTTGATGATGTCAGGCATGCCAAATCTGCATAGGTGAGCTATGGCAGGAGGTTACGTAACTCCGTCAAGGGATGGGCGCCTAGCTGGCGAAGTTGCCTTTTCATGAGTAAGTCCTGTCGGCCCAGCATGGCGAGATCCTTACAGGTTTGGTTATCAACAAGGAATGGTCATGCGGATCGGGGGGATAATCTGTTTTTATGATTTACGGAATTATAGCTCCGGCGTCGACACTGAGCCGCTTGTTCTCACGGCGCAGGCGCCGCAGTTCTTCCTGCACGGCACTGGTGGCGCCATCGTGACGCCTCCCCCCCCCCCCGCATCACGGTCGGCCTGCTTCACCCAGTTGTGGATGGCCTTATCGGTGGGCTCGAACACTCTCGCCAGTTCTTCCGTGGGTTCGGCCCGCCCGGACCAATTCGACAATCTTCTGCCGTAATTAGGCAGGGTAAGGGGCACGGGACTTGGGCATGGTGGACTCCTCCTTCTCAAAGGGACGGGTGTCCACCGAACCGGCTCAAATTCAAGCTGTTATCTAACCATCGGTAAGCCGACGGAAGTTGATCCAGAACCGAATCTCACTTCATCTCGAACCCGCGCATAACTAGAAACTCCCGCATATGGCGGCGAAGCTTGGTATCGAACAGCGGGGTCAGGTTCTGCGACCAGGTGCTGTCCTTGGCGCCGCCCTTCCGCGACTGGAAATAGGCGTGCATGGTCGCGTCGAAGGCCTCCACCTGCTCGCGGTCGTCAGTGTAGGTGTCCTCCTTGAGGATCGCCTCCACCGGCAGTCGCGGCTTCACGTCCGGCTGGTGGGCCGGGTAACCGAGACACATCCCGAACACCGAGTAGACGTGATCCGGCAGGCCCAGCAGGTCGCTGATGGCCTGGGGATTGTTGCGTACGCCGCCGATGTAGCAGATGCCCAGCCCTTCCGATTCCGCAGCGATGGCCACATTCTGGGCCATCAGAGCGGTATCCACGCTGGCCACCAGCAGCTGCTCAGTCATGCCGCGCACCACCCGGGCACCGGTGCGTTCGGCAGCCTCGGTGGGACGCTTCATGTCGGCGCAGAACACCAGGAAGGCGCCACAGGTGGCCACGTAGGACTGCCCGCCCGTTAGCTCGGCGATCTGCTCGCGGTTCCCGGAATTCTTCACATGGATGACGCTGTAGGCCTGAACGTGGCTGGAGGTGGCCGCCCCCTGCCCGGCGCGAATCAGCTCCTCCAGCAGCTCGCGGGAGACCGGCTGGTCGGTGAACTTGCGGATAGAGCGATGGGATTTGAGCAGCTCGATAGTGGGGTTCATAGGACCTCGTTCACTATTTTCCTAAGGGTGTTGCCCAGCACACCCCGGCTGAGTGGACCGGACAGGGCTTGGTGCTCAGTCACCCGTAACATGTCTGGACAGCTGATAAAAGGTGCCGGTGCTATACATTTACCTCGAACACCAGCACATAACCCTGACGCACCAGGGCGCGGCTTTCGCTTCGTTTTTCGCCTGACAATGACAGACTTAATCCGTTATCAGTTGCAATAGCGGTGAAGCAGATCGCTGTCATATCTCTTTGGCAGCGCTTGATTGGCCTGCGCATGGGCCAGCCAGGAAAGCTTGCTCCATGATCGGCATGAAGTGCCGTGTATCTGCATACTGCCCCAGAGAAGACGTGAAGGCTAGCGGCTAGCCATACGATCACACATCATTTGGATCTTGGTCGTCAGTCCGCCTTAGCTGCGCCCCAGGCAGGGTCTTTGAGCGCTTCGTGCCCCCTTTACCGCCTCCTTAAGCAGCTCGCGTTGCCCGGACCGACTTCTAGCCGATCACCTAGGTGCCTAGGTCCATCAATCCATCTTCACGCAACCGAAGCTGGAGGCCGGCCAAGATAGCTTGACAGGTGCCATCATCACGCCACTGGAGACTATGGTCATAGGCGCTATGATTAATCTTAGGTTTTCAGCTTAAAAGGATCACGCTCGTCCTCAGAGTAATCGATCATTACATTCTTTATTTTAAGGTAATCCTCTAGTGCTGGAGTACCTCGCTCCTTACCATATCCAGAATCTTTGTATCCACCGAAAGGAGCCATTACCTGTCCTGACCGATATGTATTAACCCAAACTGTACCTGCCTGAATGGCTCGAGCCATCCTCATAGCTCTTGAAACGTTAGTTGTCCAAACACCGGATGCTAAACCGTAGCATGTATCATTTGCAATTCCTATGGCTTCTTCTTCTGTATCAAACGGAATAATCGCCAGAACAGGGCCGAACACTTCCTCTTGCGCTAAGTACATGCTGTTATCTACATCAGAAAATATTGTTGGCTCCACAAAAAAACCAGAATCAAGCCCAGGCCCAGTCGCTCTCTTGCCGCCAGCAACAAGGCGGGCACCTTCACTAATTGCATTGTCAATTCGCTGCATAATTCTGTTATATTGCGGCTCGTTTGCAGCAGTTCCCATCTCAGAGTCTTTGTCAAGAGGATTGCCTAGCTTAATCTTCTTAGCTCGTTCCACCAGGCGATCAACAACCGTCTCGTATACTCCTCTTTGCACCAACAACCTAGAACCGGCAATACAAGTTTGTCCAGTTGCTGCAAATATTCCAGCAAGCGCACCGACTATTGCCTTATCAAGATCCGCATCATCAAAAATTATATTTGGAGACTTTCCACCCAGCTCCAGTGTTACAGGAATCAAACGCTCCCCAGCATCTGCTGCAATTTTCCTACCAACCTGAGGTGAGCCAGTGAAGCTTACCTTATCAACTTTACCATTTCGCGTGAGAGCCATTCCGACTTCATAGTCTCCTGAGACAATATTTATTACCCCTGGAGGAAATCCTGCCTTCTTGATCAGATTTGCCAACTCCAGCGTAGTTGCTGATGCATGCTCTGAAGGTTTAACCACCACACAGTTTCCTGCTGCTAATGCCGGTGCAAGTTTCATGCATAGAATTGACATGGGAGAATTCCATGCGGTAATTAAAACACAGACTCCTAGAGGCTCTTTCACAGTGTAATCAAGAACGTTTTTTTGATCCAGCGGGATCGATTGCCCAAATATTTTATCCGCTAGACCAGCATAAAACCGATAGGCCCTGGCTGCCATCAGCATTTGCCCATGGGTTTCCCGAATCACTTTTCCATTATCAGTTGTTTCCAAGATAGCCATTTTCTCGGCATCGCCCTCCAAGAGATCGGCAAATTTATTAATCACATTAGCGCGCTCAAGCCCACTAAAACCACCCCATGAATTATTAAAAGCATCCCGCGCCGCTGCAACAGCGCGGGCTACCTGACCGCTACTAGCCTGGGGTATTTTTGCATGCACCTCACCCGTAAAAGGATTATATGAGGGGAAAAAAATCTCATCATCCGGATCAACAAACTCATTATTAATGAATAACTTATATACGTTAGGCATTGCCATTTTAATCCTCTTGAATCAAACCCGGAAGTTTACGAACTGCCACCATCAACTAAATCACATCGCTTCGGGCCCAAAGTCACAACACTGCATTAAAAAAACTTATATTGACAAGAAGCAACGGATTAATAATAGAGTAGATTAACCCATGGTTTCATTGATCGAAAACAAACACCCCTTTCCCCATTTTCCCAGAATCAAAAAGCTCATAGGCCTCTTCGGCTTGGTCGATACGAAACTCATGAGTAAACAATCCCTCAACGTCAACACCATTCTCGACAACAAAGTTTGCGCAGTCATCCAGCATACTCTTACTGAATGTTTGCGACCCAACTACGGTTTTCATTCTTTGTATTGTTTCGATCACATCAAATTCGATTTTACCATAAACACCCACGAGACATGCAGTGCCCCATCTACACAATGACTCCACAGATTGACGGCGCGCATCAGAATTGGAACTACACTCCATTGATTTATCTGCCCCCTCCCCCCGCCTAGTTACAGATTTGATGGCTTTAACAGGGTCTTCTTTGGCTGGATTTACAAGCACATCAGCTCCAAACTTTTTAGCCAGTTCGAGCCTTTCTTCAGAAACATCTAGCGCAATAACTCTTGCGCCCATTGCTTTTGCAAACATGGTTCCACTTAGCCCAACAGGCCCTTGACCAAAGATTGCAATCGTTTCTCCCCCCTTAAGATCCAGCCTTTTAATAGCGCCATAGGCGGTTCCAGTCCCACATGCTACTGCTGCACCAGCCTTGAAGGAGAGGGAGTTTGGAATTTTTATCAGTGAATGGGCAGGCACCTTCATGAACTGAGCATGAGCACCATGCCCCCCCGAAACACCGAAGGTTATCTTATGCTCTGTCCCACACAATTGAGTCCATCCGGACCTGCAAGAATTGCAAACCCTACATCCATCGTAGTGGTGAACAACTACCCTATCACCAATTCTCGCTTCATGTGGTAACACACCTTCACCCACCTTCTCTATAACACCACATGGTTCATGCCCAGCTATGATCAATTGATCTTCACTTCGTGAATCCCCACGATATTGATGTAGGTCAGTGCCACACATTCCAGATGCTTTAATCTTTACAATAACATCATTGGGACCAGGAATAGGATCGGGATATTCTACAACACCAAGCTTTTTCTCCCCGAAGAAAACTATTGCTTTCATACACCACTCCTTACCATTTTAATTTCTCATCCAACAGGGTGAGGTAGATTGTTATAGGCTCAAATAATCATATACAGGTTTCCGCTTCACGAACATAGATCCGCGAATATTTAATGGACTATTAACACCTACTCACTAGAAGAATACCACCACAAATTATCAAGCACTATCAAATAACTCTCAGCAATGGAATAGTTGAAATGGCACCCCTCTCTCTGAGTTATTATAAAATTTAGTACATGGCCGACCCGGCCGTAGTACTATGTGCTGATCGATCAGCACCTCCACAGCCTGAAACTTAAAATTACTCACGACCAGTTCAAGCTTGCTCTCCCCCTTGATGCACGTCCAGTGCTTCTAGGCACTCAATCGCAGTTTAAAGACCATCGCGAGGTCTGTTGCATGAAAACTGAGATTCCGACTTCGCCTGCTCCGCAGTAGGACCTTGGAAAAGGTCGGCTCTATACAGTTGTTCGTACAGATACATAACCTTTGCTGTGAAATGTGGTCATATAACGTCAGCAACTCCTCCCGATATTGGTGGGCCAGGCACCTCATAGCCTTGTTGTACTTAGCCTCGACATCATTAAGACCGGTCTGGCCCGTGCGATCCGGCAGGTAACCGTTGCGTACGACTGAAGTCGTCCATGTTTCAGTGCTCTGTCGAGGTCCCATCCCAAAAAAAAGACCTTTGCCGCCTTTCTAAAGCAGTCCGCAGTGGATCACTGCGGACTGCGTAAAGGATTGGAGGGCAGAGCCCGTCATTGCATATTCATCCTTTTCTGATTGTGACCTTGCGAGATCAACTAGGAGAATACGCCGTCCTCTCTTCTACCTTACATACACATCACTAGACTACATTTGCACTTCTTACTTCACTTGACTGCGATCCCGATTCTATTCATTAATTCATGGTAGCGCACATTTTCCCCCCTGATGAAACCATCAAACTCATCAGGGCTATTTATTCCAGAATGGCTATAACCCATGGCAGATTTCCTTCGCTGCAACTCTTCGTCTTCTCTTGCCGCCCCAGCCGCCTCAGCAAGAATTTCACGAATATAATCTGGAGTACCAGCAGGAGCAAAGAGGCCTAGAAATATGGTAAACTCTGCGCCTTCATAACCAAGCTCGCCAAATGCAGGAATGTCATTGTATGATGGTGATCGTGCAAGTGATGATGTCGCCAAAGCTCTTATGTCTCCACTTCTCACCAATTCGTTAATAGTTGTTGTGGCAGAAGCCATCAGAAAGTCCACTCTACCTGAAAGAACATCAGGTGTAGCATTAGATATGCCGTTGTAGGGTATATGAAGAAGCTCTACACCTGAACTTTCTGAAAACATCTCTGCAGCGATATGTGCTGTAGTGCCATACCCCCCAGAAGCATATGTCACCACCCCCGGGTTCTCCTTTGCATAATCAACAAGATCATAGATAGTATTAAAATCAGAACTAGAACCTGAAACCACAAACATAGGGGTTTGCCCTAGCTCCGTGACTCCCACAAAATCCTCAACTGCATATCCTGCATCATCGGATATTAGAGGCATGGCTATCAAAGTATTCGCTGCAATCAGGATAGTATAGCCATCCGGCTCCGCATTAGCCACCTGTCGGGAGCCAATCATTGTGCTTGCACCGGGTCTATTTTCAACGACCACAGGCTGATCCAATAAATCTGACATGCGATCAGCATAAAGTCGTGCAATTACGTCTGCACCTCCTCCGGCCGTGCTAGGTACAACAAGACGAATGGGTTTGTCCGGAAATTCAGCCTCTTTGGCCATGACATGATTACTCATGATGGCGGCAAGAAGTACTACTGGAATACTACCACATATTTTTTTATTCATTTATAATATCCTACTAAACTATAAAAAATATATTAATGCTTTTCTTAGTCAAAAAGAGCTTATTGCCTCTATCTTCACCCACTTTAAACCATGCTCTTTTATTGTAGCTTCTCACAAAAATACTACTAGTTAGTTTTATTTTCCTGACAGTCATCTCAGCTTACTGTCAGGTTCCTGTAATGCCCCCCAGGTTTCTTCACACCCTACGCGGCTAATGCGAGATGTGCCCGGGGTCCACATAGCCAAGTACTGATGTGGCCGTTCTTCGTTGTAGTACCGGATCCAGCGCCCGATCACAGCTCGGGCCTGGCCAAGCGACTCGAACCGATGCTGCCAGATGCACTCTTCCTTCAAGGAGCGGAAGAAGCACTCGACCAGCCCGTGGAGAAAGAACGCAACTCTGGCAACACCGGTTGTAGTCGTTGCACCAAGCTCGAGTAGTGATGAGCCGCTGGATCCGGCACTACAGCTAAGTGCGATTATATCAGTCGTTGAGATATGTAACATTCCATCTCACCCTGCATTAGCAGCGTAGGGTGTGCAGAAACCTGGGGGGCAATTATACGAAACCCTACAGCTATAAAAGAAACTCTAACACCTTCGTCGCATCGTCGAATTTCTCCAAATTACGCACCATGTTCTGAGATCTTTCGATGCTTTTTAGTGCAAGTGGAATAGCAGCTAGCGAGGCTGCATCTTCAAATTTATTATAAAGATAATCCCAGGTCATTGGAGTTTCGGAGCTTCCCGGCACATCGTCACCAAGCCGCATTAGTGTCCTGCCGTCCATGGTTAGTATTTCAACTCGACCTTCTGGGAGTTTTGATTTCCAATCAAAACTAGTGTCAAAAATAGGAACCACCTTCTGAGCTGCACTCAGGACCTCGGGGTCATTAAGTGTATCTCCAGTAAAGTCAGATACCTTAACCTGACCTCGAGTAGCGGCCAGCGCTATTACGAACGGAATGCTAAATTTCGCATCTGCAAAAGTTTTGGGTTGTCGACGACTCTCAAGTGGCTGGCATAGTTGATTCTGAAAATCTCCCACATATACATTAATCTTTTCGATGTCTAAAATAGTTATGGCATGCTTTTTCATCAGCTCAAGTGTGGCGTGAATATATGCATGAGAAGCGCCACAGGATGGCCATGGTTTGTATAAAATAGATCCACCATCGAAGACACTTCCTAATCCTTCAAGCATCTTTTCGCGGTCGTACTGGCCGTCAAAGTAAACATTGAAGAGGCCAGCCTTTCCTTCGAAGAAACTCTTTGTCCCCGTAACACCCTTCTGCGACATCAGGACCGAAAGTACTGCTGCTTTGCTTGTAAAGCCAGCGTACATACCCCGCAGATCGCTACCAACTCCATATGCCAACTCCATCGTACCGGAAGCTTGGTTTCCAGCAATCCCAAATGCATTTACTGTCTGCTCCCGGCTGAGTCCAATAACGTGAGCACCAGCCGCTGTTGCAGAGAATACCCCCATCACTGTTGTGAGATGCCAATCCTGTTTCCAGCCGACGTTGCGTCGCAGCCGCAAAAACAGATCCTGCCCAACAGCTACTGCAGTGATCATGTCTTTACCAGAAATTCCACCCATACGCTCGGCTAATGCAAAAACTACTGGAACGATCGAACTGCTTGGGTGATGACCCTCTGGCGCATGGTCATCGAAATCCAGGCAGTGGGCCATAGCACCGTTAGCGAATGCGGCCATTATCGCCGGCACACGTGCACCAAATCCTAGCACTGAGCTCTCTTGACGGCCCCCGCCCTCAAGGGCAATTTCGGCTATACCTCGCACGGCAGGTTCCATGCCACTTGCAGCAAGGATCACCCCAAGAGTATCGAGGATGCTTTTCTTAGCAGCGTCTATAGCGTCTTCAGAGAGATCAGAATACTTAGCATTTTCAACAAACAAAGCGAAATCATAGGAAATATCTTTGCTCCCAATCATAGTAAACTCCAAGTCACTATAGTAAAAAAAGATGCGAAAACTTATCCGCGAACTGACATGTAACACTCACACAAAACTCGGGCACCTAAGGTCTAAAATATACTCATCGGCAGGGTAGGTGTCAAAAACATTAGGCAGAGCATCGCCGGAGCTTATAACTAAGTTGTAAAAATCACTGACCTTAACATAGCAGTTGAAATGACGGCGAAAGCCCTCTCAGGGACCAATGATAGACGAACTAAATAAACTGTCACGCGCCCTCATCTCAGCGCCATTCATTCTCATGCAAGCATGCAGCACCACAGTGCCTCATGGAAAATAAATCCAACATCACTCCTCATACTCAATACCAACACTTTCAACCAGAACTCTATAGCGCTCGCTTTCTTTGCTTAGATAATCATTAAAATCCAAAGTCGATCTAGCGGTTGTCGAATACTCCTGTCCCATACCATCCAACCTACCTCTAAGCCCCTCATCATTTTTTGCATACTCTACGGCGGCCGCTAGGGCCTCAACCACTTCTCCTGGAGTCTCTGAAGGAGCAAAAATCCCTAAGAAAATAAGGTAGGTTCCACCCGAATATCCAAGCTCTTTGAAGGTAGGTACATCGGGATAGCCTTCAGTACGCACATCTGAGGTGGAGGCTAAGACACGCAGCTCATCTCTCAGTGACTGTTCTTCAATAGAAGTCATCATTGTAAGGTCGACGCGACCACTAAGAATGTCAGGAATGGCAAGAGACCGGCTGCTATAAGGAATATGCAATAGATCAATGCCAGCATCTTCAGAAAAGAGCTCTACAGAGATATGAGATGTAGTGCCGGTACCACCTGAGGCATATGTTATGCTTCCAGGATTATCCTTAGACTGCTGTACAAGATCAGAAAGTGATTCAATAGGTGAAGAAGCGCTTGTAACGAGCAACGTGGGCGCCCTTGACATTTCGCCAACGCCAACAAAATCCTCCGGCTCATATCCGGCGTTTTCATTAATATGCGGCATCGTCACTATTGTGTTGGCGGCTACTAACAGAGTGTGGCCATCTGCAGGGCGATCTGCCACATAACGCGTGGCGACCATCGTTGCAGCTCCGGGCCTATTCTCAACGATAACGGGCTGCCCTAAGGCTTCTGACATTTTATCCGCATAGAGTCTTGGGATTGCATCTGCCATGCCGCCTGGCACTGTAGGTGAGATTAGTCGAACCGGTCGTTCTGGAAAATCCGACGCTTCAGCTGAAGCATATGATGTGGAAGTGATTCCAATCGCAGCACTTGACATAATCACTGCCAAAGTTTTATTGATCATATTTATTATCCTAGTTTTGAGCTTGCATTAAAAAACTAGCCTACAAAACCACAGCGCTCCAGTTACTTTTTCCGCTTCATCAGTAAGCCAAACTAACCATCTACAAATACTGGCTAAACATTTTTCTGCTAAATTCGCTCTATGAGAGTCGCAATCCCCTGCCCCACGCCCACGCACATGGTACATAAGGCGTAGCGCTTACCCCGCTTTTGCAGCTCATGGGCCGCGGTCAGCAGCAGGCGCGCGCCGGACATGCCCAGCGGATGGCCGAGGGCAATGGCGCCGCCGTTGGGGTTGACCCGCGGGTCGTCGTCGGCAAGCCCCAGGTCGCGCATGCAGGCGAGCGCCTGGGCGGCGAAGGCCTCGTTGAGCTCGATCACGTCGACATCGTCCAGGGAGACACCGGTGCGCTCGAGCAGCTTGTTCACCGCGGGCACCGGGCCAACCCCCATGATGCGCGGCTCGACGCCGGCGGTGGCCATGCCGAGGATCTTCGCCATGGGCGTGAGGCCGTGTTTCTCCACTGCGGCCTGGCTGGCCACCAGCATGGCGGCGGCGCCGTCGTTGACCCCGGAGGCATTGCCGGCGGTGACGCTGCCGCCCTCGCGGAAGGGGGCCGGCAGCGCCGCGAGCTTCGCAAGCGTGGTCGCGCGCAGGTGCTCGTCCTGGTCGAAGACCAGCGGTTCCTGCTTGCGCCGCGGGATCTCAATGGCGGTGATCTCCTCGGCAAAGCGGCCGGTCGCTTGCGCGGCGGCGGCCTTCTGCTGGGAGCGCAGGGCGAAGGCGTCCTGGTCCTCCCGGGAGATAGTGAACTGCTCGGCCACGTTCTCGGCGGTCTCCGGCATGGCGTCGACGCCGTAGGCCTTCTTCATCAGCGGGTTGATAAAGCGCCAGCCGATGGTGGTGTCCTCGAGCCTCTGGCCGCGGGAGAAGGCGCTGTCGGCCTTGCCCATCACGTAGGGGGCGCGGGACATGGACTCCACGCCGCCGGCCAGGGCCAGCTCCATCTCGCCGGCCTTGATGGCGCGAAAGGCGGTGCCCACCGCGTCCATGCCGGAGCCGCACAGGCGGTTCATGGTGGTACCGGGGATGGAGACCGGCAGGCCGGCCAGCAGCGCCGACATGCGCGCCACGTTGCGGTTGTCCTCGCCGGCCTGGTTGGCACAGCCCATAAAGACTTCCTCGATGGCCGCCGGATCGAGAGTCGGCGCTTCTGCCAGCACCGCCTTGAAGATGGTCGCCGCCATGTCGTCGGGGCGCACACTTGCCAGGGTGCCGCCGAAGCGGCCCACGGCGGTGCGCCGCGGATGGCACAGATAAACATCTCTCATACTCCCTCCTTAATTCTATTTAGCAATGAAACTAGTCGGTGATTACCAAGCTGGGCCCAAGTAACAGAGGCCGAAAACTATTCTATGAATCCTTTAACACCTCAGCCCACAGCTGCCATACGCCTGAGCAATATCGACGGTCTATACCGGTCCTCGCCATAAGCCTGGTAAAGGTGGTCGAGCACGCGCCAGACGTAGCCGGCGCCCAGTTCCTCGGCCCAAGCCAACGGGCCGCGCGGGTAGTTGGTGCCATAGCGCATTGCCTCGTCCACCGCGGCCATATCGCACACCCCCTGGTGGACCGCCTCATAACCTTCGTTAGCAAGCATGCTAACGGTGCGCAGCACGACCAGCCCGGGGGCGTCGTCGACCCGGCTCACCACCAGCCCCGCTGCCTGTAGTAGTCCAGCGACGGCGTCGAGCGCAGCAGGAGCGGCCTGATCGGCGGCGGTCACGGCCAGCCTGCTGGCGATTCCATAATCCAGCGCCAGGTCGAACAGGACTAGGTCAAGTACCCCCTCCTCAGCAGCCCGCTCAGTGGCAGTGCGGCCATCGCTTAGGGCCAGGCGCGCACCTTCGACTTCCAGATAACCGGAGCCATCACTCCGTTCGACCTTTACACCGGCTTGGGCTAGCCGCGCCAGTAGTGGCTCGGCAGGACCCAAATCGCCATAAGCAGAGATTGCTGCCGGGGCCGGCCCTGACGGAAGGCTATCCGGCAGCGGCCGATCGACGCCCTCGCGGTAGTCGTAGAAGCCCTGGCCGGTCTTGCGTCCCAGGCGCCCGGCAGACACCAATTCCTCCTGAATCAGCGAGGGCTTGTAGCGCGGGTCTCCGTAGTTGGCGTCGAACACGGAGCGGGTCACAGCGGCGTTGACGTCCTGGCCGATCAGATCGGTCAGTTCCAGCGGCCCCATGCGGAAGCCGCCAGCTTCACGGATCACGGCATCGATGGTGGCTGGACTGGCTGCCTGCTCCTGCAGCAGGCGCAGCGCCTCGGCGTAGAAAGGTCGGGCCACCCGGTTGACAATGAACCCAGGGGTGGAGGTCGCCAGCACGGGTATTTTTCCCCAAGCAGCGGAGGTGAGGCGGATGGTCTCAGCGACTTCGGCGCTGGTCGCCAATCCTGTCACCACCTCTACTAGTTTCATCACCGGCGCCGGGTTAAAGAAGTGCATCCCCACCAGCCGCTCGGGGCGTTCGAGTGTGGAGCCGATGGCGGTCACCGACAGCGAAGATGTGTTGGTTGCCAGGATCGTCCGCTCGCCGCAGATCGTCTCCAAGCGCTGGAACAGCGCTTGTTTGACATCCAACCGCTCGACGATGGCCTCGATCACCAGGGCGCAGCCTTCGAGTTCCTCCAGGCTGGCGACGGAGGAAAGTCGCGACAGCACGGCCTCTCGCTTCGCGTCCTCCAACTTGCCTTGTTCCACCCGCTTGGCGAGCTGTCGGCCGATGCCGTCCAGCGACTTGTTGGCCGCACCCTCGGCGACGTCGAATAGGCGTACCGGGTGGCCGGCCTGTGCGGCAACCTGGGCGATGCCGGCGCCCATGGTGCCGGCGCCGATCACGGCGATGACTGACTGGGTAGCTAGCCCACTCATAATGATTCTCCCACGGTTATGAGAAATGGCGGCGGACAGAGCGCCGCGGCGGGGAATATTAACGGCCACGGGTCGGGACGGCCCGCAGCCAAGGAGGCCTAGTCGCGCAGCTGCAGCACAGCCTTGCCGCGGATGTGGCCAGCGCGGATCGCCTCCAGCCCTTCGGCGAACTGCTCCATCGGCACGACGCGCTCGACGTGGGGCTTAAGCTTGCCGTCCGTATAGAGCTGATACATGTGTTCCTGGGCCTCGCGGACCCGTTCAGGGGTACGCTCGCGATAGTCGGTCCACTGCAGCCCCAACACCGAGATGTTTTTCACCAACAGGTAGCCGGCGCGTACCGTCGGGATGCCACCCGCGGCGAAGCCGATCACTACCAGCCGACCGCACCAGGCCATGGCGCGGAGGCTCGCCTCGAACACGTCGCCGCCCACCGGGTCGATGACGATATCGACACCGTGACCATCGGTGGCCACCTTCACCTGCTCACGCAGAGTGTCACGCAAGGGCTCACGACTGGTGTCGATGATATGGTCGGCGCCGTAGCGGCGGGCCACTTCAGCCTGATCGTCGTTGATCACGGCGGCCAGCACTACGCCACCCAGCGCCTTGACCAGCTGCAGCGCGGCTAGTCCCACGCCACCGGCGGCACCGTTGACCAGCACCCGCTCTCCGGCCTTGAAGCTGGCCCGAGCCAGCAGGGCGAAGTAGGCAGTCTGGTAGCTCAGCCCCATGGCCGCCGCTTCCTCGAAAGACATGCCGTCGGGGATGTGGAAGCAAGAGTCCGCGTGCACCACCACCGCCTGCGCGTAGGCACCGTATTCGATCTGGGCCGCCACCCGGTCGCCGGGCTTGAAGTCGGTGACGTTGGCGCCGACTTCAGCGACCACGCCCGCCAGCTCCTTGCCGGGGGAGAACGGCAGTGGTGGCTTGACCTGGTAGTTGCCCTCGATTACCAGGATGTCGGGGAAGTTGAGCCCCGCGGCCTCGCCATGCACCAACACCTCATCCGGGCCTGGCTTAGCGGGCTTAATCTCGGCGATCTTGGCGGCGGCCAGAGGCCCGAACTGTTCCACCACTACGGCACGCATCTCATTGCGCTCCTTTGTCGGATTTGTCGGAATCAACCAGATCATTATCTGCCCCCAGAGCGGGATAGCCGACGCGGACCTTCTCTCCACGGAACGTTCGCACCAATGGCAGTGGCAGGGCGTTCAATACGTGGCCAGCGCCGTCGTCGACCTGGCTGTCGGTGATGCCGCGAGCGCAGAACTGCGGATCCTGCAGGGCCTCCTGCAGACTGGCGACGATACTGCAGCAGACGTCATATCCTGCGAATTGCTCTTGCCAGTAAACGGCGGGCTGAGCCTGGATGCGCTCTGCCACCGCCTGCTTGACTGCCTCTTCCTGACCGGCGTCGGCACGGTACTGCGCCGGCAGCTCGATCAGTTCACAGAAGGCGTCCCAGAACTTCTGCTCCAGCGGGGCCGTGGCGAGGAAGCGATCATCCGCGGTGCGGTAGATCTGATAGCGCGGCGTACCGCCAGTCACCAGCTCACCGCCCGACTGCGGCCAATTGCCGTCGGCACCGGCATTCCCCAGCGCCCAGTACATGAAGGTGAACATGCCATCGGCCATGGCCACGTCCAGGTAGGCACCCTTGCCGGTGCGATTGCGCTGTTGCAGGGTCATGAGGATGTTCATCACCGCCGGATAGGCCCCGCCGCCGATATCGGCAATCAGTGCCGGTGGCAGCACTGGAGCGCCGTCGGCACCGGCACTTAGCCCCAACAGGCCGGTCTCGGCGATGTAGTTGAGATCGTGACCCGCCGCTGCCGCCCGCGGTCCGGTCTGACCGTAGCCGGTGAGCGAGCAGTAGATGAGCCCTGGGTTGATTGCCTTGAGCTCGTCATAGCCCAGCCCCAGACGCTGCATCACGCCGGGTCGGAACTGCTCGACCAGGATGTCGGCTTCTTCCAGCAGTGGCCGCAGCCGCTCGCGCTCCTCGGGATTCTTCAGATCCAGTGCCAGGCTGCGCTTGCCGCGGTTGAGCAGGGCGAAGTTGACGCTATCCTGACCGAACTTGGGCGTGTAGCTGCGCATCTCGTCGCCGCGCCCGGGGCGCTCGACCTTGATCACCTCGGCGCCGGCCTCTCCCAACAGCAGAGTGGCCAGCGGCCCCGGCAGCAGGGTGCTGAAGTCCAGCACCTTGAGCCCTGTCAACGGCTGCATTCTTGGTCTCTGCGGCGCTGCTTGGCTACCTGGGCTCGGCGCGCTGGCGAGTAGGCAGGGTTTCCCGTCGCCTCGTAGAGATCGCGGGAGACGTCGTAGTGGTATTCAAGGCCCGTGCGCTCCAGAAGGTCGATGGGCCCCTCTGGATAACCGAGACCGAGGCGCAGGGTGAGGTCCATGTCGTCGGCAGTGGCGAGCTTCTCGTCCAGCCGGCGCAGAACCTCGTTGTAGTACGGCCGAACCATGCGGTCGACGATGCGTCCAGGGACGTCGGTGCAGATGGCCACTTCCAGCTCGGCGCCTTTAAACAGTGCACGCGCCGCTTCGATGGCCTCGGCCTCGGAATTCGGCTGATGCACCAACTCCACCAGGCGGGTGGGCTTCGCGTCGCCCTGGCGATAGCGGGCGAAGCCGAGGACGTTGGAGCCCTCCTCGCCGCGGTTCTCGCCGGTGTACACACCCAGGCATTCGGTGCCCAGTTCTACCAGGACTGCCTTGTAGCGCTCGGGGTTACGCACGTCCGCCAACTGCTTGCCGGCTGCGGGGCCGAGCAGCAGCATGATGTCGCCGTCGGCAGCGGCATCGACCAGGAAGGCGTCACCCTGTGGGAAGGAGCGGCTCTCGTCGCTGCTTTTGATGGTGTAGCTCATGGTTCAGCCTCCAAACATCGCGTCGCGTTCGTAGTTGAAGAAGCCGCGGCCGGTCTTGCGGCCGAGGCGTCCAGCGGCGACCATCCTGCGCAGCAGCGGTGGTGCTTCGGCGCGTGGGTCGCTCAGCACCGGGGCGAAGGACTCGCACAGGCGTACCTGGGTATCCAGGCCCACCAGATCGAGCAGTTCGCAGGGCCCCATGGGGTAGCCCAGGGCGGTTTTGATGGCACGGTCCAGGTCCGCCGGCTCGGCAATGCCGGACTCCACCAGGCGGATGGCGTCGTTGTTGAAGGGCACCAGAAAGTAATTCAGGATGAAGCCGGGGGTGTCCTGTGTCTCCACCGGCTTCTGGCCCAAGGCCTCGCAGAAGTGCCAGGCCTCTTGGAAGGTCTCCTCGCTGGTATTCAGCCCTGGGGACATTTCCACCAGCTTCATCAGCTGAGCCGGCAGGCAGAAGTGCATGCCCACCACCCGGTCGTCGCGGCCGGTACCACCAGCGATCTCGGTGATCGAAAGTGTCGAGGTGTTGCTGGCGAAAAGGGTCTCAGGCGGACAGACCTCGTTGAGCTTGGAGAACAACTCGCGCTTGACCTCCAGGTCCTCGAAGATCGCCTCGATGACGATGTCACACTTGGCGAGTCCGGCGTGCTCCGTGGTGTCCTTGAGTCGGTCCAGAGCAGCCTGAGCATCGGCCTCACTGAGCTTACCCTTTTCCACCGACTTGCCGAAGAAACCTTCGGTCTGACGGCGGGCGCGGTCGAGCATGTCCTGGTTGAGGTCGAAAAGCACGGTATTGAAGCCGGCCCGGGCGGCGACAATGGCGATACCCGCGCCCATGGTGCCGGCACCTGCGACGCCGACGGTCTTGATACTGGTCATTGTGTTTCTCCTAACGTTGCAGCGCGCTGCGGCCGATGATCTGACGATGAATCTGGTTGGTACCTTCCCAGATCTGAGTGATCTTGGCGTCACGCATCAACCGCTCGACGCGGTAATCCTTGCAATAGCCGTAGCCACCGAACAGCTGAACCACGTCGGTAGTGACCCGCATAGCCAGATCCGAGGCGCGCATCTTGGCGATAGAGGCTTCGATACCGAAGTCCTGCTCACCACTGTCGATCAGCTTGGCCACGTGCCACAGCCAGGACTCGCACAGGGCAGCCTCGCTGATGAGGTCGGCCAGCATGAACTGCAGGCCCTGGAACTCGCCGATACGCCGTCCCGACTGCTTGCGCTCGTTGATGTATTCGACGCCATCCTCGAACGCCGCGTTGGCGATGCCGAGGGCATGAGCCGCCACGCTCGGGCGAGATTTGTTGAGCGAGGCCAGCAGGATCTTCAGGCCGTCACCCGGCCCCTGAAGCAGGTTGGCCCGTGGCACTCGACAGCCGTCAAAGGACAGTTGCACCGTGCTAGAGGCGCGATGACCCATTTTGTCCTCCTTGCCCTGCACTACTAGCCCAGGCGTGCCTTTCTCCAGGATAAGCGCCGAGATGCTGCGCTTAGGATCGTCGATCTCCGACCACTTACCGAACACCAAATAGAGGTCGGCCACGTCACCATTGGTGATGAAGGTCTTGCCGCCGTCGATGACGATCTCATCGCCGTTGGGAGTGAAGCGAGTGCGCATTCCGGTGGCATCGCTGCCGGCAGAAGGCTCGGTGATGCATAGGGAGGCCAGTGCTCCCTCCGCTACTTTGGGAAGCAAGCGCTGCTTTTGCTCTTCGTTACCCCAGTCCATCAGCGGCTTCATGGCGTGGAAGTTAGTCGCCCAGATAATGCCGGTGGAGGCACAAGCCTTTGAGATCTCACGCACACAGTGCAGATAGGCGGTGTAGGACAGACCGGCGCCACCGTACTGTTCGGGCACGAACACCCCGTTCAGCCCCAGCTCGTTGATGTCGTGGACGTTGTCCCAGGGAAACTCGCCGCTCTCGTCGTAGGCAGCCGCACGTGGCTTGATGCGCTCCTCTGCCAGGCCGCGTACGGAGTCGAGCACCATGCGCTCCTCGCTGCTGAGCGACTCGACGCTACCCAATCGTTCGAATAATCTCATGATGTGCCTCATATCCGATGGGGCGCAGCAGCGCCCTCAGCCGTTGATGCCTTGGGCACCGTCCACGTAAATGGTCTCGCCGGTGAGGAAGCCTATCTCGGTGGTGAACAGGCTCCGCACCACGGCGCCAATTTCCTCGGCGGCGCCGGGGCGACCCACTGGCACCCGGCGACGCAGGTATTTCTGGAAACGCTCCTGCTCCAAGTACTCGCGATTGAGATCCGTAGCGATAAAGCCCGGGGCAACGTTGAGCACTCGGATGTGCTCCCGTGCCCACTCCACCGCCAAGCAGCGGGTGATGGCACCCACCGCCGCCTTAGAAGCGCAGTAAGCTGTATTCAGCGGCACGCCGAGACGGTCGTAGAAAGAGCCAATGTTGACGATCAGACTGCTGTCCCGCTCACGCAGGTAGGGATAGGCCTCGCGGGAGACCTGGAAGGCGGACATGACGTTGGTGCCGAGCACCTCCATGAAGTCCTCCGTTGAGAACTCCGCGGACGGCCCGTCCTTCTGGATGCCGGCGTTGTTGACCAGGCCACGGATGCCGCCAAAGTCGGCCTGCACCCGCGCCAGGGCATCTTTGATACTAGCCAGATCCGTTACGTCGGCAGCGTAGGCATGCAGCCGCTCGGCGGCTTCACCTTCCGTGGCAACGTCCTCCACGCCTTTGCCTTTGCGGCTCAGGCAGGCGACGGAGAAACCCGCCTCGGCCAGGGCCCGGGCAATGGCCGAGCCGATGCCGCGGCTGGTCCCGGTGACCACGATTGCAGATGTATCAGTCATATCAGTGATCCTTGAACTGTGCCGAGCGTTTCTCGGCGAAAGCGGCCATGCCCTCGACGGAGTCCTCGGTCTGGTACGCCAGCGTCGACAAGTCAGCCTCCATACGCAGCCCCTCTTCCAGGCTCACGTCCTGGGCGCGCTGCACCGCCTGGCGGGCGCAGCCAATCACCGGAAGGCTGAAGCGGGCGAAGCGCCCGGCGAACTGCTGGGCAGCCTCCAGCGCCCCCTCGGCCTCGACAATGTGGTTAGCCAAGCCGATGCGCAGGGCTTTCTCGGCGTCGATGGTCTCGGCGCTGAGAATCATCTCCAGGGCCCGGCCCTGGCCGATCAGCCGTGGCAGGCGCTGGGTGCCGCCATAGCCGGGGATCAGGCCAAGCTTGACCTCGGGCAAGCCCAGCTTGGCCGCCGGCGTGACCAGCCGAAAAGTACAGGCCAATGCCATCTCCAGGCCGCCACCGAAGGCGTAGCCGTTGATCAGGGCAATGGACGGCACCGGCAGGCTGTCGAGCTTGGCGAAGGTGCGCTGGCCCAGCTCTGCGCCACGCTTCTGCGCCACCAAGGAACGGTCCATCAACTCTTGGATGTCCGCGCCGGCGCAGAAGGCCTTGTCTCCGGCACCGGTGATAATCAGCGCCCGCGCATCGCCGCCTGCGACTTCGTCGAAGGCCTCGCCGAGCTGGCGGATAATCTGGAAGCTCAACGCATTGAGCGCTTCGGGCCGATTCAGAGTGATCAGCGCGTAGTCGCCAACCCTGCTCAGTTCTACCGTCATGTGATCAGGCCTCCTTCCGTGTTGTGGCGGCTCCCGGTCCAGCGCACGGGCTCCGGCTTAAGTTTGCCCTCGCGCACCCACTCGGTGATCTGCCGCTTGAGGATCTTGCCGCTGGCGGTCATCGGGAAGGTGTCCATGGTGATGAAGTACTCGGGCATGTCGTACTTGGAGAGCCCCTCATCGTTGAGGTGCTCCAGCACGTCATAGGGCTCCAGGTGCTGATCGTTGACCACCGCCAGACATACCTTCTCACCCAGCCGCTCATCGGGCACCGGCACGGCAGCTGCCGCGGCAATGCCCGGGTGGCGGATGGCCAGCGCTTCGATGTTGCTGGGGTGGATGTTATGGCCGCCGCGGATAATCAGGTCCTTCTTGCGGCCGGCGATGTGGAGGCAGCCGTTCTCGTCCAGCCAGCCGAGATCGCCGCTCATGAACCAGCCATAGCGGTTGAAGGAGGATTGGGTGGCATGTTGGTTGGCGAAGTACCCCAGCATCAGCTGTGCCCCGCGGCTCGCGATCTCGCCGATCTCGCTGGGGCCGAGACGACGGTCGCGATCTTCCTGGTCCCAAATGGAGACTTCGAAGCCCTTGCAGGCACGACCGCAGGTGGCCACTACTGTCTCAACATCGTCCGTGGGTAGAGTAAACTGGTGTGAGCCGTTCTCGGTCATGCCGTAGACGTTCTGCGGGCGGATGCCCATGTCCAGGAAGGCCTGGGCCACCTCCCGTGGGATCGGCGACCCAGCCATGTAGAAGGTGCGGACCTGGCCCAGATCGGTGCGGTTCTGCTGGTGCAGTTTAGCCAGTAGGTCCATAGCGTGCGTTGGAACGCCCATGACATAGGTGGCACCGCTCTCGCGGATGTAATCCAGCACCTCCAGCCCCGGCGGGCAATCGTTGACCACCAGTTCGGCGCCGGCCACCAGCATCTGCGACAGAGCGACAGTGCCGATGTGATGGCTCAATGGGCTCAGGGTAAAGATGACCGACTCCGGGACCAGCCCCCACTCCTCCACCATGGCACGACCGTTCGCCAGCAGCGTGTTGTCGCTGTGCATCACACCCTTGGGCTCACCGGTGGTACCGGAGGTGAAGGCCAGATAGCTGACTTTATCCGCATTGGTGTCCCAGGCGGGCAGCTTTACGTCGGTCTTGGCATCCCCATCCACAGGGACATAGCGCAACCGACAGTGGGTGTCCTCATCGAAGGTGTACAGGCACTTCAGGAAAGGCAGCTTGCGAGCCTCGCTGAAGATGTCGCGGCGATCGGCGTCGGCACCATACCCGGGCTTGGCGAACAGAGCCCCCGATTCCATCCGGGTCATCAAGCGGATCACTTCATCTACCGTATAGTTCTGGTGCAGCGAAGTATTGGCCACGTAGCCATTGCGCGAGCAGGCAAGGAAGATCACCACCGCCTCTATGGCGTTGGGCAGCCAGATCGATACCCGGTCGCCTGCCACCAATCCGGCGGAGTGCAGTTCCACTGCTAGCTCGTCCACGGCCTCCAGTAGCTGCGCGTAGGTCAGGCGGTTGCGGGAATCTCGCAGTGCCCAAGCCCGAGGCTGGGCATGGGCATGCTGGCGCAGCAGGGAGTAGTACGTATCCTGTTTCCAGTAGCCGTCAATGTAGTACTGTCGGGCCACCGCCGGGTTGTGCATCGTAAGCAAGGGCTTCATGGAAAACCTCCGATCGAAGCGTTTAGTGCCCGAAGCGCTCGGCGTCCGGACTGCGCTTGCTGGCGAAGGCCTCACCGAGCTCCTTGGCTTCGTCGGTATTCAGGTAGGTACGTAGCAGTAGGTCATGCGCCATGCGTGCCAGACCCTGGACGCCGCCGTGACGCGCGTTGAAGGCGGCCTTAATGGAAGCCAGCGCAAAGCTACCGCGATCGGCGATTTCGAGGGCCATCTTGCGGGTCTCTTCCTCGAGATCGTCGTCCGGCACTACCCGGTTGATCAGCCCGATGTCCAAGGCTTCCTGGGCGCTGAACTTGCGGTTGGTGTACCACATCTCCTTGGCCTTTTTCTTGCCAATGAGATCTTCCAAGTACCAGGTTCCGAAGCCAGCGTCGAAGCTGCCAACCATAGGGCCGACCTGCCGGAACATGGCGCTTTCCTTGGCAATGGTCATATCACAAACCACCTGCAGCACATTACCGCCGCCGACTGCGTAGCCGTTCACGGAAGCAATCACCGGCTTCTGTAGCTTATCAATGGCCTCGTACATCTCGAGAGTCGGCAGTACACCGGCATAAAGGTTGGTATCCTCCATACCGTCCTTGCGCCCGCCAACGCAGAAAAAGCGGTCCCCGGCGCCGGTGATCACCACCACCCGAGTGCGTGTTTCTCGGCGGATGCTTTCAATACAATCACGGATCTCGTGACACATCTCGACGTTAAACATGTTGCCATCATCGGGCCGGTTCAGAGTGATGATCCCGACCGGGCCATCTTCGCGATACAGAATGGTGTTATAGCTCATATGCTTAGTTCCTCTTCGACAGTCGATTGTTAGCTGGCTTCGACGATGCGCCCGGCAAGTAGTGTATTGATCTCACTAGGGTTAAGTTTCAGCCGCTGAGTAAGCACTTCGAGGGTGTGCTCGCCCAAGCGCGGCGGCAGAGAGCGCACCGTATCTGTCCGTCCGTCCACCTGCAGTCCGGCACCCACCTGAGGAATGGCCTGCTCGCCTTGGGAAACTTGGTAAAACAGCCCGCGCTCGCGCAGGTGCTCATCGCGCACCACCTGATCCAGGCGATTGATCGGCCCGGCCGGTACACCGCTGGAGCGGAACAGCTGCAGCCATTCCTCCCGCGGCCGCTCTCGCAGCAGATCCTGGATCTCCGACACCAGCTCGGCGCGGCGGGCTCGGCGACCGGCATTGGTCGCCGTCTCCGGACCCAACCCACGCTCCTCCTGTCCTACGGCTCGCCAGAATCGCTTCCAGATATTGTCATTCCCCAGGCCCAAGGTGATGGGCTCGTCCGCTGTCTCAAAAGACTGGTAGATGGCGATCACGCTGTCCTTGCCACCGCTACGGCGGGGCAACTCGCCGGAACCGAGGTAGGACATGATCCGCGGCGCAAGGAACCGGGTCATGCTCTCAACCAAGGAGATATCCAGTCGGTGGCCTCTGCCGGTGACGCGGCGATCGTAGAGGGCGGCGTTGATGGCAAACGCCGCATCCATGGCCGCCAGCATATCTGCTGCAGGCGCACCCACTTTCTGCGGCCCGCCATCGAGCTCCCCGGTGAGGTCCATAATGCCGCTGTAGCCCTCGGCGATAAGGTCGTAGCAAGCCCAATCGGCCCGCTCGCCGGTCAGCCCGAAGCCAGTGATGGAGCAGAAGATCAGGCTTGGGTTAATCCGTGACAGGGTTTCATAGTCTACCCCCAGCTTCTTTTGCACCCGCGGCAAGCTGTTCAGCACCACCACGTCAGCTTCCGCAATCAATCCGTGCAGCAGCTCTCGACCTCGCTCGTCGGCGTAATTTAGAGCCAGACTCTGTTTATTGCGGTTGGCGCTGAGAAACCACAACGACTGTTCCGCCAAGTTGGGCGGCCCCCAGTGTCGGGTGTCGTCACCAACGCCAATACGCTCGACCTTCAGTACGTCAGCGCCCATATCAGCCAACATCTGAGTGGAAAATGGACCAGCGATAGATGTTGTAAGATCGATTACTTTGACGTCTTTTAGTAAGTCCAACCCTTTTCCACAGTGCCGTAGTGGCAGGTCGTAATATGGTTCCATGCGCCCCCCCTTTGAGAATCCTTTCCCAAGAAATCAAGATTTTTAATATCCTGTAGACTGGCGTGGAACTTTCCATACAGAGCTGATTCACGCCAATACACAATAATCAGACCACTAGCCTACGGGACTCCAATTGACGGTCACTTCTCTCCAGCGGTGTAATACACGGAAGATGCTTAGAGCTTCTTTTCTAAGGCAGGAATCACCTCGAACAGATCACCAACCAAGCCATAGTCGGCCACCTGGAAGATCGGCGCCTCCTCGTCCTTGTTGATGGCCACGATTACCTTGGAGTCCTTCATGCCCGCCAGGTGCTGGATGGCACCCGAGATGCCCACGGCGATGTAGAGGTCCGGGGCGACGATCTTGCCGGTCTGGCCCACCTGCATGTCGTTGGGCACAAAGCCAGCGTCCACCGCGGCACGGGACGCGCCGATGGCTGCGCCGAGCTTGTCGGCGATGCCCTCGAGCAGCTTGAAGTTCTCGCCGTTGCCCATGCCACGGCCACCAGAGATCACCACCTTGGCGGCCCCCAGTTCGGGGCGGTCGGACTGGGCCAGCATCTCCTTGACGAAGGAGGACTGGGCGTTGTCGGCGACGAAGTCCACCGCTTCCACCGCGGCGCTGCCGCCCTGATCTTGTAGAGAGCCGACGGCATCGAAGCCCGTGGTGCGCACGGTGATCACCTTAAGGATGTCCTCGCTCTGCACCGTGGCGATGGCGTTGCCGGCGTAGATCGGGCGCTTGAAGGTGTCCGGATCGTCGACGGCGATGATCTCAGAGATCTGCGCTACGTTCCGAAGTGCGGCGACGCGAGGCAGCACGTTCTTGCCGGTGGTGGAGGCGGCCGCCAGCACGTAGCCGTAGTCGCCGGCCAGCTCGTTGATCAGCGCCGCGGTGGGCTCGGCCAGCAGGTGGGCGTAGGCAGCATGGTCGGCCACGCGCACACGGCTCACGCCATCCAGCTTGGCGGCGGCTTCAGCGATGGCGCCGACGCCTTTACCGGCCACCAGCACGTCGATATCGCCGCAGATCTGCTGAGCAGCCGCGACCACATGAGCGGTGGCGCTGGACAGAGCGCCATCGTGATGTTCGGCCAGGACCAGGATGCTCATGCGATCACCTTTGCTTCGTTCTTGAGTTTGTCGATCAGCTCGTCCACGGAGCTCACCTTGATGCCACCCTGGCGCTCGGCCGGCGGCTCGACCTTGAGCAGCTTGACCTTCGAGGCCACCTCGACACCCAGTTCCGCCGGCGTCTTGACGTCCATCGGCTTCTTCTTGGCCTTCATGATGTCGGGCAGCTTGGCGTAGCGCGGCTCATTCAGGCGCAGGTCGGTGGTGACAATGGCCGGCAGGCTCAGCTCGAGGGTCTGCAGGCCGCCGTCCACCTCGCGGGTGACCTGGAGCTTTCCATCACCCCCGTCCCCGCTGACGTTCACCTCGGAGGCGAAGGTGCCCTGGGGCAGGCCGGTCAGGGCGGCGAGCATCTGGCCGGTCTGGTTGTTGTCGGTGTCGATGGCCTGCTTGCCGAGGATCACCAGGCCCGGCTGCTCGTCCTCGACCAGCTTGGCCAGCGCCTTGGCCGCACCCAGGGATTCGACGCGCTCGTCGGTCTCGACGTGAATGGCGCGATCGGCGCCCAGCGCCAGGGCGGTACGCAGCTGCTCCTGGGCCATCTTGGGTCCCACGCTGACGGCGACGATCTCGGTCGCGACACCCTTCTCCTTCAGGCGCACCGCCTCTTCCACGGCGATCTCGCAGAAGGGGTTCATGGCCATTTTGACGTTGGCAAGATCAATATCTGTCCGATCAGACTTAACCCTTACCTTTACATTGTAATCAGCAACTCGCTTCACTCCGACTAATATCTTCATAAGCCACCATGTAAAAAACGTTAGGAGCGGGGAGGGTGTATTACATCAGCCCTCACGCCTGACCAGAACCTCTTCCTGAACACCAAATAAAAAATACAAAAAATTAGAAAAAGCCAAACAAATCAGTTTCTTAAACATCAAAAAGACTAGTAATTCAAAATTAAGTCTAATTACCCATCTCAACAAACTCCCGAGTACGTATCATTCGGGTCGATATGTAGCTGATGACCAGCTCATCACGGTCATTAACCACCTCATGAGAAGTCACCACCACCCCGCGATCCGATTTTCTCGTTAGCCGCTTACTATGCAGCCGTACACGATTTCGAATGGATTCGCCGGCATACACTGGCTGTTTGAACTTGGGGTTGAGCTCCATCAGGAATATCCCTCGACGACGCGTCAACCCCGCTTGCAGCACTAACCCCTCCGCCATACTGAGAACAAACAAACCCGGCGCCATACGGCCTGCATAGTCATTGGACGCTTGAACATATGCCATGTCCGTGAAGGTCGGCGTCTGAAATCCGCAAAGTGCCACGTAGGCTTGGATGTCTTCCTCAGTAACCACCTTAGCCTCCGTTTCAAAGGCCCAGTCGTCGGTATACTCTTCGAAGTACAGAGAGGTCATGGTGATTCATGCTCCTTAGTACGAACGCGGCAGGCCAAGGACGTGCTGACTGACGTAGTTGAGCACCATGTTGGTAGAGATCGGTGCGATCTGGAAAATCCGGTTCTCACGGAACTTGCGCTCTACGTCATATTCCCGGGCCAAACCAAAGCCACCGTGGGTCTGCATGCAGGTGTTGGCTAGATCCCAGGAGGCTTCGGACGCCAGCATCTTCAACATGTTGGCTTCGGCACCGCAGTTTTCGTGGCTGTCGAACATGTCCGCTGCTTTCCAGCGTAGGGCGTCGACCGCTTCAAGCTGGGCATAGCCCTTGGCAATCGGGAACTGAACCCCCTGGTTGGTGCCGATCGGACGTCCAAACACCACCCGCTCGTTGGCATACTTAACCGCACGGTCCAGGAACCAGCGGCCATCACCGATACACTCGGAACCGATCAGAATCCGTTCGGCGTTCAAGCCGTCCAGTAGGTATTTGAAGCCCTTGCCTTCCTCTCCGATCATGCAGGTTTCCGGGATACGCATGTCGTCGTAGAAGACCTCGTAGGTATGATGGTTGAACATCACATCGATCTTCTTGGTGGTCAGGGTTTTGGGATCGATCTTGCGCTTGTCCACCAGGAAGCAGGACAGACCCTGGAACGGCTTCTTCGGGTCTTTGACCGGACTGGTACGGGCAAACACCATGAAGAAGTCGGTGTGGTCCATCCGGGAGGTCCAGACTTTCTGGCCGCTAACTACCCACTCATTACCTTCTTTACGGGCCTTGGTGGTGATCTTGGAGGTATCGGTACCGGCGGTCGGCTCGGTCACCGAGAAGGACTGCAGGCGCACTTCGCCAGACGCCACCAGCGGCAGGATCTCCTGCTTCATCTCATCAGAACCGTGACGCGCCAGGATGCCCATCATGAACATCTGACCGTGCAGGTTGGAGCCGCTACCACCACAGCGATGGATCTCTTCCACCACCACAGACGCCTCACGAACACCCAGACCCATGCCGCCGTATTCCGCTGGAACCATGACCGAGCCGAGGCCGGCTTCCATGGCGTCTTTGATAAAGTCGTGCGGAAAGCCTTCGGTGCGATCCAGCTCACGATAGTACTCATCATCATAACGAGCGCACACTGAGCGAGTGACTTCACGAATCTCTTCAAGGGTCAGGCGAGCGGAATCTTCATTACTCATGTTGTGGCATCCTTTTATCACTGGATAGAGAGAATGTAAGGGTAGTTGTTAAGTTTTAGTTATTGCGGATTACATGCGCCAAATGCACCTGTCTGCTCAAGCTTTACTATCTCGTCATCACACAAGCCGAGCCCCTCGCTTAATAGTGCATGACGATGTTCACCCAGCTGGGGAATGCGTGAAGAATCAGGAGCCGGCTCAAATCCTGTGGGATCTGCTGGCAAGGTGAGCGTGCCGCCTAGGCCATCGTTGACTTCACGAAGGGCACCCCGCTGCTTCAAGTAGCCATCCTCGATGACCTCCGCCATGCTCAAGATGCCGGCAACGGGCACATCGAACTCCCCCAGCTTTTCAGTAATCTCAGCGCGAGTATGCTGGCGAGTAAACTCTTCAGTGATGGCATGTACTTCAGATTGTCGTTTCGCCCGCTCGACATAAGTCGCATAGCGCTCGTCGAGCCCCAACTCGGCGCGACCCATGGCAGCGCACAAGCGGTGCCAGAAATCATCACGGTTAACACCGATATTGACGTAGCCGTCTTTTGCCGGGAATGCACCGTACGGCACACCATGAAAGTCATTGGAGCCCGCAAAGGCAGAGAAAGCTGCATCGGCAATCTGAACGCGCGCCAAGGCTACCGACACCATCGGCAAAGTGCATTCGACTAAGCCCAGATCCACCAACCGCCCCACCCCATGCCGTTCCTGATTGCGTAAGGCCAGGAGAATGGCCGAATGTGCGGTCATGCCCGCCAGGACATCCCCCAACGCAAAGCCGCACCACACTGGATTTCCGGAGTGATCACGGGTCAGCCCGGTCGTGCCAGACATGGCCTCCGCCACCATGGCCAAGCCGGCACGGTCGGCATACTCACCTGCGTTATCGATGCCGAAACCCGAAATCGACACGACAACCAGCCGCGGAAACGCTTCACGCAGGGCGTGAGGATGAATGCCCAGCCGCCCCAGCGCTGCCGCCCGCATATTGGTCACGAACACATCGGCGGATTCCAGCAAGGAGCGAAAGACGCGCATGCCTTCCAAGTTCTTAAGGTCCAGAGCGATACTTTTCTTTCCGCGATTCAGCGCTCCGTAATGTGCAGACACATTACCTTTCTCACTTGGACGCATGGGGTCACGGGAGCGCGACAGCTCACCGTGAGGAGGCTCTACCTTGATGACCTCAGCGCCTTCCTCGGCCAGCAGCTGGCAACAGTATGGGCCAGCAATGAGGTGGCTCAACTCGACCACCTTGAGGCCCTGGAGAGGCTGGGGTAACGCGGGGACTGTACTCATCTCAATGGTCCTTTTCGGAGGATGATCCCAGTATCGAAACCCACAGACGGTAAGTCGAGTTGGTTTTTTTGCGGTGGAGGGTAAGATGAACTAACCAGGCTTATATGTGCCGCATGAAAGAACAATAAAATTCAAACATTTCAATAAACGCACCACCCGTAAAATGCATACCCCAGGCCAAACCAGAGAATTTAATATCAAGAAATAAAAACCTTTCACAGCCACACAAGACCTGTAGATAATTGACCTTTAAAGCCTCTCTTACCCAACTATCCTTTCGCAGGATTGCATGAAAACATAACCGAAACTGCTTACATGTGCGAAATCTAAATCACATATAACCATTCGGCACCGCATTGATCTTGAATTGTGCAGAGATAGAGCAACACCAGGGGAATCCCTCAAACTAAAAAGGGAGCCCACTGAAGAAATTATCAAAAAATGAAAAACCATATCTACAAATAGCCAGCAATAAAAAAGCGGCCAAAAAAGGCCGCAAAGCATCAATCAAAACAACACCTATAGCTACACACTGATCAGAACCTGATTCTAGACCCCAGCATCAAAACATTGACATCGTCATAATCCGCCTCCACTCTAGACAATGCGTGATTCCTATAACCAGCATACACATCAAGCCACCTATTTGGAGTATAGACATACCCGACTCCAACAGATTCGGCACGATCACCTCTAACACTGAGATCGCTTGTTTCCGAATAATGAATATCGACAGCATGATACTCATTTATCCTGTATCCAGCCTTCCCCCAATAAAAACTAGATCGTGGATTCTCAACATTATCATCAGATGATTCTGAGTATGCTGCAGTCAGGCTAACTCCGCTATCGTGCAACCACGAAACAGAGCCGCCAACTGTTTCTACATCACCTGTGATATCACCCACATCTCTAACCGAATACCCAATTCTCGCAATTAGCCTACCGGCGACAGGGGCCGAAAACCTGGCACCCACCTCAGTGACGTCGGAGCTGCTCTTGACACCATGGCTCATCGAGAAATCGACTGGGCCGATTGATGGCGCATCATATCGAATCCGCGAGTAGCGGCCTTCAAAATCAAGATTACTTACGGCATTTCTAAGGCTTACCCCCTCCCCAGTTGTCCGATCAACAAAAGGAAGGCCTCCTCCAACTACTGCCGGATTAGTAAAAGAAACAACGTTTGTCCCCGACAGATCTGCGATAGTATTATTATTTGCCGCGCCATCACCTTGTCCAAGAGAGAACTTACCGTAATCTCCTTCGACAAAAATATTTAGCTGCCTATCTCTAAATTCACCAGATATATTTCGATTATCAGGCGACACTGCATTTGACGGATTTTGTACGTAGCCAAGTTCAATATGTGCTCCAACAGTGATTCCAGTATCGTCAAAGCTTCCTCTTACCCAAGTACCAATACGGCTCATACTATTCAAATTGTCGACAATGTAGCTTTCCGTCCCCTCCCCAGTTTCTCCTAACATGTACCCCAAGTTCACCTGCCCATAGGGGCTTACATCAACCCTTGGAGTGTCACTTTGCGCGACGCCTACCCCCATTGCGCCAACCGAAAACAAAGTAGCCGCGAGCCTTTTATAGAACTTCATAGTTATCCTTCTTGTTCAGGTTTACAGGCAATTATCACAACCTCAAGTCTTTTACACGCCACTTAAATCATCATTTATTTAGCGTGAGACGGGGATGGTAGAACAGAAAAAAAAACTCCGTCGAGTTATATTTTCCTTAGCCATGGTCAGAGAACATTACCGCATATATATTAATGGGCGCACACCACGACGATAAAAATCTAGATGCTGGCAAGAATCAGGCACCGCCATCCCACCTGTTTAGGGTGGCCAATCTGGTACTGGCGACACGATACGAGGGCCAAGTTGATGTCGTCAGTACGCATTTCACCTGCCCTTGCCGGGGGCAATCTGGCTGGCAGGAGACACACAAGTTGGAAATAGCCGCCCTGAGGCGGTGCAGCTTGCCAGCAACGAAATGTTTAGCGGCTCCGTAGGCCGATAGTAGTATTCCCTGATAACTGAATGTGTGGTAAACGGAACGTAAGGAAGGGACGCCACCCTGAAGTAACTGGTGATTTTTTATTTAGCTGATAGCAAATGTGGCTAACAAGCCAAGCATGTGTTAATTATAGGCCATTACAGAATGACTCCTGAAGCGCTAATACACTTGGTCGTTACTCAAAATATCACATCACCCCAGGAGTTAAAATTGAAAAACACGCCTGCACTTCACTATTACAGCATAGAAAGGGATTTAGTATAGTGGCAAGGTTGTCAAAAACCCACAGCTCGATTACATAAGGGTCATTAATACTATGGAGCTTCGACATCTCAGATACTTCATTGCCGCAGCAGAAGAAGAACATTTTGGACGTGCTGCTGAGAGAATGAACATTACCCGGCCAGCCGTTTCACAACTAATTTCAGATCTTGAGGGAGAGCTTAACACGCAACTGTTCGATCGACTTTCACACCAGGTGAAGCTAACCGCAGCCGGCCGAGCTCTGCTACCAAGGCTTAAAGAGATTATGGAAAATCTAGACCAAGCTTGTTTGATGGCAAAGCGAATTGGGCAAGGTAAAAGTGGTGTTCTTAATATTGGCTATGGCTCACTGACCCTGTTACACCCTCTTTTCCGAGCCGTCATAAAAGATTTCCATGAAAACTATCCAGACGTTACTTTGTCACTGCTGGAACTACCAACTTCATCACAGCTGGATGAGCTATCGAAAGAAAGAATCGATGCAGGCTTCTTGCACTTTGGACCCTCTGGAGGTGATGTCAAAAGGAAGAAAGGGGCTGGGCGATCTTTAAGCAATACTCCTTTAGAAACATTACACATACAGACAGGCACCTTGGGGGTAGTACTTCCTTCTGATCACAGACTTGCAAAAAAGTGCAGCATTGAATTAAAAGAATTATCTAATGAAGACTTCGTCGTGGTACCTAAGTCAAGTGTAAACCCTGATTATGGATGGCTTCACATCCTTTGCAAGGAGGCTGGATTTGAGCCCAAGATAGTCCAAGAAGTAGGCACAATAGCCACTCAACTGAACTTAATTTCTGTAGGCATGGGAGTTGGCTTAACCGTGATTGGCAGAAATTTTATTTACCCAAGCGGTCTCGCTGTAGTAGCTCTCCGGGAAATTGATTACCCGACAAGCTTTGTGCTTGCTTGGCCGAAAGGGCGTATTGAGCCAGTGCTCGAAAAATTCATTGATACTGTTAAGCGTTGTCATGAGAGGTTTTCATGAGCGCGTAGACCATGCTGATGCCTTGGTGGCCCGCAGCCTAGCAGTCGGGTAGACCGAGCGATTGCTCGATTCGGCCCCACCGCAGATCCAAGTGGATGGAGGCTTTTCCACTCTGCCTCGGCGCCAATGCGCCCACACTGAGAGGTGAGGGGGCATGGTCCTGACCATTGTCGAGGTGAGCATCCCATGACCAGGTTCAGTGGCGCGGCAAGTAATCACGTGATAACGGCTGGATGTCATCACTAACCGGGTGCCCACTGGGGCAGAGATCGACATCGCGGCAGCTCATCCGACCATCAATGGGCACGCGGGAATCACGTCCAGCTAGTCGCCGAGCAATTCGTCAAGTCCTAGTCAAGCATCGCCCTGACCTGTCACAGTATTCTCCCAGCGCCGCGGTGGAGCTGCCGCAGCCCACCGCTGACAGCCGCCACTGTCAACGTCACTGAAGGTTGTCCGGATTGGGAGTGCGGCGTCGACACCACATCCTGCATGCGGCCAGTCAGGCGTTCGCGGCTATTTAGCGCCCCCACCACCGGTTCATGAATGCCGGTGTGATGCTGGTGGATCTGGTCGATGCCAACCGCGCACAGCCCTCGCTACTCGATGCCCCGGAAAGCCAGGTGCAGCGCAAGCATAACGACCAGCTGATGGCAACGCTGGATGCGCTCAACCACAAGATGGGGAGCGGTACGGTAACCTTTGCGGAGCCTGATATAGAGCGACAATCAAGATGAGAGTCACGCGACAATCAAGATGAGAAAGCCGATGTCTTGTGTCGTCGACGTCGTGAGGGCGTAGCCCGAACGACCTCGACGACACAAGAACGGCGGGATCCCCAAGGGGAGCCCGCCGGGTGATCGCGGCCAACCCGGCTTAGAGTGGTCTTCTCGCCAAAGAGGATCACCCCGTGCCGGGACGACACATCACCGATCACCAAGTGAGGCTTTACATGACTTTTCGCCGTAGTGATAGTCCCGCCACCGCCGCTGCCAAGGCCGCGTTCAGCACCGCTTCCGCCTACCGCCTCGAGAATGACCCCCGGCTGCCGTCACAGACGGCGTCGCCACGCACCCGCCGCCGACCGGATCCGCTGGCCGGCCTCTTCGAGGAAGAGGTGGTTCCCCTGCTGGAGGCGGCACCGGGGCTGCGACCGGTTGCCCTGTTCGAGGAGTTGCGACGCCGCCATCCCGAGCTCGAACACGGCGTTCGCCGGACCCTGGAACGTCGGGTGCGCGCCTGGCGGGCGGTGCATGGCCCGGAGCAGGAGGTCATCTTCCGCCAGGCCCATGAACCGGGACGCTTGGGCCTGTCCGACTTCACTGACATGGCCGACCTGCAGGTCACGGTGGCCGAGGGGCCGTTGGATCATCGCCTGTACCACTTCCGGATGGTGTATGGCGGCTTCCAGCACGCCCTTGTGGTGCTGGGCGGCGAGAGCTTCGTCGCGCTGGCGGAGGGGCTGCAGAACGCCTTGTGGGCACTCGGCGGCGCCCCGCGCGAGCACCGCACCGACAGCCTGTCGGCGGCCTTTCGCAACCTCGAGCAGGCGGCACAGGATGACCTCACCCAGCGCTACGAGGCGCTGTGCCGGGACTACGGCATGCTGCCCAGCCGCAACAATCCCGGCGTGGCCCACGAGAACGGCAGTATCGAGAGTGCCCATGGCCACCTCAAGCGTGCCATCCGCGATGCCTTGCTGCTGCGCGGCTCACGCCACTTCGATGACCTGACCGCCTACCGGGCCTTCATCGATGAACTGGTCAGCCGGCGCAACGCCCGCCATCAGCCCCGCATCGACGCCGAACGCGCCCTGCTGCAGCCGCTGCCCCGGCAGCGTAGCCAGGACTTTGAGGAGATCCGGGTGCGGGTGACGTCCTCCGGCGGCTTCACGCTGCGTAAGGTGTTCTACTCGGTGCCTTCCCGGTTGATTGGCCATCAGCTGCGGGTGCGCCTGCATGACGATCGCCTGGAGGTGTTCATCGGCGGCAGTGCGCTGATGACGCTGCCCCGCGGGCGCGCCCGGCGCGGCGGCCGGCATGGCCATGTGGTCAACTACCATCACGTCATTCATGCCCTGCGGCGCAAGCCGATGGCGTTGCTGAACTTGGTCTACCGCGACCAGCTGTTCCCGCGGGACGCCTATCGGCGCACCTTCGACGCCTTGCTCGCCGGGCGGGACGCCCGCCCGGCCTGCCGCTGCATGGTCGGCCTGCTGGCCCTGGCCCACGAGCGGGGCTGTGAAGCGGCACTCGCGCAGCACCTGGAGGCGCTGCTCGTGGCCGGCGAGTTGCCGCACCTCGACACGCTGCGGGCTCGCTTCGGGCCCGCCCCAAGTGAACTACCCCATATCGAGGTGCGCCTGGTGGAGTTGGCCACCTATAACGCATTGATGGACCAGCCGGTCATGGGCGGTGTGGCATGAGCTCATCATCGATGACCGACGCGGCACGGCTGACCTTGATGTTCAATGACCTGCGCCTGCCCACCATCAAAGGGGTGTGGTCGCACTTTGCCGACCAGGCCGATCAGGAGGGCTGGCCGGCGGCGCGGCTGCTGGCCACCCTCGCCGAACACGAGCTCGCCGAGCGGGCCCGGCGCCGGCTCGAGCGCCACTTGAGTGCTGCCCGACTGCCGCCAGGCAAGACGCTCGACAACTTCGACTTCACGGCGGTGCCAATGGTCTCCCAGGCCCAGGTGATGGCCTTGACCAGCGGCGACCGCTGGCTCGACGAAGGCGCCAACCTGATCCTGTTCGGCCCTCCCGGCGGGGGCAAGAGCCATTTGGCGGCGGCCATCGGTCTGGCCCTGGTGGAGGCGGGCTACCGGGTGCTCTACACCCGCACCACCGACCTGGTGCAGCGGCTCCAGGTGGCCCGTCGAGAGCTCACCCTCGAGGCCGCCATCGCCAAGCTCGACAAGTACCATCTGTTGATCCTCGACGACCTGGCATACGTCACCAAGGATCAGGCCGAGACCAGCGTGTTGTTCGAGCTGATCAGCGCCCGCTATGAGCAGCGCTCACTGCTGATCACCGCCAATCAGCCGTTCGGCGAGTGGGGCAAGATCTTCCCCGATCCTGCCATGACACTGGCCGCCGTCGACCGCCTGGTACATCACGCCACCCTGTTCGAGCTCAATGTCGACAGCTATCGTCGCCGCACCGCGATGGACAACAAGCGTTCACGAGGGCGACCGGCAACACGCGCGACAATCAAAACGAGTCACTCTGTGTCGCCCAGCGACAATGACGCGACTGACGCAACGTGTTCACCAAGCAAGGAAGGGTAAAAGTGAAGGGTCCGCGACACCCCGGTTCTCATCCTGATTGTCGCTGGCTTCTCATCCAGATTGACGCGCTACAGCCTGGCACCTGCGCTGCGCAAACCGCACGCCACGCTGGACGACTCGCTGGGACTAACTCCCCCGAATGCGCTGACACGCTGTCAGCCAAACGCCACGGTGTTTTTCCGACATCGCTCACACCGAACTGCTGTCGCCTGGCCCACAGTGTTTCTCATGAACACTGATAACAGAGTGGGACACGGCATGGAGACCATCGTACTGACCTGGTTGAATGATGGCAGTTGTGCACTGATATGCGGCTGCGGCCAGAGCCAGCGACTGACCCACAAGCCCAGGACCTGGGCCCACTTCGAGTTCATGTGGCGCGCCGAGGGACGCTTCTGGATTCGCTGTCGCGCCTGCCATGCCCATATCGAGCGCTGCGTTAGCTACGCCATTCAACCCACAAGCAACCGGCGCCACAGCCGGGCTCACCGTGATGGAAGTGATGCGATCAGGCTCTCATCGTCGTGAACAGGCGCGTTGACGCGGAGACTCACTGGCCAATGGGTGATCTGTCGGGGATCGAGGTGACGAATGACCTGCCGCATGGTCTCGCGGTCGGTCAGATTCGGGTCCATCCACGGCGCCAGGCTGGCGGCATCCAGCGCCAACGGCATGCGGTCGTGAACCTGGGCCGCAACGCCACGTGCCGGCTCGGTGAGGATGGCGCAACCTGGCTTGCCGTCCGGGCGCTCTGACCAGATACCCGCCAGCCAGAGCGTCTGACCATCCTCTCGTGTCAGGAAATAGGGCTGCTTCTTACCATCAATTTGCGTCCACTCGAACCAGCCGTTGGCAGGCACCAGGCAGCGGTGGTGGGCAAAGGCGCCGCGGAAATACTTCGAGGTTGCGACCTTCTCAACCCGGGCATTGATGGGTTCGGGGGCATCCTCACCTGCCCAATGAGGGTGATAGCCCCACCACATGGCATCCAGCACCAGAGGTCCTTCATCGTCCAACCGGCGCACGGCGCTAACCCAGGTGCCCGGCGCCACGTTATAGCGTGGCACCTGGTCAGCCTCGGTGGCCTCCAGCGGCAGGCGCAGCGACGCAGCCAGGCTCGGGTAGTCGCTGTAGAGGGCAAAACGTCCACACATGGCCACACCCCTATGACGGTGCATTTCACCAGCGGCCGCCAAGGCATGGGCTTAGCCAGGCAGCCTCTCGTCATATCGCATTCTAATGGGCCGGGCGGTAACGTGGTGCTATCTGGTCAAAGGGAAGTGACACCATGTCGAGCGAGCGGCCCTACCACGAAAATGCCAGACGCTTCTTCGATCAGTATCAGTCGGTCGACTTCGACCAGGTGCACCGTGACTGGCTCCCCCTGCTACCGGACCAACCCGGCATGGCCTTGGATGTGGGCGCAGGTAGCGGGCGCGATGCCAAGGCGCTGGCTGCGTGTGGCTGGCAGGTTCTGGCGGTAGAGCCGGCAGAAAACCTACGGTTGCTCGGGCGGACGTACACGTTGGGCAGTGACGTCACCTGGCTGGATGACCGTTTCCCCTCATTGTCTCAAGTACGGGCTCTTTCTCAGCGCTATTCGCTGATTCTGGTCTCTGCGGTATTGATGCACCTGCGGCCCGATGAGCAGCAACGAGCACTGCGAGTGCTGACCACCCTACTGGCACCCGGGGGAGTGCTTGTCATCACCTGCCGGCAAGGGGCCAGCGGCGATGAGCGTGAGTTCTTCGAGGTGAGCCTGGCTGCACTGGACCGCTGGGCTCAGGATCTCGCTCTCCTGCCGGTCGCGGCGTCTCATAGCGACGACCAGCTGGGTCGTGAATCGGTGGACTGGCAGCTTCGCGTCTATCGCCTACCCGATGACGGCACCGGGGCGTTGCCCGTACTGCGCCACATCATCGTCAACGACGACAAGTCTTCCACCTACAAGCTTGCCCTGCTACGCACCCTGGTGCGCCTGGCCGACACCGCGCCCGGTATCGTCACTCGGCGCGATGACGACTGGGTCACGCTGCCGCTGGGCGCAGTCGGGCTTTATTGGCTACTGCTCTACCGCCCGCTGCTGCTGGACCACCGGCTGCGACAGTCACCTGGCTCTCGGGGCTACGGGTTTGCCAAGGACGATTTTCACCAACTGGCACAGATCGCTCCCGGCGATATGCGGATCGGCAGTCCCTTGGCAGACCCTGAGATGGCCGCGACCGTACTGCGGGCCATTCGCGATGCCTGCCAGACCATCGTACGAATGCCCACCCACTACACCACCTGGCCAGGCAGTTCGCAGCCAGTGTTTGCCGGGGAGCGTCGCGGTGTGCGGATTTCGAGCCAATCTGCCCGGCTGGATACCCAGATGCTGGCAGGCTTCGGTGAGTATCGGGTACCCACACCGCTATGGGACTGCATGAGCCGCTACGCCTGTTGGCTGGAGCCGGCCATCAACCATGAGTGGGTGCAGCTGATGCAAGGTTACAACCCGCAAGCCGACGTTGGCCTGCTGCACCGAGCACTGGCCTGGCCCGACAGCCGGCGTGAGACCCAGCAGGTCCGCCAGCTGATCACCCGGCGTCTGACGACAGAAGCTCCGCTGCACTGCGTGTGGTCGCACCAGGATCTGCGACGCCGCGCCTATGCCGTGGATCACTGCTTCCCCTGGTCGCGATGGCAGAACAACGACCTGTGGAATCTGTTGCCGGCCACCGAGCGCGCCAATGCCGCAAAATCAGACCGACTGCCCGCCGCGCCACTAATGGAAAGCGCTCGGCAGGACATCCTGGCCTGGTGGGAGGTGCTGGACGCAGAGCCCAACCTGGCGGTTCAATTCCGTGATGAGGCCCAGGCCTCTCTGCCTTTGGTGCCTGCCGATGCGTCATTGAGCCACCTGTTCGATAGCGCGCTACTGCAGCGTCAGAGGCTCAAGGCCAACCAGCAACTGGCGGAGTGGCATGGGTTAACCACCGGAACCATGACCTGACCTGTCACTGGGTTTGTTCTCCAACACTTGCGGCATTCCTTGGTACCATTGGCCGCAATTCTCACTCTCCGCACCGTAGGTGACGCAATGCCGCAAGCCCCCCAGATCTTCTAACGCAGCCTCGATGACATCAAGATCGATGGCCTGCCGCCGCGAGATGACCCGGGCTTCGAGGATGCGGTACTGCAGACCATCACGCTCCAATACGCGGCCAAGGGCTACACGGCAGCGATCGTGGTCCAAGACGGGCATGTCCTTGGCGTGGCCGTGCCGCAGGAAGGCGTCGAGCCGAAGCACTACATCCTCGGCCTGCTCGAGCACCGTTTCCTCGAGGACGCGCTGCCGGCGCTCGAAGTCATGGCCGAAATGACCGATGACCCCGAGATCCTCTACAACTACGGCGTCTGTCTCTCCGAGATGGGGCGTGTCGAGGAGTCGGTCGCCCCGCTCAAGGCCTGCACCGAGGCGGAGCCCGACTACGCCCATGCCCACGCGGCTCTGGGCTTCGCCTATGTGAAGCTGGGCGAGCTGGACAAGGCCGAAACCACGCTGCGCAACGCCGCCGACAAGCTGCCCGACGACCTGTGGATCAGCCGCAACCTGGCCGGCCTGCTGGCCAAGCGCGGCAAGCATGAAGACGCCAAGCCCTACTTCGAGCGTGCCCTGGCGGCCAATCCCAAGGATGTCAGCACACTGTATGGCCTGGCACTGAACCTGGAGGAGCTGGGCACCGACAACGCCGAGCAGATCATCGGGATCTACCAGCAAATCATCGAGCTGGAGCCGAACTCTCCCATCGCCACCGAGGCCAAGAAGGCGATCAGCCGCCTGGCCCAGGACACCATGAAGTCCAAGGCCGACGGTGGCCTACGCATGGACGCGGTGATGTACATGACCGGTGCCATCGAGACGTTCGCGAAGATGGACCAGCAGGAACTCGCCAAAGTGGTGTTCGAGATCGCCAAGCTCGGTGAGAGCGGCCTCTCCATCAACGACCCTGACAAGCGCTACACGCTCAAAAGCCTGGACGGCGACTTCTCCGGCCTGCAGCTGTTGTCGATGATGCATGTCGGGCTTAAGACAATCGATCCCTCGCTGGATACCCAGTCCGGCCTGGACGCCGAGTACACAGCCGCCAAGACCATGGCTGGCAAGTAAGCTGTCGTTGGGCCGGGGAATCACCGCTCCCGGCCACCTCCCAGGAGCATGCAGTGATGCCGCTGTCCCGCCAGACGGGTGTGGCAGCAGGCGCAGGGACGGGGCGGAATTCCTCGTCCCCGGCCATGACAAGGCCAAGTCCCCCAGCTTTAAGGTGGATACGGAAATACTGCTCATCCGTAAACGTCGCGACCTAGCCACCAACCTCACACAGGGTGAAGAATCCCCTCAACCTGTGTGCTCCTCCGCTCCAGTCACGCCCCTGAAATAAATGACGGACTAATCTCAGCCAAGAGGCGCCCAAGACATTACTGTGTCGTGGCCTTCCAGCATTCCGACATCTTGCTGCATATGCCGCCGGCGTATCCACGAAGGTGTCAGATCCGTGACCCTACAGGCGTAAATCGAGCTAGCCTTCTTGGAGGAAGCAGCCCTTTCATGCAAATTCTTGCTACTTATGACAGATCTTGCTCTCTTTGTTTATCTGAGGCCACTTGTGGCCTATTTCGAAGGTTAAGATCAGTCCGGGAGCAGGAGGGAAATTTGTACGCAAAGTCCGCGAACAAAGGAACCGTTGAACTGCTCCATCGCAGATTTCTAACTTTTGTATGTCAAGATACTAGATGGAGAAACTCATGCACAACAACAAAGAAAATATCGAGGTCACCGCCGATAAGACCTCCGCGTCACAGGGGCTGTGGTGCTGGAGCGCTACCGAAATCGCGCGCGGGATTCGCACCGGCGAGATTTCTTCGCGTGAAGCCGTACAAAGTTGCCTGGAGCGGATCGAAAAAGTTAACCCTCTACTCAATGCATTGGTAGAAGTCTCGCCAGACGAGGCCTTGGCCATGGCTGATGAGGCGGACCGCTCTGTGGCTCGTGGCGAGGCACTGGGACCATTGCACGGCGTGCCGGTTTCGGTGAAGGTCAACAGCGATCAGGCCGGGCACGCAACCACCAACGGTGTTGTCGCTTTCAAAGACAATGTTGCAGAAAAAGACAGCCCCCAAGTTGCGAACCTACGTAACTCGGGTGCCGTCTTCGTCGGTCGGAGCAATACGCCTGCGTTCTCCTACCGGTGGTTTACCAATAACGATCTACATGGCAGAACGCTAAACCCATGGGACAGTTCCCGAACGCCCGGCGGATCAAGCGGCGGGGCGGCGGTGGCTGCAGCAACTGGTATGGTACCGATTGCCCACGGCAATGACATCGGCGGCTCTGTTCGACAACCAGCATATTGCTGTGGCGTCACCGGGATTCGGCCTACTGTCGGTCGCGTCCCAAGCTGGTACGGTCCAGCGGACGCTGATCAAGCACTATCCGTTCAAACCATGTTTGCTCAAGGACCATTAGCCCGTACGGTGGCTGACCTTCGTTTAGCCCTAAGCGGTATGAGCGGTTTTGATCCGCGTGATGGCCTGCATGCACAAGTACCTTTGCTGGGAGAGCCACTCAACCGTCCACTCCGAGTTGGACTGCTGCGCGATGTTGGGGTTTCCACACCGGAGCCAGCCGTGAACGCGGCGCTTGATGCGGCGAGCGATTGGCTGACAGATGCAGGGTACGTGGTTGAAGAGATCAGTCTTCCCCTGTTGGCTGAAGCATACCGGCTATGGTATCTGCTGGCGATGGAAGAGTTTCGGCAGATCATGCCAATGGTTGCCGAGATCGGTGATGAGGGAATGCAGCGCGCGGCGGCCCATTACTATGCAGTCGCAGAAGATTGGTGGGGACCGCAGCCGGGACTCAGCGATTACATGAACGGCTATGCTCGTCGGGGCACACTGATAGCACAGCTTCAGCAGTTCCTAGAGGACTACCCCTTGGTCCTGCTGCCAGTTTCCGCTGAGCAGGCCTTCGAACAAGATGCCGACATAAAAAGCGTGGATAGCATGCGTCGAGTGATGGCTGCAAACTGGTCAATGATGGCAATCCCCGTCGTTGGTTTTCCAGCGTTATCAGTTCCCACAGGGGTCTCAGGAGGACTACCAGTGGGGGTACAGCTTCTGGGGAGGCGCTTCAGGGAGGATACGTTACTGGATGCTGCTGAGATTATCGAGGCACGTGCGGGAATCTTCTCACCAATGAACCCACGCTGATCCCATCAATAGCCTAGAAAAGCATCAGGTGGTTATTTATATCGCTCTGTGGTCCTGTGTCCGCAGAGCGTCTTCAGTGCATCTACTAACTCTACATCACCTATACTCTAGCGGATGTTGAAAAGCAACCGCCTCCTGAATTTATCAGGCGAGCAGCCAACCTTAGCTTTGAATGCGCGAGAGAAATAACTCTGGCTACTGAAGCCTAACCTGTCGGCTACTGCAGACACACTCATTGGGGACGTAGTCAGTAAGTCTTTTGCTTTGTCGATCCTCAGGCTTTGAACATAGCTGTACGGTGAATGTCCTGTCGAGTTCTTAAACATTCTTGCAAAATGAAAAGGACTAAGCCTGAGTGAATGCGCTAGCGACTCTACAGACAATGGCTCCCCCAAATTATGCCGAATGAACTCGAGAACATACCTCAATTGGGCTTTACTGAGCTTCACCTTGGCGCTTACTACCTTCTCATGGGTTTCTGACCATCGCTGCGATAAAGCATGAATGATAGCGATTTTGTAGCTGCTTAGAAGAAGCTCACAGGCAGAATCAGATGATAAATTTGCACGCCAAAGTCTGTGGACCAGCTCATGAATCAAGGCTTCATTGAAACCAGATGTGGCCAAACTCCAAAGGCACTCTTTGGGTGAAGCCACTTCCATTTGTTCAAGCAACACTGAAGCGTGATCATATGGAACCGCGAAGTAAATACATTGAGATTCATCATTAATTTCCCAGCGCACATCTGCCTGAGGTGGTATGACATAGACAGCCGTTGGTGCTGCGCAAAAATGCTCTCGCCAGCCCCAGCCAAGGTCGAATTGTGCAGAGCTTGAGGCGATGTTTTGCTGCACGATGATGACTAAATCCGAGGTTGGGCCACAGGAGAATCTATGAGCTGGGGCTCGATGCTGGGCTAGTGTGATTCCGCTTTTGGTAAAAGACGCTGTTTGTAAGGTACCCATTGAATTCGTGGGATCCTCTAGGACATCTAAAAAAGTTCGGTTTTTTGTACTGCCTGAGGGATGCATGGGCCTTCACCTTGCCAGATCACTTCAAGTTATACACTAACCCCATAGGCGGTTGAGTATCCATTAACTGTTGGCGACGGACCAACTTCTTCATCGACTCCTCAATTTCCTCGACCCCTACCGTCTTCCCCGCCCCGACCTCATACCCGCTGACCAGCACGTAGCGGCTCCCGGGGCGGTGGTCGACCCACTTGCCACGGTAGTAGCGTGCGTCGCGCAGCTGTCGCCAGTAGGGCGACACCGAGCGCGGGGCGGTCATGGCCAGCTTGAGCTCGCGATCCTGGCGGTCATAGCCGACCTGGGCGAAGGGCACGCCCTTCTTCCCCTCCGGGTGCTTGTTCTTCATCCACGCCGGCACACCACTGGACTGTGCCTCAGGGTAGGCGGAGAGGTACATGCCCAGCGACAACACGTAACGCACCACGGCGCGCAGGATCATGCCCTCCTCGTCCCCAAGGGCTTGGGCCCGTCCACCGGCGTGCTCGATAGCCTCGCGGTTGATGAAGTCGCTGATCTGCGAGGGCTTGAAGGCGCCGCGCAGCATAGTGCGATTGAGGCTCGGCTGGGTATCCAGCGGATTGTGGATGGCGACGATCAACCACGGATCGCCGAGCCCCATCATGTCTACGCCATGCGGGTTGGCATGGGCGCGCAGGAACGCCTCGTAGCGGCCCGGCAGCGTGGTGGAATCCACCCAGGCGACCAGAGCACCGTCGATCGGATGGCCGTGGAAGGTCTGCTTGGCCGGGAACGACAGGGTGCTGAACTCCCAGGGCCATGACCAGGCGTCGCCCTGCACCTTGCTGAGCTGCACCGTCTGCAGCCACTCGGAGAGCGTCGGCTCCGGCACTATCACCCTGCCCTCGCGGCCATGGTGCCACTCGAGCATCAGGATCTCGCCGTTGATGGAATGCACCACCTGCTCGTCCTGCACCATCTGACCGAAGATCTCAGCCTCGACGCGGGGCTTCTTCGGCAAGCCCATCATCTTCATCACCGAGCGGACATAGCGGCGAGTGAAGCTGGGGTAGTGGCGGTAGGTGGACTGGGTCATGCGCGGCTCAGCGTGGTGGAAACGATGGCGGTAGGGTACACCAGCCGCAGCGACGTAGGGACTGCCTCAGACGGATACAACGACGGCGCCATCAAGGCGCCGTCGTTGATCTGGGGGAAGTGTCAGAGCGAAACGTCGAACACCAGCGGCACGATGGTGTAAAGCGCGACGATGATCACCAGCAGGCCGATCACGTTGAGCCAGATGCCCGCCCGTATCATGTTCTTGATCGGCAGATCCCCGGTGGCGAAGGCGACCGCGTTGGACGGCGTCGCGACCGGCAACATGAAGGCGCAGCTGACGGCCAAGGTCACCACGATGGTCATCAGGAAGGGCTGGATGCCGAGGCCAACCGCGATCGCCCCCATGATCGGGAAGAAGGCCGCCGCCGTGGCGGTGTTACTGGTCAGCTCGGTCAACAGGATGATCATCAGGGCGGTTACGCCAAGCACCAGGATCGGTGGAAACCCGGCCAGACCCGACACCCCCTCGCCGATCCAGGCGCTCAGGCCGGTGGCCGTGAACTGGGCGGAGAGCGTCAGGCCGCCCCCAAGCAAGATCAATACGCCCCAGGGCACGTCCCGGGTGTCCGTCCAATCCAGCAGAGCACCCCGCCCCTTCGAGGCAGGAATCACAAACATCAAGATGGCCGCCACGATCGCCACGCTGGTGTCGTTGATGTTCAACAGCCATGGCAGCGCCGCCTGCACGGCTGGGATCCTGGCAATCAGCGGCAGGAACACCCAGCAGAACACGGCGCCGGCAAAGACCATCAGCACGCGACGCTCTTCCAGTGTCAGACGGCCCATGCCCTTGAGCTCCGTCTCGATCAAGTGCCGGCCGCCCTGAATATCGTCGACTTCCGAACGGAAAACCAGCTTGTTGAGCACGAACCAGGCCACGACCAGCATGGTGGCAGAGAACGGCACCCCCATCAGCATCCAGTGGCCGAAACCGATGCTCATGTCATGAGTGTTTTCCATGTAAGCGCGCATCAGCGCCATGGGCGGCTGGCCGATCAGGGTGGCCATAGACCCGATGGTGATGGCGTAGGCGATGCCCAACAGCACGGCAGCGGAAAACTTGGGCGTATCATCACCGTTACCCAGGGACTTCACCAGGGCGATGATGGAGCCACCGATCGGCACCATGATCACCGCCGTGGCGGTGTTGCTGACCCACATGGTGATGAACCAGCTGGCGGCCATCAGGCCGAAGACTATCTGCGCGGGCTTGGTGCCCACCGCCAGCACCGCGAGCAACGCGATGCGCCGGTGCAGGTTCCAGCGTTGCGTGGCCAGACCGAGCAGGACACCCCCCAACACCAGGTAGATAATGCTGTGGGCATAGGGGGCCGCCGTTTCTCCCACCGAGGCAATGTCGAAGAAGGGAAAGAGCGCCAGGGGCAACAGAGAGGTGGCGGGGATGGGAATCGCCTCGGTCATCCACCAGGTGGCCATCAGCATGGCGATGGCCGCCACTATGCGGGCATTGAGGGCCAGCGATCCGGGTAGCAGGAAGAAAACAGCTAGGCCGATGATGATACCCAGCACAAGGGAGAACGGCTTGAAGGGGGCGACTTCGGTATAGGGCACTGATATTTTCGACATAGTCATTACCTGCAAGGGAATAACAGTTTGATGTGAGTATCACTACTGACGCGCCGAGAAGACTTCCTCATGATAAGGCAACATCTCCAGCGAGGCGCCCACATTGTGGACATTGCGCATCAGATCGGCTGTTCCGAACGCACCGTGCGCCTCGCTCTGGCGCGCCGAGAGGCCTTGACCAGCTCGGTATCGCGACCGAAGTATTATCCGGCGCTGCTTTGGCTGGATGATAGGGCCAAACTGGGCCTGCACACGCTACGATAAGCTGGCTAGCAGCTCAGGGCCATAGCGTGCCTACAAGCAGACCTTTCAGACAAAGGCCCCGGTAGCCAGTCAAGCTTAAGAAATCTTTTCCACAAGATCTGTCAAGAGTTTTGCGACGGCACATGGCGCATGGTCCGCGATATGGTGCCCAGCATCAATTTCGACGACTTTGGCACCACAGACATACTGCGCCACATTCCTTACATATTCAGGAGGACGAAAGCTATCTTGTATGCCTGCGCCAAAAAATACTGGACAAGATAACGCACTCAATTCAGGAACAAGATTTGTGGATACCAGCATACGAAAGAAATGAGAAAAAGAAACGGGATCATTAGCGTACCAGCGCCCACGAACCAAAGAAAAATGCCCAGGGTTACGGTCACGATAAAGCTGGGGGTAGGTTCGATCCAAGAGCAAGGGCTCCACCGCGCGCATTCCCTCCACCTCCATGCGATCAGCCAGCGCAAGTACACCAATGCGAGCCGTATCGGCCACATCCATCGCAGGGCCCAAAGGGGCAAGTGCCGCTGTTCTCTTTGGATAGTTCAGAGCAAACCGGACAGCAACCCCACCACCAACCGCACAACCAGAAATCACAACGGGATCGTAAATACCAAGGTAATCAAGTAGCGACACAACATCGCCAGCGATATCGGAAAACCTGGGTGTTTCTTTAATTTTTTCCGAAAAGCCCATACCTCTCATTTCGGGAACAACCACCCCTTGACTAGGGGGGAGATGAGCAATCACTTGGTCCCAGCTCTCAATGGAGCCACCCATCTCATGAATTAGGACCAAATAAGGACCTTGACCATATCGGACTTCATACCTCAGACTGCCTCCCTTACCTTCAAACCACCTCATAACTGACTCCTCATAAATAAAAAATAATTAAAAACAACCTGCACAATAACACAAGAATAAAGATCCTTTTTGACCTCCTTATTTATTTACCCCAAGTATTTGATCATCACCCCCGCGGCCACCGCCGAGCCGATCACGCCGGCCACGTTGGGCCCCATGGCGTGCATCAGCAGGAAGTTGTGCGGGTTGGACTCCAGGCCGACCTTGTTGGCCACCCTGGCTGCCATGGGCACCGCGGAGACCCCGGCGGCACCGATCAGCGGGTTGATCGGCATCTTGCTCATCACGTTCATCAGCTTGGCCATGAGGATGCCGGCGGCGGTGCCGATGGCGAAGGCCACCATGCCCAGCGCCATGATGCCGAGCGTCTCCAGGGCCAGGAAGCTCTCGGCCATCAGCTTGGAGCCCACGGCCAGGCCCAGCACGATGGTGACGATATTGATCAGGGCATTCTGGGCGGTGTCGGTCAGCCGCTCGACCACGCCACACTCGCGCATCAGGTTGCCGAAGCAGAACATCCCCAGCAGCGGCGCGGCATCCGGCAGGAACAGCGCCACCAGCACCAGCAGGGCCAGCGGGAAGACGATCTTCTCGAGCTTCGACACTGGGCGCAGCTGGGTCATGGTGATCTCGCGCTCCTTCTTGCTGGTCAGCAGCCGCATGATCGGCGGCTGGATCATCGGCACCAGCGCCATGTAGGCGTAGGCGGCCACGGCGATCGCCCCCAACAGCTCCGGGGCCAGCATGCTCGACACGTAGATCGAGGTGGGCCCGTCGGCACCGCCGATGATGCCGATGGCGGCGGCCTGCTCCAGGGTGAAGTCCATCCAGCCCATCGCCGACAGGCCCACCGCCCCGAACAGGGTCGCGAAGATGCCGAACTGCGCGGCGGCACCCAGGAAGAGGGTGCGCGGATTGGCCAGCAGCGGCCCGAAGTCGGTCATCGCGCCCACGCCCATGAAGATGATCAGCGGCGCGACCCCCGACGCCACGGCCATCGCATAGAAGGTATAGAGCAGGCCGTCACCGTAGCCGACGTTCATCGCCACGTCCTTGGCGGCGCGCAGCTGGTCCGGCGAGGCGCCGTTGTCGACCAGCGCCTTGAGGGTGGCCCGCCACGCCTCCTGGCCGGCCAGCGGGTCCAGGGTCGCCCCCAGCGCCGAGGCCATCTGCTGGAGCACCGCGGGGCGAGCCACCTCGATGGCCTGGTCCAGCGCCGAGATCGCCAGGCCCGCCTCGGGGATATTGGCCAGGACGCCGGCGAAGCCGATCGGCACCAGCAGCAGCGGCTCGAACTTCTTGGCGATGGCCAGGTACAGCAGCCCCAGCCCGACCAGGATCATCACGGCCTGGCCCGGGGTCAGGTTATAGGCGCCCGAGCCGTACCAGAGGGTTACCAACTTTTCCATGGGAAGGCCCCTCAGAGCTCGATGAGGACGTCACCGACGGCGACACTGTCGCCCTCGCCGACCTTGACCGCAGAGACGGTACCGGCGCTCGCGGCGCGAACCTCGGTCTCCATCTTCATGGCCTCGAGGATGATCACCACGTCACCCTCCTTGACCGCGTCGCCCGGGCGCACGTTGACCTTGAAGATGTTGCCGGCCAGCGGCGCGCTGATCGCCTCGCCGGTGGCGGCCGGCGCCTCGGCGGCAGCCGCCGGCTGGGACCCGCCGTCCTGGGCCTGGACATCGGCGATCTCGCCGCCCTCGGCGACCTCGACCACGTAGGCCTTGCCGTTGACGGTGACGGTGTAGGTCTCGGGGCCGGCCGGGGCAGCAGCGGGTACCTTGGCCTCTGCCTTCGCCGGCAGCTTGGCCTGGCCATTGCCGTTTTCCGGGGCGCCTGTCTCAGGGGCCTGGGGCGCAGGCTCGAAGGCGTCCGGGTTGTCGCGGTGCTTGAGGAACTTCAGGCCGATCTGCGGGAAGAGGGCATAGGTGAGCACGTCATCGATCTCGCGCTCGCCCTCGGCCAGGCGGATGCCGTCGGCCTTGGCCTTCTGCTTGAGCTCGGCGGCGAGGGTGTCCATCTCGGGCTCGAGCCGGTCGGCGGGTCGACAGGTGATGGGCTCACCGCCCTCCAGCACCCGGGCCTGCAGCTCCTTGTTGAACGGGGCCGGCGCGGCGCCATACTCGCCCTTGAGCAGCGCCTGGACCTCCTTGGAGATCGACGTGTAGCGCTCCCCCATCATCACGTTCATCACCGCCTGGGTGCCGACGATCTGCGAGGTGGGCGTGACCAGCGGGATAAAGCCTAGATCTTCCCGTACCTTGGGAATTTCTTTAAGCACGTCGTCGAGCCTGTCGCCGGCGCCCTGCTCCTTGAGCTGGCCCTCCATGTTGGTGAGCATGCCGCCCGGCACCTGGGCGATCAGGATGCGCGAGTCGATGCCCTTCAGCGAGCCCTCGAAGGCCGCGTACTTCTTGCGCACCTCGCGGAAGTAGGCGGCGATCTCCTCGAGCAGCTCGAGGTCCAGGCCGGTGTCGCGCTCGGTGCCCTGGAGGATGGCCACCACCGACTCGGTGGGGCTGTGGCCGTAGGTCATCGACATCGAGGAGATGGCGGTGTCGACGTTGTCGATGCCGGCCTCGGCGGCCTTGAGGGCGGTGGCGGTGGACATGCCGGTGGTGGCGTGGCACTGCATGTGGATGGGGATGTCCACCGCGGACTTGAGCTTGCTGACCAGCTCAAAGGCGTCATAGGGTTTGAGCAGGCCGGCCATGTCCTTGATGCACAGGGAGTCGGCGCCCATGGCGGCGATGGTCTTGCCGAGCTCGACCCAGCCGTCCAGGGTGTGCACCGGGCTCACCGTGTAGGAGAGGGTGCCCTGGGCGTGGCCCTCGACGTTGCGCACCGCCTGGATGGCGCGCTCCAGGTTGCGCGGGTCGTTCATGGCATCGAAGACGCGGAATACATCGACGCCGTTGGTCTTGGCGCGCTCGACGAACTTGTCCACCACGTCGTCGCCGTAGTGGCGGTAGCCGAGCAGGTTCTGGCCGCGCAGCAGCATCTGCTGGGGGGTATTGGGCATGGCCGCCTTCAACGCCCGTATCCGCTCCCAGGGATCCTCGCCCAGGTAGCGGATACAGGCGTCGAAGGTGGCCCCACCCCAGGATTCGAGCGACCAGAAGCCGACGCGGTCGAGTTTCTCGGCGATGGGCAGCATGTCATCCAGGCGCAGGCGGGTGGCGAACAGCGACTGGTGCGCGTCGCGCAGGACCACATCGGTAATGCCCAGCGGGCGAGCGTTGTCAGTCATGGTCGTGACCTTGTCGTAATAGTGAAGGGGGTGTCGGGAAAGGGGGGGCGGCCGGCCTCAGCGACGGTGGCGCTGGCGATAGCGATGCAGGGCGGCACCGATCACCGCCATCAGCGCGTCATCCTGCCGGGCCGGTGCCGGCGGGCGGGGCGCACCGGCGGCGGGCTTGGCCGGCTCGGGAGCGAAGCGCCCGAGCACCAGCGACATCAGGGTGGTCACGATCACCAGAACGGTAAGAAAAACAAAAACAAACCCCATACCAAGGGCCATCAGGGCCAGACCTTCCTCCAGCAGCGCGAAATCCTGCATAAGCCTTCACTCTCCCAAATTAAAACAAGCCAGCGACAGCTATTACATGTTCGGATAGTTCGGCCCGCCGCCGCCCTCCGGCGCCACCCAGGTGATGTTCTGGGCCGGGTCCTTGATGTCGCAGGTCTTGCAGTGCACGCAGTTCTGGGGCCAGCTCTTCCAGCAGGGCGGTGTTGAGGGCCTTCAGCGCTTCCGGGCGATGCAGAGTGATGCGCAGCACTCCCCGCTCGGGCCCCTCGATGATCAGGTGGTTCGGCATGGCATTCTCACTTTGAAGTCTTAGTGCGAGCAGTAAACTCTTAACAATGACCGATTGCGCTTTATACCCGCTCGATCAGGGTCGCGATGCCCTGGCCCACGCCCACGCACATGGTGCATAGGGCGTAGCGCTTGCCGCTCTGCTGCAGCTCATGCGCCGCAGTGAGCAGCAGGCGCGCGCCGGACATGCCCAGCGGATGACCGAGTGCAATAGCGCCGCCGTTGGGGTTGACCCGCGGGTCGTCGTCCGCCAGGCCCAGGTCGCGCATGCAGGCCAGCGCCTGGGCGGCAAAGGCCTCGTTGAACTCGAAAATGTCGATCTCATCCATCGACACCCCGGTGCGCTCGAGCAGCTTGCGCACCGCCGGTACCGGGCCGACGCCCATGATGCGCGGCTCGACGCCGGCGGTGGCCATGCCGAGGATCTTCGCCATGGGCGTGAGGCCGTGTTTCTCCACCGCGGCCTGGCTGGCCACCAGCATGGCGGCGGCGCCGTCGTTGACGCCCGAGGCATTGCCGGCAGTGACGCTGCCGCCCTCGCGGAAGGGGGCCGGCAGGCCGGCAAGCTTCTTGAGGGTGGTCGCGCGCGGGTGCTCGTCCCGGTCGAAGACCAGCGGCTCCTGCTTGCGCCGCGGGATCTCGATGGAGGTGATCTCCAGCGCGAAGCGACCGGCCTCTTGCGCCGCGGCGGCCTTCTGCTGGGAGCGCAGGGCGAAGGCGTCCTGATCCTCCCGGGAGATGACGAACTGCTCGGCCACGTTCTCGGCGGTCTCGGGCATGGCCTCGACGCCGTAGGCCTTCTTCATCAGCGGGTTGATGAAGCGCCAGCCGATGGTGGTGTCTTCGATCTTCTGGCCGCGGGAGAAGGCACTGTCGGCCTTGCCCATCACGTAGGGCGCACGGGACATGGACTCCACGCCGCCGGCCAGTGCCAGGTCCATCTCGCCGGCCTTGATGGCGCGAAAGGCGGTGCCCACCGCGTCCATGCCGGAACCGCACAGGCGGTTCATGGTGGTGCCGGGGATTGAGGTCGGCAGGCCCGCCAGCAGCGCCGACATGCGCGCCACGTTGCGGTTATCCTCGCCGGCCTGGTTGGCACAGCCCATAAAGACCTCTTCGATGGCCGCCGGATCGAGATCCGGCGCTTCCGCCAGCACCGCCTTGAAGATAGTCGCCGCCATATCGTCGGGGCGCACGCTTGCCAGGGTGCCGCCGAAGCGGCCCACGGCGCTGCGCTGCGGATGGCAGAGGAATACGTCAGTCATGTCACGCTCCATACAAGAAACATAGATGTTCACATATTGGGATAGTTGGGCCCGCCGCCGCCTTCCGGCGCCACCCAGGTGATGTTCTGGGCCGGGTCCTTGATATCGCAGGTCTTGCAGTGCACGCAGTTCTGGAAGTTGATCTGGAACTGCGGCTTGCCGTCGTCGCCTTCGATCACCTCGTAGACCCCCGCCGGGCAGTAGCGCTGGGCCGGCTCGGCATACTCGGGCAGGTTGTCGCGGATCGGCAGCTCGGGGTCCGTCAGGCGCAGATGGGAGGGCTGGTCCTCCTCGTGGTTGGTGTTCGACAGGAACACCGAGGAGAGCTTGTCGAAGGAGAGCTTGCCGTCGGGCTTGGGGTAGTCGATCTTCTCGCACTCGCTGGCCGGCTTGAGCCGGGCATGGTCCGCGGTGGTGTCGTGGACGTTGGGCAGCTTGCCGCCGAGCAGCTGGTTGACGAAGTTGTAGGCGCCGCCGCCCACGGTGCCGTATTTGTGGATCGCCGGCCCGAAGCTCGCGCTCTCCTTGAGCTCGGCATAGGCCCAGCTCGCCTCCCACAGCTCGGTGAAGGCGGTCAGCTCCTGGCCACCCTCGTCGCCCTTGGCCACCGCCTCGAACACCGCCTCGGCGGCCACCAGGCCGGACTTCATGGCGGTATGCAGGCCCTTGATCTTGGCGAAGTTCAGCGTGCCGGCGTCGCAGCCGATCAAGAGGCCACCGGGGAAGGTCATCTTCGGCAGGCAGTTGAGCCCCCCCTTGGTGATGGCCCGGGCGCCGTAGGCGATGCGCTTGCCGCCTTCCAGGTGCTGCTTGAGCACCGGGTGGTGCTTCATGCGCTGGAACTCGTCGAAGGGCGATAGCCAGGGGTTCTGGTAGGAGAGGTCCATGATCAGGCCGACCACCACCTGCTGATTCTCGGCGTGGTAGAGGAACCAGCCGCCGTGGGTGTGCTTGTCCAGCGGCCAGCCGGAGCCGTGCAGCACCAGGCCGGGGTCGTGCTGCTCGGCGGGGATATCCCACAGCTCCTTCAGGCCGATGCCGTAGTGCTGGGGGTCCTTGCCGGCGTCGAGGTCGTAGTCCTGGATCAGCCGCTTGCCCAGGTGGCCGCGGGCGCCCTCGGCGAACAGGGTGTACTTGGCGCGCAGTTCCATGCCCGGCATGTAGCTGTCCTTGGGTTGACCGTCGGCGCCCACGCCCATGTCGCCGATCAGGATGCCCTTGACCACGCCCTCTTCGACGATCGTCTCCTGGGCGGCGAAGCCGGGAAAGATCTCCACGCCCAGCCCCTCGGCCTGCTCGGCCAGCCAGCGGCACAGGTTGCCGGCGCTGATCACATAGCGAGTGCGCTCTCCACCATCGGTCTGGCCGTCGGTGTTATGCATGGACTTGGGCACCAGGGCGTTGGGCAGCTTCTGGGCCTTTTCGGCATCCTTGAGCAGGTAGAGCTCGTCGCGGGTCGCCGGGGTGGTCAGCGGCGCGCCACGCTCCTCCCAGTCGGGGAACAGTTCCTGCAGGGCCCGGGGCTCGAAGATGGCACCCGAGAGGATATGGGCGCCAACCTCGGAGCCCTTCTCCACCACGCACACGGAAAGCTCCTGTTCTGCCTCGCTTGCCTGCTGCATCAGCCGGCACGCCGAGGCCAGCCCGGAAGGGCCCGCGCCGACGATGACGACATCGAAGTCCATGGATTCACGTTCGCTTTCTGACGCCATGTTTTGCCCCTGTTGAAGAAAAAAGCCGACGGCAACGGCATGTGCCATCACCGCCGACAATCGGAGAAACTTCTACTGAATCAAACCCGCCCTTACAGCTTCTGCTCGAGCTCCGGCAGGGCCTCGAAGAGGTCGGCGACCAGGCCATAATCGGCCACTTGGAAGATCGGCGCCTCCTCATCCTTGTTGATGGCAACGATCACCTTGGAGTCCTTCATGCCGGCCAGGTGCTGGATGGCACCACTGATGCCCACTGCGATGTAGAGGTCCGGGGCGACGATCTTGCCGGTCTGACCCACCTGCATGTCGTTGGGCACGAAGCCGGCGTCCACCGCGGCGCGGGAGGCACCGATGGCCGCGCCCAGCTTGTCGGCGATGCCGTCGAGCAGCTTGAAGTTCTCGCCGTTGCCCATGCCGCGGCCGCCGGAGATCACCACCTTGGCCGCGCCCAGCTCGGGGCGATCGGACTGGGCCAGCTCTTCCTTGATGAAGGTGGACTGGGTGTTGTCGGCGACGAAGTCCACCGCCTCGATGGTGGCGGAACCACTCTCACCGACGGCGTCGAAGCCGGTAGTGCGCACGGTAATCACCTTGAGGGCGTCCTCGCTCTGCACCGTGGCGATGGCGTTGCCGGCGTAGATCGGGCGCTTGAAGGTGTCCGGGGACTCCACCGCGATGATCTCGGAGATCTGCGCCACGTCCTGGAGCGCGGCGAGGCGCGGCAGCACGTTCTTGCCCGTGGTGGAGGCGCAGGCCAGCACATGGCCGTAGTCGCCGGCCAGCTCTCTGAGTAGGGCGGCCATGGGCTCGGCCAGCTGATGGGCGTAGGCGGCGTTGTCGGCCACGCGAACCCGGCTGACGCCGTCGAGCTTCGCGGCGGCCTCGGCGATGGCACTCACGCCTTCGCCTGCCACCAGCACGTCGATATCGCCACCGATCGCCTTTGCTGCCACGACCGCATGGGCGGTGGCGCCGGCCAGGGCGCCGTCGTGATGTTCGGCCAGGACCAGGATGCTCATGAAATCACCTTCGCCTCGTTCTTGAGTTTGTCGACCAGCTCGTCCACGGAGCCCACCTTGACGCCGCCCTGGCGCTCGGCCGGCGGCTCGACCTTGAGCAGCTTGATTCGGGTGCCTACCGAAATGCCGAGATCCGCCGGGGTCTTGACGTCCATCGGCTTCTTCTTGGCCTTCATGATGTCGGGCAACTTGGCGTAGCGCGGCTCGTTCAGGCGCAGGTCGGTGGTGACGATGGCGGGCAGGGAAAGTTCGATGGTCTGCAGGCCGCCATCCACTTCGCGGGTGACCTGGGCCTTGTCGTTGTCGATGACGACTTCCGAGGCGAAGGTGCCCTGGGGCAACCTGGTCAGGGCGGCGAGCATCTGGCCGGTCTGGTTATTGTCGGTGTCGATGGCCTGCTTGCCCAGGATCACCAGGCCCGGCTGCTCCTCTTCCACCAGCTTGGCCAGCGCCTTGGCGGCACCCAGCGACTCGACACGCTCATCGGTCTCGACATGAATAGCGCGGTCGGCGCCCAGCGCCAGGGCGGTACGCAGCTGCTCCTGGGCGGCCTTGGGGCCGACGGTCACGGCGACCACCTCGGTGGCGACCCCGCGCTCCTTCAGGCGCACCGCCTCTTCCACGGCGATCTCGCAGAAAGGGTTCATGGCCATCTTGACGTTGGTGAGGTCGACGTCGGAGTTATCCGGCTTGACGCGGATCTTGACGTTGTAGTCAATCACCCGCTTTACAGCGACGATAATTTTCATAAGAAAAACCTTACAGAATACGATTAGCCCGCTTGAGGATCATCGAAGCGCGATTGATGACAGGCGCATCCACCATCTGTCCATCGACCTGGAACGAGCCGGAGTTCACCTTGGCTGCCTCAATGACCCGACCGGCCCATTCGACGAGGCTCTGGTCGGGCGTGAAGGCACTGTTGACGATCGACACCTGGTTGGGGTGGATACAGAGCATGCCGGAGAAGCCCATCTCCGCCGCTGTCCTTACGGCTTTCTCGATCCTGCCGGCATCGTGTATCTCGGGAATCACGGTCTCGACGGGTGCCGGCAGACCGCAAGCCCGAGAAGCGACGACGAGCCGGTAGCGACACTGGTTATAGAAAACCGCCGCTCCCTCCGATGCCGGGTCGATGTTCAAGTCGACCGCCAGGTCGAGGGCACCAAAGGTCAGGCCCGCCACCTCGGGCGCGGACGCGATCTCGTTGATGCTCAGCAGGCCCCTGGCTGACTCGATAAGCGGCCACACCGGCTTGCCCAGGCCGGCGACCTTGCGGATATCGTCGATACCTTCCGCCTTGGGCAACATGATGCCGTCGACACCAGACAGCTCGGCACAGAGCTCGATATCCCGGGCCAGTTCTTCGCCACCCGCGTTGACACGGACGATGACACGGGAGCCCGTGGAGGCCGCCAGGAAGCCCTGCAGCAGGCGTCTCGCACTCTCCTTTTGATCCTCGGCCACAGCATCTTCGAGGTCCACGATGACCGCGTCGGCGTCGCCCGCCAGGGCCTTTTCTATACGGTCGGGCCGCGTGGCAGGCACGAATAGGTAGGAACGGCAACTCTCCAGAAACACGGGCACCCCCAATATGGCTTGATTAAACGATCACGACTCGCAGGGCGTCGATCCCTCGCGCCCCCAGTGCCGCCTCCCCACATGATGCGAATACCGCATCATGCGGAGGACGACGATCAGAAGGAGCGAGGCAACTCCAACAGATGCTCCGCCACGTAGGAGAGAATCAAGTTGGTTGAGATCGGTGCAACCTGATAGAGCCGCGTTTCACGAAACTTCCGTTCAACGTCATATTCGGAGGCGAAACCGAAGCCGCCATGGGTCTGCAGACAAACGTTGGCCGCCTTCCACGACGCTTCCGCCGCCAGATACTTCGCCATGTTGGCACTGGCCCCGGCGTTGGCCCCGGTGTCGTACTCATGGCAGGCGCGCCAGCGCATCAAGTCGGCAGCTTCGACATCGATATGCGCCTGGGCGATGGGGAATTGCACACCTTGATTCTTGCCGATCGGCCGGCCAAAGACCTCACGGTCACGAGCGTACTGGCTGGCCTTCTCGATGAACCAGCGTCCATCCCCGATGCACTCGGCGGCAATCAGCGTACGTTCCGCGTTGAGCCCATCGAGAATGTAGCGAAACCCCATGCCCTCTTCACCGATCAGGCTATCGGCAGGAATCTCCAGATTGTCGAAGAACAGCTCGTTGGTCTCGTGGTTCACCATGTTCGGGATCGGCTGGACACTCATGCCGTTGCCGATCGCCTGGTGCAGGTCGACTAGGAAGATCGACATGCCCAGGGACTTGCGCGTCACTTCCTCGATCGGGGTAGTGCGCGCCAGCAGGATCATCAGGTCGGAGTGCTGGATGCGTGAGATCCAGACTTTCTGGCCATTGACGACATACTTGTCACCCTTACGCACGGCCGTCGTCTTAATCTTGGTGGTATCGGTGCCAGTCGTCGGCTCGGTCACCGCCATCGACTGCAGACGCAGTTCGCCGGCGGCAATCTTGGGCAGATACTTGCGTTTTTGCTCCTCACTACCGTGCCGCAGCAGTGTGAACATGTTGTACATCTGGCCATGCACGGTGCCGGAGTTGCCGCCACAGCGGTTGACCTCCTCCAGGATCACGGACGCCTCGGTCAGCCCCAGGCCGGAACCGCCATACTCTTCAGGAATCATGGCGGCCAACCACCCCGCCTCGGTCAGGGCATCGACGAACTCCTCGGGAAAGCCCTTGCGCTCGTCGACGGCGCGCCAATAGGCGTCATCGAAGTTCGCGCACAGTGCCCTGACACCTTCGCGAATGGCGTTGATGGATTCTTGATCATGAGTAAACATCAGATAGTCTCCTTGTATTGAATCTCAGCCTGGTGGGCTGGGCCATCGTCATTGAATGCCAGAAGTGAGCAGCTCTGGTCTTCATTTTCTACGCCACCGACCAGGAACTCCTTATCAGCAATTAGCGGACGAATTCCGCGAAAGGCGAAATACTCTGGAACCCGATGGGGAAAGCGTTGCGTGAAGCTTCGCAGCAAGAGAGTCGCAATCATGGGACCATGTACCACCAGCCCGAGATACCCCTCCTGCTCGGTGGCATAGGGGAGGTCGTAATGGATGCGATGGCTGTTGAACGTGGCGGCCGAGTAGCGAAACAGCATAACGGACGAGGGATAGACTGGATCCTGCCAATCCATGGGGGGCACCAGCAGGGAGCTCGTCAGCTTGGGCGGTGCGGGCGCCCGGTAGACGATATCTTGCTCCTCCCTTAAGCATGTCACGCCGTGCTGCAGATACTCATGCTGCACCGTGACGAAGAGCAGGTCGCCGGTCTTGCCCTGCTTCTCCTCAATCAATCGGATGGTCGAGTGGCGCTGCGCATACTCCTCGACGCGAAGCGGCTGTAGAAAGCTGACGCGGCTCCCCGCCCACATCCGGTTGCGCCCCTCTACAGGGGGGAGGAAGTCTCCAGTCAGAGGGTGGCCATCCACTCCGAGCCTGGAGGCCACCACCGGTTCCTGGAAGAATGCCCAGTGCCATAGGGGCGGCAGGGCGTCCCCCGCGGCAGGCGCGTCGTCCCCGAGGGTGACGGCCAACCGCTTGGCCATCGATGATGAGAGAAAATCGACAGATTGCTCCTTTCTTCCCAACCATCTCTTAAAAGATAATGACATTGCTAGCCCCAATTGGCACTCAACACCGGCTCTGATACAGAGCACTAAAAAATAAATTATTTAGATGAATCGGTCGGGAGAACTTCGTCACTAAAAGCTGTCTCTGCCACTGAATAGCGCTGACAGAAGGTGTCATGCCATGCGGACAACTCGCTACGATTCTGTCTCCAGTCACGGTCACCGAAGCGGAAGTCGTAATAGCAGAGTGCCACGCCGATCGCTATATGACCCGCATCGAAGGGGCGAGATACGATAGCCTCTGCCTCACTCTCAAGGACATCCAGGCCCGCTTCGAACTTCTTCTGGTTGGACTCGACGATCCTCTCGTCGACCTGATCATTCCTGCGCATTCTTGTTTCGATCAGCAGAGTGACGCCCACCTCCATCATGCCGGTGCCGATCGCCTCGTAGCGCAGGGTCGCAAGCCGCTCTTCGGGATCGGACGGGAAGAGCCGGGCGCCCTTCGTTCCCGTCTGATCAGCCCACTCCAGGATCACCCGACTGTCAAAGAGCGGGAGAAGGCCCGGACGCTCGAGCGTGGGGATCTTGCCGAAGGGGTTGATGTGCAGGAAGTGCAGCGGGGGCAGGATGGGATCCGCCACGGTTCGACGTGTTTCCACATGATCCATCAGGCCTTTCTCATGCAGCGCTACCATGACCTTGCGGACATAGGGGGAGCGCGGAGACCAGTGCAGGATATTCATTGCGCTATCCTTATCGTGGGAATGGTGGTTATCGCCACGCGGCGGTGCCAGTGATGTCGCGGCCATGAATCATAGCCAGGATGCCTTGCGTGCCATCCGGCACCTGGAAGACCCGCGCATCGGCCCACAGCTGCGCGAGGCCAAGCTCCTCGGTGACTCCCATGCCTCCGCAGAGCTGCATGGCGGTGTGGATCACCTTGACGGCATTCTCGGTCGCCAGGCGCTTGGCCATTGCGGAGATTCCGTTGGAGCGTGCCCCGGAATCCAGCTTTGCCAACGCCATCAGGCAGGTCAGTCTGGCACTGGTGATCGCCGCATCCATGTCGGAGAGATCCTGCTGGACGAGCTGGCGAGAGGCGAGTGGCGCGCCGAACTGTTGACGCTCAAGCACGTGCTGCAGTGCGATGTCATACGCCCTTCTGGCTATGTTGAGGGTCATCAGACCGATCAGCGGACGATTAGCGTTCCAGACGATGGTCATGTACTTTCCAGCATCACCGGGCGAGCCGATAATGTGTGACACTGGCACCTCGGTGCGGTCAAAGGTCACTTCGCAAAGGTGCCCTTGCTTCAGACCTGCCAGCGCGGTTTCCCGGAGCCCTACCTCGGACTGGGAAAGATCAACCAGTACCCGTTGTGGTATGGGACGGCCCCTCTCGTCTTTCCCGGTCGAGCATGAGACGATCATGCAGTCGCAAATGGAGGCATTTGTAATCCACATCTTGGATCCGGTGATGTAGGCACGATCGCCTTCCACTTCGAGCTTCGTCGAAATGGTATTGGAGTCGGAGCCCGCATTCGGTTCGGAGTTGGCAGTGCAGACGATCTTTCGGCCTCTGCGAAAATCGTCCAGGTAGCTATCGCGAATCGATTCATCTGCCCCGGCGTTGAATCGCACCGTGGATCCGTCATGAGACAGCAGGGACAGCGCAATCACCGGCGGCAGCTGCTCCATGGCCAGGCCGTAATTCAACATCGAAAGCCCCGAGCCACCGAACTCCTCGGGCAGGCGGGAGGCAGTGATGCCAAACTCCTCCAGATGGCCATAGATCTCCTGCATCACCGGCTTCGACAGCGGCTGGTCGGCAGGCTCACTTGCGAGGATGGGAGCCAGGGTCTCCTCGGAGAGTCGCTTGGCGGCCTCCGAGAGCATACTTTGATCGCTGTTGAGTTCAAACTGCATGGTATAAAGCTCTCTATTCCTGTAGGGGGAGACACCTCAATTACCGGTGTAGTGCGGCTTTCGCTTTTCGCCGAAGGCAGTGCGCCCCTCTATACGGTCGGTACTATCGCGCAGTAGCCCCCAGGCAGTGTTGGATTGGGCGATGTAGTCCGCAGGTGCAAGATGTGCCGTCTCGACCGCCAGCTTCTTAACCATCTGAACCGCTAGTGGCCCATTCCTAGAGATACGTTCGGCAATTTCCAGCGCACCATCCATCAAGGCTTCAGGCTCATATACATCGCTAATCAGGCCGACATTTAAGGCATCAGCAGCGCTAATACGATCGCCGGTCAGCGCAAGCTTCATGGCATGAGCAGCAGGTATCGCTCGCAAAAGGGCTTGCACCCCACCAACAGCTGGAACACTGGCAACTTTCACCTCGGGTAGAGCAAATGTCGCCGTACTAGAGGCAACACGCAGATCGCATTGCAGAGCTAACTCCAACCCCCCTCCTAGGCAATACCCATTCACTGCTGCAATAATTGGCTTCCAAATCTGTAGGTCACTGAGATCAAGCAATCTAGTATAGCCACCGTCAGCAGCCTCCGCTTCACGGCTAATTAAAAGATTACGTGCAAACCCACGTTCTGGCGGGAAAGTTTTTTTCAGATTCGCCCCGCTACAGAAGGCCTTACGCCCTGCTCCAGTCAGGATAATAACACGAACTTCCGGGTTGTCTTGATGAGAAATCAGCGCACTACGCAATTGCAAAAGGCAGTCCGGTGTCAGCGTATTCATGGCATCCGGATCATTAATCTCGAGGATCGCTACCTCGCCTTTGACCCAATGATTAATACTCACACTTGCACCTCCTGATCCGTCACTTCAATTCCGGGCACAGCCCAGATATCAAGATAACCTAGGCCTTCCCGCAAAGGCTTGATAGTGCGCTGATATTCATTCGACCTCCAGAAGTCTCTTATTGAACTCATGTCAGGGAAGATAAAACAGGTGATACGTTGGTACGGAAACTCCCCTTCCAGCACTTCGGCAGGAACACGGCGAGCTAGGTACCTACCACCAAATGAAGCGATACAATCTGCGACCTTTGACTGATAAGCCTCCCAACCATCAGCCACGACGTCACGAGCCAAAACAACCATATAAGCTGACATAAATCTTCTTCCTAGACGCTTTGACTGGAGAGTGATCGACCGCCACAAACATAAAGCAACTGCCCAGTAATATAGGAGTTCTCTTTATCTGCAAAAAAAGCTACTGCTCTTGCAATATCTTCGGGCTTCCCCATGCGACCCACAGGTACTGTCTTCTCCAGGTGTTGACGCTGCTCATCGGTGTAGCTCTGCATCAGGGGGGTTTCGACGATGCCAGGCGCCACCGCGTTAACTGTAATGCCCTTGCGTGCCAGCTCGATGGCAAGTGTCCGCGTCAGGCTCACCACTCCACCTTTAGCGGCAGAGTAGTTGGCTTGGCCGAATCCACCGAGCCAAGCGCGTGAAGAGATATTGATGATCCTGCCCTCTCCTGCCTCGATCATTCCCGGAACAACGGCCTTGCAGCACAGGAATTGTGATTTGAGGTTGACATCAAGAACGGCATCCCAGTCCTCCTCTTCCATGTTAACCAGGCGTTTGTCACGGGTAATCCCCGCGTTGTTGACCAACACGTCCGGCGCCTTCCATTTCTGGATGATCTCCTGAACGGCGCTCTCTACTTCGGCCTTCTTGGTGACATCGACAACCTGGCCGATGAAACTCTCTCGATCGATATCCAGTTTAACGCGCAGGGCCTTGAGTGCGTCGACATCCCTGTCCCACACGACGAGTCGGTAACCGCGTGCCACTAATTCCCGACTGATACCCAGACCGATTCCCTGGGCGCCGCCGGTAACGATAGCAATACGATCTGACATAGTGGCGCTCCTTAAACCGATAGGATAGTAACGACGGCAATGGCGGAATCCCCTGCAAGCTGCCCGCCATTGTTCTCTGCGAGCGCCACCTTGGCACCCTCTTTCTGCCGCTTGCCTGCGGTACCACGCAGGTGATGAACCAGCTCGATTATCTGGCCGGCCCCCGTCGCACCGATGGGATGGCCTCGGCTCAGCAGGCCACCGCTAGGATTCACCGGGATGCGTCCACCGATCGCGGTATCCCCGGAGCGGATCAGGTCAATGGCACCGCCCGGCTCACAGAGACCGAGGTTTTCGTAGTGAATCAGCTCGGCCGGCGCAGAGGCATCATGCAGCTCGACCACGTCGAGGTCCTGCGGACCAAGGCCGGCCATTTCGTAGGCCTTTCTGGAGGCGCTGACGGCTACCAGATCACGTTCACCATGCGCCTTGGCAGACACCACCGATGAAGCGCGAACCCGAATCTTCGGGGTGCTGAGCTTATTCGCGAAGGCTTCCGAGGTCAGCACGATGGCCGCCGCTCCGTCGCCGATCGATGAGCACATGAACAGCGTCAGAGGGTCGCTGATCATGCGACTCTCCATCACTTCCTCGATGCTGGTCTCTTTTCTGAACTGGGCGATGGGGTTGAGGCTTCCAGCATGACGACTCTTCACTACCACTCGGGCGAAATCTTCGGCGCCACCCCCAGTTGCCTCCATCCACTTGCGTGCCTTGGCGGCATAGAGGTCCATGAAGAGCGATCCGGATCCGGACTTGTAGCCCTCGGGAAGGGGCTCCTCGAGATCCACCGCGCGCTGGAAGGCTCCGAATGAGACGGCTTTGTCTTCGTGGGTCAGTTTCTCGCTGCCCATCACCAGCACACAGTCTGCCTGGCCGCTTGCAACCATCAGCCAGCCCAGATGAAAGCCGGAGCTGCTGGATGCACACGCGTTCTCGATGTTGAACATCGGAGCGCCGTCGAGACCAGTGTTCCGCAGTGAGGATTGCGCGCGGATCATCTCCTGACCGGTTACGACACCGGCGGCTGCATTCCCGAACACCACCTGCTCCACCTGATCGGCGGTGATGCCTGCATCTTTCAGTGCCAGCGCGACGGCCTCTTCGGACAACGACTTCAGGTTACGATCCAAAAACTTGCCGAAGGCGGTCATACCCACGCCGGATACGATGACATCTCTCATTGATTACTCCTCCAAGCTTGAAGTCATGGGCAGTAACAGTCTCTTGAAGCTGCCACTGCCGATCGCGACCACGTTGCCGTCGGCGTCGAGTACTTCTCCCCGACCGAAGACGATCTTCTTGCCGCCACCCACTATTCGGCCGCGCGCCTGAACCAAGGGGCCCCGGGGTGCCGCAAGGTATTCGATGGAAAGCGTCAGAGTGACAGCCCTCACCAGGTCGTGGTGATTCGCTACCACACGGGCCGGGAAGCCGCAGGCGGCGTCCAGAAGCGACGCCAGCACGCCACCGTGAACCCGCCCTTCAGCGTTGAGGTGTTGCTGGGCCTGCTCGAGCTCGAAACGCACGCCGTCTTCGCCAAGGTGGAGCAGACGCAGGCCAAGACTTGCCAGGAAAGGGCTCTCCGATAGGATGTCGTCCAGCTGCCAAGGGGCCTGATACGAACCTGGAATGGTCATGGGCGCTCAAACACCGCTGCGATGCCCTGACCGCCACCGATACACATGGTCGCGAGGCCGTAACGCGCCTTGCGACGCCCCATTTCGTGCAACAGCGTCGTCAGGATCCTGACGCCGGTGGCACCGATCGGATGCCCAAGGGAGATACCCGAACCGTTCACGTTCACACGCTCGAGATCATCCAGCTCCAGCCCCTTGAGGACGGCGAGTGCCTGGGTGGCGAAGGCCTCGTTCAACTCGATCAGATCGATCTGATCCAGCGTAAGACCGGTGCTCTCGAGCAGCTTGCGTGTCGCCGGCACAGGACCGATGCCCATCCGCGCAGGGTCCACCCCTGCAGCACTCCACCCCACCAGGCGCCCCATGGAGGTAAGCCCATGCCTGGCAAGATAGTCGCCCGACACGACCAGGCAGCCGGCCGCGGCATCGTTCTGCTGGCTGGAGTTACCCGCCGTGCATATACCCCCCTCGCGCAGCGCCTTCAAGCCGGCGAGGCTCTCGGGAGTGCTCTCGGGACGAATCCCCTCGTCCCGCGACACGGTGATGCTTGAGCCCTTGCGTCCCGGAACCTCGACCGAGCAGACCTCGTCATCGAAGCGGCCGCTCTCCCACGCCACGTGAGCCCTGGCATGACTCCTGGCGGCAAAGGCATCGGCCTCCTCCCGGCTGATGCCGTACTCGCGGGCCAAGGTGTCCGCCGTTTCCGGCATGCCCGAAATGTACCCGAAGCGCCCCTCGGGCTGCGCTTTAACGCGGCCGCTCTCGAGCCGATCGTGCAGGGTCACGCTGCCCGCACGCGCGCCCCAGCGCATGTCGGTGGAGTAGTACTCGATATTGCTCATGCTCTCGACGCCAACCACCATCACCGCATCGGCCTGTCCGGTCTGGACGCACATGGCCGCATTGACCACCGCCTGCAGGCCCGAACCACAGCGACGATCCAGCGTATAGCCGGGCACCTCCAGGGGGAGTCCTGCCGACAAGGCGCCGTAGCGTCCCAGGCAGGGGGCTTCGCTCGACGCATAGGACTGAGAAACGATCACCTCATCGAGGGTCGCACCGTCGAGACCAGTACGCGCCATGAGTTCGTTCACGATGCGCACCATCAGGTCGTCGGCCGTCAGCGGCCGGAGGGAGCCACCAAATTTCCCGATGGGCGTACGGACGGGAGAAACAACGTAGGCTTCTTTAAGTTTTGTCATGGCTAGACAGTTCCTTCTCGGCCTCCTGCAGGTTGGGAATCGGGCTGATCCACTCCGGGAGCCAGACACTTAGTCCGTATGACGGACATATGTCCACAAATTAAGACCACTCGCGCAAGGCTGTCAAGCCTGGCGCTCACGTCTACATCTAAAGTGGAAGAGCGTCCTCCAGGGCGCATCTCCCCCTCCCTGGGGGCCGCTTTCGGGCGGCCCCGAGACCCACGGCGGCCGAGGACAACCGCTCGGGGACGCTACGCTCCCACCTGCCCGCGGGAGACGGCTCTGAGCGTGGCCCCATCGCGGCTCGCCGACCCGCTGGACGTTGATCAAGCGCCACTCCCGAGGTGGCTCCGCGGGCACACTTTTCCCTTGACAGGCGGTTTTGCTTTGGCTTGACATAGGCCCCGCACGTGATATTTTGGACATATGTCCACTATACGAACAAGGCCAGACTAGATATTCATCTCCCCCAACCTGATGTTTTTGGGGATGTTTCAGCAAAGGACGGTAAAGCAATGATAAATAAGTTCACCTCATCGATCGCCGAGGCCCTGGAGGGGGTACCCGACGAGGGGACGCTGCTCCTGGGCGGATTCGGCGCAGTTGGACAGGCCAACCTGCTGATCGAAGGGCTTCTCGAGACCGGCGTGCGCAACCTCACCGTGGTGGCGAACAACGCGGGCTATGGCAACGTGGGGCTTGCCAGGCTGTTGAAGGAAGGCAGGGTAAGAAAGCTGATCTGCAGCTATCCACGCATCGCAGGCTCCACGGTTTTCGAAGAGCTTTACAGCGCCGGGAAGATCGAGCTCGAGTTGAACCCGCAGGGCACACTCGCGGAAAGGATGCGCGCGGCCGGAGCCGGGATTCCGGCCTTCTACACCCCCACCGGCGTCGGCACGAAGCTTGCCGAGAACAAGGAGGTGCGTGAGTTCGACGGCCAGACCTATATCCTGGAAAAGGCACTCCACGGTGATGTCGCGCTGATCGAGGCGTGGGAAGCCGACCGCTGGGGCAACCTCACCTATCGCAAGGCCGGTCGCAACTTCAATCCCGTTTGTGCCACCGCTGCGAGACTCACCATCGCACAGGCCCAGCACGTACAGGCGTTGGGCGAGCTGGATCCGGAGGCCATCGTGACCCCCGGTATCTTCGTCGACCGAATCGTGCATCTCCCCTATGGCGACCCGCAGGAATAAGAGGCTACCGACGATGACGCAGACACAGTGGACCCCAAGAACTCGCTCCGACATCGCTTCCTGCGTGGCTCGAGACATCCCCGAAGGCTGGTACGTCAATCTGGGCATCGGCGTTCCGACGCTCGTGGCCAACCGGGTTCCCGAAGGCAGGGAAGTGATCTTCCACGCGGAGAATGGCATTCTGGGTATCGGTCCTGCTCCCGAGCCGGACAAGCTCGACCGCTGGATGATCAATGCCGGCAAACAGCATGTCACCCTGCTGCCGGGGGGCTCTTTCTTCCACCACGCCGACAGCTTCGGCATGATCCGCGGTCGCCATCTGGATCTCTGCGTGCTGGGGGCCTATGAGGTTTCCTCAAGGGGCGACCTTGCCAACTGGGCGCGATCGGATAACGACTCGGCTCCCGCAGTGGGAGGTGCCATGGACCTGGCGGTGGGTGCCAAGAGGGTCTGGGTCGCCATGAATCACACGACCCGAGATGGTGCTCCCCGCCTGGTAGAACGCAGCCAGTACCCATTGACCTCTCAGAGGTGCGTCAGTCGCATCTACACCGATCTTGCGGTTATCGATGTCGCCGACGAGGGCTTCGTTGTCCGTGAGATGATCGATGGCATGACACGCGACACCCTTCAGAGCCTGACCGGTGCGCCACTCAAGTGGCGGTAACGACCGTTATCGGGCCTTTAACGCCGCAGCGAGGAAAAAATGACAATATCATCTGGTGACATGGAGAAGCGCATTCGGCAACTCGAGGATCGTGCCGACATCGCCCAGCTTCGCGCGCATTACTGTCATGTTCTCGATGACCGTAACTGGGAAGAGCTTTCCAGGCTCTTCACCAAGGACGGAGAGTTCCAGGGTCTTGCCCATGCGGTAGGGCGCGCTGAAATTTTCCGCTTCTTCAGCCAAACCGTGGCCAATATTGCCGAGGGCTTCTGGCACTTCTGCACGAACCCGACCGTGCATATTGACGGTGACCAGGCGACGGGGCGCATCTCGATGCAGTACCTATCGCTCAAGGATGGCAAGAGCTACGTCTCAGCCGGCCACTACGACGACACGCTTCAACGCGTGAACGGCGAGTGGAAGTTCAAGAAGAGAAAAATCACCTTCTACTACTATTCGACATTGGACAAGGGGTTCGTGGGCCAACCGACCTATATCCATGTCGATGGCACCCCCATCACAGAAAGCGTCGAGTGATCGTTTTCCCGCTAAAGGAGTCACTACATGATTCAATCACGGCAAGTCGGCAGGGCGAAGGTCACTCGTGTTGTCGAGTACAGCGCACCGACGCACGATCCCGCCTTCCTGTTCCCGGATCTGACCCAGGCCGAGCTGGACTCGTTCTCCGAACTTCTGGCACCCAATCACTATGTGCCGGCGATGAACCGGCTTATCATCACGATCCAGATCTGGGTGGTGCAGATCGACGATAAGGTCATCCTGATCGATACGGGTGTCGGCAACGACAAGCCTCGCACCGCCCCGCGCATGCGCAACCTCAACAACCGCGTGGGCGAATGGCTCGAGGCCGCTGGCGCGGGCTTCGATAAGGTTACCCATGTCATCCAGACTCATATGCACGCCGACCATACCGGCTGGAACACCGTGCTGAAGGATGGCGAATGGGTGCCCGCCTTCCCCAATGCACGCTACCTGATGCCGAAAACGGACTTCGACTACTGGAAACAGGCCATCGAGGAGAAATCCGACATGGCCATGGACAACAGCTGGAATGACAGCGTGAAGCCTGTCGTCGAGGCGGGCATCGTCGACTTTATCGACGACGATGCCGGCAAGATCCTGGACTATCTGACGGTTGAGCCTGTGCCCGGCCACACGCCCGGCATGCTGGGCTATCGTCTCGAGTCAGAGGGCGAGGAAGCCTTCTTCTGTGCCGATGTCTTCCACTCTCCGGTCCAGATCCTCAAGCCTGAGCTGAACACGGCGTACTGTGTGCTTTCGGAAGTGGCGCGTGAAACCCGAAAGCGGGTGCTCGAGGAGGCAAGCGAGCGAGGCACTCTGCTGATGCCGATGCACTTCGGCGTCCCCTGCTGCGGCTATATCCGCAAGACCGAAGATGGTTACCGTTTCGAGGGGGCCGAGTGGCCCTAAAGCTCACCCGGCAATCGAGATAGGGGTCGGGAAGGCTCGAGCCTCCCCGCCCTCCGAACCGTGCATGCGGTTCTCCCGCACACGGTTCTCCAGTTGATGGTTTCCTTATCGGGATTGGCTCGCGTGCCGCCAGGCTCCGGCTAGGGTGAAGAGCCCGGCGGTCGCGAAGAACGTATTGGACCAGCGTCGCGTGTCTGACCGGGTGTTGCCGCGCCCCCCCGAGTCATCGCGAGGCAACAGCCCCGCTCGGGAACAGCGCCGATCAGGCGCTGCGCACCATGCCTGGCACACCACGAAAAACCCGACTGCCAGCAGTCGGGTTTTTTGTATGAAGAGAGCAGGATGACGCGGTGACAGACGCAGGGAGAGCCGTCGTGGATACGGCTTACCAACCTACCGTGACGGCGAGCTCGTGGGAGGTCTCGATCAGCTTGGGCAGGAAGTGCTCGACCAAGTCCTCCTTGGTATGCCGTGCCGATACGGTGGAGGCATTGAGCGCCGCTATGGTTCTCCCGCTCGGGCTCTTGATAGGCACCGCTATCGAGCGGATGCCGATCTCGAGCTCTTCATCGTTGATGGCATACCCCTGGGCGCGTATCCTCTCGATCTCTTCCCAGAACTCGAGGGGATCGGTGATGGTTTTCTCGGTGAAGCCATTGAGCTTGTATAGCCGCAGCCAGTTGTGGAGATCCTTGTCCGACAGGGCGGCCAGAAGCACGCGGCCGATCGAGCTGCAGGCCGCAGGCAGACGCGTCCCATTAGTGATGCTCGAGGAGTAGATACGGCGCACCTCCACTCGCTCGATGTAGACGATCACCCCGCCATCGAGCATGCCCACCGAAGAGGATTCATCCAAGCTGCGGGTCAATCTCTCGAGTGTTCTTGCAGACTCTTCGCCAAGGCTGATGGGCACCAGGAAGCCGCGCGAGAGGTTGATCAGCTTAGGGGTCAGCCAGAACATCTTGCCGTCGGTATCGACGTAGTTGATCTGCTTTAGCGTCAGCAGGAGACGCCGCGAGGTCCCTCGCGTGAGCCCCGTGATCTTCGCCACGTCGGTCAGGGTCAGTCGCCCCTGATGGCGTACCGACTCCTCCGACGTGAAACACTCGAGGATCTTCATTGCCCTGCCGACGGCGCTGACAAACTCAGTCCGAGGCAAGGCACCCTGAGTCGAGATGGACTCTGCCTTTGCGCTCATAGATGCTCCTGTTATCTCGTAAAACTGTGTGGCTTAAGACGGCCCACCATTCGTCGTTCAGCACCTTATAAGTTCGGCACCTTACCGGATCTCGGTTATCGGGTTACGACGCAATCAACAGAATAGAATCGGCGCGAATTTCCGAACTTTACACAATGAAATCAATGATCTTGGAAGCAACATTGAAAGAAACATGAAATCGCTAATACCTTCGGCGTATTGATGACGCCCATGAATTTAATTAGCGTATTAACAAAACAACAGGCGATACCGATTCTCGTCTTGAAGAATGTACCCTACGGGGCCGCCTGTGGCGATGCCGCGGATGCAAGCAGCCAGCGAGATAGGCGGTCGGCGTCAATTGTCATATTGAGCCAGTGCCATCGCCAAGGCGCAACCCCTCCTCGACGGCACCGGCTCCCCGCCCCTTCCCCAGGCGTCAGAACGTCTCCGGTCATATCAGTAGACGGCCGCCTCATGCAGTTCGGCGCGGTGCTCCGGGGCTGCGATCTCCACCATCAGCCGCTTCCTTTCCGACAGACTCCGCCCGCGCAGGTCCGCCACGCCGTACTCGGTCACGATTATGCCCGCTTCGCTGCGCGGTGTGCTCACCGGGCCCGACAGCGCCGCCACGATACGAGATGCCCCCGTCTTCTTGACCGTCGCGGGCAGTGCGATGATTGGCAGCCCTCTCCTGGAGCGGTGCGCACCGCGAAGAAACTCTGCCGCACCGCCGACAGACCCAATGTACTGCCCGTTGGCCACCTCGGCATTGATCTGCCCGGTCAGGTCCACTTCCACGGCGGAGTTGATCGCCACCAGCCGGTCCTGTTCCGCGAGAATCACCGGGTCGTGGGTATAGGAGGAAGGGCATATCCTGAGCGTCGGATTATGGTGGGCGAAGTCGTAGAGCCTGCGGCTCCCCAGCAGCCAGCCCGTGACGGTCACGCCGCGGTCGTGGACCTTTCTTGAGTTGTTGATGACGCCTTTCTCGACCAGATCGACGATACCGTCACCGATCACCCCTGAGTGAACCCCCAGGTCCCGGTGCCCCTCGAGCGCACCGAGAATGGCATCGGGAAGCTGACCGAGCCCCATCTGGATCACCGAACCATCCTCGACCAACTCGGCGATATGGGCGGCGATCCTGTGTTCGGTCTCGGAAGGCGCCGGCAGGATAAGCTCACGAATGGGTCGCGACGACTCGACGATGACATCGATCTTCTGCGTGCCGATATCCAGGGCGCCAGGCACACTCGGCATCTGGTCGTTGATCTCGGCGATCACGACCTTCGCGTGCTTTATCAGCGGTGCGATGTACTCCTGCAGCAGGCCGAGGCTATGACGCCCGTCGGCTCCGGCGGGCGGCAGATGGAGCATCAGCACATCCACGGGAGCCAACACGCTGGCCAGAGTGGAATAGGGCACCGGCAGAATCTCCAGCAATCCCTCTTTCGCCAGGCGCCGATTCGTCCCGCTCGCGCAGTAGGAGCGGAACCTGACACAGTCCGCATACAGGGGATCGGGTGTAGGGGTCAGGCTGAAGCCGATCGTCACCGTCAGGGGCCCGATCTCGTGACGCTGACGCATCAGGGCGCTTGTGATCACTTCCGGTTCCGCCCCCGCCTGCCCCCAGACCACCGAGTCCCCGGGTCTTATCCAGTCCCTGAGGTCGAGGGCATCCTGGTTGACCCTTACCTTCGTTGCATGTCGCATGGTCTCTCCTTCGCTCCCGCGATCCCTGGGGCTCTGTCAGATGATACCGGGCAGCCAGGTTACGATCGCCGGGAACATGATCATCAGAACGACCGATATCAGGAAAATCAGCAGCACCGGGAAGCTGGCTCGGAAAACTCGACCCACCGTCAGGCCGGGCGCCGCCGCAGATAGCGCGAATAGCGTGTACCCGAAAGGCGGCGTGATGCCTCCCACCGTCAGGTTGATGAGCAAGATCGTCCAGAACCAGATCGGGTCGAACCCGAGAGCCGCCACCAGCGGCTGGTACAGCGGCACCGCCATCAGGATAAAGGCGATCTGATCGATGAACATGCACAGGATCAGCGGAATGATCATCAAAATGATGAACATAACGAGGGGGTCCAACCCCAGTCCGGTAGCCCAGTCAACGAGCCCGCGAGACGCTCCGGTAAAGGAAACTAGCTGGCTGAACAGGGAGGACGAGGCGATGATGATCATTATCATCGCGCTCAGCTTCACGGAAGACGACAGCGAGTGGTTGAACATCTTGACGCTGGCACGCTTGTAGAAGATTGCCACCAGAATGGCACCCAGCACACCGGTTGCGGCCGACTCCGTGGGGGTGGCGATCCCCAGCATGATCATTCCCATCACCATGAAGATGACAAACATGAAGGGGATCATTCTCAGCAGCGCACCCAGCCCACTTCCCGACGGTGTCTCTGCCTCCTCCTGCGCATCGCTTGGCGCGATACCCGGATCCTTCCTGATCGACAGGAAGATGTAGGCACCCGTCAGGCACGAGATCATGATGCCGGGCACGATACCGGCGATCAGCAGGCCGGCGATCGACACGTCCGCGAGGGAGCCGATTATGATCGCGAGCAGGGAGGGCGGGATGATCGGGGCCAGGGAGGCGCCCGCCAGGATCACTGAGGCCGACATCTTGGAGGAGTAGCCCCGAGACTCCATGTTGGGCAGCACCGAGCGGCCCAGCATCGCGGAGACGGCCACAGCCGCGCCGGAGAGTGCCCCGAAGATGGTCGCCAGCAGCAGGACGACCACATACAGTCGCCCCTTGATCTTGCCGACGAGCCGGTTCACGGAGTTGAAAAGGACATCGACGCTGCCGGAACGGAAGAGAATCTCCCCCATCAGGATGAAGAGCGGGATCGTGACGAAGCCCATCGTGGTCAAGCTATCGCCGACGCTGTTGGCGAACATCCCGAACCCGCGCGGCCCCATCATGATCATGGTGGCCGACAGGTTGACCACGAGGAACGCGATGAACACATTGATCCCCGTCGCCATCAAGCCGATCAGGGCGCCGAAGAATATCAGCAAGGTGACAGACCATTCCATCACTCTTCACTCCCATTGTCAGCAAATATCGAGAGGTAGGCGAAGATCAATCCTGACATGAAGTACCCGATGGCCAGGCAGCCCGTCACGTAAGCTTTCGGTATCCGCCAGGTCCCCTGAGTGTTGACTCCTCGCTCGACCTGCGTCCAGAAAACGTCTTGCATGATATAGGCCACGACGACGCAGACGATGGCACAGATGACAAGCATGATCCGCTGATAGATATGGCTCGGTGGAAATCTTTGCGAAAAGATCGAGATCGAGACATGCTCACTTCTTCGGGTAACTGCCGGTAATCCGAACATGACCACCACCGCCAGGAGATAGCGAACGCTATCGGAGCCCCACCGAGTGGGGCTGTTGAAAAAATAGCGAGACGATATCTCGATCAGCGTGATGCACAACACTCCCACCAAGGCCACGCAGGCGATGCCCAAGCTTGCTTTGATCGCCAGGTCGAGAACCTTGTCGGCTCGGCTCCTTATGGCTCTTGAGGTCGTGTTGGTCACTGCAGCAGCCCTGCCTCTTCCGCCTGTTGATACATCTTGTCGACCACCTCGTCATGCCCCAGGCTTCTGGCGGTCTCCCAGGCACCGTCTGCGATCAGCTTGTCGAGCCGTGCTGCATCCTCTTCGGGCATCTCGGTGATCTGGACTCCCTGTTCAAGCAGCGTTGCCTCCTCCTCAGCGGCCAGCTTATCGAATCGGGCTATCGATTCCTTCTCGATCTCCAGGGCGGCCTCCATGATCACGTTCTGCTCGTCTTCCGAAAGGCTCTCCCAGGTATCGAGGTTCATGTATGCAAAAAGCCCTACCGTTCCGAAGACTGGCCGTGAAATAAAGCCTGCTACCTCATTCCATTTTTGCTCCAACATTCCAACCAGTGTTGTTCCAGCCCCATCTACAACCCCTGTTTGTAACGCAGAGTATACATCTGTCATAGGCATTACAACCGGAGCCCCTCCCAAACCTTCAATAGCAGGGTTATAGAGCTGCGTTCCACGAATTTTTTTTCCCGCTAGTGATGGCGACTCTTGAACAGGCTCTTTGAGCATAAAATTGAAGGCTTTCGAGCCAGCCGGAGCAACAAAAATAGCTTTCAGGCCTAGTCCATTATAAAACTCATCCATTGTGTCGATGATGCCTGATGATCGACGCAGCTCTGGATCTGGCTCCGTTCCTTCAATACCAAGTGCAACGCTTGCTGATCCGATATGATATGCAGGAGCTGTGAACAAAATATCAAACAATCCAGACTGAACCGGCTCCAATTGTTCAAATGCGGGAATTACATCTGGCCCCACCATCCTGATTGAAACCTCCCCCCCCGACAGCTCCGAAACTTTTTCCACAAAAGGAATTGCTATATGAGCATTGTATGCCTGATTCCCGGCCCAGCTTGAAAGCATTCTCAGCTCGGTTGCTAACGCTGGCAGCGCAGTAGCACTTGTCAATGAAGCAGCGACTATTGAAGCTAAAATTTTATTTAATTTCATTGTGTTAACCCTCTTTCACCTGTTTTGAAGTTGTGCTGGCTTAGGAACGCAATGTGATTTTAGTCCGTCATACGGACTAATGTCCATTTAAATACCCGCACACTGCGCTGTCAAGGCTGTGGTTGGGCATGAATAAAGAATTTTTGCTAGACTTTAGTAGCAAAAATAATCACAGATGATCGTAAGCGACCGTGCATCACCGCTTGTCAGTGATCGGGCGTCGTGCTGCCAGTGACGGGGAAGGGGTTCATAGAGCTGGCTGGCCTTGTGGTCGGCAATCATTCCAGCGCGTCCTTCAGATAGGGATAGGGCTGGTGGCCGTTCAGCTTGGCGCACTGGATCAGGCTCATGATGTTGGCCGCTGCGCAGTGACCCGGCGAATAGCCAGTTGGAACGCCCGAGCGCCCAGGGACGAATCAGTTTCTCGACCCGATTGTTGTCGATCGGCAGCCCACAGTCATCGAGGTAGCGAGTCAGCGCGGCCTAACGCTTCAAGCTGTAGTCCAGCGCCTTGGCAGTCGCCGAACCGTTCGGCACCTTCTCTTGATGAGCCAGCATCCAGCGGTGTAGCGCATCAGCGACGGGCCTCGCTCTTGTCTCCCGTAGCCGTTGGCGTTATCCCGCGGTCAGCGACTGCGCCTCGCTCCCCACCTGGTAGAGCTGGCCGATCAGATCGAAGGCTGGTTCGGCGTATTGGCTCTTGGCCATTAACACCAGCCAACTCACACCATACTGGCAGCCGACTCTCTCAGCCTTCTCGCCACATCATGGCTCGTGCGGCTGTCTTTCTTCATGTCACCCAGCTGCCGGAGGACCAGGTCTCGCACGGCCGTGAGCAGCAGCGGGTCGGCATCCACTTTCAGGCCATCCGCCTTCTCAGCAACAGGCCATAGCAGCGTGTCCTTCAAAGCCAGCATGCCGTTGCGATCCGGCGCATCGAATTTGAGGTGAACACGCTGGCCATGGCGGTGACTGACGTCGGCACGGAAGCGATCGAGCTCCGCGATCTGATTATTGGGCGTATCGGGGTTGGGCTTGAGCTTCTGCTCGGCCAGGCTGGCAGCCGCGGTTTCGAGCATCACCTTCTGCTGTCGACCGACGCGGTCATTTTGCTGGATCAGTCGGCCCTGGGTACGAGCCACAAGTTCGATCTCGCGATCTTCGGGCAGTTCGCCTTCCAGGAGGTCATCCGCCGTCGTCCACCGCTGGCCACCAACCTGAAGTACCGCCAGTGGCTTGCGATCTCGCCAGGCCAATTGAACGGCTTCGAGAGGCTGCAGCATATAGTCGAGCAGCTTCTCGAAGACGGGGTCGCCGTAGGTCGCGAAATGCAGTCGGCGCCTGTCCTCGGCACCCAGTCCGTGCTCGAACAATCCCCGGGAGGTGGTGAGCAGTGCATCGCGGGGGATCCCCGGGACATCCACTAGCCGAAAGGCGTCGCCGTGGTGAAAACTCTCGATACCGCCACCCAGCGCCTTGAGAAAGGCACTCTCGCTGATGATCTGCCAAATGTTCTCCAGAGACGCTGGCAGCGGCTCGCTACGCTGCTGAGCCTCCAGATGTTCGTAAGCGGCCTTCTGCTCCTCGGCCTTGAACTCAGTGAGCTGTTGGCGCTCCTTGATTCGCTCCGCGTGCCCCTGCGCCCGGCGAATCAGCTCCTCCTCATCGATCTTGCCCTCTTCGCCATCGGCCTTGGCGTAGTCCTCGAAGTCCTCGGGCTGGATGGGGAGAAGCGAGAACTGCAGCTCCCCCGAGACCGCCAAGGCCTCGCGGAAACGCTTGACCAGGCGCGAGTACACCACCTCTTCCACGCTGCCCTGATAGAGGTAGTTCAGCACGTGGATCTGCGTATGGTGCTGGCCGATACGGTCGATGCGGCCAATGCGCTGCTCCAGCATCATCGGGTTCCAGGGCAGGTCGAAGTTGATCAGCAGGTCAGCGCTCTGCAGGTTGAGGCCTTCGGCGGCGGCATCGGTGCACAGCAGGATATCGATGCCTCCCGCTACGAAGCGTTGCTTGATCGTGGTGCGGTCCATCCGTTCCGGTTTGAACTCTCCGGCTCGCCGCAGCGTGCCACCGGCGCCGGAGAAGGTGCCGATCGGGCAGCCTGGCAGCCGCTGTCTCAGCTCACCATGGAGATACTCCATGGTGTCGGCATAGCGAGTGAACAGCACCAGTTGACGCACTCGGTCACTGCCGTTGATGCGCCGCTGATCGATATGCTCCAGCAACTGACGCATCTTGCGCGGCGTCGTCGGCAGCTTGTCCATGGTAGCGATCAGCCGCGTGACGGCTCCTTGCTCCCAGGTCAGGTCACTCTCGGTGCGGTGTTTGAGCACCAGGCCCTCCACCTCATCGTCCCGCAGCTCTTCGAGCTCTTCGCGAGAGGCATCCGTGGTCGCAACCTGCTGCGCCTTGTGATCGAGAGTCTGCTGGATTTTGACCAGGCGACGCTCAAGAGAGCAGCGCAGCGCATGGAAGGAGGAGGCATAACGCAGCCGTAGGAAGCTCAGGTAGAAGCCGATAGCGGCCCGCTGCCTCCCCTCCTCCATGTTGGAGGCCATGTGGCTCGCCAGGTCGGCGCAGTACTCCTGCAGCTGGTCGTATACTTCACGTTCGATGCCACCTAGCGGAATGATGCTGGGGTTAACCTCCCGCCAGGCGAGGTTGGCATTCAACAGCCCCTTACGCTGATACGCTCGCAGCAGCGAGCGCGTATGGCGCAGCATGCTGCGCCCCAAGGGCGCCAACAGGCTCAGCGCTGGCTGTACCTCGTCCCAGATCATCGGCTCCAGCGAGCGATCGGTGAAGTCCTCAAGCCCCGATTTGCCGAACGGGCTCAGCACATGCTCGTTGACAAAGTGCCACTGCTCGGGCGATGAAGTGCGGACATTGTTCAGGTAGCGGCATAGCCACTCGCCCTCATAGTGCGCCATCGGTTCCTGGTTCAGCAGCTTGTCGCGGACTCGGTAGAATATCTCGCACAAGTCCTCGGAGAACTGCACGGCACCGGCGGAGGGCATCAGCTTCAGCAGATCGAAGGCCTCAACGCGATTGAGCTGCATCGGCGTCGCCGTGGCCAGCAGCAGGGTGCGCGACTTGCCGTACAGCGAACTCTGCAGCTCCTGATAGAGCTTGTTGAAGCGCGGCATGACCGTCTGGTTATCCGGCGTCTGGCGCCTGGCCTTATGCGCCTCATCCACCAGCACCAGGTCCGTCTCGGGAAGGTTGGTCAGCAGCCTGCCGCCATGCCGGTTGATCACCAGTCCCGTCGAGATGATCTCCAGCGGAGCGTCAAACATCTGGCCGAGCCCCTGAACCGGCTCCCCATCCAGCAGATCGATGTGTTCCCAACGTCCCTTGCGGCTGGTCCGCCTGACGAAGGGCAGGTAGAACTTCTCGGCCATTTCCACCAGCCACTGAGCGGTGAGCGAGGCCGGTGCAAACACCCGGATCGTGCTGGCACGACCACTCAGCCACAGGGCCCGGAAAGCCAGCCCGGCCTCGATGGTCTTGCCAAGCCCGACCTCATCACACAGCAGGTGGTTACGGGGGTAGGTCTCCAGCAAGCGGCTGGCCACGAAGCGCTGATGCGGCCAGGGCTCGATGGGCGTCGTTTCGATGGCGACACGCTCCCCGCCAGGTAGCAGCGGCGCGAGGCGAAGCATGGCGAAGCGCAGCCGCTCGGCGAAGCTAGGGGCGAGCTCATCTCTCTCTCTGACATGTTTGGGCGGGGGGTTCATCGGTGTGCCGTCGATCTCGAACAGCGCGCCGGCGTTACGCGCAATTTTGACCAGCTCGGCCTCGACCGCCTCCGGCAGTGAGAAGGTCTTGATGGCTGGGTGGTTGCCCTGCCACAGGGCCTTGAAGTTAATGTGCTTCTGAGGGATGGCTTTTTTCCCCCACTCCTCCCACGAGCCATGAACATTGATGTTCTCGGCATTGATGGCCAGCGCTGTCCGCGACTCGTTGAGCGAGCCGGAAATATACAGCTCATCCTGGCCATCGCCGAGAACCGCCCACTTCTCATGTAGGTAGCCGTCCTGGGCGTAGTCCAGTGGCTGCGGTGACCCATCCTTGGCATGCACACGCAGGCCGACGCGAATGCGGAGATGGCCATTGGCCACCATCCATGCCAGCAGCTCGACGCCATGGCGCAAGGCGGGTGGCCACTGCTGCCGAGACTCCAGTTCGGCCAGCATGGCCTGGCTGGCACGCTGCTCATCGCCCTGCAGGATCGCGGCCGCATCGTCGGGATCAAGCTGCATCCCGACCACAAAGCGCGCCTCCCCACCATTCTCAATGAAGCGCGAGAACCCCTGGGATGCTGCTGCCAGCGACGAAGAGCTGAAGTAGCCGGCGACACGATCGTAGCGCGTCGCCCGGCTTAGCGCTGGGATGTAGAAGTCATGGAGCACGTCCACCAGCTTGCCATCCTTACGGATGTCGGAGGTGGCGTAGCTCGGCTCCCAGGGATAATCGCGTAATGACATGGCTGCCTCCGTGCGGGAAATCCGGAATCTATGAATTCGAGAGTGCTGATAACCCATTCCACTCCAGCGCCCGCGAGCGCCAATGCGCCTCGATCTGTTGGACGAAATCGGGGTGGACCAGCTTGGCGCGGCACTCGCACCACTGCGGGCCATCCTGACGAATCACGATGCCCTCCAGTTTGCCTTCCCGGTAGGCGCTATGGCCGGTGCGCACCAGGGTTTCCAGCTCCTTGGGGGTGAAGTGTCCGCTCTCCAGCAGCGGCACCGTGGCCAGGCCAAGCCGCGCGGCCAGCTCGTTGCGTCGTTTTTGGTTCCAGAAGCGCTGGGCGGTGCGGTCGTATACGTCGAAGACCAGGAACCAATCCGGGAGCGAGGCATAGTCGAGGGAGTGGCGCGCGGCGCACCATTCACCGAACAGAATGACATGCTCGGGCAGCTCCGCCTGGAAGCTGGCCAGATGCTGCATCAACCACTGATTCAGGCGTGAGAACTGCCCGCGGAAGGGAGGCTCCAGGTAGGCACCGCGGTTCTGGACGCGTATCTGGCTGTTCTCTCCCCAGGAGATGCCCAGGTTGGCACCGTCCAGCTTCTCCTCCACTAGCACGTCGCCGGCGAGCAGCACTTCGACCTCGGGGGGATCGAGCAGCTTGTCGTCGCGGGGCTCGCCATCGCCCAACCAGGCGAGATGCGGCGTATGGGGGAAGCGGAAGAAATCACTCATCCGGGGGAAACTCGGGTATGGCCTGGCCGGGAAACTTCTGCGCGTAGAACCGCCCTACGTCATCGGGGCAAACGAAGCGGAAGCGAACCCCGGCCGCCGCCAGTGGCTGCCACCAATTGAGCCACTTGCAGTCCGCGGCCTGGAGGATAGGCGGATTGCCGGCGTCGGCTGCCGCCACGGCGATAAACTTGCGATCCGGCGGATCAAACACGCGCTGCAGCCCATGGTCGGGGAATTCCTCAAACCAGTCTTCGGCACTCTCGGTAATCGACACCTCGACGACGTGCCCAGTATTCCCCTGCTGCCGCAGCAGATGCTTGAAAAAGACATCGCCGGGACCTGGCTGGCCCCGGTTCGGGTTCAGCTTATGCCGATACTCACCCAGGATGCGCCAGTCATCATCGATCACTGTGACGCCACCCCGGCGAAGGCGGTCGATCGCCTCAATGCAGGTGATCACGCACTCCTCCGAGATATCGTCATGGTCACGATTCGCTACCAGCAGCACGTTGGTATCGACCACGGCTCGATTCATGCCCCCGCCTCCTGCGCTTTCTTCTTCTCCTTGCGCTTCTTCGCGGCCGCCAGCGCCCGCTGAGTGATGTCTTCCATGTCGTCGCCGAAGAAGTCATCCGGCCAGTTCTCGATATCGCCGTACTCGTTGAGCCGCAGCGGTTCCAGGTGGGCGCCGTGACGATTGCGGGTCACGAAGTAGATCGCCACCTCGTCGGGCGTCACTTCTCCTTCGGCGATACGTCGCTGCAGCCGGTTGAGGAAGTGCTCGGAGTGGCTCTCGATGATCAGCTGGGTGTTACGGTCCTCGCCGTCCTCTCGCGCCTGAATCGCGCTGATGAAGGCATCCGCCAGATTGGCCTGAACACGCGGGTGCAGGTGAATTTCCGGCTGCTCCATCCAAAGCACCGAGTTCGGCGGCGCATAGAATGCCTGCACCAGGGCCGGCAGGATCTGAGAGACACCAAAGCCGACATCTGTCAGCTTCACCCAAGGCGCACCGGCATGGGCCTGGATCAGCACCTCATACTCTTTGCGCCCCTTTGCGATGGGCTCGACCTTGAACTCATGGATGATACCCAGATTCTTGAGCCAGCCGGCGATGAAGGCGTCGAAGGGTTGATACTTCTGCTTGGGCCCACGGTTGAGCTGCCGCCCCTGATGGGTGGCGGCCAGGATCGCCGGGATAGTCGACTCCCCTTCTGCCCCTACATCGGGCGGGGTATCACCCGACCAGGGATACACTCGCTTGGGTGGGCTGCGCAGCGGGCCGAGGTGATAGAAGTTCTCCAGCAGCTGCTCGGCCTCCAGCACGAAGTCGGTCAAGAAGTGAGCATTCTGGTAGCGCGACAGCGTCTTGTCCGAGAAACGGTAAAACTTCTCCGGCGCCTCGACGCCCCAGTTCCTGCCCTGCGCGTGCACCAGATGCAGCGGCTCGCACTTGAGGAATGCCTTGCCGTCGTGACGCCCATGACGCGCCTTGAGCACTTCGTCATCGCCCTGATGCAGGGTGTAAGAGAACTGCTGCGTTTCGGGCTGCTGCGTCTTGCTGGCAGCGATCTCCGCGGCCAAGGTGAGCCTATCCCCACAAAAGGTCTGCTCAGGATTGAGGACGTCGCTCAACTCCAGGGGTTTCCTGCTCTTCCAGCCCAGTGAAAAGCGCAGCGTCTGGGTCAGATCGTGGTTGTACAGGCAGTCCTCGAAGGTGCCCAGATCGATCAGCGAATTGTCATCGCCCAAGTGCAGCGAGCGCTTGCGATCGGTCAGCAGCGCCGTCTGCTTGAGGGCCATCAACAGATGGCCCAGGCTCGATTTCCCTGAGCTGTTGGTGCCGAAGATCACCGTCAGTGGCGCCAGACGCATGGGCCCGGTGTCCCTCCAGGCCTTGAAGTTCTGCAGTCGCAGCTCAGTCAGCATGGGCCTCTCTCCTTACAACTCGTAGTCGATCAGTTGAGCTTCGCGCTTGAGCTCGTCGTCGCGGCACTCCTTGGCCCACACTTTGAGCAGGCCGCGCAGGGCCTCGCTGTCGCGCTTGCCATGCTGCGTCAGGAAGTTACGCGCAGCCACGATGCCGCCGTCGCGGTAGGTGACGATCAAGCCCCCTAGCACGTCCCACAGGGTCTGCGGGCTTTCCAGACGAGCAGTTGCACGCTCCTCGGGCTTGAGCAGGCGCAGCTTGTTGCCGCGAATGGCCAGCGGAGCGGCGCGCTCGTCCTCACCGACGTTGGCATAGGCCACCATGTCATCGCTGACGCGGTAGTTGCCGTTACGGTTCTGCAGGCGGAAGTTGAGCGAGCGGCTCATCTGCAGGGCGTCATCGAAGGCGAAGTCGCCCAGGCCGTTGATGCCGAGCGCGATCACCGCCAGGCGGGATTCTGCGTCCAGATCGTCGACGGTGACCAGGCCGCCGGAGAGGCGGCTGACCTCCTCCTCGGCCACCACGCGGGCCGCTTCTTGCATGGCGCGGGTGGGCGGCACGTCTTCGTCGCCATCCTGTACCGGCCAGTGGGCAGAATAGACCCGCAGCGCACGCCCCCAGGAGGCGATCATGCGGTCGACGGGGTTGAGCTTGAGACGGTCGAATTCGCCGAGCCCTTCACGCACAGCGGTTTCCAGCTTGCCCTTGACCTCATAGGCCCAGCTGGAGGGCTCGCGATTGCGGCGATCCGCTGGGCGGCAAGAAATAAAGATGGTTGAAGCAGCTGAGGCTATATTCATCTGGTGAGTGGAATAGCCGCTTTCCGACTCGACCGGCATGCAGGCCGTGATGTCCCAACCGGACTGGATCAAGGCATTGGTCAGCGTTTCCCAGGCATCGGAGCTTTTGTGGGTAAACATCAGCGTCATGAGGCCGTCCGGCTTAAGTACCCGCTTGCTCTCAGCGAAGATGCCCTGCATCAGCTCCTCATAGCGAGCCTTGGCTTTCTTGGCTGAGCCGTCGCGCGCCGGGTTTGCAACGGCTTCTAGTACTTTATCCGTCACTTCGTGATCAAACCAGCCAGGGTACAGGTCACCTAGTGTCTTTTTCTGCCAGACATAGTAGAAGTCTGAGAGCTCACTATACTGGACATTATTGTAGTAAGGAGGATCCATGACCACGGCATCGACACTATGGGCTTCAATTTCTGGCATGTCAGTAGCGGAACCCTGAAACTGGCGAATATCTCCTTCTTTTAACCCAAGCTTGCCGCGTTCAGCTACCAGCTCTTCGATGCCCTTGTATGCATCCATTGCTTGAGACAAGCCCCATCGAAAACCAGATGAAGGCCCTGCATGAACCATCTCGCCAAACGTCCATTTTAGGGAAAAATCATGCCTTCCAAAACCACCTTTGATTACTCCTCTAGTATACTCCCATCGAGTCTGACGGCTGTTGTAGTCGACAATCTTGTCGATAGCAAACTGAAGGTAAGTGATAACGGCACGACCTTTTTCTTCACCCAATGCGGCGAGAATTTCGGGCTTGGCATCTTGCAGGGCCTCCATCACTGATAGGTGACCCAGCAATTGACGCGGGGTAAACATATCGGCCCAAGTCGGCATGCCATAGTTGACCGGGCGCATATCGTTGCCAGGCGGGAATGGTTCGTTAGGAACCAACCCCTTCATTTCGAACTTCACACGGCGCTCTTCCAGCTCGTGCTCGGCAGCCTGGATTGCTTCAAGGTCTGTATCGTTTGCCGCACGGAAGTAACGCACTTTGCCTGTCTTGATCTCACCTTTTCGCTCGCCTGAGGCGAAGCGCTGCACCTTGCCATGCTTGTCGAGCTTAGGCTCCATACGGATGCCCACCACACAGTAGAGCACATCCCTCCACTTGCCATGCTCGGACTCTCCACGTGCCTGTCGCTTGATCTCATCACTAGAAATGGCTTGATGACAATGGACACATTGTCCGACACCGTCAGCTACCGTTTTCGTCAAGGTGCCTTTTTTATCCTGATCGACGATTTCCTCTCCATTTGGACCATAAGAGTAGGTTTTAATGCCTTCTCTCCTTGATTTTACAATCTCATATGGCCGGAAGCTTACTTTCCCATTATTCGCATCTATAGCCACGCCCCATCTATCACCTTCACGAGATAACCACTGCGAATTTAGTAACGGTGCATCACCGGCGCAGTGAGGGCAAGTTACCTGCCGACAGTAGAGCAGCCCCATATGGTCATGCTCGGTCGCATACTCCTCGACAAGCTCAGAATGCTTGTGAAGATGGGCTTCCAACTTGGCTCGCTGATCAGCGGGAATCGGGCTGAAGGGGGTAAAGGGCGCCATTCGGGCCTCGACCTTTTCCCTGAGCTTCTCCCCCCACTCCTGAATATCATCCAATAGGCTTTCGCCGAAACGCACGGGATAATCGAGAGTCGCTTTAAGAATAACGTTGGCGACGGGGTTAAGCTCGTTGGCGATCACCTTGTGGCCGAGGCGCAGCGCCTCGAAGGGAATAGAGCCACCGCCAGCGGTTGGATCAAGCACCACCTTGCGTTGGCTCTCGGGCAGCGGCTGGATAGGGGTGGCAAACGCACGGGAGTAGCCGTAGGAATCTTCCGGGTCCCAGCGAATCGCTGTACCGAGGATTCTCTTGACATCGGCTCGCTTGGCAAACTCAATTTTTTCCTTCACACCAGCCGGATCGCCCGTCGCCTGAAGAACTTCAAGCTTGGCACCAACATAAACACCCATGGTGGGCATCTCTTGAACGTCGGCTTTCCAACCCTGCACTACGGGGTCTTCCTGAAACTCTGGACTTGCGTCTTCCAACTGGTAGATCATTTCACGGCAGTCTTCACGACGCTGCTGCTCCTTTTCCACTGCCTTTAAAACCGTCTTGTCGACAGGTAGCACCCAACTGCCATCATTCTCCTGATATAGCCGCTTAGTGATGGTGTCGCCGGTCAAGGTCCAGCGCTCCTCCCCCAGTTTGGCTTGCCAACGCACGATGCCCAGATCACGAATAAACTGCTCTGGATCGGCATCGGCGGGTAACAAAGAAGCCAGGATGGCTGCGCGGCTGGGCGTAAGTGGCCGCCTTGCCCACCACACATGCAGGTAGTAGAGAGGCGGCAGTGCCGAGCTAGCACCGCGCTCGCGCTGAGTCTCTGCCCCCACCTGGTGGCAAGGGAAACCGGCTTCGATCAGGCGCTGGTCGTTGCTGAAATCCATGGCGATGCTTCCTTGTAAAGCGTCAGCCAGGCAGCGGGCCTGGCTAATAATGTCTATGGGGCGTCTGCGCCTTGTTTCCTGGCTGCCTGCCGGTGCTAAATCAGGCAGATTCCTTGCCAGTGCTCAGCCACGGGCACGCACTTTCTCCAGGATGCGCGGCACGCGCTTGTCACCGGCCTCGCCGCACAACAACATGCGCAGCCCGCTGGTGGCCCAGCTGCGCAGTGCCGGGTCGGCAGTGGTCACGTTGGCCAGCCAGTAGACGGCTTCCTCCCGGGAGAACATCGCCACCCGCCTGCCGATAAGCTCGATGCGGTCGACGTCCTTCACCTTGCTCTGCAGGCGGAAGAACAGCGCCAGGCGGGCGCCGGCGGCTTCGTCCAGGGGGAAGTTGAGATCGGTCCGCTTGAGCCCCTGAGCGGACATGTAGCTCTCCAGGCCGAGAGGGATACCCTGCTCGTCCTTAACCTCCTCCAGGATGCGCTTGAGCACCGGCAGGCAGGCGCGCACGCTCTCGCCGTGCAGGATGCCTCGTTCCACATGCTTAGCGCGCGGGTTGGTGAGCCCCTCGGTATCGTCGCGATCCTCCGGGGCGATGCGCTCCTTGATGATCAGCACCGGCGGCGGCAGGTCCTTGTGCCGTGTCAGGCGCAGCGCATAGGGCGAGCGCTTGGCCAGCTTGTCCAGCTGTACCTCATCGACCTGATGACTCTTACGGCGGGCGCGTGTTGCCGCCTTTTTTGCTGTGGTGGCCATCGGCGGTGATTATCCTTCCAATTGCTCAAGCAGCTTGGTGAACTTGCAGTTAGGGTCCAGTTCGCCCAGCGTCAGGCGAACCTCATGCTTCTCGGTCGTAAAGCGCAACCGGTTGTTCAGCGCAGCGAACAGGGCACGACTCTCGACCAGCGCGCCTACCGTAGTTTGGCTAAACATCAAATGGAAAGGGCCCTTGTCGGGGGTCTCCGCGCGGATCTGCAGAGCCTGCACCTCGGTCTTCGACTGAGCGAGCCCGGTACCGGAAAGCAGGTTGAACAGCTGCTTGATCTTGTCTGGGGTGCGCAGCGCAAAGGAGCGGTTTTGCACCTTGGGCTTGGTGATCCAGCCGCGGGCCTGGGCCGTCTGGTAGGGCACCACGATACCGCTGGTGATGCCCTCCACCGGCACGCTGTCACCGGTCATCGCCTGCTCGGGGTCGGCATCGCCCTCTTCGTTGAAGGCATCCTGGGGATAGGCCACCAGCTGCCGCTGGGCGAAGAGGTTCTCCAGTTGCTGCTGGAAGACGTGAGGATCGACCTTGTCGTGCTCACGTTCGATCATCGACTGCAGCTTGTCGAGATCAACTTGATCACGGTTTTCGATGGTCTGGCGGATCCAGGCGCCCACGGTATTGGGGTCGCGCACGATATCGGCCAGCCAGTCAAGCTGCTTGGCAAGCTCCTTGGTACAGAGGATCCAGCCTTCGCCGCCGTTCTCCAAGGGCTCCACCGTGAGGGGCGGCGGGTTGTCCTTGTGATAGAGGGCATCGGGCTTGCGGCTGTCCTTGTCGGGCATATGGCCCAGGCACCAGCTGCTGCGCTTGGCGCCTTCCACCAGCACGGTGGCCAGCAGCGCCGGGCGCTGCAGGATTGGCCAGCTACGGCGGGTGGCGAAGCGCTCGATCAGATCGCTGACGTTGACCTGCTTGAGGCTATCGAAGAACAGCTTGCCGAGCAGCGTGATGGTTTCCGCAGTGGCGGCTCGCTCGTTGGTGATCAGCTCGCCCTCCTCGGCCAGCTGCTTAAGAATCGCGTCCTCCAGGTGCAGGCCGCCGGAGCCGCCCGCGGTGGGGCCGGCGCCACGCTTGCCGAGGTCCCGCACCACCACACGGCCTCCCTCACGACCTGGGTAGATCAGGAAGCGATAGGCCTCATCGATGGCGGTGCGCAGCTCGGCCGGGCTCTTGGCGGCACGCTCCCTGAACTCACCCTTCTGTAGCTGTTCATGGCTGACGCCCCAGTTTTCGGGGTTTTCCTTGAGGCGCTCCAGGGAGATCGCCTTGCGCGCCAGGGTTAGGATGTTCTGCCGAGTTCGGTGCTCCTGGTGGGTGCGCGACTCGGTCCAGGTAGTGCCGGATATATGGGTGGTGCTGGGGGTCAGCAGGAAGACCTGGTTCTGGTATTCACGCACCGCATCGCCGCGCCGCTCGATGAAGCGCGCCGGGTCCATCTCTTCCACCTCGAAGGCCAGGATGCCCAGCTGCGGCTTGGGGGTCTTGTCGGGTATGGCTTCGCTGTCATCGATATTGGCGTGAACATCGAACACCGAGGAGCCCTTAATCAGGCAGCGCACGACCTGCTCGACCCGGTTCATGGCCTCGGCGTAGGCGACGTTACCCTCGATGCGCCGCAGGATGTTGTTGAGGGTCGGCACGGTGTCGGCGTAGAGGCGGCCGTTGCGCTCACGCAGGTAGTTGGCCTCGCGCTCGATGGTCTCCAGCGCAGAGCGCACGGTGGCAGGCTTGATGGCCGGCGAGGCCATCTCGTACACCGCCGAGGTGATGTCGATGCCGAACTTCTCGTCCTGCAGGCCGCCGCCGCGGCCGATCAGGCTATGCAGGAAGACCGCACGCCAGGCCCACTCGTGCACCGGATGACCATCGGGGTGGGGGTTGGCGGCATCCAGCTCGCCGGCCACGGTGCGGCTGGTGGCCTGGGTACCCGAGGCCTTGCTGATGTCGGAATCCAACACCGGGACGAGATCGCTGTTCTCGGTCTTGCCCAGCAGCTCGTTGCGAATGGTGCTGTCGGAGAGATCGATATGGCCGGTCTGGATCAGCGGAATGGCGAGCTTGGCCTCCCAGATTCGGCGCACGGCACGCGCCAGGGTACGCAGCAGGCCGCGGGTACCCTGGAAGCTCTCCACCTGAGCCAGCTCCTCGGAGAGGAACTCGATCAACGTGGGGTGGAACGGATAGTGCGCCACCAGCCGCTCGTGCAGCTGCGGGTCGTTGGCACCGGCGGGCAGGTCGGTGCCGGCCTGGCGATAGGTCTCGATAAATGCCGAAGCCACCTCGCTGGCTGCCGCCTGGTCGACCGAGACGAACAGTCGCTTGGCCATGATGCGGGAGAGATCGCCCTCCTGCACCGGGGTGGTGGCTTCCGAGGTTCGGTTGACCACATCCAGCACGCCACGCTGCGCCTCGCGAACCACCGCTTCGGCCTCGGCCGAGCTCATGCTGTGGGTGGACTGCAGCTTGCGAATCAGCTTGTTGAAGTCGCCGAAGGCGTTGGTCGCCGACGCCAGGCTCAGCACCACTGCCACGTTGGGCTTTCCGGCGGCATAGGTGGAGAGCGACATCAGGAAGGCGGCGGTTTGCTCGGCCCCTACGCCCGGGAAGGCGGCCTCCATGCGGGAGAGGTACTGGGCGATCTCGTCGACGATGATCAACGTCGGCCGGTCGCCGAACAGCGTCTCGAAGAACTCGTCCGAGGCCGGCGCCGAGGCATCATCCAGGCGCGACTGGATAGAGGCCTGCTGCTCCGAAGAGAGCGTCTGTTGGGCGATCATCCACCACAGGGTGTTGGGCTTGGGCGCTGCCCCACCGGCGGTTTCTCTCAGCGTATCCACGGTGTCGCCGATGATGCCCACCACCTGCACCTGGCCCGGTGCCGGCAAGCGCTCGGGGGCGAGGATGCCGGTCATATGCTCGGCCAACGGCTGGCCCTGCATGGCGGCGTGGGCCAGGGCGATCAGGGTGTGGGTCTTGCCACCACCGAAGGCGGTATCGAGTCGCTGTATGGCCGGGCGCGACAGGTCGCCGTTGGTAAGCCGGGCCAGGGCGTTATCCAGGATGGTGCACAGGCCCTGAGTCGGGTGCGTGGCATCGCGGAAGAAGGCCACCGGGTCGGAATAGAGTGAGCTGGCCCCCTCGCGGGCCTCGCCCTTGCGATAGTCGCCCAGCACGCGGCTCAGGCTGGCGGTGAAGATCTCGGGGTTGAAGGTGCCCGCCAGGATCTCGGGGCGTGGCTGACAGGTGAAAAGAACGTCGCGCATCGGGTGCTCCCTGCAGTGGCGCCAAGGCAGCCTCCACGAGGCGTAGAGCCCTGGCCGGCTCGTTATGGCTCTTTGCAGGCCATGTTACGCCAGCTGACAAAGATGGGTAAGGGGACTGAGACAGGCATGCCGCCCTACCGGTTGTCACCAGGCTGCCTTGCCTCAGACACTTGAGGCTTTAGCTACCCTGCTACACCAGCTTGAACGGCTCGATATCACGGAAGATACCGGTCTTGGTCATGTCGCGCCGCAGGGTGAAGGCCTCCATGGCGGCAACCGGGTCGACCTGCTCCAGCTTGTCGAAGTGGATCTGGCTCCACTGCTCGCGGGTGCCCTTCACGCTGAACAGGTACTGATCCCGCTCCGGAGTCTGTCAACATAGATGACACATGAAATGGTTCCGGCTCTTTAAAATCCTGCTGCCTGTGGTACCGCGCCCAGCACGCGAAAGGCGATGCCATGCACGTGGTTTCGATAGAGCTTACGCTGGCGGGTGTCGCTGAGCTTTCGCGGGGTGAGCCTTACCTGCTTGGTGGGCATGGCCCAGTAGCGGTCCGGCATTTCATCTTCGCAAGGAAGGTCGATGTCGACGGCAATGGTACTCACGTCGCTACCGAGGTCGAAGTCGATGGCCGTTTCACGGGGCCAGTCGATCTCCTCCAGCCGATCACGCAGGGTCTGCTCCATCGCATCGGGGTCATGCCACACGCCTTCACTCTCTCGCTGATAGCGAGCGAACTCTGCCGCATCATGCTCGGCCTTGCGCCACTCCCAGTCGCGGTAGTCCTCGTCGAAGGTGGCTTGGCGGCGCTGGTTCTCCTCTTCCAGGCGACGCTGGGCCGGCGACCATAGAAAGTGCCACCAGGCTGGCTGCTCCAGCTTCGGCGGTGAGGGTGGCGCTTCGGTGAAGTCCTGGGTGGTGTAGCCATTCTTGTACGGGTGCGGGGTTTCCTCGTGCAGCCGGCCGAGCCGGTCCATGTCCGCGTTGAGGCGTTCGCAGTGTTGCTCCAACTGCATCGCGCAGCGACTCTCTGGCATGTCGACGCAACACGCGGGCCTCGTCATCGCTCATTGACGTGCCATCACCGTGGAAATAGTGGATGCCGCCCTCGGCATCGATCTCGAGCCGCACCGGAAGCGATTCACCCTGTAACAGCAGCGCATCCAGGGCAGCGGCAGCGGAATTGGAGCGTCCGGTGCCACCGCTTTCTCCGGACGCTCGACGGTTCCGGGTGTTGAGCTTCTGCCTATAGGCCAGGCCGGTGCCGGGAATCCCCGCATGGCCGTGCACGCCGCTCGGCCCCACGCTGAGGCTGGCCCCCCTCGGGCCCACCGAGAGGCCGAGACCGCGCTTGCTCAGGTTGAGCCGAATGCCTGGGGCTAGGGTGATGCGGCGCTGGAAGCGAAAGCCCACGACGACCTCCTTGTCGGTAGATGCAAACAGTCTTTCATTCTGCACTGCTGCGAGCCGTTGCTGAAGGCGGGGCACCGAAAGAGGCGCAAGAAACCGCAGATTCAGCAGGTTAGCTGCGCTCCTTTCTGCAGCGGTGGAGTTTTCATTCTGCACGGCAGCCGTGTGCTCAAATCGGCAGTGATCGGGTCGAGCAGCACCGGGGCCCCTGTAGCAACCCTTTGCCCTTTCCCCTTTGGGGTTCGCAATATGCTGACTTTTCGGGGTAAGCCCCTTCCCCTTGAGCACCCCTTCCCTTACACCCTTTGGGCCTTTCGCCCTTTGCACCCGCATCGTTGTAAGCCGCACCCGGTGGAGACCCACCATGCTAGCGTCTATGCTACAGAACTGATGTCCCAAGGGAGGGGCGCCCATGGCTCTGAAATCACTTCTTACCCGAACCGCCATCGCTGGCCGCCAGGCCGCGCGGAAGGCTCTCGACGGTGGACACCAGGAAGGCTGGTCCGACGGCTGGCATACCCAGGCGAACACGGCCGAGTCACTGCGCATGCTGCGTGACTCAGCCGCTGGCGTGGCCAAGTCCACCGCACAAACGGCCACCACCCAGGCAGGGTGGCGGCGAGTTGCTCATGGGGCCGGCAAGGTGGTCACCGGAACCGCTACTCTGGCCACTGCCATAACAGCAGCTGAGGCGACTTCGAACCATGAACAATCCGCTTCGAGTGTCCCTCCGGACCCGTACGCAGAAGGCTGGCAGGACGGCCCGGAAGGGTTCGGTTATTACTCTGGTGGACTCAGGATCGACGACTGAGGCTTTGAATATCAGAGCTTACCGCCTGAGGCTTTCGACTGCGCTTTCTGCCCTCCCGAGCTACCTGCACTCTGAGCGTGTCCACCGCCCTGCTGAATACCGCTGCTGATGGCTCCACCGATCCGCATGCCGGCCCACCCCAACACGCCTACCCAAAGTCCCGGCAACACCAGGAACATCATCCCCTCCACGAACTGCAGCACCATGCGGTCGTAGAGGTTGTTGGCGGCGGAGAGCCAGCTCAGCTTGGCGGCGTCGCTACGGTAGAGCAGATCCACCAGGTTGGCGTTGATCCAGCGGGCGAGCTCCCACCAGAAGGTCAGGAACCACATGGCGAAGAGCCCGAAGGTGGCCATACCGGCGACCTTGAAGCTGTAGCTGGAGATGACCATCACAAAGGGCAGGCAGATGATGATGGCCATCACCAGGATGCCCTGCACCATCGGTAGCGCCTGCTTGAGCATGTCCATGCCGGACTGGAAGGGCAGGATCGACAGGGTGCCGCCCACCATGGCGCCGGCCGTCACAGTGGCATCCCAGAAGCCACCGCCGTCCAGGCCACGAAAGCCCACCACCGCCTGATCCAAGTTGCCGCTGGCTGCGCCCGAGCGGGGGCTGACCAGCCGCCGGATCACGTAGTCCTCGGCATCGCTGCTGGTGAACACACTGCGGAAGTCGTCCCAGAACCCGGGGCTGACCTCCTCATGCAGCCGTGCTCTCAGACCAACGCTCTCGTCTGCCCACCACTCCCGGCAGGAGGGGTAGCCGGGCATCCCCGGGCCAGTGTTGGGCCGGGAGACATCCCGGTCGGCATCGTAGGGGAAGCCGGCGATGGGCCGCCCGGCGTAGAAGCTATCGTAGTAGCCGGGCGTGGTCTGGAAGTAGTTCGAGCCGATCCAGTCCACGTCCATGGCGCGGGTCGCCTCGATGCTCTCCCCCTCCTGCAACAGCCGGTTGCGCGCCGGGCCAAAGCACTGACGCTGGAACTCGCCTACCTCCTGTTGCAGCCCCGGATCTTCGACGCTGTGCAGGTCCAGCTCCATGCGGATGGACTCGAAGTCCGTCGAGCAGGGAATGGCGTGAATCGCCGCGGCGGTAAGCCCGTGGGACACCGCATGCACGCCCGCCCACCACAGCGGAATCCTGGCCTGCTGGCCACCAATCGCGCTCTCGGTCGCGCCGAACGCCCCCTCGGACCAGCCTCCCGATGCGAACTGGCGGGTGCCGCACTCCAGCGAGCGGCTCTCGTCGATATCGGCGGTGGCCAGTTGGACCTGCAGCAGCGGCAGGCAGGTAAAGGCGTAGGCCAGGATCATGGCGTAGAGCCGGGTCTCGATGCGGTTGACCGTGAGGATGCCCTTGGTCCCCGCCTCGTCACCCTCTTGGCGCGCCTTGAACCACTCAGAAAGCACCAGGGTGATGAATGGCACCGCGGCGATGCCGGTGGCCACCATGACGTTCCAGATGGCGTTGTTGATGATCCAGCCCAGCAGCGTCATGGCGTTCGAGAAGTAGTCGAACACCACCAGCGGAGCGGTAAGCAGGCCTCCCATCAGGCACCTCCCAGCTGGTTGACCAGATTGGTGACCTCGAGCAGAACCAGGATGCCCAGGGCCATCACCTCGAGGCGCCTCAGCTTGGCGAGCGCCTGCCGGCCATCGTCATGGTCCAGGCGCAGCCGAGCCACCGCCCGGGGGCGAACCTTGCGCCACCAGACCAGGACCAGCGCGGCATAGAGGCTCAGCCGCCAGGCCAGCAGCCACGGCCAGGCAGCTCGCCAGGCGTCGTGGTGGGCCTCGAGCCCACCCAGCAGCCGCACGCTGATCACCAGAATGATCCCGCTGAGCAGGAACATGGCGATCAGCACCCCGATGGCGACCAGCAGCGATGGCCAGCGACCGGGGCTCATCCAGGAGAAAGCGCGTCGAGCCATCAGTCGCTACCCTCCTCGCCGGTGGGTCGGCCACGACCGTCGAGGGCCGCATCCGGCCGGAAGGTCTCGCCCTGTGACGCCCCCTGGCTGCGGCGGGAGGCCCGTTCCAGGGCGATACCGGCGGCGCTATTGCCCAGCGCCTGGCGGATCTCCATCTCGGAGCGCAGCGATTCGATATCCCGGTCCAGGGCAACGAGTTTGCGATCCAGCGCCGACATGCCCTGCTCGTTGTCGGCGATACCCGGATCGCTACTGCCGGCCAGTAGCAGCCGGCGTGCCCACAGCGCCTTGGTCAGGGTTCTGGCCAGGGCCATCTCGCTGCTCAGGCGATGAATCAGCAGCGAGGCCTCAGGGTCAGTGCGCAGCGACTCGATCACCCCGCGGGAGACGGTCAGGCCGTCACCGGCAGAGACCTGGCGCAGGTTCTCCGGGGTCAGCGGCTCGCTGCCATCGACCAGCCCCTGGAGCCTGTCGTAGACCTCCTGCTGCTCGTGTTCCAGCTCCCGTACCAGCCCGGTGCCGGCCTGGGACTCGCTGCGCTCGCAGCCGTCACAGGTACGGATCGACTGCTCGCCGATCACGGTCTGCGTCCACTCGGCGGCCTCCTCCGGGCTCTGCCACACCGTGCACATGCCGCCCAGGCACGCCCCGGTGCCACCACCGGTGCCCGAGCCGCCTGAGCCGCCTGAGCCACCGCCGCCGGCAGTGCCCGACAAGCCACCGCCGCCAATCCAGGTGCCCTCATTGGTAGCCACCGATCCCCAGCCGCCACCGCCTCCGGCAATGGACGCACTGCTAGTGGTGTCGTTTCGTCCATGCAGGAGGTTGTAGCCGGCGCGGGCGGTGTCCTGCACCACGCGAATCGGCACCTGGTCCTGGCCGCCACGGCGCTGGCCACCCACCCAGGTCACACCCTGGTTGCCGCCAGACTGGTCGACCTGCTCCTGGGCCGAGACGACGTCGGCGTTCGACTGCGCCGCGCTCTGCCAGCTCTCGGCCGCGGCCATCTGCTGCCACCCCTGGCCGGTGACCCTATCCGCCATGCGCTCGGACATCTGCCGGCAGGACATCGAGGCACGGTCGAAGTCGACCCGCCCCTGCAGCACGCCGTTGCTCAACAGGTCATAGAGCCCCGGGTTGGCCCGCTGGATGACCATAGCGGGCAGCGAGGCCACGGCACTCTGGGCGTTCTGAACCACCGTCCCCATCAGGTTCTGGAAGCCATCGGTGACGCCGTTGAGCTGGTTGGAGACCGTAGCGCCGATATCGAAGCTGCCGCACGTCGCGTTCATGTTCCAGCTGATGCCGATACCCCGGCTGTTGGGGTTGTAGCCCCGGCCGGCGGAGACGCTAAAGGGGGAAGCACCGCCGATCTGGTAGTAGAGCGCATCCGCAGACTGCGCCGAGGCCTGGGTAGCGAGCAGCCCCATTACCATGGCGCCGGCCAGCGGGGTGAGGGTGAAGCGTCGCTTGCGAGATCCTTTCATCGTGCCTCTCTCCTTCAGGGAACTGCGTAGAGCAGGATCTGCCCACGGCGCTGGCAGCAGCGATAGGGGCGCCACAGCGACCAGGCGTAGTCTCCGCCTGCGTCGAGGCGGTCGGCATAGGTGTCGGCGACGCCGCGGTCCGGCCACACCCGGCAGGAATTGCTCATGTTGGGCGTCAGCCGCTGCCAGCGATGGGTCGAGGCATCGCCCTCCTTGACCGGCCCGGGTGGCCAGTAGCCGTCGCGGCTGGAGGCGACTAGCGGCGTGTAGACGTGGGGCTGCCCTGTGCGGGTGACGATATCGGCGGAGCGCTGGGAGGTAGTCGCCGCGGTCTTGTAGTCGTGCACCTGGGTCAGGAAGCCGCTGCGCGGATAGATATTGCCCCACAGGTCGCCGGGCTGGCCCAGCTCACGCATGCCGGGCGTCAGAGCCTCGGGGTAGAGGGACTCGGGTATCCCGCTGCGCCACGCCAGGGCGTCCAACGTCGAGAGGTGGTAGGGCTGAAGGGGGGTCGCTGCCCCAGCGCAGGTCACGCCGAAGGCACTGGCAAAGCTGCTGAAGGCGCCGCCAGCGGGATGGCCGATGGCGTCCACGTTCTTGAAGCGCAGGTGCTCGTGTTGAGCCCGGTTGGCATCGGACGTGCTCTGGCCTCCAGCCAGCGCCTCCCCCAGCGGCGGCGACAGCGCAGCCACCTCCCACCAGGGGTTGTCGCCGGTATTCTCGTAGCTGGAGACCACCAGCTCGGGGATGTAGTGACGCACCTGGACCGAGGTGCGGATGGAGCAGCCCGACCAGGAGCAGTTGAGCCAAACGCAGATACCGATGACCTGATAGTCCAGGCACTGGGTGGAGAGCGACGAGGCCACGATCTGTGGTGTCGTCAAGGCATGGGCAGGCTTTTCCGCCACCCCCAGGCTCAGCAACGCACAGCCGAGCACGGCTCCCAAGGTCTTGAAGGGCGTCATTGGCGCCCCTCCTGCCCCAATAAACGCTCGGCTTCACTCAGCGCCTCGGCCACGTCCAGCTGCCCATAGATCACGTAGCGGCCATCGATCACCACGGCAGGGACTTTCTCGACACCCAGCTGCCAGGCCCTTGCCAGCCCGACATAGCTATCGGCATAGAGGTCGGCAGTCTCCTGCCACTCGGGAGACGACATGCGCTCACGCATAAGGCTCGCCGCGACGTCAGGATCAGCGGGCAAGTCGTGCGACAACTTGGCATCCAGACGCCCGGGCGCATCGAGTTCGATAACTGCCACGTCGGGCGGCACATTGAGGGCCGGCTCTCCAGCGGTGGTAAAGACCTCGATGGTTGGTTCAGCGAGTGCGGAGCCTGCCAGGCAGGCAGATAGCCCAAAGGCAGCCAGCCAGCGGCGTGGGTGGTGTCTCTCCATGCTTGCCACTCCAGAAGATCAAGGAACTGGCACAGGATTACCGAGACCATCAAGAGTGGCATCAGGAAATGTTAATTCGACCGCGAGGTGTTTTCTGGACCAGGCATCAAAGGCTCAATAAGCGTCAAACCCGACTCATAGCCAAAAACCTTCATTGATCTGATCAAGAACATTGATTCAAACCAAAGCTGCCACCATAATCTTTCTCAACATTCACCAAAACGAGGAAGTCCATGTCCATTCTCAACACCTATATGCAGAAGGAACAGCAGCTCAAGCAGCTCCAGGAAGAGCTCGACAGGCTGAAGAACGATGATCGGCTCAAGGCCGAGCTGGAGTTCAAGGACAAGCTCGAGGCGTTGATGCGCGAGTTCGACAAGTCAGCCGCCGACGTCATCAAGCTGCTGGACCCGCAGCCGGCTGCTGCCAAGGCCACCAGCACCACGAGTACCGGCCGCGCCAAGCGCAAGCTGAAGATCTACAAGAACCCGAACACTGGCGAAGTCGTCGAAACTCGCGGCGGCAACCAGAAGACGCTGAAAGCGTGGAAGGATGAGCACGGTGCTGAGACTGTGGAGGGGTGGCTGGTGAGGACTGAGGACTGAGGACTGAGGACTGAGGACTGAGGACTGAGGACCAATAACTCACTAAGAATTGCCGAGCTTCACCATACTCTAAGAATCATTGTTTTTAGTGGCAGCACTTAAAGGAAAAACTTGAGCCCGCCCTAAGTGGCGGGCTCAACTTTGTCAGCTCAGATGAGCCCTGGAAGCCAAAGAATAATAGCAGGAAAAGCTATACATGCAATCAAACCCACAAGCTGAAGCCCAACAAACGGCATTATGGATTTATAAATTGTACCTATACCAATCTCTCCCTTGGTTATCCCCTTGAGGTAAAAAAGCGCATAACCAAAAGGTGGCGTCAAGAAACTTGTCTGGAGGTTTATAGCCACCAAGATAGCAAACCAAATCAAGACTGCCTGAGAAGAAAGCCCTAAGCCAAAATCAAGAGCCTGAACAACCGGTGCAACAAGTGGCAAGATAACATAACTGATTTCAATCCACTCCAAGAAAAACCCCAGAACAAATATCATTGCCATTATTACCAGCAAAAGCCCATATGGACCAAGCCCTGTGCTCGCCACCAAGTCAGCAATCATATAGTCACCACCAAGCCTTTTGAAAACTACTGAAAAGCATGTGGCGCCTACAACAACAAAAAGAATCATTGCCGAAGTTTTTGAAGTATCCCGAACAGCAGACTGCAATATGTTAAACTTAAGACTCCGCGTAGAAGCCGCTAATAAAAGGCTTCCTGCGGCGCCGATCGCTGCTGCCTCAGTTGGAGTCGCAATGCCCGCCATAATTGAACCCAAGACAATAACCATCAACATGACAGGGCCAAACAAATCTCTCATAAGTGCGAGCCAAAGGGGTGAGCCGTCATGATCAAGAGAATCTGGATCAGCTAACGGAGCCCACTCAGGGCGCACCTTAGAAACAACAAGCAAATACAACACATACAGAATACCAAGAAGCAAACCCGGCAACAGAGCAGCCTTAAAGAGAGCTCCAACTGAAATCTGAAGTATTGAACCCATAAGCACTAGCATAATAGACGGGGGTATCAAAACACCAAGAGTTCCCGATGCAGCAATAACCCCGCATGCCAGCTCGGCTTTATACCCCTGCTTCATCATTACGGGCAGGGCAAGAAGCCCAAGCATTACAACTGAAGCACCAATTATCCCGGTGCTAGCAGCCATCACAATACCTAGAAGAGCTACTGATATAGCCAAGCCACCATGAGTTCTTCCAAACAGCCGCTGCAATGTCAAAAGGAGTCTCTTAGCAACGCCTGAGACCTCGAGCATGATACCCATAAACACAAATAGAGGAATGGCAATCATGAGCCAGTTTTCTATGACCTGACCAAATATCCTTGAACCTACCACACCTAAAAAAGGAAAAGGAATATCGCCAATAAAAGCAAACAATATTCCCAACCCTCCAAGCAAAAAAGCAACTGGGTACCCTGTGAAAATTCCGGCAAGCAACGCTACCACCATCGCAATGGGAAGCGAGTACTGTACAAAAAAATCAACCATTATCATCGACTCCTAATTGCGCGGGGGATCACTATCAATTGACGGATCAAGGATTACGCCGATGTTTCTAATGACTTGCCCCAGCGCCCCAAGCGCCAAAAACACCATCCCAAATGGGAGCATGGCTTTAATGAGATACCTATCTGTAAGGCCGCCATAATTCGACTGCTCACCTGAAATGTAGGACATTTCCACAAAACTTTTCGACAGCCAGGATATGATCAAACAGAAGGGAATAAGCATCACACAATGCCCAACAACATTAACTACAGCCCTGCTTCTCAAGCTCAAGTTACTGTAAACAACATCAACGCGAACATGATTGTCTAGATGGAGGGCATAGGTTGCACCAAACAGAGTCAGCACGCCAAAGATATGCCACTGCAACTCTGTGACGCTATTTATGGTTATGCCTCTCCCAAAAAGTAGAACTCTTTCGTCCCACCGGGCGATTACATTTACCCCAAAAAAATTCATTAATACAGTGATGAGCACGGCAGCCATAACCAACAACACAAGCCAGCTTGTTAGTCTTCCTACCACGAGCCCTAGCCCGACCAAAGGCCGGGCTAGGGTATTGCACATCACTGCTCCTCGGTGATTCCATGAGGGCAGGTTGCTATGCATAACTAAGTCCTATCTATATAATTATCTGACAGACGGAAGTGCTTGGAGATCATACCACTCTTCAATCATGGCAGCATGGCTCATGAGCGAGTCATATGCTTCCCCAAAAGTTGGATTCTCATTCCTTTCCTCCTCTACCACTGCCTGCCAGGCCTCGTGCATTTCAGAAAGAATTTCATCTGAAAAGCGCTCAACATTAACCCCTTGAGCTCTCAGATCATCCAGCACTTCCATCTGCTTCGGAATAACACTGCTAAACTCCCGCTGGATATTCGCACGACAGGCTGTTTCAAATTGTGCCTGCTGAACATCGCTATAACCATCCCAAACAGACTGATTAATCAGAAGGGCCAGCCAGCCAGCACCTTGGTGCCATCCAGGGAAATAGTAGTTTTCAGCTATTTCACTAAGGCCAAGGGCATTGTCAACTTCTGGGATGGAGAATTCGGCAGCATCAACTCGCCCCCTCTCCAGTGCAAGATACACTTCATCACCAGCGATTAGCTGGGTGGAAGCTCCAAACTCATTAAGCACCCTGGCACCTAAGCCAGATATCCTCATCGACAATCCCTGGAAGTCTTCTGTAGAGTTAATTTCCTTGTTAAACCACCCGCCAGGCTCCTGAGGTATATAAGAGCAAGGCAAAACCTTTATCCCATACTGATCGAGTGAGCTTTGAAGCAACTCTCGCCCGTCACCATCAAATGTCCACGAGAAAACAGCTTCTGCGGTTGGGCTAAATGGCAGAGCACCATAAAGGTTAGCGACAGGAATGGTGCCACCGAAATATGCAATAGTGGACCATCCTGCAGGAACAGCACCAGAGGATACTGAACTGAGAATGTCAAATGCCGGGATCAGCTCGCCAGGATCATACACCCGCATTGACACATTTCCGTCACTCATTGTCTCTAGATCACCAGACACATTCTGGGCACTCTTGCCAAAGAACGTTTGAGTGGAAAATGCACTCGCAACATCTAGTCGCACAGCTTCACTTGCAACTACAGCACTCGAAAATGCCGTCACAGAGATCGCCAGGAGGGTTTTTTGGAATTTCATATTATTAACTCCGAATATTATTAAAAGTTACTTCTTTTTTAACATTTTTAATATATGACTTCTTATACCTTAGCGGTGCCGGCCAGCTGGCTGTGCTGGTCCTGCTCGTCTTCCTTGGCCCGCGGACGGGCGTGGCGGTGCTGCAGCTCGGCCACGTCGGTCTTGGCCAACTCGATGTCGAACACCACTTCGGAGAAGGGGCCGTCCAGCTCGCGCTTGGCGATCTCGTCTTGATCCTCGATGCGGTTGGCCGGTACCACCAGCTCCTCGCGGGTCGCGAAGGCGAAGTCGTCGAAGGTGTAGGGGTCGCCGGCCAGGTTGATCTGGGTGGTCAGGTGCTGGTGATCCGGCGCGGAGATGAAGTAGTGGATGTGCGCCGGGCGCTCGCCGTGACGGCCCAGGGACTTCAGCACCACGTCGGTCGGGGCGCCTTCGGGCACGCCGTAACCGGAGGGGATGATGCTGCGCGCGGTGTAGCGCCCGTCGCTGTCCGCATAGATGGTGCGGCGCATGTTGTACTCGCTCTGGGTCGGGTCGAAGAACGAGTAGCAGCCCTTGGAGTTGCAGTGCCAGATCTCGACCTTGGCGCCGGCGATCGGGGTGCCGTCGACGTCACGCACCTGGCCGGTCAGCCACATCACCTCGGCCTCGGGGTCGCTGCCGTCGTCCATGCGCGCGAAGCCCTCGGCTTCCGGGGCGCCGGCCACGTAGAGCGGGCCCTCGATGGTGCGCGGGGTGCCGCCGGTGCGCTTGGCCTCGGCGTCCGCCGCATCCTGGCGCATGTCCAGGTAGTGGTCGAAGCCCAGGCCCGGCGAGAGCAGGCCGAACTGGGTCTGGCTGCCCAGGGCGTTGAGCAGGCTGACGGTGGACCAGTACTCTTCCTCGGTGACGTCGAAGTCGTCGATCAGCTTGAACAGGTCGGAGAGCAGGCGGTGCATGATCTGCTTGCTGCGCTCGTTGCCGCCTTCCTGGTCGAAGCCGGCGACGGTCTTCAGGAAATCCTGCACGTCAGGGGTATCGAATATCTTCACGGTCATGTGGGTATCCTCTTGGATTCTCTTTTTTTCCCGTCAGTGACGGGCGCTGGCGTGGTTCATCCGCGACTCAGGAGTCGTCCTCGCGGATGGAGGACGGGTGGCGACACAGCGGCTTGACGCTGATCTCCATGTAGGGGAAGAGGGGCAGGTTGCTGACCAGCTCCTGCAGCTCGGCGTTGTCCTCGACGTCGAAGATGCTGACGTTCGAATAACTGCCGGCCACGCGCCACAGGTGGCGCCACTTGCCGGAGCGCTGCAGGTCCTGGGAGTAGGCCTTCTCGGTCGCCTTGATCTCGGCGGCCTGCTCGGCCGGCATCGACGGCGGCAGTTTGACGGTCATTTCCACCTGAAACAGCATGGCTCTATCCTCCAGTTGTCGTATCGTTTTCTTGCCGGGGCCTGACATGCGCCCTCTTACTTGCGCGCGTAGTGCGCCAGCTTGTCTTCATCCAGGGTGATGCCGAGGCCGGGACCTGCCGGCAGCTCGACGCCGAACTCTTGGTAGTTCAGCGGTTGGACGACGATGTCATCTTTGAGCAGCAGCGGGCCGAACATCTCGGTGCCCCAGGCCATCTCGGGCAGGGTCGCCCAGGCGTGCAGGGAGGCGGCGGTGCCGATGGTGCCCTCCAGCAGGGTGCCGCCGTAGAGGCCAACACCCGCGGCCTGGGCCACGTGGGCCAGTTCCAGCACGCCCTTCAGGCCGCCGGACTTGGCGATCTTGAGGGCGAAGGCGCCGCTGAAGCCGCCGCGCACCAGGTCGAGGCCATCGCGCGCATCCTGCACCGCCTCGTCGGCCAGCATCGGCACGTTGAAGCGGTTGGCCAGGCGGATCAGGCCGGCATGCTCGCGGGCGGGAATGGCCTGCTCGATCAGCTCGATGCCGGCATCCTGCAGGGCCTGGATGCCATAGACGGCGGTGGACTCGTCCCAGGCCTGGTTGACGTCGACACGCACGCTGGCACGATCGCCCAGGGCCTCCTTGATGGCGGCCACGTGGCGCACGTCATGCTTCACCGGGTTGGCACCGATCTTCAGCTTGAAGTCACAGTGGCGACGCTGCTCGAGGCGCAGCTTCGCCTCCTCGATATCCTTGCCGGTATCGCCGCTGGCCAGGGTCCAGAGCACCGGCAGGTGGGTCTGGCGGGAGCCGCCCAGCAGCTCGGCCACGCTGAGCCCCAGGCGTTTGCCCTGGGCGTCGAGCAGCGCGGTCTCCAGCGCCGACTTGGCGATCATGTTGCCGCGGGCGTGGCGATTGAGCAGCCCACGCAGGGCGTTGACGTTGCCGGAGGGCTGGCCGATCAGCAGCGGCGCCAGGTAGGCGTCGATATTGCACTTGATGCTCTCGGGGCTCTCGGGGCCATAGGCCAGGCCACCGATGGTGGTACCCTCCCCCAGGCCTTCGATGCCATCGCTGTGACGCATGCGCACGATGACCATGGTCTGGCAGGCCATGGTGGTCATGGAGAGCTTGTGGGGACGGATGGTCGGCAGGTCGACCAGCAGCGTCTCGACGGACTGGATAGTGGCGGTCACGGCAGCATCCGGTTCGGATATGTAAGAGTTCAGTGACAGTCTTGTTGCGCCGTAACTTACAAACCAATATTGTTTTCTCACACTACCATACCCTGGGAGGTATGATGGACCTGCACGAACTGCGTACCTTCTGTGTGGTAGCCGAGGAGCTGAACATGACTCGTGCGGCTCATCGGCTACATATGACACAACCGCCTCTATCTAGAAAAATCAAGAGCTTGGAGGAGGATCTTGGCTCGCGCCTGTTCGTTCGAAGTCCCCGAGGTTTGGCCCTGACACCAACAGGCCAGTTCCTCTATGAGCAAGCACGACAGCTACTGGATAAGGTGGAAAACACTGCAGCCACTATCCGGCGAATGGAACGACATCAACGACCACTACTCGGCATAGGCTTCGTCCCCTCGGTGTTCTATGACCAGCTGCCGCTGCTGGTCCGAGAGCTACGACAAAAGGATGAGACGGAACTGAACCTGATTGAAATGACCACAGTGCAGCAGATTCAGGCCCTCAAGGCAGGACGCATCGACATTGGCTTCGGCCGTCTAAGGATAGACGATCCCGATATTGAGCAAATAAGGCTATTTGATGAGCCACTGCTAGCAGCCTTACCCACCGGCCATTCTTTGGAGGGCACCAACCCCACCCTCGAGGAGCTAGCCTGCAACCCATTGATACTCTTCCCTGCTCGACCACGCCCCAGCTTTGCAGACTTAATACAAGGCTTCTTCCATCGGCGCAGCATCAAGACGCAAGTAGTTCAAGAAACTAATGAATTGCAGACAGCATTAGGCCTAGTGGCCTCAGGACTGGGCATTACTCTTGTTCCCGAACAAGTCATGAATGTCCAGAGAAGTGGCATTTCCTATGCCCGACTGGCCGACGACAGTATATGCACACAGGTCATTTTCAGTCGACGAAAGGCTGAGCCACACACACCTTTAATGAAAGAAATAAATACCATCATGACAAAGCACCATCAAAAATAATCGAAGCCTCTTAATGATTTCTCAAAATCACACCAACCACCGAAAAATCATCTCGCGATCGCCTTTTAACAACCACGCATCGCAAAGAACTCGAAGGGTTTAATCGCCACTCGCGACATTGAATCTAAGATACAAATTGTCATGCGCACTTTCCACTTCCTGAATTTAAGATATCCCCCGTTTTTGATCGAGAATTTCAGCAATTTTGATAGTTGCCTCGAGCTCCGAGCAGCCCTGCTCGCGCATCACCCGCATGCGCTCGGCCTTCTCCTCGCCCTCGGTGCCGGCCAAGGCCAGATAGAGACTCGGTGGCACCACCCGAAACAGCGCCTCCAGGCGCCCTGACAGCACGACGCCTTCAGTATATTTCTTCGAGACCTTGGTGGCGGAGGCCATCAGCTTGCGCTGGGTGGCGGTGAGCTCCTTGAAGCGGCTGACCTGCTCGATCTCGTCCGGCGGCATGTAGAGGCACAGCCAGAACTCGATCATGTTGAGCAGCTTGCGGGCCGCGTCCGGGAAGTCCTCGAGGTTCTGGGTCGCCATCCAGATCCAGTGGGAGAGCTTGCGCCCCATCTTGCCCACCTTGACCAGGTAGGGGCTGAGCAGCGGGTTGACGGTGAGCAGGTGGCACTCGTCGATGACCTGCAAGATGGGCCGCCCGCTGTACTGGTCGCGCTCGGCCAGGTTGGTGATCATATTGGTCACGCTGATCACTGCCAGGGCGAGCTGGGCCTCGTAGCCCTCCCGTGCGAAGTGGGCTAGGTCGATGATGGTGACGTCGCACTCAGGCCAGGCGGTGCCGGGGCGGTTGAACACCTCGCCGTCGAAGCCGTCGCAGAACAGCCCCATGGCCTCGCCCATGTCGTAGGCGCGGCGCTGCCTCTCCTCGGGGATCTCTGTGTCACGTGAAATTGCATAGAGCGCCTCGCGCACGTCCTGGGTCATGCACTCGCGGCCCTCTTCCCGGCAGCGCTCTGCTGCCCGGTAGATGGCATCGCGCACCATACGCCGGTCGGCGCGGCGAAATTCTCGCTCCTCCTTCGGGTCGCCGCCGGTGATCATCAGGCGGGCGGTGATCTCCATCTCGCCCAGCAGGTCGCGCTCCTCATCGGGCTGCTCCTCCTCTTCCTCGAGCCGCGCTTCCTCGAAGGGGTTGGCGTCCTCAACGTCACGGGCCAGGCGCCGCTCCTCCACCTCGTTCTCCAGCAGCCGCGTGGCCGCCCTGAACGGTGGCAGCCTGGCCCCGCAGCCCGGAGATAGCTTGACCTGGTTGACGCTCATCCCCTTGCGCTCGAAATACTGGCCCAGCAGCCCGAAGCTGTTGCCCACCTCGATGATGAAGAGCCGCGGGCGGTGCATGGCCATGACCTGGCTCAGCACGCCGTTCAGGGTGGCCGACTTGCCGGCCCCGGTGGGGCCGAACACCAGCATGTGGGCGTTGGCCGAGCGGTCCTCGAGGTTCAGCGGGTCGAAGCTGAAGGTCTCACCGCCGCGGTTGAAGAAGGTCATGCCGGGGTGGCCGGTCCCGCGGCCGCGCCCGAACACCGGTGCCAGGTTGGCCAGGTGGTGGACGTAATTGAACTGGGTGTACCAGCGGTTCTTGCGGTCCTGCTCCGGGTCGAAGTTCATCGGCAGCCAGCGCAGGTAGGTATTCAGGCCGGCGACCTCGTCCTCCGGGTCCACCGGCGAGAGGTTCACCTGCAGCAGCTGAGTCGCCAGCGCCATACTGCGCTGCTGGAGATCCTGTTCATCCTCGCCCATCAGGAAGAAGGCCAGGGTGCTCTGGTAGAGCTTGTGGTTCTGGCCCAGGTAGCGGCGGGCGGTCTCGCAGTCTTCGCGGACCTGGCGGGCCAGCACGCTGTCCCCCACCGCCTTGCTGTGCAGGCGGTTGATATGGTCCTCCAGGGGCTCCTGGGGCGTGGCCACGATGCTCAGCACCGCCTCGGTGCTCTCGGGCAGCTTGTCCATCAGGGCGTTGCTCGCCTGGCCGTCGGAGCGACGCACCTCGCCGGTGAGATGGCCGACCACCGGCGCTCGGCGCATCTCCTCCACCACCACGCAGCACTGGGGCCGCCCATCGAACCACCAGAGTCCGGTCTCCACATCGCCCCGGGGCGAGTTGAAGAGCATCCCTTCGGCCAGGTCGTAGTTCCAGGCCATCTCATCGGCGTCCTCGGGGTAGTCGCACAGGGCGTAGAAGCGGGCCGGGTCATCGGGAGCCAACCGCGGCCGCGGGTTGAAGCGCGGCAGCAGCCAGCGGTGAAAGGCACGCCCGTCATAGCGCTCCAGGCGCAGCCCCGCGCCGTGCAGCGCGGCGGCCAGCCTATCGTAGACCTGATTGGCCGCCTGCTCGGGGGAGAGCCCCCGCTGACGTTCCCCCGCCTGACGTTTCTTGCCCAGCCAGCGGTAGAGCACCAGGCGCGTGCGGCGAGTCTGGCCCCGCCAGCGTGTCTGGGTCACGCCGTCATCCTGGAACAGCCCGCCCGGTTTGGAGATCGCCTTGAGATGGGCGGCCATACTCGCCAGCCAATCCTGGGTGAACTCGGTCTCCCGGGCCCGGGGCCGCACATAGTCGCGCATGCGCTCCAGATCCGGCCGGGCGTCGACCTCATCCTTGACGAAGAGCTGCACCACCCAGGGGTGCTGCTCATACTCGGGCAGGCTGTCCTGAAAGGCGGCCTCGATCTGGTCCCGAATCGCCTCCAGGGACTCCGGGGCGCGGCCCTCGGTGGCGATGGGGAAGACCTCGGCCACCACCCCCACCGAGACCCCGTCTTCCAGCAGAAAGCAGCCCGACTCGGACAGGTACTCCACCCAGGGCAGGTAGTTGCTGAACGAGGGTGCACGGCGGAAGTGCGAGCGCAGCTCGGCCACGGACGGTGCCTTGCCGCGAGGCAGGGCCAGCGGCCGGCCGTGAACGTCGCTGTTGAGCGCGGCCAGCGCCCCAGGCTCGGCCTTATCTCGGCCTGAAATCACGGACTCCTGCGTCAGGCCCGAATCACTGTCGCCGGCCGGAGCGCTGCCGAATAGCCGGTTCATCAGGTCGTCGAACTTGGACATCAGCGCACCCTCCTCTCGTCCACCTGTCCCTGCCGGTCCGCGGTTGGGCGGGCGCTCTCCCCGGGCATGGCGTACTGGGTGCGCTGGTACAGCGGGAACACCGTCGAGTAGCCGGGTACCGGCACCTGCTCCGACCCGGCCAGGTGCGGAAACACGTACATCACCAGATCCGGGTTGGGCAGGCGACGGAACTGGCTGTAGATCTCATTGCTGGCGTCGCGGCTGTAGCGCAGCTGCTCGTTGACCAGCTCCGGGCTCTCCAGGGGCCGGCGCAGCTCACTGCGCACGTCCAGCAGGCGGCGCTCGCCGGTACTGTGGCCGGCCTGGTGCTGCCAGATCTCCATCATGGTGGTATCGCCCACCGGCATCAGCTCTTCCTGGGAGGTAGCGCAGCCCGCCACCAGCAGGAAGATCATCAGGGCCGCCAGCGGCCTGGCGGCGCTTATTGCAGTACTTCTCGCAGCGCTATTTCCGACACTACGGCAGGTCGAGGACATCCGAGCCCGTGCGGTCATATCGCACCCTCCTTCCTTGTGTCTCGTAGTCGATGGGCAGTTCGCGCTCGATATGGATAGCCACCGGCTGGCCGGGCGGGACGTAAACGGCATCGAAGGTCTGGCCGAAGCGCTCCTGTACCCACTGGCGGACATCTGAGACGCCGCCGGCCATGGCTTGGCTGGCCGCATAGCGGCCGGAGCTGCCGGTGAGGCCGCTGACCACGCCCCCGCTGTCGACGCTGGTTGTGACCTCGCCCATGGCGACGGCATTGGCGCTCTGCTCGGCGGCGCCCAGGATGAAGCTGGTCAGCAGGAACTGCTGGGCATTGGTCTTGCGATCACCCGGGATGCAGGGCAGCCCCCGCGGGTCGGAGAGCCAGCCGATGGTGGTGCGGCTCGAGGCATCACCGGAGTTGACGTCATCCGGAGCCGGCAGGGTGCGCACGGTGCCGTCTTCGAAGACGAAGGTCATCGAGTTAACCTGGCCGCGCACGCAGGAGAGCGTCCAGTCGCCGGTGGCGGTACCGCTGACGATGGCGCTCTCCACCTCCGGCAGGGTGATGCCGTTGGCGGTGAGGTTCTCGCGGCCGATCACCACCTTGAACGGATAGGGGTCATTGACGGTGCCGTCGATCGGCACTCGGCCCAGCAGCGCCGTCATGGCCACCGAGCCCATCAGGGTGGAGTTCTCAGGCAGGGTGTAGACGGGCTCTACGCTGGATTCGTCGGGGCGCCCGGTCACCCGGCTCTCCACCGCGCTTGAAGCACGCCTGGCCGCCTCGCCCAGCTCACCGGCGGCCTCGCCGAAGCGGGTCGGGAAGGTGGTCTCGCCGCGCCCGCGCTCATCCTCCTGGGCGTCCAGAGGCTCGACCCAGGTCAGTGCATGCTCCGAGCCCGGCCCCGAGTAGGCCGTCCCATTGGGACCGCCGCCGCTCTCCAGCCCCAGGCCGATGGGCAGGTCATCGTCGCGCTGCCCGTCCACCTGGCGACGCAGCTGGTCCAGTTGCCGCTGCAGGGTGCCCAGCATGGAGCTGTCCGGCTGGGACTGGTCGATCTCCTGACGCAGCCGTTCAAGCTCCCGACGCAGCGCCTCATCGATGGCACCGTCGACATCCTGGTTACGGGTCATCAGCCGCTCGTTCTGGTCGCGCAGCGCCTGAGTTTCCGCCTGGGCCTGCTCCAGGTCGCGACGCATGGCCTGCACGTGGCCCACCAGGGTGGCGACGGTGTCCCGCGGGGTATCTCCCTCAATGCCAAGCGCTTGCAGCTCATCATCGGTCAGGCTCAGGGTCGGGTCAGTTTCGGCGCTTTCGGCCTCCGTGCCGGCATCGCCGTCGCCGCTGAGGCCGCGCACCACGATCAGCAGCACGATCACCAGCAGCCCCGGGACCAGCACCTTCAGCAGAGTATTGCTACGCAGGGTCATGAGGCGCCCTCCTCGGCGTTAGCCGTCCCCTCCAGCGGGATCAGTGCCCTGTCCAGGCCGCCGCGCCGGGTAACCAGAAAGACCGTAGTGGTGTCCTCCACGGAGCCCCGCGGTGCCAGGTAGGGGTGCATGAAAGTCGCGGAGTAGAAGTCTCCCTGCAGCCAGCGCGGATCCAGCTCGAAGGCACGCTGGCTATCATTGTTCTCCAACTTCACCGCGGTGACCGTCCAGCCATCGAGCCGCCAGGCGCCCAGAGGCGTGGCGGTCACCGGCAGCGACGGCAGCAGGGTGCTCAGGGACTCGGGGAGGCGCATAGGAACACGGGAAGCCCCGCGGAGGGGCTCGATGGTCCGCTGCGGCGCATAGAGCGACTGGGCCGCATGCCGGGTCAACAGCACGGGCACCGGCGCAGACGTCATCCGCTCGGACTCACTTCGGGTCGCTTGAGCCGACGATGGCGAGGCCTGCGGTGCCGGCGCCCCGCTCCTGCCGGAGGACGAGTCCGAGGAAGAGCGGGAAGAGCGCGCCCTGGCCGGCGACGCCTCGCGGCTATCCACCACCAGAACCTCCTCACTGCTGCCCCCCTCTCGGGCCGAGAGGTCCAGCAGCAACACATCACCGCTCTCCACGTCCTGTACCCGCACGCGCTGGGTCTCGAAGGGATCGAAGGCCTTCAGGTAGAGCACGCCTCCAGCGCTCTGGACGCGCAGCACCTCGGGATTGGCCAGGGCCGGCGGCAGGCCCACTCGCACGTTGCGGTCCAGGGTGACGATGCGCTCCTCATCCACCGGCAGCGGGATATCCAGGGGGCGGCGCTCCCAGTGCATGATCTCCACCGCCAGAGCCTCACCGGCCAGCACCGCGCTCGCCAGGCAGGCCAGTATCAGGCGCTTCATAGCAGGTCTCCTTCATCCTCGCGGCCGGGCACCGCCAGCCGCTGCGGGGTGCCCTCGAAGCAGTCCACCTGCAGGCCCCAGGGGTTGCGCTGCGGGTCCACGTCTGCCCGCACCACCCGCAGCGGATAGCGGATGAACAGGTCACGCACCGGCGTGCCGGCGTACTGCTCGTCGATGGCCATATCCAGGGTCACCACCCAGGCGTCACGGCTCAGCACCTCGACGGCGCTGGAGCGATATCCGCGCCCGGGGATCTCGTAGATGCCGCGCACGCGCCCGGAGAGCTCCTGACGGCGGTTGCGGGTCTCGTAGTCGTTGTCCAGGGAGCGCTGACAGGAGGGGGTGAGGAAGGCGGAGTAGGCCTCCAGGTTGCGCCGATAGTCGCTCTGGCCGTCAGCGGGCCAGCGGTTGATCTGCTGCCAGACGTAGAACCCGAAGGCGTAGACGCTGGAGGGATCGACCTCCCACCAGGCGCGGGTGCTGCCGGAGCGCAGGTCGGGCGGGTTGTGGATGGTCAGGTTCTCCGGGGCCGACTTCCAACCCCACCACAGGCCGGCACACAGCAGGGCCAGCACCAGGATGATGAAGCGCAGGGTGGTGATATGGGCATCCCGGGCGCTCAGGGCGTGACGAAAGCGACTCATGGCCGACCTCCGGGCTGGTAGCGCATCCGCCGCCGGGAGAAGGGGCCGGAGCTGGTGATCAGGGCGTCGGCGCCCCACAGGCGGATGCCCTGCCGGGCGAGACGGAACTGCAGGCTGCGGTAGAGCCAGGCGGCGGGACGGCCCCGCCGCATCCGTCGCATGACGGACCCGCCGAAATAGAGCGCCATGCCGGCACAGGAAAAGGCCACGGTGGGCACCATGGCGATGGCCCCCAGCAGCCAGGCGCCGATCGCACCCGGCAGCAGGCCCGCGGCCAAGCCGCCCAGGGCCATCATCCCAACCTCATGCCCGGTCATGCCCCGAAACACCACCGGCGCGGCGTTCAGGCGGGTCGGCAGAAAGTCGAGACGGTTTGCCATCAGAGGATCTCCGCCGCCTTGGTGGCCAGCCAGATGATGGCGATGATCAGCACCACCCCGACGACCACCACGACGCCGAACTTCGACCACTCACCGCGCACCCGCGCCTCGTTGAAGGTGGCGATGGCCGCGATGGCGACCATCAGGAACGCCACCGTGGCCAGGATCAGGCCCCCCAGGGCGCCGAAGTCGAACAGGTAGTTCTGCAAGGTGGTAAGCAGGCCATCCCCCTCCCCCCGCGACGGCGCCTCCATGGTGGGCAGCCCCTGGGCCATGGCGTGAACCGGAACCAAGCTTGCCGCAGCTATTGCGGCGAGGCCTCGGGTACGGGCACGAGAGAAGAACGAGCGCACGGTAGTCATAACGAGCTCCTTGTTGACTGACGAAGGTGCGAGGCCGGCGGCCTCAGAGGAAAATCCAGAACATCACCACGACCAGGAAGACGGCGCGCAGGGCAGCAAACCCGAAGTCGTCACCGCTGACGCGCCCCTTGGCGTAGCCTCGGTAGGAGGAGATGGCGCTCCAGCTCGCCCAGAGCAGCACCACGGTGCAGCCCAACCCGGCAATCAGGATGCCCAGGGGCGGGGCCTCGAAGCCGGCACCGGCGGCGAAGGCCTCCATCAGCGCAGCTCCCGAAGGTAGTCGCCGGCCAGCGGTGCCGGCTGGCGAGGCGGTAAGCGAGGGGGCGCGAGCACGTCATCGATGCCCTCGGCCACCGCCTCGATATCGCGACGCAGGCGCGGCACGTCCAGAAAGACGCGGGTGGTGTGGGGATCGAATTCGCCGACGCGGTTCTCGAGTCGATCCACGATGCGCTGGATCTGTGCCAGCTGGTCCTGAATCAGGGCCAGGTCCTGACGGGCGATTTCATCGCGTACGCCGTCGCGTTCAGCGGCGTGCGCGGTGCCTAACTGGGCGGTCAGCAGCGTCAGGAGCAGAGGCGTCAAGGCGCGCGGCAAGTGGCGAAGCGTCATGGCAAGACAGTCCATCCGTTGGCTGTGATTGCCGTCATCCTGTCGCCCGCCAGGGTGCAGTGCAGCAGGAAACCATAAGCGCCGCACACGACGTTTATCTGTGCCAGTTCCACTCGGTAGGCATGGAAACGCCGGAGCCCATCCAGGCTCCGGTCGATGGCCATGTCGCTGCGGGCAAGCCTCAGAGGTACTTCTTGAAGGTGCCTGTCGCGATGCTGATCAGCAGGCCAAACAGCGCCGCGCAGGGCAGCAGGAAGGCGTTGGGGTGGAGGGCAAAGGGCACGCTGAGATAGAGCAGCCAGCCCACCACGAAGATCGGCGTGATGGCCCGCTTGGCATGGTGGTAGATGAACGCGGATTCGCGCCCCGCACCGAAGCGGCGCAGGTCGCGGCGCACCAGGCCATCGACGAAGCCGACGAGGGCCGCCAGGGCGAAGAGCGGCGAGGTCAGCAGCAGGATGACCACCCGGGTCAGGGTCATCAGCGTGACGTAGAGCGCCGCCTGCACGTAGACATGCAGGGTGCCGAGCCAGCCGCCGTGATGGGCGCTGGTCTCGAGCCAGGCCGCCACCCCGCTCCTGACGAACAGCCAGTCGTAGGCGCTCGTCACCGCTCGGGTCGCCAGGGCGACCGGGTCCGAGACCAGCAACGAGCGCGTGAAGGTGGTATCCAACCGGGCCACCTCCGCTTCCAGAGTCTCCAGGGCATGCTGGGCCCCGGGCTGGCTCCACCACTGCCAATAAATCCCCGCCCACTCGATCAACACCGACATCAGCAGCGACACCACCAGCACCGCCATGATCTGAAACGGCAGGCCGAACAGCGTGGCCAGCCACCCTCGTCGCGTTTCCTGGGCGCGCTCTGCGGTGGCCATCTCAGTGCACCCTCACCGGCGTCAGCGAGCAGACTAGCGCCCAGCGCCGGTCCTGGTAGTGCAAAATCAGCCGGCCCTCATGGGGCCTCTCACCCTGCTCCCATACCGGCGACAATCCCTTGCGATAGGCACGCTGGGTCAGCTCGACGCGGTCGATACCGATGACCACGTAGTCGAGCAGCCCGAACAGGGCCGGAGGCAGCTCACTCAGGGAGCCGCTCTCCAGGGCGACACTGGAGACGATGGCGGTTGCCGCCATGTCAGTCTTCATGGGCGTTGTCTCGATGTTCATCACGGTTCTCCATCTCTTGAGCCAGCGGCCACTCATCCAGCAGCTGATCCTCTGCCTCCTCTCCCTGCCGGCGCGCTCTGGTCTCTTCCCTGGTAGGCGTCGATGCCCCGGGCTCCGCAGGCTCATACTGCTGAGCCGGGGGTTCACTGCCCCTCACGGCGAGCTCAGGCCCCAGATCGCCCAGCTCCAGGTTCACCGGCGGCGGCATCACCGCGGTCCACCACTGCTCGCCGGTGGTGTAGTCGCGCTTCATGCGCTCGGCCAGCTCGGCGATGCTGCCGGGGATATCCTCGTGCTTGTCGGGTAGCGGCAGCGGCATACGCACCTTCCAGAGCTGGCCGCCCTCGAGCAGGGCGAAGGCCTGGCCCTTGGGCAAAGAGACCACGTCGGCGGGCTCGATCATCGGCACCTGCACGGTGCTAATGCGGTCGCCGCCGGAGCTGGTGAAGTCGATATCGTTGGCGATGTCGCTGGAATCGGAGGCCATGCTGACCAGCATGCGGGTGGCTACGTTGACCTGGCGCAGCTGCCGGGTCAGCAGCTCGGCGGTCTTCTCCTCGCGCACCCGCAGCATGACCAGATTGTTGAAGTTGCCCACCACCTGGCCGGCCTTGGCAGCATTGCCGATGCGCGCCTCGATGTCGGAGAGGGTCTGGGTGTAGGCGGTGACCTGAATACCGGCGCCGCCGCCCTTGTTGATGAGTGGGATAAACTCGTCACCCATCAGCTCGTTGAACTCGTCGCAGTGCATGTTGATCGGCAGCTTGCCCATGCGCTTGCCGTTCACCGCCGGCAGGCCGTCATCGATGCCATGCTTGTAGATATGGCCGGCCACCGAGACCAGGTCGGCGAACATGGAGTTGCCCACCGCCTGGGCCACCTCGAAGTCACTCATGGCGTCCAGGCCCACGTAAACGATGCCGCGCTTCCGGATGATCTGCTGCCAGTCGATGATCGGCCGGGGGTCTTCGATGTCGTTGTAGTCCGGTGAGAGCAGCTCGGCGATGCGCCCGGTGGTCAGCTTCTCCAGCAGCGGCAGGAGCGAGGCCACGATCTTGTCGAAGTAGGTCTTGTCGTAGCGCACGGCGCTGCGCAGCCCCTCGAGCACCGCGTCCACCACATTGATCTGCTGCAGGTACTGCTCGATGGCCACCACCCGCTTGTCGCGGCCCTGAAACTGACGGGGGATGTTCTTGTCGTTGAGCTTGCCCTCGATGGTAGTGATGCGCTCCCAGGCGTACTGGTCATGGCGGGTCAGGGTCTGCTGGGCGTACTCGATCATCAGCCCATCGATGTTCACCACGTCCGAGAGGATCTGCTCATAGGTGGGTCGCTGCCCCAGGGCGTGCCGGGCACGGGCCACGATGTTGACGAAGCGCCAGGCGAACTCACGAAAGGCGGCGCTATTGCCCTCCCCGGAGAGCTGACCGGCGAGCCGGGTGGCCACCTCGGAGATGCGCCCGAAGCGGCCCACGGCGTTGTAGCGGGACGAGATATCCGGCCAGCCCAGGTGGAAGACGTAGAACTCATCGCCGCGACCCGCCCGCTGCGCCTCGGCATACATACGGATCATCAGGTCGGCGTCGCCCTTGGGGTCGAAGGCGATCACCACGTCGCCGCGATGGATGTCCTGAGTGATCAGGATCTCGGCGAGCCGGGTCTTGCCGACCCGAGTGGTGCCCTCCACCAGGGTGTGACCGACCCGCTCGCCCAGGGGCAGGTAGACGTCGCTCTCCTTCCACTCCACGGCGTGCAGTGCTGCCATGCCACCCACCGGCGGCAGCGGGCGCACCGGGTTCCAGGGCACATCCGCGGCGAGCAACTTCACCAGCGGCCGGCCGGCGGCATAACGCTCCAGCCGGTTTTCTAGCCCACGGGCCCAGCGGTAGGCCGGCCCCAGGCGCAGATAGCGCTGTACGTGGGGCTGCTGGCTCTCATGCAGCCGCTGGGTGTGGCGCGCCTCCCACTTGAAGCCCTTGCCCATCCACAGCAGCCGCTGGCTAACCGGAATCTGCCGGCTGCGTAATGCGAACCGCGGCAGACGCTTCATATTGCGGCGATAACGCAGCACCACCCAGGCCTGCCGGGCACGCCACAAGCCAAAGGCGGCAAAGCCTGCAGCCATGCCGAATCCCACGCTCGGCGACAGAGCCAGCGACCAGGGTGCCATGATGCAGAGCACCGCGCAGGCGAAGCAGACCAGCGCGGTATTGAGCTCCACCGCCGGGCGCAGCAGCGCCTCCAGGGGGTGCGTCTGGTTCATCGCTCGCTCCTACTGCTCCAGCCCCTGAGGCGTCACCAGCACCGGGTAGTGGGCAAGGCCCAGCCGGCCGGCCAGGTCATCCCCCGGCGTGGGTCGCAGCTCGAGCCCCGGCGCCGCCTCGCGCAGGCGCTGCAGCCCCTCGACCGTATCGACTTCGATCACCAGCCCCACGGCGTTGAGTTCGCGCAGGACCTCCCTTCGAGCCTCCAGCCAGCGCAGCGACAGCGCATCGTCCCCGACCAGGAAGAAGGGCGTCATGCGGCTCGGCAGCTCGAGTGGGCGAAAGCGCACCTCGCCGGGTGACAGCCGCTCGCTGGTCACCGGCAGCATATCCGTCTCCCCGAACTTCACCGGCGCCCGCGGATCCGGCGCATAGCCCTCCGCCTCCGGCACCTCGGCCATGCCGATGGCGACGAAGTAGGGGCGCGCCGGCTCGCCGCCATAGTCCGCGAGCACCTCCAGGGAGGGTCGCTCGGCCAGGGACATCCGGGGCATCGTCTCCGCCTGGACGCCGGCTGCGCCGAGCCCAAGAACCAGGCCAAGCCCCGCCCCGGCGTACAGAACCCGGCAACTGCAATCATGATGCAGCATCAGTCGAATCTCCTTCAGTTGCCCGCCAGCTGCCGCTGGCGAGACGTTCCCAGCCGCTCGAGCTCGGCGGCGACGATGCGGCGATAGCGAGCCGCCGGCTCACCGCCGGCGGGCCGGTGGTAGCGCCCGGCCGCCTGCACCCAGTTTCCTGTGGCATCAAAGTGGCCGCGCAGCAGGCGCGCCGCCTCTTCCAGGTTGGCGTAGGGGTCCAGGGCATCGCAGGGATCGGGAAAGCGCTTGCCGGGGCCAAACAGCTGCGGCTGCCAGCGCACGTTGAGCTGGGCGATACCCACGTCCACGACACGGGTCTCCTTGAGGGCCAGCACCAGGGCATCGCAGGCCGCCTGGCGGGTCGCGAAGTGGAAGCCCTCCCCCGCCACGTTCAGGGTCCAGGGCCAGGGCCGACGCCCCGCCTCCAGGCTGACCACCGATTCCGCCGTGGCCACCGCGTAGAGCACTTCTGGCGGGACCTGATGCAGACTGGCCGCATCGAAGTAGGCCGGCGGCACTGATGCCGCCTTGGCAAACGACGACACCACCGCCAGACCACAGCCAAGCGCACAGCCCATGACCAGGCGCCGGCATGCTTTCCACTCCATGTCGGCCACTGCCCTCACCTCGGATAAACCTGGGGCAGCGACCCCGCGGCAATGCCGCGCTCGGGGTCCGGCTGGCCGTGGTTGAGGGTGATGTCCCGCGCCCGCACGCGATCCGCCGGCACGCCCACGCGGCGCGCCCAGTCGCGTATCACCGCGTCGTCGCCGTCGCTGTCGAGCACGAAGATGTCCATCTGGGTGCCCTGGGCCATCAGCTCGCTGACGGTGCCGTCGCAGCGCTCGCACTCCTCGACCGCCACATACACGGTCAGGCGGGCCTGCAGTGCGCCCTCATCGGTAAAGTGAAATGCCGAGCGCGGCCGCAGGGTGAATTCATCCACGGGCATCTCGTCGGGGTAGAGGAGCTGCCAGGCCTCGTCGTAGGCCCGCTGGAAGGCCAGCTCGCGCTCGGTGCGGGCTCGCTCCACCTCCACCAGCAGCTCCGCATAGCGGCGGCGCTCTTCGGCGCTGCGCGCCTCGACGCCGAGGGCGGTGATAGGGTCGAGGTTGGGCGACCAGATCCCCCGCGGTCCTTCCATCAGCGACACATAGCGATCCCAGTCGCGCTCGGTCAGCCTCCAGGCCTCGGACTGCTCCGTGCGCGTACGAGTCCGCTCGCTCTCGAGTATCCGCTGCGCCTCCTGTATCACGGCGGAGGCATCGAGACGGCTCTCCGGCGCGGCCACTGCATGGGCCTGGCTCCCCAGCAGCGTCATCGCCAAGGTCGCAAAAGGCAGAACAGCGCGTTGCATCAATGTCATCGCAGGATCTCCGGTGGCATCAGGGAATCTGGACGTCGACCGAGCGGCCGCTGTGACGGAAGACGGCGTGGGAACCACGAATCGCCGACAGCTCCCAGCCGTCTTGGCGATCACCCACGCCCAGCAGCCGAATGTCACGCAGGCTCGACATGCCGTTAGGGGAAACGCCCACATAGGGACGGCCGCCCCGGGACTCGACGCCGGTGACCTGGAACGGGGGCGACGGCGGGGCCACTGGCCGCGGCGCCTGGTGAGCAGTTGCCGGGCGTGGCGAAGGCTGCTGACGCTGGCTCTGCTCGAGACGCTCGCTCAGCGTCCGGATCTGCTCGTTCTGGGCAGTGACGCGCAGGTTGAGCACGCTATCCAGGCGGCTCAGGCCCTCTGCCAGCTCGGACAGGCGGGGCTCGAGCTGATCCAGCTGCTCCAGCTGCTCCAGCTGCGCCTGAGTGGCCGTGATGCCGGCGGCATTCTTCTGCCCTCGCTTCTCGGCCCGATCGAGACGCTGACCCAGCTCCGTCAGGTGCTGCTTCAGCGCCGCCTGCTGAGATTCCACTTGTGCCAGGCTCTCCTGCAGCGGCACCACCGCCTGCTGCATCTGGGACTGCACTAGAGTTTCCACCGGCACCTCGTCGGCAGCCGGCTTCAACAGCAGAGCCCCTGATGCCAAAGCGCCTGCCAGGCTGACCGCCAGCAGGCCATAGAGGGCCTTCCTGCTGCCCTTCCCTGCCCCTGGCTTGCCGCGGTGCTTTGAAGAGGAGGCGTGACCAGCCGGCTGGTGATCCGGCGTCCTTTCGGTTGGCTCACTCATCCCTCACCTCCGCCACCGCTGCAGTGCTCTCCTCACGGCTGTCGTCGCCTTGGCCAGGCACATAGCGAACATCCCGCACCTGGTAGCAGACCTCTCGCGCTACCGGGCCGACCTCCAGCTCCCAGGCATCGCCGCCCAGCACCTGCAGAGCCTCGCGCAGCGGCATGGGGCCCAGCCGGTAGTGGGCCGCCGGCAGTGGCTTGCGATAGAGGGTGCGCTGAGCAGGGCCGGGCGCCGGACAGAGCGAGTAGCCGGTGTGGCGCAGGGTGTGATGCAGCGCGTCCTCGACGGTGGTGGTCATGGAGGCAGGAATACGTACATCGATGGTCTGCTCCAGGAGGTGTCGCTGACCCAGCGAGGCCTGAGTGGCCACCAGCTGATAACGCCCGGTACGAATCACCTCGACGGAAGGCAGTTCATCGCTGTAGATGTCCGGCGTCACGGCCTCGGTCGTCGGCGGGTTGGGGCCGGTGACCACGGCACGGTGCCGCTCACCATCCACTTCGAAGTGCGGGAGCGAGAGCAGCAAAGGATCGGCGTCCGATGGCTCCGGGTTTTGTGGCGGCTGATGGGCACAGCCCGCCAGCAGCGTGGTGACGATCAGCGCAGCGGTAGAGAGGGTCGGAAAGTTGAGCATGCGTTGCCTCAAGGGAGTCCATTCAATGGCGTTGAGGCAGGAGGTTCTCGGGTTTGTGGGGGCGAGTCGATTGAAAAGCGTAATCAGGCGAGTAATGAAAAACGCCCCGGGGAGGGGCGTTCTTCACGGGCTTAAGTTTGTCGATACTGAAGTATGGCGAGGCTGGGGTCACTATCACCGCCAGTGATCAATCGGTGGGCAGCCCCGGCCATTTACCCCCGTGGGTCAGAATGTTCCGGATGCTGCCATCTGGGTCGTCATGGCTGTACTCGCCCCAGTAGCGGGCGCGGTAGTGGGCCTTGAGATCCATGCCGCGATCGATGCACTGCACGAAGGCGTACAGCTTCCCGGCACTTGCGCTCAGGATGTAAAAGCAGACCGGGTCTCGCGGATCATAAAGCAGCTGGTTCATCTCGACTCGCATGGCTTCCTCCAGCGAACGCTAGTGCCGAAGAGAACCTCCCCAGCGGGGAGGTCACTCCCCGGCAGGGTGGGTTGATAGAAGCGCTACGGATCAGTGCATAGCCGGCGAATCGAACGAGCCGGCCGCTCCTCCTGAGTGGGCAGCGGCATAGCCGTTGGCTGTTTCAGGCGGTGCTGCCTGATGCTCCGCTGAGCCAGCGTGGGCGTCGTTACCGTCGGCCTGCTCTTCCCGGCGAGGTGCCTGGTAGACCATCTCGCCGTTCACCTTGATCCAGCTGATGAACAGCAGGCGCGCCTTTAGACTGATGCCGGTCTGGCCAGCCTTGTCGCCCTTCGAGTAGACAAAGGTGTCCGTCCAGAGGTCGCCCAGCTTGAAGCCGACCAGCACCTTGCGACCCTGGTACACCGCCTGACGGCAGCGTTTGACGAGCACTTCGGCATCGCGGCCGCTGATACGGCAGTCGAAGCGGGTGTAGCCCACATCGTCTGCGGGGCCATTCAGGGCCGCGATATCGCATGCCCAGAACGCTTCCCCGCGCTTCGGCTTCACCTCCCGGATTCGGTTGAGGTAGCCAAGGCCGGTGATATGAAGATCGAAGAAGCCAGAGGTGGCACTCTGGTGAGTGGTTGCCGTCATGGTGTGTCTCCTCGGTGGGTACATACGAGCCCCAGGAAGACACTCCGCCCCATCAGGGAAGTCGAGTGGCTTCCCGGGTGGGCAGTGGATTCAGGCGTTGGCTCAGGTCATCAGCACGCAGTGGTGCCGAGAGTCCGCCAGGGTGGTGTTGCAGCAGTCGCAGGACGACGTTGAGAACTCCTCGTCATGCTCGCTATCGCCGACGACGATGTAGCGCTTGTCGCGCTGCGCCGCGGCGATGGATTGACGCACCTCCCGCTCGCGGGCGGCTGCGCTCTCTTCATCCAGGAAGTGATCCAGCCCGGTGGCATCATCATTGGCGATGATCATCAGGCAGTCGGTACAGACCATGAAGTGGTCGTCAACAATCGTACCCATGAGGCATTCCTCCAGTTTCCAGGGGGTCCGCCCCCCCCTGGGGAGGCATCTCCCCGAATGGGTGGTAGCAGTGGCATCCGGCCCTGACGGGCGGCCTCGTCTCGGGATGCGCGAGGCCTTGGGAGGTGGCGTGCCGCCAGGCGGCGCACCCTTGAAACGCCTGGGTGCCAGGGTGTCTCGGTTGGAGCCGGTCGAGACCACCGGACCGCCAGCGGCGGCACTTGCCCACTGAGAGGCTGCCCGTCACCTTGGCAGCATCTCCTCGACATCCCCACTCGCAAGACGCGGCACACCACGTCTTGGGATTGAAGACCATAGAGGGTATCAATAGGGTCGTCGCCGTACCGACAAGCACCAGGATGTCCGCCATGCGACTGGAGCCAAGGCATGTCCCTCGTTGCCATGCTTCGCTCACGGTGGCACCCGAATCTCTTCGCGGACGCATTCGGTCGATCAAGCACAGATCCCTGTACAAAGGGCTCCCGTTGGTTATGCGGCGGGCTCCGCAAAAGGGCAGGCGTTTCCGGCGTGGAAACGTCAACCGGCCTGCCGGCTACCCTGGATCAAGGTAGCCGGCAGGCCGGTCGTCGTATGAGACAGGTGGCCAACCAACCAAGCTGGCCTAGGACTAAGGAACCTCGAACCCCGACTGTTGATGATGCAGTGTGAGCCGTAAAGGCGGGATGGGGCGTATTCGTCGCGCGAGGTGCGAATACTTCGGGGAATGAGCGTTGGAGCTCAAAGGGCGTTGCGTGATGACCGTCAGCAACCAACGGGGTGTATTCGCATTATTGAGGCTGTCCCGTTCACGGTCAAGGCGACACCGCTTTACGCTTGCTCCTGGAGCCCTTCCTGGGCGCCTCATCGCGCAGCATCCCCTTGCACTCCGGGTAGCGCGTGCAGCCCCAGAAGGCACCGTAGTTGCCCTGGCGCTTGCGCATGGGCGCCTGGCAATCCGGACACTTCTTGCTCTCCTGCTGAGGCATCGTCACCGTGGTTTCCCGCGCATGCTGGACCAGCTTCCCCACCATGCTAGCCTGACGCGCCATGAAGTCCTTCAGCTCCACCCGCCCTGCCTCGACATCATCCAGTGCCTGCTCCCAGAGCGCCGTCATGCCGGGATTGGTGATGGCAGAGGGCAGTGCATCGATGAGCTGCTGACCGGTTGGCGTAGAGGCCAGGGCACGCTTCTGCCGCTTGATGAAGCCTCGCTTCAGCAGTGTCTCGATGATGCTGGCCCGCGTTGCCTCGGTGCCGATCCCGGCGGTCTCCTTGAGGCGGGCCTTCAGGCGCTCGTCTGTGACGAACCGGGCGGCATGCTTCATGGCGGCGACCAGGGTGCCCTCGGTAAAGGGCTTGGGCGGTACCGTCTGCTTGGCCAGCACTTCGAGATGCTGGGCCTTGCAGGATGCTCCCTCGCTCAGGGCCGGCAGCGGAGGCGCCTCCTGGCTCTCTCCATCGCCCTCGTCCCCAGCCGCTCGAGGGAAGAGCAGGCGCCACCCCTCGACCCGCACCTGTCGCCCTGAAGTCACGAACGCTTCCCCCTCCAGGTCTACCCGCACCTCGGTCTGGTCGTACTCGTGGGCCGGCAGGAACTGAGCCAGGTAGTGGCGACGAATCAGGTCATAGACGTTGCGCTCGGCTTCGCTCAGCTTGTCCAGATCACATGCCACCGCCGTCGGGATGATGCCGTGGTGCGCGGTAATCTTGCTGTCGTTCCAGACGCGACTCTTGCGGCTCGTGTCCAGGCGCTCGCGAAGCGGTAACAGCATCTCATCCGAGTGCAGCAGCATCGTCACGATGCGCTCAGCGTCTTCAAGCTGCGACTCCGGCAGATACCGGCAGTCGGTTCGCGGGTAGGTCGTGGCCTTGTGAGTCTCATAGAGCGCCTGGGCGATATCCAGCACCTGTTGGGCGCCATAGCCAAAGCGGCGCGAGGCCTCCTGCTGAAGCGATGACAGGTCCATCACCAGCGGGGCCGCCTCTTTCTTGTGGGCCGTTTCAAGATGGCTGACGCACCCCAGCTGCCCGGCGACTTGCTGAACCAGCGACCGGGCCGCGGCCTCACTGACGCAGCGCCCGGCGGCATCCAGGATCGAAGTATCGCCTGGTTTCCACTTCGCCCGGAGGGTACCGTCCTCAGCCTGGAACTGAGCCACCACCTCCCAGAAGGGTTGGGGCACGAAGTTCGCTATCTCCCGATCACGATCCACCACCAGCCGCAGCGCGGGCGTCTGCACGCGCCCCACCGAGAGCACGCCCTGGTGCCCCTGCCGCTGGGCCAGCACCGTATAGGCTCGGGTCAGGTTCATCCCGACCAGCCAGTCGGCCCGGCTACGTCCCAGCCCTGACAGATAGAGCGGGTAGGTCGTCTCCCCGGGCCTGATGCTGGCCAATGCCTTACGGATCGAGGCGTCGTCTAGGGCCGAGAGCCACAGGCGAGTGACCCTCCCTTGATAGCCGCAATAATCCAGCAGCTCGCGGGCGATGGTCTCCCCCTCTCGGTCGGCGTCGGTGGCCACCACCACCTCGGCCGCCTGGCCCAACAGCTTCTTGACCACCCCGAACTGCTTGCGGCCACTCTTCTTGACCTCCATCTTCCAGGCCGAAGGCAGAATCGGCAGCGCCTCCAGGGACCAGCGCTTGAGCGCCGGGTCATACCCCTCGGGTGGCGCCTGCTCGAGTAGGTGACCGAACCCCCAGGTCACCACGCTCCCGCCGCCTTGCAGGTAGCCCTCGCTACGCTGACCGGCACCTATCACACGGGCAATATCCCGGGCCTGCGAGGGCTTCTCGCACAGGAATACACGCACTGGCTCACCTCCCTCATGAACTTGAGGGCAGCATGGCAAGGCAATGGAGGGGAGCGAAGGAAGAATGGAAACGTCGGCAAGGCGGCTTTATGCCGCCAGGCATCAGGCTTTTGCCATCAGCTCGGCGGCGTCCATGACGTCACCCAGGAGAAACAGCATCTGGGTACCGGACGATCCGGCACCCCTGACGATGGGCTGGGGTGGTGCATGGCCGCGAAGGTCGCGGCCATGCCGAAGGGCATCCTTGAGCTCAGTGACACGGACGCCGAGCAGCTGAGCCGCATGGCCGATGCCGATCCGCTCGTTTCTCAGCTCCCGTGTCGTCATCGAATGCCCTCCCCTATGCGCTAACGAAGCGCCGTGCGGAAGCGCTGCTCAAGCGCCTCACCCATGGCATCACCATCGTACCGGGCATTGGTCGCCGGCAGGTACTCCACGTTGATGCGAGAGCCGCTACCGTTGCGCTGAATCTGGGCCTTCAGCACGAGAGAGTGCTCAGCACCGTTGATGGTCTGCCTCGCGTAGTCGCTCATCTGATAGAAGGCGCCGGGCGTGGCATCGAAGTGCCATGCGTTGTCCATCATCGCCCACTGGTCGGAATTACTGTTCGGATTGAAGCCCGCCTCCGAGCGGAACCCGAACTCTGCGCGTACCCTTGCGTAGGCCGTGTCCACGTCCAACGGAGACGCCATTCCGAACCGCCCCTGCCTGTTGCCTGCAGCAGGCCCCTGATCCCGACTGGCTTGCACAGCCTCTTCCTCGATAGCAGGCTGCTGCTCGGGATCGTAATTGACGGGTTGCCCCGTCACCGGGTTATTGATGCAGGTCAGGCAGTGTCCTTGAGAGTAGAGATGGTCCTGGGTCGTACAGCCCGCTGCCACAGTGGCAACAGCGCCAAGCCCAATCCAAATCAGGACTCTCTTCGCTCCCTTCATCGCTATTCTCCTTGATGCATCCATGATCACTCAGCGGCTAGTCCCCGTAGCCTTCCTGGCTCGCTCCCGGGCCGCTGGCATATTGCTCTGCAGGCTGCTGATGGCTATGGGGGGCATCCATGATTACCTGAGCCACCCGATGAGGCAAGATGGCCACCCGTTCAGCCTGTACCTTGAAGGCGGTGCGCGTATCGCCGTTCTGCTCCCAGCTGTCCTGAACCATCTTTCCCACCACCACGACTCGCATTCCACGCTGGTACAAGCGAGACCAGCGCTCTGCATCCCGATGCCACCATTCCACGTCTGCCCAGAAGCCGCCGCGGTCCACGATTTCCCCATCCTTGGGGACCAGATTGTCGAATCGCACGTTGAGCCTGAGCAGCGTGCGGGGCGGCTGATTGTCACGCACGGGGAAGGTCCGAACCTCGGGGTCACTGCCAATATTTCCCTCGCCATAGAAGCGTGTGCCCATGGGTATCCTCCTTGGTCGTTATCGTTGAAAAGAGACCGCATGCTCGATATCCGCCAGCGCCTTGCCGATTCGCTTGATCGACCAGTTGATCGTGGCCGCCTTGGCATTGAACACGCAGCGCTGAACTTCCAGCTCGATGACGGAATTCCGCAACGCCTCGGAAATGTCATCACGCGACAGGAAGGCTTCCAGCAGCCAAAGCCCCATGCTTCGCTGCTTGTTATCACGCCACTGCAGGGTTCTGGCAGGTATGCCCGACTTCCCCCATGGGGTCAGCCAAAGATCCGTTGACTTCAGCGAGCCGCCATTCGCCTGAGACGCCATATCGATCGCCTCTTGCCGAGCCGCCCTTGCCGAGTTTTCCAGCTCATCACGCAGGCGAATCAGCTCCCCCTTACCCTTAAAGGGTTTTAAATAACCCTTTGCGTAGCTGTTGAATGCGTCATTGCCATAGCTATTCGATGCGGTATTCAAGCTGCCCCCTCACTCACTTTCAGTGATGCCACTGGCGTCACCCCGAAGGCCTCCTTCGGCACCACCGCCCAAGTGATGCCACTGGCATCACCCCCGAAGGCCTCCTCCGACACCGCGGCCCAAGTGATGCCACTGGCATCACCCCGAAGGCCTCCTCCGGCAACACCGCCCAAGTGATGCCACTGGCATCACCCCGAAGGCCTCCTTCGGCACCTCTGCCCAAGTGATGCCACTGGCATCACCCCGAAGGCCTCCTTCGGCACCACTGCCCAAGTGATGCCACTGGCATCACCCCGAAGGCCTCCTCCGGCACCGCGGCCCAAGTGATGCCACTGGCATCACCCCGGAGACCTCCCTCCAGCACCGCCGACCAAGTGATGCCACTGGCATCACCCTGGGCGGCCTACCCAGCGGGAGGTGCCTGGTCACTCTCCACTCCACTCCCACCACTGGCCGCCTTGGCCTCCGCCGGCTTGGTAATCGGCGGGGCGAACTCGCTGCGCCGCTTGCCGGAGAGCACGTCGTCGGGCAGCACACCGAACTTCTCGATGGCATTTCGGGCCTTGGCATTGTTGGCAGCGAAGTCATCGCGGGTGGCGCCGCTGAAGCCCGGGTACTTCTGGGTGCTCGCGCATAGGCTGCGCAGGAGGTGTCCGCCAACCCGGACGTACTCCTCCATCTGCCGCCTGCCAATCAAAGCAATGTGGTGGGCGAGCATGACGCGCCTGACGAAGCGGTCGAAGTCGATCAGCAGGCGCAGGGCGAGCCATCCATGCTGACCGCCGGTATAGACGGGGATCTTGAGAGGCTGCTGGTTGAGATTCTCCTCAACATCCAGCTCGGGAGGCAGCTGCGCCATCAGGCTATCCAGCTCCTGGAGGCGCTGGTCCAGCTGAGCGCGAGTCTCGGCAAGCTTGGCATCCAGCTGCAGCAGCCAGTGGTCCGCATAGGGGTCATCCTTGGCTGCGTTCTGCTTGATCGCGCCGCAGATAAGCAAGAACTGCCGCATGCCAATGATCTGTGGGCGCCCCGTCTCGACCCCACGCCCCTTCCAGATCCGTGCTGCGTGGTGGGTATGGAGCGTCAGCTCGATCTTGCTGCGCAGTGCTCCCAGGCGATCAACGGCCATGTCGTGTCGTCCTCATGCTGATGTGTGTCCGCGGTATGGCAGGCACTGTCAATCAGTTGATGCATGGGAGACAGCGGAATCGTTAATGGCTGCTGAGTGAGTTTTTCTCGCCAGCTGGCCATAGCCCCAGGTTGCGCAGGCACTGCTCTCGGGCCGCTTGGGCCTCCTCGGGCGAGGTGGTGTTCGACGTGGTGCTTGGTGCCGTGGGTGCCGAGGTCTGCTTGGATGGTTGAGCCGCAGCACGAGCTGCAGGCCGCTGCATAGCGGGTGTCGCACTCTGGGTCGCTCTACCCGCCCGGCGTTCGGCCTGGGTCTGGGCATAGCCGGTGACCACGAACTCACCGCTGAGAGCGCGCTTGATCAGCCCCCTCAGGAAGCCCTTGGGGCTTCTCACCGAACCGGTGCTCACACGGCCTGCCGCCTCATCGAGGATCGCTTGCTGGGTATCGTCTGACAGGTCCGTCATCAGCAGCTGAGTCGCCTGGCGTTCGCTCTCATCCATCGAGAGACACGCCGGCCAGTACAGGCTCACGGCTGGGGTACTTGTAGGTTTTACAAAGTGTGAAGTACGTACTGTATGTGGAGAACTGCCCGAGTTTTCATGGAAAACTGCATCGATGGCCTCATAAGCTCTTGATTCTAGACTTGGTTCTCGCTGGAAACCGGGGGAGTTCTCTCGGCTCACCCGGCCGGGTTCTCGCTGAGAACTCGGCACCCTGCCTTGGTTTCTGCCCTGGTTCTTCTGCTGAGTCGCGGCGGAGAACTGTGTGGCCTCACGCCTGGCCGGCGAGGGATGCCGGGTCTTCCTGGACCGAGACACCAGGGTATCGAGACGCGTCGGCAGTTCATGGAGCGCCCCGGCGTCCTGTAGCTCCTCGAACACTATGGAAGCCACTGCCTTAACCACCTTGTTCTGGTGATCCAGGCAGCGGCACACGTATTCGACGTAGTCGGCATCCAGCACCGAGGCCTCGGCGGGAGAGAGCGGCTCATCGTGCAGGATGTAGACGTTGCCGATGATGCGGCCGTTGTGCGCGTTACGCGCTCGATGCCCGAGGCTGACCCAGCGGGTCAGCCGGAGCACGGCGATGACGCGGGCGACCGTGGCCCGCGAGGCCTTCTGGCCCGGAGCCCCCCGCAGCAACGGCTGCAGCTCGTCATAGGTCGGCACCGCGGTGGTTCGGTCCGGATTGACCAGCATCCGCATCATCTGCCAGCCGAGCTTGTCGACGTGCCCCAAGCGAGGATCAAGCAGCAGCGCCCGCGGCACGGTTTCATGGGGATTTCCGAAGAACAGCAGCCCATCGAGGCCTGACGAGGCATCCAATGTTTGCCCTGCTTCGTTGCCCGCAATGGCAGACGCCGGGGGCTCTCCCCGGCGCTGGGTCATCTCGGAAGCCGCTTGGCCGATCAGGCGATCCAGTCCTTGTCGAGTGGCATCGCGCAGCTGAACCATTACCGCTCTCCTTCAGGTGCCGTCCACTCTTCGGCCGGGGGCGCCGTGCGCGGCTGGCCAGGATCGACCCACTGCTTGATGAGGTGCCAGACCACCGCCAGTGGGATATCGGTCTCCTCCGCGAGCGTGACCATCCCCTGCAGGTCGTCGGTCGACTGAGGGTCAAGGGCGATATGCTGCCAACGCTCCCAGGCATCGTGCTCTGCCTGTTCCGACGGCATCGCCAGTCGCCCCTGGCGCGGCGCAATGCCCAGCAGCTGACGACGCGTCGAGCAGTCGTTGCCGGTCAGTCCGAAGAAGGCCCCCATCATGCTGACGCTGGCCCCCAGCCTGAGGCAGCGGTCGATCAGGGTTTCACGGTCCTGGTCGCGATCGATGCGCGCCAGAACGCCACGCAACGCGGCATGGTCCACCGAGAAGCGAGCGACGACAGGCCCGGCGCAGGCCAGGGAGTCGATATCACTCGCTCTCAGGCGACGCAACGTGCGCAGCTCCTCCTCACTGAAGCCGAGGGCCAGCGCTCGGCGCATGTTGCCCTCCCGAAGAAATCCCATGACCTGGCTGAGCAGGGCCTGATTCAAGTTGGCGGATGAAGCGCTCATGACTGGGCCTCCTGTTGTGCCGGCAGGTGTTCACGTAGACGACGGATCAGACGCACCAGACGGAAGAAGCGAAGCAGCACCGCATCGTCCCAAGCGCTCTCGTCTCCTTCTTCCCGATGGGTACCAAGCAGCGCTCCCCAGAGGGTGGCGTCCGAGGGGTACTCGGGATTGAGCTCGCCGCGCAGGCTGGCCAGCGCCTGCCAGGCGAAAAGCGCACGACGGTCGGCGGCATGCGGCAGCGGGTTGAGATCGAAGCCGATGCCATCGTCATCAGCAACCACCACCTCACTGCCGCTAAAGCCACCCCAGCGCGCAATGACCTGGACCAGCTCACGGATGCGGATGCGCAGCGAACGGGGCTCATCCTCTACCCCTTCGATGAACCAGACGTCGGCAATGGGCGGGGTGGTCTCGCCGGACAGCACCGGGGCCGCCAGGGGAGCCAATTGTTCGAAGTCGAAGCTGGGCATGCCGAGCTCACTGGCCAGGTGGTGGCGGTAGCCGCGCTTTCCGGGGCTCTCTTCCCAGTTCGACTGGGTCAGCCCCTCAAGGCGGGCGGCCTGCTCGGCCTCTGTCCGAGCAGCGCCTTCGGGCCAGTCGAGCTCCTCCTCCAGGGGCGCGGCCATGGGCGCAGGGCCAGGCCCCGACGCCGGCTCTTCGAACCCCGGAATGACAGGAGACTGCGTCTCGCTCAGCTGCTCCTTTTCACGCTCCAGGGCCTCGACCTGCCGGCGTAGCCGCAGCAGCTCCTCACTCTCCGTCCGCCCCTCATCGGGATTCACGTTTCTGCCGCTGAGGGTACGCGGCGATGGCAGCTGCTCGGCTTGCGGCTCAGCGTCAGGCGCGGGCGCCTTTGCCTTTGGCGCGCTACCCGCTGCCGGCTCGGCAGCGGTATCAGGCAGCGGCGGATAGAGCGACGGCGGCTGAGCATCCGGGTCGCGCATCTGATGCAGCTCAACGTCCAGGGCCTCGAAGGCCTGATGCTCTTCCAGGTCCCAGCGCCGCTTGCGATAGGTGACGATGTTATCGAGGGTCAGCTCGCAGACGTTGAAGTGCACGCCCGTGTGGTCGGCCAGCATGCCGCACAGCCGATCCACCACCATGCTCCAGTTCATCTCGGTCTGGCCTTCGTCATCGAACCAGGCCATGGTCTGGTGCCAGGCCTCAGCAAAGCCCTCGGGCGCGACCTCCTGGGTACAGCGCTCCCAGATCTGCCGGCAGGCCTCCCGGTAGCTGATCAGCTTCTCGACCTGTGAGCGGCCAAGTCCGCTATAGAGGCTGTTGGTCAGGGTGGGTAGCAGATGCTCAACGGTATAGAGCATCCTGCTGATGTGGCTCTGGGCAACCTGATAGCCATCCTCGGCCAGTCGCTTGACCAGCTCGCGCTGCGAGAGCGCCTCGCCGCTCTCATCCTCGTACATCGCCTTGGCGTCCATTACGCCCTTGGCGCGCTCGATCCAGAGCAGCTGGCCACGGTTGTCGTTCTCGCTGAGGTGGCCCGTCAGCATCTTCACTTCAGACTGCCAGGGTCGGTACAAGGCATAGAAGGCGTGGAAGCGAGACTCGCCGGTCTCTTCATAGAGCTCATGCAGAACCTGCAGGCGGGTATTGCCGCCGTCGCAGATGGTGTAGTGCTTCTCGCCCGGCCGCTGGGTCACCGGCGGCTTGTGCTTGAGTCCCGCGGCGAGGATAGAGGCCTTGATCTCGTCATACTTGGGGTTCTTGACCTGCCGGGGGTTGTGCTCATAGGGCTTGAGCATGTCCAGCGTGACCCAGACGGCCATCTCCTGGTCGGGTGGCGTGACGGCATCCACGGGCTGCCCCTGACGCTTTGGGCCCGGCTGCATCAGGCGCTCGCGCAGCTGCTGGTCGGTGGGACGTTTCATACGATGGCTCCCTTGGTGACGGTGCTGACAGAGGTGGCGCCGACATGCGGCGCCTTGGCGCTGATGACAGTGGAATCACTCGTCATGGCGGCGCCTCTGCTGCCACTCCGCCCGGCGCAACTGGGAGCGAGCATTGAGCTCGGCACGGCGGTCCTTGGTGGTGAAGGAGGTGAAGACCGGTGCGCAGCCCGGCTTGCTGAACCGCAGGTGCCCCCCGCTGGTACGCTGCACCTCCCAGCCCTGAGTCGAGGCATAGCGGATCAGACGCTGCATGCCCTTGCACCCACGCGCCGCAGAAAGGGACTTACTCATCGTCGGCCTCCTCGATCTCCCAGAAGCGTTTCAGCAAGGCGTCTCCCCCCTCGATGAAGGTGTGGATCTCGTGACCGCTGTAGGTGGCCATGCTGATGACGGAGAGGGCATCGGCCTGCAGGTCGGCATCCAGCGCCCGCAGCCGCTGCATCTCGAAGGGCCAGCGGTAGCCGTTGTAGAGCCCAAGCAGGAGGCGACGGAGGTGATGAGACTGGCCGCTATGGCCCTGAGCCACACGGATCAGATGTTCAAGGGCTGGGAGCCCTTCCCTCTCAGCCTCGTGCTGACGCTGGCGGGTCTCGCTCATGACCTGAGCCAGCGCCTGTGAAAGGCGGGAGCGAGGCTCGGGTGTGCGCACGCGATGCTGACTCATGGGGCCACCTCCTGATGCTGCCAAGCCAACGGCTTGAAGCGCGCCGCTTCCCCTTGGAACGCCAGGTGCACGGTGCCGGTCGGCCCATTGCGCTGCTTACCGAGGATCAGCTCGGCCAGGCCGTGGCTGTCCTCGTTGTCGGGGTGGTAGACCTCATCGCGGTAGATGAAGGCGATCACGTCGGCGTCCTGCTCCAGCGCGCCGCTGTCACGCAGATCGGCCATGCAGGGGCGCTTGTTGGGGCGGGTTTCCAACGATCGGTTGAGCTGCGACAACGCAATGACCGGGGTGCGCAGCTCCTTGGCGGTCTCCTTGAGAATCCGGCTGACCTTGCCCACCTCGAGCGTGCGGTTCTCGCTGCCCGGCTCCTGGAGCAGCTGCAGGTAGTCCACCAGGATCATCGAAGGGCGCCCGAAGCGGCGTGTCATGCGGCGCGCTCGCGCCTTCAGGCTGGAGGCGGTGATGCCAGAGGCATCATCGATCAACAGCTTCCCCTCCAGCTGGGTGAGCCGATTGACCGCGGCGGTCACCCTCGGCCAATCCTCATCTTCCATCTTCCCGGTGCGCAGCTTCTGCAGCGAGACATTGCCCAGGCTGGCGATCAACCGGAGCATTAGCTGCGACTCCGGCATCTCTAGGGAGAAGATGAAGACCGGGCCAGCACCCTCTTCAGACGTCAGCGCATGCTCCGCAAAGCCGAGCCCCATGGCGGTCTTGCCCATAGAGGGGCGGCCAGCCAGGATGATGAGATCCCCGGGCTGCCAACCCGCGGTCATGGCGTCCAGCTCGCTCAGGCCACTCGGAATACCGGTCACGCCGTCCTGCGCATTAAAGGCCTGGTCGATGACGTTGATGGCCTCGCCTAGCATCTCCTTCACAGAGCTCAGCCGCTCGTGCCTCTCTTCCGTCAGGGCAAACAACTTCTGCTCGGCTACCTCGATCAGCTCAGCGGCCGAGCGGCCCTTGGCATTGAGGGCCTGCTGGTTCAGCGTGAAGCAGGTATGGATCAGCTGCCGGAGCGCATGGCGATCCCGCACGATCTCGGCATAGGCCACGACATTGGCCGCGCTGGGCGTATTGCGTGCCAGCTCTGCCAGGAAGGCGAGCCCACCAATCTGTTCAAGCTGCCGTACCTCTTCCAACGCCTCGGAGACCGTCACGACATCCATCGGCTGGTCGCGCTCCGCCAGCCCCCGAGTGGCCTGAAATACCAGGCGATGGGCCTTCTGGTAGAACATCGCCGGCGACAGGCGGTCGGCCACTTCATCCCACATGGCGTTATCCAGCAGCAGGCCGCCCAGCACCGACTGCTCGGCTTCCGTGCTGTGCGGCGGCAGATAGCCGGCTTCTGGGCTCTCCTCGGCCACCCGGCGCTCGACCAAGTTCTCAATGGCACTCATCATGGCAGCCCCCCTGCATGGCGGTGGTGCAGACCATGGCGTCGATCAGCGGCTGCCAGTCGGGATTGAGCTCACCGGCCATCGCCTTGACTTGGTCGGCCGCGGCGGGCGACTTGCGTCCAGCAGGCTTGCGGGGCTCGAACTGATGCGCCGGCAGGCCAGCACTGGCGGCCTGTCGGAAGGCAACACCGGCACGGATGGTGCTGTGCATCACGCTGACGCCATGCTCACCGGCGGCGAACATCTCCGCCAGCGTCTGGTGGATGCCTCGCGCATCGGCGGTTTCATCCAGGCGGTTAACGAGCACGGAAACGGGGGGAACGGAGAGGTGGGTGAACTGGCTGAGAGACTCGAGATCACGGAGCAGGCCGACGGTGCCGCGCACGAACTCACGGGCGGAGAGCAACTCGGGGGTGATGGGAGATAGGGCGTGGTCGGATGCCAGCACGGCCATCTCCAGCGTGATGGAGCGGGCCCCCTGGGTATCGATCAGGATCAGGTCATAGCCCGACAGGCTGGAAAGCAGCTGGGCGAGGCGGAAACGGCCATCCGGCGCGTTGAGCAGCAGCTGGGGCAGCTGGCCGGCGTGATCGTTGGAGATCACCACATCCAGGTTGGGATGGGCCGTCTGCGATATGACGCGGTCTGGAGCCGTGTCGCTGAGCGCGATCAGCTCGTAGGTGCCGCCGGGGGCTTCGCTGCGAAGGGGGTAGTAGCTGGAGAGGGTGGGCTGGCTGTCCAGGTCGATGAACAGGACCTTGAGGCCCGCATCGGCCAGCAGGCCGCCCAGATTGGCAGTGACGGTGGTCTTGCCGACGCCACCCTTGGTCGAAACAACGGAAACAACACGCATATCCTCACCTCGGTTCCAGATGGAAACAAGTGTGAGGCTGGCAATTTGTAGCTATTTCACGAAGATAGCGTCGGCCACACCACCCCTGACGGGGCCTGGCAACTTTTGCTTTCGCGTTGATTGCAGGTCTGGTGTGTTGCGTCAGTAGCCATCCGAAAGATGGTGCCGGCACCAGGAGTCGAACCCGGGACCTACTGATTACAAGTTATCCACATTTAAGAACGTCATCAGCAGCTTATGGCCGAAAGTGTTACGTATAGATCCGCATCCGCACGCAATAAAATCAACAAGATGCGAGAAGCTGCTACGCACGGAAAGCGCCCATAAAACCGGCTGTGGATAACAGGCCAAAAAACGCAGGGAAACGCATAGCGCGAAGGCCCCTCTAAACCCACGCCAAGCCCAGTAACGGCGCGGCCCGCGTCTATAGTGCCAAAGTGCATAAAAATATTTATATTTAGAGCGGAGGCGGGGCGGGGTGTCGACGGCGCGCGCCGGGGCGCCGCCGGGTGAGGGTGGGGGTGGCCCTGGTCTGGCGAGCAGATACAAAAAAGCCGCCCTGGTCGGGCGGCTGCGGTGAAGTTGGCGGGCGCTGGTCAGCGCGTCGGGTCGAGGCCTGGGCCGTCGTCGCCGTCGAGTGAGTAAGGCTGGAAGCGGACGATCTCCTCGCCGACGATCTCGTTGATCTCGCGCATGGTGGCCTGCAGCGGCTCGAGCTCGTTGGCCACGAACACGCGCGCGGCCTTCTCGACGTCGCCGAACCCGCCGGTGTTCTGGGGGATGATGCCCATCAGCTGCGGGGGGATGCGGTGGCCGGCCAGCTGGTCGTCGCGGGTGATGTTCTTGATGTTCCAGAACTCGTCCTTCGCCGCGACCTCACTGACGGGGATCACCTGCACCCCGTCCTTCTTGCCCCCGGGGGAGTACAGAAACAGGTTGCGAAAATTGCCGGGGCCCTTCGAGTCCTTGAGCGCCTGGCGCATGGCGTCGATGTCCTGCTTGTTATGGGCGGCATCGTTGACGTACATGATGAACCCGGCATGGGAGCCGTTGAGGTAGTAACGCCGGCGGAACAGGGTGGCGCTCTCGTTGAGCCAGGCGGACTGCAGGCTGCCGATATAGTCGGGCACCCCATAGATGCCCTGGTCGATGTCGGGCTCGAGTAAGTGGATCACCCGCCCGGCCGGCAGCTCGACGCGGTCGACGAAGTTGGGTACCCACCAGTAGCGGTCGGCCGCGAGGCCGCCGCGGCGCATGTAGCGCGCACGCAGGTGGCGAAACGGTAGGCGCTTGCCCAGCCGCCCAACCACTTCCTCGAGGTAGCCGTTGCCGAACACCAGGTAGTCGAGTGCCAGGCCGCTGAACGCCTGGCGGCCCAGCAGCGGGTGCGGCTCGAAGGTGCGCAGTAGGATGTTGCGCTTCACCTGCAGCGCCGAGCCATGGTGGGCGGTGGCCCGGTAGCTCTTCGCCAGCACGTCCAGCGGGACCGGCGGCTCGTACCACTCGTCGGCCGAGAGCCACAGCCCCTCGTAGAAGAAATCACGCATGCTGGTGACCGGCTCGGGATCGCCGAAGCTGAACGCTTCCGCCCCGGCCGGTGCGGCGGGTGCCGGTGATGTCGTGCCCTCGCTGACCTGGTAGGCGGGCACGCGGATGCGGGGCTTTGCTGTCGTTTCGCTCATTCGGAAAACTCCATGATGGACCGGCCGGCCTCCTCGACCGGGCCGTCGATTGGCTCGTGGTGAAGGGCGTGCATGGTGGCCCAGGCCAGGTCGGCATGGCCGGTCGCCTGGCTGCGCCCGCTGTTGTAGGTGAACTGGCGGCCCGAGGCGGTAAGTTCGCGCTTGATGGCCATGAACGACTGGGCGAGATCCGCCCAGCCAGCGTCGAACTCCAGCCGACCCTTGCGCATGATCTGCTGGGCCTGCATGACCATGCGGCTCTTCACGTCGACGCTGTACTGGTAGCGCACCAGGGTCGGGAACCATTTCTCGACGTGCTCGGCCACCGCCTCGCCCAGCCCGCTGGTATCGATGCCGATATGCTCGATCTGGTAGCGCGCCTCGAACGTGCGGATGAATGCCGCCTGGGCCTCGTAGTCCTCGCCCTTGAGGCGGTGACGTTCCAGCACCCGGTGCGGTTCCTCGGCGCTGCGCGAGGGCAGCACCACCACCAGACCGGCGCCGTCGCCATTCTCGCCAGTGCCGGTGGGGTCGTAACCGATCCACACCCCGCGCTCACCCACCGGCCGCGGCGCGAAGGGCCGGTAGTCGTCCCACACTTCCCAGCTGTCGACCATGCACGGGTGCACCATCGCCAGCGGGAAGGCGCTCTGGCTGTCGTCGACGAACTGGCACATCAGCAGGTTCGCGAACTCGTCCTCGCTGTACTCGAGGCGCAGCTGCTCGAGGTCAAACAGGTCGCAGCCGCCGGCGATGGCGTCCTCGACGGTAACGATCTGGCGCCACTGGCCATCGGGGCACAGCTGGCCGTCGGCCAGCGCCTGATGGGAAACGTCGAACGCTGCCTGGTCCTTCTTTGCCCGGCGCTTGTTGAACATCTCGCCGTTCCAGAACGGATAGGCCTCGTGGCCGATGCTCGAGGGTGTCGAAAAGTAGGTCTGGCGCCACTGCTTGTGCATCGCCATGCCGCTGGTGACCTTTCGGAACTCGGCGAAGCGGCCGATCCAGAAGTATTCGTCGAGGTAGACATCGCCGTGGTAGCCCTGGGCCGTCTTGGAGTTGGTGCCCAGGAAGTGCAGCTCGGCGCCGTTGTCCAGCACCAGGGGGTCGCCCTTGAGCTCGACATCGGTCGCCTCCTTGACGAACTGCACGATGTAGTTCTTGAAGATATGCGCCTGCGCCTTACTGGCCGACAGGAAGACTTTGTTGCGGCCGTGCTCGAAGGCGTCGACGATCGCCTCGCGGGCGAAGTACCAGGTCGCGCCGATCTGGCGGCTCTTCAGGATATTGCGGATGCGGTGTTTCTGCCCCGCCTCGTGCCATATCAGCTGATAGTCGAACAGCGAGTCAAAGAACGCTTCGCGCAGCGCCTCGAGCTTTTCCTCATCCAGCGCGTTGCGCTTCTGCTTGCGGCGAGGCGCCTCGTTGCGTGCGTTGATGTTCGGATTAAGATCCGCCTCGCGGCCGGTCTCGCTGTACCGGTGCACCCGGGCCAGGCGCTCGATCTGCCGGCCGAGTAGATCGATCTCCTTGAAGTCGCGCCCCTCCTTCGGCTCCTTGCCGATCAGCTGCACCATCCGCGCCTCGAGCGCGCCCTCCACGCGCTCGGTCGGTGACGCCTGGTCCCAGCCGTCGCGCTGCTTCCAGCTGTGCACGGTCGGCGCTTTCTCGTCGATGAACTCGGCAATGCGCGCCACGCGCCACCCCTGCCAGTACAGGTGGCGCGCGGTCACGCGCGGGGAATCCAGGGTATCGGTCGGCATCGTCGTCATGCCGCCAGCCTAACCGCGCGCGCGAAGCGCTCCCGGCCCCGCCCGTTGTGGATAACCCGCCTACAACGCCCCCGCGTTGAGCCTCGCCACGGCTGCGCGGAACCTGACGGCAACGTATCGCCAAGTAACCAGCAGAGGCCCCCGCCATGTTTCGGATTGCCACCGAAGGCGCCACCACCGACGGCCGCAAGATCTCACGCGAGTGGATCGAGCAGATGGCCAAGAATTTCGACCCCGCCAAGTACGGCGCCCGCGTCTGGATGGAGCACATGCGCGGCATGTTTGCCGACGGCCCCTTCCCGGCGCTCGGCGACGTGACCAAGCTCGACGCCCGCGAGGTCGACGGCAAGCTCGCCCTGTTCGCCGACATCGACCCTACCGACCGGCTCAAGCAGATCAACAGCGAGCGACAGAAGGTCTACACCTCCATCGAGGTCGACCCCGAGTTCGCCGACACCGGCGAGGCCTATCTGGTCGGCCTGGCGGTCACCGACAGCCCGGCATCACTCGGCACCGACATGCTGCAGTTCAGCGCCCAGCAGGGCAGCGCCTCGCCGCTGGCCGCCCGCAAGCAATCGGCGCACAACGTCTTCACCGCTGCCGTGGAAACCGAGTTGAAGTTCGTCAGCGCGGGCGAAGAAGGCGCACCGACCGACAAGGGCCCCAGCCTCACCGAGCGTGTCAAGGCGCTGTTCACCAAGCACGACGCGAAAACGGACAAGGGCTTCGCCGACTTCCGCACCGAGCTCGAACAGACCCTCGAGCTATTCGTGCAGAAGCACACCGCCCTCGCCGCCCAGCTAGAAAAGCTGCCCAGCGATGCCGCCTTCGCCGAGCTGAAGCAAGCGCATGAGGCCACGAAAACCCGGCTCGACGAGCTCTATACCAAGCTCGACAACGAACCGACCACCCCGACCCGCGCCCCCGCCACCGGCGGCGAGAACGCCCAACTCACTGACTGCTGAAGGACCCGCCGCCCATGCGTAACGATACCCGCAAGAACTTCAACGCCCTGCTGACCCGCGTAGCCCAGCTCTCCGGCGTGCCCAGCGCCGCCGAGAGCTTCGCCGTAGAGCCCAGCGTCCAGCAGACCCTGGAATCCAAGATCCAGGAATCCAGCGACTTCCTCGGTCGCATCAACATCGTTGGCGTCGACGAACTGAAAGGCGAAAAGCTCGGTCTCGGCGTCTCCGGGCCGATTGCCGGGCGCACCGACGTCTCGGCCAACGATCGCAGCCCGCGCGACCTATCCGCCCTGGAGGCCAACGGCTACGAGTGCGTCAGCACCGAGTTCGATACCTTCCTGCCGTGGAGCAAGCTCGACGCCTGGGCCAAGTTTCGCGACTTCCAGGTCCGCGTGCGCGACGCCATCCTTCGCCAGCAGGCACTCGATCGCATCATGATCGGCTTCAACGGCACCAGTGCCGCCGCCGCTACCGATCGCGGCGCCAACCCGCTGCTGGAAGACGTCAACATCGGCTGGCTGCAGAAGTACCGCACCGACGCGCCGGCCCGGGTGCTCTCCGAGGTGGTCGACAACTCCGGCCAGGTCACCGTGGGCGCAGGTGGCGACTACGAGAACCTCGATGCCCTGGTCTATGACGCCGTCAACGAGATGGTCGAGCCCTGGTACCGCGAGTCCACCGACTTGGTGGCGATCATGGGCCGCAAGTTGCTAGCCGATAAGTACTTCCCGCTGATCCAGGATCATGCCGGCACGCCCACCGAGGCCCGCGCGCTGGACATGCTGATCAGCCAGAAGCGCGTCGGCGGCTTGCAGGCGGTGCGTGCGCCCTTCGTGCCCGACGGCAAGATCTTCATCACCAGCCTCGAGAACCTCTCGCTCTACTGGCAGACCGGGTCGCGCCGCCGCTACATCAAGGACAAGCCCGAGCGCAAGCGCGTCGAAAACTACGAGTCCTCAAACGACGCCTACGTGGTCGAGGACTACGGCTTCGGCTGCCTGGTCGAGAACATCGCCTTCGTCTGAGGAGTGATCCATGTCTGAACAAAAAGCGCCGAAGATCAGCCCCGCCCGTCGGCACTACCAGAGAGTCACCGCCGCGCAAGCGGCGGGAGCCGCCGATCCCCGCGCCGCCCAGGGCGGCGAGCAGTACGAGGTTCACGCCGCCTACCTCTGGGAGGCCCGCCGCACCGTCAAGCGCATCAAGAGCCTCGAGGCCAAGGTGGCCAAGAAGCGCGAGCTGCTGCCCGAGTTCGAGAGCTACGTCGCCGGCGTGCTCGAGGGCGGCCAGGGCGCCCAGGACGATGTGCTGATGACCGTGATGCTGTGGCGCCTCGACGTCGGCGACCTCGCCGGCGGCATCGAAGTCGCCGATTACGCCCTACGCCACGGCCTCGACACCCCTGACCGCTTCGAGCGCGACACCGCCTCGATCGTCGCCGAGCAAGTCGCCGAGGAAGCGCTCGCCCGGCTGGAAGCCACCGAAGGTGACGAACTGCCTGCGGTCGCCGCCGAGCTGGTGATGCACCTGGCCCGCGCCCAGGCACTCACCGAAGACGCCGACATGCACGACCAGATCCGCGCCAAGCTGCACAAGGCGTTGGGCTACGCCTATCGCGAATCCGGCAGCCTGGGAGACGCCCTCGAGCAGCTGCGCCGCGCCCTGCAGCTCAACGATCGCGTCGGCGTTAAGAAGGACATCGAACGCCTCGAGCGCCAAGTGCGTGACGAGGGCAAGAACGCCGCCCAGGGCACTACCGCCCAGGGCTGACACCGAGTCGCACGCCGACGTCAAGGGGGCACCGGCCGATGAGCGGCCCCGGCCCATCTCATCGCAACCGGTTCACCCCCTTCTTAACCTCTGAGGCCCGGCCATGTCATCACTGATCGCCTACGGCACCGGCGAGACCACCGAAGCGCCGGCCGCCATCACCAACAACGGCTTCTGGCCCGAGATCAGCCCGGCCGCCTTCCGCGACGCCGAGCGCATCGACGGCAGTGTCACCGACGCCCGCGTCATCCACGCCCTGCGCGTCGCGATCGCCGACATCAATCGCCAGCTTGCCGACTGGCAGCTCGAGCACCAGGGCGAAGGCGCCGCCACCATCGACGACGTCGACCCGCCAAGCTGGCAGGCCGAGGACGTCTACCCGCTGCTCTACCAGCGCGCCGTCTACGCCACCGCCATGGCCACGCTGATGGAGCGCTACCGCGACTACAGCGCCACCGGCGAGGGCGACGAGCGTGGCGAAGCCAAGGATCTTGCCGCCGACGACTACCGCCGCGACGCCCGCTGGGCAGTCAGCGAGATCCTCGGCGAGTCGCATACCACCGTGGAGCTGATCTAGTGCCCACCGTGCGCACCCACCAGGGCGAGACCCTCGACGCACTCTGCTACCGCGTGCTCGGACGCACCGGTGACGTCACCGAGCAGGCGCTCGAGCTCAACCCCGGGCTCGCCGAGCTCGGCCCCATTCTGCCCCACGGCACCCTAGTCAAGCTGCCGGAAGAGCAGCGACGCCCGCGCACCGTGGAAAGCGTCCAGCTCTGGACCTGAAGAAAAAAGCGAACGCAGAGGAACACATGGCAGAACCCAGCACCGTTACCGCCGCCGGTACCGCCAGTCTGACCGCAGTCCTGGTCGGCATGCTGCCGGGCATCGATGCCAACGCCGTCATCGGCGCCTTCTGCGGTGCCAGCTTGTTCGTGATCAGCGCCAAGGATCTCGGGCTTTTCGAGCGGCTCGCCTATCTGCTGATCAGCTTCCTGATCGGCTACCTGGGCGGGCCCGCCATCCTGGGCGGCGCTCTCGATCACTCCGCCGTGTCGGCCTTCACCGCCGCGGCGGTCACCGTTACTGCCGGGCTACGGGCCATCGAGGGCGTCAAGACCGTCGATCTGAAAGCCTGGTTCGGAGGGAAAAAGTGAACGTCCCCGCCCTACTCGCCGTGATCGCCGCTGTGGTGATCATCATCCGCATCATCACCTTCCGCCGCCGAGGCCGGCGCTACCGCCCCGGTATCGCCGTCGTCGCCTGGCTGCTGGTCGCCATCAACACCTGGCTCGCAGTGCGCATCCTGTTTACCGGCCACCTCGACGCCTGGTGGATCGCCCTGCTGCTCGCCGTTATCGCCGCCAGCCTGCTGCGCGCCGGCGGCAACCTCGCTCACCTTCTACGCCCGCCCTGGAGATACTGATGCTGCGCTACGGAACCACCGGCCCCGCCGTCGAACGCCTGCAACGCGACCTCAATCGCCACCGCCACGATCTGGAGCCGGATGGCGTATTCGGACCCGCCACCGAAGCCGCCGTGCGCACCTTCCAGCGGAAAAGCGATCTGGTCATCGACGGCCTTGCAGGACCCAAGACTCAGCGTGCCCTGCAGCTGGGCCGCGACCCGAAAGCCTTGCGGCAGATCGACCTGGTCGGCGCAGCCAATACCCTCGAGGTCGAGCTCGCCGCCATCATGGCCATCAATGAAGTGGAATCCCGTGGCGCGGGCTTCCATCACGGTGGTCAAGCCGACGGCGAGCCGGTAACCCTCTTCGAGCGCCACATCATGCGCCGTCGCCTGATCCACTACGGCATCAATCCGGAACCCTACCAGCGCAACCGACCCAACCTCGTCAACGTCTCGCCCGGCGGCTATGTCGGCGGTGCTCGTGAATACTTGCGCCTCAGTGCAGCGTGCGAGATCCACGGTGAGAGCGCCCTCGAGTCGGCAAGTTGGGGGCTCTTCCAGATCATGGGCTTTCACTGGCGAGGACTCGGCTACGCCAGCGTCGGCCACTTCGCCGAGGCCATGCGGGCCAGCGAAGGTCGACAGCTCGAAGCATTTGTCCGCTTCATCGAAGGCGACCGGGCGCTGCATGCCGCCCTGGCACGACTCGACTGGCGCGACTTCGCCCGCCGCTACAACGGACCAGACTTTGAGCGCAACGACTACGACACCAAGCTCGCCGCCGCCTACCGGCGCCATAGCCACGCCCTGGAGCAAGCGGCGTGAGAGTGGCCATCCTGCAAGCCGCCCTAGCCGGGATTTGCCTGTCAGGAGGATCGGCCGGCCTTTCCCTGTCAACAGAACCGGAGTGGTGCACGATCCATGAGCAGATACCGACTAGCGATTGGCGCAACCCTGCTGGCCCTGTGCCTCGCCGCCGGCTGGGTGGCCCGTGGCTGGTACGAGGACGCCCAGCGCCTGACCGCCGAGCGGGCTACCCAGCAAGCCATCGACGCCGCCATGGCCCGAGAGTCCGAGATAGCCGCTGTCGTCGAGCAGCGCCTGGCCGAGCTCCAGGCCAACGAGCGCGTCATTGATCGAGGGATCATCCGTGAGATCGAAAAGCCTATCTATCGCCGCGTGTGTCTTGAGCCTGACGCTATCCGCTTGCTCAACCACGCCGCCGCCGGCACCCAGCCCGATACAGCAGAGCCTGATGCAAGCCTGCCCGAACGCACTGCCGGCGCTGACTGACGGTACCGGCCGCGATGTCGCCCTGACCATGGCCGCCTGGGCCAGCGAGTATCACCGCTGCGCCACGCGCCACAACGGCCTGATCGAGGCCCTGGAAGACGGACCATGAAAAAGCTCACATCGCTGCGCGCCTACCTGCTAGAGCGCATCCCCGATCTGAAGCGCAACCCTGATCGACTCCTGACGTTCATCGAGGACGGCCGCATCGAGTTTCACCGCGGCGCCCACCTTTCGCACGAATACCGGGTACCCGTGCGCATAGTGCTCACCGATCACAGCGGCGAGCTCGATACCGTGATGATCCCGCTGCTGCAGTGGCTGAGCCGCTACCAGCCGGACCTCGACCCCACCGAGGCCGTCAGCTTCCAGGCCGAGCTGCTGCACAACCGCGCCTGGGATCTCGCCATCGACGTCACCCTCACCGAGCGCGTTGTCGCCCTCGTCGATTGCGACGCCGGTACCATCCACGTCGACCACCGCATGCCCGAGTTCCCCCTCGACCCTTGCGCCGCCGACGACTGGCAGCTCTACATCCGCGACGCCGAGGCCGAAGACGGATACACCCTGGAAGCCGAGTGGCAGCAATGACCGACGACCTCGACGCCATGGAAAGCTGGGCCGCCCCGCTGCTCGAGCGCCTGCAGCCCGCCGAGCGCCGCAAGCTCGCCCGCGACATCGCCCGCGCGCTGCGCAAGAACCAGGCCGGGCGCATCAAGGCCCAGAAGAACCCCGACGGCAGCCCGTTCGAGCCCCGCAAGCCCCAAGCCCGCGCCCAGGGCGGAGGCATTCGCCGCAGCGCCATGTTCACCGGTATTCGTAAAGCCAAGTACCTCAAGGGCCAGGCGCGAGGCGACGACGCCCGGGTCGGCTTCTTCGGGCGCGTCTCGCGTATCGCCCGCGTCCACCAGCAGGGCTTGCGCGACAACGTCGATAGCAACGGGCCCTGGCACGACTACCCCGAGCGCCGCCTGATCGGCTACAGCGCCGCCGACCGCGCCCTGGTGCGCGACATGATCCTCGATCGCCTGGGCGAAGACCTCTAGCCCGCCCGACCACGCGCGGCCCTTTAGCCCGCCCGAACCCGCGGGCCGTTGTAGACGCCGCGCCCACAACGCCCCCCGCTACCGCCTCGCCGCTGACCGCCACAGCATGGCCGCATGAGCCTACGCCCCCTGCATAGCGCCGCCGAGCTGCTGCGCCTGATCCACAACCTAGTCCGCCTCGGCACCATCGCCGAGGTGGATCACACCGCCGCGCGCGTGCGCGTGGCCACCGGCGAGATCACTACCGGCTGGCTGCCCTGGGTGGAGGGCCGCGCCGGCACCATCCGCACCTGGAACCCGCCCACCCTCGGCGAGCAGGTCGTGGTATTTGCCCCTGGCGGCGACATGGTCGCCGGTGTGGTGCTCACCGGGCTGTATCGCACCGCTCACCCCGCGCCCAGCGACAGCGCCGACGTATGGCACGCCGTGATGCCCGACGGCGCGGTGCTCGAGTACGACCACGCCGCCAGCCACCTGCAGGCCACCCTGCCCGGCTCAGCCACGCTAGACGCCCAGGGCGACATCACCGTCACCACCCCGGCCGCGCTCAACGCCACCGCGGGCGGCGGCGCCACGCTCAACGCCGACACCGTGATCAACGGCAACCTCACGCTGAACGGCAACTTCAGCCAGCCCAGCGGGCAGACCGCCAACATGGACGGCGACGTCGCCTTCACCGGCGCTGTCACCAGCGATGGCAAGGACATCAGCTCAAGCCACCAGCACAGCGGCGTCGAGTCCGGACCCAGCAACACAGGAGAGGTAATCTGATGCCCGGCATGAACGCAGCGACCGGCCGCGCACTCGACGGCATCGACCACATCCGCCAGAGCGTGCGCGACATCCTCGCCACGCCCATCGGCACTCGCGTGATGCGCCGCGACTACGGCAGCCTGCTGCCCGAGCTGATCGACGCCCCGCTGAATGACGCCACCCTTCTGCAGGCCTACGCCGCCAGCGTGATGGCCCTGATCCGCTGGGAGCCGCGCATCCGCGTTACCGCCATCCGGCGTCGTGTCTCCACCATCCGGCCCGGCGCCGCGGTGCTAGAGATCGAAGGCCAGACAACCACCGGCGACCCGCTCACCCTGGAGGTGCCCGTCGCATGACCACCGCCATCGACCTTTCGCAGCTGCCATCTCCCCAGGTCATCGAGTCGCTGGACTACGAGACCCTGCTTGCCGAGCGTAAGGCCGAGCTGGTCGGCTTGCATCGTGCCGACGAGCAGGCCGACATCGCCCGCCTGCTCGAGATCGAGAGCGAGCCGTTGACCAAGCTGCTCGAGGAAAACACCTACCGAGAGCTGCTGCTGCGCCAACGCATCAACGAGGCCGCCCAGGCGGTGATGCTCGCTCATGCCCAGGGCGGCGACCTCGACAACCTCGGCGCCAACTACAACATCGAGCGCCTGATGATCGACGCCGGCGACTCCACCGCGGTGCCGCCGGTACCGCCGACCTACGAGTCGGATGCCGAGTTTCGCCGCCGCATCCAACTCTCGCCCGAGGGCTACACCACCGCCGGCAGCGAGCAAAGCTACATCTTCCACGCGCTCACCGCCGACCCCGACGTGCGCGATGCCAGCGCGGTCAGCCCTTCGCCTGGCGCAGTGACCGTCTACGTGCTCTCGCGCACCGGCAATGGGGCGGCGCCGATGGCCACCCTCGACGCCGTGGCCGCAGCGGTGAATGCCGAAAACATCCGCCCGATGACCGACAACGTCACCGTGCTGTCGGCGAGTATCGTCGACTACGCCATCACCGCTGAGATGACGCTACTCCCCGGCCCCGATGCCCAGGTGGTGCGCGACGCCGCCCAGGCCGCCGCCGAGGCTTACGTCATCGAGCAGCACGCCATGCGCCGCGACGTCACCCTCTCCGGCATCTACGCCGTGCTGCACCAGTCGGGCGTTCAGAACGTCAGCCTGCAAAGCCCCGCCGCCGACATCGTGATCGGCGACGGCGAGGCCAGCCACTGCACCGACATCACCATCACCGCGGCGAGCGATACCGATGTCTGAGCTGCTGCCGCCCAGCGCCACGCAACTCGAGCGGCTGGCCGCCACCGTCGGGGCCAAGGTCACCGACCTGCCGGTCATCCTGCGCGCCCTGTGGAACCCCGAAGATTGCCCGGCCGAGCTGCTGCCGTGGCTCGCCTGGGCCTGGTCGGTGGATAGCTGGAACGCCAAATGGAGCGACCGGCAGAAGCGCAACACCATCGCCGAGGCGCTCGAGGTCCAGCAGATCAAGGGCACCATCGGCGCCGTGCGCACCGCGCTCGGGGCGATCGGCATCGATGCCCGGGTGCAGGAGTGGCACCGCCAGACCCCCCAGGCCGAGCCGTACACCTTTCGCCTGTTGCTCGAGGCCGAGCAGACGCCGGTCGATCAGGCCGGCCTGGACGAGGTGCTGGCGATCATCGCGCGCACCAAGAACCTGCGCTCCCACCTCTCGAGGATCCTGGTCTCGGCCACCAGCCGCGCCCCCGTGCATGTCGCCACCGTCGCCAACCGCGGCGACGAGATCACCGTCACCCATTTCCAGCCGCGCCTGCTCGTCACCAACGAGCTGGCGATCGTCGTGTAAGGACCTGACCGCCCATGGAACTCAAGACCTACTTCGCCCAGGACCAGGAAGGCAAGATCCTGCCCGAGGCCTTCGTGTATGTGTATGAGCCCGGGACCACCACGCTGGCCAGCGGCCTGGTCGACAAGGCAGGCGCCACCCTGGAAAACCCCTTCCAGACCGATAGCAACGGCCTGATCCAGCTCGCCGCCCCCGACGGCGCCTATGACCTGCGCGTCGCCAAGACCGGCCTGGACTACACCCTGCGCGTGCAGTTCCTGGATGCCCGGGAAGCGGTCGACAGCATCGCCGCCTCCGCCGATCGCGCCGAGTCCGAGGCGGATAGAGCCGAACAAGCGGTAATCGACGGCACCGCGACAGCACAACAACTGGCCACCGCCCAAGCGGACCGATCAGAAAGTGAAGCAAACCGCGCCGAGTCCGCCCGCGACGCGGCGCAGCTCTCCGCCGGGGTCTATGCCGACACCGCCACCGGCCTCGCCGCGACTTCGGACGGTGATTATTTCAGTGTGCCGAGTAGCGAGACAAACGAGTTCCTGATCCTGTACCGCAACAACGCGGGGGCTGCGGTGGAGGTAAACAAGTACCCCAGCAGTCGACTGGTGAGCGCCCTTAATTACGGCCATTTCGGTGGTGGCGTGTTTGCCACTAACGGGTTTGTCGATGATAAGGGTGAGGTCCCCGGCTCCTCTATATACTGGTTCTACACCGATTACCTCAAGGTCGAAGGAGCAACCAGCTATGTCGTGGCGGCTGCGGCCAACGCCAACGCCTATCATGCATGGTATGACGAGAATAAAGTCTTCATCTCTGCTTTCCGGGTGGGCGAAACAACAAGTCTGGAAATCGCAACGTTTACCTCTCCACCCGCCGCCAGATTTGTCCGCCTGAGTACCCGTGATACTCAAGTCGACAACTCATCCATTGTGGCAGCGGATGGTAACTACGACATCGAGAAGCTGCTCAAGGTATTGGCCGAGCACAACCCTGCGATACGTGCCGAGTCCGTGGCCTACGCCTCGGGAACGGTGGCAACACAGTTGGGGGCGATCCTAGAAAAGCAAAGCGCGATCCTGTCAGGGCAGAATCGGCTGGTTTCGCAGCTGGACCTGATGACCGATAAAGACGCATCTTTCTTCGTCAATAGCTGGGCGTTCACTAAGGCGATAAACACGCCGTCCGACGTTTCCCCCGTCACGATTGTCAGTCGTGACGATGACAGCACCTTCACGGTCGCAACGGGCGAGGGGACCCGTCTGCACCCGACCGGCAGTGTGGTGATCCGCGATGATGCCGCCGATGAGCATCTGTCCTACGCCATCATGGGCATCGACGGTGACACCATCAGCGTGGCGGGCACCCTGCCAGCGAGCATCAGTGTCGCGCAAACCATGCACGAAGCGCCGCAGGGGCAACACCTAAGCTCGCTTGGTTACAAGGGGCTCGCAGATCACCTGGCGTCGCGGGTGCAGAAGTATGCCTACAAGAAAGACAGCCTGCTGTTCGCGTACCACCCGCCGGTCTGCTCAAAGGACGACTTCAGCAACCCGAATATTCTCAACTACGACGCCAGCGAACTGCTGATTCCCGTTACTCGCATCGGCGGCGCGGGCGCGGGGGGCTTCGTCGCCGGAACGACGGACCTTGTTCGGTTATGCGCCACAGACACTAGTGACGTGAATGCGACCGCGAACACGTCGGGGCGCTATCTGTCGCGGGGCTACACCATGCGCCAGAGCGCCGCAGGCGCGGGCATCGAGATGCGCTTCGCGGTTAACCAGGCCGACGGGTTCCTTGAAGCGCCGATCGCCGCGTTGTCGGAAACGTATACTAGCGATGCAGGGACGGCAGAGACGACGACGGGGCGGGTGCGCCTTGAAGTCCTGGGCGATGAGGGGCAGGTGTTCCACGATGCCACGTATTCGCCCGAGCTTATGCACTACGAGTACATCGAGTTCAGCGGCGCGGATGAGCTGATAATCCGCGTCACGCTGGCCGATGACACGCCGTCGTCAATCAACCTGGGCGGGCTGTACGCCTACCGCAAGTCGGCGGATACCTCAAAAGACGCTTTCTTCAAGAACGGCGATGTTGTGGCGTTTCTGGGCGATTCGTGGACCCAGTTCCCATTGCAAGAAGAGGGGGAGACGAAGCCTTTACGCCCTGACGGCACGACCGCCGAAGGCATGCAATATCTACCTGAGCGGCTGCGCGAGAATCTGTCCAATAACGGCATCGGCATCACCACGCTCAACTACGGGCGCGGTGGGCAAACCTCAGCCTGGGGGCTCTATTGGGTCGACGCGGTAATCAGCGCATCGCCTCGGCCAACTCACTGCGTGGTGCTGTTCGGTATCAATGACAACAACTCCATTGATGAGTACGAATCGGGCGGAGGCTACTATTTTGACCCTGACGACATGTGGGGCGGAAAACCCCCAGAGGAAGGGGGGATCAGCGGGGCGACGAATACCGATATTTGGTTCAGCAATCTGCAAGCGATCTGTGAGCGGCTTTCCACGTCAGGCATTAAGCCTATCGTCATGATGCCCGCACATACCGCATCCGCCAGCCAGGCACAGAGTATTCAGCAACGGCAGCTCAATAAAATCGCTGCCGGATTCAGTGACATCAACGCGCCGAGGGAAGGCTAATGTCCACTTTCCTATTTAGAAGGGCTTTCTTTGGCGTTGCTCAAGAGGTTTACCCACACCTGATAACCCTCATTAGATGGATGCACGCCGTCGAGCATGGTACCGGTCGCCGGGTTTCCATTTTCGTTGGAAAGAGGCCCGAAAGTGTCAACATACACACAGCGATCACGATCATCACAAAGCCTCTTAATTATATTGTTAGTCCTTTGAATGGATCCGGACCTATTCGCCACTGGCATAAGCGCAGACCAAATCAAGGGGACATCCTTTGGAAGCAGATGAAGTATTTCTTTATACCGGGCTTCAAGTACGTCTTCTTTGCCAAGAAAAATGTCATTAACACCGATCATAAGGTAAATGGCCCCCGCGTCGTGGATAGAGGAATATCCGGGGAGGGATTGAATAAGCTGAGTGGTAGTCTGCTGACCTATACCGAAATTAACACTCATAGGTTCTACCAAGCTGGTTACAAAGCCCTGAGTGATACTATCACCAAGAAATACAGCAGCACCTGGTGGAACGATGGGGTCTCTGCGCTCCTGAAATACCCGGTGTCTGAGTTCAATGTATGCTTGCGCTGGCTCAACAATGCCCGCTTTTGCCAGCACTCTGGGAATGGCATCCGTTTTGATCAGCAAGACTGCGATCGCCAAATGAACAAAGAACAGATAAACGCCAAATATAACCTTCTTTTTCATTGTATCCCCCCTCGATATTAATAATGGAGTCGTGATGACATTCAAAACGATCCACACATCCTATGGCCTGACCAGGCTGGCAGAGGCGGAGTCTACAGGAACCCCGATCAACCTGCCCGAGATGGCGGTCGGCGACGGCAACGGCAACCCCGCCGATCCGGACCCGACCCAGACCGACCTGGTGCGCGAGCGTTTCCGCGCGCCGGTCAATCGGGTGTATCAGGACCCGGCCGATGCCACGCGGTTTACTGCCGAGCTGGTCATCCCGGCCAGCGAAGGCGGCTTCGTGCTGCGCGAGGTCGGCGTCTATGACGACCAGGGCGGGCTCTTCGTGGTCGGCAACCTGCCCGACACCTACAAGCCCAGCGACGGCGAGGGCGCCTTCGCCGATACCGTGGTGCGCGTCGAGTTCCGGGTGTCGAATGCCGACGTGGTCACCCTGCAGGTCGATCCCAACGTCGCCGTGGCGACCCAGACCTGGATCAGTAACAACATCACCGCCGGCAGCCTGATCCCCGGCGGTACCACCGGGCAGCAGCTGGTCAAGAAGAGCAACACCGACGGCGACGTCGAGTGGTCGGACCCCGACGTGGTCAACGTCACCGTCGACATCATCGACGAACGCCAGACCCTCGCCGACGGCCAGACGGTGATGGATCTCGCCACTACCACGACCTATGGCCTGGCGGTGTACATCGAGGGCGTGCGCCTGCTTCGGGGCAGCGGGGCCGATGAGTGGCAACCTGACCCGACGCTCGAGACGCGCTTTACCTTGGGCCGCAGCTACCCGTCGGGTACCGAGCTCTATGCCGTGCAGAACGAGCCCTCGGGCTCGGCCCCCGCGCCCCTGGAGAAGAGCAAGAACCTCAGTGATGTGCCGGACCAGGCGCTGGGCCGCAACAACCTGGACGTGCACAGCAAGGCCCAGTCCAACGCCAGCGGCCAGCCCGGCGACATCAAGTACACCGCGCGCGCCACTGCTCCCACCGGCTGGATGAAAGCCAACGGCGCCGCCGTCTCGCGCAGTACCTATTCCGAGCTGTTCGCCGTGCTCGGCACCCAGTACGGCGACGGCGACGGCTTCGATACCTTCAACCTGCCCGACCTACGCGGTGAGTTCCTGCGCGGCTGGGACGACGGCCGCGGCGTGGATGGCGGCCGCGCACTCGGCTCCAACCAGAATGACGAGAACAAGCGCCACGGCCACGGAGCCTCGAGCGACACCGCTGGCAGCCACAGCCACACCGGTAGCGCCAACAACAACGGCGCCCACAATCACTCGGCCAGCTCGAGCTGGGAGGGTAACCACCGGCACAGCCAGCTAGGAAATGGCACAGGCCGAGGGGGCGTAGGGCAGAACAATAAAGACATGGTGCTTTATGAAACGGGCAATACCGGTTACGCCGGTGGCCACCGTCACTCGATCTCGATCGGCAACGCCGGCAACCACGGCCACAGCCTGAGCATCAACAGCAACGGCAACCACCAGCACGCCATCACCGTCAACGAGGCCGGCGGCAGCGAATCACGCCCGCGCAACGTCGCCATGCTCGCCTGCATCAAGTACTGAAAAGGCCCGACCCGATGAGCGACAACAGCAAGACCGTTTTCCAGTACGACATCGCCGGCCTCTACCAGGGCATGACCCAGGCCGACGAGTCGCCTCTCGAGCCCGACGTCTACCACCTGCCCGGTCGCACCACCGAGACGCCACCGCCTGATGAGTGGCCCGAGCACCAGTGGCCGCGCTGGAATGGCGGCGCCTGGCAGCTCGTCAACCGCTCCCGACCACCCGCGGCCGCGCCAGAGGACGATCCTGAAGCGAAGCTGCGCCGCTTCCTGGAAGATAACCCCGACGTCGTCGATTTGATCAGCCAAGGAGAGTCCGCATGAGCCGCGTGCTGCAACTCTGGGAAGGCATGACCGGCACCGTGCTGCCCTATGCCCTTTCCACCGCCCCCGCCGGCTGGCGGCTGTGCAACGGCGCGGCACTCACCAGCGGCAGCGCCGACCGCCTGCGCCAGGCCCTGCTCGACGCCGGCAGCCCCTACGGCGACGACGGCAGCGGCAACCCCCTGCTGCCCGACCTGCGCGGCCGCCACCCCCTGGGCGCCGGCAGCGGGCCGAGCCTCACCCCCCGCGCCCTGGGCGAGACCGGCGGCGCGGAGGAAGTCGCCCTCGCCTTCGAGGAGATGCCCGAGCACGAGCACACGCTGGACACCGCCACCAGCGGCACCACCGGTAGCGACGGGGACGCCCTGGCCGACACCGGCACCGGCACCGCCACCGTGCAAAGCGGCACCGCCGGCGGTGGCCAGGCGCACAACAATATGGCCCCGTTCCTAGCAATGAACGCCATTATCAAGACGTAATGGGGACCCGCAGCCCTGCTGAACCGCCAACAGCTCTGGATCGAGTCGGCAAGTCCATCCAGGAAGCACAACGCCCGTCAAATGGCGGGCGATTGTTGGTCAGTGGCCTATAGACCAAGATTCTCCAAACAGCCCTTTACTACTGGTCAGCCAACTGATCAGCAAAGGGAAACGCATCAGACTTCAATGCCTCTGACCAGAAATGATAAGCCGCATGTAGGATATTAACATGTTCACGCTGTGGAATACTTGGACCAACGTAATAATCCTGATTTTCAAAGTCAAAGCTCAATGTTGGCCCTAGTAAATGCCTAGCATTGGGCTTTGACACCGGACCATCTCTACCTTCATTAAATCCTCTAACACAGTGCTTATAGGCATTCACGATCTCCCTCAGGCTAGCTAGCTCACCCGGAACCTGAGACGCACGCTTTGGAAAATCACTCGCTTTGTTAACTAATTCAAAGCTTTTTACTTCATCGGGAAAGGAGTGAGCAACATAATCAATAGCATTATTGAGTGACTCTGCGGCATTGAAGAAGAGCCTTATTCTCATAATCGCCGCCTCACCAAACATTTCCGAGTTGTCCTTGCTGAAGAACGCGACTTCATACTCAAAGAAACGTTGGCAATTTGGGATAGCGATCCCTCGAAGGTAGAAACGATAGTTACTGAACACATCCCAATGCTTCAAACCTAATCTCCTAAATATCAACAACAACGGCAACTCACAATACCAAACCAGAGTAGCCCTTCGCGTGATCTGACATCGAGGCATTGTAGACCCACCATCCACAACGCCCAACGCTAGAGACCCTGCTCCGCGCGCGCAAGCATGGCAGCACGTCATGCATCGACCTCGATCACCCTGCAGGAGCACCCCATGTCCCAGGACTACCACCACGGCATCCGTGTCGTCGAAATCAACGAGGGCACCCGGCCCATCCGCACCGTGGCAACCGCGGTCATCGGCCTTGTGGCCACCGCTCCGCTAGCCGCCGCCGGCGTCGCCGCCTCGCTGATCATCGACCCGGCTGCCGCCAACTCCGCCGTCACCTACACCGCCGCCAGCCCCGGCACCGACGGCAACGCCATTCGCGTGCGCTACCGCGACCCGGGCACCAACGACGCCGCCCTGGCGGTCACCGTCTCCGGCAACGACATCACCGTGGATCTCGCCACCGACATCGAAGGCGTCATCACCTCGACCGCAAGCGAGATCGTCACCGAGATCAACGCCAGCGCTGAAGCCAACGCCCTGGTCACCGCCGTCGAGGCAGAGAGTTCCAGCGGTGCCGGCGTGGTCTCCGCCACCGGCTACCAGGGCCTCACCGGCGGCGAGGACGAACCCTTCCCGCTGGATACTCCGGTGTTGCTCACCGATCTGCTGGGCGCCCAGGGCGACGCCGGCAGCGAGGGAACCCTGGCCCGCGCCCTGGACGCCATCGCCGACCAGGCCAAGACCCTGGTGGTCGTGGTGCGCGTCGCCGAGGGCGAGACGGACGAAGAAACCAAGTCCAACGTCATCGGCGGTGTCGATGCCAACGGCAAGAAGCTGGGCATGCAGGCCCTGCTCGCCGCCGAGCAGAAGCTCGGCGTCAAGCCGCGCATCCTCGGCGCGCCCGATCTCGACGACGCCGACGTTAACGCCGAGATGATCGGCATCGCCCAGAAACTGCGCGCATTCGTCTACGCCTCCGCCGGCGACTCCGCCACCATCGAAGAAGCGGCCATGTACCGCGAGAACTTCGGCGCCCGCGAGGTCATGGTCATCTGGCCCAAGTTCACCGGCTGGGACACCGCGACCAATTCCACCCGCACCCTCTCCGCCGTGGCCCGCGCGATGGGCATGCGCGCCAAGCTGGATAACGAGATCGGCTGGCACAAAACGCTCTCCAATAAGCCCGTCAACGGCGTCACCGGCATCAACGCCGATGTGTTCTGGGATCTCCAGGACCCCAACACCGACGCGGGCTATCTCAACAGCCACGAGGTCACCACCCTCATCCAGCGCGGCGGCTTCCGCTTCTGGGGCTCGCGCACCTGCTCCATCGACCCGCTGTTCGCCTTCGAGAACTACACCCGCACCGCCCAGATCATCGCCGACACCATCGCCGAGGCGCACCTCTGGGCCGTCGACCTGCCTATGCACCCCAGCCTGGTCAAGGACATCATCGAGGGCATCAACGCCAAGTTCCGCGAGTGGACCCGCCAGGGCTACCTGCTGGGCGGCAGCGCCTGGTTCGATGCCGAGCTCAACACCCCCGAGGTGCTCAAGGCCGGCAAGCTCTACATCGACTACGACTACACCCCCGTGCCGCCGCTCGAGAACCTGATGTTCCAGCAGCGCATCACCGACCGCTACCTCGTCGACTTCGCCGAGCGCGTCGCCGCCGCCTGAACCGGATAGGAGAAACGCACCATGGCACTTCCCCGCAAGCTGAAAGACTTCAACCTGTTCGGCGACGGCAACAACTGGCAGGGCCAGATTCCCACTCTCACCCTGCCCGAACTCGCCCGCGCCGTGGAGGAATACCGCGGCGGCGGCATGGACGGCAGCGTCGAACTCGACATGGGCCAGGAGCTCATCGAGTTCAGCTGGAGCGCTGGCGGCATCATCGCCGAGATCTTCACCGAGTACGGCACGCCGATCCACGACGCCAACCTGCTGCGATTCGCCGGCAGCTACGAGAGTGACGAGACCGGCCAGGTCGTGCCCGTCGAAGTCACCGTGCGCGGCCGCCACAAGACCATCGCCATGGGCGAAGTCACCGGCGGCGACAGCAACAGCATCGAAGTCACCACCACCTGCACGTACTACAAGCTGGTGGTCGACGGCGAAACGCTGATCGAGATCGACATCCCCGGCAACGTCTTCATCGTCCGCGGCGTCGATCGCCGCGCCGAGCGTCGCCAGGCGCTGGGTCTGTAAGGGCGCGCCTGTAAATGAAAATAAACCGAGACCCATCACAGCGGCCCCGATCGGGGCCGCCTTCCCCTACCAGGAGAAACACCCCCATGACCGAACACGCCACCGACACCGCCAACGAGACCCAGGTCGCCCCACTGCCCAGCGTGCCTACCGAAACCGTCGAGCTCGACACGCCCCTGCAGCGCGGCAAGCAAACCGTCACCGAGATCCACGTCCGCAAGCCCAAAAGCGGCGCCCTGCGCGGCGTCTCGCTGGCCGACGTGGTGCAGCTGGACGTCCAGGCGCTGACCAAAGTGCTGCCGCGCATCACCGAGCCCGCGCTCACCGAGGCCGAGCTACGCGACATGGACCCCGCCGACCTGTTCCAGCTCGGCAATGTGGTGGCCAATTTTTTGCTACCCCGGCGGCTGAAGGCCGAGGCAGCAGCCGAGAGCTAAGCCTGCCCAACTGCGTAGAGGATGCCATGGCGGATCTCGCCATGGTGTTCCACTGGGGCCCCGCCGAGATGGACCCCATGCCCCTCGAGGAGCTCGCCGACTGGCGAGAACGCGCCCGCCAGCGTAACGAACCGCCCCGCAAACAGGGCCGCTAACCAGGAGCCGGCATGGCCAAGGATCTGAATCTCTCCGTCACCCTCAAGGCCATCAACAAGGCCACCGGCCCCCTGAAGAAGATCCTGCAGGGTAGCCGCGGCGTCGGCCGCGCCATGAAAGAAACCCGCGGCGAGCTCAAGGACTTCAACGACCAGCAGAAGCGCATCAGTGCCTTCCGCGACATGACGCGCCAGAGCCACGAGACCAGAAACGCCCTCAAGGAGAAGCGTGCCGAGCTCGACCGTGTCAGCCAGGAGCTTAAGAACGCCACCGGCCCCACCAAACGCCTGACCAACCAGCAGGCCAAGGCCCAGGCCGCCGTCGACAAGCTGAACCACGAATACCGCGACCAGCGCGACCGCGTGCGCGAGCTCTCGCGCAACCTGCCCAAGGCCGAGGAAGGCACCCGCGGCCTCACCGCTCAGCAGGACGCCCTCGAGCGCAAGATCCGCGCCACCAACGAGCGCCTGCACAGTCAGCGTGATGCCCTGCAGCGTCTGAGCGATGCCGATGTCTCGGGGCGTTTCCGCAACATGACCGGCGAGGTAGGGCGTCTCGCACGCCGTACCGCCATGGTGGGCACACTCGCCGCCGGCAGCATCTTCGGGCTTGCCAACTCCACCGCCGACCTGGGCGACGATGTCGGCAAGACCGCCGCCAAGCTGGGCCTGACCAACGCCGAGCTGCAGGAATTCCGCTATGCCGGCGAACGCTCGGGCGTGGCCACCACCGCCATGGATTCCAGTCTGCTCGCCTTCACCAAGCGCCTGGGCGAAGCCGCCGACGGGACCGGCGCCGCCGTGAAGGGCTACGAGGCCTTGGGGCTGAATGCCGAGAAGTTGGCCGACATGCCGGTCGCCGAGGCCATGCGCGAGGTCGCCGACCGCATGGCCAAGATGGAAAACCCCACCCGGCGCAACGCCGTCGCCGCCCAGCTCTACTCGCGCGCCGGGGTCGGGCTGGTCAACGTGCTCAAGGACGGCAGCGCCGGCCTGGACGAGTACAACCGCGCCGCCCGCCAGACCGGCTACATGCTCGGCGACGAGGCCACCGCCGGCAGCGAAGACTTCAAGGACGCCCTGCTCGACACCCAGCTCAGCCTGAAAGGCGTCAAGAACACCATCGGCGCCGAGCTGATGCCCGCCGTCGCCGAGATGATGCGCGACCTCTCCGGCTGGCTGGGCGATAACCGCGACCAGGTCAAGGCGTTCGCCAAGGCGTTCGGCCAGAACCTCAAGGATGCGGTGCCGATCATCACCGATCTCGCCAAGGGCACCGCCCGGCTGGCCACCGGCATCGGCGAGGTCGTCTCCAAGCTCGCCGGCATGGTCGGCGGCTACGAGAACCTGGCGATGATCGCCGGCGGCCTGTTCGCCAGTAAGGCCGTTCTCAGCGTGATCGGCTTCGGGGCCAGCCTCGTCAAGGCCGGCGCCGCCATGGTCGCCTTCGCCAAGACGCTGCCCATCGTCGCCACTGGCGTGAAGGCGCTATCGGTCGCGCTCGCCGCCACGCCCATCGGCTGGATCATCGGCGGCCTCACTGCCATCGCCCTGGCTGCCACTTACCTGTGGAGCAACTGGGACTGGATCGGCCCTAAGTTCGCCGCCATGTGGCAGCGCGTGAAGAACAAGGCCGCCGTGGTCTGGGAATGGATGAAGTCAGCCCCGGCCAAGGCCGGCCAGGCCGTCGCCAAATGGTTCATGAACTGGACCCTGCCCGGCCTGCTGATTAAGCACTGGGACGCCATCAAGGCCAGCGGCGGCGAGCTGTGGCAGTGGTTCAAGGACGCCCCGCGCAACGCCATCGAGGCCGTCGGCAACATGATCGAGGACTGGGATCTCAAGGGTGCGATAAAAGCGAAGTGGGACGCCGCCCTCGACTACCTGAAGAGCCTACCCGGGCGCTTGAAGGCCGCCGGCATCGATGCCGCCAAAGGCCTCGGGGACGGCATCAAGAAAGGCGCCGGCAACGCCTGGGACGCCGTCTCAGGACTCGCCAACGGCACCGAGCACCGCGCCCGCTACGAGCTCGACACCCAGTCGCCCTCCAAGGTGTTTGCCAGCATCGGCAAGGACGTCACCGATGGCTTGGCCGTCGGCATCCGTAGAAACCAGAACGAACCCGCCCGCCAGGCCGGCGAGATGGCCAAGCGCCTGCGCAACGCCGGCGCCGGGCTTGCCCTGGGCGCCGCCAGCGTCGCCGGGCCGGCTGCTGCCGGGGGCGCCGATGCCACCCCCTTCGGCATGCCCAGCTTCGACGCCCGGCCGCCACTCACCGCACCCAGCGGGGGCGGGCTAACGCTCAACGGCGGCATCAACATCAACGTTCAGGCCACGCCCGGTATGGACGAGCAGGCCCTCGCCCGCTACGTCGGCGCCGAAGTCCAGCGCGCCCTGGCCAATGCCGAACGCGATGCCGACGCCCGCCGACGCAGCGCCTTCCACGACATTGATTAGGAGTCGAACTCATGATGATGGCCTACGGCATGTTCGTCTTCGCGCTGGGCACCGCGCCCTACCAGGAGCTGCAACGCCAGACCGCCTGGCGCCACGACGGCCAGGCCCGCGTCGGTCGCCGCCCGGTCCGCCAGTTTCTCGGCCCGGGTGATGACAGCATCACACTCACCGGCACCCTGGCGCCGCACTTCACCGGCGGCCAGCAGAACCTCGACCAGCTGCGCGCCATGGCCGACGAGGGCGCCGCCTGGCCGCTCATCGAAGGTAACGGTACGTTTTACGGGCTATACGTGATCGACTCGCTCAACGAAGCCAAGAGCCACCATATGCACGACGGCAGCGCCCAGCGCATCAGCTTCACCCTCAGCCTGCAGCGCGTGGACGACGACCGCGCCGACCTGCTCGGCAACCTCACCAACGCCCTGGCCCGCGCCGCCTCCGGGGTGCTGGCATGAGGCCCGCGCACCGGCCCAGCTACCGCCTAACACTGGCCGGCCAGGTGATCAGCCCCGAGCTCGAGGCCCGGCTGATGCGCCTGCGTCTCACCGATCGCCGTGGCCTCGAGGCCGACCAGCTCGACATCACCCTGAGCGACCACGACGGCCGCCTCGCCCTGCCCCGCCACGGCGCCGAGCTTACCCTCGCCCTGGGCTGGGCCGAGGCCGGCCTGGTCGATCGCGGCCGCTTCATTGTCGACGAGGTCGAGCACAGCGGGGCGCCGGACGTGCTGGTGATCCGCGCCCGAAGCGCTGACATGCGACAGCAGCTGCCCGGCAAGCGCTCGCAGAGCTGGCACGAAGTCACCCTCGGCGACATCGTCACCACCATCGCCGACCGCCACGACCTCACGCCCGCCATCGGCGCCCTCCTGGAAGGCGTCTACCTCGAGCACCTCGACCAGACCGACGAGAGCGACCTGCACTTTCTCACCCGCCTGGCCGACCAGCATGACGCCATCGCCACCATCAAGGCCGGCCGTCTGCTGTTCATGCCCGCCGGCCAGGGCAGCACCGCCAGCGGCCGCGCCATCGCCCCGGTTACCCTGCGCCGCGGGGTCGGCGACGAGCACCGCTACATCGAAGCCGACCGCGACGCCTACACCGGCGTGCTCGCCTACTGGCACGACCCCGACGCCGCCACCCGCGCCGAGGTCATCGCCGGCAGTGACGAGAACGTCAAACGCCTGCGCCACACCTACGCCACCCGCGACGACGCGGTGAGCGCCGCCAAGAGCGAATGGCAACGCATTCAGCGCGGCATCGCCGAAGCCTCGCTCACCCTCGCCGAAGGCCGCCCCGACCTCTACCCCGAAACGCCCGTCACGCTTGCCGGCTTCAAGGCCGAGCTCGACGCCAAGCCCTGGCTGATCACCAACGTCACCCACGAGCTCACCGACACCGCCTACACCAGCGGCGTGACGCTCGAACTTCAGGGTAGCTAGGCAGTTGAGGGGCTGGTGATATAAGGTCACCTCGGGAACAAGGAGGGGAAAATGCTCAAACCCAAGAGTGCAGTCGCAATTACCGCCATGGCCACCGCGTTGGCCGGGTGCGGCCCGTCGCTGGATCTGACGGCCGATCAGCAAGAGTTTGTCACCCTGGTCGAGGCCTCGATGGAGGCCTACGGGGATGCCGAGAACAGCATCCAGGAAGGCCGGGCCCGGGAGGAGAGGGCCGAAAGGCTATGCGCCCACTTCGCTGACGGCTTCGAGGTCCATGGCTGGCAAGGCGAGGTAGACGACATTCACAGCACCAACACCGGCCATGCTGGCATCGAGATCTTGATCGCCAAGAACCTGACACTGAAAACCGCCAGTAGCGCCATGACTCTCAGCAGCGCCAAGCAGCAGACGCTGATCGAGGAAGACAGCCCGCTATTCGAGACCGTCGCGAGCCTGGAGAACGGCGACACGGTGAGCTTCAGCGGTGCTTTCCTCGATGGCAGCGACAAGGATTGCCTAAAGGAAGAAAGCGTCACCCAGCGAGGCGGGATGACGATGCCAGAATTCCTCTTCCATGTGACCGACTTGGAGAAGGCAGGCGGATAGTTGCCTTTGAAGTAATAGCTAGAGAAGAGACGCAAAAATGCAACGCCAAATGACCGACCGTGACATCATCGCCGGCCTGCGCCGCCGGCCCCTCGACAAAGTCGCCCGCGCCGCCGCCGATCGGCTGGAACAGCTGCTGCAAGAAAAAACCACCCGCCAGCATTAAGCACACCCCAACGCAAGCGCCCCGGCACAAGGCCGGGGCGTGTCGTCGTGAGGTGTGGTCAACGGCTCGTTATGCCGCCTGCATGCGCACCTGCCGCACTACCACGCCCGCGCAATCTTCTTCTCGGGCCACGATGCTTTCGCGAGGCCCCACGGTGGGAAGCAGCAGGAAGCCGCCACCGATGCGGTGGCTATTGAATAGCCGGCACTGCCCTTCCACTGCCATCACCACCAGGTTGCCATGTTGTATCGGCCGCGCCTCGTCGACCACCAGTACATCGCCCTCGATCAACGGACCCTCGACCCCCGCCTCGTCGCTCACCTCCACCAGGTAGCAACTGGCGGGCAGACAGTCAGGGTCAAGCATTGCAAGTGCCGGATGCGAAACGCCCGCGCACAGCGGGCCGATGTAGTGCAGCTTCATGCTCTTACCCGTTGTACTTTGCCAGCAGCCGATCAAAGTAAATTAGCGCCGAGGCCTCGCCAGACTCGACTACCTAGCCAAAAAATCACCCATCTTCTAATGCATCAGCCAAAACTTGATTAAAAGCCATTGGCTTTCCAAGTACGGCAACAGTTGTCTGAGATGCCTCGATCTCATGAATCGTTTCCTGGCCTGTATGCAGCAGCATATAGTCATGATGTTCTAAGTAATGGTTGATCCCATTCTCAAGACTTGTAAGAAGATGCCTGCACTCAGTGCAGCTACGGGAAACGTCCGAACTTAGATGCACAACCTTCTCGATATTCTCGTAATCCATAAATCACCTCTAAAGATTCAAAATTAAGCCATCAAAAAATTTTAGCTGGTCAAATGCACCCAGCTCATCACTAGGCGAGAATCTTCGCCTTCTGATCAGCGAATTCGTCGTCGCTCAACACGCCGCGATCCCGCAACGACGCTAGCCGCTCGAGGCGGCTGACCACATCATCACCCGACGGGGCTTGGTGGCTGGAAGGCTTCGGCTCACCAGCATCGTCGATGGCTTTCCGTGCGAGTTCGGCAAAGGTGGCCACGGCTTTTTTCGGCACCTGGGTGATCGTATGCTCAACCGAGCCCACCTGGATCACCAGCTTGCCCATCAGCATCCCGGTCTCATAAGAGATCGCCGACACATTACCAAGTCGAAACTCCGTCTGGCTCAGGCCGTAGAACATGCCCTTGTCGAGAAGAAGGATTCGCTGGTCGGTCAGTGCTATCAGCCAGGTCTTGTTATCCATTAGGCCCGACGCAAAGCCCATAAGTTGTTCGCCGTCGTGCATCAGCTCCGGCAGATGGTTGAGTTCCTTCTTGGTGAAGAATCCATCGTCTCCCATCGCGGTAGCGATACGTTTATATTCGGCTTTGCGTTCTTCTGCGCTGGCGTTCTTCACGTCAAAAGCCATGATCAATATCCCCCTTCGATGCAGTACTCGACCATCTCGTAATCGATGCCCCACTCGCGCTCACAAGCGGCGATATCCCCTGCAGTGTAACGATCAGCCAGCCGGTCGCGAGCGCCGCGTTGATTGTTGATGCAGTACTCAACCATCTCATGGTCGCCGCTCCATTCGTTAAAGCAGTATTCGCTGACCTCGTCACCGGCATCCATTTTCAGGCGCTGATCGGCAGCGCTTTGGTTGCGATAGCAATAGAGCGCCATTTCGTAGTCTGGTAGCCACTCGCTGCCGCATGTCGCGGCGATGGTGCCCGATAGCGTCTCGAACTCACGCATCGCCTGTCGCTGATTGTTCTCGCAATACGTGCGCATCTCAGCGTCACCTGGCCAATCAGACGCGCAGAACTCAGCCGGAGTATCAGCCGAAGAGAGGGAAGACAGCCCGAGAAGGGCAGCAGTTAGGAAAAGCCGCTTCATTGTTGTCCCCTTGCGTTATCGACCCTCTACGGGGCCTGTGATGTTGTCGTTTTTCGGTTCCTTCAATGCAGTATTGCAATAACCCAGTCACGAAACCCGCCCGATACGGATCTCACAGCGGCCGAGGATCTCCACATCGTGCATCTGCTCGGGCGGGATCATTTCGGGGCGGTAATGCTCGTTATCGCTGATCAGGTATAGCGCCCCACCGGCGAGCCGTTGCACCCGCTTGATACGGCGCTCACCGCTGACCAGCAGCAGGAAAACACCCTCCTGCTTGGGGTCGCGGCTAACCAGGTCTACCAGCACCCAATCGCCATCGGTCAAAGTGCCGTCCATCGAATCGCCGCGCACTTTCACGCCTACCACCCGCGCCGGGTCCAAGCCGTGCGCCTCGAGCTCGGTGGTCTGAAAGTACAGCGTCGCCTCGATCTCTTCCTCGTCGAAGCAGCGCCCAGCCCCCGCCGCCGCCTCGATGTCGTACATCGGCACCGAGCTATGCAGGGGGCTCGGGCCGGCCGCCGCCCGAATGGTATCCGCGTAATCGGCCAGCTCTTCGCCGGTACCGCTGGGTGCCGGACCCTTTCCGAGTATCAGCCAGTCGAGGCTTATACCTTTTTCGAGTGCCAGCTGCATCGCCTCGTCAAAGGGGATACTCCCTCTGACTTTCTTATTAGACATCAACGTTTTATGCCCTCCGAAATGCTCGGAAAGCGCCGTGTCACTGGCGATGCCTAGAATGGTTTTCATCCTGTTTATGACAGACGAAACAGCTTCTTTGCTGTGCATATACTCATTCAGTCTATGTGTGAGAGACGATATGGCTTGATCCATACTCGTTTCGTCTCTAGGCTTAGCTTGAACTAGACAACTGCTAGGAAGCATACGCGATGAGTGCATCAGATTCCTCCCGAAAGACGTTTTCTCGTGCGCCGAACGGCTGCAACGCCAAGCCGATCTGGCTTTCGCTGCGGCCCAGCGAGCGCGGCGAGATAGAGCAAGTGGCCAATGACTTGAAACATTCCGTCGCGGCAACAGCGCGGCTGATCGAGCTGGTCGGGCTTGAGCAGTACCGCGCGAAGGGCGTTTCGGAGCTGTATCGAGTTAACGAAGAGGACATGAAACGCCATTCAACTTCTAAGGAGACGTTCTGAGTCCTGCAAAGGGCCTTTTAGTCTTAGACAGTCATAACGAGTTTAGCCAGATGAATTGCCTCATACCGAGGCGCGACACACACAAGGAGACAGCCGGTGCGAATTGCCTGCCCTCATTGCAAGGACCGGACGATCACCCGTAGCAGCAAGCGCCCGGCGCCGGTGTTCTACGAGGTCTACGCCCAGTGCATCAATCCGCTGTGTGGCTGGGCGGGGAAGATCTACGTCGAGTTCGCCACCACCACCGCCCCGAGCCGCAGCCCGGCGCCAGAGGTGAGCATCCCCGTCGATCCTGCCAGCCGTCAGCGCCTGCTCGACCAGCTGCTGCCCGAAACCACCTGAACCCCAAAAACACCACAACCCCAGGAGGACCCGCCATGGGCACCGTTACCCAGCTACGCCATCACTCCAGCGCCGCCCCCCAGCTCGACGCCGAGAACCTCGCCACCGGCTACTTGTTCGAGAGGCGCTGGGAGAGCCGCCACATCGCCCTGGCCCACTGCGCCGGCCAGCTCACAGAACAGCACGACATGCCCGCGCACGTCGCCGAACGCGAAGCACTGCAGGCCTACGCTGCGCTCGAGAGCGTCAACCACGGCATGTGCGTCGACATCAATGCCACCACGTCGGACCTGGTGATGATCCGCGACACCGAGGGCCGCCGGATAGCCCTGACCATCACCGATCTGCGCCGTCTGCTTGACCAGCTGCGCCGCGAGGAGTGCCTGCCGCGTATCGACCCTGAACGCTTCGAGAGCGCGCACATCCTCGAGCACTGAACCGCCGTCTACTGCCAGCCGCCCTTTGCCAGGAGCCACCGACATGACCGCTTTGTCTGCCAACGTCCATCAGTTGCCCATTGCCCACCAGCCGCCGGCCGTCCAGCAGGACCGCGCCGACTTCGGCGCCCTGCGCGCCGAGCTGCACAGCCGCTGCGCCGATCACGACCTCGCCGATCTGTGGGCCAGCCTGGCCAACGGCGAGCGCAAGGCCCTGCTGGCCAGCGCCAAGCTCAGCCCGCGCGAATCGATCACGCCCATCGAGCAGATGCCCCGCTATAACCGTGAGGCCATCCGCGGCGCCATCCAGCGCATGAGTCAGTACGCCAACCGCCTGCGCCGTCAGCTCGAGGGCGACAAGCCCCACCCGAGCCGCGAGCTGGCAAGCCTCGCCCGCCAGGCCCTGGCCGACGGCGACACCCGCGCCGCCCAACACTGGCTAGGCCTGATCGAGAAAGGGGTCGCGTGATGATCGAGAAAACCATGACCGGCATGTATGTCGCCCTGGAGGTGCTCGAAACCACCGCCAAGCAGCTCGACCGCGAAGGCAAGTCCGAGAAGGCCCGCCAGCTGCGCAAGCAGGCATTCGATCTGGGCACGTCGCTGCTGAATATCGAAGGCATCCTTCAGGAAGCCGAAGAGGCCCCCGCCGCCGAACAGGGGGAGGCGTGAGCGCCCTCGAGCAATCTCAGCAATTCGGTACCCGGGACTGTCATCGGTTCCGGCAGGCATATTTCGATGCCCTGCCTACGCTCGCCGAGGATCTCGCCGCCGGCTTTGTCTACGTGGCCAGCAGCTACGGCAACGCCGCCGGAAACCGGTGGCTGCGGCGGAATGCCGACGGACTGATCGATCCGGCGCGCGCTTACCGTAAGTTCGCGCCGATCGCCGCCGACCTCGAGCGCGGCTTCAAGGCGCTGCGTGGCCTGGAGCCGACTACCATTCAAGGCCTCCACGCTGGATGCGCCTGGCTGGCCAGTGTCGAAAAGCGTCTGAGTATCGGCGGCCTCAATGCCACACACGATGACGATGCCCTGGTCAGCTACGCCGAGGCTCACGCCCGCGCCGTGGATGACGAGCGCAACGCCATTATCGGTTCGATCGCCAAGCACAATCGCCGCCTGCGTCTCGGCCTGCTGCCGATGGCCACGATAACGCCGCCCCTCGAGGGCGCGACCCTCTCGGCCCAGGCCCGACACCTCGCCGACCTGATCGCCGAGAGCCGCAACCCGCTGACCCCGCCGCCGTTCGGCATCCCATTGATGGCGGTATTCAAGTGGCATCGCACACCGGTGATGAGCCTCGCCGTCGCCGACGAAATGGCTCTTACCCAGGCCCGCAAGCGCGCCCGCCTGCATGGCATCGAGCCCCCCAACCTCAAGACCCCGAGCCATGTTCAGCTCGCCCGGTTGAGCTGTTCGCTATGGTGGCGGCGCAAGCTGCGCCGGGTCGCCGGCCGCCGCCTCGAGCAGGTGCAGCGCGAAGCGCACCGCGTGCACGCCCGTGCCGGCATCTACTGCAGCAACATGACCGTCGAGCGCCGCCGTCAGCAGAAGGTGCGCAACCGCGCCCTGCTCGAAACCCTGGAGGCCATCAACCAGGAGGGTCAGACCTACACTCTCGCCGAACTTGCCGAGCTGGGCCTGGCCAATCCAGACCACCGCCGTGCCGAGCTGATGCTGCGCATCCGTGACACCGAGGTCGAGGCGCGTCGCGTCGGCCATGTCGGCATGTTCTACACCCTGACCACGCCGAGCCGCTTTCACCCGGTCCTGCAGCGCAGCGCGAGCCGTAACCGCAAGTACGACGGCTCAACCCCCCGCCACGCCCAGCAGCACCTGCAGCAGATATGGGCCAAGGCGCGCGCCAAGTTCGACCGCGAGGGCCTGTCGATCTACGGCATCCGCGTCGTCGAGCCCCATCACGACGGCACGCCCCACTGGCACCTGTTGATCTGGATGAAGCCGGAAGACGAAGAGGCGGTGACCGAGATCCTGCGCTGTTACGCCGAGCAGGAGTCACCCGAAGAGCTCTACGACCGCAACGGCGAGCGCACCACGGCACGTTTCAAGTCGGTGAAGATCGATCACAACCGCGGTACCGCCGCCGGTTACGTGGCGAAATACATCAGCAAGAACATCAACGGCGAACAGTTCATGGACGCCGACAAGTACGACCAGCCAATGCACTCGAGCGCCCCGCGTATCGAGGCGTGGGCGGCCGTATGGGGCATCCGTCAGTTCCAGTTCGTGGGTCTGCCATCGGTCACGGTCTGGCGTGAAGTGCGCCGCCTCACCGACAAGCAGGCCGGACAGCTGCGCGAATGGGAAGAAGCCACCCGCCCCGAGCCGGGCGCCTCGAAGCGCCTGCACGAGATCCGCCAGGCCGCCAACGCTGGCGAGTGGGACAAGTTCCTGAGGCTGATGGGCGGCCCCAACCTGCCGCGCAAGGATCGCCCGATCCGCCCTTGGAATGTGCAGCGCATGGACACCAGTCGCGCCGAGTTCAGCCACGCCACCGGCGAAGAGCGCCAGGGTCTCGAGGCGCTGGGCCGCTACGGCGAACCGGTGGCCACCACTTGGGGCTTGGTCGTCAGCGATGGCAAGGGCCATGAATCCGAGTTCTTGACCCGCTTGTATCGCTGGGAGGTGCGCTCGAAGCACCACCGTCCCGGGGTGGGCAGTTCGGGACCCGACGAAGTCGGGGCCCCTTGGACTTGTGTCACTAACTGTACGGACGGCCACCAGCCGGACGGCAAAACCGTGACACCCCGGGTCGACACGACCCCCAGAAAGCCCAGCGACGAGGAACTCGCCGCGCAGTTGGAAAGATTAAAGGCCTGGCAGGCCAGCGAAGAGGTCCTCGCCGAGAAGGAAACCGCCGACATCGAGGCCCGCTATGCCCGCGCCGCGGCGCGGCGCCTCATCCAGCACGACGCCACGGCCCGCGAGATCCTCGCCGGCCGGGGCATGCACATCGAGCCGCCACCCGCACCCGAGCCGGAAGAGTACTTCCCGCCCGAGCTCTGTTGATCCATCACAAAAAGGAGAACGCCATGCGACAAAAAATGACCGATCACCGCCCTCGCCGCCTGAGCGGCCAGCCCACCGGCACCCTGCAGGACGCCGGCGAGGTCGCCGTGCTCACCCCCAACCAGGGCGAGACGCACCACCGGTTCGCCATGGTCGTCGCATTCGACAGCGAAGCCGAGCTGCGCCGCGCGTTGAAGGGCCACGCCTGCCGCTACCGCAATGGCCAGCGCGTCGAGGAGCTGACCCATGAGTGATCGCCTCTACCTGGTCAGCGACCCGATCGGCCGCGTCGACCCCTACAGCACCAACACCAGCCAGGGCTTGGCGGTGCAGCGATTCGTACAACGCCGCGCGCGCCGCCCGGTCAGCACCGCCGCCGCATGGATGGTCTGGCTTGGCCTGTGGTGCCGCGGCTACCGCATCGTCTATGCCCCCGCCATCCCGCACGAGGACCTGACCCATGGCCGATAAAGCCGACATCGCTGCCGAGATAAGCGAAAAGCGCCTCGAGACCACGCTCAAGGCCATCGAAAAGGCAGTGCGCAAGCCCGTCACCACCAATGAATGCGACGACTGCGGCGAACCGATCCCGGCCGCCCGCCGCCGCGCCGCGCCCTGGGCCAGCACCTGTATCGAGTGCCAGGGCATTCGAGAGCAGCAGGCGAAGCATCGCAGCTGAACACATCCAGGAGGAAACAACCGTGCACACCGTCAGCGCCTTGATATCCACCAGCGTCACCGACGCCCGCATCAGCCTTGCCGGCATGGTTGAGAGCAACCCACAGCACGCCGGCCAGCTAAGCCTGCAGCTACTCGAGAGAATGAAGGGCTGGCCTGGCCAGTCTGGTCGTCGCATGGTCGCCTTGCGCACTCTGCGAGTCGCGGCCAAGCGCATCGCCGAGGACTGCACGCCAGACTCGCAAGGCTCCAGCCTCAGCGACATCTACTACACCCTGCCGATCGGCGACCTGCGCAAGGTGCTCGCCCAGCCCGCCGATCCCTACGCCCGTGCTGGAAAGGTCCTCACCACCCTGCTGCAGATCCGCGGCGAGGAAGGCCAGGCCACCCGCCGAAAGATCCTCGTCGCCGCCATCGGCAAGGCCGCCAAGACCATTCAGCAAGCCGACGCCACACCAGGAGACGCCGAATGAACGCACACGCCTTAACCCCTCCCGTGACCGTCGAGCAAGCTCTCGAGCAGACAAGACAGGCCACCGAACTGGCCACCGCCCTGGACGAAGCCCGCGAGCTGCTGACCAGGGTGATGGCCATCGCACCCGAAGAGCTCGATCCGCCGATCCGAAAGGAGCCCGCCGACTACGCTGCAGCGCGGCAGATGGAGCGGCAAGAACTCGAGCAACGCTACGCCCTGGCCCGCCTGACCGCCCGCCTGTCGATCCGCAAGGTGCACGACCTCGAGGGGGAGATCGAGCGGCTCGAGTACTACCTCGGCAAGAGGGGCGCGCCCCTTGAAGCGCTGGAGAAAGACAACCGCGACCTACGTCGAGAAGTCGCGGCATGGAGGGGCGCGTGAACGAACAGCCCAAAGGCGGGCCTATGGCCCGCCACGCCGCGATGCTCTGCCAGGACCCAGTGTTTAGGCTCTACCTGGACCGCCGCCGACGCTTCAAGTGGAACATGACAGAACAGGCGCTGCCCGACGGCACCCACAACGAACAGGACGCCCGCGACTGGCTCTGCGACGCCTGCAAGATCGAGAGACGCGCCGAGCTGGACCACCGATATGAGGCGGAACGCACCTTTCGCCAGATCCGCAACCGCTTCAACGCCTGGCGGGCCAAGAACAGGGAGCGCGCATGAGCACCGCCAACGTCCTATCCTGTGAAGAGCTCAAGGCTATCACCGGCTATCAGCGCCCGGCCGATGTCGCCCGCTGCCTGCGCGAGCAGGGCGTGCGCGTCTTCCATGGCCGCACCGGGCCCTGGACCACGCTGGACCTGATCAATCACGCCGGCGGCATCACGCCGGCCAGCAACAGCGATACCCTGGACCCCGCCGAGATCCTATGAAGTCGAACGCCAGACGCCGCAAGCACAACCCCCGCATCCCGGCCCACATCGACCAGGGCCGGATTCCAGCCGGCGTCTACTTCGACCACCGCGGCCACGGCCGCTGGTACCTGCTTCACCGCGACGAGGGCGGAAAGCAGCACCGACAGAACATCGCCGACGCCCGCGCCACGCTCTCCGAGCTGCACCGCATCGTCGAGCAGCGCCACGGCATCGACCGCCACTCGCTGCGCTACCTCGCCGAGCGCTTCCATCAGTCGGCGCAGTACCTCGAGCTGGCTGCCAAGACCCGCACCGACTACGACTATTGCCGCGACACCCTGCTCGAGCTGCCCACCAAGCTTGGCAAGCCGCTGGGCAATCTGCCAACGCGGCAGTTCACGCCCGCCCTGGTGCAGCGCCTCGTCGACAAGATCGCCGCCCAGGGCACGCCCTCGAAAGCGAACCACCTGCTGCGCTACCTGCGCCGCTTATTCCGTTGGGGAATAAACAGAGGCCATTGTGATAGCAATCCGGCCGCCGGCGTCGAGCAGGCCAGGGAACGCCAGCAGCGGCGCCTTCCAGAGCTGACCACCATCGCCGAACTTACCAAGTTCGCGCAGCAGCGTGGCCAGCGCGCCCGCGGCGAGAAAGGCGCCTGCGCGCCCTATCTGTGGATCGTCATGGAGCTGGCCTACATCCTGCGTCTGCGCGGCATCGAGATCGTCACCCTCACCGACGCCAACAGCACCACCGACGGCGTGCTCACAAACCGCCGCAAGGGCAGCCGCGACAACGTCGTCGGCTGGTACCCGCGACTGACCAGCGCCTGGCAGGCCGCCACCGACCGCCGCGCCGCCATCTGGAAGGGCAAGGGCAGACCGGTACCCATGCACCCCGAGGCCCGGCCGCTGATCGTCGCCGCCGACGGCAGCGAACTGCGCAAGTCGAGCCTCGACACCGCCTGGCAGCGCCTGATCAAGATGGCCATCGAGGAGGGAGTGATCTCCGCCGAACAGCGCTTCGGGCTCCACGACCTCAAGCGACGCGGCATCACCGACACCAAAGGCACTCGGCACGACAAGCAACAGGCAAGCGGCCACCGATCGGCAGCCATGATGGACACCTACGACCTAAGCGTGCCCCTGGTACCGCACCCCGGCGACGACTGACCGCCCCCGCCGCCAGACCCGAAAACGCCCGCTGATCGCGGGCGTTTCTGTATCCGGCCAGGCGGCACATTGTTACGCACGATGTTACGCACACACGAAAAAACCGCCCTATTAGGCGGTTTTAACATTGTCTATCTCGTTGTTTTTCCCGACGTTTTAATGGTGCCGGCACCAGGAGTCGAACCCGGGACCTACTGATTACAAGTCAGTTGCTCTACCAACTGAGCTATGCCGGCAATGCGACGCTCTGTACCAGCGCAGGGGAGTGACATCCTCTGAGCGAGAAAGACCGTGAACCCATGTTCACGGTCTTTCGGAATCGAGGTTGGCGATGGCTGGGGTACCAGGATTCGAACCTGGGAATGCCGATACCAAAAACCGGTGCCTTACCACTTGGCTATACCCCAGCAGTGTGGTGGCCAGAGAGGGAATCGAACCCCCGACACGGGGATTTTCAATCCCCTGCTCTACCAACTGAGCTATCTGGCCTCTGCCAACGGTGCGTATTAAACCTCAGCGGACATTCGGCGTCAACCCCTTCCGTTTCAAAACGATGGCCGGAGAAGGCCACGAGATGGCGTCACGATTCCCGTGGCACATAGCCCTCGGCCTGGTCGGTCTCGCGGTTGTCCAGGAAGCGTTCCATCTGCTCCATCAGGTACTCCCGGGCAGAAGGCTCGAGCATGTTGAGGTGTTTCTCGTTGATCAGGCGGGTCTGCAGGGTCTGCCACTCCTCCCAGGCCTGCTTCGACACACTGGCCTGGACCTCCTGCCCCTTCTTGCCGGGCAGTGGTGGAAACTGCAGGGCCTCGAGCTCCTGCTGGTACTTGCGACAGAAGACGGTCTGGCTCATGAATAAATCTCCTCGTAGAGACTGAAAGCGGGCTCAGGGGCCCGGCGGGGTATCCAGGGCGAAGGGCGCCAGCCCGGTGAGCAGCGACTTCACAGGCGCCGCCAACCCGATGGCATCCGGATTCAGGGGATCGTACCAGCGGCGGGTCTCACCCACCGCATCGAGGCGCTCGACGCGCGCCGGCTGGGGCGTGATCTCCAGCCGGAAATGGCTGAACACGTGGGTGAAGGGCGTCCAAGCCGGCTCGATGCCGCTGCCCGGCGCATGGCTGTCGAGCCAGGCCTGCAGCTTGGCGTGATCGTCGAACTGGGGCAGGCTCCAGAGCCCGCCCCACAAGCCGCTGGCCGGACGCTGCTCCAGCAGTACCCGCCCCCGAGCGTCCAGCAGCAGCAGCATGCGGGTGGTGCGGGTGGGCAGCGCTTTCTTCGGCTTCGACTCGGGGAAGCGACGCTCCTCGCCACGGGCATGGGCCACGCAGACATCCGCGAAGGGACAGCGCACGCACTCGGGGGTGCCTCGCCGACACAGGGTCGCGCCCAGATCCATGATCGCCTGGGTGTAGTCGACCAGTCGTGCCTGCGGAGTGTAGTGCTCGGCCAACGCCCACAGGCGACGCTCCACCACCGGGCGACCGGGCCAGCCCTCCACCGCATGCAGGCGAGACAGACTGCGCTTGACGTTGCCGTCGAGGATCACCGCCCGCTCCCCGCTGCTCTGGGCGATGATGGCCCCCGCAGTGGAACGACCGATGCCGGGCAGCGCGGCCAGCGATTCGGTGTCCATGGGGAACTCGCTGCCGTGCTCATCGACAACCACGCCCGCCGCCCGGTGCAGGTTGCGCCCACGGGCGTAGTAGCCAAGGCCCGTCCACAGGTGCAGCACCTCGTCCTGCTCCGCCGCCGCCAGCGTCTGGATGTCCGGAAAGCGCGCCATGAAGCGCTCGAAGTAGGGAATTACCGTGGCCACCTGGGTCTGCTGCAGCATGATCTCCGACACCCACACCCGATAGGGCGTGCGCTCCTGCTGCCAGGGAAGGTCATGGCGGCCGTGCACATCGAACCAGGCCAGCAGGCGCCGCTGGAACTCTGCGGCAGATAGGACGGGTGAGGTCGTCTCACTCATCGCGGCTCCAAAAAAAAAAGCGCCGACACGGGTGCCGGCGCAGGGACTGACTTTGCTCAATCAAACAGACCACGCAGGGCATCGCGAAGTTCCCGACCACCGCCCTCGCCGAGTCGCTCGTCGAGACGCTCCAGGGTTCCCTCCAGACGGCGCTCCACTTCCTCGCCGGCCCGGCTGCCGAGTTCGTCACGCAGCGCCTCGCCGATGGCGGACTGGAAGGCCTGCTGGTCGAAGCGGCACCATTCAGCGCTGTCTCCCGAGAGGCTGCCCTCACAGCGCACCGGGAAGGGCAACCGCTCCAGGCGCGGGTTGACCCGGCAGGCGGCGTCGGCGGTGTCGACCATCCGGGCCGCGGCGCGCAGTTCGAAGCGCTGGCTGATGAGATCGAGCCAGCCCTCGCCGCCCAGCTCGATGCCCGGAATGGCTACCTGCAGGTCCTCGCTGTTGAGGGTGCCGTCACGAATGACGAAGGTGGCCTCGGCGCGCTCAAAGCGGGTGTCCGGGTGCCAGTCGCGGCTGGTCTCGCGTCCCTCCAGGGTGGCCACGGCAGTACACAGCTCCCGGGAGACATTGACGTCGAGGATGGCGCCGTCGTCGATGTGTGCGACGATGCGACCATCCAGATGGCGCTTGAGCGCCGGCCAGGTGTTGCCACGTGAGGACAATTCCCCGTCAGCGAAGAGGCGCCCGCGCAGTGGGGCCTTTTCATGGCCCAGGGCTTCGAACACCTCGTCGGTACGCACCCGCTCGATGCGGGGCATCAGCTGCCAGCGGATCGGGTCCCGCGTCAGGTCCAGCACACCTTCGGCAGCCAGGTCCCCCTCGTAGAAGCCCGAGGTGAAGCGGGTCAGGCGCTGCTGCCCGTCGGCACCCTGCAGGGCCAGATCGACGTCGCGGAACGCCAGCCCCCCCAGGCCCAGCCAGCCGAGACTCAGCTCACCGTCCAGCGCAAGCTCAGCGAGCCACTCCTCCGGCACCAGGGTGCCGGCCAGCTCGGCATAGGCCCGGGCGATACCCGGGATAACGGGAGCCTCGGCGCTGCCGCCTTCAGGCACTGCCGGTGGCAGGTAGGCGTCCAGGTCCAGGCGGTCGCCTTGCAGGTCGAAGTCGAGCATCTGCCCGTCGAGTCCCGCCGCGAGCCGTCCGGTGAAAGTGCTGTCATCCAGCACCAGTGTCAGGCCACTCAGCTCCAACCGCGACAGGTCGCCCCGCAGCGGACTGGTCAGCGCCACATCGGTGAGAGCCTCGGCATCGGCCATGACCGGCAAGCTGTCGAAGCGCTCGAGCCAGGGGCGCAGGGTCGTGGGTGCCAAGCGCACCTGGCCATCATAGGCCGGCGCCTCCAGCAGGTGGTCGACATTGAGATTGCCGCTCAGGCTAAGGCCGTCCTCGCTGCTCAGCTCCAGGGCGCTCAGCCGGGCAGTCTCCTCGACGAGGTCCGACTCCATAGCAAACGCCAGGGAGAACGGCAGCGGCGACGACCCCAGAGCGGGATGATTGAGGGTAGCCTCCAGGTGGCCCTCCTCCAGGCGCAGGCGGCGCTCGACAGCGTCGAGGCGCAGCTGGCTGCCCTTCAGGGTCAGCTTCTGTTCGCCTTCCACCTCAGCCAGCCTGCTGGTGGTGTTCAGCGAGAGGTTTTCCAGCAGGTACCGGCGCTCCGCCAGCCCCAGGGTAACGCGTCCCTCCAGGGAGACATCGCTGGTCACTCTGGGGATGCCCTCGCGGTTATCCAGAACAAGGTCATCGTGGCCGATCAGGCGGAAGGTGGTGCGAATCGGGAAGGCGCTGCGCGGGTTGACGTTGCTGCCGGTGATACCGAGCGCCTCCAGCCGCAGTTTATGCCCGGTTTTCAGGTCGCGATAGCTCACCTCACCATCGCGCACCTCCACGCTGGCGATGTTGAGCGCCACAGACAGCCCTTCTCCACCGGGGATCGGTCCCGCGGTGGCGCTCGCAGGGGCGAGGGCCTCCTCGGCGGCCTCGCTGCGATCGGCGAGGCGCTCCATGAGGGTCTCCCAGTTGCCGCGCCCCGTCTCGTCTCGCTCGAGGTTGAGATGCATGCCCTCCAGGGTCATGCCGTCGATGGCGATCTCGCCGCGCAGCAGGGGCGCGAAGGCCAGGCTTACCTCGGCCCGCCGGAAGGCCACGAAAGACTCGTCCTCGCTAACCGATTGCTCCGGCAGCCAGGCGTCGGCCTTCTCCACTCCCACCCCGATACGCGGATAGAAAGACCAGGTCAAGGGCCCCTCCAGGGCAAGCTCCAGGCCGCTCTGCTCGCGAACCACTTCGATCAGCCGCGGCTTTAGATCCTCGGGATCGAAGAAGGTGGTGACATAGACCACGGCCGCCACGGCCAAAACGGCGAGGATGCCGATCGCGGCGAGAAGAATACTCAGCAAGCGCCGCATCACTTCCCTCCCTCCGGCATCAACAGCTCGTAGAAGTCGCTATGGTGCTCCAGCCGGTAACCGAGTCTTGTCAGCAGCACCTGATCGGCCAGCTGTAACTGGGAAAGCTCGGCGCGCAGGACCTTGCTTTCGGCCTGGGCCGCCCGTCCCACCAGGGTCAGCAGCCGAGTGCCGACGCCACGCCGGCGGGTCGGCTTGCGGATGCAGAAGTGCGACAACCACCAGGCCACGCCATCGTCACGCTGAGCCACCGCACCGATCAGGCGATCGTTGAAGCGGGCACAGAGAAAGCGATGGCCATCGGCCAGATGGCCTTGGATAAAGGCATCCACGGGTGCAGGCAGGCGCTCGGAGGGCGCATCGGCATAGATGCGAGCGAGGTCGAGCTGCGCCTGAGCATCAGCTTCCCAGGCGGCGCGGTCGACGGGATGGAGTGTCACCGGCATAGATGGGTCTCCCTGGGCCGGGGCGGCGAGGGTCGCCGCCGCGCAATGGGGTGCATTGTAGCGGATGGGGTCGCCGATTCTCTATAATGGCACCTTTACGGCCGCGGGCGTGTCCCGCCGTCAACTCGTTCTTTCGGGTCACTGCCCGCCGGTGACCCAACTCGACATGCGCCCAGGCGCTGGAGATGCATCGATGTCCGAGCGTATCGCCACGGTCAGCCGTGACACTCAGGAAACCCAGATCACCGTTACCGTCAATCTCGACGGCACCGGCAAGTTGGCCTGCGAGACCGGCGTCCCCTTCCTCGACCACATGCTCGACCAGGTGGCGCGCCACGGGTTGATCGATCTGGAGATCAAGGCCGCTGGCGACCTGCATATCGACGATCACCATACCGTCGAGGACCTGGGCATCACCCTGGGCCAGGCCTTCGCCAGGGCCGTTGGCGACAAGCGTGGCATCCGCCGCTACGGCCATGCCTATGTCCCCCTGGACGAGGCGCTCTCCCGGGTGGTGGTCGACTTCTCCGGCCGCCCCGGGCTGTTCATGGACGTGGAGTTCACCCGGGCGAGCATCGGCCGCCTGGACACCCAGCTGTTCTGGGAGTTCTTCCAGGGCTTCGTCAACCACGGCATGGTGACCCTGCACATCGACAATCTGAAGGGCTTCAACGCTCACCACCAGGCGGAAACCATCTTCAAGGCCTTCGGCCGGGCACTGCGCATGGCCGTGGAGCCCGATCCCCGCATGGCCGGTCAGATGCCATCTACCAAGGGCTGCCTGTGAGGCCGCCGCACGACCACACGAGGAGCGCCCCATGACCATTGCCGTCATCGACTACGGGATGGGCAACCTGCATTCCGTCGCCAAGGCACTGGAACACGTCACCCACGAGAACGTGGTGGTGACTCGCGATCCCCGCCGCATCCGAGGTGCCACTCGCCTGGTACTGCCCGGCCAGGGCGCGATCCGTGACTGCGTGGGCGAACTGGAGAAGACCCACCTGCGCGGCCTGGTGGAAGAGCTACTGGCCAGCCAGGAGAAGCCGCTGCTGGGCATCTGTGTGGGTCAGCAGATGCTGCTCGACCACAGCGAAGAGAACGGCGGCATCGACTGCCTGGGCTTTATCGGCGGCCGGGTCAGGCGTTTCCCCGGCGACATGCGGGACGACCGCGGCCAGCGTCTCAAGGTGCCCCACATGGGCTGGAACCTGGTGCGCCAGCAGCGAGAGCATCCGCTGTGGGAGGGCATCGACCAGGACGAGCATTTCTACTTCGTGCACAGTTTCTACGTAGAGGCCGCCGACGACGCCACGGTGTTCGGCACCACCGACTACGGCCGCATCCAGGCCCACGTGGCCATCGGCCGCGACGCCACCTTCGCGGTGCAGTTCCACCCGGAGAAGAGCTCCCGGGCCGGCCTGCGATTGCTCGAGAACTTTGTCACCTGGGCGCCCTGAGCCGGCGCAGGAACCGGGCGGAACACCGACGACGACTTTCAACCGGGGCCCAAAGCGGCACCCAAGAGGAGCTGGACATGCTGGTGATTCCCGCCATCGATCTCAAGGACGGCAAGTGCGTGCGTCTGAAGCAGGGGCGCATGGATGACGCCACCACCTACGGCGACGACCCGGTGGCCATGGCCGAGCGCTGGGTCAAGGCCGGCGCCCGCCGCCTGCACCTGGTGGACCTCAACGGTGCCTTCGAGGGCAAGCCGATCAACGGCGAGGCCGTGACCGCCATCGCTCGCCGCTGGCCCGATCTGCCGATCCAGATCGGCGGCGGCATCCGCTCGGCCGCGACCATCGAGCACTACCTGGCCGCCGGGGTGTCCTATGTGATCATCGGCACCAAGGCGGTGAAGGACCCCGCCTTCGTCGGCGAGATGTGCCGCGCCTTCCCGGGCCATGTGATCGTCGGCCTGGACGCCCGCGACGGTTTCGTCGCCACCGACGGCTGGGCCGAGGTCTCCGAGGTCAAGGCCGTGGACCTGGCGAAGCGCTTCGCCGACGATGGCGTCTCGAGCATCGTCTACACCGATATCGCCCGCGACGGCATGATGAACGGCGTCAACGTGGAGGCTACCGCTCAACTGGCTCGCGAGGGCGGCCTGCCGGTGATCGCCTCCGGCGGCGTCACCGACCTCGACGACCTGCGCGCCCTGGTGGCCGCCGGCGAGCCGGGCATACTGGGCGCCATTACCGGCCGCGCCATCTACGAAGGCAGCCTGGACGTGGCCGAGGGCCAGCGTCTGTGCGATGAACTCACCGATTCATTCAAGACCACAGGGCTCAAGTGAGCCGGGAGCTGAACATGGGACTGGCCAAGCGCATCATCCCCTGTCTGGACGTCGACGCCGGCCGCGTGGTCAAGGGCGTCAACTTCATTGGTATCCGCGACGCCGGCGACCCGGTGGAGATCGCCCAGCGCTACAACCAGCAGGGCGCCGACGAGATCACCTTTCTCGACATCACGGCCAGCCACGAGGACCGTGACACCACGGTGGAGATGGTCGAGCGCATCGCCGGCGAGGTGTTCATTCCGTTGACCGTGGGCGGCGGCATCCGCACCTGCGATGACATCCGCACCATGCTCAACGCCGGCGCGGACAAGGTCTCGATCAACACCGCCGCCGTGACCAACCCCGAATTCGTGCGTGAGGCTTCCGAGCGCTTCGGCAGCCAGTGCATCGTGGTGGCCATCGACGCCAAGCGGGTCTCCGCCGAGGGAGAGCCGCCGCGGTGGGAGATCTTCACCCACGGCGGACGCCGGCCCACCGGGCTGGATGCCGTGGAGTGGGCGAAGAAGATGGTGGAGTACGGTGCCGGCGAGTTGCTGCTCACCAGCATGGATCGCGATGGCACCAAGGTCGGCTTCGACCTGGGCGTGACACGGGCGATCGCCGACGCGGTGAGCGTGCCGGTGATCGCCTCGGGTGGGGTCGGCAACCTCGACCACCTGGTGGAGGGCGTGCTCGAGGGCGGTGCCGATGCGGTGCTGGCCGCCAGTATCTTCCACTTCGGCGAGTACTCCATCCCGGAGGCCAAGCGCTATATGGCCGAGCGCGGGATCGAGATGCGTCTCTGAGCCCCGCGGGAGAAGACCGGATGTCACGGCGAACTCGACTGGCCACCGCCCTGCTGCTGGGCGCCCCGCTGCTGGCCCCCTCCTCCGTCATGGCGGAGGCTGGTAGCTGGCGCGAGCAGCTGGACTGGCCACCCGCCATGGAGCTCGACCATGTGCTGGTGCAGACCAGTCTCTACACCGACCACTTCAGCCCGGACCCGAACCACACCAACAACCAGCAGCTGATCGGCGTGGAACTGCACAACCCCGACCTGTGGTTCACGGGGCTCGCACGCTTCAAGAACTCCTTCAACCAGGACTCTCTCTACCTCTACGTGGGGCGCGAGCTGACGATGTGGGAGTCCGGCGACACCCGCATCCGCGCCAAGCTGACCGCCGGTGCCCTGCACGGCTACCGGGGCGAGTACCGCGACAAGATCCCCTTCAACCGCTACGGGGTCGCCCCGGGGATCCTGCCCACGCTCGGGGCAAGCTGGAAGCGCCTGGAGGCCGACCTGATCCTGTTCGGCACGGCCGGCATGATGGTCACCGCCGGGGTGCGCTTCTAGTCCAGCGCCCTGCTGGTCGAGATGGCCAGTCGAGACAGTTAGTCGAGCGAGAGACCCAGGTTGCTGACGCCCTCGTTGCGCCCCAGTCGGCGCAGCGCCTTCAGCGCGTCACGATCCAGCGGGCCCTCGACGGCCTCGAGCACCGCGTCCTGGAAGTCGTTCTCGTCCGCCATCAGCGGATGGCCGCGCACCAGGGCGGCCAACCGCTCGCCGTCTACCTCGCCCTCGGTCAGTTCGATAAAGGCCCGCACGCCCCCACGCGAGGCCTTGCTGACCTCCAGCACCGCCTCCGGGGCCTCCCCCTGAAGGGTGTCAAGCAGGGCCGAGAGCGCCGCCAGCGCCTCGGAGGCGCGGCGGGCGCCGAAGCTGTCGTCATCGGCCCGGGGCGCCAGCTCGGCGAGCTTCTCCGCCTGCAGGGCGAAGTCGATCTTCGCGCCCTTCACCGCCAGGCGCTCCCACACCAGGTCGAGGATGGCCCGCAGCGCCTGCGGGTTACCCTGTCCGGTGCCCTGGGCATTGAGCGCCTGGCAATAGAAACCATAGTTGGGCAGCAATCGCTCGCAGAGCGCCGCCATGAAGGCCTGCCGGGAGCGCGGCTCGAGCTCTTGCAGGCGCTGGTAGAAACCGCTCATGGACTCTCCTTGGAATATCAGTGTCTCATGGCCAGAGGCACTCGGCCGGTGCCCGGCCGCGGGCATCCAGCACGATGCCCTCGGCGGCGAGGCGCTCGCGCTGCTCCGCCGCGCCGGGATGGTCGGCCAGCTTGCGCGAGGCGGTGATGACGCGAAACCACGGCAGGCCGTGGCCCTCGGGCAGCTCGCGCAGGGCCCGGGCCACCGATCGGGGCGTGGCGCCCTCGGTCATGGCGGCGATGCGACCGTAGGTGGTCACACGCCCGGGCGGAATGGCCGCCAGGATCGTCAGAATCTGTTCACGCAGAGCCGGCTTCATGTACCCTTGCGCCCCCTGTCTGGCTGCAAACCATCGATGGCGAGGTCCCCATGCATCTTCACCTGCTCCAGCACAGCCACCATCAGGGGCCGGCACGCCTGGCCGACTGGCTCTCCAGCATGGGACACAGCCATACGGTGTTCCACCTGGACGCGGGCGAGACGCCACCCAGGCTCGCCGACTGCGACGCCCTGGTGGTGCTCGACGGCCCGCTCGGCCCGCTGGACGAGGCCAGTCAGCCCTGGCTCAAGCGAGAACGCAAGCTGGTCGAGCGCGCCCTGGACAGCCGCAAGCCGCTGCTCGGGATCGGCTTGGGCGCCAGACTGATCGCCGAGCATCTGGGCGCCGTAACGGCCCGCGGCACCCACGCGGAGATCGGCTGGCATCGAGTCACTCTGGCCCCGGAAAGCCCGCTGGACCTGCCCGAGCGCTTCGACGCCTTCATGTGGCATCGCGAGGTGTTCGCGCTGCCCGAGGACGCCCTGCCGCTGGGCGGCAGCGAGGCGAGCCCGCTGCTGGGCTTCAGCTGGGACGCCGGCCGGGTAGTGGGCCTGCTCTGCCACCTGGAGGTCACGCGAGAGAGCGTGGAGGCACTGCTCGCGAACGGGACGCTGCCCGACGGCAGCGAACGGAGCCCTCACACCCAATCCCGCGAAACCATGCTCGCCGATCCCCAGCGTTTCGTCCGCCTGGCGCCGCTGCTCGACCGGCTGCTCAGCCAGTGGCTGCGTCCACGGGCGGCCTGACCAGGCCTAGCTACCCGACACAACGTCTGCGACCCGCCCGGCCCTCACCTGTTCGGTGGACCATTCGCGAGCGGCGGCCAGACAGCTCTCCCAATCGCCCACGTGCAGAAAGCGCTGTTCGGAATGCTTCTCCAGCTGGTAGCGGTACATGGGGTCGTAGTACTCGGTGAGCAGCGGCGCCAGCCACGCCTCATGGGCCTGGCGATTGCCCTGCGCGTGTTCGTGGAAGGCCAATGCCTGCAGCCGCTGCAGCCGATCGAGCCGGGCGCGGCCCAGGCGCTTGCGCAGCCGGGCGAGTGAGCCGGCTAGCTGCTTTTGCATCAGCGCCCAGCCCAGCCATTCGCCGCACTGCTTCCGGTAGACCTCCCAGAGGTCGTCGATGTAGTCCTTGTGGATCTGCGCCAGGCGCCAGTCCAGAGGCATCTCCACCCGCAGCCGAGGCGCCAGCTCCATGGCCCGCCAGAAGGTGAGCGGCAGGTTGGCGGTGCCGATATGGCGGGACTCATCCTCGACCACGATGGGGCCCGGCAAATCGAGCAGGCGCCGCCCCATGGCGTGCTCGAAGTCGATCTGGCTCGGGGCCGGCAGCGGGTGGCGGCCGAAGGCCGACCCCTTGTGGCGGGCGCAGCCCTCCAGGTCGAGGCCGTTGTCGAGTGCCAGGATCAGCGCGGTCTTGGCGCATCCAGTGAGGCCGCCCACCACCAGCAGCGGCTGTTCGGCGGCGGCGTCGATGTGTGAGCAGAGCGCCTGGCGCATCGCCTTCCAGCCGCCGCGGATGCGCGGGCGGGTCACGCCTGCCTCGGCGATCCACTGCTGGGCGACCTGCGAGCGCAACCCGCCACGGAAACAGTAGACGATGGCATCGGGGTGCCTCTCCAGGACCCGCATCCAGGCGCTGACGCGGGCCACCTTGCTGGCGCCGCTGACCAGACGCTGACCGAGTTCGATGGCCGCCTGCTGACCGCGCTGTTTGTACTCGATGCCGACCAGGCGGCGCTCCTCGTCATCCATCAGCGGAAGGTTGATCGCCCCGGGCAGTGCGCCCTGGGCGAACTCCACGGGAGCGCGCACGTCGATCAGCACCCGCCTCTCGCGCAGCAGCGCGAGATCAGGCTCGACCAGCGGCAGCTCGCTCATCCGCGCACCTTGATCAGCCCGGGGCCATCGGCCTTGACCATCTCGCCGAAGGGCACGAGCTCGATGCCGTGATCGCGACCGATGCGCTCCACGTCGTCCTCCCAGGCGGGGTCCACCGAGAGCAGCAAGCCACCGGAGGTCTGGGGGTCGCACAGCCACTGCCAGTGAACCTCGTCCATGTCGGGCAGGCTCGCGCCCAGCGCCTGGCGATTGCGCAGGGTGCCACCGGGCACCGCACCCTGGCGGCGGTAGGCCTCCGCCTCGGCGAGTCGCGGCAGGCGGCGGAAGTCCACCCGCGCCGCCACACCGCTGGCCGCGCACACCTCTGCCAGGTGACCTGCCAGGCCGAAGCCGGTGATGTCGGTCATGGCATTGACGCCCTTCACCTTGGCCAGCGCCACGCCGATGCGGTTGGACTTGAGCATGGTCTCTCTGGCCAGGGACTGGTGGCCGGGCTCGAGCAGTCCCTTCTTCTCGGCGGTGGTGAGCATGCCCACCCCCAGTGGCTTGGTGAGGAACAACAAGTCGCCTGGCTTCGCCCCCTTGTTGAGCTTGAGGTGCTCGAGGTCTACCAGGCCGTTCACCGCCAGGCCGAAGATCGGCTCCGGCGCATCGATGGAGTGGCCGCCGGCCAGGGCCAGACCCAGTTCGCGGCACACCGCCTGGGCACCGGCCAGCACGTCGCCGGCCACCTCGGCGGGCAGCTTGTCCAGCGGCCAGCCCAGAATACCCAGGGCCAGCACCGGGGTGCCGCCCATGGCGAAGACGTCGCTGATGGCATTGGTGGCGGCAATGCGCCCGAAATCGAAAGGATCATCGACGATGGGCATGAAGAAGTCGGTGGTGGCAATCATGCCGCGGCCGTCACCCAGGTCGTAGACGGCGGCATCCTCACGCCCCTGGTTGCCGACGATCAGCCGCGAATGGGTGGCACCCGGGCCGGCCTTGGCCAGAATGCCGTCCAGCACGTCGGGGGCGATCTTGCAGCCACAGCCGGCGCCGTGGCTGTACTGGGTCAGGCGGATGGCGCTCATCGTGTTCTCCTTGGCGTTGGTTAGCGACATTCTACAGCATGCACGGCGGGGCTTCGGCCATGGATCACAGCGCCTCCAGTGCCTCGGCGAGCTTGTCCACGGCGACCACCTCCATGCCCGGCGGCGACGTCTTCGGCGCATTGCCGCGCGGGACGATGGCACGGGTGAAGCCATGCTTGGCGGCCTCGACGATACGCTCCTGGCCGCTGGGCACCGGGCGGATCTCACCGGAGAGCCCCACTTCGCCGAAAACCACCAGCTCGCGGGGCAGCGGCCGGCTCTGCAGGCTCGAGACCACCGCCAGCAGCACGGCGAGATCCGCGCTGGTCTCCAGTACCTTCACGCCGCCCACCACATTGAGGAAGACGTCCTGATCGCCGGTAAAGAGACCGCCATGGCGGTGCAGCACGGCCAACAGCATGGCCAGACGGTTCGGGTCCAGGCCCACGGCGACCCGCCGCGGGTTGCCCAGGGCGGAATCGTCGAGCAGCGCCTGCACCTCGACGAGGATCGGTCGGGTGCCCTCCCAGACCACCATGACCAGGCTGCCCGGGGCCTCCTCCTGGGTGCGTGAGAGGAAGATGGCGCTGGGATTCTTCACCTCCTTGAGGCCGTGCTCGAGCATGGCGAAGACGCCCAACTCGTTGACCGCCCCGAAGCGGTTCTTCTGGCCGCGCAGGGTTCGGAAGCGGGAATCCGCGCCCCCTTCCAGCAGCAGCGAGGCGTCGATCATGTGCTCGAGCACCTTGGGGCCGGCCAGGGTGCCATCCTTGGTGACGTGGCCGACCAGCAGCAGCACGGTATTGGAATGCTTGGCGAAGCGGGTCAGCGCCGCGGCGGACTCGCGCACCTGAGCCACGCCGCCCGGCGTCGAAGCGATATCCTCCAGGTGCATGGTCTGGATGGAGTCGATGACGAGGATCTCCGGGCGTTCGCGCTCGGCCACGGCAAGGATGGTCTCGACACTGGTCTCGGCCAGCATCTTCAGTCCCTGGACCGGCAGCTGCAGCCGATGGGCGCGCATCGCCACCTGGGAGAGCGACTCCTCGCCGGTGACATAGAGCACGCGGCGCGACTGGGCCAGCTTGCAGGCGGTCTGCAGCAGCAGGGTCGACTTGCCCGCCCCGGGGTTGCCGCCCAGCAATACCGCCGAACCCGGCACCAGGCCACCGCCCAGCACTCGGTCGAACTCGCCGAAGGTGGAAGATAGCCGGGGCACCTCGGAGAGGTCCACGTTGGCCAGATCCACCACCTCCCGGCTCAGGGCGCCCGCGTAGCCGCTACGTCCGCTGGGGCCTCCCGCACCGCCGGCACCGGGGCGCGCTGCGGAAAGGCGCACCTCGCTCAAGGTGTTCCACTCCTGGCAGCTGCCGCACTGCCCCTGCCACTTGCTGTATTCGGCGCCGCATTCGGTGCAGACGAAGGCGCTCTTTGCCTTTGCCATGGCTCCTCGCCTCTCGGGGGGTCAAACGCAGAGGGCGGCCGATGGGCCGCCCTCTGCACGCTATGCGCTGGCGATTACAGGCGCTGCAGCTGCAGCATCTCGCTGTTCTGGAAGCGACGCCGCTGGGGGTCGATCAACTCCAGGGTCTGCTCGTCGAGGCGCAGGAAGTAGTAGATCTGGCCCTCGCCGTCCGGCGTCAGCTCATAGACGGTGGCATCCGGCTCGGTGGCGGTGCCATCCAGCACCTCCCAGTTGCCTGCATAGTTCTCGTTGGGCGGATCCTGGGGGTGTGCGCGATAGGAGGCCTGAAGGGTAAAGGTTCGCTCCTGGGGCTGACTCTGCTCGTCCCCCTGCAGCACGACATCGAGGTCGATGCCATCACAGTTGCGGCACGGCAGGGTACCTTGATAGCGCTCCTCACCGACCTGGACGCCGGGGGCTTCGGGGCCGGGAGCCGGGCCGGCAGCGCAGCCGGCCAGCAGCGCGAGCATGGCCGATCCCGCAAGCAAGGTCCTGATTTGCATGTGTGTCCTCCTGAGCAGTGGGCAATGACACCGTCTTTCACGGCGGCCTGACTGACAGCATAACCTCTCACGCCACTGGCGGACAGTCCGCCACCTTGCCCAGCCTCCTCAGCCTACCCCCGGGTAGACATGTCCGAATACCAGAGCCAGCACCACCGGCATCACCACCAGCGCCCCCAGGTTGCCGATCAGCACCAGCGAGGCCACCTTGTGGGGCTCCTGGCGGTACTGCTCTGCTACCAGGTAGTTGAGCACCGCCGGCGGCAGCGCTGCGAACACCCAGAGCGCCGCGGCCTGCAGGCCGGAGAGCCCCAGCAGCCAGATCAAGGGCAGTGCCAGTACCAACCCCGACAGCGGACAGAGCAGCGCCCCGAGCATGCCGGTCTTCCAGTCCCCGAAGTCGATATCGAGCATCCGCACGCCAAGCGCGAAGAGCAGCAGCGGGATACACACGCCCCCCAGCATGTGCAGCGCCTCGAGCAGCCAGCCGAGGAGCGGCACCCCGGCCAGGTTGACGGCGAGCCCGGCGATACTCGCTAGCACGATGGGCATGCGCAGGATCCGCCACAGCGGTGTCCCGGGGCTGAGCATCCAGAGCCCCAGCGAGAAGTGCAACAGCATCTCGACGATGAACAGCACCACCGCGGCGGGTAGCGCCGCCTCGCCGAAGGCCAGCAGCAGCAACGGAATACCCATGTTCCCGGAGTTGTTGAACATCATCGGCGGCAGGAAGGTCTTGGGATTCAGCTTCAGCCATTTCACCAGGGGCCAGAGCAGAACCCCGGAGCCCACCACGATCACCGCCCCGCCGATCGCCAGCCCGACATACTCCTCCAGCGGCGCCTGCCCATCGGCCAGCACCGCAAACACCAGCATGGGCACGAAAAGCTCCATGTTGAGGGTGTTAATGCTGCGGATGTCCGGCGTACGAAATCGGCCATAGAGGGTGCCGCAGCCGGCGATAAGAAACACCGGCAACAGGGTGGCGAGGATCTGGGCAGTCATGGGGGATCCCGTTGAATTCGAATCTGCAGAAGTACTCCCAGACTAGCACGGCGCCGGCTTGCGCGGCTGCTCCGGTCAGGTCACCATGAGCCGAGCCCCCTACTCTTGCCAACAAGCGAGCGACCATGAGCAAGTTCTGGAGTCCCAGGGTGCGCGAGCTGACGCCCTATATCCCCGGCGAGCAGCCCCGCGAACGCCTGATAAAGCTGAACACCAACGAGAACCCCTATCCGCCGGCCCCGGGCGTGGGTGCCGTGTTGCGCGAATACCCCACCGATCACCTGCGGCTCTATCCCGACCCGGAATCCCGCGCGCTGCGCGAGGCCCTGGCCAGGGAGTTCGGCGCCGAGGTCGAACAGGTCTTTGTCGGCAACGGTTCCGACGAAGTGCTGGCATTGGCCTTCCAGGCCTTCTTCTGTCAGCAGCGGCCGCTGGAGATGCCGGAGACCACCTACAGCTTCTATCCGGTCTACTGCCGGCTGTATGGCATCGAGCGGCGCGCCCTGCCGCTGACCTCCGGCCACGAGGTGGACCTGGCGGCCTTCTCCAGCGACAGCGGCGGAGCCATCTTCGCCAATCCCAACGCCCCCACCGGCCACGGCCATGGCCGCGAGGCGATCGCCGAACTGCTCGGGCGGGTGACCGACTCCGTGGTCCTGGTGGACGAGGCCTACGTGGACTTCGGGGGTGAGAGCGCCATTCCTCTGGTGGCCAGCCATCCCAATCTGCTGGTGACCGGCACCTTCTCCAAGTCGCGCAGCCTGGCCGGCCTTCGCCTTGGCTACGCGGTGGGCTCCCGGGAGCTGATCGAGGGACTTACCCGAGTCAAGGACTCCTTCAACTCCTACCCCGTCGACAGCCTGGCCAGCGCCGTGGCCATCGCCGCCCTGGAAGATCACGAACACTTCGAAGCCTGCCGCGAGAAGGTGATCACCACCCGGGAGCGTACTCGCACCCGGATGGAGAAGCTCGGCTTTCGCGTTCTGCCCTCCCAGGCAAACTTCGTGCTGGTGACCCACCCGGAGCATGATGCCGCACAGTTGTTCGCTGGCCTCCGCGAACGCGGCATTCTGGTGCGCCACTTCAACACCGAGGTGCTGCGTGACTTTCTGCGTATCACCATCGGCACCGAGGACGAGATGGACAGCCTGGTGGAGACCTTCGAGGCGATCTGCCGCTGACCCCCTGACCAGTCGCCCTGAAAAACGCCAGCCCACGGCTGGCGTTCTCCTTTGCCAGTGCTCCGGCCAGAAACGACGAAACCCCAGCCTCTTTCGAAGCTGGGGTTTCTGAAAAGGTGCCTGACGATGACCTACTCTCACATGGGGAGACCCCACACTACCATCGGCGCTGAGCGGTTTCACTGCTGAGTTCGGCATGGGATCAGGTGGTTCACGCACGCTATGGTCGTCAGGCGAAAAACGGTGAATCATGCTGACGTCGAGACGTCTCAATCGTATCCGCTGTCCTCTGTCATCGACAGACCACTTGGGTGTTATATGGTCAAGCCTCACGGGCCATTAGTACAGGTTAGCTCAACGCCTTGCAGCGCTTCCACACCCTGCCTATCAACCAGCTGGTCTCGCTGGGCCCTTCAGGAGGCTCAAGGCCTCAGGGAAGTCTCATCTTGAAGGGGGCTTCCCGCTTAGATGCTTTCAGCGGTTATCCTGTCCGCACATAGCTACCCGGCAATGCCACTGGCGTGACAACCGGAACACCAGAGGTGCGTCCACTCCGGTCCTCTCGTACTAGGAGCAGCTCTTCTCAAACTTCCAACGCCCACGGCAGATAGGGACCGAACTGTCTCACGACGTTCTAAACCCAGCTCGCGTACCACTTTAAATGGCGAACAGCCATACCCTTGGGACCGACTTCAGCCCCAGGATGTGATGAGCCGACATCGAGGTGCCAAACACCGCCGTCGATGTGAACTCTTGGGCGGTATCAGCCTGTTATCCCCGGAGTACCTTTTATCCGTTGAGCGATGGCCCTTCCATACAGAACCACCGGATCACTAGAACCTGCTTTCGCACCTGCTCGACGTGTCTGTCTCGCAGTCAAGCACCCTTATGCTCTTGCACTCACTGCACGATTTCCAACCGTGCTGAGGGTACCTTCGTGCTCCTCCGTTACGCTTTGGGAGGAGACCGCCCCAGTCAAACTACCCACCACACACGGTCCTCGATCCGGATAACGGACCTGAGTTAGAACGCCAATGATGCCAGGCTGGTATTTCAAGGTTGGCTCCACCCGAACTGGCGTCCGGGTTTCCTAGCCTCCCAGCTATCCTACACAAGCAACATCAGCGTCCAGTGTGAAGCTATAGTAAAGGTTCACGGGGTCTTTCCGTCTAGCCGCGGGTACACAGCATCTTCACTGCGATTTCAATTTCACTGAGTCTCGGGTGGAGACAGCGTGGCCATCATTACGCCATTCGTGCAGGTCGGAACTTACCCGACAAGGAATTTCGCTACCTTAGGACCGTTATAGTTACGGCCGCCGTTTACCGGGGCTTCGATCAGGAGCTTCGCTTGCGCTAACACCATCAATTAACCTTCCGGCACCGGGCAGGCGTCACACCCTATACGTCCGCTTGCGCGTTTGCAGAGTGCTGTGTTTTTAATAAACAGTTGCAGCCACCTGGTATCTTCGACCGCCTCGTGCTCGGGGAGCCAGTCCCTCTACACTAACGCGGCGTGCCTTCTCCCGAAGTTACGGCACCATTTTGCCTAGTTCCTTCACCCGAGTTCTCTCAAGCGCCTGGGTATTCTCTACCTGACCACCTGTGTCGGTTTGGGGTACGGTCCCACTGTATCTGAAGCTTAGAGGCTTTTCCTGGAAGCGTGGCATCGATGACTTCCTGACCGTGGTCAGTTCGTCTCGCGTCTCGGCCGTCTCAGTGAAGAGAGTGATCCGGATTTTCCTGAATCACTGGCCTACTCGCTTTCACCAGGACAACCAACGCCTGGCTCACCTAGCCTTCTTCGTCCCCCCATCGCAATACAGTGAGGTACGGGAATATTGACCCGTTTCCCATCGACTACGCCTTTCGGCCTCGCCTTAGGGGCCGACTCACTCTGCTCCGATTAGCGTCGAACAGAAACCCTTGGTCTTCCGGCGGGGGAGTTTTTCACTCCCCTTGTCGTTACTCATGTCAGCATTCGCACTCGTGATACCTCCAGCAGACTTCTCAATCCACCTTCATCGGCTTACACGACGCTCCTCTACCGCTCATCCAGAGGATGAACCCGTAGCTTCGGTACCTGGTTTGAGCCCCGTTACATCTTCCGCGCAGGCCGACTCGACTAGTGAGCTATTACGCTTTCTTTAAAGGATGGCTGCTTCTAAGCCAACCTCCTAGCTGTCTGAGCCTTCCCACATCGTTTCCCACTTAACCAGGATTTCGGGACCTTAGCTGACGGTCTGGGTTGTTTCCCTTTTCACAACGGACGTTAGCACCCGCTGTGTGTCTCCCACGCTGCACTCACCGGTATTCGGAGTTTGCCTCGGGTTGGTAAGTCGGGATGACCCCCTAGCCGAAACAGTGCTCTACCCCCGGTGGTGATACGTGAGGCGCTACCTAAATAGCTTTCGAGGAGAACCAGCTATCTCCGGGCTTGATTAGCCTTTCACTCCGATCCACAAGTCATCCAAATCTTTTTCAACAGATCCTGGTTCGGTCCTCCAGTTGATGTTACTCAACCTTCAACCTGCTCATGGATAGATCGCCCGGTTTCGGGTCTATTTCCAGCGACTGGTCGCCCAGTTAAGACTCGGTTTCCCTACGCCTCCCCTAATCGGTTAAGCTCGCCACTGAAAATAAGTCGCTGACCCATTATACAAAAGGTACGCGGTCACAGAACATGTCTGCTCCCACTGCTTGTACGCACACGGTTTCAGGATCTATTTCACTCCCCTCGCCGGGGTTCTTTTCGCCTTTCCCTCACGGTACTGGTTCACTATCGGTCAGCCAGGAGTATTTAGCCTTGGAGGATGGTCCCCCCATGTTCAGTCAGGGTTTCTCGTGCCCCGACCTACTCGATTTCACATGATCAGACTTTCGACTACGGGGCTATCACCCACTATGGCCGTGCTTCCCAGCACGTTCGTCTAATCAGTCACATGCTTAAGGGCTGGTCCCCGTTCGCTCGCCGCTACTGGGGGAATCTCGGTTGATTTCTTTTCCTCGGGGTACTTAGATGTTTCAGTTCCCCCGGTTCGCCTCCCAACACCTATGGATTCAGTGTGGGATACCCTGCTGATGCAGGGTGGGTTTCCCCATTCAGAGATGCCCGGGTCGCAGGTCGTTTGCCACCTCGCCGAGCCTTATCGCAGGCTACCACGTCTTTCATCGCCTCTGGCTGCCTAGGCATCCACCGTGTGCGCTTCATCGCTTGACCATATAACCCCAAGGGGTCTGATCTGCGATGACAGTTTGACAATTGCCGGATACGCTTGAAACATATCTCGTGTTCTTTCCTTGCGGAAAGAACGTTTGTCAGCATGATTCACATTGTTAAAGAGCAGTTAAAGCTGGAAGCTTTAAGCTGGAAGCTGGAAGAGCTGCCCGCCGCGTGGCAGGTGTCTCGTTCAGCGCCTAGCTTAAGGCTTACGCTTTGTTGTCGACTGTTGTGGCCTTACTTCACGCTTCAGGCTTTCAGCTTCAAGCTTGAGAGTGGTGGAGCCTAGCGGGATCGAACCGCTGACCTCCTGCGTGCAAGGCAGGCGCTCTCCCAGCTGAGCTAAGGCCCCTGAACCGAAGCTAGAAGCGGTAAGCTTGAAGAAAAACCCGGCGTAGTGAGCACTCGGGGTTGTCTTCTAGCTTCAAGCTTATGGCTTACAGCTTGTCATGGTGGGTCTGGGCAGATTTGAAATAAACCCCGCGACCTCACCCTTCTCTTTGCAGAACTTCCGGGGGTGCGCTCTAACCAACTGAGCGTCCCGGCCGTTCAGAGAATGGTGGGTCTGGGCAGATTTGAACTGCCGACCTCACCCTTATCAGGGGTGCGCTCTAACCAACTGAGCTACAGACCCGGCTTCCAACCACTGGGCCGTTGACCCAAACAGTCTTTTGCTCTGGTCGATCAGGTAATTCATTGTGAGCACTTGCCGCGTGTCGGCGACGTCGTCGTTAAGGAGGTGATCCAGCCGCAGGTTCCCCTACGGCTACCTTGTTACGACTTCACCCCAGTCATGAACCACACCGTGGTGATCGCTCCCCCGAGGGTTAAGCTAACCACTTCTGGTGCAGTCCACTCCCATGGTGTGACGGGCGGTGTGTACAAGGCCCGGGAACGTATTCACCGTGACATTCTGATTCACGATTACTAGCGATTCCGACTTCACGGAGTCGAGTTGCAGACTCCGATCCGGACTGAGACCGGCTTTTCGGGATTAGCTCCACCTCGCGGCTTCGCAACCCTTTGTACCGGCCATTGTAGCACGTGTGTAGCCCTACCCGTAAGGGCCATGATGACTTGACGTCGTCCCCACCTTCCTCCGGTTTGTCACCGGCAGTCTCCTTAGAGTTCCCGGCATGACCCGCTGGCAAATAAGGACAAGGGTTGCGCTCGTTACGGGACTTAACCCAACATTTCACAACACGAGCTGACGACAGCCATGCAGCACCTGTCTATGCGCTCCCGAAGGCACCAAGGTATCTCTACCAAGTTCGCACGATGTCAAGGGTAGGTAAGGTTCTTCGCGTTGCATCGAATTAAACCACATGCTCCACCGCTTGTGCGGGCCCCCGTCAATTCATTTGAGTTTTAACCTTGCGGCCGTACTCCCCAGGCGGTCGACTTATCGCGTTAACTGCGCCACAAAGGTCTCAAGGACCCCAACGGCTAGTCGACATCGTTTACGGCGTGGACTACCAGGGTATCTAATCCTGTTTGCTACCCACGCTTTCGCACCTCAGCGTCAGTGTCAGTCCAGAAGGCCGCCTTCGCCACTGGTATTCCTCCCGATCTCTACGCATTTCACCGCTACACCGGGAATTCTACCTTCCTCTCCTGCACTCTAGCCTGACAGTTCCGGATGCCGTTCCCAGGTTGAGCCCGGGGCTTTCACAACCGGCTTATCAGACCGCCTACGCGCGCTTTACGCCCAGTAATTCCGATTAACGCTCGCACCCTCCGTATTACCGCGGCTGCTGGCACGGAGTTAGCCGGTGCTTCTTCTGTGGGTGATGTCCTTCCTCGAGGGTATTGGCCCCAAGGCTTTCTTCCCCACTGAAAGTGCTTTACAACCCGAAGGCCTTCTTCACACACGCGGCATGGCTGGATCAGGCTTGCGCCCATTGTCCAATATTCCCCACTGCTGCCTCCCGTAGGAGTTCGGGCCGTGTCTCAGTCCCGATGTGGCTGATCATCCTCTCAGACCAGCTACGGATCGTCGCCTTGGTGAGCCATTACCTCACCAACCAGCTAATCCGGCATAGGCTCATCCGATAGCGCAAGGTCCCCATTCCGAAGAACACGGATCCCCTGCTTTCTCCCGTAGGACGTATGCGGTATTAGCCTGGGTTTCCCCAGGTTATCCCCCACTACCGGGCAGATTCCTATGCATTACTCACCCGTCCGCCGCTCGTCAGCATCCAGCAAGCTGGACCTGTTACCGCTCGACTTGCATGTGTTAGGCCTGCCGCCAGCGTTCAATCTGAGCCATGATCAAACTCTTCAGTTTACGATCATATAGTCCTTACCCTTCAAGGAAGGAAGCGGACCAAACTTGGCTCAAGGGTCAAACGTTCTCAAAAAGCTCCGAGGAGCTTTGACGAGTCGCTTGCCTTGATGTTTCAGTGACTGGTCACCGACACATCGACAAGCGCCCACATGAATTACCTGATCGATTGTTAAAGAGCGGCTCCGGACTCTCAGAGAGCGGAGCGTCTCGCTTGCCGTCGTGACGTGAGCCTCAGCTCCCGTCTCGCCAGCGCCCTGCGAGGAAGGCGTATTCTACCGATTCGCCTCAGCGTGTCAAGCGGCGGTTGGCGGTGCCTGGCACCCCGTCCTGAGTCCCGCTGACCGCTTCACCCGGCGTAACCAAGGTGACGGCGTATCGAGTGGGCGCATTCTACCGAATCCGCGGTGAGTGTCAAGCGAGCGATCCTCCGAACCTTCCGAAAAACCTCAAGCAGAACAACCACTTCTTCCACTTATCACCGCCGGTAACGTTGCCCGTTGCCGGCAGCGGATGCGTACTTTACGGTTTTCCCCGACGCCCCGCAAGCCCTTCGTGTCAAAAAGTTTCAGCGCCGTGACAGAAAGGCGACGCGAAGGCGACAAGCGCATCCACAGGGCCTGCGCGGCGAGCGGCTGTGGATAGGTGAACGTGCCGGGTAGAGACCGACGCGGGACGAGGCAGAAACAGCAGCGCCCGCTCCTGGGCGGGCGCTTGGGTAGCGAGAGTCAGCCGTCGAACAGTCGCTCTACTACTTGAGCGTTACCCGAGCGTAGCGCTTCTTGCCGGCCTGGATGACATAGCACTTGCCAGTAACCAGCATGTGGTCGCGCGCGACCACCTCGCCATCCACCTTGACCCGTCCGTTGCCGAGCATGTCCTTGGCCTGGGCGCTGTTGTTGGCCAGTCCCGAACGGTTGAGCACCGCGGCAATGGGTGCTTGCTCGCCGCCGTCGAAATCTACCACCACCTCGGGCAGGTCCTCCGGCAGTTCCCCTTCGGCCAGCCGGTTACCCGCAGAGCGGTGGGCGTTGGCCGCGGCTTCCTCGCCGTGGTAGCGCCCGATCAGTTCGCGGGCCAGGATCATCTTGACGTCGCGGGGGTTGGCGCCGGCCTCGACGTCGCGCTTGAGCGACTCGATCGCCTCATTGGACGTGAGCGAGAGCAGCTCGAAATAGCGCCAGATCAGGCTGTCCGGCATGGAGACCAGCTTGTTGAACATGGCGCCCGGTGCCTCGTCCACGCCCACGTAGTTGCCCAGCGACTTGGACATCTTCTGCACGCCGTCCAGCCCTTCCAGCAGCGGCATGGTGATCACCACCTGGGGCGTCATGCCGTGGTATTTCTGTACCTCACGTCCCATCAGCAGATTGAACTTCTGGTCGGTGCCGCCCATCTCGATGTCGGCTTCCAGTGCCACAGAGTCATAGCCCTGCACCAGCGGGTAGAGGAATTCGTGGATGGAGATCGGCTGGGCAGCCTTGTAGCGCTTGTCGAAGTCATCGCGCTCGAGCATCCGCGCCACGGTGCTCTGGGCCGCCAGCTCGATCATCTTGGCGGCGGAAAGCTCGCTGAACCACTCGGAGTTGAAGCGCACCTCGGTCTTCTCGGGATCGAGGATCTTGAACACCTGCTCCTTGTAGGTCTCGGCGTTGACGCGAACCTCCTCCTCGGTGAGCGGCTTGCGGGTGACGTTCTTGCCGGTGGGGTCGCCGATACGACCGGTGAAGTCGCCGATCAGGAAGATGATCTGGTGGCCGAGATCCTGGAACTGGCGCATCTTGGTCAGCAGCACGCTGTGCCCCAGGTGCAGATCGGGGGCGGTGGGATCGAAGCCCGCCTTGATCCGCAGCTTGCGACCGGACTCCAGCTTCTTGACCAGCTCATCTTCCAGCAGGATCTCCTGGGTGCCTCGCTTCAGCAGCGCCAGCGCGCTTGCCACGTCGCTCATCGTCTCCTACTCCATGTGTTCGGTTGCCGGGCCCCGGCAGGGACCATCGAATGGGCCAGGATGGTAGCATGAGTCGGCGCCTGGCGGTGACGCCCCACGACCCGAGAGAGTGACATGCCCCTCTATATAGGCCTGATGTCCGGCACCAGCCTGGACGGCATCGATGCCGCCCTGGTGGAGATCGACAATACGCCATCTGACACCCGGCCACGCCTGCTGGCCACCCACGCAGAACCGATGCCCGCTGCGTTGCGCGCGCGGCTCTGGGGGCTGTGCCACGCTGAACGGGCAAGCTTTGCCGAGCTGGCGGAGGCCGAGGACGCCTTCTGCCGCCTGCAGGCGCAGGCCGTGACCGCGCTGCTGGCCGCCAGCGATACGCCTCGCGACACGGTAGCGGCCATCGGCAGCCACGGCCAGACGGTAGAACACGCCCCGCAGGGACACGCCGGCGGCCCCGCCTATACCCTGCAGCTGGACAACCCCAGCCTGTTGGCGGAGCTGACCGGCATCAGCGTGGTGGCCGACTTCCGTCGCCGCGACCTGGCCGCCGGCGGCCAGGCGGCCCCCCTGGCGCCGGCCTTCCACGAGGCACTGTTCCGCGCCCCGAAGGAGTGGCGTCTGGTGCTCAACTTGGGTGGCTTCGCCAACCTGACCCTGCTGCCCCCCGCCGAGGATCCCCGCGCGCCGCTGGGCTTCGACTCGGGGCCGGCCAACGCCCTGCTGGACGCCTGGCATGCTCGCCACCGCGGCGGCGCCTTTGATTTGGATGGCGCCTGGGCGGCGTCGGGGCGGGTCGACGAAGCCCTCCTGGCGCGACTGCTGGCAGAGCCCTTCTTTCACCTGCCGCCGCCGCGCAGCACCGGACGCGAGCTGTTTCATCTCCACTGGCTGGAGGCTCAGCTGACGGGAGAGGAGCGCCCCGAGGACGTGCAGGCCACCCTGGCGGAGCTGACGGCGGCCAGCGTGGCCCAGGCGGTGAGCATGGCGCGAGAGCGTCTTGATGCTCCTGCCGAGGCGCGGCTGATCCCCTGCGGCGGCGGCGCCCACAACCACGACCTGCTGTCCCGTCTCGCCCGCCGCCTACCCGATTCGGCGCTCACCGACGGCGCGACATCGGGCTGGCCGGCCGACTGGCTGGAGGCCGGCGCCTTCGCCTGGCTGGCCTGGCGCAGGCTGCAGGGCCTGCCGGGCAACCTGCCCTCGGTCACCGGCGCCGCGGGACCCCGCGTACTGGGGGGCGTCTACGCTCCCTGATCCAAGAGCCTGACGCGACCTAGAACTCGTCGTCGCGCTTCAGCGAGAGGTGACTGGCGGCCTCACGGGCCTGGGTCATCCCCTCGCTGCCCGCGTCCCCGTACTTGATCATCATGCGCAGATCGTTGGCCGAGTCGGCATGGACCAGCGCCACCTCTTCGGTGATCTTGCCCGCCTTGAAGATATCGAAGAGCGCCTGATCGAAGGTCTGCATGCCCAGATCACGGGAGCGGGCCATGACGTTCTTGATCTCGTTGACCTCGCCTTTACGTATCAGGTCGCCGATCAGCGGCGATTTGAGCATGATCTCGATCGCCGGGCAGCGCCCGCCATCTACCGTGGGCAGCAGCTGCTGGGCCACGATGGCGCGCAAGTTGAGCGACAGGTCAAGCCATACCTGGCCGTGACGCTCCATGGGAAAGAAGTTGATGATGCGATCAAGGGCCTGGTTGGCATTGTTGGCGTGCAGGGTGGCCAGGCAGAGGTGGCCGGTCTCGGCGAAGGTCAGCGCGTGCTCCATGGTCTCCCGGGTGCGGATCTCGCCGATCAGGATGACATCGGGTGCCTGGCGCAGGGTGTTCTTGAGCGCCACCTCGAAGGAGTCCGTATCGATCCCGACCTCGCGCTGATTGATGATCGCCTTCTTGTGCGGGTGCACGTACTCGATGGGATCCTCGACGCTGATGATATGGCCGCCCAGGGTCTCGTTGCGCTGCTGGATCATCGACGCCAGGGTGGTCGACTTGCCCGTACCAGTGCCGCCCACCACGAACACCAGGCCTCGCTTGATATTGGCCAGTTCGCCCAGCACCGGGGGCAGCGACAGCTCCTCCAGATGGGGGATCTCGAAGGCGATACGCCGGATCACCATGGCCTTCTGGTTGCGCTGCTGGAAGGCGCTGACGCGAAAGCGCCCCTTGTCCTTGAGGCTGAGTGCGAAGTTGGCCTCGCGCTCGACCTGGAAGCGCGCCATCACCGCTTCCGGAATCGACGCGCCGACCAGCTCGTTGACCTGCTCCACGGTCAGCCCCTGGTCCCCCATGGGTGTCAGCTTGCCGGCCATCTTGAGGGTCGGCGGCGCATTCACCGAAATCAGCAGATCCGATGCCTCCTTCTGCACCATGATATCCAGCAGCTGGTAGAGCCACTCTTTCGCCGTCATGTCCCTGCTCCTCTTGCCCGTTGTTCCCTGCCGAACGGCCAAACCCCCGCTCAGTTCGCCAGCATGCCCTTGGCCTTGGCCTGCGCTTCGTCGCGCGCCACCACGTTGTCCGCCACCAGCTTGGCCAGCGAGGCGTCCAGGGTCTGCATGCCCAGGTTGCCGCCGGTCTGGATGGCCGAGTAGATCTGCGCGACCTTGTCCTCACGGACCAGGTTGCGCACCGCCGCGGTCGCGATCAGGATCTCGTGGGCCGCCACGCGGCCGCCTCCCATTCGCTTGAGCAGCGCTTGGGAGACCACCGCCTGCAGCGACTCGGAGAGCATCGAGCGCACCATGGACTTCTCATCCCCGGGGAAGACGTCGATGATCCGGTCGATGGTCTTGGCCGCCGAGGTGGTGTGCAGGGTGCCGAACACCAGGTGGCCGGTCTCGGCCGCGGTCAGTGCCAGCCGGATGGTCTCCAGGTCACGCAACTCGCCCACCAGGATCACGTCCGGGTCCTCGCGCAGGGCGCTGCGCAGGGCCGGAGCGAAGCCGTGGGTGTCGCGGTGCACCTCACGCTGGTTGATCAGACAGCGCTTGCTGCGGTGGACGAATTCCACCGGGTCCTCGATGGTGAGGATGTGTTCGTAGCGGTTGTCGTTGATGTAATCGATCATCGCCGCCAGCGTAGTGCTCTTGCCCGACCCGGTGGGACCGGTCACCAGCACCAGGCCGCGGGGCAGCATGGAGAGCTGGCGGAAGACGGTGCCGAGGCCGAGGTCCTCCAACGTCAGCACGTCGGCGGGGATAGTACGGAACACCGCCCCAGCGCCGCGGGCATGATTGAAGACGTTGACGCGGAAGCGCGACACGCCGGGCACCTCGAAGGAGAAGTCGGTCTCGAAGAACTCCTCGTAGTCACGGCGCTGACGGTCGGCCATGATGTCGTAGATCAACTTGCGGACCTCGCGGTCCTCCATGGCCGGCACGTTCAAGCGGCGAATGTCGCCATCGACCCGGATCATCGGCGGCAGACCCGCCGACAGATGCAGGTCGGAGGCCTTCTGTTTTGCCGAGAACGCCAGCAGTTCGGTAATATCCATGCGTTTTCCCTTGCTCCCGCAGCCTTGGTGACATCTTGTAATGTTCAGTATGACAGAGCTTGCCACATGACGGCCCCTTCTGCCTCCACCCCCCTCGCCGAATCGCTGGCCGCAGTGCGCCAGCGTCTCGCCGATGCCCTGTCCGTCGCCGGCCGGCCGACTACCGGCGCGCGCCTGCTGGCGGTCAGCAAGACCAAGCCGGCGGCGCGGATCCGCGAGGCCTGGCATCTCGGTCAGCGCGAATTCGGCGAGAACTACGCCCAGGAAGCGCTGGCCAAGCAGGTCGAGCTAGCCGACCTCGACGACATCGTCTGGCATTTCATCGGTCCGCTGCAGTCCAACAAGACCCGCGAGGTGGCCGAACACTTCGCCTGGGTACACAGCGTAGACCGCGAGAAAATCGCCCGGCGTCTCAACGATCAACGCCCGGAGGGGTTACCGCCTCTCGATGTCTGCCTGCAGGTCAATATCAGCGCGGAGGCCAGCAAGTCCGGCGCCAGTCTCACCGAACTGCCGGCGCTGGCCGAGGCGGTGCTGGCGATGCCGCGACTGCGCCTGCGCGGGCTGATGGCAATCCCGGCCCCGGGCGAGGACATACACGCCCAGCGCGAGCCCTTTACCCGGCTGCGCGAGGCCCTGGAGGCACTGCAAGGCCGCTTCCCTGAAGCGCCGCTGGACACCCTTTCCATGGGCATGACCCATGATCTCGAGGCCGCGGTGCTGGAGGGCGCCACCCTGGTGCGGGTAGGCACCGCCATCTTCGGGGAGCGCACCGCACGAGAGTGACAACCACCAGAAACCGGTGAACCACGCCGGCCTCATTCGACGACTGACACAGGACAGACCCCATGGCCACCAGAGTCACCTTCATCGGCGCCGGCAACATGGCCAGTGCCATCATCGGCGGCATGATCGACAGCGGCGTCTCACCCTCCGCGATCACCGCCACCTCCCCCAGTGACGCCTTCCTCGCCCCGGTCCACGAGCGCTATGGCATCCACACCAACACCGACAATCTCGCCGCGGTGGCCCAGGCCGATGTTGTCGTGCTGGCGGTGAAGCCCCAGGTGATGAAGGAGGTCTGCGAGGGGCTGGCCAGCGTGGTCCAGCGCCGCCGTCCGCTGATCATCTCGGTGGCCGCCGGCCTCGATGCTGCCACCCTGGAAGGCTGGCTGGGTGGCGAGCTGGCCATGGTGCGCTGCATGCCCAACACCCCGGCTCTGGTCGGTGCCGGCGCCTCCGGGCTGTTTGCCAATGCCAGGGTCAACGAGGAGCAGCGCCGGCTCGCCACAGAGCTGATGGAGGCAGTGGGCCTGGTAGAGTGGGTCGAGGAAGAGGCGCTGCTGGATGCGGTGACCGCCGTCTCCGGCAGCGGTCCGGCCTATTTCTTCCTGATGTTCGAGGCCATGGAGGAGGCCGGCGTCAAGCTCGGACTGCCCGCCGAGACCGCCCGGCGCCTGGCCATGCAGACCGCCTTCGGTGCCGCAAAAATGGCGATGGCCAGCGACAAGCCCCCCGCCGAGCTCAAGCGCAACGTGATGTCGCCCGGTGGCACCACCGAGCGCGCCGTCGAGCATCTCGAGACGGCCGAACTCCGCCGAATACTCACCGAGGCCATGGACGCCTGCGCCGCCCGCGCCCGGGAGATGGCCACAGAGCTCAGCGGACGCTGATTTCAGGCATCAGTTTCAACAGGCCGCCGGACGGCGGCCTGCCCACGACATGGAGGAACCCTCATGGGAAATGCCGGACTGCTGCTGGTCAACACCCTGGTCAACCTGTACATCTTCCTGCTGATGCTGCGCTTCCTGCTGCAGGCGTCACAGGCCGATTACTACAACCCCATCAGCCAGACGGTGGTGAAGATCACCCAGCCGGCGGTGCGCCCCTTCCAGGGATTCCTGGGCCCGGTGATGGGACGCTTCGACCTGGCCACCCTGGCCGCCGGCTTCGTGATCAAGGCGGTCAGCATCATCATCATCCTGCAGGTGGCCGGCTTCGGCATGGCCCCCGTCGTCTCCGTGGCCATCGGTGCCGTGGCGGCGCTGGCCAATGCCATCCTCAAGATCTACTTCTTTGCGCTGATCGCGATGATCATCCTCAGCTGGGTGGCGCCCAACGCCAGCCACCCGGGGGCGCTGCTGGTGATGCAGCTGGTGGAGCCGATCATGGCGCCGCTGCGCAAGGTCATCCCGCCGCTCGGCATGATCGACCTCTCGCCGATCGTGGCCTTCATCGCCATCAGCCTGATCGATGGTATCTTGGTGGGTTCGCTGACCCGGGCCGCCGGTGTGGCCGGCGCCCTGGTCGGGCTCTGAGGCCCGCCCTCACCGCCTACCGTAACGACTGGACACGGAACGACTGATGCCCGAGCTCCCTGATGACTCGGTCGGCCTGGTGACGCCCCAGACGGCGCACTTCGACGACCCCCTGGCCCTGGCCTGTGGCAGGACGCTGCCGGCCTATGACCTCGTCTACGAGACCTATGGCACCCTCAACGCCGAGCGCTCCAACGCGGTGCTGATTTGTCACGCGCTTTCCGGCCACCATCATGCGGCCGGCTACCGCGACAGCGACGAGCGCAAGCCGGGCTGGTGGGACGCCCATATCGGTCCCGGCAAGTCCATCGACACCGAGCGCTTCTTCGTGGTCTCGCTCAACAACCTGGGCGGCTGCCACGGCAGCACCGGACCCAACCGCGAGAACCCCGAGACCGGCCGCCTGTGGGGACCAGAGTTCCCGATGATGACGGTGAGCGACTGGGTGAACAGCCAGGTCCGACTGGCCGACCGCCTCGGCATCGAGCGCTTCGCCTCGGTGATCGGCGGCAGCCTGGGCGGCATGCAGGCGCTTCAGTGGACCCTGGCCTACCCGGAGCGGGTCGCCAGCGCCGCGGTGATCGCCGCTACCCCCAAGTTGTCGGCCCAGAACATCGCCTTCAACGAGGTGGCACGCCAGGCGATCCGCTCGGACCCCGACTTCCACGATGGCTGGTACGCCGAACACGACACCGTGCCGCGTCGCGGCCTCAAGCTGGCACGCATGGTGGGGCATATCACCTACCTCTCCGAGGATTCCATGGGCAGCAAGTTCGGCCGCGATCTGCGCACCGACGACCTCAACTTCGGCTTCGACGTGGAGTTCCAGGTGGAGTCCTACCTGCGCTACCAGGGCGACACCTTCTCCACCTCCTTTGATGCCAACACCTACCTGCTGATGACCAAGGCGCTGGACTACTTCGACCCGGCCGCGGCCCACGGTGGCGACCTCGCCCGCGCCCTGGCGCCGGCGGCCTGCCCCTTCCTGGTGGTCAGCTTCACCACCGACTGGCGCTTCCCGCCGCCGCGCTCCCGGGAGCTGGTCAACGCCCTGGTGCGTGCCGGCAAGGCGGTCAGCTATGCCAACATCGACTCGACCCACGGCCACGACGCCTTCCTGATGCCGGAGCCCCGGTATCAGGCGGTATTCGCCGCCTTCATGGACCGCGTGGCCGGCGACCTCGGCCTGGAGGCGCGCGCATGATGAACCGCCCCGACTTCAAGCTGATCCACGACTGGGTCCCCCCGAACGCCCACATTCTCGACCTGGCCTGCGGTGACGGCAGCCTGCTGGCGGCCCTGGCCCGCGACAAGAACGTCACCGGCTATGGCCTGGAGATCGCCCCCGACGGCATCACCGCCTGCATCGCCCGCGGCGTCAACGTCATCGAGCAGAACCTCGACGAGGGGCTTTCCAACTTCGAGGATGACGCCTGCGACCTGGTGATCATGACCCAGGCCCTGCAGGCCCTGCGCCGCCCCGACCGTGCCCTCGACGAGATGCTGCGAGTGGCCAGCGAGGCGATCATCACCTTCCCCAACTTCGCCTACTGGCGCCACCGGGCCTACCTCGGCTTCAAGGGCTATATGCCGGTCTCCAAGTCGCTGCCCCACGCCTGGTACGACACCCCCAACATCCATCTGTCGACCTTCAACGACTTTGAACAACTGTGCCGGGACAAGGGTCTGATCATTGTCGACCGGGCGGTGGGCATCGGCGACCACGAGGGCCACTGGACCTCGCGGCTGTGGCCCAACCTGTTCGGCGAGATCGCCATCTTCCGGGTCACCCGCGGCTGACCCGGTAACGACGCAGCAGAGTCGATAACCAACAGATTGATAGCGAGGGGTGACGATGAAACCTGGCATCCTGGCCTTGCTGGCGGCAGCCACCCTGGCCCTGCTGGTCGGCCCTGCCGCCGCCCAGCAGTACGAGCAGGTCGGCAATATCCAGATTCACTACAGTGCGGTGAATACCAGCTTCCTGCCCGAGGAAGTGGCCCGCGAGCACGGCATACAGCGCAGCCAGGTGATGGCGCTGCTCAACGTCAGCGTGCTCGAGGAGCGGGAGGACGGCACCACCCGTGCCCGTCCTGTCTCCGTGAACGGCACGGTCGGGGGGCTGAGCAGCAGCGACGCGCGAACGCCACTCAGCTTCCGCACCCTCCGTAGCGGCGATGTGCCCTCCCAGGTGGCGGTGTTCCGCATCCACGACGACGAGGCGATGCGCTTCGAGTTGGAGGTCCTTCACGACCGCAACGCCGACCCGGCCAGGGTCAGCTTCATTCAGCGCTTCTATATCGACAGGTAACCTTCATGACCGCATCGCCGCCGGTGACCCACCAGGCGCTCGAGCCCGCGTTACTGGCCTGCACCCAGGGTGACACCGTCGGCTTCCAACGGCTCCAGCAGCTCGGCCTGCCGAGAGTGCTGTCGGTCACCAGCCACTTCCTTGCGGAGCCCCCCCACGTCGAAGCCGTGGTCCATGACACCCTGCTGATGGCCTGGCGCAACGCTCACCGCCTTGCCGACAGCGGCCTGCCGCCGGGACACTGGCTCTTCACCATCCTGAGCTGTCGGCTGCACAACCAGCTGAGCGCTCTGGAGGGGGCACTCCCGCCACCGAGCCCGGCAGACGGCCAGGGCCCGCCGGCGGAGCTGGAGCGCATCCCGGCCGAACGCCGTGGGCCGGCCCTCTGGGAGCTGAGCCAACGGCTGCCGCCGGCGGCCCCCGGCCAAGCCCTGGAGGCGCGGCTCGGCCAGACCCTCCAGACGCTGCGGCAGGCCGCCCGCCTGCCGCTGACGCCGACCGGCGAGAGCGTGCATCCCCCGCTCTATGATCCCAGCCTGCGGCGCAAGATGCTGACGTCGCGCCTCGCCTACCGGGCCAAGATGGCCTTCCAGCGAACCCTGGGCCGCCCGGTCGAGGACCGTCTCTTCCGTCACTGGCAGGCCCGGCGTGACGCCTGTCGGATGCTCGAGACCCAAGGCCTTCCCCGCCGCAGCCTCGAGACCACCCTGGGCGAGCGGCTGGACCTGGGGGTCGATCCGCGCCGCCTGGTGCGTGGTTTCAGCTATCCCGCGGGCTTTCCCGATCGCCTGCAGCGGCGCAAGGCCTCCAACCTCTTCCTGTGGGACGGTGACTGGGACCTGCCGCGTCACTACCTGATCGACAGCAGCCAGACCCGCTTCATGCAGGATCTGTGGCACTACCGCCTGGCGCCGGAGCAGAGCGCCACCTTCCAGACGCTCGAGGCGCGCAGCGATCAGGGAAACCCTCTTCGCTCCCACCATCGCGGGCTGCTCCTGGACGGCCGGGAGCGAATCCTCGAGTACCTGCGCCTCTACCTGCTCTACATGGAGGGCATGGCCTGTTTCGGGTTTGATGCCGAAGCGGGCAAGGATCGTCTCGGCGTGGCCGTGGACCGACACGGCCGCCTGATCAAGATCAACAAGGGGCTGCACCGCTTGGCCATGGCCCAGGTGCTGGGACTGCCACGCGTGACGGTGCGGGTGCGCAGCGTGCACCGTCGGTGGTGGAACGACCAGACCGAGGGCGCCAGCGGTCACGAGGCGCTGGAGCGCCTGGCTCAGGCGCTGCCCGACTGTACCCCGGCCCGGTGAGGGGTCCCCTCGCCCACCTCGCGAGTGAGTGACACGGGAAGCACCGGGCCGAGGCGGATCGCCACCGGCACGAGGCCGCGGCGCTCCACCTCGCAGCGCTGCGCCAACACCTCCACGCCGCGGGCCGCCGCCTCCCGGAGCGCGGCCGCATAGGCCGGGTCCAGATGGGCCGCCGGCGCCACGTCCTCGATGCCCTCATGGGCCACGCAGAACAGCAGCACCGCGCGCTGGCCGCGCTCGGCCAGGGCGGCGAGCACCTCCAGATGCTTCCTGCCCCGCTCGCTCACCGCGTCGGGGAAGTAGCCGTGGCCATCGCTCTCCTTGAGGGTGACCTGCTTGACCTCCACGAAGGCGGTGCCGTGCTCGGGATCGTCGAGGCGGAAGTCGAGCCGTGACGGCTTCTCGTCGCCAATCGACGCCCTCACCTCCGGCTTCAGCTCGGCATAGCCATCGAGCCCGGGCACCCTTCCGACGCGCAGGGCCTCCTCGACGATGCGGTTGGCGCGCCCGGTATGCACCGAGGCAGCCGCCGTGGTGCCGTCTGGCTGGGGCAGCTCGATCAGCTCCCAGGTCCAGGCCAGCTTGCGCGCCGGGTTGTCGCTGGGTGCGAGCCATACGCGACAATCCGGCAAGTTCACCGCCCGCATGGAGCCGGTGTTGGGACAGTGGGCCACCACCTCACGGCCGTCATCGAGACGCACGTCGGCCAGGAACCGCTTGTAGCGGCGCAGCAGAGTGCCCGGCACCAGCTCGGGATAGTCCATGGGGGGATCTCCGGTTTACTGCCGGGCCAGGAAGTGCTCGAGGCGGCTCACCGCCTCCTCGAGCCTGGCAATACCGGTGGTGAAGGCGATGCGCACATGGTGCTCGCCGCCCTGGAGGGCGAAGTCGATCCCCGGGGTGATGGCGACGTTCTCCTCCTCCAGCAGGCGCCGGCAGAAGGCCTGGCTGTCGTCGCTGTAGCGGGAAATATCGAGCCACAGGTAGAAGGCCCCCTGGGGCGGCAGCGAGGGAGCCAGCCCGAGCCGCGCCAGGCCCGCCAGCAGGGCATCGCGGCGGCGCCCCAGCTCGACGCGGCGCGCCTCGAGGATCTCCCGGCACTCGGGGGTGAAGGCGGCCAGGGCGGCATGCTGAGCCGGCGTGGGGGCGGCCAGGAAGACGTTCTGGGCCAGCCGGGTGAGTGGCTCCACCGCCGCCTCCGGCGCCAGCAGCCAGCCAAGGCGCCAGCCGGTCATGCCGAAATACTTGGAGAAGCTGTTGACCACGAAGGCGTCCGGGGTGATCGCCGCCACCGAGAGCGGCTCGAGATCAAAGCAGAGCCCCTGGTAGATCTCGTCCACCAGCAGGTGCCCCCCCTTCGTGGCCACCGTCTCGGCCACGGCCGCAAGCTGTCCGGCATCGAGCATATGGCCGGTGGGGTTCGAAGGCGTGGCCAGCATCGCCAGGCGCGTGGTGTCGCGCCAGTGGGCCTCGACCAGCCCGGCATCCAGCTGCCAGCCGCTCGCCTGGCCCACCGGCACGGCGTCCACCTCGGCCCCGGCCAGGGCCATGAAGTGGCGGTTGCAGGGGTAGTTGGGATCGGCCATCAGCACCCGGTCGCCGGGGCCGGCCAGCAGCTGGCTGGCCAGCAGCAGCGCCCCGGAGGCGCCGGGGGTCACCAGGATGCGCCCGGGATCGACCGCGGCGCCGAAGTGCTCGGCATAGTGGCCGGCGATCGCCTCGCGCAGCGCGGGCAGTCCCGCCGCCGGCGTGTAGCGGGTGTGGCCCGCGGCCAGCGCCGCCTGGCCGTCCGCCAGCACCGGCTCGGGCGTGGGGAAGTCGGGCTCCCCCACCTCCAGGTGGATGACGTCGTGGCCGGCCGCCTCGCGGGCCTGGGCGGTTTCCAGCAGGCTCATGACCCGAAAGGGGGCGACCCGGTCGATGCGTGCACTCCACGCCATGGTGAGCTCCTGTGGCAGGCGACCGACGCCCGGGAGCCTTGCCCCCGCGGCGTGGTCACAGTGTCATATGATAAAGGGTCAATAGTGTAGCGACTTTGGTGGCAAGGCTGCAGTCGGCGGGGCCGGCAAGGTTGCAAACCCCCGGTTTTTCCGATAAACAAGCATCCCTTTGGCGTGAGATACCTTGCTTAGGGCGGGTATTGATCAGCAGTCACTCAAGTAACGAGGCAATCCCATGCCAGTAGTCGACAAGAAAGTGGAAGCGCCCAAGAAGTTCACCCCCTACGAGCCGGCGGCGGGTGAAGAGTACATGAACGAGAAGCAGCTGGAGCACTTCCGACAGATCCTGCTGGGCTGGAAGCAGGAGCTCATGGAAGAGGTGGACCGCACCGTGCGTCATCTGCAGGAAGAAGCGAACAACTACGCCGACCCTGCCGACCGCGCCACCCAGGAGGAGGGCTTCAGCCTGGAGCTGCGCACGCGGGATCGCGAGCGCAAGCTGCTCAAGAAGATCAACGAGACCCTCGACAACATCGACGAGGATGACTACGGCTTCTGCGAGGCCTGCGGCGTAGAGATCGGCATCCGCCGCCTGGAAGCGCGCCCCACGGCCACTCTGTGCGTTGACTGCAAGACGCTGGCCGAGCTCAAGGAAAAGCAGCTGGGCGGCTGATCCGAGTATGCCGATGGCCTGCATGAAGCATCGTAACGGGCACCCCTGGGTGCCCGTTCGTGTGTCTGATGGCTGGCGCCGCCCATGAGCCACTACCGCGGCCGTTTCGCCCCCACCCCCTCGGGCCCGCTGCACTTCGGCTCGCTGGTGGCAGCGCTGGCCAGCTTCCTGGATGCCCGCCACGCCGGCGGCGAGTGGTGGCTGCGCATCGAGGACATCGACCCGCCTCGCTGCCCGCCCGGTGCCGCCGACGAGATCCAGCGCCAGCTGGAGGCCTTCGGCCTGCACTGGGACGGCCCGGTTCTGTGGCAGCACGGCCGCGATGGCGCCTATCAGGCGGCACTCGACCGCCTGATCGCCCTGGGCCTGGCCTACCCCTGCAGCTGCTCGCGCAAGCAGTGGCGCGACTCCCCCATCTATCCGGGCTGGTGCCGGGAAGGGGTCCGCGAGCCCGCCAACCCCCTGGCCTGGCGGCTGCGCAGTGACCTGGGCCTACGTCCGGTGGTCTGGCAGGACCGACTGTTCGGCGAGCAGCGCTTCGACCCCGCCACGCTCGGCGACGTGGTGCTCAAGCGCAAGGATGGCCTCTGGGCCTACCAGCTCGCCGTGGTCGTGGACGACGCTGAGCTACAGATCAGTGACGTGGTGCGCGGCTTCGACCTGCTCGACAACACCCCCTGGCAGCGCCAGCTGCAGGATGCCCTGGGCGTCCCCGAGCCGCGCTACCTGCACCTGCCGCTGATCATCGGCGAGGGGGGCCAGAAGCTCTCCAAGCAGAACCTGGCCCCTGCCCTGCCCACCGACGACGACGCGGTGCGCCCGCTGCTGCACGCCGCCCTGGCGGCCCTGGACCAGTCGCCACCCGCCGACCTCACCGGGGCGCCGGTGGCCGAACTGCTCGCCTGGGGAATCGCCCACTGGGAGGTCTCCCGCATCCGCCCGGAGCCGCACCGCACGACCGAAGGCGATGCGCTCCCGCCCGACTGAGAGGCTGTCATGTACGTCTATCGCATCCTGCTGTTCCTGGTGCTCGGCGGCTACCTGCTTTCGCCGCTGATGATGAGTGGCTGGGCCAGTCCCGGCGTGGCCTGGTACCGCCCCTTCGTCATCTGGGGCGTGCTGATCGCCCTCACCCTGTGGCTGGAACAGAAGAGGAAGCTCGATGAACGCTAGCCTGAGGCCGCGTCGATCGCCGGGCAGGAGGACACTCGATGAACGCTAGCCTGCCCGGGATGTTCGCCCTGGGCACCGGCTTCCTGCTGGTGTTGTTCCTGTGCGCGCTGGCGGTGGAGCGCGGGGTGATCGGCACGCGCATCACCCGCCACCCGCTGGTTTACACCCTGGCGCTGGGGGTCTACGCCAGCGCCTGGGCCATCTACGGTAGCCTGGAGCTCGCCTCCACCTCCGGCTATGGCTATCTGGCCTACTACCTGGGCGTCGCCGGGGCCTTCCTGCTCGCCCCGGTGCTGCTGGTGCCGATCCAGCGCATGACCCGCACCTACCAGCTCGCCTCGCTCTCCGATCTGTTCGCCTTCCGCTTCCGCTCGCGCTGGGTGGGCACCCTGATCACCCTGATCAGCCTGCTGGCGGTGCTGCCGCTGCTTGCCCTCCAGGTGCAGACCATGGGCGATGCCATCTTCCTGATGACCGGTGCCGCCTCGCCGTCGCTGCTGGCGCTGGCCTTCTGCGCCATGATCGCCCTGTTCGCCATGCTGTTCGGTGCGCGAGAGGGCCGCGTGGACGGCCACCACGACAGCCTGATGGCGGTGATCGCCCTCTCCTCGCTGGTCAAGCTGGCCGCCATGCTCGGCCTCGGCGCCTTCGCGCTGTTCGTGGTCTTCGACGGTCCCGCCGACCTCCAGGCCTGGCTCGACGGCCCCGGCCAGGCCTTCCAGGCCGACGTGGTGCAGCCCGACCCGGCCCACTGGCGCACCCTGCTGTTGCTGTTCTTCGCCGCGGCCCTGCTGATGCCCCACATCTTCCATATCACCTTCACCGAGACCCACTCCCGCCACACCCTGCTGCAGGCCAGCTGGGCGCTGCCGCTGTTCTTGCTGCTGATGGCCATCCCGGTGCCGCTGATCCTGTGGGCGGGCCAGCAGCTCGGCGCAGGCGACATACTGCCTTCCGCCTACCTGGCCTTCGGGCTGTCGGAGTCGCTGTGGGTGCAGTCGATGGCCTTCATCGCCGGACTGGCCGCCACCAGCGCCACCATGGTGCTGATCGCCCTGGCGCTGTCGGGCATGATCCTCAACCACGTGCTGCTGGTGGCCCGCCCCCCCGAGGCCCAGCTCGACCTCTACCGCTGGCTACTGTGGCTACGCCGCGCCCTGGTGGGCGCCGTGGTGCTGGGCGGCTGGCTCTTCTATCGCACCGTGGGGGTGCATCACGACCTCACCACCCTGGCGTTGGCCGCCTTCGTCGGCATGGCCCAGTGCCTGCCCGGGCTGCTGGCCCTGCTCTACTGGCCCGGCGCCAATCGCAAGGGGATGATCTCGGGTCTGGTGGTGGGCCTGCTGGTGTGGCTGCTCGGCCTGTGGGGACCGCTGCTCACCGGCCTGCCACCGCTGGTGGTCATTCCTCCCGGGCTCGAGGCCCTGGCAGGCGAGCCGGAGTGGTACGTGATCACCCTGGTCTCCCTGGCCGGCAACGCCCTGGTCTTCATCGTCGTCTCCCTGGCCACGCACACCTCCGAGGGAGAACGGGCGGCCGCCGAGGCCTGCTCGGTGGATGCCGTGATCCGCCCCAAGCGCCTGCCGCTGGAGGCCGTCAACGGTGAGGAGTTCAAGGCTCATCTGGCCCGCGCCCTGGGCGATGAGGCGGCACAGCGCGAGGTGGAGCGGGCCCTCGACGACCTCGGGCTCGGCCCCCTGGACGGCCGTCCCTACGCCCTGCGCCGGCTGCGTGACCGCCTGCAGGCCAATCTCTCTGGCCTGATGGGCCCCTCGGTGGCTCAGGACATCGTCGACCGCTACCTCCCCTACCGTGAGGGCAGCGCCGGCGCCACCGAGGACATCCACTACGTGGAGAGCCGCCTGGAGGCCTACCGCTCTCGACTCACCGGCCTGGCCCGGGAACTCGACGGCCTGCGCCGCTACCATCGCCGCACCCTGGCCCGCCTGCCGGTGGGGCTGTGTGCCTTCGGCGAGGACGGTGAACTGCTGATGTGGAACGACGCCCTGGCCGTGCTCAGCGGCATCGACGGTGCCAGCGTGATCGGCGCCCGCCGCGACAGCCTGCCGGCTCCCTGGGGCGAGCTGCTCGGCCGCATCCTCGCCGAGTCGCACAGCCACCTCTACAAGCAGCCGGTCACCCTGGCGGGCAGCGTCCGCTACCTGAGCCTGCACAAGGCCGAGCTCGCGGGCGATGACAGCGAACCCGGCGGCATGGTGATTTTGGTGGAGGACCACAGCGAGATGAAGTGGCTGGAGGATGAGCTGGTCCACGCCGCACGCCTGGCATCCATCGGCCAGCTCGCGGCCGGGGTGGCCCACGAGATCGGCAATCCCATCACCGGGATCTCCTCCCTGGCCCAGAACCTGCGCTATGACACCGAGGACCCCGAGATCCTCGAGACCGCCGAGCAGATTCAGCAGCTCACCGACCGTGTCTCGCGAATCGTCTCATCGCTGGTGGGCTTCGCCCACGGCGGCCGCCACCTGAGCGGCCAGGCGTTCGCGCCGGTCTCCCTGGCCGAGGTCACCGACGAGGCCATCCACTTGATCCATCTCGCCCGCTCGGGCGACGATGTCGTCTTCGAGAACCGCTGCCCCCAGGCGCCCCGGGTCCAGGGCGATGCCCAGCGGCTGCTGCAGGTGATGGTCAACCTGCTCGGCAACGCCCGCGACGCCAGCGATCCCGGCGACCGCGTGGTCATCGAGGCGAGTGCCGAGGCCGCCGGGCTGCGGGTCGCTGTCACCGACGAGGGCCACGGCATCGACGAACGGGTGCGCGACCACCTCTTCGAGCCCTTCACCACCACCAAGCCTCCCGGCCAGGGGACAGGGCTGGGCCTGCCGCTGGTCTACAGCATCGTCGCCGAGCACCACGGCCAGATCGATATCGAATCGCCGCCGCCGGGTCGCGAGCGCGGCACCCGCATCAGCCTCTGGCTGCCGCTGAACCCACAGGAGGGTGAGTCACCGCGATGAGCCGGATCCTGATCGTAGAAGATGAAGCCATCATCCGCAGCGCCCTGCGCCGTCTGCTGGAGCGCCACGACTACCATGTCGACGAGGCGGGCTCCGTCGACGAAGCCACCGCCCTGGACCCCCAGCGCTTCGACCTGGTGATCAGCGACCTGCGCCTGCCCGGCGAGCCCGGCACCGAGCTGATCGCCCGTGCCGCCCCGGTCCCGGTGCTGATCATGACCAGCTACGCCAGCATGCGCTCGGCGGTGGACGCCCTCAAGCAGGGCGCCGTGGACTACGTGGCCAAGCCCTTCGACCACGACGAGCTGCTCGAGACCGTGGCCCGGGTGCTGCACCTGCAAGCCTCGCGGCGCGCCGAGCCACCGGACATCACCGAGCCCAGCGGCCAGGCTCAGCCAATGATCGGCAGCTGCCCGGCCATGCAACTGGTCTACTCGCGCATCCGCAAGACCGCACCAGCCGACGTCACCGTGCTGATCCAGGGAGAATCGGGCACCGGCAAGGAGCTGGTGGCTCGCGCCCTGCACCAGCAGAGCAAGCGCGCCCGGGCAGCGCTGATCAGCGTCAACTGCGCGGCGATCCCCGAGACGCTGATCGAGTCGGAGCTGTTCGGCCACGAGAAGGGCGCCTTCACCGGCGCCAGCGCCGCCCGCACCGGCTTGGTGGAAGCCGCTGACGGCGGCACCCTGTTCCTCGACGAGATCGGAGAGCTGCCGCTGGACGCCCAGGCCCGGCTGCTGCGGGTGCTGCAGGAGGGCGAGATCCGCAAGATCGGCTCGGTGGAGACCCGCCACGTGGACGTGCGCCTGATTGCCGCCACCCACCGCGATCTGCGCGCCCTGTCCAAGACCGGCGAGTTCCGTCTCGACCTCTACTATCGCCTCAACGTCATGCAGATCGACCTGCCTCCGCTACGCGACCGCGAAGATGACGTGCTGCTGATCGCCGATATCCTTCTGGAGAAGGCCTGCAAGCGCCACGACCGCGAGGGACTGCGACTCTCCCGCGCCGCCCGCCGCGAGATCCATGACTACCCCTGGCCCGGTAACGTGCGCGAGCTGGAAAATGCCCTCGAGCGTGGCGTGATCCTCGCCGAGGGGCACCTGATCCATCCGGATGACCTCGGACTCTCGCCGCCCAGCGGCACGCCCCCCACCCCGCGCAAGAGCACTCCCGCTGAGCCTGAACCCACCACGGCCGACGCCGGCCAGGACACCGAGGGCAGCGGCGAGGACGACCTATCGCTTGAAGACTATTTCCAGCACTTCGTGCTGGAGCACCAGGACCAGATGAGCGAGACCGATCTGGCCCAGAAGCTCGGCATCAGTCGCAAGTCGCTATGGGAGCGGCGCCAGCGCCTCGGCATCCCCCGCAAGAAGAGCCCACGACGCAAGAATGACTGAGCGGCTGGCGTCCGCGACCCTTCACGCCCATGCGACCATCGTCCATGCGACTAACGCGCAAGCGCCCGTGGCCACCGCCGCGGGCGCTGTCGTGTGGGGCCAGGCTTCCCACCTTGCGCCATTTGTTACCGTCCCACACAGCCCGTGCCCCACGTTGGGGCCTCAGGGGTAACACTCTGCCACCCGCGTCGCTGACACCTCCGAGGGCGTCGCCATAAACCATTGATATGTATTTAATAAATACAGTCTGGCACGCAGGCTGCTATATAACCGGGTAAGAAAAACAAGTTCCGGTGTCACCGGCTGCACCAACAACAACAACGCTGCAGCCCCGAGTGACAAGCCCCGCACCAATAACAATAACCACCGCGGGCCAGTGCCACACAGGCGCGATTAGCCAACAAGAACAACAGAGACGTGCTCGGCCCCTCGCTTGCCAACAACAACAAGCTTCGCGAGGAACCGGAGACTAAGGACCCGACGCATCAGTACGGCCAACAACAAGAGCAATCGCCGTCGAAGGTGCACCCCCGGCAACAACACCAACAAGCCGGGGGGAGGCAGATCCGCTGCCGTCGTGGTTGGATTATTGTTTTGAATACGAGGCGGTTACCACCAGGAGCGCCAACAAGGACAACAACACAGCTAGCCTGTTCTTCTCCTTGGTGACTGCGGTGCGTATTCAAGGCGATGTGCCATCACGAAGAAGAACCAGCAGCAAGGACGCTGCAAGAATGCTTGAAGGGGAGGCCTGCCGGTCTCCCTTTTTTATTGTGCGTCCTGCATGGGCCCCGCCACCGCCGCCGTGCTATGCAAGGTCCCAGGGGTCGGATACACTTGTACCCTTTAGCCCTCTTTTTCCGCACTGCGAGTCGATATCGCCGCATGTTCAAAGGATTTACCCGCTTCCTGCAGAGTCCGGGCGAACGCCTGAAGTCCTTCTTCGGACCCGACAGCGCCGCCGCCGGCCTGTCCGAGCCGCGCATCATTCCCCGCCAGGATCACCCGGTGTCGCGCCAGCACTTCAGCGACGCCGCCCTCAAGGTGCTCTATCGGCTGCACAATGCCGGCTGCCAGGCCTACCTGGTGGGCGGCTGCATCCGCGACTCCCTGCTCGGGCGCATGCCCAAGGACTTCGACGTGGCCACCGACGCCACGCCGGAAGAGGTCAAGGCGCTGTTCCGCAACTCGCGGATCATCGGCCGACGATTCCGCATCGTGCACGTGCGCTTCGGCCGCGAGGTGATCGAGGTCACCACCTTCCGCGGCAAGCCGGGCGACGATCATGGCGACCATATCGCCCAGCAGTCCGACGAGGGACTGCTGCTGCGCGACAACGTCTGGGGCAACATCCAGGAAGACGCCATACGCCGCGACTTCACCATCAATGCCCTCTACTACAGCATCGCCGACTTCTCGATCCACGACTTCGCCAACGGCGTACGCGACATCGAGGCGCGCACCCTGCGCCTGATCGGCGACCCAGCGACCCGCTACCGCGAGGACCCGGTGCGCATGCTGCGGGCGGTGCGCTTCGCGGGCAAGCTCGACTTCCACCTGGACCCCGCCACCGAGGCGCCGATCCGCGAACTCGCCCCGCTGCTGCTGCAGATCCCCCCGGCGCGCCTGTTCGACGAGATTCTCAAGCTGTTCATGGGTGGGCACGGCGTCGAGACCTTCCGGCTACTGCGCCAATACCGTCTGTTCGAGATGCTGTTCCCCGAAGCCGCGGAGGCCATGGACGAACTACCCTGGGCAGAGCCCCTGGTGGAAGCGGCACTGGCCAGCACCGATCGGCGCATCGCCGAAGAGCGCCCGGTCACCCCGGCCTTCCTGTTCGCCGCCCTGCTCTGGGGCCCCGTGCAACTGCGACAGGTCGATCACGAGCGCGACGGCATGCCGCCGATTCCGGCCCTGCAGGCAGCCTCCCAACAGGTGGTCTCCCGGCAGCTACAGCATGTCTCGATCCCCAAGCGTTTCAGCCTGCCGATGCGTGACATCTGGGACTTGCAGCAGCGCCTGCCGCTGCGTCGCGGCCGCCGCGTCTTCCAGACCCGCGAGCATCCTCGCTTCCGGGCTGCCTACGACCTGCTGCTGCTGCGCGAGGCCGCCGGCGAGCTCGAGCCGGGTCTCGGCGACTGGTGGACCGCCTTCCAGAACGCCGACGAGCATGACCAGCGCCGTCTGCTGGACAAGGTCGGCGCCAACCCCGCCGGCAGCGGCGCACCGCGCAAACGGCGTCGCCGGCGTCGCCGGCGTCGCAAGCCGCGTGGTGATAACGGCGGCGACAACGGCAACGCATGAGCTCGCATCGCGCCTGGGTCGGCCTGGGCAGCAATCTGGACGATCCACGGCGTCACATCGAACAGGCCTTCGAGGAGCTCGACCGCCTGCCGCTCACCCGCCGCCTGAGCGCCTCACGCTGCTACGCCAGTCGACCGCTCGGCCCCCAGGATCAGCCTGACTTCATCAACGCCGTGGCGCTACTGGAGACCCGCCTCTCGCCGCTGGCGCTGCTCGATCAGCTGCAGGCCCTGGAGCAGCGCCACCGCAGGATCCGCGCGCGCCGCTGGGGGCCCCGCACCCTGGACCTGGATCTGCTACTGTTCGATGACAGCGTACTGGCCCTGCCGCGCCTCGTCGTTCCGCATCCCGAACTAACGCATCGCGCCTTCGTGGTAGTGCCACTGCTGGAGGTGGCGCCGGCACTTACGCTGCCGGACGGCCGCCGTCTGGCGGCAGCGGCCGATATCCTCGAGACTGACGGCCTTAGGCCGCTGTTACCGCGAGCATGATCTTGCCGAAAAAATGTTACCTATCGACACGCCCCGGCGGTTCGGGTAACAATCACAGGTTACTTTCAGCGCCATTCTTTCAGCGCGATTAACGGCGGGACGAGACATCAGCTTGCGCCTCCCCTGCTGCCACAACGATGAGAGCACGCCATGAAAACCGTCACCCTGAGCACGCTGCAGGCCTTCAAGCGCGCCGGTGAGTCCTTCAGCTGCCTGACCGCCTATGACGCCTCCTTCGCTCGAGTCGCCAGCGACGCCGGCATCGAGGTGCTGCTGGTCGGCGACTCCCTGGGCATGGTCCTGCAGGGCCACGCCAGCACCCTGCCGGTGACCCTCGAGGAGATCTGCTACCACACGCGCTGTGTGTCCCGCGGCAAGGGAGCGAGCCTGCTGATGGTCGACCTGCCCTTCATGGGCAATGCCAGCACCGAGCGACTGCTGGAGAACGCCGGCGAGCTGATGCGCGCCGGCGCCGAGCTGGTCAAGGTGGAAGGCGAGGCATGGATGGCGGAGGGCATCCGCGAGCTGACCCGCCGCGGCGTACCGGTCTGCGCCCACCTGGGCCTCACCCCGCAGACGGTCTACCAGTTGGGCGGCTACAAGGTGCAGGGCCGCGAGGCCGAGCGCGCCACCCAGATCCTCGAGGATGCCCGCATCCTGGCGGAGGCCGGTGCCTCGGTCATCCTGCTGGAGTGCGTGCCGGCGAGCCTGGGCCGGGCCATCACCGAGGCGTTGGACGTACCGGTGATCGGTATCGGAGCAGGCCCCGACACCGACGGTCAGATCCTGGTCATGCATGACATCCTGAACGTCACCGCCGGCCGCAAGCCGCGCTTCGTCAAGAACTTCATGGCCGAGACCGATGACATTCAGGGCGCCTTTCGGCGCTACCACGAGGACGTCAAGGCCCGGCGCTTCCCCGCCGAGGAACACTGCTTCTAGCCATGGAGCCCCGCAATGCGCACCCTCAGAGAGATCCCCGCCATGCGCGAGACGCTGGCAGACGTTCGCCGTCGCGGCGAGCGTATCGCCCTGGTCCCCACCATGGGTAACTTGCACGACGGCCACCTGGCGCTGGTCGCAGCGGCCCGCGAGCGCGCCGAGGTGGTAATCGCCACCATCTACGTCAATCCCATGCAGTTCGGGGCGGGTGAGGACCTGGATGCCTACCCGCGCACCCTCGAGGAGGATCAGGCCGGACTGGAGGCGGCCGGCTGCGACCTGCTGTTCGCCCCCGAGACCGCCACCGTCTACCCGCGCGGGCTCGAGGCCCAGACCCGCATTGTGGTGCCCGACGTCAGCGAGGGGCTGTGTGGCGCCTCACGACCCGGCCACTTCGACGGAGTCTCCACCGTCGTCGGCATGCTCTTCAACCTGGTGCAGCCCGACATCGCCTGCTTCGGAGAGAAGGACTACCAGCAGTTGGCGGTGATCCGCCGCATGGTGGCCGACCTGCACTTCCCCATCGAGGTCGTCGGCGTACCCATCGTGCGCGCCGACGACGGCCTGGCGCTCTCATCCCGCAACGGCTATCTGAGTACCGAACAGCGCGCCACGGCGCCGCGGCTCTACCAGACCCTGTGCGAACTGCGCCAGACCCTTGAGGCCGGCGAGGCGACCGGGCCGACCCTGGCCAGCGGGTACGCCCGCCTGCAGGAGGCCGGCTTCGCGCCGGACTACCTGGAACTGCGCGCGGTCGACCTGGGCCCCGTCACACGGACGACCCGCGAGGCCGTGCTGCTGGTCGCCGCCCGCCTGGGCACGACCCGGCTGATCGACAACCTGACCCTGACCCTGCCGCGCTGACGCGCCGCGCCCATTCGCTTTCGGAGGACCACACTTCCATGTTCACCATCATGCTCAAGGCCAAGCTGCATATGGCCCGCGTCACCCATGCCGTGCTCAACTACGAGGGCTCCTGCGCCATCGACGGCGAGCTGCTCGACATGTCCGGCATCCGCGAGAACGAGCAGATCCAGATCTACAACGTCGAGAACGGCCAGCGATTCACCACCTACGCCATCCGTGCCGAGGAGGGCTCGAAGGTGATCTCCATCAACGGCGCCGCCGCCCACCTGGCCGGCCCCGGTGATCGCGTGATCATCTGCAGCTACGCCCACTACGGCCACGCGGAGCTGGAGAACCACCAGCCGGCGCTGATCTACCTTCAGGAAGGCAACGCCATCAGCCACACCAGCCACGCGATTCCCGTGCAGATGGCCTGATGTTTGTCACGGCATCCCCTCTCGGGGTACCGACATCGCCTGCCCGTCTGCACGCTACTCCGGACATGCGGCCATGGAAGCATTGCCGCGACGCACAAGCGTCCCCTATGCTGGGACTCCCCGGTCGTGTCCGGCTGCCGCGACAAGGCCGCAAGCTCGTCATCCCATACAGGAGAACACTCCCATGCAAGAAGTGGTGATCGTTGCCGCACGCCGCACTGCCATCGGCACCTTCGGCGGCTCACTGGCCGGCATTCCCGCCAGCGACCTGGGCGCTTTGGTGATCAAGGACCTGCTCGCCACCACCGGCGTGTCGGGCGACCAGGTCGACGAAGTGCTGCTGGGCCAGGTGCTCACCGCCGGCGTGGGCCAGAACCCGGCCCGCCAGGCCGCCATCAAGGCCGGCCTGCCCGACGCCGTCCCCGCCATGACCATCAACAAGGTGTGCGGCTCCGGCCTCAAGGCGCTGCACCTCGCCACCCAGGCGATCCGCTGCGGCGACGCCGAGCTGATCCTGGCCGGCGGCCAGGAGAACATGTCAGCCTCGCCCCACGTGCTGCCCAACTCCCGCAACGGCCAGCGCATGGGCGACTGGAAAGCCATCGACACCATGGTCCATGACGGCCTGTGGGACGCCTTCAACAACTACCACATGGGCATCACCGCCGAGAATCTGGCGGAGAAGTACGGCATCACCCGCGAGGCGATGGACGAGTTCGCCGCCGCCTCCCAGCAGAAGGCCTCCGCCGCCATCCGTGACGGCAAGTTCAAGAGCCAGATCGTCCCGGTGGAGATCCCCCAGCGCAAGGGCGACCCCGTCGTCTTCGACACCGACGAGGGCCCGCGTGACGTGAGCGCCGAGAAGCTCGGCGGCATGCGCCCCGCCTTCAAGAAGGATGGCACCATCACCGCCGGCAACGCCTCCTCCCTCAACGACGGCGCCGCCGTGGTGATGCTCTGCTCCGCCGAGAAGGCCAAGGCCCTGGGCCTGGAGCCGCTGGCGCGCATCGCCGCCTACAGCAACGCCGGCGTCGACCCGGCGATCATGGGCATCGGCCCGGCCCCGGCCACCCGTCGCTGCCTGGAGAAGGCCGGCTGGAGCCTGGACGACCTCGACCTGGTCGAGGCCAACGAGGCCTTCGCCGCCCAGGCGCTCTCCGTCAACAAGGAGCTGGGCTGGGATGTCAGCAAGGTCAACGTCAACGGCGGCGCCATCGCCCTGGGTCACCCCATCGGCGCCTCTGGCTGCCGCGTGCTGGTCACCCTGCTGCACGAGATGATCGCCCGCGACGCCAAGAAGGGCCTGGCGACCCTGTGCATCGGCGGCGGGCAGGGGGTCGCACTCGCGATCGAAAGATAAGCTCGAAGCTCGAAGCTCGAAGCTCGAAGCTCGAAGCTCGAAGCTCGAAGCTCGAAGCTCGAAGACAAGCCTAAAAGAATCCGCCCCCGCAGCCAGGCTGCGGGGGCGGATTTTCTTCCAGCTTCAAGCTTTCAGCTCGCCGAAGGCGGTCGCTTACAGCGCGGGCTCGGCGGCCGCCTCGGCCTCGAACGCCGCCTTCTCTTCCGGGGTGATCTCCTTGATGGTGAGCTTCACCCGGTTGCGGTTGTCGATGTCGAGCACCTTGACCACGACCTCGTCACCCTCGTTGAGGAAGTCACGCACGTCGTTGACCCGCTCCGGCACGATCTGGGAGATATGCACCAGGCCGTCGGTGCCCGGCATGATGTTGACGAAGGCCCCGAAGTCGGCGATACGGGCCACCTTGCCCAGGTAGAGCTTGCCGATCTCAGCCTCGGCGGTGATCGCCAGCACGGTATCGATGGCCCGCTTGGCCGCCGCCTTGTCCTCGGCGTAGATGCGCACGGTGCCGTCGTCGTCCAGGTCGATGGAGGCGCCGGTATCTTCGCAGATCTTGCGGATGGTGGCGCCACCCTTGCCGATGACGTCGCGGATCTTGTCCGGGGCGATCTTGATGGTCGCCATGGAGGGAGCGTTCTCGGAGACCTCGGTGCGGCTCTGGCCGATCACCGTGTTCATCTGCTCGAGGATGCTGAGGCGAGCCTCCAGGGCCTGCTGCAGAGCCTGCTCCATGATCTCCTCGTTGATGCCCTCGATCTTGATGTCCATCTGCAGGGCGGTCACGCCCTCGGAGGAACCGGCCACCTTGAAGTCCATGTCGCCGAGGTGGTCCTCGTCACCCAGGATATCGGTCAGCACAGCGAAGCCGCTATCGTCCTTGACCAGGCCCATGGCGATCCCCGCCACCGGGGCCTTCATCGGCACGCCGGCGTCCATCAGCGCCAGCGACGTGCCGCACACCGAGGCCATGGAACTGGAACCGTTGGACTCGGTGATCTCGGAGACCACGCGGATGGTGTAGGGGAACTCGGCATCGTCGGGCAGCATGGCCTGCACGCCACGGCGCGCCAGGCGGCCATGGCCGATCTCGCGACGCTTGGGGCCGCCCATGAAGCCGGCCTCGCCCACGCAGTAGGGGGGGAAGTTGTAGTGCAGCAGGAAGCGGTCCTTGCGCTCGCCCTCCAGCGACTCGATCAGCTGGGAGTCGCGCAGGGTACCCAGAGTAGCGACCACGATGGCCTGGGTCTCGCCGCGGGTGAAGATCGCCGAGCCGTGGGTCTTGGGCAGGCTGCCCACCTCGATGGCCAGCGGACGTACGGTCTTGTGGTCGCGGCCGTCGATGCGCGGCTCGCCCTTGACCACGCGGGAGCGCACCACGCGCTTCTCCAGCGCGGCGAAGGCACCCTTCACCTCATCGGTGCCGAACTTGCCTTCCTCTTCACCGGCCAGCTGCTCCACGGCCGCAGCCTTGAGGGCGAAGAGCGCATCCTGACGGACCATCTTGTCGGTGAGGCGATAGGCCTCGCCTACCTTGGCCTCGTAGGCGCTGGCCACGGCGGCCTTGAGCTCGGTGTTCTCGGCTGCCGGCTGCCAGTCCCACTTCGGCTTGCCGGCCTCGGCGACCAGCTCGCTGATGGCCTTGATGGCCACCTGCATCTCCATATGGCCATAGAGCACGGCACCGAGCATCTCGTCCTCGAGCAGCTCCTTGGCCTCGGACTCCACCATCAGCACCGCCTTCTCGGTACCGGCCACCACCATGTCCAGCTCGGATTTCGCCAGCTCCTCGACGGTGGGGTTGAGGAAGTAACCCTTCTCCTCATCGAAGCCAACGCGGGCCGCGCCGATCGGGCCCTTGAACGGCACCCCGGAGATGGCCAGGGCCGCAGAGGTGCCCAGCAGCGCCGCGATATCCGGATCATGGTTGCGGTCGGTGGAGAGCACCGTGCAGACGACCTGCACCTCGTTCATGAAGCCCTTGGGGAATAGCGGACGGATCGGGCGGTCGATCAGCCGCGAGGTGAGGGTCTCCTTCTCGGTGGGACGCCCCTCGCGCTTGAAGAAGCCGCCGGGGATCTTGCCGACTGCGTAGGTCTTCTCCTGATAGAACACACCCAGCGGGAAGAAGGGCTGAGCGGGATTGGCCTCTTTCTTGGCCACCACGGTGCACAGCACCACGGTGTCGTCCATGGTGACCATCACGGCACCGGTGGCCTGGCGGGCGATGCGCCCGGTTTCCATGGTGACGGTGCTGCGACCGTACTGAAATGTCTTCTTGACCGGATTCACGGCGACTTCCTTCAACGTTACTTTTCTGTGTTTGGTTCGTTTCGACTCGGCGACCATTTTAGGGGTTGACGCGCCCCGCGGCCACCGGCTAGCGACATTTCGGCCCCACAGACGCAAAACGGGCAGCCCGAAGGCTGCCCGTTTCTCTACCGCTTGGGTGCGTCGCTTAGCGGCGCAGGCCCAGACGCTGGATAAGTGCCTGATAGCGCTCGAAGTCCTTGCGCTTCAGGTAGTCCAGCAGCTTGCGGCGCTGGTTGACCATGCGGATCAGGCCACGGCGGGAGTGGTGATCCTGCTTGTTGGTCTTGAAGTGGTCCTGCAGGCCATCGATGTTGGCGCTCAGCAGGGCAACCTGCACTTCGGGGGAACCGGTATCGTTGTCGCCACGACCGAATTCGTTGACGATTGTGGCCTTCTGTTCGGCTGTGAGTGCCATCTGTCTCTCCAGTAAGCAATATGCCTGAATGATGTGTGTGTGAGACCACGCATATTTGCAGTCTCGGGCGTTTCTCCCTTAATCGGCTGCGCTGCTCAGTAGCCGTTTCGGTGCCACCTCCTGTGGCGCCGTGACCGCGCCGAGGCCCAGGAAGGCCCCGTCGCAGTAGAGTCTTGCCGTCTCGCCAATGCCGATGCCCGAGGCATCGGTCCGAGCCGCCTGACCCAGGGTCAGACGAGCTGCCGCCGAGGCGTCCAGCTCGAGTCTCGGCAGATGCGCGACCAGCACGTCGACAGGCAGCAGCGTCGCCTCCCGGGCGACCTGGTCGGGGAGCGCCTCCAGGGCCTCGAGGGTCAGCATCCCCTTCGCCGTGAAGGGGCCTGTCTCCAGGCGGCGCAGCGCACTGATATGTGCACCGGTGCCCAGAGCCCCGCCGATATCCTCGGCCAGGGTGCGCACATAGGTGCCCTTGCTGACCTTCACTTCCAACTCGAAGGCCTCGCCCTCGAAGGCGAGAAGCCGCGCATCATACACCGTCACGCGCCGTGCTGCACGCTCGATCGACTTGCCTTCACGGGCCAGCTCGTAGAGCTTGCGCCCCTGGTGCTTGAGTGCCGAGTACATCGGCGGCACCTGGTCGATCTCGCCGCGGAAGCGCTCGAGCACGCCCTCTACGTCGGCCTCGGTCAGTCGGGGCACAGCGCGGCGCTCGACCACCTCACCCTCGGCGTCGCCGGTATCGGTCACCGCGCCCAGTTCGACCCGGGTACAGTAGACCTTGTCGGCGGCCAGCAGGTGGGCGGAAAACTTGGTCGCCTCACCGAAGCAGACCGGCAGCAGCCCGGTGGCCATGGGGTCCAGGGTGCCGGTATGACCGGCCTTCTGGGCCTGGAACAGCCGCCGGGCACGCTGCAGGGCGTGATTGCTGGACGCCCCCATGGGCTTGTCCAGCAGCAGCACCCCGTTGACCGGCAGGCCGCGACGCCGACGCGCCATCAGTCGCGCCCGCTGTCGCTGCCGGACTCGTCCTCGGTGCCCGCATCCTCGCCCTCGTCACCTTGCAGGGAGCGGTCGCTGGCCACCGCCTCCTGGATCAGCGAGGAGAGCCGCTGGCCCCGCACCACGCTCTCGTCATAGTGGAAGCGCAGCTCCGGCACGTGACGCAGCTTGATGCGCCGAGCGACCTGGCCACGCAGGAAGCCCGCGGCCTGCTTGAGAACCTTGAGGTTCTCCTTGATTCGCTCCGGGGTGTCCTCGCCCAGGATGGTCACATGGACGTCGGCATAGCCGAGGTCACGACTGACCTCGACGCCGCTGACCGTGACCATCCCCAGCCGCGGGTCCTTGACCTCGCGCTGGATGAGCACCGCCAGCTCCTTCTGGAGCTGGTCGGCCACCCGATCGGTTCGCTTGAACTCGCGCATGAACGACTCCTCGAGCCTTTAGAGGGTACGCTCGACCTTGATCTGGTCGAAGACCTCGATCTTGTCGCCGACCTGGACATCGTTGTAGTTCTTCACACCGATGCCACACTCCATGCCGTTGCGCACTTCCTGGACATCGTCCTTGAAGCGGCGCAGCGACTCGAGTTCGCCCTCGTAGATCACCACGTTGTCGCGCAGCACGCGGATCTTCTTGTTACGGAAGACGCTGCCCTCGACCACCATGCAGCCTGCCACGGCGCCAATCTTCGGTGCACGGAAGACGTCACGGACCTCGGCCACGCCGACGATCTCTTCCTTCCACTCCGGCGCCAGCATGCCGGTCATGGCCTGCTTGACCTCGTCGATCAGCTGATAGATGACGCTGTAGTAGCGCAGATCCAGGCCTTCACGCTCGATGATCTCGCGGGCGGCGGCGTCGGCACGCACGTTGAAGCCCATCACGATGGCCTCGGAGGCCAGCGCCAGGTTGGCATCGGTGCCGGTGATGCCACCGACCCCGGAGGAGACCACAGCCACCTGTACCTCGTCGGTGGAGAGCTCTTCCAGGGCGCCCTTGATCGCTTCCAGCGAGCCTTGGACGTCGGCCTTGAGCACGACGTTGACCTTGGCCACCTCGTCCTGGCCCATCTGGCTGAACATGTTCTCCAGCTTGGCCTTCTGCTGGCGCGCCAGGCGCACCTCGCGGTACTTGCCCTGACGGAAGTTGGCGACCTCGCGGGCCTTCTTCTCGTCGGCCACGACCATGAAGTCGTCACCGGCATCCGGGGTGCCGTCGAGGCCCTGGATCTCCACTGGCATGGCGGGACCGACCTCGTCGACCTGCTTGCCCAGCTCGTTGGTCAGCGCACGTACGCGACCGTAATGCAGGCCGGCGAGCACGATGTCGCCCTTCTTCAGGGTGCCGTTCTGAACCAGTACGGTAGCCACCGGGCCGCGGCCCTTGTCCAGGCGCGACTCGACCACCACGCCCTTGCCGGGCGCTTCCGGAACCGCCTTCAGCTCGAGCACCTCGGAGACCAGCTGGATCGCCTCCAGCAGGTCCTCGATGCCTTCGCCGGTATGCGCGGAGACGTGCACGAACTGGGTGTCGCCGCCCCACTCCTCGGAGATCACGCCGTGCTGGGAGAGCTCGTTCTTGATCCGGTCCAGATCGATGCCCTGCTTGTCGATCTTGTTGACCGCCACCACCATGGGCACCTCGGCCGCCCGGGAGTGCTCGATCGCCTCGATGGTCTGGGGCATCACGCCATCGTCGGCGGCCACCACCAGGATGACCACGTCGGTGGCCTTGGCACCGCGGGCACGCATGGCGGTGAACGCCGCGTGGCCCGGGGTATCCAGGAAAGTCACGCCACCGTGCTCATCCTCGACGTGATAGGCACCGATGTGCTGGGTGATGCCGCCAGCCTCACCGGTGGCCACCTTGGCCTTGCGGATGTAGTCGAGCAGCGAGGTCTTGCCGTGGTCGACGTGACCCATGACGGTGACCACCGGTGAGCGGGTGATCTCCTCGCCCTCGTAGGAGATGCCTTCGAGCATCTCGGTCTCGAGAGCGTCATCCTTGATCAGCTTGGGCTTGTGGCCCATCTCCTCGACGACGATGGCCGCGGTGTCCTGATCGATGGTCTGATTGATGGTCACCGCCGCGCCCATGTTGAACATGGCCTTGATGACCTCGTTCGCCTTGATCGACATCTTGTCGGCCAGTTCGGCGACGCTGATCGACTCGGGGATGGAGACCTCGCGGACGATCGGCTGAGTCGGCTTCTGGAAGCCGTGCTTGCCGCCGCCCGGGGAGCCACCGCGACGACCGCCGCGACGCTCGGCGCGCTTGGCCTTCTTGGCTCCGCCACGACGACGCTCATCGCGATCGTCATCGTCGCGCTCATGACGCCCCTTCTTGGCGGCGGTCTTCTTGGGCGGTGCGGTGCGGCGGTCGGAGCGACCCTCCTTGGGCGGCGCGGGCGGCTCGTCACCGGCCGGCTGCTCCACCAGTTCCGGCACCGGAATCTGCGGCTCGGCAACGGCCTTCTCGGCTTCGAGCTTGGCCGCGGCCTCGCGGGCGGACTCCTCGGCAGCGCGAGTCTTGGCGACCTCGGCGTCGCGGGCTTCCTGCTCGGCCCGGGCCTGCTGGGAGTCGGCCATGTCACCGACCAGCTGGCGCGGCCCGGCATCTTCCACCGGCTCCGGCGCCACATCGTCCTCGGCACGCTTGACGTAGGTGCGCTTCTTGCGCACCTGCACCTCGATGGTCTTGCCCCGCTCGCCGGTGTTGATGCGGCTACGCGTCTTGCGCGTCAGGGTAATGCGGTTCTTCGGTGCCGCGGCGCTGGTGTCTCCGCCGTGGCTCTTGGTGAGATAGTCCAGCAGCCGGCGCTTGTCCTCCTCGGACACCGCATCGACTTCGGACTTCTGGCCGAGACCGGCCTCTTTCATCTGTTCCAGCAGACGAGGCACATCGCGCCCCACCTTCGCTGCAAAATCCTTAACGGTCATCTCTGACATTACGACCCTCCTGAGCCCGTGACCCCAATTCTTCGCTTCGAATACTGTCGCCCGGCCAGTCGGTGCCGGACTTGGCGCCTGTCGCGCCATTCGCCTTCGAGCTACTCGTGTTCAAACCAGGGCGCACGGGCGGTCATGATCAGTGCCGCGGCGCGCTCCTCGTCTATCCCCTCGATGTCCAACAGGTCATCGACGGACTGCTCGGCAAGATCCTCCATGGTGACGATCCCGCGGCTGGCCAGGATGAAGGCCAGGTGGCGCTCCATGCCGTCCATCTCCAGCAGGTCGTCGGCCGGCTGGGCGCCATCGAGCTCCTCCTCGGAGGCGATGGCCAGGTTGAGCAGCTCGTCCTTGGCGCGAGCGCGCAGCTCCTCGATGGTCTCCTCGTCGAACTCCTCGATCTCGAGCATCTCTTCCACCGGCACGTAGGCGATCTCCTCCAGAGAGGTGAAGCCTTCCTCAACCAGCAGGCGCGCGACATCGTCGTCGATATCCAGGTGCTGGATGAAGTGCTCGACCAGGCTGTCGACCTCCTGGTCGCGCTTGGTCTCGGCGTCGGCCTCGGTCATGACATTGATCCGCCAGCCGGTGAGCTCGGAGGCCAGGCGCACGTTCTGACCGCTACGACCGATGGCCTGGGCCAGGTTGTCTTCGGCGACCGCCACATCCATGGCGTGGGCGTCCTCGTCGACGAGAATGGAAGCGACGTCCGCCGGCGCCATGGCATTGATCACCAGCTGAGCAGGATTGTCATCCCACAGCACGATATCCACGCGCTCGTTCTGCAGCTCCGCGGAGACCGCCTGGACACGGGAACCGCGCATGCCCACACAGGCTCCCACCGGGTCGATGCGCCGATCGTTGGTCTTGACGGCGATCTTGGCCCGAGAACCGGGGTCACGAGCGGCGCCCTTGATCTCGATGAGCTGCTCGGCGATCTCCGGGACCTCGATGCTGAACAGCTCGATGATCAGCTCCGGGCAGGTCCGCGAGAGGATCAGCTGAGCGCCGCGGGCCTCGGGATCCACCTTGACCAGCAGCGCGCGAACCCGTTCGTTCATGCGGTAGCGCTCGCCGGGAATCATCTCACCGCGGGGCAGGAAGGCCTCGGCGTTCTCGCCCAGGTCGATGATCAGGCCGTCGCGGGTGGTCTTCTTGACGATGCCGGAGACCAGATCGCCTTCGCGATCGGCGTAGAGGCGCACCACCTCGGCCCGCTCAGCCTCGCGCACCTTTTGTACGATGACCTGCTTGGCGGTCTGGGCGGCGATCCGGCCGAAGTCGGCGTTCTCGATCTTCTCCTCGACCACATCGCCCAGCCCCAGGGGGGGGTCGCGACGCTCGGCAAAGGTGAGCTTGATCTCGTGGTCGGGGCCGTCGAAGTCGTCGTCTTCTACCACCGCCCAGCGGCGGAAGGTCTCGTAATCACCGGTGCGGCGATCAATGTGCACCCGCACGCTGGCTTCCTCGTCCTCGAAACGCTTGCGGGACGCGCTGGCCAGGGCCGCCTCGACGGCCTCGAAGATCACCTCGCGGGGAACTCCTTTTTCGTTGGAGATCGTTTCAACGACCGCCAGAATCTCTTTGCTCATGCCATTGCCTCGCCAGAAAACCTGTCCTCGAGCCTCATGCTCATCCAGCCGTGCCGACCGGTGGCCTGGTCATCAATCTTGACCATGAAACTTGACCATCAAACCTTGTCATCGAACCGCGGCACCACCTGTGCCTGGTCGATGCTGTCGATCGGAAAGCAGTACTCCTCACCCTCGACCTGGAGCAGCACCTCATCGCCCTCGACTCCGGCCAGCAGGCCCTGGAACTTGCGCCGCCCCTCGAAGGGTACCCGCAGCTTCAGCGCCACATCGTGGCCGCGATAGCGGGAAAACTGATCGAGGGTGTAGAGCGGACGATCCATCCCCGGAGAGGAGACCTCAAGGCGATACTCGCCGCGGACCGGGTCCTCGACGTCGAATATGGCACTCACCTGGCGGCTGATGTCGGCGCAGTCGTCGACGCTGACGCCATTCTCGTGATCGATATAGATCACCAGACGGGAGTGCTTGCCGTGGGATAGAAAATCGATGCCCCACAGTTCGAAGCCCATGGCGGTAACCACGGGTTCGATCATTGCGTGCAGTGCAGCATCCTTGATTGCCACGAAAAAATCGCTCCTACAGCCGTTGCATCAGGCACCTGGCCGGGAGTAAACGGGAAAGTCAGGTGGCTGATTGGCGTTGCCCGGAACAGCGGCGAGCGCTTGGCACCCTGCACGCTGCTAACAAAAAGCCCCTTCACAGGAAGGGGCTTTTACAAGAAATCTCTATACCACTCCGGCGACTTGGCTGCCCCTTCTCTTCAAACCCTAGCGCAATCGCTGAGATTCGAAAGGCGGCTGTCCGGAAGATGGTAGCGGGGACCGGATTTGAACCGATGACCTTCGGGTTATGAGCCCGACGAGCTACCAGACTGCTCCACCCCGCATCAATCTAGGTCGGTGATCTTACACATCGCCATGACTTTCGTCAAGGGATACCACCGCTATGCCAATCCCGCTTTTATGAAAGACCGCCTTGCTTGCGCAAGAAACGCTGCGGTATATCAGATGGTGCCGAAGGCGGGACTTGAACCCGCACGGCCATACGGCCACTACCCCCTCAAGATAGCGTGTCTACCAATTCCACCACTTCGGCATCAGGGGAGGCTGGAAACTGCCAAGCGACCTAGTCGTCGCTTCCCTCCAGCACTGGCGCTGCATTATCCATACCCTGGGCACTGTCGTCAAGGGTTGGAACGCTGCGCTGCTGCTCGATCAGGCGCGAATCGGGAATGCCGGCCTCGGGTGCCTGGCTCGCCTGGGAGGCATACCAGGCCAGGGCCAGGGAGGTGGCGAAGAAGGCGGCGGCCAGGAAGGCGGTGAACTTCGCCAGGAAGCCACCGCTGCCGCGAGAACCGAATACGGTCTGGGAGGCACCGCCACCGAAGGCGGCGCCGGCTTCGGCGCCCTTGCCCTGTTGCAGCAGGACGAGGACGACCAGGGCGATGGCGATCACCACGTGGATCATGAGAATGGCAACTTGCATGGAATCAACCTGCTGACTGACAGATGGCTAGGAAATCGTCGACCTTGAGTGAGGCACCGCCCACCAGGCCGCCGTCGATATCGGGTTGGGCGAGCAGCTCGGCGGCATTGCCGACGTTCATGCTCCCCCCGTAGAGAAGTCGGAGCCCTTCGGCCAGCTTCCGGTTGTAACTGGCCTGGTAGTCACGAATGCCGGCCATTACCTCCTGAGCCTGCTCCGGCGTGGCAGTGCGACCGGTACCGATGGCCCACACCGGCTCGTAGGCGATCAGGACGCGCGAGCGCTGTTCAGGCTCCAGGCGTGACATCGCGTAGCCCACTTGGCGCAGCACCACCTCCATGGTCTGACCAGCGTCGCGCTCCTCGAGGGTCTCCCCCACGCAGAGCACCGGCGTCAGGCCGACGCTGAGGGCGGCCAGCAGGCGATCGAAGACCTGCTCATCACCCTCGCGGTAGAGCTGGCGGCGCTCGGAGTGCCCCACCAGGGCATAGCGCACGCCGAACTCGCACAGCATGCGGCCGCTCACCTCGCCGGTATGTGCCCCGGAATGCAGCGGATTGAGCGACTGGGCGCCAAGCCGCAGCGGGGTGTCGGCGAAGGCGCGCTGCGCCGCTTCCAGGTAGGGAAACGGAGGAAAGACCACGACCTCGACTCCCTCCGGCAGCTCGGCCTCGGCAAAGGCACGACCGAAGGCCTCGACTAGATCGGCCGAGCCATTCATCTTCCAGTTGCCGGCAAGCAGCGGGGTACGCATCGACTGTTCTCTTTCAAGGTGGTGCGAAATGGTATAGGAGCGGCCCTGTCAAGACAACCGGCCCGCTCAGGCCAATAGCGCCTCGACCTCGGCGGCGATGCGACGCGCCAGGCCGTCCACATCCAGATGAGGGCGGCCCTCCACCATCACCCGGATCAGCGGCTCGGTGCCGGAGGGTCGCAGCAGCACGCGACCCTCGTCGCCCAGTTCGGCCTCCACCTCGGCCACCGCCGCCTGGAGTTCCGGGCGCTCCATGAGTATCGCGGCCTTGCTGCCCGGGGTGAGGCGGACATTGACCAGCGCCTGGGGTGCCTTCTCCAGGCCGGCCAGCAGGCGCTGCAGCGGCTTGTCCTCGCGGACCATGATCGCCAGCACCTGCAACGCCGAGACGATACCGTCGCCGGTGGTCTGCACATGGCCGCAGACGATGTGCCCCGAGGACTCGCCGCCGAGCTGCCAGCCCTTGCTGGCCAGGCGCTCCATCACGTAGCGGTCGCCCACCCTCGCGCGTTCGAAGGGCACACCCATCTCCTCGAAGGCCGCCGCCAGGCCGAAGTTGGACATCAGGGTACCCACCACGCCACCGCCCAGTGCGCCCCGGGCGTGGCGGTCACGGGCGATCAGGTAGAGAATGTCGTCGCCGTCAATCTCGCGACCGTCGGCATCCACCAGCAGCACCCGGTCGCCGTCCCCGTCGAAGGCCACGCCGAGGTCGGCGCCCTGCTGGATCACCGCGGCGCGCAGCGCTGCCGGATGAGTGGAGCCGACCTCCTTGTTGATGTTGAGGCCGTCCGGGCTCGCCCCAATCAGGCTTACCTCGGCGCCCAGCTCGCGGAACACGCTGGGCGCGATGTGGTAGGTCGCGCCATGGGCGCAGTCCAGCACCACCTTCAGGCCGGTGAGGCTGACCCGATCCGGCACCGTGGACTTGCAGAACTCGATATAGCGCCCGGCGGCATCATCGATGCGCGCCACCTTGCCGAGCCGGTCTGCCGCCACCGTGGTCAGCGGCTCATCGAGCATCCCCTCGATCTCCGCCTCGAGGGCGTCATCCAGCTTGGCCCCCGCGGTGGAGAAGAACTTGATGCCGTTGTCGGCGAAGGGGTTGTGCGACGCCGAAATCACGATGCCGGCATCGGCACGGAAGGTGCGGGTCAGGTAGGCGATGCCGGGCGTCGGCATGGGGCCCAGCAGGGCCACGTCCACGCCGGCGGCGGAGAGCCCCGCCTCCAGGGCCGACTCGAACATGTAGCCGGAGATCCGGGTGTCCTTGCCGATCAGCACTCGCGGGCGGCGCTTGCCGGCGCGCGCGGCCAGCACGCGGCCGGTGGCCCAGCCGAGCTTGAGCATGAAATCCGCCGTGATAGGGGGCTCGCCGACGGTGCCGCGGATCCCGTCGGTGCCAAAATAGCGTCGTGTCATCAGCATCCTTCCTTGAGTACGGCCCAGGTCATGTTCACCGCATCCACGCTGGGGGCCACATCGTGGACGCGCAGGATGCGAGCGCCGCGCTCCACCGCCAGGGCCGTCAACGCCAGCCCGCCGGGCAGGCGCTCCTCCACCGGACGCTCCAGCACCTTGCCGATCATGCTCTTGCGCGACATGCCAACCAGCAGCGGCAGCTCGAGCGTGGCCAGCCGCTCCAGGCGATTGAGCAGACGCAGATTGTGCTCCACGGTCTTGCCGAAGCCGAAGCCCGGATCGACCAGCAGGCGCTCGCGGCGCAGGCCGCCGGCCTCGCAGGCGGCGACACGTTCGGCGAGATAGTCGGCGACCGCCTCCTCGATGGGCACATCATAGCGGGGCGCCTGCTGCATGTCGCGGGGCTCCCCCTGGCGGTGCATCAGGCACACCGGCAGGCCGGCGCTAATGGCCGCGGCCAGCGCTCCCTCGCGCTCCAGGGAGCGCACATCATTGATCATGCCGGCACCCAGGGCCGCACTCTCGCGGATCACCTCGGGGCAGCTGGTATCCACCGAGACCAGGGCGTCCAATTCACGCACCAGCGCCTCCACCACCGGCGCGACCCGGTCGAGCTCCTGCTGGGGTGAGACTACGTCGGCGCCCGGCCGGGTCGACTCACCGCCCACGTCGATGATCGCCGCCCCCTCGGCCAGCATGCGCTCGGCGTGACGCAGGGCATCCTCCCGGGCCACATGGCGGCCACCGTCGGAGAAGGAGTCGGGGGTGACGTTGAGGATTCCCATCACCCGGGGGAAGGTGAGGTCGAGCCGGTGGCGGCCGCAGATCAGGGGGGCAGAGGTCGAATTCATCATCTATCGGAGCCTGGGGGTGTGCGAGACGGGGATTGACGGGACTTACAATGCGCAGGCGCCCCAAAAGGGGCGCCTGGCACAGGGGGGAGGCAGCGGGCTCAGGAGCCGGCAGGCCCGCCCAGCGGGTCGGAGGGGCGACGGTGGGGCTCGTCGTCATCCTCCTCGTCGCCGTCGACCTCGTCCGGGGCCTCCGGCGCCGCCTCGGCGGCGGGCTCTTCGGTCACCGGGGCGCCGGGGCCGGAGGAGTCACCGTCCTCCCAGTCCTTGGGCGGGCGCGGCTCACGGCCTTCCATGATGTCCTTGAGCTGCTCGGCATCGATGGTCTCGTACTTCATCAGCGCCTCGGCCATGGCGTCGAGCTTGTCGCGGTTCTCCTCGAGGATCTGGCGCGCCTGGTCGTAGCAGCCGTCGATCACCTTGCGCACCTCCTTGTCGAGCTTGGAGATGGTCTCGCCGGACTTCATCTTGCTGCCACCCTGGCCCGGAGCGCCGAGAAACTGGTGAGACTCGTCCTCGTCGTACATGATCGGCCCCATCTCATCGGAGAGGCCCCACTTGGCGACCATGTTGTGGGCCAGTTCGGTGGCGCGCTTGATGTCATTCGAGGCCCCCGTGGTCACCCCGTTGGGCCCCAGGGTCATCTCCTCGGCGATGCGGCCGCCGAACAGCGAGCAGATCTGGCTGAGGATCTGCTGGCGCGACAGGCTGTAGCGATCCTGCTCGGGCAGGAACATGGTCACGCCCAAGGCGCGGCCACGTGGGATGATGGTCACCTTGTAGACCGGATCGTGCTCCGGCACCACCAGGCCGATGATGGCATGGCCAGACTCGTGGTAGGCGGTGTTGAGCTTCTCCTTCTCGGTCATGACCATGGAGCGGCGCTCGGCGCCCATCATGATCTTGTCCTTGGCCAGCTCCAACTCCTCCATGCCCACCAGGCGCTTGTTGCGCCGCGCGGCGAACAGCGCGCCCTCGTTGACCAGGTTGGCCAGGTCGGCGCCGGAGAAGCCCGGGGTGCCGCGGGCGATCAGGGACGGCTTGACGTCATCGGCCAGCGGCACCTTGCGCAGGTGAACGTTGAGGATATGCTCGCGGCCACGAATATCGGGCAGCGGCACCACCACCTGGCGGTCGAAGCGGCCCGGGCGCATCAGCGCGGGGTCCAGCACGTCGGGGCGGTTGGTGGCAGCGATGACGATGATGCCCTCGTTGGCCTCGAAGCCGTCCATCTCCACCAGCAGTTGGTTGAGGGTCTGCTCGCGCTCGTCGTTGCCGCCGCCCATGCCAACCCCGCGGGAACGGCCCACGGCATCGATCTCGTCGATGAAGATGATGCAGGGCGCCTGCTTCTTGGCCTGCTCGAACATGTCGCGAACGCGGGAGGCGCCCACGCCGACAAACATCTCGACGAAGTCGGAACCGGAGATCGAGAAGAACGGCACCTTGGCCTCGCCGGCGATGGACTTGGCGAGCAGCGTCTTGCCGGTGCCCGGCGGGCCCACCATCAGCACGCCGCGGGGTATGGTGCCGCCGAGGCGCTGGAACTTGGTGGGATCACGCAGGAAATCGACCAGTTCCTCGACCTCCTCCTTGGCCTCGTCGCAGCCCGCCACGTCGGCGAAGGTCGTCTTGATCTGGTCCTGGGAGAGCAGCTTGGCCTTGGACTTGCCGAAGCTCATCGGCCCGCCCTTACCGGCGCCGCCGCCCTGCATCTGGCGCATGAAGAACATGAAGATCGCCAGGATCAGCAGAATCGGGAAGCTGGCGATCAACAGCCGTGTCCAGATGCTCTGCTGTTCCGGCTCCTTGCCCACCACGGTGACGCTATTGGAGAGCAGGTCGTCGATCAGCTTGGGATCCTCCGCCGCGGGGCGAATGGTCTGGAACGAGGAGCCGTCGGTGCGCTCGCCGCTGATCTTGTAGCCGTCGATGGTGACGCTGCGCACCTGCTGGTTCTGCACCTGCTGGACGAACTGGGAATAGTTCATCGACTGAGGTGAGCTGTCGACGCTGAAGTTGTTGAACACCGTCAGCAGCACTGCCGCGATGACCAACCACAGAATCAAGTTCTTCGCCATATCGTTCAAGGGACTACCCTCAGTATCAGTAATCTGTCGGCCACATATGCGCCTGGCACATTGGACACTACATGAGCAGGCCGCGTTCGGCCACCGCCGGCGCCTCGGCGCGGACGGTCCACCTCGGGCGCCACTTTGACACAGTTGCGCACCGCTGTCCGGCAATCACCCCGGTAGGCCAGGCCTATCGGGGCGGTCTGTCGCCATCAGCCGCGGAAGCCCTGCGCCAGCAGGTAGACCTCGCGAGAGCGTGCCCGGGAAGCGCCCGGCTTGCGGGTCACCACCCGGGTAAAGCGCTCGCGCAGGATCTTCAGGTATTCGTCGAAGCCTTGGCCCTGGAACACCTTGGCCAGGAAGGTGCCACCGGGACGCAAGGTCTGACCGGCCAGGTCCAGCGCCAGTTCCACCAGGACCATCGCCTGGGGCTGGTCGATGGCGGCCATGCCACTCATGTTGGGAGCCATGTCGGACATCACCAGGTCCACCGGACGCTCGCCCAGCACGCCGAGAATCGCCTCGAGGACGGCCTCCTCGGTGAAGTCCCCCTGAAGGAAGTCGACGCCGGCAAGGGCGTCCATCTCGAGGATGTCGGAGGCGATCACCACCCCCTCGGAGCCCACCTTCTCGGCCGCCACCTGGCTCCAACCGCCGGGGGCGGCGCCCAGGTCGATCACCGTCATGCCGGGCTTGAAGAGGCGATCCTTGTCGTCCAACTCCAGCAGCTTGTAGCTGGCCCGGGAGCGGTAGCCCTCCTGCCAGGCGCGCTGAACGTACTGGTCGTCGAAGTGCTCCTTCAGCCAGCCCTTGCTGGTCTTGCTGACCGGGCTCTTGATGACAGAGCTCTTGCTGGCCGGCGCCTTGCCGGGAGCGGGGGATGTTGTGCGGGAACGAGCCACGGCATCACCAGGATGTGGAGGATAACGGACAGGCGCTGGAGCGACATGCGGGAGGCACAGCGGCTTTGGCCGGCCCTTCGAAACGGAGCCAGGCCCGGAGCTGCGCTGGGCAACATTTCACCAAGGCCATTTTCGGCATGGCAATTTACGCGTACTATGATCGGCTGCGCGCAACCGGGAAGACGCAAGATACCATGAGCTTGTCACAGGCACAAAAGAAGGCATTTCGCAGCATCGGCCACCACCTGAACCCGGTGGTGACGGTCTCCGAGAACGGCATCTCCGAGGGAGTGCTGGCGGAGTTCAACCGGGCGCTCTCCGACCATGAGCTGATCAAGGTGAAGCTGGCCCTGCCGGAGCGCGACGACCGCGCCGCCATGCTGCAGGAACTGGTTGCCGTCAGCGGCGCCGAGCTGGTGCAGACCATCGGCAAGATGGCGCTGCTTTATCGCCGCAACCCGCAGGTCAATCCGAAGCTCTCCAACGTCCAGCGCTTCGAGGGGCATCACGGCCGGCACTGACCACGCTTCGCGCGAGCTGGAAGCTGGAAGCTGGAAGCTGGAAGCTGGAAGCTGGAAGCTGGAAGCTGGAAGCTGGAAGCTGGAAGCCAGCATGACTCACCAGCCGTCATACGAAACACCCCCGCAGCCAGGCTGCGGGGGTGTTTTTCTTCAAGCTTCCAGCTTAAGGCTTCGAGCTTGGGTCAGAGGTGCTGGACGCCGCCAATCTCGTACTCGACGTTGCCGCCGGGGGTCTTGACCACCACCACATCGCCCTCCTCCTTGCCGATCAGGGCGCGGGCGATGGGTGAGGTGACCGAGATCAGCCCGGATTTGATGTCGGCCTCGTCCTCCCCGACGATGCGATACCGCACCTGCTCGTCGGTATCGAGGTTGATCAGCTCCACGGTGACGCCGAAGATCACCTTGCCGGTCCGGGGCAGCTTGGTGACGTCGATCACCTGGGCGCTACCCAGCTTGCCCTCGATCTCCTGGATGCGCCCTTCGATGAAGCCCTGCTGCTCGCGAGCGGCATGGTACTCGGCGTTCTCCTTGAGATCACCGTGCTCACGAGCCTCGGCGATGGCGGCAATCACCCTCGGGCGCGCCTCGCTCTTGAGCTGCTCGAGCTCCTTGCGCAGACGCGCCTCTCCGACAACAGTCATCGGGACCTTGTTCATTGTGCAGCTCCTGCATGCAAATCCTGAAGCCGCCGCACCGTGATCTCGTTGCCATACGCCAGCGCCATGCAAACGGCACTGGCCCCTGCCAGGGTGGTGGCGTAGGGAACCTTGCGGGCAAGCGCGGTGCGGCGGATCACCGAGGAGTCCTGGATCGCCTGGCGACCCTCGGTGGTATTGACGATATAGGCGATGTCGTCATTCTTGAGCAGATCGACGATATGCGGACGGCCTTCGAAGACCTTGTTCACGACCTCGACGTCGATACCGGCGGCCTTGAGGGCGGCGGCGGTACCGCGGGTCGCGCACAGGGTGAAGCCCAATGTTACCAGAGAACGCGCCACCTCGATAACACCGGCCTTGTCGGGCTCGCGCACCGAGAGAAACGCCTTGCGGTCGCCATCGACGGGCGGAATCGCCTCGCCGGCGCCCAGCTGAGCCTTGTAGAAGGCCTCGGCGAAGGTGTCGCCACTGCCCATCACCTCGCCGGTGGACTTCATCTCCGGCGACAGGATCGGGTCGACGCCCGGGAACTTGTTGAACGGGAAGACCGCCTCCTTGACGCTGAAGAAGTGCGGCACAATCTCGCGGGTGAAGCCCTGCGCCTCGAGGCTGGTGCCGGCCATGCAGCGGGCGGCGATCTGGGCCAGGGAGGTGCCGATGCACTTGGAGACGAAGGGGACGGTACGCGAGGCACGCGGATTGACCTCGATGACGTAGATCTCGCCGTCCTGCCAGGCCAGCTGCACGTTCATCAGACCCTTGACGCCCAGCTCCACGGCCATCTGCCTGACCTGATCGCGCATCTCGTCCTGCACCTCGGCGGGCAGCGAGTAGGGCGGCAGCGAGCAGGCGGAGTCGCCGGAGTGCACCCCGGCCTGCTCGATATGCTGCATGATGCCGCCGATCACCACCTGTTTGCCGTCGCTGACCGCATCGATGTCGATCTCGATGGCGGCGTTGAGGAAGTGGTCGAGCAGCACCGGGGAATCGTTGGAGACCTTGACCGCGTGGGTCATGTAGTTCTCCAGCTCCGAGGCATCGTAGACGATCTCCATGGCGCGGCCGCCCAGCACGTAGCTGGGACGCACGACCAGCGGGTAGCCGATGGCCTCGGCCTTGGCGAAGGCCTCCTCGAAGCTGCGCGCGGTGGCGTTGGGCGGCTGCTTGAGGCCCAGCTTCTCGATCATCTGCTGGAAGCGCTCACGGTCCTCGGCGCGGTCGATGGCGTCCGGGGTGGTGCCGATGATCGGCACCCCGGCGGCCTCCAGCTCGCGAGCCAGCTTCAGCGGGGTCTGGCCGCCGAACTGCACGATCACGCCCACCGGCTGCTCCTTGTCGGCGATCTCCAGCACGTCTTCGAGCGTGACCGGCTCGAAATAGAGGCGATCCGAGGTGTCATAGTCGGTGGAGACCGTCTCCGGGTTGCAGTTGACCATGATGGTCTCATAGCCGTCGTCGTGCATGGCGAAGGCGGCGTGGACGCAGCAGTAGTCGAACTCGATGCCCTGGCCGATGCGGTTGGGCCCGCCGCCCAGCACCATGATCTTCTTGCGATCGCTGACATCGGCCTCGCACTCCTCCTCATAGGTGGAGTACATATAGGCGGTATCCGAGGCGAACTCGGCGGCGCAAGTATCCACCCGCTTGTAGACCGGGCGGATGCCGGCCTCCTGGCGGGTCTTGCGGAACTCCTTCTCGGAGACGCCGAGCAGACTGGCCAGCCGCGCGTCCGAGAAGCCCTTGCGCTTGAGCCGGAACAACTCCCGAGCATCGAGCTCGGAGAGCGAGCGCCTGGCCACCTCGGCCTCGGTGGCCACCAGGTCCTCGATCTGCACCAGAAACCAGCGGTCGATCTTGGTCAGCGCGAAGATCTCCTCAACGCTCATCCCCGCACGCATGGCGTCGGCCACGAAGAAGATACGCTCGGCACCGGCAGCCTGCAGCTCGCCCTTGATATGCGCCAAAGCGTCCTCGGTGAAGTCAGTGACGATAGGATCGAGGCCGTCGTTGCCGGTCTCCATGCCGCGCAGCGCCTTCTGCAGCGACTCCTGGAAGGTCCGCCCGATCGCCATCACCTCGCCCACCGATTTCATCTGGGTAGTGAGGCGGTCGTTGGCCTGGGGGAACTTCTCGAAGGTGAAGCGCGGGATCTTGGTGACCACATAGTCGATGGAGGGCTCGAACGAGGCCGGGGTGCGACCCCCGGTGATGTCGTTCTGCAGCTCATCCAGGGTATAGCCCACCGCCAGCTTGGCGGCGATCTTGGCGATCGGGAAGCCGGTGGCCTTGGAGGCCAGTGCCGAGGAGCGTGACACCCGCGGATTCATCTCGATCACCACCAAGCGACCGGTGTCGGGATCCACGCCGAACTGCACGTTGGAGCCGCCGGTCTCGACGCCGATCTCGCGCAGCACCGCAAGCGATGCATCGCGCATGATCTGGTACTCCTTGTCGGTCAGCGTCTGGGCCGGGGCCACGGTGATGGAATCGCCGGTGTGCACGCCCATGGGGTCGAAGTTCTCGATAGCGCAGACGATGATGCAATTGTCGTGCTTGTCGCGCACGACCTCCATCTCGTACTCCTTCCAACCCAGCAGCGACTCGTCGATCAGCAGCTCATGGTTGCTGGAGAGCTCGAAGCCGCGGGTACAGATCTCCTCGAACTCCTCCTTGTTGTAGGCCACCCCGCCGCCGGAGCCGCCCATGGTGTAAGAGGGGCGAATGATGGTGGGAAACCCCAGTTCGGCCTGGATACGCCAGGCCTCTTCCATGCTGTGGGCCACCTCGGCCTTGGGGCACTCCAGGCCAATGCGCCGCATGGCCTGGTCGAAGAGGTCGCGGTCCTCTGCCATGTTGATGGCATCGGCATTGGCACCGATCATCTCCACGCCGTACTTGGCCAGCACGCCGTGCTTTTCGAGGTTCAGTGCGCAGTTGAGGGCGGTCTGGCCGCCCATGGTGGGCAGGATGGCGTCCGGGCGCTCGGCCTCGATGATCTTCTCCACCACCTGCCAGGTGATCGGCTCGATATAGGTGGCATCAGCCATGGCCGGGTCGGTCATGATGGTGGCCGGGTTGGAGTTGACCAGGATGACCCGGTAGCCCTCCTCGCGCAGCGCCTTGCAGGCCTGGGCGCCGGAGTAGTCGAATTCGCACGCCTGGCCGATGACGATGGGGCCGGCGCCAATGATCAGGATGCTCTGGATGTCGGTACGCTTGGGCATGGTGCTTCCCGCAGAATAAAGGTGACGAGGGGCGACGTGTCTCTGGCTATATACCCAGGCTCAGGCCTGGCGGGCCTTCATCATCTCGACGAAGCGGTCGAACAGCGGCGCGACGTCCTTCGGGCCGGGGCTAGCTTCCGGGTGGCCCTGGAAGCTGAACGCCGGGCGGTCGGTGCGCTCGATCCCCTGCAGGGTGCCGTCGAACAGCGAACGATGGGTGGCACGCACATTGGCTGGCAGGCTCGCCTCGTCGGCGGCGAAGCCGTGGTTCTGGCTGGTGATCATCACCTTGCCGGTGTCGAGGTCCTGCACCGGGTGGTTGGCACCATGGTGGCCATGGCCCATCTTCACCGTCTTCGCGCCGCTGGCCAGCGCCAGCAGCTGGTGGCCCAGGCAGATGCCGAACACCGGAATCTCGGTCTCGAGGATCTCGCCGATCGCCTTGATGGCGTAGTCGCAGGGCTCGGGGTCGCCCGGGCCATTGGCCAGGAAGATGCCGTCCGGGTTCATCGCCAGCACCTCGGCCGCCGGGGTCTGGGCGGGCACCACGGTGAGGCGGCAGCCGCGGGAGGCGAGCATGCGCAGGATGTTGCGCTTGACGCCAAAATCGTAGGCGACCACGTGAAAAGGGCGCTCGGCCTTTCCATCAGAACCGGAGGCATCGGCATAGCCCTCGCCCAGGGTCCACTCGCCCTCGCTCCACTCGTAGGGAGTCTGGCAGGAAACCACCCTGGCCAGGTCCATCCCCTTGAGGCCGGGGAAGGCGCGGGCGGCGGCCAGAGCACGCTCGACGGCGTCGTCGCCCTCGGCATCAAAGCCGGCCAGGATCGCCCCGTTCTGGGCGCCCTTGTCGCGAAGGATGCGAGTCAGCCGGCGGGTATCGATCTCGGCGATGCCCAGCACGTTCTGGCTCTTGAGATAGTCGGAGAGGGTCTGCTCGCAGCGGAAGCTGCTGGCCGCAAGCGGCAGGTCGCGGATCACCAGGCCGGCGGCGGCGATGGCGCCGGACTCGACGTCCTCGGCGTTGACGCCGGTGCTGCCGATATGGGGATAGGTCAGGGTGACGATCTGACGGGTATAGGAGGGATCCGTGAGAATCTCCTGATAGCCTGTCATTGCCGTATTGAACACCACCTCACCGCTGGTCTGTCCATCGGCACCGATGGCCGTGCCATGAAACACACTGCCGTCTTCCAGGGCCAGTATCGCGGGTTTGTTCAATGCAACGTCCTCCCATGTTTTTACAGACGGCCATCAGAGACAACGCGTCCAGGAATAGTGCTGGGTCATGGCCGGGCCCCGATTGGCCCCCCCCCGGGTGGCCGGCCCGCGGATGGCCGCCCCGCAAAAAAGCGGGACGAAACCCGATAAAGACCGGTTTCATCCCGCTTGTTGTCATTCGCTCGGAACTGATTAGCTCAGCACACTGGGGGCCGAAGCAACAAGCGCGCTGAAGGGGGCTTTCGCCCATGCGCCCGGCCAAAATTTTCCGGATATTACAGGAAACGCCGCACTTCGACTACCCCTTTAGTCGAGACCCAGTGAGTTCAGACACGGTCTGTCAGACCCAGCACATCCTGCATAGCGTAGCGGCCCTTGTCCTGGTCGGCCACCCAGCGGGCGGCACGCACCGCGCCCTTGGCAAAGGTCATGCGGCTCGAGGCCTTGTGGGTGATCTCGATGCGCTCGCCCTCGGTGGCGAACATCACGGTGTGCTCGCCGATGATGTCGCCGGCGCGCACGGTGGCGAAGCCGATCTCCTTGTCGGTGCGCGGCCCGCACTGCCCCACCCGCTCGAAGACGCCGTGCTCCTTGAGGGTGCGGCCGAGGCTCTCGGCCACCACCTCGCCCATCTTGAGCGCGGTGCCGGAGGGAGCGTCGACCTTGTGGCGGTGGTGCGCCTCGATCACCTCGATGTCGTAGCCCTCGTCGCCCAGCGCCTTGGCCGCGGTCTCCAGCAGCTTCAGGGTCAGGTTGACGCCCACGCTCATGTTGGGGGCGAATACGAAGGGCAACTTCTCGCCGTAGCCATCCAGCTCGGCCAGCTCCTCATCGGACAGGCCGGTGGTACCGATCACCATGCGCTTGCCGCGCTCGGCGCAGAAGGCCAGGTTGGACAACGTCACTTGCGGCGCGGTGAAATCGATCAGCACGTCGAAATCATCGACGATCGCCTCGAGCGAATCCACGGCACTCACCCCCAGACTGCCGACCCCGGCCAGCTCGCCGATGTCGGCACCGACCAGCGTACTGCCAGGCTCGACGATGCCGCCGGCCAGGGTGGCGCCGTCAGCCTGCAGCACGGCGTTGACCAGGGTGCGGCCCATGCGGCCGGCGACACCGACGATGGCGATACGGGTCATGTGGACTCCTGTGAAAGCGGTAGCGGTTCGAGAATGGGCGCCAGTATACCAGAGCGCTCCGCCGCCGCGCCTCCGCGCAACTCCCGGGCGAATTGCCCACACTGCAGGCAAGCCCACGCGGAGCCTGCGACCATGCCCCCGACATCCGACGCGCTGCCCCCCGACCACCCACTGCCGGCGCTGCTGCGTCGCGGAGCGCGGGTGCTGATGGCCGGCCCCTCCGGCAGCGGCAAGACCACCCTGGCCCGGGCCGCAACCGCGACCCTGGCCAGGGAGGGCCTCAGCTGCCGCTGCTTGAGTGCCGACCCCGGCCTGCCGGGGTTCGGGCCACCCGGGGCCGCCTGCCTGGGGCGCTGGGAAGACGGAGAGTGGCGACTGGAGGCGATCGCCGCCCTGGCCAGCCTGGACGCCGCCCGCTTCCGGCTGCCGCTGGCCGATGGGGTGCTCCGCCTGGCGCGGCGGGTACCCGAGGGGCCGCTGCTGGTCGACATGCCCGGCGTGATGCGCGGCGTGGCCGGTGCCGAGCTACTGCCGGCCCTGGCCGCCGTCGCCGGGCTGGACACCCTGCTGCTTCTGGCCCATGACGATGCCCCGCTGACGCTCGAGGCGGAGTGCCGCGCCCTCGGGCTCGAGCGGCAGCGGCTGACACCCTCACCCCGCGCCCGCCACCCCGGACGCCAGCAGCGCACCCGGCGCCGCACCCAGGTCTGGAACGACTGGCTGCGCGAGGCCGGGTTGCATTCGTTCGACCTCAAGGCCCTGCCGATCATCGGCACGCCCCCGCGCGACCAGGGCCCCGAGGCGTGGTGCGGCCGCCAGGTCGGCCTGCTCGACGCCCGTGGCGACACCCTGACGCTGGGCGAGATCGTCGCCCTGGAGAGCGGCAGGCTGACGGTGAAGGCCCCGGCGCCGACGCACCCGCCGGTCGCCCTGGTGGTCCGCGATGCCCGTCGCCGGGAGGACAGCCTGCTCGGCACGGCACGCCCCTATGCCGCAGAGCCCGCCCCATCTCCGGAAGCGGCACAGCCGGAGACCCTGCCCCTGCCTCCGCGGGCCGGCGAGCGTCCGGTGGTGCACCTGGACAGCGCCACGGCCACGCTGCTCAACGGCACCTTCGGCGATCCGCTGCTGCACCTGCGCCTGACCCACCAGCAGCGCAGCCTGCTGTTTGACCTGGGCGACCCGGGCCGGCTGCCGGCGCGGCTGGCCCACCAGGTCAGCGATGTCTTCATCAGCCATGCCCACTTCGACCATATCGGCGGCTTCCCCTGGCTGCTGCGCTCACGGATCGGTGATTTCCCTCCCTGTCGCCTCTTCGGGCCGCCGGGGCTGATCGACCACCTGGCCTGCATGCTGCGGGGAATCCTCTGGGACCGGGTCGGCGACCGGGCGCCGCGCTTCGAGGTGTCCGAGCTGCACGGCGAGCGCCTGGAGCGGGCCAGCCTGGTGGCCGGGCGTCCTCCCGCCCCACTACCACCCCGGGACGCGCCACGCGGGCTGCTGCATCAGGAGCCGGAGTTCCGGGTGCGCGCCGCGACCCTGGACCACGGCACCCCGGTGCTGGCCTTCTCCTTCGAACCCGACCTCCAGGCCCGGGTCCGCCAGGAGCGGGTGGCGGCCCACGGCTGGGCGCCGGGACCCTGGCTGGGTGAGCTCAAGCACCGACTGCTGGCCGGCGAGGCGACGGCCCGGATCACCCTGCCCGACGGCCAGTCCTGGCGGGTCGACCGCCTGGCGGACGCCCTGCTGCTGGTCCGTCCGGGGCAGCGCCTGGTCTACGCCACGGACCTGGGTGACACGCCGGCCAACCGTCGGCGGCTGACCGCGTTCGCCCGTGGCGCGCGAGTGCTGTTCTGCGAGGCCCCCTTCCTGGATGGGGAACGGGAAAAGGCTCGCAGCACCGGGCACCTGACCGCCCGAGCCTGCGGTGAGATCGCCGCAGCCGCCGGCGTGGCGAGGCTGGTGCCCTTCCACTTCTCGCGCCGTCATACCGGGGAGGCCGAGGAGATCCACGCCGAGATCGCCCGCCACTTCACCCCGGCAGACACGGCGGACGGCGAACCATCCAACAGCGAACCCGCAGGGTAGGCACACGCAACGCTCAGCGATGGACCGCGGCCCCCTCGTGGCGCAGCAGCAGTCCGATCGCCAGCAGCACCAGCAGGCTGCCGGGCAGCCAGATCCAGCCGAAGCGATCCGGCGCCTGCATGAACAGCAGCAGCATGGAGACGAAAGGCACCAGGTAACCGTAGGCGGTGACCACACCGGGTGTCAGCGTCGCCGTGGCACGCTGCATCAGCCAGAAGGTCAGGGCGCTGGAGAAGAGCCCCAGGTAGACCAGCAGCGCCAGGTCGCGGACGCTCATGGTGGCCAGTACGGCCAGCGGTTCGACCAGGAGCCCGACCAGGCCGATCAATACGCCGCCGGCGCCCAGGCTCCAGAAGGTACGCACCGCCGCCGAGGCCGGCAGGCGCCCCGTGGCCAGCCCCCACTTGCTGAGCACCGGATAGAGCGCCGTGGAGAGACAGCCCAGGAAGAACACCGCCTCGCCGATGCCGACGCGCAGGCACCCGCCCTGCTGCCACGCCTCGGCGACGGCCAGCCCCAGGGCGCCGGCGGCCCCCAGCGCCAGGATCGCCGGCAACCGCCAGCCCGAACGTTCCACACGCAGGCTCAGCCCCAGGAGGAAGGCCAGCAGCGGCACGGTCACGAAGAGGGTCGCCATGGAGAGCGCCGTGGCGTGGTGGGCCGCCCAGAACATGGCGCCGAAGAAGCCGGCCAGGCAGAGACCCATCAGGGCGTAGAGCGGCAGCAGACGCCAGGGCGGCAGAAACTCCGGCGAGCGGCGCGCCAGCCACCACAGGGCGCTGCAGGCGATGGCGAAGCGCAGGGCGGTGAGCGACAACGGCGGCAGCTCGCTCATCAGCCCCACCGCGGGAAACGACAGCCCCACCAGCACCGCCCACAGCAGCATGCCCAGGTGGGCAGCCGCCGGGGTGATCTCGTTGGTCACGCCTCCCAGACGATATCCAGCTCGACGCCCTTCAATGCATCCAGAGCGGCATCTACCTCCCACTCCAGCCGATCGTGGACACCGTCCTCGACCGCCTCCACGACCACCATCAGCTTGTCGGGCTCGGCCACCAGGTAGCAGCTACCGGCGTCGAAGCGCACCTCAACGCGGTGATCATGACGTTCCACGTCATGATCGGCAGACCAGCGTTGGCAGAGCTGATCGATCAGGACCTCGGCGTCCTCGGCGGGAATCTCGGCGCGTGAAATCGGCATGGCGGTCACCTTCTGAAGGAATATCGAGCTATCAGCCTATGCTGCCATCGACGCTATCGCCAAGTGGCGATTTCAGCAGAGAACCCAGCCACGGCAGGCGTCGATGCCGACGTGATACCGTATCGCCATGTCAACAGGGACGAGAGAGGTACGACATGGTCGATGCGCTTGGCTGCCTGACGCGCCTCAGGGTTGGACGCAGCCGCGGCCGGCCGGCTCCCAACAAGCCCTGCCTGCTGCTGGCGATCATCTGCGAGACCCAGGCGGGGCATATCACCTCGCCCCGGGTCGCCATCGATGACCGGCTGATCGCTCGGTATCACGACCTCTATGAAACAGCCACAGGAAGCAGGCAGTCGGCCAACCCTCAGCTCCCCCTCTGGCATCTGAGAAATGATCAGGGCCCAACGGGTCCCCTCTGGTCGCCAGAGTTCACGGACGACCTGGGCGCCCTGGAGGCACAGCTCGGCCAGCCCAAATCCATCGCACAGGTCCAGGAACGCTTCAGCACGGCCCGGCTGGACCCAGCGCTATTCAAGGCGCTGCGGAGCGACCAGAACGCACGAGAGGCCTGCGCCCTTCTGGTGACTCGCTACTTCTCCGCCGACCCGAAGGCCCACGACGACTTGCACACCTACCTGGCCACAACACTGGAGAGCGGTAGCTATGAGCGGCACCCCGAACGCCTCGCAGGTGGTGTGAGGGAAGAGAGCCAGAAATATGCCCGCTCCGCGGCCTTTCGCTCCTTGGTGCTGGAGGCCTACGACTACAGCTGCGCGGCCAGCCGCCTGCGCTGCATCACGCCGGACTACCGCTACCTGGTGGAGGCGGCCCACCTGGTGCCCTTCGCCGAGAGCCAGGACGACCGTCCGGTGAATGGCATCGCGCTGACGCCCAATCTGCACTGGGCCATGGATAGCTACCTGATCGCCCCCGGCCCGGACCATCGCTGGCACGTCAGCCCGGCGTTGGACACGCGCGAGACGAACAATCTGTGGCTCTGCGAGCTGGACGGCAAGCCGCTAGTCCCGCCTCGGGACCCACGCTGGCAGCCGGACCGCGACGCCTTGGCCTGGCGGCTGGACCACCTGCAGCGCTAAAGGCACCGGGCCAGGCCGTGGGCTCGACCTTGAACGCGACTGGGCCCCGGCATCTTGCGATGCCGGGGCCCGGGCTGTCTCTGCGAGGAGCGATGCCGCTTAGGGCTTCATATCCTCGAAGAACTTCTTCACGCCGTCGAAGAAGCCGCTCTTCTTGGGCGAGTGGTGGGCGCTGTTGGTGCCGCCGAGGCTCTCCTGGAACTGGCGCAGCAGCTCCTTCTGGTCCTCCTTGAGCTTGACCGGGGTCTCGATCACCACCTTGCACAGCAGGTCGCCGGGGGCGCCGCCGCGCACCGGCTTGACGCCCTTGCCGCGCAGGCGGAACAGCTTGCCGGTCTGGGTCTCGGGCGGGATCTTGAGCTTCACCCGGCCGTCCAGGGTCGGCACCTCCAGCTCGCCACCCAGGGCCGCATCGACGAAGTTGATCGGCACCTCGCAGTGCAGGTGCTTGCCGTCGCGCTGGAAGATATGGTGCGGCTTGATGTGCACCTGAACATAGAGATCCCCGGGCGGCCCACCGTTGAGGCCCGCCTCGCCCTCGCCGTTGAGACGAATGCGATCGCCGGTGTCGACGCCGGCGGGGATCTTCACGGACAGCGTGCGAGTCTCGCGCACGCGGCCCTCGCCGTTGCACTTGTGGCAGGGCACCTTGATGTGCTGACCGGAGCCGTGGCAGGTCGGGCAGGTCTGCTGCACGGCGAAGAAGCCCTGCTGCATGCGCACCTGGCCGTGGCCGGCACAGGTCGGGCAGGTCTCCTTGCTGGAACCCGGCTCGGCGCCCTGACCGTCGCAGCGCTCGCACTCCACGTGGCGCGGCACGCGGATGTCGACGCTGGTACCGGCCACCGCGCTCTCGAGGTCGAGCTCGAGGTTGTAGCGCAGGTCGCTGCCGCGGGCCGGGGCGTTGGGATGGCGACGACCACCGCCAGCGCCACCGAAGATGTCGCCGAACACATCGCCGAAGATGTCACTGAAGCCCCCGGCACCCGCACCGCCGAAGCCACCACCGCCGAAGCCGCCGGCCTGGCCGTCGACGCCGGCATGGCCGAACTGGTCGTAGGCCGCGCGCTTCTCGCTGTCGGTGAGCACCTCGTAGGCCTCGGAGACCTCGCGAAACTTCTCCGCCGACGCTTCGTCGTCCGGGTTGCGGTCGGGGTGTAACTTCTGGGCGAGTCGCCGGTAGGCCTTCTTGATCTCTTTCTGGTCGGCACCGCGCTCTACGCCCAGCACCTCGTAATAATCACGTTTGGACATGGATCGGTCCGCCTCCGTCGCGGTACCGCGGAAACACCAACGCGGGAGTCAGGCCCCCGCGCTGGCATCATCCGTGGTTCAGATGCGTGGTTTACTGCTTCTTCTGGTCGTCGTTGACTTCTTCGTACTCGGCGTCGACCACGTCATCTTCCTGCTTGGCGCCGGCCTCCTGGCCTTCGCCACCGCCCTGCTGAGCCGCTTCGGCCTGGGCGGCGTACATCTTCTGGGCCAGGTTGCCGGAGACCTCGGTCAGCTTGTCCAGCTTGGCCTGGATGTCGTCCTTGTCGTCACCCTTGATGGCCTCTTCGAGCTCCTTGGCGGCGCTCTCGATGGCCTCCTTCTCTTCCTCGCCGGCGTGCTCGCCGGCTTCCTGCACGGTCTTGCGGGCGGCGTGGACCATGCCGTCGGCCTGGTTGCGCAGCTGCACCAACTCCTCGAACTTCTTGTCCTCGTCGGCGTGAGCCTCGGCGTCGCGGACCATCTGCTCGATCTCGTCGTCGGACAGGCCGCTGGAGGCCTTGATGACGATGGACTGCTCCTTGCCGGTGGCCTTGTCCTTGGCGGACACGTTCAGGATGCCGTTGGCGTCCAGATCGAAGGCGACCTCGATCTGCGGCACGCCGCGCGGCGCCGGCGGGATGTCGGCCAGGTCGAAGCGGCCCAGCGACTTGTTGCCGCCCGCCTGCTTGCGCTCGCCCTGCAGCACGTGAATGGTCACGGCGGTCTGGTTGTCATCCGCGGTCGAGAAGCTCTGGGTCTTCTTGGTCGGGATGGTGGTGTTCTTCTCGATCAGCGGGGTCATCACGCCGCCGAGGGTCTCGATGCCGAGCGTCAGCGGGGTGACGTCGAGCAGCAGCACGTCCTTGACGTCGCCGCCCAGCACGCCGCCCTGGATCGCTGCGCCCACGGCCACGGCCTCGTCCGGGTTGACGTCCTTGCGCGCTTCCTTGCCGAAGAAGTCGGCTACCTTCTGCTGGACCATGGGCATGCGGGTCTGGCCGCCGACCAGGATGACGTCGTCGATCTCGGAGGCGGACAGGCCGGCATCCTTGAGCGCGATCTTGCAGGGCGCCAGGGAGCGCTGCACCAGGTCCTCCACCAGCGACTCCAGCTTGGCCCGGGTCACCTTGACGTTGAGGTGCTTGGGACCGGTGTTGTCGGCGGTGATGTAGGGCAGGTTGACGTCGGTCTGCTGGGCGCTGGACAGCTCGATCTTGGCCTTCTCGGCGGCTTCCTTGAGACGCTGCATGGCCAGGTTGTCGCCGGAAAGATCGATGCCGCTGTCGGACTTGAACTGATCGACCAGGTAGTTGATCAGGTGCATGTCGAAGTCTTCGCCACCCAGGAAGGTGTCGCCGTTGGTGGCGAGCACCTCGAACTGGGTCTCGCCGTCGACGTCCGCGACCTCGATAATGGAGATGTCGAAGGTGCCGCCGCCCAGGTCATAGACCGCGATGGTCTTGTCGCCGCGCGCCTTGTCCATGCCGTAGGCCAGCGCCGCCGCGGTGGGCTCGTTGATAATGCGCTTGACCTCGAGGCCGGCAATGCGGCCGGCGTCCTTGGTGGCCTGACGCTGGCTGTCGTTGAAGTAGGCCGGCACGGTGATGACCGCCTCGGTGACTTCCTCACCCAGGTAGTCTTCCGCCGTCTTCTTCATCTTCTTCAGCACTTCGGCGCTGACCTGCGGCGGCGCCAGCTTCTTGCCATTGACCTCGACCCAGGCGTCACCGTTGTCGGCCTCGCTGATGGCGTAGGGCACCATCTTGATGTCCTTCTGGACGACGTCGTCCTTGAAGCGACGACCGATCAGGCGCTTGATGGCGTAGAGGGTGTTGGTCGGGTTGGTGACCGCCTGGCGTTTGGCCGACTGGCCCACCAGGATCTCGCCATCCTCGGTGTAGGCAATGATGGACGGCGTGGTACGCGCGCCCTCGGCGTTCTCGATCACCTTGGCGCTATCGCCGTCGAGAACGGCCACGCAGGAGTTGGTGGTCCCCAGGTCAATACCGATGATGCGTCCCATAGGAAATCCTCGTAGAGTCGTTGCTGTGTATCCGGAGTCGTGTTCTGCGGCATGCGCCGCGGAGTTGACATCTATCTGGGGGCCGCAGGTGGCATTTCAAGACCCGCGACCACGATTTGTTATGCCTCAGCCGGCGGCCTGGCTGACTATCACCATGGCCGGGCGCACCAGACGACCGTTGAGCAGGTAGCCCTTCTGCATCACTTCCATGACGGTGCTGGGCTCCAGCTCCGGATTGGGCACCATGGCCATGGCCTCGTGAAACTGCGGATCGAATGGCTCGCCCGACGGCTCTACGGCCTCGACGCCGAACTTGGCCAGCACGTCCTGCTGCATCTTCAGCGTCATGGAGACCCCTTCGCGATGGGCCTCGGTGGCCTCGTCCGCCATCGCCTCGAGCGCCTTCTCCAGGCTGTCGACCACCGGCAGCAGCTCCTTGACGAACTTCTCCAGCGCGAACTTGCGAGCCTTCTCGGCCTCCTGCTCGGCGCGGCGGCGCACGTTCTGGGCCTCGGCGGCGGCGCGCAGCGCCTGGTCCTTGGCCTCGGCGACTGTCTGCTCCAGTTCCTCGACGCGGGCGGCCAGCAGCTCGGCCTCGGGGTTGTCGCTGACCTCGAGGTTGTCGCTGACCTCGGGGTTGTCGCTGGCCTCCGCGCTGGCTTCCTCCTGCTCGGCCGCCTCGACGGCATCCTCCAGCTCGCCTTCGATGGGCTGCGGCTCGGCCTCCTGCTCACGACGGGCAAGTTCCTCGTCCAGCGGGGTCTGGGGATCTCTGGCCATGGGTCTCTCCTGACAGGGAGGCGGCGGCCACAGGCCGCCGGCTCGATAGTGAATGACGAAATAGACGATTCTGCGGGGTATATGGGGCCAGGCCACGGGAACTCAAGGCGGACAAGCCAGCGTGCATTGTTGGCAAACCTGAACTACTGTATAAACGCACACATATTGGATGGATGACCAGTAGTCCTGACTCCAGGCCTGCAGACTTCCCGGGAGGCATCATGCTGACAGAGCTTGCCATTCGCGACTTCGCCATCGTCGACCACCTGGAGCTTGAGCTCGCGGGCGGCTTGACCGCCATCACCGGCGAGACCGGCGCCGGCAAGTCGATACTTCTCGGCGCCCTGGGGCTCTGCCTGGGCGAGCGAGCCGATGCCGGTAGCGTGCGCCACGGCTGTGATCGCGCCGACCTATCCGCGCGCTTCGATATCGCCTCGCTACCCGAGGCTCGCGCCTGGCTCGAGGCCCGGGAACTGCCCGTGGACGACTGCCTGCTGCGCCGTGTGGTCAGTGCCAACGGCCGCTCCAAGGCGTGGATCAACGGCCAGCCGGCCACCATCGCCGACCTCAAGGCGCTGGGCGAACGACTGATCGAGATCCACGGCCAGCACGCCCACCAGGCGCTGCTACGCGAGGAGACCCACCTGCGCCTGCTCGACGACTTCGCCGGCCATCGCGAGGCGGTGGGCGAGATGGCCGAGACCTTCCGCGCCTGGCAGGCCGCACGGCGCCGGCTCAAGCGCCTCGCCGATGACGGCGACGAGCTGGCCGCCCGCCGCCAGCTGGTCCGCTACCAGGTCGAGGAGCTCGACCAGCTGGCTCTGGCCGAGGGCGAGCTGAAGGCGCTGGAAGAGGAGCAGGAAGAGCTGGCCCACGCCGAGGAGCGCCTGCGCGAGGCACAGCTCGCCGCCGAATGCTGCGACAGCGACGAAGGCGGCGCCATGACCCTGCTGACCCAGGCGATCAACCACCTGTCGGCGCTGCCCGGCAGCGACCGTGGCAGCCTGTCCGAGGCGCTCTCCATGCTGGGCGAGGCGCGCATCCAGGTCGAGGAAGCGGCCCGCGAGCTCCATCACTTCGCCGAGGGCACCGAGCTCGACCCGGAGCGCCTGGCCTGGGTAGAGCAGCGCCTGGGCGAGGTGCACCGCCTGGCGCGCAAGCACCATGTGATGCCCGAAGAGCTCACCGAGCTTCACCAGCGCCTGCAGGGCGAGCTGGAGCGCCTGGAAGGAGGCGACGAGGATCTCGAGGCGCTGGAGGTCGAGGTCGATTCCCTGCGCGAGCGTTGGCGGGGGCAGGCTCGGCAGGTGGGCGAGGCAAGGCGCCAGGCCGCCACGCGCTTCGGCAAGGCGGTACAGGAGCAGCTCGCCTTCCTGGCCATGGGCAAGGCGCGCTTCGAGGTCGAAGTCCTCGAGCGTGACACGCCGGCCGCCGAGGGCCTGGAGGGCGCGCGCTTCCTGATCAGCGCCAACCCCGGCCAGCCGGCCCGGCCGCTGGCCAAGGTGGCCTCCGGGGGCGAACTGTCGCGCATCAGCCTGGCGATCCAGGTGGTGGCCGCCCGCCACTCCACCATTCCCAGCCTGGTGTTCGACGAGGTGGACGTGGGGGTCTCCGGCGCCACCGCCGAGATCGTCGGTCAGCTGCTGCGCCGGCTGGGCGAGCAGGGCCAGGTGATGACCGTGACCCACCTGCCCCAGGTAGCAGCCCAGGCCCACCGGCACCTGCATATCGAGAAGCACGCGGAGCAGGAGACCACCCTCACCCGCATGGCGCTGCTGGACGAAGCCGGCCGGGTCGGCGAGCTGGCGCGGATGCTCGGGGGGGTCAATCTCTCCGAACGCACCCTGGCCCATGCACGAGAGATGCTCGACGCGAGCCAGCGCCCCCACCACTGAGCCCCCACCTAACCGCCCCCGAAACGCACGCGGCCCCGATCGATGATCGGGGCCGCGTTGGGCAGCAAGGTCGAGCCGGGGGCACTATCGCTTCTGCGATCCGTCCTGACGGGTCACATTGGAGCCCTTGGGACGCACGTAGAGCACCAGGGCGTGATCGACAAGATCGAAGCCGTGCTCTTCGGCGATCTCCTGCTGGCGCCGCTCGATGGTCTCGTCGAAGAACTCGATGATCTCACCGCTATCCAGGCACACCATATGGTCATGGTGCTCGTCCTGGGAGATCTCGAAGACGGCGTGGCCACCATCGAAATTGTGACGCACCACCAGGCCCGCCGACTCGAACTGAGTCAGCACGCGATAGACGGTGGCCAGGCCCACATCCTCGCCGGCTTCCAGCAGGGTCTTGTAGACATCCTCGGCACTCATGTGGTGCTCGCCTTGGGCGCTCTCGAGGATCTGCAGGATCTTGACGCGGGGCAGGGTCACCTTCAGACCGGCCTTGCGCAGTTCATGGTTCTGGTCGGCCATGGTTGCTCTTCGCAGTATCGGGTAGGGTCGGGTATAGTCGACCGAAACCACGATAGTGAAGAACAGGCGCAAATGCAAAAGTTGACAAGAATCGTCACCCTTTCTGCCGCCCTCCTGATGGCCAGCGGCTGCAGCTACTTCGGGGTCTACAAGCGGGACATCCCCCAGGGCAACCTGGTGACCGCCGACATGGTGGACCAGTTGCGGCCGGGCATGACCCGCGACGACGTGGTCTACGTGATGGGCCGCCCACTGCTGGAAGCGCCCTTCGACGCCAACCAGTGGGATTACGTGTTCCGTCTCGATGAGGCCTACGGCGACGTCGAGCGACGCCGCGTGACCCTCTCCTTTGCGGGCAACCGCCTGGTGGATATCCAGCAGGAGGGTGACCTGGAGCGGGACATCGATCTGCGCTCCAGCGAGAGCGCCGGCCCGCAGGTGGAAGGGGCAGAGCCGTTTAACGTCACCCCGGAGCCGCAGCCGGAAGGCGGCGCCACGGTACCCATGGGCGGCGAGCCGGCTAGCGACTTCTAGGCCCGCCGGCACCCCCTGACGCCCCGCCGTGGCTTTGCCCGTCGGGGCGTCAGCGTTTTTCGGTGGTCGCCCTGACCCGCCGCGCTGCCTTGGGGTCGATGATCAGCGGGCGGTAGAGCTCCACGCGCTCCCCGGCACGCAGGCGATGGCTCGATGGCTCACGCAGTCGCTTGCCGAAGATACCGAGGTCGGCTCCGATGAAGGTCTCAGGAGACACATCGGGGAAACGCCTCGGCAGGTCGGCCAGGGCCACCGCCTCGCTGGCCGTGGTGCCCAGCGACACCTTCAGGGCGACTACCTCCTGACGCTCGGGCCGAGCGAAGGCTACCTCCACCGCAATCTCGGCCATGGCTCAGCGCCCGTAGAGGTCGTCGGCGCGGCGGGTGAAGGCATCCACCAGCTGCCCCGCCACCTGCTGGAAGAGCTTGCCGAAGGCCATGCCCAGCAGACGGCTCGCGAACTCGAACTCCATCTCCAGGCATACCTTGCAGGTGTTCTCTCCCATGGGAATGAACATCCAGCGCCCTCGCAGGCGCTTGAAGGGCCCGCTGACCAGCGACATCTCGATGCGCTCCGGCTCGATCAGGTCGTTGCGGGTGGCAATGCTCTGCTCGATGCCGGCGCGGCCCAGCGTCATCTCGCCGATCAGGTGTGCGTCGTCGCGCTCGATCAGCCGGGCACGCCGACAGCCCGGCAGGAACTCCGGATAGCTCTCGAAGTCGTTGACCAGGTCGAACATCTGCTGGGGGGTGTGTCGCACCATGGCGGTTCGGTTGACCGTTGGCATTGAGCTCTCCGCTGACTTCACAGTGCCCAGGGCGTATCATGAGCCGTTATTTCAGGTCTTGAATGGTATCACGCTTCCCCCCATACCGAAGGGATAGCCGCCACGGGCACGGACAGACACGAGGTTTCATGGCCAACAAGAAAGGCAAGGGCAAGGGGCCCGGCAGCAACGTCATCGCCCAGAACAAGAAGGCACGCTTCGAGTACCACATCGATGAGGTCTTCGAGGCGGGCCTGGTGCTGGCCGGCTGGGAGGTGAAGAGCCTGCGCGCCGGCAAGGCCCAGCTGACGGACACCTACATTCTGGTCAAGAGCGCTGAGGCCTGGCTGCTGGGCAGCCACATCATGCCGCTCAACACCGCCAGCACCCACGAGGTGGCCGACCCCACCCGCACCCGCAAGCTGCTCCTGCACAAGAAGGAGATCGCCAGGATCTTCTCCAGGACCCAGGACAAGGGCCACACCTGCGTGCCGCTCAAGCTCTACTGGAAGGGCAACCGGGTGAAGTGCGAGCTGGCCCTGGTGACGGGCAAGAAGCTGCACGACAAGCGGGCCACCGAGAAGGACCGCGACTGGCAGCGTCAGAAGGGCCGCATCATGCGTGAACAAACCAAGGCCTGAGGTGTCACAGAACCGCACATCCTGTTAGGATGAGCATGAGGGGGCGACATGGTTTCGACGCCGGTGACAACCTCTGCGGTGCATGCCGAGAGCGTGATGTATCTCGTAAATCCAACATCACAAATGAATAGTCGCAAACGACGACAACTACGCTCAGGGCGCGCTGGCAGCTTAATAGCCGCTAGCTTCTAGTCCGGCCCCAAAGTGATGTGCCCATTCATCACGGCGGGGATACGAGCGACGATTGATGGGATCGCAACTGGCGGCGTCTTCACGTCAGTTGTTAAAACTCTGAAGAATCGCGTCGCTGGATCCTGACCGTCGGAGCCAGAGACGTTAAATCAAATGACGGAACCTAAGCATGTAGAGCCAATGGGCGAGTGCTGGCGGACGCGGGTTCAATTCCCGCCGCCTCCACCAACCACAGGTTTCAGGAGTAACCAGAAAACGCCAGAAACCGCATGAACAGGGGCCTCCGGGCCCCTTTCTTGTTTCAGGAACACCCACCTCATCCTTTGACATACCCCCAACAATGGGGGTAAATCTGGGGGTACATCGTCGAAACCAGAATCTGATACCCCCAGCCCACCCGGCAACCGCAGCAGCCGGGGCTTTGCCAGCACTTCCACCCGTTGGATGGGGTGGCGAGATTGGGGGTACAGACCAAGCCTTCCGTAAGGTACCCCCATGAGCCGCCAGACCAACAAACTCACCGCCACTGCCATCAAGTCAGCGAAACCTACAGAGAAGTCGGTCAAAATGGCCGACGGTGGCGGGCTCTATCTGGAGGTCCGGGCGAGCGGCAGCAAGTACTGGCGGATGAAGTACCGCTTTGCCGGGAAAGAGAAGTTGCTGGCCATAGGCACCTACCCGGAGATCTCACTGGCCGATGCTCGCAAGGCACGAGATAAGGCCAAGGAGCAGCTAGGCGAAGGTGTGGACCCCAGCATGGCCAAGCGGCTTGAGCGCCAGCTGGGGCAGCAGGTCGCCGCCAATACCTTCCAACTGGTGGCACAGGAATGGCTGGAGCGGGTTCACCAGCATGATGTCGTGCCTGATCACTACCAGCGAAACCGCCGGCGACTTGAGCGCGACGCCTTTCCTGTCCTCGGCAAGAGGCCGCTGGCCGAGATCTCCGCAGCTGAACTGCTGGCCTGCATGCGCCGCATCGAGGACAGGGGACACATAGAAACTGCCCACCGCGTGAAAGCACTATGTGGACAGGTTTTTCGCTATGGCATCTCTACCGGGCGCGCCGAGCGCGACCCCACCCCCGACCTTCGCGGCGCCCTTCGCCCCCACAGAACCAAGCACTTCGCCGCCCTTACGGAGCCCAGCGCAGTTGCAGAACTCATGCGATCGATCGATGGCTACGGCGGCCAGCCCGTTACCATCGCCGCCCTGAAGATCGCCCCTCTGGTTTTTACCCGCCCCGGGGAGCTACGCCAAGCCAAGTGGACCGACATGGACCTAGATAACGCACTCTGGTCGTTCACAGCCAGCAAAACCGATCAGCCACTCCTTGTGCCCCTCCCCTCTCAGGCTGTGGCCATCTTGCGTGACCTCTACGGACTCACCGGACGTTCAGAGTATGTATTCCCCGGGGCGCGGAGCCACAAAAGGCCAATGAGCAACGTCGCAATCAAAGCTGCTCTGGACAGGATGGGGTTCAAAGGGCAGATGACCGCCCATGGTTTCCGCGCCATGGCGCGAACGATTCTGGCTGAACGGCTGGGCTATCCACCTGAATACATCGAGCAGCAGCTTGCCCATGCGGTGCGGGACAGCAATGGCAGGGCTTACAACCGGACTCAGTTTCTGGAGCAGCGACGAGAGATGCTGCAGAGCTGGGCCGACTACCTAGATGACTTGCGCGATCAATGAGCAGAGCACCAGCAGCTTTGGAATGAGCCAAGACCATCGCCTAGCTATTTTGAAAGATCTGGGGCCCTCGAAGGCTCCAGTCTTGAGGAGTAGAAGCCGCTGAACATCGCAAAATTGCAAGTTATGAATCGGCCAAAAACCTCAAGATAAGCAATATGCTAAAATAGGCTTAATTGCTCACCAGGCTAGGAGGTATTTTGGTTAATCATCAGCATGCAGCCGCAGTGGCCGAACAGACATTCAACTTGGGCGATGGCCGGGGTGACTCTCTCCACTTTGGCTCTTTCGGTCGGCAGCCAGCGCGCCAGATGTCAGCTGTTCATAATGAAATTGAGAGCCTCGCCAGTAAGGGCTATTCGATCCCGTTTATTCATGCAGTCTTGCAGCATGTTGGCCTTGCCTGCCACGAGATGACGATCCGTCGCTATATCCGAACCCACCTCCCCAACCTACACCTACTGCATTACGCTAGAAACAAGTCTCAAAAAGGAGAGAGCAGCCTAAACGCCCCCTCAGGGAGAAAATCACCTTGAAGTGGTCCAATTGGAGCGGACACTCCGATAAGCCTCATAATGGAGGCAATGGAGGTGTTCATGACCAAGAAGACTCGACGTCGGTTTTCCGATGAGTTCAAGGCGGATGCGGTGAGCCTGGTAATCGATCAGGGGTATTCCGTATCTGAGGCCGCCCGGCGCCTGGGCGTGGAACGTAGCGTGCTGGACCGCTGGTGCCGCAAGCACCGTCAGCAGGTTTCCGGCACCCCGAGGCGGCAGGAGGATGATCGCGACACCGAGATCAATAAGCTCCGCGAAGAAGTTCGTAAGCTTCAGATTGAAAAGGATATTTTAAAAAAGGCGGCGGCCTTCTTCGCCAAAGAGTCGAGCTGAGATACCAGTTCATCGAGTCGGAGAAGGCCACCTATCCCGTGGCCGTGTTGTGTCGGGTCATGCAGGTCAGCCGGAGTGGTTTCTATGATTGGCGACGACGTAGCCCTGATGAACCGCGCCAGGCCCTCCTACACGAGGTCAGAGAGATTCATCGCCAGAAGCGTGGCAGCTATGGCAGCCGCCGCATGGCCAGAGAACTGCGACGCCGTGGATACGACGTCGGCCGTTACCAGGCCCGGAGTCTGATGCAGGAAGCCGGCGTAGAGGCACGGCAGCGGCGCCGCTGGCGTCATACCACCGACAGTGAGCACAGCCTGCCGGTGGCGCCTAATCTGCTGAACCGCCAGTTCATGGTGGCGGAACCGAACCGGGCATGGGTGGCCGACATTACCGCGATCTGGACGCTGGAAGGATGGCTCTATCTGGCGGCGGTGCTCGACCTCCACGACCGGCAGTTAGTGGGCTGGGCGATGGCCGACCACATGCGCACGTCGCTGGTGCTGGACGCCCTGGAGATGGCCATAGGTCGCCGACAGCCCGAGAGCGGGTTGCTCCATCACAGCGATCGCGGCAGTCAGTACGCATCTCGTGATTACCGCGCCACGCTGGATCGGCACGGGTTCCAGGCCTCGATGAGCCGGAAGGGGAACTGCTGGGATAATGCCGTCATGGAGCGCTTCTTCGGCTCACTGAAAAGCGAGTGGTTGGCCGGCCAGCGATACGGGAGCCGACAGGCAGCACGGCATGATGTGATCGACTACATCGAGATGGAGTACAACAGCTGCCGGCTCCACTCGACCCTCGGCTACCAGACGCCGAGGGAGATTGAGTTGGCAGCTGCGGCTTGAAAATGTGTCCGCTCTGACTTGACCAGAACACCTTCTATAATGGGAAATAGTAACTCTGCCACTGACTACAACACAGACAAGGTTAAGCCAGTGCGTGACGGCTTGAACGCTACCCAACTAAAATACATGCAACCGAGTGTATATGATGGTGAAAATAGACACAGAGCGGATCCTGCCAGTTTATTTGGCCAGAGAGCGGTTGATATTTTTGATTTTTTGAAGCCAAAAAAAAGAAGCGATGAATAGGCGACGCCCCGGGTGAAGATATGGCCCATAGGAGTTATCCTCTGCTGACAGCAAGGGGGCTTCTTTAGCAACTCACCCGGGCCCCCACACCTAAGGAACCGCTGATCAATTCGATACCGAGCGCCTTTGGCACTCAGCGCAGAAACCCCCTGCGCCTCAGCGGTTAATTTCTGACCACCACAGGCGGCCTATTTTCCCTGGCAGCCGGGTTATCCGGCTGCCAGGCCAGATTCAAGGCGCACTGGCCCCATCAACTTGGCCCTCGTATCGTGTCGCCAACACCAGATTGGCCAGTCCGAACAGGCTGAACAGCTGCGCCTGGTTCTTGGCCAGCCCCTTGTAGCGCACCTTCCGGTAGCCGATGAGGTTCTTGATGACATGAAACGGGTGCTCGACCTTGGCACGGATGCTGGCCTTGGCCTTCTCGAATGCCAGCAACAGCGTTTTCATCGGGCTGTCTTCCATCTTCTTGATGGCGCCACGCTTGGCGGCAACACAACACCGGGAATCCAGGGCATCCTTCTCTTCATCCAGATGCTTCCACATGCCGGTGTAGCCCGCGTCGCCGTATACCCGCTTATCATCGTCCCGGACCAATTCACTGGTCATGGTGACATCGGCGACGTTGGCCGACGTGGCGGCGACACTGTGGGTCAGCCCGGTGACGGCATCGACGCCGATATGCGCCTTCATGCCGAAAAACCATTGGTTGCCCTTCTTGGTCTGCTTCATCTCCGGATCGCGTTGCTTGGCCTTGTTCTTGGTGGAGGGCGCGGCCGCCACGATGGTGGCGTCGACAATGGTGCCCTCACGCATGAACAGTCCCTTCTCGGCCAGGTGAGCATTGATCTCCTCAAAGATCCGCTGCGTTAGGGCATGCTTTTCCAGCAGATGGCGGAAGCGCAGCAGTGTGGTCGCATCCGGCACGCTCTCGATGGCCAAATCGATACCCACGAAGTCACGCATCGCCTGGCTGTCATAGATGGCATCTTCGAGCGCCTCGTCAGCAAGCGCATACCACTGTTGCAGGAAGTAGATCCGCAGCATGCGCTCCAGGCCGATGGGCGGCCGGCCCCGCTTGCCCGCCGCGTTCGGGAAGTAGGATGGCGACAGCGCGTCGATCAGCCGTTGCCAAGGCACCAAAGCCTCCATCTGGGCCAGGAACCGCTCTCGACGGGTGACCTTCTTCTTGTTCTGGTGCTCTGCCTGGGCGAACGAGATCTGCTTCATCGGATGGCTCTGTCAGACGGTGGCGGGATGGTCAGATTCTACCCCGCCAGTGGCGATCAGGCAGCTACGGCGGGATTTGTGCAGCGTTTCCCTAAACATGTTACCGCTCAATCTCGCAAAACCTCCAGTTATTCTCCAGAAAAAGCACTCAAAAAATCAAACTCTGAACGTTTATGCAAGTCAGCACATCAAGCAAACCCACCTTGTTCAATATGCGATAAATATGCCTTAACAGCGTCGCCCCTACCTTGGGCAACAAGGTTCTCTGCGGTAACACCGCCCAGCGGAGCAATAGGATAGTGCCTGAACCAAGACCAACCCGCACTCATGGACCCAGCCCAAGGCTCGATACTTGTTAGTATCGTGACCACTTGGAAAAGGCGTTGCTGCGCTAGCGCCATATACAGGCAGTTTTCTCGAGTTCTCTCACTATAAACCAACCCGATAGCCTGAGCGAGCTCGTCTTTGCTGATATTTAGCTCGTCCATCAAAGCATCAGGAGAAACACAGCCTTCTTGATTGATGAAATCTTGCAGCCCGGCACTCATGATGAGCCCCCAAAAATCGACAGTTCCCGACACTCTATCTTCAGCAATTGGCTGATGAATCTACATAGCACGCCAACAAGACAACTATATCAGCAGGTTATCCACGACCGCTCTGGCTAAACATAGTGGAGACAGGCTTGCGCTACCCCCCGCTGCCAGGTTAGCGCACGTCGGCCCAGCGCCAGGGAAATATGCAGCATATCAGCCTTTCAGAATCCGCTATGGCTGATAGCCTGACGTCACAAGGTATGTGCCAGTAAGTTGCCAGTAGTTGCATCGACGCTAAGACGCCGGCCCAATTCACCGCCGCCAGCCCCAGAGTGACGCATACCCACTCATCCATGGCCACATCCAAGTGGATGCCTAGGGTGTTAGGATAGCCGATAAACCAAGTTATTAGGTGATGAATTCAGCGACACCCAAACCGAACATGCACCTTCCGATTCGCCTCCAGGCCATCGCCGCTATCCGTGAAAGCGGCTTCCCATAACACTACAAGGCACTCACCAACCTAACTTCTAGACTGGAACATCAGGATTTTCAATGTCATTTCATGATCTTACCGATGAATCACGAAGCAGGATGTCCGCAGCGGTAATGCGTACCTACCCGAACATTGTTCGCGACTGGCAGCTACACCCGGTAGACGCAGCTCGGCTGCTCGGCGTATCGGTCGAAACCTACCGCCGCTGGTCCGAGTTGCCAGAGCAGGCTCTGCTCGACAGGCACCACCTAGAAAGAATGTCGTTGATCCTCGGCATCTATCAGGCACTGCAGGTTCTCCTACCCAGCAATGACGCCGCAGATTCCTGGCTACATCGCCCCAACAACCATCCTATGTTCGGTGGACAGCCGCCCTGGAAACGTCTGAAAAGCGGGCATATTGCTGATCTCTATGATGTGCGCAAGTTTTTAGAAGCGAAACTCCAGCGGTGGTAGAGTGCGAGAATTTCCTGCGAGGACATCCACTCGAATAGGTCAACGCACAGGTCTTTACAAGCAATACCAGCACTGCTAGTTTATACAGTGTCGAGTGACACTGCTCGGCCGGGTTTGGCGACCCGAATTCAGAAAGGCGCACAAGCGCCCCTTCCATGGCTGGCGTTTTTTTTGCCTGTCATGACTATGGCGGTCGTGCGTGGGAGACCTTCGGGTCTGCCGGTGTCCTTTCTGGCCGGTTCGCCAACCCGCGTACGGCCGCCCCCATCGCTGCTTGGCGACAGCGGGGGCGGCTCCAACAGAAAGGAGCTCACCTAGTGGTTAACCCGACCGTATCTCCCCATCGCAGCAGCCGCCGTGCACGCGCTGCCGCCCATCGAGCCATAGCTATGTCCGCTCTGGCCTCCAACAGCAGCACTCATGCTCGCTACCGCTGCTATCACGCCCATATTCGCAAGGCCGAAAACTTGTCGCGTGCCGCTGACTGCCTGACCCATGAGGCACAGCAGGAGGTGAGCGAATGAGCCCGCGTACAACCCTTCCCCCTCAGAAAATGCGTACGGCCAATCCTTTGAAGCAAATGATCGCCGAGGCGCTGGACCGTCAGCTGCTCTGCTATGCGCAGACGAATGCCTCTTTCACCATCCCGGAGCTGCGCGACCATCTGCTCAACGTGCCCGAGCTGGCCAGCGTCGACAACATCAAGCTGCGCCTGGTGGTTCGCGATCGCCTCCGCACACTGGAACGCCACAACCTGATCGAACAAATCGGCGTTCGCGGCGCGAACCGCCGTCTGTTCAAGATGAACCTGCCGGAACCACCTGCCGAGGCCGCTCCCAGACCGAATCCGCCTAACCCATCGACGGCTCCACCCCCTGCCGCCCAGGAACTGTTGACCTACCTGGACGAGGAGCGCCATCGGCTTCGAACCGAGATGCATGCAACCCTGAGCGAGGCCGAGTACTATCGCCGCGCACTTACAAAATCCTGATTACGCACTTTGTACAGCTACGCTGGCGGGGCCTGGACTATGCTGAAAGGTAAGGGTTTCTCAGGAGATACCGTCATGGCTCGCAATCCTATCCAGTTCCAGTCCGGTCTGTCATTGCCGGCATTTCTCGACCAGTACGGCACCGAAGCGCAGTGCCGTGCGGCCCTGTTTCAGCATCGCTGGCCCACGGGGTTTGTTTGCCCCGACTGCGGCAACACCACCGGCTGCCAACTCGCGCGCGGGGTGTACCAGTGCCATCACTGCCACCATCAGACCTCGCTGACTGCCGGGACCATCTTCCACGCCACGCACCTGCCGCTCACCACCTGGTTTCTGGCCATCTACCTGCTGACCCAACGCAAGAATGGCCTCTCGGCGCTGCAGCTGTCCCGCGAGCTCGGCGTCAGCTACAACACCGCCTGGAAGCTCAAGCACAAGCTGCTGCAGGTCATGCATGAGCGCAACCAGGGCGAGACGCTCACCGGACGCATCGAGATCGATGATGCCTACCTCGGCGGTGAACGGCCGGGAAAGCGCGGGCGCGGCGCTGAGCACAAGTTCCCGTTCGTCGCCGCGGTGCAGACCGATGAGGAGGGCCATCCCCAGCGCGTCCAGCTGCGTCGCGTAAGCGGCTTTACCCGCGCCGAGGTGAGGCGCTATGCCCAGGTCGCCATCGCGCCTGGCAGTCGGGTGGTCAGCGATGGCCTGGGGTGTTTCCGGGTCTTCGATACCCCGGCCTACACCCATGAGCGCTTCATCACTGGCGGTGGCCGTGCCAGTGCGCAGATCCCCGCCTTCAACTGGGTCAACACCGTGCTGGGCAACGTCAAGAACGCCATCACCGGCAGCTACCATGCCATCCGTGGACAACATGTGCCGCGCTATCTGGCTGAGTTCGAGTACCGCTTCAATCGGCGCTATGACCTCACGGCCATGATTCCGCGCTTTCTGACGGTGGCGGCCAGAACACCGCCGATGCCTTACCGGCTCCTGAAGCTGGCTGAGCCATATACGTAATCAGGTACAAAATTCCCCGAAGCGCACTCCTGCATCTCATCCCTGCTCGATGCCGCCCTTGAGCGCGGTGGCAGTCTTAAAGGCGGATTAGACGCCAACATCAAGCTGCGCAGCGCCCTGGCTGCCGAGGAGAAGTGCGCATGAACCCCGCTACTCAGTCCCCCACTTTTCCCGAAGCCGGCCTCCCCTCGCTTCGTCCTTGGCAGGCCCAGTGCATAGAGCAGGCACTGCAGACGTTGTCACCGACGTCGACGCAGGTGCACTTTTTGTGTCAGGCAACGCCGGGCGCCGGCAAGATGCTGATGGCCGCCTCGCTAACCAATTCGCTGCTCCAGCGTGGCGACATTAACTATGTGATCTACCTCGCCCCCACCCGGGCCTTGGTCAAGCAAGCGACGGAGACACTCAGCCAGATCACAGGCATGGCCATGGATGGCAAGCTGGGCGCATCCGGTGCAGCCTATACCTACCATGCACTTCAACACCGCCTCGATGAGCTCAAGCGCCTTGGAAAAAAGGGGCGTGTGCTGCTCATCTGGGACGAAAGCCACCACGCCGCGGGGTACGACGGCACACTGGAAGGTGCCAACCAGTGGGGCTTTGCTCTAATGGCTCTGGAGCGCCATGTGCGCTACACCCTCGCCCTGTCTGGCACCCCCTGGCGAACCGATGGCAGCTTTCTGCCACTGCTGCGGTATGTGGAGGTCGCGGATGAAAACAGTGCAGGTGACCAAGGCGATGGGCAGCGTGCACAGCGGCAGTTACAACCGGACTATGTTTACACTCTCCGAGAGGCCATCCGCGATGGCATCTGCCGTTTTCCCCACATCGAACTCGTCGACAATCGATCGATCGAGCTGAAGGGGCGGCATCCACGCACCGGGCGTCAAGAAAACCGCCACTACTCCAGCATTCCCCACCTGCTCCGCCACCCGGCTGTGCATTACAGCAGCCTGATCAGAGATGACGCCCCTATGGAGCGCATGCTGACACTGGGCTGTGAGAGACTCGGCGCGGTACGGAAGCGCATCCCGTCCGCCGCTGGACTGGTGGTGGCCTCGGATATCGTCCATGCCGAAGAGATCGCCCAGCGCCTCGAGGACCTGGGGCAGGGGGTCTGCTTGGTAACAAGCCGAGAGACCAACGCACATGCTCGCCTGGACGCGTTTCGCGAGGCCGACACCCCGTGGATTGTCTCGGTCGGCATGGTCAGTGAAGGGGTCGATATTCCCCGACTCCAGGTGTGCTGTTACCTCAGCCACATTCGGACAGAGCAGTCTTTTCGCCAGGTGCTGGGCCGGATCATTCGGCGAACAGGCCAGGATGACGGAGAGTGCTACTGCTATGCGCTCAATGAGGTGCACCTGAGGCGCTTTGCAAGGCGGCTCAACGATGATTTGCCAGAGGATCTGGCCACAGTAGCCTTGTCACCAGCACGGCCAGGCCCAGCAGGTGGGCACACCGCCGCACCCGACGCGCCGGCGAGCTTCTCGCCCCCTGAGCATGGTCCAACTGAGTCAGACCCCACGCCCAGCGACCCCAGTGCCACTCCTTACTCAGTATCCATGGGCGCAACGCCCAACAATGTGAGCGTGGATCCGGATGTGGCGTACTCCGAAGCCTTTTTTGAGCGCCTGGTCGCGCTGCGCCTGGTGACCTGACTCTGGGGATATGCGGTCTGACAACATGACTTCTACTCCCCACGCCGCACTTGGCCCGAGCAGATGTGTCGGGGCCACCATAACTGCACCTGACGTGAAATACAGCGCGAGGCGGCATGGAGATTACTCATAGGCACATTACCATCGAGAAGATCAGCCCGAGGGCCTTCTAAGCCCGAAGGCTTACAAGGGGCAGCTGGCAGAAAATAATAAAATGCCAAAAGGGCCCGCACCTACGAAAGGCAACGGGCCAAGGAGGAACAGCTATAGACATGATGGATTGACCTGCCCCGCCTCAACGTCGTGGGTTACGTTGAGGGTGGGACCAGAACACAGAGCCACTATTGAGGGAGGCAGGTCATGAAACAGTCTAACGCAACTCAGCGAGCCGTTGTGGACCGTACCGTCGCCGAGCAGGTCAACGCCGCCAGCGATGGCCACGCCGCCTATATCGGCCTGGACGTGCACAAGGTCAGCATCTCGGTGGCGATCGCCGAGGCCGGACGACAGGCGCCCGAGTTCCGCGGCGAGATCCCCAACGAACCACAGGCCATCGATAAGCTGGTTCGTCAGCTGAGCGAGCGTTTCGCCGGGCAGCCGCTGCTGTTCAGCTATGAGGCAGGCCCCTGTGGCTACGGGGTCTATCACCAGGTCCAGGCCAGCGGCCATGACTGTGAGGTCGTCGCTCCGACCTTGATCCCTCGGCGGGCAGGCGATCGCGTCAAGACCGACCGGCGAGACGCGCAGATGCTGGCGCGTCTGTCGCGTTCCGGGGAGCTCACGCCGGTGTGGGTGCCCACCCCGGAGCAGGAGGCAATACGCGACCTGACGCGGGCCCGCGAGGACATGAAGGCCATCGAGCTCAAGGCACGTCAGCGGCTGAACGCCTTCCTGCTGCGTCACGGCAAGATCTATGGTGGCAAGAGCAAGTGGATTCCCGCGCACTTCCGCTGGCTGGAAACGGTGCGATTCAACACCCTTGTTCAGCAGATCGTGCTCCAGGAGTACATCGAGGCGGTGCGCGAGGCTCAGCGGCGCGTGGCCGGCCTGGAAAGGCAGATGGCGGTGGCGCTGCCGAGTTGGTCACTGGCCCCGGTGGTCGAGGCCATCCAGGCGATGCGCGGCGTGAGTCTGATCACCGCGATGACGGTGCTGGCCGAGCTTGGTGACATCAGCCGCTTCGATTCACCCTGTCAGCTGATGGCCTATCTGGGGCTTGTGCCCAGTGAGCACTCGAGCGGTGGCAGCCGACGACAGGGCGGCATCACCAAGACGGGCAACGGGCATGTGCGACGCGTGCTGGTGGAGGCCGCCTGGAGCTATCGCTTCCCGGCGCGCAAGACGCGCATCATTGAGCAGCGAGCGGAGAAGACCACGCCGACGGTCCAGGCGATCGCCTGGGAGGCACAGAAGCGGCTCTGCGGGCGTTACCGCCGGCTGGCGGCCACAGGCAAGGTCAAACAGCAGGTGGTCACCGCGATCGCACGGGAGATGGCAGGCTTCCTGTGGGCCATCGCCTGCGAGGCCATGGGCAAACCCCACGGCAGTCGAGCCACGGCATGAGTATCACCTCTCAGTGCCTTCGGGTCAGGGAGCGTCGGGCCGGTGGGAGAACCCCTGACGCTCCTATGAGGCCCCCGCCCTGCGGGGCAGGGTGACCCTCGCGTGTAGACCAGGGCAGCTCCGCGACGAAGTGATGACAGGTCGGTACCCAACCCACGAATACCAGAGAGATCCACCGTCGCTGATAGCCCCTCGCTTCCTGAGCCGTAGGCATTGAGGACAATCACATGTAGTAGAGTCAACCGACCCTTTGACGGGTCAATCCATACCAGACCAGGGCAGCTCCGCGACGAAGTGATGACAGGTCGGTACCCAACCCACGAATACCAGAGAGATCCACCGTCGCTGATAGCCCCTCGCTTCCTGAGCCGTAGGCATTGAGGACAATCACATGTAGTAGAGTCAACCGACCCTTTGACGGGTCAATCCATACCAGGAGGGGGAGTCGCCTCCCCCGTCCTCTCACACCACCGGGCATACGGTTCCGTACCACGGCGGTTCACGAGGAACGGCTAATCCCTCTTACCGTATCCAGTACCGAGACTAACCCCCGCTGAGCGAACCAGCGGTTGGGCAAAGCATGGCGCAGGTGCAGCGCACCTGCATTCCACCAAGCACCTCGCCCATTTCCCGCTGATTTCCAGGCACGCTGCTCGTCCAGGCCCAGCGCCAGAAGCCTGCGGCGCCGAGACCATGGGCGCTTCCACTGCCGCCAGATCACACAACCCAGTCGGCGACGTATCCACTGATCCAGCACTTCCAGCGGGCGTTTCACGTCGACGAGACTGAAGTAGTTGGCCCAGCCCCGCAGGACGGGGACCAGCTCCTCAATGACTCGCCGGATGTGGCGCCCTCTGCCGCGCTTGAGGATCTCGCGGACACGCTGCATCAGGCGCTGCATACTGGCCTTGGCCAGCGTCAGCTTCGGCCGCTTGTGCCGGGTCAGCGTGTAGCCCAGATACCCCCGGTGCCACGGCCGGTCCACCGCACTCTTGGCGCGATTGACCGTGAGCCTGAGCGAGCTCTCGAGAAAATCACTCAGGCTGGCCATGACGCGCTCACCCGCTCGCCGACTCCTGACATACACCTGCAGGTCGTCGGCGTAGCGGCAGAAACGGTGACCGCGGCGCTCCAGTTCCTTGTCCACGTCGTCCAGCAGGATGTTCGCCAGCAGCGGGCTCAGCGGCCCGCCCTGCGGCGTGCCCTGCCGGCGTGGCGCGGCCAAGCCGTCCCGGAACATCCCGGCTTCCAGATAGCGACGGATCAGGCGCAGCACCCGCTTGTCGCGGATGCGGCGAGCGATCCTGACCATCAGCAGGTCGTGGTTCACTCGGTCGAAGAAGGCTTTCAGGTCGAGGTCGACCACCCAGCGGTGGCCGGCGGCGACATTGGCCTTCATGGCCGAGACGGCCTGCTGAGCGCTGCGTCTGGGGCGGTAACCGTAGCTCGATTCGGAAAAGCCCGGATCGAAGATCGGCGTCAGCACCTGTAGCAACGCTTGCTGGATCAGCCGGTCGGTGACCGTGGGAATGCCGAGCTGTCGCGTCCCACCCTTGGGCTTGGGAAACTCTACGGCCCTGATCGGGCTGGGGTGGTACTCACCGGCCAGCAGCCGCTCACGCAGCGTCGGCCAGTGCTGTTTCAGGTGGTCGGCCAGTGCTGTTTCAGGTGGTCGGCCAACTGGTCCACCGTCATGCCGTCGGCACCCGGCGCACCTTTGTTGGCGACCACCCTACGGTAAGCCCGCGCCATGTTGGTTTTCTCTACCACGACCTCCATGAGCGGGGCGGGCTTCGATTTCGTCCACGATGACGACGCCGGGACCGTCTCGACGCCCACCTGCTGGGACTCGGGGTTCCGCCCCTGCCCCTCTGGGTGGGTGGCGGTTTCAGCGCCAGTTTCTGTCTTCATGATCGATCCTCGAGACGTCATCGCCTACTCGCGGTTCTTCATGTTCGGCCCTTGGTGCCGCGGTAAACCGGCACTTACTATGGCCTCTACTGACGTCTGGTGGCCCATCCCGTCGCCTCTCAGCGCCGGTAGCACAGTGGCAGACCAGCAGACCTCCCAGGGTAAGACGCGCGACCTTCCCGCTTATGCCTGTCGGATCTACGTCATGGCGTTCCGTGCAAGTACTGGGCTTCGATGATTCGTGCCATCTCACCCCGCCATGACGCCTCGTATCCGCTTCCTGTTCGTCAGGCCAGCGTTTTGCCTCGGGCTGCCTTCAGATTCCCCCTCGCGGGGGACACCCTTGCCGTCGGCTAGCACTTCCCCTTGCAGGGCGTGCAGGGGACTTTCACCCCCAAGTCATACCGAGGCACCACCCTCGGGAACAGCGCCAGTCAAGCGCTACGCGCCATGCCTGGCGCACCAACATGAAGCGCCGCCCAAAGGCGGCGCTGGTGACTATTCTGAAGGCAGAAGAGCATGACTCAGAAGTCGAAGAAAACCGTCTCACCTTTACCCTGCAGGCAGATGTCGAGGCGATAGCGCACCCTGCCGTCAACCTCTTCGCGCTTGGCGATCAGGGTCTGGCGGCGAGCTGGTGACTCGATGCGGGTAAGCACCGGGCACAACTCGTTGGCCTCGGTTTCGTCCTCGAAGTAGAGGCGGGTCTGCAGGTGGATGTTTACTCCACGGGCGAAGATCGCGAGGTTGATGTGCGGCGCCTGGGGCTGCCCGCTGGCATGGGCCACCGGCCCCGGCTTGATGGTCTTGAGCGACCATTCGCTGCCGTGGTCGAAGGTGGTGGCGGTGCGCCCGAAGCTGTTGAACGGCTTCTTCAGGTCGTACTCGCGCTGGTACTCACCCACGGCGTCGGCCTGCCAGGCCTCGATGAAGGCGTCGCGCACCAGGTCGCCGTTGCCGTCGATCACGGTGCCGACCACCTCGATCTGCTCGCCTTCGGCCTCGGGCCGGGCCATCTCGTTCCAGATCTCCTGATCGCGGGTCGGATTGCCGGCGGCGGCCAGAGCCAGGCCGATATGCACATAGGGCCCGGCGGTCTGGGAAGCGGTCTCGCGCAGCATCAGCTCGCTGGCGGGTCGGGAATTCGGCTGGTTCATGGTCTGGTTACCCCATCCTGTCACTGGTTCTCGAACCGATTACTGGTTTTCGAAATAGGTCTGCAGTTCGCCGCGCACCACTAGGTCGAAGCGATAGGCCAGGCAGTCCATGGGATTGCTGCGCGCCAGGTCCAGGCGGCCGATCATGGTCTCGACAGCCTCAGGATCCCGGAGGGTGTGGACGATGGGGCACAGCGGAATCAGCGGATCGCCCTCGAAGTACATCTGGGTGATCAGGCGGGTGGAGATCGACGGGCCCATCACCGAGACGTGGATGTGGGATGGACGCCAGCTGTTCATGTCGTTGGGCCAGGGGTAGGGACCCGGCTTGATGGTGCGGAAGCGGTACCAGCCCTGATCATCGGTCAGGCAGCGACCCACACCGCCGAAGTTGGGGTCCAGCGGCGCCAGGTAGCGGTCATTCTTGTGGCGATAGCGGCCGCCAGCATTGGCCTGCCACATCTCCACCAGGGTGTGGGGCACCGGCTTGCCGAATTGGTCGACCACGCGGCCGAACATGATGATACGCTCGCCCTGGGGAAGGCCCTGGCCCTGGCTCGGATCCTGGCGAAAGTTCAGCAGCAGGTCGTTGTCATGGGGACCCATGCCCAGATGACGGAAATCGGGACCGGAGAGCTCCGACACCGTGGGCTTCTGCATGCTGACCAGCGCCTGCTGCGGCGAGCGGGCCACGGAGGTCTTGTAGCCAGGGGCGTAGGCCGGCGGGTGCCAGTTGCGGTCGCGCTCGACGAAGCGCTTGTTGTTTTCCTGCATGACGATCGTCTCCAGGGGTGGATGATTGACCGGGATCAGTGTCGCGGTATTGACAGCGTCTGGCTATTGACGTCTAAGCCACGCGACATAACCATATGGTTATGGGATAACAACACCTCATTTCATGCTGGCCGCCACTTGCCTGAGCCTCTCACAGAAGGCCTCCAGCGCCAGCGAAGGCTGCAGGGTGGCATTATGGCAGAGCCCCACCGAGCCCCCCTGCTGCTCCAGCGGCAACGAAAGCTCGCAGAGCTCTCCAGCCGCCACGCTCTCGCCAACAGCCTCCGCGGGCGCTACCCAAATCGCATCGCTGCCCAAGGTATAACCAGGACTCAGCGGCAGCGATAGAGTCTCCAGTAGGCCTGGCGGCAGGACCAGGGAGTGACGCAGGCAGAAGCTGTCAACCTGCTGCCGAAGGGTTGTCTGGGGCGGCGGCAGCACCCAGGAGTAAGCACCAAGAGATTCGGGCAACAGCGGGCTCACGCCGGCCAGCGGATGTCCGGCACGCACCATCAGCAGCAGCCGCTCGTAGTAGAGATGCTCGAAGGCCAGGTCCTGGATCTCACGCGCCTCGGTCATGCGCCCTACCACCAGGTCCAGTTCGCCACGATGCAGCCTGGAGAGCAGGAAGGCACTGGGGCCGGTCACCACGTTCAGTCCGACGTCGGCATGCTCCGCTCCCTCGGCATACCAGCGCCGCAATGCTTCAGGCAGCAGCCGACTTTCCACGGTGGAGAGTGCACCGACCCGAAGCCGGCGCACGCTGTCGCGGGCGTCGCCAATGGCACTGACACCCTCCTCCAGGGCACGAATGGCGGGGCCCGCATGACGCAGCAGGGTCAGGCCAGCCTGGGTCAGCGCTACCCCCTTGGGGGTCCGCTCGAACAAGCTGGCCTCCAGAATCTCCTCGAGCTCACGGATGATCTTGGACATCCCGGGCTGAGTGATCGCCAGGCGCTCGGCGGCACGTGCGAAACTGCGCTGACGGGCGACCTCCAGGAAGGCCTGGAGGTGGCGAAGCTTGATACGAACATTGAGCATTCAGGCCTCCGACTGGCGGGAGACGAGTAGCCGATGGGTACTCGCCATGGCCACCAGGCTGATCAGCAGGGTCGGCAGGAAAGCAAGCGCCACGACTCCCGAGAGATCGTTGAGCCAGCCGCCGACCACGGTAATAGCAAAAACCAGAAGGTAGCCGAAGCAGAGCATGCCGGCCATCAGTCGCGGCAGTGCCTCAAGGCCAACCAGCCAGGCGGGCAACGCCAGCACGAAGATGAACAGCGCACTGGTAAAGAAGCCGAACACTCCAGCGGCCCACACCACCCCAGTGCCGGGCAGCCAGAGCATAAGAGGCAGGGCTAGCAGGGCCAGGGCGGTGATGGTGATCAGCGGCCAGGGCCGCCCCATAAGGCGGTCGGCATAGAGTATCAGCAGCGCCGAGGAGAGCATCTGCGCGCCGTTGAGCGCCGTAAGGCTGGGCGCCAGCAACGCCAGCCGGCTGCTCTCCTCAAGCAACGGCGGCAGGAAGACATTGCCGGTGAAATAAAGAGCTGCCGCCGCCCCGAGTAGGGCAACCAGGCGCCACATCCGGCCATCCCTGGTGTCCGGCAGGATCAGGCCAGCGGCCCTGGAGCCACCCGCCATCGCAGGCAGTCGCCGGCTGCCAAGCACCAGAGCCAACATGAGCAGCGGCACTGGCAGCACCCAGAGGGTGAAGGCCCACTGCCACTGAGCCCCCAGCCAGGCCGTGACTAGGGGGCCAGTTGCCCCGGTGGCTAACAACTCGCCCACAAGCAGTCCGTTGGTGTAGACCGCCGAGGCGCGACCGATGCGCGCAGGCGCCCACAGCTTGGCCAGCACCGGCATCGCCGCCTGCACCAAAGCGATGCCGGCGCCCATCAGCAGGGTCGCCAGCATGAAGGGCAGAAAGCCCTCCGGCAGGCTTCGCAGACTACTGCCGATGGCCATTACCGCCAGGCCGCCCAGCACGCAGGTCCGCACACCGAGCCGGGTCAGCAGCCAGCCGGTCATCAGGCCCCCGATAGCCAAGGTCACCAGCGGCAAGCTGGTGGCGGTGGCGACCTCGCCGCCGGTGAACCCTAGCACCGCCTTGAGCTGGGGAATCAACGGGGGGACGATCAGCACTGTCAGCCGCAGGTAGAGGCCCAAGCACCACAGCAGGCCGTAGGCTAGCAGGGCCTGCTGCATTGCGGCGCCGGTCTCCAGAGTGACTGACTTCCCGTTCATTGCGCTCTCCCTTAGCGATTTTTGACCTGGCCCATCAGGCAGAAAAGCCGGCATAGGTGCCAGCTTTTCATATGCCATATCAGGGCATACATTAGCGCCCTAACAAAATCTAGTAATTATCCCCCCCCAACCGAGCTCTTTGGCCAGCGCAAAGGCGTGGTTGGCCGCCGGCACGCCGCCATAGATGGCCACGTGCATCAGCACCTGGCGTAGCTCCGCCTCGCTGAGGCCGATGCGCTTGGCGGTCTTGAGATGCAGCGAGAGCTCCTCGCGACCTAGCGCGGCCAGGATGCCGGTGGTGATCATGCTGCGCTCGCGGCGGGTCAGGTCGTCGTTGCTCCACAGCTCACCCCAGGCCAGCCGGGTGATCATCTGCTGGAAGGGGGCATCCAGGCGGGTGGCGTTCTCGGTGGAGCGCGCCACGTGCTCTTCACCCAGCACCTGCTGGCGGGTCGCCAGGCCGGTGGCGTAGTCCACGCCCCTGGCGCCCACGTCGCCCAGATCCACCGCCATCACCGCCAGCAGCTTCTCGGCGAACAGCGCCGGCACCTCCACGGAGGGCACGTGGCCAACGCTTTCAAGGATCTCGAGGGCCGCGCCGTCGAGTTCGGCGGCCAGAGCCTCGAGGGTCGCCGGCGGGGTGGCCATATCCTCGCTGCCGCCCATCAGCTGCACCTTCACCGGCTTGCCGGAAAGCTTGCCGGTGAAGACATGGCTGCCCAGCATCTCGCACAGTTTGGCGTAGGAGTCGTCGTCGCCGCGGCCCATCTGGGTGCACCAGCCCGTCTTGAGCGCCGGCTCGGCCTCGAAGCAGGCCGGGGCAAACCAGCGCGGGACGATCTCCTCGGCCATCGCCGCCAGGCCTTCCTGACGAATGCGGCCGGCGCGGGTGTTCCACAGTTCGGGGTTGCCGATCACCGCCCCGGTGTTGGTCAGGGTGGCGGAAAGCAGGCGCTCGGCGTGCTCACTGATCAGCTGCTGGCCCACCACGCCGCCGATGGAGGTGCCGGCGAAGTGGAAGCGCTTGGCACCGGCATGATCGGCCAGGGCCAGGGCCTCGGCGGCCAGGTCGGACGGCGCGATGGGCGCCTCGCCCCAGGCCTGGCTGGCGCTGTGGCCGGGCAGGTCCCAGGTCAGCACCCGGTAGCGCGGCAGCAGCGCCGGCAGGACGTCATCCCACACCGCCTGGCTCATCCCCAGGGGGTGCGCCAGCACGACCAGGGGGTTGGCCTCGGCGCCCAGCAGGCGATAGGCGACGCTGCGCCCCTTGATATTCAGAAATGCCATGGTCTCTCTCCGTGCAGTGCAACGAGCAGGGCCGGCAACAGTGGATGACCGGCCCCGGTTGCTCGCTTGGTCTCGCTTATACCCGCTCTATCAGGGTCGCGATGCCCTGGCCCACGCCCACGCACATGGTACATAAGGCATAGCGCTTGCCGTGCTTCTGCAGCTCATGGGCCGCTGTCAGCAGCAGGCGCGCGCCGGACATGCCCAGCGGGTGGCCCAGCGCGATGGCGCCGCCGTTGGGGTTGACCCGCGGGTCGTCGTTGGCAATCCCCAGGTCGCGCATGCAGGCCAGCGCCTGGGCGGCGAAGGCCTCGTTGAGCTCGATCACCTCGATCTCGTCCAGCGACACCCCGGTGCGCTCGAGCAGGCGCTTGACCGCCGGCACCGGACCAACACCCATGATGCGCGGCTCGACGCCGGCGGTGGCCATGCCGAGGATCTTCGCCATGGGCGTGAGGCCGTATTTCTCCACCGCTGCCTGGCTGGCCACCAGCATGGCGGCGGCGCCGTCATTGACCCCGGAGGCGTTGCCGGCGGTGACGCTGCCGCCCTCGCGGAAGGGCGTCGGCAGCGCCGCGAGCTTCGCAAGCGTCGTCTCGCGCAGGTGCTCGTCCCGGTCGAAGACCAGCGGCGCCTGCTTGCGCCGCGGGATCTCGATAGCGGTGATCTCGAGGGCAAAGCGTCCGGCCTGTTGCGCCGCGGCGGCCTTCTGCTGGGAGCGCAGGGCGAAGGCGTCCTGGTCGTCGCGGGAGATATTGAACTGCTCGGCCACATTCTCGGCGGTCTCCGGCATGGAGTCGACGCCGTAGGCCTTCTTCATCTGCGGGTTGATGAAGCGCCAACCGATGGTGGTGTCCTCGATCTTCTGGCCCCGGGAGAAGGCGCTGTCGGCCTTGCCCAGCACATAGGGCGCCCGGGACATGGACTCCACGCCGCCGGCCAGTGCCAGGTCCATCTCGCCGGCCTTGATGGCGCGGAAGGCGGTGCCCACCGCGTCCATGCCCGAGCCGCACAGGCGGTTCATGGTGGTGCCGGGGATGGAGGTCGGCAGGCCCGCCAGCAGCGCCGACATGCGCGCCACGTTGCGGTTGTCTTCGCCGGCCTGGTTGGCGCAGCCCATGAAGACCTCTTCGATGGCCGCCGGGTCCAGCTCAGGGGCTTCCGCCAGCACCGCCTTGAAGAGGGTGGCGGCCATATCGTCGGGACGCACGCTGGAAAGCGTGCCACCGAAACGGCCCACGGCACTGCGCCGCGGATGGCAGAGGAATACGTCGGTCATGTCCTTATCTCCTGAAGTTCGCCGCGGGTCGCGTGGTCACTCACCGGCGTGGGCTCTGTCGGTACGCGCTTTCAGATCCCGCAGGATCTCGAGCTCATGCGCCGAGGGTTCCGGCGTCGCCTCGAGCTGCTCGGCGAAGCGGATCTCCCAGCCGGTGGCCTCGATCACGTCCTCGCGGGTCACGCCCGGATGGAGCGACACCACGACGAGCTCCTTGGTCTCGGGGTCGGGCTTCATCACGCAGAGGTCGGTGATGACGCGGGTCGGCCCCTTGCCGATATTGGGCACGCCGTCGCGTCCCTTGCCGTCGCGGCCGAAGCCCAGGGTGGTGACGAAATCGACCCGGTCGACGAAGGCACGCCTGGAGTGCTTCAGGGTGATAAAGACCTCGCCGGCGTTGGTGGCGATCTCCGGCGCCCCGCCGCCGCCCGGCAGGCGCACCTTGGGCTCTCGGTAATCCCCGATCAGGGTGGTGTTGAGGTTGCAGTAGCGGTCGATCTGCGCGGTGCCCAAAAAGCCCACGTTGATTTTCCCGCCCTGGAGCCAGTAGCGGAACATCTCCGGCACCGCCACGGTGGTCAGGGCCGTCTCGGCCAGCTCGCCGTCGCCGATGGAGAGCGGCAGCACGTCGGGCTTGGTCTGCAGGGTGCCGGACTCGTAGATCAGCACCACGTCGGGGGCGTGGGTCAGGCGCGCCAGGTTGGCGGCCTCGGAGGGCAGGCCGATACCGACGAAGCAGGTGGTGCCGTTCTCCAGGGCGCGAGCCGCGGTGACGGTCATCATCTCCGAGGAAGTGTAATCGAGGCTCATCAGGCGTTCCCCCCTGCGTTCATGACGTTCTCTTCGATCCAGGCCGTGAAGGTGTCACGATCCCGGGCAATGGCGTCCCACTCCTTGTAGAAGGCGTTGTTGCGCGGGTAGTAGCCGTGGGCATAGGAGGGCAGCGAGCCCTTCTCGGCCACGGCGATGGCGCTGATGGCCCAACCCGGGATGATGCAGGCGTTGGGGTGGTAGCCCGGCTCGGTGCGCAGGTCCTCGACGATCTCCTCGACGGTGACGATGCTCTGCTTGGCCGCCAGCACCGCCTCCTTCTGCACGCCGACGATGCCTTCCACCAGCACGTTGCCGGCGCGGTCGGCCTTCTGGGCGTGGACGATGGAGACGTCCGGGCGCACCGAGGGCACCGCGGCCAGGCGCTCGCCGGTGAAGGGGCACTCGATGAACTTGATCTGGTCGTTGACGCTGGGCAGCTCGCTACCCACGTAGCCGCGCAGGACCGCCAGGGGCAGACCCGCCGCGCCGGCCTCGAAGGCGCAGGCCATGGCGGCGTGGCTGTGCTCCAGGATCTCGACCCTGTGAGGCCAGCCCTTCTCCACGGCGTCGCGCAGGCGGTGCAGGGAGCCCACGCCGGGGTTGCCGCCCCAGGAGAAGATCACCTTCTTCGCGCACCCGGCGCCGATCAGCTGATCGTAGATCAGGTCGGGGGTCATGCGGATCAGGGTCAGATCGCGCTTCTTCTGGCGAATCACCTCGTGACCCGCAGCGAAGGGAATCAGGTGGGTGAAGCCCTCCATGGCCACGGTGGCGCCATCTTCAACGTAGCGCGCAACAGCGTCATGCAGGCTCAGGAACTCGGCCATGGGACGTCCTCCTAGTGATGGATCCGGATAGTTCGTCTTGCGAACAGTGTTTTGAGATGCGAACAAATTACTTCCACCTCCGTCCAGCGTCAAATTGTCGACACCCGAAAACGCCGAGGGGAAGGCAAAGCCCTCCCCTCTCACATGCCATAATGCTTTCTTGAACAAACGGTTATATAGCTAAAAGCCACTCTGCAGCACGAGCCACCTGGGCCCGACTGCTACCAAGGTATAATGATGGATCGGTGACACGGGCCACCGCCTCAGGGTCCAGCTGGCCCTGAACCTCGGAATGGGCAATGAGTACCTCGGCGTAGGGAATGCCCTGCCGGCGCGCCGTCTCGGCGGCCTCGGCACTGATGCGCTTGGCGGCATCCGGGCCCAGGATCGGCGCCAGCAGCTTCGCCACCGGCTCGGCCATGATGCCGCCGCCGGTGGCGGCCAGGTTGCGGCGCATCGCCTCGGGGTGCACCTCCAGCCCCTCGAGCAGCACCGCGACCTGCTCCAGGGCGCCCTCCAGCAGCAGGGCACTGTCGACCAGCGGCGCCCACTCGGCATGCCACTCCCCGAGGCCACGCTCCAGGGGCTGGGCGGCGGCGTTGAGCAGCACCGTGGCGTGGCCATGCACCTGGCGGGCCGCCCCGCGGATCAGCGCGCAGCGTACCGGGTTGCGCTTGTGAGGCATGGAGGAGGACTCCCCCATGCCGGGGGCCGAGGGCTCGGCCACCTCGCCCACCTCGGTCTGGGTCAACAGGGCCACGTCAAGGGCCAGCTTCTCGGCGGCACCGGCCGCGGCATCCAGCGCCGTGCCCAGAGCGTGGATCGGCTGGCGGTCGGTATGCCAGGGCAGCACGGGCGCACTCAGGTCCAGCCGTTCGGCCAGGGCGTCCATGAAGGCGAGGCCCATGTCGTCCCGGCCCGGCCCGTCTAAACCAGAGTGCACTCCCACGGCGCCGCCGAACTGTACCGGCAGCTCGACCCCGGCCAGGCGGCGGCGCGCCTGCTCCAGGCCGATGGCCCAGTGGGCCACCTTGACCCCGAAGGTGATCGGCAGGGCCTGCTGCATCAGGGTGCGCCCCACCATCACCGTCTCGCCATGGGCCTCCATCAGCGCCATGGCGGCGGTGCGACAGCGCACCAGCAGGGCATCCAGGGCCGCCAGGCGCGGCTTGAGGAGCAGCATCAGGGCCGAGTCCACCACGTCCTGACTGGTGGCCCCCTGGTGGAAGTAGCGCTTGAGCGCGTCGGGCAGCGCCGCCTTGCCCTGCTTGACGAAGGGGATGGCGGCATTGCCGCCGCTGGCGATGCCGGCGGCGATAGCATCGAGCTCGAAGCGGTGTGCCTCGAGGAGATGACGCATCTGCCCACTCACTTCCTCGGGCACCGCACCGTGGGCCTCCTGAACCTCGGCCAGGGCCAACTCGAAGGCCAGCATGGCCTGGACCATCGCGTCGGCATTGCACTCGGCCAGCGCCGGCTGGCTCATGAAGGGGTGCTGGATCAGGGCGGCGAGCATGCAGGATCTCCAGGCAATCAAGGGCCAGCGGGGCGCCAGCTCAAAAGTCGTACAAGTGTTCGCAATTCGAACACTATGCTAGATTGGGATGAGGCGTCGAGCAACACGACTCAGGATATCGACCAAAGACATGAAGGATGGCAAGCGTGGAACAGGATGAAGCACTGGCACCCGAGGACCGCGACTTCGTTACCGCCCTGGCCAGCGGCCTAGAGGTGATCCTGGCCTTCGACGAGGCCCACCCGCGCATGACGCTCAGCGAAGTGGCCGCGCGCACCGGCATGAATCGCGCCCGCGCCCGGCGCTTCCTGTTGACCCTGCATGCCCTGGGCTACGTGCGCAAGCAGCAGCGCGTCTTCGAGCTGGCGCCCAAGGTGCTGCAGCTGGGCTACGCGTTTCTGTCGGCCAACGACTATCGCAGCGTGATCCAGCAGGTACTTGAGGAGATCACCGGCGAATCGGGGGAATCCTCCTCCCTGGGCGTGCTGGACGGCGACGAGGTCACCTATGTGGCGCGCTCCTCCTCGCGCCACCGACTGATGGCCATCACCCTGGCGGTGGGCACACGCCTGCCGGCGGCTCACACCTCCATGGGGCGCGTGCTGCTGGCCCAGCTACCGGACGAGGAGCTCGACGCCTGGCTTGCGCGGGCGGTGCTGGAGAAGCACACCGAGAAGACCATCACCGACAAGGCCGAGCTCAGGAAATGCATTCTCAAGGCTCGCCAGCAGGGCTACGCCATCGCCGATCAGGAGCTCGACTCCGGCCTGCGCTCCATCGCCGTGCCGGCCTTCGACGCCAACAGCAAGCTGCTCGGCGCCATCAACATCAGCACCAATGCCGCCCGAGTGGCATTCGACACTCTGATGACGGAGTACCTCCCGCTGCTGCAACAGAAGGCCCGCGACATCCGCGCCACCGTCAGTTGAGCATTTCGCGTGCGATGACTTTTCTTGAATAACGTTCTAGAGTAATAGCTTTTGGATAGAGAGATGTCACCATGGCGGGGAGCCTGATCGAACGCACCTTGGGCGTACTTGAAGCCCTCTCCGAGGATGCCAGCGGTCTGCCGCTGCTGGTCATCGCTGAACGCTTGGGCATCCCCAAGAGTGCGGCTCATCGCATCTGTAACGAGCTGATTCGTCTGGGGCATGTTCGCCAGGATCCCATGAGCCAGCGCTACCAGCTCACCACCCGCCTGGTTGCAATGGGGTTTCGCTACTTAGCCAGCACCGGGACCAGCGACCTCATTCAGCCCATCCTCGACCGCCTGGCCGAACAGAGTGGCGAACTGGTTCGGCTCTCTGTGATCGAGGGTGACCACCTGACCTGGATCGCCAAGGCCCAGGGCGCGCGTAGTGGCCTGCGCTATGATCCCGACATGGGTAAAGCGGCGCCGCTGTTCTGTACCGCCAGCGGTCATGCCTGGCTCGCCGCTCTGCCTCCGGAGGAAGCGCTAACGCTGCTTGAGCGACATGGCCTGGAGACCGACCACCCGGTGGGCCCACAGGCACCTCGTAGCCGTGAAGAGGTCATCAAACACCTCGAATGGACCCGAGAGCGCGGTTACAGCTGGGTCAGCGACAGCATGGGCCCCGGCACCACGGCGATGGCGGCCCTGATCCGACACCCTGTCGACAGCCACCCCCAGGGCGTGCTTAGCATCGCTGGTCCAAGCGTGCGCCTGGATGCCGGGCGAGTAGAGGCGCTGGCACCGGCGCTACTGCAGGCCGCTCAGGAACTCTCCCAGGTCGCGCCGACCTCCCCGCTGTTTACCTGAACTGTTTACCTGAGCGTAACGCAGGCCCGCACCATCGCTCACCGAGTGTGCCGGCCCCTACCCTCCCCGGAGCCAAGGCAAGGAGGCCTCCGTGCTCGAAATACTGGTTATCACCACCCCGATCTTCCTGCTGATCGGCGCCGGCTACCTGGCCATGGCCACCCGGTTGGTGAACCGGGAACAGGTACAGGGCATCGGCACCTTCGTACTCTACTTCGCCCTGCCCGCGCTGGTGATCCGAGCCCTGACCCAGACCCCCCTCGAAGAAGTCCTCCAGCCCCACTACCTGCTGGCCTACGGCCTTGGCTCGCTGGCGGTGTTTGGCTTCGCCATGCTGCTGACGCTCAAAGTACAGCACAAGCCACTCAGTGAGGGCGCCATGCATGCCCTCGGCATCTCCGCCTCCAACAGCGGCTTCATCGGCTATCCCGTGGCCGCCATGGTGCTAGGCAGCTCGCCCGCCTCGGTCTTCCTGGCCCTCAACATGCTGATCGAAAACCTGCTGATCATCCCAGCGGCACTAATCCTGGCCGAGGCAGGCCGACAGCGCGGCACCGGGATCGTCACCGCAGTTCGCAAGACGGTCGTGCGCCTGGTGCGCAATCCGATCCTGATCGGTCTGACACTGGGGATGCTGCTGGCAGTAACCGATACCGACCTGCCCCGGCCTCTGGCCCAGGTCGTCGACATGCTGGCCAGCGCCGCCGGTCCTGCGGCACTGTTCGTGATCGGCGGCACCCTGCACGGCCTTCAGGTGCGCGGCATGCTGGGCGATGTCGGCCAGATAGTAGTCGGCAAGCTGATCCTCCATCCCCTCGCGATACTCGGTCTTTTCCTGCTGATGCCGGAGGCGGACCCGATGCTGTTGGCCGGCGCCCTGCTATTCGCCTGCGCGCCGATGATCAGCGTTTATCCGCTGCTCGGCCAGCGCTACGGCATGGCCGGAGTCAGTGCCGCCGCCCTGATGGTCGGTACCTTGGCCGCCTTCGCGACCCTGAGTCTGGCCATCGGCCTGATGAAGCACTACGACCTGCTGCCTGGTGGCTGAGCCCCCTACGCCGGCAACAGGGGGCTCTCGACCAAAAGTCGCCCACGCCCATTGATAAAACTAGAATGATGTTCTACATTTGTACGGAACAGCATTCCAGTGAGGGCCCGACATGGCCGAAGTGCAGGACGACTACGATCTGGTAATAATCGGCTCCGGCGCCGCTGGCCTCTCAGCCGCCGTCACCGCCGCCTATCAGGGCCTCAGGGTTGTAGTGATCGAAAAGGCGGAGACCCTGGGTGGCGCCACCGCCTGGTCCGGGGGCTGGATGTGGGCGCCACTCAACCCCCTGGCCCGCGCCGCCGGCATTCAGGAGGACCCGGATACAGTACGCACCTATCTTCGACACGAACTGGGCGAGCGCTATGATCCGGCCAGGATCAACGCCTTCCTAGACACCGCGCCGAAGATGGTCGAGTTCTTCCACGAAAAAACGGCGCTGCAGTTCGCCGCCGGCAACGCCATCGCCGACATCCATGGCGACACCCCCGGGGCCGGCACCGGCGGCCGCTCGGTGATCGCCGCCCCCTTCGAGGGTCGCGAGCTGAGCCGCAAGACGCTGGCCAAGCTGCGCAAGACCATGCCCGAGACCGCCTTTTTGGGCATGCCGATTCAGGCCGGGCCTGACCTGATGGCGTTTCTGACCGCCACCCGTTCGCTCAAGTCCTTTCTCCATGTGGCCAGGCGCGTCACCCGGCACCTCCTTGATCTGGCCCGTTTCGGTCGCGCCATGCAGTTGGTCAATGGCGTGGCCCTGGTGGGCCGGCTGGCCAAGTCCGCCGACGACCTGGGGGTGGAACTGCGCGTCGCCTCGCCGGCCAAACAGCTGATCCGGGAGGGCGAGCGGGTCACCGGCGTGGTGATCGAGGGCCCAAAGGGCAAAGAGATCCTGACTGCCCGGCGCGGCGTGGTACTGGCCGCCGGCGGCTTCCCCTGGGATGTCGCGCGCCGCCGCGAGCTCTTCCCGCGCACGCCAACGGGCGAGGAGCACTGGCCGCTGCCGCCGCCTTCCGCCAGCGGCGATGGCCTTCGCCTGGGCGAATCGGTCGGCGGCGTAGTCGACACCAGCCTCTACTCGCCGATGGCCTGGGCGCCGGTGTCGCTGGTGCCCTATCGTGACGGCCATGTCGGCCACTTCCCGCATATCATCGATCGCGGCAAGCCGGGCCTGATCGGCGTGCTAAGAAGCGGCAAGCGATTCGTCAACGAAGCCCACGGCTACTACGACTACGTGGACGCCATGGTCAAGGCGGTGCCAGAGGGCGAGGAGCTCTGCTCCTGGCTGATCTGCACCCACCGCTTCCAGCGCCGCTACGGCATCGGCATCACCCGCCCGGCGCCGCTACCCTTCAAGCACTGGATTCGCAAGGGCTATCTCAAGGCAGGACGCACCGTCGAGGAGTTGGCCCGCAACTGCGGCATCGATCCGGACGGGCTCGCGGCCACCGTGGCCGAGTACAACCGCCACGCCGCTCGGGGCGAGGACCCGGAATTCGGCCGCGGTTCCACCCCCTACAACCGCAAGCAGGGCGACCCGGCCCACGGCCCCAACCCCTGCGTGGCGCCGCTGGACCCGGGCCCCTTCTACGCGGTGAAGGTGTTCCCCGGCTGCTTCGGCACCTTCGCCGGCCTCAAGACCAACGAGCACGCCCAGGTGCTCGATGGCACAGACACCCCCATCGCTGGCCTCTATGCGGCCGGCACCGATATGGCCAGCATCATGGGCGGCTACTACCCGGCCGGCGGCATCAATCTCGGTCCGGCCATGACCTTCGGCTATATCGCCGGGCTGCACGCCGCCAGCCAGTATTGCGAGACCGCGCCCGCAGCGAGCGAGCCCGATTATCCAAACCAAGGAGAGACTGCATGAAGTATTTCGAACTGATCACCTTCACCGTGCGCGTGGCGACCCACGGCAAGGCCATGGAGCACATCCAGGACGCCCTCCAGGCCGAGGACATCCAGGGCGAGCTGTTCGGCTGCTGGTATTCCGAGTTGGGCCCCCTCAACCAGGTCGCGGTGCTGCGCGGCTTCGACAGTCTCGAGAGCCGCCAGGCCGAGCGCGACCGCCTGCTGCTGGCCGGCGACCCGCTGGGCATCGAGGAGTTCATGACCGACATGCGCATCGAGGACTACGCCCTCTTCCCCTTCCTCGACGGCATCACCCCGGGCGACTTCGGCCCCTTCTACGAGCTGCGCGTCTACGACGTGCGCCCCTCGGGCCTCAAGGCCACCCTGGATGGCTGGGCCGACGCCGTGCCACCGCGCACCACCGACGACTATTCGCCACTTGCCGCCGCCTTCTATGCCACCAACGGCAAGACGCCGCGCATTATGCACCTCTGGCCCTACAGGACACTCGAGGAGCGCCTGGAGATTCGCACCAAGACCGTCACCGACGGCGTCTGGCCGCCCAAGGGTGGGCCCGCCCAGTTGCTCGACATGCATTCCACGATCTACCTGCCGGCCGCCTTCTCGCCGCTCAAGTGAGGCCTCGACCATGAGCCGACACCCCTACTCCCTGGCCGCCCTCACGGTGCTGGAGCTGTCGCCACCCGAGATGGTGGAGACCGCGGCCCGCGCTGGCTACGACTTCGTGGGCCTGCGGCCCACCCCGGCCACCCCTGAAGAGCCGACTTTCCCGCTACTTATCGATGTCACCTTGCTGCGCGAAACCCGCCGGCGTATCCAGGATACCGGCATCAAGGTGGCCGATATCGAGATCCTGCGCCTCAGGCCCGAGACCCGGGTCCATGACGACTTCGCGCGCTTCGTGGAGGTGGGCGCCGAGCTCGGCGCCAGCGAGATCCTGGTGGCCGGCAACGACGACGACCCCGCGCGGCTGATCGACAACTTCGCCGCCCTCTGCGAGCTGGCCGCCCCCCACGGTCTGCACCCCCACCTGGAGTTCATGCCCTGGACCGGGGTGAAGGACCTCAGTCAGGCTCGCCACATCATCGGCGCGGTGCGCGAAGCCGGTCATACCAACGCCTGCCTACTGGTCGACGCCTTCCACTTCGACCGCTCCCGCAGCCGACTGGAGGACCTGGCCGAGGTGCCCGCCGACTGGATGCGTTATGTGCAGCTGTGCGACGTGCCCGGGCCGATCCCCGACAGCATGGATGAGATCCTGCGCGAGGCCCGCTGCGAGCGGCGCTTCCCCGGCGATGGTCAGGCGGACCTCAAGGGCCTGCTCGCGGTAATCCCGCCGACGGTGCCACTCAGCCTGGAGATTCCCACCGATGCCCTTCGCCAGCAGGGGGTCAGTGCCCTGGAACGAGCCCGCACGGCCCTGGAGAAGGCCCGCCTGCTGGTCGGCGACTGACGCCACCTTCGTCTCGGCACCACTCGCCGCCCCGCAGCCTTCTGCCGGGCGGCTATTTTATTAGCAGGCTAGCTTGCCGCCTGCTAATATTAGAACTTGGTTCCGCTGCCCACCCTACCTTCACACTTTGCCGGAGTTCCATGCCGTCATCTCCCGCCAAGGTCATACCTGGCGATCGCCCATTGCTTGGCATCGGCTACATGCTGATCGCCGGTCTGCTGTTCGTGATGCTGGACAGCACCGCCAAATGGCTGACCCAGACCCACTCACCGGTGCAGGTACTGTGGGCACGCTACGCCGGCCATATGGTTATCCTGGCCAGTTACCTGCTGTGGCTGGGCCTGGCGAAAAGCCGCCCCTTGCTCGTCACCGAATCCCTCGGCGGCCAGTGCCTGCGCGGTCTGCTCCTGGGACTGGCCAGCCTGTTGGCCTACCTATCGCTGCGTGAGCTGCCCCTACTGCAGGTCTATGTCTTCCATTTCGGTGCACCGCTGCTGGTCACCCTGCTGGCGGTGCCGCTGCTGGGCGAGCGGGTGGACAGGGCCCGCGGCTTGGCGGTGATGTTGGGCTTTCTCGGCGTGCTGATAGCGGTGGGCCCGGTGGACTGGCGTACCCAACCGATTGCCCTGCTGCCCTTCGGCATGGCGTTCTGCTTCGCCCTCTACCAGCTCAGCACACGTCGCTTCGGCCGCCACGATCATCCACTGGCCTCACTCTGGTATGCCGGGCTGGCCGGCGCCCTGGCCAGCAGCGTCGCGGTACCCTTCTTCTGGACCCCCATCGGCCTCGCAGAGCTGACGCTGTTCCTGGCCATCGGCCTGATCGGCGCCACCAGCCAGCTGGCGCTGATCCTTGCCATGCGCCACGCCCCCGCCTCCCTGGCGTCACCCTTCCTCTACCTGCAGATCGTCTGGGCCTCGCTGTTCGGCTTCGTGCTGTTCGGTGACGTTCCGCCCCTCATTACCTACCTGGGGGCCAGCCTGATCATCGCTGCAGGCATCTTCCTGGCCACCCGGCGCGGCTGAGCCATCCCCCTGCTCGATGCACCACATCGAGCAGGAGCGAGAGTTACCCCCATCCTTTCACACCACTGGGCATGCGGTTCCGTACCACAGCCGTTAATGAGGAACGAGTAAGCCATCTTACCCCACGATCATTCCCTGCTGACTGAACCATCGGTTGAGCACGGGCATAGCCCCTGTGCAGGGCACCTGCATTGTACCAACGCCCTCGCCCGTTTCCCGTTGATATCCAGGCACGATGAGCGTCCAGACCCAGCACTTGTAGTTTTCGGCGCAGAGTCCACGGACACTTCCATTACCGCCAGATCTCTCAGCGCAGTCGGGGTCATATCCATTGATCCAGCTGGACTTTCACCCCCACCACTCTCGGTAACAGCGCCAGTCAGGCGCTGCGCGCTATGCCTGGCGCAAACAAAAAAACCCGCGCCTGAGCGCGGGAAATGACCACATCAGCACAGCTAACAAGGAACAAAGTCAGGTTGATGCGCGGACCTCAGAAGTTGTAGGTCACGCTTCCCTGGAGCCGCCAGGCATCCCCACTGTCTCCGGCCACCGTCTTACGCTCGACATGGGCCAGCTCAACTCCATATGAAATCCGTTGAGCGGGCGACCAGAGGTAGTTGAGATGGATCAACTGACGCGCCTTGTCCTGGGCAGCAACATCCGCGCCTGCCGTCTCGGCATCGTCCCAGTCTGCGGAGGCATAGGAGTAGGCCAGATTGACACTGCCGGGGCCAACCTGCTGACTGATGCCCACAGTGCCTCCCCAGGCAGAAAGGCTCTCGAGCTGGTCGCCATCGCGGTAGGCAGCCGGTGCAGGTGAGTTATTAAGGTAGCCGCCAATTCCATCGCCCCCTGCCACCAGGGCCCGCAGCGTAGTGCTCTGCGCCACTTCAACGTTGCCACCGACGAAGAGCCCCCACCCTGTTGCCGCATCGTCACGCTCGCCATCATCGAACGCGACCTGACGCAACAGGGCACCCGCGGCATAGTTGATGTTGCCCATGCCCGACTCATAGCGCAGCGTCAGGTCCGGCAGGCTGTTCTGACGCTCACTGCCCTCACCCAGGTAGGAGGCCCCTGATACCGCACCGTTCGGGGCCTCCAAGGCCACGTGAAAGTCACCCGCCGAATAGCGAAGCTGGGCCTGGCGGTTGACACCGGCGCGGCCGATCTGACCGGTGAAGTCCAGCGTTGGGATATCGCCCACAAAAGACCCGAAGTTGGTCCAGAGTTGGCCAGCAGTTATGCCGTTCCAGGAGCCATAGGCATGGCGCAGGCGAAAGCCACCACCACCATCTCCGTAGAAGTCCCCTTCGATCACGGTGATCAGGTCACTCTGACCCGTGGGTGTGCTCGTGCGAACACCTAACCGACTCTGCCAGGCATGCATGGCAGCATGGCCACTGGAGGTCGCCTCATCCCCCACTGCCAGGTTAGCAAAGCCGATGGAATTCCCCAGCCCACTCGAGGTGGGCTTGATGTCACCCCGGTCATAGGTGGCATCAAGCTTGGCATAGCCGTATACCGACGCCGAAGTGTCACCGACTTCAATCTCGACAGCCGAAACGGCCGTAGCAACGGCAAAGGTGAGAAGTGTCAGAGAGCCCGTTACAAAACGTTTGCAAGTCATGGTCTGCATCATTTTCTCATTTGTGATTATTGGGTTAAGTGGCGTAGAGAGACAGCGGCTGTGTGCCAGTACGGCCAGTTAGGCTGCAGGTCACGACACCATGGGTTCGCAAGGCGAACAACTGTTCTCAATTTGAAATTAGAATAAAGTTCCACTATCAGTCAACACGGCTGAGATGTTCACATAGCGAATAATAAAAACTCTCAGTAAAACAATGGGTAATGCATATGCCGGCGAAGAGAGCAAGACTAAAGAACTAGAACATCGTTCCAAGAAATCTTCCCGCTATCTCACCAGCGACCTAATAAGACGTGTGGATGTGTCTGACCAGGGTGGCGCCTCCTCCACATCCAGATGTGCGGCAGGGCACCGTCCGGCACGATGCTTCAGGGTCGCCTGATAACCCATTCCTCCGGCGAGCGCTCCGGGGAGCTCGCCTCGTACATAGCCCGGGCGGTAATAGACTGCCAGTGCTGCAGGTACACCTGAGCCTCCTCGCCGAAGAGGTGCATCGGCATAGCTCTGACATTGCCCAAGAAGGCCCGGAAGCCGCGGGTCTCCACGGCCTCAGCGTAAGCCGCCTCCAGGATCGACTTGATGTGGCCGGGGGTATCCTTGTGCACATAGGTCCCCTTGGAAGGGCCAGTAGGGCATGTAGGGCTCGGGAACAGGGGGCAGCTCGGTGAGTGCCGGCATGTTCAGACCATCGCTAGCGGTCAGTTGACGCTGATCCTTGCAATGCGCCATGCCATCGCCTTCTTGTCTTAACCCTTCCTCAACCTGCAGATCGTCTGGGCCTCGCTGTTCAGCTTCGTTTTGTTCGGTGACGTTCACCCTCCCGATCAGCTGGCTAGACTTTGTCCGAAAACTCGAATTTTCTGATGTCACCTATGCCGCAGAAGCATAGGTGACACATGGCAGGACGTTACGAGATCTACGACAGCGGCTTGGCCCTCATCAAGGACATCGTCTCGCCTCCGAAGAGGACGGGGCGTCCTCGCTGTGAAGACCGCCAGGTGTTGAACGGCATTTTCTGTATCCCCTGCTCGGGCGCCAAATGGATCGATCCGCCAGAGCGCTAAGGCCCGTGGAAGATCGTCTATGACCACTTCTTCCTATGGCGCGATGACGGCACCTTCGAGGCCATCCTGGCGCGTCTCCAGCTCCACTTTCGAGCAGATAGTCTGATGGACCTGGACACTTGGATGATCGACTCGACGTCGAACCACGCTCCCCTTTTTACCGCCTCTGGAGGCGGTAAAAAGGGGAGCGTCAAGAACCCATAGAGCATGCCCTGGCCCGGAGTCGAGCCGGCCTTACGATCAAGATACACATGGTCTGTGACCGGCACGGGTTACCACTGGCCTTCACGCTCTCACCTGGGCAGAACTGGGATACACGCCACTTCATCCCTGTCATGGAACACGTTCATCTGCCTGGAAGCAGGGGCAGACCAAGTAAGCGCTGCCGTTACATCGTGGGGGACAAGAGCTATGATAGCGATCCGCTTCGCCACTACTGCGACAGCCACTGTATGAAGCTGGTCATTACCCGGCGCAAGATGAGGCGAAAACCTTGTCCTGGCGTGCCGAGGGGCTTTGACAAACCCCGGTATCGCGACAGGAATATCATCGAGCGGTGTTCCGGATGGATCAAAGTACTTCGCCGTATCTGAACCCGACACGTTAAATTGGCCAGTAGTTTCAGGGCCATGGTATGCCTGGCGTGCATTGACCGTTGCCTGCGAGCAGACTTTTCGGACAAAGCCTAAGTGCAACCATAATCATGACCGCAGAAAGCTTTCTCGCCTGAATTCAAGCATTGACGTCTCGCACCCCAAGGCTGGCATTATCCACTCACAACGACCTGTCATCGCCGGTAAAAGTTGAGGGTCTGGGATAGTCCGTCTCGCAGACCGGTTCGCGGCAAGTCTCCCAGGACTGGCGCCAATTCGCTCGCCTCGAGTTCGGCATGGATGGATAACGCCTCTCCGGTCGTCTCCAGCGCGGCCTCGGGCGCCTGTCGGCGGATCTCAGAGATCAACTGTGCAACACTCGCCGTTTCACCGCACAGGTTGAAGACATGGGCGCCCGAATAGTCCCGTGTGACTGCCGCTTCGAAGGCCGCCGCCACGTCGTCAACGAAGATGAAATCGGCCATTCCTGTGAAGGGAATCGTGTAGGGCTGTCGTGCCATGGCGGCCCGACAGGCCAGGGTTGGGCCGGCACTCAATCCCCGCTCGCGTCCCGGCCCATAGATCACCAGGGGACGAAAACCAATACTGGAAATGCCCTCATCCTGGAAATAGGCCCGGGCACAGCCTTCGCAGGCCAGCTTGAAGGCGCCGTAATGGGTCATTGGGTACGGCGTGCCCCCATCGTCGGGCCCGAACACTCCCGCGCTACTGGCATAGGCCAGGCGGCGCAGGCCATGTCGTTTGGCTGCCTCGAAGAGGTTCAGGGTACCGATCAGGTTAACCTGTGCGCCGAGTCGAGGGTCGTCGCGGCACGCCGGCGTCAACAGGGCCGCCAGATGGATGACGGCATCACAGCCCGCAACGGCCGCCATGACATCTTCACTTACGCTGACATCCCCCAGCAGCCATTCGATCCGATCGAGAGGCCCCGCAATACTCTCGACCAGACGGGGGTCGCCGCTGCGATCGAGGACACGTACCTCGTACCCCCCCTTCAACAGTCGCCGAATGATCCAAGCCCCCAGGAAACCGCTGCCACCGCTTATAAGGACTCTCATTATGCCTCCAAGGTGCCCGCGGACACTGACAGATGATGGTGTCGACTCATAGTGTCGAAGCCTCGCTCGCTGGCCCCGACGATATCGCCGAGGGGGTCAGTGGCCTCTTGCGGTTCCGCCCCCAATTAGTAGGTGGCTCGCCCTCCGCTGATATCAACTACGGCACCGGTAGTGAAGGAGTTCTCACGACAACAGAGCCAAGCTGAGAGCGACGCGATCTCCTCAACGGTAACGAACCGGCCACGCGGAATTTTGGCGAGCACCGCCGCGATATAGTCGTCCGACATCTCGAGCATCAGGTCAGTCTTGGCTGCAGCAGGCGTAATACAGTTCACCGCGATATCTTGGCCGGCGAGCTCCTTGCCGAGCGACTTGGTCATCGCAATCACGGCTGCCTTAGAAGCGCTATACGCCGAACCATTGGCATTACCCTCCTTGCCGGCGACCGATGCGATATTGAGTACCCGGCCATAGCCACTCCGGATCATCTCGGGAACGACCGCTCGGCAGGCGTGGAAGGTCCCATCCAAATTAACCCGCTGCACTCGCACCCACTGGTCCAGCGGATACTCCCACAAAGGACAGTCCGGCCCCACGACTCCAGCAGAATTCACTAGCACATCTACTCTGCCAAAAATCTCCAGGGTGCGATCCAGCGCGTGCTGGACCGAACGATAGTCACTCACATCGACTTCGAGCGCGGCGTGCCCCCGCCCGGCACCCAGGGTCTCCTCCGGTGCTGCAGGGTTACTGTCCCAGATCACAACCCTTGCGCCGGACTTGGCAAGCCGCCTAGCGATCGCCAATCCGATACCCTTGGCACCGCCGGTAATAACGGAAATCTGGTCCTGAAAGTCATAAAGATTCATTGCGTAATCGACTCCAAGCGAGGCTACTTGATGTGGGATCCCACTAGGGAGAGCGCGATATCCGGGAAGGCGATGATGAGTGCCAAGACCGCCAGCATGGCCATCAGGAAGGGCAGGACACCGAGTACCACATCGGTGATCGGCCCGACGGGGCCATCGCCGGCGAGCCGTTGCCTCACCCCCTGGAGGACGAAGAGGTTCATACCCACCGGCGGGGTGATCAGGGCCAGCTCCACCAGGATGACCACGATGATGCCGAACCACACCAGATCGACATTGGCCGCCACCAGCACCGGCAGAAAGATCGGCAGCGTGGCCACCACGATGGCCAGGCCATCCATCACCGTGCCGAGGAGGATGAACACCACGCAGAGCAGGATGATCAGTTGCAGCTGCGACAGCCCGAGGGCGGTGACCCAGGCCGAAATAGCCGCCGGGATACCGACGAAGGAGAGCACGAACTGCAGCAGGAAGGCCGCGACGACGATCAGGATCACCATGCAGCTGGTCACCGCTGTCGAGACGAAGGTCTCGGACAGCATGCGCAGTGAGGCACGCCGCTTGCAGCAGGCGATCAGGAAGGCCCCGGTCACGCCATAGGCCGCCGCTTCGACGGAGGTCGCCACCCCCGTATAGATCGAGCCGAGGACGACGCCAATCAGGCCGACGATGGGGAGGATCTTCAGGATGCCTGTCACCAGCCCCTTCAGGCTGGCCTTACCACCGGCGTGGCGCACACGGCCGGGAGCGGCGAAGGAGAACACCGCCACGACGCCGAGGAAGGCGGCCAGCATGATCAGCCCCGGCACGATGGCGGCGATATAAAGCTGCCCGATCGACACCTCGGCGACGAGCCCGTAGACGATCATGATGATGCTGGGCGGGATCAGCACCCCGAGTGTCCCGCCCGAGGCGATGGAGCCCAGCGAGATCTTCTCGCTGTAGCCATGCTTGCGCATCGCCGGCATCGCCACGGAGCCGATGGTTGAGGTCGTGGCCACGCTGGAGCCGGAGACCGCCGCGAAGACCCCGGAGGCGAAGATGTTGGTGTGCATCAGCCCGCCGGGCAGGCGGCTCAGCATCTTCGAGAAGGTCTCGTAGAGGTCATCGGTCATTCCGCTGCGCAGCAGGATCTCGCCCATCATGATGTACAGAGGCACTACGATGATCGTCAGGCTACTGTGAGAGGCCCAGGACACATGGCCGAAGAAGTCCCAGATGGGACCGATGAAGATCAGCCCCACCACCAGGGCCGCCGTGCCCAAGACGACGGCCACATGCAGCCCGAGCACGAAGCCGACCAGCAGGAACAGAATCAGGGCAATGGCGATCTCAAGCATGAGCGATCCCCCCCCGAGCAGGCAGGAGCGCGGCGATGACCAGCCTGGCCGCCTGGAGGCTCAGCAGGACATAGCCGAGCGCCATGATGCTCTGGGGAATGAAGAGCGGTAATGAGACGATCGCCTGAGGGATGTGTGACCCGAGACGGTAGGACTCGTAGGCGTTGCCGACCGCCTGCCAGGCGAGCACCGAGGCGAGCGCCAGCATGCTGACGAAGGCGAAGAAGTCCGAGAGACGATTGAGTCGCCTGGGATAGAAGGTCTTGAGTACGTCGATCCGGACATGGGCATTCATCGACAGGGCATATGCCAGCGGCAGGGTGCCAACCATGACGATGACGAAGGATGCTGCAGTGTCTGATATCCCGGAGAAGGGACCGCCCAGGCGCCGACTGGTCACGTCGATGGTCATGAAGAAGGCCAACAGGAGTACCGCTGCCCCACTCAGTAAGGCCAGGGCATGCGTCAGGGGAAGCGCAGTCTGGCTGGCTCGATGATTCATCGCGCTATCACTCCATAACAGGAACTGGGGCCAGCCAGGCGTGCCGATCGGCGTGGTGACCCGGAGGTAGGTAAGGGGATGAGCGCCATCCCCTCGGCTGAGGACACGAGGCGTCACTCGATACGAGTGCCACTCAAGGGAGCGATATGGGCATTGAAACTGTGTGCGGCCTCGTCGCGGTCCGAGACGCGAGTCGGCCACCAGGGCAGCACCACCTCCTGGGAGGCACGCTGGATGTCGCTCCACCAGGCCTCGGGCAACTGGGCGCGATCGAGGTTCATGCCATTCGCTTGGGCGATCTCGAAGCCCAGCTCGGCATTCCTCATACCCAGGCGCCAGCCCTCGTTACTGAACTCGTCGGCGAACCCTTCGATCGCGGCCTGGACCTCGTCGGGAAGGGCGTCCCAGGTACGCTGACTGACGACGATGTAGCCCGAGGCCGGTGCGATGCCGATATCCGAGACATGGCTGGTGGTTTCCCAGAGGCTCATCCTTCCGATATGTTCGGCCCCGGTGACCATGCCGTCGATCAGACCGCGCTGTAGAGCGCCGTAGAGTTCGGTCATCGGCAGGCTCATAGGCTCTGCCCCGAGCTCTTCGAGATACTTGGCCTGACTAGAGGAGAAGACGCGGATCTTCTTGCCTTCCAGGTCGCTTAGCTCATCCACGGGGAAGGTGGAGTAGAGGTGCATGGGCCCCCAGGCGAAACTGGAGATGACCTTGCCTCCCATCCGATCCTCGTTTTCCGCCACCACATGGGTCATCCACGCATCTGTAATCTCCTGATAGTCATCATAGTTCGACGCCAGTCCGGGAAGCTCAGAGGCCTCGATCATGGGGAAGTCACCCGACACATAACCGGTGGTGATCTCGGCGAAGTCGATCATCCCCGAACGCAGTACCCGGAGGAACTCCGTGCCCGACATCCCGAGTTCGTCTGCGGTGACGATCTCCAGCGAGTAGCGGCCATCCGTCTCCTTCTGGAGTCGCTCGTCCAACCAGTGCCACTTCTTGTAGCTCTCCCCGGTGCGATGCAGGGCAACCGACCGCAGTGTCTTGGTATCGCTCGCCTGGGCCTGCTGCGTGATGCCTGCCAAGCCCGGCAGTGAGACGGCGAACCCGGCACCGAGCAAGACACTCAGGCAAAGGGAAGCGACAGGGCTGCTAGCCCGTGGACTTGCATTCAGGTTATGCATGCTGCACCTCGTCTTGTTGGCGTTATGGCGGTGGGGGTGTTCAGGTTGAGGACAAGGCCGCTCTCTGGTCGAGAGCGGCAACCAAAAATATGAACACAATTCCAAAAGTAGCATCGTTCTGATTTGGACATATGTTCAACTTTAGTCTGCCAGCAGGGGACAGACGGCCACGGCTCTCAGCCGATCATGATCGGGCGCAGGGGCGGAAACACGCGAGTGTGTCATGGCCGTCGGATAGCGAACTCCGCGGGCGACTGGTCAAGCGAGCCCGCCTCGTGCATCGCCCAGGCGGTGATCGACTGCCAGCGTTCCAAATACTCCTGCGCCTCCTCGCCGGATAGGTTCATAGGCATGGCTCCGACATTATCCAGGAAGGCCTGGAAGCCCTCGGTTTCCACGGCCTCGGCATAGGCCGCCTCGAGGATCGCCTTGATATGGTCGGGAGTGTCCTTATGCACGTAGGCTCCCTTGAAGGATCCATAAGGCATGTATGGAGCTAAATCAGGGATCAGCTCGGTGACAGCCGGCATATCCGGATAAGCATCGAGTCGGTTGGCGTCGAGGACGGCCAGAGCCCGCAGCCGCCCGGAGTTGATGTACTCACGGGTCGAAGAGAGACTGGAAGGCATAAAGTCGATATGGCCTCCTTGCAGGGCAGTAATGCCCGGCCCCTCGCCGGCAAAGGTGACATGGCGCACGTCGAAGTCGACCAGACTGCTAACCAGGGCATGGGTGGTAGCAGCCAGGCTTGCCGCCCCCTGGGTGCCCATGCGCAGCTTGCCAGGGTTCTCCTGGATATGGGCCATCAGCTCCTCCATAGTCTCGAAGGGACTGTTGGACGGCACCACGAAGACCACGATATCGACGCTGGTGATATTGATCGGATGCAGCGCGGCGTAGTCGAAATCGGCGAGCCCCAGCAGGGGAAAGAGCTGAGGATTCTCGGCGCCATAGAGGATGCTATAGCCATCCGCACGCTGGTTCATTACGTGATTGGTACCGATCACCCCGGTGCCCCCAGGGCGGTTGGTGAGGATGATCGTCTTGCCTAGAATCTACTCCACATGAGGTGTCAAACCCCGGGCGATGACATCGGTGGAGCCACCGGCGCCCCATTGGATGGTTCCCTGGATATTGCGCGTGGGATAGTCGGCCAACGCGGCCCCGACCATCAGCATGGTACTGGCGGAGACGGCGAATCTGGCTTGTGTCAGGCCTTTCATAAGGTATATCTCTAAATTGTGGTTGTGTTGGGTCATTACGCAGTCGTGTTCGAGCTTACGGCGTCGGAAATACATGTCATTCGGGGAAGTGCCACCGACTTCCTTGGTCGGCGGCGAAGGATGCATCAGTCTTGTAGGCTCGCCTCCGGGGCCCCTAAGGCACTCCAGCCGCCGTCGGCAACAAGCACACTACCGGTGATGAAGCTGGCTTGGGGCGATGCCAGGAATGCAATGGCCTCGGCGACCTCCTCTGGTTCTGCCAGCCTCCCCATAGGGGTTCTGGACTCGAGGGTGGCGATGTCGATGGCGCCGCGCCTCTCCAGTTCCTCGATTAAGTCGGTACGAACATAGCCCGGGGCGATGGCATTCACGCGAATGCCACGCCGAGCCCATTCGCAGGCCATCGAACGAGTCATGCCGAGTACTCCAGCCTTGGCTGCGGCATAGGCGTTACGGGTGGGGATGCCGCCCAATGCGGCGATGGAGCTCAGGTTGACGATGGAACCCTGCCCCCGAGCCAGCATCTCGCCGGCAACCGCCTGGGTAACCAGGAAGGTCCCGTTCACATTCACTCGGAGCACCCGCTCGAAGGCCGCCCCGGACTGAACCAGGGTCTCCCCCGTCTGATCAGCGATTCCAGCGTTGTTTATCAGCACGTCGATGCGACCGTAGTCCGCCACCACCCGCTCGACCATGCCTCCAGCTTGTGCCACGTCGGTGATGTCAACGCCCAGACCCAGGTGACCTTGGCCCAACTCCTCGGCCCGAGCCACGGCAGCCCGACCGTCAAGGTCGACAATTACCACATGGGGGAAGTCCCACGCGAGGCGACGAGAAGTGGCCCAGCCGATACCCTTGGCACCGCCGGTGACCACAGCCACCGCGCTCATGGCACCACCCATTCGTTGAGTACGTCGATACGTAACCGGTCATTCCAAGGCGTCTCAGATACCGCTTGCGTTACACATCCCGTAGTGGCTGGATCAGCCCCGCCGAGACCTTCCACTGGCGGTTGTCTTCCGACTGTACGATGACCGTCTTGCGGTTGATCTTGATGACGCGGCCGAAGATTTGCCCCTCGCGGGTCGCGAAGGAGACGGCCTGCCCCAAGGTCAGGCGGCTCAGCACGTCCATCTCCTGACGGGCCTGGAGTTCTTCGATCCGGCGGCAGATGGGCTGGTTGAGTTCCAGCAGTTGGTCAAGGCTCAGGTCGTCAATACGCATGGCGGCGGGCAGATCTCGGGATTTCGGGTAGGCAGGCGCTTACCTTGCCCCATGACCTGCCAGCTGTCGATTCAGCGCTCGATGTCTGAGCGGAGGGGGTCGTCGGCGAACAGGGCCTTCCAGCGCCGCGGGGTCAACTCGTCGGTGCGCGAGGCGGGGTGAATCGCCACCCGCTGCAGCACGTCGACCAGGTAGGTGTAGGGATCGACATCGTGCAGACGGCAGGTCGTCAGCAGGCTCTGCACGATGCCGACATGCTCGGCACCGATCTCGCTCCAGCAGAACAGCCAGTTGCGGCGACCCATGGGAATGCAGCGCAGCCCACGCTCCAGATGGTTGGTGTCGATCGACACCTCGGGATCGGACAGGAACACCTCCAGGCTCCGCCGGCGCTTCAGCGCGTACTCGACGGCTCGGCGCAGCGGGTGGCGAGGTTCCAGATCGTCACGATGCAGTTGGTGGTCACACCATTGCCAGAAGGCACGGACCCGCGGTTCGCTGTAGTCGGTGCGGGCCTTGAGCTTGTCCGGCCCTTCGCGGCCCTTCTCGCGGATCCAGGTCTCGATCTCATAGACCCCGGCGATCCGCAGTAGGGCTTCCTCGACCGCCTCGTCGCTGCCGAGGGCCTTCTCGAAGTGCCTGCGCGCGTGGGCCTTATGTGGAGCTCCACATAAGGCCCATGGGCGAAGTTCCTTCTCCAGGTCAAGGGCGCATTCCCGCAACCGCTCAACGTCGATTTTAAGATACACGGCCGTTGAGTCGGTATTGGCATGGCCCAGGATGTCAGAGATGACTGCCAAGGGCGTTTGCTGTTCCAGCAAGACGCTGGCCAACGTATGCCGTAGCGCGTGCATGCCGCGTTTCTTATTGGCAGGCAACGAAACGTGCGCTAACTTACGGTACTTCTCCAGGAGTTGGTGAAGGTGATCATCGTCTGCAAAGGGCTCCAGTGGAGCAAGATGCCGTAAAAAGAGATGAGGCGAATTCACTCGGGGACGACCGTGCTTCAAGTAATCAATAATCGCCCAACCGACGTCGGGTAACAGAGGAAGACTGAGCACCTGACCGGTCTTTGAGGCCACAAACTCGATCCGATGTTCGCTCCAGTGCAGGTCTGCAATCTGTAAATGCTTGACATCCATGGTGCGCAGACCCAATCGGGCGACCAGCAGGATCATAGCGTAGTCCCGCTTGCCGGTGGGATTACCCCGGTCAATTGCGTTCAGCACTTGGTTTACTTGCTCTGCTGTCCACGCGGACGGAATGCGTGCATGTTTGTGCACTGTAATGGTAGGGATCGTGTCCGCCAAGTCCTCAGCATGCTGTTCCGAGGCACGGAGGTGACGCAAAAATGAGCGCAGGGCGCGGCACTGCAATTCAACTGTCTTGGCCTGATAGCCAAGCCACGTCAGTATATAGGACTCGCAATGCTCAGCGGTAATCTGGGTACAGTCTGTTACGCCTCGTGACTCCAGAAAGCTGAGGAACTTTTCAGCACCCTTACGATAATGTCCTTGGGTCGACCGAGAATACTGCCGCTGCTGGCAATCAGTGATAAACGAAGATAAAATGCACCTAAAAGTGTCGGTTTGCAATAATTCTCGATGTTTATAATAACGGCGAAGAATACAACGGTGTTGCTGGAAGTCGCCCAACATACGAACGACTCGCCCAATGTTCACCAAACCTTGCGTCAGACTTCCGTTTTTCTCTCGTTCCAGAAAGTTGTATCGCGTTTCCAGAAAGCGCAGACCCAGTTCTTCTGTGACAAAATCACTATGTTCGGCTTCCAGAAATAGGGCGATCTTGGCCCACATTCTGCGATAGAACCGGATCGTCGGTTTGGTGTAATCCAGTCGTATCAATTCCCGTTCAAGATCTGTTGTTAGTTGAGAAAAGGGTTGCAGATTCATTACAGTTCCTCCCAGGGGGTGTAGAGAGGTCACGATGACCTCTCCTTACACATCATGGGAGGGATGTTATGGAAAGTATATTGGTCACCCCGAGGCGCAGTATCCGTGATGTAGCGGTTTACTTTGCATAAACCCCCCTGGGGCGTACCCTGCTGGCGTGGCGCGGTCAGGCCATGCTGGAATAGGCCGGCTTCCAGGTAGCGACGAACCAGGCGCAGCACTCGCTTGTCGTGAACGCGGCGCGCGACCCGTGCCATCAGCAGGTCGTGGTTCACTCGGTCGAAGAAGGCTTCCAGATCGATATCGACCACCCAACGGTGGCCGGCGGCGACGTGGGCCTTCATGGCCGAGACGGCCTGCTGGGCACTGCGCTTGGGGCGATAGCCGTAGCTCGACGCCGAGAACGTCGGGTCGAAGATCGGCGTCAGAACCTGCAACAGCGCCTGCTGGATCAGCCGGTCGGTGACCGTGGGGATGCCGAGCTGTCGCGCCCCGCCCTTGGGCTTGGGGATCTCGACGGCTCGGACCGGGCTGGGGTGGTACTCACCGGCCAGCAACCGCTCGCGCAGTGTCGGCCAGTACTGTTTCAGGTGGTCGGCCAACTGGTCCACCGTCATGCCATCGGCACCCGGCGCCCCCTTGTTGGCGACCACCCTACGGTAAGCCCTCGCCATGTTAGCCTTCTCTACCACGGCCTCCATGAGCGGGACAGGCTCCGCTTTCGTCCACGATGACGACGCCGGGACCGTCTCGACGCCCACCGGCCGGGACGCGGGGTACTGCCCCTGCCCCTCTGGGTGGGTGACGGTATCAGCGCCAGTTTCTGTCTTCATGATCGATCCTCGAGACGTCATCGCCTACTCGCGGTTCTTCATGTTCGGCCCTTGGTGCCGCGGTAAACCGGCACTTACTATGGCCTCTACTGACGTCTGGTGGCCCATCCCGTCGCCTCTCAGCGCCGGTAGCACCGTGGCAGACCACCAGACCTCCCAGGGTAAGACGCGCGACCTTCCCGCTTACGCCTGTCGGATATACGTCATGGCGTTCCGTGCAAGTACCGGGCTTCGATGATTTCGGCCATCTCACCCCGCCATGACGCCTCGTATCCGCTTCCTGTTCGTCAGGCCAGCGTTTTGCCTCGGGCTGCCTTCAGATTCCCCCTCGCGGGGGACACCCTTGCCGTCGGCTAGCACTTCCCCTTGCCGGGCGTGCAGGGGACTTTCACCCCCAAGTCATACCGAGGCACCACCCTCGGGAACAGCGCCAGTCAAGCGCTACGCGCCATGCCTGGCGCACCGAAAAAAGCGCCCCCCGACATCATCAAGGGGGCGCAAGGTCCTGCGGAGGATAGGGTTAACGAATCAGGGCCATCGAATGAGGACGCGTTGCCTTCAGGGCTTGGGGATGCCGAACGCCTCGGGAGATTGCTGGGTGGCACCGGCCGCCTGCATCGCCCAGGTGGTGACCGACTGCCACTTGTCCAGGTACGCCTGAGCCTCGTCCCCGGTCAGGTTCAACGACATGGCACCGTAATCGACCAAGAATTCCTGGAACCCTTCGCTGGCGACCGCCGCGGATACCGCCTCACTCAAGGTCGCCTGGATATCATCGGGCGTGCTCTCGGGGACCCAGACGCCCCAGAAGGAGCCCCACGGCAGGTAGGTCTCGATCGTCGGGATCGCCTCGGTAATGGGCGGCACCCCTGGCACCGCCTGGGACTCGGCAGTATCGACCACGGCTAGCCCCTTCAACTTGCCGGAATTGATGTATTCCTTGGCGGCGGCCAGGCTCAGCGGCATGAAGTCGATGTGCCCGCCCAGCAGGGCGGTGATGCCGGGACCGTCGCCGCCGAAGGTCACCATGCGCACCTCGAGCTCGTCTACGGCATTGATCATGGCATGCACGGTGCTCGGCAGACCGCCGGAACCCGTGCCGCCCATCCGCAGTTCACCCGGATGCTGTTCGGCATACGCCATTAGCTCGGCGAAGTCGTCGAACTCGCTGTCCGGGCTGGTGGCGATGACCGCCAAGTTCTGGCCGATGATGTTGATGGTCTGCATGGCATCGTAGTCGAAATCGGCCAGTCCCAGCACCTGGTAGAGCTGCGCATTATCGGCGGCAAACAGGATGTTGTAGCCATCCGGGCGCTTCCTCATAACGTGGTGCATGCCGATCACGCCGGTTCCGCCCGGCCGGTTGGTAAGCACCAGGTCGGTTCCCAGCTGTTCCTCGATATGCGGGGCCAGGGCCCGCGCCACGTTGTCTGTCGCGCCACCGGCACCCCAGGGAATGGTGCCGTGGATGCTGCGCTCGGGATACTCCGCCAGGGCCTGCCCGGCCATGGGCAGCATAGCCATGGTGACGATCGCACCAGCTCTTTTCAGTTTTCCTGGTTTCAACATGTCCGGTTTCAGCATTTCGGGTACTCCTCGATCTTGTCGTTGGAATGCATCGTTGGATTCGCCGAGGCCTGATCGGCTACCGGGCTCCTGCGGGCATTGTTCGCAAAACGAACATAAATCACCCACACGAACAATCTAGACGGCGGCGCCGATGGAGTCTAGTATTTTATGAACACTATTCCGATATAGAACCATGTCCTAAAATCCGCACTCAAGGAGCGCATGATGTCCCTTTTCCGTATCGCCCTGATCGGTGCCGGCGCCATGGGGTGCCAGCATGCCGGTTACCTCACCAAGGAGCCGACCGCCCGCCTGGTGGCCATCGCCGACCCCTTCAGCTCGGCGCTGGCCGACGAGACCGGCATCGAACGCTTCACCGACCATCGCGAGATGCTCGACCAGGTGCGACCGGATGCCGTGATCATCGCCAACCCCAACGACCTCCACGTCACCACCGCCATTGACTGCCTGGAGCGCGGCATCCCCGCCTTGCTGGAGAAGCCGGTGGCCTGCTCGCAGGATGAGGCAAACCAGTTGATCGCCGCCCAGCAGCGGTACGACGTGCCAATCCTGGTAGGCCATCACCGCCGCCACAACCCAGTGGCCGCGCGGGCCAAGGCGATCATCGACGCGGGCCGGCTCGGCCGCCTGGCGACGGTCACCGGCATGTGGCAGACCTGCAAGCCCGACGACTACTTCACCATGGAGTGGCGCCGCCGCCAGGGCGCCGGGGTAATCCTGATCAACCTGGTCCACGACCTGGACCTGCTGCGCCACTTCTGTGGCGAGATCAGCGCCGTGCAGGCCATGACCCACAACACCCTGCGCGGCTTCGAGGTCGAGGACAGCGCCATCGTCCAGTTGGAGTTCACCAATGGTGCCCTGGGCAGCCTGACGGGATCGGACGCGGTGGTCTCCCCCTGGGGCTGGGACCAGAACGTCAACGAGGTGCCGCTCTACGCGAAGCACCTCGACCAGAGCTGCTACTTCCTGGCCGGCAGCGAGGGGGCGCTGTCCGTGCCGCAGCTCGCACTGTGGCGGTACGGCGAGGCGCGCGGCTGGCAGCACCAGCTAGTCTGCGAGTCGCACCGCTACACCCAGGACAGCGCCCAGCAGCGCCAGCTCGCCCACTTCCTCGAGGTCGCACGCGGCCAGGCCGATCCCCTGGTCGGCGTGGCGGATGCCGCCCGCACCCTGGCGGTGATCGATGCCATCCAGGAGGCCGCCCGGACCGGCCAGCGGCAGGTACCGCTCGCCCCTTGAGAGCGGCCTTGTGACCCGCGAAGTGACAGCGAGGGCTTGCCGAAGAGATAAAAACGGAACACTATTCATATATTGAAATTAATTCTGAAGACGCCGCTAGCCGGCGGCCCATAACGCTGTGAGGTACTGTATGCCGGACCAGACGAGACCCCGTTGGGATGAGGAAGTCGACCTGCTGGTCGTTGGCGCAGGGGCCGGAGGCATGACGGCGGCTCTGGTCGGTGCCCTCGAGGGACTCGAGGTGCTGCTGTGCGAGAAGACCGACATGGTGGGCGGTATCACCGCCACCTCCGGCGGAACCATCTGGATCCCCGGCACTCACCTCAGCGTGGAGGCCGGCGTGCCCGATTCCACCGAGGCCGCTGCCCGCTTCCTCGAGGCCGTGGTGGGTGAGCGCGGCGGCGACGAGACCCGGGCCGCCTTCCTCGAGGCGGGCCCCCAAGTGGTCAAAACCCTGCAGTCCCTGACAGCCGTGCAGCTGGTAGCCGCCCAGGCCCACCCCGACTATATCGGCAACCAGCCTGGCGAGGCCTACGGGGGGCGCGCCCTGGCTCCGCTGCCCTTCGACGGACGCCGGCTCGGCAAGGCGGACTTCGCCCGCGTGCGCCCCCCACGCCGCGAGTTCCTCGCCCTCGGTGGCATGATGGCGGCACGCAACGAGATCGATGCCCTGCTGCACCCCTTCGCCTCGCTGGCCAACTTCCGCCTGGCGACCGGCACGGTGCTGCGCTACGCCCTGGATCGCCTGCGCTACCCACGCGGCACCCGCTTGGTGATGGGCAATGCCCTGGTCGCCCAGCTGCTCTACAGCCTGCGTCAGCAGCGGGTGCCGCTGCGCTTCGAGACGCGACTGGTCGATCTTGTCAAGCAAGGGGATGGAGTGGCCGGCGCCATCATCGAAGGCCCAGAAGGACGCCGCCATGTCCGCGCCCGCCGCGGGGTGGTACTGGCCACCGGCGGCATCGCCCACAACAAGGCACTGCGGAATCAGCTCTACCCCGAGGCCACCCGGCGCTACTGCCTGGCACCAGAGACCCACACCGGAGACGGCGTCGAGACGGCGCTGGCCGGCGGCGCGGCGCTGGCCGAAGGGCTCGACAGTCCCGGCCTGTGGATGCCCTGCTCCATCCTCCGTCGCCGAGACGGCACGGAGCTGATGTGGCCGCACATCATCCTCGACCGCGCCAAGCCGGGGCTGATCGCCGTGAACAGTGCCGGGCGCCGCTTCGTCAACGAGTCGGACTCGTACCACGACTTCGTGATGGGCATGCTGCGCTCCGCGGAACAGGCGCCGGACAGGCCGGCTCACCTGATCTGCGACCGGGCCTTCCTGGAGAAGTACATCCTGGGCATGGTGTTCCACGGCACCCGGCGTCTCAAACCCTATCTGGAGGCGGGCTACCTGATCGAGGGGGACACCCCCCAGACGCTTGCCGGGAAGATCGGCGTCGACCAAGGCGCCCTCGAGCAGACCCTGGCCGACTACAATCGCCACGCCGAACGCGGCAAGGATCCCGCCTTCGGACGTGGTAGCAGCGCCATGAACCGCTTCAACGGTGACCCCGAAAACACGCCCAACCCCTGCGTGCGCACCATCGGGCCGGGCCCCTACTACGCCATGGCGGTATGGCCGGCCGAGCTGGCCAGCAGTGCTGGGCTCAAGGGTGACAAGGATGGCCGGGTGCTGGATGCCGACGACAGGCCAATAGCGGGGCTCTACGCCTGCGGCAACGACCTGAGCTCCATGTTCCGTGGCACCTACCCGGGGCCCGGAACCACCATCGGCCCCGCCATGGTGATGGCCTGGCGCGTAGTCCAGCATGCCGCGTCCACTACCGGCCAGGCAAACGCCAGTGCATCGCAACGAGCTGCGGTGTAACGCAGGGCCGGCAGACCAATCACACCCTCCCCCACAACGACCAGGCCCCGATTTCAACCGGGGCCTGGTCGTTGTGGCTGGGGATGGGCGCACGGCTAGCCCTGGGGCGGCAGGCCGGGAATATGGCCCATGATGGAGCCGGCGAAGCCGCCGTCGGCCAGGAGGTTCTGGCCAGTCATATAGGCGGCACTGTCGCTGAGCAGGAAGGCGGTAACGCCCGCGATGTGCGCCGGTTGGCCGATCTCATGGATGGGAATCACCTGCTCACGCTTCGCGACCACCTCGGGATGCCGGTAGAGCCTGTCGGTGGCAGCGGTGTGGATCATGCCCGGCGAGATACTGTTGACCCGGATGCCGTCCGCCGCCCACTCCTGGGCCAGTTGCTGGGTAAGCATGATGACCGCGGCCTTGCTGCTGGAGTAGGCGCCGCTACCCGGATGAGGCTGGACACCCACCATCGAGGCGATGGTGACCAGACTGCCATGGCTCATCTTGAGCGCCGGATAGGCCGCCTTGGCAAGCAGCCAGGTACCCCGTACGTTGACGTCGAATAGCCGGTCCCAATCGGCCTCGTCCAGCTCGGCCAGACGCCCGGGGGCCATGATGCCGACATTGGACACCACACCATCCAGGCCACCGCAGCAGACTTGTGCCTCCTCCACCAGCCGGGCCGGACTCGCCGGGTCGGCCATGTCGCCGACCAGCGCGGTGGCCCGGGCCCCCTCACGCTCGAGCTCGTCCACGATAGCGGTGAGGGCGTCGCTCTCGCGGCTGGCGGTCAGCGCCAGATGCGGGGTCTCACCCCTGGCCAGGGCGTCACTTGCCAGCTTGCGGGCGATGCCCGCGCCGATACCGCGGCTCGCGCCGGTGATCAGGACTCGCATACGTTCTCTCCTTCTTCTATGGGGTCAGGGGGTCAGGGGGTCAGGGGGTCAGGGGGTCAGGGGGTCAGGGGGTCAGGGTTCCAGGCTCTCGAGCAGGAGCCGGCTGGCCAGCAGGGCCTCCCGGGCCCAGCGTTCGTGACCAAGTTCGGCGATGCGCCGCTGGTTCGGCACCTCGACACTGACCGGCAGGTCATCAGGCAGCTGACGCCAGAAGCCGGCCAGGTCAATGCCTCCCTCGCCGGGCAGCCAGCGCTCGGTACGGGCGGCCCGAATCAGCTCGGCCTCTTCGGTCGGACGCTCCGCCGGGCCATCGCAGATCTGGGCATAGTGCAGCCAGTCGCGCGGCAGCTCGGCGAGCTGCTCGGGCCGCCCACCAGAGCGGTCGAAGTGCAGGGCATCGACGATGATGCCGCCGTTGGGCTGCCCGGCCTGTGCGACGACGTGCTGTGCCGTAGCGAGATCGGGGACCCGGGTCCAGGGCATGAACTCAAGATCACAGGCCAGTCCGAAAGGGCGTGCCGCCTCGCACAAGGCCACATAGGAGGCGACCAAACGGCCGGGCTCCGGGTCGTCGGCGGCCACCAGGATCACCCGGGCACCGAGTTCGGCCCCTACCTCGAAGAAGGTCAGATACTCCTCGGCCCGGAAGCGAGCATCCAGCCGGACCATCTCCAAGTCGAAGATGCCGACACCGGTCGCGGACATGGCCGCCCGGGTGTCGCGCTGCAGGGCGGTATCTTCCATCAACGGGAAAGCCAAGCCCCCCGGCGCGGCAGGTAGCAGGCGGATACCCGCATACCGATAGCCGGTGCGGGCCGCCACCTCGAGCATCTCCGGCGGGCGCAGCCCCTCGGTGGTGAGGTGCGACAGCGAGTAGTCGCGTGCCATGGCAAAGCTCCTTTTCTAGCCCACTTATGGCTCGCCAACCGACGAGCATAAGGACGACGTCCCGGCGGTCCCGAGCGCGACCCCGGCGGCATGGTGGGCGGTCACATAGCCGAAGGTCATGGCCGGCCCCAGGGTGATGCCGCCGCTGGGGTAGCGGCCGGCCATCACGCTGGCCATGTCATTGCCGGCGGCATAGAGGCCGAGTATCGGTACCCTATCGCCATCCAGGGCACGACCGTGCTCGTCTGCCGCCAGGCCGGCGAAGGTGCCGAGACTGCCTGGCACCACCTTCACCGCATGGAAGGGGCCATGGGTGATGGGCGCCACACAGGGATTGGGCGCATGATCCGGATCGCCCATGCCTCGTTGATAGGGAGTATCCCCGCGGCCAAACGCGGGATCTTCGCCATGCTCAGCATGGTGGTTATAGTTCGCAAGCGTCGCTGCAAGGCCCGCGGGATCGATGCCGCAGGCCTCAGCCAGTACCTCCGGGGTCGTGGCACTCCTGAGGTAGCCGTTGCGCTGCCAGGGCAAGAGCGGCAGCGGCGCCGGCCGCGACATGCCCAGGCCATAGCGGCGCTGGAACCGGTGGTCGCAGACCAGCCAGGCCTCCACCGTCTCGCCCTGCGGCACGGCGGCGAACAGCGCCCGCATGAGGTCGTGATAGGAGCCGGCCTCGTTGACGAAGCGCCGACCATCGCGGGTCACCGCGATCAGCCCCGGTTTGGCACGGTCGATCAGGTGCGGGAAACGCCCGACGCTGCCGTCGCGGCGTGGCACTAGCGACACTGGCGCCCAGGCCGCATTGGAAAAATCGAACCCCCGGACTTGTGCACCCAGCGCTTCGGCCAGGCGCAGGCCATCACCGGTGTTGGTGAGTGGCGCCGCCGAGCGGTGCGGCGTGCCCGCGGCCACATGGGGGAGCAGCGCCAGATGGCGGCGGGTGTCGTGGGGGAATCCCCCAGCCGCCAGCACCACCCCGCATCGGGCCCGTACGCATCGCGCACCACTCGGCGTATCGAGCACGGCACCGGTGACCCGCTCGCTCTTCTGCAGCAGGCGATGGGCGGGGCTCGACGGCAGCAGCGTCACCCCAAGGTCCAGGGCACTCTTCAAGAGCCCAGCGACCAGGGCATTGCCGTTGACCAGCTGCATGCCACGTCGGTAAATCACCAGATCGAGGAAGTGGCGTGCCAGACGGCGGCTGACATGGATGAAGGAGTCGAACGAGCGCATCGCCTTGAGGAAGTGCCCCAGATCGGCGCCGCCAGCAATGCCCATGCCCCACAGGGAATGCAGATCCAGCGGCGGGCGCAGCAGGCGGATCGCGCGGCCCAGGCGCCGGCCATCGAAGGGCGCGGCACACACTGAGCGGCCACCGGTGGAGGCATGGGGCCGGTGGCCGTGGAAGTCTGCCATCTTGTTGCCATCGACGAAATCCAGCGCTGTGTGGCGACGGAAGAAGTCGACCATGGCTGGCCCCTGGTCAAGGAACATCTCGACCCGTGCCGGCTCGTAGCCCTCCCCCAACTCTTCGCGCAGGTAGGCCCGCGGCGCCTCCGGGGACTCATCGATACCCGCCTCGCGGGCCAGGGGATTACGGGGGATCCACATCCAGCCGCCTGACCAGGCGGTAGTGCCGCCGAGCACAGGGGCCTTCTCGGCGACGATCACTTCAAGCCCGAGATAGGCAGCGGTGACGGCCGTGGCGAGGCCCCCGGCCCCCGAGCCAATCACCAGCAGATCGCACTCCAGATCGCGGGCGGCAGAAGGTGAGGGCTTTGAGGTCATCGATGGTCCTTCTCTGACAATGCTTGGCCTCGCTACAGCTGCGAGGCGGTGGAGGGACGGCCGGCCCGCAACAGGCTGGAGGCCGAGGTGGAGGCGGCTAGTTCATCGGCCACGTTGAGCAGCTCATCGCCCAGCGCCAGCATGCGCTCCTTGGTGAAGCGGATGCTGGGGCCTGCGATACTGAGAGTACCGAGGGCAGCCTGGTCGCCGCGTCGCACCGGCGCGGCAATGGCGTTCATGCCCGGGGCGAAGGTCTCCACGGTGAGGCTGAAGCCCCGCGTGCGCGTCTCGCGCAGTGCCTCCAGCAAGGAGGCAACCGTGGTCGGCGCATTGGGGCCGTACTCCTCGACATTGCCGAATCCCTGCTCCGCGACCAGTTCCAGGGCCGCCTCGTCGCTCAGGGTAGCGAGCCAGGCGAGTCCCGAGGAGCTGCAGGAGAGCTTGGCCACGGCGCCCATGTCCGGGTCGTATCGCAGCCCACGAGTGGCCCCCTGGGCCTTGGCCACCCAGGTCAGGCGGCGGCCGTCGACCACCGCCAGTCGCACCAGCTCGCCGCTGCGCTCCGCCAGGCGGTCGAGCAGCGGCTGGGCGGCGTCGAGGATGCCCATCTCGCCGAGGAAGCCGAGCCCCAGTGAGACCAGCTTGGTGGTCAGCATGTAGTCCCCCTGGTCACGCACCTGGCGCACATAGCCGTAGCGGGCCAGGTCGGTCAGCAGGCGATGCGCCGCGCTGCGTGGCATGCCGAGCCGTTCGGCGATCTCCGCTAGCGGCAGCCCCTCGGCCTCGCACGCCAGCAGTTCCAGGATTCCCAGTGTTCTTTCCATTACACCAGCCATGGGCGTCTTCCTTCCGATAACCGTCGAGGCCCATAGAGTGCCATGTCCGGGCCGCCCTGTGGAGAGCATAGCGAAGACTGACCACTACAGAACAATAGCCATTAGTTGAATACTATTCTATTTTTAAAATATGTTCTACTACGCTCCAAGCAAATCACTTCTCCAGAGGCTTGTCATGATCGAACGACTCGACGGCGCCACGCGCCTCTACCTGATCCTCGGTGACCCCATCGCCCAAGTGAAATCCCCCATGGGCGTGACCCAGGCCTTCCAGCATCGCGGCCACAACGCCCTGCTGGCGCCGCTGCAAATCGCCCCCGACAACCTTGGTGACTTCATCCGCGGTGCCTCCCTGGCGCGCAACCTGGACGGTCTAATCGTCACCGTGCCCCACAAGTTTTCCGCCCACGGCCACTGCACTAGCGCCACTGAACGGGCCGACTTCCTGGGGGCGGTGAACGTGATGCGCCGGGATGCCGACGGACATTGGCATGGCGATCACGTGGACGGGCTCGCCTACGTGGCGGCCCTGCGCCAGAAGGGCTTCGAGCCAAGCGGTGGGCAGGCTCTGGTGGCGGGGGCCGGGGGTGCGGGCTCTGCCATCGCCGAGGCGCTGGTTCGGGCCGGCGTAGCCCGGCTGGCCATCCATGACGAGGACGCTGCTCGCCGCGACGCCCTCATAGATCGCCTGGCTTCCCTGGAGACGACCGAGGTCGTCGCCGGGAGCCGCGACCCTGCCGGCTTCACGCTGGCGATCAATGCAACGCCCTGTGGCATGGGCGAGAGCGACCCGCTGCCCCTCGACCCGGCGGGACTGAACGCCGACACCTGGGTCGGCGACGTCATCACCGCCCCGGAGGTCACCGACTGGATCTCAGCCGCACGCAACAAGGGCTGCCAGACCGTGCTCGGCGTCGATATGTTCGCTGCTGTGAAGGAACTGATGGTCGAGTTCCTGCTGGAAGACAAGGACGCCTGAACACTCCCCCATCAACCCAACAAAGTGAGCAATGACAATGACAAACTCTCAGACTCTAAAGACGCTGATCTCAGTCCTGACCCTTTCCATGACGGCCCTGGCACTGTCGGTGCCGGCTCTGGCCGACTATCCGGAGCGGCGCATCGATGCCGTGGTGCCCTGGGGCGCGGGCGGCTCCACCGACAACATGGCCAGAAGTCTGACACCCCACGTGGAGGAGGTCCTGGGTACCGACATCGTCATCAACAATCGCCCCGGAGGCACCGGTGTCATCGGCACCAATGTCGTGCGCACTCGACCGGCCAACGGCTACTCGCTGCTGTACGGAGCCGAGAACGCTCAGCTCTACCCGATTCTGGAACTGGCCGACTTCGACTACGGCGACCTCCATCCCGTCAGCCTGATCGGCCAGGGTATCGTGCTGATCGTGGCGCCGGCCGGGAAGGCTTGGAACGACTTCGGCGACCTGCTCGCCGAGGCCAGTGCTAACCCAGGACAACTACGCATGGGTGACGCCGGTGCCGGCGGCCTGCCCAGCACGGTGCTGGCGATGATCAACGCCGTGGACGAACTGGATGTGCGCTCGGTGACCTTCGGTGGCGACGGCCCTGCCATCACGGCAATGCTCGGCAACCACCTCGACTTCATGCCAATGGCGCTGGCCTCCGCCCAGGAGCAGATCCGAGCCGGCAACCTCAAGGTTCTCACGGTGCTGAGCGATGAGTCCGTCGAGCAACTTCCAGATGCGCCTCCGATCACCGACTTCCTCCCGGAGATGGAAAGCTTCCTACCCTGGGGGCCCTTCTGGGGTGCCTATGTCCGCCAGGACACGCCGGACACGATCAAGGCCACTCTAGAGAGCGCCTACGCCGAGGCCATTGCTCACGAAGACTTCCAGGCCTTCCTGGACCGTAACGGGGCCACATCGCTCAACCTGCAGGGCGAGGAGGCCCAGGATTTCCTGAGTCGCTGGCAGTCGGTGACCTCATGGGCCATGGAGGATGCCGGCTCGGCCAAGGTCTCGCCGGAAACGCTGGGCATTCCGCGCCCCTGATCGCTAAATTGCCGCTGTAACGACAACACCAGCGGCCGTGCCGCTGGTGTTGTCATGTAGGTAGGACCAAGAAGCTCGGGATTATCCGTCGCCGGCCTGGATCACGGCGTGCAGCGCCGCCTGGTAGCCCTGGGTACCGAGCCCGGCAATCACCCCGTCGGCGCGCAGCGAGACATAGGAGTGGTGGCGAAAGCTCTCGCGCTGGTGCACGTTGGAGATGTGCACCTCGAAGACCTTGCCCTCGAAGGCGTTCAGGGCATCGAGGATCGCCACCGAGGTATGGGTGTAGGCCGCGGGGTTGATTATGATCGCCACGGTGCCGTCGAGGCGCGCGGCATGGATGGCGTCGATCAGCTCGCCCTCGTGGTTGCTCTGCTGGCAGTGGATGTCCCAGCCGGCCAGCACCGCCGTTTCGCGCAGGGCGTTGTTGACGTCGCCCAGGGTCTCGTAGCCATAAATCTCTGGCTGGCGGGTGCCCAACAGGTTGAGATTGGGCCCATGCAGCACCAGCACCTTGCCCTGGCTCATGCGCCTGTCTCCTTCAGCAGTTCCCGCTTGTAGTGGACGAACAGGGTTTCGGCCTGCTCTTCGGCAGCGGCACGCTTGGCCTCATCCTCGCAGAACAGCTTGAAGGCGTCGACGCCCTGGAAGACGAATAGGCTGACGCCGCTTACCACCGCTGCGCCGGCGGCCTTGGCGGCAGCCACGAACTCGGTAACTGGCGGCACATAGACCGCATCGAAGATCCAGTGGTGGGCTCCAATCAGCTCCTTGGGTAGCGGGCAGCCGGGGCTCTTCTCGTGGCCGATGGGGGTGCAGTTGACCAGGCCGTCGCAACCCGGCACCGTCTCGGCGAGCTGCTCGGCCGTGATGATGGAAGCGGCGAAGCCCTGGGCCTCGAGCTCCCCGGCCAGCTGACGCGACTTGGCCGGGTCGAGATCCAACAGGATCACCTCCGAGGCGCCGAGCTTGCCCAACCCAAAGGCCACCGCCTTGCCCACGCCCCCGGTGCCGATCAGCAGCACTCGGCCCGGCTGACGTTCGCCTAGGGTGGCCCGAAAACCGCTCATGAAGCCGGTGAAGTCGGTGTTCTCGGCGACTATCTCGCCACCCTCGAATACCAGGGTGTTGGCCGCTCCCACCATCCGCGCGCCCTCCGAGGGGCGGGTGGCCAGCGTCACGGCGGCCTCCTTCCAGGGATAGGTGACATTGACGCCCCGATAGCCCTCGGCGATCACCTTGCGCACCTGTTCCTCCAGCGAGGCGATGGGTAGCTCGTTGGCATCGAAGAGGTCATAGGTGGCCGGGATGCCGGTGAGCTCGCCGAGCCGCACATGCAGATCGGGCGAGCTGGAGTTCATGATGGCCTTGCCGATGAGACCGAGTTTCATAGCTATCCTCCCTAGCGAAGGCGGCGCCATGCCACCTTCCTATCATTGTTGTGGGCCGCCTTTCAGCGCTGGGCAGCCTGGGCCGCCAGGCGGATGCCCGCATTGGCCGCGCCAAACTGCTGGTACCCGCCCCGCCGCTCGACGATCTCGAAGAAGAAGCGCCCCGAGAAGGTCTCGGTGTAGGCGTGGAAGAAGTCCCCTTCCTCATTGCGGTCGAAGAGGATATTGCGCTTGCGCATCGCCTCCAGAAGCGCCTCGTCGAGGCCGAAGCGGGCCTCCAGGTCGTGATAGTAATTCTGCGGGATCTTCAGCAGCGGCAGGCCTCGGGCCTGAATCTCGTCGACGGTGGCGAAGATGTCGTGACTCTCGAAGGCGATCTGCTGCACGCCTCCGCGGAACTCGCTAAGGAAGCGCCCCGGCTGGGTGTCCTGAGCCTGGGAGACCGTCAGCGGCAGGCGGATGCTGCGGTCGGGGCTGACCACCGCCTGACTCACCAGCATGCCCCGCGGGTCGATGATCTCGTTCTCCGTTTCGGCATTGAAGCCGAAGACGGTGCGGTGGAACAGCTGCCAGCCCAGCAGCTGGGTCGCCGGCAGCACGTAGGAGAGATGGTCGATGCACGCCAGTCCCGCCTCGTTGCGGCTGTCCTGATCGAACAGTTCGAAGTCGGTCTGCCACTGGAGATCATCGGCGGCCGCATCGTCCACCAGATAGACCAGGCTGCCTTCGATGCCGCGCAGGGCGGGGATCTCCATCTCGCCCTCGCCCACCTGGCCGCGGAAGGTCGGCGACTTGAAGGCCTTGGCTCGCGCCAGGGCGCGCTCGACGTCATCGACCCGGAAGCCCACGGCGCACACCGAGGTGCCGTGCAGCAGCCGGAAGGTGTGGGCGAAGCTGTCGGTCTCGAAGTTGAGCACCAGATGGATCTCACCCTGCTTCCAGAGCTCGACGCTCTTGGAGCGATGGCGCCCCACGTGGCGAAAGCCCAGCGCCTCGATGAACTCGCCCAGGGGAGCGGCGCTCTCCTCGTCCAGGGTGAACTCGATGAAGTGAATGCCACTGTAGTGCGGCGCCGGAGGGATCTCGTCGGCCCAGCGCCCCTGAGGCAGCAGGTTCTCGAGCCAGATCAGCGAGCGCAGCCCGTCCAGGGCGGTGATCTCGGTGGGGGCGGCACGGAAGGCGTCGCTGAAGATCTCCAGGGACAGCGGCCCGTCATAACCGCTCCTGGCCAGCGCCTCCATGAACGGCTTGAGCGGCAAGCGTCCCTGTCCGGGGAAGCAGCGGAAGTGACGGCTCCACTGCAGGATATCCATCTCCAGCAGCGGGGCATCGGCCACCTGGACGAAGAAGATCTTCTCCCTGGGGATCTTGCCGATGGCAGAGAGATCATGCCCCCGAGAGAGGATATGGAAGCTGTCGAGCACCACGCCGAGGTTGGGATGATCGGCGCGGCGCACCGCTTCCCAGGCATCTCGGTAGTCGGAGATATGCCGCCCCCAGGCCAGCGCCTCGAAGCCCACGCGGATATTGCGCCGTGCCGCCCGCTCGGCCAGCTCGCGCAGGTCCGCCACAACGCGGTCCATATCGTCGATGGTCTGGGGCGAGACGTTGCTGCACACCAGCAGGAAATCGGTGCCCAATTGCTCCATGAGGTCGAACTTGCGCTCGGCACGCTTGAGGTTGCGGCTGCGCTGGGGCTCGGGCATGGCCTCGAAATCGCGAAACGGCTGAAAGGCCACGATGACCAGGCCCAGGCGCTCGCACAGGGCCCTCACCTCCTCGGGGGAGCCATCGAAGGAGAGCAGGTCGTTCTCGAAAATCTCCACGCCGTCGAAACCGGCGCGGGCGATGGCCTCCAGCTTGGTTCTCAGGTCACCGCTCAGGCAGACGGTCGCTATGGCACGCATCCTCATCCTCTCCCGGCCCCTCTCGCCGGATGGCGATGGCAGCCTCGCTTGTCATCAGGAACGGCGTCACCCGATCCGACTGAAAATAGAACTCAGTTTTAATGTTCGCATAGCGTTCTTTAGTTCGCAATATGCACGATAGTCTCATTCCAAGTAAGTAGCAGGCCTCCACCAACCCCGGCCAATCAACGACTACTATAGAAGCAGGGACTGGAAAGCGGGGCGGTTCGTGCCATCTCGCGTGACCCCTGGCACGGAAACACCGCTCGCCATTCAACCTTCGTCGAAGATAGACAGATGGGCATTGACACAAATGGAAGCGAGTTCTAGTGTTCGCCCACAGCACTTGAGTTCGACAAGCGAACAAGAGCCCAAGAACCCCGCCGTGACCCGATCAACTGGCTAGGCATACAACACAATAACCCCCGGAGGATTTCACATGTTCAAACCGCTTCTCACTGTAGTCGCCGTTGCCACCGGCTCCCTGGCACTCGCCGGCAGTGCGCTGGCCGACTACCCTACACGCAACATCCAAGGCACCATTCAGTGGGGTACCGGTGGCGCTACCGACAACGTGGTGCGCAGCCTGACGCCCCACGTCGAGGACGTCCTCGGCACCACCATCGTGCTGACCAACCGCCCGGGCGGCACCGGGGTGATCGGCATGAACCATGTGATGCGCCAGCGTCCGGATGGCTACAACATCCTGTTCGGCGCAGAGAACCCGCAGCTCTACCCGCTGATGGGCCTCGCCGACTTCACCTATGACGACATGCATACCGTCAACATCATCGGCCAGGGCCTGGTGGTGATCGCTGCTCACCCGGACAGCCCCTTCGACACCTTCGCCGAGCTGCTCGAGTACGCCAAGGAGAACCCGGACGAACTGCGCATGGGCGGTACCGGTGCCGGCGGTTTGCCCAGCACCATCCACGCCATGATCAATGCCGTGGACGAGCTCGACGTTCGCACCGTTACCTTCGGCGGCGACGGCCCCGGGGTCACCGCCCTGCTGGGCGAGCACATCGACTTCATGCCGCTGAGCCTTTCCGCCGTGGCCGAGCAGATCCGTGGCGGCCGGCTCAAGGGCCTGGCCGTACTGACCGACGAGGAGCTCGAGGAACTGCCTGGCGTGCCGCCGATCACCGAAGCGCTTCCCGACATAGAGGCGTTCCTGCCTTGGGGCCCCTTCTGGGCCGTCTTAGTCCATCAGGACACGCCTGACGAGATCAAGACCACCCTCGAGGATGCCTACGCGGAGGCCGTGGCCAGTGACGGTTTCCAGGAGTTCCTGCAGAACTTCGGCGGCGCCACCCTGAACCTGCGCGGCGATGAGGCCCAGCAGTACCTGGACAACTGGCAATCCGTGACCGCCTGGGCCATGTACGATGCCGAAGCGGAAACGATCAAGGTGTCACCCGAAGAGCTTGGCATCCCGCGCCCGTAAACCCATTCACCGCAGCAGGGGATGAAGGGCGCGTTGCCCTTCATCCCTTGGAGTCTTGTCATGAGCAAGCAATTTGAAAGGGTCCAGGCCGGCGAGAAGGTCTTCGACTGGCTGCTGCTGCTGTTCAGCATCGGCGTCATCATCGAAGCCTATCGAATCGATGGTGCACTGCGCCTCAATTCCGCGGGTTCGTTTCCAATCGGCCTGGCACTGATCATGCTGGCAACGTCACTGACAATTGTTGTCAGCCACCGACGCAAGCGGCGTGATCCCCGCATCCGCAGTGCCTTGCACGAATTCCAGGTATTCCTCTATGACCACTTTAAACCCCACATCGTGGTGTTCTCGATCGTCTCGGTGATCTACCTGGCCGCCATCATCTGGGCGAGCTTTTATATCAGCACCTTTGTCTTCCTGGCGGCCATGTTCATCTACTTCCGCCAGGGCAAAATCATCAGCTCGCTGATCATCACCTCCCTGGCCATCGCGGTGATCTACGTGCTGTTCACCATGGTCTTCCGTGTTTACCTCCCCTGATCCTCGAGGCTCCCGATGAGTGATACGTTTTCCTTTCTGCTCATGGCCTGGATGGATCCGGGCCTGCTCGGCCTGACCGCCCTGGGCGTGCTGGCCGGCATCTATATCGGCGCGATTCCTGGCCTGTCCGTGACCATGGCCGTGTCGATCCTGATCTCCTTCACTTTCGCCTGGGATATCAACAACGCCCTGGCCCTGATGGTCGGCATCTACGTAGGCGGTGTCTACGGCGGCTCGCGGACGGCCATCCTGCTTAACATTCCCGGCGCCCCCTCGGCGGTGGTCACCGCCTTCGACGGCTACCCCTTGGCCCAGCGCGGCGAGGCCGGGCGCGCCATCGGCCTGAGCACCGTGATGTCGGTGATCGGTGGCTTGATCGGCGTGGCCGTCCTGGCCGGCACCGCCCCCTACCTCTCCGACCTGGCGCTGCAGTTCGCCCCCCGCGACTACTTTCTGATCGCCGTCATGGGGCTGCTGCTGGTCAGCTCGCTCTCCGGCAAGTCGCTGGCGCGAGGCATCTTCTCGGTGGCGCTGGGCGCCACCATCGGCCTGGTCGGCATGGACATGGTCACCGCCCAGCCACGCCTGACCCTGGGCAGCATGGAGTTGCTCGGTGGCATCCATTACGTGGTGGTAATGATCGGTCTGTTCGGCGTAGCCGAGGCCTTCTACCAGCTGCACAATATGGCCAAGGTGCCGGTCAAGCAGAAGGTCGACAAGATCATTCCACCGCTCAGCATGGTGCTGAAGTTCCTGCCGCTGTCGATCCGCACGTCCATCATCGGCGTGGTCGTCGGTGCCCTGCCCGGCACCGGCGGTGATATCGCCTCGCTGTTCGCCTATGACCATGCCAAGCGCACTGTCAAGAACCCCACCGCCCCGTTCGGCGAGGGCGCCTACGAGGGCCTGGTCGCCCCGGAGACCGCCAATAATGCGGCGGTGGGCGGCGCCTATGTGCCCATGCTGACCCTGGGGATGCCCGGCGACGCGGTGACCGCGGTGATCCTCGGTGCCCTGGTCATCCATGGCCTCAACCCAGGCCCGATGCTGATGATCGAGACACCGCACATCTTCTGGTTCACGGTGGGCAACCTGGCACTGGCCAACATCTTCCTGCTGGTGTTCGGCCTAACCGGCATCAAGATCTTTTCCAAGGTGGTCGAGATCCCCAAGGCTATCCTGATTCCCTTGATTCTGGTGCTCTGCGTGGTCGGCACCTACTCGCTCAACAGCAGCATGATGGAAGTGTACTGGATGCTAGGCTTCGGCATCCTGGGCTACTGGCTGAAGGTGTTCGGCTTCCAGATGGGCCCGATTATCCTCGGCGTGATTCTCGGCCCCCTGCTCGATGAGTCCTACCGCCAGGCCATGTCCTCGGTGGGCGATCGCGCCGGTGACTTTCTGCTCGCTCTGATCACCAACCCGCTGTCGCTGGTGCTGACCTCGGTGATCGTGCTGGTGCTGTTGGGCAATACCCCGCTGAAGGGTTGGCTAGTGGGTCGCTTCCAGCGACACTGAACCTGCCTGTCCATCAGCAGTTGACAGCGCGGCCCGATGGGCCGCGCTGCCGTTCTGGATACGGCCAACCGAAGTCATCGGCGACGTTCTGGAGGAAAGGGGCTTGAGTGACGATATCACGACATCCGGCTATGCGCTGGTCTTCGATTTCGACGGCGTGGTGCTCGACTCGGCCACGCTCAAGCGTCAGGCCTTCGCCGACATCTATCGAGACGAGCCCGAGGAACAGCATCGTTCGGTAGTAGCCTATCTCAGCCGTCGAGGCGGCCAGCCGCGTGAGGTAAAGTTTCGCCACATCGAGGCGCAAATCCTCGGCCGAGAGGCCGGCGAGGGGCGTATCCGAGAGCTCTGCGACCGGTTCAAGGCCAGCGTTGAGAAACGACTGCTCAAGGCACCGGCGATTCCCGGCGCGCTGGAGTTTCTGGAACGCTGGCAGGGTCGGCTACCGCTATACCTGCTCTCGGCCACACCTGAGCACGAACTCCGAGCGATCGCCGAACGACGTGAACTGACTCCTTACTTCCTGGAGGTGGTTGGCTCGCCCCCGGACAAGGTCACCGGCCTGCGCAACCTGTTGGCACGACACCAACACGCCGCCCGCGATACCGTTATGATCGGCGACTCCTACAACGACTATCGTGCCGCCCGCTCCAATGGTACTCGCTTCATCGGCATCACCGCTGATCCGCCAAACTCTCCCTTCCCTAGCGATGTTGTGACTTCGATTGACCTTCGTGGCCTGGAGAGCGCCCTGAGACAGCTCTAAGAAAGTGAACCGTACCGGTTTTCTCGGAGACCCATTGGTTTGAGTCAGGCCGCCTTCTTGGCCTGACGCTGTTGCTCATAATACAGCGCTTCTCGCCCGGCCGGCGGCATGTTGCCGATCGGCTACAGGTACATGAACCCTCGGGCCAGCGGAATGTAGCTGATGTCAGTGGCCCACACCTGATTCGGCCGGTCGATCGTCAGGCCGCGTAGCCGGTAAGGGTAGATTCGGTGCCCCTTGCCCGGCAGGCTGGTCCATGGCCTTGGCTAGACGGCCTGAAGCCCCATCTGTCGCATCAAGCGGCGGACTCGCTTGCGGTTGACCCGGTGGTCGAGTCGGTTGAGATGGACGGTCATCCGGAGTGAACTGTAGACCGGCGTCAGCAGGTGCTGCTAATCGATCAGGCGCATCAGCACCAGATCCTCGGCCAGCCACTCGCGCTGCTAGCAGTACAGCGACGAGCGGCTGATGCCCAGTAACTGACATTGCCGTCTCAGGCTCGGGGTGGCGGAGGATGGCGGAGGATGACGGCTCGATCATAGCCAGGCGTCGCGCCCGGCTCAACGCTCGAGCCTGCGTGATAAAAAATCGCGCTCCACCGTCAGCTTGCCGATCTCGCGGTAGAGGGTATCAATCTCATCCTGGCTCTTCTGGGCAGCCTCGCCGCTGCTGCCCTCGAAGAGTCCGGCGGCGTTGTCCAGCAGCTAGCGCTTCCACTGACTCACCATAGACGGGTGCACCCCGAAGCGAGCCGCCAGTACCGAGGTGGTCTCGTCGCCCTTCAGCGCGGCGAAGGCCACCTTTGCCTTGAACTCGCTGCTGTACTGCCGACGTTTTTTGCTCATGATCAGGGTCTCCTGGTCGTCCTGATCAGAGCTTAGCGTCTGGTCCGAATTTCGGGGACCACTTCACTCCAGGGTAGCGAACTCAACGGCTTCCAGAAGGCGCACTTCGCATGCCGCTGGTTGATGCCTGGCTGGCCAGGCGAACGCATCGGTGCCCGCCCCGTCTGTTCAGCGCTCCAGTCGCGTGATCGTCCCATGCAACACCTCCAATATCGAGATGTTGCGACGACCGATTGAATCCGCCATATCGTTTGGAAGTGTTCATGGCTCCGCCCTCTCAAAGTTTGGAGCCTCCGAGAATCCCAGCACGGTTCAGTTGCCTACATTGTAGGTTGTCCTAGCGCACTACCGTGCCCTGCTGCAGAGCACTGATGTCCAGCCCACCAGCCATTCCAACCATACCAGCAGCTAAATGCAACATAACTTTGGTTATGATGCGCTTAGCCCCCTAAACAAGCTTCTAATGGACCATCAAACCCTAAATTCAGGGAAATAAGATCAGCACTGTCTGTACCCAGGCCTCTTGAGCACTTTGCCAGAAACCCCCGCACAGGTGTCTGAGGCAAGCATCTTTCACGCGATGCTCAATGTGAATGTGCTGAGCCATATCAGTGACTCGCTGCGAATAGAGTGCAATCAAGTGCGAGAAAGCGCGAGAAAGTGCGTCAAGATGTTGCTATATGTGACAAAAGACAAGGCTTGGCTATGTGGCTTGTCGCCAACATTTTTTACTAAGCGAGGGCCTGCGATCCACTAACCCTAGTCTGTATCAGGGGCTAGTAGCAGCTGCGCTTAGAGCTAAGTCTGCTGAGCGAGTAGCGAATGAGGGCTACACCCCTTATGGGAGGTGAACCAAGAAAATTCACGACCCCAATAACAACACCCTAATGACAGGGAAAATGAGGGAATATATAATCGATCTCTCACCAAAACCAACACTCGGATATCTCTTATGTTTTTCGTCATCGAAAGAGAGCACGTCGGCCCTAGTCAGCATCAGGAAACGCATACCGGCTTTCACGCCTTCGAGGTCTCATCTCAGCCAGTTCGCTATGCCTCCAGTGGGGAGGTCTGTCTTGACGATTACTGCGGCGAGGAGAATGGCATCGCAATTTATGCGCATGGAGAACACCCCACTGCTGAGGCAGCAGAGTCGTGGATCGAGATATACATGACTGGTCTTAATCTCGACTTCCGGGAGGATGAGGAGTTGGGCGACGGCGTGGTCACACGTTTCTGCGTGGGCCGTTACAGGCCGATCAGCGCGGAAGGGACCCGAAACTAGCTGTACGGCATAGACATGAGCGACATTGAGGCTGACACCACCAATGAGAGAATCACGGAGATCGTCACGACTATCCAGGAAGGCGCCCGAGTAGATGGGGAGGAATTCTGCGGGCCTACCCTCGAAAGGGCCTTCAGGGAGCACCGAAAAATGCTGCGCGACGAGTCGGGCACATGAATTCAAGCAATAAGTGCAACTCATGCTCTGTATCCCGCGCCATTGTGGAATTTGTTGATGCGCTTAGCCTCCACGGCGCTCTATGCGGCGCGCTGGACAGAGATGATACACACCGAATAGGCGCGTAACTTTCTCCATCAGCATCCCAAACTAGCAGAGGCGATTTCTCGAACCGCCAAGCTAATGAATCTGTCGGTGCCGGACGCCCAACTCACCGGGCTAAAATGCTGATACCAGCGCTTGAGCTACCCGACCCTGGGACCGTCATGTGCTGGCCGCTGCCATTCGCGCTGGAGCACAGCAGATCGTCAGCTTCAATCTGAAGGATTTCCCTGCCGACACCCAAGGCAGCTTCGGCGCCGAGGTCATCAATCCTGACACCTTCCTGGAACAGCAGTTCGAGCCGAACGAAGGGCTGGCACTCAGCACCGCCCATCGCCACAGGGCCAGCCTGGCAAAGCGCCCCGGATTCAGCGAGGGACAACCTGAGTATTACAGTGCGTCTTCTTGCCCGGGGCCAGCATCGGCACCGGGGTCTCGTCGGCATGCAGCACCGGCTCGCTGAGCAGCAGGTCACGCAGGGCATCGATCAGCGGTTGGAGTCACACGCCGCAGATGCCGACCCATTCGGCCAGGGTGGAGCGCGGAATCGCCACGCCGGCGCGGGCGCGGGCGAAGATCTGTGCCTGACGATAGAGTGGCAGTTGATCAGCATACTTGGCGATCAGCACCTGGGCCAACAGGCCGGCGGTGGGGATTCCCTTGTCGATGATCTGGGCAGGCATCGTGGCCTGGGTCAGCGTCTCGAACTGGTCGCAGACCCACTTGCCACGAATATGGCGCTCGACGTGAAACACGCCCGGCGTGTAGTCGAGCTTCTCGCTGATCTGCTCGCCGATCCGCCGCAGCTGGCAGCCACAGGCGCAGTGCTCGCTGTCCGGGTCATGGCGGATCTCGATGCGCAGCAGATCCTTGGGTAGCGGGGCACGCTTGGGGGCGTTCTTCGCCGCCGGTGCGGGAGACGTCAGCGTCAGGTCTTCCAGCTCGGCCTCGATGGCGGCGATGTCGGCATCCACCACCTCCTCCAGCAGGCTGATCTGAAGGACGTTGAGCTGCTCGCTGCGCTTGCCGAAGGCGTGGCGTTTGAGCAACGCCAGTTCATAGGTCAGCTTCTGGTTGACCTGTTCGCTGTGCCGGAGCGCCTTATCCTTTTCTTCCACCTGCGACATCAGCGTTGCCGCCAGGTGGCGGAGCTGATCGGGGGTGAGCTGGGACAGATCGGGCGGCATGGTCATCCGCCGAGTATGCTAGCCCGGCGCTGACAGCGGGATTGGCGCATCCGCGAATATCGAGGTGGGAGATGCTATGCCATTCCCAGCCTGAGGCATCAGACCACCGAGATCACCCCGCCGGCGCCGAGCCGCTGCCAGGGCAAGCCCTGAACTAACGCCGTCACCTACTCGGGGCAGAGCGCTACGCGATCACCGTGCCAATTGCCTGCCCAGTGGAACTTGCCCTGGTTCAGGCACCGGGCGCACAGCCAGACACCCAGCCCATCGTGAATCAGCACCTTCATACGGTTGCCGCGACGGTTGGCGAACAAGTAAGCGCAGTGCGGACGAGCCGCTCCGAACACCTTCACTACGCGAGCCGGTGCGGTATCCGGGCCGGCCCGCATATCCAGCGGCTCGGTGGCCAGCCAGATCTCGTCGATGCGGATCATCCCAGCAGCCCCTTCAGCCAGTGGGCACACTGGACGGCCTCACTCACCGGCCAACGCACGGTAATGGTGCCCCTCGACGAGGGCAGCTAGATGCTGATGTTACTGACGGCGGCGGGCGGCGTTGGCAGATTGGCCGCTGCTGGCGGCACCGGCAGGGGCACGAAGTCCGGCGCGGCCGGTAGTTGGCTCTGGCGCTTGGCCTTGCGGATTTAGGTCTGGACGAGGTTGGTATTCAGCCCGTGTTGCAAGGCGATCTGGGCAATCGACGCGTCGCCCTACAGGCAGGCCGCGACGATCTTGGCCTTGAACGACGGGGTGTAGCGACGGCGGCGGATCTCATGCTAGTTGCTTGGGGATGTCATGAATAGGTGCCCATCTATTGATAAGTGGGCACCTAATGTCGCTGGCCAGAGGGTTCCGCGGAAGGCGTGTTCACCGGCCCGTTACCGCCAGCCTACCTGAAGAGGCAATTATGTAGATCATTGGAGGGCTTCGAGAGGGCGAATAGTCCTTGCAGACGATGCGGTGTCGCATACCTTTGGCGAGTCTGGAGCCAAATTCGGGATCGAAGCAAAACGCTTTGGCTGCGCTTGCATCGCCGAGCATATTAGGGCCCTGCTCCCGATCCAGCCCCTTCTTGGATCAAAGCCAGGCATATAACAAAAGGCTATATTTGAATGAAGAAACACAGCCCGTGGCTACAAGTTTTCGTCGCTTTCTGGATACAGGCACTCGGCATTGGCTCTCTGCTCTATGCCTATGGGGTCGTGACTCTCCCGCTGGCCGAAGCCTTTCAGCCCAGCCGCACCCTGCTGATGCTCGGCGTTGCCGTCATGACGCTGTCAGCCGGCCTGCTATCGCCCTGGCTCGGGCGCACCATGGACCGCGGTTCTCTGAAGTGGCTGATGGCCACGGGAGTCATTGCCATCGCCCTCGGGTATACACTGCTCTCCTTCAGCGGCGCCATGTGGCAGGTTCCCCTCATCTATGCCCTGCTGATGTCCATCGGCTATGCCATCCTGGGACCGCTGGCGGCCTCGACCCTGCTGTCTCGCTGGTTTTCCAGTCGCCGCGGCCTGGCGCTGGGCATCGCTGGCGCCGGCACCTCCTTCGGCGGTTTCTGCTTTCCCCCGCTGATTCAATGGCTCATCGAGCTTCACGAGTGGCGACTGGCCCTGCGCCTGTTGGCTGGCGTAGTGCTCCTCAGCGGCCTGCCGGTCGTGCTGCTGCTGACACGGGACCGTCCCGAGACGCCTCCCGCGCCGAGGGCTTCGGCCACCGAAGCGAAGGTCACGCGCCGCTACGACTCCTATGGCTCCGTGCTCGGCGACCGAAATTTCTGGATGATCGCCCTGAGCGTCGGCATCCTCTTTGCGGTGTTCACGGCAACGGTCAGCAACCTGGCCGCCTTCGCCACCGACCAGGGCGCCAGCGCCAGCCAAGCCGCCCAGCTGATGTCGCTGGTCGCCATCATGGCGATTCCAGGAACGCTGCTCTTCGGTGCTCTGGCGGATCGCCTGGACCTGCGGGTCGCGCTGGGGCTGCTGATGGGTCTAGTGGTGCTGGGCATGCTCAGCTTCCTGGGGCACCCCAGCCCCAGAATGCTGCAGATCGGCAGCATCATGGTAGGCATCGGTGGTGGCGGCATGATCCCGGTATGGGGCGCCCTGCTGGCGCGCACCTTTGGGCTGCTCGACTACGGGCGCGTCATGGGCATGATGAATCCGCTGCTGATGCTGTTCAGCCTGGTCTCGCCGGTGCTGGCCGGCCTGCTGCGAGACGTGAGCGGCAGCTATCATATTGCCTTCCTGACCTTCGCCGTTCCCCTCGGGGCCGCCATCCTGCTGCTCCCCTGGATCCGCTTCCAGCGCCCCGGCTATACCCCCGCCCCGGCCGCCATATAGCGTCTGCGCCAGGCGCGCACGCAGCGCCCTGCCATCACAGCAGGCGCTGCGATCAGAACAGTCAGCGCCGTCATGACAAGGCCCGCCATTGGCGGGCCTTGTCGTCGTGGTAATGGCTGTTGCTACCTCAATCGATCTCGAACAGACCCGCCGCTCCCATGCCTCCACCGATGCACATGGCAACTACGGCGAAACGCTCACCGCGCCGCCGCGCCTCGAGCAGGGCATGGCCCACCATGCGGGCCCCACTCATGCCGAAGGGATGGCCGATGGCGATGGCGCCACCGTTCACGTTTAGCCGCTCATCGGGGATGCCGAGGCGGTCGCGGCAGTAGACCACCTGGCTGGCGAAGGCCTCGTTGATCTCCCACAGGCCGATGTCGCTGACCGTCAGGCCGAAGCGATCGAGCAGCGCCGGAATGGCTTGCACCGGGCCGATCCCCATCTCTTCGGGCGCGCAGCCGGTCACCACCGAGCCCCGATAGGTGCCCAGCGGCGCAAGGCCTCGGCGCTCCGCCTCGGCGCGACTCATCAGCAGCGAAGCCGAGGCACCATCGGAGAGCTGTGAGGCGTTACCGGCAGTCACGCACCTGCCCTGTTCGACCCAGCTGCCCCCCTTCCAGACGGGCTCCAGGGCGGCCAGACTCTCGGCGGTAGTATCGGGCCGGTTGCAGTCGTCGCGATCGGCGGTCACGCGCCGATGGCCTGCCGGCTGGCGCTCCTTGTCGAAGAGCAGCTGGTCGGCCTCGAGCGGCACGATCTCCGCATCGAAGCGACCTTCACGCTGCGCGGTGGCGGTACGCTGCTGGCTCAGCAGCGCATAGGCATCCTGGGCCTCCCGGGAGATGCCATAGCGCTCGGCGACCACTTCGGCAGTCTCTATCATCGGGATATAAGCCGCCGGCACCACCGCCTTGACCGCCTCGGACTGGGCGCGATAGCTGTTCTTGTGCTTGGTCTGGGTCAGCGAGATCGACTCCACGCCCCCGGCCACCGCCACCGAGAGCTCGCCGGCCATGATGCCCTTGGCCACCGTAGCGATGCTCATCAGCCCGGAGGCACACATGCGGTCCAGGGCCATGCCCGGCACGCTCTCCGGCAGGCCAGCGGTGTAGGCGCAGAGGCGCCCGATGTTGTAGGCCTGGGTGCCCTGCTGAACGGCGGCGCCCATGACCACGTCCTGGACGGCCTCGGCCTCAACGCCGGCGCGTTCCAACACGGCGCGCACCACATGTCCACCCAGCACCGGCGCCTCGGTGTCGTTGAAGGCGCCGCGAAACGCCTTGGTCAGCGGCGTACGGGCGGTAGAGATGATTACGGCATCTTGGGGGGTCATGACGGCTCCTCGGGGGTCGGATTGGCAAAGGTGTAGCGGCTGATGGTGTCCACCACGCAGCCGGGGCGGTCACTGCCCTCGATCTCGATGGTGATGCGCACCGTGGACTGCACGGCCTCACCCTTGGGCTCCACCCGCAGGATCTCGCCGCGCCCGCGGATGCGGGAACCAACCGGGACCGGCGCCGGAAAGCGCACCCGGTCGCAGCCCACATTGACGCCCATGGCCAGGTTATCGATGGCAATCAGGTGGGGCAGGAAACGGTTGGCCAGGGAGAGGGTCAGGTAGCCGTGGGCAATGCAGCGCCCGAAGGGACCTTCGGCGGCTCGCTCCGGGTCCACGTGGATCCACTGGTGGTCATCGGTGGCGTCGGCGAAGCGGTCGATACGCGGCTGGTCGATGGTCATCCAGTCGGTCACGCCAAGCTCGAGGCCCTCGGCGGCCAGCAGCGCCTCGGGGGTCGTGAAGGTCATGCTCATGGGGCCTCCTCAGGCTCGCTGGGAACTCACCGATACCACCTCGCCAGCCATGTAGGAGGCGTAGTCGCTGGCCAGGAAGATCATCACGTTGGCCACCTCCCACACCTCGGCGGCGCGCCCGAAGGCCTCGCGGGACGCGAGCGACTCGAGCAGGTCGGAGCTGGCGCTCTTCTTGAGGTGCTCGTGCAGGGCGATAGAGGGCGAAACGGCGTTGATGCGCACCCCGTGCTCAGCCGCCTCCAGGGCGCTGCAGCGGGTCAGGGCCATGACTCCCGCCTTGGCGGCGGCGTAGTGGGCCTGCTCCTTCTGGGCGCGCCAGCCGAGCACCGAGGCGTTGTTGACGATCACTCCGCGCCCGCGGGCCTGCATGGGCGGCAGCATCGCACGGGTCATACGGAAGGTGCCGGTTAGGGTCACGTCGAGAACCGACTGCCACTCCTCGTCGCTCATATCCACCAGGCGGCGCTGGCCGCCGAGTCCAGCGTTGTTGATCAGCACGTCGACGCCCTCCAGGCTCTCCTCGGCCGCGGCCACCAGCGCCTGCACCTCGGCCTCCACGGTGACGTTGCAGAGCTGGCCGTAGATGCGCTCGAGGCCTGTCTCGGCCTTGAGCCGCTCCACGGCCTCCTCGAGGCGTCGAGGATGGATATCGGAGATCATCAGCGCGCGGCACCCCTCCTCGATGCAGCGGCGCGCGGCGGCAAAGCCGATGCCGGCGCCGGCGGCGGCGGTAATGAGCACGGACTTCCCGGACAGCAGCTGATGGCCGGGCACATAGGCGGGTACTTGGGTCACGTTGGCTACCTCGGTCGGATTCACCCCTCCCCTTATAGGGGGCGGCCCGGGAGGCGGCATCGTCAAAACGGACGTCTCACCCCAAGCGCAAGGCCCCCGCCGGGATGACCGGTCGGGGGCCTGTGGTGATACGCAAGACGGCTGGTCAGGCGTTCTCGACCAGCTCCGGCCAGCGCTGGCGCCATGGAGCCGCCTCTTCCAGCCTTGCGGCCAGGCCGATCAGCCTCGCCTCCTCGGCATAGCGACCGACAAACTGAGTACCGATCGGCTGACCGTTCTCGCGCCAGTAAAGCGGCACCGACATGGCAGGGTGACCGCTCATATTGAAGATCGACGTGAAAGCCGACGCCTGCATCGCTGCGGCGACATAGTCGTCATAGGGCTGGTCCAGGGAGAGCGCCCCGAGGGGCGGCGCCGGGGCGGCGGTCACCGGCGACAGGATCATGTCATACTCTCCCAGAAGCAGATCCACCTGGCGGCCGGCCTCGTCGAAGGCGGCCCGCGCCTCGAAGACCTGAACAGCGCTGAAGTCACCCGCGTGCTGCAGAGTGCGCCAGTTGATCGGTTCGAATTCCGCCTCACGGGCCTGTCGCCCCAGCGCCTTCTCACGCTGCCGCACGCTGTACAGCAGGCCGGTACCGGTGGCCACTCCCATGCCGGAGAAGATGCGTTCGATGGGTAGCGCAAGCGTCGCCGGCTCGACCCGATGCCCCAGTGCTTCACACAGCTCGGCCGCCCGTCGGGCGGCGGCCTGGCAGTCCGGGTGAACCGGCTGGCCGAAAGGGTTCTGCTCCAGGAAGGCGATGCGCAGCCTGCGCGGCTCGCGCTCGAGCGCTGCCAGCGGGTCGTCCGTAGGCGGCACGCTGCGGCTGCCCGGCTCGGCCCCCTGGGTCAGCGCCAGCAGCCAGGCGCTGTCGCGCACGGTGCGGCTGATGACGTGATGCGACGCCAGCCCCATCCACCCCTCCAGGTGCTCGGGCCCCATGGGCACCCGGCCGCGGCTGGGTTTGAGACCGAACAAGCCGCAGGCGGAGGCGGGAATGCGGATCGAGCCACCGCCATCGCTGGCATGCGCTACCGGCAGAATGCCTGCGGCCACCGCTGCCGAGGCGCCCCCCGAGGAGCCGCCGCTACTCAACGACAAATCCCAGGGGTTTCGAGTATCGCCATAGAGCCGTGACTCGGTGGTCGCGGTCTGGCCGAACTCCGGCGTTGTCGTCTTGGCGAAGATATTGAGCCCGGCGGCCCGGTAGCGCGCTACCAGGGTGGAGTCTCGCTCGGCGGGCTCGGCATCCCGGAAGAAGGCGCAGCCGCTGGTGGTCCGGGTCCCCTCGAGGGCGACACCGAGATCCTTCAGGGCAAAGGGCACGCCGGCAAGCGGGGCCTGCTCGGCCAGGCGCTCTCGCTCGGCCTGCCCGAGACCCGACAGCCGCTGCGCCTCCTCCCTCGCCATCTCGTGATGCGTCAGGGCGAAGGCGTTGATGGCCCGGCGCGCCTCGGCCCGGGCCAGCGACGCCTCCAGCGCCTCGCTTGCGGTGATATCGCCCACGCGAATGCGCCGGGCGATCTCCAGCGCATCCCACTGCTCATATTCCGGTAGCGGCAAGCGCGGGCTCGCGTTGGCGGCGCCGGCCAGGCTCACCCCGCCGCCCAGGGCCAGCAGCCCCAGGCCGGCACCGGCCTTGAGTAGCTCACGGCGCCGCGGGTCGAAGCGGCTTCCGGTCTCGTCGCTCATCTCAGCTTCCCCATACCTTCTGCACTGGCTCGGCACTGGCCATCAGTCGACGGATCGTCTCTCCCGCCTCCTCGGGCGTCAGCCGCCGGCCTCGATCCTCCTCGGGGCCGGTGCGCCAGCCATCGCATACCGACAGGCGACCGCCCTGGCTCTCGAAGACCTGGCCGGTCACGCCCTCGGACGCGCAGCTGCCCAGCCACACCACCAGAGGCGCCACGTTCTCCGGGGCCCAGGCGTCGAAGCCTCCGTCATCGGGCGCCTTGACCACCTCGGGCATGGCGCTCTCGGTCATGGCGGTGCGGGCCGCCGGCGCCAGGGAGTTGGCGGTCACCCCGTAGCGCGCCAGCTCGGCGGCCTGAACCAGGGTCAGCGCCGCCACGCCCCCTTTGGCCGCCGAGTAGTTGGCCTGGCCGATGGAGCCCTGCAAACCTGCGCCGGAGCTGGTGTTAATGATGCGCGCCTCGACCTTCTGACCCGCCTTGGCCTGCTCCCGCCAGCGCCGCGCCAGCACGTTGGCCAGGCAGAAATGCCCCTTGAGGTGCACCTGCATGACTAAATCCCAGTCGGCCTCGTCGAGGCCCACGAACATCTTGTCGCGCAGCACCCCAGCGTTGTTGACCAGCACCTGGACGTCGCCGAAGGCCTCCACCGCGGCGGCGACGATGCGCTCGGCCCCGGCCAGGCTGGTGATATCGTCGACCGCGGCGATCGCCGCACCGCCCTGCTCGCGGATCTCGTCGGCCACCGCCTCGGCCGCCTCTCGCTGGATGTCGTTGACGCAGACCCGAGCGCCCTCGGCGGCGAAGGCCAGGGCATAGGCCCGCCCCAGGCCGCCGCCGGCGCCGGTGATGATGACGCTACGCTGATCGCAGATTCCCATGCTCTCTCCTCAGAGTCGTTCGATGATGGTCACGTTGGCCTGACCGCCGCCCTCGCACATGGTCTGCAGGCCGAAGCGGCCGCCGCTGCGCTCAAGCTCGTGAAGCAGGCTGGTCATCAGCCGCGCCCCAGTAGCCCCCAGGGGGTGGCCGAGGGCGATGGCACCGCCGTTGACGTTGGTGCGTTCCGGGTCGTAGCCAGTCTCGGCCAGCCAGGCCATGACCACCGAGGCGAAGGCCTCGTTGATCTCCACCCGGTCGATCTCGGCCAGGGAAAGCCCGCTTTTCTTGAGCGCCGCCTGGGTGGCGGGAATCGGCGCCCGCAGGTGCCAGATGGGGTCGTCGCCCAGCACGCTCAGGTGGTGGATGCGGGCCCGGGGCGTCAGGCCGTAGCGCTTCAGGGCCCGCTTGGAGACCACCAGCAGGGCGGCCGCCGCATCAGCGGTCTGGCTGGAGACCGCCGCAGTGATCGACGGGTAGGTCGGATCAACGGGCTCCAGCTCGGCCATCTTCTCAAGGGTGGTCTCGCGAGGCGTCTCGTCGTGCTCGACGCCGGCGACGGGCACGATCTCGGCCTCGAAATGCCCCGCCGCCCTGGCAGCCAGGGCGCGGCGATGGCTCTCCAGAGCAAAGGCCTCCATCTGGGCCCGGGAGAAGCCCCAGTGATCGGCGATGCGCTGGGCGGCATAGAACTGGTTGACCGGAGCATCGCCGAAGCGCGCCTGCCAGCCGCGGCTGCCCGAGAAGGGGTCCGGAAAGCCCAGCGGCTGGCCGGCCAGCATGGCCGACGAGATGGGGATCTGCGTCATGGTCTGCACGCCCCCCACCGCCACCACATCCTGGGTGCCGCTCATCACCGCCTGGGCCGCGAAGTGCAGCGCCTGCTGGGAGGAGCCGCACTGGCGGTCCACGGTGGTGCCCGGCACGTTCAGCGGCAGCCCCGCTGCCAGCCAGCTGGTGCGGGCGATATCTCCCGCCTGGGAGCCGATGGTGTCCACGCAGCCGAAGATGACGTCGTCATAGTCGGCGGCGGGCACGCCGTTGCGGGCTACCAGTGCCGCCAGCGCCGCCGCGCCCAGATCAATGGCGTGCACCTCGGCCAACCCTCCCTTGCGCCGCCCGGTGGGCGTGCGCAGGGCATCTACGATATAAGCCTCGCTCATGGGGCCTCCCTGAAGGTGTGACCGGGGCCCAGCGCAGCGCCCTCGGCGAGAATGGCGTCGGCGATGCGCGCCTTGTGAAAGCCGCGATCGCCCCAGGCGGCATCCAGGGCCCAGGCGCGCTTCATGAACATCTGCAGGTCGACTTCCCAGGTGTAGCCCATGGCGCCATGCACCTGTATGCCGTTGCGGGCCGCCAGCCAGGCCGCCTCACCGCAGGCCAGCTTGGCCTGGGAGACATGCAGCGAGGCATCGGGATCCCGGGTTTCCAGGGAGTGAGCGGCGCGGTAGAGCAGCGGCTTGGCGAACTCGATCTTGCCGGCCACATCGGCCAGCTGATGCTTGACCGCCTGGAAGGCGCCCAGCGGCTTGCCGAACTGGCGGCGCTGAGCCACATAGTCCACCGAGAGGTCGAGCATCCGCTGGGCCAGACCCAGCAGCTGGCCCGCCACCGACTGGGCGCCACGATCCACGGTCTGGGCCCACAGCGCCTGGCCCACCTCGCGGGACACCACCCGGGTCGCCGAAGTCGGCTCCCACATGACCCTCATCAGCCGCCGGGAGGCATCGATACTGGGGTTGGCTTCCACGTCTACCAGGGCCCGGGGTACCAGGTGAACCTCATCCTCGTGGGCCATCAGCAGCAGGTCCGCCAGATGCGCATCGGCCACCAGCGGGTTGACCGGGTCGCCGATGGCGATACGCAGACCGCCCTCGGCGATGCCTTCGAGCCAACCCTGGCGGTCTCGCACCTCCTCGGGCAGCGCGCAGAGCAGACCACAGGCGACGTAGGCGGTATCAGCTAGGGAGTCCGGAATGCCGTAGTAGCCAAGCTCCTGGGTCATCAGCGACCAGGCAACGTCACCCATGCCCATGCCGCCCGCCGATTCGGGGACGGAGAGCGCCGTGAGTCCCTGCTCGGCCATCTTGCTGCGCAGGTCAGGTGAGCGACCGGCATCGGTCTCCCATATCTCACGGAGCACCTCGGGGGCCGCCTCCACCATGAGGAAGCGGCTGATCGCTTCCCGGAAGGCCAACTGGTCGTCGGTAAAGGTAAAATCCATGGCAGACCTCAGGACTTGGGCAGGCCGAGCATGCGCTCGGCGATGATGTTGCGCTGAATCTCGTTGGCCCCGGCATAGAGGGTGCCCGCCTGGGCGAACAGGAAGCCCTCCAGCCAGCGTGACTCCTCACCGATCTCGGGCGCCTGGGCCAGCAGTTCGCCGCGGGGGCCCAGCAGCCGCATGGCGGTCTCGTGCAGCTTGAGGTCGAGCTCCGACCAGACGATCTTGTTGATGCTCGCCTCCGCGCCGATCTTCTCGCCCCGGGCCAGGCGCCCCACGGTGTGATAGGCGGAGAGCGCATAGGCTTCGGCACCGGACCAGGCTTCACAGACCGCATCGCGCAGGGCGGGGTCGCGTCGAGCCTGTTCGGGATGGCGGCGGTAGAGCTCGACCAGGCGGCGGGCCGCCTGCTGATAGCGGGCCGGTGAGCGCAGCAGCAGGCCGCGCTCGAAGCCGGCGGTGGCCATGGCCACCTGCCAACCGGCGCCCTCCTCACCGATCCGGTTCTCCACCGGCACCCGCACATTGTCGAAGAAGATCTCGGCGAAGGCTTCCTTGCCGTTGAGGGCGCGAATCGGGCGGATCGTCACCCCTTCGGCATCCAAAGGCACCAGCAGATAGCTCAGGCCGCGATGTCGGCTCGATTCGGGGTCGCTGCGGAACAGGCCGAAGACCCAGTCGGCGAAGCTGGCGCGGGTCGACCAGGTTTTCTGGCCGTTGATCACATAGTGGTCGCCGTCGCGGATCGCCTTGCTGGCGATAGCGGCCATGTCGGAGCCGGCGTTGGGCTCCGACCAGCCCTGGGCCCACATCTCTTCGCTGGAGGCCATGAGGGGCAAGAAGCGACGTTTCTGGGCCTCGGTGCCGAACTCCATCAGGGTGGGGCCCAGCAGCAGCTGGCCGTTCTGATTGATGCGCTGCGGCGCCTCGGCGGCGAAGTACTCCTCCTCGAAGATCAGCCAGTCGATCAGGTCGCAACCGCGCCCGCCAAGGTGCTCCGGCCACATGACCATGGAGAGGCGATTGTCGAAGAGGCGCCGCTCCCACTCGCGATGCTGCTCGAACCCTTCACGGGTGTCGTAGCTCGCCAGCGGTTCACTCGGTACGTTCTCGGCCAGCCAGGCCCGCACCTCGCGCCGGAAGGCCTGTTGTTCGGGGGTATAGCTCAGCTCCATGACGGCTCCTCAGAAGGTGGCCTCGCGCTTCTCGACGAAGGCGCGGCGGGTCTCGGCAGAATCGGGCGAGGTGTAGGCCTGCAGGGTGAAGCCCTGCTCCCAGCGATACTTGTCCTCCAGGTTGCCGTCCTCGATGCCGTTGAGCGCCTCCTTGGCGATACGGATCATCGCCGGGCTCTTGGCAGCGATGGCGGCGGCAATCTCGCGGGCGGTAGCGGCGAGCTCGGATCGCTCCACCAGGCGCTCGATGAAGCCGTAGCGGCTCGCTTCCTCGGCAGAGATCGCCTCGCCGGTGAAGAAGAGGTAGCGCACCTTCTGAACCGGAAAGAGGCGCTGCAGGTGGGCCCCGCCGCCCATGGCACCGCGGTCTACTTCAGGCAGCGCAAAGCTGGCGCAGCGCGACGCCACCACGATGTCGGCGGCACCGGTCATGCCGATACCGCCGCCAAGCACATAGCCATGCACCGCCACGATGACCGGCACCGGCGAGCGGTGGATGGCCCGAAAGGTGGCGTAGTTGCCGGCGTTGACCGCCACAATGCGCTCCGGATGGCGGTCCAGCTCCTTGATGTCGACGCCGGCGCAGAAGCCTCGCCCCTCGGCGCGCAGCACGATGACGCGCACCTCTGGGTCGGCACCAAGCCGGTCGATCTCGGCGGCCAGGGCATGCCACTCCGAGCTGTCGAGGGCATTGACCGGCGGCCGGTCGATGACCACCTCGGCGATATGGGCCTCGAGCCGTGTCTGAAAGGCACTCATCTCAGTTCACCTCCGCGGTAGTCGAACCCTCTGCCGTCTCCTGGCGCGCCAGAGAGAGGCGGGCGAGACAGCGTTCGGCGTCGTTGACGATAGTTTCGATCAGCTCCTCGACGCTGATTAGGCTATTGATGGAAGCGGCCACCTGGCCGCTGGGCAGTATGCCCGCCTCGGCCCGGCCCTCAACCATTGAGTGCTGCAGCAGCACCGGCTGGTTGGCGGCCATCACCGTCTGCGCCAGGGCCGCGGGATCCTCGCGTAAGGCGCGGCGCAGTATGCCCAGCGCCTGGCGGTGGGTCATGCCGGTCTCCCGCTGCCAGCGCCGGGCGCTGCGCAGGGCGATCAGCAGGCGGCGCAGGGGACCGGCCTCTTCCAGCTGACGGATAAAGGCGTTGTCGATCATCCGATGGCGCATGCCGTCCACGGCAAGCGACACTTTGATATGCGCCGGATCCTCCACCGCCAGATAGCGCTCCAGGGTGCTGGCGGGGGTCGGGGAGTTGCTGGTCATCAGGAAACGCGTGCCCATAGCGATGCCCGCCGCCCCGGCGGCCAGAGCAGCGGCCAGGCCACGCCCGGTGGAGAAGCCGCCGGCAGCGATGACCGGCACCTTCACGCTGTCGAGCACCTGGGGCAGCAGAATGGTGGAGGGCACGCTGCCGGTGTGGCCGCCGCCCTCGCTACCCTGAATGGTGATCATGTCGGCGCCCATGGCCTCTGCCTTGACGGCATGCTTGAGAGCCCCCACGGTGGGAATGCACAGCACACCGGCCTCCTTGAGGCGGGCGACCGTGGCCGCGTCGGGACCGCGGCCGTAGCTCACCGCGGCGAGGCGGTGACGGATGGCCAACTCCACGCAGTCGGCGGCGTTGGACTGGAACATGTGGAAGTTGAGGCCGAAGCGGTGGCTGCCGGTCAGCTCGATCACCTTGAGGATCTCAGCCTCCAGGGACTCGGGGGCGATGGTGGCCCCGGCCAGGAAGCCGAAGCCGCCGGCACGGGTGGTGGCCGCTACCAGGCCGGCGTCCGAGACCCAGCCCATGGCGGTCTGGACGATCGGATAGCGGCAGCCCAGCCGCTCGGTCAGGGGGGTGGCGGGCAGGCTCATGAGCCCTCCCCGGCCGCCGCCTTGTTTTCCCTCGCCATGCCCTTGGCGTCATATCCCCCCAGCAGATCGCCGGAGACCTGCTCGTTGTGCACGTGAGCAAAGTGGTGCCAGGCGAAAGCCGCCTCCATGCCGCTGCGTTTGCCCTGCAGATCCTCGATGTGGTTGATCACCTGCTTGGTCAACGCCAGCCCCATGCGCGGCTGGGCGGCAATGCGCGTGGCGATGTCGGTCACGGTGGCGTCCAGCGCATCGCGGCTCACCACCCGATTGACCATCCCCATCTGCCAGGCCCGCTCGGCGCCGACCCGCTCCCCCAGGAAGAGGAACTCCTTGGCCAGGCGCGGGGCCATCTCGTAGGGGTGGGCGAAGTACTCCACCCCGGGAATGCCCATGCGAACCACCGGGTCCTGGAAGAAGGCGTCATCGCTGGCGATGATCAAGTCGCAGATCCAGGCCAGCATCAGGCCGCCGGCCACGCAGGCGCCGTGTACCTTGGCGATGACCGGCTTGGGGATCTCCCGCCAGCGCCGGCACATGTTGAGATAAACCTCCTGCTCGCGAACATAGAGGTACTCGCCGCCGGGCTTGTCGGTGTGATCCCACCACAGGTGGCGACGCTCGAAGGAGCGGTTGATATCACGCCCCGGCGTGCCGATGTCGTGACCCGCCGAGAAGTGGCGACCGGCACCGCACAGCACGATGACCTTGACCTCGGGGTCGTCCACCGCGCGCCGGAAGGCCGCGTCCAGGGCATAGGTCATCTGCGAGTTCTGGGCGTTGTTGAACTCTGGACGGTTGAGGGTCAGGGTCGCCACTCCCCCCTCGACGCCATAGCGTACCGGCTCGTCGGTCTCGTAGCAGGACTCGTCGGCGCGCTCAACGCGGATATCGTCATGGGACATGGTGACCTCCTCAGGCTGTCTGGCGGCGTCCGGGCGGATTGCCCTTGAGGGCCTTGGCACGCAGGTTGTGGGGATCAAGGCGCTCAATCAGCGCCAGCTGCTCGGCGCTCGGGGCGGGCGTCTCACCAAGGTTCGGGACCTTCTCCAGCGGGAAGCCTGTGTTGTCCTGGACCTCGTCGAAGGTCACGCCGGGATGCAGGGAGCGCACGCGAATGGCGTGGTCCGGGCCCTCGAAGTCCAGAACGCACAGGTCGCTGACGATATGGCGGATCTCCAGCAGGTCGCGGCGCATCCCCTCGGCGTAGCGGGTCGGGTGGTAGCCGGCCCCGGAGACCATATCGACCTCGCCCTCGACGAAGACCCGCCGGGTGTGGGCGGGCACGAAGAAGGAGTTGATATGGTTGATGCTGTTGCCGGGCAGGCCGCGCACTCCCAGCATGGCCACCTTGGGTCGCGAATAGTCGCCGATGCAGGAGAGGTTGGTCTGGCCGAAGCGGTCGATCTGAGTCGGCCCGATCATGGCGTGGCGGCGCCCTCCGGCCACACACTCGAACATGCGCTCGAAGGGCAGGTAACCGGCATAGCTCGGCTCTTCGCTCCTGGGTCCCAGTGGAATCGGCGTCTCCACCAACAGCGACTCGCTGTCGGTCATGAGCAGCTCCGGCGTATGGGTCAGCTTGGCCAGGCTGGCGCCCAGGCGAGGAATCACCCCGAGCCCGGAGGCGATCAGTTCGCCGTCGCCCCGCCAGGCCTCCGCGGCCGCCACGATCATCAGCTCGGCCAGGGTAAAATCGGTACTCTTGCTCATCGCCTCTCTCCTTAAAATATCGGTCGCGGCAGGCGACGGATCGTACCGCTGCCGCCGTTGGCGTCCTGATAGGCGGCTTCGCCCGGGGCGATGAAGGCATCGTGATAGGCCTGCCAGCCTCCCTCATCGCTGGCGCTGGCGACATAGCGCTTCAGGTGCTCCAGATCCCAGCCATACTCCGGGTCGCAGCTGGTGGGATGCGCCCCAAGAGGCGCTTCCACCACGCCGCTGACCAGATAGCGCTCGAAGGTGTTGTCCCGGGCCTGCTCCGGCGTCAGCTCGAGACGCTCCTCAATGCGCTCGGCGGAGACGAAGCAGCGGTCGGCAGCGCGTGCAAGGAGATGGTCGAAATAGGGGTCGCGCCCCTGGATCAGGGCGTTGCCCAGGCGGTCCGCGACATTGACGTGCACGAAGGCGGCGTCGAGGTTGAGCGCCGGCATGGCCACCAGGGTCTCACCGTCGTCATAGGGAGAGCGGACCAGCTTGAGTTCGGGGTTGTGAGTCAACACGTCGGTGCCGATGCCGCAGCGGGTGGGCAGAAAAGGCAGGCGCATTCCGGCAGCACGCAGCCCCCACTGGAACATCCCCTCGTCAAGCTCCATCAGCTCCAGCTCGCCAGCCTGGCGCGCCTTGCGGTACCAGGGCTCCAGGGGGATGGCGTCCAAGGTGGCAAAGCCGTAGATCAGCTTCTTCACCTTGCCGGCCGCGCACAGCATGCCGACCTCGGGCCCGCCATAGGCCACCACGGTGAGATCCCTGACATCGCTGCGCAGGATCTCGCGTACCAGGGCCATGGGCTTGCGCCGGGGGCCCCAGCCGCCGAAGCCGATGGTCATGCCGTCCTCGAGCTGGCCAACTGCCTCGGCCGCCGTCATCTGCTTGTTCATTGCTCACCCCCCTGCTGACCCACTGAGAAGTCGTGTCCCCAGATGCTGACCCGGGTGAACTCGAAGACGCTGTGCTCGGCCCAGTCCACCTCCAGCCCGCCATGGCCGAATTCCAGATCGAAACCCGATGGCGTCTTCATGTAAAAGGAAGTCATGCGGTCGTTGAGGTGCTCGCCCAAGGTCGCGGAGAGGGCGACTCCATGCTCGCGACGACGATCGTCGGCACGCCCCACCTCGGTCATGTCATCCACCTCCACCATGACGTGAACGCAGCCGCTCTCCACGGGGAAGGCAGCCAGCGCCAGGCTGTGGTGGCGACGATTGCGGCAGTGCATGAAGTGGATGCGCACCGGCGGAGCCGAGGGGTCGGGGCGAAAGTTGAAGATGTCGGAGTGCTCGAAGCCCAGCACATCCCGGACGAAGGTCAGGGTCTCGTCGAAGTTGGGCGCCGGCAATACCGTATGCCCCAGGCCCATGTCGCCGGTCACGAAGCGCGGCACGCCCTGTGGTGAGATGAAGGGCAGCAGGCCGGAGCGATGCCCCCAGACCAGCTCGTGACGGTTGCCGGAGGGATCACGGCAGATCGCCACGGCCTGGAAGCCACGCTGGTCACAGAGGGCCTCGTCGCCGAGCTCATAGGGCACACCTTTCGCCTCGAGCTCGGCCAGCGCCGCCTGGAACTCGCCCTCGTTGGCCAGCTCCCACCCGGAGGCGACATAGCGCTTGTCGCGACCGGGCACCACCAGCATGCGGTGGGGACGCTCGTCCATCTTCAGATAGAGCCCCTCCCCGGGGGCCTGCTGAACCATCATGCCCAGGACATTCTCGGCGTACTCACGCCATTCGGTCAGGTTATCGCTCTGGGCCACGATGTAGGCCAGGCTGCGGATTTCCATCTTGCGGACTCCTTACTTGTCCAGTGTATGGACCCAGTATCCGCAAGCCGTCAGCCCACCATCATCGTCCGTTGAGACTACCGATGAATCCCTCGCCTGCTACGCTGATCAGATCCGCGACCTTCTCGCCGATCATCACCGAAGCCGCATGGGTGTTTCCGGAAACCAGGGTCGGCATGATGGAGGCATCCGCCACACGCAGCCCCTCGACCCCATGCACCCGAAGCGTAGGATCGACGACCGCATCAGGCCCGCTCCCCATGCGACAGCTTCCGGCCGGATGGTGCACCGATTCCAGGTTTGCACGTATCCCATCCAGCAGTGCCGCATCATTTAGACACCCGGAAAGCGGGGGCAGCTCGGCATCGAGCATGTCAGCCAGGGGAGACTGAGCGAAGATGTCTCGCAGTCGACGTACGGCAGCAAGCTGAAAGCGCCGGTCTTCTTCCCGCGCCAGGTAGTTGAGCCGAATGGCTGGCGCCTCCTCGCATCGGGCGCTGCGAATGTGCACGCTGCCATAGCTGCCTGGGCGCAGCTGGCAGATGCTGGCACAGATGCCGGGCACAGGCGTCAGGCGCCCGGTCGCATCGGCACGGGCGGCCGCCGCCGCGAAGTGAATCTGAGCATCCGGACGGACTGCCTCCGGGTTCACTCGCAGGAAGGCCCCGGCCTGTGCGGCAGGATTGGCAAAGATGCCGCCCCGGCGCACCAGGTAGTCGAGCAGTGTCAACGGCAGTCGCCGACCGCGCACGTGGTCGTAGTAGGTCTCTCCTTGTCGAGTGGTGAAGTAGAGATAGCTGTTGGCGTGATCCTGAAGATGTTCCCCCACGCCGGGTAGATCGGCCTGGACAGGAATGCCCAGTTCATGAAGCCTGGCTCCCTGGCCAACGCCCGAGAGCTCCAGCAGCTTGGGCGAATTGAAAGCACCGGCGCTGAGCACGACCTCACCGGCACTCAGATGCTGAAGCTCGCGTTTGCCCCGCTGCCACCCCACTACCCCGACCACCCGGCGCCCATCAAACGTCAGCCGACTGACATGAAACCCGGTCACCACCTTGAGGCCGGCTGACCGTTGTCGTCTCCCCAGGAAGGCACGCGCGCTGCTCTGACGCTGGCCGCGCTCAATGGTTGCCTCGAAGTAGCCAGCGCCCTCCTGAACGGCGCCGTTGAAGTCATCGTTACGGGGAATGCCAGCCTGCTCGGCAGCAGCAATGAAGGCATCGCATACTTGCAGCTTCCGTGTTACCGGGGTGACCGAGAGTCGCCCCGCACAACCGTGAAAGTCACTCTCTCCACGCCAATGGCGTTCCGAGCGACGAAACAGCGGTAGCACTTCGTCAAATGACCAGCCCGGATTCCCCGCCTGGGCCCAGCCATCGTAATCCTCGCGCTGACCGCGGATATAGACCATTCCATTGATACTGCTGCAGCCGCCGAGCAGCTTGCCGCGGGGCAGAGCGACACGCAGGCCATCGAGGTGGGTTTCCGGCTCGCTGCGGTAGCCCCAGTTACCCGGGCCTTCGCCAAGCAACGAGGCAAAGCCGATGGGCACGCGAACGGCAAGCTTCCGATCATGGCCGCCAGCTTCCAGCAGCAGGACACGCAAACCGCGTTGGGCCAGCCGATAGGCCGCCGCGCAGCCGGCTGAACCGGCACCCACCACGATGACATCATGGTGTTTCGACATGTTCGACACTCCAGACCGACCCGCGCAGGGCTGCCCGGCCACTCCAGACGGCGCCGACAGCCGCTGCACCAGAAGACACATAAAAAAAGTCGCCGGACAGTAATCCTGCCGGCGACAAGGGCTTGCCGCATGAAGCAACGTCGAGAGGTAATGCCGCTAGCGGTAGAACATCACCAGGTCATTGATGACCGAGGGACGCTCCTCGCCCACCACGTGGGTGTGCACCTCGAGCACCACCTTGGTGCCCTTGCGAGTGACGCCGGCCTCCTTGACCCGCGCACGAGCCTGAACGCTAGACCCGACAGGGACCGGCGCCGGGAATCTCAGTCGATCGGAGCCGTAGTTGACCACCGTCGAAAAACCTTCGATGACGAAATCCAGGGGCAGCGTCAGCCGCGACTGCAGCACCTGCACCAGGGCCCCATGGGCGATGGTGGTACCGTAGGGGCTCTCCCGGGCGGCCCGCTCCGGGTCGGTATGGATCCAGTAGTCGTCGCCGGAGAGCTCGGCGAAGCGGTCCACCAGCGGCTGGTCGATCAAGAGCGGCGCACTCCAGGCGCTGAACTCGTCGCCGACCAGGCTGGCCACGGCCGCGGCGTCATCGAAGGAGACCCGGCGGCGACCCTGCTCGTCCCTGGCCAGAACCGGCGTCTCATCGCGCTCGCGCTCCCCGCCTGGGCGGGTAAAGCGCAGCAGGGTATCGCCGCGAGCATTGACCCGACAGAAGCTCGGTTGAAGCGCCATGCCCACCTCGATCTCCTCCTCGGCAAGGCCGACCAGGGTGGTGTTCATGCGCACCCCCTCGGCCAGCTCCACCACCGCCAGCGCCTGAGGCGACTCATCGGCGAACTCGGGCAGGGTGGGAATGCGCGCCAGGGTATAGCTGTAGAGGGTCGCCTCGCCCGACGCCTCCTTCCAGCTCAGCTCGGGCGAGAGACAGTGTGTGCAGTGGCGGCGCGGATAGAAGACCCAGCCTTCGCAGGCATCGCAGCGCTGCAGCAGCAGGCGCCCTTCCTTCAGCCCTTCCCAGAAGGGGCGGCTGATCTCGGTCACCACGGGTAGCGGTTTGTAGTCCATGCTCTCAACTCCCCTGAAGAATCAGTGCGCCCTGCTCACTCATCACGCCACCCGTTCCCGACACGAAAGCCTGGTCGCAGCGCGAGAGCTGGCGCTCGCCGGCCCGGCCGGCGATCTGGGTATAGGCCTCGATCACCTGGGACATGCCCCCCGCCGCCGCGGCCTGCCCGAAACTGAGCTGCCCGCCGTGGGTGTTGAGAGGGAAGTCTCCCTTCCAGGTCAGGTCGTGCTCGCGCACGAAGGCCATGCCCTCACCCTTGCCGCAGAAGCCGGCATCCTCGAGGCTGAGCAGCACCGTGATGGTGTAGCAGTCGTAGATCTGGGCCGCGTCCATGTCGCCTGGCCGGGTGCCGGACATGGTGAAGGCCTGGCGCGCGGCGTGGGCGATGGGGGTCTCGGTCATCTCCTCGGCGTAGGAGGGCGACTTGAAGGCGAGCCGCTCGCCGAAGCCGGTGACGAAGGCCGGACGGTGCTTCGCCCGGGCGGCCAGCTCCTTGGAGGCGACGATCACCGCGGCCCCGCCGGCCACGGGCATGACGATCTCGAGCACGTGCAGCGGGTCGGCCACTTTCCGACTGGCCAGGACATCCTCGACGCTGAGCGGCTGACCGTGGAAGATCGCCTCGGGGTTGGCCAGGGCATTGGTGCGTTGATCCACGGCGATCTTGGCCATGGCCCTGGGGTCATAGCCGTAGCGGGCCGCATAGCGCTGGGCGATCATGGCGTAGCCGGTGTTCTGCCCCATGTGGCCGTAAGGCAGGTCGAACTCTGCTTCCGGCGCGCCGAAGGCGGTGCTGTGACCACCGAAGCGCATGGCCCGGGCCATCCAGGCCGGGTCCTCGTCGGGGCCGAAGGGTGCCATGCGCGCCGGCAGCACGCAGAGCACCGCCTGACAGAGGCCCATCTCGATGGCAGCAGCGGCGCGCCACACCATGCCCACCGGCGTACAGCCGCCGAGGTCCACTACCTCGGCGAAGTTGACCTCGATGCCCAGGTATTCGGCGGCCATGGCCGGCACGAAGACCGAGGCCTCGTGGAAGTGGGGGCCGTTGATCACCAGCCCATCCAGGTCCTCCCGGCGCAGGCCGGCGTCGCGCAGCGCCCGACCTGCCAGGTCGGCGACCTGCTCCAGATGGAACATCTGCGGTGCGGTCTGATACTTTTCGGGCCGATACTGGGCGGCCCCCACGATGGCCGCCTTGCCTGACAGTCCCGTCATTATTTTTCCTCGTTGCGGTATTGGAGGGTGGCGCCCCGCTCAGGGGCGAAAAGCGGGGAGGCCCAGCTTCTCGAGCCGCGCTTCTGACCAGGGCACATAGCGCCCCTCAGCGTCGTCGCGCAGGTAGATCGGCTCGCCGCACAGCTCGGGACAGTAGCCCTGACGCTGCAGATCCACCTTGCGCAGCTTGAAGGTGCTGGTCATGTCAGCGCTGGCCGAGACGCGCACGAACTGCGGCGCGGCGTAGCCGGGCAGGCGCTCGGCGGTCAACGCATAGAAGGCCTCGGGATCGAACGCCTGCCCCTGCTGCATGACGATGGCAGCCATGCCGGCACGCCCCTCGAAGCCAGGCACCGTCACGCCATAGATATTGAGCGACTCCATGCCGGGCAGGTCATCCAGGGCGTTGGCCACCTCCTGGGTGGAGACGTTCTCGCTCTTCCAGCGGAAGGTGTCACCGATGCGATCGACGAAGTAGAAGTAGCGATCCTCGTCATAGCGCAGCAGGTCCCCGGAGCGCCAGAAGGCATCGCCATGCCGAAAGACGTTGCGCAGGATCTTCTGCTCGGTGGCCTCGGCCGAGGTGTAGCCCTCGAAGGGGGCCACCGGCGTGTTCTCGTCATACTGGATCATGCCCAGCCCTTCGCCCACCTCGCCGGGCTCGCAGAGCGTGCAGAAGCCCTCCTCGTCGCGCAGGTGTCGTTCGGTCTCCACGTCGAAGCGCACAAGACGGAAATTGGTGCGATTCCAGGCCGGCACCCGGCCGCAGGAACCCAGCCGGTTGTCGACATTGATCAGGCTGGTGTTGGCTTCGGTGGAGCCCCATCCCTCGAGGATGCGCATCTCGCCGAAGCGCTCGACCCAGCGCTGCCAGATCTCGGCGGAGAGCCCCGCCCCCAGCATGCAGCGGAGCGAATGCTTGCCTGGCTGGCTGTCGTGGTTGAGAAGGTAACGGCAGATCTCGCCGATATACTGGCAGACGGTGACCCCGTGACGCTCGATGTCCGACCAGAAGGCGCTGACGCTGAACTTGCGGCGCAGCACGATGGCCGCCCCTGCCTTGAGGGCCGTGGAGGTCACCGAGGTGGCAGCGGCGCCGTGGTAAAGCGGCAAGCAGCAGTAGAAGACATCCTCCTTGGTGGCCCTGACGGTCGGCACCATCACATCCCCGGAGGTGAGCCAGCGCAGATGGCTGTAGATTGCCGCCTTGGGGAGGCCAGTAGTCCCCGAGGTGAAGATCAGCAGGGTGCGATCTCCGGTGCGAACCCCGTCACGCTGGCCGGCCGGCGGCGGCGTCACCTCCGCGGCAGCGATAGCCTCGCCCAGTGGCTGCCAGGGCAGCTCTCGGGGCGGGCGTGCCGCGAGCTCATCATCCTCGACCAGCCACAGCGGCAAGGAGGGCAGCTCCTCGGTCGCCTGAAAGTTCTCCATACACTCCTCGCCAACGATGGCGTGGGCCGCTCCCGTGGTCGAGAGCGCATGTACCAGAGGCACGCCGCGAATCTGGGTATTGATGAAGGCCACCACGGCACCCAGCTTGACCAGACCGAACCAGGCGGCATAGAAGGCCGGACGATTCTCCATGGCGAGCGCGCAGACGTCGCCCGCCCTGACACCGCGCACCGCCATGACATTGGCCACCTGGTTGGCCCAGGCATTGATGTCGCCATAGCGATAGCAATCCGCCTGGTAATACAGGAAGGGGCGATCGCCATATCGCTCTGCCTGCTCCTCCAGCCGATCGGCCAAGGTATAGGGCAGATCGGGAGTCAGCGTTACGGCGGCCGCACGCTCGTCCAGCCTGGCCTGGGTCTCCGCCAGACTTGGCAGCGGGCCATGCCCGGTGCGAGAGGGCATCAGGTCACTGTCAAGGTTCATGAGGTGTCCTCTGTTACTCGTTATTGTTCGTCCATGGCTAGCGCACGCGTATGCGCGGCGCCGGCGTATCGCGCCGCAGGGTGACCAGAAAGCGCTCCAGCGGAGCCGGCGCGGCCACCTCGGGCAGCGCTTCCTTATCGGGGCGCTGGCCCCAGAACGCCTGCCAGGAGGGGAAAAGATCGTGGAAGGTGCCCTCGTAAGGCTCCCGGCCCGGCCAGCGCATCTTGAGGTCGCCGATGGGCGGACGATTCAGGTCGCTGGCGTACCAATAGCAGGGCAGCCGACGCCGGAAGTACCAGCGGCCGTCGATGCGCTCATAGTCGTCCCAATAGAGCATCTGCATGATCACCCACTCGGGGCCGGTCTCATGCTCGTTCTTGGAGTAGACGACCCCTACCGCATGATCGGGGTCAGTGAACTCGATGAGATGCTGTCCCAGGTGGTGGGAGGTGCCGGTGAACTGATCACGCAGCGTCGTGTCCACCCAGGCCTTGAGGTGCTCGCGCCCGCGCCGCTCGCGCCCGACCCGAATGTCCGGGGCGAAAAGGTTGACGTGGGCATCCAGGTCGCGCATGTCCAGGGAGATAGCGTACTTGGCCACCAGCTGGCGGATCTCCTCGATGGACTCGAGCCGGTCCAGGCGCTGCTCCAGAGAAGCTGTCTGCATGTCCGACCCCCTCAAAGGAACGCCATGCCGCCGTTGACCGACACGTTCTGACCGGTCATGTAGGCCGCATCGTCGCTGGCCAGAAAAGAGGCCACGCCCGCCAGATCCTCCGGTTCGGCCATGCGCCCCAGCGGAATCGCGGCGATCATCTGGTCACGCCACTCGTCAGGAATGTCCGCCATCATCGGGGTGTTGGTGGGCCCCGGCACCAGCACGTTGGCGCGGATGCCCTGGGGCGCCAACTCCCGGGCGATGCTGCGTGTCAGCCCCACCACGCCTGCCTTGGTGGCGCAGTAGTGGGCGGGGCCTTCGCCAGTGGCGATCGCCGTGCTGGAGACGTTGATCAGCACGCCACCGTGGCTTCCCTTCTGCATCAGCCGCACCGCTTCGCGGCAGCAGAGGAAGGTGCCGGTCAGGTTCACCCCGATAACGCGCGCCCAGTTTTCGTCGGGCACCTCAGGGAAGCTGTCTACCGCGCCGGTCCCGGCGCTGTTGACCAGCACGTCCACGCGGCCGAAGGCCTTTTGGATTGCCTCGAAAGCTGCCTGCACCGAGGCGGCATCGGCCACGTCACAGCCGAGCCCCAGCGCCTTGTCGCCGAGCTGCGCCGCCACATCCCTGGCCGCCGCCTCCTGCAGGTCCAGGGCTGCCACCCGGGCCCCCTCCGCCGCAAAACGCTGCGCCATGGCGCGTCCCATTCCCTGGCCAGCCCCGGTAATGACCACCACCTTGTCCTGATGCCGCATGCTGCCTCCTGACGCCTGTCATCTTTCAGGAATTGCGGGAAAGAGACCCCGCCCCATGTAGCGCATCATCCGCAGGGCAACAGGCCGCGTAATCGTCCATCGAGACTATTTCTGCCGATATTCCCGAATGGTCTGAACGGACGATGCTCCCCGGCCGAGCCTGCCGGAGCATCACCCGAGACCCAGGACTAAAGGAGAACAACGGGATGTCGGAACAGAATCTGCCGCTGCCGGAAGGCCATTACGTCGAGCTCCCCAGCGGGCTGCGTCTTCACTACCTGGATGAGGGCAACGGCCCGGCGGTGATCTGGCTGCACGGTAGCGGCCCGGGTGCCAGCGGCTACAGCAACTTCAAGGGCAACGTGCCGGACTTTGTGGCGGCCGGCTACCGCAACCTGGTTCTCGATCTGCCGGGCTTCGGCCGCTCGGACAAGCCCGACAACGTCAACTACGACCTGGCCTTCTTTGTCGCGGCCCTGCGCGGCTTCATGGACGCCCTGGACCTGCCCCGCGCCACCCTGCTGGGCAACTCGCTCGGCGGCGCCATCGCTCTTGGCATGACCCTGGAGCAGCCGCAGCGGGTCGAGCGGCTGATCCTGATGGCCCCCGGCGGCGTGGAAGCGCGGGAGACCTACTTCGAGATGGAAGGCATCCGCCGCATGGTGGAGGTCTACGGCCGGGGTCCCATGGGCGTCGAGGAGATGCGCCAGGTGATGAGCCTGCAGCTCTACGACGCCACGGGGCTGGAGGAGTCCCTTCTCGCGGAGCGCGCGGCGGTTGCTGTTACCCAGCCCGCCAACCTCTTCTCCACCATGCTGGTTCCCGACATGACCGAGCGCCTGAGCGAGATCCAGTGCCCGATCCTCGGTTTCTGGGGCACCAACGACCTCTTCAATCCGCCCAGCGGGGCCGACAAGTTCCTCGCCGGCGCCCCACGAGCCCGCTTCCTGATGGTCAACCGCTGCGGCCACTGGGTGCAGGTGGAGCACCGCGAGCTCTTCAACCGTACCTGTCTCGACTTTCTCGCCCACGGCTGACCGGGAGGTTCCATGTCGGATTACGCCGCGCTTCTGTCGCCGGGACGCATCGGGTCCCTGTCGCTCAAGAATCGTATTGTTCAGGCGCCCATGGGCACCAATCTGGCCGAGGAGGATGGCAGCTGCGGGGAGCGCATCCAGGCCTTCTACGAGACACGCGCCCGCGGCGGTGCAGGCCTCTTGACCATGGGGGTCGGCGCCATCGCCCACCCCCACGGCACAGCAGAGCCCTGGCAGGTCGGGCTCTCTCACGACGACTTCCTGCCCGGGCTGGCGCACCTGGTCGAGCGCGTTCATCGCCACGGGGCGCGCATCGCCATTCAGCTTCAGCACGCCGGCAAGACGGCGATTCGCGACCTGACCGAGGGACGCGAGCTCTGGGTCCCCTCCCTGCCGCCCCGCGGCAGCACCGCCATGATGGCCAGCCTGACCCAAGAGGAGCTGGGGCGCTTCATCAGCTCCAGCAAGAGCCGGCAGAGCGGCCAGCCAAAGATCCGGGTCATGGAGCCGTCCGACGTCGACAACCTGGTGACAGGCTTTGCCGATGCGGCCGAGCGCGCCAAGCGTGCCGGCTTCGACGGCGTTGAGATCCACGCCGGCCACAGCTACCTGATCGCCGGCTTCCTCTCCCCCTACTACAACCGTCGCGAGGACGCCTACGGCGGCAGCCTCGAGAATCGCGCCCGGCTGCTGCTGGAGATCATTGCCGCGGTCCGCGAGCGGGTCGGCCATGACTACCCGGTCTGGATGCGGCTGGATGCCAAGGAGCTGCATACCGAAGGCGGCATCGATCTCGAGGAGAGCCTCGAGGTGGCCGCCATGGCGGAGGCGGCGGGCCTCGATGCGGTGAGCGTCTCGGCCTATGCCACCCTCAAGGAGGGGCATGAATTTACCGAGGCCCCGCTGGTCCAGACCCCCGGCGCCTTTCTCGACTGGGCCAGCGTCTTCCGCAAGCGGCTTGGCATCCCGGTGATCACCGCCGGCCGGTTGTCGCCAGAGGACTCGGAGCGGGCCATCGCCCGGGGGCAGTGCGACTTCGTCGCCATGGCTCGCCCCCTGCTGGCCGATCCTGAACTGCCGCGCAAGCTGGCCGAGGGGCGTCGCGAGGCGATTCGTCCCTGCATCTATTGTTACGTCTGCGTCAGCCAGATTTTCCTCAACCAGCGCATTCGCTGCGCCGTCAATCCCATGGTCGGGCACGAGCACGAGATCAGCCTCGAGCCCGCCGCCACGAAGCGCCACCTGGTAGTAGTGGGCGGCGGCCCCGCCGGCCTGGAGGCGGCACGCGTGGCCGCACTGCGCGGCCACCGGGTCACGCTGCTGGAGCGCGGGCCGCGGCTGGGCGGCACCCTCTTCTTCGCCTCCCTGGCCTACCCCCCGAACGGCCCGCTGGTCGATCAGCTGCGCCATGAGGTGGAACAGCTACCCGTCGAGGTACGCCTGGGGACAGAAGCGACCCCCGCCCTGATCCAGGCGCTGGCCCCCGATCACGTCGTCCTGGCCGTTGGCGCCAACCGCGATGCACCTGCAATCGACGGCGCCGACCAGGCCCACGTCTGGTCCGGCGATGAGCTGCGCCGACTGCTGACTGGCGAAGGGGAGGATGTCGCCCGGCGCAAGCTCAGCCTTTCCCAGCGCATGATGCTCAAGGCGGGCGGACTCTCCGGCGTGACCGGCAGCACCGCCGCCCTGCAGAAGCTCTCCAAACTCTGGATGCCGCTGGGCAAGCGCGTGGTGATTCTCGGCGGCGGGCTGGTGGGCCTGGAGCTGGCCGAGTTTCTGGCTCATCGTGGCCGTCACGTCAGCGTGGTGGAGGCCGGCAGCGAGCTCGGCGCCGAGCTCTCCATTCCACGGCGCTGGCGAGTGCTGCATGAGCTTCGCGAGGCCGGGGTGGAGATACTGACCGAGCGCGCAGCCGAGCGCATCTCCGCAGAAAGCGTCCAGGTGCGCGACGCCGAGGGCGACATTCAGACGCTGCCCTGCGACTCGGTGATCCTGGCCTCTGGCGCCAGACCCGATGACACCCTCGCCCAAGCGTTGGCGGATACGCTGCCCGACCTGCCGATCACCGCCATCGGTGACGGCGAGCGACTGGGCTATATCGAGGGCGCCATCCGCGCCGGCATGATGGCCGGGCGCAGCCTGTAGCGGCGAACGCCTGCCCTCCCCTGGCGTGGGAAGATGGCGCAAGAAGGGCAAAGTGGCGAGAGAAGGACAGAAGAACAGAGGGCCCGCCTGGAAGGCGGGCCCTCTTCTTTCCTGGTTCCTGTCCTGGTTTCTGTCGATGCCATGGTGTCTGTTCTGGCACCTGAGGCTTGATGTCCGCCCTGATGTCGAGCGCCTTGATGCCTCGCGACTCACCGCTCAGTGACGAAACAGATCACCAATCCCGAAGCTCGGCTGCGGCACTGGCGACAGCGCCTGGGCCGGCGCCTGAGGCATCAACTGCTGGCTGGACCAGGAGTTCATAAGTCCCAGTCCAAGCGCCAGGGCCAGCGCGGCCAGGAGATAGGCCCGCCTCCTCATGCGGGATGCGGAGTAGCGTGGTGGGAACGAATCACGGGATTTGTGCATTGTAGTCTCCCCGTCTGGCTGATGGATAACAGGGGCGGACTAAGAGGCACCGCGCCCTGTCTCCCGTTGTAGCGCCCTACTTCCAGCGACACATGGTCCATACGGACTATCAGCGAAACATGCCGTCAGGCCTCGGCCTCCACCGCGCTGGCATAGCGGTCGAGGTGGTAGTCGCCATCGCCGAGGCAGGCCTGGGCGACTCGGATACGCTTGAGGTAGAGGCCCACGTCGAGCTCGTCGGTAACGCCGATGCCGCCGTGTAGCTGCACCGCCTCGCGGCTGACGCGCTCGGCCACTGCGCCCATCTTCCACTTGGCCAGACTGACCAGGCCAGCCCGCTCGGCGCTCTCCTGATCCACCGCCTCCAGGGCAGCCATGGCGGTGCTGCGGGCCAGCGCCAGCTCCACATGCAGCCAGGCGCAGCGATGCTGCAGGGCCTGGAAGCTGCCGATGGGTACATCGAACTGACGGCGCGTCTTGAGATATTCCAGGGTCATCTCGAACAGCGCCTCGCTGGCACCGAGCAGCTCGGCGGCCAGGCAGGCGCGCCCGCGATCCAGGGCGGTATCGAGCAGCGCGATACACGCCTCTCCCCTGGCCAACAGCTGCTCACGCCCAAGCAGCACCCGCTCGAGACGCAGCCTGGCACCGTTGCGCGAATCCACCAGCGTCAGGCTCTCGACGCTCAGGCCGGCGCTCTCCGCCGGCACTAGGAAGAGCGCCGGATCGCCCTCCTCCATCAGCGCCGTGACCAGATAGGCGTCGGCCCCCACGCCGTCCACCACCCAGCTCTTCTCGCCATCGAGGCAGTATCCCTCTGTCGAGGCACGGGCCTTACAGACCCGCGGCAGCACCTGGTGGTGGCGCCCCTCCTCCAGGGCCAGGGCCGGGCGCCACTCGCCCGCGATCAGGGGAGGTAACAGGTCGGCAACCCGGACGGGATCCTCCAGCCCTTCCAGCAGGCTGCCACACAGCACCACCGAGGAGAGCAGCGGCGCCGGGCTCAGCTGGCGCCCCATGGCTTTGCAGATGACGCCCAGCCCCTGATAGCCGAAGTCGAGCCCGCCATGGGCCTCGCCGAAGGGGACAGCACTCCACCCCATCTCGACCATTTCTTGCCACAGCGACGGCTCGAAGCCGAGCGGGTCCTGCCGATCGCGCAACGCCCGCTGAGCGTCCACCGGGCTGCGCTCGGTCAGGAAGTCCCGCGCCGTATCGGCCAGCAGCCGCTGTTCATCGTCGTATGCCAGACTCATTTCGCCTCTCCTTTGCCCGCCTCGGGAAGCCCGAGGACCCGCTTGGCAATCACGTTGAGCTGCACCTCGGATGAGCCACCAGCGATGGTCTGGGCAAAGCTGCCGAGCCAGGCCCGCGTCAGCGCCAGCTCCTGGTCGGTAAAGCTCGACTCTTCCCAACCCAGGGCGCGCAGCCCCAGCACATCCAGCAGCACCTCGAACTTCTCCTTCTCCTGCTCGCTGTGCACCAGTTTCATGATGGCCATCAGATCTGAGCCATCCTGGCCGGCGCGCATCTCCTCGGCCATGCGCCGCTGGGTCAACTCGAAGGCGTGCTCTTCCATTCGGCAGCGAATGGCGCGCAGGTGGAGCGCCTGCTCGGCGCGCCCCTGAGGCTCGGGCAGGTACTCGCGAAGTAGTGACAACAGATCGAAGTGGGTCGGGAGGCTGATCTCGCCGAACTTGGACATGGCGCGCCGCTCGTGCTGCAGCAGGCGCTTGGCCAGGGCCCAGCCCGCGTTAAGCTCGCCCACCAGGTTTTCCCTAGCCACCCTGACGCCGTCGAAGAACACCTGGCAGAATGAGGACTTGCCGCCAATCAGGTCGATGGGGGCCGTCGAGACTCCCTCGGCGTGCATGTCGATGAGCAGCAAGCTGATGCCCTGGTGCTTGGGGGCGTCGGGATCAGTTCTCACCAGGGCGTACATCCAGTCGGACTTGTCGCCGTAGGAGGTCCAGATCTTGGTCCCGTCCACCACGAAGTGGTCACTTTCAAGGCGTGCCCGGGTGCGCAGGCTGGCGAGATCGGAGCCGGCGTTGGGCTCGCTGAAGCCCTGGCACCAGCGCACCTCGCCGCGAGCCATGGGCGGCAGCAGGCGTCGCTTCTGCTCCTCGCTGCCGTGCTCGAGCAGCAGCGGCCCCAGCATCCAGATGCCCAGGTTGATCTGTGGAGGTCGGCAGCGCAGCCGCCGCATTTCCGCCTCCAGCACCGCCGCCTCCTCGGCGTTCAGTCCGCTGCCTCCATACTCGATGGGCCAGTCGGGGCAAAACCAGCCCCGATCACGCATCCGCTCGAACCAGAGCCGCTGATCTTGGCTGACAAACTCGACTTGACTGCCCCCCCAGACCATCTCATTCTCGGGCATGGGGGTGCGCATCGACTCAGGGCAGTTAGCCTCCAGCCAGGCGCGGGTTTCGCATCGAAAGGCCTCGATATCGCTCATTGCTGTTCTCCTGGCGGGAAATGGCTAGCGAACTGCACGGGGCAGTCCCAGGCCGAACTGGGCGATCAGCTCGCGCTGGATCTCGTTGGTGCCGCCACCGAAGGTCAGGGTCACCGAGGCGCGCACCTCGTACTCCAGGTCCCCCATGAGCACAGCGGCAGGGCTGCCGTCGCGTACTAGGGCGCTGCGCCCCACCACTTCGACCAGGCGGTGCAGTATCTCGACCGCCGACTCGGAGCCGTAGACCTTGGTGATGGAGGCCAGGGCCACGTCCATCTCGCCGCGATCTAGGTCGGCGGCAATCCGGAAGTTGATCAGGCGCATCGCTTCCAGCCGCGCATAGCACTCGGCCAGGGCCCGGTGCACCCAGGGTTGCTCGATGGGACGCCGCCCGCGTTCGTCCGGGGTCCGCGCCCAGAGGTAGACGCGCCGGAACAGCCCTACCACCTTGTCCGACCAGGAGCCCAGTCCCAGGCGCTCATGGTTAAGCTGGGAGGTAACGAGCCGCCAGCCGCCGTGCAGCTCCCCCACCAGATTCTCCCGGGGCACCCTGACGTCGTCGTAATAGGAAGCGGCAGTGGGATTGCTGCAGGTGGGGATGACGGTGCTGGAGAAGCCGGGATCCCGGGTATCCACGATCAGGATCGATATCCCCTTGTGGCGCGCTCGCTCGGGGTCCGTGCGGGCGGCCAGCCAGATATAGTCGGCGTTCTCAGCCCCCGAGGTCCACAGCTTGTTGCCGTTGACCACGAAGGTGTCGTCCTGAAGGCGTGCCGAGGTCTTCAGGTTGGCCAAGTCGGAGCCGGCCTCGGGCTCCGAGTAGCCGATGGCGAAGTGGATCTCGCCCGCGGCGATGCCGGGCAGGAAGCGCGCCTTCTGCTCCTCGGTGCCGAACTCCATGAGCGCCGGCCCCACCGTGCTGATGGTCACAAAGGGCAGCGGCGCACCGGCGATATTGGCCTCCTCGAAGAAGATCAGCTGCTCGGTGGCCTGAAACCCCTGGCCGCCGTGCTCCTTGGGCCAGCCCACCGCCAGCCAGCCATCCTTCCCGATCTGGCGCACCACCCGGCGATAATCCTCGCCACCCTCCTGTCCGCGCAGCTGCTGCCGAAGCTCCGGCGTCATCAGCTGTGAAAAGTAGTCGCGTACCTGCAGTCGCAGCGCCCGCTGCTCGGGTGTCAAATCCACAAACATGTCATCACCTCACTCGCTCCCCAGAATCAGGCCGCTGGTCGGCACCCCGGTGCCCGCCGTGACCAGCACGTTCTCCACGCTCTCCACCTGGTTGACCGCAGTGCCCCGCACCTGGCGCACCGCTTCGGCCACGCCATTCATACCGTGGATGTAGGCCTCGCCGATCTGCCCGCCGTGGGTGTTGATGGGCAGCCGGCCGCCCCGAGCATGATGGCCGGCGCGCACGAACTCCTTCGCCTCGCCACGAGGTGCGAACCCAAACTCCTCGAGCTGAGGCAGTACGAAGGGCGTGAAGTGGTCGTAGAGCACCGCGGTCTGAATCGCCTCAGGCGAGAGTCCCGACTGTCCATAGAGGGTGCGCGCCACAACGCCGAGCTCCGGCAGCCCGGTGATCTCCTTACGATAGAAGGAGGTCATGCTCTGCTGCCCCTCAGCCATGCCCTGAGCGCCGGCCTTGATCACTACCGGGTGGTCCGTCAGATCCCGAGCCCGATCCCGCCGCGTGATCACCATCGCTACGGCCCCGTCGGACTCCTGACAGCAATCGAGCAGGTGTAGCGGCTCACAGATCCAGCGCGAAGCCTGGTGCTCCTCCAGGGTGATGGGCTTCTGGTAGAAGAAGGCCTCCGGGTTGGTGGCGGCAAAGTCCCGCGCCGCCACCGCCACCCGGCCGAAGTCTTCCGAGGTGGCCCCGTAGGCGTGCATGTAACGACGGGCAAACATGCCCACCCAGGCCGCCGGGGTGTGGAAGCCGTGGGGCATGTACCAGCCATAGTTGACGTTGTCGAAGATGGGGGTGTCGCCGAAGCCATAGCTGCCGCTACCGAATCGGTACCAGGAACGCTCGTTCAGCGAGCGATAGACCACCACCGTATTCGCCATGCCGGTGGCTACCGCCATGGCGGCGTGCATGATCGGGGCGCAGGCGGCGCCACCGCCGTGGGGCACCTGGGAGAAGAAGCGCACCTCGCGACACCCCAGCAGACGTGCGATCTCGTATTCGGGCACCTTGTCGACGCTATAGCTGCTGAAGCCGTCCACATCCGCCGGGTCAATGCCCGCGTCCGCCAGGGCAGCCAGCGTCGCTTCCATGGCCAGGCGCAGCTCGGTACGTCCCGAATTCTTGGAAAATTCCGTGGCGCCGAGTCCCACGATGGCGGCACGGCCGGCAATCGACTGATCCGTCATGCTCGTCTCTCCTCGTCGTGGGGCAGCTGCAGGGTTGCCGTTCCGGTCACGTGGCTGCCCATGGAGTTGCTGCCCTTGAAGCGCACGTCCACGCTACGAGTGGCGTTGTCCACGGCGCTCACTTCGCCGCTGAATAACATGGTGTCCCCGGGGTAGTTGGGCGCGCCCAGCTTGATCTTGAGGTCGACAAAGCGCGCCTCGGGGCCGGCCCAGTCCTCCACGAAGCGCTGCGCCAGACCGCTGGTGGTCAGGATGTTCATGAAGACATGGGGCGAACCCAGCGCCTGGGCCGCATCCTTGTCGTGATGACCGGGAAAGTAGTCACGAGTGGCGACCGCACCGCCGGTGATCAGCGTCACGGTGATTGGAATCGACAGCTCGGGCAGCGATTCACCCACTGTCACATCGTCAAGATGCCGAATGTTCTTCGAGGTCATATTTCCATCCCAGAGTGTCATGTTCAGCCAGCCATTGCCCCAGCGCGTCGAGCACGGCGCTGCCGCCGCCCAGTTCACTGCCCAGCACGCGGCTCCAGTAGAGGTAGCGATGAATCGGATAGGTGATGTCGACGCCGACGCCGCCGTGCACGTGCTGGGCGCGATGGCCGATGCGGTGACCCGCCTCACAGGCGAACCAGGCCACGCTTGCCGCCTCGGCATCGCAGGAGAGCCCGGCATCCAGGCGGTAGCAGAGCTGCCAGAGCGTCGAGCGCAGCGTCTCCAAGTCGATGCGCGCATCGGCCATGCTCATCTGGACCGCCTGGAAGCTGCCGATGCGCTGATCGAACTGTCGCCGCTCGGCGATATAGGCCACGGTGTGGCGCAGCTGGGCCTCGCTTACGCCCAGCTGCAGCGCCGCCAGGGCCGCTACCGCCCGCGGGCGCAGCCAGTCCAGCGCCGTCTCCGGGAGCAGCTGCGAATGGCCGATCACCACGCCGTCACACTCGAGGTCGCACACCGGCTCACCCTGGGCCATGACGCCCTTTCGAAGCGCAAGCCCCGAGCTGTTGGGGTCCAGCCAGGCCAGTCGCATGCCGTCCGGCAGGGCCAGCGGCACGATGATCAGCGCCGCCTGCTCAGCGTAGGGCACCGCTGCCAGGGTGCCGGCCAGGGTCCAGCCATCCGGGTGGGCCTGGGCCGAGAGACAGGGCCGCTGAGCGACAACGGCGTCGATGCCGCCCAGGGTCAGCAGTCGGTGGCCGGCTGCCGCCGCCTCCACCAACGGCGCTTCGGCGCTGTCACCGAATGTCGCCAGCAGGGTGGCGGCCAGCTGGTGGCGCCACAGCGGCGCCGGGCCAAGCGACTCCCCTTGGGCCTGCAGTACCCACATCAACTCGATCATGCCAAGCCCGCTGCCTCCCTGGGCGTCGGGGATCAGCAGGGAGTGCAGCCCGGTCTCGATGCAGGCCTCCCAGAGCGGCGCTAGCCAGGGCTCACCGGACGCATCGAAGCGCTGCAGGGCCTCGTCTTGGGAGTGGTCATCGAACAGCCCCCGCGCCATCTCTGCGATGGCTTGCTGCTCTTCGCTCATCGTGAAATCCATGCCGCCTCCTCAAGCGCTTGCCGGGCGAAACTGGGGCAGTACCAGGTCGCCATCAAAGGTATTGAAGACCACCTCGAGACGCTGCCCGATCTCCAGGCGGTCGGGCTCCACGTCAACGAGGCCAGCTGCCAGGCGCACGCCCTCGTCTAGTTCCACCAGGCCGATGGGGTTGGGGTAGTCAAAAGGCGGCACTTCGGGATAGTGCATGACAACGTAGGAGTAGAGGTGCCCCTGGCCGCTTACCGTCTTGTAGCTCAGCTCGAGTGACTGACAGTGGCTGCAGGCGGGGCCGGGGGGGTGCTGCAGCTCGCCGCAGGCGCTGCAACACTGGATGCGCAACTCGCCGGCCTGGCACCCCTCCCAGAAGAAGCGGGTGTCGTCGCTGATGCCGGGACGTGGGCGTGGCACAGTGGCAGGCGCCTCTTCGGGCCGGGCTGGCTTAGCCTGCGCCACTTGGGCCGGACGGAACTTGAAGACACGAAACATCAGCTGCCCCACCGGCTCGTCGTCGTGGGACGCCTCCGCGAAGAAGCGCATCACCAGCGTGACGAAGTAGCCGGTGCCAAGCCCAGTGGTCTTCTCCTCGCTGACCGAGTCGAGTCGGGTGGTGTAGTAGAGCCTTTCACCGAGACGCACATAGCGTTCGAAGCTCAGGTCCGAGTTAACCGCCACCACCGAGGCAAACCCCTGTGCCTCCAGTAGCTTGAGCACCTCATAAGGGTTCTCGTCGGTGGAGCCCGGCGGGTAGTTGTTCTGATGCATGCCCTCCAGGCACCAGGCCTGGAGCATGGCGGGGGGAGCCACGATGCCTTCGTACTCGGTGGTCCGGGCATAGGCCTCGTCGGTATAGAGAGGGTTGTTGACCCCCATCGCCTCGCACCACTGGCGAATCATCGGCGCATTGACGCGATCCCAGGCGTAGACGCGACCATATTCACGCCCCACCAGGGCACGCACTTCGGATATCCACTCTTGTTCAGCCACGGGTTGATCTCCTGCATGTCCAGCTGCCCTGCGGCAGCCGCGAAAGGGTTAGGGTGCGGCGCTGCTGGCGGAAAGGAAGGCCGGACGCTCACCACCGCCGTGGAGCAGCAGGTTGCAGCCGCTGGCATAGCTCGCCAGCGGCGAGGCGATGAAGCAGCAGGCTCGGCCGATATCCTCCGGCGCCGCCAGCCGGCCCGCCGGAATGGTCTCGGCAACCCGGGCGATGCCCGCCTCGTCGCCGTAATGCAGATGAGACTGCTCGGTCTGCACCAGCCCGGGGCTGACAGCGACGCTGCGCACCTTGGGCGCCCACTCCACCGCCAGCGACTGCACCAGCGACAGCACACCCGCCTTGGCCGCACCGTAGGCGGCGGTGCCCGGGGAAGCGCGCAGGGCGCTGATGCTGCCGATAAAGATGATGCAACCCCCTTCCGGCTGGTGCTGCATCATCCGGTTGGCGTGCTGGGCCAGCTCCAGGGGCGCGATGAGGTTGAGGCGCAGGATGCTCTCGTGAAAACGCGGCGAGGCCTCGCCCGCCTCCGCTGCGGGGCTCCCCCCAGCGTTGTTGATCAGCACATCCAGCCGCCCGTAGCGTGACGCGATGCGCTCGAAAATGCCCTGCTGGGAGTCCCGGTCGCGCACGTCCGCCTCGAGAAAGTCGGCGCGGCGGCCGTCGGCTTGCGGTAGCTGGTCGGGCGCCTGACGTCCACACACCACCACCTCTGCCCCCGCCTCCAGAAAACAGCGGGCAATGCCCGCCCCAACGCCGCGGGTCCCCCCTGTGACCAGCACTACGCGCCCCGAGTAATCGGGCATTGATGATCTGACTGGCTGCATCCGGCTCTCCTCGCTTGCCTCTGACACCATGACGCCAGTCTAGAGAGCTCGACTCACCGGCCACTTCGTCTGAACGGACGATGGCGACATTCTCAGTGAGGACGACTATTTCACAGAGCCCCTAGTTCGAGAGTGACGCGCATGACAGCAAAAGATGAGACAGCGCCGCCGGTTCTTCTGGACTGGCCGAGCGAGGGCGTGGCGAGGCTGACCCTGCACCGCCCTGAGGCTACCAACGCTCTGAGCCTCGAGCTGCAGACGCGGCTCTCTGCATATTTCTGCGAGCTGGGCGAGGACGAGCGGGCCCGCTGCATCGTGCTCACCGGCGGAGAGCGCGTATTTGCCGCCGGCGGCGATATTCGCAGCATGATCGACGCCGACCCGATCGAGATTCACAAGCGCCATACCGAAAGACTCTGGGCGCCGATCCAGCACTGCCCGAAGCCGGTGGTCGCGGCAATCAATGGCTACGCCTACGGCGGCGGCTGCGAACTTGCCATGCTGGCCGATGTGCTCATCGCCGGTGAAGGCGCCAGCTTCTGTCAGCCAGAGATTCGCATCGGCATCATGCCGGGTATCGGCGGCACCCAGCGGCTGGTCCGCGCGGTGGGCAAGGCCAAGGCCATGCAGATGGCGCTGACCGGGCGCCCCATAACGGCTCACGAGGCCTGGGTGGCCGGCCTGGTCAGCGAGCTGGTGCCCGACGAGCAGGTGACGTCCCGCTCCCTGGAAGTGGCAGCGCAGATCGCTGAACTCTCACCGCTGGCGGCGGAGCAGATCAAGGAAGTGATCCTCGCCGGGCTCGATGCCCCCCTCGAAAGCGCTCTCGCCATCGAGCGCAAGGCCAACGCGCTGATGTTCGCCTCTCGAGACCAGAGGGAAGGCATGCTGGCCTTTCTGGAGAAACGCCGCCCCCAATTTACCGGGCGCTGAACACCGCCCAACTCCTCACCGATCAAGGAGGTCGTCATGTTTCTACCGCTCTTCTCGCTTACCGGCAGGCGCGCCCTGGTGACCGGCGCCGGGCGCGGCATGGGGCTCGGCATAGCCCGCGCCCTGGCCCGCCAGGGGGCCCAGGTGGCCGTCAACGAGGCGCTGCCCGAGCGCGCCCAAGAGGCGGCCGAATGCCTGGTCAACGAGGGTTATGACGCCATCGCCGCGCCGGCGGACATCACCGACCCCGCACAGCTTCGCGAAATGGTCACCGGCGTTAAAGCGCGCTGGGGCGGCATCGATATCTTCGTCGCCAACGCCGGCGTGCCGGTAGGCGGCATGACCTATGGCCGCTTCGTGGAGAGCGCTCCGGAGGAGTGGAAGGCCTATATCGACCTCAACCTCTACGGTCTGATGCACGGCTGCCAGGCGGTACTGCCCGGCATGCTGGAGCAGGGCTGGGGGCGGATCATAGCGATCACCTCGGAGTCCTGGCGGGCCGGCGTCCCCATGGGAATCGCCGCCTACGCCGCCTCTAAGGCCGGCGCCGTCGGTTTCATCCGGCAACTTGCCTCGGAGACCGGCCGCCAGGGCGTCACCGTCAACGCCCTTTCCCTGGGTACCATGAACAACTGGGAGGGCGCCGAGGCAATAGCGCGTAAGTCCTGCGCAGTGGCCCGAGCGGGCTCCCCACAGGACGTTGGCGCCGGCGTTGCCTATCTGGCGTCGGAGGAAGCGAGCTGGGTCACCGGCCAGGTCCACGCACTTAATGGCGGCAGCCTGACCGCCTGACGCCAGTGCATGTAAAAAAATGCCAATGGCGAAAGGGAGAGCGAGAAGGGCCCGCTTGCTGAGCGTACCCTTCTTTTATTTCGCACCTTTTTCGCTTCTCGATCGAGACGCCCCGCACTGTTAGCTCTCTTCTGCCTCCGCCACCAGGCCGCGCTCACGGGCAAGGGGTTGGGCGTCCAGGGTCCGATATTGCATCGACTCGGCTTCTGGCGCAGTCGCCAGCCACAGCAGCACCGCCGCCGGCAGCGAAGGGGAGACCGCGCCGTAGCGGCGGGCCAGCTCGCCGCCCTCCCCCAGGGTGGCCTGCAGCGCTTCCGTGGCTACCACGCCAGGGTTGACCGTGTAAGCCCGGATTCCCTGCTCCCCGGACTCCCGCGCTAGCACTCCGGAGAGCCGCGAGACGGCCGCCTTACCGGCGCCATAGGCGTAGCCCCAGCCGCCCCGATCGGCCGGCAGCGGCGGATCCTTCTCTCCGGCGCCGGAGGTGATGTTGATCACCACGCCGCCGCCCTGGGACAGCATGGCCGGCAGCAGCGCCTGGGTCAGCTGCACCGGAGCGATCAAATAGCCCTGGGCAACGCGAGTCAGGGTCTCGGCCGTAAGCGCCATGAAAGGCGCGTTGAGGTCGCGCCCCTGGTAGATGGCGTTGTTGACCAGCACGTCCACGCGGCCAAAGTGGGCCAGCGCATGCTGCGCCGCCGCCGCTACCGAAGCGCTGTCCAGCAGGTCCATGGGCAGCGCCAGCACCTCGGCGCCACACGCTTCCAGCGCCCGGGCGGTGGCGGCCAGGCTTCCCGGCAGCGGCGTGCCGTCGGGCTGAGTCAGCGCATGCTCATGCATCTGGCCCTCCACCTGGGTACGCCCGGTAATCACCAGATCGAAGCCGGCTCTGGCGAAAGCCAGCGCTGTGGCGCGCCCGATGCCGCGACTGGCACCGGAGATAAAAGCGACCCTGCGGCTCATGAGATTCTCTCCTCGGCTGTCATCACCGCCATGCTGGGCTCTGCTGCCAAGGGGGGCATCCTGCAGTCGGACTAGCTGGCCAGGGAGTCCAGCTCGCCGCCAAGGCCACCGCCCAGCGGCGCCACGCTGTTGAGAAAGAGCCTGACCAGCTCGGTCTGGCGCCTGACGCCGGTCTTGGAAAAGATCGAGCGTAGGTGAGCCCGTGCCGTGTTGCGGCGAATACCCAGCGCTTCGGCCGCCTCTTCCAGGGAGAGGCCGTTGGCCAGCTGCAGGGAGAGCTGGGTCTCGGCTGGCGTCAGGCCGAAGAGCTTCTTGGCCACCTCGCTGCTGGCCTGGGAGCGCCCCACCGCGTCGCGGATATAGACCGCAGCGGCAGGCTGCCCCTTGCCATCGGCCCAGGCGGTGCGTGGTATGGGCTCCACCACCACGCCCAGGTTGACCTCCCCGGAGGGGCGAGTCAGCGACATGGCCTCGGGAAAGCCCGCCCCCCCGGCCTCTGTCTCGGCCAGGCTAAAGGCCTGCCGAATCAGCCGGCGCAGCTCCTTGTTGTCGCTGGGGTAGAAGGCTTCCAGGCGCCCGCCGACGACCTTGAGCCCATCCTCGCTCTCGATCAGGTGCTTCGCCGCCAGGTTCTGATCGATGACATGGCCGTTCTCGTCTACCAGGATAATGCCGAGGGAGAGCTTCTCTACCGCTTGGCAGTAAAGTGTGCTCATCGAGGCGGTGCGGTCGAGCTGGTTGTGCAGCGTCAGGGCACGTCGCAGATGAGGAATGATGCGCTCGCACAGCGCCCGCTCCTCCGCACCGAAGGCCGGCGAGGCCTCATCGCGGGTGATCCGAAAGCGCAGCCGACCGGCGTCGGGAGTCTCGATATCGGCGCCCAGAAGATGGTAGACCCCGCTGGCGGCGCACCAGTGCTTCCGGTAGCTGCTCTGCCGCCACTCCCCCTCACTCATGACATCCTCAACGGTGAAGACCTTGTTGGCCGGCAGATTCGAGAAGGGGGTCTGTTGATGCTGGTAAGGAAAGTAGCTGACGCTGGCATCGCCGAGCTCGCGATCTTCGACACGCCCGACAGCAACCATCAGGCCGGTCTCGCCCTGGGAGGGCACCCGCAAGATCAGGGTGACGAAGTTGGCCGCGAAGAGGTCTTTGATTATTTCCAGGGCTCGTCGCCAGTTATCACTCTCATGAGCTGCCTCATAGAGGCTGGATATCAGCTCATCGTAAGTATCCAAGTCTAGCGTGGCCATGCTCAGCTCGCCCCCTCGGCGGCACCCGGGGGGCCGCCTTGTCGATGTCGTTGGATGTGGGAGGATTTACGTTAACTTAGCGACTATGGCGACACGATTGTATACCACCTACGTATACTATCTAAGTCGTCCTGAGTCACAGCACTCAGGCGACCACATAGCCCTCGGGGCCAGGCGTATAGAGGGTCTTCCTGTCGAACCCCCGCGGCGCCTCGCCGCGGCGCACCTTATCGACCAAGTCGGGGTTGGCGATGAAGTGGCGGGCGAAGGAGACCGCCGCCCCCTCACCGGAGGACACCGCCTCGGCGGCGCTTTCGGGTGAAAAGCCGTTGTTGAGCACCAGCGGTCCCTCGAAGGACTCTCGCGCCAGGGCAAAGGCGTCCAGGTCCTCGAGCGGGGAGCGCATCATATGCAGGTAGGCCAGACCCAGAGGAGCTAATCGGCGCAGCAGCTCACGATGGGTCTCCACCGACTCCCCATCGCTCACATCGTTGTAGGTGTTACCGGGGTTGAGGCGCAGCCCCACCCGGTCGGCGCCGATCTCCGAACTCATGGCTTCGAGACACTCGACCACGAAGCGCACGCGATTTTCGATGCTACCGCCGTAGGCGTCGTCGCGCCGGTTGGTGCGCGCACAGAGAAACTGCATCGGCAGATAGCCGCTGGTGCCGTGCAGCTCCACGCCGTCGAAGCCAGCCTCCCTGGCGAGCTGCGCGGCACGACCGTGCACGGCCACCGCCTCAACCACCTCGGCGGTAGTCATGGCTCGCGGCGTATCAAAGGGCTGCATGCCGCTATCGTCGGTGTAGACCTCCCCCCGGGCGACTTCATCGCTGGGCCCCAGGGTCGCGACGCCCGGCCCCTTGACGTGCCGACTCCCGATACGCCCGGCATGCATGATCTGCAGCACGATGCGCCCCCCGCGGCGGTGGACGGCATCGGTCACCCTGCGCCACCCGGCGACCTGTTCCGCGGTGGCGATCCCCGGCTGGCGACAATAGGCCTGGCCCTCGGCGCAGGGCCAGGTGCCCTCGGCCACGATCAGCCCCGCCTCGGCCCGGGCCGCATAGTGATCGGCCATCATCTGCGTGGGCACGCCGTCCGCCGCGGCGCGATTGCGCGTCATCGGCGCCATGACGATGCGGTTGGCGAGCTCCAGCGCCCCCAGGCGCGTTGGTGTCATCAGGGCTTCCACCTGAGCCAGGTTCTGCTGGCCACACTCTTGCACTTCGCTCATGCCAAGCCTCCCGCTAGTCCATGGCCGTGATCAGCACGGCGCTACGACCACCGTCGACGGGCAGGGTGGCACCGGTGATGTAAGAAGCTGCCTCACTGGCCAGGAAGAGCACCGCTTCGGCCAGCTCCTCGGGGCGCCCGACGCGTCCCATGGGTATCAGCTTCTCGGTGCTGCGACGGCTGGCCTCGTCGGCCAGCATGCCGGCCGTGGCTGGGGTCTCGACCACCGCCGGGACCACCACGTTGACCCGAACGCCATCGGCTGCACCTTCGGCGGCGGCCGCCCGGGAAAAGTTGATGACTGCCGCCTTGGAGGCGGAGTAACCCGACATGCCGGCGGTGCCCAGCTCGCCGCAGATCGAGGCCAGGTTGACGATAGCGCCACCGCGGCCCTTCATCAGCCCAAGGGCCGTGCGGGTCGCCCAGAAGGTGCCATCCACCGTGGCCACAAAGTTCTGGTGCCACTCCACGGTGCTCATCTCCACCAGCGGCCCCCAGGTGAAGGCCATGGCATTATTGACCAGGATATCCAGGCTGCCGTGATGCTCGGCGGTCTGTTCCAGGGCCGCGACCAGTGCTGCTTCATCGCTGACGTCGGCCACCACGGCCTCGGCCTGACCGCCTTCGGCGCGGATCGCCTCGACCACTCCCTGCAGCGGCGCCTCGCGCCGCCCACAGATCACTACTCTGGCGCCTTCCCGGGCCAGCAGTTTTGCGGTCGCCTCGCCGATGCCGCTACCGCCTCCGGTCACGAAGGCCACCTTGTCCTGCACCTTGCCGCTCATGCCTTATCCTCCACCATCTCTGTTAGCGATTGCCCGTCCCATCACCCTGTCGAAGTCGCCGCGCCGCGCCATCGTCCGCAAGGACTAGAGAAACGTCAGCACCAGCCGCGGACTGGCCGGCTGGGCCTGACAACTCAGCGTCATGCCCCGGGCCAGGTCGCGCTCATCTAGCACGTCGTTGTGTTGCAGCACCACCTCACCCTCCTCGACCCGACACATGCAGGTGGCGCACATGCCAGCCTGGCAGGCGTTGGGCAGCAGAATGCCCTGACGCTCAGCCGCCTCGATCAGCGTCTCGTCGGGGCGGCACTGGAACCGCAGCGTCTCTCCGTTCAGGGTCACGCTGACCTCGCTCTCCCCCTCGCCGGCGGCTGGCTCGGTTGGGGTGACCGCTTCCTCCGGTAGCGAAGAAGCAAGCGCCGCAGGTTCCGGGGCAGCAGGACGGCTAGGCGGCGAAAGAAAGCGCTCGAGGCGCACTCGCTCCGGCGGCACGCCCAGAGCACTTATGGCCTCTTCCACCGCCGCCATGAAGGGACCCGGGCCGCAGATGAAGACCCGCGCATGCCACCAGGGCCTGGCCAGCCACATCAGCTGCTCTCGACGCGGCGGCCCCTGCACGGAGTCGAGCAGATGAATCACCTGCAGCCGCTCCGGGTATTGCCCCTGCAGTTCGCGCAGCAGGTCGGCGAAGATGACCGAGCGCTCGTCGCGATTGGCATAGACCAGACAGACGCGGCCGTGCCCCTCGGCCAGCACAGCGCGCAGGATCGACAGCACCGGCGTGATGCCGCTGCCGCCGGCGAAGAGCAGAAAGTCCCCCTCGGGCGTGTCAGCGACGAAGCGACCCGCCGGCGCCAGGCTCTCCAACCGCTCGCCAGTCGCCAGCGCATCGCAGATCCAGTTGGAGCCCAGCCCGCCCGGCACCCGCTTCACGGTGATTCTGAGATCGCCATCCAGCCCCGGTGCGCTAGAGAGGGAATAGCAGCGCTGGATCGCCTCGCCCTGTACCGGCAACCGCACCGTCAGGAACTGGCCGGGACGGTAGGCAAAGGCGTCCCGCTGCGCCCCGGGCACCTCCAGCCAGATCGAGCAGGCATCTGGGGTTTCGTTGATGACCTCGCGCACGCGCAGGGAGTGGTAGCGTGAAGCGTCCATGTGCCCCTCCGACGGCTTCAGATATAGGGATCGGCGTTGGGCAGGCCAAGCATCACCGCCCCGAACGACCGCGCGTAGGCGTCGGTGTTATTGGCGATATGCCCACGGGCCTGATGAATGTCCCGCACGATTCGCTCGATGGGATTGCTACGGTAGAGCCCCGACGCCGCGCAGGCTCGCAGCAGCTCATCCACGTGGGCGGCGCAGGTCTTGGCCACCAGCGCTGACTGGGCGCGCTGCAGCAGGCGATCCTCGACCTCCATCTGGGTCCCCTGGTGCGCGTGGTCAACGACCTCCTGGAAGTTGCGCATCAGCACCAGCTTCAGCTCGTCACTGCGCAGAATCGCCTGTGCCACGGCCATCTGCGCGTTGGGATCCTCAGCGGTCTTGGCACCGTGCTTGCCCACGTGCGCGGCCGCGCGCTGGCTAAACTCGGCAATGGCACCGTCCAGAGCGCCGATGCAGGCGGTGGAGACGGCCCGCTGGAACACCTGGGTGAAGGGAATCCGATAGAGCCAGCCATCGTTGAGGGCTCGCCCGGGGCAGCCGCTGTCGCTGTGATTGTTGGTGCGCTGGGTGCGGTGGGCAGGCACGAAGGCATCCTTGACCACGATATCGTGGCTGCCGGTAGCGCGCAGGCCGTGCACATCCCAGTTCTCGACGATCTCGAAGTCCTCCCGCGGCAGCAGGAAGGTGGTGTGTTCGAGCCCCTCGTCGCCATCCTCGCGGGGCAGCAGGCCGCCCAGCAAGATCCACTGGCAGTGCTCCACGCCGCTGGAGAAGCCCCAGCGACCGGAGAAGCGATAGCCGCCTTCCACCGGATCCGCCTTGCCGACCGGCATATAGGTGGAGGCGATCAGAGTGTCGCTGCGCTCGCCCTCCTCCCCCCAGACGTCGCGCTGGGCCTGCTCGGGGAAAAGCGGCAGCTGCCAGTTATGCACGCCGATCACCCCGTAGATCCAGGCGGTCGACATGCACCCTCGCGCCAGGGCCATCTGGACACGGTAGAAGACCCGCGGGTCCAGCTCGTAGCCGCCCCAGCGGCGGGGCTGCAGAACGCGGAACACTCCGGCCTCCTGCATCTCGCGCACCGTTTCCACGGGCACCTTGCCGGCACGCTCGGCGTCGGCGGCACGCTCGGCCAGCACAGGCACCAGCGCCTCGACGCGCTCCAGCAGCGCCACCGCATCAGGGATCATCCAGGCATCGCTGCCGGCGGTCGGGACTCCATCGAAGATCACGCCCATCTCGTCTCTCCTCTCGTGGCTTGCGATGAGCACGGAAAGTGCTCCTGCCAGCAAGCCTTTCACTCGCCCCCCCGCCCCTCATCGTCAATACGGACTAGCGCTGCCGCTGCCCGCCCCACTAGACCGTTTGGACGATGTGATCGATGCCTGCTCGCGAATAATCAGGGCAGCCCAATAACAACCCCCTCCAGACAAGGAGATGAGCCTCATGCGATCACTGGTCGGCCTGTTCACTACGCTGTTAGTGGCGGCGGCGGCGCTATACGCGTTCTCACCGCGCACGCCCACGCCCCTGGAATCGACGACGCTCCCCGTCGAGGAGATGCTGCTTACCGGTATCACGCACACCTCGGCGGGACTGGTGACCGCAGGGGAGCTCGGCAAGATCATGATGTCCGACGACCAGGGCAGTACCTGGCGCCTGACGGACATCGATACCCAACGCCATGCACTGATCACGCGAATGGTTTTCTCCGAGGAGGGCAGCCTGGGGCTCGCCATCGGCCACGAGGGCTGGATTCTGCGCTCCACCAATGGTGGTGAGCATTGGAAGGAAGTTGCCTTCGACGAAGCATTCGGAGAGCCCCTGATGGACCTGGCCAGGCTGCCCTCCGGGGACTGGCTCGCCATCGGCGCCTTCGGCCTGGTGCTTCGCTCGAACGACGAAGGGCTCACCTGGGAGCAGGAACCGGCCCCGGAAGACACCGACTGGCACCTCAATGCCATAGCCAGCAGCCAGGACCAGCGACACTGGATGATCGTGGGCGAGGCCGGCACCGTCATTCGCTCCCGTGATGGAGGCGTGAGCTGGGAAGTGCTGCCCGAGTTCTACGAGGGCTCCCTGTACGGCATCAGCCACCTGCACGGCGGTCGCTGGGTGGCCTACGGGATGCGCGGCAACCTCTTTGTGACCCAGGACCATGGCCGCCACTGGGAGCGAATCCAGCTGGACGCCCCCATCTCGCTGCACGCGCACCTGAGACTCAACGCCGACACCCTGGTCATCGGCGGCCAGGGGGGCATCCTGCTAGCCACCTCCGATCGGGGCAACACCTTCGAAATGCTGCACAGCGGCGGAAGCGCCACCCTGACGGACATCTACCTGGATCCCGCAGGCAAATGGTGGCTGACCACCAGCCGCGGCCTACTCCACCGGATCGACGCCACTCCACTGACTCAGCTTTCTGACGCAGGAGCTTCCTCATGATCAACCTGATCCAGACCGCGATTCCCAGGCTGGTCGATTTCCTTGCCCCTCGGCTGATCCAGGCCAGAGCCTTGATCGGTGTGCTGCTGCTGCTGGCTACGGTGGTTCTTGCCTGGTCGGCCACCCAGGCCCGCTTCGATGCCGGCCTCACCAAGCTGCTGCCCCAGAACCATGAATTCATGGAGGCGTATCACGAGCACTCCGAGAACTTCACCGGCTCCAACCGCATCATGGTGAGCCTGGAGTGGCAAGGCGACGGCTATATCTTCAATCAGGCGTTCATGGAGCGCCTGCGTCAGGCCACCGACGAGGTCTACTTCACGCCAGGCGTCAACCGCACCACGGTTCGCTCGCTCTTCACTCCCGAGACCCGTTACGTGGAGGTGACCGAGTACGGGTTCATGGGTGGCGAGGTGATCCCCTCACGCTTCACCGGCAGCGAGGAAGATCTGGCGCAGGTACATAGCAACGTTGCGAAATCTGGGCAGATCGGCAACCTGGTGGCCAACGACCTGGGCGCCGCCATGATTCAGGCCGAGCTACTGGAGTTTGACCCCGCCACCGGCGAGCGCACCGACTATGCCGCCGTGGCGGAACACCTGGAGAGCATCCGCCAGCAGCTGGAAAACGAGAAGATTGAGGTGCATATCGTCGGGTTTCCCAAGGTGCTCGGCGATATCATGGATGGGCTGGGCACGGTGCTGACCTTCTTCGCCATCGCCTTCGTTATCACGACCCTGCTGTTATGGGCCTACTCGCGCTCACTGCGCCTCACGGCCTTCGCCATCTTCGTGGCCATCCTGCCGGTGACCTGGTTGCTCGGCATCCTCCCGCTGATGGGGTACGGCATCGATCCCATGTCGATGCTGGTGCCCTTCCTGCTCTTCTCCATGTCGGTGTCTCATGCCGTCCAGATGATCAACGCCTGGAAGCAAGAGGTAGCCAGCGGCCTGACCGCGGCAGAAGCGGCAGAAAATGCCTTCCGCAAGCTCGCGATTCCGGGCAGCGTGGCCCTTCTGACCAACGTCTTCGGCTTTCTGGTCATCATGATGATCGACATCCCCATGCTGCATGAGCTGGGGGTCACCGCCTGCCTGGGCATCGGTCTGATGATCTTCTCCAACATCATCTTCATGCCGATCATTCTCTCCTACCTCAGGACCGACCGCCTGCCACTCGGCGGCGCGGCTATTCAGCATCGCCATCGCCTCTGGTGGCCGGTCTCACGCCTGGCAACGCCGGGCCCTGCGCTGCTGAGCCTGGCAGTCATGCTGGTGCTGCTGGCAGCTGGCACCTATCAGTCACAGAAGCTGGTGGTCGGCGATATCGGCGACGGCGTCCCCGAGCTCCGGCCCGATTCGCGCTATAACCTGGATAACGCCAGGATCACGCAGGACTATTCCATCGGCATGAACGTGCTTTCCATCTACGCCGAAACCGATGGCCAGCACGAGGCCTGCCTCAACTGGGAGATCATGAACGCCGTGGATCGGTTCGACCACCGCATGCGTGGCGTCGAGGGCGTCGAGTCGGTGAGCACGGTGGCAGGGCTCACCAAGCTCCACGTCGCCGGCAACAACGAGGCCAATCCGCGCTGGCAGACCCTGCAGCGCTCGGAGATGTCACTGCGGGCCGGAGGCCATGCGGCCAACCCGGAGAACGGACTCAACACCCCCATGTGCGAAACCCTCAACCTGATGGTCTATCTGGAAGATCAGGAGAACGCCACGCTCAAGCATGTGGTGCGCGAGGCCCAGCGCTTCATCGACCAGGACAGCACCCCCGGGATCACCTTCCGCCTGGCCGGCGGCAATGCCGGGGTCACCGCAGCCACCAACGAGGCAGTGGAGCGCTCGGAAACCCGGATGCTGGTGTCGATCTTTGCCGCCATCGCCCTGCTCTGCTGGCTGACCTTCCGCTCCTGGCGCGGCGTTCTCTGCGTGCTGGTGCCGCTGACCGTCGTCTCCATCCTCTGCAACGCCCTGATGTCGCTGCTGGGGATCGGACTGAAGGTCTCCACCCTGCCGGTCATCCCCCTGGGCGTGGGCGTTGGGGTCGACTATGGGGTCTATATCTACGAGCGCCTGCAGAGCATTCTGCGCCGTGACAACCTGCCGCTGCGTGAGGCCTACTATCAGGCGCTGAAGCAGCGTGGCACCGCTGCGGCCTTCACCGCCCTGACCATGTCCATCGGCGTGGCCACCTGGGCCATGTCGTCGCTGAAGTTCCAGGCCGATATGGGCGTGCTGCTCGCCTTCATGTTCCTCGTCAACGTGCTGGGCGCCATCTTCGTGCTGCCCGCCTTGGCCTACTGGCTGGGCGTGGGCCGCCATGAGCGCCAGGCCGCTGCCAATGCCGATACCGGCAACTCTCTCGAGCCGGCTACCCAGGGAGGAACCTGACCATGAGCCACCCCTCGACGCCATTCCGCATCGGCCCCCTGACCCTCCGCAACCGACTAATCAAGGCCGCCACCAACGAGGGCATGTCTCGCCAGGGCCTGCCGACGCGCCAGCTGGTGCGCTTCCACGAGGCGGTCGCCGCAGGTGGCGCCGGCCTCACCACCCTGGCCTACTGTGCAGTGAGTGCGGCGGGCACCACCCTGAATGACCAGATCGTCCTCGACGAGACGGCCCTGCCCCACCTCCAGGCGCTGACCGAGGCGGTGCACCGCCAGGGGGGCGCGGCCTCAGCTCAGATCACCCACGGCGGCTGCTTCACCTTCGTGCGCGGGCACGGACGCCCCTGGTCGGCCAGCGGCGGCGTGAACAAGATCGGCATGATGAGTGGCCAGCTGCTCAAGCGCGCCATGGGCGAGCAGGAGATGGAGGCGGTCGCCGCCCAGTTTGCCGAGGCGGCGCGCCTGGCAAAGCGCGCCGGGTTCGACGCGGTGGAGATCCACATGGGGCATGGCTACCTGCTCAGCCAGTTCCTCTCCCCGCTCTACAACCAGCGGCTCGATGCGTACGGAGGCGATATCGAAGGCCGCGCGCACTTTCCCCTGCGGGTGCTGCGGCGCGTGCTCGACGCAGTGGGCGATAAGATGGCGGTGATCTGCAAGTACAGCATGACCGACGGCTGCCGAGGCGGGAACCGCACCGAGGAGGGTGTCGCTATTGCCCGCCTGCTGGAGCGCGAGGGGGCCCATATGCTGGTGCTCAGCGCCGGCCTAAACGCCGAGTCGATCACCACCATGTTCGGCTCCTCGTTTCCGGCGGAGAACCGTGCCGTGGTCACCAATCCGCTCATGAAGGCGGCCATGTTCCTGCAGCAGCGCTTTCAGCGCGAGGTGCCCTTTCGCGAGCTCTATCTGCTCGAGAAGGCTCGCCGGGTGCGCCAGGCAGTATCGCTTCCCTTGGCGTACCTGGGTGGCGTAAGCAACGCCGCCAACGTCCTTCAGATCCTGGAGGAAGGCTTCGAGGCCGTTGCCCTGGGGCGAGTGCTGATTCACGACCCGGACTTCGTGGCCTCGGTGTGCCAGGATGCGGCCCATCAGAGCGGCTGCACCCACTGCAACCGCTGCGTGGCCATGATGTACACCGAGGGCGGCACCTCCTGCGTGCTCAAGGCTCCCGGCGACCCTCGGCTCAATCGCCAGCCGGCAGCGGGCTAGCCGACCACCAACGGCCAAGGGCGCTATCGCCGCCGCCCGGCTCGACCGTTCATTAACCGGCTCATCACCTGAAATACCATCAGAAAAGCCGCTGGCGGTGTGAACTCCAAGGCCAGCGGCGTTATGCCGACCCCGATTCGCTCGGCCGGGCTCAGGTCGGCCGCGACTCCTTGGGCATGCCCAGTGCCCGCTCGGCGATGATATTGCGCTGGATCTCGCTGGTGCCGCCATAGATGGTATCGGCGCGGCTGAACAGGAACAGTGACTGCAGGCGCCCCAGCGCGTAGGGGGCCCCTTCCAGGATCTCCGCCTCCTCGCCGAGGATATCCATGGCCAGCTTGCCCAACGCCACATGCCAGCTCGACCAGTCCAGCTTGTAGATCAGCGCCTCGGGCCTGAGGCTGCCGTCCTGGGGGCCCGACAGCATGCGCAGAGCGTTATAGCGCATGATAGTCAAGCCGCTCCAGGCCTGGGCCAGCCGCTGCCTGATCAGCGGGTCACGCCCGCTGCCGTTCTCCCGTGCCCGGGCCATCAGCCACTCGAGCTCGTTGCGAAACTGCATCTGCTGGCCCAGGGTCGAAACGCCACGCTCGAAGCCGAGCAGCGCCATGGCGATGCGCCAGCCGTCGCCGGGCGCGCCGAGGATATTGTCGGCCGCGGTCACGGCATCATCGAAGAACACCTCGTTGAACTCGGAGGTGCCAGTAAGCTGCTCGATGGGACGCACCGTGATGCCCGGCTGGTCCATCGGCACCAGCAGGAAGGCGAGCCCGTCCCGGCCCCGGCTCTGGGGATCGGTGCGAGCGATGACGAAGCACCAGTCCGACTCGTGGGCAAGGGACGTCCAGACCTTCTGGCCGTTGAGGACCCACTGTCCCGAGGCCTCGTCCAGGCTGGCACGGGTGCGGATATTGGCCAGGTCGGAGCCGGCCCCGGGCTCCGAATAGCCCTGACACCAGAACTCGCGCCCCTCGACAATGCCGGGCAGGAAGCGGCGCCGCTGAGCTTCGCTACCGAAGGCGGCGATGGTTGGGCCGGCCAGCCCCTCACCGATGTGTCCCATGCGCCCGGGACCGCCGGCGCGTGCATACTCCTCGTGGAAGATCACCTGCTGATTGATCGACAGGCCACGCCCTCCATGCCCCGGCGCCCACCCCACGCAGGTCCAGCCGCCTTCGGCGAGGTGGCGCTCCCAGGCCTTGCGCTCTTCGGGGAAGGCATGCTCATCACCAGGGCCGCCGCGAAAGCGCAGCGCCGCAAACTCGCCCTTGAGGTTGGCCTCGAGCCAGCCTGCGATCTCGTGGCGAAAGGCTTCGTCCTCACGGCTGAAACCGATCTTCATGATGTCTCTCCCATCAGCTCACGGGCCATCTGCTCACGATGCCAGGCGGGGGTGCCGAGATAGCTCTCGCCGGCACGGGCGCGCTTGAGATAGAGGTGGGGGTCATACTCCCAGGTAAAGCCGACGCCACCATGCAGCTGTATCGCTTCAGCAGCACAGTGGAAGTAGGTCTCGGAGGCCTCGGACTTGGCCAGCGAGGCCGCCAGGGGAAGCTCGGCCGCCACCGCCGCATCGCCCTCGGGATCAAGCGCCTCGGCGGCCACGCAGGCCGCATAGTAGACCGCCGAGCGGGCACGTTCGACGGCGAGCATCATCTCCGCGGCGCGGTGCTTTATAGCCTGAAAACCAGCAATGGGGCGGCCGAACTGGTGGCGCTCGAGCGTATAGGCAACGCTCATGTCCAGGCACGCCTGGGCGCCCCCCAGCTGTTCGGCGGCCAGCATGATGGCGCAGACACGCAGACACTGCTCGAGACCTGCCCAGGCCTCGCCCTCGGCCCCGACCCTGGCAGCCGCGGCAACATCGACGCCGGCCAGTTCTAGCCGGCCCAGCCGCCGCGTCTGATCCAGGGTCGGCAGCGGCGTGCGCGTGACGCCGGCTGCGTCGGCCTCCAGAGCAAACAGGCAGACTCCCTGGGCATCACGACTCCCGGGCAGCCGCGCGGCCACCAGCAGCAGGTCCGCGGCCTGCAGTTCGAGCACCTGACGGCACTCGCCATCGAGCCGATACCCCTCCGCCGTGGGCGTGGCCACGACCGAGATGGTCTCGGGCCCCCAGGGCTGAGCGCCACCGAAGGCCAGGGTGGCGACCCGCCGGCCGGATGCCATCTCCGCCAGCCAGCGGCGCTGCCCATCGTTCTCGCCGATACAGCGCAGCGCCAGGGTCGCCAGGCAGGCACTGGCCAGGAAGGGGGCACAGAACAGCCGTCTTCCCATCTGCTCCATCAGCAGCGCCAGCTCGACGGGGCCGAGCCCCAGCCCCTCATGGGCCTCCGGTACCGCCAGCGCCGGCCATGCCAGCTCCTCGGCTATCGTGCGCCATACGGCGGGATCATGCCCCGCCTCGCTCTGCATGGCCGCTCGTACCGCGGCGGAGTCGGACAGGTCGGCCAGGAGGCTCTCGGCGGAATCGCGGATCATCCTCTGCTCGTCCGTCAGGCTAAACTCCATCGGACATCCTCCCATTATCAGATGAACTCAATCCTTGCGCCTTTTCTAAGCCTGGGCATACCGCAACAGGACTAGGGTTAGCGGGTGTCGCGGATCTCGCCTTCCATCTTGCTACTACAGGACCTTCCCCCTCTTCGGCCCGTGGATTCTTGCCGGTATCGTGCGCCACTCAGAACGCCCCAAGGCCAAGATATCAGCCAGATACCGCCTGAATATCCCTACGCCTGGCCAACCAGGGCGTCAACGCCAGCGCCAGCGCCAACATGCCGAGCATCAGGTAACCCACATTGGTGATTGCACCACCCAGCGAGGCGACATTGATGGCTTCCAGCACCTGCTCGATTTCATTACCAGTAGCCAGCAGTGCTGCCGTCAGCTCAGTGCTAATCTCGGCTGACTTAGAACCCGACACGGCGAGAAGCTCTTCAGCGAGGCTGTCACTCAGCTGCATTTTATCGGCCGTCTCGTCAACAACGCGTCGAGTATGCAGAGTCGAAGAGAGTCCAAAAATGGCCAGCGCGAAAGAAGAGCCCGTCGGTGACCCGAGGTCACGCAGCATACTGAACAGGCCAGACCCCGAGCCGGACTTGTGGGGTGGCACTGCGCCCAGGGCCAACTTCATCGTGGCGGTGCTGTTGGATGCCAACATGACGCCAATAAAGCCTGCCATGACCAGCACAGCCAACAGGGACGCGTTGATATCCATTTGCACGAAATAGATCATTGCCAGCAGGCTGCCCAGCAGTGATAGGATAGAAATCAGCTTGGGCTCAAATCGATCTATAAGCTTGCCGGCAACCGGTGAGGCCAGCATGGTGCAGCCAAACAGCGCGAGAGTCACCATACCGAACTGAGAGGCTGACCCACCGGGTCGATTATTGATAAAGAAAGCCAATGAGTAGACGATGCCGCTGTTCATCAACATCTGGATCCAGTAGATGGCACTGGGAACAGCAAAATGCCGATCCTTGAGCAGACTGACGTCCAGAATCGGCGCTGCATGGCGCCCACTGTGGCGCCATAGCAGTAGCAAGCTGATGATCCCCGTCACCACCACGGCCCAGGTAACCCATGAGGCACGGCCAAAATTGGCCGCCCAGGTGGGCAGCGACAGCAGAGCAGCAATGGTAATGAACAGCATGACAGCGCCAAGGCTGTCAAACTTTCCGGCGGCAGCCTCCCCCTGGCTTTCTGGCACCCAAACCAGCAGCGGCAAGAGACCAAGAAACGCCAGCGTCCCGCTGATGATATAGACACTCGGCCAACCGAAGGCATCAATCAGCAAGCCGCCCAGCAAGCCTCCTGTCGCGGCCCCAAGGGTCATGATGAACATCATGAGCCCCAGAGCCATGCCGCGCTTCTCCTCCGGAAAAAGTCGGTTCACATAGCTGAAAACCGCGGGAAATATACAGGCCACACCCAGCCCCTGGAGGAAGCGTGCCACCAGGAAGAACCCAAAGCCAGGCGCCCAAGCGGCCATGAACTCAGAAACGCCAAAGACAATCAGACCGATAAAAACCATACGCCGCCGGCCGTATTGATCCCCTAGCCGCCCCATCATCGGCGCAAAGACCGCTACTGCAATAAAATATGCAATCAGGATCAAGGCGGCCAGATTGACATGGATACTGAAATGGGCCGTTACACTGGGCAACACAGGCGCCTGAAACGCTGCCGCCTCGATAGTGACAAAAGTGGCGAACAGCAGGGCAACAAAGCTGACCCAGGGACTGGTTGGCTTGCTCATCCAGGCCCCTTTCAAATTATTATAGGTTGACGTCATAGAGGGATCACTCGCCAGTTTCAGGCTATTACGCTGACAGTCAGACAGCCCCCAAGCCTGGTAGATTAAACTGCCTAAAGACTCTAGCGAGCGACTCACACCATCGACGTCGTCCGTATGGACGATCAAGCGCTCGAGACTGTCGACAGGCACGCAGCCGGCTAACGGGAAAGATGGCGTAACACTAAGCCTCAGACCGGCATGGCGGGCGAAAAAAAGCCTGCCGAAAGGCAGGCAAGACAGTACGCAAGTACCAAGGAATACCATCAGGCGCTGCGGTATATCTCCTGCAGCACAGGCTTCATGACCTTGTTAGAGGCATTGACCGGCAGGCGCTCCACTACTCTCACATGACGCGGCACCTTGTAGTTGGCCATCCGCTCCCGGGACCAGGCGATCAGTGCCTCCAGCTCCGGCGCCTCGGACCCACGGGGCACGATAAAGGCGCAGCCCACCTCGCCCATCCGCTCGTCCGGTACGCCGATCACCGCGCACTGGGCGACCTCGGGATGCTCCAGCAGCATGGCTTCGATCTCTGCCGGATAGCAGTTGAACCCCCCCACGATAAACATGTCCTTGAGCCGCCCGGTGATGCGCAGGTTGCCGCGCTCATCCAGGGAGCCCACGTCGCCGGTATGCAGCCAGCCCTCCTCATCGATGGCTTCGGCAGTGGCGTCGGGGCTGTCGAAATAGCCCCGCATCACATGAAAACCTCGCAGGCAGACCTCACCGCTCTCGCCGGCAGGCAGGTGCCGGCCCGCCGTGTCGCGAATCGAGACCTCGGTACCGGGAATGGCGCGCCCGCTGGTGTGGGCGATGGTCTCGGCATCCTCTCCGGGGTCACAGATGGTGGCAAGCCCCCCGCACTCGGTCAGCCCATAGGCGGTGGTGACCACCTCGAACCCGAGCTCGTCACGCATGCGCCGGACCAGCACAGGTGGAATACTCGAGGAGCCGGTCACCGCCACGCGAAGGCTGCCGAGGTCCGCCGCGGCGAGGCGCGGATCGGAGAGCAGCGACAGATAGAGCGTGGGGGGCCCGGGCAGCACGCTGATGCGCTCTCGATCGATGCGCTCCAGCACCTCAGCGGCATCGAACACCGCCTGGGGTAAGATGGTCGCGCCGGCGAGCAGACAGGAGAGCCAGCCCGCCTTGTAGCCGAAGGCATGGAAGAAGGGGTTGATGATCAGATAACGGTCGCCGGGCCTCAGGCCGATAATGCGGCTGTACTCGCCAAAGGCGCGCAGGTTCTGGCCGTGCTCGCTCATCACGCCCTTGGGCTGGCCGGTGGTCCCAGACGTGAACAGCAGGTCGCTGAGATGCTCGGGCCTTACCGCCGCGGCCCGCAGGGCGACCTCCTCTTCGGGCACCTCGCGCCCGCCGTCGAGAAAGGCCTCCCACGCTATCAGCCCTTCATGACCGGGGGCGCCTCGCTCGCTGACCAGCACCCGATGCGTCAGGCTCGAAGGGATCAGCCCGTCAAGCAGTGCCGCATAATCCTGGCCCAGAAAGTCTCCCGCATGAAACAGCAGCCGCGCCCCGCTGCGGGCCAGGATATCACTAGCCTCGCGCCCCTTCATGCGGGTATTGAGAGGCACCAGCACCGCCCCCACTGAGTGGATGGCGAGGGCGGCAAGCACCCACCGCACTTCGTTGGGCGCCCAGATCGCCACCCGATCGCCGGGCTCGACCCCGACCGCCAGCAGCCCCCGAGCCACGTCGGCAACCCGGCCTGGCAGCTCAGCATAGTCGATGAGCTCGCCGTCCTCTTCTAAGGCCGCAGTGCCGGCATGACGGCGCGCCGCATGCGTCAGCAGTGCCGGAATGGTCTCCGGCGCCATGATCGACGTTTCCGCTTTCACTCTCACCTCCTGGCCTCAGATACTCATCACGAACTGACCGCTGTCGATGCGCAGTTCGATCCCGTTGATGGCCTGAGCGTCGTCGCTGGCCAGGAATAGGATCCCTGACGCTACGTCCTCGGGCAGACAGAGACGATGCATGGGATCCTGGCGAATGGTGTAGTCGGCGGGCGCGACGCCCGCAGGGTAGGTTGCCGCAGTCATCGGCGTCATCACGCCGTCGGGATGCACCGAGTTACAGCGCACTCGGTAGCGCTGGCGGCGGCAGTGGCTGGCGATGGAGCGCGTCAGTGCCGCAATGGCGCCCTTGGAGGCGCTGTAGGCGGCATAGTCTTCCTTGCCGCCGATAGCAGCGATGGAAGAGAGGTTGACGATCGCGCCCCCCTGTCGCTTGAGCAGCGGCAGGGCGTGTTGGCAGCCCAGAAAGACGCTGTCGGCGTTGATCCGCATCAGACGCTGCCAGGTAGCCAGGTCGGTCTCCTCGATGCTGCCCTCGGCCAGCACGCCGGCGTTGTTGATTAGGGCATCGAGGCGTCCATGGCGGCTCTCCACGGAAGCCAGGGCGTCACGCCAGCCCTGCTCGTCTGCCACGTCGAACACCAGGCCACTGGCCTGGGCCCCCAGCTCGGCCTGCGCTCGCTCCACCCCCTCGGCATTCAGGTCGGCCACCACCACCCAACCTCCCTCGGCCACCACCCCACGGGCAACGGCCAGGCCAATCCCGCTGGCACCGCCGGTCACCAGCGCGACCTTGCCTTCGAAACGCCCCTTCATGATATCGCTCCCTGCTGCATGTCGGCGGCAGGCGCCGGCGCGGCCAGCACCGCACGCCCGGCGCGCCGGCCTGAAAACACACAGTCGGCCAGAGACAGACCGCTGACGTAGAGATTCGACGGAATGCCCACCGCGGCTCGACCCGCCGCGAACAGCCCAGGAATGCTATCTCCCCGCTGATCGAGGACCGCACCGCTCTCCTCGTCGACCCGTAGGCCACCGAGGGTAATTGCACCAAGGGGAAAGACGGGGCTGCCCACCGAAATGTCACAGGCATACCAGGGGGCCTGGTCGAGACGCTGGCGCGACTCGGGCGACTTCCCGAGCGGGTCTGGCTCATCGCGCTCGATGGCATCGTGGTAGGCTTCGAGGCTCTGGCGAAGGGGGGCCGTCTCACAGCCGATGCGGCCGGCCAGGACCTCAAGGCTGCGGCAAGGGCGTGCGCTCAGCATCAGCGCCAGTGCCGGCAACGCCTGGAACCACCAGTAGCCGCCGGTGATCGCCTGGCGAATCGCCTGACGGCGCAGGCGGCGGTCCAGGATCAGCCAGGCCCGCCCGTCGTTCTCTTCGCAGATGGCGTGGCCCAGGGTGGCGCCATAGACCTCCTCGTTGCAGATGCGCTCACCGCGAGCATTGACCACGATGCCCTTCGGCCAGCAGTGCGGAGGGTTGATGAAGCGCCAGGCCGATACCCGCTCCAGCCGATCCGCCGCCGCACCCACGCTGACCCCGAGCCGGATGCCGCTGCCGTCACACCCGGCGGTGCCGATGCGAAAGTTGCGCCGATAGCGCGAGGCGTGAGTGCGCACCATCTCGCGGTTGAAGATGAAGCCGCCGGTAGAGAGCACCACGCCGCGCCGAGCCATGATCTTGAGCGGCACGGCATGGCGGCGCTCGAGTTCGCCCAGGCGTCTGCGCAGGCGGTCGGCGTAGCGCGGTGCCAGGTTCTGGCAGCGCTCGGCCCGGCGAGCTAGGCGCCGATGCTGACGTTCCACCGGGCTATCGGGGTCCAGCCGCCATGCCTCCACACCTAGCACGCGGCCCTCGTCATCGACGATGAGGCGCTGCACCGCCGCCTGGGTCAGCGTCTGCACCCCGGCCTCCAGGCAGGCCTGCTTCAGGTGCCCGTACAGCACCACGCCACCGTGCCCCTTGCCCAGGGTGCGATGCCCGCGGGGCGCCGGCGGCCGCTCACCGCGACAGGCCGGCACCAGCTCGTTGCCCGAGTAGTAGAGGTAGTAGCCGTCGGAAGGGTAGGAGGTCTTGCCCCCCGGCGGCATGCTGGCGTCATAGGGCGCGCCGAGAGACTCGAGCCAAGCCAGGTTGGCCCGGCTCTCCTGACAGAAGCGCCACAGGGTGGCGTCCGCGACCACCCCCTGCGTCTCGTGACGCAGGTAGTCATACATCGCCTCAGGGGAGTCTTCCTGGCCGGCGGCACGCTGCTGCACGGTGCCGCCGCCGGCATAAACCACGCCGCCGCTGCGGGCACTGGCCCCGCCTCCTTCAAAGCGGTCCAGTACAAGCACGTCGCCGCCTGCCGCCCGTGCCTCCAGGGCGGCACAGGCGCCTGCTGCCCCCCAGCCGACCACAAGTACATCGCAGCGCCGATCCCAGGCCCCGTCATCGCCCTCGGGCCAGCGCAGCGGCGCCTGAATCTCAGTAATGTTCATGGCTGCCCCGCTCCTGCTGAGACCTTGCGCTGCTGCTTCACGAGGTCCAGCGCCGCCGCGTAGCCGAAGGTCATGGCCGGCCCCAGGGTCGAGCCGGCGCCGGGGTAGGAGGGGCCCATCACCGCCGCCGAGCAGTTGCCAATGGCGTAGAGCCCGGGGATCGTATCACCCGCCTCGTTCAGGACGCGGGCACTGCCATCAGTCTTGAGCCCCCCCTTGGTACCGATATCGCCGGCATCCAGGCGCATGGCGTAGTAGGGTGGCTTGGCCAGGGGCGCAAGGCAGGGGTTGGGGGTGACATTGGTATCGCCGTAGTAGCGGTCGAAGACGTTGCCACCGCGATCGAACTCCTCGTCCCTGCCGTCTCGTGCAAAGCGGTTGACCCGCTCGACGGTGCGGCTTAAGCCTTCGGGGTCCACTCCGATGCTCTGAGCCAGGGCCGTCAGGCTATCTGCCTTCCAGTAAACCCTGTCACGCCACTCCCGGGGCAGGCGACGGTCGGGTTTGATCTGGGCCGGCATCAGCGGCCCCATGGCGTAGTGGAAGCGGAAATGGCCGTCGAAGATCACCCAGGCGGGAATGCTCTTGCCCTCGGTCCTGGCGTTGTCGGCGTACATCGCCTCGACGAACTCCAGGTAGGGCGCCGCCTCATTGACGAAGCGCTCGCCTCGTCCGTTGACGACGATGGCCCCCGGAAAGGCGCGCTCGGCAAAGACCCCACGCGCCTTGTCCTCCCCCGTCACGCTGATGGTTGGCGCCCACCAGGCACGCTCGAGCGCTTCGGTAGCGGCGCCGAGGGCCTGCCCTGCGACCAGGGCAGCCCCCGTGTTGTTGCCTGGCGGCGTCGCACTCCAGGCCCGGTCGCTGGGTGCCGGCAGGTAGCGCTCGCGCAGGGCCGAATTCTGCTCGAAGCCGCCGGAGGCCAGTATCACGCCGTGACGGGCCTCGATAAGGCACTCGCGCCCCTCCCGTACAACTACGACGCCCGTGACGCGGCCGTCGTTCTGCACCAGCTCGCGCATATCTGTGTTGAGCCACAGCGGCACATCGCGATCCATCAGCGAGCGACGCAGCGAAGCCACCAGGGCGCTGCCCAGCCCGGCCCGACGATCGCGCCTGGAGCGCCAGCGCCACTTGAAATCGAGCTTGTAGCGCAGCATCAGCCACAGCAGCATCACGCGCCAGCCCCGCTCCCGAGCCATGGCGCGATGGGCATCCCGAGCCGTCCAGGCGATTCGCCCCATCAGCAGCGTCGAAGGCGACGCCTCGCGCAGGTGCTCCAGCTCCTCGCCCAGCCGGCTGGTATCGAAAAGCTCCGGGTCCATGGTGCGCCCACCCGCCAGGGCGCCGGGCAGGTGCGGGTAGTAATCGGGATACTTCTCGGCCACCGCATAGCGCACATGGCTGATCCGCTCCAGCTCGTCGATCATCTTCGGCGCCAGGTCGAGGTAGGCCTCCAGACGCTCTTCCTCAACTTCACCACGGGTGGCCGCACGCAGGTAGGTCAGCGCCTTGTCGCGGCTGTCGCCGCCCCCCTTGCGCTTTAGATGGGAGTTGCAGGGGATCCAGATCCCGCCTCCTGACAGGGCCGAGGTGCCGCCATACCGGTCGCTCTTTTCGACGATCAGCGTCTTCATCCCGTTTTCGGCAGCGAAGAGTGCCGCCGTCATGGCCCCGGCTCCGGAGCCCACCACGACGACATCGAAGGAGTCCACGGGTTGCGCGTAAGAGGTCATCCACCTGTCTCCCGGCATTGTCATTGTCAAGCCAGCTTCGTCTGCGGCCACCAAGGCGGCGCGTAGGATCGAAGCATCCACTACAACGCATGATGGGAGGCCCGGGGCCTCCCATCATCGTCAAAGTGGACTACGGTGCGTGCCGGCTATTCCAACGGAGCGGTGTCCTGCAGAAAGTCTTCGCGCAGATTCTTCTTGAGCAGCTTGCCGGCGGGGTTGCGCAGCAGGGCATCGTGCCTGACGCGGATGGCCGACGGCACCTTGTAGCCGGCCAGGTGGTGGCGCACATGGGCCTGCAGCTCCGCCTCCTCCACCCACTCGCCTTCCCTGAGCGCGACCATGGCCGCCACCGCCTCCCCGGTCTCTTCATCGGGCACACCGAACACGGCGGCCTCGGCCACCGCCGGGTGGGCGGTCAGGCAGGACTCGATCTCCGCCGGAGCGATGTTCTCCCCGCTGCGCACGATCACATCCTTGAGGCGATCCACGATAAACAGAAACCCCTCGGCGTCGAGAAAGCCGAGATCCCCGGTCCTCAGCCAACCATTGTCTAACGCACGAGCCGTGGCCTCGGGGTCTCGCCAGTACGCCTGCATCAGGGTCACCCCCCGCACACAGACTTCGCCCACCTCACCCGCCACCACCTCTTCGCCATCCGGCGCTAGGATGCGCACATCGAACAGGGGCGACAGCGGACCGGAGCTGCGGGGCCGCGAGCGGAACAGCTCTCCGGACACCGCGGTAACGGCGCCGTTGGTCTCGGTCATGCCGAAACCGATGCCGATCATCTGCTCGGGGAAGCGCGACAGCACCTTGTCCAGCAGCGAATCCGGCACCCCCGAACCGCCGAATCCCATCCCCCAGAGCCCTTCCAGGATATCGTCATCGCGCTCCTCGGCCGCCACCACCAGCTGGCGCACCATGGAGGGTGCCCCATTGAACTGGGTGACGCCTTCACTGCGCATCAATGCCAGCGCATCGGCGGCACTCCAGCGGTGCATGAAGATCAGCTGTCGGCCGTGACGCATGGCGGTCAACAGCTGGGCGTGCAGGCCGCTCACATGGAACAGCGGCACCGCGGTCAGAGTGACCGAGGGGCGGCGCTGCGCCTCGATCCGCTTGACGGCCTCGGGCGATGTCATCCCCGATAGAGCACCGATGAAGTCGATATTGAACAGCGCCTGGCCCACGGCGCGATGGCTCGACACCACCCCCTTGGGCCGCGACGTCGCCCCCGAGGTGAACAGGATCAGCGCCGGCGAGTCGGGGTCGACCCAGAACTCCGGAAGCCGAGCTTCGGGCCAGGCCGAAAGCGCCGATTCGAAGCTTGTAGCCTCGCCCAGGGGCAGACCATCATCGTTGCCGGCCACCAACAGCCGGCAGCCGGGCACGCCGGTCTGACCGGCCAGCCGATCGAGTCGCTCACGGTCACAGCACAGCACAGCAGGCTCCAGATACACCAGCGCCTGGCGCAGCTCGTCGCACTGACCGAAGCTGTTCAGGGGCGCCGGCAAGGCCCCGATCCGCACCGCCGCCATGAAGGCCACCGCCCACTCGGGGCGGTTGCGCATGGCAATGGCCACGCGGTCACCGGCCTCGACCCCTTGCGCCAGCAGCCAGGCTGCCAGGGAGTCGACGCCACGAGTGAAGTCGGCAAAAGTCCAGAGGCTATCGAGGTACTTGATAAAGGGGGCATCGCCATGGCCGCGCGCCTCCTCCAGCACCTGCAGCAGGGTCTCCGGCGCATGACGATAGACAGCCAGCCGGCGGCCATTCAGCGCCAGGGTGTCCAGGGCAAAGGGGCTGGCATCGGCCAGCAGCCGCTGCTGTATCGCAGTGTGAATGGCCTCATCCGCCATGATGTCGCTCCTGTTTGTTGTCGAGTTGTTCTGTATCACCCCAGGGTGGACAGGGCGGGCAGCTCACCCTTCCCGCCAGAGTACCGGTAGACGCCGCCCTCCCCCAGCTCCCGGGTAAGCAGGCCCCGCCGGGATAGCCAGTTCAGATGCGCCAGCGTCTCGCCAAAGGCGAGAAACTGCTCGGTAGGGGGCAGCTCGCGGGGGAAGAGCACCCCCATGGCCTCCGCCACGGCGAAGCCGTCTCCGTGACTCCCCATCGCCATCAGCTGTTCGAGGTGGCGATGATGGTGCGCCTGGAGCTGCTCGATACGCGCCGGCAAGCCGCGAAAGGGCTGACCGTGGGACGGCAGCACCAGCGTCTCGGCAGCGAGTTCCCTCAAGCGCTCGAGAGAACCGAACCAGCCGTCCAGCGGGTCCGCCTCGGGCTCCACGTCGCTCACCAGGATGTTTGGGCTGATTTCCGGCAGCAGCTGGTCGCCGGCGATCAGCAGCGCCTCCTGCTCGCAGTAGAGGCAGATATGCTCTGGGGAGTGTCCCTCTCCCGCGATGAGGCGCCACTCGCGCCCTCCAATTTCGAGAACATGGCCGTCGCGCAGCCGCCGGAAACTGGTGGGATGCTGTGGCATGAAGCGGTCGCGGCCGAAAGCGGCCAGCAGCGCCTCGCTCTGCTCATCGGCGAAGCCGCCGGCGCGAAAGTAGGCCTGCATCTGGCTCCGCTGCGCCTCGTTACCCACGCCACCCAGGCCGCGCATCGCAAAGAATTCCCCGTGGCTCATGTAGAGCGGCACGTCGAAGCGCTCCATCAGCCAGCTGGCCAGCCCCGTATGGTCGTAATGAAAATGGGTGCAGATTAGCGCCTTGAAGGGCAGCCCGTCCGGCGACTTTGCCGCCAGCGACTCCCAGATTTGGCGGGTCTCTTCGAGATTCAGCCCGGTGTCCACCAGCCACCAGCCGTCCGCGTCTCGCAGCAGGTAAACGTTGACGTGGTCCAGCGCCATAGGCATGGGCAGCCGTGCCCAGAAGATCCCGTCTGCCACCTCCACCAGCGACGTCTCCCACTCGGGCCTTGCTAGAGGGAATGTCAGAGCCGCCCGCTCCTTTCGACGCCGCTCCCGGCGCACTGCCGCTTCTGCCGCCATCATGCTCTACCTCCTGCTCGGCCAGTCTGCTGCCGGCCGCAACAACGGCGGCCTGCGCTTGTGCGCCCAATCTAGTCAGCTGCCCACGCCCTCAATACGTCCAAAAGGACGATGCCCCGCCTCCCCCCCATCGTCCAAATAGGGTATGCCCCCGCTGAGCGGCTTCCCGAGAATCGAACCGACACGCCCATACAAGAGGATAGGAACATGGCGACATCTCAGGAGTACCGCCTCGGCGAATTCACCTTCCCACGGGGATGGTTCATGATCGCCACCTCGGAAGAGGTCAACAGCCACAAGCCGCTGGCGCTGCGGTTCTTCGGCAAGGACTTTGCGCTCTATCGCGGACAGGAAACCGGCAGAATCGTGCTGCTGGATGCCTACTGCCCCCATATGAAGACCCACCTGGCCGCACGCAACGATACTTCCTATGTGATCATCGACGGCCACGGCACCAATATCGAGGGTGACAGCATTCGCTGCCCCTACCACGCCTGGCGCTTCGGGCCAGACGGCCAGTGCGATGATATCCCCTACCATGAGGGCCCCATTCCGAAGACTGCCTGCGTCAAGTCCTGGCCTGTGCTGGAGAGCCTCGGCGCCATCTGGATCTGGCACGACCCCGAAGGTGGCGAGCCGGAGTGGAGTGCCCCGGCCCTCGAGGAGTGGGATCAGTCAAGCTGGGTGCGCTGGGAGTTCGACGACCTTGGCACGCTGAATCAGCACCCCCAGGAAGTTATCGACAACATCTGCGACTACGGCCACCTGGGCCCCATCCACGGCTCCACCGTGGAGCGCTACGAGAACGAGTTCAACGGCCACCTGGCCACTCAGCGCCAATGCGGCCCTCACCGCACCCTGGTCGATGAACACGGCGGCCAGCCGATCCTGCATACCATCACGACCTACCACGGCCCGGGCGTACTGATCAGCAACATGACCGGCATGCACGATGCCATCCTGATGATCACCCATACCCCTATCGAGGATGGCTCCATCAAGGTCTGGCATGCGCTGCTGGTCAAGTCCCCCGGTGGCAACAGCGAGGTCAACACCCAGGATGTCATTGCGGCCCGCCAGTTTCAGCAGGCCAGCCTGCACGCCTTCATGCAGGATTTTGAAGTGTGGATGAACAAGGCCCCCTGCCTGAATGGACTTTTTATTCCAAGCGACGGCCCCTTCATGAAAGCACGCATCTGGTACAAGCAGTTCTACAACCCCCGTGACAGATCTCGAGAATTTACCGAGCAAACCGACGGGGTTTATGTGCCTAAAGGTGCCGTTCCCTATAGCCAATAACCATCGGCTAGAAAGCGCCTAGTTCAATCGGACGATTCATCTGTAGCGGATGCCTCCTAGATTTTTCAGGGGGGCATGACAACAGCAGTGAACACCCTCGCCACTCGAACAGCTCGGAGGCAGCATGAAAACAATACCTACTATTATCGGCACCAGTTCGTTGCTGATACTGCTAACAGCAACGGCCCAGGCCGCCGTTTCTCCTCAGGAAGCAGCCCGGCTCGGCAATGACCTGACGTGCGTCGGCGCCGAAGCCGCGGGAAACGCGGCAGGCACCATCCCTCCCTTCTCGGGCAAATGGCTGGGAACACCGCCTCACGTCAATTATCAGAAGCACGTGGGGCAGCACCCCGTCGACCCCTACCCGGATGACCGCCCGATTTTCGTGATCGATGGTCAGAACTGGCGTGACCATACCGACAACCTGACGGCAGGTCAGAAAGCGATGTTCGAGCGCTACTCGGACACCTTCCAGATCCCGGTCTATGAGGGTAGGCGAGACTTTCACTACCCGGATCAGGTGTGCGAGATCGCCAAGAAGAACGCGTTGGAGGCTGAGGTGATCGACGGAGGAATGGGCTTTACCGGCTACAACGGCGCCATCCCCTTCCCCATTCCCTCCAATGCCATGGAAGTGCTGGCCAACCACAACAACCCCTATCGCGCCTTTACCGAATCTAACTGGGAGCGTGATATTGCGGATGTCAGCTCCAACGGCAATATCACATGGGGCCGTGTACAGAACCTCAACTTTAACGTCACCACTCATCCTGACAACATGGGAACGCCGGTTGGCGAGGGCACTGACGGTGTGATGGCTTATGCCAGGACTGGCACGCTGCTACCCGCAAGAAATCGTGGCAATGTGACCGTGAGCTCCGAGCCGATCAACTACACCGACGACCGACTGGCCTGGAGCTACAACCCCGGAACTCGTCGGGTTCGCCAAGTTCCTGAATATGGCTTTGATACGCCATATGCCGGTACATCGGGAAAGATCACCATCGATCAGGACCGCCTGATGAACGGCTCTCCTCATCGCTATGACTGGGAGCTTATCGGAAAGAAAGAGATCTATATTCCTGCGAATGCCTACCGCATCCACTCTGATCGGGTTAGCTATGATAGCCTGCTTACGCCGGGGCACTCTAACCCCGACTACATGCGCTATGAGCTGCGTCGCGTCTGGGTGATCGAAGGGACTCTCAAGAACGAATATCGCCACAAGTATGGCAAGCGAACTCTCTATATCGATGAGGATACCTGGCACGGCGTGATCAGCGACTACTACGATCGCCGCGGCGAGCTTGTCCAGCATGCCTTCATCAATTACTTCTACTCCCCCAGCATCAATGGCTGGCACGCCGGCACCAGTTTCTATCATGACTTCACCACCGGTGGATATATCGCTCTCAACCTGTTCCAGGATCTCGACAAAATGGCTGAGCTCAACAAGGGCGACCTGAGCTCCGACATGTTTACCCCGGCAGCCCTGCGCCGTCTCAGCCACTAACAATACTCATAACAAGATCAAGAGAAGAGACTAATCATGCGACGACTCAATATCAGCCCTCCCTTTGCCAGGGTGTCGCCGATCGCGGCTGCCATCATCACTGCCACGGTGTCATCAGGCGCCATCGCCAATAACACCATCGACCTTCCGGCCGATGCCACCCTCGACTGGAAGGCGACAACCACCTATTCACTATCCGCTCGCACCCAGAGCCGTGATAGCCGTCTACGCGGCCCCGGCAACGAAGGCAACGAAAACTTCGCCAGCGGGGACCTGACCGCCAACCGCGCAAGCCTGCTGCTGGAGACCCATACTCGCCGCGACAACCTGGGTCTGGTGGTTTCCGCCAGCACCTTCTATGACGACGTCTATCGCCGCTCCACCTCCAGTGAGAGCGAGCTGACCAACTACGACACGCCACCCGGGGAGTTTACTCCAGAGGCGCGGCGCTACCACGGCGGCTTCTCCCGTTTCCTGGACTTCTACGGCTATACCGACTTCGAACTTGGTAACAACGCCTTCCTCAACCTGCGAGCAGGCCGCCACGTAGTAGCCTGGGGGGAGGCGCTCTTCATGCCGAGCCTCTCCATGGCCCAGGGTCCCGCCGACGGTACTCGGGTCGGCGTGCCGGGCACCGAGGTCAAGGACCAGTTGCTGCCCGAGGACCAGATCTCCTTCCAGCTCCAAGCCGGCAACAACTGGTCCTTCCTGGGCCACTGGCAGTATGACTGGCATGAAACACAGGTCCCCGAACCCGGCAGCTACCTCAGCACCAGCAGCGCCGTCGGCCGAGGCGCCCAGTGCCTGGGGCCGGTCATCAACGGCGCCTGTACCTTCGCGCCTCGCGGCAGCGATATCGAGCCAGGCAACAAGCAGGGACAGTGGGGCATCGGCAGCCGCTATCGGCTGGGCATGAATACCGAGCTTGGCCTCTACTACCTCAACTACCATAACCGGATTCCGCTCACCGAGATCAACCCGCTGGCCAACAACGGCCAGGGTGAATACAACATTCGCTACTTCGACGATATCGAGCTCTATGGCGCCACCTTTACCACTTCACGAGGCAACGTTTCCTACGCAGGTGAAGTGACCTACAAGAAGGGTGCCCCCACGCTGGTCAGCACTCAGATCATGGACCAGCAGGGGAACTTCAATACGATTCCCAGCCCGACACGGGCGGATATCATGCAGACCAACCTGAACGCCTTCTATAACGTCGGGCGCACCTCCTTCGCCGACTCTGTCACGCTGATTGGTGAGCTCTCCTATGTGGATATCATGGACGTGGAATCGAGGCGTCTGCCAGGCACCGACGACCTTCCCGAAGCCTTCGCCCCGGAAACCGACGAGCTCTTCTTTACCGGTCACGGCTTTGCGTTTCAGGGCTCAGCGATTCTGGACTATCCGGGATTCACCGAGAGCTGGGACCTGGGGATTCCAATCAGCTACTCGCGGCAGCTCAGCGGCCGCACCCTGACCGGCGGCGTTGGCGGGGAAGGCGACCACCGCCTGAGTGTAGGCGCCAACTTTATCCATCGCAGCGGCCTGGAGGTGGGCGTCAGCTACCTTACCTACCTGGGTGGCGTCGAGGTGGATAACCCCGTCAAGGAGCGCCGACTGGCCGACCGCGACTACGCCTCGTTGGTCATTCGCAAGGCCTGGTAAATCGAAGCAGAGTGTCACGCTAAAAGCGCCCCGCCGGCAGGCGGGGCGCTTTGCGTTCTCAAACAGAGTCAGCCCAGCAGGGCCCGAATAGCGCGCTGCGCCCTCTCCCCCGCGAGCAGGCGAGCAAAGTGCTCCAGCTCCTCGGCAATCGCCTGTTGAAGCGCCTCCCGACGGCCGTGGCCCTTGAGCAGGCGCTTAGCCTGTCGCACCGCCTCCGGGTCCAGCGACATCAGCGTCTCGATGCGCTCGTCTAGCGCCTCCTCCAGGGCGGCGCGCTCCACCACCCGATTCACCAGCCCAAGCTGCCGGGCCGTGGCGGCATCGCAGCTCTCCCCCATGACCAGCATGTCAAACGCGCGCGGGTGCCCCAGCCAGTCAACCAAGAGCTTGCTGCTGCCCCCTTCCGGCACCACCCCCAGCTGCGTGAAGGGCAGGCTAAATCTCGCCTCCTCGCTGCAGATCACCTGGTCGCAGTGCAGCAGCAGGGTGGTGCCGATCCCGACGGCGTGGCCCTGCACGCCTGCCAACAGCGGAGTCTCGAGGCCGGCCAGGGTCAGCAGCAGGCGGCGCGGTCCCGCGAGTCCGTCGGGGCTACCGTCATAGTCGAGGAAGTCCCGCAGGTCGTTTCCCGCACAGAAGCTTCTCCCCTCCCCCGTCAGCCGGATCGCCCGGATATCGGCGTCACGATCGCCCTCCTCGAGGGCCTCGGCCAGATCGTGATAGAGCGCGCTATCTAGGGCATTGAGGCGCTCGGGGCGGCTGAGCACCAGGCTCAGCACGCCGTCCTTTCGATGAATCGTCAGACCGTCGGACACGGTTCTCTCCTTGGCTTATTCCGAGGTGACCTGGGCCAGCAGCATCTCCCGCAGGTGGCCGCCATAGGGAGGCAGCATGCCCCACTCGGCGCGCGGGTCCTGCGCCGGCGCCTTGAAGACGGTACGCGGGTGGCTGAACTCCTGGAAGCCTTCCCAGCCGTGGTAGCGCCCCATGCCGGAGGCCCCTACACCGCCGAAGGGAGCGTCATGCATGGCTGCATGCATCAGGGCGTCATCGAGGGTCACGCCCCCCGACAGGGTCTGCTCCAGCAGGCGCCGCCGCTCGTCCGTGTCTTCGCCGAAGTGGTAGAGCGCCAGCGGCCGATCACCGGCGTTGATGCCCTCGATCACCTCGTCCAGGGTGTCATAGGGCAGTACCACCAGGGCAGGCCCGAAGATTTCCTCCCTAAGGATGCGGCACGCCTGCGGAGGGGCGACCACCAGGCTCAGCGGTCGCCGGCGGCTGCCTGCCACGGCCTCCTCGTCAGGCACCGTCTCGACGCGGGCGCCGGTTTCCCGGGCCTCCTCTACCAGCGACTCGATGCGCGCCAGATGGTGGTCATTGATGACGGCCACTGCCTGTGGGTTTTCGACGACTCGCGGGTAGAAGCTGGCATAGGCCTCCTGGAAAGCGGTGAGAAACTCCTCGAGCCGCTCCCGCGGCACATGCACGAGATCGGGGCTGATGCACAGCTGACCGGCATTGGTGGACTTGGCCAGCGCCAGCCGCCAGGCCGCCGTGGCCAGATCGGCACTGCTGCCGACCACCGCCGGCGACTTCCCGCCGAGCTCCAGGGTCACCGATACCAGGTTCCGGGAGGCCGCTTCCATGACCTTGCGCCCCACCTCCGTGCTGCCGGTGAAGACCAGATGGTCCAGGGGCAGCCCCGCGAAGGCGGCTCCCACCTCGGGCCCTCCGGTCACCAGCTGGACCAGGTCCGGGTCGACGTGGCGCGCAAAGGCCTCGACCAGTACCGCGGCCGTGCGGGGCGCCAGCTCGGAGGGCTTGAGGATGGCCCGATTGCCGGCGCCAAGCACGCAGGCCAGCGGGCTAAGCAGAGTATAGAGCGGGGCATTCCAGGTGCCGATGATGCCGACCACCCCCTTGGGCTGGTACTGCACCCAGGCCTCGGCGCCCAGCTGATCGTAGGGGGCAAAGGGTTGGCGCGGCTGGGGCTGCATCCAGGCGTCGCAGTGGTCGCGGGCATGCTTGAGAGATGACAGCGAGCCGAGAATGTCGTTGGCAAGCGAGAGCTCCGCGGGGCGCCCCCCGAAATCCTCGTCCATCGCCTGCACCAGCGGCTCATGGCTCTCGACCAGCATGTCGATGACCTGCTGCAGCCGCCGCCGGCGCTCGGCGGCAGGCGCCACCCCTTCCCCATCTGCCGCCTGGCGCAGCCTTGCCAGAGGCGCTTCCATCTCGTGTCGTGCTCTTTCGACGGCCTGCTCAGTCATACCAAAAGCTCCTGTACCTGTAGTTGTGTTGTCAGCAGCACCATGGGCTACACGCCCAGCATTTCTCTCCACTGGCAATCCGGAAACGTCCATGCGGACGACCCTGCTTTCGGTAGAAGCGCCCGTTTAGTCCGGAAAGACGATGAGACACCCTCTCGGGGCTCGGATACTGCCTGAACTAGCCGCATCAGGAGTCTCCCATGAGCCACACCAGCTTCGATACCCGCGCCTTTCGCAGCGCCCTGGGCACCTTCACGACCGGTGTCACCATCATCACGGCTCGTGGAAGCGATGATGTACCCGTCGGCATCACCGCCAATAGCTTCAACTCGGTCTCCATGTCGCCCCCCATGGTATTGTGGAGCCTGGCCAAATCTGCCTACAGCCTGCCGACCTTCAAGGAGTCCCAGCACTGGAACGTGCACGTGCTGGCCCTGGAGCAGGAACCGCTATCGAACCGCTTTGCTTCCCGCGGCGAAGACAAGTTCGCCGTTCTCGAGCTGGACGAGGGGATCTCCCCGGCGCCGCTGCTGCAGGGGTGTGCCGCGCGCTTCCAGTGTCGCACGCTCTTCGTTCACGACGGCGGCGACCACCTCATCTTCGTCGGCGAGGTGCTCGCCTTCGATCGCAGCGAGCGCCCCCCGCTGGTCTTCCAGGGGGGGCAGTATGCGGTCTCCACGCGCAAGCCCCAGGTGCCACCGCGCCTGACCAGCGTCGTGCCGCCGCCCGACTGCGTCTATACCGAGGACCTGCTCGGCTACCTGCTGGGGCGCGCCCACTTCCAGCTTCTCTACCAGCTGCGCGAGACGCAGCAGGCCACGGAACTGAGCGATCACCTCTTTTATATCCTCTCCGTGCTGCTGATTCGCGATCGGCAGTCGCTGGCGGAGCTCAACGCCTTCATCGGCTACACGGGCAGCCCGGTAACCCGGCAGGACCTCGACGACCTGACGCAGCGCGGGCTCATCGCCGCCGAATCGCGTGACGGCGTGAACCGCTACCGGCTGACCGCCGATGGCCGCGAGGTCTCGCTGCACCAGATCGCTGCCGCCAAGGCGGTCGAGCAGGCGCTCACCGAGCGGCTTGGCGAGAGCGATGCCCAGATCCTGAAGCTGCTGCTCAAGCGCCTGATCACCGACAGCGACCCCGGGCTGCCCGACCTGTGGGTCGCCGATGAACCTGCCACTTCCGCGGAGAATCTCCCATGACCTCGATCCTCGAGCGTTTTTCTATGCATGGCCAGGTGGCCGTCGTTACCGGCTCCGGCCGGGGCCTCGGGCGCGCCATCGCCCTGGCCTACGCCGAAGCCGGCGCCGACGTGGTCTGTGCAGCCCGCACCCTTGAAGACGTCGAAAAGGTAGCTGACGAGGTTCGCGCCCTGGGACGCCGCGCCCTGGCCATCAGCTGTGATGTCACCAGCGACGAGGAGCGCCGTGCGCTCGTCCAGCGAGCCGCCGCGGAAATGGGCAGGCTGACACAGCTGGTAAACAACGCCGGCGGAGCCGGTCCCAACCATCCGCTGAAGATGTCGCCGGAAGAGCTCGATGCCGTGCTGCACTTCAACGTGACCTCGGCCTACTCCCTGATCCAGCTCTGCGTGCCCCACCTTCGCGAGGCCGGCGGCGGCAGCGTGATCAACATCACCTCAGGCGCCGCCCGCTATATCCAGCCGCACTTCAGTGCCTACGGCACGGCCAAGGCCGCACTCACCCAGCTGACCCGCCTACTGGCCCAGGACTTCGCCCCGGATGTCCGCATCAACGCCATCGCCCCGGGGCCCATCCTGACCCAGGCCCTGCAGAACGTGGTGCCGGAGAAGATGCTGGCCGGCATGGCCGAGAACACCCCACTCAAGCGCATCGGCAGCGTCGAGGATATCGCCGCCGCCGCGCTCTATCTGGCGTCGCCCGCCGCCGCCTGGGTCACCGGCAAGGTGCTCGAGGTAGACGGCGGTGCCGAAAGCAGCGTCTGGCCCGGCTGAGGAGCCCATCGTGACCATCATCACCGACAACCGTACCGACGCCATCGCCGAGGAGCTCCTCGGGGCCCTACGGGGAGGCTACACCGTCCCCCCGCTGACCGATCGCTATCTGGACATGACCATCGACGAGGCCTACCGCGTCTCCCTCCAGGCACTGCGCGCCCGGGAAGCGGAGGGAGAGCGCCTGATCGGCAAGAAGATCGGCGTCACCAGTCGCGCCGTCCAGGAGATGCTCAACGTCCATCAGCCCGACTTCGGGTTCCTGACCGACCGCATGCTGTACGCCAACGGCAGCACCATCTCGCTTGCCCAGGCGGGCCTGATTCAGCCCCGGGCCGAGGGCGAGATCGCCTTCATGCTCAGCGATGACCTGCCGGCATCGGGAGTCACCCGAGACGCTGTCCTGGCCGCCACCGAGTGGGTGGCTCCCTGCTTCGAGATCGTCGACTCCCGCATAGAGGCCTGGAAGATCCGCATCCAGGACACCGTGGCCGACAACGCCTCCTGCGGCGTCTTCGTCATCGGCGAGGCACGCGTCTCCCCCCGCGAGCTCGACCTGGCCAGCGTGCGCATGACGATCCATCAGAACGATGCGCTGGTGGCGGAAGGCTCTGGCGCCGCGGTGCAGGGCCACCCCGCGGAGGCGGTCGCCTGGCTGGCCAACACCCTGGGTGCCTACGGCCTTCCCCTGCGGCGCGGCGACCTCATCCTCTCCGGCGCCCTGGCTCCCCTGCTGCCGGTCACCGCCGGTGACCGCTTCGCACTCACCATCGAGGGACTCGGCAGCAGCCATATCGCCTTCTGCTGATCCCGCGACACGACGAGAAAACACCATGAGCAAGATACGCTGTGCCCTGATCGGGTCGGGCAATATCGGCACCGACCTGCTGTACAAGCTGCTTCGCAGTGAGGTGCTTGAGCCCGTCTGGATGGTCGGTATCGACGCCGACTCCGAGGGACTCAAGCGCGCCCAGGCGCTGGGCCTCAAGACCACTGCAGAGGGCATCGAGGGGCTGCTGCCTCACATCGGGCCCGATGACATTCGCATTGCCTTCGATGCCACCTCGGCCTACGCCCACGCCGAGAACTCCCGCCTGCTCAACGAGCAAGGCGTGCTGATGATCGACCTGACCCCGGCGGCCATCGGCCCCTACTGCATTCCCCCGGTCAATCTTTCGCAGCTGCTGGACGCCCCGGGCCTCAACGTCAACATGGTCACCTGCGGGGGCCAGGCCACCATCCCCATGGTGCACGCGGTGAGTCGAGTCCAGGCCGTCGAATATGGCGAGATCGTCGCCACCGTCTCATCCCGCTCCGTGGGGCCCGGCACGCGCCAGAACATCGATGAGTTCACGCGCACCACTGCCGGGGCCGTGGAGCAGCTGGGCGGTGCCCGGCAGGGCAAGGCGATCATCGTGATCAACCCCGCCGAGCCGCCGATCATCATGCGCGACACCATCCACTGCCTGACCGCCGAAGAGCCCGACCAGGATGCCATCACCCGCTCGGTGCAGGAGATGATCGCCGAGGTGCAGCGCTACGTTCCCGGCTATCAGCTCAAGAACGGCCCGGTGTTTGACGGCCGCAAGGTCTCGATCTTTCTCGAGGTGGAGGGGCTGGGCGACTTCCTGCCACGCTACGCCGGCAACCTCGACATCATGACCGCCTCGGCCACCCGCACCGCAGAACGCTTCGCCCTGGAGATGCTGGCCGGCACTCTTTCCCTGCACACCGCTGATGTCTGAGGAGACCCCATGAACCTGCAAGGCAAGAACGTCATCCTGCATGACATGTCGCTGCGTGACGGCATGCATGCAAAGCAGCACCAGATCACCCTGGACCAGATGGTGAATATCGCCACCGGCCTCGACCAGGCCGGCATTCCACTGATCGAGGTCACTCACGGCGACGGCCTGGGCGGCGCCTCGCTCAACTACGGTTTCCCCGCGCACAGCGACGAGGAGTACCTGCGCGCCGTGGTGCCGCGAATGACCCAGGCGCGAATCTCGGCGCTGCTGCTGCCGGGCATCGGCACTACCGACCACCTGCGCATGGCGCAGGACTGCGGCGTCACGACCCTGCGCATTGCGACTCACTGCACCGAGGCCGACGTCTCGGAGCAGCACATCGGCCTGGCCCGCAAGCAGGGCCTGGATACGGTCGGCTTTCTGATGATGGCGCACATGATCACGCCGGAGCAGCTGCTGGAACAGGCCAGGCTGATGGAGGCCTATGGCGCCAACTGCATCTACTGCACCGACTCGGCGGGCTACATGTTGCCCGACGACGTGACCGCCCGGATCGGCCTGCTGCGCGCCGAGCTGAGCCAGGAGACCGAGGTCGGCTTCCACGGCCACCACAACCTGGGCATGGGCATCGCCAACTCCCTGGCCGCCATCGAGGCCGGCGCCTCACGCATCGACGGCTCGGCGGCCGGCCTGGGCGCCGGCGCGGGCAACACGCCTCTGGAGGTCTTCGTGGCGGTGCTGGAGCGCATGGGAGTCAGCCATGGCGTGGACCTCTTCGCGCTGATGGATGTCGCCGAAGACCGGGTCGTGCCGCTAATGGACCAGCCGATCCGCGTCGACCGCGATGCGCTGACCCTGGGCTATGCCGGCGTCTACTCCTCCTTCCTGCTCTTCGCCCAGCGCGCCGAGAAGAAGTATGGCGTATCGGCCCGCGACATCCTGGTGGAGCTCGGTCGCCGCGGCACCGTCGGCGGCCAGGAGGACATGATCGAGGATACGGCCATCTCCATGGCACGCGAACGCCAGCGGCAGGCCAGCTAGGATGGCCATTCCGGTCGCCTGGCGGCGTCACGGCCTGCTGCTGCTGCTGACCCTGCTCTATGTTGATACCTTCATCGGCCGCCAGATCCTGGCGGTCATGATCGAACCCATCAAGGCGGAGTTCGGGGTCGGCGACACCGCCATGGGGCTGGTCACCGGTCTGGCCTTTGCACTGATCTATGCCAGCGTGGGGCTCTGGGCCGGGCGCCTCGCTGATCGCATGCCGCGCACGCGGCTGCTGGCAATCTGCGCCCTCTGCTGGGGTGTCGCCACCCTGCTGGGGGGCCTGGCCACCGGCTTTGTCGTCCTGGTGCTCGCCCGCATGCTGGTGGCCATCTTCGAGGCGCCGGTGACCGCCACCTCCCTGTCGCTGATCGCGGATCTCTACCCGCCCGAGCGGCGGGCGCTGGCGATCAGCTGCTTCACCTCAGCGCCCACCCTGGCGGCCATCGTCGCCATGAGCCTCGGCGCCTGGCTGGTCGGACTGCATGGCTGGCGTACCGCCTTCGTGCTGGTGGGCCTGCCCGCCATGGGGCTGGCCTTGGTCCTCGCCACCCTGGTGCGCGAGCCGCAGCGCGGCGCCCATGACGTTGCCTCGCGGCTGAGTCTGCCCCTCCAGGGGCTCCGGGCGAGCCTTGCCGATCTCTGGTCACGCCCCACCTACCGCCTGCTGATCATCACCAGTGCAGTCACCACCCTAGGCGCCAACGCCTACGGGATGTGGAACGCCACCTTCCTGGTACGCAGCCACGGCCTCAGCCTGCGCGAAGCGGGCATGCTGGCCGGCTTCATCGGCGGCGGCTCCGCCGCTATCGGCATGCTCTTCAGCGGTTGGCTGGCGGACCGCTTCAGCCACCACGGCCCCGCCTGGCAGCTTCGCCTGCCCCAGCTGGGCCACTTGCTCGGCATGCTGTGCATGCTGCTGTACCTGCTCTGGCCGCCTCAGACGCTGATCCAGCTGGGCCCGCTACCGGTGCCCACGGCAATGCTGTGGTGCGCCTTGAACGGATTTTTTGCCGTCTGGTGGGTGGGGCCTATCCTGAGCTACCTGACCCAGCTCGTGGACAGCTCGATCCGCAGTACCGCCCTGGCCTTCCAGACCATCGCGGTCACCCTGTTTGGCGTCGGCGTTGGCCCCCTGGCGGTCGGCACACTCAGCGACCTCCTCGCTCCACACGCCGGCAGCGAGTCGCTGCGCTACGCCCTGCTGCTCTGCTGCGTGATGCCGCTCGTTGCACTGCTGCTCACCGAGCGGGTGATACGGATCGTGCAGCCCGCCCCCGACAGGGCCCAGCGAATGGCCTAGTCCCGCTGGACGAGGACGCGCTTCACCCTGCACGACACACTTTCCCCATTACCCCTGAGTCATGGTCCATCACCCCCTGTTTCATGGAGAGCCCTATGCCCACTACCGTTGTCACCGGCTACGCCTCGGGAATCGGCCGCGCCATCCGTCAGGCCCTGGAAGACCAGGGCCACCGAGTCATCGGCATCGACCTGGAAGGCGGCGAGATTCAGGCCGACCTTTCCAAACCCGACGAGCGTCAGCGCGTCATCGACGAGCTGCACGACCGCTGCACGGATGGCCTGGACGGCCTGGTCTGCTGCGCCGGCGTCGGCGTGACTGCCCCGGACCCGGGCCTGATCGTCAGCGTGAACCATTTCGCTGTGGCCGCCCTGCTCGACGGGCTCCAGGACCTGCTGGCCAGGGGTCAGAATCCCGCCGCCCTGGTCATCGGCTCCGTCGCCGCCACCCACGTGCTGGGCAAGCCCCTCCCACTGCTGGACACCCTGCTCGGCGGCGACGAAGAGGCTGCCCTGGCCCAGGCCCGTGAGCTCGATCAGCCGTCAGCCGTCTACGCCGCCTCCAAGTGTGCCGTTACCCAGCAGGCACGGCGCCTGGCGCCGGCCTGGGGCAAGGCGGGCATTCGGCTCAACGTGGTGGCCCCCGGCGCCGTCGAGACCCCCCTGCATCAGGCCTCCAAGGAGGACCCCCGCTTCGGCAAGGCGGTCCGGGAGTTCGTCGCGCCCATGGGGCGCGCCGGCATTCCCGAGGAGATCGCCTCGCTGGTCGCCTTTCTTCAGTCGCCCATGGCCAGCTTCATCCATGGTGCGGTGATCCACGCCGACGGCGGCATGGATGCCATGACACGCCCGGATGCCTTCTGACAGATGTAAAAGGATGCGGCGATGGACCCGGACACCCGTAGCGATGCCTCCTGCACGAAAGCCCGCCTGCTGCGTTCTGCCCAAGAGGTATTTCTGGAAGAGGGCATCGCCCGCTCGACGCTCGAGAGCATTTCTCGCCGTGCCGGACTCACTCGCGGGGCCTTTTACTTTCATTTCAGAAACAAGGAGGCGCTGATCCGCGAGCTGCTCGAGAAAACGCGCCTGCCCTTCCAGCGGTATCTGGCGACCTATGAGCGCCTCAAGGCTGATGCCATGCCGCTGGAAGCCATCCGGCAGGCGTGCCGGGCCGGCCTGGAGGAGCTCGATATCGACAGCAACCGCCGTGCGCATCGCATCTTTATCCTGAACGGCAGCCACTGCGAGGGAGTGGATATCCACGCCTTCCATCTCCACTCCTCGGGACAGCTTCACCAGGCCCTGCTCGACGGTTTCCAGCGGGCAGCCAAACGGCAGCAGCTGTCCCCCTCAGTCTCGCCCGGGAGCGCTGCCGGCATCATGCAGAACCTGTTAACAGGACTCTACCGGCACTGGCTCATGACCAGGCCCACCAGTCCGATCAAGGAGGAAGGAATGCATATGGTTGAGACCATGCTATTTCTCGTGCGCGCACCAGATGCCTATCCCTGTCCGACAGTTCCATCTCCCAGCCTCAAAGAGGAGCAGTCATGAAAGTGCTCGTCGCGATCAAGCGCGTGCTTGATTACAACGTCAAGATCCGGGTCAAGCCGGATCACTCCGACGTCGACCTCACCAACGTCAAGATGGCCATGAACCCCTTCTGCGAGATCGCCGTGGAAGAGGCCGTGCGCCTCAAGGAGAAAGGCGTGGCCACCGAGGTGGTTGCCGTCACCATTGGCCCCAAGGCTGCCCAGGAGCAGCTGCGTACCGCCCTGGCGCTGGGTGCCGATCGCGCCATTCACGTCGAGACCGACGAACGCGTCGAGTCCCTGGGTGCGGCCAAGGCGCTGGCCAAGCTGGTCGAGGAGGAGCAGCCGGGCCTGGTGATTCTCGGCAAGCAGGCCATCGACACCGACAACAACCAGACCGGCCAGATGCTCGCCGCCCTGACCGGCCTGCCCCAGGGCACCTTCGCCTCCGAGGTGGCCGTGGACAGTGACAAGCTTCAGGTGACCCGCGAGATCGACGGCGGCCTGCAGACCATCCAGCTGACCCTGCCGGCCATCGTCACCACCGACCTGCGCCTCAACGAGCCGCGCTACGCCAAGCTGCCGGACATAATGAAGGCCAAGAAGAAGCCGATGGACGTCAAGTCCCCGGCGGATCTGGGCATCGAGGTGGCCTCGAAGGTCAAGCTGCTCAAGGTCGAGCCGCCGGCCGAGCGCCAGGGCGGCGTCAAGGTGGGCTCCGTGGACGAGCTGGTCAACAAACTCAAGAACGAAGCGAAGGTGGTCGCATGAGCATCCTGATCCTGGCCGAACATCACGATGGCGCCCTGGCCGGCGCCACCGCCCACGTGGTTGCGGCAGCCAAGGCGATCGGTGGCGATATCCACGTGCTGGTGGCAGGTAGCGGCGTCGGCGCCATCGCCGAAGCGGCGGCCAAACTCGATGGCGTGGACAAGGTGCGCGTGGCCGACCACGCCGCCTACGCCCACCTGCTGGCCGAGCCCACCGCGGCGCTGCTCAACGAGCTGGCCGGCGACTACACCCACCTGCTGGCGGCCGCCTCCACCACCGGCAAGAACGTGCTGCCGCGCGTCGCCGCGCTGCGCGACGTGGGGCAGATCTCCGAGATCATCGCCGTCGACGCCCCGGACACCTTCAAGCGCCCGATCTACGCCGGCAACGCCATCGCCACGGTGCAGAGCGAGGACGCCCTCAAGGTGATCACCGTGCGCACCACTGGTTTCGATGCGGTGGGTGAGAGCGGCAGCGCGCCGGTCGAAGCGGTCGACTTCGTGGCGGAGAACGCCCAGTCCACCTTCGTCAAGGAAGAGCTGGCCAAGTCCGACCGCCCCGAGCTGGGTGCGGCCAAGGTGGTGATCTCCGGTGGCCGCGGCATGGGCAACGGCGAGAACTTCACGCTGCTCGACGGCATCGCCGACAAGCTGGGGGCGGCCATCGGCGCCTCGCGCGCCGCGGTGGACGCCGGCTTCGTGCCCAACGATATGCAGGTGGGCCAGACCGGCAAGATCGTGGCTCCCGAGCTCTACATCGCCGTGGGCATCTCGGGGGCCATCCAACACCTGGCCGGCATGAAGGACTCCAAAGTGATCGTGGCGATCAACAAAGACGAGGAAGCGCCGATCTTCCAGGTGGCGGACTATGGCCTGGTCGCGGATCTCTTTGAGGCGCTGCCCGAACTCGAGCATAAGCTCTAATTTTTGCCGGTATTGAAGGAGGTTTTGGTGGAGCAGGTAGAACGCGACTCGATGGACTTCGATGTGGTCATCGTCGGCGCCGGGCCCTCTGGCCTCGCCGCGGCGTGTCGGCTGATGCAGCAGGCCAATGCCGCCGAGCAGGAGCTGACCGTGTGCGTGGTGGAGAAGGGCTCCGAGGTGGGCGCCCATATCCTCTCCGGCGCCGTCTTCGAGCCCCGCGCCCTGGCCGAGCTCTTCCCCGATTGGGAAGAGCGCGGCGCCCCGCTGACCACTCCGGCGACCCGCGACGAGCTCTACCTGCTCAAGGATGCCGAGAAGGCCCAGAAGCTGCCCAACGCCCTGGTGCCCAAGTCCATGCATAACACCGGCGGGGATCAGGCGCGCTATGTGATCAGCGCCGGCATTCTCTGCCGCTGGCTGGCCGAGCAGGCCGAGGGACTGGGGGTGGAGATCTTCCCCGGCTTCGCCGCCCAGGAGGCGATCGTCGAGGAGGGGGTGGTCAAGGGCATCCTGATCGGCGACATGGGCGTGGGCGCCGACGGCGAGCCCAAGGACAGCTACATGCCGGGCATGGAGCTGCGCGCCAAGTACACCCTGTTTGCCGAGGGCGCCCGCGGCCATATCGGCAAGCGCCTGATCCGGGAGTATGACCTCGACGCCGGCAAGGACCCCCAGCACTACGGCATCGGCCTCAAGGAGCTGTGGGACATCCCCGCCGAGCAGCACGAACCCGGCCTGGTGCTGCACGGCTCCGGCTGGCCGCTGGACAAGCACACCCACGGCGGCTGGTTCCTCTACCACGCCGAGAACCAGCAGGTGGTGGTCGGCCTGATCATGGATCTCTCCTACCAGAACCCCTGGCTGTCGCCCTTCGACGAGTTCCAGCGCATGAAGCACCACCCGGTGCTCAAGCAGCACCTGGAAGGCGGCAAGCGCATCGCCTACGGCGCCCGGGCCATCACCAAGGGGGGCCTCAACTGCCTGCCGAAGATGACCTTCCCGGGAGGCCTCTTGATCGGCTGTGACGCCGGCACCCTCAACTTCGCCAAGATCAAGGGCCTGCACACCGCCATGAAGTCGGGCCTGGTGGCCGCCGAGGCGGTCTTCGAGGCCATCGCCAAGGGCGACGAGGGTGGCCAGGAGCTCACCGCCTTCACCGAGAAGTGGGAGGCGAGCTGGGCCTACGCCGAGCTCAAGGAGAGCGCCAGCTTCGGCCCGGCGATCCACAAGTACGGCACCGTGGGCGGCGGCGCCTACAACTTCGTGAACCAGCTGCTCGGCGGCAAGCTGCCCAACGTCCACGACACCACCGCGGATCATGCCCAACTCAAGCCGGCCGGCGAGTTCGAGAAGATCGACTACCCCAGGCCCGACGGCAAGCTCTCCTTCGACAAGCTCTCCTCGGTGTTCCTGTCCAACACCAACCACGAGGAGGACCAGCCCTGTCACCTGAAGCTGGCCGACGCCGAGCTGCCGATCCGCGACAACCTGCCGGAATTCGCCGAGCCGGCCCAGCGCTACTGCCCGGCGGGGGTCTACGAGGTGATCGATGGGAACGACGGCAAGCCGCAGTTCCAGATCAACTTCCAGAACTGCGTGCACTGCAAGACCTGCGATATCAAGGACCCGGCCCAGAACATCACCTGGGTGGCACCTGAGGGCGGCGGCGGGCCCAACTATCCCAATATGTGATGGCCACTATCCTCACCCTTTCAGCATCCAGGAGTTAATTGCATGAGTAAACACGATGTCGTCATCGCCAGCGGGGCTCGCACAGCCATCGGTGCCTTTGGTGGGGCACTATCAGACATTTCCTTGGGCGACCTGACCGCAGCGGTTACTCGAGAAGCCGTCTCTCGGGCCGGTATCGAGCCTTCAGCGGTGGCACATGTGGTGTTTGGCAATGTCATCCATACCGAACCTCGGGATATGTACCTGGCCAGGGTTTCCGCCATCAATGCGGGGCTACCTGTTGAAACGCCGGCCCTCACCCTGAATCGCCTCTGCGGGAGTGGCTTGCAGGCGGTACTGACCGCCGCGTCCTATATCCAATCTGGCGAAGCAGCCTGCACTCTTGCCGGCGGTGGCGAATCCATGAGCCGAGCGCCCCACTGGCTGCCCGCCTCTCGCTGGGGGCAGCGGATGGGTGACATGCGGGCGATCGATGCCATGGTCGGCGCCCTCACCGACCCCTTCGACGGCTGCCACATGGGCGTGACGGCGGAAAATATCGCGGCGAAGTGGGGGATCTCCAGGGAGGCTCAGGACGCTTTCGCACTAGAAAGCCATCGCCGCGCCGTCGCCGCCCAGGCAGCGGGTCTCTTCCAGTCACAGATACTGCCCCTCGCACAGACGACGAAGAAAGGAGAGGTGATCTTCGATCAGGATGAGGGGCCACGCCGCCAACTCGATCCCGACCGGCTGGCTGCCATGCGGCCCGCTTTTCAGCGTGAACACGGGACCGTGACGGCTGGAAACGCCTCGACGCTCAATGATGGAGCGGCCGCCCTGGTGCTAATGGATCGTGAATATGCCGACGCGAATGGCCACTCCTATGCGGCACGACTTGTTGCTGGAGCCGTAGTGGGCGTCGACCCCAAGTACATGGGTATCGGCCCAGTACCCGCGATCGAGGCGCTGCTGTCAAAGGCCGGCGTCGCCAAGCAGGAGATCGACCTCTGGGAGCTTAACGAGGCTTTTGCCTCTCAAGCCCTCGCGGTCGTAAAGGATCTCGATATCGACCCTGCCAAGGTCAACCCCAATGGAAGCGGCATCTCCCTTGGCCATCCCATCGGCGCCACCGGCGCCATTCTTGTGGTCAAGGCAACCCATGAGCTGGCCCGCTCCGGCGGCCGCTATGCCGTAGTCAGTATGTGTATCGGCGGCGGCCAGGGTATCGCGGCTCTACTCGAGCGCTGCTAAGGAACTCGCCATCTCATTAGGTGTTGAGAGACAGACCGGGGCAACCCGGCTGTCTAGGTTTCTGGAATTTCCGAGTCTGGGCTTATGCATAACACCGAATTTTTGGAAGAAGGCCTGGCCCTGATGGCCCTCGGCATGGGGTTTGTTTTTGTTTTTCTTACCGTACTGGTGATCGTGACCACCCTGATGTCGCTGGTGCTCCGGCGCTTCGTCCCCGAGCCGCCAGCGCCCGCCGCGACGCCCGCCCGCTCCCCGGCGCCCGCCCAGCAGGATGACGAGCTGATGGCGGTGATCGGTGCCGCCCTGCATCGCTACCGTCAGCGCCATCGCCGCTGACGCCGGCTTCCCCGCTTTCCCGACTCCCCCTTCACTATTACGACAAGGTCAAGCCAATGACTGACAACGCTCGCCCGCTCGGTATCACCGACGTCGTCCTGCGTGACGCCCACCAGTCGCTGTTCGCCACCCGCCTACGCCTCGATGACATGCTGCCCATCGCCGAGAAGCTCGACCGCGTCGGCTTCTGGTCGCTCGAATCCTGGGGTGGGGCCACCTTCGACGCCTGTATCCGCTACCTGGGCGAGGATCCCTGGGAGCGGATACGGGCGTTGAAGGCGGCCATGCCCAATACCCCCCAGCAGATGCTGCTGCGCGGACAGAACCTGCTCGGCTACCGCCACTACGGCGACGACGTGGTGGACAAGTTCGTCGAGCGCGCCAAGACCAACGGCGTCGATGTATTCCGCGTCTTCGATGCCATGAACGACCCGCGCAACCTGGAGCGCGCCATCCAGGCGGTGCGCAACGTCGAGGGTCACGCCCAGGGCACCCTCTCCTACACGGTGAGCCCGGTGCATACCCTGGACGGCTGGGTCGAGCTCGGCAAGACCATCGCCGCCATGGGTGCCGACTCCCTGTGCATCAAGGACATGGCCGGCCTGCTCAAGCCCTACGACGCCTTTGAGCTGGTCACCAAGCTCAAGGCCGCGGTGGACATCCCCATCCACATGCAGTGCCACGCCACCACCGGCATGTCCACCGCCACCGCCCTCAAGGCCGCCGAGGCCGGCATCGACAACGTCGACACCGCCATCTCCTCGATGTCGATGACCTACGGCCACAGCCCCACCGAGTCGGTGGTGGCCATCCTCCAGGGCACCGAGCGCGACACCGGCCTGGACCTCGAGCTGCTCGAGGAGATCGCCGCCTACTTCCGCGAGGTGCGCAAGAAGTATGCGGCCTTCGAGGGCTCACTGAAGGGCATCGACTCGCGCATCCTGATCGCCCAGGTGCCGGGCGGCATGCTCACCAACATGGAGGGCCAGCTCAAGGAGCAGGGCGCCGGCGACAAGCTCGACGACGTGCTCAAGGAGATCCCGCGGGTGCGCGAGGACCTGGGCTTCATCCCGCTGGTCACGCCCACCTCGCAGATCGTCGGCACCCAGGCGGTGATGAACGTGATGATGGGCGAGCGCTACACGTCGATCTCCAAGGAGGTCCAGGCGCTGCTCAAGGGCGAGTATGGCGCCGCGCCGGCCCCGTTCAACAAGGAGCTGCAGGCCCGGGTGCTGGAGGGCGGTGAGCCCATCACCTGTCGACCCGCCGACCGGCTCGAGCCCGAGATGGACACCCTCGCCGCCGAGCTCAAGCAGAAGGCCAAGGCCGACGGCATCCGCCTGGCCGAGGGCGAGCGCGAGATCGATGACGTGCTCACCTATGCGCTGTTCCCGCAGATCGGCCTGAAGTTCCTCAAGAACCGCGACAACCCCGACGCCTTCGAGCCGGCGCCCCAGGCGCCAGGCAAGGACGACGCCAGCGCCAAGCTGCCGGCGAAGGCGTCTGCCCAGGTGCCGGCCACCCAGGGCGCGGCACCCGCCGGCCCCGAGACCTACACCGTCACCGTCAACGGCAAGGCCTACGTGGTCGAGGTCGCCGAGGGCGGCGAGATCGCCGACGTCCAGGCCCAGGGCGGTGGGTCCCAGCCGGCGGCTGCCGCCGAGGCCCCGGCCGCCACCGGCGAGGTCATCAGTGCGCCGCTGGCCGGTAACATCTTCAAGGTCAACGTGCGCCCGGGCGACGCGGTCAAGGAAGGCGACGTGGTGATCATCCTCGAGGCCATGAAGATGGAGACCGAGGTTCGCGCCGCGAGCGCCGGTACCGTCTCTGCGGTCAAGGTCGGCGAGGGCGACAGCGTCGCCGTCGGTGACGTCCTCATCGAGCTCTGAGGGCCCTGATCATGGAAAATCTGCTGACACTCTGGGAGGGCTCGGGCGCCTACAACCTGACCCTCGGCCAGACGGTGATGATCGCGGTGGGGCTGTTGCTGCTCTACCTGGCCATCGCCAAGAAATTCGAGCCGCTGCTGCTGGTGCCGATCGGCTTCGGCGGCATCCTGGCCAATATCCCCGAGGCGGGCCTGGCGATCTCGGCGCTGGACCAGGCCATCGAGATGGCGCGCCCCGCGGTGCTTCATCAGATGGCCTCGGCGCTGGGCGCGACCCTGGACCCGCTGGCCGGCCAGGAGGCGTGGCGGGCCACCCTCAAGGCGCTGGTCGACAACGGCGCCTCGCCGGACCAGCTGCGCGCCGCCAAGGACGTGGCGATGAACGTCGGCTACGGTGACGGCCTGCTCTATACCTTCTATGCGATGGCCGTGGCGTCGGGGGTCGCGCCGCTGATCATCTTCATGGGCGTGGGCGCGATGACCGACTTCGGGCCGCTGCTGGCCAATCCGCGCACCCTCTTCCTGGGTGCCGCCGCGCAGTTCGGCATCTTCGCGACCCTGTTCGGGGCGGTGGGCCTGTCGGCGATGGGCTGGATGGACTTCACCCTGGAGCAGGCCGCCGCCATCGGCATCATCGGCGGTGCCGACGGGCCCACCTCGATCTACGTGTCGAGCATGCTGGCCCCGGAGCTGTTGGGGGCGATCGCCGTGGCCGCCTACGCCTACATGGCGCTGGTGCCGATGATCCAGCCGCCGATCATGCGGCTGCTGACCAGCAAGAAGGAGCGCGAGATCACCATGACCCAGCTGCGCCCAGTGTCGAAGCTCGAGAAGATCGTCTTCCCGCTGGCCCTGCTGGTGCTGGTGGCGCTGTTCCTGCCGGATGCCGCGCCGCTGCTGGGGATGTTCTGCTTCGGCAACCTGATGCGCGAGTGTGGCGTGGTCGAGCGGCTGACCGACACCGCCCAGAATGCCCTGATCAATATCGTCACCATCGTGCTGGGCCTGGCCGTGGGCTCCAAGCTGATGGCCGAGAGCTTCCTGGCCCTGGAGACGCTCGGCATCATGGCGCTGGGCATGGTGGCCTTCGCCATCGGCACCGCCGCCGGCATCCTCATGGCCAAGCTGATGAACGTGATGAGCAAGATGCCGATCAACCCGCTGATCGGTGCCGCCGGGGTCTCCGCGGTGCCGATGGCAGCCAGGGTGGCCAACAAGGTCGGCCTGGAGTCCAACCCGCACAACTTCCTGCTGATGCACGCCATGGGGCCCAATGTGGCCGGCGTGATCGGCTCGGCGGTGGCCGCGGGGGTGATGATCAAGTACCTGGCCTGAGGCTCACGAGTACCTCATGCAAACGGCGCCCCGCGGGGCGCCGTTTGCGTGGGGGCGTCGGCACTGCTAACAAAGTGCTGCTAACAAAGTGCTGCTAACAAAGCGTTGCTAACAAAGCGCTGCTAACAAAGCGCTGCTAACAAAGCGCTGCTAACAAAGCGCTGCTAACAAAGCGCTGCTAACAAAGCGCTGCTAACAAAGCGCTGCTAACAAAGCATTGCTAACAAAGCATTGCTACGCAGGGCATGCTAAAAAGCATAACCAAAAAATAGAACTTATTTAAAATTAGTCGCTTACGCAACAATTTCGTCGCTCGCCCCGACCAAAGTTTCAGCTTTCCGGAGACTATTCACCTCACTCCCCAAGCCCAGCAAACTTAAATGCAACATAATATTAGTTGAACTAAACCGCTTCGCGGTAGCTGTCGCCGAATCCTGTCTTTCGACTCATCGAACCACACTGTTCATTGACCCACTTGGGTCAATGAACAGGAGTGACGACGATGACTGCCTTGCGACAGACGATGATCGAGGCCATGCGGCAGCATGGCTTCGCGCAACGCACCCACACTACCTACTTGACGGTGATCACGGACCTGGCGCGCTATTTCCACCGTCCGCCGGACACCTTGAGCAGCGACGACCTGCAACGCTTCTTCAATCATCTGGTCCAGGAGCGCGGCTTGTCCGCCGCCAGCTGCCGCGTCTACTTGCACGGCGTGCGGTTCCTCTACTTGCAGGTGTTGCACTGGCCGTCGGTTGAGGTATCGCCGGTGGTGCCGAAGACACCGCAGCGAATTCCAGAACTGCTGACCCGCGACGACGTCCGGCGGATCCTGGCCGCCTGCCACAACGCCAAGCATCGCATGATGCTCGAACTGTGCTACGGCTGCGGACTGCGCGTCAGCGAGGTCTGCCACCTGCGGGTCAGTGACATCGACAGCCAGCGTGGCCAGCTGCGTGTCGCCCAGGGCAAGGGCGCGAAGGATCGCATGGTCCTGCTATCGGCGACCCTGCTCGATCGCTTGCGCGATTACTGGCGTGCCTACCGGCCGACGACATGGCTATTCCCGAGCGCGCTGTTTCCGGATCGCGCGCTGCACCCGAGCGCACCGCAGAAGGCCTTTACCCAGGCCAAGCGCTTGGCCGGGGTCGAGCGGGTCGGTGGCATCCACAGCCTGCGCCATGCCTATGCCACGCATGTCCTGGAACAGGGCATGCCCGTCCATCAGCTCCAACGGCTGTTGGGCCACCGCAGCATCCAGTCGACGATGCGCTACCTGCACTGGCTGCCGGGCCAGCAAGGGGCGAGTCAGGGTCCCATCGACCTGGTGGCCGGCCTGGAGGTGGGCCATGACTGAGTCCGCCACCCTTCAACAGGCCCTGACCCGCTTTCTCAACCCGGCCGGCCTCGATCGCCAGCGCCAACGCGTGTGCCGCCATCTGCTCGCCTGTCGCACCGAAGCGATGGGCGGGACGGTCTTGCAGTGCTCGGACTGCGACCACACCCAGCCGCATTACTTCGGCTGTCGCGATCGCCACTGCCCGCAGTGCCAGGGTCGCGCCATGCATCAGTGGGCCGAGCGTCAGCAGGCCAACATCCTGCCCGTGCGCTATTACCACGTCGTGTTCACCCTGCCGCACAGTCTCAACGGCTGGGTCCAGCTTCACCCCGAGGTGATCTATCGGCGGCTGTTCCAGAGCGCCTGGCAGACCCTTCACACCTTCGGTCGCGATCCCAAGCGTCTCGGCGGCGAGATGGGCATGAGTGCGGTGCTCCATACCTGGGGCCAGAACCTGAGCCAGCATGTGCACCTGCACTGTCTGGTTCCCGGCGGTGCGCTGGGCGACGATGGCATCTGGCGAGAGGCGCGCAGCCACTACCTGTTTCCGGTCCGGGCCCTGTCGCGCCACTTCCGCGGGCACCTGGTCAGTGGCCTGCGCCAAGCCGCTACTGGCGGCGAACTCCACCGGGTCACCCGGCCCGGCGACGTCGATGACCAGCTCAACGCCCTGATGGCGACGGAGTGGGTGATCTACAGCAAGGACTGTCTCGACCACACCGAGACGGTGGTGCGCTACCTGGCGCGCTACACACGCCGGATCGCCATCAGCAACGCCCGCCTCCTCGCCGTGGACGACCACCAGGTGACCCTGCGCTACAAGGACTATCGCGACCGCGACCGACACAAGTCGCTCGTCCTCGATGGCGAGGAATTCGTGCGCCGCTTCCTGCTCCACGTCCTGCCCAAGGGGCTGATGCGGGTCCGTCACTACGGCTTTCTGGCCAATCGCTGCCGGCAACGACGCCTGGCACAGATCCGCCAAGCGCTGGCGGTAGCTGAGACGGCGCCGGATGCCGATACGGCCCCTAGCGACAAGGCGCCGACCTACACCTGCCCGCACTGCGGGCGACCGACGCTGCGGGTGATCGGGACCCTCGCGCCTCGGCGACCCACGCTCGGCCGACCACCCAACCACAAGGGGCAACGCTATCGAGCATGAAGTAACGCCAGACACACCACAGAGCCGGTCAGACAACGGACTCGGCGATCCGGCCCGCTTGCGGGCCGCGGCGTCGCTCGTCCCGATGATGGCTTTTGACCAGCCGGCGCGTTACGTTGGAAAAAATTGGGCGAGTAGAAGACCGGGATCATGACCAAAGAGACTGCCCGAACGCGTCACAACAGATCCGTGCGCAGGCGATCTGATGCGTCAGGCCGCCCCCC